>NZ_CP200340.1:0-2541597 GCF_058138205.1 Leifsonia sp. RCC_180 | reverse complement strand
TGCGGCGTCTCAGGGCGGCAGGAACCGTGAGGTGCTCGTAGTGGCGGCGCGGTGCGGCGTGTCGGGCGCACCTGCGAGCACCTCGCCGATGTGGGGTGACGGGCAGCGGGAGCTGCTTCGGAGCACGGCCGCCCGAGTGACACGTAGTCGCTACTCGCGTGCCATTCCAGCATCCACTTACCACTCGCGCTGCTCCGGCCGCTGCGGCGTCTCAGGGCGGCAGGAACCGTGAGGTGCTCGTAGTGGCGGCGCGGTGCGGCGTGTCGGGCGCACCTGCGAGCCCCTCGCCGAAGTGGGCGGGAGCGGGAGGCTCCTTCGGAGCCATCACCGACCGGAGGTAGTTGCGGTCGAGGCAGGCAGGCAGGACGCCGACGACATCTCTGGCGACCAGCGGCGGCCCCGTCGAACCCGGAACGGATGGTCCCCTTCCACCCGGGGCTGATCCGAAATCGTCGCTAGGGGTTAACGCCACCGGGCGCGGTGGACGATGTCCGACCGCGCCCGGTAACGGGTGAGCGCTCAGCCCTTGCGGCCCTGAGTCGCCACGCCTTCGATGAAGTACCGCTGGCCGAATCCGAACAGCAGCAGCATGGGCAGTGTCACGATGAGGGCCGCGACCATGACGTACTGGTAGTCGCCGTGCCCGCCGTTGGTCGGGCTGAAGGTCGTCATCGCGTACGAGATTCCCAGCGGAACGGTGAAGCCCTCGACGCCTCCCGCGTTCAGGTAGATCAGCGCTGCCTGGAGGTTGTTCCAGCTGGCCTGGAACTCGAACAGGAAGATGATGATGAACGACGGGATGCTGAGCGGCATCGCGATCTTGGTGAACAGCTTCCAGTAGCTCGCGCCGTCGAGGCGTGCGGCCTCGAACAGCTCACGCGGCAGCCCCATGAAGAACTGCCGTTGCAGGAAGATGTAGAACGCCGACCCGAACAGGTTCATCCCGAACAGTGGCAACCACGTGCCGATGAGGCCCAGGTTCTTCCAGATCAGGTACTGCGGAACCATGGTCACCGCGCCCGGCAGCATCATCGTCGCTAGCACCAGGCCGAACAACAGCGTCCGCCCCGGGAACTTGAAGTACGCGAACCCGAACGCGACGACCGAGCTCGAGATGGCGACGAGGCCGGCGGCGAGGATCGCGATGAGGACGCTGTTGCCGATCCAGTTGAGCAGGGGCAGCTTGTCCCATACGTCGACGTAGTTCTGCGGCGTGAACGTCTTCGGCCACAGGGAGTTGTCGAAGACCTCCTGCCGGGGCTTCAGGCTCGCGGCCAGCAGCCAGGCGAACGGGTAGAGGAACAGCAGCGCGAAGCCGATGGCGACGATCCAGAGAACCGTCTTGCCGACGATCGTCTTCGGCTTGTACCAGCGGCCGCCGACGGGCTTGTCGCCGCGCCTGTTGGGGGCGCCGCTGCCTTGCAGCTGGGGGGCGTCCAACTCGGAGGCGAGCGGGGCCAGGGCCGCGGCAGCGGTGGACTGGGTCGCGGAGGACATCACTTGTCTCCTTCGTAGTAGACGAGGCGGTTGCTGACCTTCACCTGGATGAGCGTGATCAGCAGGATGATCACGAACAGCAGCCAGGCCATGGCCGCGGCGAAGCCGAAGTTGAACTGGCGGAAGGCCTGCTGGAAGAGGTACACGCCGTAGAACAAGGATGAGTCGGGCGAGGCGTTCGTCTGATCTCGCCAGAACAGCAGATACGCCTGGTCGAAGACTTGCAGCGCGGCGATGGTGAGCACGACCACGTTGAAGAAGATGGCCGGCGAGATCATCGGGATGGTGATCGTGATGAACTTGCGGATCGGACCGGCCCCGTCGAGCGACGCCACCTCGTAGAGGTCCTGCGGCACGTTCTTGAGTGCCGCGAGGAAGATGACCATCGTGCCGCTGACGCCCCACAGGGTCATCAGGACGATGGACGGCTTCACCCAGTTCGGGTCGATCAGCCACTGCGGGCCTTCGATGCCGAAGATCGCGAGGAACCGGTTGATCGCTCCCGTGTTGCCGTTGAGCAGCAGCAGGAAGATGGATGCGGTCGCCACGGCCGGCGTCATCTTCGGCAGGTAGTAGATGGTGCGGAAGGCCCCAGCTCCGCGTCCCACCCAGTTGAGCAGGAGGGCGAGGAGGAGCGCGAAGATGATTTCCAGCGGCACGGCCATGACCGCGTAGAAGAGCGTGTTCCCGAGCGACAGTGCGACCTTGGGGTCGTTGAAGAGCTCGGCGTAGTTGTCGAATCCAGCAGGGCTCGCGGTGTTCGTCGCCAGGTTGTAGTTGCTGAACGAAATGAAGAGGCTGTACAGCATGGCGCCGAGCGTGAACACCAGGAAGCCGATGATCCACGGGCTGATGAAGAGGTAGCCCGCGATCGCCTCGCGCCTGTTGTACTTGGTCCCGCGCTTCTTCTTGGCGGGCTTGCGGTCGCCCGTTCGGGTTGTGCTGCCTGACGTGTCAGTGAGGACGGCCATCACCGGCCCCCTTTCGCGTCATCGAGCTCGGTGATCCTCATCGCCACCCTTTCGATCCGTCCCCCGCCTCGTCGGCGCGGTGTGGCATCGTTACCACATAGCAGCGACTATAAGTCCTTCCGAGCGTGCCTTGCAACCGGAGCCCAGGCCTTTCCCGGGCGGGGACCGGCCTCGACGCGGATGCGACCCGTCTCGGCTATGTGGGCGGTGCCGACGGGGGAACTGCCTGTGTGAGGCGAACGGTACACCCGCATCCCGGCACCGTCACCCGGTCGCTCGGCGCACTCGCCGTCGTACCGCACCCTCCTCACCCCTCCTCCGCACCCCCACGACGGTGAGGTGCTCGTAGTTGTGCGTTCGGGCGGCGTGTCGGGCGCAACTACGTGCCCCTCGTCGTTCAACGGGGAGGGAGGGGTGGAGGGAGGGAGGGAGGGAGGAGGGAGGGGGCTGGCGCCGGGCGCGGGCGGTGAGCATTAGGGTGGGATCGCCGGGCGTCAGGCCGTCCGGCGCCCGTGGGAAGGGTGCGATGATCGAGAACGACGCCGATGGGGCACCGCGTCGTGCCACGCTGAAGGATGTCGCGCTGGCGGCCGGCGTGTCGCAGTCGACGACGTCGCGCGCGCTCAGCGGTGAGGGGTATGTCGCCGCGGGAGTCCGCGAGCGCGTCCTCGCCGCAGCCGAATCCCTCGGCTACGTGCCCCACGCCATGGCCCGCAGTCTGCGCAAGCAGGACAGTCGCACGATCGGGGTGCTCGTCTCCGACCTGCGCAACGCCTTCTACGCCGACCTGGCTGCCGGTATCGCCGCCCGGGCCCGCCGCGAGGGCTACACGATGATGCTGGTCGATGACCAGGGGTCGACCGAGGCCGAGATGGATGCGGCGCGGGCGTTCGTCGCGACGCGGGTCGCCGGCGTGATCGTCACTCCGCTCTCGGGCGACGTCTCCAACTACCTGATGCGCCAGCACATCCCCGTCATCGAGGCCGACAGGCAGTTCTCGGCGGGCCGCACCGACGGCGTGATCGTCGACAATGCGGGCGTCGCGAAGCGGATGACGGACCACCTGATCGACCTCGGCCACCGCCGGATCGCCCTGTTCATCGACGAGACGACCTGGACCACCGGTGGCGAGCGAGCCGCCGGCTACCGCAACTCGCTCGAGGGATCGGGGATCCCGGCCGACCCGTCCCTGGTGATCTCGACCGGGTGGGATGCTGACGGCGCCCGCAAGTCGGCGATCGACATTCTGGCCCGCCGCGACCACCCCACCGCGATCTTCGCGGCGAACAACCTGCTCGCCGAGGGCGTGTGGCGGGCGACGAACGACTTAGGCCTCCGCATCCCGGAGGATCTGAGCGTCGTGTCGTTCGACGACTCCGAGTGGATGAGCATGGTGAGCCCCGGAATCACCGCCGTGGCGCAGGATGCGGTGTCGCTCGGCGAGACGGCGCTCGGCCGCCTGCTCGGCCGCCTGGCGAACCCGGCCGCCGAGCCGCAGACCGTCGTGTTGGAGGCCCAGGTGCTGCCCCGGGGGTCCACGGCGGCGCCCCGCGCGCTCTAGTCGCGGAAGTCGCGCGCGTCGCGCGCACGCGCACGTCCGCGAGTCGCGAGGTCTCGTCCCGACTCGACGCGCAATCCCGCAACGACTCACGCTTCGGCACGCGGGAGTGGAAACGATCCCATAAGTGCGGCAGGATGGGGCCCGTCGAAAGGACGGACGTCATCACGCACACGCACATCACCTCGGCTCCCGGGCTGGTCGTCGCGCTCGACGGCGGCAACTCCAAGACGGAGATCGTCGTGCTCACCGACGGCCCCGGCGGCCTGAAGGAGCAGGTGCGCGCGATCGGAGCGGGCAGCGGGGCAGGGCCCCACGCGGTCGGGGCGGCGGTGGCAACCCTCCTGCAGGAGCACGGCATCGACGCGACGCGGGTACGCCGGGTCTCCGCTGCTGTCGCCGGACTCGACTTCCCCGGTGACGAGGAGGGACACACTGCCGCGCTTGCGACCCTCTTCCCGGCCGCGGCGATCACCGTCGTCGGCGACGCGATCGCCGTTCTCGAGGCAGGCGGCGGGGCGGGGGATGCGCTGGCGATCGTCTGCGGCGCCGGACTGAACGCGGTCGCCCGCGGCCCTCGCGGGCTGGCGACGGTGCCGGCCCTCGGCTGGGCGAGCGGCGACTGGGGCGGCGGCGACGAACTCGGCCGCGAGGCGGTGCGTGCGGCGGCGCGGGCCGAGGACGGTCGCGGTCCGGCCACAGCCCTCCTCGGCCTCGTCCTCGCCGAGACGGGGATGACGGACACCGTTGAGCTGGCACGCGCGATCCGCGACGGGAGAGTGCCGACGCGCCAGGTGGGCGCCCTGGCAACCACGGTCGCGGGGGCGGCCGCCCGGGGCGATGAGGTCGCAGCAGAGCTGATCGGCCGTGTGGCGCGCGAGGCCGTGCTGCTGGCCGACGTGGTCGCGGGACGCGCCTGGGCGGACGGAGTCGTCCCGCCCCACACCCCCGCAACACTGGCGGGCGGGCTGTTCGCCGACGACGGGTTCCGCACGGCGGTCTCCGACGGTCTGCGCGACCGCGGCTTCGATCCGCGCCCGCTGGAGTTCCGTCCCGTGGACGGGCTGGTGCGCGCCCTTCGCGACCGCGCCGCTACCGGGACTGCTTCTGCACCGGTATCTACGCCCGCCGGGCGCATCCTGAACCCCCATCCTCGAAGAAAGGACCCGCGATGAAGGTCACGGTCATCGGCGCCGGCTCCACCTACACGCCCGAGCTCGTCTCTGGCCTGTGGAACGAGCGCGAGCGTCTCACGGTCGACGAGCTGTGGCTCATGGACATCGACGGGCCGCGCCTCGAGATCGTCGGCGGCATGGTGCGGCGGATGCTCGCCCGGCAAGGGGCCGACGTCTCGGTCACGCTGACCACCGACCGCACCGCCGCGATCGAGGGGGCGGATGCCGTCCTCATCCAGCTGCGCGTCGGGGGCCAGAGCGCGCGCCTGCAGGACGAACTGTTCCCGCTGGCGTGCGGCTGCGTCGGTCAGGAGACGACCGGCGCAGGAGGGCTCGCGAAGGCGCTGCGTACGGTTCCCGTCGTGCTGGACATCGCCCGCGAGGCGCGGGAGCGGGCGAATCCGGACGCCTGGATCGTCGACTTCACAAATCCGGTCGGCATCAACACGCGCGCCCTGCTCGACGACGGCCACAAGGCCATCGGACTCTGCAACTTCGCGATCGGCGTGCAGCGCTGGATCGCGCGCGAGCAGAGCGTCGAGCCTCACCGTGTGGAGGTCGATCCGGTGGGGCTCAACCACCTCTCGTGGGTCCGGCACATCCGGGTCGACGGCGTGGATGTGCTCCCGGCGATGATCGAGGAGCGCTCCGACGAGCTCGGGCGCCGTGGTGGCGTGCCGGGCGAGCTCATCCGCGATCTCGGCGTTCTGCCCTCCTACTACCTGAAGTACTACTACGCGCACGACGCAACGGTCGCCGAAATGAACGCGGGAACGCCGCGCGCGACCGTCGTCGCAGACGTCGAACGAGAACTGCTCGCGCTGTACGCGGACCCGTCCGTCGACACGAAGCCGCCCCAGCTGGAGGCGCGCGGCGGCGCGTTCTACAGCGAGGCGGCCACCGCGCTCCTCGCCTCGCTGGTCGCAGGGACGGGCGACACGCACGTCGTGAACGTCCGCAACAACGGCCTGATCGCGGGGCTGGCCGACGACGACGTGGTCGAGACGCTCTGCCGTGTGGATGCGTCCGGCGCCACTCCCTTGCGGCAGGCGCCGGTGGCGCCGGAACTGCTGGGGCTGATCCAGCACGTCAGCTCGTACGAGCGGCTTGCCGCGCGTGCCGCGGTCACCGGTGACCGGCGGCTGGTGCGGATGGCGCTGCTCGCGCATCCACTCGTCGGCCAGTGGGACCTGGTGACGGCGCTGGAGAGGGGCCTGTTCGAGACCGGCGGCGACCTGCTGCCGCAGTTCGCGGCGGGAACGGCGCGAGCATGAGCCGCTCCGCCGAAGTCGTCGTCTACGGCGCGACGTCGGCGGGCGTCGCTGCAGCTGTCGCCGCGGCCGAGGCCGGCGTTCGCACTCTGCTGGTGGAGCCGGGAGGGCACTTGGGTGGGATGACGTCGGGCGGCCTCGGGTACACCGACGTGGGCGACGTGCGGGCCTTGGGCGGCGCGGCGGCTCGGCTGCGCGCCGACATCGCCGAGCACTACGGCACCGCTCCCGGCCACTATGCGGGACCTGAGCCGCACGTCGCCGAGGGCATCTTCCGGCGCTGGCTGGAGCGGGCCGGGGTGGACGTGCTGTTCCGGGAGCGCCTGACCGGCGTCGAGACGGTCGAGGGTCGCGACGGCCGGGAGCTGCGCGCGATCACCGTCACGAGCGGCGAGCGGATCGAGGCGGGCGTGTTCATCGATGCGGGTTACGAAGGCGATCTGCTCGCCGAGGCCGGCGTCCCGTACCGGGTCGGGCGCGAGGATCGCAGTCTGTACGGCGAACGGTTCGCCGGGCGGCAGGAACTGGTCCCGGGGATGCACAACATGCCGCCGTGGGTGTCGCCGTTCGCCGGCGACCCGACCGGCCGCACCGAGGGGCGCATCCTGCCTCAGCTGCACAACCGGCCGCTCGCAGCACTGGGCGAGGGCGACGGCGGCGTCATGTCGTACGGGTTCCGGGTGTGCCTGACGACCGCGCCCGATCGCATCCCGTTCGACCGGCCGGACGACTACGACGAGGAGTACTGGGAGCTGGGTCGCCGGCTCTTCGCGCGGGACCGGCATGAGGGAGTCGAACGGACGGCCGGGCGCATGCTGGGCCTGGAGCCGAACCTGCCGGGCGGGATGGCGGACGGCAACTCGCTCGGTCCCGTGTCGCTGAGCGTGCTCGACGGGTCGGCGTGGGAGTACCCGGATGCGTCGCCCGAGCGCCGCGAGGAGCTGCGCCGGCATCACATCGCGCACACCCGCGGGTTCCTGTACTTCCTGTCGCACGACCCCGGGGTGCCGTCGGCGATCCGCCGGGAGCTGTCCCGCTGGGGGCTGCCGCGCGAGGAGTTCGCCGACACCGGGCACCTTCCGCACCAGCTGTACGTGCGGGAGGCGCGGCGGATGGTCGGCGAGCGCGTGCTGACCGAGCACGACCTCCTCGCGGGCGCCATCCCGGCCGACACGGTGGCGCTCGGTTCGTACCACATCGACATCCGCGAGGTGCAGCGGATCTGGCGCTGGGTGTACGAGCACCCCGAGCCGATCGGCACCGTCTTCACCGAGGGGTACCTCTCGGTGCCCGTGCCTCTGTACGGCATCCCCTACTCGGCGCTGCTCCCGCGGCGTCAGGATGCGGGCAATCTGCTGGTGCCGGTGTGCCTGTCGGCCTCCGCGGTGGCTTTCGCGTCCATCCGGATGGAGCCGCAGTACATGATGCTCGGGCAGGCGGCCGGTGTTGCGGCGGCGCTCGCCGTGGACTCAGGCCAGGCGTTGCACGACCTCGATCGCGAGGTGCTCACGGGGCGTCTGCGCGACTCCGGACAGGCGATCGGACGATAACCACGGTCTGGTACCGGTGTCAATCCCCCTGACACGACAGGAATCCGGTGCCTCGTTAGGGCACTATGAGGGCATGGGAAAACTCGTCTACGGAGCGGGGCAGGAGTACGACCTCGATGACCGCGTGCTCAGTCACGTCAAGCTCGCCATCGTCGCCAAGCTCCGACGGCACGAGAGTTTCCTCCTCAACTGGGATGTGCCCGTCGAGCAGGGGTCCGGCCGCGTCTCGCTCTGGATCAGCCGCGAGGTCCCGCTCGCGTTCCAGTTCAGCGGAAGCCGCCCGCCCGCGATCAACCCGCAGTGGCTCGAAGCCCTGATGCACACCTCTCAGCGCACCGGCGGGATGGTCATCATGCCCGAGGACGACGTCGCACGGCACCTGCCGTAAGCAACCACCGGGCAACCTCCGGGCCGCACCCAGCACGATCCGGGCACATCGTCAATCCCGTGTTTTCGAGTCGCACCCGACTTAGCTTTGGTTGTATGGGCGATATGACCGCGACGGCGGTGCTGATGATGCTGCCGCGCCGTGCCCGGACCCCGGTCGGCGTGCTGGTGGATGGGCCGGTCCCGTCGTCGCTCCGGCTGGACGCGTTCGGCGGACGCGACCTCTTCGTGCGTATGCGCCGTGGTCCCGGAGTGCACGGGCTCAGCGAGCCGTACCGCGAGCAGCCGCGCGACGACTACCCGGCCGAGTCCGAGCCGGCCATCATCGTGAACTCCGACCGGTACGTCCAGGCGCGGTTCGCGTGCTCGGCGTCCGTCTTCGGAGCGAACGACGTCGTCGTACTGGTGCCCCTCGACGACGAGGGCGAAGCGCCGGCGCACATCCGCATCCCGATCCCCTCGCTCGACCGGCCGTCCTGGCACGAGTTCGAGCTCGTCTCGCGCACCCGCATGGAGTGCCGCTATCGCGTCGCGGGGCTGCGCGACGCCGTCCCGACCGGAGGTTCTCGTGCTGTATCAGCTGTCTGAGGTCGAACGCCTTCTCGACGACGAGCCCGGACTGTACGTCCGCTTCTCGGCGGGCTTCGCGGCCGACCTCGAGTCCGGATCCGTCGACGCCGAGAGTGGTCTGCCGCTTCCTGGTCTCGCAGCGCATCCCCTCGACCCCGAGGAGTGGTGGACGCTGCCCAGCCGCGAGTGGGTCGCCCGCCAGCTGACCCGTCTCCCGGCCCCGCGGCATGCCCCGAAGGACGGAGTGCGTCCTGAGCGCTTCGCGTGGCTGCTGCGCGGTCGCCCGGCCGGTCACGGTCCGGAGGGCGAGGTGCTGGTCACCGACATCGAGGTGGTCGGCCGGTTGGCCGAGTGCCTGATCGAGCAGGCCGACCGGGTGTGGGGTGAGCGTTTCGACGCCGAACTGGGGCGGCGCGAGGCGGAGTTGGTGTCGGTTGCGCATGCCTGAGGTCTCGTCCGCCGAGGCCGCGCACGCCGACGTCACGCGTGTGGAGGCGACCGCGATCCTGCAGCTCATCTCGGACAGCCCGTCCGGCGGGACGGCGATCCTGTTGCGCACGCCGGAGGCCCCGCCGTTCGTCGTGATGGGGGACGACTCCGAAGAGGGGTTCTCGCGGCTCCGCCGCGGCGCGATCGCGTACGGCGTTCCCGAGCTGTACCAGGTGCTTCCGCGCGACATGCTCCGCGCCGGCCACATCCTGCACGTCCGCGAGGACCACCGGCCCGCGCATGTCGACAAGGCCGGTTCGGTGTTCGGTCCGGCCCCGGAGAAGTTGTGGGTTCCGCTGGCCGACGACGGCCGGCCTTTCGAGAGGGTGTGCGTGCCGCTCCCGTCGCTGGAGCGCCCGGCATTCGTGGAGTTCGTTCTGGAGCACGACGGGGATGTGCTGGAGTACCGGCTCGACGGCGAGGCCCGCATGGGCGACGGTTACATCTGCTCGTACTGCGGCAAGCTGTGTCCGCAGAAGGAGCCGCACACCGCCGCGCACGGCGTCGCGGGCCACACGCACGCCGGCGTCTCCGCCGGGCAGGACCAGGACGGGCCGGCTCCGGAGACCGGCCCCCTCGAGGTCCGGGGTCACCCCGGCCCCGGGGCTCACCTGTGAGCCGCGCTCTGCGGCTGCTCGTCTGGCAGGTCCACGGCGGCTGGATGGATGCGTTCGTCCGCGGGCGTCACACCTACCTGCTGCCGGTGGATGCGGCGGGCGAGGGCGGTGTCGGGGCCCGCGACTGGCCGGCGAACGTGGTCGATGTTCCGGAGGCGGAGCTGTCGTCCACCCCGTTCGATGCCGTGGTCTTGCAGCGGCTGGAGGAGTTCGACCTGGTCGAGCGGCTCACCGGCCGCAAGCCCGGGGTGGACGTGCCGGTGGTGTTCGTCGAGCACAACACTCCGCAGGAGGGTGTGCCGAACTCGCGGCATCCACTCGCCGACCGTGACGACCTGATCATCGCCCACGTCACGCACTTCAATGCTCTCTACTGGGACACAGGATCCACCCGGACGACGGTCATCGAGCACGGGGTCGTCGACTACGGCACCTTCTTCACCGGCGAGCTGCCGAGGGCGGCGGCGGTGATCAACGAGCCGGTGCGGCGCTGGCGGGTGACCGGATCCGACCTGCTCGGAGGGTTCGCCGCGGTGGCGCCCGTGGACGTGTTCGGGATGCAGGTGGACGGGCTGGCGCAGGCGCTCGGCGTCGGTGCGGACCGCGTCGTCGCGGCGGGTGATATCGAGGCGCCGCGGCTGTTCTCGGAGGTGGGGCGGAGGCGCGTCTACGTGCATCCGAACCGCTGGACGTCGCTGGGGCTGTCGCTGCTGGAGTCGATGACGGCCGGGGTCCCTGTGGTGGCGCTGGATGCGACGGATGCCCGCCGCGCGGTGGTGCCGGGCGTCGGCGCGATCTCCACGGATGTGACGGAGCTGCACGACGCCGTCCGCGCGTTCGTCGACGACCCGGGCCGCGGGGCGGTGGCGGGCGAGCGGGCGCGCGAGTGGGCGCTGGAGCGGTTCGGCCTGGGCCGCTACCAGGCCGACTGGGATGCGCTCCTGGAGCGCTGGGTGGGCTGACCCGGCCCCTGAGCGTCAGTCTTCGCGAGCGTCGCGGAGGGCCCTCTCAGCCTCGCGGACGGCCCGCTGCGCGTCCGAGAGGCGGCTCCGCAGGTCCCGCTCGGTGCCCCGGGTCTCGGTGAGCTCGTCGGCGACGCGTTGCAGCCTCCGCTGCAGCGACTCTCGCTCGGCCTGGAGGTCGCCGCGCCGGTCGACCATCTCATCCAGCTCGTCATCGAGGGCGTCGGCGTCGTGCCGGGCGCGTTCGACGGCCTTTTCGGCGGCGCGGATGCGTCGCTGGCGCTCACGGCGCTCGCTCGGCGACTCCTCCGCCTCGGCGGGCTCCTCGGCCTCCTCGGGCTCCTCGCCCTCTTCGGCCTCCGGCGACGAGCCGTCCTCGTCACCGCCGGCGACCGGCTCGGCCGCCTTCCGCCGTCGGGCTTTCGGCGCGGGGAAGTCCTCGATCTCGACCGGCAGGGCGACCGCATCCGACACGTCGACCTGTTCGAGGCCCGTCGACTCCAGGGCCCGCACCAGCATCCCGCTGCGCACCGCGGCCGCAGCGGCGGGGTCGATCACCGCCGCCTGCAGCGTCTCCTCGACCTCGCGCTGCACCGCCGGGCTCAAGTCGAGGCCCTCGGTGGTGCGCTGGAGAATTCGTTGGCGTTCCTGCGTGAGCGAGCGGATCTCGGCGCGGTCGCGCGCGGCGAAGGCGTCGCGCATCCGTGAGCCGATGTCCAGCACGTCGCCGATGAGGTCCGGGTGCTCGCGCACCAGCGCGTTGATGGCGGCGGCGGATGCCGACGGCTTCCGGAGCGTCTTGATCTGCTTGGCGGTGGACCGGTCGGCCGACGCCGCAGCGGCGTTGCGCCGGGCGATGAAGTCGTCGGATGCTCCGGCGTACAGCTCGCCGGCCACATCCCGCAGGTCCATGCGGCGAGTGTACGCGCAGAACGCCGCCGCGGCCGGGCGGGTGCCCGGGACGCGGCGGCGTTCGAGGTGTCGGCGGCCGCTCAGCGGCCGATCCGGTGCGTCAGGTGCGCGGGACCTTGGTGGCCTTCACTGCGGAGAAGTACTCGTTGGACGGACGCAGCCACATCAGGACCAGCGCCACGACGGTGGCGACGAACTGGATGAAGCCGACGCCGTAGCCGGCGAGGACATTGAAGAGCGACAGAGCCGTGAGGACCGTGAGGATGATGCGCGCCCAGTTGGCGCCGCGGCGCATGAAGAAGGCGAACAGCACGAACGTCACCGCCCAGAAGATCAGCGTGACGATCGCCCACACCGTGGCGCCGGCGATGACCGCATCCACCACGCTCTGCGCGTTCTGGCCGTTCGTCTGGTTCGAGTCCTGGACGCTGCGCAGGAACTGGTCGCGCTGGCCGCCGATCGTGGCGACCGTGATGATGCCGCTGATGACGCTGAGCACAGCGCCGGCGACGTACAGCCAGAAGGCGATGTTGACGGTCCGCGGCGGCGCGGTGGGCGCGGCGACCGGCCCTCCGGCGGCGTTCCCGTACGAAGCCGGGTAGGCGGCGGGCGGGGGCGGGGGAGCGGCCGGGAAGCCCTGGCTTTCAGCTGGGGGCGTCGGTGCGGCTGGGGGCGTCGGTGCGGCAGGAGGCGTCGGCTCGGCTGCGGACGTCGGCTCGGCTGCGGGCGGCGGGGTCGTCGGCTCGCCGGACCCGGCGGGGCGCGGCGTGCTCTCGTCGTCAGGAATCGTCATGCGGCGACCCTACTCCCGCGCGGAAGCGCCTGACTAGGGGCGCGCGGGCGATGGCGAGAGCCGCAAAGAACCGTCCCGATCCGCGAGGCCCAGCGGTCAGGCGGTGGTCTCCTCCGACTGGACGGCCGGCGCGGGGGCCGGTGCGGGGGACAGCGGCTGGGTGGCCGGGCCTTCCAACACGGTGCCGTCGGGTGCGAACCGGGATCCGTGCAGCGGGCAGTCCCACGACAGTTCGGCGTCGTTCCAGCGCACCACGCCGCCGAGGTGGCTGCAGACGGCGGTCAGCGCGCACGTGGTCCCGTCGACGGTGGAGACGGCGACGGGGGTGCGGCCCCGGCGACCGACCGTTCCGGTCCCTTCGGCGACGGGGGCCTCGCCGAGCTCGGGAGCCGTCTGGGCCGCCGCCCAGTCGGTGACGGCTGCCTTGCCGACGCCCGCGTTGATCGCGACGCCCGACGCGATGTCGACCGGGCGGGTGACCCGGTGGTGCATCACGCGCGCCCATTCGAGCGTCTCGCCGGTGAGGTCGGCGGTGAGGCTGAGCGCCGAGGCGACGGCGTTGGTCATGCCCCATTTGTCGTAGCCGGTCGCCAGGTAGACCCGCCCGCGGCCGCGTGGCAGCCAGCCGACGAAGGGGATGCGGTTGGCCGAACGGTAGTCCTGCGCGGCCCACCAGTGGGTGCGTTCGGCGCCCGGGAAGGTCCGCTCCGCCCAAGCGGTGAGGTCGGCGAGCTTCTCGGCGGGTGAGTCGGCTCGCCCGGCCGGGTGGCCGTTCCCGCCGACGAGCAGCAGGGTGCTGCCGTCTGCGGCCGTCGCTGTGCGCAGAGAGCGCGTCGGGGAGTCCGCCGAGATGTACATACCCTGCGGCACCTCCCCCGGCACGCGGAAAGCGGTCACGTACGACCGGGTCGGCTCGACCTTCGCGAAGTACAGGCCGCGGTCGAGGATGGGCGTGCCCGTCGCGATGACGACCTGATCGGCCCGGGCGGTGCCGGAGGTGCTGGTCACCACGGCCGGCTTGGCCGCCGACACATCGGTGACGCGTTCCCCCTCGACGATCCGTCCGCCGAGCCGGCGGAACTCAGCGGCGAGGGCGGCGAGCACCTTCAGAGGGTGGACCTGCGCCTGGCCGGCGAGGGTCAGCGCGCCCTCCACGCCGAAGGGCAGCTCGGTGGTCCGCTCCTCGGTCGCGGCGAGGCCGGCGATGCGCGCGGCGGCGAGTTCCGCATCCAGCTTGTCCAGTCCGTCGAGCGTCGTGGCGTAGGTGACGGCGTCCCGCACCTCGTAGGGAACGCGCTGCTCCTCCAGGAAATCGAGCAGCCAGCCCTGCCCAGCGGTGTTGCCGTCGACGTAGGCGCACAGGGTCGCCTCGGAGGCGTGGCGGCGAATGGAGGAGAACGTCGTGCCCTGAAGCAGGCTGACTTTTCCGGTCGTGTTGCCGGTTGTGACGGCTCCGACGGTACGCGCCTCGAGCACGAGCACGTGCATCCCCGAGCGAGCCAGCATGAGTGCGGTCGCGAGACCGGTCAGGCCCGCTCCGACGACGATCGTGTCGTAGTGGCCGTCCCACTCGAAGGAGTCGGTGGGGATGGGAGGGGCGGTCTCGAGCCAGAGGGACGTCGACGTCGGCATGTGACGAGCATCCCCCGTCACGCTGCTGTGTGGAAGCGGTTGACTTCAGGCCAGTGAATCGAAGTCGAACCAGAAGGCGTCGTCGTCGTCTTCGCCGGAGGCGGATCCGTTGGCCACCGGGTCGCGAGGGATGGTGGCCGTCTCGATGCGAACGCGGGTCTGCGCGGTGACGAAGATCTCGCTGGGCGGGCGGCTGGACTGCGAGATCGCGACGAAATCGCCGTCGCTTCGACTCGCCTCGACGACCCGGGCTTTCAGCTCCTCGACCGGGGCGCGGTCGACGAAGGTGAATCTCAGGTCGTCGATGTAGACGTGAAACACCTGCATTACCTCTCCCCGGTCGTCAGTTTCCTGCCCGATAGTACGCGGCGATGAGGGTTGCGCCAGTCCGGTCCGATTCCCGGCGTCGTCACATGAGATCGAAGTCGGCATCGGGAAGCTCGTCCGTCCCGTGCTCGACGTAGGTGGCGCGTTGCGGCCCGAGTGCCGCGATCTTGTGCTCGAACTCGGCGACGAAACGCTCGTCGTGGAGTTCGGCGCCGCCGTACTCCTCGTGCTCGGCGAGCATCTGGCTGGACGGCCCGAGCAGCAGAAGGACATCGTCCTTTCCGCCGCCTTCGGTCACGGCCGGCGCGCGCACCTCCGCCGCATCATTGTTGTGCGCCAGTGCGGCGGCGAAGCGCACGAGGACATCGGCGATGTCGTCTCCGGTGAGGAGCGAACCGCTCGCATAGTGGATGCGCTTCATCACCCATCCATACGATCAGGTCGTCCGCAGGTCAAGCTTCGTGCGGCAGACCTTGCGCTTCACGGGTGCCGCGCGTTCACTCACGGCATGACCGATGACACGCGCCCTCTGACCGCAATCGCCCTCGTCTGCACCCTGAAGCCCTCCCCGGGGGAGTCGAGCAGCCAGCTCCTCGCCCGGCAGGTGCTCGATGAGCTTGCGACGCACGATGTGACGGGCACGGCCGTGCGCCTGGCGGACTACGACATCAAGCCCGGTGTGCAGGTCGACGAGGGCGACGGCGACCAGTGGCCGCACATCCGCGAGCAGATCCTGGCCTCCGACATCCTGCTGATCGTCACGCCGACCTGGATGGGGCACCTCTCGTCGATCGCGCAGCGGGCTCTCGAGCGACTGGATGCGGAGCTGTCCGAGACCGACGACGCCGGACGCCCGCTCGTCGAGGGCAAGGTCGCGATCGTGGGAGTCGTCGGCAACGAGGACGGCGCACACGGCATCATCGCGGACATCTTCCAGGCGCTCAACGACGTCGGCTTCAGCATCCCGTCGCAGGGCTCGACCTACTGGAACGGCGAGGCGATGGGGTCGGTGGACTACAAGGACCTGGACGAGACCCCCGAGGCGGTCGAGAGCACCAACGCGACCGTCGCGAAGAACGCCGCCCACCTCGCCCGGCTGCTCGCCGACCGTCCGTACTGAGGTCTCGTCGGGGTTGATTCCGGAGCGATTGCTCCTAGTCTTGGGAGAGTCATTGGAGCGCCCCGGACCCTGGCGCCTCTGTCGTGAGAAGAGGCGTGGAGATGAAGTCCATACGTACCCGGGTGGGTACCTTCCTGACCGGCTCGGAGATCGCCGACGCGGTGCTGCATCTGTCGGCGGCGTCCGCCAACGTTCAGCGCCAGGAGACCGTGGACATCCCGGTGGTCCTGGATCGTCGCATCCATCGTGCCCGTTTCATGGTCGGCTGGATGACGGACGTGTGCGTCCTCACCTCGGCGGAGGATGCGGACGAGCTGGAGGAGCCGGCCTCGGTCATCGCTCTCCTCGACCGTGCCGCCATGGTCGGGGTCCGCAAGGCGCGTCCGTTCACCGCGGAAGAGATGGGTTCCCTTCCGGACCTCGACCCGGACATCGACCTCGATTGAGGTGTCGGTGAGCCCAGGGCCGCCACGCCACCGGCAAGCGGTCTTACAGTAGACACTGTGGGCGCACAGGAGGATGAGGTGACCGGGGGCGACCGCCAGGAGCTGGCGCGCTCCTTCCTCCGTGCCCTGCCCGTGGCCGGCACCGCGGTGTCGACGATCGGCGATCTGCTCGGCACCGAGACGGTCGCGGCGAGCGACGCGACCGCGGCCCGCCTCGACGAAATGCAGTTCGACCTCGGTGAAGGACCGTGCTGGGATGCGGTGAGATTGCGTCGTCCGGTGCTCCATCCCGATCTGCGTACGGTCAACGCCGCGCTGTGGCCGGCTTTCTCGCACGCGGTCCTCGCCGAGGACGTCCGTGCGCTGTTCGCGTTCCCGCTGCTGGTCGGACCGCTGCAGGTCGGTGCCGTGGATCTGTATTCGCGCCGGCCGATGACGCTGAACAGCGACCAGACCCGGCGCGCCTCCGAGCTCGCCGATGTGACGGCCCGGCAGGTGCTGCAGCGTGCGCTGGCTTCGATGGCCACCGAGCCGGGGGACGACGTAGCGCCTGACGACAATCCGTATTCGCGGAAGATCGTGCACCAGGCGACGGGGATGGTGCTGGCGCAGCTGAGGATCAGCGCCGACGATGCGCGGTTGGTCATCCAGGCGCACGCGTTCGCGAACAACCGGTCGATGATGGAGGTCGCCCAGGACATCCTGGATCGCCGCATCGACCTCTCCGACCCGGACATCTCATCGGGGAGCCGGTCATGACGGCGACGCGGGAACAGCAGCTGGTGAGGGCGTTCGCCGTACTGGCCGACACGATGGTGGACGACTACGACGTCGTCGACCTGCTCCAGACACTGGTCGACACGTGCAACGAACTGCTCGGGACCACAGCCTCCGGTGTCCTGCTGGCCGATGACAACGACGAGCTGGATGTGATCGCCTCCACCAGCGAGGCGAGCCGGCTGGTCGAGGTGATGCAGCTGAGCGCCTCCGCTGGGCCGTGCATCGAGAGCTTCCAGACGGGGAGGGTCGTCTCCGTTCCTGACATCAGCCGAGCGCCGGACGAGTGGTCGAAGTTCCGGGCGAAGGCGCTCGACGTCGGCTTCAACGCGGTGGACGCCGTCCCGATGCGGTTGCGGGATCACACCATCGGCACCTTGAACCTGCTGCGTGCGGAGACGGGCGACCTCCCGGAGGACGACCTCATCGCGGCCCGGGCCTTCGCGGATGTCGCGACCATCGGGATCCTGCACGAGCGCACGCTGGCCGAGAGCAGCCGCGTACGGCAGCAGTTGCAGACCGCGCTCGACAGTCGCGTGCTCATCGAGCAGGCGAAGGGCGTGGTCGCGTACACGCGCCGCATCTCTGTGGAGGAGGCGTTCACGGTCATCCGCGAGTACGCGCGCTCCCATCAGGCCCGACTGTCCGTGGTGGCGCAGGCGATCATCGAGCGGACGCTGGAGCTCTGAGCTCTCCTCGCCGCTAGCATTGCGGCGTGCCCGAAGCCCCCGCCGTTGCTGCCGTCGTCGCGCGCCTCCGTGCTGCGGGATGCGTCTTCGCCGAAGACGAGGCGCGCCTGCTGATCGAGGCGGCCGGTTCTCCGGCAGAGCTGGAAGAGCTGGTGTCCCGGCGGGTGGCCGGCGAGCCGCTGGAGCCGCTGCTCGGCTGGGTCGAGTTCGGCGGCCTGCGGCTCCGCGTGGAGTCGGGGGTGTTCGTCCCCCGCAGGCGAACGGAGCTGCTCGCCCGGCGGGCGGCCGCGCTCGCGGCGGACCGCATCCGCACCCACGGCCGCGCGGTCGTCGTCGACCTCTGCTGCGGCGTCGGGGCGATCGGCGCTGTCGTGGCTTCGCTTGCCCCCGGTGCTGATGTGTACGCGGCCGACCTGGACCCGGCGGCCATCCGCTGCGCCCGGCTCAACCTGCCCGCCGGCCGCGTCTTCGAGGGGGACCTCTTCTCGGCGTTGCCCTCCGAACTGGGTCGTCGCGTCGACGTCCTCGCCGTGAACGCACCATACGTGCCGACCGAGGCGATCGCACTGATGCCGCCGGAGGCCCGCGACCACGAGCCGGCCCTTGCGCTGGATGGAGGAGCGGACGGGCTCGACTTCCACCGCCGCATCGCCGCCGAGGCGACGGACTGGCTCGCCCCGGGCGGATCGCTGCTCATCGAGGCCGGCGCTGAGCAGGCAGACGTGTCGGCCGCCCTCTTCGTCGCGGAGGGCCTGGCGGCGCACGTCGAGTCGGACGACGAACTCGGGTCGACCGTCGTGATCGCCGTCTCCCCGCCCTAGGCGCCGGGGCGGCGGCCGCGCATCCCTTCCGGGGCGGGCGTCTCGGGACTACGGTGCAGGGCATGAGCACGCTCGCCGCCGCGCGGCCCATGCCGGTCGACCGCGTCCGCCAGTCCCTCGTCATCGCCGGCACGGTGGTGGCACTGGTGGGAGCCGTGGTCGGGTCCGGCTTCGCAGGTGGGACGCCCATCCCGGAGGTCGCCGGCGGAGCATTGAGTGCGGATGCGACGCTGCTGGCACCGGCCGGCCCCGCCTTCGCGATCTGGTCGGTGATCTACGCCGGCCTCGTCGCCTACGCGATCTGGCAGGCGCTTCCGTCGCAGGCCGCCCGCGAGCGCCAGCGCCGGGTGGGGTTCTGGGTACTCGCGTCGCTGCTGCTGAATGCCGCGTGGATTCTGTCCGTGCAGGCCGGGCAGCTCGCGCTCTCGGTCGTCGCCATCCTCGCGCTGCTGGTGGTGCTGGTCGTGGCGTTCGTCATTCTCCGCCGGAATCCCGGTGACTCGACGGCCGACGGCATCCTGCTCGACGGGGTCATCGGCCTCTACCTGGGCTGGGTGATGGTGGCGAGCGTCGCGAACGTGACTTCGCTGCTCCAGGTCGCCGGATTCCACGGTTTCGGGGCCAGCCCGCACGCCTGGGCGATCGGGATGCTGGCTGCCTTCACCGTGATCGGGTGCGCACTCGCCGTCTGGGACGGTGGCCGGTTCGCTCCCGTTGTCGCGTCGGCGTGGGGGCTGGCGTGGATCGGCGTCTCACGGCTGACCGGATCCCTGCCCTCGGCTCCGGTCGCGATCACGGCCTTCGCCGGAGCGGCGCTGATCCTGCTCGTCGCGCTCGCCGTCCGTGTCGCCCGGCCGACGGGCGGCCGCCGCCGCTGATCGCGACGACCCCCGGACCTCCCGTACGCTGGAGGAGTGGGCGGTGTGCTGACCGGGTTCGGGATCATCGCCTTCGTCATCCTCGTCGGCTACCTGGCAGGACGATTGCGGATCGGCGGCCCGACCGCACCGTTCGTGCTCAACCGGATCGCGTTCTTCGTGACCAACCCGGCACTGCTCTTCGTGACGCTCGCGCGCGCCGACCTGCACGTCGTCTTCTCGACCCAGCTGCTGGTGGCGGCGATCGCCGCGGTCGTGTCGGCCGGGCTCTTCGTCGCTCTGTCGCGCGCCTTCTTCCGGGCGAAGGCTCCGGAGACCACCATCGGGGCCCTGGGCGCCGGCTATGTCAACGCGAACAACATCGGGCTCCCGGTGGCGGTGTACGTGCTCGGCAGCGCGTCGTTCGTGGCACCTGTCCTGCTGCTCCAGTTGATCGTGTTCGCGCCGATCGCGCTCACGGTGCTCGACTCCACCAGCCGCGGGTCGGTGTCGGTCCGGTCGATCCTGACCCAGCCGGTGCGCAACCCGATGATCATCGCCTCACTGCTCGGCATCCTGGTCGACGTGAGCGGCGTGAAGCTGCCGGATGCGGTGTTCAAGCCGTTCGAACTGCTCGGCGGAGCCGCCGTTCCGCTCGTCCTTCTGGCCTTCGGGATGTCGCTCGTCGGCTCACGCCCGCTGCAGGCGGGGGCGGGACGCGCGCAGATCATCGTCGCGGTCGCCCTCAAATCCGCGGTGATGCCGCTCGTCGCTTTCGCCGCCGGGCGTTACCTCTTCGGTCTGGAGGGGCAGTCGCTGTTCGCCGCGGTCGCTCTCGCCGCCCTGCCGACGGCGCAGAACGTCTACAACTTCGCCGCACGCTACGAGCGCGGCGTCGCGGTGGCGCGCGACGTCGTGCTGCTCACCACGATCTTCGCTGTGCCGGCGCTGCTGCTGATCGCCGCGCTGCTGGCCCCGTGACGCCCGCTCAGCGTCCGGAGTCGAGCGAGCGCAGGTAGTCGGCGTTGCCGCGCACGGCCGCCTCGTAGCGCAGCAGGTCGGGTGTGCGGATGCGGTCGGCGGCCAGCTCCATCAGCTCCGCGACCGCCCGGTCGCTGCGACCCGCGGCGTGCAGCGACAGCGCGTGCCAGACGCGAATGGACTCCGACTCCGGAAAGAGATCTCGCGCGCGGTCGAGCGCCGCAAGCGACTCGTCGAAGCGGTCGAGATTGCGCAGGGTGCTGCCGTACTGCAGCAGGCAGCGTCGCAGGGTGTCGCCCGCCAGCCCCGCCCCGAGCGCGCGCTCGTAGTATCCCGCCGCCGTCTCTTCCTCACCGGCAGTGTCGTAGGCGCCCCCGACCTCGTAGAGCACGTGCGGGTCGGTGGGATGCGCCTCCAGCACCGCGAGCAGCGCCGCGATGGTGGGTGCCATGTCGCCGCGGTCGCGGGCGTCGAACAGCTCCTTCAGGCGTGCGAGCAGGGCGGGATCGGTCGTGACGGACATCCCGCCACCCTAGACCGGCGACGGCTGCGACAGGACGACACCGCGCAGGGGTGCCGGTAGTTCATCGGCGGCGAGCGCCGCGGTGAGGACGGCGCCGTAGTGCTCCTTCCGGCCGGAGGTCGTGCCGAGGAACCGGTGGAGCTGCGCCTCCACGGGCCGCGCGCGCTGCGCAGGCTGCTGCTGGAACATCCGAAACAGCCGGAGGTCGCCCTCCGCCTCGAGCACCGCCTCGGCCCTGCCGATGCCGAGAGCGCGGAGAAGCTCGGCCTCCAGATCGGGGCGGCAGAGGTAGATGTCCGGCGAAGCAAGCCCTGCCCGCTCGAAGAAGCGCACCTCGCCCGCATCGCACAGCCCGCGAAGCCGGAGTCCCGCCCCGGCGGGCCCGAGCTCCGCGGCGAAGCGGCGGACGCTCATCGCGCCGCCCATCGGCACCACGGAGACGCCTCCCGACGCGAGGTCCATGCCGAGCAGCCGCGCGGCCTCCAGCACCGCGGCGCGGTCGCTGGCACCCTCGACCAGGATCACCGACGTGGTGCTCGTGCGCTCTGTCGTCACGGGGACATTGTGCTCCCGGCGTGAGGGCTCGGTCAGCCGAGGACTGCCTCGTGAGCCGCCTCCAGCAGGCGGCCTGTGCGGAACTCCTCGTGGGCCGTGACGGTGAGGACGGCGCCGTGGGCGTCGTCCACCACCACGTACTGGCCGTAGCGCCCATCGAATCGCCACAGGCCCGACGGGCCCTCCCACGTGCCGATGCCGTAGTGCGCAGACGTCGCGGCCTCGCCGGTCTCGCGCCAGTCCGTATGCATACCGTCGATCCAGGCGGCGCTGACGATGCGCGAGCCGTGCCACTCACCGCGGTCGCGCAGCACCCTGCCGATGCGCGCCAACTCCTCCGTGCGCAGCAGGAGCCCGCTCCCGGCGACGATCCAGCCCAGCGGGCACCGCATCCACTGCGGGTTGTCGATTCCAAGCGGCTCGAAGAGGCGCGGGATGAGCCAGTCGCGCACATCGCCGACGGCAGCGCCGAGCATCCGCATGGCGACGTAGGTGCTCGCGTCCGAGTAGAGGAAGTGCTCCCCCGGCCCGCGAGTGGGGTGGCGCAGCATCTCCTGAGCGAGGTCAGGGCCCGGCACCGGCTGGTCGCCGAACCAGACGAACGGGATACCGCTCGACATGGTGAGCAGGTGGCGGAGGGTCACCCGCTCCACCCCCTCCCCGAGCTCGAACTGCGGGAGGGCCTCGGCGACGGAGGTCTCGAGCGAGAGGAGGCCCTCGTCCACGGCGATGCCCGCGGCCAGCGCGCTCACGCCTTTCGAAACGGAGTACAGGTTGACGCGGTCGTCGCTGCGCCAACGGTGCTGAGCCTCCTCGTCGGCAACGAGCGCATGGGCGCCGTAGACGGCCAAGCCCTCTTGATCGACGGTGCGGACGAAACGGGCGAGGAGAGCTTCGGCGGCGGTCATGTCCCTATTCTGGCGAGCTGCCGCACGCGAGGCACCCTCATCCTCGCTGTTCGGGGCCCTCGTCGCGCGCGTTCGGCCCTGTCGCGTTCGGCCGCTCGCGCGTACCGTGCAGGCCATGAAGATCATCACCTTTGCCGCAGGAGTCGCCGTCGGTTTCATCATCGGGTCGCGCGCAGGCCGTGGGGCCTACGAGGACATGCGCCGCAAGTGGCGCGGGTTCGCGGAGTCCGACACCATCCAGAACGTGAAGGGCGACGTGAAGGACTTCGCCGGGCGTGCCGCATCCGATGTCGGGGGCAAGGTCAGTGAGACCGTCAGCAAGGTGACCGATAAGGCGTCGGCCAAGATCGACGAGGTCACCGGCAAGGGCGGGAACGACTCCGGCCCGGCCTCCCCCGCTCCCGCAGTCTGACTCGATTTCCTGAATTCAGGCGCCCACGGGCGGGTGGGCCAGGAGGTCCACCCGCTCGGCCAGGTAGCCGCTGAAGTCACGCGCTCCGGCGTCACCGGCTGTCGGACTCCAGCGCACCAGCGCCTCGCCGTCACGCAGGAACAGCGGGCCGCGCGCCTCCCGCAGGGCCGCTGCCTCCAGAGGGATGGTCGGGGCGTCGAAGTTCACCGTCTCGCCGTCCCGGAACCGGCCTCGCTGGGCCGCGGCCCGGAGCGAGCGGCGTTCCTCCGCAGACTGCGATTGGTAATGCGGCCGCCCGGGCGGGGTCGCACGGACCAGCGTGCCGGTCGCCCGGAGTTCGCCCTCCGCATCGAGCAGGAAGACGCCGAGGCGCCACACGCTGCCGATCCGGCGCAGCTTGGGCTCGCGGTGGATCACCAGCGTCCGGTGGGCCGGGACGAACTCTGCAAGGGCTTCCTGCCGCGCGTCGGCGACCGAGAGGGCGGCGACGGCGGCACCGATGGCGGCGTGGATGCGTGCGATCGCGCCCTCGTCCGTGCCGGCATCCACGCGAGAAGCTTACGACCGCGGTCCTGCGCCCCGGCTGCGGTTACGGCGCCGTACGGATCGAGAACGAGTTGTCGTCGGTGACCAGCAGGAGCTCGACGCCCGCCTCATGGCGCAGCACGACGAGCGCGGAAGCGTCGGTGGCCGCCACCCGCTCGACCTGGTTCAGGAAGATGCGCGCCATCTCGTCGGTGACCCGGAAATCACGCCCCAAGGCATGGACGATGTAGCCCGTCCGGAGCGCCGGGTGATGACCCAGCTCCGTCTCCTCTGCGAAGTCGTCGACAGCGACGCGGAAGTCGGGGGTCATGGTCATGCGCGGCTCCTTCTTTAGCATCACAGACGGTAGTCGCAGAATTCCGCAGATCCAGGGGGTTGACGAGGGGTTAGATGGAAGGCATGAAGACGTTCACTTTCCCCCGCACCGACATCTCCGCGTCGAACATCATCCTCGGGCTGATGCGCATCTCGTCGCTCGACGACGAACAGATCCGCACCCTCGTCCACACCGCACGCGACGAGGGCATCACCATGTTCGACCACGCCGACATCTACGGCACCGAACGTCACGGGTGCGAACGCCGCTTCGGCGACGCCGGTGCCATCCCTGCTTCGGAGCGCGACCAGGTCGTCATCCAGTCGAAGGTCGGCATCCGCGAGGGCTACTTCGACTTCTCGCGCGAGCACATCCTGCGATCGGTGGATGAATCCCTCGCCGCCCTGCGGACCGACTACCTCGACATCCTGCTGCTCCACCGCCCGGACACCCTGATCGAGCCGGACGACGTCGCGCTCGCCTTCGACGAGCTCCAGAGCGCCGGAAAGGTGCGCGCGTTCGGCGTCTCGAATCAGACGCCCGGCCAGATCGAGCTGCTCCAGCGCTCCCTCTCGCAGCCCCTCGTCGCCAACCAGGTGCAGCTGAGCATCACGCACGCGCCGATCATCGCGCAGGGTGTAGCCGCCAACATGGCAGGACTCGACCAGTCGATCTCCCGTGACAACGGCATCCTCGACTACGCCCGCCTGCACGACATCGTGCTGCAGGCGTGGTCGCCGTTCCAGAAGGGCTTCTTCGACGGCGTCTTCCTCGACGACCGGGAGAACTTCGCCGACCTCAACGATGTGCTCGACGAGCTGGCCCAGAAGTACGGCGTGACGCCGACCGGGATCGCGGTCGCCTGGATCACCCGCCACCCCGCCAACATGCAGGTGGTGCTCGGAACGACCAACGCCCAGCGCGTGCGCGACTCGGCGGCCGGCTCCGACATCCCGCTCACCCGTGAGGAGTGGTACCGCCTGTTCACCGCGGCAGGGCACACGCTGCCGTAACGCGCACGGCCCCGTCGCCCCGGAGGAGTGGCGTCAGCGAACAGAACGTACCGCCCGATTGGGAGACGCGCCGAACGGCGGGTTACGGTCGAGAGGTGGACGACGAACGGCTGTCGCTGCCCCTCCGGGTGGCGACACGCGCGCGACTCGCGCGCGTGACTACGGTTCACGCTGGGCTGGCGCGGCCCCTGGGCGGCCGCCAGGCCCACGTCGCCGGCCGCCTGCCGAATCGCGTGCTGTTGATCGGCTCCGGGCCGGTCATCGGCTGGGGCGTCGGCAGCCACGACCTGGCGCTCCCTGGCGCCATCGCGCGGGCGCTCGCCGCCTGCACCGGACACGGAGTGGTCGTCGATGTGGTGCCGCGGGCGTCCGTCGGCGTCCGGAGGCTGAGGCGGATGCTCGCCGCGGCCGACCCTGCGCGGTACGACGCGATCGTGCTCAGCGGTGCGGTCTCGGACGCGCTCCGGCTGGCGGAGCCGCAGGCGTGGAAGCAGCAGCTTCGGCGGCTCCTGCAGGACGCGCGGTCGGATGGCGCCCGCGTGGCGGTGTGGATCAGCGCACAGCCGGTCAGTTCCATCCCGGGCTTCGACTCCGCCGCCGGGCGCGTCGCCGAGAGGCACGCCGATCAGCTCAATGCGATCGCGCAGGATGTGTGCCACGAGACGGGCGCGCTGTTCGCACCCCTCGGCGCCCCTCACCAGAGAGACGCGCAGAGGCACCGCTCACCCGACGACTATTTGGTCTGGGGCCGTCAGATCGTGGATGTGCTCGGCCCTGCACTGCAGGAGCGGTCGCCGGAGCGACGGGCGCCGAGCAGCCAGGGGGAGAAGCGCGTCGCCGCCATCGAGCGGCTCAAGCTGAGCCGGCGCGGGGGTGACTCTCGACTCGACGGCATCGTCGGCACGGCCAAGCGGACCCTGGGGACGGAGATCGCTATGTTCACCGTGCTGGACGACGTGCGGCAGTGGCCCCTCTCGTCGACGGGGTCCGTGTTCGCCGAGATCCCGATCGAGCAATCGGCATGCATCCACACCATCCAGAGTCCCGATGGGATGGTCGTGCCGGACGCAGAGGACGACGAGCGCTTCGCGGGCAACGCGCTCCTCAACGGACCCGGTGGACTGCGGTACTACGCCGGGTACCCGGTCGAGGCACCGGACGGGACACGGATCGGGGCGCTCTGCGTGTTCGGCCGCACTCCCCGGGAACGCTCCGACGGCGAAGCGGACCTCGACGTACTCCGCGAGCTGGCCCTGCTGGCGCAGCGCGAGTTGTGGCGCTGGGATCCCGGCACCTAAGCCGGTTCCTTCTCGGAGCCCGGCCGCGGTCGGCGCTCAGCCCTCGAGCGCGGTGAGCAGCCGATCGAGCGAGCCGCCCAGCCCCCACCGCTCCGAAAGCACCCGCAGCGCCGCCCGTCCCGCATCGCTCGGTGGCGTCACCCGCGCATCCACCTCGGGCAGCGGGAGGTCGCGAACGACCTCCACCACCCGCGGCGCCACCGCCAGATAGTCGGTCGCGGCCGCGAAGCGCGCTCGCGCTGCCGGCTTTATGCCGCTCCCGGAATCTTCTGCCGCGGCGATGATGCCGGCCAGGTCACCGTAGTCCGCGAGCAGCGCTGCGGCGGTCTTCTCGCCGATGCCCGCGACGCCCGGCAGGCCGTCGGAGGTGTCGCCGCGCATCGCTGCGAAGTCGGCGTACTGGTCGGCGCGGACGCCGTATTTGCCCTGTACCACGTCGCCGGTCAGCACTTCCAGATTGCTCATGCCGCGAGCGGTATAGATGACCCGGACGCCGTGCGCATCGTCCACCAGCTGAAACAGATCGCGGTCGCCGGTCACCACATCCACGGGGCCGGGAGTGCGCGTGGCGAGGGTTCCGATCACGTCGTCCGCCTCGTGCTCGGCCGCTCCCACGATCGGAATGCCCACCGCATCCAGCACCTCGCGGATGATCGGGACCTGGACGACCAGGGCGGCCGGCGTCTCCTCCACGTCGACACCTCCGGGCACGGCTTTCGCCACCCGGTGCGCCTTGTAGCTCGGGATGAGTTCCACCCGCCAGCCTGGGCGCCAGTCGTTGTCCCAGCACGCGATCAGGGCGCTCGGCCGGTAGTCCGTGACGAGCTTCGCGATGATGTCCAGGAAGCCGCGTACCGCGTTCACCGGAGTGCCATCTGGCGCCTTCACCGTGTCGGGCACTCCGTAGAAGGCGCGGAAGTAGAGGGAAGCACTGTCGAGGAGCATCGTCGGGCCGGTCACGCTCCGATCCTGGCAGACGGAGGCTCGTGCGGGAACGGTCGCCGTGACGGGCCGCCGGGCCGCCGCTCGGTGACGCTCCCGCTAGCGTGGACGGGTGATCCCCGCTCCCCTGATCGTGTCCGCCGTCGCCCTCGTGCGCGACCGCACCGTGCTCATGGTGACGGCGCGCGACCGCGACGTGTACTACATGCCGGGCGGCAAGGTGGATCCCGGGGAGACCAGTGCGCAGGCCGCCGCCCGCGAGGCCTTCGAAGAGGTGTCGCTCCGCCTCTCGCCCGACGACCTGGAGGAACTGTTCGAAGTGCGCACCCAGGCGCACGGCGAGCCCGACGGCCGGCAGGTGCACATGCGCGTGTTCCGGGCGTGGACCGACGACGAGCCGGTCGCGTCGAACGAGGTGGGCGCCATCCACTGGACGACGAGCGGGGATGCGGATCGCTGCCCGCCGGCCGGCGTCGAGGTGCTGCGGCGGCTGGTCGAGCTGGGGCTCATCGACTGACGAGCGATAGACGAGCGGCTGCCGAGCGCGGCGAACGGACCGCATCGCCTACCCCGCATGAGGGATGGCGGCCGCCCGCCGTCACCGGCCAGGCTGGGGTCATGGCGCGTTCGCACGAATTCCGGTTCTCCGGCGATCCCGACTTCGACTTCGAAATCCGCACCACCATCGGCCAGGCGTTCAGCGGCGCCGCCGACATCGGGGAGGTGCTGGCCGCCGTCCACGGCATCCGCGAGAAGGACCACGACGGGTGGTTTCGCGCGTGGCTCGGCCTCGGCGACCGCGTCCTGGCTCAAGCCGATACCTCGGCCGAGGCAGGCCACCGGGTGAGTGCGGCGAGCGCTTACCTGCGCGCCGCGTCGTACTACGCGACGGCGGTCAACGCGGTGGCGTCGCTGGCCTCGGAGGATGAGCTGCTGCCGACGTTCCGCAAGCACCGAGCCGCCTGGGATCGCTGGGTGGATCTGGTCGACCTGGAGATCGCGCGGGTCGACATCCCCTACGAAGACACCACCCTGCCCGGTTACCTGTTCCGTGCACCCGGTGCGGCGGCCGGCGCCCGTCCGCTGCTCATCGTCGCCAACGGGAGTGACGGTGCGCTCACCGGGCTGTGGTCGTCCGCCGTCTCCGGCGCCCTGCGGCGTGGCTATGACGCGCTCGTCTTCGACGGGCCGGGCCAGCAGTCGATGCTGTTCGAGCGGAACGTGCCGTTCCGCCCCGACTGGGAGGCGGTGCTCACCCCGGTTCTCGACTTCGCCCTCGCCCAGCCGGGAGTGGATGCCGAGCGCGTCGCCGTCTACGGCATCAGCCAGGCGGGCTACTGGGTGCCGCGGGCCCTCGCGTTCGAGCACCGGTTCGCCGCCGCGATCGCCGACCCCGGCGTCGTGGATGTGTCCACCTCGTGGACCGAGCATCTCCCGGCGAACATGCGAAAGCTCCTCGACGAGGGGCAGGACGAGAAGTTCGACCGTGACATGCAGCTGGGGATGAAGTTCTCGCACGACCTTGCAAACACCTGGCGCTTCCGTGCACGCCCGTACGGCACGACCGGCTACGCCGACACGATGCGCGCGGTGCTGCAGTACTCGGTGAAGGATGTCGCGGCGCAGATCACCACCCCGCTGCTGATCACCGACCCCGAGCACGAGCAGTTCTGGCCGGGCCAGTCGGAGCAGCTGGTGGCCCTGACCTCCTCCGTGTCGACGCTGGTCCGCTTCACTGCGGCGGAGGGCGCCGACTTCCACGTCCAGCCGCTGGCGCGGGCCCTGACCGAGCAGCGGATGTTCGACTGGCTGGACGAGCGCCTCGGTCGCTGACCGCTCTTGCCGGTGTCGGTGGTGTGGGGTTGGATTCTGTCATGCAGATCAGACGCCAGATCGTCGTGTTCGACACTCCTGACCTGGAGCGCGAGTCGTCCTTCTGGGCGGCGCTGATGGGAGGCGAGGTGCGCGGCGACGAGGACGATTGGCGTTCCGTCTACGTCGACGGCGAGCCACGACTCGGCTTCCAGCTGGCGCCGAATCACGAGCGCCCGGACTGGCCGGACGGCGCGCAGCAGCAGCTGCACCTCGACCTCTACGTCGACGACATCCGCGAGGCGCACGAGCACGCCGTCTCTGTGGGCGCGACGCTGCTGCGACCGGCCGACGATCTGGATGCCGCCGACGGCTTCCAGGTCTACGAGGACCCGTCGGGTCATCCCTTCTGCCTGTGCTGGGGCTGACGTGACCGAGGCAGAGCCCGCACTCGCCCTCACCGGTGTGACCGGCGCGGTCGGCCGGAGGACGGCGGACGCCCTCGCCGACGCCGGTGTTCCGTTCCGCATGCTCGCGCGCTCACCCGAGCGTGCGCCGCGCTACCCAGGTTCGTCGGTGGTCGCGGCGTCCTACGGCGACAGGGATGCGGCGCTCGCGGCACTCGACGGAGTCGAGACGCTCCTGATGGTGTCCGCCGCGGAGAACGCCGAGCGGCTGAGCCAGCACCTCGCGTTCGTGGAGGCCGCCGCGGAAGCCGACGTCCAGCACATCGTCTACACCTCGTTCTTCGGGGCGGCTCCGGATGCGGCATTCACGCTGGCGCGCGACCACTACGCGACCGAGCAGCGCATCCGCTCGTCCGGCATGCGGTTCACCCTCCTCCGCGACAACCTGTACCTCGACTTCGCCGAGCAGCTGGTGGGCGAGGACGGCGTCATCCGCGGTCCGGCGGGCGATGGCCGGGCGGCGATGGTCGCGCGCGCCGATGTCGCACACGTGGCGGCCGAGGTGCTGCAGCATCCGGAAGCCCACATCGATGCGACATACGACCTGACCGGCCCGGAGGAGCTCACCCTGGCCGAGGTGGCAGAGAAACTGAGCGCGCACACCCGCCGCCCGGTCTCCTACCACGATGAGACCATCCCGGAGGCGTACGAGTCGCGTGCGAAGTGGAACGCCCCCGACTGGCAGGTCGATGCCTGGGTGTCGACGTACACCGCGATCGCGTCCGGGGAGCTCGCCGGCGTCAGCGAAGACGTCGAGCGCATCACAGGCCGGCGTCCGCTCTCGCTCGACGAGCTGCTGCGCGACCACGATTAGCCAGGCGACCGCCGACACGACGACCGCTGACTCGACGACCGCTGACACGACGACCGCTGACACGACGAAGGGCGGCCCGCACACTGCGGACCGCCCCTCGCGGTGACGTTACGGCTGCGTCGACCAGCCGCCGCGCGGCGGCGTCGGCCAGTGCGGCTTCGTCGAGACGACCGAGCTGACGGCGCCGGTCGCCGGGTCGAGCAGCACCTGACGCTGCTGCGGGTGCCGCCAGTCGAACATCCCGCCGAGCGATCCGGCACGGCTGTCGAAGGAGGCGTCGCCGATGCGGCCGGTCAGCCAGTTGCTCTCGATGAAGCGCAGCACGCTGGTCTGCTCGACCGGGGTGTGGTCGACGCGGTTCTGCGCGGCCCAGGGCGAGATGACCAGCATCGGGAGACGCTGGCTGGGCCCGCAGCGGTCGGCGTAGCCGCCTGCCGCGTGCTTCACGGTCGTGCACACAGTCGAGTCGACCGCGGGGTCGTTCGAGCCGTTCGCGATCTTCGGCGCGACGTGGTCGTACCAGCCGTCGGAGTCGTCGTACGCGACGACGACCGCCGTGCTCGACCAGCTGTCCGACTTCTGGATGGCGTTGATCTCGTTCACGAGGAACTTCTGCTCATCGATCGGGTTGGAGTAGCCGGCGTGGCCGTCCTGCGCCTCCGGTGCCTTCAGGAACGAGACGGCAGGCAGGTTGTCGCCCTTGAGCGCCGCGTCGAACGAGGTCAGGTCGTACTGGTGGTTCGCCTGGTCCGTGTGCCCGACCGCCTTCACCGAGGTCGGCGGCAGGTGGTGCGGGTTGGACGTCGACTTGTAGTACTGGAACGGCGAGTGGTGCGGCGAGTAGTCCTTCGGCGTCGCGCCCGCGATGTTGGCCGTGACGGCGTCGCACTTGGCGTACGAGCCGGCCTGCCCGTTCCAGGCAGTGGTCGGCGTGAAGCCGCCCTGGAACCATCCCCAGGTCACGCCACGCGCGTTCAGCAGGTCGCCGACATTGCGGCCGGACATTCCGACGACGGCGGAGGCCGCCGTGTGGTCGTTGTCGGAGCAGTCGTCGTAGGCCGGGTCGGGGTCGCCGATCACCGTGCCGACGCCCTGGGCGTTCGCCGACTGAACCGCGGTGGAGGTGGTGAGCACGGCTCCGGTTTTCGGGTCGTACGCGGTGCCGCCGTGCGTCTGACCGGAGATGAGGTTCAGCGCGCCGGGCGTGGACGGACCGAACACCGTGTCCCAGCTGTTGTCGCTCATGGCGTAGTTCTGCGCGTAGTTCCACAGGCCGGTGACGGTGTTGCCGTCGTAGTAGTCCATGACGAGCCCCGGAGCGCCGTACGCGCCCGTACACGTGTCGGTCTCGGTCTTCTGGACGAACTGGTCCATCTTGCCGCCGTCGACGGCGGCCTGCTCCGCCGCGTAGCTGTGGTTCTGGTCGCAGGTCACCGCCTGGGCAGAGCTGAGACGCTTGGGTGCATACAGGTTGGGGTTGTTCGTCAGTGTGCCGGACGAGGCGAGGGTGTTCGCGCGGGGCGTGTTCGCGGCCGCGGTGAACGTGGTCCCGTCGGTGTTCGCCGCCTTCGGGTAGGTGCCGAAGTAGTGGTCGAACGAGACGTTCTCGTCGAAGATGACGACGAGGTGCTTGATCGGGGTGAGGGTGTGATCGGAGTGGTCGGCGTGCGAACCGCCGGGCGAGGCGACCGCGGGCGCACCCGCGAGGATTCCGGCGCCCGCGAGAGCTGCCGCGCCGGCGAGCGCGACGCCCGCGAGGGCGATCGGGGAGCGGCGCAGACGTGAGGGTCTGAACACGATTCCTTCTTCCTGTTTTTCATGTGCCCGGCACGGTCGTGACGGGTGGCCTCCGCTGGTCAGGCGAGCATCGTGCGCCCGAGCCAGTCGGAGGAGTCGCGCGCCCCGGGGAGGGCGAAGTAGTAGCCGCCGCCGAAGGGCTGGATGTAGTCGGCGAGCGGTTCGCCGGCGAGGCGTTTCTGCACGGTGACGAACTGCCGGTCGAGGTCCTGGTTGAAGGCCACGAAGATCAGGCCCATGTCGAGGTTGCCGTTGGCGTCGAGCCCACCGTCGTAGTTGTAGGCGCGGCGCAGCATCCGCTGACCGTCGGTGTCGTGGGTGCGCGGGTTGGCCAGCCGGATGTGCGCGTCCAGCTGGATGACATCGCCGGTGGGATCGTTCTCGAAGTGCGGGTCGTCGAACTCGGCGGATGCGGTGAGCGGCGCTCCGCTGTCGCGGCGGCGGCCGATCATGTTCTCCTGCTCGTGGAGGTTCACGCGGTCCCAGAACTCCACCAACATCCGGATGACCCGGACGACGTGGTAGCTGCCTCCGGCCACCCAGTCCGGCTCAACGCCGCCGGCTTTGGTCCACACCAGGCGCGACATCTCCGCTGCATCCCCGATGTCGGGGTTGCTGGTGCCGTCCTTGAATCCCATCAGGTTGCGCGGTGTTCCGCTCGGGCGGGGCGGCGAGACGAAGCCGTCCTGGCGCCAGCGCACCTGCATGGCTCCGCGCGTCGCCCTCGCGATCTCGCGGACGGCGTGCGTGACGGCGTCCCGGTCGGCGGCGCACACCTGCAGCAGTAGGTCGCCGTCACTGACCTCGCGCCGTAGCGCGTCGTCGGGGAACTCGTCCATCGTCCGCAGTCGGGCGGGCTTCACGCCGGCGAGTCCGAACCGCCCGTCGAAGAGGGATGCGCCCGCCGACAGGGTGACGGTGAGGGAGTCGGGCACGACCGTCGGCCCGAGCACGCCGGAGTCGCGGGGCGGAGCGGTGATTCCCGGATCCGGCGGCGTGCCGCCTGTCGTGAGGAAGCGCGCTCGCTCGGTGACGGTCTTCAGCAGGTCGGCGAGCTCGGCCCTCGTCGTCGCGGTGACGTCCAGCGCGACGAAAGACGACTCCCGCTGTGGCGGGGTGAGGATGCCGTGCTGGTGTGACCCGTGGAAGGGGACGGCGGCGGCGTGGGCCGGGCTACTACCCGTAGTCGTCGTCGCGGATGCGGGAGGCACCGCCGACAGGGCGCCGGCGGCGGCTGCGCCGGCAGCGGTCGTTGCGGTCGCCTGCAGGAAGCGCCGTCGTCCGATCGCGGTCATGAGTCCCTCCGGGGGTCGCAGATGGCGGCGACGGGAGCCAGCAGTTCCGCCGCCTGGCCGAGGGCCGCATCCACTCGCTCCCGGGATGGGCGATCGAGGGCGTCTAGCGGTGTCCACCTGCCGTCGGCTGAGCGGTACGACTCGACGAGTGCCCGCGCGTCGGCAAGCGCCTGCTGGGTATCCGCGAGGCGGTCGTACCGTCCGGTGAGCACAGTTGCCAGCGGGGCGAGCGCTTCGCCGGCCCCGGTCAGCTGGGCGTCCACGGTCGCCAGGGACGTTCCGGACCCGGCGTCGGTCGCTCCGGTCAGGGTGTCCTGAATGGCGTCTTCCACGATCTCGTGCGCGCGGAGTGCGATGTCGCCCGGGTCCAGCTGCGCGTCGGCGAACTGTGTCTGGAGGCGATCGACGAGCGACCCGAGGTCTCGAGCGGACACGGCCACAGCCGGCGCAGGCGCTCCCTGCCAGAGCTGCGACTCGACCAGGTGGAAGCCGGTCAGCCCGCGGTGCGGCAGCCCGTCGAGCTGATCGCCGAGCTCGCCGAAGGCGTCGTATGCCGCGCCGAGCGTCTCATAGGTGAAGTGGGCGGTCAGCCAGTCCCGTTTGGCCGCCGGTAAGTCGCCCTCCTCGGCGTCGGCCGCCACCGCGGCGACCTGCGCGCGGAGCGCGGGCAGACGTGACGACACCCAGCCGGTGTACGCCTTCGCGACCGGGATGAGGTCGGTCCGGGTGACGGGTACGACGCCAGGTGTGAGCCGCGAGCCGGGTGGTGCCGTGCCTACCGCGACGGTGGGACCACGCACAGGGTCGATGTCGGCGGCCAGGCAGACGAATCGGTAGCGGCCCGCTCCGAGGGTGATCCGGGCGGCGGCGTGGGCTCCGGCGCCGAGGCTCTCCAGGTCGAGATACACACGTTTGCTGTCCACCGACTGGAGATACACCTCCATGCCGCCCACTGTGGTGTTCGTCACGGTGAAGGTCTGGTCGCCGCCGGCGACGTGCGCCGTGCCGCTTTCGCCGGTAGCGCCGCCGGTACTGGTGGCCGCGTCGCCGCCCCACCCTCGCCCGCAGTCGTCCAGCCCCGCCGTCACCTCGAAGGCCGAGGGTGCCGCGGCCGAGACCGCCATCGGCCGCAGCACGATGGTGAGGACCGCGGCGATCACGACGAGCGCACCCAGTGCCGCGAAGAGCGCGGTCAGGCGGGCGCGAGTCGACATCGGCGGATGGCTCCAGTGGGGGTCGGATGCCGGCGACGACCGGCGTCAGCGATCCTAGAAGCGCCCGCGGAGCCGTGGAGGCCGCTTCACGCGGTGTTCACGTCGTCGTCACCCGGGCGCCCTCGAACGGGGGACAGCGGCAGTGCGCGCGCGTTCGGGAGACGAATAGGGCTCTCTAGGCATCTGGCCTAACAAGCGCATGATGGGACCGAGGGAAAGGGGGATGGATGCGTGAATCGACGTGTCCGCAGTGCCGTGGCGCCGCGCGTCTCATCGCCAACCCCTACTACGGTGCAGGCCTCGCCGTGCACCGCGATCTGCTCGTCTGCGAGGACTGCGGGTTCTCGGGCTTCGCCGAGAATGCCCTCGCGGAGAGCGAGGAAGCCGTCACCTCGCCCTACGAGAGCGCCCTGCGGCGGATTCTGCGGCGGCTCGCCGGCCGCTGACGATCAGCGGATCCGCACGCGGCCCTGCTGCCACATCCGTGCGGCGGTGACGCGCGGGTTCGCCTGCTCGTCCGCATCCACGCCGAGTGCTGTGTAAAGGCGGGCCAGCATGGTCTCGACCGCGCGCACGCTGGTTCCGCGCTCGGCGGCGATGCGGCGAGTGGATGCGCCGGAAGCGACGAGTCTCAGCACCTCGGCCTGCGCCCGGGTGACCGTGCGGACGTCGCCGTCCGGCTCTGCAGCCTGGTGCTCGCCGCCCACGATCGCGGCGTCGACGGCCGCGACGAGTACGTCCACATCCTTCACCTGCGACTTCACGAGGTACACGACGGAGGGCGGGAGGGTGTCGTCGCCGACGGCAAGCTCCGGCGAGAGGTGCGAAGTGAGCACCACGAGCCCGACCCAGGGCAGTTCCCGGTGGACGCGCCACAGCAGCTCGGCCCCCGAGTCACCCCCGCCGAAGTCGAGGTCTGTGACGATCGCGTTGGGTTCGATCTCGACGATGGCGTCCCACGCCTCGGCGGCGCTGACGGCCTGCGTCGCCTCTATGCCCGTCGAGCGCAGGGCGGAGGCGACCATGGATGCCGTGAAGACGTCGTCGTCGGCCACCACGGCGCGCAGGGTCCGGGCTCGCGTGGAAGTGTCGGTCATCGTTTTGGCTCCTGCCCTAAGTCACCGTCCCGGAGCTGGACGCCACGAGCGTCTCCGGCCGGGCCGGAGCACCGCTCCTCCCCAGTATCGGCTGGGCGCGGTCGTCGCTCCGGCGGCGGACGGCCTCATCGTTTTCGCTGAGCGAACGTCGGACCCGGGCCTCCGGGGGCGCGACGAGGCCCCGATCGGTGTCGCCTGCGCTCAGTGCGGTCCCGATGAGCGGGCCCTCGTCGACGATGACGAGGCCCTGGTCCGGGGTTTCCGTGCCCATGGCGGTCAGTGTAGGCCGATCTCCGCCTACAATCCCTCCCATGCCCCACCCGACCGGTCCGCGCCCGTCGCTGACGACCCCCGAGGACGCCCTGCGCCTCAACGGACTGGACGCCCTGTTCCACGGTCATCCGGACGGCGTCTGCGTGGTCGACGTCTCCGGCACCTTCGTCGAGTGCAACAGCGCGCTCGCCGCCCTGACCGGGTACCCGGTCGAGGAACTGACAGGGATGACGTTCTCGCGGCTGCTGCATCCGGCCTACATCGACTACACGCTCGCCCGTTTCGGGGAGGCGCTCGCTGGCGACAACCGGCGGTACGTGACGCGCATCATCACCCAGGAGGGGCAGACGCGTTCGCTGGATGTGACGATCATCCCGTTGCGCGGCAGCGACGACGAAGTGGCCGCGGTGCTGGCCATCGCGCGCGACATCGGTGACGTCGAGCGGTCGGCCGCGGCGGCGGCCGGCAACGAGGCCCTGGTGCGGATGGCGGCGCGCATCGCCGGGTTCGCCGGCTGGGTCGTCGACGTGGCCACCGGCGAGATCGTCTGGAGCGAGGGCCTCTTCCGTCTGCTCGGGATGGAGCCGGGCCGCGTGCCCGTTGACGCGGAGGCACTGGCGCTCTTCCAGCCGGAGGACCGGCGCGCCGTGCGGGCCGCGTTCCAGCGCACGGTGAACTACGGCGACCCGCTCGACCTGCACGCGACGATCGTGGATGCCTCCGGCCGGCTGCTGCACGCGCACCTCGTCGGCGAGCCGGAGCGCAACGAGAACGGTGACATCGTGCGCATCAATGGCGCCTTCCACGACGTCAGCGCGCTGGTGCGGCACCGCGAGGAGCAGCGCGCGATGGCCCGGCTGCTGCGCAGTTCCCTCGACCAGGTGCACGACGCGATCGGCTTCGTCGACCGCTCCTGGCGGCTGACGTTCGCGAACTCGTGGGCGCTGCAACTGGTGGGACTGGACGAGGCGCGGCTGCGGGACCGCACGATGTGGGAGCTGTTCCCGACGGCGCTCGGCAGTCCGTTCGAGAAGATCTACCGCGACGCCATGGAGGAGGGGACGGCCGGGAGCGCACGCGCCTTCTCGCCGGAGTGGGGTTCGTGGTTCGAGGTGGATGCGCATCCCACCGAGGAAGGCATCGCGATCATCGTGCGCGACGTCACCGAAGACCAGGAGGCGCGGCGCAAGCTGGAGCAGTACACGCGCCGCGTCGCATCGCAGGCCGCACTGCTGGACGCCGCGCGCGACGCGATCCTCGTCCGCGACCTCTCCGGTGTCATCCGCTACTGGAACCGCGGCGCGGAGACGATCTACGGCGTCTCGGCGGCGGACGCCGTCGGCCGGTCCGTCCGCGACCTGCTGTACGAGGACCCGACGGAGTTCGACCGGGCGACCACGGCACTGCTGCGGGACGGCTTCTGGGTGGGCGAGCTGCGCCAGCGGCGTGCCGACGGCTCGGTCCTCCTCGCGGACTGCCGGTGGCAGTTGTCCCACAGCGAGGACGGGGAGGTGACCGTGTTCGCCGTGAACTCGGACATCACGGAGCACCGCAGGCAGGAGGAGCAGCGGATCCGGGCCCAGCGCCTCGAGAGCCTCGGCACCCTGGCCGGCGGGATCGCGCACGACCTCAACAACGTGATGACGCCCATCCTCATGTCGGTGCAGCTGCTTCGCCGGGAGGAGGAGGACGCCCGCCGCCGCGACACACTCGACGCTCTGGATGCTGCGGCCCAGCGGGGCGCCGCGATGATCCGCCAGGTGCTCTCCTTCGCCCGGGGAACGGAAGGCCGTAAGGAGCTTGTCGACCTGACCGGGCTGCTCTGGGAACTCGAGCGGTTCTGCCGCGAGACGCTGCCCCGACACATCGAGTTCCGAGTGGAGGCGCCCGAAGGGATGCCGCCGGTCCTGGGCGACGGAACAGAGCTGTTCCAGGTGCTCGTCAACCTGATCACGAACGCCCGCGACGCGATGCCCGGCGGCGGGGTGCTGACCCTCCGAGCCGCTGTCAGCGACGAGACGGTCTGGCTGGAGGTCCAGGACACCGGGTCGGGGATGGATGACGCGACCCGCGCGCGCATCCTGGAGCCCTTCTTCACCACGAAGGAGACCGGAACCGGGCTGGGCCTGCCGACGTCCGCCGCCATCGTCACCGCGCACGGTGGAGAGCTCAAGGTGGACACCTCGCCGGGCGAAGGGACGACGATCGGATTCGCGTTGCCGACGGCGAGGCTCGGCTTCGAAGCTCCTGCCATCGTCGACGGGCCGGCGCCGCGGCCGGGCGACGGCCGGCGCATCCTGGTGGTGGACGACGAAGCAGCGATCTGCGAGCTGGTGCGGCAGACGCTCGACCACCACGGGTTCGTCACCGAGGTGGCCCAGGGGAGGGAGGCGCTGGAGCTGATCGCTGCGGGCCGGCGGTTCGACGCTGTGCTGACCGACATCATGATGCCCGGGGTGTCCGGCGACGTGATCGCCCGGCGAGTGGCCGAGGAGCAGCCGCATGCGGCGGTCGTGCTGATGAGCGGGCTTCTGCCCGGGCCGGCGGCGAGAGCCGCGATCGAACGCGACGGAGCGCACTTCCTGGCCAAGCCGTTCACCCCGGCGACTCTGCTCTCGACCCTCGACGCCGCTTTGGAGCAGCGCAGCGACCACGACGCGGCCCCTCGAGCGGATGAGGTGCTGAACTCCCTGCTGGAGCCGGCGCTTCGGGAGGCGGCGGAGGCGCTGGCGGCCGGTGCTCCGTCCGACGCCGAGCGGGATCGGCTGCAGCGACTGCTCGCGGCCGCGGCGGAGGCGTCGCAACTCGCGCTCGGCGACCGGGCGCGCGATCCGCGCATCCATCGCATCGTCGGGGCGGCAGCGTCGTCGGCGATGGCGCTGTCCTTCGGCGCGGATGCGGTGCCCGCGGAGGATGTCCGGCGGCGGCTCCTGGACGGAGTGGCCCTCCTCACGGCGGGATCCCGGCCACCCGAAGACCGGGATCCCACCGACGAGGTGTCGCGCTGACGCCGCCGTGGACCGGGGGGACGAGGCGGCGTCGAGCACGCGACGACTTGATCTTCGGCGCGTTGCGATGGTCGTGCAACATCGCAGGACGACGGTTGTACGTTGCGCGAACAAAAAAGTAGCGCGGAGAGCGCTCTCCTGTGCGAAGCTTCAGACATGAAGGAATCTCACGCTGTTGAACTGACGGAGCCGGCGTCCGTTCACGGGCCGGGGCGCGCCCCGGCCGGGATGCCCCTCACCATCCGCCTCGGGGAGCGCGAATTCGCCGCCCTGGTCCGGATCGCCCGTTCGCGGGACACGACCGCCGCCACCCTCGTCGAACAACTCGTCCTGCACGCACTGAGCAAGGCGGAAGTGCCCCCGCCGGCGGACTCACACCCCGCCCGACGGCACACCACCTACGAAGAGGCGACGGCGGGCTTCCGCCAGGACGAGCCCGTGAGGACGCCGCCCGACATGTGAACCGTCGAGGAGGAGTGCCCGGGTCCTGGCACCGCTTCACAGCGGGCGTACAGTCCTGGGCGTGATCCATCGACATCTCGTTGCCGGGGTGTCGGCGCTGATCGTGATCGGCGCCCTCTCCGGCTGTTCAGCGGACAGCGCAGCGCGAGGCAGCCTGTCCCAGTCGGCCGGTACCGCGGCCTCGGCGGCGCGCTCCGCCGGACTCGCCCTCGGTCTCGATGAAGACGACCACCTGCTGCCGACGGTCCTCGACACGGGCCTTTCCGATTCCGCCGACCGTCTGGGGCAGGAAGCGCAGGCCGTCGCGACCATGACCGCGATCGGCGGCATCGGCGCCAGCCGTGACAGCGTGCTCGCCGACATCCGTGCCGCCCAGGACGCCGTCGCATCCGCCCAGCGCGCGGTCGCAGCCGGACGCGACTCGGGGCATGTCCTCGACCGGCAGCGGCGCGAACTCGATCGCCTGGCGAAGGACCTCGACGCGGCCTCCAAGCGGCTGGAGCGCGGATGAAGGCGATCTTCGCGGTCGCGCTCGGCGTCCTCACGGCGATCGGCGGTTTCGTCGACATCGGCGACCTCGTCACGAGCAGTGTGGTGGGTTCCCGGTTCGGGATGACGCTCAGCTGGGTGCTCCTGGTGGGCGTCATCGGAATCTGCATCTTCGCGCAGATGTCTGGGCGCGTGGCCGCCGTGAGCGGACGCGCGACGTTCGAGATCATCCGCGAACGGCTGGGCGCACGGATGGCTCTCGCCAACCTGTCCGCCTCGTTCCTGATCAACCTCCTGACCCTGGCCGCCGAGGTCGGAGGCATCGCGCTCTCGCTGCAGCTCGCCTCCAGCATCTCGCCGGCCCTGTGGTTCCCTGTGGCGGCGTTCGCGGTCTGGATCGTCGTCTGGCGGGTGAAGTTCTCGATCCTCGAGAACGTCACGGGCCTGCTCGGCCTCGCCCTGGTGGTGTTCGCCGTCGCGCTCTTCGCGCTCCACCCCGACTGGGCGTCGCTCGGTTCCCAGGTGCTCCTTCAGCCCTCCCCGCACACCGACGAGTCGCCGGCGACCTACTGGTACTACGCCGTCGCCCTGTTCGGCGCCGCGATGACTCCCTACGAAGTGTTCTTCTTCTCCTCCGGGGCGATCGAGGAGAAGTGGAAGACGAAAGACCTCGCACAGTCCCGGCTCAACGTGCTGGTCGGCTTCCCCCTCGGGGGCCTGCTGTCCCTGTCGATCGCCGCGTGCGCCGCGGTCGTCCTGCTACCGAAGGGCATCGCGGTGGATTCGCTGTTCGAGACGGCACTGCCGGTGGCGCAGGCGCTGGGCAAGATCGGGCTCATCGTCGCCATCCTGGGCTTCGTCGCCGCGACGTTCGGCGCAGCGCTCGAGGTGACGCTGTCGAGCGGGTACACGCTCGCGCAGTTCTTCGGCTGGCCGTGGGGCAAGTTCCGGCGGCCGGCGGCGGCGTCGCGGTTCCACGCGGCCATGATCCTGTCGCTGGTGGTCGCCCTCGGCATCCTCTTCACCGGGGTCGACCCGGTCCAGGTCACGGAGTTCTCCGTCGTGTTCTCGGCGATCGCCCTGCCGCTGACCTACTTGCCGGTCCTCATCATCGCCAACGACCCGAAATACATGGGCGACAAGGTCAACGGCAAGGCGACGAACTTCTTCGGGCTGATCTATCTGGGCATCATCCTGGTGGCGTCGATCGCCGCCATCCCTCTCATGATCGTGACGGGAGCCGGAGCATGACGAAACAGCGCGACCTTCCCTCGCCGCCGCGGGTCGCCGGCCGGGTCATCGACGCCGGGCTCGACCTCCTCGACCGGCAGCTCCTCGACCCGGACGGCGTACCGGTCAGCACGGTCGACGACTTGGAACTGAGCACACCGGACGACCTCGGGCGCCTCGACGCCGAGCACCCGCCGGTCGTCACGGCGCTGCTCACCGGGCCCATCCTGCTGACTCGGGTGTTCGGCGGCCGCCTGCCGGACTCCCGCTTCATCCGCATCCCCTGGAAGGTCGTCTCCGATGTCGGGATCGTCGTCACCGTCGGTGTGGCGGCCGACTCGCTGGACGCCAGCTGGACCGAGAGGTGGATGCGCGAGCACGTGATCGGCCGCATCCCGGGAGGCCGCCATGATCCTGAGTGACCTGCTCGGAAACACTGTGCTCACGGCGGAGGGCGAACGCGTCGGCGAGGTGGTGGATGCGCGCCTCGCGCTCGACGGACCGCCCGACGGCATGCTCGCGGCGGCGCGGCTGTACGGGCTGGTGGTCAGCCCGCACTCGCACAGCTCCTTCGCGGGGTACGAGCGGAGCGGGGTGGACGCCCCGGCGCTGGTCGCACGCTTCCTCCGCTGGCGGGGCCGGGGCTCCGTCCTGGTGCTGTGGCCGGACCTCGCCTCGATCGGGGATCACGTCCTGCAGCTGCGCCCCGGTGCGACCCTCTACTCGCCGCTGCTGAAGGAGTCGGGCGAATGAGAGCCGCGATGTCAAGGGCTCCTGAAGACGGCCTGCCGCTGGTTGCCTGATTCGGTAACGAAAGGAGTCATCATGACGACCGCTGATCCTTCCGACCGGGCATTCGCCGACCGCGATGACCGTCGCTACGCAGGCACCGCCGTCCAGAAGGCCGCACTGATCGCGGGGATCGTGTTCCTCGTGGTCGGTCTCGCGGGCTTCATCCCCGGGTTGACCACCAACTACGGCGACATGTCGTTCGCCGGGCACGATTCCATGGCACTGCTGCTGGGCGTGTTCCAGGTCTCGGTCCTGCACAACCTCGTCCACCTCCTCTACGGCGTCGCCGGAATCGCGTTCGCGCGCTCGCGGATGGGCTCGCGCAACTACCTGGTGATCGGCGGCGTGGTGTACGCGGTGATCTGGCTGTACGGGCTGTTCTTCAGCGGCGACCACCCGGCGAACTTCGTCCCGCTGAACAGCGCTGACAACTGGCTGCACCTCTTCCTCGCAGTGGCCATGATCGCCCTCGGCATTTTCCTGAGCCCGCGCGGCGCGGGCGTCGACCGGCCCGCCACAAGGGTCTGAGGCGGCGGATGGGTGACAGCAGCCTGAGGTTCGTGCGCGACGGTTACCTGTTCGGGACGCGCGGCTTCCGCGCCGCCGGCAGCGACCGGTTCCGCACGCGCCTCCTCGGCCGGTCGGTCCTGGTGATCCGGGGAGCGGACGCGGCGCGCTTCTTCTACGAGGGCGGCCGGTTCTCGCGCGCGGGTGCGATGCCACGTTCGGTGCTGAAGGTGCTGCAGGACGTGGGAAGCGTCCAGTCGCTGGAGGGGGATGCGCACCGCCGGCGCAAGGAGTTGTTCATCGGCCTGCTGAGCGGGCCGTCGGGCGAGGCGTTGGTGGACCGCTTCCGCGACGAGGTCCGGCGAGCGGTGGCCGACAGCGGTAGCGCAGAGGTCGTGATGCTCGACCTCTTCCACGACGTCCTCACCCGCGCCGTCACCACCTGGGCCGGGCTCCCCGAGTCGGTCTCCGCCGATCTGCGGCGAAGCGGAGTGCTGGCCGAGATGGTGGAGGCAGCGGGCATGGTCGGCCCCGGGAATTGGGCTGTTCGGTGGAGGCGGTCGGCGGCCGAGCGGATGCTCGCCGAGACGGTCGCGCGGGAGAGGGCGACGCCGCGGGCGCCGGACGGTTCCGCGCTCGCCGTGGTGGCCGCGTACACGGAGCCGGACGGGTCGGCGCCATCGGGGTCATCGGACGAGGCGCCGCTTCCGCCGGGGGTCGCCGCGGTCGAACTCCTGAACCTCCTGCGTCCGACTGTCGCGATCGGCCGGTTCCTCACCTTCGCCGCTCTCGCACTGCACCGCCATCCCGGCTGGCGCGACGACCTCGCGGCGGGCGACGACATCGGCGTGCGCTGGTTCGCCCAGGAGGTTCGGCGGTTCTACCCGTTCTTTCCCCTCATCGGCGGACGTGCGACGCGCGACCTGGAGTGGCAGGGCGAGCGGGTTCGCACCGGCGACTGGGTCTTGCTCGACCTGTATGGCACGACCCACGATCCGGCGATCTGGGAGCAGCCGGACCGCTTCCTGCCCCAGCGCTTCGACGGCCTCGTCGTTGAGCCCAACACGCTCATCCCGCAGGGCGGCGGCAGCATGCACGCGGACCACCGTTGCCCGGGTGAGCCGGTGACGATCGACCTGCTCGAGGAGGGCATCCGGATGCTGACGCGCGAGCTGCAGTACGAGGTCCCGGAGCAGGATCTCCGCGTGAGCCTCCGCACCTTCCCGGCCCGCCCGGAGAGCGGGTTCGTCGTGAGAGGTCTCCGCGAGACCCAGCGGGCCGTGGCGTGACGGTCGACGCCGAGTACGTCCTTCCCCTGCGGTGGACGGACGACGCCGGCCTGGATGAACTGGTCGCCTACCTGACGGACCTGCGCGACCTCATCGACGTGACGGTCGTCGACGGCTCGTCGCCGGAACGCTTCGCCGCGCATGCGCGCGCGATTCCGGCCGGCGTCCGGCACCTCTCCCTCGATCCGTGGCCAGGGCACAACGGCAAGGTGGCGGGCGTGATGACGGGGCTTCGCGGGGCGCGTCACGATCGTGTCGTGATCGCCGACGACGACGTGCGCTACGACGAGGGGGCGCTCCGGGCGGTGGTCGGGATGCTCGAGTCGGCCGACCTGGTGCGACCGCAGAACGTGTTCGTCCCGGCACCCTGGCATGCGCGCTGGGACACGGGACGCACCCTCCTCAATCGCGCGCTCGGCCACGACTACCCGGGCACGCTCGCGCTGCGGCGGCGGATAGTCATCGACGCGGGCGGGTACGACGGCGACGTCCTGTTCGAGAACCTGGAACTCATCCGCACGGTGCGCGCCGCGGGCGGCCGGGTCGTCGCGGCCGACCGGATCGGCGTGGTGCGCCGGCCGCCGGAGGTGCGCCACTTCCTCCGGCAGCGCGTGCGGCAGGCCTACGACGACTTCGCGCAGCCGGCGAGGCTGCTGACCGAATTGGCCGTGCTGCCGCTGGTGCTGCTCTCCGTCCGCCGGCCGCGCCGGTTGCTGGCGGGCATCGCCGCGGTGGTCGCCCTGGCCGAGTTGGGGCGGCGGCGGGCGGGCGGTCGGCGCCTCTTTCCGGCGACCGCGGCGCTGTGGGCGCCGCTCTGGCTCGCCGAGCGCGCCGTCTGCGTGTGGCTGGCGCTCGCATCCCGGCTCCGCGGTGGCGTCCGGTACTCCGATGGCCGGTTACGGCGGGCGGCGACCCCCCTCCGCGAGCTGCGTCGCCGCCGTGCAGAGCACGCAAGCCGCGCGGGGGCAACCACTTGACCGGCGGCCCTCCCGCCGGTTCTCTCGGGGTATGACACCACGCATCACCCCGCGGGGGCCGGTGAGCGAGGCGCTGCTCGACGCGCTGCGAACCGCACCCTCCGCCGCTTCGGACGACGTCGTCCGATTCTCCGACAACGCCGGCGCCGCGCTGGACGCCCAGCCGGACCTCCTCACCGATGACGACCTCCAGCTCACCCTGCTGCTGCTCTACGGGCTCCACTATGGCGGCACCGTCGACGCCGACGACGAATGGGAGTGGAATCCCGAGCTGCTGCGCGTCCGCCGGACCATCGAGCGCGAGTTCGAGCGGCAGCTGCGGGCACGCGTCCCGGTCGGCGACCTCCCCGAGCCGAACGCGGACGCCGTCGCCGCGTACCTGTTCGACCTGACGTCGGAGGACTCCGGCCCCAGCCTCTCCCGCTACCTCGCCAAGAAGGCCACCGAGGAGCAGGCCGTGGAGTTCGTCATCCAGCGCTCCATCTACACCCGCAAAGAGGCCGACCCGCATTCGTGGGCCATCCCGCGACTCACCGGACGGGCGAAGGCCGCTCTGGTCGAGGTGCAGGCGGACGAGTACGGCGGCGGGCGGCCCGAGCGCATCCACGCGGAGATCTTCGGCCGGACCATGCGCAACCTGGGGCTCCAGGATGCCTACGGCGCCTACATCGACAACGTGCCCGCGATCACTCTCGCGTCGTTCACGATGATGTCGATGTTCGGGCTCAACCGGTCGCTTCGAGGTGCCATCACCGGTCACCTGGCGGCGTTCGAGATGACCTCGTCCATCCCGAACCGCTTCTACGGCAACGGTTTCCGGCGTCTCGGCCACGACGACGACGTCACCTGGTACTACGACGAGCACGTCGAAGCGGATGCGGTGCACGAGCAGATCGCCGGCCGTGACCTCGCCGGAGGCCTGGCGGAGCAGCATCCCGAACTCCTGCCCGACATCGTCTTCGGCGCCGCGGCCTGCCTCTACGTCGACGGCCTCGCCGCCCAGCACATGCTGGAGAGCTTCGAGGCCGGCAGGAGTTCGCTCCGCCAGCCTTTGGCGGTGCCCGCATGAGCGCGCACGAGGAGGAGCCCGTCATCGTCGCCTGTCCCGACGGGCCGTTGCTCGTCCGGGGCCACATCGACCTGACGACACCCGACGGGACCCCGATCGAGCAGCACCGGCGTACGGTCGCGCTGTGCCGGTGCGGGGTCTCCACGATCAAGCCGTTCTGCGACGGCAGCCACAAAGCGGTGCACTTCCGCACCGACACGTGACCGAACCGACACCTGACCGAACGAGAAGGAGTGAAAATGTCCGACCAGCGGAACACAGAGGATGACCGTCACGACGACGACACGAAGGCGGAGCAGCAGATCATCGACAAGCCCTCGCAGGCGGAAGGCGACGAGGGCGACAGCGACGCCGGTTAGGGTTCATGCATGACGACGGAGAACATCACCGATCTGGGTGAACGCATCGCCGACCTCGCGTCGTCCGCTGGCATGACCATCGCGGTCGCCGAGTCGCTCACCAGCGGCGCGATCGCCTCGGCGCTGGGTGCTTCGCCCCAGGCCGGCGACTGGTTCGCGGGCGGCGTCGTGGCGTACTCCGAGCACGTCAAGTTCGACCTGCTCGGAGTCACGCCCGGGCCGGTCATCACGGCGGAGTGCGCCGAACAGATGGCGTCCGGTGTCGCGCGGCTGCTGTCGGCGGACATGGTGGCCGCCGTGACGGGCGCGGGCGGACCCGGACCGCAGGAGGGCAAGGATGCGGGCACTGTGTTCCTCGCGCACGGCAGGCCGGACGCCGTGCGGGTGGAGGAGCTCCACCTCGACGGCGACCCGGAGGACGTCGTGAAGGGCACCGTGGATGCGGCCCTCCGCGCGCTCGCCGCAGACCTGGAGGAGGCCCGGCGGTGAGTGAGGGCCAGGATGCCGCCCCCGGCGACGGCCGCAACGAGACCAGGGAGCAGCGCGCAGACCGCAACTGGAACGAGCTGCTGCAGGAGTTCCGTGTCTTCCAGACCGGGACGCAGATCCTCGCGGCCTTCCTGCTGACACTGCCCTTCCAGCAGCGCTTCACGAAGCTGTCGCCGTTCGACCTCGGCGTGTACCTGGTTCTCGTCTTCCTCGCGGTGGTCACCACGCTGCTGGCGCTCGCGCCGGTCGCCCTGCACCGGCTGCTGTTCCGTCAGCGGGCGAAGACCGAACTGGTGGGTCTCGGCAGCAAGATCCTGATCCTGTGCCTTGCGGCGGCATCCCTGCTGTTCACGGGCATCGTGCTCTTCATCGTCGACTTCCTGCTGAACCCGACCGCGGGGATCATCTCGGCGGGCTGCGTCTTCGTGCTGCTGCTGGTGATCTGGGTGGTGCTGCCGTTGGTGATCCGGGCGCAGCGGCGGAGGCACGTCGGGGCATCCTGAAAACGCACGAAGGATGCCGCCAGGGGATTGAATCGCCGCCGCCCTGAGCCGACAGTGGCTGCATGGACCAGCCAACGACGGTGTCCGCAGGAGACCGATCCCGTATTCAGGATGTGTGGGGCCACCGCACCCCCTTCGCACAAGGTGCCCTCTGGCCAGAGCGCGCCGACCTCATGCTCCAGGAGGGCCTCAGCGAGAGCGATGTGGACGCGTGGGTGCGCAGCGCCTGCGTCCTCTGCAGCAACGGCTGCGGCTGCGACATCGCGGTCAAGGACGGGCGGATGGTCGGCATCCGCGGCCGCACCGACGACCCGATCAACCGCGGCCGGCTCGGACCGAAGGGTCTCTACGCCAGCTGGGAGGGGATGCGCGGGCGCGACCGCCTGACGCATCCCCTCATCCGCCGCGACGGCGAGCTGGTGCAGGCGACCTGGGACGAGGCGATGTCCGCGATCGTCCATCGCAGCCGCGCGCTCCTCGACGAGGCCGGGCCGCTGAGTCACGGCTTCTACACGTCCGGTCAGCTCTTCCTCGAGGAGTACTACGCGCTGGGTGTGATCGGGAAGGCCGGCATCGGCACCCCGCACATGGACGGCAACACCCGTCTCTGCACAGCGACCGCCGCATCCTCTCTGAAGGAGACCTTCGGCGCCGACGGGCAGCCGGGATGCTACGACGACATCGACGAGTGTGACGCGATGTTCCTGTGGGGGCACAACCTGGCGGCCACGCAGACCGTCACCTGGGCGCGCGTGCTCGACCGTCTCGCCGGTCCGAATCCGCCGCGGCTGGTCGTCATCGACCCGCGGCGGACAGCGACGGCCGAGCAGGCCGAGGTGCACCTGGCACTGCGCCCCGGAACCAACCTCGCCCTCCTGCTCAGCCTCGAGCGCGAACTGATCCAGAACGGCTGGATCGACGACGACTACGTGTCTGCGCACACGATCGGCCTCGACGAGCTGAAGGGCCAGGCGGAGCAGTGGACGCCCGAGCGCGCCGCCGAGGTGTGCGGCGTGCCAGCGGACGACATCCGCCGGGCCGCCCGCATCTTCGCCGAGTCGCCGCGCGTCCTGTCCACGGTGCTGCAGGGTTTCTACCAGGCGCCGCAAGCCACCGCATCGGCATGTCAGGTGAACAACCTGCACCTCCTGCGCGGGATGATCGGCCGGCCGGGCGCGGGCATCCTCCAGATGAACGGGCAGCCCACCGCGCAGAACAACCGCGAGTGCGGCGCGGACGGCGACCTGCCGGGCTTCCGCAATTGGGAGAACGTGGAGCACGTGAAGCAGCTCGCCGAGCTGTGGGGCGTCGACCCGCTGGTCATCCCGCACTGGGCGCCGCCGACGCACGCAATGCAACTGTTCCGGTACGTGGAACAGGGCTCGATCCCGTTCCTCTGGGTGTCGGCGACGAACCCGGCGGTGTCGTTGCCTCAGCTGCTGCGCATTCGCGAGATCCTGGCAAAGCCGGAGCTCTTCCTCGTCGTGCAGGACCTGTACCTGACCGAGACGGCTCAGCTCGCCGACGTGGTGCTGCCGGCGGCCGGGTGGGGCGAGAAGACGGGCACCTTCACGAACGCGACGCGCACCGTCCACCTCTCCGAGAAGGCGGTGGAGCCGCCCGGGGAGGCGCGGGCCGACCTCGACATCTTCCTCGATTACGCCAAGCGGATGGACTTCCGCCGCTCTGACGGCGCTCCCCTGATCGAGTGGCGGACTCCCGAGGACGTCTACAGGGCCTGGCAGGAATGCTCGCGCGGCCGGCCGTGCGACTACACGGGAATCTCGTACGACGACCTGCGACGCGAGTCGGGCATCCAATGGCCGCGCCGGGAGGGAGAGACGGAGAGCGTGACGCGCCTGTACGCCGACGCGGACTTCCCGTCGCACGCCGACTACTGCGAGAGCTTCGGCCACGACCTCCTCACGGGCGCCACCGTCGGCGAGGAGGCGTTCCGTGCGCTGCGGCCCGACGGCCGGGCTCTCCTCAAGTCGGCCCCGTATTCAGGACCGCACGAGCCGCCGGACGACGAGTTCCCCCTGCAGCTGACCACGGGCCGCAGCGTCTACCACTTCCACACCCGCACGAAGACGGGCCGCAGTCAGGAGCTTACGGATGCAGCCCCGCACGTCTGGGTGGAGCTGGCCGCGTCCGACGCGGAGTCGCGTGGCGTCGCCGACGGCGACCTCGTCGAGGTGGTGTCGCGGCGCGGGCGGCTGGTGGCGCCCGTCCGGATCGGCAAGGCGCGCAGCGGCACGGTGTTCGCGCCCTTCCACTACGGGTACTGGGATGCTCCGCCCGGGGCGGAGGAGCGGCATCCCACCGCGGCCAATGAGCTCACGGCGACCGAGTGGGATCCCGTCTCGAAGCAGCCCGTCTTCAAATCGGCCGCGGTTCAGGTGCGAAAGCTGGATGCGACGGGAGCTGCGTCATGAAGCTCCCGGTCTATCTGGCGCTGCTCGCCGAATCCGAGTCGACGCTCGCCCGTTCGTTCCGGCAGGTGGCCGACGCGCACGGCGACGAGCCGGATGTGCACTTCCTCTGCCTCACGCTCGCGCAGCAGTGCGAGAGCCACCGCGAGAAGCTGGATCCCGTGATCGAGCGGTTCGGCGCCGCGGGGACGGACGATGAGCCGGAGCGGCTGCACGCGGACGCCATCGAGGAGGCGCGCTCCGGTCCGCTCGGACTGCTCCGCGACCTGCAGGACCTCTACCTGCTCGCCAGCCTGACCGACGTCACCTGGACGATGGTGAAGCAGGCGGCCCAGGCGCTGCAGGACGCTCACTTGCTCCAGGTGATCACCGGCTGCGAGCATGAGACGTCGGTTCAGCTGCGCTGGCTGATGACCAGGATGAAGCAGGCCGCACCGCAGGCCCTGATCGCGGCGAGGTGAGCATCCGATGAAACCGTCACTGTTGTCACGTGCGTCGAAGCGGGCCGGCGAGGCGGGAGCCGGTGTCTACACCGGCGTCCTGTCGCTGATCGTGCTCGCCGCCTCCGGTGCAATCGGCCTGCTGCTGAGTTCGCCCTGGCTCTTCCCCAGCCTCGGCCCGACCGTCATGCTCATCTTCGGCGCTCCGTCGGAGCGGTCCTCGCGCCCGGTGAACGCCGCCGTCGGCCATGCCGTGGCGATCGTCGCCGGCGTGGTGTGCCTTTTCCTGTTCGGGATGAACGGCAAGCCATCGGCGCCGTCTGCAGGGCTCACCGTGGGGTATGTGCTCGCCGGCGCCCTCTCGGTCGCGATCACGGCGTTCGTGCTGCACGTGCTGAAGCTGCAGCATCCACCCGCCGGGGCCACGACGCTGATCGTCAGCCTGGGGGTGATCGCCACACCGCCGGGCATCCTGTCGATGGCTGCGGCGATCGCGTTCACGATCGTCGTCGGGTGGGGCGTCAACTGGGCTCTCGGCGAGCGTCCGCCCGGCGTGACGGCATGACACGTGTCGAGGCGGTGATCGTGGTGGCCGGCGGGCGATCCAGCCGGTTCGGCTCCGACAAGCTGGAGCACCGCGTCGGCGGGCTCACCCTGCTGGAGCGGACGGTGGATGCTGCCGGTGCGGCCGGCCGGGTGGTGCTGGTGTCGGCGGCGGAGGTTCCCGCCGGCGTTGCGGTCGCGGTGTCGGAGAGTCCCCGCTGGGGCGGGCCGTGCGCGGCGATCGCGGCGGGGCTGGATGCGGCGGTGCGGGATGCGGCGGTGCTGGATGCGGCGGACGCGGATGTGTCCGCCGGCGACGTCCTGATCCTGCCAGCCGACCTCGCTGATCCGTACGCCGCCGTCGCCGCATTGACCGAGATCGACGAGGGCGTCCTCACCGACGCCGACGGTCATTCGCAGTGGCTGCTCGCCCGCGCACCGCTGGCTGCCCTGCTGCGCCGCGCTGCCCAACTGCGACAGGAACGCCGGGAATTGGACGGGGTGTCCGCCCGCGACCTGCTCGGTTCCATCCACGGCCGCCATTCCGTCGCCGCAGCCGTCTCGACCGACATCGATACCCGGGACGACCTTGGCGCCCTAGACGGACCCGCGCCCGACGAGCCGACCCTCCCATCCGCCGCCCCCGAGAGGAACCACGCCATGGAACCGTCCGAACTCGACGCCTGGGCCGACGAGGCCGCCGCTGTCGTCGGCACCCGGCTGGAGCCCGGCGACGTCGCCGCCGTTCTCGACCTGGCCAGGGACGCCGCCCACGGCATCGCGCGCCCGGCCGCGCCGCTGACGACGTTCATCGCCGGGATCGCCGTCGGTCGGGGTCAGCCGCTCCCAGAGGCCATTGCGGCACTTCTCGCTGCGATCGACAGGCGGTCGTCGTGACCTCCTGGCGGGAGGCGCGGCGGATCGCGGAACAGCTGGGACGCGAGACGCCGACCCGGGTGCTGACCGTGCCGGTCGGCCGGGCGGCCGGTCTCGTCCTCGCGGCGGACGTCTGCTGCGGGCGCCCGCTGCCTCCGTTCGACAACTCCGCGATGGACGGCTGGGCGGTCGCCGGCGACGGCCCGTGGCGCGTGGGCGAGCCCGTGCTCGCGGGCAGTATCCCTCCGGCGCTTCCCCTCGCGCCGGGCGAGGCGCGCCCCGTCGCCACCGGCGCGCCCGTGCCGCCGGGGACACTGACGGTGCTCCGCACGGAGGACGCCGTGGTGGAGGGTGCAGCAGCGGACGAGGGCGCCGACCTCCTCGATGTGCCCGGGTCGTGGATCCCGGGCCGCGACATCCGGCGGGCGGGTGAAGAGGCGGATCAGGGGGAGGTGCTGCTCACGGCGGGGTCGGTGCTCACGCCTCCCGCTCTGGGCCTCGTCAGCGCTGCGGGCGTGCGGCACATCGACGTCTCATCGCCGCCGCTCGTGACCTTCGTGGCGATCGGGGACGAACTCGCCGGTGCGGAGCCGGCCCCCGGTCAGCTCATCGACAGCCTCACCCCGATGATGCCGTCGGTACTCGCAGGCCTCGGCGGGCGCTGCGCGACGACCGCGCGGTCCTTGGATCGCCCGGCGGAAGTCGCCGCGGCGATACGCCGCGCCCGCACCGAGACCGTGGTCACGTCCGGCGGAACAGCCCATGGCCCGGCCGACCCGGTGCGCGAGGCGCTCGACCGGCTCGGGGCGCGCATCCTGATCGACGGGATCGACCTGCGGCCCGGCGGCTCGCTCCTGCTGGCGCGCCTGGATGACGACCGTCACGTGCTGTCGTTGCCGGGCAATCCGCTCGCCGCCGTCGTGGCGCTGCTCATGGTCGGCTGGCCGCTGCTCCAGGGCCGGCTCGGTCGCGCGGCGCCCGAGCCGGCGCCCTGTGCGGCCCCGACCGGATCCGCGGGCGACGACCGCGAGCGGGCGGTGGCCTGCGCGCTGGTGGACGGCGTACCCGTCGCGCTGCCGTACCAGCGGTCCGGGATGCTTCGCGGGATCGCGTCCGCATCCCACCTCGCGCTCGTCCGCAGGACCCAGGCGGAGCTGTTGCGGCTCCCCTGGGCCTGCGACTGAGCGCGTGGGCGCTTCTTACGGCGTGGGCATCCCGCCGGTCACCGCGAGGGTCTCGCCGAGGACGTAGCTCGACTCCGGCGAGGCGAGGAAGACATACGCGGGCGCGAGCTCGGCCGGCTGGCCCGCGCGCCCGAGCGGGGTCTGCTGCCCGAACTCGGGGATCGCCTCGGGCAGCTGGCCCTTGCTGACCTGCAGCGGCGTCCAGATCGGGCCGGGTGCGACGGCGTTCACGCGGATGCCCTTGGGCGCCAACTGCTGGGCGAGGGCCTTGGTGAACGCGTTGATCGCGGCCTTGGTCGTTGCGTACTCGACGAGCTGCTCGCCCGGCTGATACGCCTGGATGGACGTGGTGTTGATGATCGTCGCGCCTGCCGGCAGGTGCGGGAGCGCCGCCCGGGTCAGCCAGAACATCGCATAGACGTTCGTCTTCATCGTGTGGTCGAACTGGTCGTCGGGGACATCGGTGAGACTCTCGGTGGCGACCTGCTTGCCGGCGTTGTTCACCAGGATGTCGATCCCACCGAGCTCGTCGAGCGCGCGGCGGACGATCTCGTCGCTGAACGCGCGCTCCTTGAGGTCGCCGGGGATGGTGACCGCGGTGCGGCCGGCGTCACGGATGATCCCGGCGATGCGCTGAGCATCCTCTTCCTCTTCTGGCAGGTAGACGATCGCGACGTCGGCGCCCTCGCGGGCGAAGGCGATGGCGGTCGCTGCGCCGATCCCGGAGTCGCCGCCGGTCACGATCGCCTTGCGCCCCGTGAGGCGGCCGGTGCCGACGTAGCTGTCCTCGCCAAGGTCGGCGGCCGGGTTGAGGTCGCTCTCGAGGCCTGGCTCGGGGACCTGCTCCTCGTCGGGGGAGATGGACGGATAGCGGTCGACGGGGTTGTCGAAGGTGTACTGGTTCTCTGGCATACCCTCACGCAATCACGCCTCGCGCACGCGTCCAGGGGGATGCATCACGCCCGCCCTTGGGGTACTGGCCCGTCCCTCCCGTCCCTCCCCTCCCGCGCCTCGCCCATCCCTCACCGTCGAGTGGTGACATCTCGTCACCACTCGACGCGCGAACCCGCAACGACTCACCACTCGACCAAGGGATGCGACGAAACGGAGGGATGGATGTTGCGCGATGGCGGAGCGTGTGCCAGCATTGAGACGAATTGATACCGGTACCAAAACGGATCGGTGGAGGGAGACACATGCTGGGCTTCAACGAAGAGGAATTCCTGGAGCAGGTGCGGAGCACCGTCGCGCTCCGGTCGCAGATCGAGGAGCTGGCCGAGCGCGTGAGCGCAGGCCGCTGGAAGAACATCTACTTCATCGGCGCGGGCGGCACCTACGCCGCAGCGCTGCCGTACGAGCGCTTCTTCCAGACGCGCTCCGCGTTCCCGGTGCGCGCCGTCATCGGCAAGGAGTTCGTGCTCGCGCCGGACCCGCAGTTCGGCCCCGACTCGGTCGCGATCTTCGCCTCCGTCTCCGGTACGACCGAGGACATCCTCGACTGCGTCGAGTTCGCCCGCGAGAAGGGCGCCCTGACCATCGGCTTCACCGGTCAGGCCGACAGCCCGATCGCATCCGCCGTGGATGAGGTGCTCCTGTCGGCGCCCAAGGCGTGGCCGTTCGACGTGCAGTTCCTCACCTTCGGCGCGAAGTTCCTCTCGCTCCGCGGCGAGTTCGACGGCTACGACCGTCTCGTGAAGGACCTCGAGGCGATCCCGGAGGCGCTGATCGCGGTGACGAAGCAGGCCGACCCGATCGGCAAGGCCTTCGCCGAGAAGCACGCCGAGAACGACTACCACTTCCTGACCGGCGCCGGCCAGCTGTGGGGCTTCACCTACCTCTACTCGATGTGCATCCTCGAGGAGATGCAGTGGCTCAAGACGACGCGCGTCCACGCCGCCGAGTTCTTCCACGGCTCGCTGGAGCTCATCGAGAAGGACACCAGCATCATCGTGTTCGCCGGTGAGGATGAGACCCGGCCGCTCACCGACCGCGTCATCTCCTTCGCCAAGGAGTACAGCGACGACGTCACCGTCATCGACACCAAGGAGTACGAGCTGCCGGGCGTGAGCGACGAGTTCCGCGGTCTTCTGGCTCCGATCGTCGTGGATGCTGTCGTCGACCGCTTCAGCAAGCACCTCGCCCAGGTGCGCGACCACTCCCTCGACCTGCGCCGCTACTACCGCGTCGTGGCGTACTGAGCAGGCACCGATGAGCACGGTGCGCGTCCTCGGTCTCGGGGACAACATCGTCGACCGGTTCGTCGACCGCGGGGTCGAGTATCCGGGAGGGAACGCCGTGAACGTCGCGGTGTTCGCGCGGCAGCTCGGCGCCGAGGCAGCCTACCTCGGGGTCTTCGGCGACGATGAGCAGGGGCGCTTCGTGCGGCAGGCCATCGAGGACTGCGGGGTCGACACCTCGCGGTCCTCGGTGCGCCCTGGCCCGAACGGCGTGACGGAGATCGAGACGGTCGACGGCGAGCGACGGTTCCTCGGCTGGAACCACGGCGGCGTCACCCTCAGCGATCCGGTCGTGCTGGGGGAGGAGGACGTGCGTTACGCGGCGGGCTTCTCGCTCATCCACTCGAGTGCGTACTCCGGCGTCATCCCGGAGCTGCCGAAGCTCAGCGCCACGCGGACCCTGCGATCGTACGACTTCTCGTCCGAGCCGGAGTACCGCACCGGGGAGTACCTGGATGCGGTCGGCCCGTGGATCGACCTGGCCCTGGTCTCGCTCGGCGGGATGTCGCGCACCGACACGTGGGCGGAGCTGCGCCGCATCGCATCACACGGTCCGTCGCTCGTGCTGGGGACCCTGGGCGACGCCGGAGCCGTGCTGTTCGACGGCGACGCCTACTACTACTCCGACGCGGCCCCCGTGCCGGGTCCGTTCCTCGACACGATGGGATGCGGCGACGCGTACGTGAGCGCGTTCGTGGTTGAATTGCTGCGGTCCGGCTGGCGCAGGAATGCGCGACCGGGTGGCGCGGCGCTGCATCGGTCGATGCGGCGTGCGGCGCAGTTCGCCGCACGGCAGTGCACGGCCGAGGGGGCGTTCGGTCACGGACGTCCGGTTGACGAGACGGCGCGGACGGTCGGCTCGCTGCCGCCGGTGGCGGCGGGCGACGTGGGCTGAGGGCGTGAGCCGCCCCGGATCAGGAAGGGGTGGCGATGTCCACGGAACGCGACCACCGCATCCCGTCGCCGACGATCTCCGAGGTGGCGGCCGCGGCCGGTGTCGGCCGTGCCACCGTCGCGCGCACGCTCGGCGGCTACGGCTCGGTCAGCCCCAAGACGCGTGACCGCATCCTCGCCGTCGCGAAGGAGCTCGGCTACCGGCCGAACTCGATCGCGCGGAGCATGACCACCGGCGAGACGCGGACGCTCGGCGTCGTGCTGGCCGACGTCGGCAACCCGTTCTTCGCGGGCGTGCTGCGCGGCATCACCGATGCCGCCCGTAAGGCCGACTACGACGTGCTCGTGCTGAGCACCGACGAGGATCTGCAGCTGGAGGCGGCGGCCATCGAGGTGCTCGTCGACAAGCAGGTCGACGGGATCGCGCTGGCGCCGGCCGCAGGCCGCACGGCCGAACTGCCGCACCTTGACATCGTCGCCAAGCGCGAGATCCCGCTGGTGCTTCTCGACCGGCTGGTGGACACGGTGGAGGCGGACGCGGTCGTCATCAACAACCGTGAGGCGTCGCGGCAGGCCGTCACGGCGCTGATCGAGCGGGGACACCGGCGGATCGCGTTCGTCTGGGGGCCGGTCACCAACGAGCCGGCGGCCGACGCGGACGACCTCCGCCGCATCCTCGACCACGCCCTGTGGAGCGACGGCGAGCGTCTGCTCGGGTACCTGGATGCGCTGGAGCTCGCCGGCATCCCCTTCGACACGTCGCTGGTGACTCATGTGCTCAAGAACGAGTCCCAGGCGACCAGGGCGGTGCTCGGGATGCTGTCCCTCTCCGACCCGCCGACCGCGATCTTCGCGACCGAGACGGATGCGCTGACCGGTTCGCTGCGCGCGATGCGGCAGCGCGGGCTGCGCTGCCCGGAAGACGTGTCGCTGATCGGCTTCGACGACAGCTCGTGGGCGAGCGTCATGACGCCGCCCATGTCCGTCGTCGCGCAGCCGATGCACCAGCTCGGCGAGCTGACCGCCGAGTGCCTGCTGGCGCGGGTCGCCGGCAGCGACGCTCCCGTCGCCACGCACGTCCTGGAGGCCGACTTCGTGGAGCGCGACTCCGTCGCGGCCCCGCCCCGCCGCTAGCGCGCCGCCGCCCTCCCCGCCCCGCGAGTAGCGACATCTAGTCACCACTCGCCCGGAATAGGCGCATCCACTCACCACTCGCCGAACGAGGTGCTCGTAGTTGCGCGCGACACGCCGCGCACGACCGCACCTGCGAGCACCTCACGAGGCACTGGAGGGAACGGCCGGCGGAACACCGCGCGTTGGTCAGTGTTGATACCGGTACCAAAATCACGTATAGTCATCGCAACCGGCCGCAGGAGCGGCCCAGTACCGATCCAAAGACGGGTCAGCGGACACCCCCGACCGCACGACCCGCACGACGGGAGATGAGCGTGAAGAAGATCAGGACCATCACGGCAGCGGCGGCGGGCGTCATGGCGCTAGCGCTCACTGCCTGCTCCTCCGGCGGCGGCGGCGCATCGGCTGACATCGCGGCGAAGCCCGACTACTCCGGCAGCATCAGCATCCTCACTGCGGCAGCGGGCGACCCGCTCGGCTCGTACTTCGAGAACCTGGTGAAGGACTACAAGAAGCTCCATCCCGACGTGAAGATCACGCTGGCGCAGGAGACCGACGACAACGCGATCAAGGACAAGGAGAAGGTCCTGATCGGGTCGCAGTCGCTGCCGGACATCTACTTCAGCTACGCCGGCAACTGGGGCGAGAACTTCGCCGCCAACGGTCTGGCCGTCGACCTCAGCTCCGTCATCGCGCCCGGCACGACCTGGGGCGACACCTTCGGCGAGGGATCGCTCAACGCCTTCAAGTACGACGGCAAGTACTACGGCATCCCGCAGTACGTCGACGGCAAGTTCATGGGCTACAACAAGAAGATCTTCTCCGACCTCGGACTCGACGTGCCGAAGAGCCTCGACGAGCTGATCTCCGACTGCTCGACCATCAAGGCCGCCGGCTACGTGCCCGTCGCGTTCGGCAACAAGGACGGCTGGCCGGGCCTCCACTACCTCGGGCAGCTGTTCGCCTACGACGTGCCGCAGAAGACCCTCCAGGCCGACCTGCTGCCGAAGACGGCGAAGTACACCGACGAGGGCTACCTGAAGGGCATGAAGCAGTTCCAGCAGCTGGTCACCGAATGCACCGGCGACGCCGGGAATTCAAACGGTGTCACCTACACGACGGCTCAGCAGCAGCAGGCGACCGGCAAGGCAGCCATGTACTACCAGGAGCTCATCGAGTTCGACTCCGTCAACACGAAGGACAGCCAGCTCAGCAAGGACGGCTTCGGCATCTTCCCGCTGCCGGCCGCCGAGGGAGCGAAGGGCGACACCTCCACGCTGGAGGCAGCACCTGAGGGTTACATGATCAACAAGAAGAGCAAGAACGCCGCTCTCGCCCTCGACTTCATGAAGTTCGTCATGAACAAGAAGAACGCGACCACGCTCTCCTCGCCGCCGTACGGTCAGCCGAGCGCGGTGAAGGATGTGGTGACCGACCAGATCGCGACCCCGGCCGTCGCCGAAGGCACCAAGCTGGTCAACGACGCGAAGTCGACGGTCGTCTGGCTCGACATGGCCAACGTCCCGTCGGTCGGCGACGCGTGGGTCTCCGTGTCCGAAGGTCTCGTCTCCGGCAGCCTCACCCCCGAGGCGGCTCTGAAGGCCGTGCGACAGGCGTCCGAGAAGGCGAAATGACCACCACCCAGGCGCCTCAGGCCCCCGTGGGGCCGCGTCCGATCCCCACCCGGGGATCCGGGCGCGGCCGCACGGCCGCAGCTCCCGGCGACGCGTCCCCGCGTGCGGCGAAGCGCGGCGTCGCGCGCTGGCGGGGCCTGGTCTGGCTGATCCCGGCGCTGGCCGTCCTGGCGGTCTTCGTCTACTGGCCGCTGCTGCAGAACATCGTCTTCAGCTTCCTGAAGTGGAACATCTACAGCGGCGAGCAGACCTTCGTCGGCGGTGACAACTACGCCGACCTGGCTCAGGATCCCGTGTTCTGGCGGGCCCTCGGCAACAACACCTGGTACGCCGCCCTGTCGATCGTGTTCCAGGTCTTCGGCGCTCTGGTGCTCGCCGCGATCGTCGAGAGCGTGCGCAATGAGCGCTGGCGCAAGGCGTTCCGCGCGATCTACTTCATCCCCTCGGCGATCTCGCTGACCGTCGCGGGCCTCCTGTTCTACTTCATCTACCAGCCCCAGACCGGGATGCTGAACGTCTTCCTCGACAACGTCGGGCTCGGCCAGTTCTCGCAGGCGTGGCTGGGCCACGAGGGCACGGCCATCTTCGCGATCATCGCGATGAGCCAGTGGCAGGGCTTCGGCTACAGCGTCCTGCTGTTCTCGGTGGCGCTGCAGCGCATCCCTCAGGAGCTGTACGAAGCGGCGAACCTCGATGGCGTGGGACCGATCCGCCGCTTCTTCCAGGTATCGCTGCCGCTGGTGCGGGAGATGACAGGCCTGATGATGATCGTCACGATCTCGGGGGCGTTCCAGGTCTTCAACGAGGTCATGGTGATGACGAGCGGAGGCCCGAACAACTCAAGTCAGGTGCTCGGCACGTGGCTGTACCACGCCGGGTTCGTCACCAACGACTTCGGCTCGGCGGCCGCGATCGGCGTCGCCATCTTCGTCATCACCCTGCTGCTGGCCGCCGCCCAGCTGGCCTACTCGCGCAAGAGGAGAGTGGAATGGTAGCCCTCGCCCGTCTCGGCCGCGGCGTCCGCGCCGCCCTCGTCTGGGCCCTGCTGGTCGCCCTTGCGGTCATCGTCCTCTACCCGCTGTTGTGGATGGTGACCAACGCTCTGAAGACCAACGCGGAGCTGTTCGGCAACCCGTTCGCGCTGCCCACGGAGTGGCTGTGGCGCAACTTCGCGACGGCCTGGCGGCAGGGCGTCGGCGACTTCGTCCTCACGAGCGTGTCGCTGACGGTGATCGCGACGCTGATCACCGAACTGATCAGCGCGTGGGCGGCCTACGGTCTGACGCGGGTGAACATCCCACTGAACCGCACGTTCACCGTCATCGTGCTCGCCGGCCTGATGCTGGCGCCGACCGTCGCTCTGATTCCGCTGGTGAAGCTCTTCCAGGCGTGGGGGCTGTACGACACCTTCTTCGGGCTGCTGATCCTGTACACGGCGTTCCGCATCCCGTTCACCGTCTTCCTGATGCGGGCGTACATGCTCGACCTGCCGCGGGAAGTGGATGAGGCCGCCTCGATCGACGGCGCCTCGCGGGCGGCGACGTTCTGGCGCATCATCCTGCCGATGAGCATGCCGATCGTCGCGACGACCATCGTGCTGAACGTGCTGCAGAACTGGAACGAGTACCTGTTCGCGATGATCTTCACCAGCGGAACGGGCGTCCAGACCCTGCCGGTCGGCCTCGCCGACATGATGTCGAAGAACGGCACGCAGTACCCGGTCGTCTTCGCCGGGATGGTGATGGCCGCGCTCCCGATGGTGATCCTTTTCTTCGTGTGCCAGCGCTACTTCGTGCGCGGTCTCGCCGGCGGCGTTGGCAAGTAGCGGGGTGCGGACGTACCTGGAGCTCGTCCGCGTCCCCGGCGTCCTGCGGGTCACCGTCTCGCAGCTGGTGGCGCGCTTCCCGCTCGGGATGCTGTCGCTGGCCGTGTTGCTCCACGTCCGGCACGCGACCGGGTCGTACGCCCTTGCGAGGCTCGTGGTCGCCAGTGTGAGAGTCGGCGAGGCGGTGGCCATGCCGCTCGTGAGCCGATCGGTCGGCGTGCTGGGCATCCGCCCGCCGGTGCTGGTGGCCGCCAGTACTGAACGCGACCGGGATGCTGCTGCTCGCGTTCGGCCCGTCGGAGCCCGCGCTGCTCGTCGGGGTCGGGGTCATGATCGGCGCCTCCGTCCCTCCGCTGATGCCGGTCGTCCGCGCGCTGTACCCGCGGCTGGTGCCGCGTCGGGCGGTGCCGGCGCTGTTCGCCCTCGACACGTCGGCGCAGGAGCTGATCTGGATCACGGGGCCGGTCGCCGCGACGCTGCTCAGCGGTGCCGTCTCGACGCAGGCGCCGCTCGTGCTCGCCGCCGCCGTCACCCTCGGTGGCACCGTCTGGTTCCTGCTCACCCCGCACATCGCGGGTGTCCGGCTGCCCCGCAGCGAGTCGCGGCCGGGCACGGTGTTGCTCACGCGCGCTGTACGGCTGGCCGCGGCATCCAGCTTCGCCCTCATCGCGTCATTCGCGGCGCTGGAGATCGCGCTGGTGGCGCGGTTCGAGGGTCACGGCGTGCTCGCGGGGCTCGCCATCGCGGTGTCGAGCCTCGGTTCGCTGATCGGCGGGATCGCCTTCGGGCATCGGCGCATCGGTCCGAAGGGCCTCGCTGCGGTACTCGGCGGGGTGGCCGTCGCGACGGCGGCCGCGGGGCTCGTGCCGGGCATCCCGCTGCTCTACGGCGTGCTGTTCCTCTCGGGGCTCGGCTTCGCGCCCTCCCTCGCCGCGCTCTATGCCATGGTCTCGGGTGCCCTCCCGGAGTCGTCGACGCCGGAGGCGTTCGGCTGGCTCAACACGGCCGGGCTGGTGGGGGGCGCCGCCGGCACCGCCGTCGCGGGGGTGCTCGGCGACGCCCTCGGCCCCGCCGGCCCGTTCGTCGCGGCGACCGCTGCCTCGGCCGTCGCCGCCCTCCTGCCGCTGCTGCCCGGCCTCCGCCCGCGCGCCTGAATAGCGCCGACGCGGGGCGAACGCCGCTCTGCGTCACGTCTGCGCCTGCGCGCGCAGCCGCGCACGTTACGGGAGGCGGCGCTCGCGGGCTAGGAGCTAGGGCCCGAGAGCGCGAGCGGGCAGAAAACGTGTCCCCATTGAGCCCTTCAGCGTGCGACCTGTCAACGGCTGGGATGCCCCGATGTCGCGCGTAGACGTGGAGGCAACCAGAAAGGGGACACTCGTATGTTCTTCCACCGTCAGGAGATGCAGCACACCGCAAAGCCGGACAAGCCGGATGCCGTCTACGCCCGCAAACTTCAGGAGGTGCTCGGCGGTCAGTACGGCGAGATCACCGTCGCGATGCAGTACGGCTTCCAGGCCTGGAACGCGCACATCCCGGGCAAGTACCGCGACCTCCTCTACGGCATCGGGGCTGAGGAGTTCGGCCACGTCGAGATGCTGGCCGTCATGATCGCCCAGCTGCTGGAGAAGTCGCCGCTCGGGATCACCGAGGACGCCGTCCAGGACGACCCGGTCGTCGCGGCGGTCGTCGGGGGCACGGATGTGCAGCACGCCATCGTCGCGGGCGCCGGCGCGCGTCCCGTCGACAGCAACGGCAACCCGTGGCAGGGCAGCTTCATCACGGCCAGCGGCAACCTGCTGGCCGACTTCACCGCGAACGCCAACGCGGAGATGCAGGGGCGCCTCCAGGTCGCGCGGCTGTACCACATGACCGACGACGCGGGCGTTCGTGACCTGCTCTCGTTCCTGCTGGCCCGCGACACCATGCACCAGAACCAGTGGATCGCCGCGGCCGCCGAACTGCGGGAGGAAGGGACGGAGGACCTCCCGGTCCCGAGCAACTTCCCGCTCAGCAAGGAGGACCGCGACGTGGCCTACGAGTACATCAACTTCTCGGACGGCCCCGCCGCAGCCGAAGGTCGGTGGGCGAGCGGCCCGACGCCCGACGGCAAGGGCGAGTTCACCTACCTCGACGGCCCGCAGGCGACGGTTCCGATGCCGCCGCCCACGCATCCCGATTCGCGGTTCTACGGCACCACCGAGCTGCCGAACACCGTCGAAAAGGTCGCCGGAGCGGTTCAGGACAAGCTCAACAAGGAGTGATCGTCAGTCCTGGTGTGGCAGGCCCCGGGCCACTCGGAACGTGTCGAGGCTCGGGTCTGCCGCATCGGGGATGACCATCCCCGCTTTCACGCCGCTCCGCAGGTAGTCGATGACCGCCTGGTTGATGATCTCGCCGGGCAGGACGGCCGGGATGCCAGGCGGGTACGGCGTCACCTGCTCGGCGGCGACGCGACCGGCCGCCTCCTCAACAGGAACAGCCTCGACGGGTCCGAAGAAGGCGTCGCGCGGCAGAGAGGCCATGACCGGCTGCAGGTCCTTCGCCGTAGGCAGTGTGACGGGCGACGGTTCCGGCATCCCCTCGGCCGCCTCAGGCAGCTGGCCGAGAACGTCGAGCAGGCGACCGGTCGTCTCCTCGTCGTCGGCGATGGAGAGGGTCGCCTCGATGCGGCGGTGGTCGTTGATGCCCACGTCGATCCGGTGCTCGGCACGCAGCCAGTCGGCGACCTGATAGCCGGAGACCCCGAGCTCGCTCACATCGATGAGCACGTGCATCGGGTCGAAGTCGTGCGAGGCCTCCTCCGCGAGCAGCTCGTCGTGCAGAACATGCAGGCCCGGGATGCGCTCGATCGCCTCCCGCGTGCGGGCCGTGAGCGCGAGTGTGTCGCCGAGCAGCTGCGTTCCGTGCTGCACCATCTGCCGCCGCCACCCGTCGATCGCCGCATACAGCAGGACGTTGGCGCTCGTGGTCGCGAGCACGTCGGCACACTGGGAGAGACGGACCGGGTCCACCAGCGAGCCCTGCAGGTGGTAGACGGAGCCCTGCTCGAACCCGATGCCCATCTTGTGGACGCTGACGACGCAGATGTCGGCCCCCGCATCCATCGCCCAGGTCGGCAGATCGTTGTGGAACGGCAGGTGCGCGCCCCACGCTTCGTCGACGATCACCGGCTTGCCGCGCGAGTGGCACACGTCGACGATCGCCTGCAGGTCGGCGCAGGTGCCGTACGGCGTCGGGCTGGTGACGAGGGCCGCGGACGCGTCGGGGTAGCGCTGCCACATCCGCTCGAACTCCTCCGGACCCGGCGGATGCGCGATGTGCTGCTCCTCGTCGTAGCGCGTCGGCACCCACCGCGGCTGCAGCCCGGAGAGGACGAGACCGGCGACGACGGACTTGTGCGCATCCCGCCCGATGATCAGCTCGCCCTCGCCGCGTGTGACGGCCAGGATGGACGCCTTCACCGACAGCGAGCTGCCACAGGTCGAGAAGAAGGCCTGGTCGGCGCCGACGGCGTCCGCCATGAGTTCTTCGGCCGTCGAGAGGTAGCCGTTCGAGGACTTACGGTCGTCGAGCCCCGCCGTCGAGAGCACGTCCTCCCGGAGCGCCCCGCCGAGAACGGCGTTCACGCGCTCGTCGGCGCCGCGACCCTGCCGGTGGCCGGGCGGCGTGAAGCCGTAGCGGTCGAGGCGGTGATAGTCGGCCAGTGCATCCAGAATGGGAGCCTGAGTGTGATCCATACTTCTTCGGTACACCGGCTCTGCGACGAGCGGGAGGGTCTTGTCAGGACGCGTCGACCGGTTCGATGCCGGCTGACCGGCGGCGGAACGCGGGGAGGAGGAATGACAGCCCCGCGAGCACCGCGAACGCGACCGCACACGCGATGATCCCGCCCAGGGAACCTGAGTGGTCGAGCACCAGACCGGCGAGCACCGGTGTGATCGGCGCGAGGAGGCCGGCGATCAGCACCATCGTCGACTGCACCCGACCGACCAGCTCGTCGGGCACGCGCCGGGCGACCTCACCGAACAGCGACGCGGAGACCACCGGTGCAGAGAGGAACGCGACCGCTCCTGCGACACCGATGAGCACCGGCGACTGCAACGGGATGAGTGCAAGCGTCGCCGCGGTGTCGAGCACTGCCGCCGCCCGGAAGACCGCCCCCGGGCGGAGTCTGCGCTGCGCGGCCGGCGTGACCAAGGCGCCGACCAGACCACCGGCCGCACTGATGCTCGACATGAGGCCGATGCCCGCGCTCCCCGCACCGCGATCCTGCGCCACGACGATGACGATCAGGCCAACGGCCGAGAATGTCGCCGTCAGGCCCGCTACCCAGAGCCCGGCGGTGAGGAGCAGCGCATCCTGTCGCAGCCACCGCCACGCGCCGCCCGACGTTGTCGCGTTCGAACGGCTGAGCGGTAGGGACGGCACGGCAGCCACCAGAACCAGCGAGGCCAGGTAGCTGACCGCGTCCACGGCGAAGGGCAGCCACGGAGCCATGCCGAAGAGGACGCCCCCGGCGAGCGGACCCACGAGCCCTGCGAGCTGAGCGCGCGACTGCATCCGTCCGACCGCGATCGCGCGCTGCGGTGCCGGCGTGATCGCCCGCACCATCCGGAACTCCGCCGGCCCGAACACTGCCCCCGCGGTCACTTCGAGGGCGACGATCGCGATCACGAGGCCGGTGCCCGCCACACCCGTGCCGACGGATGCGGCAAGCACGGCCAGCAGGGCACATCGCATCCCATCGGCGGCCAGCATGAGCCCACGTGGGGGCCGCCGGTCGGCCAACGCTCCGGCCGGGATGCGCGTCAGCAGGCCGGCCGCCGCGACCGCCGCGCCCACCAGCCCGGCCTGCGCCGCCGACCCGGTCAACTGCAGGATCAGAAGCGGATACGCCAGCGACGAGACGCTCGTCCCGAACTGGGAGAGCGCCTGCGAGACCCACAGCAGGGCGAAGGAACGGCGCGGGTCCATCCGCGGATTCTACAAATTCTGCGGGCCTGGATGTCAGTGCGCCGGCCTCATGAATTCATCGCGCGAGTGTGGCGGATGGGGACTCGCCGTACTGGTCGCGGTAGCGCCGGGAGAAGCGGTCCAGGTCGGCGAAGCCCCAGCGCGCGGCCACGTCGGCGAGGTCGGTCGTCGGGTCGGAGACCCGCAGCTCGGTGTGGGCGGCCGACAGGCGCACGCGCTGGAGGTAGCCGCGTGCGGTCGTGCCCGAGTGGACGCGGAACGCGGCGTTCAGCTGCGCAAGGGTGGCGCCCGCCGCGCCCGCGATGTCGACGACCGTGATGGGCAGGGACGCGTGATCCTCGATGAACCCGGCGGCCCGGCGGAACTTCTCGAGCTGGCCGGCGGGCGAAAGCGTGCGCTCCTGCGGATCCGCACTCAGGGGAAAGCACTGCAGGGCTGCCATGGACAGCGAGTGGAAGAGGCTCGCACGCACCAGCGGATGCCGAAACGTACCGGCCTGCATGTACTCCGCCGCGGCGGTGGCGGCGTTCAGCATGTGCTCCGAGTGCGACGCGCTGATCGTCTCCGGGGAGTCGAACACGACCGCCAGGTCCTCGTCGCCGTAGGCGGTGCGTGCCACATCCTGCAATGCATCAGGGGATAGGAAGATGTTGACGACGTCGATGCCCTCGGCGTAGCAGGAGAAGTCGTGGCCGGGTCGCACGAGGAACGGCGACCGCGTGCCGACTCCCTGTTGACCGTCGATGTCCCAGCGGTACCGGCCCGAGGTGACGTTCACGATCACCAGGTCGTCGAAGTCGCCGGAAGTCTCCCACTCGCCGCCGATCGCGTAGTGGGCGACCGAAAAGGACTCGTCGGTCGCGACGTCGACATCGAACGAGAACCCGGCATCCGGTTCGGAGGCGAACGCGAAGTGGCCGCCGGATTGCGCGAGCAGGGCGTCTGCTTCAGCGGGATCCGAGGTCTGGCTGTGCAGGCGGGTGAAATCAGCCATCGTTCGACGCTACCCCCGCTTCTCCCACGGCAGGAAGGGATTCCCGGCTGCTACTCAGTCGGCGTGGCCGAGAACCCCGACGGGTATGCCGAACGAGAGCGCGATGCAGATGATGCCGGCGAAGAAGACCAGCCCCTGCCAGCCCGGGAGGGTGTCCGCCAGACCGAGCAGGAAGATCCCGAGCAGGAAGAGGACGAAGCACCCGATGAAAGCCAGAACGTCGCTCACGATTTACCTTTCTTCCGCTGCGCGGACGTCTCGCGGCGGTTGGCTTTTTTGATCTCGTCGACCAGTTCGTCCTTGTTCATCCGGGTGCGGCCGGAGATGTCGAGACGCTTGGCGACATCCAGTAGGTGCGCCTTGGAGGCGTTGGCGTCGACGCCTTCCTGGGTAGACGCCTTGGTGTCGCGGCCGCCTGCCGCTTTGCGGTCGGAAGGTCCGTTCTTGGACTTCCGCTCCCAGTGGTCGCCGACCTTCTCGTACTCGTTCTTCAGGGCGGCGAACGCCGTGCGGTGGGCGCGTTCTCCTTCGCCGTATTCGTCGACGGCGGAGTCGTGCGCCTTCGACCAGAGGTTCTGCGCGTGCTTCTCCGAACGTTCCAGGGTGGAGGGCAGCTCCTGTGATGCGGGCATGATCCTGTGGTACTCCTTCCGATCCGTTTCGGGCTAGTACTTCTCCACAGCTACCCCCTTCATCCGGGTTTTCAACCGTCTCCCGGTCTCGCCGCCGCGGCGCGTACCGTCGCGCCAGTCTGAAGGGAAGACGGGGCCCGACTACGGGCCAACAAGACGAACAGACGGACCCGGGAGGAGACAGCATGAAGGCGATCGTGTGGCACGGGGTGGGCGACATCAGGTTGGACGACGTTCCCGACCCGACGATCCAGGAACCGACGGATGCGATCGTGCGCATCACGACGAGCGCGATCTGCGGCACCGACCTGCATATGATCCGGGGCACGATGTCCGGGATGAAGCCGGGAACGGTCCTCGGCCACGAGGCGATCGGCGTGGTGGAGGAGGTGGGGGATGCCGTCCGCGGGTTCTCCCCGGGCGACCGTGTGATCGTGTGCTCGACGATGTCGTGCGGCGTGTGTCCCCAGTGTCGCGCCGGGAACACGGCGCAGTGCGATGTTGCGAACCCCAATGGTCCGGCAGCCGGCACCGCCTTCTTCGGCGGCCCGGAGCAGACCGGTCCGGTGAACGGCCTGCAGGCTCAGTACGCCCGCATCCCGTGGGCACAGCACACGCTGATCCCGCTGCCCGAGGCGGTCAGCGACGAGCAAGCCATCCTGCTCTCCGACATCTTTCCCACCGCCTGGTTCGGTGCCGAGCTGGCTGGCGTGAAGCGCGGCGACACCGTCGCGGTGTTCGGTGCGGGCATCGTGGGCCAGCTGGCGATCGCGTCCGCTTTCCGCCAGGGCGCCGGCCGGGTGTTCGCCGTCGACGGCATCCAGACGCGGCTCGCGCAGGCGCTCGAGCAGAACGCCGAGATCATCGACTTCAACGCCGAGGCTCCGGTCGATGTCATCCTCGAGCTCACACGCGGAGCGGGCGTGGATGCGGTGATCGATGCCGTCGGGATCGACGCGCAGCGCCCCAAGAGCGGGCCGGCCGCCGCGCAAGCCGCGGAGCAGGCGTCGGAGTTCGAGGAGGCGCAGCAGCAGGTGGCGCCCGAGACCAACAGCCAGGGCGACCTGTGGGTGCCTGGCGACGCCCCGACGCTCGTGTCGCAGTGGGCCGTGGAGTCGGTGGCCAAGGCCGGCCGGATCGGCATCATCGGCGTCTACTCGCCGCAGCTCACCCACTATCCGATCGGCGCGGCGATGAACAAGAACCTGACCGTGAAGATGGGCAACTGCAACCACCGCGCTGTGACGCCGCCCTTGATCGACCTGGTGGCCGCCGGGCTGTTCGACCCGACCCGCTTCATCACCCAGCAGGTCGGTGTCGTGGATGCCGTCGAGGCGTATGAGAGCTTCGACCGTCGCGAGGAGGGGTGGCTGAAGACGGTGCTCGAGCCGTCGGCGTGAGAGGGAGCGTACGGGTAGCGTGAAGGGGTGACCGACCGACGCGCGTCCCCGCAGCCACCTCGCGCGCTCGTCACGGTCGACCGAGATCCCATCGGCGTTGCAGACGCCGCCAGCCCGGTCTTCGTGCTGGTGCATGGGATCGGCGTGAGTTCGCGCTACTTCGAACGGCTGGTTCCGGCGCTCGCCGAGCAGGGGCGGGTCGTCGCCGTCGACCTCCCCGGATTCGGGAAGGCGAAGCCGCGGCGACGGTGGCCCGCGCTGTCCATCGACGACTTCGCGGACGCCGTCGCGCAGGCGATGGACGGCCTGGGCATCACGGCGGCGATCATCGTCGGCCACTCCATGGGGACGCAGATCGCGGTGAGCCTGGCCGGCCGGCGGCCCGACCTCGTGAGCGCGGTCGCGTTGCTCGGACCGGTGATGGCGCCACAGGATCGCAACGCCTTCAGGGCTGCCCTGCTGCTGGGCATCGACATCCTCCGCGAGGATGCGCGCGGAAACCGGATCGTGGTCGGCGACTACCTGCACGCCGGCCTCCGCTGGTACCTCGCGACCCTCCCCGCGATGCTCGGCTACGAGACGGAGCGCGAACTCGAGGCCGTGACCGTGCCGACGCTCGTCGTGCGGGGCGCCCGCGATCCCATCGCCCGCAACGACTGGGTCGCCGAGCTCGGGCACCGCTCCGGCGGCCGCGCAGCCGTCGTCCCGTCCGTCGCCCACCTCGTCATGCACGGCGCGCCCTGGCGCACCGCCGCTCTGATCTCCCAATTGGCCACGGTCCACCGATGAGACGCACCGTGCTGCGTCGAGTGGGCGTCCTCGCGCTGGACTACCTCTACGCGGGCCGTCACCAGCTGCGAGCCTTTCTCGACCGCGGAACCCCGGACGCGCTGGTGGCGGGCTCCGGTCACCTGGCCCCCGTGGTGCTGCTGCCGGGCATCTTCGAGACGTGGCGCTTCCTGCGCCCCCTCGCGCAGCACATCCACTCGGGCGGCCACCCGGTGCACGTCGTCACGGCGCTGGAGGACAACCGGATGTCGGTTCCCGAGGCCGCTGCGCTGGTCGCCCGGCACCTGCAGGAGCAGGACCTCACCGACGTGGTCATCGTCGCGCACAGCAAAGGCGGGCTGGTCGCCAAGTACCTGATGGGGATGCCGGACTCCGGTCCGCGCATCCGCGCCGCCGTGACGGTCGCGACGCCGTTCGGCGGTTCGTCGCTCGCCCGCTTCATCCCGCTTCCGAGCGTGCGCGCGCTGATGCCGACGGCTCCCGGCCTCCTCCGGCTGGCGCTCAGCCGCGCGGTCAACGCCCAGATCGTCTCGGTCTGGGGATGGTTCGACCCGCACGTCCCCGCCGGGAGCCGACTCGAGGGCGCCCGGAACATCGAGCTCGACGTCGGTGGACATTTCCGTATCCTGGCCCGGCCGGAACTGCTCGCGATCGTGGACGAGGTGCTGGCGACGGCGGACTGACCCGACGGCCGGGCTCAACTGGCCCCTGTCGCGCTTCGCGGGCACGACGCTACCCTTCCACCGAGAGCGGGAGGGATCATGCTGCTGAACCGACGCATTCGGGGGATGGCGGTGGCTGCTGCCGTCGTCCTGATGCTGGCCGGCTGCGCCGGCACCCCGAGCGGCCAGGCCGTGGTCGGCCGGTGGGGTTCGACGTCCTCCGGGCAGCCGAACCTCGACATCCAGAACGACGGCACGTTCGCCGGCTCCGACGGCTGCAACACGCTCAGCGGCAAAGGACTCATCGACGGCGACGAGATCACCTTCGGTGCCATCTCCTCGACACTGATGGCCTGCGAGAACGTCGACACCTGGCTGAGCAAGGCCGCGACCGGCAACGTCAACGGGAGCACGATGACGGTGCTCGACGACGGCGGCTCAACGATCGGCACCCTGAAGCGCTCCGGTTCCTGACACCACTCTTTTCGGCAACTGTCTATCGCGGCTCGGAGCGCCCTCGTTACTTTGGCTCTGCCACGCCCGACCACGGTACGGCCGGGCGGTCCGGTTCAGGGAACGTCCACTGCGCGAGCGTGAGCTCGTGCCGTCCGAGGAGCGAAGCGAATGACACTTGCAGAATCGCGGAAGGAGCGGGCCACCGGCGCACAGCAGCCCGCGACCGCGTACACCGGCATCACCGACCGGACCCAGCTCAACCCGATCTTCGCCCGCCCGGGCGAGGACAGCGACCTCCCGCTCGACCGCATCCCGGACGGCGAGTCGCTGCCGGAGACGGCGTACCAGATCGTGCACGACGAGTCGATGCTCGACGGCAACGCACGTCTGAACCTGGCCACGTTCGTCGGTACCTGGATGGACGACTACGCGTCGCGACTGTATGCCGAATCCGCCGACAAGAACATGATCGACAAGGACGAGTACCCGCAGACGGCGGCGATCGAGACGCGCTGCTGGAAGATGGTGGCGGGTCTGTGGAACGCGCCCGACCGGGAGAAGGCGATCGGCACCTCCACCATCGGGTCCTCCGAGGCGTGCATGCTCGGCGGCCTGGCCCTGAAGCGCCGCTGGCAACAGGCTCGCAGGGCTGAAGGCAAGCCGACCGACAAGCCGAACCTGGTGCTCTCCAGCGCCGTGCAGGTCTGCTGGGAGAAGTTCTGCAACTACTGGGATGTCGAGGCCCGCTACGTTCCGATCTCGGACGAGCACAAGGTGCTCGACGGCTTCGAGCTCGAGAAGTACGTCGACGAGAACACCATCGGCGTGGTCGCCATCATGGGCGTGACCTACACCGGGATGTACGAACCCGTCGCGCAGATCTCCGAAGCGCTCGACCGCATCCAGCAGGACACCGGCCTCGACATCAAGATCCACGTCGACGGTGCGTCGGGCGGGATGATCGCGCCGTTCCTCCAGCCGCAGCTGGCGTGGGACTTCCGCGTCGACCGCGTCGTCTCGATCAGCACCTCCGCCCACAAGTACGGTCTCGTCTACCCGGGCCTCGGCTGGGTGGTGTGGCGCACGGTCGAGGACCTTCCGGCCGACCTCGTCTTCGACGTCACCTACCTCGGCGGCCACATGCCCAGCTTCGCGCTCAACTTCTCGAGGCCCGGCGCGCAGGTGCTGCTGCAGTACTACCTGTTCCTCCGGCTCGGATTCGACGGCTACTACCGCGTGCAGAAGGCGTCGCAGGATGTCGCGCTCTACCTCTCCGGTGAGATCGCGAAGATGCCGGCGTTCGAACTCTGGAACGACGGCTCCGACATCCCCGTCTTCGCCTGGCAGTTGAAGAAGGACCACACTGACAAGTGGACGCTCTACCACCTGTCGGAGCGGCTGCGCCTGAAGGGCTGGCTGATCCCGGCCTACCCGATGCCGGACAACCTGACCGACCTGACGGTGCAGCGGATCGTCGTGCGCAACGGCCTCAGCCGCAACCTCGCCGAGTCGCTCGTGCTCGACATCCAGGAGGCCGTCGACTACCTCGACCGCCTCGAGAGCCCGATGCCGACCGAAGGCCTGGCCGCCTCTTTCACCCACTGACCGCCGACCTGGCGATCCAACAACGGGCGCGCTGCGCCCTCTGACGAGCGGGAGTAGATCATGACCGCAACAAGCGAGCCCGGCCCGGCCGCCGGGCAGCCGGCGCGAGCGGATGGCACGCCGGCGCCCAGTCCGGATCACGTGAAGCCGCATCCCTTCGCGAAGGTGCCGCACAAGCCGGCCATCGGCGCGCCCGGGACGACGGCGTCGAAGTTCATGAGCATCAGCCAACTGGCGATGCTGACGGTCGTGGCCGTCGCGTCGCTGCGCAGCCTGCCCGCCATGGCGGGTTACGGGCTGGGCTCGGTGACGCTGTTCATCATCCCGGCCATCTTCTTCCTGATCCCGGTGGCGCTCGTCGCCGCCGAGCTCGCGACCGGCTGGAAAGGCGGAGTGTTCACCTGGGTGCGGATGGCGTTCGGCGAACGCTGGGGGTTCCAGGCGATCTGGCTGCAGTGGGTGCAGAACGTCGTCTGGTATCCGACCCAGATCGCCTTCATCGCGGCATCGCTGGCCTTCGTGTTCTTCGACCCCAACCTGGCGAACTCCGGCTTCTACACGGCGGTCGTCATCCTCGTCATCTACTGGTTCTCGACCTACATCACGCTGCGCGGCGGCAACCTGTTCGCCAAGGTCGGTTCCTGGTCGGGTCTGGCCGGCACCATCTTCCCCGGCGTGCTCCTGATCCTCTTCGGGATCATCTGGCTGACGACCGGCCATACGAGCGAGACGCCGCTGACGGCGTCCGCGATCATCCCGCCGTTCACCGGAATCGCATCCATCGTGCTGATCGTCTCCAACGTGCTCGCCTACGCGGGCATGGAGGTGAACGCGGTGCACGCGAACGACCTGAAGAGCCCGGGCAGCGGCTACCCGAAGACGGTGCTGATCTCATCCATCCTGATCCTCTGCATCTTCATCTTCCCGACGATCGCCATCGCCGTGGCGGTGCCGTCGTCCCAGCTGGGACTCACTACCGGCATCAACCTGGCCTTCAAAACGTTCTTCGACGCCTGGGGGATGGCGTGGGCGACGCCCGTCATCTCGCTGCTGATCGCGCTCGGTGCGTTCGCCTCGGTCGTCACCTGGATCGCCGGTCCCTCCCGAGGTCTGCTCGCTGCCGCCCGCTCCGGCTACCTCCCGGTGTTCCTGCAGAAGCGGAACAAGGCGGGTGTGCAGATCGGCATCCTGAACGTGCAGGGCATCGTCGTCACGCTGCTCGCCTCGCTGTTCATCTTCGTGCCGAACATCAACACGGCGTTCATCCTGCTGGTCGACATGGCGGCGGCCCTCTACCTGATCATGTACATGCTGATGTTCGCGTCGGCGATGCGGTTGCGCCGCACCCACCCGCAGGTGGTGCGCAGCTATCGGACGCCCGCCATGGGCCTCATCGCGACGATCGGGTTCCTCGCCTGCCTGGCGGCCTTCGCGCTCGGCTTCGTACCTCCGTCGGGCTTCGGGGCGGGGGCTCCTGGTTGGGCGTACCCGGTGCTGGTGGGGGTCGTCGTCATCTTCCTCGGCGTCCCACCGCTGATCTTCTACGCGGCCCGCAGGCCCGGCTGGGACCAGCGCACGGCGGCGGAGAAGGCGACGTTCGACGACGTCCTCGTGAACCCGCCGACGACCCCTGCGCCCGGTGCGCCGACGGGGTCTGCTGGAGTGGCCGATCCGGTCGAGCCGGTTCCGCCGGTCCCGCCGGCCGCGCCCGCCCCACGGGGCACCGCCCCCGGCCCGGCGTGACGGCGCCCGAGGCTGATCAGGCGGCCGCGCGGCTGAAGTAGTGGCCCGCGGCCAGGCCGTCGAGGAGCCGGCTTAGTGGCTCACGGTTGGTTGCCAGGACTTGCTGTGTGCCTGAAGACGACACGACTTCCGGGCGAGTCTGGGTCACCGATGAAGAGAACCAGGTCCGTGGAGAACCATCCGTTCTCGGCGTAGATCGACGTGTTGTAGGTCCCTTCAACGAAAATGCTGGGCTGACTCGTATCCGGGAAGAACGACCACTCGCAGTCACCACTCAGCGGATGGTTTTTGTCATCACGCGACTGTGGAAGTGGCGCACCGCTGATAACCAAGACATCGCCGTGCTTGAACTCGAGCGTTGTTGGATGGGGGCGATCGCTCACCCAGGTGCCGTACACGTCCCGTTCCGTGAACTGGATCGGGCGTTGCATCCAGAACCAATCGCCGATCGCCCATGCGATGAAGGCGAAAGTGATGCCCAGAATCAGCCATAGCAGCCAGATCGGGTTTTCCTTGCTCGATCTTCTCAGCGCCGACCTCATGGCATCCGGACGGTTGCTGTCCAGGTGATGTCCTGTCGTATCGGCTGGTATCCGCCGAATACGTCCTGGATGAATTTCATGGAGGCGTACGGGCCGACATAGTAGGGGCCAAAGGGCTTGTCGCTGGTGCCGGGGATGCGCGTCGCCGACTCGACGTTGGTCCCCCGGAACGGCGCGACCAGGTCGACGCCCATATCAATCTCTGCGGCCGCTTGATGGTCCCGGCTCACCTGCGCGGTCGTCGCCGCCGTCACCAGCTGGTGCACGGCACCCAGGTCATCCGCTGTCCCGGTCGTCATCGTCTTCCACCAGTCCTCGAGACCGGTCCGCGCAGTCTCGACCGTCTGGTCCCCGACCCCCACCACAGGCGGCAACCAACCCGAAGGCAGTGACCCTCGAACGCCGGCGAGCGTCGACGCGCCCTGCATCACCGCGTCTGGCGCGATACTCACCTTCACAGCAACGACCTCACAATCCTCGATGGGATGTTGTCCTCCACATCTCAGACTGCAAATGTAGCGCGCGATCCAGGCGTGCCCTCCAATTGAGGCCATCGGTCGCGCGCCAAGATGTCGCCACTTACCCCGCCCCGCCGGGCACCGCCCCGGGCCCGGCGTGACGGCGCCCGAGGCTGATCAGGCCGCCGCGCGGCGGAAGTAGTGGCCCGCGGCCAGGTCGTCGAGGAGCCCTGCCTCGGTCGGCTGCCACCCCAGGCGCTCGCGGGTCAGTGCGCTGGAGGCCGGGACGTCGAGGGCGAAGAACGCGCCGATCCAGCCGAAGTGCGCCTCCACGTCGTCCGGGTCGATGGATGCGACCGGCACTCCGGCCCCACGGCCGATGGCTTCGGCGATCGCCCGGGCGGGCACGCCCTCCTCGCCGATGGCGTGAACGATGCGAGCAGCGTCCGGATCCTCCAAGGCCCGCACCACGAGTCGTGCGGCGTCGTCGCGGTGCACGGCGGGCCAGCGGTTCGCGCCGTCGCCGACGTATCCGGCCACGCCCTTCTCGCGGGCGATGCCGACCAGCGTCGCCAGGAAACCGTGGTCGCCTGTGCCGTGGACGGTGGGGGCGAAGCGCAGGGCGATCGGGCGGATGCCGCGGTCCGCGAAGCCGAGGGCCAGTGCCTCCGCTCCTCCGCGCGGGGCCTCGGATCCGGTGAAGGGCGAGGCGTCCTCCTCGGTCACGACCTGGCCGGGACGGACGAGGGCGACGCCGGAGGCGAACAACAGCGGCTTGCCGGTGCCCGCGAGCACCTCGCCGAAGGTCTCCATGGCGGCCCGCTCCGAGCGCCCGGACGCCGCGAAGTCGCTGAAGTCGTGCTTGAAGGCCAGGTGGATGACCGCGTCCGCGTTCTCCGCGCCCGACCGGAGGCTGCCCAGGTCGTCGAGGCCGCCGGGCACGGGCTCCACTCCGGCCGCGCGAAGCCGTGCCGCCGACTGCTCCGACCGGGCGAGCCCGCGGACCTGGTGGCCTGCGGCGACGAGTTCGGGCACGACGCCCGACCCGATCCATCCCGAGGCGCCTGTGACGAATACCTGCATTGTGTGCTCCTTCACGTGTCGTGCATCACCGTCGTATGACGGTGATGTCAGAAACTGTCGTCAGCGTAGCACTCATGTCAGGATGTGTCATCACTATGATCGACGTATGGGACGTTGGGAGCCGGGTGCGCGCGGGCGCCTGATGCGCGCTGCCCTCGAGCTGTACCTCGATCCTGGATACGAGCAGACGACGGTCGCCGACATCGCGGCCCGCGCGGGCGTGACGGAGCGCACGTTCTTCCGTCACTTCGCCGACAAGCGCGAGGTGCTGTTCGACGGCTCAGCCGAATTCCAGACGACGGTGCTCGCGGCGATCGCGGAGGCGCCTGCCACGGCGTCGGTCCTCGCCGCGGCGGTGGCGGGGATGGATGCGGCAGCCGCGTTCCTGCAGAGCAACCCCGACCGCGACTTCCCGCGCCGCCGCGCCGCGGTCATCTCCGCGAACCCCAGCCTGCAGGAGCGCGAGCTGCTCAAGCTCGCCTCGGTGACTGCGGCATCCACACGGGCACTGACCGCCCGCGGCGCCGACCCGGCCGAGGCCGCCGTCGCGGCAGAGGTGGCGATGGCCGCCTTCCGGCTCGCTTTCGAGAGGTGGACCACCGCGGAGGAGCCCCTGAACCTCCGCGACCTCCTCGCGGACGCCGTCGCCAGGTTCCGCGCCCTCTCCTGAGTCCGTTTCGGGCCTTGCCCCGCCGCGACCCGGTGGGAGGATGACGCTAAACGCCCGCTCGGGCGTCCGAGCGAGGGGATGACCGATGGCGGCAGAGACCTGGGTGGACCGTCCTGACCTGGCACCGCATCCCCACCACCATCACGGCTGGTGGTGGAAGACGCTGCTCGCCGGTCTCGCCTTGTGGATTCTCACGATCGTCGTCACGATGGCGACCTCCAACACCAACCTGATCCCGACGCTGATCCTGCTGGGCAGCTTTCTGGTGCCCTTCTGCGTCGTGCTGTTCGCGATCGAGCGGGTGACCGGCAGCGTGAGTTCGCTGCAGCTGGTCCTCGCGTTCTTCGTCGGCGGTATCTTCGGCGTGCTCGGCGCCTCCCTGCTGGAAGTGAACCTGCACCAGAGCTACTGGTTGTACCTGCTCGTCGGCCTGATCGAGGAGCTCGTGAAGGGCATCCTGCTGGTCATCATCGGCTGGCGGGTGGTGCCGAAGACGGCGAGGCAGGGCGCGCTGCTCGGTGCGACGGTCGGTGCCGGGTTCGCCGCGTTCGAGTCGGCGGGGTATGCGTTCAACGCGGCCATCACCTCCCAGGGCATCGATCTGGTGTCGCTGCTGCAGACGGAGGTGCTGCGCGCCATCCTCGCGCCGGTCGGCCACGTGCTCTGGACGGCCGTGCTCGGCGCGGTGCTGTTCGGGGCGGCACGTGGGCGCGATCGCTTCCGCTTCTCGATCTGGATCGTGGTCACCTACGTCGGCGTCGCGATCCTGCACGGACTGTGGGATGCGGCGGGCGACCTGGCTGCCGTGCTCGCGCTGATCGTGAACGGCCGGGCACTGGAGGAGCTCACGACCTCCGGCGGCCTCAGCACGCAGACCGCTTCGGCCGTAACCGCTCTGGCGGGCATCCTGTACATCGTCGTGCTGATCGTGGTCGCCGCCGGCGGCATCCTGACGCTATGGCTCGTGCTGCGCCACTACCGCCATGCCGAACGGCGGAGGATGGCAGAGCAGCCGATCGTGTGAGCGCGGAGGTGCAAATTCAGGACGCGCTGCTCAGCACGACGCAGCAGCGCCCCTCCTGGGGGAAGAGGTGCGCGCGGTCGGGGTCGTCATCATGCCCGGCGAGCAGCCCTCGGAGCAGAGCGTGGTTGACGCCGCACACCAGGTCGGTGTGACGCTGGGCCAGCCGGTGGAACGGGCAGTTGCGCAGGGTGGTCTCCGAGCCCGCCGAGCCCTCGGGGCCGGCCTCGGATGCAGGCTCGTAGCCACGCTCGGCAAGGTCGTCGCCCAGCGAGCGGTCGGGTGACGCGCTCCGCCTGCCCTCCGCCTCCGCCGCCACCAGGAGCGCCTCTCGCAACCGGCCGCCACCGTCGGCGGCGACCGCGTCGGTCAACAACTCGGCGAGCAGCCGGTAGTCGCGGGGCGGGACGGACGCGGTCAGCTCGCGCGCACTGCGGACGTACCGCTTAGCAGGCCGTCCTGCGCCGGGGCCGGCGCGCCCCGCGTCGCGGGAGTACCCGGCGTCGAGGAGGCCTGCGTCGGTAAGGCGGTCGAGGTGGTAGGCGGCCAGGGTTCGGCTCATCCCCGTCGCCGTCGCGGCTTCCTCCCTGCCGACCGGCGCAGTGCGGGAGGTCACGTAGTCGTAGAGCCTCCGCCGGGCAGGATCCGACAGCGCGCTAATCGCATCCAGGGCCGGATCGCGGCGGTGCTCGTCCATGGCGACATTCTAACAACAATGGATCTTGACAAAAAGCCCTGAGCGGTCGCACCCTGAAAGAGGATCGACGGCGAGAGGCTGAACGATGGGCGAGACGGTACTGGTACGCGGTGGGATCGACGCGGTGGCGGCCGAAGTCGCGGCGGAGGCGTTCCTGGCGGCCCTCGGCGTGCCGCTCGACTCCGATCACCTGCGTGAGACACCGGGCAGGATGGCGCGGGCCTGGGCAGAAATGCTGACGCCGCGGCCGTTCGAACTGACCACGTTCCCGAACGACGAGGGCTACGACGAGCTCGTCGTGGCGCGCAACATCCCGGTGCGGTCGGTCTGCGAGCACCACCTGCTGCCGTTCACGGGAAGAGCCTGGGTCGCCTACCTGCCCGGCGACCGCATCCTCGGGCTCTCCAAGCTCGCCCGGGTGGTGGAGCTGTTCGCCTGCCGTCCGCAGACGCAGGAGCGGCTGACGAAGCAGGTGGCCGACTGGCTGCAGGACCGCCTGCAGCCGCGGGCGGTCGGTGTCGTGATCGCCGCCGAGCACTCGTGCATGACGTTGCGCGGCGCGAACGCGGTCGGATCGAGCACCGTCACCTCGACGCTGCTGGGCACCCTGCGCGACGACCCCCGCTCGCGCGCCGAGTTCCTGGCCGTCACCGGCATCGCGCCCTGACGCCCGGAACCGAAGGAAGGACACCGATCATGACCGATCCGCTTGCCGCGCTGGCCGACGCCGGCGTCTCCATCTGGCTGGACGACCTCGGCCGGGGGATGCTGCGCTCTGGCCGCCTCGCATCCCTCGTCGAGAGCCGCTACGTGACCGGCGTCACCACCAACCCGACGATCTTCGCCGCCGCCATCGGGAAGCGCGAGTCGTATCAGGCGCAGCTCGACGACCTGGCCGCTCGCGGAGCGGAGGTCGGCGAGGCGTTGCGGGAGCTGACGGCCCACGACGTGCGCGACGCCTGCGACGTGCTCCGTCCCTGCTTCGACGCGACCGGCGGCGTCGACGGGCGTGTCTCCATCGAGGTGGATGCGCGGCTCGCGCACGACGCCACGGGCATGATCGCCGAGGCGCGCTCACTGTGGTGGGCCGTCGACCGCCCCAACCTGTTCATCAAGATCCCGGCGACCCTCGAAGGGCTTCCCGCGATCAGTGCGTGCCTGGCCGAGGGGATCAGCGTCAACGTGACGCTCATCTTCTCGCTCGCGCGGTACGGCCAGGTGATGGATGCGTTCCTCGACGGCATGCGGCGGGCCGTGCGCAACGGTCATGATCCGGCCGGCATCGCATCCGTCGCCTCGTTCTTCGTGTCCCGCGTCGACAGCGAGGTCGACAAGCGACTCGACGTGACCGGGACACCGGAGGCCGGGCGCCTGCGCGGGCAGGCGGCGATCGCCAACGCGCGGCTCGCCTTCCAGGCCTACGAGAGGATGCTCGACGGAGACGAGTGGAGGCAGCTTCAGGCGGCAGGCGCGCTCCCGCAGCGCCCGCTGTGGGCCTCTACCTCGACGAAGGATCCGACGTACCCGGACACCCGCTACGTCGTCGACCTCGTCACCCGCGGGGTCGTCAACACGATGACCGAGGGGACGCTCGACGCGATCGCCGATCACGGCGTCATCCCCGCCGACTCCGTGCGCGGGACGTACGACGAGGCACGCGCCCTGCTCGACACGCTCGCCGCGGTCGGGGTCGACTACGACGACGTCGTCGCCGTGCTGGAGGACGAAGGGATCGCGAAGTTCGCCGACGCCTGGAGCCGGCTGTCGGACGAACTCGCTGCTGCGCTCAGTCCTCGCTGAGCGCCTCCTGCGCTTCCTTCGGCAGCTTGCGGACCTTGGAGCGACGCTTGCGGCGGTCCGGGATCATGGACCGCATCTCTTCCAGCCGGCCGAAGCAGAGCAGGCGGTCGCCCGCCTCCAGCACGACGCCGCTCCGCGGGTTCGGGATGACGGATGCGCCGCGGTGCAGCGTCAGGACCGTGATGTCGCGTTCCCACAGTCCCGAGTCGCGCAGCGACTTTCCGACGATGTCCGCATTGGAGTGCACGAGGAGCTCGGCCACCCCGTAGCCGGTGGAGACGCTGAGCCGCTGCCGCACGTCGATCTCAGGGAAGCCCACCTGGTTGTCGATGAAGTCGATGATGGCGCCCGCCACATCCAGTCCCGTCGCCCGCTCGATGCCCTCGAGCCCCGGCGAGGAGTTGACCTCCATCACGAGCGGACCGTCGTTGCCTTCGAGCATGTCAACGCCGGCCACCCGCAGCCCCATGATCTGCGCCGACCGCACCGCGGCCTCCTCGAACTCCGGCGTCAGCTCCACCTTCTCGACCGTGCCGCCGCGGTGCACGTTGGAGCGGAACTCGTCGCCGCTCGCCACGCGCCGCATCGCCGCGACGACCCGGTCGCCGACGACGAGGGCGCGGATGTCGCGGCCGCGGCTCTCGGCGATGAAGCTCTGGATGAGGACGTTCTGCTTCGTCGAGTGGAGCGTCTCGATGATGGACTCGGCGATCTTCGCCTCCGGGGCGAGGATGACGCCGATGCCCTGGGTGCCCTCCAGCAGTTTGATGACCACCGGCGCGCCGCCGACCCGCTCGATCGCCATGCGGACGTCCGCCCGGCTGTTCACGAAGGCCGTCCGCGGCATCCCGATGTTGTGGCGGGAGAGGATCTGCGTCGCGCGCAGCTTGTCGCGGGAGTTGGTGATGCCGTTGGCGGTGTTCGGCGTGTACACATCCATCTGCTCGAACTGCCGGACCACCGCTGTGCCGTAGTACGTGATCGAGTTGCCGATGCGGGGCAGGACGGCGTCGTAATCGGAGAGCAGGCGGCCCCGGTACTGCAGGTCCGGTTCGTCGCCGGACAGGTCGATCGCGAACCGCAGGGTGTTGAGCACCTTCACCGTGTGGCCGCGGTTCTCGGCGGCGGAGCGCAGCCGTTGCGTCGAGTACGCGTGCGGGGCGCGCGAGAGGATGGCGAGTTTCACGGGGGAGCTCCTGCGAAGATGGGGGGATGGCCGACACCCATCCAACCACCGACACGGTCGGCTGGCGCGAGTGGGCGAGCCTGCCCGGTGTCGGCGTGCCGTGGATCAAGGTGAAGGTGGACACCGGCGCGCGCAGCTCCTCCCTCCACGCGTTCGACATCGAGGAGCTCCCCGGCGACCGGGTGCGTTTCCGGGTGCAGCCGTGGCAGGACTCCGAACGGGATGCGGTGCTCACCGAGTGCGCGGTCCACGACCGCCGCGTGGTGCGCAGCTCCTCCGGGCATACCGAGGAGCGGATCGTCGTGCTGCTGGACCTCGTGCTCGGCGGTCGTCGGGTCAGGGCCGAGACGACGCTGACGAACCGCGACCAGATGGGCTTCCGGATGCTGGTGGGCCGCGAGGCGCTGCGCCAAGGATTCGTGGTGGACCCGGCCCGCTCCTTCCTCGGCGGTCGCGCGCCCCGCGAGATCCGCCGCCGCAACCGCGGCCGCGAGCTCTCCGCTCCCTAGTGAGTGCCGCCGCTTGTCACGTCCGCTGCTGTTCGCCCGGGCGCTCAGGTGACGTCGGGCGGCGCACGTCGCTCACTCCCTGAGGCCGAGCTCGCGCCGCCAGTGGGCGAGGAACTCGGCGCCCGCGTCGTCGTGGATGGCGTCGCCGATGGTGATCACCTCGTAGGGCCGCTTCAGGATGCCGTCGGCCGGGCGCACATCCACGTGGGCCACCTCGTAGCCGGCGTCGTGCACGAAGTCGGCCATCTTGTAGTCGCTGCGTGAGTCGCCGACCGAGCGCCAGCGTCGCGGGAGAGGCCCACGCGCCGCAAAGTAGTCGAAGGCGCGCTGTGCGCCGCGGTCCTTGTCGAGGAGGACCGACTCGATGTCGGTGGAGATGATCGTCGGGTCGATCCGGTACGGCACCTGGCCGTCGGCGTCCGGCGCGACGCGCTCGCCGTAGCGGAGGCCGACGCCGAGGCCCGCGAGCAGGTCGAACGCCGCATCCTGGAACTGCGCCTGCGCCTCGGCGTATGCTTGCGCATCCACGTCGGTGCGCTGCTCGACCGAGATCATCGCGCGCTTCGTCTCGTCGAAGAACATCGTGTCGGCGAAGCGGTCTCGCACCAGCCGGCGGATGCCGTCGACCGCCTCGGGCGCGAAGGCGACCGTCTCATCCACGGTGACCTCGCCCATCCCGTCGCCCGTGATCGGCGCCCAGGCGCCACCCTTCTCGAAGACGCCGAACATCCGCGCCCCGTGCTGATCGAGCGCGTCGCCGAGCCCGGCATCGCAGAGCGGGTTCACCACCTGGTTGCGGATGAAATCGCCCGAGCGACCGGTGATGAACGCGATCGGCACGCCCGCCGCCGCCATGGAGACCAGGTCGGTGACGATGCTGCGGATGGCGATGGTACGCGTGACGGGACTGGCGATGGGACCGTCGACGTCGAAGAGGAGACCGAGATTGTGCACAGTCCATTCTCCCCACTGCGACAATGGACGCATGTCGCATCCCGTCCCCGCAGCTCGCCCGCTGTGGCACCCGGATGCACCGAGCACCGTCGCGCAGGCCGACAACCTCGAGGTTCTCGCCGCACTGCCGGACGCCTCGTTCCGGCTGATCTACCTCGACCCGCCGTTCAACACCGGCCGCCCGCAGGCACGGCAAACGCTCACCTCGGTGCGGTCCGAGGGCGGAGCGGGTAGCGTGATCGGCTTCAAGGGCCGCAGCTACGAGCGCATCAAAGGGGATCTGCTCAGCTACGACGACCGCTTCGAGGACTACTGGGGGTTCCTCGAGCCACGGCTGATCGAGGCGTGGCGGGTGCTCGCCGACGACGGCACCCTCTACCTGCACCTCGACTATCGCGAGGCGCACTACGCCAAGGTCCTCCTGGACGCGCTGTTCGGTCGCGAGTCGTTCCTCAACGAGATCATCTGGGCGTACGACTACGGCGCGAAGCCGAAGAACCGGTGGCCGGCGAAGCACGACACGATCCTCGTCTATGTGAAGGATCCGTCCGCGTACTACTTCGACTCCGCCGCGGTGGACCGGGAGCCGTACATGGCGCCAGGGCTGGTGACGCCCGAGAAGGCGCAACTGGGCAAGCTTCCGACGGACGTCTGGTGGCACACCATCGTCTCGCCGACGGGGCGCGAGAAGACCGGCTACCCGACGCAGAAGCCGGAGGGAGTGCTGCGTCGCATCGTCCAGGCGTCGAGCAGCGAAGGCGACTGGGTTCTCGACTTCTTCGCAGGCAGCGGCACCACGGGCGCCGTCGCGTCCGCCCTCGGTCGTCGTTTCCTGCTCGTCGACAGCAATCCGGCCGCGATAGCGGTCATGCGCGACAGGCTCGCCGCCAGCGATCACGTCGTCCGCTTCGTCGACTGAAGGGCGCTCTCCACACCTCCCCGGCGTTCATCCGGAATTCTCAGGGCGGTGTGTGGAAGGGTGGATGCACTATGCGATCGACCCTGCGAGCACTGCCCTTCCTCTGGGGTGCGCTGGTGTCGGCGGGGCTGTTCGCAGCCGTGTACCTGATCTTCGTGCGGAGCTACATCGGCCAGGTGATCGACGAGCGCGCCTTTGCCGGGGCGGATGCTTGGAAGGGCGCTGTGATCGACTTCGCGCAGAGCTTCCTCGACGCGCTGCCCGTCGCCTCCGTCGTCATCGGGGCGATCGTCGCGGTGATCATCGTGCTGGTGCGCCGCAATTGGTTGGTGTTCGCCATCGCCGTGGGCGCCGCCATCGGCGCGAACGTGAGCACGCAGCTGCTGAAGTACACCATCCTGTCCCGGCCCGAGAAGGGCGTGGATGTGGGGCTCGCCAATTCCCTCCCCTCCGGGCACACGGCGGTGGCGGCGTCGGCAGCGCTCGTCGTCTTCCTCCTGGCGTCGCCGCGGTACCGGCCGCTTGCGGCCATCGTCGGCTCGGTGTTCGCCATCGCGGCCGGGGCCTCCACGCTGGTGGAGCAGTGGCACCGACCGAGCGACGTGGTGGCGGGGATGCTGGTCGTGGCGTTCTGGGGGTGCCTGGCCGGGATCGTGCTGTCGTGGCTGCGGCTGCCCGGTGCCGAGCCGCCGGTGCGCAGCAAGCTGTGGCCGCTCGTCTGGATCGGAGCGGTGTGCGGGATCGGGTCCGTCGTGGCGCTCCTGGTGACCTACTTCTCGGCGCAGACGGGCACCGAGCACCTGTTCATCGCGTATGCGGGCGGGGTTGCGGCGATCGTTGCGACCGGATTCGTGCTGGCGGCGGCCGGCAATCGGCTCTACCGGCAGCTGGCGTGAGCGGCGTGCTCAGCGCTCGCTGAAGAACTCAGCGAGCGCAGAGGTCAGCTGCTCCGGAGCCTCCTCGGCGACGTGGTGACCCGAGTCGATTCCGTACCCTTGCACATCCACCGCCCAGTCCCGCCAGATGGTCAGCGGGTCGCCGAACAGCCGCTCGAGGTCGTCGCGCAGTGACCAGAGGATGAGCGTGGGGATGGTCAGCCGTCGCCCGGCGCTGCGGTCGGCCTCCTCGTTCGCGCGGTCGACGGTGAGCCCGGCCCGGTAGTCCTCGAGCATCGCCCGAACGACTTCCGGCCGGTGGATCGCCTCCCGGCGCTCGGCGAAGTTCTCCACGCCCATGGCCTGTGGATCGCCGTGGTACCAGGCGTTCGGGTCGGCGTCGATCACGCGCTCCGGCACCTCCGGCTGGGCGAAGAAGAACCAGTGATACCACGCGGTGGCGAACTCCGGGGTGATGCGGTCGAGGTGCTCGACGATCGGGAGGCAGTCGAGCAGCGCGACGCGCCGCACGGCGTCGGGATGATCCATCGCGAGCCGGAACGCTGCGTAGCTGCCGCGGTCGTGGCCGACGAGGTCGAAGCGGTCGTGGCCGAGAGCGTTCATGAGCGCGAGGATGTCGCCGGCCATGGCGCGCTTGGACGCCTGCGAATGATCCGATCGCGGCGGCGGCGCGCTCGAGCGGCCGTAGCCGCGCAAGTCGGGGACGATGACTGTGAACCCGCGCTCCACCAGCAGGGGCGCCACCCTGTGCCAGGTCGCTCCGGTGCGGGGATGCCCGTGCAGCAGCACGAGCGGTGGACCGTCTCCGCCGTGGCGGACGTGGATGGTCGCCTCGCCGACATCCACGTCGGCGATCTCGAATCCGTCGAACATGCTCGGGAGGGTCAGGCCTTCTCGCGCAGGTTTCCGGCGATCTTCTCCAGCGATCCGTCGAGCGCCTGCTGCATCCCGTCGAACACCTGCGTCGTGTGGATGGTCAGCTCGACGCCGTCATCGGTGAGCCGCAGCGAGCCGTGGTAGTCGTGCGGGCCCGGCGCGGACCAGCGCACCTCGCGAGCGGCGCGGTCCACGTCGAAGTTCGCCTCGGAGGTGACCGTCTCGTCGGTGCCGTCGTGCTCGGCGTCCACATGGGCGGTCGTCTCGACCTTGCCGTCGGGGAGCTCGTGCGCCTCGGTCATGCGCGGGAAGTAGGCGGGGAGGTTCTCCGGGTCGGAGACGTAGTCGAAGTACTCGTCGGCATCGCCCTCGAGGGGCCGCGTCGCAGTGTAGGTGGGCATGCCGCGACGGTACGCCCGTCGGCTCCGACCGCAAGCCGCCGCATCCACTGAGACGGCCGCGAGGGTCAGCGCGCAGACGACAGCGGCGCACAGGGTGAGCGGAGCGGCGCCGAGCGGGGCGACCAGCCCGGCTGCGGCGACGCCGATGGCGCTGCCGGCGACCTTGACGCCCGCGACCGTCGCGAAGACACGGGCGGTGGCGCCGGGTGGCGAGTACTCCGTCCGTGCGGCGAGTGTCGCGGCGAACAGGACCGAGCTGACGGCGCCGACGACCGCGAACGCCGCGCCGCCGGTGGCGGTGCCGGCCGTGGGGAACGGAAGCGCCAGCAATGGGAGCAGCAGCGCGGCTCCGGCGGCCGCCACGCCGAGGCGGACCAGCCGCTCGGGCGTGCCCGTCAGCGGACGCACGATGAGAAGGAGGGAGGCGACCAGGCCGCCGGTTCCGTAGAGGCACATCAGCACGGCGGCGGAGGACGGGGATGCGCCCCGCTGCCTCGCCAGAGCGGCGGCGATCACCGGCGCGGCGGCGAGGGCGGTGGCCGAGCCGACGGTCGCGACGGTGGTCCGGCGGAGCGGAGGGATGACAAGCAGCAGGCGCAGGACGCCGCCGGATGCCGTGCGCGAGGGTGTGCGGGAGGAGCCGGGAAGCCAGAGCACGGGAACGGCCGCCAGGACCAGCAGGCCCGCGGTCGCCGCCAGGGCGCCGCGCGGGGTCAGGACGGTCGCGGCGACGGCGATCGCCGCGGGACCGACGGCTCCCGCGACCCCGTAGGTGAGCGCGTCGATGGCCTGGCCACGCCGCTGGCGCGGACTCGCAGCATCGGTGTCGGTGTCGGTGTCGGTGCCGTCCGGCCGTTCCGTCCGCCCCTCCGCCGCACGCGCGCGCTTCTCCAGCAGCGGAGCGAGCCGGCTGCTGAGGCCGCCGGTGACCAGCGGCCCTGCGCATCCCGCCGCCGCCAGGGCGACCGCCGCTGCCGCCGTGCTGACCGGCAGGAGGAGCGCCGCCGCAACGATGAACATCGCGTACCAGCCGAACGCGCCCGCGAGCACCGGACCCGGTCGCCGTCGCGCATCCAGAAGGCGTCCGGCGAGCGGACCGACCAGGTGGGGGATGGTGAGGGCGCCGGCGAGCAGGCCGCCGACGGCCGGACCGCCGGTCGCCGTGCCCGCGAGCACGGCCGCCACGATCGCGCCCGCATCGGCCGACCGTGCAGGGACCGCCGCGGCCACGTAGGCGATCAGTCCGCTTCTTCTGCTCACCATCGGCACGTTGCCCTCCTCCGCGTCACCTGTCAAGATGGTGACGTGGCATTCGAGTTCGTGGCGGGCAACCTCGCCCTCGACTTCGTCGCGACCGTCGCCGAGCGACGCACGACGGCGGTCGAGCGCGTTCCCACTCCGGCATCGCTCGGCGAATGGTTCGCCGACGCGGGACTCGTGGATGCGCCTCCCGCCGTCACGGAGGCCCAGCATGCGGAGGCGCTGGTGCTTCGGGAGACCATCTGGGCGCTGCTGACCAGCGACCCCGGACGGCCGCTCGACGCGGCCGCCGTCCGTACCCTCGATCGCTACGCCGCGTCGAGCATCCCCGTCGCCGTGCTGGCCGCCGACCGTTCGGTCACCACCACCGGCGACTCGACGTCGTGTCTCGCGGCGATCGCGCGCGCGGCCGTCGACGCCTTCCGCCCCGAGAACGTCGCGCACCTCAAGTGGTGCGAGGGAACCGACTGCACGCGCCCGTTCCTCGACGCGTCACGCGCCGCGAACCGCCGCTGGTGCGGCATGGCCGGCTGCGGCGACCGCGCCAAGGCGGCTGCCTACCGCGCCCGCAAGCGCACCGCCCGCTCCTGAAGCCGCGTCAGCTGCTCTGGCGTACGACGAGTTCGGTCGGCAGGAGCGTCACGCGCTCGACGTGCTCGCCCGCGAGCCGCCGGACCAGCACTCGCGCCATCGCCTCGCCCAGGCCGATGGACGGCTGGTGCACGGTCGTCAGCGGCGGCGTCGACATCAGCCCGAAGCTGTCGTCGTCGTACCCGACCACCGCGATGTCGCCAGGGATGCTGAGGCCGGCCTCGTGGATCGCGGAGTACGCGCCCGCGGCCATCTGGTCGTTCGCCGCGAACAGCGCATCGATCGGGCGGCCGTCCGCGAGCAGCCGGCGCATGGCCTCCAGGCCCGAGGCGGGCGAGAAGTCGCCGTACGCGACCATCGTGGTGTCGAGGCCCGCCGCATCCATCGCCCGCTTCCAGCCGTTGAAGCGGTCGAGGCCGGCGGGCATGTCCTGCGGGCCGGTGATGAGGGCGATGCGACGGCGGCCTCGGTCGATCAGGTGCTGGGTGGCGACCTCGGCGCCGGCGACGTTGTCCACATCCACGTAGTACGACAGGTGCTCGGTCTCGCTGACCGGGCGTCCGCCGAAGACCAGCGGGAGGGTGGTGCCGAGCTGCGCATACGAGTGGTCGCCCGAGTGGTGAGACACGACCAGGGCTCCGTCGACGTTCCCGCCCATGAGGTAGCGCCGCGTCTTGTCCGGCGTCGTCTCCGACGCGATGACCATGTTGAGCGTGTACTCGGTGTCGGCGAGGCTCAGCGCGACGCCCTGCACGATGGATGCGAAGAACGGGTCGGCGAAGACCTTGGCCGTCGACTCGGGCACGACCAGCGCGATGACCTGCGTTCGGCGGGACGCGAGCGAACGCGCAGCACGATTGGGGACATAATTCAGGTCGGCGATGGCGCGCTCGACCACCGCGACGACCTCCGCCGTGACCTTCGGCGACCCGTTGACGACGCGCGACACGGTCGCTCGCGACACGCCTGCGCGCGCGGCCACCGCCTCCAGCGTGGGCACAGCCCCGCCGGTGATCTGCTCGGTCGTCATCCGGTCTCCTCGTCGCTTGCGTCCATGCTAGACGCGTGACGCGGCGGCCTCCTCCACGACCTCCGCGACCTCACCGGCCCGTGCTTCTGCGATGATCCTGGCGAAGGCGTGACCCGAGTCCTTCACGGTGCGCTCCTGGGTCTCGTAGTCGACCCGCACGATGCCGAACCGCTTCGCGTATCCCCACGCCCACTCGAAGTTGTCGAGCAGCGACCACACGAAGTAGCCCCGAACGTCGGCGCCCTCGTCGATCGCGCGTCGGACCGCGTCGATGTGGGCGAGGATGTACGCCTCGCGCTCCACATCGTGAACGGCGCCGTCCGCCGAGACGGTGTCGTCGTAGGACGCACCGTTCTCGGTGATGTAGAGCGGGGGCAGCGTCGGGTAGTCGCGGGTGAGGCGCACGAGCAGTGCGCGCAGGCCGTCAGGGTTGACCTCCCAGCCCATCGCCGTGGTCGGCAGGTGCCGCGACGGGAAGGTCACGTACTCGCTGCCGACGAACGGCGACGAGGTCGGCCGGGGAGTCGGCACGACGGCCGCGGGCTGGTCCGTCCCGAGTGGATGCCCGCTCACGTTGTCGTCGTGGTAGTGGTTCACGCCGAGGAAGTCGATCGGCTGCGCGATGGTAGCCAGGTCGCCGTCGAGCACAAGCTCCTCGAAGCGGTGCTCGCGTACGTCCTGCAGCACGTCCTCTGGATACGCACCGAGGAGCAGCGGCTCCAGGTACATCCGGTTCCACAGCCCGTCGATGCGTCGCGCCGCCTCCCGGTCCACCGGATCGGTGGGGTCGTCCGGCACCGCGGTGGTCAGGTTGAGGGTGATGCCGAGCTTCAGCTCGGACGCCGTGCCCCGCTCGCCGGCCAGCGACCGGATCGCCGAGGCGGCGAGTCCGTGCGCGAGGTGCTGGTGGTGGAGGGCTGCGAGTCCCGCGCGTGGCTCCTGACGACCCGGCGCGTGCTCACCTCCGGCGTACCCGATCAGGGAGGAGCACAGCGGCTCGTTGAAGGTGGTCCAGTGGTCCACGCGGTCGCCGAGGGCGTCGTACACGGCGACCGCGTAGTCGCGGAACCGGTACGCCGTGTCGCGGGTCGCCCATCCGCCCTTCTCTTCGAGCGCCTGCGGCAGATCCCAGTGGTAGAGGGTCAGCCAGGGCAGGATGCCCGCGCCGAGCAGTTCGTCGACCAGCCGGTCGTAAAACGCCAGCCCCGCTGTATTGACGAAGCGGTCGCCCGGTTTGACGCGCGCCCAGGAGGTCGAGAATCGGTACGACTGCAGGCCGAGCGACGCCATCAGCGCGACGTCCGACGGCATCCGGTGGTAGTGATCCACCGCAACCTCGGGGGTGTCGCCGCCGGCGATCGCACCGGGGACGCGTGCGAACGCATCCCAGATCGAGTCCTCTTTGCCGTCCTCGTGGGCGGCGCCCTCGATCTGTGCGGCCGCGGTGGCCGACCCCCAGAGGAAGCCATTCGGCCAGGTGCGGTTCATTCTCAACCTTTCACCGCGCCCGCCATGATGCCGGAGACAAGCTGCCGGCCGGCGAGCACGAAGAGTATCAGCAGCGGGACGGTGGCGAGCACGGCTCCGGCGAGCACGATCGAGTAGTCGACGTACTTGGCCGATTGCAGCTGGCTGAGCGCCACCTGCAGCGTCGGATTCTGCGGCGCGACGAGCAGCGGCCAGAGGTAGTCCGTCCACGCGGTCATGAAGGTGAAGAGGCCGAGGATCGCCATCGCGGGACGCGCAGCCGGGACTCCGACATGCCAGAAGGTGCGGATCATGCTGGCTCCGTCGACACGGGCGGCCTCGATGAGCTCCTCCGGGATGACGTCGACCAGGTACTGCCGCATGAAGAACACGCCGAACGCGGTGACCAGGGTCGGCACGATGACCGCGCCGAGCGTGCCGGTCCAGCCGAACTGCTTCATCACCATGAACAGCGGGATGATGCCGAGCTGCGTCGGGACGGCCAGCGTGCCCACCACGAAGATCATCAGGCCCTCCCGTCCGCGGAAGCGCAACTTCGCGAACGCGTAGCCGGCGAGAGTGGAGAACGCGACGACGGACAGTGTGATGACCGAGGCGACGATGATCGAGTTGCCGAGCGCGAGCCAGAACGGCACGGTGTCCAGCACCTGGCCGACGTTCGTCCAGAACTGTCCACCTGGCAGGAGCGGCGGCCAGGTGGAGGTCAGCACGGTGCTGTTGCTCGACCCTGCGACGAACGACCACCACAGCGGATAGGCGCCGCCGATGAAGAGGGCGAGCAGGATGCCGTAGGTCAGGAAGCCAGGCCGGCGGTCGATCCCGAGCGCACGGCGCTTGGGGGCGCGGGCTGCTGCCGGTCGGATGGGTGCGGTGCGCTCGGTGCGCGCTGTGGCGGTCACAGGTTCTTCTCCTCGCTCGCTGCGGCCAGGATGCGCGAGGCCTGCAGTCGTCTGGCGGTCCGTTTACGATGTAGCCGCGACTCGGTGGAGGCGATCCGACGTGAGATCAGGAAGTTCAGGACGCCGAAGATCACGATGAGCAGGAACAGCATCCAGGCGATCGCGGAGGCCTTGCCGAAGTTCTGCCGGTTGAACGCCATATCCCACAGGTAGAGGACGGTCGTCTGGTACTGCCGCTGCGGACCACCCGGCACGGCGCTCGACGGGTTGAACAGCTTCGGCTCCGTGAAGATCTGCAGGCCGCCGATGGTGGCCGTGATGATCACGAAGATCATGGTCGGGCGGATGCTCGGCAGCGTGATCGAGAAGAAGCGGCGGAACGACCCGGCGCCGTCGAGGGCGGCCGACTCGTGGATGTCGCGCGGCACCGCCTGCATGGCGGCCAGCAGGATGAGCGCGTTGTAGCCGGTCCAGCGCCAGTTCACCATGGAGGCGATGGCGACGTGCGACGGGAACGTCTCGGTCTTCCACATCACGGGGTCGAGGCCGATGGCCTGGAGCATGTTGTTGATCAGGCCGTACTTCTCGTCGAACGCGCTGGAGAAGATCAGGGTCACCGCGACCGGGGTCACGACGTAGGGGAGCAGCACGCTCATCCGCCAGAACGTCTTCGACCGGATGTTCTGGTCGAGGATCGCGGCGATGAAGACGGCGGCGATCAGCTGCGGGATGGCGGAGAGCAGGAAGATGCTGATGGTGTTGAACAGGGAGTTCCAGAAGAACGGATCGCTCAGTTCGGTCGCATAGTTCTTGAAGCCGACCCACTCTCCCGGCCCTGTCAGCAGGTTCCAGTTGTTGAGCGAGACGACGAACGTGTAAATGAGCGGGAACAGCCCGACGAGGGCGAAGAGCACGAAGAACGGCGCGATGTAGAAGTACGGCGACGCCTTCACGTCGAAGCGGTTCAGTCGCTGCTTGTAGGTGAGTTCGGTGCGCGGTGCGCGTTTGCGCGGCGACGGCGGTGCAGCGTGTGCTGCTGCGGCATCATCCCGGGCGGTGGTGGCAGTGGTGGTCATGGTGGATCTCCCCGTGGTGCGGGCCCCCGCCGTTCGGGTACAGCGGGGGCCCGGGTGTGGTTTCGGGTTATTTGTTGACGACCAGCTGGTTGAGCAGCGTCATCGCGTTGCTCCACGCCTGGTCGCCGTTCGCCTTGCCGGAGTCGAGCTGCTGCACGGACGGCCCGAAGACCTGCGACTGGATGACGGAGTCGTCCGGTCCCTTGTACTGGGCGACGACACCCTTCGCGCGCTCCCCGAGGATCTGGCCGACGGGAGCGTTGTTGAAGAACTTCGTCAGGTCGCTCTCACCGGTCACACCGGAGTCGGTCTGCGCCTCGGTCACGGACGGGAAGGTGCCGGCAGCCTGGAAGGTCTGGACCTGCGACTTGGCTGTGGTCAGCCAGGCGGCGAGGGCGGCGGCCTCCTTCGGGTGCTTCGACTGCTTCGGGACCGTCAGGAACGATCCCCCCCAGTTGGCTGCGCCGCCCGGGAACACGTTGGCGAAGTCCCAGCCGGTGGTGGCGTCTCCGCCGCCGGCCTTGACCTGACCCTGCACGACACCGAGCATCCAGCCCGGGCAGACGAACGTGGCGAACGAGCCGTCGGTGAACGCCTTGCCCTTGCCCCAGTCCCACTGGGTCTGGTTGGAGGAGAGCCCGGCAGCAGCGCCGCCTGCGAGCTTCGACCACAGCGCCTTGAGGTCGCTGTTGTCCTCGATGTTGAGCTTGCCGTCCTTGGTGTAATAGCCCTCATCCTGCTGGTTCACCATGGCGTTCCAGATGAAGCCGGACTGGTCGTAGAACGCCTTGCCGGTGGCGGCGTGGTACTGCTCGCCAACCTTGAAGAAGTCGTCCCAGGTGGCGTTCTCGCCGCCGAACAGCTTCGCGACCGACTCGCGGTCGCTGGGGAGGCCCGCCGCGGCGAGGAGCTTGCCGTTGTAGCAGAGGCCCTCCGGGCCGATGTCGGTGCCGTAGCCGATGATGCGGCCGCTCTTGTCGGTGGCCTGCTTCAGCTTCCAGTCGACCCAGCGGTCCTTGATGTCATTCGCGCCGTAGTCCTTGAGGTCGTTGAACTGGTCCGAGACCTGCATGACCTTGCTGAGCCAGCCTTCTTCGACCGCCTGGACGTCGGGGAGGCCGCTTCCGGCCGCCTGCTTCGTCTGCCAGTCGGTGAGGGCGTTGTCACCGGTGTCGATGTTGGTGGCCTTGATCTTGACCCCCGGGTGCTCCTTCTCGTACTGCGAGTAGAGCTTGTCGAAGCCCATCGTGCCGAACGTGGTGACGGTCAGGTTGACGGGGTCCGAGCTGGAACCGCCGCCGCCGCTCGATGAGCATCCGGCTGCGATGAGGGCGAAGGATGCCGCGCCGGCGACGGCTGCGGCGATCCTGGTGCGTCGTGAAAGCTTCACGGGTCACTCCTTTGTGCGTGTGTGTGTGCGCCTGGTGCGCTTGAGAGCGCTCTCATTCGAAGGGCGTGAGAGCGCTCTCACGCGTTCGAAAAGAATCTAGATCGTCGATCCTGCTTGTGTCAAGTCTTTTATGATCGCGCTCTCATTGGCGTCTTTCCGCCAGATACGCGAAACGGCCGCCACCCCAGTGGGGTGACGGCCGAATGCGGTGAGCGAGGGTCAGTCGATCGCGGGCCGAGGGCGCTGAGCCCGAGTGGATGCGGTGTCCGCACCCGGCTCGACCAGCGCCCCGAACTCGTTCGCTGCGCGGTTCGCGAGGAGCCCGACGTCGTAGTTCTCGGCGTCATCGTCCTCGGCCGCCGACGCCAGCACGCCGGCCGGCGTGAGCGCCCGATCCTTCTCGGCCTGGGCGTCCGCCGCGTCCGCGGCGTCGTCCGCGGCCTCCTGCAGCGCCGACTTGGCACGCAGCGGCGGGGTCTTGAAGAACAGCGACAGCACGAACGCGATCAGCACCACGATCATGGCAACCCAGTAGACCGTCACAGCGGACGCGTTGAACGCGACGAGGAACGGCTTCGAGAGGCGCGGGTCCGCGTCGTTCAGGAACGACGTGTCGTTCACGTCAGCGCTGCTCGAGCCGCTGTCGGACGCCTTGAGCTTGTCCTCGACCGCCGGTGCGGCCTTGTCGACCACTGCCTGGCGCTGGTCCGCGTTCGAGAAGTCGATCGGCGCGGCAGGGACCTGCTGCTCGGCGACATCCTGCGGGATGCCCTTCGCGACCAGGGACTGGACGCCGGCAGCGTGGGCCGCGGTCTGCGCCTGCTTCTCCAACGGTGTGACGATCGGAGTGTAGATCTGCTCCATGATCTGCTTGTTCTCGGGTGCGCTCGCGACCGACGGGGTGAGTGCCGCATCCAGAGCGCTGGTCAGTGTCGGAGTGTCGACCAGGGCGGTCTTGATGTTCGACGGGAACACCGTGAACAGCAGCGAGAGCAGGACGGCCGTGCCCAGCGTTCCACCGATCTGGCGGAAGAAGGTTGATGCGCTGGTCGCGACACCCATATCCCGCAGGCCCACCGAGTTCTGGCTGGCGATGGTGAGCGTCTGCATCAGCTGGCCGAGGCCCAGGCCGATGAGGAGCATTGCGCCCGCGATGAACCAGTACGAGTCGTCGTACTTGATGAAGGTCAGGTAGAAGAAGCCGCCGGCGAGCATCGCCGTTCCGATGATCGGGAACTGCCGGTAGCGGCCCGTTCGCGCAATGATCTGGCCGGAGACGATCGAGGAGATCATCAGGCCGAGGATCATCGGCAGCAGCTGCAGGCCCGACTCGGTCGGGGTCGAGCCGAGCACCAGCTGCAGGTAGAGCGGCAGGGTCAGCATGGCGCCGAACATCCCGAAGCCGACGAAGACGCCGATGATGGTCGCCATCGAGAAGGTGCTCGAGCGGAACAGCTTGATCGGGATGAGCGCGTCGTCCTTCATCGCGATCTCGATCAGGATGAACGCGATGATGCCGACGCCGCCGATGATGTAGCAGGCGATCGACGCCGGGCTGTCCCAGCCCCACTCGCGGCCCTGCTCGGCCACCAATAGCAGCGGCACCAGGGCGACGATGACACCCGCGGCGCCCCACCAGTCGATGCGGGCGGACCCGCGTTCGCGCTTGGGCAGGTGAAGGAAGCGCAGGACCATCGCGAGCGCGATCAGGCCGATCGGCACGTTGATCAGGAACACCCAGCGCCAGCCGGTGATCCCCAGGATCTGGTCCGCGCCGGCGAATAGGCCGCCGATCAGCGGGCCGATGAGGCTGGAGACGCCGAAGACGGCGAGGAAGTACCCCTGGTACTTCGCTCGCTCGCGTGGCGCGAGCATGTCGCCCATGATCGCCAGCGGCATCGACATCAGACCACCGGCGCCGAGGCCCTGGATGGCACGGAAGGCCGCGAGCTCCACCATCGAGGTCGAGAACGAGGCGAGGATCGAGCCGGCGATGAAGATCAGGATGGCGATCACGAACAGCGGGCGACGGCCGAAGATGTCGGAGAGCTTGCCGTAGATCGGCGTCGAGATCGTCGAGACGATCAGGTAGCCGGTGGTGACCCACGCCTGCTGGCTCAGACCGTGCAGGTCGTCGCCGATGGTGCGGATCGCCGTTCCGACGATCGTCTGATCGAGGGCGGAGAGGAACATGCCGGCCATGAGGCCGAAGATCACGAGCAGGATCGCGCGATGCGACATGATCGGTTGCGGGGCGGCTGGCGCCGTACTGGTCTGACTGGACATCTGTCTCCGTGTCGAGAGTCGGGTGAGGGGACGCCCGGCACGCGGAACGTCACACCGGTGTGGGGCAAAGAAAATTTTGCGGAGACTGCAAAGTTACACCCCGTGCCACCTGTGCCACAACGCATTGGGCCGGGCCGCGGGGCGGGTGCGTTCGCCAGGGGCGAACGGCGGCTGACGCCGGGGTGTTCCAGGGCTGGCGAGGTGGCGTAAAACGAACGGATCTGCCCCCCATCCAGGTTACGCAAAAGAAGCAGGCGTACCGTGAAAGTGCAGATGTCCGACCGCCTCTGAAACCCCCTCGAAAGTTGTATGAGTTCTCTCAGCCGCACCCGCCGAATCTTCGCCGCAGCCGCCGTGGCGGCATCCGCAGCGCTCGTCTTCTCCGCTTGCGCAGGCGAGCCTTCTCCGGTGACGAAGGCCGTCGCGCAGGCTGCCGCTCCGACTCCGTCGCCCGCAGCGACGGTCGTCTCGTCGGTCCAGCCGGCCGCCGGTAGCGTCTCGGGCGGCACGGTGACCCTGACGGGCACGAACCTCGAGAAGGTCGCCGCCGTCCAGGTGGGCGGCCAGCCCGCGAGCGTCGCGCAGGCGACCGACGACAAGGTGGTCGTGAACGTCCCCGCCGCCGCCAACTTCCAGGCGGGCAGCGTGCCGATCACCGTCACCGACAAGAGCGGGAAGCCCGTCAGCACGACCGCGAGCACGTACGACTACCAGGTCCAGACGCCGGTCGACAAGCAGCTGGCCTACGCGCTGACCTACTGGAAGAACTACAACTCGAAGGAGTTCGGCGACCTCAACCCGGTGGGTGGAGACTGCGCCAACTTCGTCAGCCAGACCCTCCTCGCGCGCGGCTGGCAGATGAACGGCGAGTGGTACAACCACGACGCCGCCGCTGACTGGAGCCCGGCTTGGGGCTACGTGCCCGCGATGGACAACTACTTCCGCGAGAACGCGGCGCAGCTGGGGCTCACGGAGTACTCGTTCGACCAGCGCGACAAGATCAAGGTCGGCGACATCGTCATGTTCGACTGGAACGACAACAACTCGCTCGACCACGTGCAGATCGTGTCCGGCGTGCAGAACGTCAACGGTCAGATCAAGATCAAAATGGTGGGTCACAACGAGGACAGCGACTACCGCGACCTCGACGAGGCCATCACGGTGGACCACCCGGGTGGCATCGGCCACTTCTGGAGCCTGTCGAAGTAGGGCGGATGATTCCGGCCACACCTTCGTGGCCGCGACACGCGCGTGAGCTATGCTCAGCGCGTGACTCTGGGGGGTGCCCGCGTGCGGCGGGCAAGTGGGCTGCGCGCTGTCGTGACGGCGTGCGCCGTGATGGCGGTGCTGGTTCTGACGGGATGCGCAACGGGGCCTGTTTCAGCGGCCGCGACGCACCGCTCGACGCCCCACCGGTCCTCGCCTACTCCGCGGCCGCCGCGTCCGACGCCGACCCCGTCCATCCCGCCGATCCCCCTCATCGTCGGGTTCGACAAGGCGGCGCAGTCGACCGATGACCCGGCCAGCCCCTGGGTCGTGGTCAACAAGCCGCGTGGACTGAACCCGCTGCAGTTCGTGCCGTCCGACCTCACGTACCCGGACGTCCCGAACCTGAACCACCAGCCGATGCGTCAGGAGACGGCGGCGGCCCTGGTCACCATGTTCCACGCGGGCAAGGCTGAGGCGGGCCTCGACTTCGCCGTGCAGAGCGCATATCGGTCCCTCGAGTCGCAGACCGGGGTGTACGACGACGACGTCGCGCGCAATGGCCAGGCCTACGCCGACACGGACACCGCGCGACCCGGCCACAGCGAGCACCAGACCGGGCTGGCCGTCGACATCAGCGCCGTCCCTGCGCAGTGCTCGCTGGACGCGTGCTTCGGCGACACCGCGCAGGGCCGCTGGCTCGCGGCGAACTCCTGGCGGTTCGGCTTCATCCTGCGGTATCCCGCCGACAAGGTCGCCGTCACCGGCTTCACCTATGAGCCGTGGCACTTCCGCTACATCGGCGTACCGCTGTCCACGCAGCTGCACACCACCGGCGTGACCACCCTGGAGGAGTTCTTCGCCCTCCCCGGCGGCACCGCGTACCCCGGCTAGGCGTCAGCCGCCGAGCGCCTCGCCTACGATGCGCTTGGCCTCCTCCTGCACCTCGCGCAGGTTGTCCTCGCCCGCGAACGACTCGGCGTAGATCTTGTAGACGTTCTCGGTGCCGGATGGGCGAGCGGCGAACCAAGCCGTCTCCGTCTGCACCTTGACGCCGCCGAGCGCCGCGTCGTTGCCGGGGGCGCGGCTGAGCTTCGCCGTGATCGGCTCGCCGGCAAGCTCGGTGGCGGTGATCGCGTCGCCGTCGAGCTTCGAGAGCGCGGCCTTCTGCTCGGGGCTCGCGGGCGCATCCACCCGCTGGTACACCGGGTCGCCGAAGCGCTCGGTCAGCTCTCGGTACAGCTCCGACGGCGACTTCCCCGTCACCGCGCGGATCTCACTGGCCAGCAGGGCGAGCAGGATGCCGTCCTTGTCGGTCGTCCACGCCGTCCCGTCGAAGCGGAGGAAGCTGGCGCCGGCGCTCTCCTCGCCGCCGAAGCCGACCGTACCGTCGATGAGGCCGGGCACGAACCACTTGAAGCCGACCGGGACCTCCCACAGCCGGCGTCCGAGCGACTCGGCCACGCGGTCGATGATCGACGACGAGACGAGGGTTTTGCCGACCGCCGCATCCTTTCGCCACTCTGTCCGCGTGCGGAACAGGTAGTCGATCGCCACCGCGAGGTAGTGGTTGGGGTTCATCAGTCCGCCGTCGGGCGTCACGATGCCGTGGCGGTCGGCGTCCGCATCGTTGCCGGTGAGGATGTCGAAGTCGGCGCGGCGGGCGACCACCGAGGCCATCGCCGAGGGGCTCGACGGGTCCATCCGGATCTTGCCGTCCCAGTCGAGCGTCATGAAGCTCCACGTCGGGTCGACGTCAGGGTTCACCACGGTCAGGTCGAGCTCGTAGCGTTCGGCGATCGCCTGCCAATAGTTGACGCTCGCGCCGCCGAGGGGGTCGGCGCCGATGCGGATGCCGCTGTCCTTGATCGCGCGGAAGTCGATGATGTTCTCGAGGTCGGCGACGTAGTTCCCGCGGAAGTCGTAGGTCTCGACACCGGACGGCTCCGCCATCCGCACCTCGGTCATCCCGTTCGCGATGATCTCGTTCGCGCGCTTCGCGATCCAGCTGGTCGCGTCCGTGTCGGCCGGGCCGCCGTGCGGCGGGTTGTACTTGAACCCGCCGTCGGAGGGCGGGTTGTGGCTGGGGGTGACGACGATGCCGTCGGCCTGGTCGTCATGGCCGGCGCGGTTGTACCGGATGATGGCGTGCGACACGGCGGGAGTGGGCACCCAGTCGTCGAACTCGTCGACCAGCACCCGCACCTCGTTCGCGACCAGCACGGCGAGGGCCGTCGTCGTGGCGAACTCGCTGAGCAGGTGGGTGTCGGCGCCGATGAAGAGCGGCCCGGTGATGCCCTGGCTGTTGCGGTACTCCACGATCGCCTGCGTGGTGGCGGCGATGTGGTCCTCATTGAAGGCCGTATTCAGCGACGAACCGCGATGGCCGGAGGTGCCGAAGACCACGCGCTGCTCCGGGATGTTCACATCCGGCTTCAGCTCGTAGTACGCGCGCCGCAGGGCGTCGACGTCGATCAGGTCGGAAGGCTGCGCGGGGGTGCCGGCTCGTTCGTCCATTCCCCTACTCTTCCACGGCGAAGGGGCCAGGCCAACGGCTCGGTAAGCTGAGCGGCATGTCCACCGACCCGGCCGACGACCCCGTCGGCGCCCGCGCTGAGCTGCCCGCCTCCGTCGACGACGTGTACAGCTTCCTCGGGCCGTCGGGCACGTTCACGGAGGCGGCGCTCAAGCAGGTCCCCGAAGCCCGCGGCAAGCAGTGGCGTGCGGTCAACAACCTGGGCGAGGCGCTCGCCGACGTGGTGGAGGGCCGCAGCGTCGCCGCCATGATCGCGATCGAGAACTCGATCGAGGGCGGCGTCTCGGTTGCTCAGGATGCCTTGGCCACCATCCCCGGGCTCCGCATCATCGGCGAGTACCTCGTGCCGGTGAACTTCGTCCTCGTCGCCCGCCCGGGCACCACCCTCGCAGACGTGCGCACCGTGAACGCGCATCCCGTCGCATACGCGCAGTGCCACCAGTGGCTCGACCGTCACCTGCCCGAGCACGGGCACATCCCGGCGTCCAGCAATGTGGCGGCGGCCGCGTCGCTGTTCGAGGGGAGTGCCGCGGATGCGGCGGTCGCCCCTCCCGGGATCGTCGACCACCACGACGTCGTCGTGCTCGCCGAGAACATCGGCGACAACCCGAACGCGGTGACCCGGTTCGTCCTGGTGAGCACCACCCGCAGCGTGCCGGAGTCCACGGGCGCCGACAAGACCAGCCTCATCGCCGAGCTGCCCGACGACCGGCCCGGAAGCCTGCTCGACCTGCTCGAGCAGTTCTCCACCCGCGGCGTCAACCTGAGCCTCATCGAGTCCCGACCGATCGGCGACGCCCTCGGCCGGTACCGGTTCGTGATCGACGCCGACGGTCACATCCACGACGAGCGGGTCGCCGACGCACTGCTGGGCCTCCGGCGGTTCAGCCCGTCGGTCATCTTCCTCGGCTCGTACCCGCGCGCGGACGGCCAGGCGGTGGAGTTCGACCAGCGCTACCGCGACGACGTCTTCACCGAGGCGCGGCAGTGGCTCACCTCTCTCATCGACGACGCCCCGGCGTAGGCTGCGCACAGAAGAGGCTGCGCACAGGAGAGCCGGGAGGTCATCATGGTCGCCGAGGAACGTGACGACAGCGGCGGCGGCGGCTTCGATCCGCGCTACGACGCCGCTTTTCAGCGCGGCTACCAGCCGCAGCCCGGTGAGCGGCCGCGCACCCGCGTCCGCGCCGACGCCCCGGATGCCGCGTACCGGCGACCGTCGTCACTGTTGCGCGGCCGAGAGGCGTCGACCGCTCCCGCGACCGCTGCGCCGGCAGAACCGGTGAGCCCGTACGAAATGGCGTCGCTCGCGCTCGCCGACGACCGCGCGACGACGGTGGGCGACGACCCGTCGGCATTCGCCACGCCTTCGTCGGCAAGCCCCGGATACGCGCCCGGCTATGGCCTAGGAGACCCGGCCGCCGGTGCTCCCCCTACTGCCGGCGCCGGTTTCTGGGACCGCCTCGAACTCGACCCGCGGCGCAACCCGATCGTGCTGGCTCTGTGGCTGGTCGGCGGCGGGTTCGTCGTGCTCGGCATCGTCCTCTACTGCATCTCCGTGACGTCGTCGTACAGCGGTCCGACGCCGAGCACCGACGTCGGCTCGCTCGTCTTCGCCCAACTGGGGTGGATGCTTGCGAGCCCGTTGATCACGGTGGGGCTGCTCACCCTCGTCGGACTGCTCTTCCTGACCGCTGTGGCGGGCCGTCGCACCCGCAGGCAGGGCGCCACGGGTGACCGCATCGGCCCGGACCTGGACGAGCTCTAGAGCGCGCCGGCCGGCACCTTCACGCGGAGTCCGAGTTCGTCGACCCGCAGGTCGAGGCCGAGCACCTCGCCGAACGCGTCCCCGTCGAGCTCGAACGGCTCCGGCGCGTCCACCTCCAGCTGCACCGACGCACCGCGCAGGTAGCTGAGGCGGGTGCGCACCGCGCGATCGGTGAAGCGGATGATGCGCCGGCCGACGCTCGACTTGCGGAGCACCCGGTTCTCCCACGTCACCTTCCGCCAGATGGCAAGCCAGCCGAACACGGTGGCGGGCTGCAGGATCGCGACATCGAGCATCCCGTCGTCGACCGCGCCGTCCGGGATCAGTTCGATGTTCCCCGGCATCGTGCCGACATTGGTGACCAGGATGGTGCTGACGTGCGCCGACCGCTCGTGCCCGTGGTCGAGGCGGTACCGGATGCGGACCTTCGACGACGTCGGCAGTGCCCGGAACGCCGCGTCGACGTAAGCCAGCCAGCCGAACCTGCGCTTCAGCGACGGGCTGGCGGTCGCGATCACGGCGGCGTCGATCCCCACGCCCGCCATGACCAGGAACGCGTGCTCGCTCACCGACCCGTCCGGCCGATGCGCCGAGGCGATGCCGAGGTCGATGCGCCGCGTGTCGCCGGAGAAGGCCACAGCGCAGGCGTTCTCGACGCTCGCGAACGGGATGCCGAGATTGCGGGCGAGCAGGTTGCCCGTGCCTCCGGGGATGATGCCGAGGGTCGCATCCCGGTCGCGCAGTTCCTCGGCGACCGCCCGCACCGTGCCGTCCCCTCCCGCGGCCAGCACCAGCGTTGCGCCCGCGTCGAGTGCCTCGCGGACCTGTGCCTGACCGCCTTCGTCCGGGGTGGTCTCGAGCCACAGCAGTTCGTGTCCAGTGGTCTCAGGGGTCGCAGCTTCGGCCGCGGCGACGGCCGCCTCCACGGCGGCGCGGACGCGGGGCACATCCACCCGGATCGGGTTGTAGACGACCGCGACGATGGTGCGCTGCTCCCCGCCCCGTCCGTTCACGAGCTTCACGCTACCTGTTCGGCAGCGGTCGATAAGCTGGTCAGGTGATCGATCCTGTGCTCCTCCGCGAGAATCCCGATGTCATCCGGCGCTCCCAGGAGGCCCGCGGCGACTCCGTGCAGCTGGTGGATGAGGCCATCCAGGCCGACATCGAGCGTCGCGCGGCCATCACCGCGTTCGAGGAGCTGCGTGCCGAGCAGAACGCGTTCGGCAAGCAGGTCGCCCAGGCGCCCAAGGAGCAGAAGAAGGAGCTCGTCGCCCAGGCCCAGCAGCTCGCCGGTCGGGTGAAGGAGGCGCAGCAGGCCGCGAACGACGCCGATGCGCGCTTCGAGCAGCTGGTCCGCAGCATCGGGAACCCCATCGTGGAGGGTGTGCCTGCAGGCGGCGAGGACGACTACGTCGTCCTGAAGACGGTCGGCGACATCCCGGAGTTCGGCTTCGAGCCGCGCGACCACCTCGAGCTCGGTGAGCTGCTCGGCGCGATCGACATGGTCCGCGGCGCGAAGGTCGCGGGGGCCCGGTTCTCCTACCTCCGCGGAATCGGCGCGCGCCTCGAGCTCGCGCTCATGAACATGGCGCTCGACAAGGCGCTGCAGAACGACTTCATCCCCATGATCACGCCGACACTGGTGAAGCCGGAGATCATGCAGGGCACCGGATTCCTCGGCGCTCACGCTGACGAGGTGTACCACCTCGAGAACGACGACCTCTATCTGACCGGTACGAGCGAGGTCGCCCTGGCCGGCTACCACTCCGACGAGATCATCGAGGTCGACCAGCCGATCCGCTACGCAGGTTGGTCCACCTGTTACCGCCGCGAGGCCGGTTCCGCGGGCAAGGACACCCGGGGCATCATCCGCGTCCACCAGTTCGACAAGCTCGAGATGTTCGTCTACACCCGCCCCGAGGCGGCGCAGGCCGAGCATGAGCGCCTCCTCGGCTGGCAGGAGGAGATGATGCAGGAGCTGGGACTGCGCTACCGCGTCATCGACACGGCCGCGGGCGACCTGGGCTCCAGCGCCGCGCGTAAGTACGACGTCGAGGCGTGGATCCCCACTCAGGGCCGCTACCGCGAGCTCACCTCGACGTCGAACTGCACCACGTTCCAGGCCCGCCGCCTCGACATCCGGTATCGCACCGAGAGTGGGAAGACCGCGCCGGTCGCCACCCTCAACGGGACGCTGGCCACCACCCGATGGCTGGTGGCGATCCTCGAGACGCACCAGCAGGAGGACGGCTCTGTGCGGGTGCCGGAGCCGCTGCGCCCGTACCTGGGCGGGCTGGAATTGCTGGAGCCGACGCGTCGGTGAGCGATCCATCCCGGCTGCTGATCGCGCTCGACGTCGACGGCACGCTCATCCACGAGGACGAGACCATCGGCGACGCCGTCCGTGCCGCTGTCGCGCGCGTCCGCGATGCCGGGCACGAGGTCATGCTGGCCACCGGCCGCAGCTGGGAGACCGCGCGGCCGGTCCACGAGAAGTTCGGGCTGACCAGCGAGTTCGTCGTCTGCGCGAACGGCGCTCTGACCATGAAACGGGATGACACCCTCGAGGGCGGTTACCGCCGAGAGTTCATCGAGGTGTTCGACCCGACCGAGGTGCTGGAGACCATCCGCCCGCATCTGCCCGGCGGCAGCTTCATGGTGGAGGATCCGAGCGGGTTCCGCCGCTACACCGAAGGCATGACCGACTGGGAGCTGGTGAACGCCGAGCAGGTGTCGTTCGAGGAGCTGCTGCGGCATCCCGCGACCCGCGTCGTCGTGGTCTCGCCCGAGCACGACACGGAGGAGTTCCTCTCCATCGTCGACCGGATGGGACTCCAGCGCGTCACCTATGCGATCGGCTGGACCGCGTGGCTCGACATCTCGCCCGACGGCGTGAGCAAGGCGACGGCGATGGAGCGGGTGCGCCACGCCCTCGACATCCCCCGCTCGAACGTCGTCGCGGTCGGAGACGGACGGAACGACATCGAACTGCTGACCTGGGCCGCCGAGCAGGGACTCGGCGTCGCGATGGGGCAGGCGCCCGACGAGGTGAAGGCGGTCGCGACGAGGGCCACCGCGCCGGTCGTCGACGACGGCCTGGCCGAGGTGCTCGCCGCGCTCTGAGCCTCGACGGGGCGACTCGATTTCCGGAAGGACGCGCGCCCATCCAGAGCATTGCCAGCCTGCCATGCCAGTCTTTAAGACGGCGTGTGCTCTTTCGGGCATGCGCCTCTGAACGTGAACACGCCCGGCCGGAAGGAAGTGAATGAACGAGATGCCCACGCGCGCCCAGGTGCGCGCGCAGGAGAAGGCGGCAGGACCAGCGGTCCGCCACGGACGACTGAAGCAGCACCGTCCCTTCACCGCCCTTCTCAAGATCGTCGTGGCGGTCATCGCCGTCTTCGGCGTGACGGGCGTCTCGCTCGCGGCGTACGCGGCGGTGGATGTGGTCGCCAGCGTGAAGAAGTCGGTCAAGCTCGTCGACACCAAGGGCAACACCGTCACGCCGGGTGTCGGCGCCATGAACGGTGCGTTCAACGTCCTGCTCGCCGGCAGCGACAGCGGCGGCGGCAACTCCGCCTACGGCGATCGCGGCGAGAACCTCAACGACGTGACGATGCTGCTGCACGTCTCCGCCGACCACAAGAACGCGACCGTCGTGAGCTTCCCCCGCGACATGTACGTGTCCATCCCGTCGTGCCCCGACCCCAAGGGCGGCAGCTTCGACTCGATGAGCCGCCAGAAGATCAACAACTCCCTCAGCTACGGCGGCCTCGCGTGCACCGTGCTGACGGTCGAGAAGCTGACCGGCCTCGACATCCCGTACGCCGGTGTCATCCAGTTCGACGGCGTGATCGAGATGTCCAACGCCGTCGGTGGCGTGCCCGTCTGCGTCGCCGGCGACATCGAGGACCCGTACACGGGCCTGAATGTGAAGGCCGGCCAGAACGTGCTGCAGGGCCAGCAGGCGCTCGCCTTCCTCCGCACCCGCCACGGCGTCGGTGACGGCTCGGACCTCGGCCGGATCAGCAACCAGCAGGTTTTCCTGTCGTCGCTCGTCCGCACCGTGAAGAGCGCTGACGTGCTGAGCAACCCGGTCAAGCTGTATGGCCTGGCGAAGGCGGCGACGAGCAACATCACCCTGTCGGACAGCCTCAACAATCCGACCACCATCGTCTCGATGGCCATGGCGTTGAAGAACATCGACATCAGCAAGGTCGTGTTCGTGCAGTACCCCAACCACTACGAGGGTGACGGCGTCGCGCCGACCAAGGATGCCGCGCAGCAGCTCATGGGCGCGCTGCAGAACGACCAGCCGGTGGCCCTCACCGGCGACACCGGTGTCGGTTCGCAGGCCGACCCGAACGCGCCCGCCACGCAGGCGCCGTCGACACAGGCTCCCGCGACCGAGGCTCCCGCCACTCAGGCGCCCGCGACGGACGCGCCCGCCACGCAGGCCCCTGCGACCGGCGCCGATGGCTCGGTCGAGCTGCCCTCGGACGTGCACGGCCAGACCGCCGCGCAGTACACCTGCTCCAAGCCGTTCCAAGACTGACGTCCGTCGCGACTCGGTTGCGTCTTTAACGCGTCCTGAACAGGCTCGGGTCAGCTGTTCTTGGCGATGGTGTAGTGCACCTGGCCGGAGGTTCCTTCCAGGGTGACCTTCCACTTGGTGCTGGTGTAGACCGTGCCCTTGGCCGTGAAGCCGGCGCCCACGAGCTTCGTGCCGGCGTCCTTCACCGCATTCGAGCGGCCGGTCTTCAGCGCCAGCTGGAAGTCGCCGGTGGCCTGGTCGCCGGTCGCCTTGGCCTCGTTGTAGTCCGTGAGGAACGGGATGTCGGACGGAAGGGAGGCCAGGTTGGTGTCCTTGCCGTCGACCGAGAAGCTCCAGCCGCTGCTGTCAGCAGCGGAGGTGGAGGTGGTCTTGACATCGTCGGTGGCCACGCTGGCGCAGCCGGAGAGCGACGCGACGGCGAGAGCGGTGACGGCGGCGGACAGCAGGATGGACTTCTTGAGTGACATACGGGTTTCCTTCGTAAGTGATTGCGACCGGTAATCGGCCTCGGGTATTGAGACGGTGAATGTCGGCAATCGTGACGGAGACCCAGGTTCGTTAGAATCGGGCGACGCCGGTCACTCCGGCGTAGGAGGGCTGTCCGAGCGGCCGATGGAGCCAGTCTTGAAAACTGGTGGGCAGAAATGTCTCGTGGGTTCGAATCCCACGCCCTCCGCAAACGACGCTTTTTGGTCACCACGACTCTGCTTTCCGCCGAAGCACGAACGGGCTACAGCGGCCGCTTCAGTTCTGCGGGTCGCTGCACGAGCGCGACGTCGTGACGACGGCGGAACAGCCAGATCACATCTCGGCCGAATGACTCCACCAGCAGGGCAAGCGCCAGGATGACGAGCAGCGTCGCGGTCACAGGCGCCGCACCGGACGCGGCGAGGGCGAGCGCGATGCCGGCGACGGCGGTCACGACCTTGCGCCAGTAGCGGGCGGGCAGTGTGCGATTCAGCCAGGGCAGCATCCAGCAGGCGACCACGAAGGCGTACCGCAGCAGTCCGATCGCGAGCACCCAGGGGCCGAGGGTGCGGGCGACGAAGACGCTCAGCACGAGCAGCAGGAACGCATCGACCTCCATGTCGAAGCGTGCGCCCAGTTCGCTGACGCTGCCGGTGCGGCGCGCCACCCAGCCGTCGACGGCGTCGAGCGCGAGCGCGAGCACGACGACGGCGGTCAGGAAGCCGGGGTCGAGCGGCCCGGAGATGGACGCGATCACGAGGGCGAAGACCACACCCACGAGTGACGAGCGCAGGGTGGTGACGATGTTGGCGGCGCCGAACCGGTCCGCCCGGCGCCGGACCAGGCCGCGCAGGAGCAGCGCAGTGCAGGTCAGCAGGTACGCGGCCAGCGCCGCCCAGCCGGCCACGGCCGGGGGTGCGGCGCCGGTCGCGACGGCGAGTGCCTGCCCGGCGAGGGCGAGCGCGCCGCCGCCGGCCGCCCATCCTGTCGCCTCGATGTGAACTCTTTCCACGTCTGCCTCGTGTTCTCGTGTATGACGCCCTCGCTGTGTAACACGAGGTGTGGGCGCCGCAGGTTCACAGCCGCAGGTTCACGGAAGGGGACGACGTGTCGGAGGCCACAGCCTTCTGGATCGAGCGCCCGGGCGTCGGCGCGCTCCGCACGGAGCCGGTTCGCATGCCGGGCGACGGCGAGGTGCTGGTGCGCACCCTCCACACGGGGGTGAGCCGAGGGACCGAGACGACGGTGTTCGGCGGGCTCGTGCCCGCGAGCGAGCACGAGCGGATGCGTGCACCCTTCCAGGAGGGCGACTTCGCCGGGCCGGTCAAGTACGGCTACCTGAACGTCGGTCGCGTCGAGCAGGGGCCGGAGGCGCTCCTGGACCGCATCGTCTTCACCCTGTACCCGCACCAGTCCGCCTTCGTGGTTCCCGAGGCCGCCGTCATCCCGGTTCCGGACGACGTGCCCGCTCGGCGTGCTGTGCTGGCAGGCGCCGTGGAGACCGCGGTCAACGTCCTGTGGGATGCGGCGCCGCTCGTCGGCGACCGGGTCTCGGTGATCGGCGGCGGGATGATCGGGTGCTGCGTCGCTCGGCTGGCCGGCGCAATCCCCGGGGCGGAGGTCACGCTGGTCGACTCGGATCCGGGCCGTCGCGCGGTCGCCGAGCGGCTGGGGGTGCGCTTCGCGGACGCCGACGCGGCTCCGCGCGCGCAGGATCTGGTGGTCGACACGAGTGGAGCGGAGGCGGGGCTGCGGCTCGCGCTCGAGACCGTCGTCGACGAGGGCGTGATCATCGAGGCGAGCTGGTTCGGGGACCGGCCGGTCACCCTCCCGCTCGGGGGCGACTTCCACTCGCGGCGGCTGACGATCCGCTCGAGCCAGGTCGGGTCGGTGTCGCCGCGCCGCCGCGACCGGCGCAGCACGACCGACCGGCTCCGGCTCGCCCTCGACCTGCTCCGGGATCCGGCGTTCGACGTGCTGCTGACCGGGTCGTCCTCCTGGCGCGACCTGCCCGAGGTGATGGCCGGTCTCGCCACGGCGCCGGACGGCGCGCTCTGCCACACCATCGACTGGAGGGATGCCTGATGCCGTACACGGTGACCGTGCGCGACCACATGATGATCGCGCACAGCTTCACGGGAGAGGTCTTCGGGCCGGCGCAGCGGCTGCACGGCGCCACCTTCGTCGTGGATGCGACGTTCGGCGCCGACGAACTGGATGCGGACGGCGTGGTGGTGGACATCGGCCGCGCGTCGGCGGCTCTCGCCGAGATCACCGGATCGCTGACCTACCGCAACCTCGACGAGGACCCGGAGTTCGCCGGGCGCAACACCACGACCGAGGTGCTCTGCCGGGTCGTCGCCGACCGTCTGGCCGAGCGGGTCGCGGCAGGGGAGCTGGGGGCCGGGTCGCCCTCCTCCGTCACTGTGACCCTCCATGAGTCGCACATCGCGTGGGCGAGTTACTCGAGGCCGTTGTGAGCGAGCGTCCTCCGCTGTGGTTCGCGGTTCCCGAGGGGGTCGACGACCCAGCGCGCGTGAGCGGCGGCAACGTCTACGACCGCCGGATCCGCGACGGCCTCCGCGCGGACGGGTGGGAGGTGCGGATGCTGGGCGTCCGCGATGCCGTCGACGGGCTGCAGCGCGCACTCGCGGGAGTGCCGGACGGCGCCCTGCTCCTCGTGGACGGCCTCCTCGCCGGCCGCGAACCGGGCGCGCTGATCCGCCACGGCGACCGGCTGCGGTTCGTGCTGCTGGCGCACATGCCGCCCGGGAATGACGACAGCGCCGCCGCCGACGGGTTACGCAGCGCGTTCCGCGGCGCGCGGCTCGTCATCGCGACGAGCGCCTGGACGCGGTCCGAACTGATCGCGGAGGACGCTGTCGCGCCCGGCCGGATCGTGGTCGCGCATCCAGGTGCCGACATCACCGCCGAGGCCGAGTCCCACCCCTCCGCGGACGGCGGCCGACTGCTCTGCGTCGGGGTCGTCGCGCCGCATAAGGGGCAGGACGTCCTGGTGGAGGCGCTGAGCAGCCTCCGGGACGTGCCCGCCTGGTCGTGCACATTCGCCGGATCGCTCGACGTCGATCCCGATTTCGTGGCCCGCCTGCGGGCAACCGTCGCGGAGACGGGCCTGGCCGAGCGGGTGGACTTCGCCGGGGCGCTGACCGGATCGGCGCTCGACGAGGCGTCCGCCCGCGCCGACCTGCTGGTCGCACCGTCCCGCAGCGAGAGTTTCGGGATGGCGGTCGCCGACGCCCTCGCCTGCGGCATACCCGTGCTGGCATCGGGCGTCGGCGGCATCCCGGAGGCCGTCGCCGGCAACCGGGGGGCTGTGACCGTCCCGCCGGGCGACTCGTGGGCGCTCGAACGGGTGCTGCGTCGGTGGTGGGGCGACCAGGAGTGGCGGGCCGAGCTCACAGCGGCCGCGCGGGAGGGCCGCGGGGCGATGCGGACCTGGGCGGACGCCTCGGCGATCGTCGGGCGGGCACTGCAGGAGGTGGCCCGTGGCCGTCATCCCGGCCGGGTCGGATCGGCGGTGCGCCCGTGAGCGGCGTGCTGGAGGTCAGCAGCGAATGGCTCGCCCTGCGCGAGGCGGAGGACGCCCGCGCGCGCTCACTGCCGCTGGCCGAGGCCGCCGCAGCGCTGCTGCCTCCTGGGCCGGTGACCGTGCACGATCTGGGCAGCGGCACCGGCTCGATGGCGCGCTGGCTGGCGCCCCTGCTTCCCGGGCCGCAGACCTGGGTACTGCACGACTGGAACGCCGACCTCACCGCCCACGCCCAGCGCGGCGACGCGCCACGCGACCGCCACGGCTCGGCGGTGGCGCTCCGCTCCAGCGTCGAGCCGCTCGAGCAGCTGACCGCCGCGCATCTCGCCGCCGGTTCGCTGGTCACCGCCTCCGCGCTCCTCGACGTGCTCACGGCCGGGGAGGCGCACGCCATCGTCGACGCCTGCGTCGCCGCCCGGGTGCCGGCGCTGCTCTCCCTCAGCGTCACCGGAGACGTGGAGCTGCGGCCGCGCGACCCGCGCGACCGGCGGATCGCGACTGCGTTCAATCACCACCAACGACGCGAGGTCGAGGGGCGGCGGCTGCTCGGCCCGTATGCCGGGCGCATCGTCGAAGGGCTGTTCTCGCTCGCCGGCTGGAACGTGCGGCGTGCGCTCACGACCTGGCGGCTCTCCGACCGCGACCCGCGGCTGCTCACCGAGTGGTTCGACGGCTGGGTGGAGGCGGCGGAACAGCAGGACCCGCGCCTCCTGGGCGAGGCGTCCGGCTTCCGCGAGCTCCGTCACGCGCAGCTCCGGCGGGGCGAGTTCTCCGCCGTCGTCTACCACCTCGACCTGTTGGCGTGGCCGCGATGACCCGCCTGGCCGCCGCCGGTGCACGAATCGGGGGGATCGTCCGATCGCGACGCTTCCTGCTGATCGCGCGGTACGTGGTGGCCGGGGCCGCGCTCGCGGCGGTCGTCGTGCGCGTCGGAGCCGGTCCGTTCCTGCACGGGCTGCTGAGCCTCCGTCCGCCGCTCGTCGTCGCGGCGCTCGCGCTCGCCTTCGTCGCGACGGCCGCGGCGGCGTGGCGGTGGCACGTCGTCGCCGGGCGTCTCGGTGTCGGTGTCGGCTGGAAGCGTGCGGTCGGGATGTACTACCGGTCGCAGTTCCTCAACACCGTCCTCCCGGGCGGCGTGCTCGGCGACGTCCATCGGGCGGTCGATCACGGCCGCAGCACCGACAGCTTGGGCAAGGCGGCGCAGGCCGTCGCGGGTGAGCGGATCGCGGGCCAGGTGGTGCAGTTCATCCTCACCGTCGGAGTTCTGTTCGCCGTCGGCGGGACCGTCGGCGGCGTGCTGTTCCCCGGGATCGGGATCGGCCTCGCCGTGCTCGCGGTCGTGGTGGCCGTCGTCACGGCGGTCGTCGCCACCGTGAGCGTCCGCTCCCGCCGCGCGCTCGGACGAGCCGTGAGAGGGATGCGCACCGCTGCGGGAGACCCCTTCGCCTTCCTGCAGATCGTCGCGGCCTCCGTGATCGTCGTCGCCTGTCACGTCGCGACCTTCGCACTCGCGGCGGTCGCGGTCGGAGCGCAGGTCCCACCCGCACGGCTGCTGACGCTGGCCGTCGTCGTGCTGCTTGCAGCCTCCATCCCGGTCAACATCGGCGGCTGGGGTCCGCGCGAAGGCGTCGCCGCGTGGGCGTTCGCCGTCGGCGGCTCCACGGCAGCCACCGGTGTCTCGGCCGCGACCCTGATGGGCGTTCTCGCCATCGTCTCCGTCGTCCCGGGCGTGCTCGTGGCTGCTCTCGCCCCTCTGATCTCGAGGAGGACCTCTCGTGTCCGATCGTCCCTACGTGACCGTCAACTGCGCCGTCTCCCTCGACGGCTACCTCGACTCGGCCGACCCGCCGCGCCTGCAGCTGTCGAACGCGGCCGACTTCGACCGGGTGGATGAGCTGCGCGCTCGCAGCGACGTCATCCTGGTCGGCGCCAGAACCGTGCGCCGCGACAACCCGCGGCTGCTGGTGCGCAGCACCGAGCGGCAGGGCCGGCGCGAGGCGTCGGGTGCCGAGCGCTCGCCCTGGAAGGCGACCGTGACCGCCACCGGCGACCTCGACCCGCAGGCCGCGTTCTTCACCGAAGGCGACTCCCGCAAGCTCGTCTACTGCCCCCGGCAGGAGGAGCGCCGTATCGGCCGGCGCCTCGGCCACGTCGCCGAGGTCGTCGGGCTCGGCGCGGAGGTCCGGATGGCCGACCTGCTCGACGACCTCGGCGGTCGTGGGGTGCGCCGGCTCATGGTGGAGGGAGGCGGCGTGACACTGACGCAGTTCCTCGCGGAGGGGCTGGTCGACGAGCTGACCGTGGCGATTGCGCCCTTCTTCGTCGGCGACCGCCGTGCCCCGCGCTTCGTGGGCGACGCGGTGCTGCCGTGGTCGGCCGAGCGTCATGCGACGCTCGTGGAGGTGCGTCCGATCGACGACGTCGTGCTGCTTCGGTACGCGCTCTCCGACCGGTTCGAGGGGGCGGCCGCCGCGGTGGCGGACCGTCGCCGCGGCGGCGAACAGGGGATGGACGCATGACGCCGGGACGCAGGACGCCCCGCCCCCGCCTCCGCCGGGCTCTCGCCCGGCTGCTCGACGTGCTCTCGGTCGTCGTCGTGGTCCTCGCCACCCTCGCGCCCGGGCTGATCGCCACCGACTCGGCGCTCGCGCTGGTTCGCATCCCGCTGGAGGCCGTTCTGGCCGTCGCGCTGCTGGTACTCCTGCCGTGGCGGACGGCGCGACGCGTGGTCGCCGTGGTCGTCGCCGTCCTGCTGGTGCTCACCGCCCTCCTGAGCGGTCTGGACCGGGCCTTCACCACCACGGTCGGCCGCCCCTTCGACCCGGTGAGCGGCTGGCCCGAGCTGTCCGACGGCTACGGCGTCGTCAGCGACTCCACGGGGCCGGTGGGCGCCGCGGCGCTGCTGGTGCTGGCGGGCGTCGTCATCGTCGCCGCTGTCGCGCTGGTCGCCGCCGCGCTTCTGCGAGTCACGCGCCTCCTCGGCCGGTACCGCCGTGCGGTGCTGATCGCCGCGCCCGCGGTCACTGCCGGCTGGCTGGTCGTCGCGCTGTTCGGCGTGCAACTCGTGCCCGGCGAGCCGGTCGCGGCCGCCGACACCGTCACGACCGGGATCGACAAGACCCGGGAGGCCGTGGCGACCGCGCGAGATCAGGCTGCGCTCGCGCACGCCGCCGGCTCGGACCCCTACGCCACGCTGCCCGGGTCCGACCTCCTCACCGGGTTACGCGGCAAGGACGTGATCGTCGCGTTCGTCGAGAGCTATGGGCAGACGGCCGTCCAGGGGTCCACCTTCTCTCCGGGGGTGGCGGCGGTCCTTCGTCGCGGCAACACGGAGCTCGCCGCGAAGGGATACTCCGAGCGCAGCGCTTTCCTCACCTCCTCGACCTTCGGGGGCATTAGTTGGCTCGCGCACTCGACCCTCCAGACGGGCCTGTGGATCGACTCCCAGCAGAAGTACGACCAGGTCACCGCAAGCGACCGCTTCACCCTCAGCGCGGCATTCCGGAAGGCCGGCTGGCGAACGGTGAGCGACGTCCCCTCCGACACCAAGCCGTGGCCGGTGGGCAGCTCGTTCTACCACTACGAGCAGCAGCTGAACGGAACCAACGTCGGCTACCAGGGTCCGCGGTTCAGTTACGCGCGCGTTCCGGACCAATACACCTGGGCGTACTTCCAGAAGCACGAGTTGGCGAAACCGCACGCGCCGGTCATGGCCGAGATCGACCTCGTGTCCTCGCATACGCCGTGGACGCCGCTGCCCAAGCTGGTGCCCTGGAGTTCGATCGGCGACGGGTCCGTCTACGACCCGCAACCGGCGCAGGGCCTCCCGCCGAGTGTGGTCTGGCAGGACCCGAAGCACGTCCAGCAGCTGTACGGGGAGTCGGTGCAGTACTCGCTGAACTCTCTGTTCTCGTTTTTGACCACGTTCGACGACCCCAACCTGGTGCTCGTCGTACTCGGCGACCACCAGCCCGCCAGCGTGGTGAGCGGCGCGGGCGCCAATCACGACGTCCCGATCAGTGTCATCGCCAAGGACCCGACCGTGATGAGCCGCATCTCGTCCTGGGAGTGGGACCCGGGGATGCTGCCGTCGCGCACGGCGCCGGTGTGGCGGATGGATGCCTTCCGCGATCGGTTCTTCTCCGCTTTCGGGTGAACTATCCGGGAGCGTATCTCGTGTTCTCGATGGGAGGCCTCCATCGCGGGGGCCGAAATGGAAGCAGGTGTCCCTCATGACCGAATGGAGCCGCGGCCCAGTGCTGGCCTTGCGCATCCTCAGCGCGATCCTCCTCGCCCTGGCGGGAGGCATCCATCTCTCCCTGCTCTTCGTCGGAGTGGGCGGCCTGCTCGGCGTGCTCTTCGTGCTCAACGGCATCGCGGGACTGGTGCTCGCGATCGGGATGCTGCTCACGCGGGGCACGCTGCTGCGCATCACGACGGTGCTCAGCCTGTTGTTCCTCATCGCGAGCCTCGCCGCGCTGCTGCTCGCCCTCACGGTCGGGCTGTTCGGGATCACGGAGTCGTGGGACTTCACGCTGGTTCCCCAGACGGTCATCGTCGAGGCGATCGGTATCGTCGTCCTGGCGATCACGACCGTCGTCGTCTCCCGCGCCCCCCGTGCGTCGCGCGTGGCCTGACCACGCTGTCGCGGCGCCGCGCTACCCTCCACTGGAGCAGGCTTCAGCTGTTCACCCGGATGATCTCCTCCTGGTACGGAGCGACGACCGACCCGGAGATGCGCAGGTCGAGCAGCAGGAAGGGGCGCTCGCCGGCGGGTCGCGCGGTCCATTCGCCGAGCGCATCCAGGTCATCGAGGGTGCGGACGACGACTGCCTCCGCTCCCATCGCCCGCGCCACGCCGGCGAAGTCGACTTCGGGGATGAGCATGGGCTCCTGCGCCAGGCCCTTGAGGCCGTAGAGGTTCACCTCGGCCCCGTACGCGCCGTCGTTCCAGACCACCGCGAGGCCGCGGCCTCCTGCGACGCGGATGGCGGATTCGAGGTCGGACAGGGCCATCAGCCCGCCGCCGTCGCCCGTCGTGAGCACCACTGTCGCGTCAGGCACGCCCAGGGCGGCCCCGGCCACGCTCGGGAAGCCGAGGCCGATCGACTGGTACGCGGTACCCACCATGATCATGCGATCCGGGCTGGCGACAGGCCAGTACATGTTCGCCCAGCCGATGAAGTGCCCACCGTCGGAGACGACGACCCGGTTCTCCGGCAGGAGCTCGGCGATGCGAGACGCGGCCGAGCGGGGATCGAGGCGGCCGTCCGCCGCCAGCGGGTCTCCGGGGTCTTGCGTACGTGCCGCGGCGACGTCGACCTGTTCGCGCCAACCGCCGGAGCGCGCGTCCCGTTGCGGGAGACTGTCGAGCAGCCGTCGGGCGATCACATCCGCGTCACCCCGCAGGTAGCTCCTGACCTGCGGATGGGTCGCCGAGGGGGCCACATCCACCTGGATGACCTGGGTATCGGGCGCGAACAGGCTGCCGAAACGCATCGTGAACTGGTTGAGCCCGGCCCCGAACACGACGGCGACATCGGCTGTGCCGACAAGTCGCATCGCCTCCTCGGCGCCGAAGCCGCCCGTGACGCCGAGGTCGTAGCGGGAGTCGGGGAAGACGCCCCGACCGAGGGCGGTCGTCGCCGTCAACGCACCCGTCGCTTCGGCGAGTTCGCCGAGCGTTCGCCCTGCACCTGCCAGCCAGGCACCGCGGCCGGCGAGCAGTAGCGGCCTCTCCGCCTTCGCGAGGGCAGCGGCCGCCGCCTCGATCCGGGCCGATGTGTACGCATCGGTGGGTGAAAGAGGTGCGGGCAGGGAGAGTGCGGGGGCCGACGGGATCGGTCCGGCGTCGGAGGTCGCCACGTCGTACGGGATGGCGAGCACGCTCGGCGACCGATACGCCAGGGCGTGCTCCACAGCGATCGCGGTGGTCGCGACCGCGTCGGCCCGACCCACCGTGTACGTACGGGCCCCCACGGCCGCCGCAAGGGCGACCTGATCGACGTCCCACGGTCGCGGCCCGGAGGTGGGCTCGTCCCCGACGACGAGGATGAGCGGGATGCGCGCTTGAGCCGCCTCGGCCAGCGCCGTCAGCGTGTTCGTGAAACCGGCGCCGTAGGTGACCGTCGCGACGGCGAGGCTCCCGGTGGCGCGATGGAACGCATCGGCGGCGACCACCGCGCCCGCTTCGTGACGCATGGCCGTGTAGCGGACGTCGCCCTGGCGGACCAGCGCGTCGAGGAAGTGGGCGTTGCCGTTGCCCATGACGCCGAAGGCGTGCTGGGTGTGTGCGGCAAGCGCAACGGCGACGTGGGCGGATACCGAGGGCATGCTGAAGCCTTTCGAGACGTACGGAGAACGGATTCCGTATGTGTCTCGCACGCCGGCGCGGGCGGCTTCGTGCCCATTTTTCGAGCACCGGCGACGAGGTCGTCGTCGGACAACGGGATCCTATCGCGGCGCGCTGCCTTCAGGCCTGGCCCGGCCGGTCGAATTCGGTGCCCAGGTCGCCCTGCGCCGCGGCGGAACCACTCCGGCCGCCGCCGTAACCGCGCAGCACGAACGCGAAGCCGACCGCCAGCACGGCGCCGGCCACCGGGCCGGCGACGTAGACCCAGTAGTCGCTGAAGTCGAGAGAGATCAGGTCGGGGCCGAAGGTGCGCGCGGGGTTCATGGACGTTCCCGAGATCGGGCTCGCCCAGAGTCCGGCCAGTGCGATGTAACCACCGACCGCGAGGGCGCCGACGACGCCGATGTTCTGGGCCCCGGAGGCCGTGCCCAGGATGACGCTGACGAGCCCCAGAGTGAGGACCAGCTCCATCCAGAAGGCTTGGACACCGTCGGCGCCCTCGCCCGGATAGTTCGATCCGTACGATGCGGACACCCCGACGACGGCGTGCAGGAACCAGGCCGCGAGTGTCGCCCCGAGCAGCTGCATCGCGATGTAGCCGGGGACACGCCACCACGGGAAGTCCCGCCGGAGCGAGAACGCGAGCGTCACCGCCGGATTCAGGTGGGCGCCGGACACTTTGCCCATGAACAGGATGATCGCCATCACCATGAGCCCCGGGGCGACGACCGCAGCCTGCCGGCTGATGCTGCCGGGGAACGCCTGGCCGATCATCCCTCCGCCCGCGGCGACCAGCACGAGGAAGAACGTCCCGAACAGCTCCGACACGAGCCGCCGCCATTCCTGCTTGGAGTCGCTGAAGTCGGTCATCGGATCGATGACCTCAGTCTGGAACCACTGGTCGAAGCGTCCGCGTAGCTGGGCCTCGCGTGTCATCGCTGCCTCCCTCGTCGGGCGGGCGTTCCCTGGATGCCTGCTCGGGCAGACACTAACCCCGCCCGGACCGCCGCGATAGCACGCACTGCGCCGGGGATTCGGCGACTTCGCGATACGATCGGCAGCATCCACCGGCTCGAACCGAGCTCGGATCCGACGCCTCCTCGACCGACGGGAATCGCATGACCGACAGCCCTGCCCCGCTCTTTCAGCTGCTCGCGGCACAGCTTCTGGAGGACCCCGACCTCGACGTCTCGGTGACCGCGACCGGTCTCCACGTGCACGGGCGACTCTTCGCCTACCAGGACGGAACCGACCTCGTCCTCGATCTGCCCGCCGGCCGCACGAACGACCTCGTGGAGCGGGAGGTCGCCACCCCCGTCCCCGCCGGCCGCAGCGATGCGAAGGGGTCGTGGGTGCGGATCTCAGACCCGGAAGATTGGCCCGAGCTCGCCTCCGAGTCGCACCAGTTCGTCGGGGAGCCGGCCGTCGGCAAGGACTCCTGACGATGACGGACGGCGTCGCCCCGGCACCGGGCTGGTATCCGGACCCGTACGGTTCCGGTGCGGTGCGCTGGTGGGACGGCGTCCGCTGGACGGACCAGCTCGCGTCCCCGCCGCCCGCCCCGGCCGCGCCGGTGTACGGAGCGCCGACGCGCCGGCCGCTACCCGCGGATACGCCGATCTACACCGTCTGGATCTGGCTGGTCGCCGTGCTGCCGCTCCTGAGCGGCCTCCTCCTCTTCCTGCTGCATCCGGAACCGCTGTTCCGCCAGGAGGCGGGGAGCACCACCCTTCACATCACCAACCCGTTCGCCCTCCTCGGCGGACCGATGTACTTCCTCGTGATGGGGATCAACTGGCTGATCGGCGCGGCGCTGATCGTGTTCTCCTGGCTGGACTACCGGGAGCTCGCCCGCCGCGGTGTCGAGCGACCGTTCCACTGGGCGTGGTCGTTCCTCACCCTCGTGTATCCGATCGGCCGCAGCGTCGTCGTCCGCGGTGTCGCCGGTGGGCGTGGCCTCGCCCCGATGTGGGCGGCGATCGCGGCCTACGTCGTCGCTTTCGCGCTGGCCGCCATCTGGACGATCATGCTCGTCGCGCAGATCATCGGCACCGCCTCGCTGAACGTTCCGACTGGCGCATAACCGCACATTCGCCAGCGACTTCCTCTTCCCCGACGGGATTCTGCGAGGTACTCTTTCCTCGTCTTCCCGCCCAGACCCCGCGTCGACGACCACTTCGACTCGTCCGCAGAGGTCACCGGGGGCGGCCTCTTCGGACCCGTGGAGCCACGCACGGCTCCCGACGGGCGCGGAGGCATGTGGACCCGAGGGCATGCTTCCCGCCCGTCACCTCTGTCAGCCGTCCATCCTGAACGGAAGGTGTCAGGACGCTCCGGCATCGTCCGTTATGATGGTCGTCGTGCGTTCGCTCGCGAGCGCGCTGGAGACGTCGCATAGTTCGGCCTAGTGCACCACCCTGCTAAGGTGGAGTCCCCGTAAGGGGACCGAGGGTTCAAATCCCTCCGTCTCCGCCGATCGAAACCCCCGGAATCCCAGCGATTTTGGAGGTTTTTCACGTCGTGGAAGTCGGGCTTGCCCACATTTTGCCCACATCTGTGGCGGAGACGGCCGCCTTCAGGCGCATGGCGACGTCATCGAGGTCGTCGTCGAAGAGGTCAGCATAGAGATCGAGGGTCATCGCGGCGGAGGCGTGCCCGAGCATGCGCTGGACCGCTTTGACGTTGGCGCCGGAGCTGATGGCGAGCGAAGCGGCGGTGTGGCGGAGGTCGTGAAGCGTCATTGGGGGATAGGAAACGTCGCGTCGCTTATGCGTCTTGGGTGTTCCGATCTCGATGACCCCGGCGACCTCGACGGCGTTGACCGTCACTGTGATCCGTCGACGGCGAGGGTCGACGTCGTGAATACGCAGCCCGATCGCTTCACCCCCGACGAGGGCAATCCAAACTGCTACGGCTTCAAGGCTTGCGGCGATGGCCTGAGCTCACTCGCATCAGCAACCCGTGCTGGAGCCAAGCTAGCGCCGGCCACCTCGGAGGGCTACCGGCAACGATCAGCGCGCTACCTATCGGGCGCACCAAACCCGTCGTCTCCGACGTGACGCAACTCGAGGAGCTGTTTGTCCGATCACTCAGGGGCCAGCCCTGGCCGCTCGCTTAGTACAAAGGGAGGATACTCAATACAGCAGTACGCGCTTGACGACGGAACGATGGTCCAATGACGCAACGATTCACGTTCCGGAGACCCCACCATCGAAATCCGCGGCCCAGGGATACCGAAAGGGACTAAGATCCACGTCGGCGAACCGGGAAAGTGACGATGGTTGAACGTATCCCACCTCGAGGCGAGATCCACTACCGCGAACTCTCGCTCATGGAAAATGTGCTACTCAACGGCACGGACGACTGGATCAGCGCGAACGACGTGCGAAATATCGTGTGGTTGTCTCTGGGCGCTCCCGATCGGAACTCCGCGCGTGCTGGCGAGCTCGGATGCATCGCTACCCTCTTCGCGGGTGGTCTCGCCGAGCTTTCGCCGTTTGCGCAGGAGGACTTTCCGAAAGCGTCCAACGCAAAGTTCTGGAACTGGTTGATAGATAGCTGGCGTGAGGGCGAAAGCCACATGGGCTACTTCTACGCTCCGTGGATCGCTCTCACCCGACAAGGTCTGACGAGTGGGGGGAGGGCAGGTGAGAAGCTGGGGTGGAAGTGGCGCTACTCAGAAGAGCGAGATCTCCTCGAATGGGACACCAGCGAATGTAAATAAATGACCCAGCTCCTGGCACGGCTCAGGAACAAACTCACACCAGGCACGGTGAACCAGAGCTGTGAAGCAACGCTTGGTCCTGACGACGTAGTTCGTCAAGCGAATGAGCGAGTCCACGCAGATAGGCGATGGCTCGGTCGCGTCCGCCCCAACGGGACTCGAGCTCTCCGAGTGAGTCAGCCGTGCGCCGGTCTGCCTCGCGCTGAATCCGCTGCTCGGCCCGTTGCACTGCCGTCGCGTCGTGCGCTTGGCGCTGTCTCGCAAACGACACTTCGCGTCGTTTCCGCGTGGCCGAACTTCGAGGTTTTGCCATGCAACCTGGTTTACATCCGACCCCTGTCATTCCGGGCGCAGCAGCGCCTTCCACTTAAAGTGCGTACGTGCATTCGCCTTTGTTGTTCGTTCTGTCTCTCTTTGCTTTGCTCGCAGCCTTTGCTGTTCGTTGTGTCTCTCTTTGCTTTGCTCGCAGCCTTTCTTTCTCTGCCGGTTCGCACTTCCATCTCGTCTCCATCTCTCTCGTTGTCATTCCCGGTTCGAACTCCTACGAGATCTACGTCGTCACCGTGTCCACGCACATCAGGGCTGGTCAGACGGTCAACAGAAAAGGGCGTCATCCGGCGAACGCCAGTGACGACTACTACGGCGATGTGGACACGAACGAAACCAGGATCGGCCCCGGGGGAGCCGTGTGGTTCCGCCTCACGGACATCTTGTCAATCACGACCGTCGTCTTCGAGCACGACGAAGGGGACCCCGACTACTACCGCGACGAGGTCGAAACTTTCGTCGAGGGTGCGTTCGCCGTCGGAAGTGCCTCTATCCAGGAGGAAAGGAACTGTTCGAAAAACGAAGACCTGGTCGACGCGCTATCGATCGGAATCACCTGGTTGCTCGGTTCGGGGGATGACACGATCGAATCGGTCTATACCGTTCTGGAGCTGCCCACCCTGGAGAGATACTCCAGGAAGCCGCTCCTGCACGTGTGCTGGCATCGCGGCCGATGCCGTATCCTCGTGGCCAACATCCTGTCCGCGCCGATCTCTAGAGCCGCCAAAGCCGGACTGGATAACGGGTTACCTCATGCGGGTATACCTCAGGCTGGTGTATTGCCGCGCCGTAGACACGAGGCGGAGTACGAGAACCTCCTGGGTTGTGTTGGCGGCGACGGCCGCCGTGCCCGCGCCAGGAGGTTCTCGTCGGTCTGGTCCTAGAGGATCGGGATCCAGACGCCGAATGATCCTCCGGACGTGCTCTGACTGCTGCCCGTAACAGTGCCATCCGAGGTGTTTCCGTAGACGACGATCAGGCCGCTTTGAGTCTGCTTCGCTGTCACCGCTGTCACGACGGATGCACCCGTTCCGATTTCGGCCCATCCAGCTGCAGACGTCTGCCCAGGCGTGATCACGGTTCCCTTCACGCTCTTGTCGCTGACGCTTGCGTAAAGCGCGAGCGCCCCAGTCGACAGAGGAATGAGGGAGGGAGTGGACACGAGCGTAGCTCCACCGTTGCCGTAATTGACCCACGCGCCGAATGACTGCCCTGCTGCAGGCTGTGTTACTCCAGCCAGCGTTCCAGCCGCGATGGCGTACACGCTGATGCGTCCGTCTGTTCCGACGGAGACGATTGGCTCGCCGTCGATTCCTGCGCCGCTGGAACCGATTCCAGACCAGGTCTGGAAGTTTCCCCCGGCGGCGGTCTGTCCGCTTCCGTAGATGTGTCCATCAGTGCTGCGAGAGTAGATGACCATCCGGCCATCCGCGAGCTGAACGACTGCGGGGCGTAGTTTCAGGCCGATCGGCGAACTCCCGATCGCCTGCCAGGTACCGAAATTTCCGCCCGGACTCGTTTGGGCGACACCCGCAACGGTCTGTCCGGCAGTAGTCGCATAGATCGCGATGACACCCGACTGGAGCTGGAGGGCCGCTGGGTCGCTGGCAATGCCTCCGCCGTTGGCTCCAACTGTTTGCCACGGAGAGAAGTTTTCGCCGGGAGCAGTTTGGCTCGTGCCGACGATCGTTCCTGCGGTTGTGCGTGCGTATGCCGCGATCAGGCCAGCGTTCGTTCGAATTACGGCAGGTCGACCAACGAGAGACCCGTTGCTGCCGCCAATGAGTTGCCAGCCAGCGAAATTACCGCCCGCGGACTGCTGGGTGGCACCCCAGAGATTGCCGTCGCTGCGAACGGTGTAAAGCGCAAGCTGCCCCGAGGGGAGCACCAGCGGTGTGACGCCATTGGCAGCTGGAAGGGATCCGGGCGTAGTGGTGTTGATATTGCGTAGTTGGCCGGTGCTGGCTGCGAGGTCGACGTGTTGGTGGTCGCAGTCGTCGGCGAAGCGAGAGATGTTACCGAGGGACGGCATCGCGTAGTTGCCGCAGTAGACGCCTCTGGCTCCCGAATTGTTGGCGATCTGGCCTGCGCGTGAGCCGGCGGGGAGGAAGGTGTCTAGGAAGGTCAGCAGGCCGGAGGACGCGGCGTCGTTTCCACGGGTCCTGTCCCCGCCTACGTAAGTGATATCGACGGCGTTGACGTTGCCGTACGGCACACAGTGGTAAGAGGAGGGGTTGCTAGTGCACGTCGCCGTTCCGTCGTTGGCACACCGGCGGCTGAGGTCGCTGATCTGCACTGACCCGTATCGGCGGATGATGATCACCAGCATCTGCAGGGTGCGGGCATCGATGCCGCATCCGGGGTTTTGCGATATCGACCCGTCGGCGATCGGCTGGATCTCTTTGGGGATGATGTCGGCTTCGGCCATCTCGACGATGAACTTGTTGGCCTTGTTGTCGGCGATGAGCTGGGCCGCGGCGCCGGCCGCGCTTGCCGGCACGCCCACGCAGGGAGCCCCGCAGTCGGCAGCCTGGGCGGCTGTTGGGACCGATATCGTGAGTCCGGCAACGGCCAGGGCAACGGCGGTGACGATTGACGCGAAGGTTTGACGCAGCCGCCCCCGAGGTCGTGGTGTTCTCATTCGGTGTCTTTCTGGTGAGCTGGAGATCGCGAGCGGCTAAGTGGGATCAGTCGTTGGCCACGGGGACGTGGGCGAGGGTGTCACAGGCGGCGGCGGCGGCGTGCGAGTCATCAATGGTTTGCTGCGGGCCCTGCCCGGTATTCGGGTCGATTGGGTGGTCTCGTACAAACGTCAGACGCGTGGCGAGCGGTGCCCACTTGGAGTCGATCGCGGCTGCCTGCACTGCCAGGGGGGTAGCGACAGCGACCCGATCCGCGGAGAGGCCTGGGCGGATGGCCTCACACGCCTTGACGGCGAGAGCGGCGGCGTCGCTGGGCGTCGAACTCTTAGGCGCTGGTGTCGAGTTCGTGTTTGTCGAGGTTGGCGTGCTGCTCGTCGGGGGTGCCGAAGGACGCGGCGACGCAGACGCTGATGAATGCCTCGGACTGGAGGAAGAGCCCGTGCGTTGGTAGTTAGATTCTTGCGATGGAGAGCAGCCGGTGACACCCAGAGTCAAAGCGATCGCCAGCAGGGTCGCACTCGCACACGTGCGCCCGCTCACGGACACACTCCAGCAGAAACGCGCCTCAACATCCCCAAAGATCCCCCAAATTGGCTGGTCGATCGCTCGTCGACCAACAACGCGAAAGCTGTATGACACTAGCAGGGCGTGCGTCGTCACCGGTGACGTTCAGTACCAGGTATGTCGGCAAGCAGTACCCTTCAGTACTCGAGGTGAGAGAGCACAAGGGCAGCGGACCGCGATTCACTCGAAAGGCTTTGCCTGCCCGAGGCGGCAACGCGCCCGCAGCCAAGTATCGAATCGCTGATCAGATGGCGTGCTTGCAGACCGGTCGTCGTGGGGTGCCGCATGACCTCGTCGCGTTTGTCGAAGGGGAGCCCAGCTCCATTTCCGCATGGCTCAACGGTATCCGGGCTCCTGACACCACTCCCCTGCGCCGTCAGCGGGCCGAGGTGACGCTCGCGCTGCTGTCCCTGGCCATCGGATGCGCGTCGCGCTTTCGGTGCACGCTTCCGGGCGGTGGTGACCGCGTCGCGCGGGTGTCAGGCCGGGTCTGCTGCGGCGGTGAGTCGGGCGTCGATCACTTTGCGCGGGCAGCGGCCAAGGTGATGCTCGCGCCGCCTTAGGCGTTGGGGCCTCAACCGGTCTTGGCCGGGTGGTTCGCTACCCACTCCACGACGTCTGCACAGGCCTGCGGGTCCTGGCCGTTGCCGCGGAACTGTATCCAGGTATCGCCGACGAGCGTGTCCGCGACGCCCTCTGTGACGCCGCCGGACGTCGCGCTCCAGACGAGCGCGGGTACCGCTTGATCCTTCACCGTGATGGTCGCGCCGGACGCCGTCGGGTTCGCTGCGAGCACCGCCGAGCGCTCCACCGCGTATTCGTCGGTTGCGCCGTGCAGCACCGAGACGCTCCCGAGGTGACCGAAGCCCTCGACGTCATCGGATTGGAACTGGCAGACGCTCAGACGATCGATGAACAACGGCGCGTCATCGATCCGGAACATCACCTCGATGCCCCCGTTCGCAACCGACTGAAGGCCGAGGGCCGACTTCATGTGCGCCAGGAGATCCGCGTCCTCGCAGCCGATGTCCTTCATCGCCGGCAACAGCGGCGCGCCCGCGACGGCGTTCGCCGTCACAGGCAGCATGCGCTGGACGATGTCGTGGAACACCTGCTCGGTGAACCCGGCGCCGGCCCCGGCCGATACCTCGACCGCGAGCCAGGCCTCGGCGACGAGCACATTCGTCTGGCAGAAGGAGCTCGTGGTGAAGTCGCAATCGCCGCCGCGGGACTCGCCGCCTTCGTAGGGGGCGCCCGGCGTGGATCCGTGCTCGCCGGACAGGATCGCCCACGCCTTCGTCGCATGCGGCAGGATCCGCACCTTCAGGGAGGCGGTGCCGGCCGTCCAGGTGCAGGCGCCCCCGCCCGCCGCGGGGAGAGCGAGGGGTCCGCGCGCGGCCTCTGTGTCGGTCACAGACTCGTGGTCCTCCGACGGAGCCGCCGCGGGCCCGAGCAGGGTCGTGAGGTCGCTCGGGCTCACCAGCGCTCCGCAGTCGAGCGTCAGCGATGTCGGCGCTGCGGTCGCGGTCGGGGCTGCAGTCCCGCTCGATTCCGGGCGCGAAGTACTCACCGCCGCGCCCGGAGTGCAGCCGCTCAGCGCCAACGGAACGATCAGTGCCAGTGCGGCCAGCGGGAGCGCGGACGGCGCGCCCATCCTGCGCAGCGATCGAGGCGGCATGTGCGGCGCTCCTCTCCCCGGGTGAGAGGACTATAGCGGCCCAGCCCCCGCCGCGGCACGCCAAAAGGCGCCTCCCGTACGGGAGACGCCCTCTCGTTCAGGACCGTGTGGCGGCCGGACTCAGAAGTCCATGCCACCGCCATGATCTGCCACCCTCCGTCTATCTTCCGATGCCGCGGTCTTAATCGGGCCCGGTCGCGGGCTTGTAGGGCTTTGCGGGTTCGACCTTTGTCGGCAGCGGCGCCCCTGCCTGTGATGCGCTCAGGCCGGTCTGCGCGACATAGTATTTGCCCACCTTAGTGCCGACGCTTGGTCGAGATCACGAGAGAACTATTGAGGTCACGCTGTTCTGATTGGTCGCGAAATCACGCGGATCTCCGCCAGATGCGACACCTCTGGGGGTCCCAGAAAAGAGTTCAAATCCCTCCGTCTCCGCTCACCGAACCCCCGGAATCTCAGTGATTCTGGGGGTTTTTCTGCCCAGGCCTGCCCACACACCACAAAACCCCACAACTGAGCCGACCTCGGTCTTCGCGGAGATGGGTCGACCCATTCGCCTCATCAGGTCGTCACAGTCACGGAGGCGAGGACCTTCGAGTGGCCTTCTACGCGCTCAGTCGCCTACGCCCGCAGCCATTCGTGGAGCTGGCGGGTGGCCGCGCCGAGCGCTGCTTCGGCAGCCGGCTGGGTAGAGGCGGGAACAATCGAGGTGCTGAGCGCGACGACGACGAAACGTGAGCCGTCGCGGTGTTCGAGGACGCCGGCTTCGTGCCGAAGGTTCAGGAGGGTGCCGGTCTTCGAGGACCATCGCGCGTCATCGGACGCCAGGTCCGGTGCCAGCCGGTGACGTAACATGTTGCCGCCCAGGTGCTCGCGGAGGCGTGCGCCAGCTTCGTGGCTCACCCCTCGCTCGTTCCAGATCGCGACCAAGAGGTCCGCGAATCCGCGAGCCGTCAGCGTGTTGGTCCTCGCTATGTCGAGCTGGCGTATGGGGTGGCCCTGCGTGGGGGTGCTGGCCCGGATCGCCAGCGCCTGTGCCAAGTGGGCCTCGGCAGGAGCGAACCGCTCGAGTGGCGTGTCGCTGAGCTCGGAGAACGGGTGCCGCACCGTGATTCCGCGGATCCCCATGCGGTTGAGATCAGCCATCACCTCATCGGCCGGCACGAGCCGCAGCAGGGCATCGGCGGCGCCGTTGTCGCTGATCGTGAGGGCGAGGGACACAAGGTCATCGACGGCGATGGTCGCGGGATGGCGGAACCTGCCGGTGCCCGGGGTGCTTTCGGCCGGATCCCCTGGAGGGACCGTCACCTGCATGCCGCCGTCGATGCGCCCGTCAGCGACGCGTTCGAGCACGGAGAGAGCGATCGGCAGCTTGGCGAGTGAGGCCGCGGGGGTGACGACATCATCGTCGATGGTGATCTGCTGGCCGGAGTCGAGCTCGCGCACGACGATGGAGGCGCGCAGACCCGCCTCGGCCAGTTGGGCCCGGACGCCCGCTATCCGTCGTTCGTCACGCATCCGCGGTCTCCGGATCCCGCGAAACGACCTTCGCTCCGAGCGCGCCGGCGATTTCGTCCTCGAGGTTCTCGCGAACCGCACGCACGTCGTGGGCGCTGTCGCCCGCGAGTGTGAAGCCGCGGTTGAGGTCCAGCCCGGTGAAGGGGCGCCAGTGGAGCCCGAGATCGAGTGATTCGGCTTCCGTGCAGAGGAGCAGGTCGCCCTCGGCGAGCACTGCTGCGAGGGCTGACGTGGTCGAGGTGTCGACCTGGATCTGACCGGGGATGAGTCCGCCGGCGAATGCAGCCCGAGTGAGGACGTCGCGGATGTGAGGCAGATCGTCTTCGGGGCCGATATGGATGGATGAGCCGGCGATACCGTCTCGCGGCGCCCGTATGTGCCGGCTCGGACGCAGGCTTGCCAGTCGCAGCGGGCGATCGGAGGGGCGCCTACCGGCCGCCCCGAGTTCTGCGACCCAGAGGGCCTCGTCGGAGGGCACGGCCAGCGCGGCGACGCGCACGCTCAGCGTGGAGATGAGCTGTGCGCGGCGTTGAGGCGGCGCCCCCACGAATTCGATGCGGAGCCCTGCCTCTCTGGCAGCGGCGTCTGCGACGGCCAGGTCGCGGGTCGTGCAATCCTCTGGAACGCCGATCGTCACCGGTCGAAGCCGCGCCCGCTCGACATCGAGCTCGAGTTCATCGGCCAGCAGCACCAATCGGCGGGCCGCCCCCAGCACGTCGCGCCCGAACGGAGTGAGCACGGCTGCACGGGCGTTTCGTTCAAGCAGCGGCGAACCGAAATGCTTCTCCAGCGCCAGGATGCGTCTGCTCGCCACGGACTGGGCGATTCGCAAGGCGGCGGCTGCACGGGTGACCGATCCACGCTCGTCGACCTCGAGTAGCACCCGGCAGGCCGCGACCATATCCATCGTTGCAGCCTAGATCAATGCGCTTTGCGCATGGTTCGGCGCGAAACGGTCTTCGACGGGATGTCCGCAACGAGTGAGGCTGGGCCCATGAGACCTCGCAATCGAATCCTCCGCATCTCCCTGGCAGCTCTGACTGCGACACTCGCCGCCGTCCCGTTGTCGACCGCCGTCCTGGCTCCCGCCGATGCCGTTTCCGCGGTCAGCGACGCCCCGCAGGTGTCAGGCTCTGCCGCTACCGCACGGGCCTTCGCCGCACTCGAACGCTCCCATGACGCGACTCTCGGTGTGCAGGCGGTCGACACCGGCACCGGCCGCAGTGCGTCCTACCGTCCTGATGTGCGCTTCCCCTTCGCCTCGTCCAACAAAGTCTTCATCGCAGCGGCCGTACTGGCGCGCTCCTCGGGTTCCGAGCTCGACACCGTCGTCCACTACACGCAAGGCGATCTGCTGGACTACGCGCCGATCACGAGTCGGTTCGTCGATTCCGGCATGACCGTGCGCGAGCTGCTCGACGCCATGCTCCGTTTCAGCGACAACACGGCAGCGAACCTGCTCGTCGCTCGGCTCGGGGGACCCCAGTCGGTCGAGCAGTGGCTGCGCAGCATCGGCGATCGGACCACGAATGTCGACCGCGTGGAGCCCGAATTGAACGAAGCCGTGCCCGGCGACCCGCGCGACACGACCACTCCAGCCCAGTTCGCCTCCGACCTGCGCGAGGTCGTTCTGGACCGGACCCTGGATACCGCCGATCGCGTCCTGCTTCGCAACACGATGCTGGACAACACGACCGGGGACGCCACGATCCGTGCCGGCGTCGACGCCGCGTGGCCCGTGGCCGACAAAACAGGCACGGGAGAGTATGGCGTCCGCGCGGACATCGCCGTCGTCTACCCGATCGGCCGCGCACCGGTCATCGTCGTCACTTTCTCGCGCAAGGACACCCCCGACGCTGTGCCGGACAACGCTCTCCTGGCCGAAGCGACCAGGATCGCGGTGGCGGCGCTTCGTCGCTGAGGCGCTGTGCCCCGTCCCGGACGAGGGCCGCCGCTACTACCCCTGGCCGGGCGTATCGTACGTGCCGTTGTCTGACGCTGAGCCTGCACGGTGGGCGCTTATCGCCCGACGAGATCGCATGCGCCCGATCGTCAACGACTTCGTTCAGGTCGCCCGTCGACTCAGAGCGAGTGTGCCGGGGATCACCCGGTGATCGCCTGTGCTGCTCGCCGTCGCTGGATCACGCGCTGCACAATCAGGGTCGCCACCCCGCCGAGTGTGATCGCAGCGAGGTTGATGACCAACTGGATGAGCGCACCGACGGACTGCTCGGTGGCCCCGTAAGCGAGGGCGACAGCGGCGTTCGCGGCGGCCGGAATCGTCGTCACCGAGATCAGCACTCCGATGAGGGCGCCCGACTTCGCGGTGGACAGAGACAGTAGGCCGGCGATGCCGGCGAGGAAACCGACCACCCAGCTGAGCACGTTCGGTCTCCAGATGAAATCAGTCAGAGGCCGGGAGCGCAGCAGGTCGGCGGGTGACATCAGGTGCAGCACTGTGAGCAGCAAGGTGAACAGGATGGTGATCACGATAGCAACGGCGAACCCGACGGCGAGTGCGAGGACGGATTGAGCGATCATCCGGCGTCGCCACCGCACGATGCCCACTGAGAGCGCAGCAAGCGGGCCGAAGTCTGGGCCGACGACCATCGCGCCGACGATGAGGATGGGTTCGTCGAAGACCACACCGATCGCACCGATCATGGTGGCGACGGACATGAACGTCAGGAAGGTGGGAGAGAGGCTGGTCTCTTCATGAGTGCGCTGCTCGATCTCTTGCCACACAACCGCGTCCGCGGCGTGCCCGGGGGCGGCGCGGCTTGCGCGCTTCGCCGCATCCGAGATCTCGATGCCGATGTCGTCGACGGAGATCGAGCCCTCGTGCTGCACCCCGAGCTGCTGAAGTTGGTCGAGCAGGATGCTCAACCCTTCGCGGGCGACATCGCAGAGCACCAGGTCGCCTGCAGGTCGGGTGGCTGCATCCGGGATGCGAACGATGTTGGTCGTCGCCACGTTGTCCTGGAGGATCGTGAGCACCTGGTCGACGAGGGTGGCGGGGGCGATGATTCGCAGATGCTGCACGTGGCCAGTGTCACCGCAATCGAGCCGCGCGCCTGGCGATCGGGGGCGTGTCGGTGAACGAGGCCGCGCGTGCGTCCCGTGAGCGTCGTCCTGGTGCTAGCGTCGCCCGCATGACTGTCACCTCCCTCCTCGACATGCGCTTTGCGGCCGACCACCTCGAGGACGGACCGCGCGCGCTGCTCGACATCCTCGCGGACACGCGCGCGTTCGACGGCTGCCTTGGGGTGCAGATCGTCACGGACGTCACCGACCCCGCACACGTGATTGCGGTCGAGCATTGGGAGTCGTTCGAGCATGACGAGGCCTACCGCGCCTGGCGGGCTGGGCCCGGCGCTTCCGGACTGGGCGACTACTTGGCCGGGCCGCCAGTACTGACACGGTTCACGGACGTCGTCTCGCTGTGACTTTTGATGGACTGGTTCTGCCGGTCGCATCGGTGTTAGCGAGGGTCTCTATGTCGGGGGACGTCGGCTACGCATGGGCGTGGTGACGGGATGAGAATTCTCCCTTGGGTCCCGATAGGTATTTACGCGGTTGCAGCAGGTCTCGGTCTCGCGGGTCTGTTCACCGGCGTGTCGAGCGTGCTCCTGAACAGCGGGGTTCTCATCCTTGCTGCGGTCTTCTTTGCTCTGTCGTTGGCGGCTTCATACTTCACGGTTAGAGGAGACACGCGGCCTACATCGAGCGCTTTAATCGGGCAGCTATTCGCCATAGGTTTTTGGGGCGGTTCTCGCTTTTTCCGCGTAAGTTTCCTGGTGCTGGCAACAACTGCTGTGCTTACGTTCTCCGCCGGAGCAGTCGTCCTGCCCCGCGGGACGATGGTTGAAAAGGTCGGAAACACGTACTCCAGAGCCGACTCCGGTCGACCCGTTGCATTGACCTCAGCGGAGGCTGACTATCTCCAAAACGCACAGAACATCCTTGTTCCCATAGGCGGTGCGATGGTACTCAGCATCTTTTCCGCAGGGTTGCTGCGCGGTGTGTCGATTGTTCGGCGGCAGAGTTCGGGTCGTGGTTTGACACCGGACCTGCTGCAGTGATGGGTGCCGTTGCGGTAGGTCGCGCCGGGCTTTCGGCGCTCAGCGGTCACCCAGCCACTACGGAGCAGTCGTCGTAGGTGATCGAGCCGGTCGCCGAGGTCTGATTCGTCGAGTAGATCTGGGGCACCATCCGCTCGCCTGAGCGTTGAGCCGTGCCCGCCCAGGTGACCTTCGTCCAGGTGTTGACGGGTAGTGAGGCGATGCTGGTCATTGGCAGGTGGATATCGCTGCTGAAGTTCTGCGTGTACTCGAGGAATTCGGCGCGGATGTTGAGCCCGCCGGAACTCGGGCGCACCCAGCACGAGGCGGTGTATGCGGTGCCCGCGACGGAGTTCGCGACGACCGTGTTCTGCGTCAGCCCGACGAGCCCGGGAGACGCCGTGGGCGCCGTGACGCGAAGGGCGAACGTTCCGCCGTGGACGGGTGATGCGACGGTCGCGAGGGTGCCCGTGACGAAGGCCTTCCAGCCTCCTGCACCGGACTCGAACCCTGGATCCGGGAGAAGCTGGGTGGGTGCGGGCGGCGGTGGTGGCGGGGGCGTGCTGGAGGCGATGGGGCTCACGATCACGTCCGCTTGCGCGCCGTAGCCGGCCGCGTTCACGGCACGGACGGTGTACTGGAAATGGAATCCATTGGGCAGTCCCGTGACCGTGACCCTCCGTGCCGTACTCGGCACCAGGGTGGTCGCGCCGGTGTTGCCGTTGCGGATCTCGTACTGAGTAATGGGAAGGTTGCCGTCGCTTACCGGGGGCGAGAAGGAGATCACGCCTCCTCCATCCGTGGAGACTGCGGAGACGGCGGTGGGAGCGCTTGGCACCGTGTATGGCGTTTGCGGTGTACCGACCGTGAACGTCGAGGTGGCGGGTGCGCTGACGTTACCGCTGGTGTCGACAGCCCAGACCGCCGCCGTGTATTGACCGGCCGTCAGAGTCGGTGACGTCGCCGAGCTGGCTGCCCCGTCGGAGAGCGGGACGCCGCTGAGGATGCCCACGGCGGACGCGCCGCCGGGCGAGACTCTTGCGATGGTGTGCGCCACATCGGAGGAGGCAGACGGCTTCCAACTGATTGTCGGCGCCGATCCCGACCCGACCGTCACACCGCTGGGCGCCGCTGGCGCGACCGAATCCGAGCGCAACTGCCAGAGCAGCGTTCCGGTCATCGGGTTGGAGTTCGGGAGCCCGGCGCAACGCTCGGAGAACGTGATCTTGGCCATCTCGACGAGGCCCAGGGCATCGACGATGAGGTTCTGGACGTTGATCGTGCCCGTCATGGGCGCGCCGCACGAGTGGCTGTCCAGCGTCACTTGGAAGCCGTACTGGGCTGTCGGGACCGCGCCGTTCCACGGAGCGGTGGTGTGGACGCCGGCAGTCAGCGGAGGACCGTTGTTGGCGGGGCCCCCGCCGATGGGTGTGATGACGACCTGTGCGTTCTTCGAAGCGTCGGTGGAGGTCGCGGTCCAGGCATACCCGCCGTTGCGGATGGATTCCGCAACGACGTACGGACCGTTCGCGTAGGTGTTGGTGGCGCCGAGATCGAGCGGGTCGTCACCCGATGTCGTGATCGACGACGACCCGATCGCGGCCGCGCCGGTCAGAGCCACCGACTGCGTGGACCCGCCGACGGCGATGCGCAGCGTCGCGGTCCGCGGTCCGGCCGTCTTCGGCGAGAAGCCGACCTTGAACGAACAGGTGGCGCCAGCCGCGAGAGTGCTGCGGCAGGTGCTTCCAGACGCTGTGAAGTCGGCGGCGCCCGCACCGGTGAAGGTGGGAGCCCCGAGAGAGACCGAAGAGGACGTGGTGTTGTGCAGCCACTCGGCCTGCTGCGCCGGAACGCTCGAGAACCCGATCGGGGTGGCGGGGAAGGCGAGGGTCCGTGCGCCCAGATCGACGCCGCCTGGCTGCGGCTCATTCATGCTGACCTCGCCGACGCCCTGCAGCACGAGGTCGAACGTGTAGAGCTGGCCGATGGTGTTCCACTGCAGGTCGCGAATGTCGAGCTCCCCGGTGAACCCGCTCGTGAGACCGCCAGAATCGAGCCGTACCTGCGGCTGGGTGTTGTCCGACTGATTCCCGTTTACGACGGCGTAGTCTCCCATCCGCAACGGTTGCCCCGGTGGTGGCGTCACGGTGACGGAGACGGCCGCTGTTCCGGCCGAGATGCCGCGAGACAGGGTCGCGTAATTGATCTTCGCCGTCCCGTTGTCGCCGAACTGGAAAGCGGGCTGGGATGCCTGGTCGACGCCGAACTTGAGCGAGAGGATGGGCGGCGCGGTTGCGGCTTGCGCGCTCGTGGTGGTCACCGCGGTCGCCGTCAAGGAAAGTGCTCCGACCATTGTCACGATCGCCGCCGTGCGCATCGTCTTTCGCATATTGCCCCCACGCTCGCTGAGAGGACGCTGATCCGCATCCGCGGCCGCGACGCTACGCTGGCGCAGATCGGCGCGCAAGACTTCTGAGCAAAACTCATCAATGTAGTTCGGTTTCGAATCGTTCGTTGCCATGCCCGCCCGTTCGGGTCCATCATGCGTGGGTGACGAGTCGGGATGAGCCGGTAGGTCGCGGGTCATGAATCCGGCGGCTCGTCGAGTGCAGCGCGTCTACTTGACCTTGATGCTCGGCAACACGCTCGCTGCGTCGTTGATCTGGGGCATCAATACGCTCTTCCTGCTCGACGCCGGGCTCTCGAACTTCGAGGCGTTCGCCGCGAACGCGTTCTTCACCGCCGGCATGGTGATCTTCGAGATTCCGACGGGCGTCGTCGCCGACACGGTCGGACGGAAAGCGTCGTACCTGCTGGGAACGATCACCCTGTCGGTGACGACCGGCCTGTACTGGATGCTGTGGCTCTGGCACGCGCCGTTCGTCTGGTGGGCGATCGTGTCGGTGCTGCTCGGCCTGGGCTTCACGTTCTTCTCCGGCGCGGTGGATGCGTGGCTCGTCGACGCGCTGGCGTTCGCCAAGTACGCCGGGAGTCTCGAGGCCGTGTTCGGCCGAGGCCTGGTCGTCATCGGGATCGCGACCTTCGTCGGATCGGTTCTCGGCGGCATCATCGCCCAGGCGACCAATCTGGGGGTGCCTTTCCTCCTGAGGGCCGCGGTGCTGGTCATCATGCTGGTGTTCGCCGCCATCGTGATGAAAGACCTGGGCTTCACACCCGACCACTCGATGCGCCCGCTCGCGGCGACCAGGAATGTGCTGAAGCAATCGATCGATCACGGGCTGCGCAGGCGGTCGGTGCGGTGGGTGATCCTGTCGGCGCCGTTCGCCTCCGGTGTCGGGATCTACGCCTTCTACGCGCTGCAGCCGTACCTGCTCGAGCTCTACGGGGACAAGACCGCGTACTCGATCGCCGGGCTCGCGGCCGCCATCCTGTCGTTGGCGCAGATCGCGGGCGGCATACTCTCCTCGCGCGTCCGGGGGCTGTTCGCGAAGCGCACCACGACGGTGATCGGGGCGTCGCTTGTGAGCATCCTGATCCTCGTGGCGCTGGGGCTGACCAGCCTGTTCTGGCTCGCCGTCGTCTTCCTGGTGATCTGGGGTTTCGTGTTCGCGGTGGCCGGGCCGGTTCGTCAGGCCTACCTGAACGACATGATCCCGTCGAAGCAGCGTGCGACCGTGCTGTCGTTCGATTCGCTGTTCGGAAGCCTCGGCGGCGTCTTCATCCAGCCGGCGCTCGGACGCGCGGCCGACCTCTGGGGCTACGGCACGTCGCTCGTCATCGGCGGAGCGGTCGAGCTGATCGGCATCCCGTTCCTGTTCGCCAGCCGGCGCCAGAAGGACCCGGCCGACACCAACAGGGTGCAGACGGACTCCGCGCCGGTCGAGCCGGGCCCCGCAGCGGCGGGCGGCCCGGATGCGGGCGGGCCGAGGCCTTTGTGAAGTCCGAGCTGTGAGCTCCGACCTCCGAGCCTCGAATCGGGTCAGTCGACGGGAGATCCGGCGGAGACCGCGATCGCCTCGCGGAGAGCCGCGACCGCAGCGCCTCGCGCCCAATCGGTGAAGGTGTGGCGGCGGACGACCAGGCGACAGTTGGCGGCGGCACCGAATGCGTGCGCGAGGAACTCCTCACGGAAGCGACGCTCATAGAGGTCGTAGTCCATGACCCCTTCGCCGGCGATCACGACGACCTCGGGCCCGAAGAGGTTCACGGTGGCCGCCAGTGCGGCGCCGATCGCCGTGCCGGCGTCCTCGAACGCGTCGACCGCGGTGGGGTCGCCCTCGTGCGCGAGGCGGATGGCGTCCGCCAGGGTCAGCTCCGGCTCGCCGCGCCCGCGCCGGACGGAGTCGAGAATGGCGTTCGACGACGCGACCGCTTCGACGCATCCCCGCCGACCGCACACGCAGACGGCGTCGGATGACGCGAGAGGCAGATGCCCGATCTCACCCGCGACACCGTGGGATCCGACCACCACATCGCCGTTCACGTAGATCCCGCACCCGATGCCGGCGCCGATGGTGACGATCGCGAACGAGCTCGCATCCTTGCCCACGCCGAACCAATGCTCCGACTTCGCAAGGGCCCGGACGTCGTTCTCCACCGTGATCGGGAGCCGCAGGCGCTCGGCGAGTTCGCTCCCGAGCGGCACGTGGGTCCAGTTCAGCAGGGGCGAATCCCGGACGGTCCCCGTGCTCGTGTCGATATCTCCGGACACCGAGACGCCGACGCCGCTGAGGTGCGTCGCGTCATCGCCGAGCTGCTCGATCAGGGAGGTCACCGATGTCGCGATCGCCGCGATCGTCGTCTCCGGGTCGTGGCTTTTGAGTCTCCGGCGCGTCGAGCCGAGCACTTCGTTGGCGAGGTTCACGGTGACGGCGAAGATCTCCTCCGCGTTGACCTTGACCCCGACGGCGATCATGGAGCGCGGGACCACACTCAACGGCCGGACCGGCCGGCCGGGGAACGAGTGCTCCGCATGCTCGCCGACCGTGACGTAACCGCCTTCGATCAGCGGACTCACCGTCTTCGTGACCTTGGCTTGCGAAAGCCCGGTGAGGCGGCCGATATCGAGCCTGCTGACGGGCCCGTGGGTGATGATCCGCGTGAAGATCTCCGCCGACTTGGCAGTACCCAGCGTGGGCCGGCGGCCGACGCCGATCGGCGCGGTCGAGGTCATCGTGAGCCCTGGGCTCGTGGCCCAGGACGCGCTGCGCCTCCGCGCTGCCCGTCTCTGCCAGTCTTGTATCGCACGCTCTGAGGCTAACGCACACCGCCCGGTTTGTTCCTGCCGTGTTCTAATTCGGTTTCACCTCCCGACGCTGGGGTGCTCCTATGTGGCGCGTACTTCGCGAGGTGACCCAGACCCTCCCATCGGAAATTATTGACAACGGCAAAAAAATACGTTTTGCTTTACGCAGTCCCCGCTGGGGCGAGATCGACCTAATGGGAGTCTTCGATGACGAAGGTGAGAAACACAGTGGCACACGCCGATGCGCGAAGCACCTGCCGCGTGCACGAGAGGTGCGTCGCGTGACGAGCGCCCCGCCCGTTACGAGCGCACCGCCACCGGCAAGTACGCCGCAGACGCCGAGAGCACCCGGAGCTGGGACCGCTCGGGTGCCGCGTCGCCGGCGAAGCGTGGGCCAGCGTTGGCGGATCGCCCTCCGGCGTCACTGGCAGCTCTATCTGCTCACGATCCTGCCTCTCGCGTACTTCGTGATCTTCAAGTACGTGCCGATCTCCAACGCGATCATCGCCTTCAAGAACTACAGCCCCGTTCTCGGGGTGTGGGGGAGCCCGTGGGTCGGCTGGACCAACTTCCAGCTGATGCTGCAGAACCCGCAGTTCCCCACGCTGCTCGCAAACACCCTCCTGCTGTCCGGCTACGCGGTGCTGGCGAGCTTCCCCATCCCGATCATCCTCGCCCTCGCCCTCAACGAGGTGCGCCACCGCTGGTTCCAGAAGACCGTGCAGTTGGTCACGTACGCGCCCTACTTCATCTCGACGGTCGTGGTCGTGTCGATGCTGATCCTGATCATGGCCCCGAGAATGGGCATCCTCAGCGAGGTGTTCGGATTCTTCGGGGTCCCGGCGCCGGACTTCCTCGGCGATCCCGACTACTTCCGGCACGTGTACGTGTGGTCGGATGTCTGGCAGACGGCCGGGTACTCCGCGGTCATCTACATGGCGGCGCTGTCGGGGATCGATCCGTCGCTCTATGAGGCGGCGAAGGTGGATGGCGCCTCCCGGCTCCGCAAGATCTGGCATGTGGACATCCCCGGGATCATGCCGACGGCGATGATCGTCCTGATCCTGAGCGTCGGCAACATCATGGCGATCGGATTCGAGAAGGCCTTCCTGCTGCAGAACCCGCTGAACCTCGGCCAGTCCGAGATCATCGCAACGTATGTCTACAAGCTGGGCATCCTCAACGCCGACTTCGGGACGGCGACCGCCGTCGGCCTCTTCAACTCGGTGATCAACCTGGTGCTGCTCCTCGTCGTCAACTGGGTGGCACGTCGCGTGAGTGGGAGTGGACTGTGGTAACCCTCGACCGTCTGGCTGACCGTGCCAAGGTGCGCGTCAACGCCCGCCCGAAGAAGCCTCGCCGCATCCGGGAATCACCCTCCGACCGCGCGCTGCTGACTGTGATCTACCTCGGCCTCATCCTGGCCGCGCTGGTCGTGCTCCTGCCGCTGCTGTTCATCCTCGCCAGCTCGTTCTCCTCACCGCATGCGGTGACCGCCGGGGAGGTGTTCCTCTGGCCGGTCGACTTCACCCTCAAGGGCTACCAGACGGTGCTGGCCGACCCGCAGGTTCTGATGGGGTACGCGAACTCGCTGTTCTACATGGTGGCGGGCACGGTGATCAGTACGACGTTGACGGTGTGCATCGCGTGGCCGCTGTCGCGCCGGACCTTCATGGGCCGGAACGTGATCATGTCCATCCTGCTGTTCACGATGCTGTTCAGCGGCGGCCTGATCCCGACGTACATGGTGGTCCAGAACCTCGGACTGCTCGACACCCGCTGGGCGCTGCTTCTCCCGCAGGCCGTCGCGGTCTGGCAGGTGATCATCGCGCGGACCTTCTTCCGTTCGGCGATCCCAGAAGAGCTGGTCGAAGCGGCGGAGCTCGACGGCGCGAGCGAGTGGCGCTTCCTCTGGACGATGGTGCTCCCGCTCTCCAAGCCTCTGATCGCCGTCATCGCCCTGATGTACGCGATCGGCCAGTGGAACGGCTACTTCGACGCGCTGCTCTACCTGAAGAGCTCCGATCTGTTCCCGCTCCAGCTCGTGCTGCGCAACATCCTGGTGCTCAATGCCACGAACGGCGGCGCGAACGACCTGGCCGCCCAGGCGCAGAACCAAGAGCTCGTCAACCTGCTCAAATACGCCCTCATCGTGATCACCAGTGTCCCGGTGCTGGTCATCTACCCGTTCGTCGCCCGCTACTTCAACAAGGGAGTGCTCATCGGGTCGGTCAAGGGCTAAGCCCGGCCGGCACCTGCACTCCTCGCCCCCGAACCCACCACTGCACATCCCGTCCCGCGATCCATGTTCCAAAGGAGGAACCATGTTTTCCATCACAGACAGTCGCGCCCGCAGGCGTCGGCGCTCGGCAGTGCTCGCTGTCGCGCTGAGCGGCACGGCGCTGCTCGCGCTCTCCGCCTGCACTCCCTCCCAGTCGTCCGCAGCCGATGACAAGATCGGCGGGACGGCACACCTGAGCGTCTTCGCGCAGCAGGGCACCGGGCAGGATCTCGCCACGAACGCCTTCACCAAGGAGGTCGAGAAGAAGTTCAACATCAAGTTCGACTGGCAGACCACCACCCAGGACTCCTCGGTGGCGCCCGAGAAGCGGCAGATCCTCATGGCTAGCGGCGACTACCCGGACGCCTTCCTGCTCATTCCGTGGGTGGACCAGTTCAACCAGGTCGACGTCGAGAAGCTCGCACAGCAGGGTGTGGCCGTCCCGTTGAACGACCTCATCAAGCAGTACGCCCCCGACATCCAGAAGGTGCTCGACAAGAACCCGGACTACAAGGCGATGGCGACCTCCCCGGACGGCAAGATCTACGGACTGCCGCAGCTGGCCGAGACCTTGCACATCCAGTACCCGGCGAAGCTGTGGATGAACACCGATTGGCTGAAGAAGCTCGGGCTTCAGATGCCGAAGACGACCGACGACATGACGAAAGTCCTCGAGGCGTTCAAGAACGGCGACCCCAACGGCGACGGGAAGCAGGACGAGATCCCGCTCAGCGGTGACTCGCACGACACCCTCATTCCCTTCTTCATGAACGCTTTCATCTACGACCCGCAGAACCCGGACAAGGGCACCCAGTCGACGACGGTGCTCAACAAGGGCAAGGTCGACATCCAGGCCAACAAGGACGGATGGCGCGAGGGACTCAAGTACATCAAGTCGCTCTGGGACGCCGGCCTGATCGACAAGGGAGCGTTCACCCAGAACCCCGCGGCGCTTGCGCAGGAGGGCAACAACTCCGGCCCCGTCGTGCTCGGCAGCGCCAGCTCACTCCACCCGTACATCTTCGTGAGCCCGGGTGCCAAGGACGGCCGTGACAAGCAGTACGACGCTGTGCCGCCGCTGACCGGGCCCGACGGCGCGGACTATGCGACGTACGCCTTCGGCAGCACCCCCGGTGCGACGTTCCTGCTGACCAACAAGGCGTCGAAGAATGACCAGGTCGCCGCGATCAAGATGGTCAACTACCTGTTCACCGAGAAGGGACAGCTCGACGGCAACTTCGGTCCGGAAGGCAAGGGATGGGCGAAGGCGGACGCCGGCGACGAGGCGCTCGACCCGGGCGTGAAGGCCCAGTTCAAGAACCTCCAGCTGTCTCAGGATGAGGCGAACGCCGTCCAGTGGGGAGCCCTCTCGACCTACAACCAGAACGAGGCGTTCCGCGGGTCGCAGGCTGAGCCGACCGACCTCTACGACACCTCCGGTTACGAGCGCCGACTGTTCGAAGCCACCCAGCTGTACAAGGGACACGAGGACGAGAGCCAGATCTACCCGTCGTGGCGGGTGTGGCCGGACCCGGCCAAGGCCACGCAGGTCGCCACAGCGCAGACGAACATCGACAACTACGTGACGCAGAACGCCCTGGCCTTCATCACCGGATCGAAGAACCTGGACACCGACTGGGATGCGTACGTGAAGGGCTTCGACGGGCTCGGCCTGAAGGACTACCTGAGCACGCTGCAGACCGCGTACGACAAGTCGAAGAAGTAAGGCGTAGCAGCAACGCGAGGAACTCTGGTCGGGCCCGGATGCGGGCTCGACCAGAGTTCTTTTTGTGTGCGGGCGCGTGTGCGCGCGGGCTACCGCGGGGCGGACGCGGCCGGTAATCGAAGGAGATTCAGACGGATTCCGGCCGAATCTCCTTCAGCACTGCCAATCGAAGGAGATTCGGGGCGGGTTGTCCGTCGTTAGCGGTCGGCGGTTTCGGGGGCTGGGTCGCGGCGCAGCGGTTGGAGGCGGGCGAGTTGGGTGACGTGGTGGGGGCCGAGTTCGGCGAGGGTGTTGACCTGGAGCAGTTTCATGGTGCGGGTGAGTTGGTCGGTGAGGATCTGGATGGTGCGGTCGACACCGTCCCGGCCGCCGGCCATGAGGCCGTAGAGGTAGGCGCGCCCGATGAGGGTGAACTTGGCGCCGAGGGCGTAGGCGGCGATGATGTCGGCGCCGTTCATGATGCCGGTGTCGATCGCGATCTCGGTGTGCTGACCGACCTCCCGCACCACGGATGGGAGCAGGTGGAAGGGGATGGGTGCCCGGTCCAGTTGGCGTCCGCCGTGGTTGGAGAGCACGATCCCATCCACCCCGTGATCGACCAGGGTCTTGGCGTCTTCCACGTTCTGCACGCCCTTGATCACGAGCTTCCCCGGCCACATGGCCCGGATGATCTTCAAGTCCTCGTAGTTGATGGAGGGGTCCATGGCCGCGTTGAGCAGGTCACCGACGGTGCCGCCGGTGGCGGACAGGGACGCGAACTCCAGCTTCGGGGTGGTCAGAAAGTCGTACCACCACCACGGGCGGGGGATCGCGTTCACGATCGTCCCCAACGTCAACTGCGGTGGGATGGAGAACCCGTTCTTCTTATCCCGCAACCGGGCCCCGGCGATCGGGGTGTCCACCGTGAAGAACAGGGTGTCGAACCCCGCCCGCGCGGCCCGCTCCACCAAACCGTAGGAGATCTCCCGTTGCCGCATCACATACAACTGGAACCAGTTCCGGCCGTGCGGGTTCGCCGCCTTCACATTCTCGATCGACGTGGTGCCCAGGGTGGAGAGGGTGAACGGGATCCCCGCCGCCGCAGCAGCCCCCGCCCCGGCGGTCTCCCCCTCGGTCTGCATCAACCGGGTGAACCCGGTCGGTGCGATCCCGAACGGCAACGCCGACGGGCCACCCCAAATCTGGCACGACGTGTCCACCGTGGACACATCCCGCAGGATCGACGGGTGGAACTCCACATCCTGAAACGCCTGCCGTGCCCGCGCCAACGACAACTCGCCCTCCGCCGCACCCTCGGTGTAATCGAACGCCGCCTTCGGTGTGCGCCGGCGAGCGATCCGCGCCAAATCCTCGATCGTCAACGCCGACGACAACCGCCGCTTCTTCAGATTCAGCTCCGGACGCTTGAACTGCATCAACTCCAGCAACTCGACCGGACGAGGAAACTGACGGGTCACCATGCGGTCATCCGGTGGTCGTGGAGCGACTCCGCGCGCATCTCCATGCCGTTGCCGGGGGTGAGCGGGGCGAGATAGCGCCCGTTCTCGAGGCGGACCGGCGAGACGAAGTGCTCGTGCAGGTGGGTGGTGTACTCGATCATGCGGCCCTCCTGGCTGCCCGAGAGCGCGACGAAGTCGAACATCGAGAAGTGCTGCACCGCCTCGCAGAGGCCGACGCCGCCCGCGTGCGGGCACACCGGCACACCGAACTTGGCGGCGAGCAGCAGGATGGCGATGTTCTCGTTCACGCCGGCGACCCGCGTCGCGTCGATCTGGACGATGGCGGTGGCGCCAGCCTGCAGCAGCTGCTTGAAGAGCACCCGGTTCATCCCGTGCTCGCCGGTCGCGATCGGCACAGGCGCGACCTCCCGTGCGATGGCCGCGTGGGCCAGGATGTCGTCCGGACTCGTCGGCTCCTCCACCCACGCCAGGTCGAAGGGCTGGAGTGCCCGAATCCACTCGATCGCCTGATCGCGATCCCAGCGCTGGTTGGCGTCGATGGCGATGCGGATGTCAGGGCCGACCTCGTCCCGGGCGATGGCGAGCCTCCGGAGGTCGTCCTCGAGCCGGTCTCCCACCTTGAGCTTGATCTGCGCGAAGCCGTCGTCGACGGCCTCCCGTGCGAGCCTGCGGAGTTTGTCGTCCGAGTATCCGAGCCAGCCGGGTGTCGTGGTGTAGCCGGGGTAGCCGGTCGCGAGCAGCTCCGCCTCCCGTTGCGCCCGTCCGGGCTGGGCTGCGCGCAACAGGGCGAGCGCCTCGTCCGGTGTCAGGGCGTCGGAGAGGTAGCGGAAGTCGACGAGCGAGACCAGCTCCTCGGGCGTCATGCGCGCGAGCAGCTGCCAGAGCGGCAGGCCTGCGCGCTTCGCCTTGAGGTCCCACAGGGCGTTGACGACCGCGCCGATCGCCATGTGCATCACACCCTTCTCCGGCCCCAGCCAGCGCAGCTGCGAGTCGTGCACCAGCTCACGCCAGAGGCCTCCGAGGTCGTCCAGGATCTCCTCGACATCCCGGCCGATCATGCGTCGGGCGACCGTGTCGATGGCGGCGACCTGGATGTCGTTGCCTCGGCCGATCGTGAACACGAAAGCGTGGCCCTCGTGCCCGTCGGCGGCGTCCGTCGTCAGCCGCAGGTAGGCGGCGGAGTAGTCGGGGTCGGGGTTCATGGCGTCCGAGCCGTCCAGCATGGCGGATGTCTCGAAGCGCACATCGACGGTTTCGAACGCGGTGACGGTACTCACAGGGGTGGCCTCCTTCGGCTTTCCAATATCCTATTGGATATAGGCACAAGCGAGGCAACGAAGAGGCACTGCGACGGTGCCGCTACGGGCACAGCGATCAGTCCGCCTGCTCCGCGAGGCTCGCCGAGATGCGCGCGTGCGACCGGTCGATGTGCTCGCGCATCGCCCGCTCGGCACCATCGGGGTCGTGCGCGCTGAGTGCCCGCAGCACGGCACGATGCTCCTCCGACGTCTCGTCGACGACCCCGTGACGGAAGTAGATCCGGTACTGGTGCGTGTGCGCGCGAAGCCGTCCGATCGCATCACCGAGGAGCGCGTTGCCGGCATGCTCGGCGATGAGGCGGTGGAACTCTGCGTCCTGCTCGGCGAACTCCTTGTAGTCCTCGAAGCGGTCGTCGCCGCTCTGCGTCGCTCGCCCGCTGCGCCGCATCCCGTCGCACAGCTGCTCCAGCCGGCCGAGCGTCCCGTCGTCGAGCTCGGTCGCGGCGCGGTGCGCGGCGTACGGCTCCAGCAGCCGCCGCATCTCGAAGAGCTGCTCCAGTCCGGAGGCGTCGAGCAGGGGAGTGGCGGTGTACCCCTTCAGCGCCTTCTTGACGACGAGACCCTCCGACTCGAGCCGCGCGAGCGCTTCCCGCACCGGGGTGGGCGAGACGTTGAGCTGCCTGGCGATGCCGTCGATGCTCGCCCGGCTGCCCGGCTCGATGACCTGGTCCATCAGCAGGCCGAGCACCGCGTCGTAGACGTCGTCGGCCAGTGCCCTGCGCGCGGGCAGGAAGCGCTCACCGGATGGGATGGTCATGGGCACATCCTAGGTCGGCCGTCCGCGACTCACGCGACTCGGGCAGCGTCGACGGCCTCGAGGTTCCACTCGATACCGAGTCCTGGCGTAGACGGCGCGATGGCTCGTCCGTCGTGCACGGTCAGCTCGGAGTGCGTGATGGCGCGCAACTGCGGGATGTGCTCCAGGTACAGCGCATTCGGAATGGCGCAGCACAGGGAGACGTGCAACTCCATGAGGAAGTGCGGCGCGACGGACACGTTGAACGCCTCGGCCAGGTGGGCGACCTTCAACCACGGCGTGATGCCGCCGACCCGGGCCACGTCCACCTGCACGATCGACGCCGCCTCCGACTGCAGGTACTCGCGGAAGTGCCCGACCGAGTACATCGACTCGCCGACGGCGATCGGGACGCTGGTCGAGGCGGCCAGGCGGCGGTGACCGGAGATGTCGTCGGCCGGCAGCGGCTCCTCGAACCAGAAGATATCGAGCTGCTCGAACAGCGCGGCCCGGCGGATCGCTTCGGCGGCGGTCAGCGACTGGTTGGCGTCGACCATGATGTCCATCGTGTCGCCCACGGCCGCACGGACGGCGGCGAGCCTCTCGTAGTCTTCGCGGGCCCGAGGTTTCCCGACCTTGATCTTGACGCCGCCGAGTCCGCGGCGCTGCGACTCCAGCGCCTGCGTGACCAGCTCGTCGGTGGTGAAGTGCAGCCAGCCGCCCTCGGTGTCGTAGAGCGGGATGTCGGGCTGGGCGCCGCCCGCAGCGACCCACAAGGGAACCCCGGCCGACCGGCACCGCGCGTCCCACACCGCCGTGTCGACGGCCGCGAGCGCGAGGGAGGTGATCACTCCGACGGTCGTGGCGCGGGTGGCCGAGTGGAGCGTGCGCCAGATCTCCTCCGGACGATTGACATCCATCCCGAGGACCACCTCCAGCAGCGTCTCGCGGAGGAGGCTGAGGACGGCGCGGCCACCGGTGCCGATCGTGTAGCTGTAGCCGAGTCCCTCCACTCCTCCGGCGGTGCGCAGCCTTACGAAGATCGTCTCCTGTTTCAGGAACGACTGGACCGCGTCGGTGCGGACGGTCTCCACCGCCAGGTCGCTGAGCCAGGCTTCGGCGCTGACGATCGTTCCGTCGGTCATGGGACTCCGGTCTCCTCTAGGGCTGAAATGCTATTGCCTATAGGATATTGCAGTGACCATCGACGCGCATCTCCACCTCTGGGATCTCGAGCACGGCCACTATGCGTGGCTCGCACAGGCACCGGAGAAGATCAACCGCACGTTCGGCATCGCCGAGGTCGAGCCGCAGCTGCGCGCGTCCGGCGTCGACGGCGCGGTGCTGGTGCAGGCCGCGAACACGGCCGACGACACAGCGGCGATGTTCGCCGTCGCCGCTGACGCACCGGTCGTCGCGGGCGTGGTCGGCTGGGCGGACCTACTCGACCCCGACGGCCTCGCCCCGACGCTGGACGACTACGCGGCGTCGGGCCCGCTGGTCGGGCTGCGCCACCTCATCCACGACGAGCCGGATCCGGACTGGCTGGGGCAGCCGCAGGTGCGCGCGTCGCTCGCCCAGCTCGCCTCCCGCGATCTCACGTACGACGTGATCGGCGTGCTCCCGCGCCACCTCGAGCACGCGATCGGACTGGCCGACGAACTGCCTGGGCTCCGGCTGGTGATCGACCATCTCGGGACGCCGCCCGTCGGAGCGGCCGCGCGACCATCCCGCTGGAGCGACCTGATGACCGAACTCGCGGCGCGGCCGAACGTCTTCGTGAAGCTCTCCGGGCTGACCACGTTGGGTCCGGCGGACCGGGCGTCGATCGACGAGCTGCGGCCGTTCAGCGACATGGCGCTGGAGACGTTCGGCCCCGGCCGCCTCCTGTTCGGCGGCGACTGGCCGGTGTCCACGCTCGCGACGACCTACGCCCAGACGATGCGCAGCACCCTCGCACTGCTCTCCGGCCTCGACGAGGACCAGCGACGCGAGGTGCTGGGCGGCACCGCCGAGCGGGTCTATCGTCTGCGCTGAGCGGCCTCAGCGGCGCGGCCGCAGCGAGTACATACCGCCGTCGACCGGCAGGATGACGCCGTTGCTCGATCCGGAGGTCGGCGACGCGAGGTAGGCGACCGCCTCCGCGACCTCCTGGGGCTGGACCAGCCGCCCGCTGGGCTGCCGCGCCTCCAGGGCTGCGCGCTCGGCATCCGGGTCAGTCGCCGAGCCGAGCAGTCGTCCCACCCAGGGTGTGTCGGCGGTGCCCGGAGCCACGGCGTTCACCCGGATGCCGAGCGGCAGGCAGTCGGCGGCGATGGCCAGGGTCATCGCCGAGATGGCGCCCTTCGACGCGGCGTACAACACGCGCTGGGGCAGGCCCGCCCACGCGGCGATGGAGCTGGTGAGCACGATCGCAGGCGAAGGCGAGTGGCGCAGGTGCGGCAGGGCGTGACGGACCGTGCGGGCCGAGCCGATGACGTTGACGTTGAGCACACGCATCCACTCGTCGTCGTCGTTCGCCTCGATGTCGCCCTGCGCACCGATGCCGGCGTTGGCGATCACGATGTCGAGGCGTCCGGCCTCGCCGACCACGCTGCTGATGGCGTCGCGGACGCTGGCGTCGTCGCCGATGTCGCAAAGCACTCCGGTGTGCGGCGCTTCCACCGCGTCGGGGTTGAGGTCGAGCGCGAAGACGCGGGCGCCGTGCGAGGCCAGCTCGTCCGCGATGGCCCGGCCGAGGCCGGAGGCGCCGCCGGTGACGGCGGCGACGAGTCCGTCGAAGTGGGACATGGGTTCTCCTTGCAGGTCGAGGGCGGGCTCAGGACGCGGGACGGACGACGGAGCGGTGCTCGCCCAGCCCCTCGATGCCCAGTTCGACGATGTCGCCGGCCGCGAGGTAGGGGAAGCGGCCGGACAATCCGACGCCCTCCGGGGTTCCGGTGTTGATGAGGTCTCCGGGCTCCAGCACCATGAAGCGGCTGAGGCGGTGCACGATCTCGGCGACGCCGAAGATGAGGTCGCTGGTGGACGACTCCTGCCGGCGCTCGCCGTTGACGCGGGAGCCGATGTTCAGGCCGGATCCGTCGCCGACCTGCGCGGTCGGCACCAGCCACGGGCCGAGCGGGTTGAACGTCTCGAAGCTCTTGCCCTTGCTCCACTGCCCGAGCGACCGCTGGAGCTGGTACTCGCGCTCCGACACGTCGTTGGCCACGGCGAAGCCGGCGACATGCGCCAGCGCCTCCTCGGGCGAGTCGAGGTATCGCGCGCGGGTTCCGATGACCGCGGCCAGCTCGACCTCCCAGTCGGTGGTCGTCGAGCCGGGCGGCAGGAGGATGTCGTCGTACGGACCGACGACGGTGTTGGGGTGCTTGTAGAAGACGACGATGTCGCTCGGCGGCTCGGATCCGGACTCGCGCGCATGCGCGGCGTAGTTCATCCCGATGCAGATCACGGCCTGGGGCCGGGCGATCGGGGCGCCGATGCGGAGCCCTGCCGGGTCGAGCTCGGGCAGCTCGCCGGCGGCCGCAGCGGCCTCGGCCCGTGCGAGGCCGCCCGCGGCGAGGAAGGCGCCGTCGATGTCTGCAGTGAGGGAGCGGAGATCCCAGGTGGTGGTGCCGTCGCTGACGGCGGGGATCTCGGCACCGGGATCGCCGAGGCGCAGGAAATGCATGGGGTTCCTTTCAGACGACGAGGGAGCGGATAGCGGTCGCGGCGGCGCCGCGCGCCCAGTCCTCGAAGGTGTGGGGCCGGACGACGATGCGGCAGCGGTCAGCTGATCCGAACACGTGCTCGGTGTAGGTGCGGCGCAGCGACTCCTCGAACAGGTCGAAGTTGGCGACACCCTCTCCGCCGATGATGACGAGTTCGGGGCCGACCATGTTCACCAGGCTGGCGATGGCGGCGCCGATGACGGCGCCCGCTTCGCCGAACGCCTGGACGGCGGCGGTGTCGCCCGCGCGGGCCAGCTCGACCGCCTCCTCGAGGGAGACGGGCCTGTCGTGCGCGGCGGAGACCGCAGCGATGATCGCGCTGGTCGCAGCGACCGCCTCCACGCACCCGCGCCGCCCGCACGCGCAGATGCGGTCGGGCGAGGTGAGGGGGAGGTGGCCGATTTCGCCGGCCACGCCGTAGGCACCCTCGACGACCTCGCCGTTCAGGTGCAGGCCGCTCCCGATTCCGCGGCCGATGGTGACGATCGCGAACGAGCTGGTGCCGAGTCCCACCCCGAACCAGTGCTCGCCGATCGTCAGCGCGCTGACATCGTTCACGACCACGATGCTCGGGCTGAGGCGCTCACGCAGGGACGCGCCGAGGTCGACGCCCCGCCAGCCCATCTGGGCAGAGTCTCGGACCACACCGGTCTCACTGTCGACGTCGCCCGACACGGCGACGCCGATGCACGCCAGTCGGGACTTCAGGCCGCCGAGCCCCTCCTGGAGGCGTCCGTACAGCTCCACGATGGCGTCGGCGACCGCGACCGGATCGTGCGAGGTGAGCGGCAGGCGGTCGGAGCTGATGATGCGGGTGGTGAGGTCGGTCGCGACGCCGACCAGTTCGTCGACGTTCACCTTCACACCCAGGGCGACGACGGCGTCCGGCACGACCGCGACAGGATTCACCGGTCGGCCGGGCAGGCCGGTCGGCGTCGCTTCGAGGGAGTCGTTGACGAGACCCGCGGCGACGAGCGGGGTGACCGCCTTGGTCACGGCGGCCTGCGACAACCCGGTGAGCCGGGAGACGTCGATGCGGCTGATCGGACTGCGGGTGAGGATGGTGGTGAAGACGCGGGTTGCCGCATCCGACGACGATCCGAGCAGCGCGGTCCGCGTCTGCGTCTCGTCGTTCATGGGTTCTCCGTGCATCACCTGAAGGATGCCTCACATTCGCCCCCGCCGGGGATATTGAGGTCGATCTCGGTGGTCCCGTAACGCACCCGGACCTCGCGCGACGCTGGGCGCACGTTGTGCAGCACCGCCGACTCGAGGCGTCCGCCGGACCAGACGAGGTCGACGGTCAGGCCGCCGCGTGCGCCGAGGCCCAGCACATGGCCGTCGGGCCACGCCGTGGGGAGTGCGGGCAGCAGCTGGACGATCCCCGCGTGGCTCTGCAGCAGCAGCTCTGCGATCGCCGCCGGGAACCCGAGGTTGCCGTCGATCTGGAACGGCGGGTGCGTGCTGAAGAGGTTCGGAAGGAGGCCGCCCCACTCGGAGCCGTCGACCGGTCCGTGGCGGCGGGCGTCGCCGTCGTAGGGGGTGAGTGCCTGATCCAGCAGGTCGTGCGCCGCGTCGCCGTCGCCCAGGCGGGCGCGGAGCGCGATCTTCCACGCCCACGACCATCCCATCGCGCCGGGCCCGCGGGCATCGAGGAACCGCCGCGCAGCCTCGGTGAGCGCCGGTGTGTCCTGAGGAGTGATGAGGTCGAGAGGGTAGAGACCGACCAGCGCCGACAGGTGGCGGTGGGCGGGCTCGTGCTCCGTGACCTCCTCGGACCATTCGAGCAGCCGTCCGTCGCGGCCGATGCCCGGTTCGGGCAGGGCGGCGAGCGCCGCCTCGATCTCGGGGCGCAGCGGGTCGTCCGCTCCGAGCACGTCGAGCGCTCGGAGCGTGCGCTGGAAGAGGGATTGGATCAGCTCGCGATCCATCGTCGCCGTGAGACCGAGCGCGCGAGGCGTCCCGTCTGCGTCGACATAGGAGTTCTCGGGGGAGGTGGAGGGAGCGAGGAAGGCGACGCCGTCCTCGCCCACCTGCAGCCAGTCGAGGCAGAACTCGGCGGCCCCGCGCAGGAGCGGCCAGATGCGTTCGCGGAGCAAATCGTCATCGGCGGCGAACTCGTAGTGGTCCCAGAGCGAGTGGGTGAGCCAGACGCCACCCATCATCCAGATCGCCCAGCTGGGCGCTCCGTGTCCCATGCCGACGGGCAGGCTCCAGCCCCACAGGTCGCTGTTGTGGTGTGCGACCCAGCCGCGGCAGCCGTAGAGCTCGCGGGCGACGTCGCGGCCGGTGGCGGCGAGGCGCTCGACGAGCGCGATCAGGGGCTCGGCGTTGTCGGTCACGCCCAACGGGCCGGCCGCCCAGTAGTTCATCTGGGTGTTGATGTTGATCGTGTAGTTCGAGGACCAGGCGGGACGCAGCTCGCCGTTCCAGATTCCCTGCAGGTTGGCGGCGGGGCCGCCGGCCCGCGAGGACGACGTGAGGAGGTACCGGCCCCATTCGGCGGCGACGGTCGCCTTCAGCCCGTCGTCACCCCCGCGAAGGATGTCGGACTCCACATCCCACCGCCCTTCGCGCCTGCCGCCGATCGCGAACCGCGCCGCCCTCGGATGACGCGGTTCGTCATCCGAGAGTGGTTCCGAGGCCCCGGCGAGAGCGCCGAGGACGCGGGACCTTGCGCGGTCCCGGATCGTCTCCGTGGAGACGGTCCGCCACTCGTCGTCCGCGCCGGCCCACCACGACTCAGCGCGGGTCGACGACGAGAGGGCGATCAGCAGGCGACGGGCATGACGGACGGTGAGACCCGAATCTCCCGCGTCCGTCGTGCCGTCACTTCGCACCGCGAGGAACGCGGTGGCGAAGCCGTCATACGTTCCGTCATCCGGATCCGCGTAACGCAGCGGCGGGACGACGGACTGTTCGTGAAGGGGCGCGCCGTCGATGGGGACGGCGATGTTCAGCGAGAGCGTCCCGTCGGCCACGGTGCGCGTGAGTTCGCGGAGCGGTGTGCTCAGGGCGATGCGGACCTCCGGGATCGGCGCATCCCCGACGAGCTCGATGAGCAGGGTCCGGTCGACGACGCGGGAGATCCGGTGAACCCGGACGGAACCGAGCTGCAGTGATTCCTCGACGACGGCGCGGTCGAGGTCCAGCACACGCGCGGGAGAGCCCTCCTGGGTCGTAGCCCCCGGCAGCTCCACGGATACGTCCACGAACGGGAGGAATTCCTGGCTGTAGCGTCCCTCGAAGGTCATGAGCAGCTCCTCCGCCCGGTCGAGGTCGCCGCCGGCGAGCGCTGTGCGAACCTCCCGGAGCCGGTCCGGCCCTGCGCCCTCGGCGACCACGCGCCGGAGTTCCTCGGCGGGTGTGCTGGGCGTGCCCGACCAGACCGTGGAGTCGTTCACCTGATAGCGACCGGTGGCACCGCCGAACACCATCGCACCGAGGTGCCCGTCGCCGATCGGGATGGCCTCTTCCCAGTGCGTGGCAGGCTCGCGCCAGGCGAGTTGAAGGGTCTCTTCGTCGCCGGAAAGCGGTATGGCCGGTGTGTCGGAGATCATCATCGGTCTTCCTTGTCGGGGTTGCAGTTGACACATTAGGCATGGTTAATTGACACTGTCAAATAACCGACATCCTCTAGGAGCCCCTTCATGCTCGACGGCTATGGCGCCGTTCTGGCCCTGCGTGCCGCAGGCACCTCCCTCGTCCTCGACACGGCGGGACGCGTGCCGCGCGTTCTGCACTGGGGGTCCGACATCGGGGTGCTCGACCAGGCGTCGGCCGAGGCCCTCCGCGAGACCGCCGGCCCCGCTGTGCTCAACAACTCGCCGGACATCCCGCGTGCGTTCAGCCTGTGGCCGACCGAGTACGAGGGATGGGCGGGCACGCCGGCGCAGGAGGGTCACGCGGCCGGAACGGCCACCACGCCGCGTCCGCGGACCGAGGCCGTGCGCTACCGCGACGACGGCGAGCGGGGCGGCGTCATCGAGATCGAGCTCGCCGACGAGATGACCGGCCTGCGGTCGACCATGACGCTCGTCCTCGATCCGTTCGGAGTGCTGTCCGTCGACGTCGCCGTGATCCGCGACGGCGCGCTGGCGCGCGACGGTGCAGAGACGCCGTACACGCTGGACGCCCTGCGCGTGCTGCTGCCGGTGCCGGAGCGGGCCGTCGACGTGCTCGACTTCACCGGCAAGTGGTGCCGGGAACGGGCACCGCAGCGTGGCCCGCTGTTCTTCGGCAGCCACGTGCGACGCGCCCACCGCGGCAAGCCGGGCCACGACGCGCCCTTCCTGGTCGTCGCCGGAACCCAGGACCTCGGCTTCACCCGTGGAGAGGCGTGGGCGACCCATCTGGCCTGGAGCGGAGACGGCGAATACGTCGTCGAGCGCTTCACCGAGGGCGCCGGAGCGTTCTCGGCCACACTCGGTGCAGGCGAGGGACTGCGCCCGGGCGAGATCGCCCTCCGGGACGGCGACCGGTACGTCGCACCGACCGCGCTCTTCGTGTGGTCCGGCGCCGGGCTCGACGGGATCGCCGACCGGCTGCACCGTCGCCTGCGTGCGCGGCCGTCGCATCCCCGTTCTCCGCGCCCGCTCACGCTCAACTCGTGGGAGGCGGTGTACTTCGACCACGACCTCGACCGGCTCACCGCACTGGTGGAGCGCGCGGCGCGGGTCGGGGTCGAGCGGTTCGTACTCGACGATGGATGGTTCCACGACCGTCGTGACGCGAACGCCGGCCTCGGCGACTGGGTCGTCGACCGCACGGTCTGGCCCGACGGTCTCACGCCGCTGGTCGACCGCGTCCGGGAGCACGGGATGCAGTTCGGCATCTGGTTCGAGCCGGAGATGGTCAACCTCGACTCGGATCTGGCGCGCGCCCATCCCGAGTGGGTGCTCGGACCGCGCGAGCTCGGGGCACCGGCACGCGATCAGTACGTGCTCGACCTCACCCGCCCGGACGCCTACGAGCACATCCTCGGCCAGATCAGCGCGATCGTCGACGAGTACGCCGTCGACTACATCAAGTGGGATCACAACCGCGACCTGTCCGAGGCGGTCAGCGGCTACGCGGGAATCGACCGCCCTGCGGTGCACGAGCAGACGCTCGCCCTGTACCGGATGCTGGACACGCTCCGCGCTCGGCACCCGCACCTCGAGATCGAGACCTGCTCGGGCGGTGGCGGACGCGTCGACCTCGGGATCCTGCAGCGCACCGACCGCGTCTGGGCCTCCGACTGCAACGACCCGGTCGAACGCCTGCAGATCGAGCGCTGGACGCGGATGCTGGTCCCGCCGGAGCTCATCGGCTCACACCTCGGCGCGGCCCGCTCGCACACCACCTCTCGGCGGACGGATCTGTCCTTCCGGCTGGTGGTCGCCATCACCGCCCACGCCGGCATCGAGTGGGACCTGCAGGAGGCGGACGACGACGAGCTGGAGGCGATCGCCCGCTGGAGCGCGGTCTACCGCGAACTTCGCGAGCTCGTCCACTCCGGCCGGGTGGTCAACGCCGACCTGGCCGACGACGCCACCGCATTGACCGGCATCGTGGCACAGGACGGCGGCCGCGCGCTCTACACCTGGGCGCGGCTGGCCACCTCGGCGCCGGGGCAGTCCGGGCGGGTCCGATTCCCGGGGCTCGACGCGGACGCCCGGTACACGGTCCGCATCCGTCATGAGTTCGGGGAGGCCAGCCGGCACCAGAGCGCGGATCCCTCCTGGATCGCCGCTGCCCACGCCCCAGAGGGCGTGGCGCTGCCCGGCTCCGTTCTCGCCGTGGCCGGTGTACCCATGCCCACCCTCAATCCGCAGCAGGGGATGCTGTTCGACCTGATCCGCCACTGACCCGGGCGACGCGTTCGCTCCACACCCACAGACGGCCCACCGCATCACCGCTCGACGCGCCGACGCGCCGGGCTCTTCAGAGAGGAAGAACGCATGACCCGCACGACACCACGCGCGCGTCGCGGCCTGCAGGCCGCGACCGTGATGGTCGCGGCGCTGGGACTGATGGCGGGCGCCGCATTGCCCGCCACAGCGACACCCGCGCCTACGACCACGCCCGAGCCGACCTCCACGCCGAGCGCCACGCCGAGCGCCACTCCGACGCCGACCGAGACGCCGACGTCGACCGCAACGCCGAAGCCCAGCACCACGCCGAAGCCGACGGCCGCGCCGAAGGCGACTGCCACATCCAAGACGGCCGACGTGCCCACGCCCATCCCGCCCGCGGCCTCCACCGCCGACCCGTGGGCCCAGAAGCCGTACCTCGGCTGGAGCAGCTACAGCATGCAGGTCTACTCGGGTAACTCGAAGTGGATCACCGCCGACCAGCTCATCGCCCAGTCCGACGCGATGAAGGCCAAGCTGGGCAAGGCCGGCTACGACCGCATCAACGTCGACGCCGGCTGGAACGACGGGGTCGACGCCAACGGCCGGCCCACTCCGAGTGCGACCCTCTACCCGCAGGGGCTGAAGAAGGTCATCGACCACGTGCACGCCAACGGCCAGAAGTTCGGCGTGTACCTGATCCCCGGCATCTCGCTGGAGCTGGCCGAGAAGGCATACCCGATCGCGAACGCGCCGGGATGCACCACGCACGACATCCTGAAGCAGCCGCTCCAGCAGGCCGACTACTGGAAGATCGGCTACCGCATCGACTTCTCGAACCCGTGTTCGCAGAAGTACATCGACTCCATCGTCGACGAGTTGGCGGCCTGGGGCGTGAACTTCGTCAAGTTCGACAGCGTCACCCCCGGTTCGGGCATCAGCGACGGCTCGGTGGATGCGCGCGACGACGTCGCCGCGTGGTCGAAGGCGCTGAAGGCGCACAACATCTGGTTCGAGCTCTCCTGGGCGCTCGACATCAACTACGCCGACTACTGGAAGCAGTACGCGAACGGCTGGCGCGTGGACTGGGACGTCGAGTGCTACTGCAGCGGCGAAGCCCTCACCCAGTGGGACAACATCAACCGGCTCTTCCCGCGAGCGGCCGACTGGTGGCGGCACGCGGGTCCAGGAGGCTGGAACGACTTCGACTCGCTCGACGTCGGCAACGGCAAGATGGACGGCCTCACCCCGGATGAGCGGCGCACGGCCACCACTCTGTGGGCGATCTCGGCCGTGCCGATGTACACCGGCAACGACCTGACGAACCTCGACAAGCTGGGCGTCGACCTCCTCACCAACCCCGAGGTCGTCGCCGTCGATCAGGCGGGCGTGCCCGCCCGTCCCGTCGCCACGACCTCGAAGCAGCAGGTCTGGTACGCCCTGAACGCCGACGGCAGCTACACCGTCGCGCTGTTCAACCTGGGCCGCGCCGAGTCGGATGTGACCGCGAAGTGGTCCGACATCGGACTCACCGGCCCGGCGACGGTCCGCGATCTGTGGGCCCGCAAAGACCTGGGCCGCGCCGCCACCGGCTTCACCGCCTCCGACGTGCCGATCCACGGCGTCCGGCTGCTGAAGGTGACGCCGGGCAAGGGCGCGACCGCGACGGTCAACGACGACGCACTCGGGATGAAGTACGGCGGCACCTGGACGCGCAACGGCGGGGCCGAGGTCGCTGCGACCTCGCAGCCGCTCACGGTGAACGTGACGGACACGGGCACGCCCGCGCCGTCCACCTCCACCGGGCCGACGCGCACCACGAGCGTCAACGACTCCGACCCCGGCATCGTCTACTCCGGCCAGTGGGGCTACAGCAACGGCCGCAGCTTCGGTGACTACCAGGATGACGTGCACTACGCCGAACATCCCGGCAGCGACTCGTTCTCGTACACCTTCACCGGCACCGGTGTCTCGTACGTGACCGAGCTCGACTCCTCGGAGGGCGACGCGGACGTGTACATCGACGGGCAGCTGGTTAAGACGATCAGCGCTCACATCCCGACCGCTTCGCACACCGCCCAGCAGACGGTCTTCACGACGAACGACCTCACCAATGGGCAGCACACGCTGCGCGTGGTGATGAAGTCCGGCCAGTTCATGCTGATCGACCGGCTGGACGTCATCCAGCCGAACTTGATCGACCCGTCCTCGGTGTCCTTCGACACCAAGGCGCCGGCCCCGGCGACCTTCTCGGTCCTCCGCGACCCCGACGAGTTCACCGGGATCACGGCGAACGGCAAGGCGCTCGCGAAGGGCACCGACTACACCGTGTCCGGGTCCACCGTCACGCTGAGCACGAAGTACCTCGGGACGCTCCCGGTCGGCGCCGCCACGGTGAACGTCGGCTTCCGGGGCGACTACCTGGACGACATCCACTCGACGAAGGATGCCGGCGCCTCGGTGTCGTACGCCTTCACCGGGACGGGTGTCGACTGGGTCGGTCCGAGCGGCCCCGATCAGGGCGTCGTCGACGTGTACATCGACGGCAAGCTCGTGAAGCGCGTCGACACGCACAGCGATACCCGTCGCACGCAGCAGACGCTGTTCAGCACTTCGGGGCTGCGCAACGGCAAGCACACCTTCATGGCCGTGAAGGAGTCGGGCGACGTGATGCGCACGGACGCCGTCCGCTACACCGTCCGCTGATCCCCCGGGTGGGCCGGGCACCCGGCCCGGCCCACCCCTTGCTCTGGAGCACCGCAAATGAAGATCACGCACGTGGATGCGTTCCGCGTCCCCGTCCCGCCCGCCGACCCGCCCTTCCGCTGGCGGACGGGCCTGAGCGGCAGCCCGGCGAGCGGCGACGGCGCCGTCCTCCGCATCGGCACCGACACCGGCGCGGAGGGTGTCGCGTTCCTGTCGCGCCCTGGCGCCTGGGCGATGCTCTCGTACCTCACCGAGAACGTGTTCCGGCCGGAGCTGATCGGAGCGGATCCGCTGCAGCGGGAGTGGCTGTGGCACCGGGTGTGGGAACTCGACCGCATCCACGAGCTTCCCCTCTTCGTGCTCGGGCTGGTCGACACCGCACTCTGGGACCTGGCCGCGCGCCTCTACGACATGCCCGTCTGGCAGCTGCTCGGAGGGTTCCGCACCGAGATCCCCGCCTACGCGTCGACGAGCACGTTCGCCGACATCGCCGAGTTCCTCGACGTGGCCGACCAATCCCTCGCCCTCGGCTACCGGGGTGTGAAGCTGCACGCGTGGGGTGACGCCCGCCGGGATGCCGAGCTGTCCCTCGCGCTGCGCGAGCACGTCGGCGACGACATCCCCCTCATGTACGACGGATCCGCAGGGTTCGACCTGCCCGACGCGCTCTACCTGGGCGATGCACTCGCGGACGCCGGATACCTCTGGTACGAGGAGCCGATGCGCGAGTTCAGCGTGACCGCGTACGCGCAGCTGGCCCGGTCGGTGCGCATCCCCCTGCTGGTGGGCGAGACCTCCGACGGCGCTCACATGAACTCCGCGGACTTCATCCGTGCCGGCGCCGCCACGTTCGGCGTCCGCACGAGCTCGAACCTGCGGGGCGGCATCACCGGCGCCATGCGCACAGCGCACCTCGCCGACTCCTTCCTGCTCCGGGCCGAGGTGCACGGATCGGACATCCCGACGCATCATCTGACCATGGCGATCTCCAACACCACCTTTTACGAGTCGCTCGTCACCTCGCACCCGGTCCGCCGTGAGCCGGCGGTCGACGCCGATGGGATGCTGCGGGCGCCGACCGCTCCCGGCATCGCCCTCCCCGCCGGGCTCGACTACCCGGCCGGCCTGGAACGGTTCGCCGCATGAGCCGCCCCGAGTTCCCGGCTCTGCTCGGTTGCGAGCCGCTGCCGACGCCCGACGACTACGACGCGTTCTGGGCGGAGGCGCTGGATGGCGCTCGCCGGCATCCACTCGACCTTCGCCGTGAGCTGGTCGACACCGGCCTTTCCGCCATCGATGTGTTCGACGTCTCGTTCGCCGGTCACGAGGGCCGGCGGGTGCGCGGCTGGCTGCGGTTGCCCCACCACCGCACCGGTCCTGTCCCGGCCGTGGTGCACGCGAACGGCTACGGCGCCGGTCGCCTCTCGCCGATCGACGACCTCACCTGGCCGGCGGCGGGGTTCGCGCAGCTGCTCCTCGACACTCACCGGCAGGGCGGTGGCAGCATCGGGCACCTCCTGGAGGGCGTCGAGGACCCGCGCACCTCTTACTACCGGGGCGTCTTCGTGGATGCCGCGCGCGCAGTCGACGTGCTGCGCTCGCTCGCCGAGGTGGACGGGACGCACGTCGCAGCGATCGGCAACAGCCAGGGCGGCGGTATCGCCCTGGGCGTCGGCGCGCTCGTTCCGGACCTCGTCGCCGTGCTCGCCCAGGCGCCGTTCCTCACCGACGCGCCGGACGGCATCCGGCTGGCGGCTCAGGGACCGTGGCTCGAGGTGCGCGAGTACCTCAGCGAGCATCCCGATCGCGCTGAGGTCGTCGCGCGCACGCTCTCGTACGTGGACGGGGTGACGTCCGCACGGCACGCCGTCGCACCCGGCTGGATCAGCGATGGACTCGACGACGACATCTGCCCACCGGAGACGGCGCGTGCGGCGGCCGACGCCTACGCGTCGCCCGTGACGTTCAGAGAGTGGCCAGGGGCCGGGCATGAGGCCGGCGGAACGGCCGACCGCCAGGGCGCGTTGGCAATCCTTCGCGAGCGGTTCGGCATCGGCGCGGCCGGCGGAACCGGGAGCGACGCATGACGCGGCGGCTGCGCTGGGAGGGACCGCCCAGCCGGTGGATCGACGGGTGCCCCATCGGCAATGGCCGGCTCGGCGCGATGATCCTCGGCGGGACGGACGGCTTCCACCTGCAGGTCAACGACGGCACCGTGTGGTCGGGAGCGCCCGATGCGTGGCGCGCCGAGCTCGATGCGCTGGTGCGCGCCGGCGCTGGCCCGGAGGCGCTCGAGGAGGTGCGGAAGGCCGTCCGTGAGGATCGCCTGGATGACGCCGAGCGCAAGCTGATGGCGTTCGAGGGCACCTATAGTCAGGAATTCCTGCCATACGTCGACCTGCGGGCGCGGTTCAGCGCGGCGGGCGCATCCTTCGCCTTCGAGCAGCGCACGCTCGACCTGGAGGACGCCGTCTACACCGACCGCATCTGGAACGACCTCGTGTCCGTCGTGCGCCGATCCTGGGCGAGCCGGCCTGACGATGCGATCCACGTCGAGCTCACTGCCGAGCGCGGGCGCTTCGACGTCTCGCTCCAGCTGACCACGCGACTGCGGCAGCGGTCGCTGCAGATCGCCCCCGGCATCCTGAAGGTCGGCGTCGAGGTCCCCGTGGACGGCGCGCCGCTCCACGAGACGGATGTCGACGGCTTCCGCTGGGCCGGTGACCCGGTTCGTCCCGGCCACCCCGCGGACGGCGTGGTCGACGGCTGGGAGAACGTGGCGGCGGCGGTGGCGGCGATCACCACGGACGGCGAGCAGGCGGTCGTCGGCGACGTCCTGGAGATCCGGGACGCCTCGACCGTCCGGATCGCGGTCGCCTCCTCGACGGCCGCGGAGGACTGGTTTCGCGATCGCACCTCCGCCCCCGGGCTTGATCGGCACCTGACCCGAGCGACGGCGCGAGCGCAGGAGGCGCTCCGGCCCCCGGCCGACCAGGCCCTGCGCCGGCACATCGCCGACGTGCGCCCCCTCCTCACTGCCGCCTCCTTCCGGCTGGCCGGGACACCGGATGAGGTGGTCGTCGACCGCCTGCCCGACGACGGCGACCAGGCCGCCATCGCCCCTGCGCTCTTCCAGTACGGCCGCTACCTGCTCGTCTCCTCGTCCAGAGCGGGCGGGCCGGCGGTGAACCTGCAGGGGCTGTGGAATGACGACATCCGGCCGCCGTGGTCGTCGAACTACACGACGAACATCAACGTCCCCATGCATTACTGGGCCGCCGAGACCACCGGACTGGCCGACACCGTCGAGCCGCTCGTGCACCTGCTCGAGGTCATGGCCGAGACCGGCGCCGTCGCCGCGAACGCCCTCTATGGCGCGCGCGGATGGGTCGGCCACCACAACACAGACCTCTGGGGCTGGCCGCTGCCCGTCGGCCGCGGTCAGGCCGACCCCGCGTGGGCCATCTGGATGACCGGCGGCACGTGGCTGACGACGCACCTGATGGAGCACTTCCGCTTCACCGTCGACCGCGCGTGGCTGGAGAGGCGTGCGTGGCCCATCCTCCATGGGGCGGCCGCCTTCGCGCTCGATTGGCTGGTCGATGAGGGCGGACGGTGGCTCGTGACCAACCCGTCCACCTAGCCGGAGAACCACTTCGTGCACGGCGACGGCGTCGCGGCGATCGACCGGGCGACGGCCATCGACCGCGCGCTGATCTCACAGATCCTCGGCGATCTCGTGGAGGCCGCGGTCGTGCTGGGAGGCGACGAGGATGAGCTGGTCGTTCGTGCCCGCGCTGCCCTGCCGCGGATCGAGCCGGACGCTATCGGCGCCGACGACCGCATCCGCGAGTGGCACGTCGACCGCGACGATCCGAACCCGGCGCACGGCCACTTCTCGGCGCTGGTGAGCCTGTACCCGCTCGGCCGGATCGACACCGACCGCGATCCTGAGCTCGCGGACGCCGCCGCGGGTTTCGTGTCCGGGAGGTCGCATCCCGCCGAGGGCTGGCCCTGGACCTGGTCGATCGCGCTCCGTGCCAGGCTGCGCGATGGAGCCGCGGCCGAGGCGGTGCTGCGGAGTACGTTCCTGCCGCCCGAGGGCGACCCGGAACTGCGTGGTGCGCCGCGGTGGGCGTGGGGCGGACTCGTCCCGACGTTCCTGCGGGCTCACTGGCCGTTCCAGGTCGACGTCAGCCTCGGCCTCCCCGCTGCGATCGCCGAACTGCTGCTGCAGAGCCACGCCGGCGAGATCGTGCTCCTGCCTGCCCTTCCGCCGAGCTGGTCCGCGGGCTCTGCGATCGGCCTCCGTGCGCGCGGCGGCGTCGCTGTCGAGCTGGAGTGGGAGCGCGGCGCATTCATGCGGGCGACCCTGACGCGCACGGCAGGCGCCGGCGAGGTCGTCGTACGACACGGCGATGCCCGTCTGGCGCTGACCCTCGAACCGGGCGAGGAGGTGACGCTGGATGCCGACTCCTTCCTCCGAGCCGCGGGCTGACCGCGACAGTCGTCTGCCGCTCCCCCTCGGCCCGATCGGTTACGGCGCGGCGGCGCTCGGCAACCTCTACGGTGCCCGCCCGGACGATGTCTGGCGCGGCATCGTGCCCGCGGCGTGGGACGCGGGCATCCGGTACTTCGACACCGCGCCGCACTACGGACTCGGCCTCTCCGAAAGGCGACTAGGGGAGTCACTGCGCGGCCTCCCGCGCGACCACTACGTGCTCTCGACGAAGGTCGGCCGCCTCATCGAGCCGAACCCGGACTACCGCCCGGGCGACACCGACGTCGCGAACCTGTTCGACGTCCCCGCCACCGAGCGGCGGCGCGTCGACTACTCCCGCGACGGCGTCTTGCGTTCGGTCGAGGACTCCCTCGCGCGGCTGGGCGTGGACAGCATCGACCTGCTGCTGGTCCACGACCCGGACGAGCACCAGCGGGAGGCGCTCGAATCCGCCTTCCCGGCGCTCGACGAGCTGCGGTCGCAGGGCGTCATCCGTGCATACGGAGCCGGGATGAACCAGTCGGCCATGCTGACCCGCTTCGTCCGCGAGACGGACCTCGACGTGGTGATGTGCGCCGGTCGCTACACGCTGCTCGACCGTTCGGCCGCCGACGACCTGCTGCCCGCGGCGCAGGAACGCGGGGTGCAGGTCGTGGTCGCTGCCGTGTTCAACTCGGGCCTCCTTGCAACAGAGCGGCCACTCGCTCACGCGCGCTTCGATTACGCGGAGCCGCCTGCCCAGGTCGTCGCGCGGACGAACCGCATCGCAGACATCGCGGCCTCCTACGGCGTGACCGTCCCGCAGCTGGCCGTGCAGTTCCCCCTCCGCCATCCGGCCGTCTCGACCGTGGTACTGGGCGCCGACACACCCGACCAGGTCTCGGCCAACGCCCGATTGAGGGATGCACCGATTCCCGAGGAGTTGTGGGCGGAGCTCGGAGAAATCCCGGTGTGACCGCGCTGGACCTCTTGATTGAGGATGCGACCGACTTTTTCCTGCATCCGGGCCGCCGCACGTTTCGATGGCTCTGTAGCCAGGTTGCCGTCCGCTCTCTACCGTGAGACCCATGAGCTCCCGGGACACCGACTACAGCGATCTGCGCGCACTGTTCATCAACACGACGCTGACCCGGTCGCCGGGTCGCAGCCACACGCAGTCGCTGATCGACGCGAGCGCGTCGATCATGGTGGGGAACGGGGTGGAGGTCGATCAGTTCCGCTCGGTCGACCACCCGATCGCTTCCGGCGTCTACCCCGACATGCGCGAGCATGGCTGGGAGGTGGATGCGTGGCCTGAGCTCTTTCCCCGAGTGCTTGCCGCGGACATCCTCGTGATCGCCGGCCCGATCTGGCTCGGCGACAACAGCAGCGAGACCAAGAAGGTGATCGAGCGGCTGTATGCGCACTCGAGCGAGCTGAACGAGAAGGGCCAATGGCTCTACTACGGCCGGACGGGCGGCTGCCTGATCACCGGCAATGAGGACGGCATCAAGCATTGCGCGTCCAACATCCTGTACAGCCTGCAGCACATCGGCTACGCGGTGCCGCCGCAGGCGGACGCCGGATGGATCGGGGAGGCCGGCCCCGGCCCGAGCTACGGTGACGACCTCGGCGACGGCGGTCGCGTGGGCTTCGACAACGACTTCACCAACAGGAACACGACCTTCCTCACCTGGAACCTCCTCCACCTCGCTCGCCTGCTGAAGGACGCGGGCGGCTTCCCCGCTCACGGCAACCAGCGCCGGGAGTGGGACGCCGGAACGCGCTTCGACTTCCCCAATCCCGAATACCGGTCCTGAGCGGCGGGTCGACGCCGAAGGGCGCAGGGTCGGTGACCCTGCGCCCTTCCTTCCGCGTGCTCCTTAGCCCTGGCGGGCCTTCATCCGCGGGTTCTTCTTGTTGATGATGAACGTGCGGCCCCGGCGACGCACCACCTGAGCGCCGGGCATCGCCTTGAGCGAGCTCAATGAGTTGCGTACCTTCATAACGGACCTCCCTTGTTGAAACCTATTCTCAATAACAACGGAGGGCCGCGATTTATTCACCCGCGGCTACACCCCGAACGTCGCCAGCCAGGAGTCGACCACCGGGATGTCGAGACGCTGGTAGCCACCGATGTAGCGGCAGTTCGCCGTCAGACCGTAGCTGGTCACGGCGACCAGCTGATCACCGAGGAACACCGGCCCGCCCGAGTCGCCGAAGCAGGTTCCGCCTGTCCCTCTCGTGTCGTTCGGATTGCCGTTCGTCTGCAGGATCTGCGGTGTCAGTTTCTGGCCGGGCATGTCCACATAGCGGCGGATGAGCGGGTAGCTCATCGGCTGCGGCTTCTGGGGTCCGGACTCCGGCTTACGGACTTCTGTGCCGTAACCGACCGCGGTGAACAAGGTCTTCGACAGGTTGCTGGTCTTGATCGCATCCAGCGTGCCGACGGGCGCGAGCTGGGGGTAGCCGGAGCCGAACGAGGCCACGGGGTGATCGAGCACAATGACGCCGACGTCGTTCCAGTTCGCGGTGTCGGTGAAGTCCGAGTAGTTCGGGTGGGTGTACGCCGTTCCGGAGAGGTAGCCGGCGGCGGCGATCTCGGCGGCGGTGTACCCGACCCTCGGGTCGGCGGCCACCGGGAACGGCGCGGGCGGCTGCTCGGCGATCACGGAGTCGAACGTGACCAGCGTCTTGCCCAGCGTCCCCGAGGTGCAGTGGGCGGCGGTCACCACGACGGTCGGCGACACCAGCGTCGCCGAGCACCGGAAGCGCCCGTCCGCGTCGTAGAACAGGATCAGGCCGACGTCAGGATGCTTTGTCCCGTCGGCAGCCCCGCCCGTGCTGGCGACAGCGGGTGCGCCGACGGCCAGCCCGGCGAATGTGGTCAACGCGATGGCGGCGGCCAGGATTCCTTTACGCATGGATCCCCCTTTGGATCTCGAAGCGGTTTCGATGCTCCGAGTATGCACATCCCACGGGCCGGGGCCAAGGAGTCGCAATTGTGAGGCACGTCCGGCGGCGGGAGGGACCAGCCGTGCTCTGCTTGGCGCTACCGTGGGGCCGCCTGAAACCCGGTGCTCCCGCTCTTACCTCACGGCTCGACCGGACGTGTCGAAAGCTCAGACCACTTCCGTGGTCGGTTTGTGACACCGATTAATGCACATCCCGCGGCCCGGATCTGCGGGGTGGACGAGGTGCGCGTGAAGTGTTCGAATGAAGCATGACCTACGCCGTCGTATCCGTTCATACACCGCTGCCGGAGCACCGCGCAGCGGTGCTCGACTCGATGCAGCGCTATGGCCGGGTCGCCAGAGCTCAGCCGGGCCTGGTGTGGACGGGCGTCGTCGATGACGACAGCGGACGGTTCGTGGGGATCGCGTTGTGGGATTCCGCTGACGCGGCGGCGGCAGCCCGAGGGGCGCTGATGGACGAGGTCGGTGACGACCCCTTCACGACGTGGGACGAGCGGCCCATCGACAGTCTGCGGGGGCTGGTGCTCTGACGATGTCGGCTCTCTAGCACAGGGTGAAGGCAGGGTGAAAACGCCCGGCCGACGTGCTGGTGCCCCTAGCATGTGAACGGTCTCTCGCCGGTCGCAGGTGTCGTGTGGGAGCTCATTCAACGTCGCCCGACCGCGACAGAAGCAGAGGATTTTCTGTGTCGAAGACTCGTGCCGGCAAGGTAGCCGCTGTCCTCGCGGCGGCAGGACTGGCGTTGGGCGGACTGCTCGCGATCGGTGTTCCGTCCGGAGCCGCGCAGGCGGCGCCGATGGGATGCCGCAGTAGTTTCTTTTACGCCAACACTGCGCAACTGCGCATCTGGGAACGGACGGTGTCGGGGACGGACGTTCTGGCGGCGACGAGTTCGGTGCCGATCAATGGTCTTGCCCAGGATCCGACGACCGGCAACCTGTACGCGTTCTCGAGCGGCGCCGGACTGACCTCGCACCTGTTCCGCGCGGACGCTGACGGGTCGGTCACCGACCTGGGAGTCATCGCGGGAGTGTCCGACGCCAACGGCCAGGTGTACTCGGCGGCTTTCGACCACACGGGGAAGCTGTGGGCGGAGTACAGGGCGCCCGGTAACCAGCTGTTCCCGATCGACGTGGCGAATGTGACAGCCGGGACACCGGTGCCTCTCAGCGCAGGCCCGAGCCAGGACATGGCCGAGCTGAACGGCACCATGTACGCCACGCGCAGCACCACACTGGAGCGAATCGACCTGACCACCGGGACCGTGACATCCGTGCCGCTGCCCGGCCTCATCTTCCCCTCCGGACCCTCCCTGTGGTCGATGGATGGGCACCTCTACGTCAGCACGGGAGGCACCCGCATTTCAGAGATCCAGAATCCGACAAGCGCGACGCCGACCCTCAGCCCCACCGTGGCGACCCTGCTGACGGTGGTGGCCGGAGACGGCGCATCCTGCGAGACGGCCGGCAACCCGTTCCTGAACGCCGTGGCCGACGACCTGACCGGTACCACCGTGTACTCAGGTGTCGGGGGAGCTGCCGGGAACGTCTTCGCCAACGACCTGCTCAACGGTGCAGCCTTCCAATCGGCCGATGTGACCACCTCCGTGCTGAGTGACGGTGGCCTGACCGGCGTTGCCGTTGCCGCTGACGGCGCCCTGACAGTTCCGGCGGCGGCACCGGCCGGCACCTACGCCGTCGGCTATCGGATCTGCCAGACCGCTGACGGCCGCACCGCGGTGTGCGATACCGCTACCGCCACGGTCCGGGTCACCGCAGTCCCCGTAGTGGATGCGGTCGATGACAACTTCACCGCGACCCCGATCGCCGCGGGCACCGCCGGTACTGCGGGTAATGTCTTCGCCGATGACACCGTGGACGGCGCCCCTGTCGCTCCGGCATCCGTCACGGCGACCATCACCGCCGGCGGCGGCCTCACCGGCGCGGCTCTGACTGCTGCTGGCGATCTCACGGTTCCGGCCACAGCCGCACTGGGTACCTACGCGGTCGCCTACCAGCTGTGCGCGGTCACGCCATCCACCGCGTGCGACACCGCCACTGCAACCGTGCGGGTCGTCGCAGCTACCACTCCTGTGACGCCGCCCGGCGCGGGCACGCCCGGCAGTTCCGCGCCTGTCGGTTCTGGTGTCACGCCCGTGACTCCGGTTGCCGAGGACCTGGCATCCACCGGCTCCGACATCACCACCACGGCGGGTGCGACCCTGGGTGGAGTCGCCGCCGTGATCGCGGGTAGCGCCCTCTGGCTGCTAGCCCGTCGCCGCAGAGCCTCCGCATTCTGATTCGCAGCCCCGACCCACCCCGCCCCTCAGGGCAGGGTGACCGGCGCATCTGACAGGACGCCGTGCCGCGTTCCGAAGAGATACACGACACCGATGCGATGGTCGCCCGCTGTCCACCCATAGACCGCGCTCGCGGCACCCGCACCGTCCAGGGTGAGGATGTACTGCGTCGCGACCCCGTCGGCCCACACCTGGGCTTTAGCACCGGCCAGCCCATCCTGCACGAAAAGCGAGACCGTATTCGGAGCGCCGCTCGCTGCGACCGTGGGGACGCCGACACTGCCGCTCGCCGGTGAACTCTGCGGCGACATGTTGCCGAGACGATCTGTCTGCTCGGCGGAGAGCGCGTAGTCAGGGTTCACCGTGATCAGCTCGGGAGAGACCCACGCACCCTGTTGGTCGGCCAGCACGGTGCCCAACGGGCTCCCGTGGTCGAACAGCTCCACGGTCGCTCCGGGCTCGGCCGTGCCGGTCACCACGGGCGCGAGAAGTGCTGCGGTGGCACCGGTGCCAGTGTCCACTGAGGTGATGACCGGGGCAAGCGCGGTGCGATCGATGCTGACCTGCACCGTGGCGGGTGAGGATGCGCCGCCGGCGGTCGTCTGGGTGATGGAGAGCGTCCAGCCGCCGTCGCTCAGCGCAGAGAGGTCGGCAACGAGGCTCCACGTCCCCTGCGCCGAGACCGTGGCCGACCCGACGGCTGGCGACGCCGTGATGGTGGCGCCCGGCTCGCCGGTACCCTCGAGCGGCAGGGTGCCGGCAGCGGTCGTGAAGCCCGGGGGGAGCACGGTGGTCACGGCGGGGACGCCAGGAATCGGGACGACGACCGGCGGAGAAGTCGGTGTGACCGGGACAGCGGGCGACGCGGGGGCGGCCGGAGCAGCCGGCGCATCCGCGACGACGGGTGCAGCGATCGGCGGGGGAGTCGTGTCCGGGGTGTCTCCTCCGTCGTCGGGCCGGCCGGGTGGCGGCGCGACGGGAAGCGGGGTCGAGGGCTCCTTTGTGGGTGACGTCGGGGGCGAGACGGATGGGGACGGCTGCGCGGTCGATGCCTCAGCCGTGGTCGCGCGGTCCTGATCGGCTACGAAGAACCGCGGTCCCAGGACCGCCGCGCCCGCGATGCCGGCTGCGACCAGGACGCCGGCCGCGGATGCCGCGACGATCACAGTGCCGCGCCCACTGGTCCTGCCCACCCTCTTCACTGCGGCGGAACCCGATGGGATGCCGTGCGCGGCGGACGCGGCCCCAGCCGCAACCTGCGCAGCGCCCGCCTTGACGGAGGCCGCGTAGGCGGCCGCGCCGCCGATCCCCAGGAACAGCGGGAGCAGCACGAGAGTCAGATGGGATCCGACCTTGTGCGCCTCCGCAGCGACGATCGCGCATTTCGCGCATTCGGCCAGGTGCCGGTCCATTCGGGCGGTCTCCCGCTTTCCGAGCCCGCTGCGGCTGTACGCCCCGAGGCGCTCGGTCACCCACCGGTGCTCCGAACCCTCAGGACTGGACTGGATGTGCGCCTGGATCCACGCCTGACGCAGTCCCTCCCGCGCGCGGTACGAGAGCGCGGCGACACCGTTGGCCGTCAGGCCGAGCAGCGGCGCCACGGCCGCCGGCGGCATCCGCTCGACTTCCGAGTACCACAGCACCTCCTGCCAGCGCGCCGGCAGCGACCGGAAGGCGAGCGCCGTCAGCGACCGGTCGAGCGCATCCATGCTCGCGGCCTCGGTCGAGGACGGGTCCTCGACGGCTGTCGCATCCTCCAGCGCGACCTCGCGGCGGCCTGAGCCCCAGGACGCGGCCACGTTCCGGATCGTCGTGAACAGGTAGGGCCGGAACCCGGCGGTGGGCCCGCGGCCCTGCCGGACGGCGGTCAGGATACGCGCATACGCCTCCGAGACGACATCGTCGGGGTCGGCGTCGGTGAACCCCCGGGCGACGGTGAGGCCGGCGGAAGCGTGGCGCCTCCACAGCTCGGCGTAGGCCTGGTCGTCGCCCGCGCGCGCCGCATCGACGAGGTCGGAATCCGATGGCTCGGGCGTCGTGACCAGGTCTTCCTCCTCTGCCTCCCCGGGGAGCGATGAACGGGTCACGAACCGGCGCACTCTCTGACTGTGCACGCCGAGAGCACCCGCCTCACGTCGGCGGGTGCTCTCGGCGTCGATCGGGATTCGGGTCTCCCGTCGAAGCCGCCGTCGGGTCGGCGTCGACACGTTCCAGCACCGATTCGGGCGGCGCCGGTGATGCGTATTCGGGTTACGCACCGACAGAGAGACGAGGAAAGTCGTGAATCATGACGCGACTTCGAAGATATATTTGTCCGCCCGCGCCCGATGAGGGTTTCGTCGAGCGTCATGTCGCACACGGTACCGGGGGAACGCACCTCGAATCGCGGTTTTCACCCGCGGATCACCCTGCACCCGCGGAACGCCCTGAGGCCGTGAGCCGTCAGTCGCGCTCCACTAGGAGGTGACGATCGAGCGCCACAGCGATCGCGTCCTCCCGGTTCGTTACCCCGAGCTTCCGGTAGATGCTGCGCAGCTGCGTCTTCACCGTGTTGGACGATACGACCAGCGCCGAGGCGATCTCGGCGATGGATCCGGTCTCGAGCAACCGAGCGAGCACCGCGAGTTCGCGGCTGCTGAGCAGCAGATCCGGCCCCCGCTCCGTGAGCAGCGCGCGGAGAGGAGCGGACTCCACCAGTTCGGCGTAGCCGGCGTCGCGCAGCGCATCCATGACTCTGACGAAGTCGCCGCTGGGGAGGAGCGTGACCGCCAAGCGCTGCTCCGTCCGCTCGAGCAGGGCACCGAGGTGGTCGATCACGCCGCGGCTGCGGGCGGTGGGAGAGAAACGGGTCAGGATGGCCGCCTCGAGTGCCGCGGCTTCCGCCGCGGCACGGGGCGTCAGGTGCTGCGTCGTCGCCCGCTTGAGCTGATTCAGGGCCGACCCTGTCCGCTCCAGTGAGAGGTCCACCCGCGCCTGCTCGATCTGGCGAAGGGCACCGGGAGGGGCGTCGCGCTCCACGATCGCCGCCGCCGCATCCGGGTTTCCGAGCGCCAGCTGGAGCAGAGAACGGCTGCGGGCGAGGCGGGCGCGCGCCGTCGCCGACCGGCCCTCGGCGCCACGCAGCGACACGTAGGCCTCCAGGCCGGCCAGAGCCTTGCCCGGCTGGCCCTCGACGAGGCCCGCGGCAGCCTCCACCTCCGCCTCGGCGATCCAATGCTCGATCGTCGTGCGGTCATGTACCAAGGCATCCAGGTGCCCTCGCGCTGCAGACGTATCGAACGCTTCCAGGGCGAGCACGGCCTCCGCCAGCCGGTAGAAGGTTCCGGTGTACATGCTGCGCTGTCGATCGTTCCAGGGGCCGGTCCGCGCATACTCCACAGCCGCGCGAGCCTCGGGGAGCTCCCCCTGGAAGGCGTGGATGCCGGCGGTCATCGCCAGATTGCCGAAGCCGGAGGACGGCGGTGTGGTGGGCGTCTCCGCCAGCCCCTTGGCGAAGGTCTCCAGGGCGCGGTCCGTGTCACCGCTGTAGTACTGGGAGATGCCGACCTGCGCGTACATCCGGGGCAGATCCCGGACGCCGGACCGCTCCTCATCGCTGAGGCGGTCCAGGGCCTGGACCGCTGCCTGAGCCGCTTTCGCTGCCATCCCCATTCGACCCAGTAGCCGATAGGCGGCTGCCTCCGCGGACCGGATCAGGGCGCGGTCGACAGGATTCAGGGTTAGGTTGCGCGGGGCACGCGCGGCGCGGACGGCGATCACGAAGTATCGCAAGGCCCGGACGCGGTGATACCCGATCGTGTTGTAGATCAGCCCGAGCATCATCGCCAACAGCGGCTGCGATCGCAGCGTGGGGACGGGCGCGCGCTCCAGGAGGACCCGTGTCGCCTCGCCGTGCTCACTGACCAACGGGAACCACCCCGACCGGACGGCTGCCGATGCCGCCGCCCAGTCGTCCCGATCGACCGCGGCCTTCAGTGCGTCGAGGGAGTCCCGGCCTGAGGAGGCGTGCTCGTATGCAGTTCCACGATTCGCGTTCTCACTCACTTGCCCTCCATACTCCATTGTCCTGGACGGCCGGTCGGAATGTTCCACCACGTGCGAGCCAGTCGCACATTCGTGCCGTAGCGTTGTGCTGCTGAAGGGGGAGAGCCACGACACCGCAACCGATCGCCGCGGCCAGCTCCGTGCGGGTACGCCACGACGGCGCATCCGCGTGGACACCGGACGGCGTCGACGTCGAGGTCGCCCCTGGCGAGGTGCTGCTCGTTCTCGGTCCCAGCGGCTGCGGCAAGTCGACCTTCGCCTTGACCTTCAACGGGCTGATCCCCCACGCCGTCCCGGCGGAGCTGGAGGGGACCGTTACCGTCGGCGGTGTGCCGACGGCCGGCGTGGGAGTCGCCGAACTGAGCGTCCGGGTCGGGATGGTGTTCCAGGATCCGGAGGCCCAGCTCGTGACCCGCACGGTGCTCGACGAGGTGTGCTTCGGTCCGGAGAATCTGCTCCTGGCGGCAGCCGAGGTGGAGCGTCGGGCCGAGGCGGCGCTCCGCGCGGTGGGACTCTGGGACCGGCGCGATGATGCCCCCGACATCCTCTCCGGCGGCGGCAAGCAGCGGCTCGCCATCGCCTGCGCGCTCGCCATGCAGCCGTCCCTCCTGGTGCTCGACGAGCCCACCTCGAACCTCGACCCCGCAGGCGCCGAGGAGGTCTACCGTCTGCTCGGCGAACTGATCGCCTCCGACCCGAGCCGGTCGATCGTGCTGGTCGAGCACAACGTCGACCTGGCGTTGACGGTGGCGGACACGGTGCTCGTCCTGGACGCCGACGGGCGGCCGTTCGCGAGGGGACCGGCGCGTGAGGTGCTGCGGGCCCGCGCGGAGGAGCTGGACGAGCTCGGTGTCTGGCTGCCCACGCCCACGTCGGCGGCCCTACGGCTGCGGCGCGCGGGCGCCCGGATCGATCCTCTGCCGCTCACGGCCGAGGAGTTGGCGGAGGCGCTGGCCGGATCGGACATCAGCGTTCAGGAGCGGCCTGGGCTCGCCGCGGCCGCACGTCCGCTCCCCGCGGTGACGGTGCGCGACCTCACGGTCACCGTCGGCGGCCGCCGCATCCTGGACGAGGTCTCGCTGCAGGTGGATCGGGGCGAGTTCATCGCCATCGTCGGACCGAACGGAGCCGGGAAATCGACGCTCGTCCAGCTCCTCGCCGGGGTGCGCCGCGCGCCCCGCCGGGCGGTCGAGGTGCTCGGGATGGATCCGTCACGCACCGCCGGCCGATCGGCCAGGCAGGCAGTCGGCTTCGTTTTCCAGAACCCGGAGCACCAATTCGTCGCCGACACCGTGGAGGCGGAGCTCGCCTTCGGACTGCGGCAGCGGCGGCTCGCAGACGAGGAGATCGGGGATCGGGTCGAACGGATGCTGACCCGGCTCGACCTGAGCGCTCAGCGCACTTCGCATCCCTTCCTGCTCTCCGGTGGGCAGAAGCGCCGTCTCTCGGTCGGCACGGCTCTCATCGAGGATGCGCCCATCCTGGTGCTCGACGAGCCGACGTTCGGCCAGGACCACGCGCGCGCGAACGAGCTGCTCGACCTCCTCGCGCGGTTGAACGACGAGGGCACGACCGTCATCGTCGTCACGCACGATCTCGGGCTGATCGGTGAGTACGCGACTCGCATGGTTATCCTCGACGGCGGACGGGTGGTCGCTCAGGATGAGACCGCCCGCATCCTGGGCGATATTTGGCTGCTCGAGGAGCACGCACTGCGGCAGCCGCCGCTCGTGCGGGCTCTGGCCGGACCCGACATCCCTGATGGGCTTCGCGGCGTGACGCGGCTGGCCGACCTGCCGGGGGCGCCATGACGGCACCGGCCCTCCGCCTTTCTGCGCCGCCGCCCAGGGCGTTCCTGTACCGGCTCAACCCGTTGGCGAAGGTCGCGGCGGTCGTGCCGGCGTGGATCGGCTTGCTCGTCGCGCGAGACATCGGCGTTTCGCTCGCGCTCGCCCTCGCCGCACTCGTGCTCGTTCTCGTCGGGGCGAGGCCGCGGAGTGCGGCGCTCCTGCTTCTGCTGGTCGCCTTCCCGGCCGGCGTCCTCGTGACCTCGCTCGGGTTCGCGCTGTGGGCGCCGTCGTTCGGCGCCGGGCTCGCGACGGGTGTGCGGCTGGGTGCGCTGGTCGCCCTCGGTCTGGTGGGTGGGCTCACGACCAGTGGTCCCGACTTCGCGCGGGCGCTCACGGCGCAGCTGCGCATCCCGTACCGCTTCAGCCAGGCGGCGGTCGCGGCGTTCCGGTTCGTGCCGCGGTCGGCTGCGGAGCTCACGCTCATCCGGCAGGCGTTGAGGGTGCGCGGGGTGTTCCCGGGCCGCGGCCCGATCGCTGCGGTGCGGCGGGCGACCGCGACGGTGGTGCCGCTTCTCGTGTCGAGCATCCGGCATGCCGATCGCGTCGCGCTGGCGATGGAGTCGCGGGCGTTCGGCGCGCACCCGCAGCGGACGGAGCGCCGCCCCGTGCGATGGCGCGCGAGCGACACGGTGTTCGTCGTCGCGGGATGGATCGTGATAGCGGGCGCGCTGGCCCTGATCTGAAGATGGGGCGGAATCCGCCCCCCAGCCAGGGGTGATTCCGGCCCGCTCAGGGTGAACCGGGGGTGAAAACCGACCGTTCGGGTGCCAGATACCGACACACTCTGTGTAAATCCCGATAGCGGTCGTGTTCCCGCGCGCCCGCCCCGTTCTGCTCGAAGGACACCGTGTTGCTTACCCGTCTGCGCTCTCTTCTCCTTCCGTCCCGCGGCCGCCACAGCCGCCGTACGCTTCGCGCCCCGGCGAGTGTCGCCGCGGGCATCGTGCTGGCACTGATCGGCGCCGTCGCCATCGGCGCCCCAGCGGCCAACGCCGACGACCTCGGCTCGGGTGTGCTGAACCTCTCGAAGACGGCGAATGTCACCGAGGTGGACCCGGGGCAGAGCTTCCTCTACACGATCAACTACGGCTGTTCCTCCACGACCACGGGCTGCGTGAACGCGACGCTGACCGATCCGGTCCCGGCGCCGCTGCAGATCGTCGGCAAGCCGAACGTGGTCGGCGCGGGCAGCGTGACCACGACGGTCAACGGCAACACGGTGACGGTCGCGTTCGCCGACAACGTGCCCAACACGGTGCCGGCCAGCACGGGCCTCGCCGCGGGAACCACCGGGTCGGTGCAGATCCAGGTGACGATGCCGGTGGATGTGGACAAGAGTTTCGACGGGGTCCAGCTGACCAACACGGCCACGTTCCAGGCGACCAACGCCTCGACGGTCAGCGGCGCCGTGCCTGTCACCGTCCACGTTCCGGATGTGATCCAGGCGAGCGTCTCGAAGACCTGGACGCCCGGTTCGACGCAGTACAACCCGGGCGAGACCTCGCAGGTCGCGCTGTCCGTGAGGAACACGTCCAACATCCCGGCCACCAGCCTCACGATCGCCGAGCCCGCCGATCCGGCGGCGCCCAGCAGCACCTTCTCGTACTACGACCTGGCCGGATTCGGCGCCGTGACGTTCCCGGAGGGTGCGGACCAGGTGCAGGTGATCGCCCTGACCGCGGGCGGCCCGGCCGCCGGCCCCGTCGGCGCGACGCCTCAGCTGGCCGCAGGCGTGCAGCCGGGCGACGTGACCGGACTGCAGTTCGTGTTCTCCTCCAGCACCGGTGACACCATCGCGGCCGGAGGCGCGGCCGGCTCTGTCGCTCTCACCCTCGCCCAGCGCGCCGCCGACCGCACCACCGCCGCGAGCCTCGTGACCGGTGGCACACGTACCAACCAGGTAGGCGCGACCGTCAGCACGCCGAACGGCGATGGTCAGGCTCCGCCCGCCTCCGCACAGCAGGTCGTCGCCCCGCTGACCGTGAGCGTCGCGGCCGACAAGTCGTTCGTCGAGCGGCAGATCCCGGCGGGCGAGTCCTCCGTCGGAACCCTCGTCGCGCGCAACACCTCCACCGGTCCGCTCACGAGTCTCACCGTCCGTGAGCCCGGAACCGGCAGCTTCTTCACCGACAAGGTAACCTTCGGCGGCTTCGCGACGGGCGCGGCCTGGCCGCAGGGCGCGACCGGCGCGACCGTGCAGTGGTTCGTCAACACGGGTACTGCCCCGGCCGACTCGTCCTTCGATGCAGCCTCCGGCCTGCCCGCCGCTCCGACGCTCACCGGCGGTCAGTACCTGACCGGTTTCCAGGTCGTCTACACGGGCACCATCGCCACCGGCGCCTCCGCCACCATCCCCTTCACCGTGAACACCACGACGGATTCCGGCCCGACCGGCTCCGGCTTCGTCAGCTACCCGAACACCGTTACCGTCACCGGCGCCAACCCGGCGGGTACAGCGACGGATGACGCCACGGCGAACCTCGACGTCTACTTCCCCGAAGTGAAGCTGACGCTCGACAAGACCGTGACCCCGAGCACGGTCATCCCCGGCGGCACCACTCTGGTGCAGCTCTCGGCCCAGACGCCGACGGGCACCAGCTCCGTGCGACCGAACACCATCGTCGTCAGCGAGCCGCAGGACACGGCGAACGCGCCGTACTGGAACGCGTTCGACGCCACGTCGATCGCTTCGACGGCCGTGCCGTCCGGGTCGACCCTGACGATCGAGTACACCACCGACGGCACCACCTGGAAGACGCTGACCGTGGTGGATGCGACCGCGGCCTCCAAGACCTACTCCGCGGTGCTCGACAGTGTGCTTCCCGCCGGGACCACCCACTCCGACCTCCGCGGCCTGCGCTTCACCTTCACCGACAGCGACGGCTTCGGCCAGGCGACGAACGTCAAGCCGGCCATCGGCTTCACCGCCCGCGCTGACCTGCGCGACGGCTCCGGTCCCACGAACCCCGGCGCCTACCCGGCGACCACGCCCTACCAGAACTGCGCGCAGAGCCTGGCGAGCGGGAAGGTGGCCGGCGGCACGACGGTCACCAGTCAGCCGGCCGTCGACTGCGCAACGGTCAGCGTTCAGGCCACCCAGGGCGGCCCCGGTTCGCTGCTCGCTTCCAAGAGCTGGGACGGCACCAAGGTGCTGCAGGCCCAGTCCGGAACCACGACCGGCGTGACACTGGGCTGGGGCAGCCAGGTCAGCGGGATGCAGTCGATGACGATCCAGGACCCGGCCGTGCCGAGCCCGGTCGACGGCAGCGTCTTCCAGGCCTTCGACCTCGCCCGCATCGACGCGATCACCCCCACGGTGACGCAGGGCGCGGCCTTCGACCCGCTCATCCGCTGGGACAAGGTCTCCAAGGTGGAGCTGTTCGACGGGGCGCAATGGAACGACATCACGTCGGAGGCCTGCGTCTCCGCCAACGCCTGTGACGGCATCTTCCCCGGCTACACCCTGACATCCGCTGAGCGGGCCTCCACCCAGGGCGTGCGCCTGACGGTGATCGAGAGCCCGAACCGGGCCGCGCGCATCTCCTCGACCGGTGACCCGACCGCGCCGGCCGTCGGCAGCGGCGTGGCCAGCGTGAGCGCCAGCACCCAGCCGGGCGGCCGGACCATGCACCTCGACCTCACCATCCGCAACAGCGTGCGCGGCAGCACCGCGACGGACTGGGTGACCGGGACTCGCACCTACAACCTCGCGGGCTCGCCCGGCGCCGTGGACAACACCGTCCGGGTCGGCGCCCAGCCGTTCTCCGGCGCGCCCACCACCCGTGACGCAGCCGACCACGTCACGATCGTCGACCCGACCTTCACCACCAAGGTGACCAAGACCGCGTCGCCGCAGACGCTGGTCATCCCGCAGCCGGATGTGCCCGCGGCCAACTACCCGACGACGACGTACACGACCTCGGCCGTGAACACGTCGAACAGCAGCACCTGGCAGCTGCGGCTGTCGGACCCGGCGGAGTGCACCAACGCGACGACCACGAATCCGTGCGCGTTCGCGCCGTATGACGCCGCGAGCAACCCGTTCGAGCAGCTCACCCTGACCAAGATCGTCGTCGACCTGAGCCAGGCCACCGGCGTGCAGACCTCGCAGAGCAGCGTCTCGCTGCTGCATCGCGCCGCCGACGGCACCGAGACGACCCAGACGCTCAGCATCGCGGCCGCCATGGCTCTCACGCCGGCACAGCTGAACGATGTCGTCGGCGTCAGCTCGCTCTTCCGCGGAACCAACGCCCAGGGGCCGGACGGCACCGGCGGCACCATCGCGCCGCAGCAGAAGGTCGTCCTCACCCTCACCGCGCAGTTGCGGCAGACGACGCGCACGGGAGGGACCACTCCCATCCCCGGCATGATCGACAACACCGCCCACGCGACGCTGCACGACGACGTCTACCCCGGCGTGCAGGCGGCCGACCAGCAGGGCACCACTCTGACCCTGCAGAACGGCAACCTCCAGGTCACGACGGGCAAGTCCTTCAACCCGACGAGCACGCTGCAGGCGAAGCCCGCCGACCCGATCCAGGTCAACCTGCGCGCTCGCTCGACCGGGACGCTCGCGCCGAAGGTCCTGGTGATCCAGGATGCGGCGGACACGTTCTGGAACGCTTTCACCCTGAAGTCGTTCACATTGCCCAACACGCCGACGGGCGCCGACCGGGTGCAGGTGGATGCGCGCACCGGCTGGGGCGCCTCCGCCCAGTGGCAGTCGGGCACGCCGACGGCCATCGGTTCCGCAGCACTCCCCGCGGGGGTGTCGGCGAGCGACGTGACCGGGCTCCGGTTCACGTACACCCGTGCCGACGGCGCCTCCTTCGCCGCATCGAACAACGTCGACAACGTGCAGCTGAACCTGTCGCTGCGCACCACGCTCCGCGACGGCAGCGGACCGGTCACCTCGACCGTCGTCGCCCAGCCGATGCCGGGCGAGACCGCGCCGGGAACCATCTCCGACACCGTCACGGCCGACGCCTCGTACAACGGCGTGATCGCTCCGCAGGCCACGGCCACCGCGACCTTCAGCGTCGACCCGGGCACGGCCAAGCTGGCCGTCGAGAAGACGAGCCCCGGACAGGCGGCCTCGGGCCGCGAGGTCAATTGGACGCTCCGGTTCAAGAACACGGGAACGGGCAGCCTGCCGAACCCGGTCGTGACCGACACCCTGCCGGCCGACGGTTCGCTGCTCTTCGTGCCCACCAACGTCCCGACGTACAGCACCTCCACCGGAGGGACGCTGCCGGTGGACGGCGCGGCGATCGTCCGCACCTACGACGCGGCCTCCGGAACGATCCGGTTCTCCTGGCCAGCCGGATCGCAGCTCGCTCCCGGTGAGACCTACAGCATCACCATCGGCCTGCAGATCAAGCCGGGGCTCGCCCCCGCCTCGACCGCGCTCAACGGTTTCGGGGTGACGACGGACCGTCAGCTGACCTCCGCCGACTGCACCGCTCTGAACCCGAGCAACGGCCGCCCGGTGAGCTTCACCGCGAACACCTGCTCGACCAACAACGTCGTGACCACCCTCTCGCAGGGATCGTTCACCGCCTCCAAGGGCGTGAAGTCGTCGACCGGTCTGGCGCAGAACATCGTCAACCCGGCCATCCCCTGCACCGCGGACACCGACGGCTATTACCGCTACCCCTGTGCGGCGGTGAGCGCGATCGGCGCCACCGACGACTGGAAGCTCGACATGGTGAACGGCGGAAACGTGCCCGCCAAGGCGCTGACGGCGGTGGACGTGTTCCCGTACCCGGGTGACGTCGGCGTGGTCGACTCCTCCGCCCGCGGGTCGGTCTACACCCCGCGGTTCAACGGTGACCTGACCTTCGTCCCGTCGGCGGATGCCGCGGGCGCGACGATGACCTGGTACGTCACCACCGCGGCGAAGCCGTGCGCCGACGACATCACGCCGGGCAAGTCCTGCGCCCCGGGTTCGTGGCTGCCCTCGAGCCAGGTGGGCTCGACCATCCAGGCGGCGGATGTGACCGGCGTGAAGATGGTGTTCGACTTCACTGGTACCGCGACCGGCACCCTCGCGGCCGGCGCTGCGGTGAAGGTGACCTACACCAGCACCAACGTGCCCACCACGACGGCGAACGACCACCGCGCGCCCGTCGACGCACCCGTCACCGGCGTGCGGGCCTGGAACTCGTTCGGCTTCTACCCGACGTACGTGTCGGGCTCGCAGCCGGCCGGTCCGCAGGAGCCGATCAAGGCGGGAGTCATCCTCACCGGAGGCCCGCTGCAGATCACGAAGACTGTCACCGGTGCGGCGGCGCAGTACGCGCCGACCAGCTTCCAGGCCGACGTCTCCTGCACCGTGGGCGGCGTCGCCGTCGGTCTCGGCGCCAACGCTGCCGTCACGCTCAGCGCGGCGAACCAGTACACCGCGCGGATCGACGGCATCCCGACCGGCGCCCAGTGCGCCATCGTGGAGCACGGCACCGACGGGTCGTACGGCGAGGCGAGCCGCAGCGTGACGCCGGGCACGGTGACGATCACGGCAGCGGATGCCACAGCTCCCGTGCCGGACGCGCAGAAGGTCGCGATCGTCAACGACTACCCCACCACGGACCTCGTGGTGACGAAGCACGTCGACACCGCCGCGACGGCGGGCTCGTTCGGGCCCTTCGGCGTCGGCGTGGTCTGCACGGCACCGCTCGGCCAGAGCATCCCGCTTGTCGCCGCTGACGCCGCGTTCACGCTGCAGGACGGCGGGTCGCACACCATCGCCGGCCTTCCGGCGCACGCGAAGTGCGTCGTGACCGAGACCGATCCGGATGGCGCCGCGGCCACCCCGAACCATGTCGGGTTCTCGATCGACGGTGCAGCCGCGACCGACGGCTCGCAGGCGACGGTGACGCTCGGCGACGGCGCTCAGCCGACCGACGCGGAGATCGTCAACCACTACGCGGCCGGCGCCCTCGCGATCACCAAGATCGTGGACGGCGACGCGGCGGCGGACTACGGAGACGGCCCGTTCACGGTGCACGTCACCTGCGTCTACGACGGTGACCAGACCCTGTTCGACGGCGATCTCAGCATCGCCGGCGGCGAGACCCTGACCGTTCCAGGCCTCTACCCCGCGGGCACGGCGTGCTCGGTTGTCGAGACCACGAACGGCGGTGCGACCGGCAGCACGGTGGACACGCCGACCGTCACCATCCCGGGGGCGGCCGACGGCTCGGTCCCGACTGTGACGGTGAGCGTGACCAACACGTTCTCCGCCGGCAGCGTCAGCATCGTGAAGGAGCGCACCGGAGACGGCGTCGCGCGGTACGGCGCGGGCCCCTTCACCGCGCAGCTCGTCTGCACCTGGCAGAAGGACGGACAGACGCTGACCATCCCGCTGCCCGATGCCGGCGTCGTCACGCTGGATGACGCCAACGGCTACACCGCGACCGTCACCGGCCTCATCCAGGGCGCTCACTGCGACACCACCGAGACGGGCACCGGCGGCGCGACAGCTGTGGCCGTCGCTCCGGCCAACGGCGTGACCGTGCCGGCCGGGGCCCCGGCCCAGGTGACGATCACCAACACGTTCGACACCGGCTCACTCGTCATCGACAAGAAGCGCATCGGCGACGGCGTGGCGAAGTTCGGCGCCGGCCCCTTCACCATGCAGGTCACCTGCACGTACGACGTGGATGGCGTGGTCACCCCGATCACGCTGGCCGATGCCGGGAAGGTCGTCCTGTCGAAGGACAACGGCTACACCGCCACCATCGGCGGCCTCATCGTCGGCGCATCCTGCGCGGTCGAGGAGACCGACGCGGGCCTGGCGACCGCCACGACGATGGACCCCAAGGACGGCACCGTGACGATCGGCTCAGGGTCTCCTGTGACGGTCACCGTGACCAACCGCTTCGACGTGGGCCACCTTCGCATCGCGAAGACGGCCGACCGCTCGACCGCGGCCGTCGGAGACACGATCGTCTACACGATCACCGTGACCAACGACGGACAGATCGACGCGAAGGATGTCGGAGTGACGGACGTCATGCCCGGTGGCCTCCGCACGGTCAGCACGACGCCGAGCGCGACGACCACGAGTGGCGGGCTGCACTGGGTGATCCCGGGCATCGCGAAGGGCGCCTCCGCGAGTATCCGGGTGGTCGCGACACTGATCGCGCCGCAGGACACGACCAACAAGGCCACGCTGGACCCGCAGGCCGGACCGTGGGATCCCTCCACAGGTGACGGTCAGTGCGGCGACGGGGCGACGGCGTGCGCCACGGTCACTGATCCGGCTGTGCACGGACTCGCGAGCACCGGCAGCGACCTGTTCGGCTCGCTGGCTTGGGCGATGACCGCGCTGGCGGCGTTGATCGCCGGCGCCGGGCTGCTGCTGCTGCGTCGTCGCCCGCGACTCCGGAAGCGATGAACCAGACGGGATCTGGTTGGCGACCGGCCGAAGGAGGGGAAGGGTAAGCCCTCTCCGTCGAGCGGCGGGGAGGACGGGAACCTCCCCGCCGCAACCTTTTCCGTGAACTGGCGTCATGATCCGGCCCTAACGGACTCTCTTAAGCGGGTCGCCCGACACGGCCCGTCGGTCTCGGCGCATTCGGCCCGTCGAACGGCGTGACGTGCGGTGCGGTCGCGGTGAGCCGGGTTTTCCCGGCCTGGCTCACCGCACCAGCATGCATGATGGGAGTCTCGCACTTTTGACGGAGGTTCGCTTGATGACGAGGTCGCCCCAGCCCGCAGCACGCCGGCTCAGCACACGGTCGCTGCTGATCATCGCCGCGTTCGCCGCGCTCGGGGCCCTGGTGCTCATCCTCATCGCCCCGGTTACCGCCACTCTGGCCGCGCTGTTCCCGCCGGCGTACGCGCTGGTGGCGGGAGTGCACAGCGTGCTGCCGTTCCTTGCCAGGAGGCTGGTCGGCTTCGCGTGGGCGACGACGGTCACCTGCGCTCTCGTCGGGATCTTGACGATCGGATTCACGCCGCTGGGGGTGCTCATCCTCGTCCCCCTGGTCATCACCGGCCTCGGTTTCGACCTGACCCTGCTGCTGCTCGGTCGTCGCGGACAGGTGCGGCCGTGGCACTACGTCATTGCAGCGGTCGTCACGGCTGTGCTGCTGTTCGTGGTCTCGCTGCCGGTCATGTCGCCCGACGATCTGGCCGTGCCGATCCTTCTGTTGACCTTGCTGGGCCGGCTCGCCGGACAGCTCGCCGCGGTGGCGGCGGCGTGGGCGATCGGGACGCGGGTGCTGAAGGCCGGGATCATGCGGGCTCACTCCTTCTCCACCAGCAGGTGACGCTCCAGCGCGACGGCGATGGCCTGATCGCGCGTCGAGACGTCGAGTTTCCGGTACACGCTCCGAAGCTGCGACTTGACCGTGTTCACCGACACGCTCAGCTGCGCGGCGATGGCCGTGTGCGACGAATGGGTCAGCAGGGCGGCGAGCACCGCCGTCTCCCGGCGAGTGAGGATGACCCCGGGGCCGGCGTCGGGCAGTACCGAGCGCAGCGTAGCGGCGGACGCGACCTCCTCGTAGCCGAGGGAGTCCAGCGCTCGCGTCACTCTCATCAGGTCCTGCGGTGGCAGAAGAGCCAGCGGGAGGAGCAGCTCCCTGCTGTTCGAGAGGATCGCACCCAGGTGGTCCAGCACCGGTGCCGCCCGCTGCTCGCTCGAGAAACGCAGCAGAGCGGCCGCCTCCAGGGCGGACGCTTCGGAGCTCTGGCGGACCGACAGGTTCATCGCCGCGAGTGGCCGGAGTTGCTGCAGAGCGGCGCCGTGGCGGCCGAGCACCAGCTCCACGCGGGCGGTGCCGATCCGGCGGGCGACCTCCCCGACAGGCTCCCTGCGAAGAACCGCCGAGGCAGCGTCGGGGTGGCCGAGCGACAGCTGCAGAACGGCACGAACCGGTGCCAGAGCGGCCCTAGCGGCCTCCGAGCGTCCCTCGGCGCCGCCCTCCCGGACGGACTGGTCGAGGAACGCGAGCGCGCGGCCGGGGTAGCCGTTGAGGAGCTCGGCCGACGCGGTGGCCACAACGAAGGGGATCCAGTGCCCGGCACGTCCGGCGGCGCCCGCCACGCGGGCCAGCAGTCCGGTCGCGGTCGGCGCATCCAGCCGGTCGACGGCGAGGATCGCCTCCGCCGTGCGGAACATCGCGGCATCGTCCGGCCGCGCCGGTGCGGCGTCCGCCGCGGCCGCCACCAGGTTGCCGGCCCGGCTGGTGTCCCCGTGGCGTGCGTGGACGGATGCCAGCATCGCGAGGTTCGCTGACGCAGAGGGCAGAGCCTCGTCGTGCGCGGACTCGAGTCCCTTGACGAACGTGTCGAGAGCCTCCTCGGTCGCTGCCCCGTCGAGCACGGACGAGTCGAGCAGGGATGCGCCGAACCGGGCGTACAGGCCGCTCACGGTGTCGGCGAGGTTCGCATCCACCACCGGAAGGGCATCGAGCTCGGCGATCCCGGCCCGCGCCGCTGAGGCGACCCGATCGGGTCGCCCCTCCCGCCGGTGAAGCTCGACGTCAGCCGCCAGGATGATCGCCCGGTCGATCGTCATCATAGTGCTGGATGGGTCGCCCAGCGAGGGGATCGCCGCCTTCCAGCGCCGTAGGGCGCTTCGTCCGCCCGAGCGGTCGAGCGCCATCAGCGCGAACAGCGTGGCGAGCACCGGCTCCTCCACAGCAGCGTCGGGACGCTGTGCGATAGGGTCCGGGCCTGGCGCAGGCCAGGCGAGAAGGTCGAACCAGTGCTCCCGGGCGACCTGGGCCGCCTGAGCTGTCTGGCTCGACCGCAGTGCTTCATGCAGTTCCGACCAGCCGTTCGTGCGGTTGGTCGTGTCATTCGCTCGTTCCACGAGCCGTCCTCCGACAATCTGGACGCGCGTTCACGCGGCAGGGCGGAACGGCGCGACGATGTCCGAGGAGGCGAACGCGCTCGCTCCGGCCCCGCAGTGCATGTCGGCGCGTCGGCTCCGCGCCCCGAGTGGGCGCTCTTCGAGCCGGCGCAGCACCGTGTTCGGGCCGCTACCGGAAGGGGAGGCGAAGCGCCTCCGGCCGGAGGGGAGGGATCAGCCAGGACTGACGTCGTGTTCGCCCGGCGGTGCTGTCGGAGCACGATCGGACGACGAAGAGAAGGATTTCGCGCCGGGCACGGCGGGCGGAAGCCACGCGCCGTTCAGCTCAGCGGCGGGAGCGGAAGCGGACGAACCGGAGGAAATGGGGACGCCGCCTGCCGCGGTGGCATCGCCGGGGAAGTGGGGCTGGGCGGGCGGATCGACAGCCGGCCCACCGCTCCCGGCGGAACCACCGATGGATGCCGCCGTGCCCGCACCGACCGGTGCTGCGTAGGGGGATCCCGTGGCGGCCGAGAATTCGGGGCGGACCTCGGCCGGGGGTGCGGCCGAGGGCGCAGGCGTCGTCGCCGTAGTCGTCGGGGCTGCCGTGACGGGGGATGGTGCAGGAGGGGCCGACGTGTCGCCGCCACCGTCCGATCCCGCCGGCGGAGCCGAGCCGTCTCCACCGGGGGGCGCCGGTGTCCCGGGAGACGCGGAGCCGCCACCTGGAGCCGTCACCACTCCGACGACGCCATCCACGATGTTGTCGACCGCACCGACCACGGGCGTCGTGATCGAACTCGTAGGTGTGGAACCGAGAAGAGAGTCGACGGTGCTGCCGACCACCGGGACGGAGCTCACGATCGTGTCGACACCCGATGTCACGGGCGCCAGCACGGAACCGAGCAGGCCACCACCGGCGGCAGCGCCCTGACCCGAGGTCGAACCGGCGGCCGGCCGCTCCTCGGCCGACGCGGCCTGAGAATTCATCAGCAGAGCCAGGCCGGTCAGGATGCCTGCTGCGGCGAGGCCCAGCAGCATCGCACGCACGAGGGAGTGAGAGGAACGGACCAGAGAGTCAGGCGCAGACGGAAGCGACGAGCGCATCGATCCCCCCTCCTTGCCTCAGACAGTCAGACTCTATCGGAGCCGACGCATCCGCCCCATCACATTTCTGGGGAAATGCTGGCAACTGATTGACTTTCGGATATTTTGATAACGCTGCGTCCACTCGCGGGCGGCATCGGAGGAGCTCTCAGTGACCATGAACAGTGACGGAGTCCGTTCGAAGCCGTCCGGTCGGGTGCGCCGAACGCATTCGCCGGTCAAGCGCTTCGCGGCCATCCTCGCCGCAGCTGCGACCGTTGCCGCCGGATTCATCGGCTTCGGCGTCGCGTCTTTCCCGGAAGCGGCAGCGGCAGCCGGCCAGGGATGCAACTACGCGAACAACACCCCGAACAACGGCAACTACGCCAACACCACCTGCTGGTTCGACTTCACCTCCTTCAACGAGACGACGGCTCGCTCCACGAACGGTCAGGCGATGCAGGTGACGCTCTCCGGCGGCTACGTCGCGAGCTTCACCGCGAAAATCGCGGACGTAACGGGGTACAGCGTGATGCACGTCGCGGCCGTCACGACCCCGATCGAGACACGATTCGCGTTCGGGCAGACCCAGTACGTCGGGGTGACCGGCAAGCCGTCGCTCTACAGCCTCCCCGGGGCCGGGACGAAGTCAGCCACGCTCACCTTCAGCAACATCCAGGTGACCGACTCGCAGGGCCACCCGGTCAGCGGGTACTCCTTCGTGGCGGCGGACACCGAGGACAACGTCCTGGGCGAGTCCTTCACGTGGACCTCGGACAAGCCCATCAACGAGCTCGAGCGTCTCGCCCCGAACGGCAATTGGGGATGCAAGGCACCGGTAGGGCTCGGAACGACCACGGTCAGCTGTGCCGGCACGGGCGCCGGCGGCACAACGATCGCCGGTGGGAGGTCGACAGCGCTGCTCGTCGGCGCGGACAGCCCGACGTCGTTCGCGACGCAGTGGGTGACTGCGCAGCGCTCGGGCATCGCGATCGGCATCCAGACCGCGAAGCTGACGCTTGTGAAGCAGGTCGCCAGCCGCATCAACGCGGCCGACTCGTTCGACATCGCCGCTCAGGCGCCCGGCAACGTTCCGGTCGGTTCCGCAACCACTGGCGCCACGAACTCCGCGACGACCGGAGCGGTCGATGTGCTGCCCAACGGTGGCGCGTACACACTGAGCGAGGCGATGTCGGCCGGCAGCCCGACACCACTGACGAGCTACCAGGGCTCCTGGGCGTGTACGAACATCGCCGCCAACAGCCCCACCGTCCTGCCGTCGGGCACCGGCCCGTCCAAGACCATCTCGCCGACGATCGGCGACGACATCACCTGCACCATCACCAACACGGCGATCCACCCGGCGCTGACGCTGGTGAAGTCTGCGACCCCGTCCGACTCGGCCAGCTACGTCGCCGGGCAGCCGGTGACCTACAGCTTCGTCCTGACCAACACGGGCGACGTGCCGCTCACCGGCGTGGCGGTGGACGATTCCACCTTCTCGGGCACAGGTTCTCTTTCGGCGGTCAACTGTCCCGCATCGGCGGCTACCCTCGACCCGGCCGAGCAGGCGACCTGCACCGCGACCTACACCCTCACCCAGCAGGATGTGGACAACGGGAAGGTGACCAACGCGGCCACCGCGACCGCCACCACCCCGACCGGGGCAACGATCACGACGACGCCGTCGAGCGCCATCATCCCGATCAACCCCGCTCCCGCCGTCAGCCTGACCAAGTCCGCCGACCCGGCGACGGCACACCACGCCGGTGATCCGATCGCGTACTCCTTCCTGGTGACGAACACCGGCAATGTGTCGCTCTCGGCGGCCTCCGTGACCGAGACGGCGTTCTCCGGAACCGGAACCGCGCCGACCGTGACCTGCCCCGCCGGCAGTTTCGCCCCCGGCCAGAACGTCACGTGCACCGCGGCCTATGCCCTGACCCAGGCTGACGCAGATGCTGGGACCGTGACCAACACGGCTACCGCCACGGCGACCGCGGCGTTGGGCACGAACCCCGTGTCCGCTGCGTCCACGGCCACCGTGACGATCCCCGCCGAGGCGGCCCTCGATTTGGTCAAGACCGCTACCCAGGGCACGCTCTCCGCGGTCGGAGACACCGTCACCTACACCTTCCAGGTCACCAACACCGGCAACATCACCGTGGCGGACCCGGTCATCGACGAGACGGCCTTCTCCGGTACCGGCACCGCACCCGCAGCGACGTGCCCCCCTGGGCCGCTCGCCCCGGCCGCCACGATCCAGTGCTCCGCTACCTACCGGATCACCCAAGCCGACCTGGATGCCGGAACGGTCACGAACACTGCGACCGCCACGGCCACGCCGGTCAGAGGAACCGCTCCCGTCTCCAACGCGTCGAGTGCAACAGTGACCACGACGGCGACTCCTGCTCTGACCATCCAGAAGTCCTCCACCCTGTCGGGTGCGGCCGCGGCGGGCAGCACGGTGACCTACCACTTCCTGGTCACCAACACGGGCAACGTCACCCTGTCGGGTCTGGTGGTGAACGACACCGCCTTCTCCGGCACCGGCACGCTGGGCGCCATCCAGTGCCCGAGCACCACCCTCGCGCCGACCCAGGCCGTGACCTGCACGGCCTCTTACACGCTGACGCAGCCGGATGTTGACGCGGGAGAGCTGACCAACAGAGCCACGGCGACCGGAATCGGTCCCGGCGGTGTCCCGGTCACCTCAGCGCCGTCGGATGACATGCGACCGCTTCCCGCTGCGCCGGCCCTCACTCTGGTGAAGTCCGCCTCACCGGTGGCGCCGGCGAGCTTCCAGGCCGGCGAGGCGATCACCTACTCGTTCGTGGTCACCAACAGCGGCAACGTGACCATGGCGGATGTGGCGATCGATGAGGGAGCCTTCAGTGGGTCCGGCACCCTGCCGGCACCGACTTGCCCCGCTGGCGCCGCCTCCCTGGCACCGGGTGCGCAGGTGGTCTGCACCACGACCTACACGGTGACTCAGGCCGATATCGACGCCGGCACGATCACCAACTCCGCCACCGCCCTCGGCACGCCCCCGCGGTCGATCGTCACGGTCGCCTCCGACCCGTCCACGGCGACCGTACCCGAGCCCGCCGCCCCAGCGGCCGCGCTGGTGAAGACCTCGGACACGACCAAGATCACGCAGGCCGGTCAGGTCATCCACTACTCCTTTGCCGTCACCAACACGGGCAACACCAGCCTGAGCGACCCGAAGGTCGTGGAGGGCCCGTTCACCGGCCACGGAAAGGTCACGGTCCCGGTGTGCCCGGCCAGCCCGGCGACGCTGCTGCCCGGACAGAGCATCGTCTGCACGGCGAGCTACACGGTGATCGCTGCGGACCTCACCGGCCAAGCGCTGCGCAACACCGCCACCGTCAGTGCCATTGCACCGGGCGGTGACCCGATCACCTCCGACCCGTCCACCGCGCGGATCGCCGACGTGGCCGCAACCGCACCCGAGACGGGCCCGCTCGCGTCCACCGGATCGACGATCGGCTGGGGGATGGGCGCCACGGCCCTGGCACTGCTGGTCGCCGGTGGTGTGCTGCTCCTGATCCGTCGCCGCAGGGCGGCGGAGTAACGCCGGCAGTTGTGCAGGCGCCGCCGTTCTGTCGGGCGGCGCTGCGAGAATGGAACCACCATGACTGACACCGTCCGTGCATCCACGATCCGCATCCGCCCAGCCGCCCCGACCGAGTACGTCCGGATCGGCGAGCTGACGCACGCCGCCTACACGCACGACTACGACGACCTGCCCGCGCACTACCGCGAGGAGCTCAAGCACCCGGAGGCGCTGGTCGACGCCTTCGACGTGTTCGTGGCGGAGGACATCGACTCGGGCGAGCTCATCGGCACCATCATGTTGCTCAAGCCGGGTCAGGACTTCGACGGGCACATCCAGCCGGGTGAGCTCTACTTCCGGCTGCTGGCCACGCATCCGTCGGCTCGGGGGCGCGGCGTCGGGGCGGCGCTGACGCGTTTCGCGATGGAGGAGGCCGCGCGTCGGGGCGACCGGGCTGTGGTCCTGAACAGCGGTCCGGACATGCTCGGCGCCCACGCGCTCTACCGCAAGCTCGGGTTCAGCCGGCGGTCCGAGCGTGAAGGCGTCATCGTGCTGCCCGACGGACGGGAGCTCGAGCTGCAGACCTACGTCCTCGACCTCGCCGCGTAAGCGATCAGCCAGGGTCGATCCCGGTCACGCCACCCGTGGCATCGGTGCGGTACCGTCCGGCGGAGAGATCGACCAGCACCAGCCGGTTCCCGAACGGATCCAGCACGACGGCCAGCCGCCCGACGGGGATGTCGACGGAGCGGAAGAGGGGCTCATCCATGCGTCCGGTCTACACCGGTCTCCTCAGGTGGTATCGCCGCGGACCAGCTCCACCACGCGGTCGATGTCCAGATCGGCCATCGCCTGCCCTGTCGCTGGGCGCCGGGCGGTCAGAACGGCGAGGTCCTGGAGCATGGAATCGATGAGCATCGGCTGGTCGATGAAGACGGTGGTGAGTCGGGGAGAGATCAGCTGGCCGACCGCGGTCTTGTCGACCCCGATGATGGCGATGTCCTGGGGGACGCGGAGGTCGAGTGCCCGCGCAGCGGCAGTGACAGCGATCGCCACATCGTCGTTGTAGCAGCAGACGCCGAGCGCAGCGGGGCCGACGTGGGCGACCGCCGCTCGCAGGGCGGCCGTCGCCCCGTCGGCCTCGAGGGGGATGCGAACCGTCAGCGGGGAATCGAGGCCCTGCCGGTGTGCCTCCTGGCGGATGCCCGCGAGGCGGGGCGGCCCGAAGGGGTCGAGTCGCTTGTCCTCCAGCGCCGCATAGACCAGCCGCCGGGGCCCGTTGCGCACGAGTTCGCGCACCTGTATCCGCCCGATGTGGAGATCGATCGGATCAGGATGGGCATCGTCGGCGATGGGCGTGCGACGGGGGACGACGCGAGTCCCGGATGCTTCCATGCGTTCACGCTGTTCCGGGCTGAACACTCCGAAGTCAACGACCGCCGTCGGTCGCAGGTCGAGTACGGAGGTCAGTGTGGATTCGTCCCGCGTCGTTGCGAACCGGACCACCACGCTCATTCCCTCGGTGGCGGTTGCGGCGGTGATCCTGTCGACGGAGTCCTGGAGGTTGGGCCCGAACGTCGCGTTGGGCACAACAACGACGATGATGTCGCTCAGGCCGGTGACGAGCGCCCTTCCGGCTCGGGATGGGCGATAGTTCAGCGCTTCCGCTGCGGCCAGAACGCGTGCGCGCGTCTCTTCGGGGAATCGGTCGTCGCCGTTGAGGATCTGACTGACCGTCGATCGAGAGACGCCCGCTCTGACCGCGACGTCCTTGCTCGTAGGCCGTCGCGCTGGGCGGACATCAACCGTCATCACCCCAGTCTGCCATAGACGTGTTGACACGTGACACCTCGGGCGTTTACCGTAGTGTCGCGTGTCAGTGACACGTGACACTTGCCGGTCTAGCGCCGGCCCACGTGACAAGGGAGTCAACGCATGGCGAAGGATTCAACCCGGACGTCGGCAGAACAGCAGCGAGCAGCCGTCGCCGTGAGCGCCGAGGAGTCGATGACGGCCTCGCTCGCCGCGAGCGCAGTCGGCGAAGCGGTCGCCGACACGAGCGGCGAGAGGCTCACGATCCGCGAGCGGCTCGCGTACGGGGTCGGCGACATCGGCGGCAACCTGATCTTCGCGCCGATCTCAGCGTTCCTGTTGTTCTACTTCACCGACACGGTTGGCATCGGCGCCGCCATCGCGGGGACTCTGCTCCTCTTCGGCCGTGTGCTCGATGGCACGATGGACCTCATCCTCGGCACGCTCATCGACCGCACCTCGACCCGCTGGGGCAAAGCGCGCCCCTGGATCCTGTTCGCGACGCCGGTCGTGGTGATCTCGTTCATCCTGCTCTTCAACATCCCCGCGGGGCTCGGAACCGGTGCCAAAGAGCTCTACGCGTTCGTCATGTACTTCATCTGCCTCGGCATCGGATTCGTGGGGTCCAACCTCGCGTACCACACCCTCCTCTCGGTGATCACGAGCAATTCCAAAATGCGGGTCTCCCTTACCGTCATCCGCACCTTCTTCGCGCTCGTCACCACGCTCGTCGTGAACTTCGTGACCATCCCCGTGGTCACCGCCAACGGGGGCGGCCAGGCCGGCTGGACGCTGATCTCGATCATCTATGGGGTGATCTCGGCGGCGACGTTCCTCATCGTCTTCTTCGGCACGAAGGAGCGGGTGAAGGGCACGATCAAGCAGGACGACGGTCAGAAGCTTCCCCTGCGCAAGACCCTCGGCATCCTCTTCCGCAACCCGTACTTCTTCCTGGCGTTCGGCTTCTTCCTGCTCAACTACGTGCTCGTCGGCACGGCCGGCGTCGGCGTCTTCTACGCCAAGGACGTGCTGGGTGACCCGAACATCTACAGCTTCCTCGGCCTGGTGCAGCTGCTCCCGCTGATCATCGGTCTCTGGTTCATGCCGGCGATCATCGCCCGCTTCGGCAAGCGCAGGCTCATCCTCGCCGGGGTGGTCATCACCATCCTCGGCGTGGTGATCTCCCTCATCGACCCCACCAACCTCACCCTCCTCATCGTCGGCGGCCTCATCCGCTCGATCGGCGGCATCCCTGCCGCCGCCGGACTGTTCGCTCTCGTCGCCGACGTGGTCGACTACGGCGAGTGGAAGAGCGGTGTCCGCCTGGACGGCATGACGTATGCGGCCGCCACAGCCGGGCAGAACTTCGGCGCCGGTCTCGGCGTCGCCCTGGTGGGCTGGCTTCTCGCGGCCGGTGGCTACAACGGCCAGGCCGCCGAGCAGCCGGCCTCCGCGGTCACCATGGAGATCTTCCTGTTCCTGTGGCTCCCGCTGATCGTGGCCGTGCTCATGGGTGTCATCATGTGGTTCCTGAACATCGACAAGAACCTCTCGCAGATCCAGCGCGACCTTTCGGCTCGGCGGACCGCGCGGGCCGCCGAAGCCGGGACCGCCGCCTGAACGCCACGATGATGGAATCGCGCGCGGAGCTGAACTGGGCGGTGGTCGGCACGGGATACATCTCCCGGTCGATCTCCGGCGACCTGAGTCTCGTCCCGGGAGCGCGTCGCCACGCTGTGTCCTCCCGGGACCAGGGCCGAGCGCAGGCGTTCGCGGTCGAGCAGGGGTTCGCCGTCGCCTACGGAAGCCTGTCCTCACTGCTCGCCGATCCGGCCGTGGACGTCGTCTACATCGCGACGCCGCACGCCACCCACGTAAGCGTCGCGATCGAAGCCCTCGAAGCGGGCAAGCACGTTCTCATCGAGAAGCCGCTGGCGGTCGGCGCCCATGACGGTAGGCGCATCCTCGAGGCCGCCGCCGCCAGCGGTCGCTTCGCGATGGAGGCCATGTGGATGCGCTTCAACCCCACGTATCGCGCACTGATCACGTCAGCTCGAACCGGTGCCATCGGCGAGGTCAGCAGCGTCCGCGCCTCCTTCGGCCTTCCCTTCGGAATGCCCGACTCGACACGCTGGAGCGCTGAGCGGGCGAGCAGCACCCTTCTCGACCAGGGGATCTACCCCGTGACGCTCGCCCTGGACGCGCTCGGTCGGCCTTCGTGCATCCACGCCGCAGGTCGAATCCGGGAAGACGGCGTCGACCTCACGGAGCATGTCACCTTCGAGTACGAGAACGGCGCGTTCGCCCAGCTGAGCGCCTCGATGGTCGAGTTCATCGAGCCGACGGCATCCATCAGCGGCACTGACGGGTGGATGACCCTCCCGGCGCCTTTCTGGGCGGCGAACGAATTCGAGACCCGCTCCGGCGGAATCGCTCGGGCGCTGTCCGAGCCGCACGTCAGCCGACACGAGCGCCGCGGCAACGGCTACGTCCCCATGCTGGAGGCCGTCACCGAGGCGATCGCCGCGGGGCTGACCGAGCACCCCCTCCACCCTCTCGCGGACAGCATCAGCACCCTCGAACTGCTGGATGAGATCCGCGACATCCTGACCATGAACACCGCACCTCTTGAGGAGATCCGATGAAGCGCACGACATTCAACGACGGCTGGGAGTTCCGCCGCAAGGTGAATCCGTTCGCCGAACTCGGGGGCATCAGCGCACCGTACACGAACGTGGTGCTCCCGCACGACGCCCTGATCCACGAGCCACGCGACCCGAACGGCGAAGGCGCCGTCGCGTTCTTTCCTGCAGGCGCGTACCAGTACCGCAAGACGTTCACCGCCCCGGCGGATCTGGCGGGGGAGCGGGTGGTGCTCGAGTTCGAGGGCATCTACCGCGACGCGACCGTCCACATCAACGGCGCATACGCGGGCCAGCGGCCGTACGGCTACTCGGGCTTCACGGTGGACGCCGATCGGTTCCTCCTCCCGGGCGAAGAGAACGTCATCGAGGTGGAGAGCCGGCACGGAGAGGACTCGCGCTGGTACACCGGCGCGGGCATCTACCGGGACGTCTGGCTGCACGTCGGATCCGCCGTCCACATTCCGGTGAGCGGCGTCCGCGTCAGCGCAGACGACATCGAGGACGACGGCGCGATCGTCGAGGTGGATGTGACCGTGGCGAGCACCAGCATCCGCCGCGAGACCGTCGACGTGCTGGTCACCATCCGAGACGCCGACGGGGCGGCCGTGGCGACGGGATCGGTCCCCGTGACGATCGAAGCGAACGGGCGGTCGCGCAGCCGGCAGCGCCTGTACGTGCCCGCGCCCCAGCTGTGGAGCGCCGAAACGCCCACGCTCTATTCCGCGTCCGTCGAGCTGAGGAACGACGGGGAAGCGATCGACGATTCCGCTGTGAACTTCGGCATCCGGAAATTGCAGGTCGACCCCATCCACGGGCTGCGTGTCAACGGAAGGACCGTGAAACTGCGCGGGGCGTGTGTTCACCACGACAACGGAATTCTGGGTGCGGCGACCTACGCGGACGCCGAAGAGCGCCGCGTCCGCCTGCTCAAGGAGGCGGGATTCAACGCGATCCGCTCCGCCCACAACCCGATGAGCGTCGCCATGCTGGACGCGTGCGACCGGCTCGGCGTCTACGTCATGGACGAGACGTTCGACATGTGGACCTCGAACAAGATGCCCCACGACTACTCGCTGCATTTCGCCGAATGGTGGGAGCGGGACGTCGAGTCACTCGTCGCCAAGGACTTCAACCACCCGTCGGTGCTCATGTACTCCATCGGCAACGAGATCCCCGAGACCGGCTCCCCTGCTGGTGCGCTCACCGGGCGAGCCCTTGCCGAGAAGGTGCGGGAACTGGATGGGACGCGGTTCGTCACCAACGCCGTGAACGGGATGCTCGCAGTCATGGACGACATCAAGAAGCTGGCCGCCCAGGCTGGCAGCGGCACGGGCGACGGCGCGGGGATCAACACCCTCATGGCAGGTCCCGCCGAGTTCATGAACCAGATCGGTGCATCGGACATCGTGACCGAGAACACCGCCGAATCGTTCGGCCTGCTCGACATCGCCGGAATGAACTACCTCGACTCCCGCTACGTGATGGACAAGGAGCTCTTCCCGAACCGGGTCATCGTCGGAACCGAGACGTTCCCGACGCGCATCGACGGCAACTGGGCGCTGGTCACCGGGAACGACCATGTCATCGGCGACTTCACCTGGACCGGCTTCGACTACCTCGGCGAGGTCGGCATCGGCAGCGCCCAGTACCTCGCGGAGGGCCAGGCTCCCACGCTCAGCGGCCCGTATCCGTGGATCGCGGCCTGGTGCGGGGACCTCGACCTGGTCGGCACCCGCCGCCCCGCCTCGTACTACCGCGAGATCGTCTTCGGGCTCCGGAAGGACCCCTACATCGCCGTCTCCCGACCCAGAAGCGACGGCAAGACCTTCTATGCCGGACCGTGGACCTGGAGCGACAGCATCGGCAGCTGGACGTGGCCCGGGCACGAGGGCGCGCTGCTCGCGGTCGAGGTCTACAGCGACGCCGACGAGGTGGAGCTCGCCCTCGACGGAAAGGTGATCGGCAGAGCGCCGGCGGGGCCCGACAACCGCTACAAGGCTGAGTTCGCCGTGCCCTACCAGCCCGGAGAAGTGACGGCGACCGCCATTCGGGGCGGCGGGCGTGCCGAGACGTTCACGCTGACAAGCGCTGACGGGGTCGACCGCCTGGTCCTAAAGGCCGACGTCGGCAGCCGCCGGCAACTGGCGTTCGTCGAGGTCGCAGCAGTGGATGCGGACGGTCGCCTCAACATGAGTCTGGAGCAGAGCATCAGCGTCCGCATTGCGGGCGACGGAGTGCTGGCGGCAGTGGGCAGCGGCGAACCGGCTCCTTCCCTGACATATGAGGGCCCGGATCAGCGAACGTTCGACGGAATCGCCATGGTCGTCGTTCGCCGCACGGGTCCGGGCCCCGTGAGCGTGACCGTTTCCACCGCTGGGACGGTCGCCGGCGCGACCATAGAGCTGGGTGGCATCGACGGGCTTGGAGGGGCCTCCTCGCCGGAGCGTGAGATCCTGCGGGCATAACCGCTCGGGAGGCCACACGTGGGTCATTCCGCGAAGCGGTCCCAGCCGCTAGGTTTCAGCCATGACCACGCGATTCGCTCGAGTTGTGTTCGCCGTCACCGCCGCCACGGCGTTGACCTTCCTGGCCGGTTGCTCGTCGTCCGGCTCCTCCTTCACCGGTGACTGGGGTGAAGTCGCCACGGGCAAGCCTTCGCTGACCATCGAGTCGGACGGGACGTTTTCGGGCACCGACGGGTGCAACCCGCTCAAGGGCAAGGGCACCGTCTCGGGAGACACCTTCACGTTCGGGCCGTTCGCCTCAACGCTGAAGGCCTGCGAGGGTGTGACGCCCTGGCTCAACCTGGCCGACACGGCCAAGGTCGACGGGGACACCCTCGTCGTCTACCGGTCCGGGGGCACGAAGATCGGCACCCTCGACAAGCGCTGAGGGGCCGATTCTTCGTCCGATGCCCTATCCGGCGTGCCGTTGGATGAACTCCAGCGCCTCGTCGGCGACTTCCCGCCATCCCGAGTCGATGATCAGCGAATGGCCGCGGTTCGGGATGACCACAAGTTCGGTGACGCCCGGGTTCTTCAATTGGATGCGGTACTCGTTCTCGACGACAGCCTGCGGAACCGTGTGGTCGTCCGCCCCCGCGATCAGCAGCAGCGGCCCCCGGTCGTGATTGTCGGTGATCACCTTGGTCTCGGCGAACGGGTTGAAGTTGGCGGTGGCCGCCTGGAAGATCGGCACCCCGGAGGCCGGGACGTGGTACTTCTCGTAGAGGGCCCGGCCCTCCTCCTCCGGCAGCGCGTTGGTCCAGCCGTAGGCGAACTGCTCGTAGGTCAGGGTGACGCCGTGCTTGGCGTGGGTGAAGGTCAGCAGTGCGGGCGCCGCGGCCTTGAGAGCTGTCGCGGGCAACGCCGTCACGCCCTTGAACTGAGCGGGGTCGATGGCGACCGTCACCGCGTTCTTCGCCTCCCCGGCGAGCTTCTGGGCGATGAGGCCGCCGAAGCTGTGCCCGATCACCACGGGTGCCTGGTCGAGCGCGTCGATCGCCTCCGCGTAGTAGTCGGTCACCTGGCGCACCATCTTGCCGGCGAAGGCATCCGGATCCGCTTTGGCCTGCTCCACCGTCTCGGGATCGTCGGGCCAGCCGGGCGCCAGGGTCGCATAGCCCTGCTCTTCGAAGAGGGCACGCCACGGCTGCCAGCTGCTCGACAGCAGCCACAGTCCGTGGACGAACACCACGGGCGTGCGTCCGGAAGCGTTGGCGGCGTCGATCTCGTCACGTTCGGCGGTGGTCAGGGGCATGGTGCGACTCCTTCGGGTTGAGCGACCGGTCAGCTGACCGAATGCAGTGCTGGGCCGAAGTCTGCGGGTTCGGGTGTCTGAGGCACAAGGTCCGGCGCGGCGCAGACGTGAGCGCTCAGATGCCCCAGTCGTCGAAGTCGTCGAACGCAGGGAACGCGGGCGCTGCGCCGCTCGCCCCCGCCGCCGACGCATCGGCGAGTTCGTCGTCGGCCTGGGGTGCCGCATCGATGGTGACCGGCAGGCCTGGACTGATTAGCAGCTCCACATCGCCGTACGGCGAGGTGACGCTCACGAAGTCGCCCCCGGAGCGGACGGCCGCGACGATTCGCTCCTTCACCTCTCCGATCTCTTCTGCGATCGGGATGGGGCGCTGGCCGTTCACCCGCAACATGTATCGGGTCATGAAGGTTCCTGCCGTGATGTCGACGTGGGGATTCTCCTCAGTTCCGTCGATGGTACGCCTAGCTAGCGAACGCGTCCTCAGGATCGAAGCCGAGCCTACGCGACGAGGTGCGCGGTGATCCCGACCGAGACGAAGTCTGCGTACTTCTGCAGGTCCCAGCCGCTGCGGAGCACCAGCAGGTCGTAGAGCTGCGGGGAGCTGTAGGTCAGCAGGATGTCGGTGGCCGCTTCGATGTCGAGGCTCGTCGGCAGCTGGCCGGCGTCGGCGAGGCGGGCGGCGTTGGTGGCCATGCGCGATCGCCGATCGTGGTCCAGTTCGCGGGCCAGCGCCGCTAGTTCCGCGTCATGACCGGCCGCGGCTTCGAGCAGCAGCAGGATGGGCGCCACCCGGGGGGCGACCTCGGCGGTCAGCCGTCCCCATCCCCGGAGCAGCGCGGCCAGGTCGGCCGCGTCCAGCGCGTCGGAGCGCGTTTCCGCAGCGATGGGACCGATGCCCTCCAGGGCCCGTTGGACGACCGCGCGGACGAGGGCCGGCTTGCCGGGGAACCGCTTGTACACCGATTCGACCGAGACGCCGCAGGCCTTCGCGACGTTCGGAATGGTCAGGGATGCGTACCCGTCGGCGAGCAGCATCCCGCGAGCGGTCTCGACCAGCTCCTCCCGAATCTCCTCGGCACGGGCTCGGCGGCCGGATGCGTCGTAGTTCCTCTTGACGGCTGCCACTGCACGCTCCATACTCATTAATAGATACAGTGAAGTGTAATGAAATAGAGGACACCATGTCCACTTCGACACATCCCTTCCTCGACCGGCTTCGGCAAGCGACCGACGATCACGACCTCGATGCTCTCGTCGCGTGCTTCGCGCCCGGGTACCGCAATGAGACCCCCGCGCATCCCGGCCGATCGTTCGAGGGGACCGACCGTGTCCGTGCCAACTGGGAGCAGATCTTCGCCTTCGTCCCGGACGTCACCTCCCGAGTCACGGCTTACGCCGTCAGCGGGGCCGACGTGTGGTCGGAGTGGGAGCTGAGCGGCACCCGCGTCGACGGCACGCGGCACCTGATGCGCGGAGTGATCGTCTTCGGGCTGGACGGCGACCGCGCCGCCTGGGCGCGGTTCTACCTGGAACCGGTCGAGGACGACGGAACCGGTGTCGCTGACGCCGTCCGGGCCCAGGTGCATGCGGACGGTCCGCGATGATCGTCGTCGCCGGGGGAAGCGGTCTGCTCGGCCGGCTGCTCGTCGGCGATCTTGTGGCCGAGGGCCGTCAGGTGCGCGTCCTCGTCCGCGACCCCGCGCGGGCACGCGACCTCTTCGGAGACGCCGTGGAGGTCGTCGCCGCCGACGTGAGACAACCGGACGGCGTCCGCGAGGCGGTCGCCGGTGCCGAGTTGGTCGTCTCGGCGGTGCACGGCTTCCTCGGCGGACGCGGCGCCGGACCGGCAGACGTGGACGAGCGCGGAAACGGGAACCTGATCGACGCGGCGGCCGAGGTCGGCGCGGACGTCGTGCTGATGTCGGTGTCCGGCGCATCCCCGACCCACCCGGTGGATCTGTTCCGGGCGAAGTACGCCGCCGAGCAGCACCTGCGCGGCGCCGGCGTGCCGTGGACGATCGTGCGCGCGCCCGCGTACCGCGAGACCTGGCTCGGCATCCTGGCCGCGACCGCAGGCAGCGGGGAACGGCCCCTGATCTTCGGGGTCGGTGACCGCCCGATCCCCTTCGTCTCGGTCGCCGATGTCGCGGCCGTCGTCGTCGCCGCCATCGACGACCCGTCGGCCCGCGGCCGCCTGATCGAGGTGCCCGGCGCGCCGATCACCATGATCGAGTTGGCGCACGAGCTCCAGGCGGCCCGTGGCTGGCACGGTCGGCTGCGTCACGTGCCGCGGCCTGCCTTGCGCGTGCTCTCTGTCGTCGCGAGGCCGGTGAGTCCGGCGTTCGCCCGGCAGAACCGGGCCGCTCTCGCGATGGACACGGGCGTTCCGGCGGTCTCTCAGCCCCGTCCCGCCCAGTCCCGTCCGGCCCACGGGTCGTAGTCGGCGATCAGCGGTTCCTGCTCCGGCCGGTCGGGTTCCGGGATGTGCTGCAGGTTGATGCGGACGCGGTACCAGAGCGAGCTGGAGCCGCGCATCCCGTCGACCAGTTCGTCCGCGGGGTGCAGCTCGCGAGCCGCCGCCGGATGCGCCGCCTTCCACTGCTCGAGCGCTTCCACCGCTTCTGGCTTCGTCTTCGTGCGGGCGACCTCGATGAGCGGCATCTGCGAGACGCGGCGGCCGTCGCCGTCGCCGCCGCGCGGGGGCTTCTCGGCAGGCCCCAGCTCGCGGGCCAGCGCAAGCAGCCCGTCGAGGGAGCCGACGGCGTCGTCGATGCCCTCGTGCGGGTCGCCGCGTTCCGCGAAGCGGGTCAGCACGGTCGGAACCGTGAACTCCTCGGGGCGACGCGAACGCACCTCGTCCCAGTCGAGGGGCGTGGAGACACGGGCGTCGGGAAGGGGACGGATGGAGTAGGCGGAGGCGACCGTGCGATCCTTGGCGTTCTGGTTGAAGTCGACGAAGACGCTCTCGCCGCGCTCCTCCTTCCACCAGCGGGCGGTTGCCAGTCCCGGCGCACGGTTCTCGACCTCCCGCGCGAGAGTCTCGGCGGCGAGGCGCACGTCGGCGAAACTCCACTGGGGCGAGATGCGCACCAGGATGTGCAGGCCGCGCGATCCGCTCGTCTTCGGCCAGCCGACCAGGCCGTTGTCGTCGAGCACCTCGCGGGCGACGAAGGCGACATCCACGATCTGCGACCAGTCGACGCCCGGCATGGGGTCGAGGTCGACACGGAGCTCGTCGGGATGGTCCAGGTCCTCCGCCCGGACGGCGTGCGGGTTCAGGTCGAGGCAGCCGAGGTTGGAGACCCAAGCCAGGCCTGCAGCATCTCGGATCACCGCCTCCTCAGCCGAGGTGCCCCTGGCATAGTGCAGGGTCGCGGTGTCGATGTACGGCGGATGGCCCTCGGGCACTCGCTTCTGGAAGAACGGCTCCTGCGCCAGCCCCTTCACGAAGCGCTTCAGCACCATAGGTCGGCCTCCCGCGCCCCGGAGCGCGCCATCGGCCACGGCCAGGTAGTACCGCGCGAGGTCGAGCTTGGTCAGGCCGGGTTCGCGGAAGACCACCTTCTCGGGGCTGGAGATCCGCACCTCCTGGCCCGCAACCTCCAGGAACGTCTCGGACTTCGACGACGGGCTCATGCCCGCCACGCTAACCGCGGTCCGCCCGCTCGGCCAGGGCCGACCCTGCTAGCGTGCGGTCGGGGGGTGCGCGATGCGGCGGTGGATGTTCGCGAGTGCGATCGCGGTGGTGGCTGCTGTGGCGTTGTCCGGGTGCGTGAACCAGCCGTCACCGTTCGACGGGAAGCAGGCGACCGAAGACCGGCTGCCGGATGCGGTCGCGCAGTACGCGGAAGGCGCGGATCTGGCGACGTCGCGCTACCAGGGCCGTGCCGGAGCGTGGGACTTGTACCTGCTGCGCGGCGAGGAGCCCTACGGTGTCTGCATCGCCTACACGGACGGCACCCCGGAACACGCCGGGTCGGGATGTTCGGGCGGCACCTGGGTGCGCGTCTCCCTTTCCGACGGCTCCGAGTTCGAGGCGAACCTCAACGGTTTCCTGGACACACCCCGGAAGGGCGAGGTGCAGGTCTCTGCGTGGCTGCGAAAGATCCAGCGGGGCGAGGAGCGGTGACCCGCGGCGCACGGCAGGATGCGCGCATGCCACCAGAAACGTTCGACGCGCCGTCCGCCCCCGAGCCGGTCGGGCCGTATTCGCACGCGGCAGCGGGCGGGGGCCTGGTCTACCTGTCCGGCCAGACGCCGATCGACCCGGGCACCGGGCGGCTCGTCGAGGGCGGGGTCGACGTTCAGGCCCGCCGTTTCCGGCGCGCACAACGGTGGCGGTAGCGGGCCTGCCGCTGGGCGCGCGGGTAGAGATCGAGCTCCTGGCGTCGCGGGCCTGAGCGCAGCCGGCGATCGGGCGCCGATGATCAGGCGCGCGGCGCACCCGCCCGGCGTGAGTTGATGAGCGACAGCGCCGCCGCCAGGCAGTCGGTGTGTGCCGACTCGGTGAAGCCGGGGCGCAGCATGATCACGTCGAACCCCTCGGGGTCGCGCTCGATGTAGGCGAGCAGGCCGCCCGGGTCCGTCGGTCCGACGGTCGTGTCGCAGATGCGCCATGAGGTGTCTGTCAGAGCAATGATCTCGAGTGCGGGGTCGACCGGTATCCCTTCGAAGCTCGTCAGCATCGCCGTGCCTCCTGTTCGTGGTGCACAACGCACACAATCACCCGCCCGCGGTCGGCGTCAGGGCTTGACACTGCGGGTACATAGCGGGTCGCGGCCCAGCGGGGAAGCGCGGATGACGGCGTGTGACGCCGGCGAAACAGAAGGACACGCAGCCTCGACGGCACTTGCGGTCTCGGACATCCTGATGCGCAACCCAACGCCTCTAGGAGTCTGCATGCGTTCCCGTACTTCACGTTCACTCGGCACCGCAGCCGTCGTCCTGACCGGCGTGCTCGCCCTGTCGGCCTGCGCCGGCGGCTCCGACGCCGCGAGCGGTGGCGGCCAGAAGGTCACCGGCGGCACCATCGTCTACGCCCACCAGCAGGAGCCGGCGTGCGTGTTCGGCGGCTGGATCGAGCAGGCCTACCTCTCGTACCAGGTGCTCGACAATCTGACCTCGCTGGATGCGGACCACAAGGTGGTCCCGTGGCTGGCGACATCGTGGAAGCAGTCCAACGACGGCCTGACCTGGACCTTCGACCTGAAGAAGGGCGTGAAGTTCACCGACGGCACGCCGCTCACCGCTGAGGCCGTCGCCTACAACTTCGACTACTGGCTGAAGGGCGGCAACAGCACGGCCCTCGTCTGGCTAGACGGCTACTACAAGGACGCCAAGGCGATCGACGACACGACCGTGCAGATCGACCTCTCCCGGCCGTACCCGCGCCTCGCCGACAACCTGTCGCAGGGCTACTTCGGCATCCAGTCGCAGCACGCGCTTCAGACGCGCTCCAAGGAGCAGAACTGCGAGCAGCCGATCGGATCCGGAGCCTTCGTGGTCGACAAGTGGAACCGCGGCCAGGACATCATCCTGAAGAAGAACAAGAACTACACGTCGCCGCCCGCGAACGCGAAGCACTCGGGCCCCGCGTACGTCGACACCATCGACTGGAAGTTCGTGGCCGACCCGACCACCCGCGTCGCGGCGCTGCAGGGCGGCCAGGTGGATGCGATCTACGACGTCCCCGCAGTGCAGTGGAACACCCTGAAGAGCGGCGGCTACCAGCTCGAGAAGTACGTCACCCCTGGTCGCCCGCAGCAGATCGCATTCAACACCGAGCAGGGTCCGTTCACCGACGAGAAGGTGCGCCAGGCGTTCTCCTACAGCCTCGACCGCAAGCAGATCGTGGACACCATCGGGCGGGGCGTCATCCCGTTCGAGGGCAACGGCGGCGTGAGCCAGGCCACCCCCGGCTACAGCGAGAAGGCGGCCGGCTGGTACAGCCAGGACCTGAAGAAGGCGGATGCGCTGCTGGATGCGGCCGGATGGACCCGCAGCGGCAGCACAGGGGTGCGCGAGAAGGGCGGCACGAAGCTGACCGTCTCGCTGCCGTACGGCGCGGGCTCGATCATCAACGCGGACGGCGCCGCGATCCTGCAGGGCATCAAAGAGCAGGCGGACAAGGTGGGCTTCGACGTGAAGCTCGAGCCCGTTCCGCAGAGCGAGTTCTTCTCCGGCAAGTACTCCGGACCTGACACGCACGACCTGGCCGCCGGCTACTGGACGGCCGTCACCGCGGGCATCCTGTACATCAACTGGCGGCCCTCGACGCCCGACCACCCCAACTACGCGAACTCGGCGTTCTACAACGACCCGACGCTGGAGCAGTACATCCTCGACGGCAACTCGGCGTCGACCGTGGAGGCGCAGAACGCGGCCTACGAGAAGGCGCAGGACTACATCGCCGAGCACGCGCTCTCGATCGGCGTCTACGACCGGCTGAGCACGCTCGCCGTCTCGACGAAGCTCAAGGACGTCTGGCAGGAGCACGCGCAGGGAGGACCGACGTTCTATGACGCCTACTTCGTCAAGTGAGCTGACCGCCGCACCCGGTTCTCCGGCGGCTCCGGGGCCGATCGCGCAGAACGCGATCCGGCCCCGGCGGGCCCGCGCCGTCGGCTTCACCCTCCTCCGCAAGGTCGGCGCCGCGCTGGTCGTTCTGTGGGGAGCGGCGACGGTCGCGTTCTTCGCCCAGCTGGCACTGCCCGGCGACCGGGCGACGACCATCCTGAACATCCGGGCGGGCCAGGCGCAGGCGCGCACCCCGGAGGAGCTGGCGCAGATCAACCAGCAGTACGGGCTGACCAAGCCCGTCATCCTGCAGTACGTCGACTACCTGCGCGGACTCGTCTCCGGCGACTTCGGCACCTCGTACCAGCAGTACCGGCCGGTGACGGCGATCATCGGCGAGCAGCTGGGGAGCACGCTCACGCTGTCGCTCGTCGCGATCGCGTTCGCCTGGCTGATCATGGTCGTCTGGGTCACCCTGACGGCGGGACGCGGCCCGCGGCTGAACGGGGTCGGTTCGACGGTGGATGTGGTCACCGCCGGCCTCCCCGCCTACTGGCTGGGCATCATCCTGCTGCTCGTCTTCGGCCTCGGGCTGCACTGGTTCCCGATCATCAGCGGAACCTCTCCCGCCGGTATCGTGCTGCCCGCGCTGACGCTGGCCATCCCGCTGGCCGGGTTCATGGCACAGAGCGTCCGCACCGAGTTCGAGCGGTCGCTCGACCAGCCGTTCGTGCTGTCGGCGCGGATGCGCGGCATGGGCGAGTGGGGCGTCCGGCTGCGGCACGTGCTCCGGCACGCGGTCATCCCCGCGGTGACGCTGTCGGGATGGGCCCTCGGCGCGACCCTGTCCGGCGCCGTGATCGTCGAGTCGATCTTCTCCCGCCCCGGCATCGGTTCGGTGCTCGTCAGCGCGGTGAACTCGCAGGACCTCCCGGTGGTCACCGGGATCGTCACCCTGGTGGCGGTCGTGTATGTGGCCGCCAACCTCATCGTGGACGTCGTCTACACCGTCATCGACCCCCGCCTGGAGCTGACATGACCGCCCTCGGCACTCCTCCGGCCGCCACGGCATCCGCCCCCGCTCGCTCGGGTCTCGGGACGCGTCTCGCGCGAGCCCCGTGGGGCCTCTACCTCGCGGTGGCGTTCGCCGTGCTGCTCCTGGTGGCCGTCGTGGCGCCGCAGGTACTCACCACCCACCTCCCGACCGCGATCGACTACCAGGCGGCCCTGCAGCCGCCGAGCCTCGCGCATCCCTTCGGCACCGACGAGTCGGGCCGCGACCTGTACACGCGGGTCGTCTGGGGCGCCCGCGACTCGCTCACGATCGGGCTGGGCGCCGCGGCGGTGAGCATCGGTCTCGCGCTGATCCTGGGCACGCTGGCCGCGCTCGGCGTCAAGCCGATCGCCGTCGTGATCGACCGGTTCGTGGAGATCATGTTCGCCTTCCCGGCACTGCTGTTGGCGCTGCTCCTGATCGCCATCGCGGGCCCGAGCGCCGCGACGCAGGTCTTCGCGGTCGGGATCGGCACAGCGCCCGGCTACGCCCGTATGATCCGCGGGCAGATCCTCGGGGCGCGCGACTCCGGCTACGTCGAGGCGGCGACCGCCCTCGGGCACTCGCGCTGGCGCATCCTGCGCGCACACATCCTCCCCAACGCCCTGCGGCCGCTGGTCGCGGTGTTCGCGCTGTCGATCGGGCAGTCGATCGTGTGGGCGTCGAGCCTGTCGTTCCTCGGGCTCGGCGTCGCGCCGCCCGCCTCCGAGTGGGGCGCGCTGCTGGATGCGGGGCGTCAGTACCTGACGACGGCGTGGTGGCTCGTCGTCATCCCGGGCCTGGTGATCGTCTCGGTCGCGCTCGCCGCGACCACCATCGGGCGACACATCCAGGCCCGCCTGGAGAAGGGAGAGCGGTCATGAGCATCATCGAACGCGAGAACGAAGACGTCGTGGACGAGCTGGACTGGCCGGTGACGCGGCTGCGCGTCCGCAACCTGCGCACGGCGTTCCGGGTGGACGGCGTTCTCCGTCCCGTCGTCCGCGGCGTCAGCTTCGACCTGCGGCCGGGCGAGTGCGTCGCCATCGTCGGCGAGTCCGGTTCGGGGAAGTCGGTGACCGCCCGCTCGCTCGTCGGGCTCGCCGGACGCTCGGCGACCGTCGAAGCGGACGAGCTGAGCATCCACCACGAAGACGTCCGGAGCTTCACGCCGCGGCAGTGGCAGCGCATCCGGGGCCGCGACATCGGCTTCGTGCTGCAGGATGCGCTGGTCTCGCTCGACCCGCTCCGCCCGGTCGGGCGCGAGATCGACGAGGCGCTGCGACTGCACGGCTGGGGCGACCGGAAGGCCCGCCGCGAGCGGGTGCTCGACCTGCTGACCCGGGTGGGCGTCCCCGTCCCTGCGGTGCGGGCTAAGCAGCGTCCCGACCAGCTCTCCGGCGGCCTGCGCCAGCGTGCGCTGATCGCCTCCGCCATCGCCCTCGACCCGGACATCGTGATCGCCGACGAGCCGACGACCGCCCTCGACGTCACCGTGCAGGCCCAGGTGCTCGACCAGCTGGAGCGGATGAAGGAGCGCGGAGCGTCCGTCATCCTGATCAGCCACGACCTGTCGGTCGTCGCCCGGCTGGCCGACCACATCCTCGTCATGCGCGGCGGCGATGTGCTCGAACAGGGCGACGCCGCTCAGGTGCTCGGCGATCCGCAGCACGACTACACGCGTGCGCTGATCGCGGCCGTGCCAGGGGAGGCGACCCGGGGGCATGCGCTCACGCCGGGCGCCGACCCTGTGGCTGCCAAACCGCCGGTGGGGGAGGTCGTGCTGGAGGCGACGGATCTCGTGAAGCGGTTCCACACCTCCGACGGGACGGTGACCACGGCCGTCGACAGCGTCTCCTTCGCGCTGCGTGCGGGCGAGACCCTCGGCATCGTCGGCGAGTCCGGCTCCGGCAAGAGCACGACCGCGCGGCTCGCGCTCGGACTCGAGCCGGTGGACGGCGGCGAGGTGCGCCTTCTCGGTCAGCCGTGGGCGCCGCTCGCCGAGAGCCGCCGCCGCGGCCTGCGCAGCCGCATCGCGGTGGTGTACCAGGATCCGCTGAGCTCGTTCGATCCGCGCTGGAACGTCGAACGCATCCTGCTCGACGCCCTCCGCGGTGAATCGTTCGCCTCGGCCGACGACCGCCGAGCCCGCGTTCTGCAGCTGCTCGGCCAGGTCGGGCTCACGGAGGCCGTGCTCCCGCGGTTCCCGCTGAAGCTGTCCGGCGGCCAGCGGCAGCGCGTCGCGATCGCCCGTGCCCTCGCGCCGCGTCCCGACATCATCGTCCTCGACGAGGCGGTGTCAGCGCTCGATGTCACCATCCAGGCGCAGATCCTCGACCTCCTCGCCGCCCTGCAGCGGGAGTCGGGCGTCGCCTACCTCTTCATCTCGCACGACCTCGGCGTCATCAGCCACCTGAGCGATCGTGTCCTCGTGATGAAGGATGGGGTGGTGGTGGAGGAGGGGACGCCGGAGGATGTCTTCGAACGCCCCGCGCATCCCTATACTCGTGCCCTGATCGCTGCCATCCCCGAATTCGACCCGCAGGGCGCCAGAACCGTCACCACCCCCGAAAGCGAGACCGCCGCATGAGCGAGCCCAAGCAGCTCTTCGTCAACCTGTTCGAGATGGCCTGCGTGAGCCACATCACGCACGGCCTGTGGACGCTTCCGGGCAACAACCGCGAGCGGTTCGATGACCTGAGCTACTGGCTCGAGCTCGCCCAGCTGCTCGAGCACGGCGGGTTCGACGGGATCTTCCTCGCCGACGTGATCGGCGCGTACGACGTGTTCCGCGGCGGCCCCGAGACCGCGCTGCGCGAGGGCCTTCAGAGCCCGAACCTCGATCCGCTGCTGCTCGTCCCCGCGATGGCCGCGGTCACGGAGCGCCTCGGCTTCGGCGTCACCTTCTCCACGACCTACGAGCCGCCGTTCGCGTTCGCCCGGCGGATGTCGACGCTCGACCACCTCACCAAGGGGCGCATCGGCTGGAACATCGTCACGTCGTACCTCCCGAACGCCGCCCGCAACTTCGGGCTCGATGGCGAAATCCCGCACGACGAGCGCTACCGCTACGCGGACGAATACCTCGACGTGCTCTACAAGCTGTGGGAGGGCTCGTGGGACGACGACGCGGTGATCGCCGACCGTGAAGCCGGGGTGTTCACCGACCCGTCGAAGGTGCGGTACATCAATCACGTCGGCGAGCGGTTCCGCGTCGCAGGTCCGCACATCGTCCACCCGTCGCTGCAGCGCACGCCCACCCTGTTCCAGGCGACCGGGTCACCCGCGGGCATCGAGTTCGCCGGCCGGCACGCCGAGGTCGTCTTCACCGGGGGCCGCACGAGCGAGGAGTTCCGCAGCAACGCCGATGGGATGCGGGATGCGGCCGAGCGCCACGACCGGCAGCGCGACGACATCCGCTTCATCGCGATGGCCGGCGTGATCGTCGGCCGCACGCAGGAGGAGGCGGAGGACAAGTGGCGGCTCTACCGCGAGCGGTCGAGCCTCGACGGCATCCTGGCGCACAGCAGCCTGCCGATCGACCTGACCGCCTTCCCGCGCGACATCACCGTGCGCGAGGCGCTCGCCCGGGCCGACTTCCCCGCCTCGAAGGTGCCCTACCTGCCGCTCGACACGACGGTCGGTCAGGCGCTCGACTTCATCAAAGTCGGCCGCGACGAGCGGTTCCTGGTGGTCGGGGATCCGAAGACGGTCGCCGACGCGATCGAGCGCTGGCTCGACGAGGACGGGCTCGACGGCATCAACCTGCGCCAGTACCACTCCTTCGACACGGCCCGCGACTTCGCCGAGCTCGTCGTCCCGGAGCTGCGGCGCCGCGGCCGACTGCCCGAGGAGGGCGCCCGATTCGGCACCCTGCGGGAGCGGCTCTTCGGAGAGGGCCGCAGCCGCCTCCCCGAGCAGCACATCGGGACGCGCTACCGCGGCGGGGCGAACCTCGACGTGCCCGTCGAGCCCCTGCAGCTGCAGTTCGCCCACGCCGGGTCCTTCTGACCGATTTCGCGCGTCAGCGCCGGGCGGCGAGCTGCTCGCGCCAGTCGTCCGGCACCCGCTCGGCGGGCCCTGGTACGGTCTGGTCGACCGGGTGGGCCAGCGGCGGCGCGAGCTCGGGGCCGTTGGTGAAGGTCTGGGTGCGATAGTTCCAGAACCACGCCTCGCCCGGCTCGAAGCTGCGGATGATCGGGTGGCCGGTCGCCTCGGCGTGCTTGCTGGCGTGCGTGTTGAGGGAGTCGTCGCAGCAGCCGACGTGCCCGCATTCGGTGCACCGCCTCAGGTGTACCCACCAGCTGCCGGTCTCACCGCATTCGAGGCAGCCCGTGCCTGACGGCGGCACACTCGTGTCGATGCCGCTGTTGCCGTGGTCGCTCATTCCCGGTGTCCTTCCGATTCGTGCAGCTCGGCGGATTCGCCGGGCTGCAGCATCCTGAGCCGGTCGGTCAGCCCATGCGCCGCGAACGCCGCCCTGGCCTCGTCCTGCCCTTGCGTGAAGTGCGCCCAGCCCTCGCAGTGGACCGGGACGATGACCGCGCCGCCGAGGAGGGCGGCCGCCCGCGCCGCCTTGTCGGCGGTCAGCGTGAGGAACGCGTCGAGCCGTGCCGTCCGGGCAGCGCCGGCGAACAGCAGGGCGATGTCGATCGGCCCGAGGTTCTCCACGACCTCCTCGACGACGCGCAGGGACGCGTTGTCGCCGCTGACGTACACGGTCGGCAGGCCGTCGCCGGCGAGCACGAACCCGAGCACCGGACCCGAGGAGGCGTCCATGCCGTCCGGGCCGTGCTGCGCGGGGACGGCGTGGACCCGCAACTCCGAGCCGTCCGGCCGGGGCACGGTCAGGTGCGTCCAGGGCCCGAGGCCGCGCACTTCGCCCTCCACCCGCTCCGCTGCCGCCGTGGTGCTGACGGTGAGGGGCGCATCCCGAACGAACGCCCGCCCGCGGTCGTCGAGGTTGTCGGGATGCTGGTCGTGCGAAAGCAGCACCAGATCGACCGGCCCGACCTCCTCGGGCGAACGGCTCGGCCCGGCCGTCTTCACGAGCACCCGCTGACCGGACGCATGGTCGCCGGGCGGGTCGAAGGTTGGGTCGGTGAGGATGCGGAGGCCGCCGAGTTCGATCAGCGCGGTCGGGCCGCCGATCAGTTCGACGCGGACGCTCATGGGTTCTCCTTCGGCGAAGGGCACGACGCACCGGCCGCTCCCGAACGAAACGCTAGCCGATCCCGGCGGCCCAGGACCACGGCGCGTCCCCTCCGGATGCGGTTCGAGGGAGGGTGTCAATCCCTCCCTCGAACCCGCGCGCGGGCGGATGCTCGATTCACGTCATCCACGTAAGCCAGGAGCCCACCATGACCGCCGACCGCCACCTCCTCTTCTCCGGAGACGACACCGCCCGCGACAACCCGCTCGACGTCTGGGCACGCCGCTTCGCGACGGTGACCGCCATCCTCATCGGTGTTCCCCTGCTGGCGGCCGGGCTGCTGGCGCTGCTCTCCTAGCGGTTCGCGTCCTACCCGTTCCCGGCCGCAACCGCCGCGCGGCTCAGGTGCCGCGTGAAGAACCGCGCTGCATCCTCGCCGGCGAACGCCGGGACACCGGTGTGCCCGCCGAGGTTCGCCTGCAGGGTCTTCTCCTGCGAGCCGAACGCGTCGAACAGGTCGAGCGCTGCCTGACGGTCGTTGCCCTCGTCATCCCATTGCAGGAGGGCGTGGAGCGGGATGCTGACCCGGCGCGCCTCCTCGAACATCCGCCGGGGGACGTAGCTGCCGGCGAAGAGCCCGGCTGCCGCGATTCGCGGTTCGACCGTCGCGAGCCGGATCCCGATGGAGATGAAACCGCCGGAGAAGCCGACAGGGCCGTCGATGTCCGGAAGCGCCAGCAGCGCGTCGACAAGAGCCTGCCATTCGGGGACGGACGCCTCGACCAGTGGGAGGACCAGCCGGTCGACGAGCTCGTCGTCCACCGGCTCGCCTGCCGTGATCGTGCGGCGCAGGTCGGCGCGGGCCTCCTCGGCTTGCGCCGAGGGGGCCCGATCACCGCTGCCGGGCAGTTCGATCGTGGCCGTGGCGAAGCCGTCGGCGGCGGAGCGCAGCGCGCGGCCCGTCAGCCGGGATCGCATGTACTGCAGCCCGCCGGGATGACCCATCAGGATCAGCGGGGCCGGAGCGGAGGCGGAGGCGGATCCGGGCGTCCAGAGGATGCCGGGAATCTCGCCGAGGGTGAATTCGCGTTCGACGACACCGTCGTCGAGGAGTGTTTCTGAAGTGAAGTGCATGGTCGTGCCTTTCGGGAGTGCTCTGTCAGAGCGCCCCCGGACGACCTATCGCCCGACCGTGACCCCGAGAAGGGGCGCCCACGTGGATTCGTTCACGGGTACCACCTCCTCTGTCTTCCGTACGGTTCGTCGGACAGAGTAGCAGGCCGGGCGCTGCGTCGTCAGCGCAGTTCGAGTGCGCCGCGCGGAGACATGGACCTCGCGGGCGCGACGGCGTACCGTCGCCGGGACCGACCAGAACGGAAGCCATCAACGGAAGGATGACGCCATGAGCGACGAGAAGGACAGGCCTGACGCGGACGAGCTGCCCGACGGCTCCGGATCCGACGGCAGCGAGCCCGAACCCGGTGAGGACACCGTCTCGGGCGGCGGACCGGACGAGCACAAGTAGCCGCACCCGCGGCCAACCGCGACGTCGGGTCGCTCAGCGGCGGTGGAACGGCCGGACGCTGAGCGACTCGACGGTCCCCGCGGGCGGAAGATCGACGGCCGTCCGGACGGTGGCCGCCACCATCTCGGGAGTGATCGTGTACGTCGCGTCGTACGCGAGCCCTTCCCGGGCGACGAGTGCGCGCTGCATGTCGGTGTCGACCCGGCCCGGGTGGATACTGCTCACGCGCACCCCGTGCGGCCGCTCCTCCTCGCGGAGGGCGTCCGTGAGCGCGCGCAGGGCGAACTTCGACCCCGCGTAGACCCCTCCGCCGGCGCCGCTGGCGAACCCGGACCCGCTGTTGATCGCGACCACGAGCCCGCCCGCCGCCCGGAGTGCGGGCAGCGCGTGCCGGGTGAGCGCGGCGACGGCGAACACGTTCACCTCGAAGACGCGACGCCAGGTCTCCGCGTCCGTATCTTCTACGGTTCCGCCGTCCTCGACGCCCGCCGAGTGGACCACCACATCCAGTCGCCCGGGCAGGGCCGGCAGGGACGCGCCGCTGAGGTCGGCGACCAGGTCTGCCGTGTATGCCTCGGCCGACGGGAGGTCGGCGACGACCGCATCCACGGCATCCGCATCCCGTCCGCCGACCAGGATGTGGTGCGTGCGACCGAGTTCGACGGCGATCGCCCGTCCGATCCCGCGAGTGGCGCCGGTGACCAGGGCGACCGGCCGGTCCGTGTGCGCAACAGTGTTCTCGGGGGTCGGGGATGCATCCGTGTCAGCCATGCCTTCGACCCTACGGCGGTTCGCCCTGGCATCGCCGCTCCCCTAGGGTGTGGATGTGCCGGAGGTGTGGACGTGAGCGAGGGCGGGCGCCCGCCCGGCGTGCGGGAGGTCGCGGCCGCCGCCGGCGTCTCGCGACAGACCGTCTCGCGAGTGCTCAACGACCATCCGAGCATCCGCGCCGAGACGCGGGCGCGGGTGCTCGCGGCGATGGCGGACCTCGACTTCCGGCCGAACCGCGCCGCCCGGATGCTGACGACGGCGCGCTCGCGGACCATCGGGGTGCTGGCTGCCTCCGCATCCTCTCTGTTCGGCCCGGCCTCCAGCATCGACGCTGTCGAGAACGCCGGTCGCGACGCCGGGTACACGGTGACGGTCGCGCACGCCGCCTCCCTGGAGCCCGCCGACGTCAAAGCGGCTCTCGACCACTTGCGGGCGCAGGCGGTCGAGGGCGTGGTGGTGATCGCTCCCCAGCAGCGGGTGCAGGACGCCATGGCGCAGTTCTCGCTGTCCGTGCCGTCGGTGACGCTTCACGGCGCGGGCGCAGCCGGGGACGAGGGCGTCTTCGTGGATCAGGTGCTCGGCGCCCGGCTGGCCGCCCGCCACCTGCTCGACACCGGCCACCGGCGCATCGCCCACCTGAGCGGCCCCGGCGACTGGACGGAGGCGCGCGCCCGCCGCGACGGTTTCCTGGCCGAGCTGGATGCGGCGGGCGCCGACGCCGTCGTCTCGCGTGAGGGCGACTGGACGGCCGCATCCGGCGCGGCGATCGGCGCCGAGCTGCTGGTGGATCCGACGATCACTGCCGTGTTCGCCTCCAACGACCAGATGGCGCTCGGCGTGCTGCACGCGGCCAGGCGCGCCGGTCGCGCGGTTCCCGGCGACCTCGCGGTGGTCGGTTTCGACGACATCCCCGAGGCCGCCTTCTTTGCTCCGCCGCTGACCACCGTGCGGCAGGAGTTCGACGAGCTCGGGCGCCGCTGCGTCGCCCGCCTGATCGCGCTGCTGGAGGGCGGCGACCTGGCGTTCGAGGAGCCGGTCGCGCCGGTGCTGGTCGTGCGCGAGTCGGCCTGACGCCTACCACAACCGGCACGGGCTGAACCGCGGTCAGCGGATGCGCCGGTAGACGGTGACGAGGACCCCGTCGCCGTAGACCGTCGCCTCGTCGAGCGCCCAGCGCGTCTTGTCGGGGGTGTCGGCCCAGAGCCGGCGGCCGTAGCCCAGGACGAGGGGGAACGTCATGAGGTGGATCTCGTCCACGAGGTCCTCCGCGAGCAGAGTCTGTACGAGCTGGATGCTCCCGGCCACGGAGATTTCGCCGTCGATCCGCTCCTTCAGCCTCCGCACGCCCGCCACGAGGTCGCCCTCGAGCACCGTGGTGTTCTCCCACTCGGGGTCGGCGAGAGTGCGGGAGACGACGTACTTCGGCATCGTGTTGTACTTGTCGGCGAGCTCGCCCTCGTACTGCGGCCAGGCGGCGGCGAAGCCGTCGTAGGTCTTCCTTCCCAGCAGCAGCGCGGCCGCCAGGAGCGACTCCGTCTCCTTGAACCGCTCGCCCTCGGGGCCGCGGTCCACCTCGAAGCTCCAGTTCGGATACCGGAAGCCCTCTCCGCCGGGTGATTCCACCACACCGTCGAGGGATATGAATTCGGTGACGACGATGTTTCCCATCTCAGTTCTCCTTCGCGAAGGCGCGCAGCGCGGCGGCGAGCACGTCGGGGGTGGTGGTGTGGTTCTCGCCGGGGACCGCCTTCAGAGTGGAGGTCGGCAGCACGGAGGCGATCGCTTTCGCCCCGCCGGCGAGGGCGGGCCAGGTGTTCTCGCCGTACAGCACCAGCACCGGGACCTCGATCCGCGACCACCGGTCCGCGGCCAGCGGTGTGCCGGACATCGCGTCGCCCACCTGTCGTCCGTCGTAGGCGATGGTCGGCGCGATCGCCTCGAGCCCCGCCCAGACCTCCGGGTTCTGCCGCATCCCGGACACGAACTCCGCGGGCATCCCGACCGCGTCGGTGAGGAAGATCTCGGCGGCGTCGCCGGGACGGCCGGCGGCGATCGCTGCGTCGAGGCGGTCGACGTAGTCCGAAGGCAGTGGCGGGCGGGAGTCGTCCACCAGGGCGTTCGCTTCGAAGACGGCGACCCGGGCTGCCGGGATGGCGCCGGCATTCACGGCGTTCAGGGCGAGGTTGCCGCCGGAGGACCAGCCGAAGACCGTCGCCGGGCGGCCGCCGCCGGCCTGCTCGATGATCGCGGCCAGGTCCTCGAATTCGCGCTCCTTCGCGTAGGGGGCGCTGTCGCCGCTCTCGCCGCGGCCCCGTCGGTCGTAGTTGATGACGAGGAACTCGTCGGCGAGGAGTTCGGCCGTGGCCTCATTGTCCGGTGTGGTGGCGCGGTGGGCGGTAGCGCCGTCGATGATGACGATCGGGTCCCCGCTGCCCCAGGCCGTGTAGGCGATCGTGGTGCCGTCCGCGGAGACGACTGTTCCGTGCTGCATGTTCTGCCTTCCTCAAGGTCTCGCAGGGCTCGGGATCGAGCGCCTGGAAGCAGACTAGGAACCCGGGCAGCGGCGCGGCTTGTACAGGAACGACACTCCGTCTCGCACCTGCGAGCTACGCGAGCGCCTCCGGCTTGTACAGCAGGGACAACGGCTCGGCCGCACCATCCGGCCGCTGCAGCTGCGTGGCCGTGCGTCCGATGAACCGCTGCAGTGACCGGGCCAGATGCGGCTGGTCGAAATAGCCGCACTGATGCACGACGTCCAGGGCGGCGACCCCTTCTCGGAGCAGTGCGGCCGCGAGCCGGGCCCGTTCAATCTGGCGGATGGCGCCCTGGGTGAGCCCGGTGGTCGCTGCCACGCGCCGCTGGACTGATCTCTGGCCCACCCGGGCGATGCCGCCCCATACGACGTCCTCGACGATCGGGTCGCGGGCGAGCACACCGGCGCGGACGAGCCGGCCGACGAGCGCCTCAGCGTCGTCGATACCGGGGATCTCGAACTCCTCCCCGCCGAGGATGAATCCGCGGCCGGTGGAGCGAGGACTGTCCCACTGTGTGTCGGTGAGCGCAGAGGCGGGCAAGGGAGGAATCCAGGTGCCATGCGAGAGCGTGATTCCGAACGACTCCGAGTCGCCCACGATGTCCGCCGTCTGGGCTGCTGTCTCTGGTCCCCGCACGGACACGCGCGGGACGCCGCCCTCCGTCCAGAACACCAGCTCCGAGGTGGAGGAGGCGATGGACGTCATCTGCGCTGCACCCTCGACGCGCCCGGTCCACACACGGGACACGTACGGTGAATCCGACTCGCGGTGACTCGTCTCGATCGGCATTCGGCACATCCCCCTCTTCCCCACCCGCCCCGAGCCTAGGGATGCCGCTGGTCGCAGGCAACGGGGCCGCGCGCCTGGAGGGCACGCGGCCTCGCGTGGCTGCTTAGGCCGCCTTGCGGGCGCCCCGCTCGGCGAGCCGGCGTCCTTCGAGCTCGGCTGCGCGCACGGCCTCGACGCGCATGGCGTCGGCCATGTCGGTGAACCGGTCGAGGGCCGGGTTGACCCCGACCAGGGTGAACCGCCGCTCGACGGTGGTGAGGTCGAGCCCGAGCACGTCGACGAGGATGCGCTGCAGCCAGGGGCTGGAGTGGTCCCATCCCTCCTTCGGCGTTCCGGGCCCGTAGTTGCCGCCGGTGACGGTGACCAGCAGGGCGGGACGGTCGCGCAGTTCAGGGCCGCCCTCGCTGACGCGGGGGTCCGTGTACACGAGGTCGAACCAGGTCTTGATGTGCTGCGAGACGCCGTAGTTGTAGAGCGGCACCGCGAAGACCAGCGCGTCCGCCGCGATCAGCTCGTCAGCCAGCGTGGCCGCGAGTCCGACGGCGGCCTGCTGCGCCGGCGTGCGGGCATCCTCGGGGAGCTGCTGCCCCACGACGGCGTCGGCCCAGGCCGTCGACGAGATGGGGTTCGTGCCGAGGTGGCGGCGGATCGCGTGCTCGTCCGGGTGTTCGGCGGTCCATTCGGCTTCGACGATGTCGGCGAGCTCACGGCTCACGGATCGGTCGGGGAAGATGCTCGCGTCGAGGCGGAAGAGGGTCATGGGTTTTCCTTAAGTGTTCGGTTGTGCGTTTGGTCTGGGGGAAATCGGTCGCGGGCCGAAGCGTCAGATCACGGTCGCGCCGCCGTCCGCCACCAGTTCCAGGCCGTTCACATAGCTCGAGTCGTCGGAGGCCAGGAACAGCGCCACGGAGGCGATCTCCTCCGGGCGGCCCATCTCCCGGCGCGGGATCAGGGACTCGAAGGCCGTCTTCAACTCCGCATCCATCACGTCGAGCATCATGGGCGTGGCCACCTGGCCGGGGGTGAGGACGTTGACCCGGATCTTCCGGTCCCGCAGCTCGGACACCCACACCCGCGCGTAGGCGGGCAGCACGGCCTTGCTCGCCGCGTACACGCTCCAGTCGGGGAATCCCCGGAGCGACGCGTTCGACCCGGTGAGAAGGATCGAGCCGCCGTCGTTGAACAGAGGCAGCGCTTTCTGGACGGTGAACAGCGTGCCGCGCGCATTCAGCGAAAACGCGGCATCGAAGTGCTCCTCGGTGATCTCCCCGAGCGTGCCCTGTTCGCCACCGCCGGAACTCGCCCACAGCACGTCGATCGCGCCCTTCTCCCGGCGGACCGTCTCGAACAGCCGGTCCAGATCGTCCAGATCGGTCGAATCGGCCTGCACACCGGTGACGTTCCGGCCGATCAGCTTCACGGCCTCATCCAGCGCGTCCTGCCGTCTGCCGGTGATGAAGACGTGGGCGCCTTCCTCGACGAACAACCGGGCGCCGGCCAGCGCCATGCCGCTCGTCGCGCCGGTGATCACCGCGACCTTGCCCTCGAGCCTGCCTGCCATCACTTGGCCCCGAAGGCGATGCCGAAGCCGCCGCCGTTACGGGCGAGACCCATGAGCAGGATGCCCGCCCACTCGAGCGCGTGAGTCGTCTCGAGCCCTCCCGCGTCGAGGGGACGCATCCCCAGGCTGGTCAGGAATGCCGCGAAGCGTGCCCTTGCGTCCGCGTCGCCGCCGGCGAAGAAGACGTCCAACGGCCCCTCGGCAGCGAGCACGCCGCGGAAGACGGTGTTGAACGCCTTGAGAACCTGGGTCCCCGCGGGAGCCGCGGCCGCGAGCTGCTGGGTCACCGAGTTGCCCGGGGTGGTGACGACGCCGGTCGCGTCGGCGTTGAACGGGTTGGTGGTCTCGACCAGGATCTTGCCCGCCAGCGCGTCGCCGTACTGCTCGACGACGTCCACTGCGCCGGCGTACAGGACGGCGAGGAAGACGATGTCACCGTCGGGACGTGCGCCGAACGTGCCGACGGTCGTCCCGTGGCCGATCACGTCGGCGGCCGCCTGGGCTTTGGCCGTGTCGCGGCTCATGATCTCGACCGTGTGGCCGTGCTCGGCGGCCCGGGAACCGATGGCCGTGGCCATGTTCCCGGCGCCGATGATGGTGATGGTGCTCATGAAGTACTCCTTCGTGGTGTCGATGTCGGAGGAGAAGCGCCAAGGTGAGGCACCCCTCCGGTACCTGGTTCGAACCGGAGGGGTACCTCACCTATTCCGCGATCACGAAAAAATGAGCGGTAAGTTGGCTGGGTGAGTATCAGCGAAGTGGAACGGGCACCGAAGCCTCGTCGCCGCGACGCCGTGGAGCGCCACGACAGGCTGCTCGCCGCAGCGCGCAGCGAGTTCGCCGTCCGAGGCGTGGATGCGTCCCTCGAAAGGATCGCCCGCGACGCCGGAGTCGCCATCGGCACTCTCTACCGCCACTTCCCGACCCGTATGGACCTCCTCCTGGCCGCCCTGGAGCCGCGGCTCCAGGAGTTCGTCGACGGATCCGAGGAGGCCATGGCGATCGAAGACCCCTGGGACGGGTTCGTCGCCTACCTGGAGAACCTGTTCCGCGTGCAGGCCGGAGACCGGGGGTTCAACGACTTCCTCTCCCGCCGTTTCCCCGGCAGCCCCGCTACCGAGCGCATCCACGACCAGATGTGCCGGCAGATCGAGGATGTGCTCACCCGGGCCCAAAAGGCCGGCTCGGTACGGCCGGACGTCGCCCTGGCCGACATCGTCAACCTCATCTGGTCCAACGGCCGCATGATCGACGCCACGAGGACCACGGCCCCCAATTCGTGGCGACGGCAGCTCTCCCTCACGCTCGACGCCTACCGGGCCGCGGCGGCGCATCCCCTGCCCGAGCCGCCGATGACGGACGAGCAGCTCTACGACGCCATGGTCGAGCTCAACGCGGCCGACTGAACCCCGGAGGTCAGTCGCCTTCGCCGATGTACGCGGTCATGCGGATGGAGATCAGCACGTCCGGGATGACGGCGCCGAGTTTCGCGGCATAGCGGGCGGGCGGGTCGGTCGGGAACCACGCTCGGTACTCCTCGTTCATTCCGACGAAGTCGGACGGGTCACTGAGGAGGATTCCGACTTCGACGACGTCGTCCAGCGTGGCGCCCGCCGCCTCGAGCACGGCGCGACAGTTCGCGAGCGCCTGCCTCGTCTGCTCCTGGATGGTCGGGCCGGCCGGCTTTCCTGTGCGAACGTCGACGCCCACCAGGCCCGAGATGTGGATATGGTTCCCCGACTTGATGCCTTGGCTGTAGAAGGGCGAGCTGGGGGCGTCCGGGGTGCTGATGACTTCACGCATGCGCTCAATATGGCTCACTTCGCGGCCGGTGGCGACGGTCGATTCGGGGGGATCTCTGCGGCTCGGACTGGCGCGCACGCGGCACCGTGACGTATGCTCACAGCGTCAATGTGACCGGTCACAAAGGAGTGGATGCCCTCATGCTGCCAGCCCCCGCGGGCGACTCAGCCGCCGCCGAGCCAGCCGCCGCCGCACGCGATGCGATCGCCGGCGGCCGCACGGCGCTCGGCATCGAGTTCGGCTCGACCCGCATCAAAGCCTGCCTCGTCGACGCGGACGATCCATCGGTCGTGCTCGCCGTCGGCTCCCATGAGTGGGAGAACGCCTACGTCGACCGGCTCTGGACCTACGCCCTCGACGACGTCTGGAGCGGACTCCAGGCCGCCTACGCCGCCCTCGTCGCCGACGCCGAAGCCCGGCACGGCGTCACGCTCACGACCGTCGGGGCGCTCGGCGTCTCGGCGATGATGCACGGCTACCTCGCCTTCGACGAGACCGGCGAGCTCCTCGTCCCGTTCCGCACCTGGCGCAACACCAACACCGGTGCGGCCGCCCGCGAGCTGACCGAGCTGCTCGGGGTGAACATCCCGCTGCGGTGGTCGATCGCTCACCTGCACCAGGCCGTGATCGATGCAGAGCCGCACGTGCCGCGGGTCCGCTTCGTCACGACCCTCGCCGGCTACGTGCACTGGCGGCTGACCGGCCGGAAGGTCCTCGGCGTCGGGGATGCGTCGGGCATGTTCCCGATCGACCCGCAGACCGCCGACTACGACGCCGACCTCGTCGGCCGGTACGACGCGCTGGCCGCCGGCCGCATCCCGCCGCTCCGCGACCTACTGCCCCAGGTGCTTGTGGCCGGAGAACCGGCCGGCGAACTGACCGCCGAGGGAGCATCCCTGCTCGACCCATCCGGTGCGCTGCAGGCCGGCGCGCCGCTGTGCCCGCCAGAGGGCGACGCCGGCACCGGGATGGTCGCCACCGCCGCCGTGGCGCCCCGCACCGGAAACGTGAGCGCCGGAACCAGCATCTTCGCGATGGTCGTGCTGGAGCATCCCCTCGCCGAGGTGCACGACGAGCTCGACATCGTGACGACACCCGCAGGCGACCCGGTCGCGATGGTGCACTGCAACAACGGCGCCAGCGAGCTGGCCGAGTGGGCCGGGCTGTTCGGCCGGTTCGCCGCAGCCTCCGGAGCCGTGACCGATCCCGATGCGGTGTTCGACACCCTGCTCCGCGAAGCGCTGACGGGCGAGGACGACGCGGGCGGCCTGCTCGCCTACAACCACCTGGCCGGCGAGCCGATCGCCGGTCTCACCGAGGGGCGTCCGTTGCTGGTCCGCTCGCCGGGCAGCCGGTTCACCCTGGGCAACCTGATGCGCGCCGAGGTGTACGGGGTCTTCGCGACGCTGGCGCTCGGGATGCGCGTCCTCGACGACGAGGGCGTGGCCCTCGACCGGATGCTCGCCCACGGCGGCGTGTTCCGCACGGCCGGGGTCGCGCAGCGCTTCCTGGCCGGGGCGCTGGACGCGCCGGTGTCGGTCGCGGCGACGGCGTCCGAGGGCGGAGCCTGGGGGATCGCGGTGCTCGCCGCGTACCTCCGCTCGCGCGGTGCTGCAGAGCACGACCTCGACGCCTACCTGAGCGAGCGCGTCTTCCGTGACGTCGAGTTCGAGACCGCCGAGCCGGACCCCCGCGATGTGGCCGGCTTCGCCGCCTACCTCTCCCGCTACGACGCCGGGCTCGCTGTGGAGCGCGCGGCGGTCGAAGCCCTGCCCGAACCGGCCGCAGGCGCGGTCGACCCCTCCCCGGAAGGATCCGCCCAGTGACCACCGAATCCCCGGCCGTCCGCGCCGTCCGCGAGCGCGTCGCCGCCCTCCACGCCGAGCTCGTCCGCTACGGCCTCGTCGTCTGGACCGGCGGCAACGTCTCCGGCCGCGTCCCGGGCGAGGACCTCTTCGTCATCAAGCCCAGCGGCGTCGACTACGACGACCTGGCGCCCGACAACATGATCTTGTGCACCCTCGACGGCGACGTCGTTCCCGGCTCGCTCGGCTCCGAGCGGTCGCCCTCCTCCGACACGGCCGCACACGCTTTCGTGTACCGGAACATGCCGGAGGTCGGCGGCGTCGTGCACACGCACTCCACCTACGCCACGGCCTGGGCGGCGCGCGCCGAACCCATCCCGTGCGCCATCACGGCCATGGCGGACGAGTTCGGCGGCGACATCCCGGTCGGTCCGTTCGCGATCATCGGCGACGACTCCATCGGCCGAGGCATCGTTCAGACCCTGACCGGACACCGCAGCCGCGCCGTTCTCATGCAGAACCACGGCGTCTTCACCATCGGCAGTGACGCGCGCGACGCGGTGAAGGCCGCCGTCATGGCGGAGGACGTCGCCCGCACCATGCACATCGCACGCCAGGGCGGCGACGTCGTGCCTATTCCTCAGGAGGCCATCGACAGCCTCTTCGACCGCTACCAGAACGTCTACGGACAGAACCCGGAAGGAACCGACTCCTGATGCCGAAGCTCACCACCTCCCTCGACGGCTATGAGGTCTGGTTCCTCACCGGCAGCCAGCACCTGTACGGGCCGGAGACGCTCGCCCAGGTCGCCGACCAGTCGCGCGCCATCGCCGACGAGCTGGGCGCATCCCCCGATGTGCCGGTGCGGATCGTCTGGAAGCCGGTCCTGACCGACGCTGACGCCATCCGCCGCACCATGCTCGAGGCGAACGCCGACGACAACGTGATCGGCCTGATCGCGTGGATGCACACCTTCAGCCCGGCGAAGATGTGGATCGCGGGCCTCGACGCCCTGCAGAAGCCGCTGCTCCACCTCCACACGCAGGCGAACGTGGAACTGCCGTGGGCCGAGATCGACTTCGACTTCATGAACCTGAACCAGGCAGCGCACGGCGACCGCGAATTCGGGTACATCCTCACGCGCCTCGGCGTGCCGCGCACCACCGTTGCGGGCCACGTCTCCAACCCGGTCGTCGCCGCACGTGTGGGCACGTGGATGCGCGCCGCCGCCGGTCACGCCGCGACCCGCACCCTGAAGCTCGCCCGCTTCGGCGACAACATGCGCTTCGTCGCGGTGACGGAGGGCGATAAGACCGAGGCCGAGCACGTCTTCGGCGTCCAGGTGAACACGTGGGGCGTGAACGACCTGGCGGATGCGGTTGCCGCGGCCTCCGACGACGCAGTGGATGCGCTCGTCGCCGAGTACGAGGAACTGTACGACGTCGCGCCCGAGCTCCGCCGCGGCGGCGATCGCCACCAGTCCCTGCGCGACGGCGCCGCCATCGAGCTGGGCCTGCGTTCGTTCCTGGAGGAGGGCGGCTTCGGCGCCTTCACCACCAGCTTCGAAGACCTCGGCGCACTGAAGCAGCTGCCCGGGCTCGCCGTGCAGCGGCTCATGGCCGAGGGCTACGGATTCGGCGCGGAGGGTGACTGGAAGACCGCGATCCTGGTGCGCGCGGCCAACGTAATGGGCGCGGGGCTGCCGGGTGGCGCATCCCTCATGGAGGACTACACCTACGATCTGACGCCCGGCGACGAGCGCATCCTGGGTGCGCACATGCTGGAGGTGAGCCCATCCCTGTCGTCGGCCACGCCGACGCTCGAGGTGCACCCGCTCGGGATCGGCGGAAAGGATGACCCGGTCCGCCTGGTCTTCACCGCCGACCCCGGCCCTGCGGTCGTCGTCGCCCTCTCGGACGTGCGCGACCGGTTCCGCCTGGTCGCCAACGTGGTCGAGGTCGTGGAGCCGTCGGCGCCGCTGCCCCACCTCCCGGTCGGGCGCGCGGTGTGGAAGCCGGCTCCGGACTTCACCACCTCGGCGACGGCATGGCTGGAGGCCGGCGCCGCGCACCACACCGTCATGAGCACGGCTGTCGGGGTCGAGGTGTTCGAGGACTTCGCTCGCATGGCGCGCACCGAGCTCCTCATCATCGATGACGACACGACGCTGCGGCAGTTCCGTCGCGACCTCGAAGGCAACGCGGCGTACTACCGGCTCGCCCGCGGCCTCTGACGGAGTGAAGGAGAATCGGTCGCGATTCTCCTTCGGATGGCAGTAGTGAAGGAGATTCGACCGCGAGGCGGCCGGATCTCCTTCGCTGCGTAAGGCGGCGCGTCAGGCGCGCCGCAGCATCCCGAGCCCGGCCGGCACGGAGAGCACTGCGACGGCGGCGACGAAGACCACCAGCACCGGCACCAGCGGCCACAGGATGAGCGCGACCCCGACCAGCAGCACGGGGAGCGCGAGCCCGATGTATGCGATCAGGAAGATCGCCGCGAGCACCTCGCCGCGGCGCTCCGGGGCTGCGAGAGACGCGGTCACCGCGATGGCCGACCGGAACTGGAGGCCGACCCCGGCGCCCGCGATCACCCCGCTGACGATGAACGCGGGGAGCGACGCGACCAGCACGCTCGCGGCCAGCCCGCCGAGGCCGACGAGCATGAGCACGAGGGCCAGGATGAGCTGGGTCCGGGTTGCGAGCCGCGCGAACACGATCTGCGAGACGGCGGACGCGGCGAAGACCGCGAACGGGACGAAGCCGGCGAGCAGGTGCGAGCTCTGGTGCAGTGTCCCGGCGAGCACGCTCGGCGCGAGGGACGTGAACAGTCCGAACACCGCGAACCCGGCGAAGGCGGCGACGGCTGCGGCCGAGAAGGCGCCGCGCGACTCCGCGGGAAGCGAGATCCGCTGCGGCCGGTAGGCGGGTCGCTCCTCGGCGCGCTCGACCGTCTCCGGCACGAGTGCTACGGCCACGGCAGCGACCGCCAGGATCACGAGGAACACCACGTAGGGGAGCAGCAGCGGCTGCGGAAGGAACTGCGCGAATGCCCCGGCGATCAGCGGGCCGAGCGCGAGGCCGCCGGTGTTGACGACCGTGGACACGGTGCCGGCGAGGCGCGGTCCCTCGGCCGGCCGGGCGACGGCGCGCAGTTCGCTCAGGTGCGCCGTGGCGCTCGCCGTGAGCGCGCCCACGCCGATCCCGGACAGGGTGCGCGCGACGATGAGTCCGGCCACGTCGTTCCAGACCAGGAACAGGGCGGCCGCGACGATCTCGACCAGCACCGCGATGAGGACCATGCGGCGACGGCCGGCGACGTCGCTCAGATGACCGATGAGGAAGAGGCTCGCGATGACGCCGACGGCGTAGGCCGCGAAGATCACGGTAACCACCCAGGTCGGGAACCCGTCGCGCGCCTGGTAGAGCGCGTAGAGGGGTGTGGGGATGGTCGAGAAGGCCATCACGGCGAGGAACGCCGCCGCGATGACCCAGAAGCCGGCGCCGTGCCGGAAGCGGAACGGCCGGTCGGCGCGGGCATCGCGGATGCGACGGATCGAGCCGGTGGCGGAGTCGGAGTCGAGCGTGCTGGTCATGCTTCGATGATGCGCCGAGAAGCCCATCGAGTCCAACGGAAATAGACGATGCTGAGAATCGTTCCAATCGATAGTCGAGTACGCTGTCCCCGTGGACACCCGCCAACTCGAGTACTTCGTCGCCGTCGCCGACGAACGCAGCTTCACGCGGGCAGCCGAGCGCGTCTTCGCCGCACAATCCACCGTCTCTGCCGGCATCCAAAGCCTCGAACGAGAGCTCGGTGCCCCGCTGTTCGAGCGGGATGCGCACGGCGTGCGCCTGACCGACGTTGGCCAAGCGGCGCTCGCCGAAGCGCGGGCGGGCATCCAGGCGGTCGAGAGGATGCGCGAGCTGACCGACGAGCAGGGCCCGCTGCGCGGAACGGTGCGGGTCGGCATCTTCACGAACCTCCGGAGCGTCGACCTTCCCGGCATCATGGGCGAGTTCCACCGCCGCCACCCGCACGTCGACCTCCGCCTCGGCCCGTCGCCCGGCGGCTCGACCGGACTGGTGGAGGACGTGCGCCAGGGTCGGCTCGACATCGCGTTCCACGGCCTGCCCGACGCCGTTCCCGACCTGCTGACCCGGCACCTCGTCGACTCGCCGTTCCTGGCGGTGCTGCCGGAGGGGCATCCCCACGCTCGCGATCGGTCGGTGTCGCTGGCCGACCTTGCGGACGATCCGTGGGTGGACTCCCGGGCCGGCTTCGGCAACCGGGTGACTCTCGACCGCGCGTTCGCGGCGCTCGGGCTGACCCGCCGCATCCCGACCGAGCTGGCCGACCTGGGTGAGATCCCCCGATTCGTCGCGTCGGGGCTGGGCGTCGCCGCGCTGCCGGAACTCACCGTCATCCCTGCGGACGGCGCCGTCGTGCGTCCGCTCCGGGAGCCGGTGGACTGGCGGCTCAGCGCGATCGCCCGTCCGCGGCCGGGGCGCGCGGCCGAGGCGCTGCTGGCCCTGCTGGCCGACCGCATCCAAGACGTCTGACCGGTTGTCTGGGCCGCGCTGGATCAGTCGGTGCCGGGCCGCGCCTCGCCGACGGGGACGGCGCCCCCGGCTCGTGAATCGTGGCGGTCCTGGCCGCGCACCTTCAGCAGGCTGGCCGTCGCGGCGACCGCGATGGTCGCCCCGATGAAGACGAGCGAGAACCAGGTGGGGATCTCCGGAATCCACTCGACGTGCTTCCCGCCGTTGATGAAGGGCAGCTCATTGACGTGGAGCGCGTGGAAAACGAGCTTGACGCCGATGAAGCCGAGGATCACCGCCAGGCCCTGGGAGAGGTAGACGAGTCGCTCGAGCAGGCCGCCGATGAGGAAGAACAGCTGGCGGAGTCCCATCAGCGCGAACGCGTTCGCCGTGAACACGATGTACGCCTCGCTGGTCAGACCGTAGATCGCCGGGATGGAGTCCACCGCGAAGACCACGTCGATCAGGCTGATCGCGATGATCGTCAGGAGCATGGGAGTGACGAAGCGCCGGCCGTCCTTCTTCACCGTCAGGCGGTCGCGGTTGTACTCGTCGGTCACCGGCAGATGCCGGTGGATGAACCGCATGAAACGGTTGTCGGCCGGGTTCGAGTCGTGCGTGCCGAAGGCCTGGCGCCAGGCAAGGAACAGCAGGAGCGCGCCGAACAGGTAGAACACCCACGAGTAGTTCTCGATGAGCCCGGCGCCGATGGCGATGAACGCGCCGCGCAGCACGAGCGCGATGATGATGCCGATCATCAGAACCTTCTGCTGGTACGCCTTCGGCACCGCGAAGGCCGACATCAGCAGCAGGAAGACGAACAGGTTGTCGACGGACAGCACCTTCTCGGTGAGGTAGCCGGCGAAGTACTCGCCGCCGTAGGTCCAGCCCGAGACCATGCCGATCCCGACGCCGAACAGCAGCGCGAGGCCGATGTAGAACGCCGACCAGCGCGCCGACTCGCCGATGGTCGGCTCGTGGGGTTTGCGGACGTGCGCGAAGAACTCGTAGACGAAGAACGCGATCGTGACGGCGATCGTGATGATCCAGCTGAGCGGGGTGACCTGCACCGGAGACTCCAAGGGGTAGGCGGAACGACGCCCAAGGTCTCCTCCGCTCCGACCGCGATCGGAACCAGTGGCCCGGGATGCGATGGCGCACCCGTAATGACGAAACCACTGCGGACGGGAGTACTCCCCTTGTCTGGATCCGATTCTATCGGGGACCGGTCTGGTGAAGCGCTGGGAATCCCGGGACGCGGGAGGCGTCAGAGCGCGAGGCCGGTGTGCTCGCGGAGCGCCGCGACCAGTGCATCCTGAAACGCCTCATCGGCAGCCGCGGGATGCGGCCGCTGCTGCCGCTGGTGGTGCCAGTACCCGGAGGTGCGGGTCGCCGGGTCCTCGCCCTCGGCCAGCCACACCTGGGTGCGGTGGCCGAGTTCGAGGTCGTCCGGCGCGCCGCGGCCGCCCATGCGCGTGGGCACCCACCCGGGGTCGACCGCGTTGCTGGAGACGCCCGGCCGCAGCCGCGCAACCGCCGCCGCGAGCGCCGTGACCATCAGCTTGCTGTCCGAGTACGACGCGGTCGCCGTGCGCCCGGACCAGTCGAGGCCATCGACCCGGGGATGCCCGCCCCGGTGCATCCCGCTGCTCAGGTACACGTGGCGCGTGGCGGGCACCAGCGCCGTCAGCACGTAGGGCGCGACGACGTTGACGGGCAGGATGCTGGCCCCGTCGATCACGCCGGCGTTGTGGATGACCGCATCCACACCGCCGGCCTCGCCCACCCGCGCAGCAAGCTCCCGCACCTCCGACTCGTCGGACAACTCCGCCGGGATGAGCACCGCGGCATCGCCCAGCACGTCACGGAGTTCGCCGGCCCGGTCGAGGCTGCGGACGTGGCCGATGACCGTGTGGCCGTCCTCAGCCAGTTCGCGGGCCGCGCCGAAGCCGAGGCCGCTTCCCGCGCCGGTCACCAGAATCCTCGCCATGCCCGCTCCTCCCGTTTCACTTCACCGTACGACCACGCCGGCCACTGCCTCCACCGCTTCGAGGATCGTCTCGGCGACCGCCTCAGGCTGGGACACGCTCAGCGCGTGCGACCCGCCCGAGACCTCCCGCACTCCCCGTGCCCCCGCACGCTCGGCGGCGGCACGGTGTTCCGCGACCGGGATGTTGAGGTCGGCGTCGCTGAAGACGCACCATGTCGGCGTCGTCTTCCACGCCGGCGTCTCGGCGGCCAGCGGCTCGGTGAGGGCCGCCTGCGTCACCGGTCGCTGCGTCGCCGCCATGAGCGCGGCGGTCCGCTCGTCCACGTCGGCGGCGAACTGGTGGTGGAAGGCGTCCGGCCGGATGACGAGGTCCGCGCCGCCGCTCGAGAGGGGATGCGCGTCCAGGGCATCCGCGAGGGTGCTGCCGGGGAACTCGGTCGACAGGTCGAACGCCGTCTGCCCGTGCTCCGGCACGAAGGCGTTCGCGTACACGAGCCCAACGACCGCTTCGTTGCCCGCTGCGGCCTCGGAGATGACGAGCCCGCCGTACGAGTGGCCGACGAGGACGACGGGTCCGCCGACGGCGGCGATCACGTCGCGCACGTACGCGGCGTCGCCGCTTAGGCTGCGCAGCGGGTTCGCGGCGGCGACGACGGGGACGGACTGCTCGCGCAGCCGCTCGATGACGCCGTTCCAGCTGGAGGAGTCGCCGAAGGCGCCGTGGACGAGCACGACGGTGGGTTTCGGATCGGTCATGATGGTGTCCTTTCAGGATGGGTGAGCCGTTCGCGGCGCACACAGCTATGACCGGATGGGCCGCTCAGCCGTGACAGAGAGCCGGCGGTTCTCAGCTCCAGCCGTCGAGCTTGTCCGGGTTGGAGACCACCCAGACCTGCTCGACCGCGCCGGCGCGGCCGGCGAGGACGATGACCGCGACCGTCACGCCCGAGCGCGACGCCACGAGGCCCGGACCGCCGTTGACGGCGCGGACCTCGAACCGGAGGGAGGAGGGATCGCCGAGGGCGCGACGGAGCGACGTCAGCGCGGCTGCGATTCCCCCGCCAGACGCATGCGGCGGCCCGCACTCCGCCTCTCCGCTGTCGACGACGACGCACACGCCCGGCCCGAGCAGCCGAGCGAGCAGCACTGCGTCGTCCGCCAGGTAGGCGTCGCCGAACCCCGCCGCCAGCGCCGCGCGGCCGCGGTCACGCCGCACCCGCCGCCCGCGTCGTCCCGGAGTGCGCCATCGCCTCATCCGCTCGTCCTCCAGCGTCGTCGCTGTCCTCGTCGCCAGCGCTGTCGCCATCACCGTCGCCGGCGGTCAGCGCGGCGCCCGCCGGCTCCACAGGTTCCAGCCGGTCCTCGAAGTACACCCGCGACAGCGCAGAGCGGAGCCGCTCGGACAACCGCAGCCGCCCGTTCTCGTCGGGTCGCGCCTGATAGCTGTGCGCGGCGGCGGGACCGGCGAGACGCGGCAGCTCGTCCGCATCCACAGTGCCGTGCACCTCCACGTATTCGCCGCCGGGCAACCGCACGATACGTCCGGACTCGTACCCGTGGAGCACGATGTCGCGGTCGCGCTTCTGCAGCGCCAGGCACACCCGGCGGGTGACGACGAACGCCACGATCGGGCCGAGCACGACGAGCACCTGGTAGGCGGCGACGACGGATTCGACGGTGAGGTGGAAGTGGGTGGCCACGAGGTCCGCGCTGCCCGCGCCCCACAGGGAGGCGTAGAAAAGGACGCCGGCCACGCCGATCCCGGTGCGGGTCGGCTCGTTGCGCGGCCGGTCGAGCAGATGATGGTCGCGGTGGTCGCCGGTGACCCATTCCTCCACGAACGGGTACACGGCGATAGCCAGCAGGAACAGCCCGACGACGGCGAGCGGGATGAGGATGGCGAGCGTCCAGGTGCGGCCCAGCCACTCGAACTCCCACCCGGGCGGGACGAGCCGTAGCGCGCCGTCGAGGAACCCGGTGTACCAGTCGGGCTGGCTTCCGGCCGACGCGTCGCCGGGCGACGACGGGCCGTACAACCAGATCGGGCTGATGGTGACGGTTGCCGCGAGGAGGACGATCGCGCCCGTCGCGATGGCGAGCAGGCCCCCAGCGCGGGCGGCGAGGTCCGGCAGAACGGGCACGCCGACGATGCGGTCCTCCGTGCGGCCGGGTCCGGCGAATTGCGCGGGCTTGGTGACATACGCGCTGCGCCACCGCGCCGCCAGCAGCAGCACGAGAAGCACGGGGACCACGGCGATGTGGATGGGGTAGAGGTTCTCGATGATCCGCCCAGGGAACTCACCGCCGAACAGCAGCGCCGACAGCCAGGTGCCGACGACCGGGATCCCGAGGACGATGCCCTCCACGATCCGCAGCCCGGTGCCCGACAGCATGTCGTCGGGCAGTGCGTAGCCGCTCCACCCGCCGAGGAGTGCGGTGATGAGGAGCCCGAACAGCAGCAGCCAGGAGAGCCGGCGCGGACGCCGGAAGGCACCCGTGAAGAACGTCACGGCCAGCTGCAGCATGATCGCGGCCGGCAGCAGCAGCCCGGCCCAGTGGTGGGCCTGACGGAGCAGCAGCCCGCCCGGGAACTCGAACGAGATCCGGAGCGTCGAGCGCATGGCCTTCGACATCTCGGCGCCGGCGAGCGGCAGGTACGGTCCGTCGTAGGTGACGCGCGTGCTGGCGGGCGTGTACACGAACATGAGCACGAATCCGGTGACGAACAGCACGAGGATGCACGCCAGTGCGACGACGCCGAACATGTTCGTCCAGTGCAGGGGAACCCGCCGGCTGCGCAGTTCCGCGGCGAGCGCAGAAGCTCGGCGCCCGGCCGACGTACCCGTCAGCACCCTCGAGGCGCGCGCGGTGAAGGAGGTGCGGGGCCTCCGGTCGACGCTCATCGTGTGCTCCCCACGCCGATCGCATCCCGATGGCCGTCACCGAGGAAGGCGCGGCGTGGATGCTGCACCGACAGCAGCGAGATGATGTCCCGCCCGAAGACGACGGCGCTCGCCCACACCAGCAGGACGCGCACCTTACGCTCCCACGTGGGGATGGCGAGCACGTGGTAACCGCGGTGCATCACCCACGCGAGGAAGCCGGTGATCACGATGCCGCGCCACTGGAAGATGCCCTTCCCGAGACCCAGCGTCGCGACGACGCCGAGGCTGTGGTGGACGTAGTCCTTCGGCTGCTCGCCGCGCAGGGTCGCCACGATGTTCTTCGCGAGGCGCTTCGCCTGGCGCACCGCGTGCTGGGCGTTCGGCACGGTGACGGCTCCCTCAATCGGGGATGCCAGGTCCGGAACGGCGGCATCGTCGCCCGCGGCCCACGCATCGGGGACGATCCCGTCCGGGCCCGCCACCCGCAGGTCGGCGCGGACCATCACCGAGCCGCGCGCGGTCACCGGCAGGTCGGTGTTGTTGGCGACCACCGGGGTGGCGCCGTTGCCGGCCGTCCACACGACGGTGTGCGCGTCGAACTCCTCGCCCGAGGAGAGCACCAGGTGGCCGTCGTCGGCCGAGACCAGCTGTGTGCCGAGGTGGATGCGCGCCCCGCGCTGCTCCAGCGACCGCACGACCCAGCGCCCCGGCCCGTCCGTGACTTCCGGCAGGATGCGGTCTCGCGCCTCAACCAGGTGGAACGACAGGTCTGAGAAGTGCAGCTCGGGGTACGACTTCAGCAGCGCTGTCGCGAGAGACAGCAGCTCGCCGAATCCTTCGACGCCCGAGAACCCGCCGCCGACGAACGCGACGGTCAACAGCCGCGACCGCTCGGGTCCAGGCGGGAGGACGGACGCCCGGTCGAAGGCGTCGAGCAGCCGGTCGCGGATCGCGACCGCCTCCTCCACATGCTTCATGCCGATCGCCTGCTCGAGCACGCCCGGGATGGGGAAGGTGCGGGTCACCGCGCCCGCCGTCACGACGATGATGTCGTAGCCGAGCGCGAACGCCTCACCGTCCTCCGGCTGCACGGTCACCGTCTTCGACGCGTGGTCGATGCGGGTGACCGACGCGTGGATGAGCCGGGCGCGACGCAGATGGCTGCGCAGCGAGATCGCCGCGTGGCGCGCCTCGATCGACCCTGCCGCGACCTCCGGGAGGAACGGCTGGTACGTCATGTACGGCCGCGGGTCGACGACGACGATCTCGGCTTCATCCTGCCGGAGCTTCTTCTCCAGCTTCCATGCGGTGTAGAAACCGGCGTAACCGCCGCCCACCACGAGGATCCGGCGCATCATCTTCTCCTGTCTCGCCTGGCTGGTGCCTTCACCAGCTATGACAAGACAGGCCGCCGTTTTGTGACAGCGTCGCTCAGGCGGGGACGGGCATCCGCTCCAACTTCTCCGGGTTGAGCACCCACTGGAGCCGGCGGATGCCGTCGGTGGTCACATCCAGCGCGACGAACGCGACCACGGCACCGTCGCGGACGAGCACCGCGGCCGGGCCGCCGTTCGCCTTCACGAGGTGCACGGTGCCCTCCCAGAACCGGGTGTGGAACGCGTGCACGTACTTCGCCACCGTCTCCCGGGTGAAGACGGGGATGCGCGACGCGCGCGCCAGGCCGCCGCCGTCGGAGTAGCTCACGATGTCGGCGGTGAAGATCCGCTCGAGGGCGCCGATGTCGCCCGACTGCGCCGCCTCGAGGAAGGCCTCCAGCACCCGTTTCTGCTGCGCTCGGTCGACCTCGCGCACGTCGCGCTCCTCGGCGAGGTGCTTGCGTGCGCGGCTGACGAGCTGCCGGGCGGAGGCCTCCGACCCCTGGATGATCTCTGCGATCTGTCCGTACGGGTAGTCGAAGGCCTCCCGCAGCACGTAGGCGGCGCGCTCGGTCGGCGTCAGTTTCTCGAGCAGCACGAGCACCGCGAACTCGAGCGCCTCTCCGCGTTCCGCTCCCAGCAGCGGGTCGGCGCTCGTGTCCACCGGCTCCGGCAGCCACGGACCGACGTAGGTCTCACGCCGGACGCGCGCCGACTGGGCCTGGTTGATCGCCAGACGGGTCGCGGTGGTCGCCAGGAAGGCGGCCGGCTCGCGGACCACCGTGCGGTCGGTCTGCTGCCAGCGCTCCCACGTGTCCTGCACGATGTCTTCCGCGTCCGCGACCGTGCCGAGCATCCGGTAGGCGATGCCGAACAGGCGCGGTCGTACGGCCGCGAACGTTTTCGCGGCCGCATCCAGATCGTCGTGCTGTGCTGTCGTCCCGGGCATGGTCAGATGCTAGCGAGCGTCCTCCAGCCAGCGGGAGTAGGTCGTCCCGCCAAAACGCTGGTCGGTGATCGCAGGGTCGTTGCCGGGGGTGAGCGAACGGTCGTCGACCTTCCCGCCGAAGTACCCGGCGGTCGGCTCGGTGACGACGGTGCGCGAGTCGCCACGAGCCGCAAGCAGCCGCCGGGCGAGGTCGTCCAGCCGGAGCGGTTCCGGTCCGGCGATCTCGATGACCCCGTTGGCCGGTTCGGCGGCGGCGACCTCCGCCAGCGCTGCCGAGACGTCCGCCGCGGCGATCGGCTGCATGAGCACGTCCGACAGGACCGTCGTCTCGCCCTGGCTCGCCGCGTCCGCCAGCGCCTGGATGAACTCGAAGAACTGCGTGGCGCGCACGATGGTGAAGGGGATGCCGCCCTCGCGAACGATGCGCTCCTGCGCGTCCTTCGCGCGCATGTAGCCGATGTCGGGCAGGCGGTCGGTGCCGACGATGGAGAGCACGACGTGGTGGCGGACCCCCGCCTGCTTCTCAGCGGCGACCAGGTTCGTGGTCGAGCGCTCGAAGAACTCGAGCACGGGGCCGTCCTCGAAGGACGGCGCGTTCGGTGTGTCCACGACGACGTCAGCACCCGCGAGCGCCGCCTCCAGTCCCGCGCCGGTCACCGCATCCACCCCGGTCGACGGGGATGCGGCGACCGCGTCGTGCCCGCGCTCCTGCAGCAGCTCGACGACCTTCCGGCCGACCAGGCCGGTTCCGCCGATGACGACGATCCTCATGAGGTTCTCCTGTCTGAACGCGCGGTCCCTCCGCGGGCTCAGCAACTCTGACCGGGCAGGAGGCGCCGTTGTGACAACCCTCGGTCAGCGGAGCAGAGCGTGATGGCCGGAGACCGCATCCGCATCCGCCGTGGTCGTCGCCGCGGCCCGAGGATTGCGGATCCCGATCGCCGAGACGACCGCGCCGATGGCCACCGCGATGGCTGCCGCAGCCGCAAGCTCGTGGAACCCGGCCACCGCCGACATCGCGCCGCCTGCGGAGCCGGCCAGCGCAACCGCGACGAGCCCGGCGACCCGGGAGACCGCGTTGTTCACGGCCGACGCGATGCCTGAGCGGGCCGCGTCGACGGCGCCGAGGATCGTCGCGGTGAGCGGTGCGACCGTGATGGACATGCCGAGACCGAAGACCGACACCGCGGGCAGGACCTCGGTCAGGTAATCGGCCTGCTCGCCGATGCGGAGCATGAGCGCGAACCCGCCGGCCGCGACCAGCGGCCCGACTGTCATCATGACGCGGGGGCCGATCCGTCCGCTGAGCCGGCCGAAGAACGCCGAGAGCGCGATGAGCAGGATGCTCGAGGGCACCATCGCGAAGCCCGCCAGCGTCGCGCTGTAACCGGCGCCCTGCTGCAGGAAGAGAGCGAGAGCGAACGCGCCGACGCCCACTCCGCCGTAGATGAAGGCCGTCGCGACATTGCCGACCGAGAAGTCGCGCGCCCGGAAGATGCGGAGGGGCAGCATCGGCTGCGGACTCCGCCGCTCCCACAGCACGAACGCGACCAGCGCGACGAGGCCGAGCGCCAAGGATCCGGCGATCAACGGCGAACCCCAGCCGTACCGCGGGTGCTCGATCAGGGCGAACACCGGCAACCCGAGCCCGACGACCGCGAGCCCCGCGCCGACCCCGTCCACCCGGGCGCCGGCGGCGCGCGGCGGATCGGCGGGCAGCCCGCGGAGGAGCAGTAGCGTGACGGCGATCGGAAGCAGGTTGATGCCGAACACCCACCGCCACGACAGGGTGTCCACGAGGACCCCGCCCAGCACGGGCCCGGCGATGCTCGCCAACGACGTGATCGCGGTCCATGTCCCGATGGCCCTGCCCTGCTGCGCACCGCTGAACGTGCTCAGGATGAGCGCGAGCGAACTGGGGACGAGGAGCGCACCGGCGACCCCCTGCAATCCCCGGGCGACGATGAGCACCCCGGCGGTCGGCGCCAGCGCGCACAGCGCCGAGGCCACCGCGAAGCCGATCAGCCCCGAGAACAGCACCCGGCGGCGGCCGAACAGGTCGGAGAGCGACCCTGCGAGCAGGATGACCGCCCCGAGCGTCAGCAGGTACGCATCCACGACCCACTGCTGGGCCGCGAGTCCGCCGCCGAGCTCCCGCCCGATCGCCGGGAGCGCGACGGTGACGACGCTGCCGTCGAGGAAGGCGATGAAGGTCGCGAGCACCGCCACTGTCAAGACCGTGCGTTGCTGGGGTGTCGACCATCTGCTCATGGGGTGTCCGTCCGTTCTCCGGGTTGGTCCGGGGAGTTCCCGGCGTCGGCTCTGACCGGACGGCACACGCGTTTGTGACGAAGTCGCCCGCGGGGAGCCGGATGTCACATCCAGCCCGCCCGTGTGGTCATAGCTGGTGAGGCACCGCAGCGGGCGGTCGTCCACGAGCTGAAGGAGTCAGCACATGAAGATCGTCGTCATCGGGGGAACGGGCCTCATCGGCTCCAAAGTGGTCGCGAAGCTGGCCGCACACGGCCATGAGGCCGTCGCCGCATCGCCGAACTCGGGCGTGAACACCCTGACCGGGGAAGGCGTGGATGCGGCGCTCGCCGGAGCGGACGTGGTGGTCGACGTCTCCAACTCGCCGTCGTTCGAGGACAAGGCCGTCATGGACTTCTTCGTCACCTCGACCGGCACGCTGATCGAGGCGGAGCGGAAGGCGGGCGTGAGCCACCATGTGGCTCTCTCGGTCGTCGGCAGCGAGCGGATGACGGATAGCGGGTACATGCGCGCCAAGCTCGCGCAGGAGCACCTGATCCGCGAGTCCGGCATCCCGTTCACGATCGTCCACGCCACCCAGTTCTATGAGTTCGTGAAGGCGATCGCCGACGCCGCCACCGATGGCGAGACCGTCCGGCTCGCCCCGGTCTTCATCAAGCCCATGGCCGCCGAGGATGTCTCGACGGCGGTCGCCCGGGCAGCCGCCGGAACGCCGCTCGGCGCTGTGCACGAGGTGAGCGGGCCCGAGGAGTTCCGCCTCACCGAGCTGATCGCCCGTGGGCTGCAGGCCAGGGGCGACACCCGCACGGTGGTCGAGGACCCGGACGCGCGCTACTTCGGTGCGCACCTGACCGACCGCGAGCTCGTTCCGGGGCCCGACGCGGAGGTCTTCCCGACGACCTTCGACCAGTGGTCGGATGCGCAGGTCGGCGCGAGCCGCTGATCGTTCGGCCCGACCGGGCCGCGACGGGAGAAGGAGAGGACGTCCATGTCGATGACGGACTGGCTGCCGGCCGTTCGCACGAACCGCCGCCGGACGGTCGCCGCGTTGCGCCGGTCGGCCGCCGCACGTGACCTCGCGGGGTTGCGAAGCCTGCTCGATCCGGAGATCGCCGTCGTGGTCGACGCGGGCGAACCCGACCGCGCGAAGGTGCGGGTGGTGCGTGGCGTCGACGACGCCTCCGCCCTACTGACGCACGCGCTCTCGGCCCGTGGCGGCCAGGACGTCGCCGAGCGTCCGGTCAACGACCGCCCTGGGCTGGTCGTCAGCCGCGACGGCCGGCCGACCGCGGCGATCGCCGTCGACCTGACCGGGCACCTCATCAGCGTCGTGTGGGTGCGCCTCCACCCGGTTCCGCTCCGGCACGGCGTCGCGGTGTAGTCGGGGCGAACCGGCGGCCGCGGCAGCTCCGCACTGGGCAATACCCCTCAACCGCGACGATCGGATGCGCGTTGTTGGCGGGAACCCCCGGCGTCACGGCTCGCCGCGGACCGTAGTGTCGGCCCTGCACGGTCGGCACCCGGCGATCGGCACGGATGAGGAGATGCACCATGAGCATCATCGACGACGCCCTCAGCGCCAACGTCACACTGGCCGACGGCTACGACTCCGACCGCGGAAAGCCACCGGCGCCGCGCATCGCGGTCGTGACCTGTGCCGATCCCCGGCTCACCGCCGTCGTGCAGTTGATGGGGCTGCCAGATGCCGACGTCGACCTGATCCGCAACGTCGGAACCGTCATCGACGAGGACGCGATCCGGTCGCTGATCGTGTCCACCAAGATGCTGGGGACGCAGGAGATCATGATCATCAACCACAACGACTGCGGGCTCTCCCGGTTCTCCGGCGACGAACTGGCGGAGCGACTCCGCACGGAGACCGGCTCGGCTCCGATCGCGCCCGTCACCTTCTTCACCTTCACCGACGCTGAGCAGAACACGCGTGAGCAGATGCTGAAGGTGCGCTCGCACCCGTGGATCGCGTCCGACATCCCGGTTCGAGGGTTCCTGTTCGACGTGGGCACCGGCCGCCTCAGCGAGGTGCAGCCGATCGAGTCCGCCGCCGCGACGCGCTGACGAGGCGCTCATGCCCAGCACCCAGATGGAAGCGGTGCTCGCCGAACTGTGGAGACGGCGGGCGGCGAACGCCGACGCCCCGGAGCAGTCGCTCGCCGAGGTGCGCGCCGGGTTCACCCCGGCCGACGCCCGCCACCCGATCCCGGACGACGTGCGCGTGACCGAGGTCAGCGCCGGGGGAGTGACGGCGTACTGGCTGGAGGCGCCGGGGGTGGACGCTGGGCGCATCCTGCTCTTCCTCCACGGCGGCGGTTTCCAACTGGGCTCGCTGGCGAGCGACGGCGAGCTGGCGGCACGGGTCGGGCGGGCCGGCGGGATGCGCGTGCTCTTCCTCGAGTACCGTCTCGCCCCCGAGCACCCGTTTCCCGCGGCGCTCGACGATGTGCGTGCCGCCTACAGCTGGCTGGTCTCGGAGGAGCACGTCGCGCCGTCCTCTCTCGCCGTGGCGGGCGACTCCGCGGGCGGAGGTCTGGCGGTGTCGCTGCTGGTCGCCTCCCGCGACGCATCCGTGCCGCTGCCCGCCGCCGCGCTGCTGATGTCGCCCACCGTCGACCTGACGAGCTCCGGCGACTCGATGACCGAGCGGATCGAGGAGGACCCGATCTCCACACCGGAACTGCTTCGCAGCCTCGCCGCCGACTACCTCGACGGTGCGGACCCGCGGTCGCCCTTGGCCTCCCCGCTGTTCGCTCCGCTCGCCGGCCTGCCCCCGCTCCTGATTCAGGTGGGGACGGCCGATTTGCTCCTGAGCGACGCCCAGCGCCTGGCGGCGGCCGCATCCGCCGCCGGTGTCGACGTGCAGCTGGAGGTGGGCGAAGGCCTGCCGCACGTCTACCAGCTGAACACGGACACGCCGGAGGCCGCCGAAGCGGTGGACCGGGCGGGCCGGTTCCTGCGACAGTGGGTGGGATGACCTTCACCCGCGCCCAGCTCCAGGCGTTCACCGGGCAGACGCTGCCCGACCTGATCCCCCGCCCGACGCGGCTGCTGTTCGTCGGCATCAACCCGGGCCTTCTCACCGTGGCGGTCCAGGCGCACTTCGCCCGCCGCGGCAACCGCTTCTACAAAGCGCTCTTCCTGGCGGGGATCACCGACCACGTCATCGACGCCTCGGACGGCTTCGACCCGGCCGACGTCCGGCAGTTGGAGGATCGCGGGATCGGGATCACCGGAATCGTCCGTCAGGCGACGGCCCGGGCCGACGAACTCACGCCGCAGCAGTTGAGGGAGGGCGGGGTCGCGCTCCGCGAGCGGGTGCGGGATGTGCGGCCCGCCGTCGTCGCGTTCCTCGGCATCACTGCGTATCGCGTCGCATTCGACCAGCCGCAGGCGCGGGTCGGGCGCCAGCCCGTCGACTGGGACGACGCCCAGGTCTGGGTGGCGCCCAACCCGAGCGGCCTCAACGCGCACAGCTCGCTCGACGACCTGGCCGCGGCGTACCGCGAGGTCGCTGTCGCGGCGGGAATCGTCCCGTTCCCGCGCTCGTCGTGATCCGTCGCGAGACGTAGGCGGTCGCGACCTGCGGACGATTCGGCCGCGCCACCCCGCGACCTAGCGTCGTAAGCGTGACCGCATCCGTCTCCCTCCGCCGCCCCACCACTGTCCCCGCCGCATCGCGGTCGGTGCCGGCCGTGCTGTTCGTCGTGTATCTCGTGCTGCTGGTGTGGGCCGTGCTGTGGAAGTTCCACGTCCCCGACGTGAGCGGGGAGGGCGTTCGCGCGGTCAAGCTGGTGCCCTTCGTCGCGAGCGAGGGGTTCGGCGGGAGCCGCCCCTCCGAGATGCTGGCGAACCTCCTGCTGTTCGTGCCGTTCGGCATTCACCTCGCCGTGCTGGCGCCCCGCTGGCGGGTCTGGACCGTCGCCGCCGTCGCAGCGCTCGCCAGTTGCGCGCTCGAGGCAACCCAGTATGTGCTCGCCGTGGGGAGCAGCGACGTGACCGACGTGATCGTCAACACGGCCGGAGCCGTCTGCGGCGTCGTCGCACTCTCGTGGGTTCGCGCGGCCTCGCGCGGCCGGGCGGTGCCCGTCCTGCTGTGGGTCTCGTTCGTCGTGACCGTGGCCGTCGCGCTGTGGGGCGCATCCCTGCTGGGGTCGCCGCTGCACGGTCTGCAGGTGCTGCCCCCGCTGGGCCGCTAGGCCTCATCGCTCGGGTGCCATGACGACCGTTGCCGCGGTCCCGGGCCCGCCCTAGACTGGCGCGCGCTCGGCATCCGACGAAGGGGGCAGAGATGTACATGAAACTCGAGGTGGTGGTCCTCCCCGTCTCCGACGTGGACCGCGCCAAGGTGTTCTACCAATCGCTCGGCTGGCGCGAGGATGCGGACTTCGCCGTCGACGACGGGTACCGCATCGTCCAGTTCACGCCGCCGGAGTCGGAGGCGTCCATCATCTTCGGCACCGGCCTCACGGACGCCGCACCCGGATCCACGCAGGGCCTCCAGCTGACCGTCTACGACATCGACGAGGCGCGCGCCGCTCTCGTCGACGCGGGAGTGACGGTGTCCGAACTGTTCCACGACGCGACGGGCGTCTTCCGTCATGCGGGAACGAGGCAACGCGTCGCGGGCCCGCATCCGGAGCGCGCCGACTACTCCACTTTCGCCTCCTTCGAGGACCCGGACGGCAACGGCTGGATCCTGCAGGAGATCAAGAAGCGGCTGCCGGGCCGATGAGCGACACGACAGGAGCGCCCGACGAGTTCACGGCAGTGATCCTCGACCACCTGAAGCAGGCGGCCGAGGCGCACGGCATCCACGAAACGGTGGACCTGGGCGGGGTCCGCGACGAGCAATGGCCGGAGTGGTACGCGCAACACATGGCGACGACTCTTCGCGAGGCGGGCTACCGGCTGGAACGCGCGGACTGACCCGTCACCGCGCGCTCGCGCGGTAGAAGATCGTCTGGAGCGGGATGTTCGCAGGCGTCGGCCCGTACTCGGCCTCCAGGCGCGCGGCGACCTCCCGCGCGAGCGCATCCACGTCTCCGCCGCGTGCGCGCACCTGCTCCGAGACCGGGTTGCCGGCGATCAGGCCGTCGCCGAACGCGGCCCACGAGTCGACGGGCGAGTCGTACGGTGCGACGTCGATGCTCAGAGCGCCGAAGCCGGTCGACTGCGCGAGGTCGCGGAGCGGATCGACGGCGCTCTTCCCGAACGGGACGCGATAGAACGGGGGCGGGTCGTCGGGGAAAGTCTCGGCGAGCAGACCGTCGGTGATCGCCGCGAACCTGTTCTTCGCGTGGCTGTCCCACACGCTGAACACGTAGACGCCGTTAGGCTCCAGCACGCGGCGCGCCTCCCGGAAGCCGGCCTCGAGGTCGGGGAGGAACATGATCCCGAACTGGCAGGCGACGGCGTCGAAGCTCCCGTCGCCGAAGGGCAGCGCCTGAGCGTCGGCGATCTGGATGCGCGTCCCGGCCGGCAGTTTGGTGCGTGAGCGCTGTAGCATCGCCTCGTTGAGGTCGGTGACCGTCAGGTCGGCGTCCGGGTTGCGCTCCACGATCGCGGCCGACGAGATACCGGTACCGGCAGCCACTTCGAGGATGCGGCGCGGCTCGCCGACCGCCACCAACCGCCCGAGCACGTCGGCATAGTGACGGAAGAGCACCGGCCCGAGGCCGGAGTCGTAGTGTTCGGGGATCGAGCCCGAGAACCGCGTGGCGTCGTCATCCACGGTCAGAGGCTACCGCGGCGGCACGCGCCGGAGAACGCTCGTCTTCCCCGGCTAGGGTGTCGCCATGGCTGGGAAAGCGATCGTGATCGGTGCGGGCGTGGTGGGCGCTGCCGCCGCGTGGTCGCTGGCCCGCGAGGGTGCGGACGTGGTCCTCCTCGAAGCGTTCGAGCGCGGACACGACCGCGGGTCGTCGCACGGCGCGACGCGGATCTTCCGCCACGGCTACGCGGAGGCCGACTACGTGGAGCTGTCCGTCCGGGCGATACAGGGCTGGAAGCACCTGGAACGGGTGAGCGGCCGGAAGCTCTTCGACGCCACGGGCGCCGTGGACCACGGCGACGTCGCGATGCTCAAGGCCATCGCGCAGGCACAGGATGCGGCCGACCTGCCGTACGAGTGGCTGACCGGGTCCGAGGCGGCGGGTCGGTGGCCGGGCCTTCGGTTCGAGGAGCACGTACTGTTCAGCCCTGGCGGCGGGCGGCTGCTTGCCGACGCTGCCGTGGACGCGCTGCTGGATGCGGCGGAGGCTGCCGGAGCCGAGCTCCGCTTCGGAGTGCGGGTGACCGCGATCGAGGAGACCGGGGACGGTGCCGGCGTGACCGTCACCGCCTCCGACGGCACACACACCGCGGACCGGCTGATCGTCGCAGCCGGATCCTGGACGCCCGCCCTGGCCGGCCCCTACCTCCAGGCCCACGGCGCCACCCTCCCGTCGGTCACCGTGACCGAGGAGCAGCCGGCGCACTTCCCTCTCCTCCCGGGCCGCGCGGATGACTCGAGCCTGTGGCCCAGCTTCGTTCACCATCCGACCGACCAGGAGCAGCCGAGTGCTTACGGCCTGCTGACTCCGGGCGAGGGAGTCAAGGTCGGTTTCCACGGCTCCGGACCGGTCGTCGACCCCGACGACCGCGACCGTTCGATCGACCCCGGGCGTCTGACTCGGCTCCAGGAGTACGTGGCCCATTGGGTTCCCGGCGTCGACGCCTCGCGGCCGACAGGGATCAGCTGCCTCTACGACAGCACGGAGCAGGAGGATTTCGTCCTCGACCGCGTCGGCCCGGTCGTGGTCGCCACGGGGTTCTCCGGCCACGGCTTCAAGTTCGGCCCGGCCGTCGGCGACATCCTGGCCCGGCTCGCGCTGCACGGCGAACAGGCCGTGCCGCGCTTCCAGCTCACTGTGGCATCGCCGGATACGGCGAGCCCGGCTCGGCCATAAGGTCTCCCGCTAGGCCTTCGCGCGCGCCTTGTTGTTCCGCGGATCGTGGGTGAGCTCGATGAGGCCGAGCTGCTCGAGAAGCGGCGGGAGGTACATCCCGAAGCGCCCCCGGTAGCCTTTCCGCTGCCCGTACCAGCCGCCCACCGGGTTGCCGGGGTCGCGGCCCCACGCCTCGATGCTCCCTTCGGGCGCCGTCTTGTTCTCGTCGGCGGCGCCGAGCGGCACCCAGTCGGGCTGTGTCGCCAGCCATGCCGCAAGGTCGTCGATCGCGCGCGCGTCATAACTGAGCCGCGTCGAGCCGACCTGGCAGACCAGGACCGGCGGCTCGGCGCTGTCATCGCGCCACATCTGATACTCGGACGTCCCCGGTGCCGTGGTCAGGACCCACGGGTCGTCCTTCGTCCCACTGCTCATCTCGCTCCTCCTCGTCCCCGTCCACCGCCATCTTCCGGCAGTGGGACGCGCAGGAAAATGGCGGGTTCGCTCCTCACGCCGTCGTCGTCAAGACGCCGCCGTCCGCACGCACCGCGGCGCCGTTCGTCGCCGAAGCGCCCGGGCTCGCCAGGTAGACGACGAGGCGCGCGATCTCTTCAGGCCGGATGAAGCGCTGCAGCAACGAGGTCTGGTTGGCGCCGATGATGGCGTCCTTCAGATCGCTGGCCGGAATCCCCTGCGACTGGGCGAGCTGCTCGACGGTGCGAGCGACGCCATCCGAATACGTCGGTCCTCCGAGAACCGTGTTCACCGTGACGGCCGTGCCGCGGGTGAGCTTGGCCAGCCCGTTGCCGACGGCGATCATGGCGGCCTTCGTCATGCCGTAGTGCATCATGTCTGCCGGAACGTTCACGCCGGATTCGCTGCCGATGAACAGGATGCGTCCCCAATTCCGCGAGAGCATCCCGTCGAGCACCTGGCGGGACAAGCGAACCCCGCTCATCACGTTGACCTCGAAGTAGCGCTGCCATTCGGAATCAGGGATGTCGCCGAAAGCGGTGACATCGAACAGGCCGACGTTGTTCACGAGGATGTCGAGCTCGCCGAGGGATTCCAGGAGCCGTGCGACTTCTTCCGGGCGCTCGAAGTCGGCTGCGATCCCCGAAACCGCCGAACTGGGGAACGCGCTCGTGAGGCTCGCGACGGCTGCCTCCACCGACTCTGCGCGCCGGCCGTTGATGACGACCGACACTCCCTCGGCTAGAAGGCCCTCGGCGATCGCATAACCGATGCCCTGGGTCGAACCGCTGATGAACGCCCGCTTGCCTGTCAGTTCCAACTCCATGACCACTCCGATCGCTTGCTTAGTCAAGTCATGCAAGGCTAGCGAATTGAGTTGCTCAGTCAAGTCAGCGATACTGAACGGCATGACTGACGGAGACCGCGCTGACGGCTTGACCGGCGAGACGTTGGCGACCTGGGCCTCCCTGGCGACCCTTCTGGAGTGGCTCCCGCCCGCGCTCGACGCGCCACTCCTGCGCGACGCCGGGCTGACCCACTTCGAGTACGGCATCCTCTACGCGCTGGCGGACGCCCCCGATTCCACCCTGCGGATGAGTGAACTGGCCGCCTACGCGAACAGTTCCTTGACCAGACTGTCGCGTGCCATCGCGAGACTGGAAAAGCGGGGATGGGTGCTGCGCCGACCCGATCCCACCGACGGGCGGTACACCCTCGCGGTCCTGCTCGACGCGGGACAGGACGTCTTCCGCGCGGCCACACCCGGTCACGAACGCAATGTGCGGCGGCTGGTCTTCGACCGTCTAACCCGCGATCAGCAACGCCAACTGGGCGAGATCTCCCGACAGATACTCGGGGCGATCCGGGAAGAAGAAGGATGGCAGAAACGCTGAGCCCGTGTGCGCCGGACTGCCTCTGATTGATTGGGCGCTGGACGGGGACGGCTGGCGGACCCTATCGTCGGCTCATGGACACTGCGAGCTCGGATGACGGAGCTGCCGTGGCGACTGCAGTTGCCTCTCGCCGGACGCTACTTCTCGGTCTTCTGCTCACCATCGGCTCGCTGACCGTCATCGCGGGCACCATCTGGGCTGCCTCCGCGAACGCGGCAGCCAACGTCGTGATCGCCGGTTCTTCCGCCATGCCGACTCTGCCGGTCCACACCTACGCCCAGTACACGCAACGCCTCGTGGTCCCCGACCAGTCGGGGCTGTGGATGGGTTCCGCGCTGGCCGCGCTCGGAGCGGCCGTTCTGATGGTGTGGGCCGCGGTCCTGGTCACCCGACCGCGCACCCCCTGAGGCGAGCCGATCGCGAGGAAAAGCGCGGCGGCCGGGGCCCAGACATCGAGCGGCATCCAACGTGGAGCGAGTGACGGGAATCGAACCCGCGCTATCAGCTTGGGAAGCTGAAGTTCTACCATTGAACTACACTCGCGCGGCCCCGTTTCCCAGTAAAACACTGGGATGTGAGGCTGCAGCCCAGAGTACCCGGTCGATGGTCATTGGCCAAACCGGCCCGCCATCGAAGGAGAATCGGCCCGGAATCTCCTTCACAAGGCAGTGGTGAAGGAGATACGCGCGGGGACGGTTCGAATCTCCTTCGATAGCGGGTGGAAAGCCGACGCAACGCCGCCCCGAGTCGCCTCAGTTCCGCGGCGTGATCGCGGGGAGGCGATACGTGCCGGACGCGATGGACTCGTCGCCGCCGTAGGCGCGGATGATGACGGTGAACGGTCCTTCGGGGGAGGGGAGCCAGTTCGCCCGCTCGTCCGGGTCCGTCGGCGGCCGGTGCTGCACGTACAGCGTCAGCGAGCCGTCGGCGGCGTAGTGGATGCCGGGCGTGCGGTCGCCGATCGAGTACCGGTCGATCTCGTTGGCGCTCAAGAGGCGCGCGGGGAGGGTGTAGAGCGTGGCCGACCAGAAGAAGCGCGCCTTCGGGAGCTGCTCCGCGGTGAACGTGATCGTGTAGTCGGTGGCTCCCGTGATGTGCTGGCCCGCGGTGTCCACGAGCCAGCCGCCGTACCAGGCGATTGCCGGCGGCAACCCGTACAGGCCTTTCTTGGCGCCGATGTTCCTGCTGTCGTAGCGCCCGGACATCTCCTCCCGGGTGCCGAACAGTCCTGTCGAGCTGGCGGTCTGCGACGCGACCTCGTCGAGGTGCGCGATCCCGTCGGCGAGCCCGGCTTCGAAGGCGGAGCGGTCGTCGTCACTCAGCGCTGTGGTGCTGAAAGAGCCGCTTCCGTCGAGGCCGACGGACGCCATCCGCTCCCGCACGTCCCGGTCTTCGTCGAGCACCGGGGCGAACCGGAGGAGCGCGTCGAGGGTGTCGAAGAAGCGGACGTCGGTGGCGGCCGCTTCGTCCCAAGCCGGCCAATCCACGGGCGCGATGGAGGGCGCGGCCGTACCTGCATAGGTGTGGAAAGGGACCGCCTCGTACGACTCCTGGATGCGCCGTAGCTCCGCGACATCCCCGTCGGTGAACGCGGTTCGCCCGAGGCACCCGACGAAATCGGTGGATGCCGTGATCACACCGTCGAAGCCGTCCGGCGTGCCGCCCGTCCACGACGGGCCCGCGAGCAGGTAACGGCCTGGGCCGGTGCCCGTCGTGGCCGCGCTGATGTAGCCGGCGTAGACCGTGTAGAGGTCGTGGAACGGGAGGATGTAGAACCGGTCGATTTCGGGGACGGTGATCACCCACGGCTCCGCGCGCAGGTCGAACCATCCCCACGAGTACGGAGTGTCGTTGTTGGGCGTGACGATGTCGGTGTTGGCGGGCGAGAACGGTTCGGAATAGTGCCGGTAGCGCCCGAATCCTCCCGTGTAGCGCGGATCGGCCGTGTCGACCGCCTGCTCGTAGAGCGTGCGGTAGTTCTCGATCATCGCGTACCCGAAGGTGTACGCGTCACGGGCGATGGTGCGGACATCGGTCGGCTGGCTCATGGTCAGACGCTAGCGGGGACCATTCCCCATTGATAGGGCTGGCGCATCCCTGTGGAGAAACCCTCCTGACGCTCCGAACCCCCGATAGGCTGGCCTCGTGCTTCTCTCCGATCGCGACATCAAGGCCGAGCTGGGTGCCGGGCGGATCGCCCTGGAGCCGTACCAGCCGGAAATGGTCCAACCCTCGAGCATCGATGTGCGGCTCGACCGCTTCTTCCGGCTGTTCGACAACCACAAGTACCCGTTCATCGATCCGGCCGAAGACCAGCCGGAGCTGACGAGGTTCGTCGAGGTGGACGCGAGTCAGCCGTTCATCCTGCACCCGGGCGAGTTCGTGCTCGGGTCCACGTTCGAGCTGGTCAGCCTTCCCGATGATGTGGCGGCACGGCTCGAGGGCAAGAGCTCGCTGGGGCGGCTGGGGCTGCTCACGCACTCCACCGCCGGCTTCATCGATCCCGGCTTCTCGGGGCACGTGACCCTCGAGTTGAGCAACGTCGCGACCCTTCCGATCAAGCTGTGGCCGGGCATGAAGATCGGCCAGATGTGCTTCTTCCGCCTGTCGTCCCCGGCGGAGCGGCCGTACGGGTCGGCGGAGTACTCGTCGCGGTACCAGGGGCAGCGCGGCCCGACGGCATCCCGCTCGTACCTGAACTTCCACCGCACCGACGTCTCCACCACCGAGGCGGGCAGGCCCTCCTGATCGCATCCCGTCGACCCTGACCGAGAGGGGCACCATGAGCGAGACCACCGACGCGGCCTTCGCGCGGGCCCTGATCAGTTCGGGTCCGATGCCGGAGAACCCGCAACGGATGCACCTGTTCGGCCGGCTGGTCGGCAGCTGGACCGCGGACGTCCGCCTGCTCGACGAAGCCACGGGGGTGTGGAGCGAGTCCGTCAACGAATGGATCTTCGCCTACACGCTCGGCGGCCGCGCAGTCCAGGATGTGCTGATCATCCGCGATGACAGCGACCCGGAGGGGGTCCGCGGCCGCGGTTCGACGGTGCGGGTCTATGACAGCACCCTCGGCGCCTGGCGGGTCAGCTGGTTCGGGGCCGCGAAGGGCGACTTCTGCACGCTGGTCGCGACACCGCACCGGCGCGACGGAATCCGGCAGGACGGCACGCAGACCGACGGTCGGCCCATCCGCTGGAACTTCTCCAACATCACCGATGACTCCTTCGAGTGGGACGGCTGGGTCTCCGACGACGAAGGCCGCACCTGGTGGCTCGAGCAGCACATCGACGCCACCCGCACGGGATGAGGGCACTGCGGTGTTCGACGACTTCGATGCGCCGCAGCTCGACCGCACGGTCTGGCTTCCGCACTACCTGCCCGCGTGGAGTTCGCTGGCCGAGACGCGCGCGAGCTACCTCATCCACGATTCCCGCCTGGAACTGAGCATCCCGCCCGACCAGGGCCTCTGGTGTCCGGATGAGCATCAGCCACCGCTGCGCGTCTCAGGGTTGCAGACCGGCAACTTCTCCGGGCCGGCCGGGTCGAGAATCGGGCAGCAGCCCTTCCGCGACGGGCTGGTCGTGCGTGAGGCGCAGGAGGAGTTCCGCGGCTGCCTCGTTGACCACGGCACGGTCGGGATGCGCGCCTCCCTCTACCTGAGTCCGCGCTCGATGGCCTCCCTTTGGCTGGTCGGATTCGAGGACCAGCCGGAGCGGTCCGGCGAGTTGTGCGTGATGGAGGTGTTCGGCCGGGACGTCGCCGAGGACGAGGCTTTGGTCGGGATGGGCTTTCATGCCTTCCGGGACCCCCGGTTGGCGGAGGATTTCGAGCGCGTCCCGCTGCCTATCGACGTCACCGAGCCGCACGCCTACGAGGCGCACTGGGATGGCGACGAGGCGACGTTCCGTGTCGATGGTCGCGTGGTTCGGATCCTGGATGCGCCGCCGCAGTATCCGCTTCAGCTCATGCTCGCGGTGTTCGACTTCCCGGAATGGCCGGATGACCAGGCACGGAGCACTCCATTCGTTCCCACTCTCTCGGTCGACCGGGTGTGGGCGACCTGATTCGGCCACTGACAGATACTCACTTCGGCATACGGGGAGGGAGTTATCCACAGTTCATTTCACAGGTGGAAAATAATGAGTTCGACTCACAGCTGACCTGAAGCTTCCACGCTGTGGTCGGCGTACAGCGCCGGAAGCTGCAGTGTGAGCCAGGGGCTGAAGGCCCACGGAGTCGCTTCGACGGCGCCCAGTAGCGAGCGGGGGTCCGCCCACGCCCACTCGGCCACCTCGCTCGGCGCAGGGTCCAGCTCGCCGACGATCGTGGCCGTGAAAACCGGGCACACCTCGTACTCGACGATGCCGGAGGCATCCACGGCGCGGTACCGGAAGTCCGGCAGCGCGGGCGTGAGGTTGTCCACCTCGACGCCGAGTTCGTGCGCGGCGCGGCGGCGCACCGCATCTTCCATCGCCTCGCCCGGAGCGGGGTGCCCGCAGAACGAGTTGGTCCAGACGCCCGGCCAGGTCGCCTTGCCGAGAGCGCGGCGGGTGACCAGGATGCGCCCCTCGCCGTCGAAGAGGTGGCAGGAGAAGGCGAGGTGCAGCGGGGTGGATGCCGTGTGCACCGTCGCCTTGTCCGCCGTGCCGATGGGTGTGCCGTCCTCGGCGAGCAGCACGACCTCTTCGCGGGGTGGCGTCATGCGTCCATAGTAGGCGCGTCGTCTGGGGTGTCCGTGGGAGCGGACGGGCGCCAGCCGAGATTGCGCGCCATGGTTTCGAGGGTCGCCATAGTGGTGGCGTAGTCGCCCTCCGAGATGCCGTTCGCGAGCTCGTCGCGCAGGGCCTCGACGCGACCGAACGCGGCGTCGTGTGCGGCGCGTCCCTCGTCCGTCAGCGTGGCGCGGTCGCCGTCGAACCAGACCCAGCCGCGCTCGACGAAGTCGCCCAGGATGCGGTGGATGCGGTGCCCACGACGGCCCTCGCGTCCGAACGGGTGCCGGCCACGACCGCGTTCGCCGAAGGGCGAGCCGCCGGGGAACGGTGCGCCGAAGGGTGCACCACCCGGGTACGGGCCGTAGTGCGGGTGGCCGCTGTGGCCGCCGTACGGATGACCGCCGTACGGGTGCCCGCCGAAAGGATGGCCGCCGAATCCGAACGGGAGGCCGCCGCGTACGGCGCCGAGTCCGAAGCCGCGGTCGAAACCGCGCTCGTAGCCGCGCTCGAACGCGTGCTCGAAGCCGTGGTGGGGACGGTCGTGGTCGTGGCCGTGGTGCGGTCCGCCCTCGGCGTGGTGCTGCTCCTGGCGGGCGTCGGCCGGTCGTTCGTCGCGCGGTTCCTGTCCGCGCCAACCCGGGCGGAAGCCGGGTCGGAACGCGTGCCCGTCGCCGCGGACCTTCTCGTCGGGTCGGCCGAAATGGTCGTGACCACCGTGGCGGTCATGCTCCGGACGGCCGCCGTGCGGGAGGCGGTCGGCGAGTTCGGCGGCGGTCGCCGGCCCGTCGGCGAGGGTGTGGAGGATGCGCCAGCTTCCGCGGCGCAGGCCGAGGTCGGACAGCGCTTCGCGCATCCGCTCGTGGAGTCGTGCTTCGATCACGCCGAACCAATAGCCGGGCGGCGTCTGTGCTGGGGTGTGTGCGGAGTCGTCGATGTTCGTCATCGTGGACTCTCCTTTCGATGTATGTACTGTTACAAGTGAATGTATAGTTACATGCATGAACGACGGACGTCAAGAAGATCGGCCGATTCCGCCAGAAGCGGACATCGTTGCGATGATCGAGCACGCGCTCCTGGCGGTTCGCCGCGACCAGTCCCGCCGGCGCCCGCCGTGGGCGGAGGGGACGCACGGGCACGAGGGCGGTCACTCGCACGGCCACCACGGCGGTCACTGGGGTGGCGGCCAGTTCGGCCCGGGACAATTCGCCGCCGGCCCGTTCGGGGCTGGACCCTTCGCGGGGGCGCCGTTCGGCGACTCCGCCCGGCCGGGTCCCGGCCGCCGTGGGCGGGACGGCTCGCTCGGGCGCATCGCGCGGGTGAGGATGCTGGAGGCGCTGGAGGCCGCCGACCGTGAGGGTCGCAGCCTGTCGGTGAGCGGAGTCGCGGAGGCGATCGGAGTCGATCAGCCGCGGGCGAGCCGCCTCGTGCAGGAAGGCGTGGAGCGCGGCCAGGTGCGCCGGGTGCCCGACCCATCCGACGCGCGGAGGGCGCTCATCCAGCTCACGTCGGCCGGACGCTCACAGCTGGAGGAGCTGCGCACGCACCGCCGCTCGGCGGTGGAGACCGCGCTGGCGGGCTTCACGCCCGAGGAGGCCCGCACCTTCGCCGAACTCTTCGACCGTTTCGTCCGCTCCTGGCCGCGCCCCACCCCCGACCCCGAACCCTGACCCTCGCGCACGTACGGCAGCTCAGGATGCGGGGGCGCGGCGCGGGGCACGCACCGGCAGCAGCAGGCCCAGCCCGATCGCCAGCACCAGCACGATCGCCAGGATGCCCCAGTACTGCGCCCCGCCGACCGCCACGAAGACCGCGAAGAGGGTGGGCGCCAGGAACGAGACCGCGCGACCCGTCGTCGCGTAGAGCCCGAACACCTCGCCCTCGCGGCCGGCCGGGGTCACGCGGGCCAGGAAGGTGCGGCTGGCCGACTGCGCCGGACCGACGAAGAGGCAGAGAACGAGTCCGCCGACCCAGAACGCCGCGGCGCCCAGGTCGTGGGTGAAGAAGACCGCGAGCCCCGCGATGATCAGCCCGATCAGTGAGGTCACGATGACCGCCTTCGGACCGAAGCGGTCATCCAGCCGGCCAGAGAGTAGCGTGCTCACGCCGGCGACCACGTTCGCCGCGATGGCGAAGATGATGACCTGGCCGCCGGTGAAGCCGAAGGTGCCCTGCGCGAGGATGCCGCCGAAGGTGAACACGCCCACCAGCCCGTCGCGGAACAGCGCCGACGCGATCAGGAACAGTACCGTGTTCCTGCTCTCCTTCCAGAGCCGGCCGACGTCGCGCACCAGCACGGCGTAGGAGGCGAAGAACCCGACGCGCGGCGTCCGTTCGTTCGGCGGGATCTCCGGCACCACGAAGAGGACCGGCAGCGAGAAGATCAGTGTCCACGCGGCGGCGATGAGCACGATGATCCGGATGTTGAGGCCGTCCTCTGTCGGTACGTGGAGGAGCCCGCCGTCGCCGACCACCATGCCGAAGTAGACGATCAGCAGGAGGACGATCCCGCCGAGGTATCCGGCGCCCCAGCCGAAGCCGCTCACGCGGCCGACGGTCTTCGGCGTCGACACCTGCACCAGCATCGCGTTGTAGTTGACGGTCGCGATCTCGTAGAACACGGTCCCGATGGCGACCAGCGCGACGCCGAGCAGGAAGTACGACGGCTCGCCGACGACGAAGAACATCAGCGCCGTCACGATCACGACGACACCGGTGTTGACGCCCAGCCACAGCTTGCGCCGGCCCGAGCCGTCGGTCCGCTGGCCCAGCACGGGGGCGAGGAGGGCGACGATCACGCCGGCGATGCCCACGCCCCAGGCGAGCCCGCTCGACAGCACGGCCACGGCCGCATCGTAGGCGGTGTGCGCCGGCCCGGTCGTGCCGCTCTCCGCATCCCGAGCCGCCACGACAGAGGGGGAGATGAACAGGCTGCTGGTCAGATACACCGTGAACACGAACGTGGTGATGACGGCGTTGAAAGCGGCGCCACCCCAGTCCCACGACGCCCAGGAGACAACCCAGCGGCGGGGGATGCGGCGGTCGGTCGCGCTGTCGGCGAAAAGCGGACTCGCGGTGGTCACCAGGGCGTCGCCGTCGACGCCGCCGGTGGGCTCGGCACCTGTCATACGCTCAGCGTAGGGGCTGGCGGAGAACGGCCGGTGAACGGCGCGACTGCTCCGCGCGGTCACGGTCCAGGATTCGGTGTCCGCACGGATTCAGGCCCATCCCGGGTGGCCGGTATCGTGACGAGCACCCGACTCCGTGGAGGCCCATCGTGAGCACCATCTCGTCCAGTTCGAACCCGTACGGCTGGGTGCGCCACCTGTTGCCGCGCGTCGTGATCGGCGCGCTGATTGCCGCCGCGCTGGTGGGTGTGTACGCCGTCGTGCTGGGCCGCTTCGACGAGACCTGCTGGCGACTGATGGGCACCATCGCTCTCTTCGTCTTCTTCGCCCTGATCTCCTGGTACGACGCGGATGTGTCTGCGCGCCGGGCCGCGTGGTTCGGCGCGGTCAGCGTCATCACCTCCGTGTACCTCTTCGGCATCGGGCTATGGAAAGTGTGGATGCCGGACGTGCGTCCAGCCGACGGCATCGCCGGCTACGACGTCTACAACCCGTGGTGGACGCCGTTCTCCTGGTTCCTTCTCGTGCTGGTCACACGGGTCGGACTGCTGCACATCCACCTCGTCCTGAACACGCAGCGGCGGTTCACCGGACCGGTCATGAGCAAGGTCACCGTCGCGACCCTGGTGATGGTCGGGCTGTTGATCGCGGGGCTGTCGCTGCCGCTGATCTTCACGCGCACGGACTTCGGCGACACCTACTGGCGGCTGGTGGCGGTGGTGGCGATTCTGGATGCGCTCGGCACCGTGCTCATCCCGCTCACGTACTCGCTGTTCGGGCCGAAGGCTGCGCACCAGGCGTCGGCGCCCGCCCCCGCCGTCGGCCCCACGCCCGGGACGCCCTTCGCACCTGCCACCGGCCCTTCATACGCGCCCGCGCCCGCGACCGCAGCCTCGGCTGCCGCTCCAGCAACGGCCTACCCGCGCCTCGACCCGGCCGGCGGCCTTCTCCTGGAGTGGCCGCGCTACATCAACGGTCAGCCGCTCCCCGCGCGCGCCGACGGCACCCCCGATTTCACGGGCGTCGCGGGCTACTGACGCCTCGGCCGCCGATGCCTAGATCGAGGCGGGGAGGCTGTACACCGTCCCGCGGTCGTCGCCGCGGACCTGCCGGTGCAGGTTCTCCATGGTGACGTCGAGCTGGTTGGCGGTGCCGGCCGCGGCGGTCAGGTCGCGGAGCAGCCCCTCCGGCACCTCGCCGTCGTACTTGTAGTAGATCTTGTGCTCGAGGCTCGCCCAGAAGTCCATCGCGACCGTTCGCAGCTGCACCTCCACGGGCACCATCACCGGCCCTTCGCTGAGGAACACCGGCACCTCCACGATCACGTGAAGGCTCTTGTAGCCGTTGGGCTTCGGGTGCGCGATGTAGTCCTTCACCCGCAGCACCCGCACATCCTGCTGTGCCGTGAGCAGGTCGAACACGCGGTACACGTCGGAGACGAAGCTGCACACGATCCGGATGCCCGCGATGTCGGTGATCGCTTCGCGGATCGCGTCGAAGCTGGGTTCGCAGTTCTTGCGGATGACCTTCTGCTCGATGCTCTCCGGCGACTTGAGCCGGCTGGAGATGTGCTCGATGGGGTTGTAGTCGTGGAGCTCGGAGAACTCCTCGCGGAGGATGCCGACCTTGGTCGCGATCTCGTCGATACCGAACTTGTACGGCATGATGAACCGCGCGAAGTCGTCCCGGAAAGCCTGGACCTCGCTGAGCGTCGCGGGGTCGATGCTCTGCAGCGCCTCGATCGCGCGGGACGAGAGGAGCGGGGCGGCGGCGGGGTCCGTTTCCATGCTTCCGACGCTATCGACGGCTGTTGTGCGGTCGGTGTGAGAATCCGCGGTGGTGGATAAGTCGTCCGCACGAAGAACTGGGGAGGCCCCGGAACGAGCCGGATGTGCTTATCTGACGCCATGTCGGGTGCAGGTGCAGGCGCGGGCGCGGGTGCAGACGCGGGTACAGGGGCGGTGCCGGTCAAGTTCAATGTGCGCCTGGCGCTGCTGCTGGCGATGGCGATGTTCGTCCTCGTCGTCGACACCTCTCTCATGAACGTGTCCATCTCCGCCGTGGTGCACGACCTGCACACGACGGTGAGCGGGGTGCAGAGCGCGATCGCTCTGGAGGCGCTGGTCTCGGCGGCGTTCATCCTCATCGGAGGCAAGACCGGCGACCTGATCGGCCGGAAGCTCGCGTACATCCTGGGCCTCCTCGGCTACGCGGTCGGCGCGATCGCGATGACGCTGGCCCAGAGCCTCACTGCGATCATCATCTTCTGGGCGGTGATCGGCGGAATCGGAGCCTCGCTGCTGCTGCCCGCGATGCAATCGCTCATCCACGGCAACTTCGAGGGTGCCCAGCAGAAGCGCGTCTACGCGCTGGTCGGGGCGTCGGCTGCGATCGCCGCCGCCGTCGGGCCGCTGCTCGGCGGCGTCATCACGACGTTCCTGTCGTGGCGGGTCGGCTTCCTGCTGGAGGCGGTGATCATCGCGGTCGTGCTGGCCGGGATCGGCCTGGTGAAGGACGTCCCGTACACAGGAGAACGGTCCATCGACCTGGTCGGCGCCCTGCTCTCCGTGATCGGGATGGGCGGCATCGTCACCGGCATCCTCGTGTGGCAGGAGGGCGGGGAGCGGGTGCTGCTGATCATCCTCGTCGGCGTCGCCGGGCTGCTCTCCCTGGTCATCTGGCTGCGCTCCCGCGCGCGGCGGTCGAAGCCCACGTTGCTCGACCCTGGGCTGTTCCGCTCGAAGCTGTTCCAGTCTGGGGTGTCGGGCCAGCTGCTGCAGCAGATCGCGCTGGGCGGCACGATGATCGCGCTGCCGATCTACCTGCAGATGGTGCTCGAGTACAACGCGCTCTGGTCCGGCTTGTCGATCGCGCCCCTGTCGCTGAGCATGTTCGCCGTGGCGTTGCTCGCCGGGCGCGGGGCCAAGCGCAGACCGGCGTCGCTCATCCTGTGGGGGTTCGTGCTGGTGGTCGTCGGGATCGGGGCGCTCATTCCGATCGTGCCGATCGCCACATCCGGCTGGTACCTGACGCTGCCGCTCATCGTGGCCGGTTGCGGGCTCGGACTGCTGGTCTCGCAACTGAACAACTACACGCTCTCGCCGGTGTCCGACGAGCGCGTGAGCGAGGCGGCGGGTGTCAACTCCGCGGCCGGGTCGTTCGGGCTCTCCTTCGGCCTGGCGTTCGCGGGCGCGATCATGCTGGCGACCCTGGCGTCGACGTTCGCGGCGAAGACCGACGCGAGCGTCGTGCTGCCGCCGGACGACAAGGCGCAGATCTCTCAGGTGCTGGAGACGGATGCGGAGGTCATGTCGAACACGAAACTCGCCGAACTGCTCGCCACCGAACCGCCCGAGGTGCAGGCGGAGGTCATCCGCATCAACACCGAGTCGCGGCCGATCTCCCTGCAGGTCGCACTACTGGTGCCCCTGCTGGCCGGGCTTCTCGGCGTCGGCAACGCGTTCCGGATGCGCCGGCTTCCCGACCCGGCGCCGAGCACAGCGGCGGAAGGCACCCTCTCGGGCTGATCCCGGGAATAGCAGACTTCTCCCCAAAGTTGAGTCTTGTGTACTCAAGTTTTGGGTTCGACGTCTTGACAGCATCCACTCGCGGATGACAGTCTTGAGTCGTCGAGGCTCAAGTCTTGACCACAGACTTTTACGGCCACAAGCCAGCAACAAAGGAGAGAAGCACACATGTCACGTGCAGTAGGAATCGACCTCGGAACCACCAACTCCGTCGTCTCGGTGCTCGAGGGTGGAGAGCCCACGGTCATCGCGAACGCGGAGGGCTTCCGCACCACCCCGTCGGTGGTCGCCTTCACCAAGGATGGCGAGGTTCTCGTCGGCGAGACCGCCAAGCGCCAGGCGGTGACCAACGTCGACCGCACCATCTCGTCGGTGAAGCGCCACATGGGCACCACGTGGACCACCGACATCGACGGCAAGAAGTACACGGCCCAGGAGATCTCGGCCCGCATCCTGCAGAAGCTCAAGCGCGACGCGGAGCAGTACCTCGGCGACACCGTCACCGACGCCGTCATCACCGTCCCGGCGTACTTCAACGACGCCGAGCGTCAGGCCACCAAGGAGGCCGGCGAGATCGCGGGCCTCAACGTGCTCCGCATCATCAACGAGCCCACCGCCGCGGCCCTCGCGTACGGCCTCGACAAGGGCAAGGAGGACGAGCTCATCCTCGTCTTCGACCTCGGTGGCGGAACGTTCGACGTCTCCCTGCTCGAGGTGGGCAAGGACGACGACTTCTCGACCATCCAGGTGCGTTCGACCGCCGGCGACAACCGCCTCGGCGGCGACGACTGGGACCAGCGCATCGTCGACTGGCTGATCAAGCGCTTCAAGGACAGCACGGGCGTCGACGTCTCGAAGGACAAGATCGCCCTGCAGCGCCTCAAGGAGGCTGCGGAGCAGGCCAAGAAGGAGCTGTCGTCGAGCATGTCGACCAGCATCCAGCTGCCCTACCTCTCGCTGACCGAGAACGGCCCGGCCAACCTCGACGAGTCGCTCACCCGCGCCCAGTTCGAGCAGATGACCAGCGACCTCCTCGATCGCACCAAGAAGCCCTTCCAGGACGTCATCCGCGAGGCCGGCATCAAGGTGTCCGACATCGCGCACGTCGTGCTGGTCGGCGGATCGACCCGCATGCCGGCCGTCTCCGAGCTCGTGAAGCAGGAGACCGGCGGCAAGGAGCCCAACAAGGGCGTGAACCCGGACGAGGTCGTCGCCGTCGGCGCAGCCCTCCAGGCCGGTGTCCTCAAGGGCGAGCGCAAGGACGTCCTCCTCATCGACGTCACCCCGCTGTCCCTCGGCATCGAGACCAAGGGCGGGATCATGACCAAGCTCATCGAGCGCAACACGGCCATCCCCACCAAGCGCAGCGAGACCTTCACCACGGCCGACGACAACCAGCCGTCCGTCGCGATCCAGGTCTTCCAGGGCGAGCGCGAGTTCACCCGCGACAACAAGCCGCTCGGCACCTTCGAGCTGACCGGTATCGCCCCTGCCCCCCGCGGCATCCCGCAGATCGAGGTCACCTTCGACATCGACGCCAACGGCATCGTGCACGTGTCCGCGAAGGACAAGGGCACCGGCAAGGAGCAGTCGATGACGATCACCGGCGGGTCGAGCCTGCCGAAGGACGACATCGACCGCATGGTGCGCGAGGCCGAGGAGCACGCGGCCGAGGACAAGAAGCGTCGCGAGTCCGCCGAGACCCGCAACCAGGCCGAGCAGCTCGTCTACTCGATCGAGAAGCTGATCAAGGACAACGAGGACAAGCTCCCGGAGGACGTCAAGAACGAGGTCCAGGGCGACGTGGACGGTCTGAAGGCGGCGCTCGCGGGCGACGACGACGAGGCCGTGAAGTCGGCCTTCGAGAAGCTGAACGCCAGCCAGGGCAAGCTCGGCGAGGCGATCTACTCTTCGGCTCAGGCGTCGGAGGCTCCGGCCGCTGACGCGAGTGAGGGTCAGCCCTCGGGCGAGTCGTCCTCCGACGACGAGGACGTCATCGACGCCGAGGTCGTCGAGGACGAGGAGAAGAAGTAACCATGTCGGACCAGAACGGCGGCTCCCAGGAGCCAGAACGCGAGGAGCCGATCATCCGCCCTGTACCCGATCAAGGAACGGAGCGGAGGATCGACCCCGAGACCGGGAAGGTCCGGCAGCCCGACCCCGAGCCGGCAGCCGACGACGATGAGCACGGCGACGAGCACGACCTCGCCCACGAGGAGCTCGTCGACGTCGGCCCCGCCGAGGGCGATGACGACGGGACCGTCCTCAGCGATGACGACCTCGACATCCTCTCAGGGCAGACGACCGGTGAGGCACTCGCCGCCGAACGGCTCGCCGACCTCCAGCGGGTGACCGCCGAGTACGCGAACTACCGCAAGCGCACGGAGGCGAACCGCGAGATCGAACGCGAACGCGCCGTGGGCGATGCGGTGAAGGGCCTGATCCCCGTGCTCGACGACCTCGAGCGCGCCGAGAAGCACGGCGACCTGGGCGAGGGCAGCGCGTTCACGACCATCGCGGCGAAGCTCCGCGCGGCCGTCGAGCGTCTGGGCCTCATCCCGTACGGCGAGAAGGGCGAGCCCTTCGACCCGCAGATCCACGAGGCGATCTTCCAGCAGCCGACCCCCGGCGTGACGGCGGACACCGTCGCCGAAGTGGTCGAGACCGGCTACCGGCTGGGCTCCACCACCGTGCGGGTGGCGAAGGTCGTCGTCGCGGTGCCGGCCTGATCCGGCGAAACGGCGCAGGACACGGAACGGAGCGGCGGGGAGCATTCTCGCCGCTCCGTTCGGCCCGCACCCGCAGATTTCATGCAGACTTCAGTCACGATCTACACACAGTGAGAGGAGGCGCCCGTGGCTAGCCAGGACTGGTTCGACAAGGACTTCTACAAGGTGCTTGGCGTCTCCAAGGATGTCAGCGACGCGGACCTCAAGAAGACGTACCGCAAGCTGGCACGCAAGTATCACCCGGACTCCAACCCCGGCGACGCTGCCGCGGAGGCGAAGTTCAAGGAGATCAGCGAGGCCTACTCGGTGCTCAGCGACGCCGAGGAGCGCAAGGAGTACGACCAGATCCGCGCCATGGGAACCGGCGCACGCTTCACGGCGCCCGGCTCGGGTGCGCAGGGCGGTTTCGACGACGTCTTCGGCGGGATGTTCGGCCAGGGCGCCGCGGGCGGCCAGCGGTACACCTTCCAGCAGGGCGGCGAGTTCGACGACGTCTTCGGCGGCCTGTTCGGCAACGGCCGGTTCGGTACCACTACCGGCGGCTACCGCGGGTACGGCGGCCCGACACGCGGACGCGACGTGACCGCCCACACCACCATCGACTTCGTCACGGCGACCCGCGGCGAGACCATCACGCTGCAGGCGTCCGACGGCAAGCCGATCAAGGTGAAGATCCCCGCGGGGGTCTCGGACGGCCAGAAGATCAAGCTTCGCGGCAAAGGCCAGCCGAGCCCTGACGGCGGTGAGCCCGGCGACATCGTCCTGACCGTCACCGTGCGCAAGCACCCCGTCTTCGAGCGCGACGGCCTCAACCTCCGGGTCAACGTCCCCGTCACGTTCGCAGAGGCAGCGCTCGGCGCGACCATCGAGGTCCCCACCCTCGGCGGAGACCCCGTCAAGCTCCGGGTCGCCCCCGGAACCCCGAGCGGCCGGGTCCTGCGCGTCAAGGGCCGCGGCGTCGAGACCAGCAAAGGCACCGGCGACCTCCTCGCCGTGGTGCAGGTCGCCGTGCCGTCGCACCTGTCCGGCGAGGCCAAGGAGGCGCTCGAGGCGTTCGCCGCGAGGCTGCCCGACGAGAACCCGCGCGACGACATCCTGGCCAAGGCCCGGAGCTGACATGGACGAGCACAGCCAGGTCTTCGTGATCTCGATCGCGGCAGAGCTCGCGGGCATGCACCCGCAGACGCTCCGCCAGTACGACCGGCTCGGACTCGTCAGCCCCAGCCGGACCGCCGGCAAGTCGCGCCGCTACTCGATGCGCGACATCGAGAAGCTGCAGGAGATCGCCCGCCTCGGCTCCGAGGGCGTCAGCCTGGAGGGGATCCGCCGCATCCTGGAGCTCGAAGACCAGGTCGGCGAACTGCGCGGCCGCGTCCGCGAGCTGGAGTCGGCGCTCGCCGACGAGCTCCTCAACCGCCCGGGCCGTCGCGTCTTCGCGGCCGGCTCCGAGGGCGAGGTCGTGTCGATGCGGGCCGGAACCCGCATCCGCCGGAGTAACCAGCTCGTGGTCTGGCGCCCGCTGGAGCGCTAGAGCGAGGAGACCCCCTGGCCGACGTAGAGGGTGTTCTGGATGTTGTGCGCCTCCTCCGCGGCGATGTCGCTGTCGATCCCTGAGCGCACCTCCCGCATCAGCTTGTGCAGTTCGGCGTGCTTCTCGGGCAGCCGGGCGTGGCCGGTGCTGTCCCACAGATTCGAGACGGGGAGGGTGTCGCCGGCCTCGACCGCGAGCGTCCACTCCTCGGTGGTGGCGACCGCGGCGAACTCCGACTGCATCGTCACCAGCACGCTGCGGTGCAGCGCGTCGGCGGAGATGGCACCCGCCTCGTTGACCAGGTCGAGCGTCCCGGTCGCGTCGGACAGGAACTCGACGGTGAACCCCAGCTCGGCCGCATCGCGTGCCGTGCCCGCGCAGCAGTGCTGCGTCATGTAGCCGGCGATGGTCACCGTGTCGACGCCTGCCGAGCGCAGCCACTGCTCCAGGTCGGTGCCGGGGAACGCCGACACGCTGGTCTTGCTGATCACGTGCGCGGGCGTCCGGTCGGCGATCGAGGAGTGCAGCGCCGCGCCGTCGGACCCGCGGGCGAAGACCGGAGCGCCCTCGTCCTCGATGTGCTGCACGACGACGACGGGCACGCCGTGGTCGTCGGCCGCATCCCACGCCACCTCGATGTTGGGGATGGAGGTCATCAGGTCCGGGAAGCAGATCTTCAGGTTCCCGGTCACGTACTCGTTCTGCAGGTCGACGACGATCAGCGCGCGCTTCATGGGTGAACTCTAGCCATCACTGCAAGGACCGCCCGGTTCAGAGCCAGACGACCAGCGATCGCGGCAGGGACGGCCGCCTTGGACGTCGTCGGGCGAACATCCACTCGAGGAGCGCGGAGAGGGAGAACCGACGCGCGGCGACGGGGAACGCGACCACGACGACGGAGAGGGCGACCATCACCGGGTACTCCCAGATGAGCTGGTCCGACGACCAGTAGAGCAGCAGGGTGAGGATGGACATCACGGCTGCCGCCCGGGTGAGGATGCCGAGAACGAGTGCCACGCCGAGTCCCGCCTCCAGGAGGGGGATCGCGAAACCGAAGAATCCGGAGGCCGGTTGCATCACGTTCGATGCGAACCAGTGGAAGTAGCCGGGGACACGCGTGTTGGTGGCCGCGCCGTTCGCGACGAGCAGGATGTCCGCCCCGCCGAATCCGGAGCGCACCTTGATCGCCGCTTCGTTCAGCCACAGGCCGCCGAGCGCGACCCTCGCCGCACCGACCAGGATCGGCGCGGCGAGTTCGCGAGCGGTCATGACAGGGGCGCGGCGCCGAAGACCGCCTTCGCCTTGTCGCAGTGGACGACCACGTAGGCGAAGCCGGCGGTGTCGACGCCGCCGAGCGAGATCTTCTGCGACGCGGTGTCGAACGACACGCCCTTGATCTCCTTGCCGGCCGTGACGGTCGCCTCGTCCGTGCCGTTCGCGAGGTAGACGTGCAGGTCGGGGCCTTCGTCCGACGAGAATCCGCTCAGCACCAGGTTGCCGTCCTGGAAACTGACGGTGCCGGCGACCTTCTTGCCGTTGAGCCCGGCGAAGGTGCCCGTCCGGTCGTCGGTCTTCGTGGTCGGCGCACTCGACGAGGTGGCCGCAGACGGCGAACTCGTGTCGGCCGTGGAGGGTGCGCTGCAGGCGGTCAGCGAGAGGGACAGGGCGACGATGGCCGCGCCGGCGAAGAAGGTTTTGCGCATGGGGTTCACTCCTTGGTGTTTCGATGGATGCCGAGGGGACTCACGGTCACGTCGGCGACACTGAAGTTATCGAGGGCCCGGCGCAGGGCGAGGCGGTTCTTTCCAGCCCGTAAGAAACGCCCGACCGGCGGGCCTCGCAGGAGAGGGTCATGGAGTGATCGAAGAGCGTGCGCCAGTGGCGATGATCGTCGAGGACGACCCGAACGTCCTCGGCGTGGTCGGTGACTACCTGCGGTCGGATGGCTTCGCGGTCGTCGCGCATGCCGACGGCGCGAACGCGATCCGGGCGCTCCGAGCATCCCTTCCCGATGTCCTGGTGCTCGATCGCATGCTGCCCGGCTACAGCGGCGACGAGGTCTGCCGGGAAGCGCGTGCGGTCGCGCCGGCGCTTCCGATCATCATGCTGACCGCGCTCGGCGGCACCGACGACCGCATCGACGGATTGGAGCGGGGCGCCGACGACTACCTCTCGAAACCGTTCGCACTCCGGGAACTCGTGCTGCGGGTGAACGCGCTGATCCGGCGCAGTCGCGGCGGTACCGCAGCCGCAGCCTCGGTGGTGCGCGGGCCGTTCCGGCTCGATCCCGCTCGCCGCCGGGCGTGGTCGGGAGGGCAAGAGCTGGTTCTCGCCCCGAGGGAGTACGACCTGCTGCTCTATTTCGTCCGGAACCCCGACCGGATCATCAGCCGTGAGGAGGTTCTCCGCGAAGTGTGGGACTGGAACGCCGGCGAGGCGTCGACGGTCACCGTCCACGTGCGCCGGCTCCGCGAGAAGATCGAGGAGGACCCGAACTCTCCCTGCTTCCTCCTGACCGAGTGGGGCGCCGGCTACCGTTTCGCCGCCGGGGCGGTGGAGCTGTGCTGACCTTCGCCGACCTGCAGCTCATCGCGCTCACGACCCTGTCGTGCACGGCCATCGCGAACCTGGTGGCGATCGTCGTCCTGCGGAAGTGGCGTGGCGCATCCATCGCCTCACGGTTCGCGGTGGTCGTGGTTGCCGCCGTCGCCGCGATTGCGGGATCGACGATCGCGATCGCCGCGGAGATGTACTTCTCGCACCACGACCTGACGGTGCTGCTGTGGGTCGTGAGCGTCTCGTCGGTCCTCAGCCTGCTGGCCGCCTGGATCGTCGGACGGCAGCTCCGGCACTCGGCACGTCTTCTCGGCGACTCGGCCCGCCGGGTCGGCGACGGCGAGGTGATCGAGGCCGGCGTCCACGCAGGGCGCGAACTGACGGAGGTCTCCCTGCGTCTCGCGGAGGCGTCCGAGCGGCTGGCGGCAACGCGCTCGGAGCTCGAACGGCTGGATGCGAGCCGCCGCTCCTTCTTCGCGTGGATCTCCCACGACCTGCGGACGCCGCTCACCGGCGTGCAGGCGCTGGCGGAGGCGCTGGACGATGGTCTGGCACCGGACCCGGCCGACTACATCCGGCGGATCCGCCAGGAGGCGCACTCCATGTCCCGCCTGGTGAACGACCTGTTCGAGCTCTCCAGTCTGCAGGGCGGCGGCTTGCGGCCGCGGCGCGAGGCCGTCGCGGTGATGGACCTCGTGTCCGACGCCGTGTCCGAGGTGCGTCAGACGGCGCCGGCCGGCGTCAGCGTCATCCACGGCGAGGTCGCCGGCGGTGAAGCCTGGGTCGACCCGCATCTCCTCAGCCGCGTGGTCGTGAACCTGGTGGCCAACGCCGTGCGTCATGCGCCGCAGGGGTCTGCGGTGGTCGTCTCGGCGACGAGGGACGATTCGCTGCTTCGGCTGAGCGTCCTCGACGAGGGATGCGGTGTCCCGCCGGAGGATCTCGAGCGGATGTTCGAGGTGGGCTGGCGAGGCGACGTCGCGCGGTCGCCGCGGGCACAGGCCGACGCGTGGACCGGAGCGGGCCTGGGGCTCGCCATCGTCCGCGCGATCGCCGAAGCCCACGGCGGAACGGCGCGGGCCGAGCACTCCACGTCCGGGTTCGAGGTGTCGGTGACCCTGCCTGTGGCGACCCCTCGTGAGCTGATCGGCGTCACCCCTGCGAGGACGGTCTAGGCTCTATCTCGGCCGAACCGCCCACAAGGCGAGCTGTCGGCCGCGCGATGAAGCACACCGAGTCCCACGAGGAAGCGACGATGAGAGCCCTGTTCAAGAGCGAGGCCGCACCCGGCCTCGAACTGGTCGACGTACCCGAGCCCGAGATGGGCCCCGAGGATGTCCGGATCCGCGTCTTGCGAACCGGCATCTGCGGCACCGACCTGCACATCCAGCGCTGGGACGACTGGGCGGCGTCGGCCGTGAAGGCCCCGCTCATCCCCGGCCACGAGTTCTTCGGCGAAGTCGTCGAGGTCGGCCCGCTCGTGCACGACGTGGAGGTCGGCGACCTGGTCTCCGGCGAGGGACACATCGTCTGCGGCACCTGCCGCAACTGCCGCGCCGGCCGCCGCCAGATGTGCATCCGCACGAAGGGCGTTGGCGTGCAGCGCGACGGCGCCTTCGCCGAGCAGCTCGTCCTCCCCGCCACCAACGTCTGGGTGCACCACAGCGCGATCGAGCCCGAGGTCGGCGCGCTGTTCGACCCACTCGGCAACGCCGTGCACACCGCTCTCGCGTTCCCGGTCGTCGGCGAGGATGTGCTCGTCACCGGCTGCGGACCCATCGGCCTGATGGCGATCGCCGTCGCCCGCCACGTCGGCGCGCGGTTCATCGTCGGCACCGACATCAGCGCGCAGCGACTGGAGCTCGCCCGGGGGATGGGCGCCGACTTCACCGTGGACGTCTCGACGCACGACATCCACGAAGCGCAGAGGGCGCTCGGGATGCGCGAGGGCTTCGACGTCGGCTTCGAGATGAGCGGCGCGCCGACCGCCCTGCCGTCGATGATCGAGAACATGAACCACGGCGGCCGGATCGCCATGCTGGGGCTGCCGTCGTCGCAGATCGCGGTGGACTGGGGCATCGTCGTCACCCACATGCTGACGCTGAAGGGCATCTACGGACGCGAGATGTTCGAGACGTGGAACGCGATGGGCGCCATGCTCCAGACCTCCGCCGCGCTTCACGACGCGATCGCGTCGATCGTCTCCGACCGCTTCCCCGCGCGGGAGTGGGAGAAGGGCTTCGCCGCGGCAGCGGCCGCAGGCGGCGGCAAGGTCATCCTCGACTGGACGGAGGTCTAGACATGTACGGGCAATTCCGCGACGCGCTCGCGACGCAGCTGGACGAGATCGATGCGGCCGGGCTCACGAAGCGTGAGCGCAGCATCCACGGTCCGCAGTCGGCGCTGATCACCGCCGACGGGCGCGAGGTGCTCAACTTCTGCGCCAACAACTATCTCGGCCTGGCCGACCACCCGGCCCTGCGGGACGCGGCGAAGACCGCGCTCGACGACTGGGGCTACGGGATGGCGTCGGTGCGGTTCATCTGTGGCACGCAGGAGCAGCACCTGGAGCTCGAGCGGCGGGTGTCGCGCTTCCTCGGCACGGAGGCGACCATCCTGTTCTCCTCGTGCTTCGACGCCAACGGCGGCGTCTTCGAGACGCTGTTCACGGCAGAGGACGCGATCGTCTCCGACGCCCTGAACCACGCCTCCATCATCGACGGGATCCGGCTGTCGAAGGCGCAGCGCTATCGCTACAAGAACCGCGACATGGCCGATCTGCGCGCACAGCTGGAGGCCGCCCGGGATGCGGGCGCGCGCTTCACGGTCATCGTCACCGACGGCGTCTTCTCGATGGACGGGTACATCGCCCCGCTCGCCGAGATCTGCGACCTCGCCGACGAGTTCGGTGCCCTCGTGTTCGTCGACGACTCGCACGCCGTCGGCTTCGTCGGCGAGCACGGACGGGGCACGCCGGAGTTCTGCGGTGTCGCCGACCGCGTCGACATCTACACCGGCACCTTCGGCAAGGCGCTCGGCGGGGCCTCCGGCGGCTACGTCTCCAGCCACCGCGAGGTCGTGGACCTGCTGCGCCAGCGCTCGCGGCCGTACCTGTTCTCGAACACGCTCGCGCCCTCCATCGTCGCGGGGACGCTCGCCGCACTGGACCTGCTGGAGCAGTCGGACCACCTGCGGGCGCAGCTCGTCGCCAACGCGGAGCTGTTCCGCCGGCTCATGACGGAGGCGGGCTTCGAATTGCTGCCGGGCGCGCATCCCATCGTCCCGGTCATGTTCGGGGATGCGGCGCTCACCGCCCGCATGGCGGACGAGATGCAGCGCCAGGGCGTTTATGTGACGGCGTTCTCGTACCCGGTGGTGCCGAAGGGCGGCGCGCGCATCCGGGTGCAGCTGTCGGCGGCGCACACGGAGGACGAGATCCGTCGCTGCGTGGACGCGTTCATCGCGTCGCGCGAGACCGTCGCCGCCTAGCGCAAGGAGGGCTACTCGGTGAGCGATGCGGCCCGGCGGGCCGAAGCACCGCGCCGGGCGAAGAAGAGGCCCAGCGCGATCAGCAGGAACACCGCGAGCGCGGACAGGTCGATGATCGCGAGGGTCCCGGCGACGACCGCCGCCTGCGTCGCCCCGCAGGCCCGCGCCGATTGATCCGGTGCGCACAGGAAGCGGTCGCCTGCCCCAGTGGCCCCCGAGCGCAGCCAGGAGCCGATCAGCTGGTTGTAACCCGTCGCCAACCCCTTCACCAGGGTCGGTCCCGAGTGCCCTTCGTTCGGCACCGCCCAGTACGTGACCTTCCAGCCCGCGTTCTCGGCAGCGGTGGCCGTGTCCTCGACCTGCGGACGGAACTTCGCGTCCTCCTGCCCGGCGACGAAGATTCCCACCGTCGGTTGCGGGTAGTCGCGCGACGCCAGCACATTCGCGGGCCAGGTCTTCTCGTACGCCACCTGGTCGCCGCCGAAGTACCGGTCGCGGGTCACGGTCGGCCGGTACTCGCCGGGCTTGTCCGGTCCCGACACGTCGATCACCGCACCCCACGTCTCAGGATGCTCGGCGCCGAGGTACGCGGCGCACTCGCCGCCGTGCGAGAAGCCGGCGATGACGCGCTGCGCCCGGTCGCGCGGTGCGGGGAGTGAGGCGTCGATCCAGGCGGGGACGTCCTGCGACAGGTAGGTGTCGAGGTTCCCGGCGGAGGTGTCGGCGCAGGGCGGGTTCTTGTCGTTCGCCCCGAGCTGGTCGACGACGAGCACGAACGGCGCCTGGTTGAGGCGGTCGTCTCCGAGGCTGTGCAGAGCGTCCAGCGTGGCCCCGAGAGTCGGGTTGCCGGGCTGGCCCATCATCATCTCGACGACGGGGCGCGTCCCCGACGGGTCGCGCAGCCATCCCGGGGGCACGAACAGATGGGCGTCGCGCGCCTCGAATCCGGAGGCGGCCGGCGAGATGTGCACGGCCAGCTGGTAGCCCTCGGCCAGGGTCTTCTCGGTGACCGGGATGCTGCGGCCCGCAATGGTCGCGTGCGCGAATCCCGGGACGAGCCCGACCACGATGGCGGCAATAGTCAGCACGGCTGCCACCGCCGCGACCGCGAGGCGGGCGGCCCTGCGACCACTCGACTGCAGCACGTCACCGATCGCGAGCGGCACCACGGTCGCGGCGAGGACCAGCACGAACCATCCCGGACCAACCAGGTCGGGGCGCGGGAGCGCGGCGACGCCGGCCACGACAAGAGCGAGCCCGACGACCTGACCGGCGATCACCGCGACCACGGTCGGCCCCGCGCGGAACCTCCAGGCGCGGCGAACGAAGCGGTAAGCGGGGTACGCACCCACCAGCACGAGGGCGGCGGCGAGCCAGGTGAGCGCGGGCATCGTCGTTCAGTCTACGGACGGCTCGCGCGCAGCATGCAGTCAGGGGGACTAGCGTGTTTCGCGTGAGGGAGGCGCGATGATCGTCGACAACGCTGTGTACGTGGACGGCATCCGCACCGAACCGCCGTCGCTGGAGGAGACCAGCGAGACGGTGCGCGACCGCGGAGGTTTCGCGTGGATCGGTCTGTACCGCCCGACCCGGGAGGAGCTGGGCGCCGTCGCGAAGGAGTTCGAGCTCCCGTCGCTGGCGGTGGAGGACGCGCTCGCGGGCCATCAGCGTCCGAAGGTCGAGAGATACGGCTCGATGCTGTTCGTGGTGCTGCGCCCGGCGAGCTACCTGGATGAGACCGAGAAGGTCGAATTCGGCGAGGTCCACCTGTTCCTCGGCGAGGACTTCGTGATCACGGTCCGGCACTTCGAGACGCCGGACCTCGCCCGCGTCCGGCACCGCCTCGAGGGCGACTCCCCGCTGCTCGCGCACGGCCCGGTGGCGGCGCTCTACGGCGTCCTGGACGAGATCGTCGACGAGTACGCGCCGGTGGTCGCCGGCCTCGAGAACGACATCGACGAGATCGAGGACCAGCTGTTCTCCGGCGACCGGGGCGTGTCGCGGCGCATCTTCGAGCTGTCGACCGAGGTCATGCAGTTCCAGCGCGCGGTCGACCCGCTCCGGGAGGTGATGAGCAGCCTCCGCGAGGGGCTGCTTTCGAAGGACGCCGACGAGGACCTGCGCGACGCCTTCCGCGATGTCGAGGACCACGTCATCCGCGTCACCGAGCGGGCGGACGGGTTCCGGCAGATCCTGCAGAACGCCCTCACCGTGCACAGCACCCTGGTCGGTCAGCAGCAGAACGACGAGGTGAAGAAGATCTCCGGATGGGCCGCGATCCTCTTCGCGCCGACGCTCGTCGGCACCATCTACGGCATGAACTTCCGGGTGATGCCTGAGCTGCACTGGGCATTCGGCTACCCCTTCGCGTTGCTGCTCATGGTCGCGATGGGCGTGGGGCTCTACTTCGTGTTCAAGCGCAAAGGGTGGATCTAGGTCGACGTCGCCGCGCCCTCTGGTTGACTGGAGGCGTGTCCTCCGCAGCGCCCGGCTTTCCGTATGAGCGGCTTCGTCGGTGGCCGGATGTCGAAGCGCCGAATCTGTTCGCCTCCGATGCCGCAGACCGGCTCATCGCCGACCTCGCCGGCGACGCGGTGCGGACGGCGGGGCTCGTCGTCATCGGGGATGCCTACGGTGCGCTGACCCTCGCCGCGGCGGACCGGGGAGCGGGAGGCATCCGAGTCCACCAGGATCCGCTCACCGCCGAGCGCGCCCTCGACGCCAACGCGGCCGCCCTCGAAGCCGCCACCCCCGAAGCCTTCACCCACCACCCCCTCGACGACTCCCTCGTCCGCAACGCGCACACCGTTCTCCTCCGGCTTCCCAGGAGCCTCGACGCCCTCGCAGAGATCGCGACCCTGATCGCCGAGCACGCCCACCCGGACGTCGTGGTCTACGCCGGCGGGATGCTGAAGCACATGACGACCGCCATGAACGCCGTGCTCGGTGAGGTGTTCGGCTCTGTGGAGGCGTCCCTTGCGCGGCAGAAGGCGCGCGTCCTCATCGCCCGGGAACCGCATCCCGCCGCGGCGACGGTCCTCGACCGCTGGCCCGAGCGCGCGCAGGACGCCGAGACGGGGCTGTGGGTGTGCGCGCACGGCGCCGCGTTCGCGGGCACCTCGATCGACATCGGCACGCGATTCCTGCTCGGCGTGCTCGACGAGGCGGTGCCGGATGCGCGCACCGCCGTCGACCTCGGCTGCGGGACGGGCGTGCTCGCGTCGGCGCTCGCCGTGGGCCGTCCGCACGTCCGTGTCACCGCGACCGACCAGTCGGCTGCGGCTGTGGCGTCCGCGGCCGCGACGGCTTCCGCGAACGGCGTCGCCGACCGGGTGACCGTCGTCCGCGACGACGGCCTCGCCTCCCAGACCGACGCGTCGGCCGAGCTCATCGTGCTCAACCCGCCGTTCCACATCGGCAGCGCGGTGCACACGGGCATCGCCCACCGGCTGTTCGCCGACGCGGGGCGGGTGCTGGGGCCCGGCGGTGAACTGTGGACGGTGTGGAACTCGCACCTCGGCTACCGCGCGGCCCTCGAGCGGGCCGTCGGCCCGACCCGTCAGATCGCGCGGAACCCGAAGTTCACGGTCACCGCGTCGCGCAAGCGAGCGCGCTGACAGCGACCGGCCTGACCGCGTCCCCTCACGTCCCGAGCACCTGCTGCACGCCTGAGACGACCATCCCGTCCGCTCCGAGCCGCAGAGACTTATCGGCGGCAGCCCGCGAGGGCACGATGTGTGCCAGCACCGGTTTTCCACTGTTCGTGAAGGTGCGCCAGGCGTCCTCGCCGCCGTTGTAGTCGAGTCCGAGCCAGGTCCAGCGGTCCTGGGTGGAGGGGAGCAGCGTCGGGTCGGCCGAGACCTCCGCTCCGTAGTAGTACCCCCAGGTGGCGAAGCCGCGGCCGCGCGCATCTACTGGCCAGGCCTGTGCGGTGCAGTAGCCCTTGGCGACGAACGTGTTGGTGGGATGCTCGACCTTCGCCATGAGCGCGAACAGCTCCCCGAGGTGCTCGGTGGGCACCACTTTGGGGTCGACGAAGATGGTGTGGCTGCGCGCGTACGCGGCCACGAGCTGCTCGAACCGGAGGTATGGCTGCGGCGGCTGCCGGGGGTCGTCGGTCTCCGCCGCGGTGATGCGGTACCGCTGCACCTCTTTCCAGGTGTGGTCGGCGGCGACGAACCCGGACGTCCCGGACGTGCGGTCGAGCGTCTCGTCGTGGAGCCCGAACCAGACGCCGTCGGAGGTGCGGGCCAGCGAGATCTCGAGGGCGTTCACGCCGAGGGCGACCGAATTGCGGTACGCCTCCATCGACATCTCGGGCCAGTCGCGCGAGCCGCCGCGGTGGGCGACGGTGAAGCCGGGACGCTTCAGCAGCCGGTCGACGAGAAGTCCGTCCTCCGGCCCGTCGAGCAGGCGCGGGATCAGGTAGGCGCCGCCTCCCGCGATGGCCGCGGCACCGAGCACGCCGCCGGCGATGCCGCCGATGAGCGCACGCCGAGAGATGCGACGGCCGCCGGGCGCGGCGGTGTCCTGGGGCTCGGGCATGGGCAACCCTAGTCATCCTTACCGCGTTCTTTCAAGCGACCCGGTCGGGGGGTGGACGGGATGGTGCGGTCCTGCTCGACCGACCTCTTCCGCCGCTGACTCGCCGCTACGCAACGCTTTCCGGGGCTGAACGAGCAGAATCGCAACCGAATCCGTCGTAACGTGCTTGTTCTCTGGGCCGGATGTTGCTAACGTCCCCCTGTTGCACATCGACGTCGCGCCTCGCGCCGCCGAGCCGCGACCCTCGAAGCCAGGAGAGCAATGACGCAGACAAGTTCCCGGCCGGACGCCCCGCACGGAGCCGGCGCCGAGCACCCCCGGGGAGAGCGCGACCACGCGCTCGCGGCCGACGGCGTGAGCGCCGCCGGATCCATCGTGATGGCCGTCGCGGGCAGTGCGCCCGCGTACTCGATCGCCGCGACGACGGCGACTCTCGTGGGTGCGGCCGCTCTCGGCGCCCCCGCCGCGCTGCTCTGGTGCGGCATCCCGATGCTCGGCATCGCGTGGGCGTTCCTCTACCTCGGCCGGCTGGACGTGAACGCCGGCGCCGCCTACTCGTGGGTTGCGCGGGCGCTGCATCCCATCCTCGGATTCCTCTCCGGCTGGGCGCTCGTCATCTCCGCGACGATCTTCATGGTGGCGGGAGCGCTGCCCGCCGGCGCGATGACGGTCACCCTGTTCGCGCCGGAGCAGGCGGACAACGTCCCGCTGATCACCGGCGTCGGCGCCCTCTGGTTCCTGGTGATGGCGGCCTGCGTGCTCTTCGGTGTGCACGTGACCGCCCGCGCGCAGTGGATCATGTCGGTGATCGAGGTCGGCATCCTGATCCTCTTCGCCGTGCTGATGATCGTCCGGGCGGCGACGTCCGCCCACGCCGGTCCGTCGTTCTCGTGGGACTGGCTGGGCTTCCAGCACCTCACCGGGCAGGGCGTCTTCGTCTCCGCCGCACTGATCGCCGCCTTCTACTTCTGGGGTTGGGATGTCGCGGCGAACCTCAACGAGGAGACCAAGGACGGCCACAAGAACGCAGGCTCTGCCGGCATCATCGGCGTGATCATCGTCTTCCTGCTGTTCGAGATCTTCACCATCGCGACGCTCGTCATCCTCCCGGCGAAGACGATCGAAGCGAACAGCGCCAACGTGCTCTCGGTCCTGGGCGACGCCGTGTGGCCCGGCATCGGCGGCAAGATCCTGGTCGTCGCGGTCGCGCTGTCGACGATCGCCACGCTGGAGACGACGCTCATCCAGGTCACCCGGACGCTGTTCTCGATGGGACGCGACAACACCATCCCGAAGGCGTTCGGCCGCATCCACCCGAAGTGGAAGACGCCGGCGTTCGCCACCCTGGTCGTCGTGGGCGTCTCGATCGTGCTCTTCGTCGGCTCGAACTTCATCGGCAACGTCGGCGACATCATGGGCAACGCCATCGCGTCGATCGGCATCCAGATCGCGTTCTATTACACGCTCGCCGGGCTCGCCGTCGTGGTCGCCTACCGCCGGGTGCTGCTGAAGTCGGTCAAGAACTTCATCTTGATCGGGCTGTGGCCGGCCGTCGGGGCGATCTTCATGGGCGTGATCTTCGTGGTCGGCATCGTGCAGAACTTCCAGGACGACGCCATCGTGGTCAACGTGCTGGGGCTCGGCCTGATCGTGCTGGGCATCGTGCCGATCGCCCTCTTCTACCGCAAGGCGCGCGGCTACTACACGCGCCGCCCGCTGGAACTGCCCGAGGAACTCGACGCCGAGGCCCCGGCCAACATCGACGACCGCGACCCGTCCGCCCGCTGACCCCGCGGGTCAGGCGGGGACGAGGGCAGCGCGGGAGCGTGGACGGATGCTCAGGGCGAGAGCTGCCGCCACGAGGGCGGCGACCGCGATCGTCCACCCGGCCGCGAGGAACATACCGTCGGGCCGCACGATCGACTGACCGGCCAGCGCTTGCGCGGTGACGAGCCCGACGACCGCGGCGTACGCGGCGGTGGCGATCACGACGAGACGCGTGCGCACCCGGTCGTCGGCGAGCGGACGCCAGTGGCGCCCCAGCCACCCCAGCAGCACTGCGAACAGCGGCAGGAGCTGCAGGGCGTGCATCCCGATGAAGTGAGGGATGCGCAGGTCGCCTCCGACCGTGCTCCAGCCGAGGACCGGCAGGCCCGGTCCGCCGTCGGCCAGGCCGACCGTGTGCGCGCCGGCGATGCCGCGGAAGTCGGCCAGCTGCGCGGCCGTCGGTCCGGTCATCAGGTACGCGAGCCCCATCCCGACGAGTGCGATGACCGCGCCCGCCCGGACGGCGAGCGTCGTCGAGCGCGTGCCGAGGCGGAGGAAGAACACGGCGAACGTCGTGAGGAAAGTGCACACGTAGAGCGTCGTGATGGATACCGCCATGACGCCCCAGATCGCGCTCGCAGCGGGCGTGGACACGTTGAAGTGACTCGTCGTTCCGGCCGCAGCGGCGCCGACGATGAGCACCTGCTCCACGATGAGGGCGACGGCGACCACCGTTCCTGCGGCGTGCGCCACGCGACGCCAGCGGGGGAGGTGCGCGATCAGCCACGCCCAGGTGACGCTGTAGAGCAGGATCGACAGGGAGAACTTGAGCGGTTTGGCCCAGACGTCGAGTCCGGTGACCTGTCGCGGGTCGACCACCAGACCGACGAGGCAGACGATCGTGCTGACGAGCATGAGGGCGGCCACCGTCATCAGCGGACGGTGCCAGGCGAAGACGGTCTTCATGAGCTTCTTCTTTCTTCGGTGACGACGGCCTGCGCCATGCGCCGCAGGCCGAGCGCGAGGGAGTCGCCGAGCACGGTGCCGATCACCATGAGCTCGGTCATCCGGGAGGGGTCCGGGAGCACCGCGACGGCACCGAGGTCCGCCTCCGCGTGGATGCGCGCAGCGGCCGCGTAGCGGTCGAGGTAGTCGTCGGGGAGCGGGAAGCCCGAGTTGGCGAAGGCGTCCACGACCCGTGCCGCGATCTCGCGACCGACGTTGTCCTCGCAGCCGGTCCATCCGGCTCGGGCGGCGACCGCATCCACGCGTTCGAGGGATGCGACGGTCGGGTCCGCGAGAGGAACGGCGGACCGGGAGAGCGCCTGCTGCGCGACGTCGAAGGTGTGCGCGATCGGCGCTCCTGGCTCGTCGAGCGCGTCGAGCACATTCTTGACGGACGCGATCGACAGCTTGCCGATCTCTAGCATCGCCCGGATCAGCCGCAGCCGGCGCTCGTGCTCCTCGCCGTACAACGTCCGGTTGCCTCCGACGCGCTCGCCCGCGGGCAGCAGCCCTTCGCGCACGTAGTACTTGATCGTGGCGGTCGGGGTGTCGGAGCGTTCGGCGAGTTCAGTGATGAGCACGCGGTGATAGTAGCACTACCGGTAGTGCCGCTACCAGTGCCTACATCTTCTCGTGCCCGCGCCTCGATGGCGAGTCCAACAGCGAGAGGATGAACAGCAGCGCGAGCAGGGCGAAGATGCTGAGCGCCCCGATCAGGTCACTCCAGCTGAACGGGATGAGCTCACCGTCGATCGAGAGGACGAACACTGTCTCGACCACGCCGAACGCGATGAAGAACAGGCCGAGCAGCACGCGAGTCGTGCGCACGTTCCGGCCGCGCCGGTGCACCTCCACGCGGCGCAGCTCGACCATCAGGGTCAGCAGCAGCAGCGGAAGCACCTGGGCGAGCGTCGCGGCTGTCTGGCTGTCCATGAGCACCACGCGCACGTCGGCCGGATCCACCATGGCCACAGGCTACCGCGTCCACGAATTCTGCCGAGGATCCGGGAATTCCCTCTCCCTTTTCAAAGTTGAGCCTAGTAGACTCAAGTTTGCCCACAGAGAAATGGGAAGGGAACCACATGGCGAACATGCAGGGCGCACCCTCCACGCAGGAGGAGGCGAAGAGCGCTCTCGAACAATACGGCGTGAACCTCACGGAGATCGCCAAGAGCGGCAAGCTCGACCCGGTCATCGGGCGGGATGCCGAGATCCGGCGCGTCAGCCAGGTGCTGACCCGTCGTACCAAGAACAACCCCGTGCTCATCGGCGAGCCCGGCGTCGGCAAGACGGCTGTCGTCGAAGGCCTCGCCCAGCGCATCGTCGCGGGGGACGTGGCCGACTCCCTCAAGGGGAAGCAGCTGGTCGCCCTCGACCTGTCCGCCCTGGTCGCCGGCGCCATGTACCGGGGCCAGTTCGAGGAACGGCTGAAGGCCGTCCTCAAGGAGATCAACGACGCCGAAGGCCAGATCATCACCTTCGTGGACGAGCTCCACATCCTGATGGGGGCAGGCGGCGGCGAAGGTTCGGTGGCGGCCTCCAACATGCTGAAGCCCATGCTCGCGCGTGGAGAGCTGCGCCTGATCGGTGCGACCACGCTCAACGAGTACCGCGAATTCATCGAGAAGGATGCGGCCCTCGAGCGCCGCTTCCAGCAGGTCTACGTCGGCGAGCCGTCGGTCGAGGACACCGTGGCGATCCTCCGTGGGCTCAAGGGCCGCTACGAGGCGCACCACGGCGTGACCATCGAGGACTCGGCGCTGGTCGCCGCGGCATCCCTCTCGAACCGCTACATCACCGCGCGTCAGCTTCCGGACAAGGCCATCGACCTGATCGACGAAGCCGCCTCGCGCCTCAAGATGGAGATCGACTCCGCGCCGGTCGAGATCGACACACTGCAGCGCCAGGTCGAGCGGATGAAGCTGGAGGAGTTCGCCCTCAAGAAGGAGAAGGACGAGGCCAGCAAGCAGCGCCTCGAAGAGCTGCGCCAGCGGCTGCACGAACAGGAGAGCACCCTCGAAGAGCTGCAGGAGCGGTGGCGTGCCGAGAAGGCGTCGCTGAACCGCGTCGGCGCGCTGCGCTCGCAGCTGGAGGAGGCCAAGACCCGGCGCGACCTCGCACTGCGCGACGGCCGGTACCAGGAGGCGTCCCGGATCGAGTACGAGACCATTCCGGGCATCGAGCGGGAGCTGGCGGAGGCCGAGCAGGCCGAGACCACGCACCCGCGCATGGTCAACGAGCAGGTCACGGCCGACGACATCGCCGCGGTGGTGGCGGCGTGGACGGGCATCCCCGTCGACCGCCTCACCCAGGGCGAGACCGAGAAGCTGCTGCACCTCGAGCAGGAGCTCGGGCGCCGCATCATCGGCCAGAAGAAGGCCGTGCAGGCGGTGTCGGATGCGGTCCGCCGCACCCGGGCGGGCATCTCCGACCCCGGTCGCCCGACGGGCTCGTTCCTGTTCCTCGGCCCGACCGGTGTCGGCAAGACGGAGCTCGCGAAGGCCCTCGCCGGGTTCCTGTTCGACGACGAGAAGGCCATGGTGCGCATCGACATGAGCGAGTACGGCGAGAAGTTCTCCGTCTCGCGTCTGGTCGGTGCGCCTCCCGGCTACGTCGGCTACGAGCAGGGCGGCCAGCTGACCGAGGCCGTGCGCCGGCGTCCGTACTCGGTGATCCTCCTCGACGAGGTCGAGAAGGCGCACCCGGAGGTGTTCGACGTGCTGCTGCAGGTGCTCGACGACGGACGCCTGACCGACGGCCAGGGCCGGACGGTCGACTTCCGCAACGCGATCCTCATCCTCACCTCGAACCTCGGCAGCCAGTTCCTCGTCGACCCGACGCTGAACCCGACCGAGCGCGAGGAGGCGGTGCTGCAGCAGGTGCGACAGGCGTTCAAGCCGGAGTTCGTGAACCGGCTGGATGACATCGTCGTCTTCTCGACGCTGACCCAGGAGGAACTGGGCGAGATCGTCGAGCTGGGCATCGACCGGTTGATGCAGCGGCTCACCGAGCGGCGGCTGGAGCTGGCGGTCACCCCGGATGCGCGGGCGTGGCTCGCGGAGCGCGGGTACGACCCGATCTACGGCGCCCGGCCGCTGCGCCGGCTCATGCAGCGCGAGATCGAGGACCGGCTGGCGACCGAGCTGCTCGCCGGGGAGGTGCGCGACGGCGACCTGGTGCGCGTCGACCTCGATCGCGAGGCCGACCACCTCACCGTGGAGCCCGTGCGCGACTGACGCGCGACTGACGGCAGTACGGCGAAGGGCGCCCTCCGTGACGGAGGGCGCCCTTCGTGCGCGTAGGCTCGGATCATGCGTGCTGCTGTCATCCACGGAGAGCGCGATGTGCGCCTCGAAGACGTCCCCACCCCCACCCTCTACACCGGCTCCGGCTCTGATGGTCTCGATGCCATCGTCCGCGTGGTCGCCGCCTGCGTCTGCGGCAGCGATCTGTGGCCGTACCGGGGAGTGACTCCGACGAACGAGCCGCGCCGGATCGGCCACGAGTTCGTCGGCGTTGTCGAGGAGGTCGGTGCCAACGTCACCACCATCAAGCCCGGCGACTTCGTCATCGCGCCGTTCTACGACTGCGACATGACCTGCGTGAACTGCCGCAACGGCGTCAGCACGTCGTGCCTGCACGGCGGCTGGTGGGGTGCGGACGACCGCATCGGCGGCTTCGCCGACGGCGGTCAGGGCGAGTTCGTCCGCGTGCCGCACGCCGACGGGTCGCTCGTGGCGACGCCCGAGTACCCGCGTGCGGAGCTCATCCCGAGCCTGCTGACGCTGTCGGATGTGATGGGCACCGGGCACCACGCCGCCGTCTCGGCCGGGGTGACCCAGGGCAGCACCGTGGTCGTCGTCGGTGACGGCGCGGTCGGCCTCTGCGCGGTGCTCGCCTCGGCGCGGCTGGGCGCGTCGCGCATCGTCGCGATGTCGCGCCACGAAACCCGGCAGGCGCTCGCCCGCGAGTTCGGTGCCACCGACATCGTCGCCGAGCGCGGGGATGCGGGCGTGGCCGCCGTCAAGGAACTGCTCGACGGGATCGGCGCCGACTGCGTGCTCGAAGCCGTCGGCACCAAGGAGTCGATGGACCAGGCGATCCGGTCCGCTCGCCCGGGCGGCATGGTCGGGTACGTCGGTGTGCCGAACGGCGGCCCGGAGCTCCCCGTCCGGCCCCTGTTCCAGAGCAACATCGGCGTGAACGGCGGCGTCGCCCCGGTTCGCAACTACGTCGAGGACCTGCTGCAGGATGTGTGGTCCGGCGCGATCGAGCCCGGCCGGGTCTTCGACCTGGAGGTGCCGCTGACGGACATCGCCGAGGCCTACGCCGCGATGGATGAGCGCCGCGCGATCAAGACCCTGGTGCGCCCCTGACGGTCCGCAGGCCCGTCAACGACTGAAGGAGATTCGAACAGTTTTCGTTCGAATCTCCTTCAGTACTGCCAATCGAAGGAGATTCGGGCCCGATTCTCCTTCGTTAGCGGAGCGTCAGGCGTGGACGACCGCGATCTCGTCCAGCGGGCGACGGGTGCGCGGCGCGGACTCGCGGGTGCGGAGCGGCTCGGGGAGCGCCTCCGCGTCGCCGAGCGTTCCGAGCGCGGTGACGGAGACCGGCACGTAGCGCTCGCCGAGGTCGAACGCCTCGCGCAGCGCCTCGGCGTCGAAGCCGCCCATCTGGTGGGCGTGCAGGCGGTCGTGGTGCGCCTGGATGGTGAGGTGCGCCACCGCCTGACCCAGGTCGTAGGTGGCCCAGCGGAGTTCCTTGCCCTCTTCGTCGACGACCTCGGCGGCGGCCACGATGAGGACTGCGGCGGATGCCGCCCAGACCGTGTTGAAGCCGGCCAGACGCTCCACGATGGTGTCGAACGCCTCGCTTCCGCGGCGCGCGACGATGAAGCGCCACGGCTGCGTGTTGGCCGCCGAGGGCGACCACCGGGCGGCTTCGAGCGCCGAGCGCAGCGTGAGGTCGTCGATCCCGATGCTGGGGTCGAACGCACGGGGGCTCCAGCGATCGGCCAGAGCCGGCAGCAGGGGCGCCGACGTGTCAGCGGAGCGGGTGGTGGTTTCAGCGATCGACATGAGGCTCCTTCAGCGGATGATCGAGTGAGACGCTGGCTCCATTGCCTGGCTATATCCATGTGAACACATAAGAAGGTCGAAAATTCCCGCGAGAGCGCCACCGCGACAAAGGAAAGGCCCGCCGGGCGTACTGCTGCACCGACGGGCCCTTCCTTTTACGTCACCACATGCCGAAGAACCGCCAGACAGTGACGTTGGCGATCCAGGCCGCAAGCTCGAAGAGCGAGATCACGATCGCCCAGATCGCGAGAGCGCGGCCGCGCTGAGGGATGTTCTTCAGCTGTGACAGAGCCACGAATCCGACGATGAGACCCGCCGGTGCGACGAACCACGCGAGGATGAACGCCGCGACCGCGGCGGTGTTCCAGCTGTTCGCGGGAAAGGTGGTGGTGCTGGACATGGTGTCCTGCCTTTCTGGGTAGTGGGCTAGTGGCTACTTCTTGTTGACCGTGTTGCCCACGCCGGTGATGTCGGCCGGCGTCGTCAGCTGACCGCCGTAGGTGACGGTGTTGCCCGCGCCGACGATGCTGATCGTCTGGACGGCGCCCAGGTCGATGGTGCTGGTCCCGCCGGTGATGCCGAGGTCGGTCGCGGAGGCGGCGCTCAGTTTGGTCTCGCTACCGGTCAGTTCGACTTTCTTCACCTTCGCCGCAGTCAGCGTGAGGTTGATGCCGACGATGTTCAGGTCGCCGGCGTTCCGCAGCTTCGCCGTGTAGTGCGTCCCGCCGAGCTCGACATCCCCGCAGTCCGCGTCGAACGTGACGGTTCCCTTGTCGCCGAACAGGTCGACCTTGGCGGTGGCATCCGCGCAATGGACGGTGAGCGTGGTGTCCTTCAGCTTGATCTTGGTGAGCTTGCCTGCCTCGGCTTTCACCGTGGAGCCGGACTTCAGCGTGGTCTTCACGGAGCCGACCGTGACCTCGGCGGAGTTCTTGGCGACGGAGTCCAGGTTCTTGCCGTTGACCTGAACGCCGGTGCAGCCGGCGGTCAGCCCTACGGCGACGGTGGCGACGAGGAGGGGGCCCGCGATGCGGGTTGCTGTGCGAGTGAACATGATGCTGCCTTTCGTTGGCGATGGAGGGGCACCGGGGAACCGGCCTCCGCTACCGCTGGATGATGGTGTTGTCGACGCCCGCGATCTGCGGTGTCGAGGTGCCCGTGCCGAGGTAGTCGACGAGGTTGCGCCTGCCGCCCACCGCGAGCGCCTGCACATTCATGAGGGAGACGAGGTTCGACGTGCCGCGGACGGTGGTCGTGCCGCAGTCGTTGTCGACCGTCACGTCGCCGTCGTGGCCCTCGATCGTGAGCCGGGCGGTGTCGCCCGAGCAGTGGATCGTGAGCTTGGCGGTGTTCAGACGGACAGAGGTCTGGGCGTTCTTCTCTGCTCTCACGACCGTCCCCGCTTTCACCAGGGAGACCGTGCTGCCGACCGTGACCACGGCCTGACCCTCCGCCATTGCGGTGGCGGCCGCATCCGGTGCGCCGGAGCACCCGGTCAGCGCTGCGGCTACCGACGCGGCCAGGAGCGCCGCGCCCAGGCCGCAGAGAGCTCCGCAAAAATGCATGCATAAGCCTTTCTGTCGACGGTGGTCAATGCACGGATGCACCAGGTGTTAAGACGCGGCGTGCGCAGGATCATGACGCGCCGCCGGACCCGATTCGCCGCCCCGCGTGAACGGCAGATGACGCACGTGTAAAAGTTCGTAACATTCGCCGGCCTCGGAATTGCCCCTCAACCGGGGTACATGATTCGGGCATCCCGGGCGCGTCGCCACGCCCGAGGCGGATCGCTGACAGTTTTCTCCGATTTGTCTTCCGATCAGCACATCTTCCCAAGCACGCGCCGAGAGTCGATGCCTGCCCACGGCTCTCCGCGGTTGTCCGCGTGTCTGCGGACAGGGGTCGGCGGGGGACGACGCGACACGCGGGAGCGACCCGTTCGACCCCCACTTGCGGGGTCGTCCCCATGCCACGTAGAACTGTCACCACCCGAACCCGACCAGATCCCCAGCGCTGCGGATGCCACCCACCCCCAACGTGAGAGGTCCCGCCGTGTTCATCTTCCTGTTACAGCTCCGCCACATGCTCGGCGGCCACCCAGAGTTCTACCTCTTCGCCATCTACTCCGCCCTGATCTGGGTCATCTGGATCGTCAAAGTCCTCATGTCCCGCCGCTACCGCGCCTACACCGGCGAGTTCCACGGCACGACCAGCGTCGTCGTCCCCGTCGTGGACGAACCCCTCGACCTGTTCCGGGACGTGCTCGGGCGGATGGTCGAGCAGAAGCCGGGCGAGATCATCGTCGTCATCAACGGCGCCCCCAATCCCGAGCTCGCCGAAGTGTGCGAGGAGTTCGCGCCGCTGGTGCGCTGGGTGCACACGCCCATCCCCGGCAAGCGCAACGCGGTCATGATCGGCACCAAGATGTCCACCGGTGAGATCACGGTGCTGGTCGACTCGGACACGATCTGGACCGAGGGCACCCTCCCGGAGCTCGTCAAGCCGTTCGCCGACGACCGCGTCGGCGGCGTGACGACGAAGCAGCGCATCCTGGAGCCGACCCGCAGCTGGATCACCCGCTGGGCCGACTGGCTCGAGAACTCGCGAGCCCTGTACTCGATGCCCGCGCAGAGCGTCGTCGGGCAGATCGGCTGCCTCCCGGGCCGCACGATCGCCTTCCGCCGGTCGATCCTGATGCGGGTCATGGACAAGTTCATGACCGAGAAGTTCCTCGGCGTCTTCCTCGAGGTCTCCGACGACCGCACGCTGACGAACCTCACCCTCAAGGAGGGTTACCGTACCGTCTACCAGCACACGAGCCTGGTCTACACGGATGCGCCGCTGAAGGTGAAGAAGCTCTTCAAGCAGCAGCTCCGCTGGGCGCGCGGCAGCCAGTACAACACCTTCCGGATGCTCCCGTGGATGCTCGGCCACGCACCGCTGCTGGCCTTCTTCTTCGTGATGGACATCCTGCTCCCGTTCATGCTCGCCGGGGTGATCGGCGGCTGGGTGTACCGCTCGATCACGGGCGGCGGCTACAACTTCTACGAGGGCTTCCTGAAGTCCTACGGGATCGAGGGCGGCATCCTCACGATCGTCGCCCTGATGGTCGCCTCGTCGGTGATCAGCATGTCGATCCGGCAAGTCCGCCACCTGTCGGAGAAGCCGAGCGACTTCTTCCGGCTGCCGGTCTTCATCATCGTCTCGACGTTCTTCCTCATGCCGATCCGGCTGATCGGGTTCTTCCGCATGGCTCACGCGAGTGGATGGGGCACCCGCGCCGGTGCCTACGCCGGCGGTCCCGCCGAGATCAGCTCCGAGGCGGAGATCGCCGCGCACACGTCGAGCGCCGACGAGGCAGCACCGTCCCGTCCCGCCCTGCCGGACTCCGTCGGAGGCATGACGACCGCGACCGCGCTCGCCACCCGCACGCAGCTCGCCACCCGCACCGAGGTGGCCACGCGGGCCGAAGCCAAGGCGGCTGCCGCATCCACTCCGTCCCCGACCAAGAAGACCAAGAAGGCGCGCCGTCGGCTCAACCCGCTCGCCGCCATCCCGTACCTGATCGGTATCGCGATCCTGACCCTGGAGGCTCTCTTCCTTGTCTGACCAGACCGCCCCCGCCCGGGCCGCCGTGTGGTGGTCCCAGTCCAAATCCCGTTCGCAGGCGACCGCCGCTGCCGCGATCCTCCTCACCGCTGTGCTCGTCGGCATTTCCGCTTACGTCTGGGTGTCCCCGACCGGGGCGCCACTCCGGAAGGCCGTCGACCAGGCCGCCGAGACTGTGACACCGTTCGCCGCCCAGAACGCCGAACTCAAGCGCAACCTCGACCGCGCCACCGAGACCATCGCCTCCCAGAAGGGCAAGCTCACGGCGATGCAGAAGGCGAGCCTGGCCTCCCAGGCGGCTACCGCGAAGCAGCTCGCCACCGCGCAGCAGAAGGCCGTGGCTGCCGAGAGCCAGCTCGCGAGCGTCAAGGCGCAGCTCGCCGCAGCTCAAGCGAAGGGGAGCTCCGGCTCGACCGCCTCCGGCTCGACCGCGTCGGGAACGCACGGCTCGGGGTCCGGCTCGTCCGGCGGGTCGTCGGCCGCGCCGATCACCGCGCCGGCCCGCGCCGAGCTGCTCAACCCGTCCAAGCGCTACTTCGGCATGTACACCGAGCAGGCTCCGTTCAACTGGGCCACCCTCGACGCCACCAGCGCGAAGATCGGCGTCTCGCCCAACATGGTCGGCTACTTCAGCGGCTGGGATGAGAACTTCCGCGTCAACGCCGTCACCCGCTCCTGGCAGCAGGGCCGCATGCCGCTGATGACCTGGGAGTCGCGCCCGATCGGCGACGACAACAACGTCGTCGACTCCCCGGAGTACTCCCTCCCGAACATCATCGGCGGGAAGTTCGACACCTATCTGCACCAGTACGCCAAGGACATCGTGGCCACCGGGCTGCCGCTCGCGATCCGCCTCGACCACGAGATGAACGGCAACTGGTACCCGTGGTCGGAGAGTGACGGCAACGGCGGCACCATCAACGGCAACAACCCCGGCGACTACGTGAAGATGTGGCAGCACGTCCACGACATCTTCCAGCAGGAGGGCGCCAACAACCTGGTGATCTGGGACTGGTCCCCGAACATCGTCAACAAGCTGTCGCCGTCGCTCCGGTCGGAGGCGTACCTCCGCTCGCTCTACCCGGGGGATGCGTACGTCGACTGGGTGGGCCTGTCCGGCTACCTGCGCCCGCCGTACAAGGCGGACCAGCAGTACACGTTCGATTACACCTTCAAGCCGAGCCTCGACATGCTCCGGAACATCACAAGCAAGCCCATCCTGCTGTCGGAGGTCGGCGCCTCCGAGATCGAGGGCCACAAGGCGGCGTGGGTCACGTCGTTCTTCGAGGCGCTGGGCCGGCCCGAGAACTCCGACATCATCGGGTTCGGCTGGTTCAACCTCGCCATCACGAGCTACGTCGGGGGTGAACGCGCCACCAACGACTGGCGTATCGACTCCCGCTCCGACTCGCTCTCCGCGTTCATCGCGGGCATCACCAGACCTGAGGACGACTTCGCCCTCACCCCCGCTCACTGAGCCACTGAAAGGACGATCGACATGACCGCTCCCAAGAAGTCCAAGGACCAGCCCGCTCCCCGCATCAGCGTGATCGGCACCGGCTACCTCGGCGCCACCCACGCGGCCGCCATGGCCGAACTCGGCTTCGACGTCGTCGGCGTCGACACCGACCCGCACAAGGTCGAGGAGCTGAAGGAGGGACGCGCTCCGTTCTTCGAGCCCGGCCTGTTGGAGCTCATCCGCCGGAACGTCGCCGCCGGCCGGCTGACCTTCACGACCGACCTCGCCGAGGCCGTGGCCGTGTCCGACGTGCACTTCATCTGCGTCGGGACGCCACAGCAGTCCGGCTCGTTCGCTGCCAACCTCTCCTACGTGGAGGCGGCGGCGCGGGGGATCGCCGAGAACCTCACCCACGACGGCCTGATCGTCGGCAAGTCCACCGTCCCGGTCGGGACGGGAGCGCACCTGCGTGCGATCATCGCGGACGCAGCACCGGAGGGGATCGGCGTGGAGCTCGTCTGGAACCCTGAGTTCCTGCGCGAGGGCAAGGCGGTGGATGACACCCTCTCGCCCGACCGTCTGGTCTTCGGCGGCACCTCTCCGGCAGCGGAGGCGACCCTCCGCCGCATCTACGAGAAGCCGATCGCCGAGGGCACCCCGGTGCTCGTCGCCGACCTGCCCACGGCGGAGCTCGTGAAGGTCAGCGCCAACGCCTTCCTCGCGACGAAGATCTCGTTCATCAACGCGATCGCCGAGGTGTGCGACGCGGCGGGCGCCGACGTCTCCCTGCTCGCGGACGCCCTCGGGCACGACGTGCGCATCGGCCGCCAGTTCCTGAATGCAGGACTCGGCTTCGGCGGCGGCTGCCTCCCGAAGGACATCCGGGCGCTCATGCACCGCTCGAACGAACTCGGGGCGCACGCGGCGGTCGGCCTGCTCCAGCAGGTGGACGAAATCAACATGGGCCGTCGCCAGCGCGTGATCGACCTGGCGCTGAAGGCGCTCGGCGGCTCGGTGCTCAACCGCAGGATCGGCGTGCTGGGCGCAGCGTTCAAGCCGCACACGGACGACGTCCGTGACTCGCCGGCGCTGAACGTGGCCGCCGCGCTGCACCTGCGCGGAGCCCAGGTCGTGGTCTACGACCCGCAGGCCCGCGCGACCGCCCAGAAGCTCTTCCCGACCCTCGGCTACGCGGACTCGATGGAAGAGGCGCTCACCGGCGCCGACCTCACGGTCGTGCTCACGGAGTGGGACGAGTTCACCACGGCCGACCCGGCCGAGGTCGGCGCCATCGTCCGCGGCCGCACCGTGATCGATGGCCGTAACTGCCTCGACGCCGGCACGTGGAACCGCGCCGGGTGGAACGTCCTCGCCATGGGCACCGTGCCCGAGGTCGCCCCGCTCGCCGACGACCTCGCGGCGCTCGCCGCCGTCCGCTAGCCCTAGCCCCCTCCGCCGAGGTGCTCGTAGTTGCGCCCCCGCACGGCGTGTCGGCGACCACTACGAGCACCTCGGCATCCTGAAAAGAGGAGAAGAACGTGACCAGTTATGTGACCAAGGCCGTCATCCCGGCGGCAGGGCTCGGGACCCGGTTCCTTCCGGCTACCAAGGCCATGCCCAAGGAGATGCTGCCCGTCGTCGACAAGCCGGCCATCCAGTACGTCGTCGAGGAGGCGGTGACCTCCGGCCTCCACGACGTGCTGCTGATCACCGGCCGCAACAAGAACGCGCTCGAGAACCACTTCGACCGCAACGCCGAGCTGGAGGACGCGCTCGCCAAGAAGGGCGACATGGACCGCCTGCTCAAGGTCAGCTACTCCACGTCGCTCGCCGACATGCACTACGTCCGGCAGGGCGACCCGAAGGGTCTCGGCCACGCAGTGCTCCGCGCCAAGATGCACATCGGGCACGAGCCGTTCGCGGTGCTCCTCGGCGACGACATCATCGACGCCCGCGACCCGCTTCTGGCCAGGATGCTGGAGGTGCAGCACGCGCTCAACACCACGGTCGTCGCCCTGATGGAAGTGCCGCCGGAGTCCATCCACCTGTATGGTGCCGCAGCGGTGGTGGAGACCGACGATGACGACGTGGTGCGGATCACCGGCCTCGTCGAGAAGCCGAACCGCGAGAACGCGCCGTCGAACTACGCGGTGATCGGCCGGTACGTGCTGCGTCCGGAGATCTTCGACATCCTGGAGAAGACGGAGCCGGGCAAGGGCGGCGAGATCCAGCTGACGGATGCGCTGGAGGGCCTCGCAACGGCGCCGGCGTGGACGGGTGGCGTGCACGGCGTGATCTTCCGCGGCCGGCGCTATGACACCGGAGACCGGCTGGACTACCTGAAGGCGATCGTGCAGATGGCGGTCGCCCGGGAGGATCTCGGCCCCGAGCTGCTGCCCTGGCTGAAGGAGTTTGCGACGACCGCCGGCCCTGCGGAGACCGCGCCCATCCCGACGTTCCCGGCGCTGCCGACGGTCACACCTCAGCCGGTCGCCCCCGCGGCGAAGTCCAGGCCGGCGAAATCCGAGCCGGCGAAGCCCGCCCCCGCCAAGCCCGCCCCGGCGCTCGCGGAGCCGCCCGCCCGCGAGCTGCTCCCCACCGCCGGAGCCTGACCCGCCCCGAGCTCTAGTGGTCCCGACACGCCGTTACTCCGACCCCCGTAACAGCGTGTTGGGACCACTAGACGTATGGCGTCAGTCCAGGCCGAGACGTTTCAGCGTGTGCTTGTCGTCGTGGCCGGCGTCGCTCTCGACCTCGTCGATGGCGATCGGGATGCTCGGCCCGACGGCGAGCCACACGAAACCGTCGCGGTGCACCAGCGGCACCAGGTCCGTCGTCCCGTCGCGGAGCAGCGTGCGCACGCGCTTGAGCAGCGCGTAGCCTTCGGACGGCTTGGTCACGTATGTCTTTCGGCGGTAGTGGATGACGTGGGCGAGCGTCTTCGCGCTGAGCCCGGCGACCTCCGATTCGGGGATCGCCTCCGCGCTCGGCGCGCCGGTGGTTCGGGTGTCGGTCATGGAACGCACGGTACGCCGCCTGCGCTAGCGTCGACAGGTGCATCTGCCTGACCCCGCCACCCTCGACCGCCTCGCGGACCGCGGCTGGCCGGCGCTCGAGCGCGAGCCGTTGCAGGGATGGACGCTGCGCGCCTCGTCCGGCGTCACGAACCGCGCCAACTCGGTGCTCGCGTCCGGTCCCGTCGACGACCTGGAGACGGCAGTGGATGCCGCTGAGCGCTGGTACGCCGACCGGTCGCTCCCCACAGTGTTCCAGGTGACGTCCGCGTCGCCGCCCGCCCTCCCGGAGGTGCTCCGGCGGCGCGGGTATCGCGATCACTCGCTCACCGACGTCCTGGTGGCCGAGCGCTCGACCGTCGCTGCGGAGTCTCAGGTCACAGAGTCGCCGGCTGTGCGGATCACGGATCATCCGGACGAGGGCTGGCTCGACACCTGGTGGTCCGTCGACGGTCGCGGCGGAGCCGTCGAGCGCACCGTCGCCGCGCGCATCCTCACCGGCGGACCGGCGCTCTACGCCGCCCACGGCGACCCAGCGGCTCCAGACTCGGTGGCCCGGCTGGCGCTGGTGGACGAGTGGGGCGGCCTGTTCGCCGTCGCGACACGGCCCGGCGCCCGGCGTCGCGGCCTTGCCCGCGCACTCGTGCACGCACTGAGCACGGCATCCGACGAGCACGGCATCCGCGGCCTGTGGCTGCAGGTGCTCGCCCGCAACGCCCCGGCGCACGCGCTCTACGCGTCCCTCGGCTTCCGGCCGGCGTCGCTACGCGTACTGGTCCCTCTAGGTCAGAGGCGCGGTCTCCCGCCGATACGACGCCAAGAACGTCCCGGCGTACAAGGCCGCAGCCACCAGGAAGCCCGCGGCCATGATGTACGACGCCCAGTCGCTGCCGAAGCTGATCGTGAGCACGCCCGCGAGGAAGGTGACGACGATCACGATCAGCCCCCAGAGCGCCAGCCGCTGGCCGACGTCGGCGGCGCGGGCGGCGAGGAGCACGCGGATGCTGACGACGACCAGACCGATGGCGATCAGGATGTGCAGGATCACGATGATCGTGTCGACGACGATGACGAAGGTGCTCTCCGGCTCGCCGATGAGGTTGGCTGCCATGCCGAGCAGGTACTGAACGGCGAGTGCGGCCAGCGCCTCCCGGGATCGGCGTCGGAGGTTCGCGGCAGGGGTCACCGCGGCGGCGGGTGTAGACATGAGCGCTCCTCGAGGAGAGACGGCTAGTACGTGCGCGTCAGTCTGCCCGTTCGCACTCCGCTGCAACAGTCCCGTTCACTCCCCGAAGATCGCCCGCAACTGCTCGATGGGCGCCTTCGGGCGCCGGTTCTCGAAGACGAGCCCGTTGGTCTCCTGCCCCGTGTCGGCCAGCTGCGTGTAGCAGTAGCCGGCGAGGGGAGCGGAGGAGCGCACCGCGCCGACCAGGGCGCGCAGCCGCTCCACCAGGTCCTCCTGGCTCGTCGCGGTCGAGTAGCCCCACGCGTCGGCCGGCCCGTTCTCGGTGTACGAGATGCCGCCGAACTCCGTCAGCATGATGGGTGCATCCACCCGCTGCTCCGGGTCGACGATGAGCCGTCGGCCGGGCAGGGTGAAGGGAGCGCCGAGGATCCCTTCGCGCGTCGCGTAGCGCTCCCGCACCCGCTCCGGGTCGTGGTCGTAGTCGTGGATCGAGAGGATGTCGGACGCCGCGTGCTCCCACCCGTCGTTCGAGATCACGGGCCGGCTCGGGTCCACCGTCTTCGTCAGGTGCACGAGCGCCTTCGCGTACGACACCATGCGCGGGTCGTGCGCGAGGTGCTGTACGCCCCAGCTCTCGTTGAGCGGCACCCACGTGACGATCGAGGGATGCGATCGGTCGCGGTCGAGGATGGCGGACCACTCCGCCATGCTGCGCCGCACCGCCTCGGGGCTGAAGGCGTAGGCGGCCGGCGCCTCGCCCCAGACCAGGAGGCCCAGCTTGTCGGCCCAGAACAGAAAGCGCGGGTCCTCGTACTTCTGGTGCAGCCGCGTCGCGTTGAAACCCAGGTCGAGGATGAGCTGCGCCTCGGCCCGGAGGGCGTCCGGCCCGGGGGCGGCGGAGTGCGACTCCGGCCAGTAGCCCTGGTTCAGCACCGAGCGGAGATAGAGGGGGCGGTCGTTGAGCAGGAAGCGGCCGCCTTCGACCGCTGCGGAGCGCAGACCGAAGTACGACGCGACCACGTCGTCGGCGCCCTCGGGCCGGGAAAGCGTGACCGTCGCATCCAGCAGCGTGGGGTGCGCCGGCGACCAGAGCAGTTCCTCGTAGGCCTGCCCGTTCGTCTGGCGGTGGATGCGAAAGGGCACCTCGAGCTCGCGCCCGGAGACCATCGTCTCGACGCTCGCGAGCGTCTCCGCTCCGAGCGCGACCGTGACGCGGACCGTCGTCCCGGCCGGAGCCGGGCGGCTCAGCCGGAGCTGCGCGGTGACCTCGCCGGCGGGGACGTCGGTGAGCCAGTGGAGCTGCTGGATGCGGACGTCAGCGACGGCCTCCAGCCACACCGGCTGCCAGATGCCGGTCGTCCGGTGGTACCAGATCGAGTGCGGGTGGTGGCGCCAGTCCTGCTTGCCGCGCGGCTGGGCGACGTCGGCCGGGTCGTCCTCGGCGCGGACCGTGATCGAGAAGTCGCCGTCGCCGGCGAGGTCGGTGATGTCGAGGGAGAAGGGCGTCGAGCCGCCCTCGTGCGTGCCCGCCGAACGCCCGTCGATCCACACCTCGCAAGAGTGGTCGACGGCGCCGAAGTTCAGGACCAGGCGCTCGCCGGTCGGCACCTCGTCACGGAGGACGGTGCGCTGATACCAGACGACGGAATGGAAGCCGGTGTCGCCGACGCCCGAGGCCTCCGACTCGAACGGGAACGGCACGTGGATGACACCGGTCAGCGACGCGGACCGCTCCCAGTGCTCGCGGCGGCCGCGGTCGTCGTCGTCGAACGCGAACGACCAGGGACCGGACAGGTCGAGCCAGTCGGCCCGGACGAGCTGCGGTCGCGGGTAGCGACCCTCCTGGGCGGTGGCCGCATCCACGCGGCGTTCCTCGGTGAGCATCCACTCAGCATGCACGATTCATGCAGCGCTGTAAAGTCACATCTCCGCGGTCACGGAAGGGCGGGTGCGCTCTCCCGCACGACAAGCGAGAAGGGCGCGAGCTCGTGCCGGCCCATCCCGTCGAAGCCGGAGATGCGCTCGAGCAGCATCTCGACGGCGCGAGAGGCGAGCCCGCGCATGTCCGGGGCGACGGAAGTGAGCGACGGATAGGTCACCGCCGTCATCGGCGTGTTGTCCCATCCGGTCACCGCCACGTCGTCCGGCACGTGGATGCCGCGCTCCTGCAGCGCCCGCAGCGCGCCGATCGCGGCCAGGTCGTCACGGCAGACCAGGCCGTCGAAGCGCAAGCCCGCGTCGAGCGCGGCGCCGACGGCGCGCACGGCGTTGCCTGCGGAGACGGCGACGCTCGAGATCATCAGCTCGGGCTCCGGAGTGAGGCCCGCGTCCTCCAGCGCCTGCTGGTAGCCGGCGATGCGCAGCTTCGAGGTGCGGGTCGGACGCGACGACTCGTGCCCGGCGAACGCGATGCGTCGGCGGCCCTGGGCCAGGAGGTGCTCGGTCGCGGTGCGCGCCGCCTCCACGTTGTCGATCATGATGCGATCGACGGTGAGCGGCGCGGCGTTCTCGCCCAGCACGACGAGGGGGATGTCGGTGCGCGTCTGCGCCAGCTCGGACGAGTTCATGACGCTCGGCTGGAAGATCATGCCGTCGACCAGGCCCGACTCGCCGGCGGAGATGACCGCCCGCTCGCCCTCGATGGTGCCCTCGGTCTGCTCCAGCAGTACGCGGTAGCCACGGCGCTCGGCCTCGTCGGCCACCACCCGGGCGAGCTCCGCGAAGTACGGCAGGGTCACGTCGGCGAAGGCCAGCGCGAGGAGGCCCGTACGGCCGGTCGCCAGGCGGCGGCCCATGACGTTCGGGCGGTAGCCCAGTTCGTCGATCGCGCGCTGCACGCGCTCACGCATGGCTGGGCTGACGTGCGCGTAGTTGCGGACGACGTTCGAGACGGTCTTCATCGACACGCCGGCGTGCTCCGCCACATCCTGGAGCCTGACAGCCATCGTGCCTCCTTCCGCGTCATCGAGTCGTTGCTCGCTGGGTCACTCTACAGCGAGCCCTCCAATGAAGACATTGTGAGGTTGACACACCTTGTTCAGCGCTGTAAATTCGCCAAGCATGCCGAGTGTACCGGCTCTAGCACCACCGATCACGCTGCCGCCCCGACGGATGGGCTGCGTGAAAGGCTCACTCAAGGGAGAGATCACATGAAGAAGCGATTCGCCGCACGCGCGATCGCCGTGGCGGTCACCGCGGGCCTCGGGCTCGCTCTGACGGCCTGCGGAAGCAGCGCCGGGTCGGGAGGGGCGGAAGTCTCCTCCGGCGACTACACCGGACCGAAGGTCAACATCAGCTTCTGGAACGGCTGGACGGGCGGCGCCGCCCCCGTACTCGTGCCGAAGCTCGTCGACAAGTTCAACGCCGAGCACAAGAACATCGTCGTCAAGGACGTTCCGATGGAGTGGGCGGACATCGCCCGCAAGATGCCGCTCGCGGTCAAGGCCGGTAAGGGACCGGACGTCGCGGTCGGACACGGCGACGACATCGCCACCTACGCCGCCCAGGGCCTCGTGCTCAAGGCCGACAGCATCGTGAAGTCGCTCGGCTACAAGGCCAGCGACTTCCCGGAGGGGCTGCTCGACGCCGGCAAATACAACGGCGGCCAGTACGCCGTGCCGTGGAGCGTCACCCCGCTCGGCCTGTACGTCAACAAGGACGTGCTGCAGGCGGCGGGCGTCGACCCCAGCTCCATCCCGCAGGACAAGGAGTCCTACCTCGCCGCGCTCGACAAGCTGAAGGCGGCGGGCGTCCAGGGCGAGTGGGTGGACGGCTACGTGTTCACCGGCACGTTCGAGTTCGAGAGCCTCCTCTGGCAGTACGGCGGCGACCTCTTCAACAAGGACGTCAGCAAGGCGACCTTCAACTCCGACGCCGGAGTGAAGGCGCTCACCTGGATGACGGACCTCATCAAGAAGGGCTACAGCCCGGCCGACGTCGCTCAGGACGGCAACATCAACGCCCTGATCGCCGGCAAGACGGCGTTCAACTGGAACGGTGTCTGGCAGACCACGAACACCGCCTTCGACAAGCTGAAGTGGCAGGCCGTGGCCGTGCCGCAGATCGGCGACCAGAAGGCCGTCTGGTCCAGCTCCACGCACTGGATGTTCATGAACAACAAGGGCCAGGACAAGAACAAGACCGCTGCGGCGGCCACGTTCGTGAAGTGGATGAACGACAACTCGGCCGACTGGCCGCAGACCGGTGAGCTCCCCGCCAAGAACTCGGTTCGCAACGACCCGAAGCTGGTGCAGGACTACCCGAACCTGAAGCCGTTCCTCGACGAGCTGAAGTACGCCCACTACGAGCCGATCGCGGCGGGCATCACCACGGTGGAGGCCACCATCACCACCGCGGTGAACGAGGCCATCACCGGCAAGAAGACGCCGAAGCAGGCGCTGGACGACGCAGCCGCGAAGGCCGACACGCTGCTGAAGCAGAACAAAGAGAAGTACGGTGACTGAAACCGCTTCGATCGTGGTGCCCCGGGAAGCCGGGGCACCACGCCCGCTCCGCTCCGGCCGCTCCACCAAGCGGCCGGGCGGCCGTCGGCGCACGGGAACCGCCTACATCTTCCTGGCGCCGTTCCTGGTGCTCTTCCTGGTCTTCGTGCTGGGCCCGGCCGTCTTCGGCCTGTGGATCAGCCTGACCAACTGGAGCCCGTTCCGGGTGAACCAGTCCTTCATCGGCCTGAAGAACTACATCGACCTCTTCACGCCGGGCTCGGCCACCTCGGGCGACTTCTGGCAGTCGATGGCCGCGACCGGCATCTTCACGCTGGCGAGCGTGCCGTTCCTGCTGATCATCCCGCTGCTCGTCGCCGTGCTCCTGAACCAGCGCATCCGTGCTGGATCCTTCTTCCGCGGCGTCTTCTTCGCGCCGTACGTGCTCGGCGTCGCCGTCATCGGCGTGATCTGGAAGTACCTGCTCGACACGCAGTCGGGCATCGTGAACCACGTGCTCGGGATGTTCGGCCTGCCGGACAACATCCCCTGGACCGTGGACGTGCCGTGGGCGTGGGTCACCCTCGCCGGGGTCACCGTCTGGTGGACCATGGGCTTCAACACCGTGATCATCCTCGCCGGCCTCAAGGGCATCAGCCCCGACCTCTACGAAGCGGCAGCGCTCGACGGCGCCGGCGCGGTCCGCCAGTTCACCAGCGTCACGCTGCCGGGGCTGCGTCAGGTCATGACCTTCGTGATCACCATCACGATCCTCGCGAGCGCGAACATGTTCGGGCAGTCCTTCATCATCACCAAGGGCGGGCCGGGCAACCAGACGCGCACGGCGATCATGTACATCGCCGATCAGGGCCTCTCGCAGAACAACATGGCGGCGGCGTCGGCGATGAGCTACGTGCTCTTCGCGTTCCTGGCGATCATCAGCATCATCAACTTCCGGCTCCAGCGGGAGCGGGCAGAGAAGAGCTCCTCATGACGACGACCGTCCCCGAGAAGACCGAGACGACGCGGCCCGCGCCTGTCCGCGCCCGGCGCAAGCAGACACCGCAGGCGGCACTGCGCAAGAGCGTGCTGTACGCCGTGCTGATCGTGCTGGCGCTGGTCGTCATCCTGCCGCTGCTGTGGATCCTGATGACGTCGTTCAAGACCGACGGCGATGCGATCCGCAACCCGTATTCGGCCATCCCGAATCCGTTCTCGATCGAGGCGTACACCACGTTGTCGAGCGGGCAGCAGCCGGTGTTCCGCTGGTTCCTCAACAGCCTGGCGGCCGCGGCGCTGCAGACGGTGCTCATCCTGGTCACCGCCTCCATGGCCGCGTACGCCCTCGCCCGCCTGGAGTTCTGGGGCAAGCGGATCGTCTTCGGCCTGATCGTGGCGACCCTGCTCGTCCCGCCGGTGATCTTCCTCATCCCGAACTACCTGATCGTGCAGAACCTCGGGTGGCTCGACACGATCTGGGCGATCACCATCCCCGGTGCTGCGAGCGCGTTCGGCGTGTTCTTCCTGCGCCAGTTCTTCATCGGCCTGCCGCCGGAGATCGAGGAGGCTGCGCGGATCGACGGCGCGGGGGACTGGCGGATCTTCCTGCAGCTCGTCCTGCCACTCGCGCGACCGGCGCTTGCCACGCTCGCCGTGCTGAGCTTCCTCGCGAACTGGAACGACTTCCTGTGGCCGGTCTACGTGCTGCTCAGCCCCGAGAACCTCACGCTGCAGCCCGGTCTGTCGCAGCTGCAGGGCGCGTACTCCACGCACTACGCCATCGTCATGGCCGGCGCCGTCATCGCGTCGATCCCCGTCCTCATCCTGTTCTTCTTCGCGCAGAAGCAGATCGTGGAGAGCGTGGCCACCAGCGGGGTCAAGGGGTGAGGATGCGCCGAGCCGCGGTGGTGGTGGGAGCGCTGATGCTCGCCGCCGGGCTCAGCGGATGCTCGCAGGGCTCGCCGTCGAGCACGGAGTCGTCGCCCTCAATCGCTCCGTTCCAGATCGACGGCGACTTCCCCGATCCCGGCGCGCTCGTCGTCGGCGACAGTGTCTACGCCTATGGGACGAACACTCCGTCGGTCAACGTGCAGGTCGCGACGACCGACGACATGAAGACGTGGAAGCTGAGCGATAAGGATGCGCTGCCCGAGCTCCCGTCATGGGCGGCGCCGGGCAAGACCTGGGCGCCCGGGCCGGCGAAGCTCGCCGACGGCCGGTTTGCGCTGTACTTCACCGCGTCGGACACCGCCAGCAAGCACCAGTGCATCGGCGTCGCGTTCGCGGACAAGCCGGAGGGGCCGTTCGCGTCCTCCGCCGACAAGCCGCTGGTCTGCCCGGTCGACCAGGGCGGCGCGATCGACGCCAGCGTGACGACGGACGAGAGCGGCCAGCAGTACCTCGTCTGGAAGAACGACGGCAACTGCTGCGGCTACGACACCTGGATCTACACGCAGCCCCTGGCGGCCGACGGCGCATCCCTCACCGGAGAGCCGACCCGGCTGATCAAGCAGACCGAGTCGTGGGAGGGCCACCTCGTCGAGGCGCCCGTGATCGTCCGCCATGACGACGAGTTCGTTCTGCTGTACTCGGCGAACGACTACGCGAACTCGTCCTATGTGACCGGCGTCGCCACGGCGAAGAGCCTGCTCGGTCCGTACACGAAGGCCAAGGAGCCGCTGCTGTCGACGCCCGGTTCGAAGGGGAAGTACCTCGGCCCGGGCGGCGAGGATCTGGTGAGCTTCCACGGCAAGGACTGGATGCTTTTCCACTCCTGGGACGAGGCGTTCGCGTACCGCGGCATGCACGCGGTCCCGGTGACCTGGCGCGACGGCCTCCCGGAGCTCTCGAAGTGACAGACGCCGCTGTGACCGATGCCGCAGTGCGCGTCACCCGGCACTGGGGCCCGGTGTGGCCGGGCTACTTCGCCGACCCGTTCGTCCTGCGGCTCTCCGGCGGCGGATACGTCGCCTACGGCACGCACCCCGGGAGCGACGGCGACCGCGTCTTCGACGCGCTGGTGTCGCCCGACCTCGCCGAGTGGATGAGCGCCGGCCCGGTCCTCGAGCGCGTCGCGGACACTTTCGGCGACGATTACTGGGCGCCCGAGGTCGCGGAGGCCGCCGGAGCGTTCTGGATGTACTACTCGGTCGGCCGGGGCATCGAAGGCCACCACCTGCGGGTCGCTCGCTCGGACTCACCGACCGGGCCGTTCCGCGACCTCGGCGTCGACCTTACGCCGGACGAGCTCTTCGCCATCGACGCCCATCCGTTCCGGGATGCGGACGGCCGCTGGTACCTCTTCTTCGCCCGCGACGTGCTCGACCACGAGCGGCCGGGAACACACCTGGCCGTCGCTCCGCTCGACCCGGGGATGGCGTCGCTTGCCGGACCGCCCGTGCCGGTGCTCGCCCCGAACGCGGATTGGCAACTGTACGAGCGCGACCGCCTCATCCACGGCCGGCACTTCGACTGGCACACCCTGGAGGGCCCCGCGGTGGTGCTCCGTGACGGGCGTTACTGGCTGACCTACTCGGGCGGTGCGTGGACGGGCCCCGGGTACGCGGTCGGCGTGGCGACCGCGGAGCATGTGCTCGGCCCGTGGTCGCACCTCGAGCAGCCGGCCCTTCTCCGCAGCGGAGGCGACCTGCGCGGCCCCGGCCACAACTCCCTCACCGTGGCGCCGGACGGCACCGACATCATTGCGTTCCACTCCTGGAACGCGGACACGACCGCGCGGCAGCTGCACCTGGGCGAACTGCGCATCCGACAGCCCTGAATGCTTCCCCTGAAAGGAATCAGCATGAACGACGACGTTCCCCGGGTCACCCCGGCAATGCCGGACACCACCCGTCTCGACCCCGAGATCCGGGACGCGGTGACCGCCCTCTACACCGACGGCACCCTCGGCAAGAAGGGAGCCTTCAGCACCGAGTGGGCCGACCGGCTCCGCGAGGACATCGAGGTCGCGTTCGATGAGGCGCTGCAGCGCCCAGGAGGCGCTGTCGGGCGCGGCACCAAGCGCTACTACGTCGAGATCCATCCCGAGCAGATGCGCGGCTGGCTGGAGCTCGTCGACCACCCCTGGGTGCGCGGCGTGTGCGAGGCCGTGCTCGGTCCCGACTACCAGATCATCGAACTCGGCTTCGACGTGCCCGGACCCGGCGCGAAGGACCAGCCGTGGCACCGCGACTTCCCGATGCCGGAGGAGACGAAGCAGACCGGCCGGCTCACCTCGCTCGCGTTCAATCTGACCGCGGTCGACACCGAGGAGGACATGGGCCCCTTCGAGATCGCGCCGGGCACCCAGTGGGATCTGCCCGTCGGGTTCGAGCACGAGATGTTCCCGGATGCCTCCCTCTACCCGCGATTCATCGAGCGGGCGCAGCGCAAGTACCCGAGCCGCGGCGACATCTCGGTGCGGTCCGCCCTCACGGTGCACCACGGCACGCAGAACACCTCGCAGAAGTCGCGGCCCGTCCTGGTGCTGGGTGTGGATGCGCCCGGCGCTGGAAACGCCGAGCACCACGACATGGCGGTGACCCACGAGTTCTACGAAACCCTGCCGGAGCGCGTGAAGCGCCACCTGGTCTGCCCGGTCGTGGATGAGCTCACCCCGATCACGCAGAAGCACACCATCGAGGGCCTCATGATGGGCGACGCGTAGGGCGACTCTCTCCACGTCGAGTTGCGAGTCTGCACTCAAACGCAGCCCTTGCATGGCGGGAGTGATTCCGCCCACCGGTCCGCGTCATAACCCGTAGAAGGCAGCGTCTACCTAAGCAGAGCGTCGCTTACCCGCGGCGTTCATGCAAGGGAAAGGGCTGCCGTGGAAGCAACGAAGAAGTTGAGGGCCGTGTCGGTGTGCGCGGCGGTTGTCGGCATGTGCGTTTTCGGTGGAACCCTGACGGGATTCTCTGCCGACGCGGAGACGGTAAACGCCACCGACGCTGTCGCTGCGGTGCAGCGGGTCGCGCCGGAGGCGATATCGGATCTCGCGAAGACGACCTCGGACACGGACACGGCGGCGCAGGCGTCCGTGTCGGGTGTGGATGTGTCGGTGCCGAAGGACGCATCCGACGGTGTCCAGCTATCGGGTGGGCCAGAGTTGACGATCGGGCTTCCGTTCGCAGACCAGGCCAGCAATGCGGCCGACTCGCAGAAGGCCGGCGTTGTCGTGTACGACAACAACAACGGTTCCTCGACCGTGCCGGTGACGCACTCTGACGGGACGCTGCAGATCACCACGGTGATCGAGAACGCGAACGCTCCCAAGCGGTACGACTATCCGATCAGCATTCCCGACAGCGCATCGCTGGTACAGAGCCCGGATGGCGTTGTCGCGATCGTTGCGGCCGACGGCTCACCTCTGCGCGTATTCGGAGACGCATGGGCCAAGGACGCGAATGGCGACCTCGTGCCCACCCATTACGAGGTGCATGGGAACACACTCGCGCAGGTGGTTGATTTCACCGAGCAAACCGCATTCCCCGTGGTCGCCGACCCGACGACCGGCGTCTATTCCTACAACTGCGTCAACCCTAACGGCAGCAGCTACTTCATGAAGCCGAACGAGAACCTTTCGAACTGCAAGGGGAGCTACCTCCAGAAGTACGTTAACGGCCGCATGGTTCAGTCGCTCACCCTCGTCTACCATGGCGGAGCTTACGCAAAGGTCACCTGGAGGAGCGGATGTATCCTTGCCCTCGGTGGAGCGGCGGTCGCACTGGTGTGGTTCCCGCCTGCCGGCATCACAGCCTGGGTCGTGACTAGTGCATTCGCGGCGGCGGGTATCGCCGGAAGTTGCAAAGGGTTCTAATGACGGCGCGGCCTCGGAACTCCGCGTACTCCGCGTCAACGGCTCTCGTCGTGGGAGGTACGTTGCTGGGTACCTCGTTCCTCCCGCAGCCGTGGGGCGGGATGGCGCTGACGGTGGGAGCGCTTCTGTGCGTGGCCGTTGATCGAGTCTGGAGTCGCGCCAGGGGTCCGGTCTTTCCATCACCGCTATCCCCTGCCGTTCGCGTATATCTCGCCGTGTTGGCGGTCGTCCTGCTGTCCACGCTGCTGATGGTCACAGTGCTCGCTGCCGGTAGGGGTTTGGCAACCTGGACATTCTCAATAATCGCTATGCTGGCTGTCTTTGCCGGGAGCTGGGTCCCGACAAAGAGGCCCCGGCCGCCGAGTCCTCCCCCAAGCGACGAGGGCTAGACGCAGCCACGGCTGCGATTTGCCCCCGCGCACCACAGCCCTCTGGACGCTTTGTTCGGGGGCTGTGTGGTTGCTCCACCAAGCGCGCGAGCTGGTCCCTAGTACCTCGTGGCAGTCGCCGCGCGTGACGAGTCGTTCAAGGCCGAGTTGCATGAATCGCGGAGTCGCGCAAACCACGCTGATCGGTAGGTCCGTAGACGGCCGTGCGTTCGCCGTTAAACCACGATGCCGGGCTGTGGGAAGACTAGGGTTTCTTCCTACGGCCCGGCATACGTTTCGGGGTTACGGTGGATGGATATTCGGGTTCCTCCACCGCTCTTTGAGACTACACGAAGAAGTGCTCTTGCGTAGGTCATTTGGAGGACAATTTTGTACCCCGGTCTGGCCCCAGTTTGAGGGGCACGCGGGGTACGGCGTCCGTCAGGCGTTCAGTTCCTGCACGAGCGCGGCCACGAACGCGTCGATGTCGTCCTCCGTGGTGTCGAAGGCGCACATCCAGCGCACCTCGTTGTTCGCCGCATCCCAGTCGTAGAAGCGGAAGTGCTGCCGCAGCCGGTCGGCGACTCCCGACGGAAGCGTCGCGAAGACGCCGTTCGCCTCGGTCTTCTGGCTGAAGCCGACGCCCTGGATGCTGCCGTCGGCGATCCGCTGCTCGAGAGCCGTGCGGAGGCGTGTGGCCATCGCGTTCGCGTGGGACGCCGACCGCAGGTACAGGTCGTCGGTCAGCAGCGCGATGAGCTGCGCCGAGATGAAGCGCATCTTCGAGGCGAGCTGCATGTTCAGCTTCCGCAGGAACACCAGTCCCTCCGACGCCTCCGGGTTCAGGACCACGACCGCCTCGCCGTAGAGCATCCCGTTCTTCGTGCCGCCGAAGCTGAGCACGTCGACACCGGCGTCCGTGGTGAAGGCACGCAGGGGCACGCCGAGGGTCGCCACGGCGTTCGAGATGCGCGAACCGTCCATGTGGAGCTTCATGCCCCGGGCGTGCACGTGGTCGGCGATCGCGCGGATCTCCTCCACGGTGTACGCGGTGCCGAGCTCCGTGGTCTGCGTGATCGAGACCACGAGCGGCTGCGCCCGGTGCTCGTCGCCCCAGCCCCACGCCTCGCGGTCGATCAGCTCGGGCGTCAGCTTGCCGTCCGGCGTCTCCACCTGCAGCAGCTTGATGCCGGCGACCTTCTCGGGCGCACCGGCCTCGTCGGTGTTGATGTGCGCGGTCTTGGCGCAGACCACCGCGCCCCAGCGCGGGAGCATCGACTGCAGCCCGACCACGTTGGCGCCCGTGCCGTTGAACACCGGGTAGACCTCGACGCCCTCGCCGAAGTGCTCGGCGAACACCTCGTGCAGGCGAGCGGTATAGACATCCTCGCCGTAGGCGATCTGGTGGCCGCTGTTGGCGGCCGCGATGGCGTCGAGGATCTCGGGATGCACGCCCGCGTAGTTGTCGGAGGCGAAGCCGCGGAGGTTCAGGTCGTGGAGTTGAAGCGTCACCCGTCCATCCTCTCAGGCGCAGGCCCCTCCTCAGCTGTCAGCGGGATGCGTCGGCCGTCGAGCTCGGCGGCGTCCTGCTCCCACAGGCGCACGACCTCGTCGCCGAGCCGCGACTCGAGGCCCTCCAGGGACTTCACCACGAACACCGTCGCCGCCGACTGCGGAGCCTGCTTCGTGAAGCCCTGCGCGATCGCGCGCACCCAGGCGTCGGCCGCGGCCTTCGCCGCCGCGTAGTTGGCGCCGCCCGGGTAGGGCCGGTCCACAGCGGTGGAGGAGACGATCGCCAGACGGCCGGCGGGGGAGGCGACCAGGTCGTCGTAGAAGGTGCGGCTGGTGTTGCGGAGGGTGCGGAAGCCGCGTTCGAGGAACTCCCAGTCCTCGTCGGTCTGGCCGGCGATCCCGCCGCCGCCCCGCCATCCTCCGACGAGGTGGACGAGGCCGTCGATGTGCCCGAACGTGACGTGGATGCGCATCGCCAGCTCGGTCACCGCATCCCGGTCCGCCAGGTCGCAGACGCGCGTCTCGACGCCGGGGACCGTCGCAGCGAGCGCGTCGAGCGCCTCCTGGCGGGTGCCGACGGCGAGAACCGTCGCCCCGGCCGCGACGAGGGCGCGCGCGACGGCCTCGCCTGCGGCGCTGGTCGCACCGGCGATGAGCACGAGTCGTCCGGCCGCGCCCGACGGCCCGGACTCCGAAGAGGTCCGGGCCGCCGAGTGCGCCGAGGAGGCGTCGGTCATGCCGCGTCCGCGGGCGCCGCGTCCGTGGTGCCCGTGATGCCGGCCGTCGACTCGATGACGGCAGTCATCTTCTTGTTCAGCGCCTCGTAGAACATGGACAGCGGGAACTCGTCGTCCAGCACCTGGTCGGTGTAGCCCTTCGGCGCGCCGGAGAGCACCTCGTCCGACAGTCCGCGCGCCCAGTTGGAGGCGGGGTGCGGGGTCAGCGTGCGGGTGAGCATCTCGTAGGCGGCCAGCCAGTGCGCCACCTTCGGCCGGTCGATCGAACGCCAGTACAGGTCGTTGATCTGGTCGCTGAGGGCGATGACCACCTCGGGCACGTTCTCCCAGTCGATCGTGAGCTGCGTGTCCGTCCAGTGCAGCACGTCGTGCTGGTGCATCCACGCGAACAGCAGCTGGCCGCCGAGTCCGTCGTAGTTGCGCACGCGGCTGCCGGTGATAGCGAACCGGAAGATCCGGTCGAACATCACCGCGTACTGCACCAGGTGCGCGTGGTCGCGGATGGCGCGCTGCGCCTCCGAGAGTTCCGCATCCGGCAGAGCGCTCAGCTCCCGCTCCAGCTTCACCGACTCGCGGAACGCGGTCAGGTCGCACCGCAGCTCCTCCAGTGAGTAGAGGAAGAACGGCATCCGCTGCTTGATCATGAACGGGTCGAACGGCAGGTCGCCGCGCATGTGGCTGCGGTCGTGGATGATGTCCCACATCACGAAGGTCTCCTCCGTGAGGTGCTGGTCGTCCAGCATCGCGGCCGCGTCCTCCGGCAGCTCCAGCTTGGTGATCTCCGCGGCCGCTCGGACGACGCGCCGGTAGCGCGCGGCCTCGCGGTCCTGGAAGATCGCGCCCCACGTGAACGAGGGGATCTCGCGCATCGCGACCGTCTCGGGGAAGAGCACCGCCGAGTTGGTGTCGTAGCCGGGGGTGAAGTCGACGAAGCGCAGCGCGACGAACAGCTTGTTGCCGTAGTCGCCGGCCTCCAGCTCCGCGATGAACTCCGGCCAGATGACCTCGATCAGCACCGCCTCGACGAAGCGGTTCGCGCTGCCGTTCTGCGTGTACATCGGGAAGACGACCAGGTGACCGAGCCCATCCACGCGGTGCTGCTGCGGCTGGAACTCGTTCAGGGCGTCGAGGAAGTCGGGCACGCCGAAGCCCTCGTCCGCCCAGCGGGCGAAGTCGCGCTGCAGAGCGGCGAGGTAGGACGCGTCGTGCGGGAACGCCGGTGCGAGTGCGGCGATCGAGTCGACGATGGTGCGGACGTGCTCGGCGGCCGCCGGACGGTCGGACTCCTGCTCGATCGAGCCGTCCTTGACCTGCAGCGCCTGCAGGGCGACGGCCGCGTCCTTGAGCCGGAGCCAGGCCGGGTCGTTCGCGACCTCACGGACCGGGCGGCCGTCCTCGACGACCTCGGGCTCCCCGACAATGGCGTCTGAAGTGAAGTTCTGGACGAATTGAGACATGACGAACCTCCCGTCGTTGGTCGGCCGCTCGCACGCGGCAGCTTTGTGGATGTGACGAGCCTATCCGGGGATCGCGTGCGTTTTGTTGTCCGTTCCGGCGGAAAAGCGCGCGCGATGCCCGCTGGACGCAGCGAATCGCTAGGGGGTCGTGGGGTAGACGAGGTGACCGTCCCGCACGCGGGCGTGCGGATTGAGCTCGGCCCGGCGAATGGAGTGCTCGGAGAGGATGTCGTACACCTCCACTCCGGCGACGATCAGCGCATCCGTCACGAGCCGGCGGTGACAGCGCCAGGGCACGGCCTCGCTGCACATGATCGCGGGTCGTGACCGGTCGGCGAGGGCCAGGAGCTCGCCCAGCCCGCCTGCGAACTCCTCGGTGGCCATGTAGTCGGCGTACGCCCGGAACGCCGCGACCTGCCAGTAGTCGTTGACGCTGACGACACCCGCCGGGGTGTGACGGCGGCCGCCGAGCTGCGGCAGCCACTGGTAGCCGATGTCGGGCGGCAGCGCCTCCACGATGGCGTCCTGGTTCCACTGCGGCAGACGCCGGGACGAGGGGAAATGGCGGATGTCGACAAGCAGATCGACACCGTTCTGACGCAGCATCCCGATCACCTCGTCGAGGCTGCGGGTCGAGTGGCCGATGGTGTGGACGACGCTCATCGGTCGCAGCGTACGCCGCGATAGCCTGGCCCGCGTGGATGCTGATGCACAGCGGGACGGGATGCCGCCGTTCGAGGAACTGATCGCGCTCGGCGAGCAGGTGGACGTGTCCGGATGGGACTTCTCCTGGCTCGACGGCCGTGCCACCGAGGAGCGCCCGCCGTGGGGTTACGCGCGGCAGCTTGCGGCGCGGCTGGCTGTCGCGCAGGCGTCGCTCGACGTCCAGACCGGCGGCGGCGAAGTGCTCGCCCAGGCGGAGGTGTTCCCTCCCACCGCGGTGGCCACCGAATCCTGGCCGCCCAACGTGGTGAAGGCCACGCGCCTCCTGCACCCGCGCGGTGTCGTCGTCGTTGCCGACCCGGACGAGCCGCCGCTGCCGTTCGCGGACGGCGCCTTCGACCTGGTGACGAGCCGTCATCCGGCGACGATCTGGTGGGACGAGCTGTTCCGGGTACTCCGCCCCGGCGGCACGTACTTCGCGCAGCACGTCGGGCCTGCGAGCGCCTTCGAGCTCATCGAGTTCTTCCTCGGCCCGCTTCCGGAGGCGCGGAAGGGCCGCCATCACGACGACGAGGTCGCGGCGGCCGAGCGGGCCGGCTTCGAGCTCGTCGACCTCCGGACCGCGCGCACCCGGATCGAGATCTTCGACATCGCGGCCGTGGTCTACCTCCTGCGCAAGGTCATCTGGTGGGTCCCCGGCTTCACCGTCGATGCCTACCGCGACCGCCTGCGAGACCTCGACGCCCAGCTCCGCCGCGACGGCGTCTTCGTCACCTACTCCAGCCGCCACCTCCTGGAGCTCCGCAAGCCCTGAAGTCGCTCGCTCACCCCGGCCTGCGATGATGGGGGTATGGCGAGAACGGTCCGCGGTGCGCGCGTGCTCATCACCGGTGCGGCTTCGGGGATGGGGCGGCTGTACGCCGAACGCGCGGTGCTCGAGGGCGCGCGAGCGGTCGTGCTCTGGGATCGGGATGAAGCGGCGCTTACCGAGCTGACCCACCGGCTGCGGCACGAGATCCTCGCCGGCCGCACGGCTGCCGCCTGGGGGGCGCCGCCGCGCTCGCCCAGTTCGTCGGTCGGACGGCCCTCGACGAGCGTGCATCCCTACGTCGTCGACCTGTCGGAACTGGGCGCGATCGCTCAGAGCGCGCAGGCCGTCCGCAAGGAACTCGGCGGCATCGACGTGCTGATCAACAACGCCGGGATTGTGCGCGGCAAGTTCTTCTGGGAGCACGACAACGGCGAGGACACGCGCACCACTATGCAGGTGAACGCGCTCGCGCCGATGTACGTGACACGCGAGTTCGTGTCCGGGATGCTGGAGAGCCCACGCGAGGCCCGGATCGTCAACATCGCCTCGGCCGCCGGCACGCTCTCGAACCCCCGCATGAGCGTCTATGCGGCCAGCAAGTGGGCGCTCATCGGCTGGAGCGACAGCGTCCGGCTGGAACTCGAACGGCAGGGCTTCGGCCACGTGAAGGTGACCACCGTCGCACCGAGCTACATCGACACGGGCATGTTCGAGGGCGCGCGCGGCCCGCTGCTGACGCCCGTGATGACGCCCGAGTACGTCGTCGACCGCGTGTGGCGCGCGATGCTCGCGGGCCGGCCGATGCTGATGCTGCCTTGGACGGTCGGACTGGCGCGGACGCTGCGGGGCATCCTGCCCACCCGGGCCTGGGACGTGGTTGCAGGCCGCGTGTTCGGCGTGTACGACTCGATGGACGAGTTCACCGGCAGGCAATAGCGCCGCGTGGGACTCCCATTTCTGTGAGAACTCACATACAGTGACTCCCCGAGCAAATGTTGAAGGGAGCCGATCGTGAGCGATCCGTCATGGACCCAGGTGGTCAAGACCGTGGAGCCGGAGCAGCCGGAGCTGAAACGGGCTCTCGGGCCAGGCCTCCTGCTCCTGTTCATCGTCGGCGACATCCTCGGAACGGGCATCTACGCCCTGACCGGTCAGGTCGCCGCTGAGGTCGGCGGGGCGGCCTGGCTGCCGTTCCTTCTGGCATTCGCGGTGGCGACGGTGACCGCCTTCTCCTACCTGGAGCTGGTCACGAAGTACCCGCAGGCCGCGGGGGCGGCGCTGTACACGCACAAGGCGTTCGGAATCCACTTCTTCACGTTCATCGTGTGCTTCATCGTGATGACCTCCGGGATCACCTCGGCATCGACGGCGTCCCGCGCCTTCGCGGTGAACCTCTCGGTCGGCTTCGGCCTCCCCGGCGACAACGTCTCGACGCTGCTGATCGCACTCGCGTTCATCGTGCTGATCATGCTGGTGAACCTGCGCGGGGTGGCGGAGAGTGTCTGGCTCAACGTCGTCCTCACCCTGGTCGAGCTCTCCGGCCTCCTGCTGGTCATCTTCATCGGACTGTGGGCGATCGTCGGCGGCAACGCGGACTGGTCGCGCGTCGTCGCGTTCGAGACGCCGGAGGACAAGGGAGTCATCCTCGCGGTCAGCACGGCCACCTCGCTCGCGTTCTTCGCCATGGTCGGCTTCGAGGACTCGGTCAATATGGCGGAGGAGACGAAGGAGCCCAGCCGCATCTTCCCGAAGATGATGCTCAGCGGCCTCGGGATCGCCGCGATCATCTACGTGCTCGTGTCGATCACGGTCGTAGCCCTCGTCCCGATCGGACAGCTGGCCGGCAGCGAAACACCGCTGGTCACCGCGGTCGAGGCCGCCGCACCGGGCTTCCCGATCAACGACCTGCTGCCGTTCATCTCGATGTTCGCCGTCGCCAACACGGCGCTGATCAACATGATGATGGCGAGCCGCCTGCTCTACGGCATGAGCCGGCAGAAGGTGCTGCCGCCGTTCCTCGCGAGGGTGTCGGTGAAGCGCCGGACGCCGTGGACGGCCATCCTCTTCACCTCGGCGCTCGCCGTCGCCCTGATCGGTTACGTCTCGCTCGACCCGAAGGGCTCGATCGTGGCGCTGCTCGGAGGCACGACCTCCCTGCTGCTGCTGGCGGTTTTCGCGGTCGTCAACGTCGCGGTACTCGTGCTGCGCAAGCAGCCGGTCGACCACAAGCACTTCCGGACGCCGACCGCCCTGCCGATCGTCGGCGCGATCACCTGCCTGTACCTGGTGTTCCCGTGGACGTCCGGTCGCCCGGCGGGTCAGTACACGATCGCGCTGGGGCTGCTCGCGATCGGCATCCTGCTGTGGATCGCGGAGCGCATCTACTCGCGTGCGGCGGCGCGCCGCTCGGGCGCTCCCGTGGAGGCGGATTCGCGGCGCTGACCGCCGTCAGGCGTCGCCGGCCCGGTGCCCGGGCTCGCCTCGCTCGACGATGGTCGCCGGGTCGAGGTCGTCCTCGGGTGGCACCGGGATGTCGCCCACGTCGTCGGGGCCGCCGGTGCCGGGGCGTACGGCGGTTCCGCCGGACTCATCCTGCTTCACCTCGGTCTCGCGTTCGCTCGACGGGCTGTACGAGCGGTCCTTCGCCGTCTGGGCAGCGTCGCTCTGGTGTTCGTCGGGTGCGTCCGGTGTCGCGTTCATTGGAGGGACGGTACGCGCACATCCCGGACCGCCCAAGCCCCTGACGTGCGCCCGCACCGGGTGTTGCGTGGAAGCACACGAACGGAGGTCAATGGATGTCTTTCCCTGAACAACAACAGCAACCGCCCGGAAGCACCGAGGCTATGGAACCGCGGCCCGACCACGGCGAGGAGAGCTACCGGGGCAGCGGCAAGCTGACCGGCAAGGTCGCACTCATCACCGGCGCCGACAGCGGCATCGGCAAGGCGGTCGCCATCGCCTACGCCCGTGAGGGCGCCGACGTCGCGATCTCGTACCTGAACGAGGACGAGGACGCGGAGGACACCGCGAAGTGGGTGCGGGAGGCGGGCCGCACGGCACTCCTGCTGCCCGGCGACGTCTCCGACCCGCAGCACTGCCGCGACATCGTCGCGAAGACCGTCGAGGAGCTCGGTGGCATCGACGTACTGGTCAACAACGCCGCCTTCCAGATGAACCATGAGTCGCTGGATGAGATCCCCGACGAGGAGTGGGACCACACGATCGCGACCAACCTCTCCGCGTTCTTCCACCTCGCGAAGGCGTCGGTGCCGCACATGAAGCCGGGCGCCAGCATCATCGGCTCGTCGTCGGTCAACTCCGACATGCCCTCCCCGACGCTCCTGCCGTACGCAGCGACGAAGGCGGCCATCGCCAACATGACGGCGTCGCTCGCGCAGCTGCTCGGTGAGAAGGGCATCCGCGCCAACAGCGTGGCGCCCGGACCGATCTGGACGCCGCTCATCCCCTCCACCATGCCGGAGGAGAAGGTGAGCCAGTTCGGCAGCGACACCCCGCTCGGCCGCGCCGGGCAGCCGGCGGAACTGGCGCCGGTCTACGTGCTCCTCGCCTCCGACGAGGGGTCGTACATCTCTGGCGCGCGGGTCGCGGTCACGGGAGGCCGGCCCATCCTGTAGCCACAGATACCGCACACGAAACGACGGCGCCGGTGGAACTCCACCGGCGCCGTCGTCGTGTCGTAGGACGGGTCAGACCGTCTCGCCGCGGTCCACCTCGCCGCGCCAGGCGCCGGTCTCGGTGCCCTGCGACTCGATGAACTTCTTGAAGTTCTCGAGGTCCTTCTTCACCGCGTGGTCGTCGAGACCGAACACGGAGCCGATCTTCTCGAGCGCGTCGGACGGCGCCCACTCCAGCTGGACGGTCACCTTCGTCTCGGCGTCGGAGAGCCGGTGGAACGTGACGACGCCCGCGTGCTCGGTGTCGCCGGCCACGGACTTCCACGCCACGCGCTCGTCCGGGAGCTGCTCGGTGATGACGGTGTCGAACTGACGCTCCGCGCCGCCGATCTTGACGCGCCAGTGGTTCGTGGTGTCATCCACCTGGGTGATCTCCTCGACCTCGTCGAGGAAGTGGGGGAACGACTCGAACTGGGTCCACTGGTTGTACGCCGTCGACACCGGGACGTTCACGTCGATGGACTGGGTCACTGCAGCCATTGCTGCTCCTTTCGCTGTCTTCTCGTTTCCGCGCCGACGGTAGGCCGGGCGGCGGGCGGGCTATAGGGCCTGGATTTCTCAGGTGGATCGTGCGACGGGATGCGGTCCTCAGACCGACTGCGGAGGCCCGACCGGCCAGCGCAGCAGCGCGGCCGCGGGGGCGTCGTCCGGCAGCTCTCCGGGGGAGACGACCATGACGCGAGCGTCCGTCAGGACGGCCGCTCGTGCGATCGCGACGGACGCCGGCACGATCCCGAGCTCGCCCGCACCGTAGTCCTGCTCGGGGGCGGATGCGATCCACGGCTGGGCGTCCAGGGCGATGGCCTTGCGCTCCTCGTCGTGGGTGCGCTCCGCCTCCCGCGGGACCGTCACCAGCACGGTGTCCGCCTGGCTCTGGCCGAGAGCGTCGACCACCTCGCCGATGCCGAAGGCTTCGCTGCGGCCCTCTCCCTCGGAGCGCGTGAAGACGCGCTCGAGAGCCGCCGTCTCGTCCTCCGCGGCGACGCGGGCCACGGCCTCCTCGAAGCGCCGGAACAGCTCCTGCTGATCGTCGCCCTGCGTCGCCTCCAGCTGCTCGGTGAAGAGCACATCCTTCGCGGCCTGAGGCAGTTCTTCCGTGAGCAGTTCGACGGCCCGCAGATCGCCCGCGACCATGATCAGCCGGGGCCGGAAGCGCTCGACCAGCTCGCCGATGCGCTCCGCGACCGCCCGCTCGTTCTCGCGCCAGGTGTCCTCGACGTAGTGCTGGTAGCGCAGCTGGGCCCAGCCACCGGAGGGGACCTTGTGCACGATGCCGTGGGAGGTGCCGTCCACGCGCTCGGGCTCGTCGGTCTGCTGCGCTTCCTCGCCGATGGCGGGGGCGTCCGCCTCGTGCTGGAGGTCGGGGCGCCGGTGCCAGATCGTCGCCCCGTCGCGCGCGGCCTCCACGAGCAGTGCGTCGAAGCCGAAGGCGTCGCGCGCGAGCAGGGGGAGCGGGTCGATGACAGGCGCATGCCACGCCCAGCCGTCACGCGGGATGGCGCCGATCATCACCTCGTCGACCTCCACCTGACCGCCGCGCACGGCGATGAACCGGGCGCTGGGGCTGGGGGTGCGGTAGTCCGTCAGGAGCGCGCCTTCGACGGCGTCGATGTCCGCACGTGGAGCGCCCTGCTCCTCCAGGGACTGCAGGAGTGAGCGGTGGCGCAGGTCGACCGTTCGCTGCGGGTCGTGCATGTCGCGCGAAATGTCGGCGAGCACGGTCGTCCAGGGGCCGGGCTCGGCCAGCAGACCGCCCAGAATGTCGCGGGTGCTCATCGGCTCTCCTCCGCGTCCGTGGATCCGTCTGTGGATCCGTCCGTCGGTCCGTCCGTCGGCGTCTCCGTCGTGTAGGCGATCGTGTCGGGGCCGGCGGCTGCCGGATCGGCTGCGCCCTCCGCATCCACCACTCCGTCGGCCGCCGGGGACTCGACCCCGTCGATCCCCGAGGCGGTGACCACTTCCGGGTCGTCCGTGTCGTCGGGCATCGGCTCGGTCTGCCGCCACTCCTCGACATGGCTCGGGCCGTGCCCCTGCACGAAGGATTGCGCTTCGTGCTTCAGCTCTTCATCCTGGACCGGCCCGTGCTTGGTGTTTCCGCGTTCGGCCATGAGAACTCCTTCCGCGTCGTCGGCTCCAAAAGCCGGGAACGTCACAGAAAGAACCACCGCACCGAACCGCCTGCAAGGTCTTGCCACAAGGCCAGATGGGGGTAGGCGTGGTCTCATCCGCCCGGAATGGAAGGAGAAGGACATGGCCGACCGGCCCATCCAGATCGACGTGCAGAAGTACCTGAGCGGGGTCGACTACCCCGCAGGCAAGGCCGACCTCGTCGGCACAGCGCAGGCCCAAGGCGCCCCGAAGGAGGTCATCGACGCGCTCGAAGGACTGCCCGACCGGCAGTTCGAGAGCCCGGTGCAGGTCACCGAGGGCATCAGCGGCAGCTGAGCAGAGACGGCCCGGCGCTCAGCCCCAGCGCCGGGCCGACCAGCGCTCGAACAGGCCGAGCAGGGAGTCCGTGATGATCCCCAGGATGGCCAGCAGGATGATCGCCAGGAACAGACGATCCGTGCGGCCGTTGTTCTGCGAATCGGTGAGAAGGTAGCCGAGCCCCATCGAAGAGGCGATCAACTCGGCCGCAACCAGGAACAGCCACGCCTGAGCCATCGCCAGCCGCAGCCCGGAAATCACCGACGGAAGCACCGCCGGCAGCTGGACGGTGGTGAACAGCCGGACGCCGTTCAGCCCGAACGCGCGGCCCGCCTCCACCAGCTGCCGGTCGACGTGCTTGAGCGCCGCCGAAACGGTCGTATAGACGGGGAAGAACGCGCCGATCGTGATGAGGATGATCTTGGAGTCCTCGCCGATCTTGAACCACAGGATCAGCAGCGGCACCCACGCGAGCGACGGCACGGCGCGGATCGCGGCGAGGGTCGGACTGAACAGCACGTCGGACCACCGCGACAGTCCCACCATGGCTCCGAGCAGCAGGCCGAGACCTGCCCCGCACGCGAACCCGATCAGGACGCGCTGCGTCGAGATCGCGACGTATTGACCGAGCAGGCCCCGCTGCGCGAGGTCGATCGCGGCCTCCCACACCATCGCGGGCGAGGGGAGCTGCGACGACGTGAACGCACCGGAGGTCGACGCCAACTGCCACACCACGAGGACGATGACCGGGATGAGGAAGCCTCCCGCGATCTTCACCCCGCGGCGCGCGACGAACGGCGTGCGGACGTTCGCCGTGACGACGGCCTCCGATGCGCTCTGAACGGTCATCTGCCCGTCAGCCTCCGATGGCGCTCGGGTCGGCCTTCTTCGCGAAGGTCGGGTCGAGCAGCGTGTCGAGCGCCTTGTCGATGTCGGACTGCGACTTCACGTCGTTCGACTGGACGAAGATCGGGCCGACCTTCTTCAGCACCGTGAGCTGCGCCTTGCCGGGGATGTTCGACACGTCCAGGTTGGTGCGCTCGGTGATCACGGTGGTGGCGACCGCGGGGTCGATGCCGGCGACATCCGAGAGGATCTTCGCGGTCTCGTCCTTGTGCTTCAGCGACCAGGCGCGGGCGTACTCGTAGGTGTTGACGACGGTCTGGGCCACATCCGGCTTGGAGTCGAGGAACGACTCGGTCGCGTTCAGGAAGCCGTAGGTGTTGAACTTCACGTTGCGGTAGATGAGCTTCGCGCCGGACTTCTCGGCGTTCGCCATGATCGGGTCGAGGCCGCTCCACGCATCCACCGAGCCGTTCTGCAGCGCGGCCCAGCCGTCGGCGTGCTGCAGGTTCTGGATGGTGACATCGCTCGCCGAGAGACCGTTGGCCTCCAGCGACTGCAGCAGGAAGAAGTACGGGTCGGTGCCCTTCGTTGCGGCGATCTGCTTGCCCTTGAGGTCCTTCACCGAGGTGATGGAGGATTTCGGGCCGACCACGATCGCCGACCACTCGGGCTGCGAGTAGATGTCGATCGTCTTGATCTCGGAGCCGTTCGAGCGCGCGAGCAGCGCCGCGGAGCCGGCGGTCGAGCCGACGTCGATGGCGCCGGAGCGGAGTGCTTCGTTGGCCTTGTTGGAGCCGGCGGACTGCACCCAGTTGACGGTGATGTCCTGCTTCTTCAGCGCCTTCTCGAGCCAGCCCTCCTTCTTGATGACGAGGCTCAGCGGGTTGTAGGTCGCGAAGTCGATGTTGAGCGTGCCGCCCTTCGTGACTCCCGCGCTGTTGGTCGCGCCGGCGGCGGAACCCTCGCCGGCAACGCAGCCGGTCAGCAGCAGGCCGGCGGCAGCGACGATGCCTGCGGCGGCGGTCAGGACGGTGGATCTGCGGCGCATGGGTGGCCTCTTTCGGGGTGTGGGTGCGGTGCTGTGGGCGGTGCTGTGTGGTGCGGTCAGTATGGGAAAGCCGCGACTGCTGGGGCATGCCGGTCGTCGTGGGCGCGGCCGTGGCGGTCGATGCCGAGGCCGTCGAGCAGCTCTGCGCGCAACTCGGCCAGCTCGGCGGACCCGCGGTCGCGCGGGCGGTCGCCCGGCACGGTCGTGACGCTGACGATGGTCGACCCCGCACGGCCTGGCTCGCCGCCCAGCAGAACGATGCGGTCGGCGAGCTGCAGCGCCTCATCCACGTCGTGGGTGACCAGCAGGATGGTGGTGGGCGCTGCGGCGTGGATGTCGAGCAGGAGGTCCTGCATCCGCATCCGGGTGAGCGCGTCGAGGGCGCCGAACGGCTCGTCCAGCAGCAGGACGCCCGGGTTGCGGGCGAGCGCCCGGGCCAGCGAGGTGCGCTGGGCCATCCCACCGGAGACCTCGCGGGGTCTGAGGGTGGCGGATGCGGTGAGCCCGACCAGCTCCAGAAGCTGTGCGACCCGCTCCCGTCCGGCCGTCCGGTCGAGGCCGCGCGGGAGGCCCAGGGCGACGTTGTCCTCGAGGGACCGCCAGGGAAGCAGCCGCGGCTCCTGGAAACCGACGGCGCAGCGCGCATCCACCCCGGCCACGGCTGTCCCGTTGATGAGGGCGGTTCCCCCGGTCGGGGCGTCGAGACCGCCGGCGATGCGCAGCAGCGTGGACTTGCCGCAGCCGCTCGGGCCGAGGATCGCGACCACCTCACCGGTGCGCACGCGGAGGGACACGTCTCGCAGCACCGGGCGTAGTTCGGGGGCGGCCGACCCGCGACCGCCACGCCGGTTCGGCGTCGCGAAGGTTCGCGTGACGCCCGAGAACTCGACGGGGAAGGCGGCGGACGAGGCAGTCATGGTGCTCCGACGCTACCGACGGCGGACGGGGCCCCGCTGGCCCGCTGAAACGCGACGTAACGAAAGTTGTCCGGGCGCATCCCGAGGGTGATCAGAAAGTGGCGCCCGGGACCCCGGAGATGACGAGGGCCGCGCCGCCCGCCCAGACGCCGATGGCCAGCAGGATGCCGACGATCGGCACCCAGAAGCTGATGCGGCGGAGGACCAGCAGCACGATCGCGACGATGACGGCCACCAGCGTGACGGCCGCCGGGCCGAGGAGGGCCACGAAGAAGCCGATGCTCATTCGGCCGGTGTCACAGGCGGTCGCGCCGCCGCAGGGATCGCTCGCGAACACCAGGAAGAACGCGGCGAACGTGAGCACTCCCGCGACGACGACCGCGACGACCTGGAGGACGATCGACGTCACCAGGTCCCACACGATGACCGATCGGCGTGGTGTGCGCGGTGGCGCCGGAGAGGCGGCAGGTGGGATGGCGGTCATCGTCGTGCGCGCGTCAGCCGAAGATCATCGGGCGGTCGTCGTCGTCTTCCGCGGCGGTGGCGACGGGAGCGAGCTCGACAAGGACCGGGACATGGTCGCTGGGCGCCGCGCCCTTTCGCTCGTTGCGGTGGATGCTCGCGCCGACCACCCGATCGGCGAACGCGCGGGAGCCCAGGATGAAGTCGATCCGCAGGCCCTCGTTGCGGGGGAAGCGCAGCTGCTTGTAGTCCCAGTAGGTGAAGCCGTCGGGGACGATCGGGCGGACGACGTCTGTCAGCCCCGCCTTCTCGAACGCGGCGAACGCGGTGCGCTCGGGCGGCGAGATGTGCGTGGACAACCCGGGAACGAGAGCCGGATCGCCCACATCGGAGTCGAGCGGAGCCACGTTCCAGTCGCCCATCAGCGCCAGCTGGAGGTTCGGGTCGTCGGCGAGCCAGCGCTCCGTGTCGGCGGCCAAGGCGGCCAGCCAGTCGAGCTTGTAGACGTAGTGCGGGTCGGCGAGCGCCCGCCCGTTCGGCACGTAGAGGCTCCACAGCCGCACGCTCTCCACGGTCGCGCCGATGGCGCGAGCCTCCTTGGGCAGGTCAGGGCCGTCATGGTCCTTCAGGAAGCCCGGCATGTCGGGGAAGCCGATCGTGACGTCCTCGATCGGGAGCCTGCTGGCGATCGCGACGCCGTTCCACTGGTTGAGGCCGTGGAGTACGACCTCGTACCCGGCCTCCTCGAACGCCGCATAGGGGAACTGTTCGGGCTTGCACTTGATCTCCTGCATGGCGAGGACGTCGACATCCTCACGCACCATCCAGTCGACCACCCGGCCCACACGGGTGCGGATCGAGTTCACATTCCAGGTGGCGACGCGCATGCCTCGATCGTATCGGCCGCCGCCGACGTCGCCCCGGCCCCCCGGGACCGGCGCGAGCGCGTGGAGAGCGGACAACCTGTGGAGAACTCCCGGACGAAATGGCGTTCCCCTCTAGAATCGGGGATGTGACCGACGCACGACAGCAGCTCATCGACTACATCGCCGCCGAGGCCGTTTTCCACGGCGACTTCACGCTGACGAGCGGCAAGAAGGCGACCTACTACGTCGACCTCCGCAAGGTGAGCCTCGACCACCGCGTCGCGCCACTGATCGGGCAGGTCATGATCGACCTCATCCGCGACATCCCGGACGTCGTCGCCGTCGGCGGGATGACGATGGGCGCCGACCCCGTGGCCGCCGCCATCCTGCACCAGGGCGCGGCGCAGGGCGTCTCCTACGACGCCTTCGTCGTCCGCAAGGAGCCGAAGGACCACGGTCGCGGCAAGCAGGTCGAGGGGCCGGACCTCGAAGGCAAGCGCGTGATCGTCCTGGAAGACACCTCCACCACAGGCGGTTCGCCGCTCAAGGCTGTGGAAGCGCTGAAGAAGGTCGGAGCCGAGATCGCCGCCGTGGCCGTCGTCGTCGACCGTGACACGGGCGCCCGGGAGGTCATCGAAGGCGCCGGCTACCCGTACTACGCCGCCATCGGCCTGAAGGATCTGGGGCTGGCCTAGTGTCCGACGAGCGCGGGCGGCGTGAGGAGGATGGGGGACCTCCGCGAGACCCGGACGAGTCGCAGCCGGACGAGCCGGAGTTCGGCAGCGCCGACTGGCTGTTCCAGCAGCTGTCGGGGGAGCGGGCACAGGATGCGGAAGACGAGGCCGAGGCCGAGGCCGAGGCGCACGTGGACGCCGACGCCGACCCGGAGCCTGCGCCCTTCGACGAGTTGCTCGGCCGCCCCACGCAGGAGACGGTCCGTGAGGAAGAACCTCCCGCGGAATTCCCGGTCGCTTTCAACTGGAACCTGACGCCGGGTGCAGGCGGGGACCCGCTGGTCGAGTCCGAGCCGGAGGCTGACGGTGAGTCTGAGCCCGCGACGGAGGCAGCCCTCCCCGTTACGCGGCCGGTCGAGGATACGCCTGCGCTATTCGAGCCGGTCGTTCCCGAGGAGCCCGAGCCCGAGCCCGACGATGCCGAGCCGTTCGCGCCGCCCGTGCGACGCTCCAACTACATCGAGCCGGTGACGGGGCCCGCCTCCACGGTTCCCACGCTGGAACCCATCTCACCCGCCGAGCCCGCTGAGCCCACTGAGCCCACTGAGCCTGCCGAGCCCACCGAGCCCATTGCGGCCGGCTCATGGATCATCGAACCCGCGCAGCCCGCGCCTGCCGCGCCCGAGGAGCCTCGGAGCATCTTTGACGCGCCCGCGCCGGACGAAGACCTGGAATCCGGCGACGACGGGGATGAGAGCCACGGTCTGGCGGCCCTCCTGGGATTCGGCGGTCCCACGACGGATGAGCCGTCGGGCCGCTCGGTGATCGGAGACACGACGAGCGTCATCCCGCTCGCCCCGGAGTTCCGGATGCCGGAAGCGACCCCGCCGCCGCCAGCGGAGCCGCCGAGCGCGGAGCCGCCGAGCGTTCTCCCCTCCGAGCCCGACATCCCGGCGGCCGAGGCGGAGGTCGCGCTGGGCGGCATCCCCTCGCCGGCGACCAGCCCGATCGACGCCGAGAGCATCGCTGCCGCTTCAGAGCCGGATGGGCTGGCTCGGCTGTTCGGGGAGGTGGCCGAAGAGCCAGATCGCGACGACACGTCGGCTGGCGACGGCCTGGGTGAGCCCGAGCTCGCGGCGGAGCCGGTACCCGAGCCCGAGCCCGAGGCCGAGCCCGAACCGGCGGCTGAGGCCGAAGGACCGCAGCTCGTGGCCACGACGCCGTTCACGGTGCTGCCCGCGGACGTGCACGCCGCTCGCGCCGCTCACGACGTCGACACGACCTCCACCTCCACTACCGCCAGCACCGCCTCCGCCTCCACCAGCGCGGAGGGTTCCGCCACCGCGCCGCCCATACCTCCGTCGACCCCGGGCCTCTGGGGGTCGCGCAACAACCGCATCCTCTTCACCGTCGTCGCCGCCCTGGCCGTCGTTCTCGTGCTGATCGGCCTCTTCGCCCTCGGAACGCGCATCCCCTCCTGGTTCGGCGCAGCGAAACCCGCTGCACAGCCGGCCGCGTCTGCCTCAGCGAGCGCCAAGTCCACGCCGAGCCCGACGCCGACCCCCGCCCCGACCGTCACACCCAAGCCGGCCGCTGCTGTCGGCGCGGGCACGCATCCGTGGGACAGTCTCGGTGGAGGGGAGTGCATCCAGCCCTTCACGTCCGTGTGGGCCGAGGACTTCACCGTCGTCGACTGCGCCACTCCGCACACGGCACAGCTGGTCTACACGAACCTGCTCTCCGCCGACCCCGCCGCCCCGTATCCGGGAGCGGACTCCCTCGCGCAGCAGGTCCCCGGCCTCTGCACCGCGGGCGGCGTGGTCGATCTGGGGGCGGCCGGCGCCTACCCGGACGTGCAGGTGACCGGCTCGTTCCCGGCGACGGAGCAGCAGTGGAAGGACGGCCAGCGGTCGTACTACTGCTTCGCGTCGCGGGTCAGCGGGCAGCCGCTCACGTCGTCGGTCGCCGGTCCGGGTCCGGCGTAACCAGCGTAGCCAGACCGCGGATCAGGCGTCCCCGGCGGAGCCCAGCTCCCTCGCATACCGCGCAAGGGCTCCGGGCGGATTGAGTCGCCGGGCGGACTCCAGGACCCCCGTCACGCTGTCCCGCCCCGGCAGCGTCACATTCACGACGACGGCCTCACGGGCCGCCCCGACGCCGAAGAATCCCTCGGCGTCCAGGTCGGCCAGCGCACCGATCATCGCTTCGAGCAACTCTTCGTTGACCGCCCGCGGGCGATCGTACGGGCTCCCGAACGCGTCGAAGAGCGGTTCCAGCCGGGCGAAGAGCTCGTCGCCGTACAGGTCGTACGGCGAGTCGTTCACCGACCACCGGAGGGTGTCCTCCACCACGGCGAGGCCCTCGGCTCGCGCCGCTTCCACCGCCTGACGCAACCCTTCGTACGAACACGCGGTCGGAACCGGCCGGTGCGCGAGCGGGGTCGTCCACAGCCCGAAGTAGTAGAACGTCTCCGCCGGCCGCTCCTCACGCAGGGAGGACCAGGCCTCCCGCGCGGCATCCCGGAGGGCCGAGCGGATGCGCGCGATGTCGTCCACCATGTCCCCCGGCGCCGCGGCGCGCGTCAGAGCTCGGTCTCGAACGGGTCGCGGACGACCAGCTCGTCGACGCCGCGCAGCACCTCGTCCGGCCGGAATGGGTACCGCTCGATCTCCGCAGGGTCGCTGATGCCGGTGAGGACGAGGATGGTGTGCAGCCCCGCCTCGATGCCGGCGACGACGTCGGTGTCCATCCGGTCGCCGATCATGGCCGTGTTCTCGGAGTGGGCGCCGATCCGGTTCATCGCCGAGCGGAACATCATCGGGTTCGGCTTGCCGACGACGTACGGGTCGCGGCCGGTGGCCTTCGTGATCATCGCGGTGACTGCGCCGGTCGCGGGCAGCGGACCCTCGGCGCTCGGGCCGGTGGCGTCGGGGTTGGTGGAGATGAACCGCGCGCCCTTGCCGATGAGCCGGATGGCCTTCGTGATCGCATCGAACGAGTAGCTGCGGGTCTCGCCGACGACCACGTAGTCCGGGTTGGTGTCGGTCATGATGAAGCCCGCCTCGTGCAGTGCGGTCGTGAGCCCCGCCTCGCCGATGACGTACGCGGTGCCGCCGGGCATCTGCGACTTGAGGAAGTCGGCGGTGGCGAGGGCGGAGGTCCAGATCGATTCCTCCGGCACATCGAGCCCGGAGGTGCGCAGGCGCGCCGCGAGGTCGCGCGGCGTGAAGATCGAGTTGTTGGTCAGCACAAGGAACGGAGTCCCCTGGTCGCGCCACTGCTGGATCAGTTCGGACGAACCGGGCAGCGCCTGGTTCTCGTGCACGAGGACGCCGTCCATGTCGGTGAGCCAGCATTCGATCTCGTCGCGACGCGTCACGTGGACCCCTTTCACCAGGAAGCGGATGCGTCCAGCTTAGGGGCCGTCCTCACGACGCAGTGAGGCGACGGGCGCCGGTGGATACGCTGAACGAGTGGATGAGACCCCGAACCCGACACACGAGCTGACGACGTACGGCGTGGGGCCGTGGCCGGGGGAATGGCCGGACGACCCCCGGTACGACCAGGAGCTGCTCCGGCACGGCGACACCCGCAACGTGGTCGACCGTTACCGCTACTGGACTATGGAGGCGATCGTCGCCGATCTCGACCAGCATCGCCACCCGTTCCATGTCGCCATCGAGAACTGGCAGCACGACATGAACATCGGCTCGATCGTGCGCAGCGCCAACGCGTTCGCGGCCGATACCGTCCACATCATCGGCCGGCGGCGCTGGAACAAGCGCGGCGCCATGGTGACCGACCGCTACCAGCACGTGGTGCACCACGACGACGTCGACGGCTTCGTCGCGTGGGCGCGCAGCGAGAAGCTGCCGGTGATCGCCGTCGACAACGTGCCCGGGTCCGTGCGCCTGGAGACCTTCGCGCTGCCTCTCCACTGCGTGCTGCTGTTCGGGCAGGAGGGGCCAGGGCTGTCGGAGCGGGCGCTGGAGGCGGCGGATGCGGTCGTCGAGATCTCGCAGTTCGGCTCGACCCGGTCGATCAACGCCTCAGCTGCGGCGGCGATCGCCATGCACGCGTGGGTGCGCCGGCACGTGCAGTTCTCCTAGCGGGATGCTCTGGCGCGCTACCGGTTGATGCGCCGCCAGACGAGTTTCAGCGCCGACCAGTCCGTGTCGAGCGCGGCGACCTTGACGTCGACGAGTCCGCGCGCGAGCGCGGAGTCGCGGATGAAGTTCTCGTCGATGTCGCTGACGTGCCCTCCGGCCTTGCGCGGCCAGGACACCCACAGCATCCCGTCGGGCCGGATGTCCGCGCCGAGCGCGTCGAGTTCGTCCAGGATCTCGCCGGCGCTCCGGTAGAACGCGAGGATGAGCCCCCGCGCGCCTTCGTCGGCCCAGACGACCGCCGGGCCGTCCTCCAGGGGGATGCGCCAGCCCTGATCGGCGTGGAGCACCGTCGCCCGCATCCCCGGCTTCAGGCCGAGCTTTTTCCACAGCGGGGTGCCCGAGTATCCGGCCATGCCGGACGACCCGGCTGCGGACGGCGTCATTCGCGCCACCCGGAATCGTCGGCGATGCGCTGGATCGCCTCGGGGTCCAGGTCGTAGACGAGCTCGCCGTCGTCCGGGGCCGGAGCGGTCACGAAGTGTGCCCGCATTGGTCCGTCCTCCGGCAGCTGAATCCATGCGAACCCCGCCCCGCGGACGGCCCGCTCGTGCGGCGCGGGCCACAGCACGTCGGTCGTGTTCGCGACGGCCGGTGCGACGACGACCGGGATGCCCGCAGGTCCCGCCTCCGTCACGAGGCCGTGGTGGTAGTGCCCGGCCAGGATGAGGCGCACATCCACATCCCCGTCGCTGCACACGTCGAGGAGCGGCTGCGGGTCGACCAGCCGCAGCGGCTCGAACAGCACGGTCGTCGGACTGACCGGCGGGTGGTGGAGGACCACGACGGTGCCGCGCTCGGACGGCGTCGCCAGCAGGTCGCGCAGCCGGTCGAGCTGGCTCTCGTCGACGTGCCCGTAGCCCGCGTGCGGCACGCTCGTGTCGACCGTGACGATGCGGAACCCGCGGACGGTCGTCTCGGTCTCGCGCGCGCCGAGCACCTCTTCGAAAGCGTCGGGCAGGTCGTGGTTGCCCATCGCGTAGACCAGCGCGGCGCCGCGCTCGGCCGCCCACGGTTCGAGTGTGGCCGCGAGCTTGCGGTACGACTCGGCGGTCCCGTCGTCCGACAGGTCGCCTGAGACGGCGACGAGGTCGACGCGGGGCAGCGAGCCCGCGCGGGCAAGGACCCGGTCGAGTGCGGCCAGCGTGTCCACGATCCCGTACTGCAGCCGGCCGTCTCCGTACAGGTGCGTGTCGGAGAGGTGCAGGATGCGCAGCGTTTCGGTCACGCCGCCACCCTAGCGCCGGCCACCGTCGCTCACTCCGTGTCGAGCGCCTCGATGATGGCGTCCACCGCGGTGATGAGGTTGTGCAGCGCCTGCCGTTCGATGGAGTCCTCTGACAGCTTCTGGATGTCGTAGCTCGCGGCGCTCGCCGCCTGGCGCGCCTGCGCGAGCGCCGCCTGCACTTCGAGATCGGCCATGGTCGTCCTCCTGAGAGTCGGGTGCTGGTGGCGTCACCCTAGCGCCGGTGGCGGCCCGCCCACCAGGGGTGCGCTGCGGCTACCCGATGAGCGACGGACGCAGGTCGCGCAAGGTGCGGAAGTGGGTCATCCGCGTGACGCCGATCGCCGAGATCAGCAGAGCGATGAGCATCCACAGGGCGAGCACCCCCGCGTCCGCCCAGGCCGTCGCCGGGTTGCCGCCGTACATCAGCTGACGGATGCCGTCCACCGCGTACGACATCGGCAGCGCGTGGTGCAGCGCGGCGAGCGGACCGGGCAGCGTCTGCCAGGGGAACGTGCCGCCTGCGGTCACCAGTTGCAGCACCATCAGCACCAGACCGAGGAACTGCCCGACGCTGCCCAGCCACACGTTCAGCGCAAGGATGATGGCCGCGAAGGTGATGGAGGCGAGCCCCATCAGCCCGTACATCCCGAGCGGATTGTCGATCCTGAACCCGAGCGCGCCCGCCACGATCGCGAACAGGCCGATCATCTGGATCGCGCCCAGGAGGCCGGGCGTGAGCCAGCCCGCGAGGGTGATCTTCACGGGCGAGTGCAGTGCTGTGATGGCCCGGCGGGAGACCGGCTTGACGATGAGGAACAGGGCGTAGATGCCGATCCAGGCCGCCAGCGACACGAAGAACGGAGCGAGGCCCGCGCCGTAGGTGCCGGCGGAGGTGATCGAGTCGTTCTTGAGGTTCACCGGGTCGGCGATGGTCGACGCCTGCTTGCTCTGCAGGCTGGGGGAGTTGTCCGGGATGCGGTCGACGCCCTCCTTCAGCCCGTCGCGCAGCTGGGCGGTGCCGTCGTGCAGGGTGGTGAGCCCGTCGCGCAGTTGCGCCGCGCCGGTCGCCGCCGTGGAGGCGCCGGACGCGAGCTGGGACGCTCCCGCCGCGGCCTGCTGGGAGCCGGCGGCGACCTGCGACGCGCCGCCCGCCACCTGGTCCGCGCCCGCGGAGAGCTGGTTGATCTGACCGACGGCGCCCTGGATCTGGCTGTTGCCGGACTGCACCTTCGTGTCGAGGTCTCCGAGCACCGTCTTCACCTCGGCGAGCTGGGCTTCGGTGGCTCCGGCCGCGGCCAGCCGATTCAGAAGGTCCTGCTGTGCCGCGGGTGCGGCGGCGGCGATCTGGGCTGCTGCGGCCCCCGCTTCGTCCGCCTTGGCGGCGAGCTGTTGATTGCCCGCGGCGACCTGCGCTGCGCCGTCGCTGACCTGCTGGGCGCCGGAGGCCAGCTCGCCGAGCTTGCCGGAGAGCTCTTGCGAGCCGGACGCGAGCTGCGATGTCCCGTCCGCCAGCTGTGCCGCTCCCGACTGCGCGGTGGCGCTGCCGTCGACCAGCTTGTTCGCACCGTCCACCGCGGTGACCAGGTTGGAGCGGATGTCCGCGAGGCCGATCAGGAACTGCTTCGCGGCCTGCTCGTTCACCTGCTTGACGATCGACGTGCGGATCTTCTCCGCGGCCTGCGTGCCGATGGTCGAGGCGAGGTAGCTGTTGGTGTCGTTGGTCGTCAGGGTGACGACGGCACGGTGCGGGCTCGTGCCGGACGCCGACGCGAGGGCCGACGAGAAGTCCTTCGGGAACGTGATGCTGAAGTCGTACTTCGAGTCGTCCACCCCGCTCGCCGCCGAGCTCTTCTGCACGCGGTGCCACTGGAACGAGCCGTCCTCGATGAGCTGGTCGGCGACGTCATCCCCGTAGTTCACGGTCTTCCCGTCGACGGTCGTGCCGGTGTCGTCGACGACGATGGCCGCCGGGATGCGGTCGAGGTTCGCGTACGGGTTCTGGTTCGCCCACAGGTAGAGGCCGCCATACAGCACGGGGACGCACATCAGGGCGACGAGCGCCACGATGGACATGGGGTTCGCCGTGAGGCGGCGGAACTCCGCCGCGATCATCTGCGGGATCTTCACACACCCTCCTCGAGGGGCTCGGTCACGATCAGGTCCGGGAGCTCGTCTGTGTCGTCCCGGCCGGGGTCTTCGTCGAAAGTGTCTGGCCCGGTCTCGCCGAAGCGTTCGACCAGGGACGCGGCCGCGATGGCCGCAGCGGAGGCGTCGCCGGCGATGACCAGCACGGCCTTCTCGCGCCCGGCGACCTCGCGGGCGAACCGCCACAAGTCGACCGGGTCGCCGCCGTGCCGGTCGGGCGAGACGATGACCAGCGCATCCACGCCCTTCCGGAGGAGCGCGAGCTCGGCGAGGAGGCGGATGCGGACGGTCGGCGGCACGGTGCCGATGGAGTATCGCGCCCACTCGGAGGCGCCGAGGTCGCGCAGGCAGCGGTTGACCGCGACGGGATGCGACGGGCGGCCCGCGAACATCAGTTCTTCTGCGACGATCCCGGCGACCGTGACGTCGGGAGCGGGCTCGGAGACGTCCGGCGCGTCGATGAGGGCGATCCGGCGGCGCATAGCCGCGTAGTCGGTCGCGCCGTCGATCGTGACGGTGCCGGCGTCGGGACGCATCCGCCCGGAGGCGATCAGCCCGAGCACGGTGGGTCGCTGCTCCGTCTCGGCGCGGGCGAGGGAGGCGCGGCCGGTCTCCAAGCTCGCGGAGGTGGGCGGCAGGGCGGCGCTCTTCGGCCCCTTGGCGACCTTCTGCAGTTCGACCTTCATCGGGCCTGTCCTCCGGTCTCGTCGGTGTGCCCCGCCGCTCGGAACGCCAGTTCGGGGCTGGAGGCGATCAGCTCGCCCGCCTCGCGCCAGCCCATCCCGGCAGCGCTGAGCCCGGCGAGCATGACCAGTCGGTGGCCGGCTTCGGGGCTGAGTCGCGCGCGCGAGGCCTCGTCGAGCACCGACACGGCGGCGTTCTCGATGAGGCGGGTGACGGTCTCGCGGTCGAGGTCGGTGCGGATGCGGCCGGACTCCCTGCCGCGGCGCACGGTCTCGCGCAGCCGCTCGCGCGCCGGGTCGAGCGCGGTGCCGACCATCTCGCGGTGCGGCCCGCGGACGGCGAGCGCCGCGCTCACCCGCACATGCTCGACTTCGGCCCACAGCGTGGCGCCGAACAGGGCGATCTCGACCAGGGGGTCGGGATGCGACACCGGGTCGAGCAGGACGGCGAGGCGCCGGGCGCCGCGCGTGAAGACTTCGACGAGCAGTTCGTCTCGCGTGGCGAAGTGCCCGTAGACCGCGCGGCGACTCAGTCCTGCGCGTGCGGCGATGCTCTCGAGGGACGCGTCGATGTCCACGTTCAGGGCGACGGCGGCGGCCTGGAGGATGGCCTCGCGGTTGGCGGTCGCGTCGCGCCGAGGAGCGCGTGTTGTCGGGGTGGGCATGACTTCATCGTACGCTTCTTGCACACTCGTGTGCAAGTTAGTGGAGGCCGTCACGCCTCCCTCAAGCCGGTGCGGTGCGGCCCGTCGCGATCTCCCTCAGCGGGACGTTCCGTCGCGCGGCCACGGCGGCGAAGGTCAGCGCGAGGCCGCCGACAGCCCAGACGAGGAGCAGGCCGGCCGCGCCCCACGCGGCCGGCGCATCCCCCACAGCGGCCGACCGCACCAGCTGCAGGGCGGGCGCGGTCGGCAGCACTCCGGCGAGTCCGGAAAGCGCCGGCGGGACGGTCGACGAGAACCCGGCGACCAGGGCGATGAGCCCGATGGCGAGTGCGATCAGCCGCCCGACGCCACCGAACGCCGCCGCCAGAGCCTGATTGAGGATGCCGAACACGGCCCCGACGAACGCAGCGGCCAGTGCGAACCCGAGCCAGAGGTCGGGGCGGAGTCCGAGAGCGAACTGCGCGGCGCCCGCGACGATCACGCCCTGCCCGGCCCCGATCAGCGCGACGATTCCCGCCGACCTGAGTGCGATCCCCACGGAGGGCGCGGTCGTCATCAGGAGTCGCGACGGTACGGCCCGGCGAGCGAGTGCGGTGATCAGCCCGCCCAGCCACAGCGCGAGCACCACGAACAGCGGTAGCGACGCGATGCCCGCGGACGGCGGCTTCTGCTGGGTCAGCACCGGCTGGGCGGCCACCGCCGAGAGTGTGGTGATGTCGCTGTCCGAATAGGTGGGGATCGATCCGGCCGCCTGCTGCAGCCCCGACGAGAGCTGGGCAGCGCCCGACGCCGTCTGCGCGGCGCCGGACGCGGCGGCGGCGGCTCCGTCGCTCACCTGCGCGGCCCCGGCGGCGGTCTGCGCTGCGCCCGCGGCCACCTGCGTGGCGCCCGAAGCCGAGGCGTCGATGCCGTCGACGATCTGCGGGGTCGCCGCGGCGAGGGCCGCGTTGCCGGCGGAGAGCTGATCCGTCGCGCCCGCCAGAGCGGCGGCATTCCCGTTAGCGGTCTGCAGGCGGGCGAGCGCCGCGTTGGCCCGGGAGCACAGCGCGGCCGGCCCTGTCGCGCAGAGTTCGGCCACCACTTGCGTGAACTGCGTCGTCGCGTCCGCTACCCCGGCTGCGGCCTGGTCGGCGACCGAGGCGAGGGCGGCCGACCCTGCGGCGAGGTCGGCGGTCTGGCTCGGAAGCGACTGCGTGCCTGAACTCAGGACGTCCAGTCCGGAAGACAGGGACTGCGCTCCTGCAGACAGGGCTTGCGCTCCTGAATTCAGGGAGGCCGCGCCGGTCGCGAGCGTCTGCGTCCCGCTGGCGAGCGACGTCGCGCCGGAGGACAGGCTCTCGGCGCCGGTCGCCGCCTGCCCGATCTGCTGGTCGATCGTGTTGAAGCCCGCGTAGACGTTCTGCAGGTACTGGACGGTCAGCTGCCGGTCGAGGGAGGCGGTGGCCGCCTCGGTGACGGCCGCGGTGAGCGCGGGGTCGATCAGCGAGGCGGCGGGGCTCGTGCGCACCGTGACCGTCGCGTGCTCGGCGCTCGCCGCCGGACCGCCGATGGAGGTCGCGTCGGCGGAGAACGAGGCCGGGATGGTGAGCACGGCAGCGTACGCTCCGGTGGCGAGTCCGCTGGTCGCGTCGTCGTCGTTGGTGAGCACCCAGGTGAAGTTGGAGGAGCCGTTCGCCGGCGGCGCCTCAGCTGCGGTTGAGGAGGAGCCGGAGGAATCCGTCACCGAGATCGAACCGCCCGAGATCAGCGCGCCCGCGAACTGCCGCCCGAGCGGGACGGTCTTCCCGTTGACCGTGACCGGTGTGTCGTCGTTGACCACGGCGGCCGTCACGCGGTCCAGGTGCTGGCCGGGCGCGAGCAGCCCCCAGCTGAGCGCTGCCGTCACAAGCAGGGGCGCCAGAGCGAGTCCGGCGAGGGTCAGCGCGCGCGTCCTCTCGCTCCCGGTGTGGGCGTCGAAGGGCGTGTGGGTCATGGGATGCGCTCCCGTTCGTTCGGTTCGTCCAGCGGTTCCGGGTCTGCCGAGAGCAGGTCGGCAACGGCGGCCTTCCTGCTCGCCCCGAGCACGACGGCGACCCTGTCGAGCAGCGCCCCCTGAAGCAGTGCGGCGAGCCGTTCCCGCTCCTCGCCGGTGACCGTCTGCGCCCCGTCGACGACGAGGACGGCGGGCGGCCCGCGGAGCGCGACCCGCACCGCGTCCGCGGCGTCCGTGGTGCGGTCGAGGAGCGCGACCCCGACCCGCCCTCGCACGTCGGCGCGCCGCGCAGGAAGGAGAAGACCCGCGACCTTGAGGCGCCCGGCCGCGAGGGGGATGCGCCCAGCGATCGCCAGGCACAGTGCCGTGTGCTCGCGGTCGGCGACGATCAGCGCCTCGCCCGGCATGAGGAGCGCATCCAGTGGCCCGGAGCCACCGGCGCGGACGCCCTCGGCGGCGACGGCGAACGCCTCGTCGGGCACGGGCCAGTCCGCGGCCTCCAGCTCGGAGCGCAGCCCCTCGCCCTCGATGTCGAAGTGCGGCAGAGCGCGGTCCAGCCAGCGCGGCATCCACCATGCCGCCGCGCCGAACAACACCAGAACAGCGGGGATGAGGGTCATGCGCACGACGAAGGCGTCGATCGCGACGCCCACCGCGAGGCCCAGGGCGATTGGCTGGATGGAGGCGTCGCCCTCGGGGATGAAGGCCGCGAACACGGCGAACATGATGATCGCCGCCGCCGTCACGACACGGGCGGACCCGACGAAGCCGTTGTGGATGGCATCGCGCGGAGCATCGCCGAGGATGTGGCGCTCGCGCATCCTGCTGGCCAGAAACACCTCGTAGTCCATGGCCAGGCCGAACAGCACGCCCATCAGGATGATCGGCATGAAGCTGATGATCGAGCCGAGGTGGGCGACGTGGAGGGGGCCGGCGAGGAACCCGCTCATGAAAACCAGGCTCGTGATGCCGAACGCGGCCCCGATGCTCAGCAGGTAGCCGAGCGCCGCGGTGACCGGCACGACGATCGAACGGAACACCATCGCGAGCAGTACGAGCGACAGGCCGACCACGAGCAGGGCGAACGGGAGGAGCGCGCCGGCCAGCCGCGCGGAGATGTCGATGCCCGCGGCGGTGTAGCCGGTCACCGAGAGGTCGATGCCGTACTCGCGCTCGAAGTGGTCGTGCATCGAGCGCAGGGTCGCCACGAGCTCCTGCGTGCGTTCGGAGTCCGGTGCGCCGTCCGGGATAACCTGCACGATCCCGGTGTCGCCGTCCGGGTTGGGCGTCGCCAACGGCACCGCCGCCACGCCCGGCACGGACTTCAACTCGTCCGCCACGTCGGTGATGAGCCCGACGGGGTCACTGCTGCCGATGACAGAGCCGGTGACGACGAGCGGCCCGTTGTATCCCGGACCGAAGTGCTCCGCCACCAGGTCGTAGGTGATGCGGGCCGGCTCGTCCTCGCCGAGAGATCCGGCGTCCGGAAGGGAGAGCCGGAGTTGGGCGGCGGGGAGCGCGAGGGCGCCCAGTCCCGCGATGACCACGACGATGGTGAGGACCGGGATGCGCGTCACCAGACGCACCCAGCCGCGGGCGATGGGATGCTCGGAACGGGGCCGCCGTGGCGCGCGCGGGGGACGCCGGCGGTGGCGGGACGGGGAGGCGGGGGTCGCGTCGGGCGCGGGGGTCGCCGCCGCCGCCGGCCCCGCCGCCGCCGGCCCCGCCGCCCCCCGCCGGAACCGCTTCGCCACGATCCGCACCCCCGCGAACCCGAGCAGCGCGGGCGTCAGCGTGAGCGCGACGAGCACTGCGACGGCGACCGCCAGCGCCGCCGCCACGCCCATCGTGGTCAGGAACGGGATGCGCGCCACGGCCAGCCCGAGCAGCGCGATGATGACGGTCACCGCCGCGAACACCACCGCCGAGCCCGCGGTGGCGGTCGAGCGGGCGGCGGACTCCTCCGCATCCAGCCCCTCCTTCACCTGCTCTTGATGCCTGGAGATGATGAAGAGGGCGTAGTCGATCCCGACCGCCAGCCCGAGCATCAGCGCGAGCAGCGGGGTGGTGGAGGCGACCGTGAGCCAGTGGGTCGAGATGAAGATCGCCGACAACGACAGGGCTGCGCCGAGGACCGCGGTGAGCAGCGGCATCCCGGCGGCCACGAACGAGACGAACGTCAGCACCAGCACCACGAAGGCGACCGCGAGACCCAGCAGCTCGGTCACGCTGATGCCCGCGACGGACGAGGAGAACACCTGCCCGCCGACGGCCACCTGCGACCCCGGCGGAAGCGACTTCTCCAGCGACGAACCCGCCGCCTGCAGTGCCGCGCTCGTGCTCGGGAGCACCTGCGTCGTCGGCACCGACAGCTGGATGGGCACCAGCACCGCGGAGGCATCGGCGCTGACGTTCCCCGTCGACGGTCCGGAGTACGGGGACGAAGCCGCCGTGACCTGCGGAATGGCTGCCAGCTCGGTGACCGTGTGCTCCACGGCGGACTCGAATCCGGCGTCCTCGACGCTCCCGCCCTTCGGTGCGACGGCGACCAGCTGCGCCGACGCCCCGCTGACCTGCGGGAACGTGCGAGCCAGGGCGTCCAGCGCGTTCTGCGACTCCGTGCCGGGGATCGTGAACGTGTTGTCCGTGCCATGGCTCAGCAGGCCCGCCGAGACGATCAGCAGGGCCAGCAGGATGAGCCAGCCCGCTACCACCCGCCGGCGCGCGCGGTACGCGTACCGACCCAGGCGGTACAGCAGGGACGACATCGCGCTCAATGTAGGACCGCACCGGGCCCCGCGACAATAGCGGGTGTCCGGCCGAAAATGGCCGTCACGATAGGATCGAGTGCGACGGTCGTCCGCGTGGCGCCGACGCGTTCCATCCATCGAGAGGACTCCAACGTGCCCGCGATCGTGATCATCGGCGCCCAGTGGGGCGACGAAGGCAAAGGCAAGGCGACCGACGTCCTGGGTAGCCGTATCGACTACGTCGTCAAGTTCAACGGCGGCAACAACGCAGGCCACACGGTCGTCATCGGCGACGAGAAGTACGCCCTGCACCTGCTGCCGTCCGGCATCCTCACCGAGGGCGTCACGCCGGTCATCGCGAACGGCGTGGTCGTCGATATCGAGGTGCTCTTCGAAGAGCTGGATGCGCTCATCGCGCGCGGCGTCGACGTCTCACGTCTCAAGGTCAGCTCGAACGCGCACGTCATCACCTCGTACCACCGCACCATCGACAAGGTCACCGAGCGCTTCCTCGGCAAGCGCCAGATCGGCACCACCGGCCGTGGCATCGGCCCGACGTACGCCGACAAGATCAACCGCGTCGGCATCCGCATCCAGGACCTCTTCGACGAGAACATCCTGCGCCAGAAGGTCGAGGGCGCCCTCGACCAGAAGAACCACCTGCTGGTGAAGGTCTACAACCGCCGGGCGATCACGGTCGACGAGGTCGTGGAGCAGCTGCTCGAGTACGCCGAGCGCCTGCGGCCGATGGTGGTCGACAGCTCGCTGCTGCTCAATACGGCCCTGGAGGACGGCAAGTACGTGCTGTTCGAGGGTGGTCAGGCGACCATGCTGGATGTGGACCACGGCACCTACCCGTTCGTGACGTCCTCCAACTCCACGGCCGGCGGCGCCGCGACCGGCTCCGGCATCGGGCCGAACCGCATCGACCGCGTGATCGGCATCGTGAAGGCCTACACGACGCGCGTCGGCGCCGGCCCGTTCCCGACCGAGCTGTTCGACGAGTGGGGCGAGTTCCTGCGCGAGCGCGGCTTCGAGTTCGGCACCACGACCGGCCGTCCGCGCCGCACCGGCTGGTACGACTCGCCGGTCGCCCGCTACACCGCCCGCGTGAACGGCGTGACCGACTTCGTGCTTACGAAGCTCGACACACTGACCGGCATCGAGCGCATCCCCGTGGCCGTCGCCTACGACGTCGACGGCGTGCGCCACGATGAGGTTCCGGCGTCGCAGAGCGACTTCCACCACGCGACGCCGATCTACGAGGAGTTCCCCGGCTGGACCGAGGACATCAGCGGCGCCCGCACCTTCGAGGACCTCCCGCAGAACGCGCAGGATTACGTGCTCGCTCTGGAGCGACTCTCCGGCGCCCGCATCTCGGCGATCGGCGTCGGCCCTGCCCGCGACCAGATCATCGTCCGCCACGACCTGATCGACTGATCCGAGCCCATCCAGTTGTCGCGACACGCCGTCACGCCGCCGGGCGCGACGGCGTGTCGTGTCAACTAGGCGTCAGAACCAGGTGCTGAGGCGCGGGGGGACGGCCGTGCGGAAGAGGCGGTCGAGGGCGTCGGCGTCGCCGTGGATGCGCCCGGCGACGGCCAGGCCGCGCGCGGCGTCGTGGCCGAGGTAGACGCTGCCGAGAGCGTTCACCGGCAGACTGACGTCGGCCGGGTCGTCGGTCGCGACGACGGATGCGCGTCCGTCGGTGACGGTCAGCCGAAATCGGCCCGCCGCGAGACCGAGGTCGTCCGCCACCTCGAGCACCAGGGAGCCGTCCCGGTCGTACGTCCGAGCCTCCAGGGCGGCCCGGACGTCGAGGATGCGCACCCACAGGTGGTCCTCGACGGCCGTCACCGTCGCGCCGCGGATGTCCGACACGAGAGCCGGGAGCGGCTCGTCGACCCCGCGCGTCCAGACCTGGACCCTCGCGACCAGGTCGAGCTCGAGCAGGAACCGCCAGAGCGCCGCGAGAGCCCCGTCGGTCGCCGCGGCGAGGTAGTTCACGTCGACCGTATGGCGGGTGAAGTCGTCGTCGCCTTTCACGGTGTACGAGACGAAGCCTTCCGGCTCGCCGTCGACGGAGTCGTAGCGCACGAGGCGGTACTTGTCCGCCTCCGAGTTGCCCTTCAGCGGGCCGATCAGGCGGTGCGCAAGGTACGGCTCGAGTCCGATCTCGCCGGCCCGGCCCGCCATGACGTTCTCGAGCACGCGCTCACCGGTCTCCCGGTACTCCTCGGGCTCGGCGAACGACAGCCGCCCGGTCGTCTCCGAGCCCGCCCAGCGCACCCGCTTCGTGTCGACGGACCACGCCGTCGCATACGTCGCCGGGCCGAAGCCCCAGCGTCCATAGATCACCGACTCGGAGACCGTAAGGATCGCGAGCGGGATGCCGAGCTCATGCGCCGTGCGCAGCTCGCCGCCGAGGAGTGCCCGGGCGATGCCACGACGGCGGTGCGTCGGCGCGACCGTCACGGAGCTGATCGCCCACGCGTCCACCCGCTCGCCGCCAGGGACCGTCAGAGGCGCCACCCAGGAGTTCACCGTGCCCACCGGTTCGCGGGCCGGAATCGCGTCGTCGTAGACCCCGGTCGTGCGTCGTCCACCGAGGTACCCGCGCGCCTCTTCCAGCACCTCCTCCTTCGGCCGCTCACTGTGGAAGCCGCGGAAGTCGGCGCGGATCCAACCGTCGAAGGCGGCAGCGTCGGTCGTGTCGACCAGTGTCAGGCGTAAGCCCCCGGCGGCGAGGTCGCGTTCAGAGGTGGGGTCGATGGGCTGGGTGAGGAAGTCCATCCCCTCACCGTATCGGGCGGGCTCCGGCGACGGGAGGCCCGCACGTTCCGCTAGCGTTGAAGCATGAAGGTGCACGGTCTCATCCAGAGCAGCCTCACGCAGGAGCTCACTGCGGAGGCCGATGACGCGGAGTCGGCACGGGCACTCATCGAGGAGCAGGTTCCGGAGGGATACGACCTCCTGCAGGTGCACAACGCGATGCCGCGCGGAGGCCGGGTCATCGCGAAGGCGATCATCCGCGAGTCCGCCGTCGCCGAGATCGACGCGGAGGGCGTCGACTACGCCGCCGCTCGCGAGGCCCTGCGCGCCAAGGTCCCCGCCGACCACCGTCTCCTGACCATCGTCGTCGCGGAATAGCGTGAGGCGGGCAGCGACGAGAACCGGCGGTCACCTGTGAGGCGACCGCCGGTCGTGCAGGTCAGACGTCGCGTCGTCGTACCGCGATGACGCCGCTGAGGAACGGCACCGCCGCCCACGCGAAGACGACGAGCAGGCTCTGCCATTGGCTCAGGGAGCCGTTCACGCCTGTCACCACACCGCTGGCAGCCGGGCCGAGGAGGTAGTTCTGCACCGGAGTCAGCCACGTGATCGACGCCAGACCGATCACGGTCTGGAGGACCACCGTCAGGATGAAGAGCACGCCGACCGAGATCGCGATCGCAGCCGCCGAGGAACGCACGAGCGACCCGATGCCGAGGCTGAACACCGCGGTGCAGGCGAGTGCCGCCCCCGTCCCGAACACGCACCAGAAGACGGGCGAGAGGTCGTCGAGGGGGATGGATGCTCCCCGCGCCACGAGCACGGAGTAGACGATGGCCCACGACGCGGCCGCGGCAACGGTTCCGGTGACGAAGGAGGTGAGCGCGGCGACGACGGCCTTGCCAGCCAGCAGCGATGTCCGGCCCGGGACCGCGGCCAACGATGCACGGATCATGCCGGTGCCGAACTCGGACGTGATGCTGAGGGAGCCGAGGACGACGACGATCAGCTGCACGAAGAGCAGGCTGATGCCGACGAGGAAGGCGATGCCGGGGAGAGCCGCGGTGCCGCGGAGCTCTGCGAGGTAGTCGCCGGGGGCGAGCAACGCCACCAGTGAGCCGATCGCGAGCTCGACGGCGACCACGGAGATCAGGATCCACCACGTCGAGCGAAGCGAGCGGAGCTTGATCCACTCGGAGGCGAGGATGCCGCCGAAGCTGACCGCAGAGCCCGACATCCGGCGGGTGGACGGAGTAGTGCGGATCGCGGTCATCGGGTCGCCCCCGTCCGGTATTCGACGGAATCCCTGGTCAGCTCGAGGTACGCGTCCTCCAGTGAGGCCCGGACGACGCGGAGCTCCTCGAGCGCGATGCCCGCCGAGGCCGCAGACCGGCCGACCTGGCTCGCGCCGAGACCGCGCACCTCGAGGGCGCCGTCGGCCGCGCGCGTGACGGTCACGTCGGGAGAGGCCAACGCCTCTGCCAGTGCCCCGATCCGCTCAGCACGGACGCGCACGAAATCGGTGGTCGCCCCGGCGACGAGGTCAGCGATGGGGGCGTCCGCCAGCAGGCGGCCCTGCCCGAGCACGATGACGTGGTGGGCGGTCTGCGCCATCTCGCTCATCAGGTGGGACGACAAAAGCACTGTGCGGCCCTCGTCGGCCAGGGACCGGGTGAACTCGCGGACCCAGCGCACACCCTCGGGATCGAGGCCGTTGACCGGCTCGTCGAGGATGAGGATCTCCGGGTCGCCGAGCATCGCCGTCGCGATCCCGAGGCGCTGCCCCATCCCCAGCGAGAAACCGCCGACGTGCTTGTCGGCGACGGAGTCGAGGCCCGCGAGGTCGAGCACCTCGTCGACGCGGCGGCGCGGGATGCTGTTGGTGGCCGCGAGCGCGCGCAGGTGCTGCCGGGCGGTGCGGCCCGGGTGGGCGGCCCTGGCGTCGAGGAGGGCTCCGACGGTGCGCAGCGGCGACCGGAGCTCGGAATACCTGGCGCCGGCGACGAGAGCGGTCCCGCTGTCCGGTCGATCGAATCCCATGAGCATCCTCATGGTGGTGGACTTTCCTGCCCCATTCGGGCCGAGGAAGCCGGTGACCCGACCGGGCTCGATGGTCGCTGAGACGGTGTCCACCGCCAACCGGTCCCCGTAGCGTTTCGACAATCGATCCAACGTGATCACGTGCAAATCCTTCTGTAGCGCGGCCGCGGTGTGTCCGTCGGCCCCGTCTGTTTAGACGGCGCGCAGGGCCGTTCATGACGGCTGCGGGCGCCTGCAGAAGCAGATATACGGGATTTAAGGAAGCGGAAACGGCTGCGCGGCCGCGTCCTCGAGGAGCGGCCACAGGGCGGCCCCGAGCCGCGGCGACCGAGAGGCGCGGGTCGCCGGCGTGTGGATGGGCGGACCCTTTGTCCAGCCGGCCGGCCCGAGATAGTCCCCGCCCGAGACCGTGTGGTCGAGCACGGCGCGCACCGGAACGTGCGCTCCGGAGTCCTTGCCCTGGGTCCACGCCGCCTGCAGGTTGTCGGCGAAGCGCTTCAGGCGCGACGGATGGTTGACGCCGCGGATACCCGGCGTCCTGCCCGAGGTCGAATAGCCGGGATGCACCACCACGCTCTGCACCGACGATCCGGCGGCACGCAGCCGACGGTCGAGCTCGAAGCCGAACACCTGAGCGGCGATCTTGGAGCCGGAGTAGGCCCGCCACGACGTGTAGGCGTTCTCGAGTTGCAGATCATCGAGGCGCAGCCGGCCGAGACGGGACGCCAGGGAGCCCAGCGTGACGACGCGTGCGTCAGGCGCGGCGAAGAGAGCGGGAAGCGTGCGCGCCACCAGGCGGAAATGCCCCAGGACGTTCGTCGCGAGCACGAGCTCGTTGCCGTACGCGTCGGTCTGCCGCTCGCGGGGCGGGTGCACGATCCCCGCGTTCAGCACCAGCGCATCCACTCGGCCGCGCTGCAGCAGTGCGTCGGCCGTCGCGTCGATCGAGCGCCGGTCGGTGACATCCAGCGGCATCGCCTCGACGCTCGCACGCGGCACCCGGCGGCGGATCGCCGACAGGGCCGCCTCGGCCCGCTCGGGGTCGCGGCAGGCGAGCACCACGTGGGCGCCGGCGCGGGCCAGTTGCTCCGAGGTCCAGTAGCCGACCCCGGCGTTGGCGCCGGTGACCACGACCGTGCGCCCGTGGGCGTCCGGCAGCGCCGACGGGCTCCAGGACACCCTAGCGACCGTTCTCGCCGGCGATGCGCTCGTGGTGGTGGATGACCTCGGCGACGATGAAGGTGAGGAACTTCTCGGCGAAGGCCGGATCGAGGTGGCTCTCCTCCGCGAGCGCGCGCAGGCGCTGGATCTGCTCCTTCTCGCGGTCCGGATCCGCGGGCGGCAGCCCGTGCTCCGCCTTCAGGGCACCCACCTGCTGGGTGAACTTGAAGCGTTCGGCGAGCATGTGGATGACCGCCGCGTCGATGTTGTCGATGCTCTGCCGGATGCTGTGCAGCTCAGCCAGCGCATCCTCCCGCTCCCGGTTCTCACCCATGCCTCGACCCTACTGGACGCGTAGCGCGCGGCCGCTCACAGGCTCGGCGACGGCTCCGCGAGCACGCGGTCGAGCACCGGCCGGGTCGCACGGAGCGCGGCCCAGACCAGCAGGACGCCCGCAGCCAGGCATGCGGCCACCACCACCAGGGTCAGCGGTGACAGCAGCAGGCTCATCCCGGTGAGCGGGAAGACGACCACGGCGGCGGTGACGGCGGAGCCGATCCCCACGATCCGGAGCGGCGACAGCACCGCGCGGCCGCGGGCCGCGTTCATCTCGGAGACGGGCATCCCGATCCGGTCGAGGCTGACGTAGAGGTCACGGCGGTCGAGGACGCCGGCCGCCTGGTTGACGCCGGCGGAGCACGCCACCATCAGGAAGGAGGCGACGACCGTGATGATGACGCCGGTGCGGATGTCGGCGACGAGGAGACGGGATGCCGGATCGGCGGAATCGCCCGCCACATCCATCAGGGAGACGCCGACGCCGGCGAACACGGCCGTGAAGCTCGTCATGGCGACTCCGGACACCTGTCGCCATGCAGCCTTCGGCGATTCGAGGATGCTTCGCGCTGCCAGCAGCCGCCGGACGGTCCGGGCACGCCGGGCCTGACCGGTGGCGACCAGGCGGAGGACCCACGGCCCGATCAGGTTCAGCACGGCGACGCTTCCCCCGAACCCGAGGGCGAGCACAGCGAGCACGATGCCCACGTCGGCGACGGCCTGCAGCGCCGTGAGCCCCGCGACGACGATGGCGATCACACCAACGCTCATCACTGCACGGACCCAGTGGATGCGCGGCGCCTGCTCGCGGGTGCGGACGCCGAGGGGCGACAGGATGACACCGCGGAGCCCGATGACCGCGCTGAGCGCCGCCAGCGCGCCGATCCCGGCGACCACGACGGCGGTCCATCCGGGGCTCAGGAGCACCGACATCCCCAGAGGTTCGCCGCGGAACGGGATGAGACCGACCAACGGAGAGCCGGCGAGCGAGAGGACGACGCCGGTGAGGGCGCCGGCGAGCGCCAGGACGGTCGACTCGATGACGGTGAGGCCGGTGACCGTCCGCGGGGTCGCGCCGAGCAGCCGCAGACTCGCCAACCGGTCGTCGCGTCGCCGCGCCGACAGTCGGGCGGCCGAGCCGCCCAGCGCGAGAAGGGGCACCACGAGGAGCGCGAGAGCGATCACGGCGAGAGCTTGGTACATCCCGGCCAGGTCGTCGGTCCAGGAGAAGAAGGCCTGAGCGCCGCCCGCGACGATCAGCAGCAGCGCGGTGACCACCGCGAAGGCGGTTACGGGAAGAACGACGGTGGAGCGGGCCGAGAAGCTGCGGCGGGCGAACAGCCACGCCAGACGGAGGGTCGTCATCGCGCGGTCACCTCGTCGACGATCCGTCCGTCGGCCAGCCGCAGGACGCGCGAACAGCGGGCTGCGACGGACTCGTCGTGCGTGACGACGACCAGGGAGCGGCCGCGGTCGGTGGTCGAGCGGATGAGCGCATCCATCACCTCCGCGGAGGTGGCGGAGTCCAGCGCGCCCGTCGGCTCGTCGGCGAACACGACGGATGCCCCCGTGGTCTGCGCGCGGGCGATGGCCACGCGCTGCGCCTGACCGCCGGACAGCTGGCCGATGCGCCGTGCTTCGAAACCGGCGAGGCCGAGGGCGGCGAGCCACATGGCGGCCGTCTGCTCGGCCGCGCGCCGGTCGGTGCCGGTGAGCATCAGCGGGAGGGCGACGTTCTCCACCGCCGTCAGCTCGGGCAGCAGCAGCCCTTGCTGAAAGACGAAACCGAACGACTCCCGCCGCAGCCGCGAGCGGCCCCTCTCATCGAGCGCGGTCACCTCCAGGGGTCCGTGCGCGGTGGCGAGCATCACGGAGCCGCTGTCCGGTCGGACGATCCCGGCGAGACAGTGCAGCAGGGTGGTCTTCCCCGAGCCGGACGCGCCCATGATGGCGACGGACTCCCCGGGGTCGACCCGGAAGTCGACTCCGGCGAGCGCGGTCGAGGGGCCGTAGGTCTTGACGAGCCGGGAGGCGGTGAGAGCGGCAGAAGGTGGGGGTGCAGTGGTCATACCCTCAGCGTGACGCGGCGCCGGACGGAGGGCATCGGTCGCCAGAGGCATCCCGTCGCACACGCGTCATCCTCAGGATGTGGTCCCGAGGTATGAGGGATCAGCCGGCGGCGACCCGGCCGACCTTCTCCGTCTTGTCCCACCGCGCTTCAGCGCCGGCGAGTTCCTTGAGGTAGGAGTCGAACGTGATCGCGCAGAGCAGCGACCCGTAGCCCGCGAGGTAGATGAGCGTCGGGGCAAGCCAGCGGCCGGCGCGCGTCTTCTCGGACTTCCGCGCAAGCCACGCGAAGACCATCGAGAACGGGATCCAGATGTAGATCGCGAGGGTGAGGGCGAACAGCGCCGTGCTGTCGAGCGTCACCCCGAAGAGGCCGGGCAGCCAGACCAGGGTCACCGGCGGGAAGAGCGCCGTGATCATCACGATCATGTTGATGATGCCGGGGAACAGCAGGACATGGCCCAGCTCGCGCTTCGTCGTCCTGGCGTCGGTCAGCGAACCCAGGATGAGGACGAACAGGTAGGCGAGCGAGGCCGAGATCCACAGCGCCCGGAAGATGCCCGTGGCGAGCTCGTTCTGCAGGAACAGCAGGCCGGCCAGTCCGATCGACGACATGATCATGATCAGAGGGAGCAGCCACAGGCTGAACCAGACGATCCCGAAACTGATCCCGCCCAGGTTGTGACGGCGCGATGGCCGGAACCAGACCTTGGCGTACCGGGCGGTCACCGAGACGTTGCCGCGCGCCCAGCGCAGCCGCTGCTTCCAGAGTCCGTCGATCGCTCGCGGCTCCTCCGCAAGCACGTGCGCGTGAGGCTCGAACACGACCTTCCGGCCCTGCAGCTGCGTCTCGAACGTCGTGATCGTGTCCTCGGCCAGCGTCGTCGTGTCGATCCGGCCGCCGATCGCGAGCAGGTTCTCGCGGGTGTGCAGCTGTGCGCCTCCCGCCAGGCACGCCTGCGCCCCGAGCACGTTCTGCGCCCGGCGAGCGGCGGGCTGCGACAGCACGTACTCGGTGCTGATGAACTTGGTCAGCCAGTTGCGGTCCTCGCTGCCCTCGTGGATGTAGGCGGAGACCGCGCCCACCTCGGGGTCCGCCAGGTGGCGGGTCATCCGGCGCAGCGAGTTGGGGGTGTAGATGACGTCGGCGTCCATGATGAGGAGCGCTTCCATCCAGTCGTCTTCGAGCACCTTCGCGATGCCGTGGTTGAGCGTGTGCGCCTTGCCCTGGCCACCCTGCTCGCGGCGCAGCAGGTGCACGTTTCCCGGGTAGCGGGCGGCGCGGTCGGTGACGACGTCCGGGGTGTCGTCGGTGCTCGCGTCGTCGACCACGTAGATGCGCAGTGCCTCACGCGGATAGTCGAGCTTCATGAGCCGGTCGATGGAGGCGCCGATCACCGCGCCCTCGTTCCAGGCAGGAACGACGATGGCGACCCGCGGGAGGTACGGGGCGGCCTTCTTGTAGTGGTTGATCCACGCGTGGAACGGAATGACCACGAAGGTCGCGGCAGCCGCGACCACCGGGATGAGACCGGAGAGCGCGAGGATCAGGCACACGACGACGCCGATCCACTGCAGCACGGTGAGAACGTCCAACCCCAAGACCTCCCTGTTCTACCCTGCACCCTACCGCGTGGCACGGTGCCCGAACGCGCGAACAGGCCCCGGGAAACCCGGGGCCTGTTCGCGGATGGAAGGCTTGGCGGTGGTTACCGGCGCGCGCCCGGCAGCGTCCCGCCCGCGGCGAGCCGCATGAGGTCGGAACCGAGGTCGATGCCCAGCTCGTTGCCGCCCGCTGAACCGAACTCGTGCTGGTAGCTGTCCCAGGAGGTGTCGGTGATCTTCGACTCCACCTCGGACTCCATGAGCACGACCAGCTCCCGCGCCGCCCGGTCGATGCGCTTGCCGAGCGCCTTGTCCTGCCAGTCCTCGGTGGAGGCGAAGACGGAGGTCGGCGTGGTCATCGTGCGGAGGAACGCGAACAGCGACCGCATCTCGCCGTCGACCACGAGCGCGTGGCGCGCGGTGCCGGCGGTCGCGGCGAGCACGACCGGCTTGGCGATGAGGAGGTCGTTGTCGAGCACCTGGAAGAACGACGTGAAGAGTCCGCTCGCTCCGGCCTTGTAGACCGGGGCCGCCGCGATGATCCCGTCGGACGACTTCAGCGCCTCCACCGCCTTCGTGAACTTCGGGCCGAGGTGCCCCGACGCGAGGGCCGCGCCGAGCTCCGGCAGAAGCTCGCGGAGGTCGAGGTTGAGCGTCTCCACCGTGCGGCCGTCGCGCTGGGCGGCTGCCTCCGTCCGGAGGGCGAGCCGGTCGGCGAGCATCTTGGTGGACGACGGGTCGCTGACGCCCGCGTTCACCACGACGACGCGGAACGGCCGCTTGTCGGTAGTGGTCATGGTCTGTCCTTCTCTCGGATCGAGTATCGAGTTCTCGGTGAGCGTGAGCGTCGGCGTCAGAGCGCCGGGTAGCTCGCCTCGACCTCGGCCTCGGTGTCCTGGTACGGGGATCCGCCGGTCACGTTGTCGCCGCGGTTCGCGTTGGGACGCGGCTGGCGCGGGTCGGCGTCGCCGTACTTCGCCTTCACCAGCGACTCGTGGGTGGGCGCATCCGGCGTCTCCGGGTCCTTGCGGGCCTCGGTCTCCTTGCGCAGCACCGGGATGACGTGCTCGCCCAGCAGGTCGAGCTGCTCGAGCACCGTCTTCAGCGGCAGGCCCGCGTGGTCCATGAGGAACAGCTGGCGCTGGTAGTCGCCGGCCCACTCGCGGAACGTGAGGGTCTTGTCGATGATCTCCTGCGGGCTGCCGACGCTGAGCGGCGTGGCGTCCGTGAACTCCTCCATCGTCGGGCCGTTGCCGTAGACGGGCGCCTCGTTGAAGTAGGGACGGAACTGGTTCTTGGCGTCCTGCGAGTTCTTCGCGATGAAGGCCTGGCCGCCGAGTCCGACGATCGCCTCCTTAGCGGTGCCGTGGCCGTAGTGCTCGAAGCGCTCGCGGTAGAACGCGATCAGCCGCTGGAAGTGCTCCTTCGGCCAGAAGATGTTGTTGGCGAAGAAACCGTTGCCGTAGAAGGCGGCCTGCTCGGCGACCTCCGGCGTGCGGATGCTGGCGTGCCACACGAACGGCGGAACGTCGTCGAGGGGCCGCGGAGTGGAGGTGAAGCCCTGCAGCGGGGTGCGGAAGCGTCCCTCCCAGTCCACGACGTCCTCACGCCACAGCCGGTGCAGGAGGTTGTAGTTCTCGAGCGCCAACGGCAGGCTCTGCCGGATGTCCTGACCGAACCACGGGTAGACGGGGCCGGTGTTGCCGCGGCCGACCATCAGATCCATGCGTCCCTTCGAGAGGTGCTGGAGCATCGCGTACTCTTCGGCGATGCGCACCGGGTCGTTGGTCGTGATCAGCGTGGTCGAGGTGGTGACCGTCAGCTTCTCGGTGAGGGCGGCGATGTGGGCCAGCAGGGTGGTGGGGGACGAGGAGAAGAACGGCGGGTTGTGGTGCTCGCCGATCGCGAAGACGTCCAGGCCGACCTCCTCCGCGTGGGTCGCGATCTTCACGATCGCGTCGATGCGCTCCGCCTCGCTCGGCGTCTCACCGGAGACCGGGTCCCGGGTGATGTCGCTGACGGAGAAGATTCCGTACTGCATGTCTGGCTCCTCTGGTTGTTCTCGCCGTTTCTATGCAAATGCATACAACGCGACAGGCGGTGAGGTATTCCCATCCTGCCGCGGGCGACGGTCAGCGGGTAGAGCGGCTCAGAGCGCTTCCGGATCCAGGTTCAGGGTGGTGCCCTGGTAGAGGTTCAGCCGGCCGTCGAACTGCTGCCCGTTCGCGTTGAGCCAGAGCAGTGCCTGTGACGTGATGCCGAAGCGCTCCGCCACGATGTCGAAGGTGTCGTCGCTCCCGACCACGTAGCTCGCGGGCGCGCCGGATGCGGTGGTCGCCGTGACGGCTCCCGACGCGTGCGGCCGAGTGCCCCCGTCGACAGGGTGAACGTTCGTCTGCCGGGGCGGGATCGACCAGTGGATGGTGTTCACGGCGAGGACTTTGTCGGGGCCGAGTTCGAGCGGCACACCGTCGGGAGAGGCGACGGACGAGTACGTCACCAAGGTTCCCAGGAAGGACGCGTTGCCGACGTAGCCGAGAGGCGCGGAGGACGCCGGAGCGGCGGAGGTGGTGGGTCCGCCGAGCTGGTGATCGCCGATCCCGTGATAGGTCAGCCCGTCGCCCACGCTCGGCGGAAGTTCCAACAGCGTGACGGACACGGGAACGGGAACGGTCGACGTGAAGTCGGTGTAGACCGCCGAGTACGTGTTGTCGCCGTTCGACACCATCCGGTAGTGGAAGTGGATGCTGCCCTTGGGCGACGCGACGTTGCCCTCGGCCACAACTGTCCCCTGGGCGACCGGCGTCAGTGTCGGAGGCGGCGGCGGAGGTGCGGCCACCGGTGACGGCGTGGGCGAGGCCGGCGTGCGCGTCGCACTCGGCGTCGCGTGCGGCTTCGGAGTCGAATGGTGCGTGTGCGCCGACACCGGGCGCGGCGCTGCTCCCGCGAAGAGCGCGCACCCGGTGAGCATGGCGCCGAGCGCGACGGCGGCGCCCGCGAGCGTCACGATGCGGCGCTGAGTAGTCTGACGAGTCATTGTCCCCCCGACCGGAAGGTTATCAATACAGAGCGACCGGTTTTCAACCATCTCGTGAGCGCGCCGGCGACGCTGGCCGGATCTGATGCATCCTCGTCCGATTCCCGCTGGTCCGCGTCGGTGGCGACCGATAGCGTCAGATGGTGAAGGTCGCCGTTCAGTTCATCGCCATGGGGCTCATCTGGGGCGCCAGCTTCCTGTTCATGAAAGTCGCCCTCACCGGGGTGAGCTTCGGGCAGGTCGCCTGGGCGCGACTCGTCTTCGGCGCGGTGACCTTGGGCATCATTGCCCTGATCATGCGCGTCCGGCTGCCGCGCGAGCCGATCGTGTGGGTGCACTTCTCGGTGGTCGCGGTGACGTACTGCGTCATCCCGTTCCTCCTCTTCGCCTGGGCCGAGCAGTACGTCTCGTCGAGTCTCGCGAGCATCTACAACGCGGTCACGCCGATCACGACGGCGATCCTCGCGACCGCGGCCTTCCGTGTCGAGAAGCTGAACCGCGACCAAGTGCTCGGCGTCCTCGTCGGCATCGTCGGCGTCGTCATCGTGGTGGGCCCGTGGGCAGTGGATGCGCTCGCCGGCAGTCTCTGGGGCCAGCTCGCCTGCCTCGGCGCCGTCACCTGCTACGGGTTCAGCTTCGGCTACATCCGCCGCTTCATCAGCCCGCGGGAGGTGTCGGCGACGACGAGCGCGTTCCTCAACATCGGGCTGGCGGCCGTGATCATGATCATCCTGACCCCGGTGATCGCGTGGCACCCGATCACATTCAGCTGGCCGGTGCTGCTGTCGCTGCTCGCACTCGGGGCACTCGGAACCGGTGTCGTCTACATCTGGAACATGAACGTGCTCCGCGCGTGGGGACCGACGCTCACCTCGGGCGTCACGTACGTCACGCCCGTCGTCGGCGTCGCGCTGGGCATCCTCATCCTCGGGGAGCACCTCACCTGGAACGAGCCGGTCGGCGCGCTCGTCGTGATCGCCGGCATCCTGCTCACCCAGCAGCGCGTGCGCCTGTTCACACGGCGCCAGGCGGAACTCGCCGCCGCGGAGGCCGCCGCCCGCTAGGTGTGTGCGTGGAGGAACCGGAGCGTCGCCTCCAGCGCCTGGTGCGCCTCGGCGAACTTGAGGTGGAACTGGTACTCGTGCGGGAGGGCCGGCTGGTGCTCCGCCGGCCAGAACAGCTCCGTCACGTCCACGCCCTTCGAGCGCAGTGCCTCCGCCATCGGGACCGACTGCGTCCAGGTCAGACCGTCGCCGTTGCCGCCCGAGATGTAGGTCGGCGGGAAGTCGGGCGTGATGTGCTGGATGGTCGACATGGTCGACCCGACGTAGGTCTGCGACCACTCCTTGGTGCCGCTGTACGACCACAGGGCCGTCTTGAATCCCCACCCGTCGATGCCGGTCAGGCTTGCCAGTGCACCCAGGTCGTACACACCGCAGTTCAGAACGACTCCCGAGAGCTGGCTCGGCTCCAGCGCAGGGGCGATGCCCAACAGGTTGGCGTACTCCGGGTTCGTCGTCATCACCGCGAGCTGGCTGGCGAGCTGCGAACCCGCGGAGTCGCCGGCCAGGACGATCCGGTCGGGGTCGATGCCGAGGCTGTCGGCGTGCGCGGTGAGGTAGGCGAGCGCCTCGTTGAGCTGGCGGACGGCGGTCGGATAGGTCGCCTCCGGCCCGACGGTGTAGTTCAGGCCGACCGTCGTGAACCCGTCGGCGGCGAGGATCTGCAGGTACGGGTCGACGTTCTCGCTCGCGCCCGAGATCCAGGCGCCTCCGTGGATCCACACCACCGTGGGCAACGGCTCGTCGGCGGTGTCCGGGCGGAAGACGTCGAAGGTTGTGTCCGGCGATCCCGGCGCGTACCGCAGACCGGTCTGCGCGTGGATGCCGGTCGTCGGCACGAACGGCTTCATCTCGGCGACCGTCTCGGCGGCGCCCTTCTCGAAGACGCTGCGGATCACGAGGGCCGACGGCCACGGCGACGCTGACGCCAGGCTGGCGAGGATGAGCACGCACAGCAGGACGAGAGCGGTGACGGAGACGACGCGACGTGCGCGCCGGGAGAGGAGCGGACGCACTGGCAGCTCGTCGGCGCGCGCACGGGTCATGCGCTCACCGTATCGTCGGCGCCCAACGCCTCCTCAGTAATTCGGCCCTCCGACGGCGTGTCGGGCGGAGAAAGTGAGGAGCTGTTGGCTGGGCGGGGAGTGAGGCGCGTCAGGCGACCGTCGGGCCGAAGTGCTCCGGGAGGGTGGAGCGGTGCACGCCGCGGAGCTCCTCCAGGCCGATCGTGAAGAGGTCCTGCACCTCGAGCACGGGCTGGGCGCCAACCTCGGCGTCGGTGACCCCGATGCGCAGGTTCGGGATGCCGCGGCCCTCGCACAGACCGCGGAACTTCACGTCGTCCTCGCGCGGGACGGTCACGAGGACGCGGGCGGTCGACTCCGAGAACAGGGCGGTCGCCGCATCCACGCCGTCGCGCTCCTCGATCTCGGTCAGCCAGACGCGGGCGCCGACGCCGAAGCGCATGACGCTCTCGGCGAGGGCCTGAGCGAGGCCGCCGTCGGCGAGGTCGTGCGCCGACGAAATGAGCCCCTCGACCGACGCCGCGTGCAGCGCCTCGGCGAGCGAACGCTCCGCGGCAAGGTCGACCGCCGGCGGGTGACCGCCGAGGTGGCCGTGGATGGTTCCCGCCCAGGCCGAGCCGTCGAGCTCCTCGCGGGTGGTGCCGAGGAGGTAGATGTTCTCGCCCTCGTCCTGCCAGCCGCTCGGGATGCGCCGGGCGACGTCGTCGATCACGCCGAGGACGCCGACGACCGGAGTCGGGAAGATCGGGGTGTCGCCGGTCTGGTTGTAGAAGGAGACGTTGCCGCCGGTGACGGGGATCTCCAGCTCCAGACAGGCGTCTGACAGGCCTTCGACGGCCTGCGAGAACTGCCACATGACCTCGGGGTTCTCCGGGCTGCCGAAGTTGAGGCAGTCGGTGACGGCGACCGGGGTGGCGCCGGAGGCGGCGACGTTGCGGTACGCCTCGGCGAGCGCGAGCTTGGCGCCCTGCTTCGGGTCGAGCTGGCAGTAGCGGCCGTTGGCGTCGGTCGCGATGGCGAAGCCGAGGCCCGACTCCTCGTCGACGCGGATCATGCCGGCGTCGTCCGGGAAGGCGAGGGCCGTGTTGCCGCCGACGAAGTAGTCGTACTGGTCGGTGATCCAGCCCTTATCGGCCAGGTTGGCGCTGCCGAGCAGGGCCAGCGTCTGCTCACGCAGCCCGTCGCCGGTGGTCGGGCGGGCGAGCACGGAGGCCGAGTCGTCCTGGAGGGCGTCGATCCACGTGGGATAGGCGACCGGACGCTCGTACACCGGGCCGTCGACCGCGACGGTGCGCGGGTCGACGTTGACGATCTCCTCGCCGTTCCAGTTGATGACGAGGCGGCCGGTCTCGGTGACCTCGCCCAGGACGCTGGTCTCGACATCCCACTTGGCGGTGACGGCGAGGAAGGCGTCAAGCAACTCGGGCTTGACGACGGCCATCATGCGCTCCTGGCTCTCCGACATGAGGATCTCCTCCGCCGTGAGGCTCGGGTCGCGCAGCAGCACCTTGTCGAGCTCGATGAACATCCCGCCGTCGCCATTCGAGGCGAGCTCGCTGGTCGCGCACGAGATGCCGGCGGCGCCGAGGTCCTGGATGCCCTCCACGAGCTTGTCGCGGAACAGCTCCAGGCAGCACTCGATGAGCACCTTCTCGGCGAACGGGTCGCCCACCTGAACAGCAGGACGCTTCGTCGGGCCGCCGGCGGAGAAAGTGTCGGACGCAAGGATGCTGGCCCCGCCGATCCCGTCGCCGCCGGTGCGTGCACCGAACAGGACGACCTTGTTGCCGGCGCCGGACGCGTTGGCGAGGTGCAGGTCCTCATGCCGAAGGACGCCGACGGACAGCGCATTGACCAGCGGGTTGCCCTGGTAGACGGAGTCGAAGTACGTCTCGCCGCCGATGTTCGGCAGGCCCAGGCAGTTGCCGTAGAAGGAGATGCCGGAGACGACGCCGTGCACGACGCGTGCGGTGTCGGGGTTGTCGATGGCGCCGAAACGCAGCTGGTCCATCACGGCGACCGGACGTGCGCCCATCGAGATGATGTCGCGGACGATGCCGCCGACGCCGGTCGCGGCGCCCTGGAACGGCTCGATGTAGGAGGGGTGGTTGTGCGACTCCACCTTGAAGGTGACGGCCCAGCCCTCGCCCACATCCACGACGCCGGCGTTCTCGCCGATGCCGACCATGAGGTTCTTCTTCATGGCGGGGCTGACCTTCTGCCCGAACTGCCGCAGGTAGATCTTCGACGACTTGTAGGAGCAGTGCTCCGACCACATCACCGAGTACATGGCCAGCTCGCCGCTGGTGGGCCGGCGGCCGAGGATCTCGCGGATGCGGGCGTACTCGTCCTCCTTGAGCCCGAGCGCCGCGAACGGCTGCTCCCGCTCCGGGGTCTCGGTCGCGTTCGCGACAGTGTCGACGACGTGCGTGGTGGTGGTGTCGGTCACGCGGGCACTCCAGTCGGGGCGGGGCTGGGCGGGGATGTGTCCAGTCTACCGGCAGCGGAGAGGGGTCAGGCCGGGCAGCGTTCAGGTTCCCCGCGCCGGGGAATCGGCAGGCGCCACCCTGCTCGCACGGAGTCAGCCCTGCTGCAGTGTGACGGTCACACCAAGCGGCGCACACACGGCTTGCGCCTCAGCGCCGGCGGATTCGAGCGCTTCGACGCCGGCCGGCGAATTGTTGTCCAGGTATTCGTTGAGGCGGTCCGCTGCGGCTGTCACCGCGCCCGCCAATTCGTTCCACTGCGGATCGGTGGCGCGCGCATTCCTCGCTTCTGCAACGGCCAGCGCCCCGCGCTCGCGGGCGTTCGCCCTCGTTTCCTCTTCGGAGGCTCCGTCACCCTGAAACATGTGGTTCAAGGCGGCGCACGATGCGATGGCGTGGTCTTCGCCGACACGATCTCCCTTGGGTGTCGGGGTCGGCGTGGGAGTCGGCGTCGGCGTGACCGTCGGCGTCGGTGTCGGCGTCTGCGTCACGACCGGCTTCGGGTCGAGGAGGCCGGTCCCTAGCGCGTAGGCGACCGTGCCGCCCGAGATGCTGACCGCGAGGATCACCAGCGTCGCGACGAGCGCGGTGCGCTTTTGCCCTCCGGCGCGTCCGGGATGCGCTGCCGCGTTGGCGACCACCAGGTCGCGGATCGCCGCCTTGCGACGGGGGTCGAAGGTGGGCTCGTCGTTCATCGCTCTCCTCCGTTCGTCTGAGGTGCGTCGTCGTTCAGGAGTGCGGCCAGCCGGCCCTTGGCCCGGGAGAGCCGCGATTTCACGGTGCCGGGGGCGATCCCGAGTGCTTCGGCGGCCTCGGCAGTGTTGAGCTCCTCCAGTACGCAGAGGGTCAGGATGTCCTGGTCGCGCTTGGGCAGGGTGGCGAGCGCCGTGCGCAAGGCGCTGCGGCGCGCATCCCGGTCGATCCGGTCGTCCACGACGGTGGCGTGATCGGGCGCATTCTCGGGCGGTGGGAGCTGCTGCAGGCCTTCGCGGTAGCGACGGGAGGACCGCGCATAGTTGCGGAAGACGAAGTTCGTCATGACCAGCAGCCACCCGACGACCGAGCCGTTCACGACGCGCATCGCGTCGCGACGGCGCCAGGCCTCCAGGAAGACGACGGCCGTCACATCCTCGGCGTCGTGGATGGACGACGTCAGCCGCATCGCCTGGCGGAAGACGCGGTCGTGGTGCAGATCGAACAGCGCTCCAAACGCATCCGCGTCACCGGCGTTGACGCGTTTGAGCACTGCAGGCTCGTCGAGTTGGATTCCCCTCACATCATGAAGTGTCCGGGATGGGCGTCGCGGTTCCCAAAACCGATACCCCTGGGTCGCGGCGCACGGCTAGGGTGAGCGCGAGGAGGCCGCCATGCATGTTCCGCGCCCGTCGAAGGAGACCGAGGAGCTGTTCCGGTCGGTGGTGCCCGAGGCGCCAGGCGTCCAGGTCAAGCCGATGTTCGCGAACCTCTGCGCCTTCGTGAACGGCAACATGTTCGCCGGGCTGTTCGGCGACCAACTGGGGGTTCGCCTGCCCGACGAGGACGTGCGCGCCCGACTGCTCGGAATCGAGGGCACCGGACCGTACGGCCCTCCGGCCCGCGGAATGGTCGCCTACGTCTCGCTGCCCGAGGCGTGGAAGGACGACCCGGACAGGCTGCGCGAGTGGATCGGCGTGGCGCTGGAGCAGGTCGGCCGGATGCCGCCGAAGGTCAAGAAGCCGCGGAAGTCGGCCGCGAAGTAGCGGGCGCTTACGCCTCGACGAGCGCCGAGCGGATGACGGACGTGAAGAACGTCAGGCCGTCGGTGCCCGAGCGCATGGCGTCGTGGGTGTCCGGGCCGAAGCCGGGCTCGACTGCGTGCTCGGGGTGCGGCATCAGGCCGACGACGTTGCCGCGCTCGTTGCGGACGCCCGCGATGTCGTTAAGGGAGCCGTTCGGGTTGACGCCCGCGTAACGGAAGACGACCATCCCCTCGCCCTCGAGCCGCACCAGCTCGTCGGCGGAGGCGATGAAGCCGCCCTCGCCGTTCTTGAGCGGGATGACGATCTCCTGGCCCTGCTCGAAGCCATTGGTCCAGGGCGTCTGCGCGTTCTCGACCGTCAGGTGCTGGTCGCGGCGGATGAACGTGCCGTGGTCGTTGCGGATGAGCCCGCCGGCGACGAGGTGCGCCTCAGCCAGCATCTGGAAGCCGTTGCAGATGCCGAGCACCGGCATGCCCTTGGCAGCGGCATCCACGACCTCGGTCATGATCGGCGAGAGGGAGGCGATGGCGCCGCAGCGCAGGTAGTCGCCGTAGCTGAAGCCGCCGGGGAGCACTAGGGCGTCGACGCCCTGCAGGTCGTGCTCGCCGTGCCAGAGCGAGACCGGCTCTGCGCCGGCGAGTCGGACGGCGCGGAGCGCGTCGCGGTCGTCGAGCGAGCCGGGGAACGTGATGACGCCGATGCGCATCAGGCGTCGACCTCCGCCGGGTAGTGGATGCCCACCACGTCTTCGATCACGGAGTTCGAGAGGATCTCGTCGGCGATCTCCTGCACGGTCGCGCGCAACTCGTCGTCGATCGGTCCGTCGACGGTCAGCTCGAAGCGCTTGCCGACGCGGACGCCGGTGACCCCGCCGCGGCCGGTGCGGGCGAGCGCACGGGCGACCGCCTTGCCCTGCGGGTCGAGCAGCTCGGCCTTGGGCATCACTTCAACAACGATCGTCGGCACGGGGATACTCCGCTCACTCGGGCGTCGGGGTGGGGGTTCGCTGACGATTCTACCGTGCGGCGCCGACAGTGCGGTCCGACGCTGCGACGGCGGCCGCGTAGGCGACGGCACGGCCTTCGAGGTCGGTCCGCAGCCGCTGGAAGAGCGCAGCAGACGCGGCTCCCGGCCAGCCGGCAGGGAGGGCTGCGGAGGGCAGGCCGGGATCGCGGTAGGGGATGACGCGCCACTCGTCGAGCGCGCGCATCCACAGGGCGAAGGCCTGGCCGTCGTCCGCGGGCGCGGCAACCCCCGAGAAGTGCCCCACGAACGACTCGTGGACGGCGCGGATCGCGGGAAGGTCGTACCAGCGCGCGAGGCCGGCGGCGAGGTCGCCTCGGGGAACGGTGTCGGCGAACAGCGCGACGACGCCATGGTCGTCGGAGGGGATGCCGACCGCCGCTGCGACCTCGTCCTCCAATGCGGCGGGCGCGATCCACAGACCGTCGGCGACGCTGCCGCAGCCGAGCGACGCGAGCCGGCGGCGCAGCCGGTCACGGCTCGCCCGCCGGCGCTCGGGAAAGGAGAACGACAGCAGGCACCAGGAGGAGGCTTCCGTGCGTTCGCCGAAGATGCGCGCATCCCCGCTCTCCAGCATCGAGACGGCGGCCGGCTCGAGCGCGTACCCGGGGATCCCGTCCCGGGGCTCCCGGCGGAGGACCCCCCGCGAGCACAGTCGCGCAAGGCTCGACCGCGCGGTCGTGGACGGGACCCCCAGGTCGTCCATGAGCCGCACAGCGCCCGCCGCGCTCATCCATCCTCCGATCGGGCGGAGGACGCTGCCGACGACCGTGCGCAGCAGCGCCGTCGCGCTGCCGCTCGTGGCCTCGAGGTCGTCGCGGGCGGCGGCCTCAGTCATGCGTGAGCTCGCCGAGCGCGTCGCGCACGGCCGCCATCCCGGCGCAGACCTCCTCGAACGAGGTGCTCAGCGGCGAGAGGCCGACGCGCAGACCACCGGGGTCGCGGTAGTCCGGGATGACGTCCCGCTCCCAGAGCAGCGCCGTGACCTCGCGCATGGCCGGGTGACGCAGGGTGATGTGGCCGCCACGGCGCTCCGGCTCGCGCGGTGTGGCGAGGGTGGCACCCAGCGGGGTGAGCCACTCGTCGGCGAGAGCGATGGCGAACTCCGTCAACGCCACCGACTTGGCGCGGACGGCCTCGATGCCGGCCTCCTCGATCATCCCGATGGTGTCGCGCATGGCGAGCATCCCGACGATGGGCGGCGTGCCGCTGAGGAAGCGCCGGATGCCCTCCGCGGGGCGGTACTCCGGTCCCATCAGGAAGACGTCGCTCGCGCCCATCCACCCCTGGATGGGCTGGGTCAGGTGCGGGATGAGCCGGGCGTTCACGTAGCCGAAGGCGGGGGAGCCGGGGCCGCCGTTCAGGTACTTGTAGGTGCAGCCGACCGCGAGGTCGACGTCGGCGGCATCGAGCTCGACCGGGACCGAGCCGGCGGAGTGGCAGAGGTCCCACAGCACGAGCGCGCCCGCGTCGTGCACGATCCGCGTGATGGCGTGCAGGTCGGCCAGGAAGCCGGACCTATACGCGACGTGGCTGAGCACGACCAGCGCCGTCCGCGGGCCGACGGCGGCCGCGACCTGCTCGGGCGTGACGCCCGCTTCCGTGTCCGCCTCGATCCACACCAGCGTCAGGCCGCGCTCACGCGCGATGCCGTCGAGGAGGTAGCGATCGGTGGGGAAGTTGTCGGTGTCGAGCACGATCTCGCTGCGCTCGGGGAGGCTGTCCACCGCGGCGCGTGCCAGCTTGTAGAGGAGGACCGTCGTGGAGTCGCCGACGAACGTCTGGCCGGGCGCCGCCCCGAGGGCGACCCGGCCAAGCTGGTCTCCGATCGTGAACGGCAACTCCATCCACTCCTCGTCCCACCCGCGGATCAGGCGGTCCGACCATCCATCGATCAGGAAACGCTGGATGCCGTCGAGGCTCGCGCGCGTCGGACGGCCGAGCGAATTGCCGTCGAAGTAGGCGGTGACGGCGTTGCTGCCGTCGTCGATTCCGACGAAACGGCTGCGGAAGGCGGCGAGCGGGTCGGCGGCGTCCCGCTCGCGCGCCGCGGTGAGAGCGTCGGGTGCGAGGGAGCGGGGAGGGGCGGTGTCGAAGTCGGTCATGCGAGGTCCTCGGGAGGAGTGGGGGCGGGAGCGGGAGCGGGAGCGGGAGCGGGGTGGGCCGGGGCTGCGGCGCCGGGGCCGTCGACGTGCTCGGGCGTCGTGGTCAGGGCTCGTACGGTGAGGCCGCGGGCGGAGGCGAGCCAGTCGGGAAGGGCGGCCGGATCGCTCGGAGCGGTCCCCTCGACCCACGCCAGCCGGGGGCCGATCGTCGGCGCACGTCCGTCGTCGGCGCGGCGGAGCCCGGCGATCGAGCGCAGCACGGCGTCGGGATGGACGCCCGCCTCGAGCATTCCGCGCAGCTCCCGGGCGTTGACGCCGACGGCCAGCGGTCCGTTGCCGAGGTCGGTTCCGTACAGGATCCGGCCGCCCGCACTCGCGAACCGGCCCAGGTTGTCGGAGGCGATGGCGTGCTGCTCGGTCGGGTCGCCCCAGCCGTGGATGTCGAGGGTGCTGACCCAGCCGATGCCCCGGCGGACGCTCTCGGCGATCAGGTCGTCGTCCACCTGCTCGGTGAACGGGGTGTGGGCGAGCTGGTCGGCGCCTGCGTGGACGGCGCGAGCGGTCTGGCCGTCGCCCTCGACATGGACGGTGACGGGAACGCCATGCGCGTGGGATTCGCTCACAATTCCGTGGAGGGTGCGGTCGTCCACCGTTTCGCCCGCCTCGGTATTGAGAGTGACCTTGATGCGGGAGGCTCCCACCATGATGTTCTCCCGCACCGCCAGCCGCGCTTCGCGTTCGCCCCCGACCTCCGTCGAGGAGCCCGGCGGCCCCCACCCGGCATTGACCGGGTAGCCGCCCCGGCACGTGATGAGCGAGCCCACGATGGAGACGGAGGGCCGGGCGAGATCGTCGGTGAGCCAGCCCGCAGCGATGGCCGGCATCCAGCCGAGGTCGATCGCGTGCGTGATGCCACCGGCGAAGACGGCGGGCTGGTCGGTCAGTCCGAGATGCGTGTGGTGGTCGGTGAGGCGGGGCAAGAGTGTCCCGCCGAGGTGGCGATGGGGCGCGCGCGCCGGGATGTCGTCGACAGGGTGCAGGCGCTCGCCGTCGCTTCGGAAGGTGGTCGGACCGAGGAAGCGGTGGCCGTTCCAGACGGCGTCGACCGTGAGGTAGGCGTCGGTGGCGGAGGCGTCGCCGGATCCGGGATGCGCGTCGCTCATGCGGGCGAGCCGATCTCGGTGCGGACGGCGTAGAGCTCGGGGAAGAACGTGAGGTCGAGGGCCCTCTGGAGGAAGGCCGAGCCGCTCGATCCACCGGTCCCGGTCTTCATGCCGATGGTGCGCTGGACGGTCTTGAGATGGCGGAAGCGCCAGAGCTGGAAGTTGTCCTCCAGATCGACGAACTCCTCGCACGCCTCGTATTCGCGCCAGTGGTCGTTCGCGTGCTCGTAGATGTCCCTGAAGACGGGCACCAGCTCCGGGGTGAAGGTGTGGGCCTGCGTCACGTCCCGCTCCAGCAGCGCGGACGGCACCGCGAAGCCGGCACGCGCCAGGTATCGCAGGAACTCGTCGTAGATGCTGGGCGCCTCCAGGAGTTGGGCGAGCAGGGCGTGGGCGGCCGGGTCGCTTTCGAACACGCTGAGCATGCGACGGTTCTTGTTTCCGAGCACGAACTCGACAGCGCGGTATTGGTACGACTGGAAGCCCGACGAGTTGCCGAGGAACCCGCGGAACTCGGCGTACTCGGTCGGAGTGAGGGTCGCGAGCACCGACCACTGCTCGGTCAGGGTGCGCTGGATGTGCTTGACGCGGGCGATCCGCTTGAGCGCCGGCGAGAGGTCGTCCGCTCGAAGGAGGTCACGTGCGGACTCCAGCTCGTGGAGGACCAGCTTGAGCCACAGTTCGGTCGTCTGGTGCTGGATGATGAACAGCAGTTCGTCGTGGTGCGCGGGCCGGCTCACGGGCCGTTGCGCGCTGAGCAGCGTCTCGAGGTCCAGGTACGAGCCGTACGACATCCGCTCCCGGAAGTCGGTGACGATGTCGGGATCGAACTCGCGGGTGTTGTCGCCATCGGCCATGCTGCAATTCTGCGCCGATCGGCGATGAAGTGCAATACACCCCCGTCCGGTCTCCCGTCGTTCACTCCCGCTTTACCGTCAGTTGCGCGCGCCGTCGCAACCGTCTCCTAGCCTGACGGCACGCTGCAGACCCGCCACGAGAGGATCCGATGACCATCAAGGCGGTCACCCCGCGCGTCGTCGAACCACCGGCGCGCCTCGGGATGGGGGTCAGCGTGTTCCCGTCCGCCACGGCGATGGTGTGGCCGGGCGAGGGACACGCGCACGAGGCGGTAGCGGTGCCGGGGGTCCGCCTCGCACCCGGCGATGTGCTCGTGGAAGTGGAGCTCGCGACGGTGTGCGGATCCGACATCCACACGGTGCTCGGCCACCGGCAGGCGCCCGCGCCGCTCGTGCTCGGCCACGAGCAGGTGGGCCGCGTCGTCGCGCTCGGGCGGGGCGGGGCGAAGACGACCGACGGTCACCGGGTGGCGCTGGGTGAGCGGATCGTGTGGTCCGTCGCCGTGCCGTGCGGCCGGTGCGTGCGTTGCCGGCGCGGCCTTCCACAGAAGTGCCTGAGCCTCCAGAAGTACGGCCACGAGCGGATGCGCCGCGGCTGGGAGCTGTCGGGCGGCTTCGCGACGCACGCGCACATCCTCGACGGCACGCCGCTCGTGCGGGTTCCCGATGACATCCCGGCCGAGGTGCTCGCGCCGGCGTCCTGCGCGACGGCCACGGTCGCCGCCGCGCTGGACGCAGCATCGGTGATCGTTCCCCTCGAGGGTGCGCTCGTGCTCATCGCCGGCGCCGGGATGCTCGGCCTCACCGCTTCGGCGATGGCGGTGGAGGCGGGCGCGCGCGTCGTCGTCAGCGACCCCCTGCCCGAGCGGCGTGAGGCGGCCCGCGCGTTCGGCGCCTCCGCTGTCGCAGACCCCCGTGCGGCCCCGGGCTCGCCTGCGGGGCTCGCCGCCGTGCTCGCGAAGACGGGCGGCCGTTCCCCGGCTCCGACCATCGCCCTCGAACTCTCGGGCAATCCCGCGGCCGTCCGCTCGCTGTTCAGCGCCGTGGATGTCGGCGGCGTTCTCGTGCTCGTCGGTTCGGTATCGCCCGGCCCGGAGCTCGACATCGCGCCGGAGCAGCTGGTCCGCCGGCTCCTCACCATCCGGGGCGTCCACAACTACGCTCCCCGCCACCTGGAGCAGGCGGTCCGCTTCCTGGTCGGCGCGTGGCAGCGCTATCCCTTCGCCGAGCAGGTGGGCGAGACCTTCCCGCTCGCAGAGGTGGATCGGGCGCTCGCCGCAACCGGGCATCCCCGTGTCGGTGTTCGGCCGTAGCCTGGTCGGGTGTTGGACGACTTCTTCGGCATGATCCGGGCGGTTCCGGTGCCCGACGACGCCGAGCTGCTCTACGGTGCCGACGAGCTGAGTGGGCTTCGCGAACGCAACCTCCGCCGCTACCTCGAGATCGAGCACGCGCCCATCCTGCTTCTCGGCGAGGCTCCGGGATGGCGCGGCATGACGGTCACCGGGGTGCCGTTCACGTCGGTGCGCGAGGTGGAGGCCGGGGTGCTGCCGGGGCTGGAGCTCCCGCCGCAGCCGCAGGCGCCGTGGGAGGCATCCAGCCGCGTGGTGTGGGAGACGATGCGCGACTGGCGCGGCCCGCTGCCGCTGTCGTGGCCGATCTACCCGCACCATCCCTTCATCGCCGGGCGTCCGCAGACCAACCGCACCCCGCGGTCCTCGGAGGTGCGGCAGGGCGCTCCCGTCGCGCTCGAACTGATCCGCGCTCTGGGCGTCGAGACGATCGTCGCGGTGGGTCGAAAGGCCCAGGGGGCGCTCGCCGAAGCGGGCATCGAGGCGCCGGCGGTGCGGCATCCGGCGCAGGGTGGTGCCCGGATGTTCGCCGAGCAGCTGATCGCCCTGAACCGGGCGATGCTCGACGCCTGAGCGTTCTCTCAAGAATATCTCTCTAGGCTGTGGTGGCCCCTTGCCCCCACAACGCTGAGGACACCGTGACCGAGCTCGTCGACGCACCTGCCCCGCCTTCCGCCGCCCATCCGACGCCGAGCGCACCCGCCGGCAACCGCCCGGTCCGCAGCGGGATCGCCGCGCTGATCTTCGCGAGCCGGTGGCTGCAGGCGCCGCTCTACCTCGGCCTGATCGCCGCGCAGCTGATCTACGTCTGGGTGTTCATGACCGAGTTGTGGCATCTCGCCGAGGATGTGATCGCGCATCCCGGCGCGATCAAAGAGGCGGACGTGATGCTCGCCGTGCTCGGGCTCATCGATGTCGTCATGATCGCCAACCTGCTGATCATGGTGATCATCGGCGGGTACGAGACCTTCGTGTCCCGGGTCAAGGTCGAGGGTCATCCGGACCAGCCGGAGTGGCTCTCGCACGTCAATGCGAACGTGCTCAAGGTGAAGCTGGCGATGGCGATCATCGGGATCTCGTCCATCCACCTCCTGAAGACGTTCATCGCTGTCGGCGACCTCGGGATCGCGGGTGGCGGGGCTCTCGGGTCGGAGCGCTACACCTCGGAGGGCGTGTTCTGGCAGGTCGTCATCCACACGATCTTCATCCTCTCCGCGGTCGCCCTGGCGTTCATCGACAGGATGTCGAAGCCCCGTCACTGACCGCGTGAGCAGGATTCGGCGGCGTCAGTCGAGCGCCACCGCGGCGCGGTGCTGAGCCGTCTTCTCCAGGTAGACGGCCGCGTTCAAGGCGATGCCGCGCACCTCCTCGTCGGTCAGCTCCCTGCGCACCTTCGCCGGAATGCCTGCCACGAGCGAGCGCGGCGGAATGACGGCGCCCTGCGTGACGACCGCCCCCGCGGCGACGAGCGACCCGGCTCCGATGCGGGCGCCGTTCAGGACGGTGGCGCTCATCCCGATCAGCACGTCGTCCTCGATGGTGCAGCCGTGCAACACCGCGTTGTGGCCGACGGAGACGCGTTCCCCGACGGTGAGTGGGAAGGCGGGGTCGGCGTGGGCGGACACGTTGTCCTGCAGGTTGGAGTCGCGGCCGATGACGATCGGGGCGTTGTCCGCCCGCACCACCGCGCCGTACCAGACGCTCGCGCCGGCCTGGAGTTCGACCTCCCCGACGACAGTCGCGCCCGGCGCCACCCAGGCGTCGTCGGCCACCTTGGGCGAGCGTTTCCCCGGGAGGGCGTAGAGCATGGCCGGTCCTTCCTGTCGACGACCTCACGCTACTTGACGCGGATTGGTCCGTGCCGTATATTCCTCATGGAATAATCAACACGGAAGCACGAAAAGGTATGTCCGAACCCCGCACCCTCACCCCACTCGCCGTCGCCGCGCTCGCGCTGCTCGCCGAGCGTCCGTCGCATCCGTACGAGATGTACCAGACGCTCATGCAGCGCTCCGAGGACCGGCTGGTCAAGGTGCGGCCGGGCTCGCTCTATCACACCGTCGACCGGCTGGAGGCGCACGGATTCGTGCGCGCCACCGGCACCGAGCGCGAGGGCAACCGGCCCGAGCGCACCACTTACGAGATCACCGACGCGGGCACGCGCGTGCTCGGTGAGCGCATCACCGACATCATCGGCACGCCCATCAACGAGTACCCGGAGTTCCCTCTCGGGCTCGGCGAGGCGCACAACCTGCCGATCGAGACGGTGATCGCGCTGCTCCGCAAACGCGTGTCCCTCATCCGCGCCGACACGACGGTTCTGGATGATGCCGTCACGCAGCTGACCGAGCGAGGAGTTCCCGCCAAGTACTGGCTGGATGTGCGCTACCAACGAGCCCTCGCCGCGGCCGACGCGGCACTGCTCGAATCCCTGATCGCAGACCTCGAGACCGGCGTAGTGTCCTGGTCCGAGGACAAGCACTGAGAGAAGACCTTATGGAACGCCAACTGAAGCCGTGGCCCGCCCTGTGGGCGCTGGTCATCGGATTCTTCATGATCCTGATCGACACCACCATCGTGTCGGTCGCCAACCCGTCGATCATGGAGGGCCTGAACCTCGGCACCGACTACAACGCCGTCATCTGGGTGACGAGCGCCTACCTGCTCGCCTACGCGGTGCCGCTGCTGATCACCGGCCGGCTCGGTGACCGCTTCGGACCGAAGAACCTGTACCTCATCGGCCTGGTGATCTTCACTCTGGCATCCGCCTGGTGCGGGTTCGCCGGCTCGATCGGCTTCCTCATCGCCGCCCGAGTCGTGCAGGGACTCGGCGCTGCGCTGATGACGCCACAGACGATGGCCGTCATCACCCGCATCTTCCCGCCGGAGCGCCGTGGTGCGGCCATGGGCCTCTGGGGTGCCGTCGCCGGTGTCGCTACGCTGATCGGCCCGCTGCTGGGCGGCGTGCTCGTCGACAGCCTCGGCTGGGAGTGGATCTTCTTCATCAACGTTCCGGTCGGCATCGTGGCGTTCATCCTCGCGATGCGTCTCGTGCCGAAGCTCCCGACGCACTCGCACAGCTTCGACATCCTCGGCGTGATCCTGTCGGCCGTTGGCATGTTCCTGCTCGTGTTCGGCATCCAGGAGGGCGGCACCTACGACTGGGGCGTCATCTGGGGCCCGATCTCGGTCTGGGGACTCATCATCGCCGGCATCGTGGTGCTCGCCGCGTTCGTCGTCTGGCAGGCCGTCAACAAGAAGGAGCCGCTGCTGCCGCTCCCGCTGTTCCGCGACCGCAACTTCTCGCTCTCGAACGCCGCCATCACCACGGTCGGCTTCGCGGTGACCTGCATGGCGCTGCCGCTGGTGTTCTACTTCCAGACCGTGCGCGGCCTCACCCCGACGCAGTCCGCGCTGATGCTCGCGCCGACCGCGGTCTTCTCGGGTGTGCTCGCGCCGTTCGTCGGCCGCCTGATCGACCGGGTGAACCCACGCAACATCGCCACTCCGGCGCTCGTGCTGTTCGCCTTCTCGCTGTTCCTCTACTCGCGGATGCTGTCTCCGGACGTCAACATCTTCCTGCTGCTCATCCCGAGCGCGCTGATGGGCATCGCGATGTCGGGCGTGTGGGGTCCGATCTCCACCACGACCACGCGCAACCTGCCGATGAACCAGGCGGGCGCCGGCTCCGGCGTGTTCAACACCACGCGTCAGATCGGTGCGGTGCTCGGTAGTGCCTCCATCGCCGCGCTTATCTCGGGCCGGCTCGCCGCCGACCTGCCGAAGGCGCCCGGAGGGGCCGCCAACGCCGCCGGCGCTACCTCGGGCACCGAGCTGCCCGAGTTCCTGCACGCCGGGTTCACCCAGGCCATGTCGGAGTCGCTGCTGCTGCCCGCGATCGTCGCCTTCCTCGGCGCCCTGATCGTCGTCTGGTGGGAGCGGCCCAAGCCGCCCGCGTGGGCAGGCCAGGCCGGCGCCGCTCAGGGTACGCCGGAAGGAGCGGCCGCGCCCGACGCCGTCGGCGCCTCCGCCGCCACGCATGGCGCGCATGCTGCTCCGGTCCCGGTGGATGCGACCGTGCACGGCTCGCACGCGGCCGACCTGCCGCCCGCGACGGATGCCGCCCCGGGCGAGGAGCCGCCGCACGGCGTCCACGCCGCGCCCGTCACCGACTGACGCATCCCGCAGCATCGCGCGCGTCGAACACCCGAGACGCCCCCGGCCGCCCGAACAGGGCCCGGGGGCGTTTCGCTGCGCGTCCGGTTCAGCCGGCGGGGCGACTGAACAGGTTGACCAGGTTGCCGTCCGGGTCGCGGAAGAGCGCCGACCGGTTGCCCCACGGCATGACCGTCGGCTCGAGAACGACGTCAGCGGGGCTCACGCGTGCGAACTCCGCATCCACGTCGTCCACCTCGAATTCGACGATCACGGAGGCGTTCGACGCCGGCTGCGGAGCCGCGGCACCCAGCATGGCGACCGTCTCGACCCCGCCGATGGCGATGGTGCCGCCCGGAAGTTCGAACTGGGCGAACACCGGCGCAGGGCGAAGTGGAGTGACGCCCGTCACGTCCTCGTAGAACCGTGCGAGACGGTCGACGTCGGACGTGACGATGCGGATGGATGCGAAGCGCATGTGCTCCTCCTGAGCGACGGGGGATGTGTTGTCTCGACCAGCCTGGCGGGCACCTCCGACATCGGGTCCCCAGGGAGAGGTCAGGCGACCACGCGCACTGCGTTCGCCCACGGGTCGTCGAAGGCGAGCGTCCGTCCGTCGTCGCGGGTCTGCACGCCGTAGTGCCGCATCCGCTCCTCCAGGGCGCCCACGTCGTCTGTGGAGGGCAGCCGGATCTCGACCTCCCCGAGCCCGAGGGCGAGCCGGCGACGGCCGGCGCCCCCGCTGTTCCAGGTGTTCATCGCCATGTGGTGGTGGTAGCCGCCCGCGCTGACGAAGAGCGCGGACCCGCCGAGCGCCGCCGTCGCCTCGAACCCGAGACGATCGACGTAGAACTCGCGGGCCGTGGCGACGTCGCCCACAGAGAGGTGGACGTGCCCGACGGCGGCGTCACCGAAGACGGCCGTGTCGTTCGTCGTGGAGTCGGCGAGCGCGGCCCCGCGCTCCGTGAGGTGCTCGGACAGGAATGTCTGGGGGTCGAGGAAGAGCGTGGCCATCTCGACCTGGCCGTGCGTCCAGCTCCACAGGGTCCGGTCGCGATCCCAGTACAGCTCGACGCCGTTGCCCTCGGGGTCGGTGAAGTAGAAGGCCTTGCTGACCAGGTGATCCGCGCTTCCGGTGAAGGTGCCGGGCGCGCGCCGGGCGACCGAGTACACGGCCGCCGCAAGTGCTTCTTCGCTGTCGAAGAGGATCGCGGTGTGAAACAGCCCGGCCTCGCCCGGCGCGGCGTGCTTCAGCTCCGGTGCGTGCTCCAGCACGACCGCGGGTGCGGAGCCACGGCCCAGAACCACCCGGCCGCCCTCCGAGGCGAGGACGCGCAGCGTGACCGCGTCGCGGTAGTACGCCGTCATCCGGTCGAGATCGGCGACGCGGAGGGTCACGGCACCCATCGTCGAAGCGGCGGGGAGGAGTTGGTCCATACACACTCCAACCGGCGAGCGCGCTCCGATATTTCGGGACCGATCAGGTCTCGATCGCCCCACCGGTCTCGGCGAGATAGCGGCGCAGAGTGAGGGTGGGGTCTTCTGCCTGCATCCGGCGGTAGCGCGCGAAGTCGAGCTGGTCGCGCAGGGACGCGCCGGCGCGCATCCGCTCGGCCTGGGCGCCCTCCACCGATTGGATGCGCGCGGCCTCGGCGAACAGAGCGTCGCGGTCGGCCGCGTCCAGCACCAGGACGCCGTCGTCGTCCGCGACGATCCAGTGCGCCGGGCTGACCGCGACGCCGTCCAGGAACGCCGAGCGCATCGCCGTGCCCGCCGGCGGGACGCGCCGCGGACCGAAGGGATGCGCACCCCGGCTGAACACCGGCAGCCCGATCCCGCGCAGCTGCGCGGTGTCCCGGTGCCGCCCCCAGATGACCGCGCCGGACATCCCGGCCGTCGCCGCCTCCAGCAGCATGAGGTCCCCGACGCAGGCCTCGTCGTCGCGGCCGCCGTTGTCGACCACGAGGACGGCGCCGAAAGGCGCATCGTCGATCGTCTCGAGCAGCACATCCACGCTGCCCAGATGCGTCACCGGGGCTGCCGGGCCGGCGAACGGGCGCCCGGGAAGCAGGGCGACGAGGTCGACCGGGGCCGTATGGACCGCGATGCCCAGGCGCACGGCGGCGTCCGCGATCGCGGCGGTGGCGGGAGGGGGTGCAGCGTCCATGAGGCGACGCTATACCGCGGGTCATGCGCCATGGCGCATGCGCCAAGGCGCATGCGCCCTACTCGCCGGTCAGGCGCTCCAGAAGCTCGCGGTAGCGCTCGGCCGTCCGTTCGACGATGTCGGCCGGCAGCGCGGGCGGCGTGCCCGTCTTGTCCCAGTTCGCCGCGAGCCAGTCGCGCACGATCTGCTTGTCGAAGCTCGCCATCCGCTCCTCCGGTGTGCTGCCCGCTGCGTAGGCGGCTGCATCCCAGTACCGGCTGGAGTCGCTGGTCAGCACCTCGTCCGCGAGCGTGATCTCCCCGGTCCTGCGGTCCGCGCCGAACTCGAACTTTGTATCGGCGATGATGACGCCGCGGGCTTCGGCGATGGCCGATCCACGCTCATAGACATGCAGGGATGCGCGCCGCAGCTCTTCTGCGACGTCGGCGCCCACCAGCTCCACCGTGCGCTCGAAGCTGATGTTCTCATCGTGCTGACCCAGCGGGGCCTTCCACGCGGGGGTGTAGATGGGCTCCGGCAGGCGGTCGCCGTTGCGGAGCCCCGACGGCAGGGGGATGCCGCACACGCTCTGCGATTCGCGGTACTCCGCCCAGCCGCTACCCGTGAGATAGCCGCGGACGACGCACTCGATCGGAAACATGTCGAGCGGCTTCACGAGCATCGAGCGCCCGGCGACGTCACGAGGGATGCGCTCCACCACGCGCTCACCGGCCAGGGTGTGGTCGGGGATGAGATGGTTCGGAACATCGTCGAGCTGGTCGAACCACCACAGGCTCAAGGTGGTGAGTAACTCGCCCTTACCCGGGATTCCTGGCTCGAGCGCATGGTCGAAGGCGCTGACACGGTCGCTGGCCACCACCAGCACGCTGTCGGTGTCGTCGAGGCCGTCGCTCCCGGCGGGGACGAACAGGTCGCGCACCTTGCCCGAGTAGACGTGGGACCATCCCGGAAGTTCGCTCACCCGGTCCATCGTAGAGGGATGCCGTCATGACTCCCGATCACGTCCGTCTTTCATAACGAATGGATTATGCACAACGGATGGAGGCACTGTGAAGTGCATCAGAATCATGGCGACCGCGTTCGCGGCCGTAGCACTTGTCGCGGGTGGAGTATTGGCTGCGGCGCCCGCGTCCGCCCTGTCGTCCGGGCAGCTCACCGGCTCGTATGTGGCACTGGGAGATTCGTACGCGTCGGGCAACGGTGCCGGCGGCTACCTCGCAGAGAGCGGCGAGTGCCACCGCAGCTCCAACGCGTACTCGGCGGTCTGGGCGAAACCGTACGCGGGGGTCAGCTCCACGTCGTTCGCGTGTGCGACTGCGACCACCGAGACGGTGCTGACCGCGGGCGGCACCGCGGCACAAGTGGATGCGGCGCTCGCCGGCGCGACGAAGGTCACCTTGACCGTGGGCGGTAACGACATCGGGTTCACGGACGCGCTCACCACGTGCCTCCTCTCGGCGGACGACGGATGCTCCGCCTACGTGCAGAGCACCGTGGCGGCTGCAGTCGCGGCCCTTCCCGTGAAGCTCGACACCGTATACGCGGCCGTGAAATCGAGAGCTCCCCACGCTGACGTCGAAATCGTCGGCTACCCCCGGCTGATGGAGGCGTCCATCCCGTGCACCTCGTGGTCCGTGGCCAAGCGCCAGAGCCTCAACACCATGGCGGACACGCTGTCCGACACGATCGCGGCTCGGGCCGCCGCAGCGGGCTTCACGTACAGGGATGTCCGTGCGCACTTCGCCGGACACGGCGTGTGCTCGTCCGAGCCGTGGATCAACAACGTCTTCGTGGGCGCGTCCTGGGAGTGGATGCACCCGACCGCCGCGGGCCACGCGCGCATCGCCGCGCTCGTCGCCGCACCGAGGCCGCCGGTCCAGGTGTCGGCCTCGAACGGACGGCTCATCGTCTCCCTGACGCGCCAGCTGCACGCATCGAGCAGCCGCACGGTGATCTGGGTCAATGGCCGCTACGCCGCCGAGACGTACCGAGGATCGTCGTACTACTCGTCCGCCTCCGAGTCACCCAGCACGATCGACGTCGTCCCCGGGGTCTCCGTGGCGGCCAGTGACCGGGTGCAGGTGGGGATCGTTCCCGGAGCCCCCGGCGGTGCGCTCCCGTCGTCGTCATCGCTACCGCTCCTGGTCGACACACAGGTCGATTCCCTATACAGCGCCGTCCTGACCGGTGATGGTCACCTTGCGGTACACCTCGCCACGGCGTTGTTCCGATCGAGCGGCACAGTGACGGTCATGGTGAACGGCGTCTACCGCGGCTCGACGGCCTCCGGCACGGGCTACTACCTGGGCGGCTACTCGGCGAACGACGGCATCCATTTGACGACCTCCGACGGCGGGTTCGTCCACGGCGACCACGTGACGATCACTCTGGGGTCGCAGCCGATCTACGACGGCGTGCTCTGACGGCTTCGGTCGTGCTCCTCGCCCGGGCGGGGAGCACGACCGACCGCCGATCAGGCGAGGAGCTTGGCCTTCGCGGCCGCGAACTCCTCGTCGGTGAGGACCCCTTGTGAATGCAGAGTGGCGAACTGCTGAAGCTGGGTCATGATGTCGTCGGCGGGCGGTGCGGCCGGCTGCGCTGGGGCCTGCTGGGCCATCTGCGCCTGCTGTTGCTGCTGCTCGTACTGCTGCTGCTCGTACTGGCCCTGCGCCTTCTCCTGCTGTCGGCGCTGCACGTTCCCGGACACCGCCGTGGCGGTCCCGGCAACGACCGCCGTGCGCGCTGCCATCCCGATCAGTCCCGGGCGTCCCATTCGTCTCATCGGCATGGTGTCCTCCTCAACTCTCCGCGATCTGTTCTGCTTCGTCCTCGTACGCTTCCGCAGCCACCGCGTTCACGATCGGCGCGGGGATGCGCTCGCTGTGCACGACGACGCCGCCAGACTCGAAGAACCGGCTCGCCAGCGTCTTCGCCCACAGGTGCTCGATCACGAGGACAGCGCCGGTCGATCCGGGTTCGATCGCCTCGGCGATCTGCTCCACATCCTCGTCGCCGGCGATGCCGCTGGCTTCCAGGCTGATGTCGGTGATCCCGATGTCGTCGCCGATCTCCTCCAGCTCGATGATGTCGACGCTCCCGTCGTCATGGCGTTCCACGAAGACCAGATCGAGCAGTCGGACGGTTCCGTTGTCCACGAGGTCGAGGATCGCCTCGACCACCCCCGGAGACGGCCGGTCGGTGTCGAACTGCGCGACGATGAACTCCGCTGGACCAAACTCGAATTCGGCCATGTCAGCCCCTTTCCCGCGGTCCACCCCGCGTTCACGCGCACCATACTGCGCGGCGTCGCGGCCCGGCAATGCATCATTTCGGCGCCCTCGCCCCTGGCAGGATGTGTCCGGTCACATTCCTAGAATGGGACTATCGACCGGAGCGGACCGCCGCTCTCGGAGGCCGACCGAAGGAGCACCGGCATGGGCGAGAAGAATTGGGCAGGCAACTACGAGTACCGGGCGGAACGCATCGCCCGGCCGACGTCCGTAGAGGAGCTGCGCGACCTGGTCGTCGCCTCTTCGGCGGTGCGGGCTCTCGGAAGCAGGCACTCCTTCAACGACCTCGCGGACACTCCCGGACTGCTCGTCAGTACTGCGGACCTTCCCGGACCGGTGCAGATCGACGAGGCCGCACGGACCGTTACAGTCGGCGGCGGAGTGCGTTACGGCGACCTCGCGCGCGAGCTGCAGGATGCCGGCTGGGCGCTGCACAATCTCGCCTCGCTCCCGCACATCTCGGTCGCGGGCGCCATCGCTACGGCGACGCACGGTTCGGGCGACCGCAACGGCAACCTGGCCACCGCCGTCGCGGGCCTGCGCATCCTGAACGGCTCCGGCGAGCTGGTCGAGCTCCGCCGCGGCGACGACGGATTCGAGGGAGCGGTCGTGAACCTCGGCGCCCTGGGCGTGGTGACCGAAGTCACCCTCGACATCCGTCCCACTTACGATGCCCGGCAGCGTCTCTTCGGAGGGGTGCCGTGGGATGCGGTGCTCGGCCGGTTCGATGAGGTGACCTCTGCCGCGTACAGCGTCAGCCTCTTCACCACGTGGGATGAGGAAGCCGTGTCGCTCGCCTGGCTGAAGGAGCTCGACGGGGTGGAGACGCTCATCCAGGACGACTTCTTCGGAGCCCCGGCCTTGACCGAGGCGCGCCACATGATCCCGACGATGGATGTGCGAAACACCACCGAGCAGCTGGGGGTGGTGGGCCCCTGGAGCGAGCGGCTGGCGCACTTCCGGTTCGAGTTCACTCCGTCGAACGGCGCCGAGATCCAGTCCGAGTACCTGCTTCCGCGGGCGCGCGCCGTCGAGGCCATCGAGGCGGTGCGGGCGCTTGCGCCCGTGGTCGCCCCGTTGCTGCAGGTCTCCGAGATCCGCACGATGGCGGCGGACGACCTGTGGTTGTCCGGCGCGTACGGGACGGACGCAGTCGGGCTGCACTTCACCTGGTTCCGCGACCAGGCCGGGGTGGAGGCGGTGCTTCCTCAGCTGGAGGCGGTGCTCCTCCCGCTCGGTGCCCGGCCCCACTGGGGCAAGCTGTACGTCGACCGCGACGGCGTGGTGCCGTCGCTGTATCCGCAGCTCGACGACTTCAGCGCGCTCGCGTCCCGGTTCGACCCCGTGGGCCGCTTCCGCAACCCGTTCCTCACCCGCCTGCTCGGCTGATCCTGCCGCACGGACCGCGCGTCAGACGACGCGCGCGGCGATGTCCGTGCGGTACTGGGCTCCGTCGAGGTGGATGTGCCCGAGCGCCTCGTAGGCACGGTCGCGCGCCTCGGCGAAGCCGGTGCCGCGCGCGACGACGGAGAGCACCCGGCCGCCCGTCGCGAGCAGCTCCCCGGTCGCCTCGTCGCGGGCGGTCGCCGCGTGGGCGATGGTCACCTCGGGTACGCCCGCAGCCTCCGCCAGGCCGGTGATGGGTCGCCCGGTCTGAGGCGCCTCGGGGTATCCCTCGCTGGCGAGGACGACGGTCACGGTCGTGTCGAGCGCGAACTCGGGCCGCGGCAGGCGGCCCAGCCCGCCCGTCGCGGCGGCGAAGAGCAGGGACGAGAGGGGGGTCACGAGCCGGGGGAGCACGACCTGCGTCTCGGGGTCGCCGAAACGTGCGTTGAACTCGATCACGCGGATGCCGCGCGCTGTGAGGATGAGGCCGCAGTAGAGCAGGCCGATGAAGGGCGTCTGCTCGCGCGCCATCGTGCGCACCGTCGGCAGCGCCACGGTCTCGATGACCTCGTCGACGAACCCGTCCGGCAGCCAGGGGAGCGGGGAGTAGGCGCCCATCCCGCCGGTGTTCGGGCCGGCGTCGCCGTCCAGCAGCCGCTTGTAGTCCTGTGCGGGCGAGAGGGGCAGCACGTCGTGACCGTCGCTCAGAAGGAACAGGGAGACTTCCTGCCCGTCGAGGAACTCCTCGATCAGCACACCGCCGTGGTGCAGCCAGTGGGTGGCGTGCTCGCTGGCCGCCGCACGGTCCTCCGTCACCAGCACCCCCTTGCCCGCAGCCAGGCCGTCGGCCTTCACGACGTACGGCGCTCCGAAGTCGTCGAGCGCCTTCTCCGCCTCGGCGAGCGTCTCGGCGCGGACGGCACGGCCTGTCGGAACCCCGGCCAGCTCCATGATGCGCTTGGCGAACGCCTTCGAGCCCTCGAGCTGGGCCGCCGCCCTACCGGGGCCGAACACCGCGATGCCCCGGGTGCGCAGCGGGTCGGCGACGCCCGCGACCAGCGGAGCCTCCGGTCCGATGACGACCAGTTCGATGCCGTTCTCGATCGCGTACTCGGTGACCGCCTCGCCGTCGAGCGGATCGAGGCCGAGCTCGACCCGGACATCCTGGGCGATGCCGGCGTTTCCGGGGGCGGCGACGATATCGTGCCGCTCCTCCTCGGCGAGGAGCGCGGTGATGATGGCGTGCTCGCGGGCACCGGAACCGAGGACGAGAATCTTCACGCCCCCAATGCTAGAGGGGTAAGGATAGAGGCATGGCGAGAGCGAAGATCCCGGACGAGGTGGGCCGACCGGCGACTCGGACCGCCGTCGCCGGCGGAGCGGACCGGAACACCACCGCGACGGCCGTGCGCTACCTCCTGCAACTGCTGGCGGAGCGGGCGCCGGGCAACACCGTCGAGGTGCGCGTGCCTCCCTTCGGGGCCGTCCAGTGCATCCCCGGCCCCCGCCATACGCGCGGGACACCGCCGAACGTCATCGAGACGGATGCCGAGACCTGGCTGGCTCTCGCCTCCGGCGGTCTCTCCTGGGATGAGGCCCTGGCCTCCGGCTCGGTGCACGCGTCCGGGCAGCGCGCATCCCTCGAAGGGCTCGTACCGCTGCGCTACTGACGCCCTCCTGACGCCCGACGGCCCCTCAGCTTCCGTCTGGGAGAATGAACGCATGAGCGACACTCCGGCCGACGACACCCCTCCCGAGGAGACCGTCACGCCCGCGGAGGTCCGGGTGCGGCGCTCGCCGCGCTACTTCCGCTTCATGATCACCGGCGCCGTCCTGTTCGCGATCATCGCGCTCATCCTCACCTTCGCCTTCCCGGAGAATCCCACCTACGATCGTGGATCCGTCTTCGGCTTCCTGCTGGCGATCTGCGCGACGATCGGCGTAGCCGTCGGCGCTGTCGTGGCTCTTCTGGTCGACCGAGCGACGGCCCGTCGAGCGCGGAGCGTGCAGGCGGATAGAATCGACGTGCGCATCCCCGAACCCGGCTCGTCGCCCGCGCGGCGCGAGGGTTCGAAGCCGGAGCCCGGCACGCAGAACGACAGCACGAGCGACACCCAGAGCTGAACATCCCGACTTCCTGAAAGGGGTCCGCTGTGGCCGGAGGCGACGGTCTTCTCAGTCACGATCTGCTTCCCGGCGAGAAGGGGCCGCAGGACGCCTGCGGCGTCTTCGGCGTCTGGGCCCCCGGTGAGGAGGTCGCCAAGCTCAGCTACTTCGGGCTCTACGCGCTCCAGCACCGCGGCCAGGAGTCGGCAGGCATCGCGACGAGCGACGGGGACAAGATCCTCATCTACAAAGACATGGGACTCGTGTCCCAGGTCTTCAACGAGAACGCGCTGAACTCGCTTCCCGGCCACATCGCCGTCGGTCACACGCGCTACTCCACCACCGGCGCCTCCAGCTGGCAGAATGCGCAGCCGACGCTCGGGTCCACTGCGAGCGGCACGGTCGCCCTCGGCCACAACGGCAACCTGACCAACACGGCCGAGCTGATGCAGCTCGTCCACGAGCGCTACCCGCAGCATGACGGCGAGCTCTCGCGCGGGAACACCACCGACACCGCCGTCGTGACCGCATTGCTCACCGGCGACCTCGACCACACGCTTGAGGCGACTGCGCTGGAGGTGCTCCCGCGTCTGCGCGGCGCCTACTGCCTGGTCTTCATGGACGAGCACACCCTGTATGCCGCCCGCGACCCGCAGGGCGTCCGCCCGCTGGTGCTCGGCCGCCTGGAGCGCGGCTGGGTCGTCGCCTCCGAGACCGCCGCCCTCGATATCGTCGGCGCGAGCTTCGTCCGCGAGGTCGAGCCGGGCGAGCTGATCGCCATCGACGAGAACGGCTTCCGCAGCCAGCGCTTCGCCGCAGAGATGCGTGCGGGCTGCGTCTTCGAGTACGTCTACCTGGCGCGTCCCGACACCACGATCGCCGGTCGCGGCGTCTACGAGGCACGCGTCGAGATGGGCCGCCGCCTGGCCCGGGAGCACGAGGTCGAGGCCGACCTGGTCATCCCGACGCCGGAGTCCGGCACGCCTGCCGCCATCGGCTACGCGCAGGCATCCGGCATCCCGTTCGGTCAGGGACTGGTGAAGAACTCGTACGTCGGCCGGACGTTCATCCAGCCGTCGCAGACCATCCGCCAGCGGGGTATCAAGCTGAAGCTGAACCCGCTCAAGGAGGTCATCAAGGGCAAGCGCCTGATCGTCGTCGACGACTCGATCGTCCGCGGCAACACGCAGCGCGCCCTGGTGTCGATGCTCCGTGAGGCGGGCGCCGCCGAGGTGCACGTGCGCATCTCCAGCCCGCCCATCACCTGGCCCTGCTTCTACGGCATCGACTTCGCCTCGCGCGCCGAGCTCATCGCAACGGGCCTCGGCGTGGACGAGGTGCGCCAGTCGATCGGCGCTGACAGCCTCGGCTACCTGTCGGAGGACGGGATGATCGAAGCGACCGAGCAGCCGCGCGAGCGCCTGTGCACGGCGTGCTTCACCGGCGTCTACCCGATCGAGCTCCCCGACGCCCACCACCTCGGCAAGAACCTGCTGGAGCGCCCGGTCGTCGCCCCCACCGACGACGGATCGGATGCGACCTCCGACGGTTGCGAGCCGGGCCCCGACTCCGAGCTCGAGCCGCTGCTGAGCTTCGGCGACCCCGGCCGCCAGGAGTAACCGCCCTCGCCGGGTCGGCTGCTTTTCGCCTGCCCGCGACCCGCCGATACGATGGAGCCGTGACCGACTCCACCGCCTCCTCGTCCGCCTCCTACGCCGCAGCCGGCGTCGACACCGCGGCGGGCGACCGGGCCGTGGAGCTGATGAAAGCCGCCGTCGGCCGCACGCACGGTCCGCAGGTCCTCGGCGGAGTCGGCGGCTTCGCCGGCCTGTTCGACGTGTCCTTCCTGAAGGACTTCGACCGGCCGCTGCTGGCCACGTCCACCGACGGCGTCGGCACGAAGGTCGCCATCGCCCAGGCCCTCGACAAGCACGACACCATCGGACAGGACCTGGTGGGAATGGTCGTCGACGACATCGTCGTGGTGGGCGCGCGCCCGCTCTTCATGACCGACTACATCGCGTGCGGCAGGGTGGTCCCGGAGCGGATCGCCGCGATCGTCGAGGGCATCGCGCGGGCCTGCGAGCAGACCGGCACGGCCCTGGTCGGCGGCGAGACGGCCGAGCATCCGGGTCTCCTGGGCCCGGATGACTACGACGTCGCGGGCGCTGCGGTCGGCGCCGTCGAGGCGGATGCCGTGCTGGGCGCGGAGCGCGTGCGCGACGGGGATGTCGTGCTCGCGATGGCCTCCTCCGGGCTGCACTCGAACGGTTTCTCGCTAGTCCGCCACATCCTCGCGGCCCGCGGAATCGGGTTCACCGACCACTCTGAGGAGTTCGGCGGAATCGTCGGCGAGGCGCTGCTCGAACCGACCCGGCTCTACACGGCCCCGCTGCTGCGGGTGCTTCAGGATGCGTCCCTTGCCGGCGCCATCCACTCGCTCAGCCACGTGACCGGTGGCGGCATCGCGGCCAACCTCGCTCGTGTCCTGCCCGTCGGCTCGTGGGTCGAGGTCGACCGCTCGACCTGGTCGCCGACGCCGGTGTTCCGCATCCTGAGCGACCTGGCCGGCACGTCGCTGGAATCGAGCGAGGGCACCTGGAACCTGGGCATCGGGATGTTCGCGGTCGTAGCGCCGGAGGCCGCGGAGGCGGTGGCTGCGGCGATCACGGCCGACGGCATCCCCACCTGGCGCGTCGGGACGGTGTCCACCGCATCCCGCGAGCTGACCGGCTTCGAGCAGGGCGCCAAGGGCGTCGACGGCGGCGCTGTGCGTCTCGTCGGATCGTACGCGGGCTGAGCCCACGTCACCCGTTTTGGTCGGAGCGCGGAAGGCCGGCGCCCGGCTAGAGTGACGCGTGTGAGCCGACCGAACGCCCGCCTTCGCCTGGCGTTCGCGATCACCTTCGCGGGGTTCGCGGCTCTCGCCGCCGCCCTTTCGGCCGCTCCCGCCGCCTTTGCGGCTCCGACCGCGCCGGCGGCGTCGGTCGCTACCCCGGCCGACGCGCTCACGCCCCTGGTCGACTGTGTTCAGGATGCGCCGCTCGGCGCCGTCTCCTCCCGCACGGTCGTGCTGGGGTACCGCTCGTCGGCAGCCGCCCCGATCTCCGTCGCGCCCGGATCCGGCGTCAACGACCTCACCGCGGGCGTGCCCGAGCGCGGACAGCCGTCATCGTTCGACCCGGGCGAGCACCACGGCGTGTGGCTGCTGACGGTGGATGCCGCGGCCGAGCCCGACCTCGCGTGGCGTCTCGGCAGCACCGAGGCTGGCTTCGATGCCGCACCCGCGTGCACGGCGACGACGGCTGTCACGGTCAGCGCACCGTCGACGGTTGCGGCGGGCGCCACGGCCGCGGTGACGGCGACCGTCACGCGGATGCTCCTCGCCGCGCCGAGCACCGGCGCGGTGGCCTTCGCACTCGACGGTGGCGAGCCGGCCGTGGTTCCCGTCTCCGCGGCGGGCGTCGCCCGGGCCGACCTCCCGGTCTCGAGCGCCGGTCCGCACACGGTCACGGCCACCTACCAACCGGTCTCGGGATCCGGGCTGCTTCCCGCTGCCGGCACGGCGACCTTCGGCTCCAGCGCGCCGAGCGCCCCGCTCCGCATCGCCGCGGACTCGGTCGTCGCCGGGAGCACCAGCGTGTCCATCGCGGTGGCACGCCCGTCGGCGGAGGGCGTCGCGACGGTCGACGTCGTCACCGCCGACGGCACCGCGCGTTCCGGGAACGACTACACGGCGCTTGCCACCACCGTGCGACTGGGCGAGGGACAGAGCACCGCCACCCTCCGCGTTGCGCTCCCCTCGCGGCCGCCGGGTTCGCCGGCGGCGACGTTCTTCGTGCTGCTGCAGCGCGCATCCACCGCCGTGACTTCCGCGTCGGCCACGATCTCGCTGCCGGCCGTTCCCGCCGCCTCCGCTGCAGCCGCAGCACCGGCCGGCCCCTCGACGCACGGAGGCGCTGGCGGCGCCAGCGGCGTCGCACTCGCCTCCGCACTCCCGGCGGGCGACCCGACCGCGGCGAGCACGGCCTCGGCTCTCGCCGGCGCGGACCTCGCCATGATGCTCGGCGGCATCCTGCTCACCGGCGGCGGCATCGTCGGCGTCGTCGGACTGGTGCGCGCCGCAGGCGGGCGCGCGGTCCGCGCCTGACGCTGAGAGCACTGTCGCTGAGGGCACCGTCGCCGAGGCATGACAAACGTCACACTCGGAACCTGACACCTGCTCTGGGTGCGGAACCGCGCGCCTCGCCATCCTGAAAAGGTGAACGAGACACCAGCCATCCGCCTCACCGCCCTCCGCAAGAGCTTCGGCGCGCTCACCGCCGTCGACGGTGTCGACCTGGACATCCGCGCGGGAGAGGTCGTCGCCCTCCTGGGCCCCAACGGCGCGGGCAAGTCGACCACCATCGACCTCGCGCTCGGACTTGCCCGGCCCACGTCCGGCACCGCGCAGCTCTTCGGCGGGCCGCCGCGCGACGCCATCCGCGACGGCCGCGTCGGCGCGATGCTCCAGGGCGGAGCGCTGCTGCCGACGCTCACCGTCGCCGATTCCGTCGCCCTCGTCGCTGCGGCGCACCGTCACCCGCTCTCGGTTGCCGAGGCGCTCGAACGCGCCCGGTGCACCGAGATCGCCCGCCAGCGGGTCGCGAAGCTGTCCGGCGGTCAGCTCCAGCGCGCCCGTTTCGCCGTGGCCGTCGTCTCCGACCCGGACCTCCTCTTCCTCGACGAACCGACCGCCGCGATGGATGTGGAAGCCCGCCGCACGTTCTGGCAGTCGATGCGCGAGTTCACCGAGGCCGGCCGGACGGTCGTCTTCGCAACGCACTACCTCGACGAAGCCGACGAGTACGCCGATCGCATCGTGATGATGGCGCGCGGACGGGTCGTCGCCGACGGCACGCCGACCGAGGTCAAGGCGGTCGTCTCCGGCCGGCGGATCCGCGCCACCGCCGCCTTCGCCGCCACCACTGAGACCCAGAACGCGCTGGCGAACCTCCCGGGAGTGCGCTCGGCCGACCGCCGCGGAGACCAGCTCACCCTCGTCTCCGACGACTCCGACGCCACCCTGCGTGCGCTCCTCGCGACGCATCACGACATCCACGACATCGAAGTCACCGCGCACACCATGGACGAGGCGTTCCTCGCCCTCACGGAAGCCCGCGAATCCGAAGGAGCACGCTCATGAGCATCGCCTACCTGGGGCGCGAGTCCCTCCGCCAGCTGAAGAACATGCGCTCCATGGTCTTCACCCTCGCCGTGCCGCTCGTCATGCTCGTTGCGTTCGGCGGCACGTTTGGCGGCGCCGGACAAGTGGATGCGGTGACGCACCTGCCCTGGATCGTCGTCACCACCGTGCAGGTCGCGGCGTACGGCGGCATGATGTCGGCGCTGTCTCAGGCGTTCCAGATCGTCACCGAGCGGTCGATCGGCTGGAACCGTCAGCTGCGCATCACGCCGCTGAGCGGCACCGGGTACCTGGTGTCCAAGCTGGTCGCGGCGCTCGCGCTCGCGCTGCTCAGCATCCTCGTCATCGTGGGGGTGTCCATCGCTCTGTACCACCCGGACCTCGCGGCCGGCAGCTGGGTGCTGGCGGGGCTGGCGATCTGGTGCGGCGTCATCCCGTTCGCTCTGCTCGGCATCCTGATCGGCCAGTTCGCCAAGCCGGAGTTCGCGCAGCCGATGTTCATGGCGGTGTTCATGGGCATGGCGGTGCTGGGCGGCCTGTGGATTCCGCTGCAAATCTTCCCCGCGTGGGTGGCGGATGTCGCCAAGGCGGTGCCGTCGTACTGGCTGAACCGGGTGGGTCAGCTCGGCGCGCTGCAGAGCGGCGACGCCGTCACCCCCGCGATCGTCCTCGCGGCCTGGACGCTGGCGCTGGGAGCCCTCATCGTCTGGCGGTATCGACGCGACGCCGCCCGCGGCTGAGCGACCCGGCCGCGCTGACCTAAGGTAGCAACGTGTTCTCGAGCCAGGTGCCGGACGCCCGCCCGATCGGATGGTGGGCGCGGCTCACGCATCCGTCCGCGTTCCGCTGGTACCCGGGTGCTGCGATCGGACTGCTCTACCAGATATCGGTGCTGGTCGGACTGTGGACCTCGAGCATCCCGCTTCCGGGGAAGCTGCTCGCCACGGCTCTGCTGGCTGTCGTCTATGTCGGCTTCCTGGTGCTCCCGCCTCTGCTGTGGTGGATGGACGACCGCACCCGGCTGGTCGGTGTCATCCTCTACTTCGCCCTGACGCTGACCCTCTTCCCGCTGATCGGCACCATCGCCTGCTGGACCTGGGTCTACGTCGCCTGCGTCGCCGGGATGGTGGTGGCCCGCAGCGCGATCGCCGTCACGATCATCTGCGCGCTCGGCGGGCTCCAGCTCGTCGTCTTCGCCGTCGACGGCACGGTCGCGGACTACTGGTTCATCGCGCTGGTCACCGTCTCCATCGGCGTCATGATGAGCGCCTTCGCCCGGCAGATCGACACCCTCCGCCGGCTGCGGAACGCGCAGAGCGAGATCGCGCGGCTCGCCGTCATCGAGGAGCGCGCTCGCTTCTCGCGTGACATGCACGACGTGCTCGGCCACACGCTCACCGTCGTCACCGTCAAGTCGGAGCTGGCCCGGCGACTCGTGCCGGCCGACCCTGGGCGTGCGACGGAGGAGATCGCCGACATCGAGCGGCTGAGCAGGTCGGCTCTCGCGGACCTGCGCGCGGCCGTGGCCGGATACCGCGAGATGAGCCTGTCGACCGAGCTCGCGTCCGCACAGGCCAGCCTGGCGGCGGCGGACATCCACGCCCATCTCCCGCGGAATGGGGAAGATGTCGACCCGGAACTGCGCGAGCTCTTCGGGTGGGTGCTGCGCGAAGGGGTCACGAACGTGATCCGGCACTCCGGGTCGCGCAACTGCTGGGTCACGGTGGGCCCCGACCGGTTGGAGATCGAGGACGACGGGCGTAGCGCTGGCGCCGCCGGGGACAGTGCGGCTGTGGCGAGCTGGGTCGTCCCGGCCCCGGTCGGTTCGCTCGTGAGCGCCGCGGCTGCCGCGGGAGGGTCCGGACTCGCCGGACTCACCGCCCGTGCCGCCGCAGTCGGCGCACAGCTGACCATCGGAGCGGGGCCCCGCGGTGGCACGCTGCTGAGTGTGCGGAGGTCGGCGTGACGGGCAACATCCGGCTCCTGCTGGCGGACGACCAGGCACTGGTGCGCGGGGCGCTCGCGGCCCTGCTCGACCTCGAACCCGACCTCGAGGTGGTCGCGCAGGTGGGGCGCGGCGACGAGGTCGTCGCAGCGGCCCAGTCGTCGCTGGCCGATGTCGCGCTCCTCGACGTGGAGATGCCGGGGGTCGACGGCATCGAGGCGGCCGCGGCCCTGCGGACGGCCGTTCCGCACTGCCGATCGCTGATCGTCACCACGTTCGGGCGTCCCGGCTACCTGCGACGGGCGATGGAGGCGGGCGCTTCCGGATTCGTCGTCAAGGACACACCGTCGGGTGAACTCGCCGACGCCGTCCGCCGGGTCGCCTCGGGGTTGCGGGTGGTCGATCCAGTTCTGGCCGCGGAGTCGCTGGCGTCCGGAGCGTCGCCGCTCACGGTCCGGGAGGCGGAGGTGCTGGAGGTGGCGGGCACCGGCGGATCGATCTCCGACATCGCGCGCCGGCTGCACCTGAGCGAAGGGACGGTGCGGAACCATCTCTCGAGCGCGATCGGCAAGACCGGCGCACGGAACCGTTCGGAGGCAGTGTCGATCGCCACCCGCCAGGGCTGGCTCTGAGCTGTGGCTCTGAGCTGCTGGGCCGCGGTCAGGCGGTCACAGCTGGACGGACAGCGCTACGCGCGCTTCGGAGTGCCCGTCTCCTCGTCCTCATCCTCGTACTCGTCTTCCGACTCGCTCTCGCCGTCCGCGTCGTACTCGGCCCACTTGGCGTATTGCTCGTCTTCGCCATGGGAGTGACCGGTCAGCTCACGCTCCAGGGCGTCGTAGTTCACATTGGGACTGAACGACTTCAACTGCCGCGCGATCTTGGTGTGTTTTGCCTTCTGACGGCCGCGCCCCATGCGTGACCCCCTTTTGGTCCCAGCCCGGGCGAGGGAGGCTCCCCGGGGATCGAATAAGAACAGTGAAAACTAGCATGGAGTTTAGCATGCGGACATCACCGACCCCCGAGTTCCCGCACAGCGATGAGTGATGGGATGAGCGTGTGAGCGCGAGTAGGACCGACACCCAGGTGGTGGTGATCGGCGCGGGCCAAGCGGGCCTCGCCGTCGCGTACTATCTTCGGCGGTTCGAGCTGACTCCTGGCGTCGATTTCATCGTCTACGACCGGGGTCCGCTGACCGGCGGAGCCTGGCAGCACCGGTGGGATGCGCTGAAGCTCGGCAGCGCACATCACGTCAACGACCTCCCGGGAATGGCGGAGCTCGGTTTGAGCTTCGATACGGCCGACCGCTCGCTCCCCGCACGTGACATCGTCGCCGGGTACTACCGGCGGTACGAGGAGCACTTCGGTCTCCACGTGCACCGCCCGGTGTCGGTGCACGCCGTGCGCGACCGCGGCGCCGACCTCATCGTCGAGCACAGCGCGGGTGAGACGGCCACGCGCATCGTCGTGAACGCGTCCGGCACCTGGGGCTCCCCGTTCATCCCCTACTACCCGGGGATGAACGCATTCGCCGGCCGGCATGTCCACACCTCGACCTACCAGTCGGCGGCCGAGTTCGCCGGCCAGTCGGTGGTCGTGGTCGGAGGCGGTACGAGCGCGATCGGATTCCTGCTCGAGCTGGAGGGCGTCGCCGAGTCGCTCACCTGGGCCACCCGTCGGCCGGTGGACTTCCGCGACGAGTCGGAGCTCACCATCGAGGGCGGTGTGGCGGCCGTCGCCATGCAGGATGCCGCCGCTCGCGCAGGCGAAGCGCTCCCGTCGATCGTCAGCGGGACGGGTGTGCCCCGCACGCGACGGATCGCGGCGGGCATCGAGCGCGGAGTGCTGACAGAACGACCGATGTTCACGCGCATCGAGGAGCACGGCGTCCGCTGGCCGGACGGCTCGTTCACCCGGGCCGACGCCATCATCTGGGCGACGGGCTTCCGCCCGGAGCTGCGGCACCTCGCGCCGCTCCGACTCCGCGAGAAGACGGGCGGTCTGGCGGTCGGGGCGGGAGCATCCTGGCACGATCCGCGCATATTCCTGGCCGGGTATGGCCCGCAGGCGTCGACGATCGGTGCCAACCGTGCCGGCCGCATCATCGCGCGCCAGATCATGGCACAGCTCTAGGTCCGCCCGCCGGGCGTGCCGGCATACCTCAGACCGTGACGTCGCGGGGTTCGCCCGCGAAGCGGATGCCCGAGACGTGGATGCTGCCGGTGCCGGGCTCCGGGTCCGTCGTGAAGAGGCCCCGCGGGGCGTCCGCGCGCAGACCCAGGCGCGAACTGAGAACGGCGACCGCGGCCGCCGCCGACCAGGCCTGTGGGCGGCACGCCGCCGGGTACGGCACGGGCGAGGACGTGTCCGGTGCGTTGTCGCCTGAGTGCAGCTCGGGCATGCGGTACCCGAAGCCGTCGGCGGCGGTGAGGAGGCCGTCGGCGAGCCGCCCGGCCTCCGCCCGGAACCCTTCCCGCGCCAGGCCACCGATCGCGATGGCCGTGTCGTGCGCCCAGACGCTGCCGCCGTGGTAGCTGAGCGGCCAGTAACCCGCCGAGTTCGTTGACATGGTGCGGAGGCCGAAGCCGGATGACAGCTCGGGCGAGATGAGTCGGCGTGCGACGAGTTCGGCCTGCTCGCGGTCGAGGATCCCCGTGCCGAGCAGGTGCCCGATGTTGCTGGTGACCGTGTCGACCTTGCGCTTCGCAGCGTCGAGCGCGACGGCCGGGTATGCCCCTGCCGGGTCGTCGATCCAGAACTCGGCGGCGAACCGGGTCTTTAGCTCCGCCGCCCAGGACCGCCACTCTTCGGCGCCCGGGCGCCCGAATGCCTCCAGCAGTGCCGCTCCACCGATCGCCGCTTCGTAGGCGTACCCCTGCACCTCGCAGAGCGCGATCGGGCCTTCGGCGAGCGTACCGTCGCGCCACTGGATGGAGTCGCCCGAGTCCTTCCATCCCTGGTTGGCGAGCCCGTGTCCGGTCGTGTCGATGTACTCGAGGAAGCCGTCGCCGTCGCTGTCGCCGCTGTCGCGCATCCACGCCAGTGCTGCTTCGAGGTGAGGGAGAAGTGGCTCCACCTCGTCGCGGGGCATGCCCCATTTCCAGGCATCGTGCAGCAGGCAGATCCAGAGAGCGGTCGCGTCCACGGTCCCGTAGTAGAGAGGTGGCAGCACCACCCCTTCGCCCGGGATGGTGAGGGCCGCCGGTCGCAGCTCGTGCATGATCTTCCCCGGCTGCTCGGCCGTGGCGGCGACGTTCTGCGTGCCCTGGTAGTGGGCGAGGATTCGCAGGGTGGAGGCGGCGAGCTCGTGGCCGAGCGGCAGCAGCATCCGGGCCGCCCAGATCGAGTCGCGCCCGAAGAGCGTGAAGAACCATGGTGCCCCTGCGGCGAGGAAGACGTCATCGGGATGCTCGACCGTCGACATGCGCAGGGCCTGCAGGTCGCCCACCGCCCGGCCGAGCCAGGAGGCGAGTCGCGAGTCGCCGGTGGTCGCACGGAACGCCGACCAGTTCTCCGACGGCGCTGCGCCGGCGACGACCGCGGTCGGATCGAAGACCTCGACCCGCCACGTCAGCGCGAGTTCGTCGTGCGCAGGGACCTCGATCTCCCACCGGAGGAACACGGTCTCCTCCGTCACCTCGACGTCGGCTCCCTCGGCCCTGACGCGCGCCGACACGGGTCCGCTTCGCAGCACCGCCTCTGTCGCCGAGGTCGAGGTCGCGATGACCGGATGCTCCGGACCCGCAAGACCGGCCTTGATCATCTGCATGGGGGTGAAGTCGGCGCGGAGTTCGACTTCGACCGTGGTGCGGATCGCCGTCCCCAGCGCGTTCCGCAGCACGATTCTCTCGGCCAGGGACCCGGCGTTGACCGTCCGCGTCTGGTCGACACGCACTCGCGGGTCGGCCGTCGCGTCATCGAGTCCGCGGGCCAACGCAGTGAACACCGCCGTCGCCGCATCGGGACCCGCGGTCGCGATGTGCTCGGGCACAGCGCCGCCGACGCTCAGGAGCGCCCGACCCAGCACCCGGACATCGGAGTGATAGAACCCGTGGATGCCGTGCCCATCGATCCGCCCGTCGGGCGCCGACCAGGCCTGGGAGGGAGCGGTCAGCACCACCACGCTGTCGTGGAGGAGCGGCTGGAGCGGCAGGAGCGGCTGGGTCATCGTGAGGGTCGTGCCTTCGTGTTCGTCGGTCGTGCGGGTCCGGGACAGGGTGCTGAAGCGATCGGGGTCGTGGGAGCGTTGAAGGTCGTGGGGGCGTTCGGCGCCGGTCATTCCTTCACCGCTCCTTCGCTCGAGTTCATGATCCGTCGCTGGAAGACGAAGAAGAGCACCGCCACCGGGATCGTCATGATCGCTGCCGCAGCCAGCTTCAGCGGATACTGGCTGCCCTGGCTGAGTTGTCCGCTGGCCAGCCCCGCGACGCCCTTGGTGAGCGTGGTCAGCGAGGGACTCTGCGTCGACACGATGAAGTGGGCGAGCTCGTTCCACGAGCCCTGGAACGACAGGATGATGATCGTGATGAGCGCCGGCCGCGCCATGGGAAGCACGATGGACCAGAACACCCGGAACGTCCCCGCGCCGTCGATGCGCGCTTGTTCCTCGACGCTCGCCGGAATGGACTCGAAGAAGTTCTTCATGATGAAGACGCCCGCGGCGTCCGTCAGCAGCGGCACGATCATGCCGGTGTACGAGTCGTAGATGCCGAGCTGGTTGATGACGAGGAACTTCGGGATGAGCAGCACCACCATCGGAACCGACATCACGGCGATCAGTGCGGCGAAGACCACCGTTCGCCCGCGGAAGTGCAGCCGCGCGAGCGCGTAGCCGGCGAGCGAGTCGAAGAACACGCGGCCGAGCGTGACGAGAACCGTGACGACAGCGGAATTGGCGAACCAGACAGGGAAGTCGGAGCTCAGGAAGAGCTTCGCGTACGCGGCCGTCGTGAAGGTCTGCGGGATCAGCGCCACGGGGTTGGCGCTCGCCTCGGCGTCGGTCTTGAACGATGTCGCCAATTGGATCAGGAACGGCATGATGTAGACGACGGCCAGGGCGATGAGGATCGCGTAGGTGATCGACGTCGCGACGATCGTGCCGGTCGAGCGTCGGCGCCGACGGTGGCCCGTCGGCGAGGGGGCGGGCTCCGTGGTGGCGTGAGGCCGGCCGGTTTCCACGGTGGTGGAGGTCATCGGAGCTCTCCCTTCTTCCCGGACTCGTCGCTCCCGCTCGCGGGGACGCTGCTGGGCGCCCCACCCGCGCCCGTACCCGCGGCCAGGGCCGGCTGGTACAGCCGCATCCGGCGCTGGGAGACCGCGCGTTCGCGCAACACCCAGCGCTGGAAGAGCGTGAAGACGACGATGATCACGAAGAGGATGAAGGCGATGGCTGCGCCCTGGCCCCACTCCTGGTTGACGAACGAGGTCTGGTACGACAGGTACGCGGGCGTCAGCGTGGTCTTGCCGGGAGCGCCCTGGGTGCCGGTGTAGATCTGATCGAACACCTGCCAGCAGCCGATCAGTCCGAGGGTGAGCACGGTGAACAGCGTCGGGCGCAGCTGCGGCAGCGTGACCCCCCAGAAGCGCTGCCAGCCGCTGGCGCCATCCATCATCGCGGCCTCGGTGACATCGCTGCCGAGGTTCTGCAGGGCGGCGAGGAACAGCAGCATGAAGGTGCCGCTCGTGGTGAACACGGCCATGATGATGAACGCCGTCATCGCGACGGAGGGGCCACCCAGCCAGTCCCACCACGAGACCCCGAGCGCGGTGTTCTGCGTCAGCGCGGCCGGCCCCTGGGTCACTCCGAAGGCGCTCAGCAGCCCGTGGATGATGCCGGTCGGGTCGTTGAACCAGTTCGGACCGTGGATGCCCACCCACGAGAGCACTTTGTTGACCGCGCCACTCGTACTGAAGAGGAACAGCCACAGGACGGTGATGGCCACGGAGCTCGTCACGGACGGGAAGTAGAAGGCGGTGCGGAAGAAGCCGCGCCCGCGGAGGATCGCCCGGTTGACGAGCACCGCCAGACCGAGTGCGACGGCCGTCTGGAGGGGCACGACAAGCAGCACATACCAGGCGTTGTTCTTCAGCGCCATGCCGAAGTCCTGCTCGGCGAGCCCACCCCCGGTGAGCAGTTTGGAGTAGTTGTCGAGACCGACGAAGTTCACATCGGACGCGAAGGGGCTCCCGCGCCCGCCCCAGTCGGAGAAGCTGACCCAGAGTGCCATCAGCACCGGGACGACGAGGAAGACGCCGAGCAGGAGAATGACCGGGGCGGTGAACAACCACCCCGAGGCGGTCTCGCCGCGCCGGATTCCGGTGCGACGAGACCGACTCGTGGTTGCATACATGGCGGGTGCCTTCCTCTTCTCCGGCGCCGGCTACTTCAGCAGCGCTTCGAGGTTCTTCTGCGTGGCGTCGAGGATCGTCTTCGGGTCACCGGTGGCCAGCGACTCGAGCTTGCTGTTGAGGTCGGTGACCACGTCGGCGGAGCCCTTCGCGGTCGGGACGCCCTTGGCGTAGTCCGCCGCGGCGAGGAACGGCACGAGGTCGGGGTTGGCCGACTTCCACTCGTCGGCGGCCGACTTGATCGACGGCATCGGACCGAACGCCTTCGAGAACTCGAGCTGGTCGCTCTTGCTCGTCAGCTTCTCGACGAGCTTGAGCGCGGCAGCCTGGTTGGGGCTGTCGGCGGCGATACCCCAGCAGTTGGTGAACTGCAGGGTGCCCTGGCCGGCCGAGCCCTTCGGCAGCTCGGCGATCCTGTACTTGATGTTCGGGAAATCGGACTTCAGGGCACCGGTGATCCAGTTGCCCTCGATGGTCATCGCCGCCAGGCCCTTGCCGAACGCCTCCCCGCCCCAGCCGGCGCCGAGGTCTTTCGCGTACTTCAGCTCGCCGCCGTTGAGCATCTTCTTGACGAAATCGAGCGCCTGAACGTTGGCATCACTGTTGGCCGTGGCCTTCGTGCTGTCGTCGTTCATGAGGTTGCCGCCCGCCTGCACCATGAAGGAGCCGATGCGCGCGTACTCACCCGAGATGCCGAGACCGACCTGGCTCCCGGTGGTGAGCTTCTTGGAGACCGCTTCGAGCTGGTCCCAGGTCTTCGGGACGTCGGCGTCGGTGAGTCCGGCGGCCTTCCATGCGTCGGTGTTGATGATCAGCTGCAGGGTCGAGAAGTCTTTGGGGGCGCAGTAGAACTTGCCGTCATAGGTGAACGACTTCACCAGGGTCGGGTAGAAGTCGCCCTTGTTGCTCAGCTGGTCGCCGTACGCCAGCAGCGAGCCGTTGGAGGCGTAACCGGCGAGGGCGTCGGCCGAGAGGTAGAACACGTCGGCCGGCTTCTTGGCGGCGAAGCCCTGCGCGAGCTGCTGGTTGAGGTCGCTCGCCGCGACGACGCTCGCCTTGGTGCCCGAGCTCGACGCCCAGTCGGAGACGGCCGACTTCACCGCCGCGGTCTCTGCGTCGCCCGAGGAACCGATCATGACCGTGAGGGCCTTGTCGGATGACGTCAGTTTGCCGGTGTCGTCGCCGCTGCTGCCGCCGCCGAAGCCGGAGCCGCAGGCGGTGAGGGTGAGCGCGGCCGCAGCGGCGACGGCGCCGCCTGCGAGCCAACGGTGTGTGATCTTGCGCATTCGTGTCTCTCCTTGATGTGAGTGTGCCCGGGGGAGGGGGCGCACGCGTGCAGGGATGGGTTGGTCGTGGACAACCCGTGTGGTGGTGCCGAGTGTGAGCGACTTCAGGGCAGAGCGAGGAGCGGTGCCGATGCTGCGCGGCGATGCGTGCATCCGACCTCCTCTGGTCTCCAATGGGTCCGTCACTCCGAGTTTGATCGATCAAATCAACAACGGTTACGGTACATTTGAACGATCAAACCGGGATGCCTGCCACAGTAGCCACGCGGTTACATGGGTGTCAAGCGCACCAGTAGGGTCATATCCAGTCGAGGGGAGGACACGCCATGGGGGCTCAACCGACCGTCACCGACGTCGCCGGCGCCGCCGGAGTGTCGCGCCAGACCGTCTCCAACGTGCTCAACGCTCCCGAACTCGTCCGGCCCGAGACGCGAGAGCGCGTCCAGGCGGCGATCCGCACGCTCGGCTACCGGCCACACGCGTCCGCCCGCCGGCTGCGCACGCAGAAGAGCTCCACCATCGGTATCCGGCTGGATCCGATCACCCAGGACGGCATCTCGGGCAGCATCCTCGACCGCTTCCTCCACGCGCTCACCGAGCTGGCCGACCGTCAGGGCCTGCGCGTCCTGCTGTTCACGGCCGACGATCCTGTGGGCGAGATCGAGCAGTTCCGTCGGCTCTCGGACGGCGCCGACGTGGATGCGTTCGTCCTGACCTCCACTTTCCACGGCGACACGCGCACCGAATGGCTGATCGACCACGGCCAGTCGTTCGTGACGTTCGGCCGACCGTGGGGCATCGACGACATGACCGACCCGGAGCACCTGTGGGTCGACGTGGATGGCCGCTCGGGTCTCCGGGATGCGACGGCCCACCTGCTGTCGACCGTCGGCAACCGGATCGGCTTCCTCGGCTGGCCCGCTGGATCCGGTACCGGCGACGACCGCCGCGAGGGATGGCTCGAGGCCATGCGCGACAGCGGGCTCTCCGAGTCCGAGCTCCGCAGTCTGGAGGTGACGGCCGAGGATCGCGTGCCGTTCGGCGCGGATGCCATCCGTCGGCTGGAAGCCCAGGCGAGCGGGATCGACGGAGTCGTCTGCACCTCCGATTCGCTCGCACTGGGCGTGCTGACGGCGACCGGCGGCCGCATCCCGGTGGTCGGCTACGACGACACCCCGGTCGCCGCTTCACTCGGCTTCTCCAGCGTGGCCCAGCCGCTCGACGAGGTCGCCGCAGGCGTGCTCGAGTTGCTGACCGGAGTCCACGGCGGCCGGGTGCAGCCCGGAGGCGACGTCTCCGATCCGCGGCACCGGCTGGTCGCTCCCCGGCTGGTGGTGCGCGACGGGCCGCCGCTGATCTGGTCCCGCTGACCCGGCGACCCGGCGGAAAGAGAGGAGTGCGCGAAATCCGCACGTAACGCGCCTCGGAGAAAATAGGAGCATGTCTCCACAAGAGCCCCTGCTGGATGCGTCACGAGCGCGTCGCCTCCCCGTCACCGTCTCGATCACCCGCCGCGTCGTCGGCGACCGCCTCCCGGAGGTCACCCACTGGGTTCAGGCCGGCGTGAATCTGGCGAACACGTACGAGGGGTTCCTCGGCTCGGGATGGGTGCGTGCGCACGCCGACTCGGAGGAGTGGCACATGCTGTACCGCTTCGCCGACGCGGACACTCTGGAGGCCTGGGAGGCGTCGGACGATCGCGCGGACTGGCTGTACGAGGGCCGGGAACTGGTGGAGGTGTCCCGAGTGGAGAGGCGGACCGGCATCGAGGGCTGGTTCGACCAACCGCAACCCGGCGTGCCGGCCGCCCCGCCGCGCTGGAAGCAGGCGGTGACGATCTGGCTGGGCTTCTTCCCGCTGTCGCTCGCGTTCACCTACCTGGTGACGACGTTCGTGCCCGGCTGGCACCAGCTGTGGCCACTGGCCACGGTTCTCATCACGACCCTGTGCCTGACTCCGACGATGACGTACCTGCTCCTCCCGTTCGTGACGCGCATGCTGCAGCCCTGGCTGCGCCGCTGAATCGCCGCTCTTCGGGGTTCTCCCTGAGACGACCCTGAACTTCCTCGATCTCGCCGTGAAACGGGTTGCATCCGTCACACTCGCGATATATCGTGATCTTCGTCAACAGTCGCGATATAACGCGAGTCATCGCAGGTCCCGGCACAGCCGGAAGAGTAAGGAGCAGGAAGCATGGCACAGGAGAAGTGGCTGATCCAGCCCGGTGAGAGCCGCACGATCGACCTTGAGGTCGTCCGCGCGCTCAAGGTCGGATTCATCGGCGGCCAGATCGATATCGTCGGCCACGATGAGCCGGGCGCACGGATCGAGGTGCACTCGGTCGCCGGCCGCGATCTCAAGATCGTCATCGACGGCGACCGGCTCGAGATCGACCACCCGCAGCTGCGCTGGGATAACTTCATCGAGGTGTTCAAGTCCATGCGTTCGAGTGCCCGCGCCGACGTCAGCGTTCTCGTCCCGCGCGATGTCGAGCTGAAGCTCGGCGTCATCTCGGCGACCGCGCTCATCTCGGGCCTGCACACGGATGCACGCCTCAGCACCGTCAACGGGGATGTCGTCGCCGACGGCCTGACCGGAGACATCGAGCTGAACTCCGTCACCGGCGAGCTGTCGGTCCGCGACCACACCGGCCGCATCGTCGCTCATACCGTCTCGGGGGATGTGACCGCCTCCGGCGCCCTGGACCGCTTCTCCGCCGACGGGGTGTCGGCCGCCGTCATGATCGACGTCGCGGGCACGCCCGACGAGATTGCCATCAACACCGTCTCGGGCGACACCACCATCCGCATCCCGGAGGCCATCGGCGCGCGCTACCGCGTCAACACGGTCTCCGGCCGCGTGCAGCTGGACAACATGACGATCGTCGGCGGGATGGGCAAGGGCTACACCGGCACGTCTGGTTCGCTGGACGGCCGCTGGGTCGAGATCAGTGTGAACTCGGTGTCCGGCGACGCGTCCGTGCTCCGTAGTGCGGCCGCCCAGCGGAACGCGGAGGCGTCGGCGTGACTCCCGTGTTCTCCCACGGCAGCCTCCGGCTGTACCTCTTGAGCCTGCTCGATGAGTCGCCACGGCACGGGTATGAGCTGATCCAGGCGCTCACCGAGCGTTTCGGCGGCACGTACAGCCCGAGCGCCGGCACCATCTACCCCCGGCTGGCGAAGCTGGAGGAGGAGGGGCTCGTCACGAAGAGCGCCGACGGCCGCAAGACGGTGTACGCGATCACTGATGCCGGTCGAGCCGAACTGGCCGCACGGCGGCCGGAACTCGACGCGATCGAGGATGAGGTGACGGACTCGGTGCGCCGGCTCGCCGACGAGGTGCGGGCGGGCGTCGACGACGCCATGCGCACGCTCCGCGCGGAACTCGCGTCGGCGGCCCGCGAGGCGAAGCGCAACTCGTCGCGGGTCGACCCGCGCCAGCAGGCACGGGACGCCGGACGGGATGCCCGCTCTACCGCGAATTCGGCGGCCCGCGACGCGGAAGCGGTGCTGAACGAGTTCCGTCAGGACCTCCGGACGGACCTCCGCCAGCTGGCCGCCCGCGGCATCCTCTCGACCGACGTCGTTCCTCTTCTCAGGAGTGAGCTCGAGCGGGTGCGCCGGGTGATCGTCGAGGCCACTGCCCGCCGCTGACGCACGCCGTCGGCTCGGGGAAGGCTTTTGGAAAGAGTAGGCGAATGCTCATCTCGCTCCCAGTGAGGCCGCTACTGGTCGCCCCGCCGCGCGAATCCGCGGCGGAGGCGCCACCGGCGGTGCGACCCCCAGTGTTTGCAGAAGACGTGCCGGACCCGCGCCCGACGCGCCGACTTGACAGTGCATTGCCAGCGAGTATGCTCGCACCTCGTGACAACTGAGGGGAGATCCCCGAAGCGCTGGTTGATCGGCGACCCGCTTCCGAGCGAAAAGCTCGAGGGACAACTGCTCCCGAAGCACCTTGCCCTACCCATTTTCGCTTCCGACGCGCTGTCGAGTGTCGCGTACGCTCCGCAGGAACTCCTGATGATCCTGCTGCTCGGCGGCCTGGCGTTCCTCAGCTTCGCCCCGTGGGTCGCGGCGGCCGTCGTCGTTCTGCTCGTCACGGTGGTTCTCAGTTACCGCCAGCTCGTGAAGGCCTACCCGTCCGGCGGCGGCGACTACGAGGTCGCCCATAAGAATCTCGGCGAGAAGGCCGGCCTCATTGTGGCCTCAGCCCTGCTGGTCGATTACGTCCTCACCGTCGCGGTGTCGGTCGCCTCCGGCGTCGACAACATCATCTCCGCGCTGCCCTTCCTTGCGCCCTGGCGCGTCGAGCTCGCGGTGCTCTGCGTCATCATCCTTGCCGCCGTCAACCTCCGCGGCGTGCGCGAGTCGTCGAAGGCGTTCGCACTGCCGACCTACATCTTCATCGGCAGCATCCTGCTGATGATCGTGACGGCCCTCATCCGCACCGCGTTCGGCGACGCACCCGTGGCCGAGTCTGCCGGCTATCAGGTGCAGACGACCGGCTCTCTCACCCAGGCCGCCGTGGTCCTCCTGCTGTTGCGGGCGTTCTCGAGTGGATGTTCGGCTCTGACCGGTGTGGAGGCCGTCGCCAACGGCGTCCCGGCGTTCCGCACCCCCAAGATCCGCAACGCGCGCGCGACTCTCGGCATGATGGGCGGAATCGCGATCACGCTGTTCGCCGGGCTCACGGCGACGGCGCTGATCAGCGGCGTCCACTACGCCGAGAACCCCTGCGATCTGCAGGGATGGGCGCAGTGTGCGACGGATCCGCAGCGCAGCCTCATCGCGCAGATCGCGGCCGCCACCTTCGGCAACAACACGATCCTCTTCTTCCTGATCCAGGCCGCGACCGCGATCGTCCTGCTGCTCGCGGCCAACACAGCGTTCAACGGGTTCCCGCTGCTCGGCTCGGTACTCGCCCGCGACTCGTACGCGCCCAAGGCGCTGAACACCCGCGGCGACCGGCTCGTGTACTCCAACGGCATGATCGTGCTGGCTCTCGCGGCCACCGTGCTGCTGGTCGTGTACCAGGCCAATCTGACCCAGCTCATCCAGCTCTACATCATCGGCGTGTTCGTGTCGTTCACCCTCGGTCAGTCCGGGATGGTGAAGCACTGGATCAGTCTGCTGCGCACCGGAGGACAGACGGGCCGGGAGCGCAGCGGCATCGTCCGCTCGCTCTGCATCAACGCGTTCGGCGCCTGCCTGACCGCGATCGTGCTGATCGTCGTCACGATCACCAAGTTCACGCACGGCGCGTACCTGGTCTTCATCTTCATGCCGATCCTCTGGTTCCTGATGCTCGGCGTGAACCGGTACTACCGGGATGTGGAGAAAGAGGTCGAGGTCGACCCGGTCACGACCTTCGGCAGCGTCGGCGACCACGCCGTCGTCCTCATCGGCAAGATGCAGAAGCCCGCGCTGAAGGCGCTGGACTACGCGATCGCGGCCCGGCACGACTCCATCGAGGCGGTGCACGTCTCCATCGACGAGGAAGCGACGCAGAAGTTGCAACGGCAGTGGGTGGAGCAGAACATCCACGTGCCGCTGACCATCATCGAGTCGCCCTATCGCGACTTCGGCATCCCGCTGGTCAAGTACCTGAAGCACCGGCGCGAGGAGCACGGCTCCGAGGTCGTCACCGTCTACCTGCCGCAGTACATCGTCGGCCACTGGTGGGAGGGCATCCTGCACAACCACCGCGCCCGCCGCATCAGCAAGCAGCTGATGCTGTGCCACGGCGTGACCGTTGCGCTGGTGCCGTGGCTGCTCGACTCGTCGTCGCTCATCTACGGGCGCCGCTCCCGTCCGCTGCCCGGCCAGGACCGTCGCGGCGAGCCCGTGCGCCCCGTGGCGCGCCGGCCGCTAGTGCCGGCGTCGCGGGTGCACACGCGCATCCACATCCACGAGGTCCCGATCACGATCGGCGACCCGCAGGAGAGCGCGGAGTCGGTGGCCGCGACCATCCCGGAGCCGCAGCCGCAGGGGACTGCGCCGGGGTCGGCACCGCAGGGCAGCCAGCCCGCCGCGTCCGGGACGCCGCAGAAGAAGGTGCCCGCCCGGGCGAAGCGCTAGGGCGCCGCCGTCATCCCGCCGGGTGCCTCGGGCGTCACGGGCGCGCGCTCTCCGGGAACACCACCAGCGGTCCGTGGCCCGGCAGCACGAGGGCGGCGTCGCACAGCACCAGCCGCCGAGCGCTGAGTGCGGCCTCGTCGGCGTCGTGCTGGAAGAACGCAGGCAGTTGCTGCAGTTCGCCGCTCTCGCGCAGCAGCGGGTGGCCGGTGACGATCGCGTCGCCGGTGAGCAGCGCCCGCGACTCGGGTTCCAGGAAGCACACGCTCCCTGAGGTGTGCCCCGGCGCCGGCACCATCGTCAGGGTGTGGCCGGTGCTGAGGGGCACCTCGTCGCCTTCCAGCGCAACGGCGCCAGGCACTCCCACGTCCCCGAGGCCTCCCGCGCGGATCGCCGCCGCAGCCCAGCGCACCGTGCCGCGCTTCAGGGCGGAGGGCAGCAGCTCGGCCACGGTCACCTGCTCGGTGACGTCCCTGCGAACGTTCGGCAACTCCGCCGGCGCCGCGGCGACCATCACACCGCGCTCGGCGGCGAACTGCGCGCTCGCGCCGAGGTGGTCCGAGTGGCCATGGGTGATCAGGACGCGCTTCAGGTCGGCGGGGTCGGCTCCGGCGAGGCGGATCGACTCCTCGACGAGCGGCCGGTCGGCCGGGTAGCCGCAGTCGACGAGCTCGACGGCGCCGTTCCCGTGGAACACCGTCCAATTCGAGAGCGGACCCTCGACGAAGAGGATGCCGGGGGCGACGCGGGTGGTGGACCGGATGCTGCGCACGAGGTCACTGTAGCCTCCTCGCTTGACCTTGACGTAACGTCAACTCCTAGCGTGGATGACGCACCGCACGAAAGGAGGGAACGATATGGACTGGTCCATCCAGGACATCGCGCGGATCGCCGGCACCACCAGCCGTACGCTCCGCCACTACGACGCCATCGGGCTGCTGAAGCCCAGCCGCGTCGGCGGTAACGGCTACCGGTACTACGACCGCGACTCCCTCGTGCGGCTGCAGCGCATCCTGCTTCTCCGGGAGCTCGGCCTCGGCCTCGATGCCGTCGGCCGGGTGCTCGACGACCGCACGGATGCGGCACCCGCCCTGCGCGACCACCTGGAGTGGCTGCGGGCGGAGCGGGAACGGCTGGCGCGGCAGATCGCGTCGGTCGAGTCGACGATCCACGCAGTGGAGAAAGGAGAGGAGATCGTGGCCGAGCAGATGTTCGACGGATTCGATCACACCCAGTACAAGGACGAGGTCGAGCAGCGCTGGGGGAAGGACGCCTACGCGGCGTCCGACCGCTGGTGGCGCAGCAAGACCCCGGAGGAGCGGACGGAGTGGCAGCAGCGGCAGGCGCAGCTCGCCGCCGACTGGCAGGCCGCCGCCGCGAGCGGCGTGGCGCCCGATTCGGACGAGGCGCAGGCGCTTGCCCGGCGTCACGCCGAGTGGCTGGCCGATATCCCGGGCACCCCGGGATACGGGACGGGCGCGCCGAGCGCCGCGTACCTGACCGGTCTCAGTGAGATGTACGTCGCCGACGAGCGGTTCGCCGCGAACTACGGCGGCACCTCCGGCGCCGCCTTCGTGCGCGACGCCCTCCGCACCTACGCCGCCGCCCACCTCGCCTGACCGCCCGTCCCGCCCCTCTCGATCCAAGCCGACAGCTCCTGAGTTTTTCGGACTGAATCGCACGATTCGCCCGAAAAACTCAGGAGCTGTTGGTGTGTGTGGCGGGATTCGGGCGTCAGGGGTGGCGCGGGCGGCGGGTGATGCGGTCGTCGAGCCAGTGGGCGGCGATCTGCCGGGACGGGCGCTCCTCGCGGTCCGGGACCGGCGGACGCGGCGCCCGGTCGGGCTGCGGGCCGCGCACGAAGGGGGAGTCGGCGCGTGCGCCACGGTCGTGCGCCGCACGGTCGGATTCGAGCAGGATGCCGTCGCGCACGTCGAAACGGACGGCATCCTGCTCGACCTCGAGGCCGGCCGACTGCTCGGCCGTTCCCTCGAGTTCGCTCTCCACTCCCGCCGCAGCCGTTGCAGCGTCCTGCGGCAGGCGGATCGCGAAGAAGGGGAGGGTGAGGCTGCACAGCGGACCGACGAGCAGCGCGAACGCGAGCGTCCCCACTCCGACGTTTCCACCGAGTGCCCACCCGATGATCAGCACGGTCACCTCGATGCCCGTGCGCACCATCCAGATCGGCCGGCCGGTGCGTGCGTGGAGGCCCGTCATGAGCCCGTCGCGCGGGCCCGGCCCGAGGCGCGGGCCGATATACAGGCCGGTGGCCACCGCGAGCAGCGCCAGGCCGGCCGCGAAGAACAGCACCTGCGCCCACAGCTCCGTCTGCTGCGGGAGCAGGTCGAGTCCGAGCTGGGCGCTGGGTCCGACCAGCAGCACGTTCAGGATGGTGCCAAGCCCCGGGCGCTGCCGGAGCGGGATCCAGAACGCCAGCACGACCAGCCCGATCAGGTTGGTCACGAAGCCGAACGGGATGCCGGTCTTCAGCGAGACGCCCTGCGCCAGCACATCCCACGGCGACAGGCCGATGCCGCCGCGGACCATGAGTGCGATCGCGATCCCGTAGAGGAAGAGCCCGATCAGCAGCTGCACGAGGCGGCGGGTGAGGAGAAGCGGAGCGTCCATAGCCCAATCCAATCGCGAGGATTGGACTCGCATCAAGATACCAATCTGACTAAAGTGGACTGCATGTCGGATGCGCAACTCACCGCCCGCTCGCTGGAGCACCTCCTCGGCGCCTGGCGGAACGCCGGCGCGAGCTACCAGGCGCTCGCCGACCGCATCCGGCTTCTCGTGCTGGACGGCCGCATCCCGATCGGCACCCGGCTGCCCGCCGAACGCGACCTGGCCGCGCGGCTGGAGCTCAGCCGCACCACAGTCGCGGCCGCCTACCGCCAGCTGCGCGGGGCCGGCTTCATCGACAGCATCCGCGGTTCCGGAAGCGTCACGCGCCTCCCCGGCCGTGCCCTTCCGTTGCCGGCCGTGGGCGGCGAGGGGATGCTCGACTTCACCAAGGCGTCACTCCCCGCGGCTTCCTCGCTGCCGGCGGCCGCGCGTGCCGCCGCGGAGGACCTCCCGCGCTTCCTCCCCGACCCCGGCTACGACCCGGTCGGGCTGCCGCACCTGCGGGCTGAGATCGCCGAGCGCTACACCCGCCGCGGCCTGCCGACGACGGCCGACCAGATCCTCGTGACCGTGGGCGCCCAGCAGGCGATCGCGCTGATCGCCCGGACGTTCCTGAGCCGAGGCGACCGGGTCGTCATCGAGGTGCCGACCTACCCGCACGCCATCGAGGCGATCCGGCTGGCGGGTGCGCGACTCGTCCCGATCACGGTGACCGCGCCCGAGGAGGGGCCGCACCGGCTGGGCGAGGAGACCGACGGCTGGGATATTGAGGCGATCGAGCAGACGTTCCGCCGGGCGAATCCTGCTCTTGCGTACCTCATCCCCGACTTCCACAACCCGACCGGCGCCTCGATGTCGCCGGAAACGCGGGAGCGGGTGCTCGCCGCCGCGGCCGGCCACGGGGCGATCGTCGTCGCGGACGAGACCACCGCCGAACTCGACATCGACCGGGTCGGTGAGTATCTGCCGCTGCCGCGCTACGCCGCTGCCGCCTCCGCCGGGGCTCCGCTGATCATGATCGGATCGGCCAGCAAGACGCTGTGGGGCGGTTTGCGCATCGGGTGGATCCGTGCCGAGCGGTCGCACATCCAGCGCCTGATCGCCGCGAAGCCGGCCACGGATCTCGGCACCCCGGTGCTCGAGCAGCTGGTGGTGGCGAGGATGCTGCCGCAACTGGAAGCGATCATGGAGGAGCGGCGCGAGCAGTTGCGGCAGGGCCGTGACACGGTTCGCAGGCTCGTCAGCGAGACGTTTCCCGACTGGACCGTGCCCGTGCAGCACGGCGGCCTCACCGCCTGGGTGGGGATCGGCGCGCCGGTCAGCTCGGCGTTGGCCCTCGCTGCGCGCAGTCACGGTCTGCTGATCGCTGCGGGCCCGCGGTTCGGGATCGACGGCGCCTTCGAGCGCTTCCTCCGCATCCCGATCACCTACACGCCGGAGGAGTACGCGCGGGCGTTCGACGCGCTGTCGCGGGCATGGGCGGTCGCCGCGAACGAGCCGGTGCCGTACTTCGACGCCGGGGCGCTGCCGAGCGTGGTCTGAGCGAAACCGTCCACAGGCGCACTCCCCCGGGAGTAGTGGGATGTCGTACCCAGGCATGAAGCTGCCGCCCACTCCGGAATGGGATACTTCCCCTGCGCCAGCGTCGGCGTTGTCCTGCAACCCGCCTTTCCCGAGGGGAACCCTGTGCACTTCCTCGCCGTCCTGAGCATGAAGAACCGCGCTCTGATCGCGCTCGTCACGATCGTCGCAGCGGTCTTCGGCGGGCTCGCGCTGACCAACCTCAAGCAGGAGCTCGTCCCGTCGATCTCCTTCCCGCAGCTGGTGGTGCTCTCCAGCTACCCGGGTGCCTCTCCCGAGGTCGTCAACAACGACGTCAGCACTCCGGTGGAGGCGGCGATCCAGGGGGTTCCGGACCTCGACAGCACCAGCGCGGTCAGCAGCACGAACCAGTCGATCATCACCGCGAAGTTCACGTACGGTACTGACCTCGCCACCGCCGAGCAGAAGATCGACCAGTCGATCAACCGCATCAAGTCGACGCTCCCCTCCGGGGTCGAGCCGCAGGTGCTCTCCGGCAGCATCGACGATCTGCCCGTCATCCAGCTCGCGATCAGCGGCGGGGGCGACCAGCGAGCGCTCGGCGACGACATCACCAAGCTGGTGCTGCCGGACATCAAGAACCTGAAGGGCGTCAACGACGCCCAGCTGGTCGGCGAGATCGGCCAGCGCATCACGATCACGCCGGACCCGGCGAAGCTGGCGGCCGCGGGCGTCTCGTCGTCGGCGATCAAGGATGCGCTGCAGCAGAACGGCGTGCTCATCCCGGGCGGCGCGATCACCGAGAACGGGAAGACACTGTCCATCCAGTCGGGCACGCAGCTGTCGTCGGTGGAGGGCATCGCGGGGTTGCCGCTGGTGCGGTCGGCGGGGGCCGGGGCCGGCGGTGCTGCTGGCGGTGCGGGTGCTGCTCCCGGCGCGGGTGCTGCTGCCGGCGCGGGCGCCGCTGCCGGCGCCGCCTCCGCTGCTCCTGGCGCGGCAGGGGCTCCGCCCACGATCGGCGAGGTCGCCGCGGTCGCGGAGACGGACGACCCGACCACCTCCCTCTCGCGTGTCGACGGCAAGCCCGCGCTCACCGTGGCGGTCACCAAGCTGCCCTCGGCGAACACCGTCGAGGTCTCGCACGCGGTGACCGATCTCATCCCGGACCTCAAGAAGAAGCTGGGATCGGACACCACGATCACGGTCGTGTTCGACCAGGCGCCTTTCATCACCCAGTCGATCAACGCGCTCGCCGAGGAGGGCCTGCTGGGCCTCGCGATGGCGGTGATCGTCATCCTGGTGTTCCTGATGTCGATCCGATCGACCCTCGTCACGGTCGTGTCCATCCCGACCAGCGTTCTCATCACCTTCATCGTGATGTGGGCGACCGGCTACACGCTCAATATCATCACGCTCGGCGCGCTCACGATCGCGATCGGGCGCGTGGTGGACGACTCCATCGTCGTGATCGAGAACATCAAGCGACAACTGGTCGCGGGCTCCGACCGCGCCGTCAGCATCGTGCGTGCCGTGCGGGAGGTCGCGGGCGCGATCACCGCATCCACCATCACGACGGTCGCTGTGTTCCTGCCGCTGGCATTCGTCGGGGATGTGACGGGCGAGCTGTTCCGGCCATTCGCCCTGACCGTGACGATCGCGCTGCTCTCGTCGCTGCTCGTCGCGCTGACCATCGTGCCGGTGCTGGCCTACTGGTTCCTCCGTGCGCCCAAGGCGCACAAGCACGAGGGCGGGCAGGACACCGAGACGGCGCACCTCTCCGTCGAGGAGGCGGCCGCAGCCGGCGTCGACGAGCTGGAGCACCCCTCGCGGCTGCAGGCGGGCTACCTGCCGATCATCCGGTGGACCCTCAAGCACTCCTGGCTGACCGTGGTGGCTGCGGCGATCGTCCTCGTCCTCACCGCTTTCGCCCTCCCGTTCGTGAAGACCAACTTCCTCGGTTCCAGCGGACAGAACTCACTTACCGTCACCCAGACCCTCGACCCGGGCGCCAGCCTGCAGGCGAAGGACGACGCCGCGAAGGTGGTCGAGCAGAAGCTTCTCGACACGAAGGGTGTCAAGACCGTCCAGGTCTCGATCGGTTCGAGCGGATCGTCGCTCCGCGACGCCTTCACCGGCGGCAGCGGCGGTACCACCTTCTCGATCACCACCGACCCGGATGCCAACCAGGAGAAGCTGCAGAACACCATCGAGGACGAGCTCGCCGGAATTACGGACCAGGGCGAGATCACGCTCTCGGCTTCCAGCGGCTTCGGCGGCTCCACCGACATCCAGGTGAACGTCACGGCGACCAGCAACGCCGACCTGCAGAAGGCGACGGATGCGGTGGTCGAGCAGCTGCGGAAGAAGTCGTCACTGAAGCAGGTCACCGACAACCTCAGCGCGTCCCTGCCGTATGTCGCCGTCGATGTGGACCGCAGCAAGGCCGCGGCCGCCGGGCTCAGCGAGGTCGCGGTGGGTACCCTCGTGTCGCAGGCGATGCAGCCGACACAGGCGGGCTCCGTCGCGATCGAGGACACGACGCTGAAGATCTACCTGCAGAGCGACAACCCGCCCACGACCGTGGCAGGGCTCTCGGTGCTGCCCATTCCGACCGCCGCCGGCATCGTCCCGCTCGACACGTTGGCCTCGGTGAAGGAGGTCAAGGGGCCGGCGACGGTCACGACAGAGCGCGGACTGCGGACGGCGAGCGTCACGGCGACCCCGGCGACCGACAATCTGGCCACCGCCAACGCGGACGTCACGGCCTCGCTTAAGGCCGTGGAGCTTCCGGCGGGCGCGACGGCCAAGGTCGGCGGCGTCACCTCCAGCCAGTCGGACGCGTTCAGCCAGCTGCTCATCGCGCTGCTGGCGGCCATCCTGATCGTGTACATCGTGATGGTGGCGACGTTCCGCTCGCTGCTCCAGCCGGTGCTGCTGCTCTCGTCCGTGCCGTTCGCGGCGACGGGCGCCATCCTGCTGCAGATCGCGTCGGGCATCCCGCTCGGCGTCGCATCCCTCATCGGACTGCTGATGCTCGTCGGCATCGTGGTCACCAACGCGATCGTGCTCATCGACCTCGTCAACCAGTACCGCAGGCGCGGGCTGAAGGTGGCGGACGCGGTCGCGCACGGCGCCTCCCGACGTCTGCGGCCCATCCTGATGACCGCGCTGGCGACCATCGCGGCGCTGACGCCGATGGCGATCGGCCTGACCGGGCACGGCGGGTTCATCTCGCAGCCGCTGGCGATCGTCGTCATCGGAGGTCTGATCTCGTCGACGGTGCTGACCCTCGTCGTGCTCCCGACGCTCTACAACCTCGTCGAAGGCTGGCGGGAGCGCCGGGCGCTGCGGAGGGCCGCGAAGGCGGCGGCTGCGGGCGGAGACGGACCGGACGCGGGTGGCCCGGGCGCCGGTGGGCCGGGCGGCGGCGATGGTCCCAGGGGCGATGGTCCCAGGGGCGATGGTCCGCGCGGGGACGGCTCTGCCGGCGAGGTTCCTTCGCGGGAGGTGCTCGAGCCGCCGGTGTTCACCCGGCCGGCGGGCGGTTCGCAGGTCTGAACTTCGGCGTGGGCGTCCCGCTGTCCGGGATGCCAGACGGCGGGCGCCGGCGGACCGGTCGTTCCCGGGCCTGACCTCGCTAGTGTCGCGGGTATGAGCGCCCAAACCCTCTCAGCCGATCCGTTGTGGCCGCGAGCGGGAGGCTGGCCGCCTCTTGGGCCGGACGGCGCCGATCTGACGCTGCTTGGCATTCCGACGCACGAGACGTCCCTGTCGCCGACCGGCGCCCACGAGACTCCGGCCGCCGTTCGGGATGCGCTCCGGCGGTACTCCGCGTTCGCTGCCGGGCTCGACGTGGAGGTCCTGCGGTTCGCCGACGCGGGCGACGTGGCCACACCCGACGGCCCCGCGGGACGCGAGCGCGCTCGTGCTGCCATGGCCGACGCGGTGGGCCGCTCACGCCTGACCGTCGCCGTCGGCGGCGACAACTCCCTCACAGTACCGGCGGCGCTCGGAGCCTTCGGCGACGACCTCGGCCGGGCGGGACTCATCACGCTCGATGCCCACCATGATCTGCGGGACGGGTCGTCGAACGGATCCCCGGTCCGTGAGCTGATCGAGGCCGGCCTCGACGGCCACCGGGTCGTCCAGATCGGCATCGCCGACTTCGCCAACTCCGCCGCCTACACCCGCCGCGCAGCGGAACTCGGCATCACCGTGGTCACCCGCGATGCCCTGCACACGCGCCCGCTCGACGACGTCATGGCGGAGGCGCTGGACATCGCGGGCGCCCGGCGCGGCCCAGTGCACCTGGACCTGGACGTCGACGTCTGCGACCGCTCCGTCGCGCCCGGCTGCCCCGCATCCGTCCCCGGCGGGCTCGCCGCTTGGGAGCTGCGCCGGTTCGCGCGGCTGGCGGGCGCATCCCCGCTGGTCCGCTCGATCGACATCGCCGAGGTGGATGCGACCGCCGACGCCTCCGACGCGCGCACGGTCCGCCTCGCGGCCCTGCTCATCCTCGAGGCCGCCGCCGGCCTCGCGTCCCGCTGACCCGCCCCAGCCCCATCGAGTCCGCACAGATTGCACGCCTCATGGGCGCGTCGCGTGCAATCTCTGCGGACTCGACGGCGGGACTCGACGGTGGGACTCGACGGCGGGCTAAGCGCGGAGGGTGCGCGCGACGAGCGGGACGCCGGGGCGGTAGGCGAGGTGGATGTGGCTGGGCGCGTCGAGGACGACGAGATCGGCGTGCGCGCCCGGACGCAGGTGCCCGACGTCATCGCGGCGGAGGGCCGCCGCGCCGCCCAGCGTCGCCGCCCGCAGCGCCTCGCCCGGCGTCAGCCCCATCTCGCGCACGGCCAACGCGATGCAGAACGGCATCGACGAGGTGAACGACGAGCCGGGGTTGCAGTCGCTCGCCAGCGCGACCGTGGCACCCGCCTCCAGCAGCCGCCGCCCGGACGGATACGGATGCCGCGTCGAGAACTCCACCCCGGGCAAGAGGGTCGCGACCGTCCGTGAGGCGGCCAGCTGCTCCACATCGTCGTCGCTCAGGTAGGTGCAGTGGTCGACGCTGGCCGCATCCAGCTCGACCGCCAGGGCAACGCCCTCGCCCGGCCCCAGCTGGGCGGCGTGCAGTCGCACACCGAGTCCGCGCCTGGCGCCGGCGGTGAGGATGCGGCGCGACTGCTCGACGGTGAAGGCGCCGGTCTCGCAGAAGACGTCGATCCAGCGGGACTGCGGCGCGCAGGCGTCCAGCATCGGGCCGGTGACGAGGCTCACATACGCCTCGGGGTCGTCGGCGTACTCCGCCGGAACCACATGCGCCCCCAGGTAGGTCGTCTCCTCCGTCACCTCGCGCGCCAGACGCAGCAGCCGTTCCTCGTCGGCAACCGTCAGTCCGTAGCCGCTCTTCACCTCGAACGTCGTCGTCCCCTGCGCGTGCAACTCTGCGACGAACCGCGCCAGGCGGTTACGCAGCTCGTCCTCCGTCGCGGCCCGGGTCGCCGCCACCGTGGACCGTATACCGCCCGCGGTATACGGTCGCCCCGCCATGCGCGCCTCGAACTCCGTGGCCCGGTCACCGCCGAAGACGAGGTGGGTGTGCGAGTCGACGAAACCGGGGATCACGGCCGCGCCATCGACCTCGACGATCTCGTCCGCATCCTCGCGTGGTGCCGTGGACGCCGGACCGGTCCAGGCCACGCGTCCGTCCACCGTCAGCACCGCAGCATCGCGGACGATGCCGAACGGCGCGGGATGCACGGGGTCGAACGTGACGAGCTCACCGATACCGGTGATCAGCGTGGCGGTCATCTCTCGGCGGCCGCTTGCGCAGCGGCGTTCTCGCGCATCGGGATGCGGAGCCCGCGCTCCTCCGCGACCTCGACTGCTCGGGGGTAGCCCGCATCCACATGCCGCATCACGCCGGTGCCCGGGTCGTTGATCAGCACGCGCTCGATCTTCTCCGCCGCAAGGGGCGTGCCGTCGGCGACGACCACCTGTCCGGCGTGGATGCTGCGCCCGATCCCGACGCCACCCCCGTGGTGCAGCGAGACCCAGGTCGCACCGGATGCGGTGTTCAGCAGAGCGTTGAGGAGCGGCCAGTCGGCGATGGCGTCCGAACCGTCGGCCATCGACTCGGTCTCGCGGTAGGGCGAGGCGACCGAGCCGGAGTCCAGGTGGTCGCGCCCGATGACCACCGGAGCCGAGAGCTCGCCGGAGGCGACCATCTCGTTGAACTTGAGGCCCGCGAGGTGCCGCTCCTTGTATCCCAGCCAGCAGATGCGTGCCGGCAACCCCTCGAAGTGCACCTTCTCGCCGGCCTGCGTGATCCAGCGGCGCAGGTGCTCGTCCTCCGGAAAGAGTTCCAGCACGGCACGGTCGGTCGCGGCGATGTCGGCCGGGTCGCCAGAGAGGGCCGCCCAGCGGAAAGGTCCCTTGCCCTCGGCGAAGAGCGGGCGGATGTACGCCGGGACGAACCCGGGGAAGGCGAACGCGCGGTCGTAGCCGCCGAGCTGCGCCTCGGTGCGGATCGAGTTGCCGTAGTCGAACACCTCGGCGCCCGCATCCTGGAAGCCGACCATCGCCTCCACCTGCGCGGCCATCGAGCGGCGCGCGTCATCGGTGAAGCCCTCGGGGTCGGCGGCGGCGCGCTCGCGCCACTCCTCCACCCCGTACCCGATCGGCAGGTAGCTGAGCGGGTCGTGGGCGCTCGTCTGGTCGGTGACGATGTCGATCGGGACGCCGCGGCGCAGCAGCTCGGGGAAGACCTCGGCAGCGTTGCCGACCACGCCGACCGACACGGCACGGCGCTCGTCCTTGGCGGCGAGCGACTGCGCGACGGCGTCGTCCAGGTCGTCGGCGAGCACATCCAGGTAGCCATGGTCGAGGCGGCGCTGCAGCCGGGAGCGGTCCACATCCACGATCAGCACGGCACCGCCGTTCATCGTTACCGCGAGCGGCTGTGCGCCACCCATGCCGCCGCAACCTCCGGTGAGCGTGAGGGTTCCGGCGAGGGTGCCGCCGAACCGCTTGCGAGCCACCGCGCCAAAGGTCTCGTACGTGCCCTGGAGGATGCCCTGCGAGCCGATGTAGATCCAGGAGCCGGCGGTCATCTGCCCGTACATCGTGAGCCCCAGCGCCTCCAGGCGGCGGAACTCGGGCCAGGTCGCCCAGTCGCCGACGAGGTTCGAGTTCGCGATCAGGACGCGCGGCGCCCACTCGTGCGTGCGGAAGACGCCGACGGGCTTGCCGGACTGCACCAGCAGGGTCTCGTCGGACTCCAGGTCGCGCAGGGTGCGGACGATCGCGTCGAACGCCTCCCAACTCCGAGCGGCACGGCCGGTGCCGCCGTAGACCACCAGGTCGTCGGGGCGCTCGGCGACGTCCGGGTCGAGGTTGTTCATGAGCATGCGCAGCGGGGCCTCCGTCTGCCAGCTCTTGGCGCTGAGCTCGGTGCCGTGCGCGGCGCGGACCGGTCGTGCTCCATCCATCGGTGTGATTCCTCTCTGTCGCCCAGCCATCCGTTGCTGAGTTTTTCGGGCTATCAGCGGCGATTCGGCCGAAAAAGTCAGGAGCTGTTGGCTTGGGGGCCGGGATTGGGGGTCGGAAGGGTGAGGGGTTAGGGGAGGCGGGCGGCGGCGCGCAGGGCGCCGGAGGTCACGAGGGCGTACGCGGCCTCGATCTCGGGCGCGAGGTGGCGGTCGGGGCCGGGGCCGGGCACGGTCTCGCGCAGGGCGGCGATGACGGCGCCGGTTGCGAGGCCGGGCTGCAGCGGCGCCCGCAGGTCGGTGCCGCGGGCGGCCGTCATGACCTCGATCGCGAGGACGCGGGCGAGGCCGTCGATCGCACGGCGGAGCTTCCGGGCGGCGGCCCATCCCATCGACACGTGGTCCTCCTGCATGGCAGACGACGGGATGCTGTCCACCGACGCGGGCGCGGCGAGCCGCTTGAGCTCCGAGACGATGCCGGCGGCGGTGTACTGGGCGATCATGAGTCCGGAGTCCACGCCGACCTCGTGCGCCAGGAACGGCGGCAGCCCCTGGTTGCGGGCCGGGTCGAGGAAGCGGTCGGTGCGGCGCTCCGACATGCTGGCGACGTCCGCGACGACGATGGCCAGGAAGTCGAGCACGTACGCGACGGGCGCCCCATGGAAGTTGCCGTTCGACTCGACCCGGCCATCCAGCGTGAGGACGGGGTTGTCGACGGCGGAGGCCAGCTCGCGGTCGGCGATGAGCTCTGCGTGGGCGACGGTGTCGCGGGCGGCCCCGTGCACCTGCGGCGAGCAGCGCAGCGAGTAGGCATCCTGCACACGCGTGCACTCCGGTCCCTTGTGGCTGGCGACGAGGGGGGATGCGGCGAGGAGCGCACGCAGGTTGGCGGCGGAGATCGCCTGCCCGGCTTGGGGCCGCAGTCGCTGCAGGTCGTCGGCGAAGACGGCGTCGGTGCCGAGCAGCGCCTCCACGCTCATCGCGGCGGCGATGTCGGCGTCGGTGAGCAGACCGTTGAGGTCGTGGATGGCGATCGCGAGCATCCCGAGCATCCCGTCGGTGCCGTTGATGAGGGCGAGCCCTTCCTTCTCGGCGAGCACGACCGGGCGGATGCCCGCGGCGGCCAGCGCGTCGGCCGCATCCACCAGCTCCCCGTCGACACGCACCGTTCCCTCTCCCATCGCGGCGAGTGCGCAGTGGGCGAGCGGCGCGAGGTCGCCCGAGCAGCCGAGCGACCCGTATTCGTGCACGATCGGGGTGATGTCGGCGTTGAGCAGGGCGGCGTAGGTCTCCACCGTCTCCGGCCGGGCCCCGGTGCGTCCGGTCATGAGGGTGGAGAGCCGCAGCAGCATGAGCGCCCGCACGACCTCGCGCTCGACCTCGGGTCCGGACCCAGCCGCGTGCGAACGCACGAGGCTCGCCTGCAGCTGCGCGCGGCGGTCGGCCGGGATGAACGTGGTGGCGAGCGCGCCGAAACCCGTCGAGATGCCGTAGTGCGGTTCGGTGTCGTCGGCCAGGGCTTCGACGATGGCGCGGGAGGCGGCGACGCCGTCGAGTGCGGCAGGGTCGAGCTCGATGCGGGCGTCATGCCGGGCGACGGAGACGACGTCGGCGATGGTGAGGGGTCCGGCGCCGACGGTGACGGAGGTCTGGGTCTGGAGCATGTTCCGATCCTCGCGCCGGGCGTTCTGGTGCGCCTCCGCTGTAGGCTCCTCAGTGTCCGGTATCCCAGACAAAACGAGCGGAGCGGAGGGGATGCGATGAGCAAGGTACCCGCCGCCGAGAACACTCTGCGCGTGCTCGCGTACCTCGGCGCGCAGCGCGGGCCCGCTCCCGCCGCCGCCATCGCCACCGCTCTCGGGCTCCCGCGCTCGACGGTCTACCACCTGCTCGCCGTGCTGACCGAGCACGGTTTCGTGCTGCACTTCCCGGAAGCCCGGCGCTACGGTCTGGGTGTCGCCGCCTACGAACTGTCGAGCGCGTTCTCCCGACAGCAGCCGCTGAGCCGGCTCGGCCGGCCGATCGTCGCCGCACTCGTCGACGCCATCGGCGAGTCCGGCCACGTCGCCGTGCTGCACGGCCGGGACGTCGTCTACATCGTGGAGGAGCGCGCGCCACGACGGCCGCGGCTGGTGACCGACGTCGGCGTACGGCTCCCGGCGCACCTCACCGCGAGCGGGCGGGCGCTGCTCGCGACGCTCCCACGGGAGCAGTTGCGCGCGCTGTACCCGGATTCGGACGCCTTCGAGGACCGCACCGGCTCGGGCCCGCACTCGTACGCCGAGCTCCGTCGCGTCGTCACCGAGGCGCGCGAGCGCGGCTACGCGACCGAAGACGGCGACGTCACGCCCGGCTTCGCCTCGGTCGCAGTGTCCGTCCGCGACCACGCGGGCTGGCCGGCCGCGGGAATCGCCGTCACGTTCCCGCGCGACAACGTGCCGCCAGGGGGATGGGATGCGCTCGCCGCGCGCGTGCGCGAGGCGGCCGCCGAGCTCTCCCGGCGCATCCGGGGCAGCTGACGGCCCTCCCCGTCAGTGGGTCGCGACCGCCAGCGCTTTCGCGTAGCAGACCGAGAACTCGTCGCCGACGTACGGGCCGAAGTTAGGGATGCGCGCATAGCCGGCGCGCTCGTACAGAGCGATCGCGGCGTGCTGCAGCGGGCCCGTCTCCAGACGCAGTTCGGCCACGCCTACATCCGCGGCAGCCGACTCCAGCGCACCCAGCAGCGAGCGCGCGAGCCCGCGACCGCGAGCATCCTCGTGGACGAACATCCGCTTGAGCTCGCCGCTCGGCTCGCCGTCGGCCGCGCTCACGACCAACGCGGCCATCCCGAGCGCCCGCCCGTCGGTACGCGCGACGAACACCGTGACTCCCGGCTTCTCGAGCTCTGAGACGTCGAGGAGGTAGCAGCTGTCGGCGGGATACAGCGCGAACGCGAACTCATCGCTCAGCCTCAGCAGCTCCTCCACCTCAGGCTGACGCGGAGGCTCCGGCCGGATCTCGATCGACATGCATCGATCGTATCCGCGCCGTGTTTCGCTCAGATCACGCCCGCGCGGGAGTGCGATTCTCGGCGCTGACCATCCACGCGAACTGCTCGAGCCGCTCGATGATCGCGTGCAGGAGGTCCGCCGAGGTCGGGTCCTCCTCGTCGACATCGTCGTGAACGTCGCGCATCGTCCGCACCACCGATTCGAGCCGCTCGGTGATCAGGTCGACCGTCTCGGTGGTGTCCACCTCGCCGTTCGGGAACTCCGGCAGGCTGGTCTGCTCGGCGACCGTCGCGCTGCGCCCGTCCGGCGTCGCATGCAGGGCACGGAGGCGCTCGGCGACGTCGTCGCTGAACTCGCGGGCGGCCTCGACGATCTCATCCAACTGCAGGTGGAGGTCGCGGAAGTTGCGCCCGACCACGTTCCAGTGCGCCTGCTTGCCCTGAAGGTGCAGCTCGATCAGGTCGACGTGCACGCGCTGGAGGTTCTGGGCGAGTTCGGTGGACGCGACGAAGCCGCGCTCGGCGTGCTCGCGGCGGGTGGACGCAACGCCCACGGCGGCGGTGCGGCGCACCGCAGCGGTCTTGGGTGCGCCCTTCGGCGCGGCCTTCTTGGCGCTCGTCTTCGTCTGGCTGGTGGCCACGATGGGTCCCTTCTGTTCGATGGACAACGCAGACGATAGGCCGCGGATGGCGCTTGCGGAACCGGGTTGACAGTGTCGGAAAACTCTTGGCACTCTCCGGTCAAGAGTGCTAACATCTCTGGTCGAAAAGGGAGCGCAAAGGCGCTCCCACCAGCAGTTACTCGAGAAGAGAGGGGTACATCCAATGGCCATGTCGTTCGATCCTTTCTCCCAGCTGGACCGGATCGCACAGAGCGTCTTCGACACCAGCCGCCAGCCGCGCCTCATGCCGGTCGACCTCTTCCGTGAGGGGGATCGCTACGTCCTGAACGCCGACCTGCCCGGCGCCGACCCGGCGTCGGTCGACATCGACGTCGACGGCCACCTGCTCACCATCCGTGCGGTGCGCAGCGCGGCCGACCGCGACGGGGCGCGCTGGCTCGCCCAGGAGCGCCCGTACGGTGCGTACATGCGGCAGTTCACGATCGGCGACGACGTCGACCCGGACGGCATCACCGCCTCGTACGACAACGGCGTGCTCAGCGTGATCATCCCGGTCGCCGAGCGGGCCAAGCCACGCAAGATCGCGGTGGAGTCGTCGCACGACAGCGGTGCGAAGGCGGTCTCGGCCGGCTGATAGCGCGCACCACCGGATCAGCGCACAAGGGCGCGTCGTCAGCTGGCGGCGCGCCCTCGCGCCACCCACTCCAGCCGCCGCAGCGTCTCGGCGTTGCGTACGTGCAGGAGGGCGTCGGCGATCGGGCCCGGGATCAACGTGACGAGCCCGGTGAGCGGGTACTCCTCCATCCGTACGATGCAGCCGCCCGCGCGCGGCTTGACGTCGACGATCACGCGTTCGGAGCCGAACGGGCGCGTCTTCGCCTCCAGCACCATCCGGCGCGGCGGATCCCACTCGTCGATGCGGGTCGCGTCGTTGAGGACGAGCGGCCAGACCCCGATGGAGTGGTGCAGGCGGGAGCCGACGGCCGGGTAGCGGCTGTCCGCGGCGCGCAGGCGGGACGCACCCACCACCCACGTCGGGTACACCCAGGGGTCGGCGAAGACGGCGAAGACCTGCTCTGGCGTGCAGGCCATACGGCGGACGTTGACGGACATCGGATCACTGCTCCCGGCTGGTGGGCGGATGGAGGGAATCGGGGACGAGCGGCGGCGTGGCGGAGGAGAAGGTCTGATCCGGCCCGGGTGCGAGGTCGGGCATCCGGCCGATACCGAACTCGTGACGCAGCGCGCTGCGTGCGGCGTAGTAGCCGCCGAGTCCGTGGACGCCCGGCCCCGGCGCGGCGGACGCGGAGGCCAGGTACAGGCCGCGTCCCGGCATCCGCCAGGGATCGGGGGAGAGGACGGGACGCGCGATCAGCTGCGCGAAGTCGGGCGCCCCCGCCGAGATGTCGCCCCCGATGTAGTTCGGGTTGTGCTGCTCCATCTGGACAGCGTTCATAGTCGACGTCCCGATGATCAGGTCGCGGAACCCCGGGGCGAACTGCTCGATGCGGCGGATGATCGCCTCCGTCTGGTCCTCCGTGGAGCCGCGAGGGACGTGGGTGTAGGTCCACAGCACGTGCTTGCCCGCCGGAGCCCGGGTCGCGTCGAACAGCGAAGGCTGTGAGACGAGCACATACGGAGGGTTGCTGTGGCGGCCGGCCGCGACCTCCCGCTCGGCCCGAGCGACCTCCCCCTGGGAGCCGCCGAGGTGGACGGTGCCGGTCTCGAACAGTTCCGGGTTCGTCCACGGCACCGGGCCGGACAGCGCGAAGTCGGCCTTGAAGACGCCATTGCCGTCGCGGAACCGGGACACCTTCGCCAGGTATCCGGCCGCGAGCCGATCCTCACCGAGGCGGGCCGCCGTCTTGACATGCGTGTCGAACACGACGACGCGGGATTCCGGCAGCTCCGCCAGCGAGTCGACCGGCGTATCTGTCACGATCTCGCCCCCGTGGGCCTCGATGTCGGCCACCATGGCATTCGCGATCGACTGGCTGCCGCCGACCGGGATGGGCCAGCCGCGGGCATGCGCGTACGTCGCCAGGGTCAGTCCGGCGGCGGCGCCGGCCACACTCGGCAGCGGAAGGGTCGTGTGCGCGAAGACTCCCGCGAGCAGGGCGCCGGGAGCTTCGGTGCGGAATGGGAGGTCCCACCACGGGCCGCCCAGGGCGAGCGCGCTCAACCCGAACCGGGCAGCGACGAGAGGATGCCGGGGCAGCTGCAGCAGCGCCGATCCGGTGAACTGGGCCACTGCGTCCGCCTCGCGGACCAGCGGACCGAGGAGCGCTCGCCATGCCGGTCCGTCCACTCCGAGCCCGTCGACGGTGCGCTCCAGATCGAGGTACGCCATCGCCACACGGCCGCCCTCGAGCGGATTGCCGTACGACGCCGTCGGAACCACGAAGCGCACGCGCTTGTCGAGGCCGAACCGGCGGAAGAAGCCGGATGCGAACGCCAGCGGATGCACGGCGGAGCAGATGTCGTGCCGGAACCCGGGCAATGTCAGCTCCTCGGTGCGGAGGCCGCCGCCGATCGTGGCGTTGCGCTCGTACACCCGAACGGAGAGTCCGGCGCGGGCCAGCGTCACGGCAGCGGAGAGCCCGTTCGGGCCCGAACCGATCACGACGGCGTCGAGCCGGTTCGCCGAGGATGACGTCATACCCCCTGTATACCCCGTCGCCGCATCCGCGCCGAGGGCGATGGGCAGCCCGTTCTCAGCATCCATGGAGTATCGTTGGAAGGTCGGCTCTTGACACTGCGCGATCTGCGTAGATGGGTTTGTAAGTCAAGTGGGCCGGTTCTGCACCCGATCAGCGGTGCAGATCACACAATCGTGAACGGCCCCGGACAGTGTTCGCCCGGGATTCATACGGTGCGCTTCGGCGTGCCGCCGCGCACTCGACATGAACCCAGGAAGAACATCCATGCCCGGATATAACAACGACCGACGATCGCAGCAGCCGTCCCGAGGCGGAGCGCCCAAGAACGGCAGCCGCAGCCCCAAGCACCGCGGCTACCGCGCCGAGGAGCCCGCGGACGGCAAGAAGGCCCGCTGGAGCGCGGAGGACCGCGCCGCGCGCGGCCGCACCGTCTACGGCTCGCGCGACGACAACGCCGGCCGCGCCCGCGGAGAGCGCCCCAACTGGGAGCCCCGCGGCAAGGATGCGCGCCGCACCGAGCGCGTGTGGGAAGAGCGTGCACCGCGCCAGGACCGCCCGCGCCGCGATGGCGACGAGCGTCCGCGCCGCGACTCCGACGAGCGTCCGCGCCGTTCGTTCGATGACCGTGCTGACCGTCCGCGTCGTGACTTCGGTGACCGCACGGAGCGTCCCCGTCGTGACTCCGACGACCGTCCGCGTCGTTCGTTCGACGACCGTGCTGACCGTCCGCGTCGTGACTTCGGTGACCGGACGGAGCGTCCGCGTCGTGACTCCGACGACCGTCCGCGTCGTTCGTTCGATGACCGTGCCGAGCGTCCGCGTCGTGACTTCGGTGACCGCACCGAGCGCCCCCGTCGTGACTCCGACGACCGTCCGCGTCGTTCCTTCGACGACCGTGCCGAGCGTCCTCGCCGTGACTCCGCCGACCGTCCGCGTCGCGAGTACGACGACCGCCCGCGTCGTTCGTTCGACGACCGTGCCGAGCGTCCCCGTCGTGACTTCGGTGACCGCACCGAGCGTCCGCGTCGTGACGCCGACGAGCGTCCGCGTCGTGAGTCGTCCTTCTACCCGTCCCGCGATGAGAAGCCAGCCTTCCAGCCGACCGACGATGTCGTGCTCGAGCGCCTCCAGGCCGACGCCATCCAGACGGAGGACGTCGAGGGCGTGAGCTTCGCCGACCTCGGACTCGGCGGCAACATCGTCCGGGCGCTCGCCGAGCTCGGCGCCGAGAAGCCGTTCCCCATCCAGGCGGCCACCCTCCCCGACGTTCTCGCGGGCAAGGATGTGCTCGGCCGCGGCCGCACCGGCTCCGGCAAGACCATCGCCTTCGGCGCCCCGCTCGTGGAGCGCCTCATGCAGCAGTGGGCCGAGCAGGGCAAGGCCGGCGGCAAGCGCCAGTTCGGGCGTGCGCCGCGTGCGCTCATCCTCGCTCCGACCCGCGAGCTGGCACTGCAGATCGACCGCACCGTCCAGCCGATCGCCCGCAGCGTCGGCCTCTTCACCACGCAGATCTACGGCGGTGTCCCGCAGGGCCGCCAGGTCGGCGCTCTGCAGCGCGGCGTGGACATCGTGATCGGCACTCCCGGTCGTATCGAGGACCTCGTCGAGCAGGGTCGCCTCGACCTCAGCGAGGTCATGGTCACCGTCCTCGACGAGGCCGACCACATGTGCGACCTCGGCTTCCTCGAGCCGGTGCAGCGCATCCTGCGTCAGACCTCCGAGGGCGGCCAGAAGCTGCTCTTCTCGGCCACCCTCGACTCGGGTGTGGCGCAGCTGGTGGACGAGTTCCTCGTCGACCCGGCCGTGCACGAGGTGGCGGGCGAGGACCAGGCGTCCTCGACCATCGACCACCGCGTGCTCGTGATCGAGCACCGCGACAAGGGCGCCATCATCGAGCAGCTCGCCGACCGCGAGGGCAAGACCCTGGTCTTCGCCCGCACCCGCGCCTTCGCCGAGATGCTCGCCGAGCAGCTGGACGACGCCGGCATCCCGGCCGTCAGCCTCCACGGCGACCTCAACCAGTCACGCCGTACGCGCAACCTGGCCCAGCTGACCAGCGGTCGCGTGAACGTGCTGGTGGCGACGGATGTCGCAGCCCGCGGCATCCACGTGGACGACATCGACCTGGTCATCCAGGCCGACGCCCCGGACGAGTACAAGACGTACCTGCACCGCTCCGGCCGCACCGGCCGCGCCGGCAAGCAGGGCACGGTCATCACCCTGATTCCGCGTCAGCGTCAGCGTCGCATGTCCGAGCTGCTCGGTCGCGCCGAGATCGAGGCCGACTTCGTGCCCACCGCCCCCGGCGACGACATCCGGCTGACCTTCGGGCAGTAACTTCCCTATCGGCCGTACGCCCGTCCGTGAGCGCGTTTTGCTCCGGGCGGGCGTACCGGTTTAACCGGTGTTCCGGTCGCCACTGCGGCCACCCTGCGGCCAAGCAGAAACATGCTGCCTATCGATACGATATTTCGTGTAAGAACATGAGTTCTGGATGAAAGGTGGCCCCTATGGCTGTTATTAGCGTTACCCCGGAAGAACTGAAGACCCAGGCGCAGGTGTACCTCCGCGCCAAGGAAGAGATCGATCAGGCTGTTCAGAAGGTGAACAGCATGAACAGCACCATCGCCGAAGAGTGGAAGGGCGCTGCGTTCGAGGCATACCTCGTTCAGTACGAGCAGCTGTATAAGAACGTCCAGCAGTTCGAGGAGCTCCTCAGGAGCATCAACGAGCAGCTGAACAAGTACGCCGACACGGTGCAGGACCGTGACACTCAGGATGCCCAGAGCTTCGGCTTCTGAGCCGAGCGCCGTCCGCCGGCGCCTGCGGATGTTCGGTGCGGCCGTCGCTCTTGCGCTGAGCCTCGCCGGGTTCGCAGCCGTTACTGCCCGAGCCGATGCCGACACGGGCACCGGCTCGGGCGGTGACGGGAGCCTCCAGCTGATCCCCGAGGTCATCACGAACTCGGGTCTGACCGCTGGGGGCTCGAACGATTTCCCGGTGAAGTCGGAGTTGTTCCTCCCCACGATGGATCAGCGGGTGAAGGCTCTCGAGAAGTCCGACGCTACGATCACACAGGCGGTCGGTAGCGTCAGCTTCGAGCCGCACCTGAATCCGCTCTTCGAACACGACCAATCGGCGACCCGCCGTAGCTTGTTCGCCGAATACACGCCGCAGGGGCTCCCGTCCACGAAGGTCGAGGACGCGACCACGACCACCGACAGCTGGCTGATCGTCATGCTGGTGGGTGCCGTCCCGTTGACCATTCTCGCGGTGTTCGTGGGCCGAAAGACCGCATCGAGACGAGTGAAGAGACATGGCAGATCGACACATTGACGTCAGCATCGAGCTGAACGGGAAGCAGCTCGACCTCCGGGTCCCGGCCGCCGTTACGCTCGCACGACTGACCGAACTCCTTACTCAGGTGCTCCGCGAGCACAATATCGGCATGCCGCCGATATGGAGGTTGCGGCTGAAAGACAAGCCGATCGCCCTCGGCCAGTTCGATGTGATCAGCGATTTCCCGGTCGGCGACGGAGACGTGCTGGCCGTCGTCACCCCATGAGCGGGTGCACCCGCACCACGGAGTAGAGCGTCCCGAACGGGCGACCGATCAGAGACGCAGAGATCGGTCGCCATTCGGGGTCGACGCGGGCATCGCTCGCGACCGCGCAGCTCAATCTGCCCATCCCGTCATGAAGCAACGTCGCTACCGACGGGCGCGAGTCAAGAGGTAGCTTTTGAGGCGGCGTTCTTGCGGCGGCGCGCTATCAGCCAGCAGGTCAGGGATCCGATCAGCGATCCCGCTGCGAAGACCATGAGCAATCGAAGATCGAACCAGCTGGCGACCGGACTCTCCGTCACGGGCGTCCGATCCGTGGTCGTCACGGGGTTCGCGAAGGACTCGTAGATCGCAGCCGGGTCCGCGCCGGAGGCGCGGGTGTTCGCGAGCACCGTGGCGAACCGCTTGCTGTACTCGCTGCTCACCGACACGTCGCCGGTGCCCGTGGCGATGGTGCCCTTCATCGCGTCGAGGACAGCCTGCGCGTCAGCCTGCGTCTTCGTCACGCCCTGAATCAGCGTGTCGAACTGGGCCGTGTTGTCCGTGATGATTTGGGCGCTGGCAGCGACGCCCGCGGCGCTCTGGCTGGTGGCCGCTACTAGCTGGCTGAGGCTCTGGTAAAGAGCCGGCCCAGTGCGTTCGTCCAGATAGAGCTCCGTCTTGCCCGCTTCCTGTCCGTTCCACGGGATGGTGTCGAGCTGGATGATGGTGTTGGATTTCGCCTCCCAGAGGGCGGGAGCCGCGCTCAGGCTGGCCATCGCCCGGGCATACCAGTTCTCGAGGTCAGCGACGGCAGAAGAGAAATAGGTGTTGGACAGCTGAAGGCCGTTCAGTGTGGCGATGTTGGCCTCGATGCTGTGCAGCTGACCCTCGGCGCTCCGGATCTGCGCGACGATCGCGGCGATGTTCTCCTGGCCGAGCGAGCGGTAGGCGTCGACGTCCGCGCCGCTCAAGCGGCCGGCAATGGTGGACGGGTCGATGGTCCCGTAGCGGTTGAAGACGGACTCGGTGCTGTGGTCGTCGAACTTGTCGGAGACCGTCGCCATGAACGTTTCGAGATCGTCGCTGGGATCGCCGTAGAGGAACAGCAGGAGGTTCGAAGCTGTCTGGACGTTGCCGAGGTAGGAAGTGATGGCGGCGAAGTCGTCGCCACCGATCCGCTCTTTGGCGGCGTCCGAGGGGACCAGGAGATACACGTCGGCTCCAAGGTTCAGCGGCGCCGCTTCCGCCCCGGATGCGGTGTCCTGCGCCGAGTAAGCGACCGTTGCGCTACCCGCGAGGTCCTCCAGGTCGATGACATACGTCAGCATGACGGTCAGCGGGTCGCTACCGCCGGAGTTGTCGATGGTGGCTGTCTCCTCCGTCGGGTCGATGGCAACGCATTCCGGAGTGACCGACGGGCACGTGGGCACCGCCGCACCGACGCCGACGGTGACATCGGTCAGTGGGAGGGGTTCGGGCAGGGTGACGCTCACCCGGTAGCGCGTTCCCGCGGGCACGGTCACGGGGAGGCTCTTGGTCACCGTCTGCGCGGTGGCTTGCGTAGCGGGATAGACCAGGCTCAGGTTCGGAGGGGTGATTCCGTTGGCCTGACCGTACGTGCGGATCAGGTCGAGGTACTCCAGGAACGCGGGGACATCAAAGCCGGTGTTCTCCTGCAGCGCCTCGAGCAGCCCGGTGTACTGCGCGGCGTCTGTCGGAATCGTCCTGACCAGCTCCCCCATTTTCGTCTTGTACCTCTCGACGGCCCCGGCGGTCGAACCGTCGGCGCCGAAGCTCGTGGCGACATTCTCTGCCAGAGCCTTCCTGGCCAACACGGGCGTCAATGTGCCGGGGTCGACCTCGTAGTGCCCGTCGTCGATCGACACGTCGTCGATCGTGAAGTACTCGTTGAGCAGGCTGGTCTCCAGAGACTCGAGCCGGTGCATGGCGTCCGTGACGGCGTCCCGCTGGCCCCGGAGCACGCCGCTCATGCTCGCAACGCTCGCGTTGTGGTCGAGGGCGAGCTTGTCGTAGTCCGCGACCTTGTGGACCAGCTCCGCCAGCACGCCGGTGCGGGCGCCGTTGCCGGCCGTGGACGAGAAGCCGTTTAAGCCGGTCCACGTGCCGTCGCCTGTAGCCAGCCCGTCGATGTGGTCGGAGAAGGCCTGGTCGTAGAAGCCCTTGTCCGAGGTTTCCTGGTCCGTGAGCGCCGCGTTGCCGTTGGAGACGTTCGTGCGGGCGATCTGCTCCTGAAGCGTGAAGTAGTCGGTGAGGCTGGGCTGTTGCGCGCCGAGCGACTCGCTGATCGAAGTCAACGTGCCGGTCGTGCTCGTGGTGAAGCCGTTCTGTGAGGAGATCCACGCCGAGTTCAGGGACTGCAGGATGCCGGCCAGGCTGACGCTGCTCCCGTAACTCTTGTCCGTCGTCTCGAGGTCGGGGTACAGCGAACCGGACAGTTGGCTGACGACGGCCGACTCGCTCGCGACGACGGATTGCATATTCATCTGTGCGCCCGAGATGTTGCCGGCGATGCTCGCGAAGTACATCTTCACGACGCGGATGTTGAAATCGTGCAGGATCGTGGAGACCTCGTTCTGGAGGCGCTGATGCGAGAGGTCGTCGTCATCGACGACCTTGTACTCGACGGTCGCTTTGGCCGGATTGATGTCCTGAAAGGTCAGGATGTCCCGCGTGAACGACCGAGGGAGGACGACCACCGCGTTCACCGACTTGTCCGAGTAGGCGTTCTCGGCGACCGCGCGCGAGACCACCTCCCAGTTGTACTGGTTGTCGTTGGAGACCAGGCTGACGAACTCCTTGCCGAACAGGTAGTCGTCTCCGTTGAAGGCCGCTGGCTCGTCCTCGTTGACCAGCGCGATCGTCGGCGTGGTGGATGCCCGCGCGGCGGTGTCGCCGCCGAACAGGACGGTGGAGCCGACCAGCAGGGCAGCCAGCGTCAGCGTTCCGAGGCTCACGAGAACCTTCTTGAGCATGGGCACTCTCCCGGGTGTGGTGCGACTCCGCCGGTGATGCACCGACTCTCTTCGACCGCTGTCACGTCGCAACGGCCAGAGTGTGACCCTAGCAGCACATGGCATGCAACATTTCGATAAAGTCGGTCAGACAACAATATGGAGTGAATAGGTATGAGACTGTTTGACGGACGAGACTCCCTCGAATTCGAACGAGCCGGAGAGACGGTCACGGTCATGGTGACCGGCGCCCAGATCCGGATGGCATCCATCGATGTCATCCGGCAACATGCAGCCGTCGAGGACGAAACCCCCGAGGACTACGAGGCGGTCCTGGGGTACACCGTGCCGGCCGGAGCGCGGACGCTGCGCCGAGAGACGTCCGAAGTGAAGACCCGCGTCGCGAGACTCCAAACCGCCCAGAAGCTCTCGTCATTGCGGCCGCTCGCTGGAAGGTTCCGCGTCCCCTTCCTCCATCCTGAGAACGTCTCGATCACGGGAGCAGGGGCGTCCGTGGTCCACTTCGGGCTCGTCGGCATGCTCGCGCCCATGGAGTTCGATGAGGCCCTCTTCCTCAACGGGTACCGGGCGCTCGTTCTGAGCGTCTTCCACCCCCGGTTCGCTTTCGAGAAGCTCGTGGACGGCTCCGCTGTGCTGAAAGACCCGTTCAGTCAGCGCATCGTCGAGTGCGGAACGGTGGACGAAATCGCATCGCTCATCGATACCGAACTGGCAGCCGAGACTGCCCGGGTGGCGCGCGACCTGATCTCGGTGCCGAAGTCCCGGTACCGGCTGGTCACCGTCCTCGGAGCTTGCGCGATCGTCGGTGCAGCGGTTCTGGGGTGGCTCACCTACACGTCCTATGGGCAGACGCAACCGCGCCAGGAGGCAATCGTCACCGCGCAGTCGCACTTCCTGACCAGCGATTACGCCCAGGCTCTGTCGGATCTGGAGGGCTATCGCCCGGACGACCTACCGAAGTCGGCGCGCTACGTTCTGGCGGTCAGCTCCATCAAGCTCACCGATCTCACCGGGGTGCAGAAGCAGACAGTTCTCAACAACATCTCCACGAAGACCGACGACAACACCCTGAACTATTGGATCCACCTCGCTCGCGGTGACCTGGACCGTGCTCTGAACCTGGCACAAAACCTGGGCGACGACCAGTTGACGCTGCTGGCGTACACCGACCTCTACCAGGCGACGAAGCTGAACCGCAGTATGGACGGCGCTCGCAAGCAGCAATCGTTGGAGGAGTACAGCAAGAAGATCGAGGAACTCACGGCACGTCTGGGGGCCCAGAAGTGACCGGGAGCGTGCTGAGTACCGAGTTCGGCTTGACGGAGGCCGCGGAGGCCCAGAGCGATCTGGTCGATGACCGCCTCTTTCCCGGCGCAGTGCTCTATACGGTCCACGTCCTCGGCGACGAACTCGTCACGATCGTGCTCACCCGGAATCGAGCTTCCGTCTCTTACGACGAACTGACGCTCGGTGTCATCAATGATCGATTGTTCGCCAACGGAAGCGCTGTCCCAGCCGGGGTGCAGGAGATCGACGGCCGACGGCTCTTCGTCGTCGAGGCGCGTCAGGCACGGACCCGTCACCTGCTGATCGATCACGACGAGCATTTCGTCCTCGGCAGCTCGCCCGTCGCCGGCGTGAGAACGCAGAGCGACACGATGGTGGTCGTTCGGGGTGACGACGTGGCCGTGACCCCGGGCAGAGATTTTCTGTACATCAACGACCGAAGGATCACGCACAGCGGCCTCATCGAGGGTCTCGCCGTCGGCGACCGGGTGCTGACCCCGGCATTCCTCCTGGAGAAGCGCCCATCGCTGTGGCGCGTGACCACCTTCACTGATGAGGTCGTGTTCGACTACTCGGCATTCCTCCAGCAGGAGAGGGCGGCGGAGTTTCCACCGGATTTCCCGGAGTACCGGCGGAGTCCCCGGATCACTCTTGAGACGCCGTCCGACGCAGTGCAGATCCAGAAGATCGAGGACCCGCAGAAGCCGGACAAGAACAGCATCCTCAAGGCCCTGCTGCCGCCGCTCGGTATGGTCGCGATCGGGGTGACGACCACTGTCCTCTCCGGACGCAACCCGCTGATGATGCTCGGCATGGGCATCATGAGCGTGATGACGGCCGCCTTCACGCTCTCGCAGCTCGTTGCGAAGCGACGCGAAAGCCGCAGCCAGGACGCAGCGCGTCACGAGGAGTATGAGCGCTACCTGTTGAATATCGTTTCCAGATTGACCCGTCTCGCCGCGCAGGAGAGGGAGGTGCGGGAGTACGCCCTCCCGGCCCCAGCCGCCCTGGTAGGACCGGTGAAGGACTACGACTCGCGCATCTACGAGAGGCTGGCGAACAACAAGGACTTCCTGGAGGTGTCCCTCGGCGCCGGCGACGCGCCATCCTCGCTCACGGTCACCTCCAATCTCGGCGACCGGGACGACGACGAGGACGCCCGTCGGGTCACCGACCTCGTGACGCGATTCTCGACGCAGCGGAACGCCCCGATCCCGTTGAACATCCGCGCGCAGACGTTGGGTCTGGTCGGCACCTACGACGTGGTGAGCACAGCAGCCGCGAACCTGCTGTTCCAGGTCGCCGCGTTCCACTCCTACCGAGATGTGGAGTTCATCGCGCTCGTGCCCGAGAAGTCGTACCGGGACGACTGGTTCCCGTGGCGGTTCCTTCCGCATTTCACTATGAACGGTCTGAACATCCGTGGGCTCGTGCACAACGCCAAGACGCGCGACATGATCCTGACCAGCTTCACCCAGATCCTCACCAAGCGGCGCCAGGCAGTGAAGGACGCCGGACGTGAGATACCGGTGTTCGCGCCCCACTACGTCTTCACCGTCTTCGACGATTCCTATCTCGCAGGGCACGGGATCAATGAGTTCCTCGCCGAGGACCTGAGCGGGCTGGGGGTGACCGTGGTCTGGTGCCGGGAGGACCGGAAACTGCTGCCCGAGACCGTCACTGCACTGATCGAGTACAAGAACCGCAACGCCGCCACGCTGGTGAACGATGGAGGCATCCACGTCGCCCGGGACTTCGTGCCGTATGCGAGGCCCGACGGTCTGGAGCAGGCCGTACGCAGGCTCGCCAACCTGACGCATGTGGAGGTGGAGAAGAACGCCATCCCGAAGGCAGTGACCTTCTTGGAGATGTACCAGGTGAAGGAGGTTGAGGATCTCGGCATCGGCCAGCGTTGGGCCGCCGCGGACACCTCCAAGACGCTCGCGGTCCCGCTGGGGCTGCGAGGCAAGGACGATCTCGTCGAGCTGAACCTGCACGAGCGTGCGCACGGCCCCCACGGGCTGGTGGCAGGAACGACCGGCTCGGGCAAGTCTGAGATCGTCCAGTCGTACATCCTGTCTCTCGCCGTGAACTTCGCGCCGGAGGACGTCGGCTTCCTCCCGATCGACTTCAAGGGAGGCGGCATGGCGAACCTCTTCACAGGTCTCCCGCATCTGCTCGGGTCGATCACCAACCTCGACGGTGCCGCGTCCGCCCGAGCGCTGGCGTCCATCCGCGCCGAGCTGCAGAAGCGGCAGCGCCTGTTCGGCCAGTTCGATGTGAACCACATCAACGGCTACACCCGTCTCTACAAGCTCGGGAAGGACATCGGCGAGCCGGCGGAGAAGGCGAAGTATCCGTCGAAGCCCATGCCGCACCTCTTCCTGATCTCCGACGAGTTCGCGGAACTGAAGGCCAACCAGCCGGAGTTCATGGAGGAGCTGGTCTCGACAGCGCGAATCGGCCGCTCCCTCGGCGTGCACCTGATCCTGGCCACACAGAAGCCCAGCGGTGTCGTCAACGACCAGATCTGGTCGAACAGCCGCTTCAAGCTGGCGCTCAAGGTGGCCGACGTCTCCGACTCGAACGAGATCATCAAGACGCCGGATGCCGCGAGCATCGTCGAGCCGGGCCGGGCGTATCTGCAGGTCGGCAACAACGAGATCTACGAGCTGTTCCAGTCCGCGTGGTCGGGCGCCGACTACGACCCCACCAAGACCGAGAAGCACACGGTCGACGAGCGGATCTACCTGATCAACGACTTCGGTCAGTACGACCTGTGGACCCAGGACCTCTCGGGAGATGAGGCAGCCCAGGAGATCCGCACGGAGAAGGTGAGCGAGCTGGACGCGGTCGTCGACCACATCGCCGCCATCGCGCAGGACGTGGGGGCGGTCCTGCCGGACAAGCCCTGGCTCCCTCCGCTCGAGTCTCGAATCGTGACCCCCGCGGTCGGATCGGATACTGGTATTCCGCTCGGTTTGATGGACATTCCGAGCCGACAGGCGCAGGAGAGCTACTACTTCACCATCGAGGACGCCTCGCACACGGTGGTCTTCGGGAGCCCGGGCTTCGGCGCGTCGACTCTGCTGCAGACCATCGTGCTCAATCTGGCCAGGAAGAGCACACCGGAGCAGGTGCAGTTTCACCTTCTCGACCTCGGCAACAACGGTCTGCTGCCGGTAGCAGGCCTGCCGCACGTGGCCGATATCGTCACGCTCGAAGAGGATGAGAAGTTCCGGAAGATGCTGGAGCGGATCGCCGCCGTCCTCGCCGAGCGGAAGAGTCTCCTCCGGGCTGCGGGGGTCGCCTCGCTCTCCCAGTACAGCGCGAAGACCGGAGCGGAACTGCCGGTCATCGTGAACGTCCTCGACGGCTATGACGCGCTCGCCCAGGACAAGCGGAAGGACGAAATCGACGGCCGGCTCATCCAGTTGCTCCGAGAGGGCGCCGCACTCGGCGTGTACCTGGTGATGGCCGCGAACCGCGCGAACTCCATCCGCATGAACATGAGCAGCAACATCCCAACCAAGTTCGCCCTCTATCTCAACGATGAGGCCGATCTGACCGCGGTGTTCGGCCGTGAACGGGTGATGCAGGCCGAGATCCTGGGAAGGGGCCAGCTCAGGCTCGATGCGCCCACGGCGATCCAGTTCTATCTGCCCGCTCCAGGCGAGACCGACACGGAGGTCCTCGCGAACGTGGAAGCGGAGGTCAAGCGGATCGACGCGTCCTGGACCGGTGCCCGGCCGGCAGCGATACCGATGGTCCCGGAGAAACTGACGGTGGAAGCGTTCGAGGGCTACCTATCCTGTGAGGCAACGCACAACACCCTGTTCTTGGGTGCGAACAAGAGCCGCGCTATACCGGAAAGCTTCGAGCTGTTCCGCGGAAAGGCGCTCGCAATCTTCCCTGCAACCGGGAAACAGGCTGCGGCGATGTATCCCTTCTTCATGAGCGGCCTTGTGGATGCGGTCGCCGGCGAAGACCTCGTCGTGATCGATGCTCATGACACGCTGAATCCGCTTCTCGGATCGGCGTCTCTGTACGTCGGCAAGACCACGCTGAAGGGTCATGCTGAGGCGGTCAAGAAGGCCCTCGCGCGCCTGGTGGAGGGTGGCACGCAGGCGCGGCGGTGCATCGTGATCAACGGTATGAGTGATGTGTTCGAGAAGCTCATGCTCCCTAACGATCAGGTTGCGGAGCTTCTTCGTGTCGGCGGCGAGAACATCCAGATGATCGTCCTGGATCAGGTCTCGAAGGTGAACGGCAATTTCGGCCTGGCCGGCACGTTGAAAGAGAACCTCGACCAGATTCTTTTCGGTGGCGACTTGGGCACGCAACGCTTCGTCGACAATCTGCCACTCGGAGTCAAGAAGCAGCCGCCGGGTAAAAACGTGCTGCATTCGCTCAAGGATGACGAACTCTCCGAGATCGTCATCCCCACCGTCGATGAGAGCGAGGAGGAGCGATGACTCTCGAACTGAAAGGCGCAGTCCTCGGCTTGGGCTCGATGGTCCGGCTGGACAACGAGGACGCTACTGGTCTGTTCGTCGTGCTCGCGCGAGGAGCATTCCGGCCGGATGGTGACCGGAACGAGGTGGTGCCCCGCTATCTGGTGGGGCCGCATCCCTACGGCGAAACGCCTGATAAAGAGACGTTTCCGATTCTCGCCACTGACGTCCAGGAGGTTGTCCACGAGGGGTACACGGATGCGGCCGACGCAGCGTTCCTAGAGGATCTCCTCGACCAGATGGAGAACGGGCGACGTTTGACAACGTCCGCGCAACAGTTCAAGGGATCGCTCACTGTCATTCCGGAAGTGCAAGCGATTGCGCCGGAGGACGACGGTCTTGCGGCGGGTGTCGACCCTTTTTTCGAGCTTCAGAGATTAGTTGACCAGCAATATCGAAGGGACGAGTAGTGAAGGTCGCATCAAATAGTGGTGCCGCGCAGGATGCGGTGTCCGGGTTTGCTCCGATCCACTCTGGCGGGAAAGGTCAGCGGGTGAGCCTGGGGTCGAGCAACGTCGCGGGCATGGTGGGTGGAGCACACGTGGCGAACGGGATTCTGGGGTGCATCTCGGGGCTGGTTTCTGGCGTTAAGGCCCAGGCCAAGAACGTCACGGCTCTGGCGACGGAGATCGAGGAGCGCGACCGCCAGGACGCGCAGACTCTGTGCGAAGCGCGATGAACGGGCAGGATCAGCGGCACGCTCTTGATCGGCAGATCCGTGCTCACGAGGACCAGGTGGCGGAGGATCTGTCCACGATCCGGGTGCTGGAGCAGGAGTGGGACGACTACCGGCAGGTGATGCGGGAGAACACGGCCCGGTTCGAAGAAGCCAGCATCGCGATAGGCGCAGACAACTACTTCGTGCAGAAGCAGTTGGCGGCGCGGAAAGAACTCGACAGCTATGTAGGCCGACTCGCCTACGAGCAAGAAGAGTTCTTGGCTGAGACGGCACAGAGCATCCGGTCGGAGTCTGAGGCGGAACTGGACCGGTTGCGGAACGAGAGAGCTGGTGCGTCTTGGGACTGATCTACGATTCCGGTGACTCGGCCAGCATGAAGGCCGCCCTGACCGCGAACCTGGCTACCGCTTCGTCTGTGCTCGATGCTGCACACAGCGCGTCCAACCGGCTTGTCGCCGCCCTGGGCACGGGAGAGCTCTCTGGGGAGGGCTACTCGGCGGTCGATGCGTTGTTCGCCCAGATCATTTCCCCGTGCATCGTGGCTGGGAAGAACGAACTCGGCAACATTCAGGGTGAGCTCGAAAAGTACACCTGGGCGGACTCCAAGGTCAGCCAGTACGGGGTGCTGAAAGAGGACGAGCTGAAGAAGCAGCTCACGGCGACGACAACTCAGCGGGACGCGACCAAACGCCAGATCGCGAACAACATGCGCGCCGCGAATGCCTCCACGACAGTGCCCGGATTAGCGGATGCGTTGCAGGTGAAGAACGACCAGCTGGAAATGGTGCTGGCCCAGCTGGAGAAGGACCTTCTTGAGCTGGAAGACAAGATCAGGGCGCTACAGGAATTCGTCTCCGCAACCTCGCACCTCTTCCTCGACAGTCTTGTCAAGCTCGGAGCTGCCCTGGGCGACACCGTGTCTTTGCTCAAGCAGCTAAACGACACCAAGATCGGGCTCACGTATACCGGTGTCCTCAAGGCCGGAGTCGGGACTATCGCCGAGAGGCAAGGAATCCTTGATTTCTTGGCGGGAGGGAAACTGACGGTCGATCCGTATGGCCGGGTGAAATTGGGGAATGACCCCCTCTACAAGCCGGCGACCAACCGCCTGTGGGACAAGGGCAGAGAGTTCACCGACGCTACCAATACCAAGATCAATACCTATAAGCATCCGATCAAGGCCGGTGTGCGGGCGGCGATCGCAAGTCCGGCGGAGGATTTCGCGGGATGGAAGGACGCTTCGAAATACGGCAAGTTTGCGAAGGGCGCTGGAATCGCGGGGGCGGTCCTCACCGTAGGAGGTAACGCCGACCAGTATTTCCGCGACGGTGTGCAAGGAACAGATGTCCCGGACTTCGCGGTGGATACCGGTGTTGACCTAGCAACCGCGGCGGGGGCGGCCGGGGTAGGGGCGGCGATCGGGTCCTTCATCTTGCCCCCGGCCGGCACGATTGTCGGTGCGGTCGCAGGGTTTGTGGCGGGCATAATCATCGAGTTGCCCTTGTTTGGTGGCAATTCAGCACCCGATCTCGCTAAAAGTGCGATCAAAGATGCTTACAAGTGACATCGGCGAAGAAGACGAACGAGATCGCCCACCAAACTGTTGCTGAGGCGAACCGCACTTATTTCGTGGTTCTCGGGACTACACGGGCGTCCTTGAGCGGGCTCGCGCTGCTGGCATTCCTGATCGCGTTTCTGCTGGGCCTTGTGAACTTTTCCGTATTTATGAAGCTCGAGGGGTACGGAGTCTTTTCGTATATCTCTGGCGCTCACCTGGTCATTATTTGGATCTCTGCAGCCTTGCTGATCCTGTCCGTATTCAAGAGGCTGATCTACCGGTTTCAGGTGTTCTTCTCGTCGGTTATAACAGGACTCGCGTTGGGACTGGTCTACAGCCTTTGCATGCTTGTTCTTCCCTTGGCGGTCTACCCTCCGTCGGCCGACAAGGAGCTTTTCACCACGCTGTTCAACATTGTGGGCTCCAGCACTGTGGTGTTGCTGGCTGGTGCGACGGTGGTACACGTGTTGATGTTGCGGCACCGGTTGCGGGTGGGGCATTCCCAGAGCCGAACGATCGGCAATCTTGTGGCGGTCTCCGGTTCGAACACGTCCAAGACGTTCTGGATCACGCTCGGCATGGTGTTGGTGGTGCCGAACGTGTTGACGTTGGGCCAGTACGTCCTGAACACCATTGGCGTGCTTGCGCTGGTTCTTTTTGCGTGTGTGACCACCAGCCTGCCCGTGGAGTTTGCGTATCTCGCTCACCTGAAGTCAAAGGACCGTGTCTATTGGGAGCGGCATTGGAGCACAAAGAGAAAGACCGATCAGCGGCCGCCTCGTCATGTGGCGGACGGTGTTGACGAGTCATGAGAAGTAAACGAGAGGAACCCGGACCATGAAGCTGAAGCGTCGCACGTTGAGCCTGAACAATGTTGTGAGTTATCGAATAGACCTGCGTGAGGGCGATCGCCTGTTCGAGGCAATCGACGAGACGGTGGACTACTTCCGGCAGGTGCTCGTCCACAACGGCTACTACACCACGGCCCCAATGGTGTTTCGGGGGCTTCCTGATTCGCGGGAGTTCACGATGTTGACCGCTCTGGGCAATCCGGTGAACCTTATCGGCGGAAATGATACCGGGTTCGAGTTCCATCAGCATCTGGAGGTGGAGACGGACTTCTTTTACCGGCACTGCGATATCGAGGAGCCGGTGCCGTACGCAGAGATCCAGAGCGCGGTCGCTGCGGCCGGGTCGAAGGTGCGGAACATCCATCATGTGATCCTCGATGTCTATGGCGAGACCATGCTCGACCTGTATGTCGAGGTGGGGAAGTCCTGATGGAGACCATGTTCCCCGATGTGTCGTTCGGGCAGAGACTTGCCTATCAGAACGTGGTCAGTTCTCGGCTGAAGTTCCACTACACCGAGATGGGTGAGCACTTCGACCGTTTCGCCGCAAGGATCGCCGCGAAGGGCCACAACCCCAAGGGGCCGTTGTTCTACAGCCTCAACAACGTGCCGTTGGACGAGATGGTCGATATTGAGATGTTCCTCCCCATCCATGAAGACACGTTCGCTGCCGAAGAGGGGTTCCGCTTCCATTCCTACTTCGACGTCGTCCCCCTGCTGAGGGGTGTGGTGAGAGGCGACTTCGAGGCTCAAACCGAGAGGGTCTACGCGGAACTTCTGGCGACGCTGGAAGCGAACAGCCTGGAGATCAACTCCCCGTTCTTCCACGTCGTTCACAAGGACCCGTCGCCGTACGCGTTGGTCTTCGTGGGCTATCGAGATGCGAGCCAGAGTGATGACGATCCTGCGCTGACGTCTCCGGAGTCGTTGTCGGTTTCCGTTGGAAGCGGGCTCAAATGAAGGCACTGGGGTCGCTCCCGGAGATCGTGCTCTGGGTCGGCACCTTGCTGTCGGGGGCTGCCATCCTTTTCGCGCTCTTCGATCCCCTTCCGGCTAGTGACAAGACGACGCTGGTGACGGTGCTGACCATTGCGATCGGCGTTGTCTACGCCGTGGCCTGTGATCGTCTGAAGAAGCCTCGAGAGTGGCTTGTGACCGCTGGCCTGGGCTTCCTGCTCGCGTCCGCAACCGTGGTTGCGCTGTTCCTGCGCGGTAGCGCGCCCATCGAGTTTCGGATGGCAGGCAGCAACTGGCACATCGTTGCGATCGGGTTCGAGGTTCCCTGCCTGGCGTTGATCACCATCCCTCTTGGCATCGCCTATCTCCTGGTCGGCATCATCGCCTACAACCGGTCGATACGGCAGCAGACCCAGGCACTGCTCGTTGAGTGACGCTCCTCGCGTTCGGGCCACCGCACCCGCGCCCGCTGAACGAGGCGTGCTTCATCCCAATCAATCCGTGTCCTGAAAGGACCCCGTGACGTCTCCGCACTACCCGACCGCCCCGCCTACCTTCTCGGCTGACCCTTCACCCCGCGACACCCCGCTGTGGGCTCCCATTTACGGCGCTTCCCCGGCGCAGGCCATTCAGCGCTTCTTCACGAAGTACGCGGACTTCACCGGCCGTGCGAGCCGCAGTGAGTTCTGGTGGTGGTATTTCTTCAACGCCGTCGTCCTGTGCGGGGGGATGATCGTCATCGGCATCCTTATCGCAGGCGGCGCGACGGTGAACGACGACGGCACTACGACCCCGTGGCCGTTGTCCTGGCTGCCGGCTCTGTTCGTCGTCCTCTGGGAGCTCGGCACCATCGTCCCCCAGGCGGCGCTGATGTGGCGGCGTCTTCACGACGGCAACCACTCTGGACTGTTCTTCTTGTTCGGCCTCATCCCGTCCATCGGCGGCTTTCTCCTGCTCTGCCTGGCGGCCGAGCGCTCCAAGCCCCAGGGTGCCCGCTTCGACCGCCCCGCCCCCAGCCGGCCTACGCCAGCGGCTGCTGCAGCGTGAAGCGGCCGTCCTCGGTCGGGGCCACGCCGGCGGCGGCGGCGAAGGCGGCGAAGCCGCGTGCAGCCGACTCCCGCTCGTCGGCGGGCATCGCAGCGAGCACCGCGGCGATGGCGTTCCGGCGGTGCTCGATCACCCGCTCGACCAGCCGCTCGCCCTCCCCGGTGAGGCTGAGCGTCACGAAGCGGCGGTCGGTCGGGTCCTCGCTGCGCTCAACGAGACCTGCTCGCACCAGCTTCTCGCTGATGCGCGTGGCGTTCGACGCGTGCACTCCTAGCTCGACGGCGATGTCGCCCGGGTTCTGGGGGCCGCGCGTCGCGATGAAGACGAGCACCCTGAGCTGCGGCGACGTGACGACATCGTCCACCTCCATGACCGAACGCGCGGCGACGCCCATGAGCACGTCCGCCGCGCTGAGGGCCGCCTCCACCTGTTCGTCGTCGCTCACGCGTCCTTTCTACCGCGGATCGGTTGCGTCCGTGCAACCTTTGCGCGTCCATGGCGCGACGCGGTCAGGGGTGAGATAATTGCGCTATCGCAAACAAGGAGGCGGTGACCATGGTCCAGGAGAACGAACGCGACGGACTCGAAGGCCGCTACACGCAAGCCGACCCCGAGGCCCCCGAAGCGCGGGGCGTCCACGGGCAGTACACCGAGCGTGAGGGCCTCGGCCCCAGCGCCGACGTGGCCGGCACCTACATCGGGGCCGAACGCGACGGCGAGGTGCCGCTGGTCCGCAGCACGCACCAGCGCTCGGGCAACTACCCGAAGGCCGAGCACGGCGCGTGACGATCGCCCCGGGATCACGACCGATCGTCGTCGTGGTCCCGGTGCAGCACCCCCTTCACGCGCTCGACGCCTTCGGTGACGAGCGAAGTCGCAGAGTCCTTGATGACGCCCAGCGCCTCAGGATCGCCCTTCAGCAGCGCGGTCGCCGTGTTCTTGGCGTACTCAGCCGTGATGTGCGGCGGCAGGGGAGGCACGTTCTTGCTCGTGTGCGCGTCGATCAGGGTCACTCCGCGGTTGGCGAAGGCGGCATCCCAGGCCGCGCCGACGTCGTCGTCGTTCTCCACGGTGATGCCGTTGAAGCCCAGAAGCCGGGCCCAGCCGGCGTAGTCGACCGATTCGACATCCTGCGCCGTCGGCCAGACCGGGTTGCCGTCCTCGGTGCGCATCTCCCACGACACCTGGGTGAGGTCGTCGTTGTGGAGCACGACCACGATGAAGGACGGGTCCTCCCAGCGCGACAGGTACTTCTTGAGGGTGATGAGTTCGTTCATGCCGAGCATCTGGAAGGCGCCGTCGCCGATGGTGCAGACGACCGTCCGCTCGGGATACGCGAACTTGGCCGCCTCCGCGTACGGCATGGCCGCGAGCATGGTCGCGAGCCGCCCGGAGAGGTCCCCGAGCATGCCTTCGCGGAGCCGGATGTGCTGGCCGTACCAGTCGGCCGTCGTGCCCGCGTCGGCGGTCACGACCGCCCCGGCGGGGAGTCGCTTGTTGAGCTCGTGGAAGACCCGGCGCGGATTGACGCCGTCGTCGTAGGTCTGCTCGGCCTGCGCGGTCATCTCCGCCTCCCACTCCCGCATCCCGTCAACCGCCTTCTGCTGCCAGGTGAGGTCGTCCTTCTGCTTCAGCAAGGGGATGAGACCGGCCAGCGCCGTCTTCACGTCGGCCCAGATGCTCACCTCGGTGGGATACCGCATCCCCAGCTGCTCCGGCCGCAGATCGATCTGCACAGCGCGGGCTTGGCCGTTGCCGGGCAGGAACTGCCCGTACGGATAGTTCGTGCCGAGCAGCACGAGCGTGTCGCACTCCTTCATCAGGCGGGAGCTGGGGCGCGATCCCAGCAGGCCGACCTGCTGCGTGTGGAAGGGCACGTCGGAGGACACCACATCCTTCGCCCGCAGGGTGGTGATGATGCCCGCGCCGGTCAACCGGGCCGCCTCCATCACCTCCTCGCTCGCGCCCGTGGCCCCGGCGCCGACCAGGAAGGTGACGCGCTCGCCGGCGTTGATCAGGTCCGCCGCGGCCTGCAGCTGCTCGAGCGGAGGCGCGATCGCCGTGGAGGGTGCGACGGCGCTGGACCGGGACATCCACATCGCCGGCGTCGGCTCCTCCATCTTCTGGCCCTGGATGTCGTGCGGGACGATGATGACGCACGGCTGGAGACGGGTGATCGCCGTCCGGAACGCCGTGTCGACGACGGCCTGCGCCTGTGCGGGCGACACGATCGTCTGCACGTAGGCGGCGACGTCCTGGAACGCGCGCTCGAGGTTGCTCTCCTGCTGATTGAAGGTGCCGAGGGAGTCGAGGCCCTGCTGTCCCACGATGGCGACGACCGGCTGGTTATCCATTTTGGCGTCGTACAGCCCGTTCATCATGTGGAAGCCGCCCGGGCTCGAGGTCGCGGCGCAGACCCCCACCTCTCCGGTGAACTTGGCGTGTGCGGTCGCCATCAGAGCGGCGATCTCCTCGTGCGTGGGACGGATGTACTCCAGCCCCGAGCCGGACCGCTCGGCCCGCCCGAGGGCTCCGTCGAATTCTCCGAGGCCGTCGCCCGGGTACCCGAACACGCGACGGACGCCCCACTCCTGGATGCGTCCGACCACGAAATCACTCACCGTCTGCGCCATATTCACTCTCCTCGTGCTGCTGTCTTCGACTGCGCTTCTGCGGCTTCTTGGAATCGCGCGCGCGGCTCCCGCACCGTGCCGACGGGTGCCGCATCCCTCGGCGTGAGTCCGTTGCCCACCCAACCGAGCACCAGCCGGAAGCGCCGGGACAGGCTGGGCAGCGCGATCGCGTGGTACACCTTGTCGACCGCCCAGGCCGCTGGGCCATGCAGCGGGATGCCGCGCACGACCGCCGCGCCTTTCATGCCGCCGTAGCTGGCGAGCGTGCCGAGCGTGCGGTGACGGTACTCGATCAGCTCCCGTCCGGACGCCGCGCGGCGGAGGTTCTCAGCCAGCACCCGCGCCTCGCGGATCGCGTTCTGCGCGTTCGGCGGGTAGTACGCCGGCTGCTTCTCGGCCGTCAGATCGGGAACTTGGGCATCGTCGCCCAGCGCCCAGACGCCGTCGAGCGGCGACCCGTCGTCGCGGATCGCCTGCAGGCGTGCGTTGCACTGCACGTGGCCTTTCGGGCCGCGCGGCACATCCGCGCGGTCGAGGACCGGGTTGGGGGTCACCCCGGCGACCCAGACGAGGGTGTCGGCGGGATGTGTCTCACCGTTGCTGAGCACCACGGCCCCGTGCTCGACGGTCTTCACCTCGGTCTTCAGGAGAACCCGGATGCCGCGGCGGCGGAGGAGGCGGAGGGTCCAGCCGGACAGCTGCTCGGGCAGTTCGGCGGCGATCCGGCCGGCGACCTCGATCAGCAGCCACTCCATCCGCTCGCCCTCGAGTTCGCGGTACCGGCCGATCTCGCTGGTCGCGAGCCGCTGCAGTTCGGCGATCGCCTCAACGCCCGTGTAGCCCCCGCCGACGAACACGAAGGTCAGCGCGCGTTTCCGCTCCGCCGCGTCCGACGTGCTGGCCGCGAACCGGATGCGCTCCAGCACGTGATCGCGCAGGTAGGCGGCCTCTTCGACGCTGGAGAACCCGATGGCGTTGTCGGCGAGCCCAGGGATGGGCAGGGTCTTGGTGATCGCTCCCAGGGCGAAGACCACGTGGTCGTAGTGCAGTCGCCGCTCACTCCCGTCGAGGGACCGGACGACGGCGACTTTCGCGCCGGTGTCGACCGATTCGAGCGCGCCGGCGATCACCCCGGCGTTCTTCAGCGGCCGGTGCAGGGGCACGACGGTGTCGCGCGGCTGCGTCTCGCCGCCGGCCACCTCGGGCAGCAGCGGCTTGTAGGTCAGGTAGGGCTGCGACTCGACCACCGTGAGTCGCACACGGCCCGCAGCAGCGTCGCGGCGCAGCGCGCGAGCGAGCGTGAAACCGGCGAAGCCGGCGCCCAGGATGAGGATGTGCGGTTCGGTCATCGCCCCCATTGAACGCTGCCGTCGCATAAAGGCAACGGGTGCGGCGAGGGCGTTTAGCGGTGAATTCCCTGTACGCCGTGTCGAGGGCAGGAGGTCGCTCTGGACGGTGTGGCGAGCCACCTGGTGCGCGGAGGACGTATTCTCAACGTGGGCTAGACCCGTTTCAGTGAAGAAGAGGAGCGCCATGAACTACGCCGTGACCAATCCCGCCACCGGCGAGACGGTCAAGACCTTCGACACCATCAGCGACGCCGACCTGGAGGCTGCGATCGCCTCGGCCGACAATGCCTTCCGGACGTGGTCGCGTTCGACGACCGCGCAGGAGCGGGCCGCGCTGGTCCGCCGTGTCGGCGAACTTCACGTGGAGCGCCGCCAGCAGCTCGCGGACATCATCGTGCAGGAGATGGGCAAGCCGGTCGAGCAGGCGCTCGCCGAGGTCGACTTCGCCGGTGCAATCTATGAGTACTACGCGGACAACGCGGACGAGTTCCTCAAGGACGAGCCGATCCGGCTCCTCGACGGCGACGGCTCCGCGGTCGTCCGCCGCTCGGCGCTCGGCGTGCTGCTCGGCATCATGCCGTGGAACTTCCCGTACTACCAGGTCGCCCGCTTCGCCGGGCCCAACCTCGTGATCGGCAACACCATCCTGCTCAAGCACGCCGAGCAGTGCCCGGAGTCGGCGGCCGCCATCCAGCAGATCTTCCTCGACGCCGGCTTCCCGGAGGGCGCGTACATCAACATCTACGCTAGCCATCCGCAGATCGAGACCGTGATCGCCGACCCGCGGGTCCAGGGTGTTTCGCTCACCGGATCCGAGCGGGCCGGCGCGAAGGTCGCCGAGATCGCCGGGCGCAACCTGAAGAAGGTCGTGCTGGAGCTCGGCGGGTCCGACCCGTTCATCCTGCTCTCCACCGACGACCTGGATGCTGCGGTGCAGAACGCCGTGGATGCGCGCCTGGACAACAGCGGCCAGTCCTGCAACGCTGCCAAGCGTTTCGTCGTGATCGACGAGCTGTACGAGCCGTTCCTGGAGAAGTTCACCGCGAAGCTGTCCGAGGTCGAGGCGAGCGACCCGACTGCGGAAGACTCTGCGCTCGGCCCGCTCTCGTCGCTGAAGGCGGCGGAGAACCTGGACGAGCAGGTGAAGCGCGCCGTCGAGAACGGCGCCACCCTGGTCCGTGGCGGCGGCCGCAACGGCGCCTTCTTCGACACCACGGTGCTGACCGACGTCACCCCGGACAACCCGGCCTCGAAGGAGGAGTTCTTCGGGCCGGTCGCGCAGGTGTACCGCGCTTCGGATGAGGAGGAGGCCGTCCGCATCGCCAACGACACCCCGTTCGGGCTCGGCTCCTACCTCTACACGACCGACAAGGAGCAGGCGTCTCGCGTCGCCGACCGCATCGAGGCCGGCATGGTCTTCGTGAACGTCGTCCTCGCCGACGGCGCCGAACTGCCGTTCGGCGGCGTGAAGCGCTCCGGCTCGGGCCGCGAGCTCGGCCGCTTCGGTGCCGACGAGTTCGTCAACAAGAAGCTGATCCGGGTCGGCAACGATTGGTGATGCGGGTCTGACCGGGTCGAAAAAGGAGTCCGTGGCCGGTTCGGCCACGGACTCCTTCGTTTCCGGCCTCATTCTGAAGAGGGATGCGTCCCGGCGACGCGCCTGTTCGAATGGAACCATGACTCGCACCGCGTCGACCGCGGTCCAGGCGGCACTCGCCACCGCAGTGACCGGCGGGCTCCTCGCGTCCCTTCCGCTGCTTCTCGCCTGGGAGGCTGCGGCGTACGTCGGCGCGTGGCTGGGGGTCGCATCCATCGACCCGACCTGGAACGACGGGGATGCGGCACTGGTGTTCGCGGCGGCCGCGGTCGTCGTGCTGGTGATGGCGGCGACGGGGTGTGCGGTGCTCGTGATCGCTCGCCGGAACGGCCTTCCCCAGGTGGTCTCTGCAGGCGCCGGATTGCTCGTCGCGGCCGCGGTCGCCGTGCTTCCGTCGACACTATTTCTGCACGGAAACTGAACGAACGGCAGATGTCCTGTAGTCTGGCGGGACTCCGGTCGGACGATGGTGCCCGATCCCGGAGTGATGTGAGCGCGTCGCTGAAGAATTGGCACAGCGCACCAGTACCCGCGGCACCGCCGCGAAAGGATCGATATCACCCCCTCCGTACGGCATCTGAAGCCGTCAACACCTCCGGCGAGGGACACTCCCTCACCGTCGATACGCCGCGACCGGTCCACCCGAGTCGCGTCCCACAACGTCCGCGCTGTCTGCGCGGCGAACAGGGGCTGCTCCGGCGGCCTCCAATACAAATAAGAAGGAAGAAAAACGATGGCCACAGGTACCGTCAAATGGTTCAGCACGGAGAAGGGTTACGGGTTCATCGCCCCGGATGACGGCACTGCCGACGTCTTCGCCCACTTCAGCGAGATCGCGTCGCAGGGCGAGTTCCGCAACCTGGCCGAGAATCAGAAGGTCGAGTACGAGGTGACCCGCGGCCCGAAGGGCCTCCAGGCATCCAACATCCGACCGGTCTGACCGGTCCTGATGCGGGACCGGGTATCCCGGTCCCGCATCCCCCTCTCATCGGAGCAATGCCCACCAACCTCGGTGCTGGTGCCCAGGAACGGCGCATATGCTCAAACCATCTAGGGCGTGATGCTCAACTCCTCGGCTGGGAAGTCGTCTGACACAGCGGAGGAAGCATGACCGCAACTGTTCTGGGTCCGATCCGGCCCACCAAAGCCCGCTCCAATCGGCCGTCCATGACGAGCACCTACAGCGATCTGCTGGGTCAAGTCCGGGCCGAAGGGCTGCTCGAGCGCCGCCGTGGCTTCTACATCGCCATGTTCGTCGGCATCGCCGTCGCTCTGGTCGGCGCGTTCGCCGGCCTCATCCTGCTGGGCGACTCCTGGTTCTCGCTGCTGATCGCAGCAGCCCTTGGCATCATCTTCACGCAGTTCGCCTTCTTGGCCCATGAAGCCTCCCACCGCCAGGTGTTCGCCTCCGGTCCGGCGAACGATCGGGCCGGCCGCTTCGTCGCGACCTGGCTGGTCGGCATGAGCTACCAGTGGTGGATGACGAAGCACACGCGTCACCACGCCAACCCGAACACCATCGGCAAAGACCCGGACATCGCCCGCGACACCATCTCGTTCACCGAGGCGGATGCGGCGCGCGCGACCGGCGTCCTCGGCGCGATCACCCGCAAGCAGGGTTACCTGTTCTTCCCGCTCCTCCTCCTCGAGGGCGTCAACCTCCACGTGACCTCGCTGCGTTCGCTGGTCGCCAAGGAGCCGGTCCCCGGCCGGGCGAAGGAGCTCACGGCCATCTTCGTCCGGTTCGCCCTCTACGTCGGCGCGATCTTCCTGCTCCTCCCGGTCGGTGTCGGGTTCGCGTTCCTCGGCGTGCAGCTCGCGGTCTTCGGCCTCTACATGGGTGCGTCGTTCGCCCCGAACCACAAGGGCATGCCGCAGCTGCCGGAGGGATCGCGCGTCGACTTCCTCGACAAGCAGGTCCGCACCTCCCGCAACATCACCGGCGGCTGGTGGATGAACCTCCTCATGGGCGGTCTGAACCACCAGGTCGAGCACCACCTCTTCCCGAGCATGCCGCGACCGCACCTGGCTCGGGCGCGAAAGCTCACCATGGCGCACTGCGCCGCCCACGACGTCCCGTACACCGAGACGACGCTGGTCCGCTCGTACGGGATCGTCATCCGCTACCTCAACCGCGTCGGTCTCGCTGCCCGCAACCCGTTCGACTGCCCCGTCGCCGGCACGTACCGCCGAGCCTGACCGGTCCCGCCGACCCGCTGATCGCCAGGTGCGATTACGCGTCGTTGGCGTACGGTGATCGTGGAGGTGCCCGATGGGATACATGGTCTACGACAGCAGCACACAGATCTCTTTCGACGATCGCGTCCTCGCGCACCTGGAAGTGGTGATCGTGTCGAAGCTGCGTCGCAAGGAGTCGTTCGCCCTCAGCTGGCGCGAGACGCCCGAGAACGGTGACGGCCGGACGACCGTCTGGATCGACCCGTCCATCCCGCTCCGGTTCCGGTTCAGCGGGTCACGCCCGCCGGCGCTCGACCGCGAGTGGATCGAGCACCTCGCGGCCGCCGCGGCGAGTTCGTCCGGGCTCATCGCGATCGATGAGGACGGGCAGCCGGTGACCGCCACGACGCACGAGCGCGGTCTCTAGAGCTACCGCTCAGTCGGCGAGCTGGGCGAGCGCGTGTCGAGCCAGCGAGGCCATGCGCGGGTTGTCGTCCGATGCGGTTGCCAGGGCGGACGCCATCGCGACCGCCCACCCGCGAGCGCGGAGCCAGGTCGCGGCGTCCGGCCGCACCGGGAGGGCGTCGTGGAAGCGTTCGCGCGCGTCCCCGTCGAAGGTCAGCCATCCCGTGGCCAGGTCGGTCGCCGGGTCGCCGGAGGTCACATCCCCGAAGTCGACCACTGCGGACAGCCCACCGTCCGGCGTGAGCAGGAGGTTTCCGGGATGCAGGTCTCCGTGCAGGAGCAGCGGCTCGCCCTCCCACGGGGTCGCGTCGAGCGCCTCCCGCCAGGCCTGCTCGAGGCCGGCCACCTCCATCCGGCCGCTCAGCGAGCGAAGGCGCGTCTGGACCGCGTCGTGGCGGGACGCCAGGGGGACGCCCCGGACCGGGTTCCGCGGTGCGTCCGGGGCGGACACCGCCAGTTCGCCGAGGAAGCGGGCCAGCGGCTCGGCGAGCCCGGTGCGATCGGCACCGTCGACCGAGGCGCCGTCGATCCCGTGGAACCACTCGACCACGCTCCACGGCCACGGGAAGGCGGCCGACGGCGCGCCGACGCGCACGGGGACCGGCACTCGGACGCTGACGCGTGCGGCGATCCCGGGCAGCATCAGCTGCTCGTGCTCGATGAGGTGCGCTGCCACCTCCCGCCGCGGCACGCGTACCGCGAGGCGGTCGCCGAGACGGTAGAGCTGGTTGTCCCAGCCGTCCGAGACCAGACGCAGCTCGCCTTGGAGGTCGGGATGCTGCTCTGCGAGGATGCGGGTGACGAGAGCGGTGTCGGTGCGGATGTCCTCGGGGGGTGTGTCGCTCACCGCTCGACGCTAGCAGGCCGGTCGGCGACACGCGGCCGTGCGCACAAATGTGCCAGTTCCCGAGCGCACGCGCAGTTTCCGTGCGGCAGGCGTCAAACTCGTGCGAGTTCTTTGTGAAAGCATGTCCGACGGAGGATCCATGACCCAGAAGCCCACCCCGTCCCACGACCGGATGCACGCCGTGACGCCGGAGACCCGCGAACTCGTCGACCTCGTGCTCGACTACTCGCGTCGCCGCATCCTGAGCGAGGACACGCCGCTCGACAAGCCGCTGCCGGAGTTCGAGCTCCGCCGCCTCGCGGGCCAGACCGTCTCAGAGAACGGCATGGGCGCCGAGCGCGCCCTTGCCCTGTTCGAGCACGTGCTCGCGCCCGCCTGCATCACCACCGACCACCCGCGCTACCTCTCGTTCATCCCCACCGCCCCGACGAAAGCCGCGACGGCGTTCGATCTGGTGGTCTCGGCCAGCGCCGTCTACGGCGGATCCTGGCTCGAGGGCTCGGGCGCGGTCTACGCCGAGAACCAGGTGCTGTCGTGGCTGGCGGCCGAGTTCGGGCTACCGCCGACGGCCGGCGGCGTTTTCGTTCAGGGTGGGACGCTCGGCAACCTGTCCGCCCTGGTCGCGGCCCGCGATGCCGCGCGCACCGAGCGCGGCAATCCGTCCGGTCGCTGGGTGATCGTGTGCAGCTCCGAAGCGCATTCCTCGGTCTCGTCCGCCGCCCGGGTGATGGATGTGGACGTGGTCGCGGTCTCGCCCGGCGAGACGGGCGTGCTGACGGGGGAGGCGGTTCGGCCGGCCCTCGAGGAGTACGGAGATGCCGTGTTCGCGGTCGTCGTCACCGGCGGCTCCACCAACTTCGGGATCGTCGACGACATCGCGTCCGTCGCGGCGCTGAAGTCCGAGTTCTCGTTCTGGCTGCACGTCGACGGCGCCTACGGGCTGGCCGGGATGCTGTCGCCGCTCGCACGCGACCGCTTCCAGGGCGTCGAGCACGCGGACTCGGTGATCGTCGACCCGCACAAGTGGCTGTTCGCGCCGTTCGATGCCTGCGCGCTCATCTACCGCGACCCGGAAGCAGGCCGGCGCGCCCACACGCAGCACGCCGAGTATCTGGACACGCTGACCGAGGGCAACGAATGGAGCCCGTCCGACTACGCCGCGCATCTGACGCGGCGGGCGCGCGGACTGCCGTTCTGGTTCTCGCTGGCGTCCCACGGCGCGGCCGCGTACCGCGACGCGGTCACCGCATCCATCCGGCTCGCCGAGCAGATCGCCGAGGAGATCGAGCGGCGCGAGGGGTTCCGCCTGGTGCGCCGGCCGCAGCTCTCCGTCGTGGTCTACGAGCGCGAGGGCTGGACGAAGGAGGATTACGCCGTCTGGTCGGCCCGACTGCTCGAGGAGCAGCGCGCGTTCGTCACGCCGAGCTCGCACGCTGGCCGTCCGAACACGCGGTTCGCCGTGCTGAACCCGCTGACGACGTTCGACGACCTGGTCGGGATCCTCGACACGATGGAGTGATCCTGCCGGAGACGAACAGAAGGCCCCGTGCCGCAAGCACGGGGCCTTCTGTCGTTCAAGACGGGGATGGTGTCAGACGATGTCGTCCGATTCGCCCGTCCGTCGTGTCACACGCTCGCCCGTCGCAGGATCGACGGCCGTGCGGGTGGTGGCGACGGAGGTGCGACGCCGGGTGATCAGTACGATCCCGATGATGATGCCGATGAGACCGGCGAACATCAGGATGTAACCCACCAGGTGGAGATCGATCCAAGCAACCTGGACATTGAGGGCGAACGCGAGGATCGCGCCCACCACGACCAGGAAGATGCCTGCGCCGAGACTCATATGTGCCTCCTCGGCCGGCCGACTAGACCCGTCGGCTCCCCGTGAGCAGTCGCACCAGCCAGACGATCACGGCGAGGACGAGCAGAATGATTCCCACCCACAGCAGGAAGTTCAACGACTGCACGAACCCACCGGTGAGCAGCAGGATGATCGCGATGATGGCGATGATGATGAGCAGGATGTTCATGGAGAAGTGTCCTTTCCTAGACGCCCTCCAGCCAACAACTACTTCAAATGCCTAGGAATCCCCTTGACTTGAGGTCCGTTTCGGCCTACTTGCACGCTCCGCCGCGATCCGATCGACCGTCTGGCGCATCTTGACGAGGAATTTGGTCACCGTTTCGGCCTCATCCGGGCTCAATTCGGCGGTCGCTGCGGCCAGCTGCTCCTGCGCCGCGGCCAGCAGAGGCCCGGTATCGCCCAGGGCCGCCCGCGTGGGAACCAACTCGACGGAGCGCTTGTCGGCGCGGCTCTGGCGGCGCTCGACGAAGCCGCTGCGCACCAGCCGGTCGACGAGGAGAGTCGTGGATGCGCTGGAGACACCGAGGTACGCGCTCACCTCCTTGGCGAAGGTGGTTCGGCCGGCGGCGGTGTTGTCGAGGATGAGGCGGAGCGCCAGCAGGTCGTTGTCGCCGATCCCCATGGCAGCGCCCGTGCGCCTGCGCATGGCGGCTTCAGCGGCTCGATAGACCTGCAACGCTTCGAGGACCGCCGTGTCCGGCTGCGGGGTCTCCGATTCGTCCTTCACCTTCTCCAGTCATGCCCTCGTCTCTCATGTTCGCAACGGGGGTGTACCCGACTGTCGGCGGATTCACGGCCACGGAATCGACGCGTATGCTCGCGCGGTGGACGAACGAGTGCTTCTCGACCGCTACGAGCTCCAGGACCGTCTGGGGCGCGGCGGCATGGCGACGGTGTTCCGCGCCCTCGACCGGCGGCTCGACCGGGAGGTCGCGGTGAAGGTCTTCGCACCGGGCACCGCCGTCGACGACGCGCGGCGACGTACCGAGGCCACGATGCTGGGACGCCTCAGCCATCCCAACCTCGTGGCGCTGCACGACGCCCACCTTGCCGCAGACGGCGACACCACGCCGAGCTTCCTCGTGATGGAGCTGGTGGAGGGGGAGGACCTCCGGTCGCGCCTCGAGCACGGCCCGTTGCCGGTCGAGGACGTGCTGCAGGTGGCCATCGGCATCGCCGAGGCGCTCGTGGTCGTGCATGACGCCGGGATGGTGCACCGCGATCTGAAGCCGGGCAACATCCTGCTGTCCGAGTCCAGCGTCCCGGGCGGCCGCCCGGTCGTGAAGCTGGCCGACTTCGGCATCGCGCACCTGGTCGGGTCGGAGCGGATCACCACGATCGGCACCGTGATCGGGACGGCGGGGTACCTCAGCCCGGAGCAGATCTTCGGCGGAGAGCCCGGGCCCGCCGCGGACATCTACTCCCTGGGGCTCGTCGTGCTGGAGGCGCTCACCGGTGTCCGGGAGTACCCGGGTACGGCCGTCGAGGCCGTGGCGGCGCGTGCCGCGCGGGACCCTCGCATCCCGCTGTCCCTCCCGGAGGACTGGCGAGGCCTCCTCGGGGCTATGACGTCGCGTGATCCCGAGCTGCGCCCGACCGCGCTCGAGGTGGCGATCATGGCGCGCGAGCTGGCGCCGCAGCTTGCGGGCTGGATGCCGGACCCGGCGGTGGACGACGTGACTGTTCCACTGGCAGCGGCCGAAGTGCCCGCTGCTGCGCAGGAGGACGTGCCGCCGACGCGGCTGCTGCCCGCGGCGGGGACTGCCCGCAGCGCGACCGGTAGTCGCGGCCGCAGTCGCCGGCGGGGCCTCGTGGTCTCCGGTGTGGTGGCGGGAGCGGTCGTCGCCGTCGTCTCTGCGCTCACCCTCGGCAGCCTGCTGGCGCCCGCGGAGACGCCGCGGACGGTCCCGACCACCCCCCGCCCGACGCCCAGCGTCGTCGCCCCTCCGGCGACCGTCGCGCCGGCCGATACGTCGACGGATACGACCAGCGACACGCCCGTCCCCGAGCCGGCACCGACGACGCAGACCGGGCCCGGCGAGAAGACGAAGCCCGGGCCGCCCGCCGACAAGCCCGGCAAGGGCGTCCCCGGGTCGGGCAAGGACAAGGGCAACGGGAAGGACAAAAGCAAGCCCTGAGCCCGCTTCCCCCGCCCCCGGTCCGCCGGTACTGTCGGGGGATGCCCGAGCAAACGAGGACCGCCGCGATCGTCGTGAACCCGGTGAAGGTCGATGAGCCCGCACTGCGCGAAGCGCTTCGAGCCGCGGAGGAGCGGCACGGCTGGGCGGAGACGCTCTGGATCGAGACCACGGAGGACGACCCCGGGTCGGGGCAGACCGAGCAGGCCCTGGCGCAGGGCGTGGATGTGGTGATCGCCGCCGGAGGCGACGGAACGGTCCGCACGGTCGCCGAGAAGCTGCAGGGCACCGGGGTTCCCCTGGCCCTGCTGCCGTCCGGCACCGGCAATCTGCTCGCACGCAACCTCAACCTGACCCTCGACGACGTGGGCCACGCTCTCGACTCGGCGTTCGACGGTGAGGATCGCCCCATCGACGTGGGCGTGGTGGAGCTCCGGGAGGGGACAGGCCCGGCCCGCAAGCACTCGTACCTGGTGATGGCGGGCGTCGGAATCGACGCCCAGATGATCGCCGCCACCGACGACGACCTGAAGGCGCGCCACGGATGGCTGGCCTACGTGAAGGCGATCGGAACGGTGCTGCGCGACAAGAACGAGTTGCGCATCCGCTACCAGCTCGATCAGAAGGGCGTGCGGTCGGTGCGCGCTCACACCGTCCTCATCGGAAACTGCGGCTCGCTGCCGGCGAACATCCTGCTCCTTCCGGAGGCGGCGGTCGACGACGGGGAGTTCGACATCGTGGTCCTCCGCCCGGAGGGGTTCATCGGCTGGATCCAGATCGCCGTCAAGATCTTCTGGGAGAACGGCGTTCTCCGCCGCACCACCGTCGGCCGGCGCCTGATGGGCGCCGACCGGGAGGTGCGGGCGATGAACTACCTGAAGGGCCGCGAGTTCGTCATGCGGCTGAGCCGCGCCCAGGAGGTCGACCTGGACGGCGACCTGTTCGGCCGGGCGTCCGCCCTCCGCACGTGGGTCGACCCCTCGAGCCTGAAAGTGCGGGTTCCCAGGGAGTGACGGACGCTGGTTGTCTCACGAGCGGGCGAGCAGCTCCAGCGTGTCGACGACGCGGTTGGAGAAGCCCCACTCGTTGTCGTACCAGGCGACGACCTTGACGTGCCGGCCGTCCACCCGGGTCAGGGCGGCGTCGAAGATCGACGAGGCGGGTTGGCCGGTGATGTCGCTGGATACCAGCGGCTCGTCGGCGTAGTCGAGGATGCCGTGGAGCGCACCGTCGGCTGCCGTGCGGTAGGCGGCCAGCACCTCCTCGCGGGTCACCTCGCGCTCGACGGTCGTATTCAACTCCACGATGGAGCCGACCGGGACCGGAACGCGGATGGAGTCGCCGGAGAGCTTGCCGTCGAGCTGGGGCAGTACCAGGCCGATCGCCTTGGCAGCGCCGGTCGTGGTCGGGACGATGTTCACGGCGGCGGCCCGGGCCCGGCGGAGGTCGCGGTGCGGTCCGTCCTGCAGGTTCTGCTCCTGCGTGTACGCGTGGACCGTGGTCATGAATCCGTGCTCGATGCCGGCCAGGTCATCCAGCACGGCGGCGAGCGGCGCGAGGGCGTTCGTCGTGCACGACGCGTTGGAGACGATGACGTGGTTCTCGGGGTCGAAGGCGTCGGTGTTGACGCCGTAGGCGAGCGTGACATCCGCGCCGTCGGCCGGGGCGCTGACCAGGACGCGCTTCGCGCCGGCGGTCACGTGGGCGCGGGCTGCGTCTGCCGAGGTGAAGCGTCCGGTGGACTCGAGCACGACATCCACACCGAGCTCGGCCCAGGGCAGGTCGGCGGGCTCGCGTTCGGCGAGCACGCGGATGCGGTGACCGTCGACCACGAGCGCGTCGCTGTCCACCTCGACGCTGCGGCCGAGCCGGCCGAGCGAGCTGTCGTACTTCAGGAGGTGTGCGAGGGTGGCCGGGGCGGTGAGGTCGTTGATCGCGACGACCTCGAGGTCGGAGCCGCGCTCGAGGAGGGCGCGGAGGGTGTTGCGACCGATCCGGCCGAAGCCGTTGATGGCGATGCGGGTCATGGGATTCCTTTCGTGTGCCGCATCTATGTTCCGCGGTCGCGTCGTCGCTCGACAGTGGCGTGGACGACAGGGCGGGCAAGGATCGCGCCAGACGCTGGGACACCGAGCGCAAGGATCACGCCATGGCGCTGGCGACCGCCGTTATGCCGAGAACGTGTGCCGGTACTCGGTCGGAGAGGTGCCCAGGATGCGCTGGAAGTGCAGCCGGAGGTTGGCCGCCGTCCCGAGCCCGACCCGGGCCGCGATCTGCTCGACGCCGAGGTCGGAGCGCTCCAGCAGTTCACGCGCGAGGTCGACGCGCGCCCGCAGCACCCACTGCATCGGTGTGTAGCCGGTGTCCTCCACGAACCGCCGCGAGAAGGTCCGGGCGGAGACCTTCGCATTGCGGGCCAGGGTGTCGAGCGTCAGCGGCTCGGCGAGATGCGCGAGCGCCCACTCCCGGGTGTCCGCGAAGAGGTCGCCCAGCGGCTCGGGTACGCTCCGCGGAACGAACTGCGCCTGCCCGCCGCTCCGGTACGGCGCCGCCACCAGGCGGCGCGCCACGTGGTTCGACAGCCCAACGCCGTGGTCGCGCCGCACCAGGTGCAGGCACAGGTCGATGCCGGAGGCGGCGCCCGCCGAGGTGAGGATGTCGCCCTCGTCCACGAAGAGCACGTTCTCATCCACCCGGATCAGCGGGTACCGCTTCGCCAGAGCCCGCGTGTAGTGCCAATGGGTCGTCGCGCGTCTGCCGTCGAGCAGACCGGTCGCGGCGAGGGCGAACGCGCCGGTCGAGATCGCCGCGAGGCGCGCGCCGCGGTCGTGGGCGGCGAGGAGGGCATCCACGACGGCCGGGGGCGGGTCGGTCGTGGCCGGCGTGCGGTAGCCCGGGACGAAGACGGTGTCGGCCTCGGCCAGCGCCTCCAGCCCCTCGGCGACGTGATACGACAGGCCATCTCCGCCGGTGACCAGCCCGGGAGCCGCGCCGCACACACGCACCTCGTAGGGCATGCTCGGCCGGTTCGAGAAGACCTGAGCCGGGATGCCGACGTCGAGGGGCTTCGCGCCCTCCAGTACGAGCACCGCGACGACGTGGTTGCCGGTCACGACCGGGAGGAGACGATCTGCAGAAGCGCCGTCCGCAACGCGGCCGGATCCTCCACGTCGGGAAACACCTCGTCCTCGAGCCCCCGCACACCGGCGAACGCGGAACGCCCGGCGTCCGTGATCGCGAGGACGTGGCGTCTGCGGTCGGCGGGATCCGGGGCGCGAGTGACGAGCCCTTCCCGTTCCAGCCGGTCGACGGTGCGCGACATGGTCTGCGGTTCGACCTGCGCCATCCGCGCCAGGTCCGACTGCGACGTGAAGCCCAGCTCCACGAGGTGCAGCACGATCAGGCCGGCGTGCGTCAGTCCGCGCTGCTCCAGCGCATCCGCCCAGGCGCGCTCGACGGCACGGGATGCGGCCCCGAGCAGGCGGCCGAGCGGCCAGTTCTCGGGGCGGTGCTCGTCCGCCTCCGCCGCATGCCTGTCCATAAGCTCATCGTACGTGCGGCCTGACCCGCGCGCCGAGCCGTGGCGTCAGTCGGTGCCGGAGTCGAACGCGGCTCCCTCGGAGCTGAGGTCGATGTCGCGGGAGAGTTCCGCATCCACCGGCTCGACGCCCTCGAGGATCGCCCGGGCGTGGCCCGGCTCCAGCTCGCCGACGAGGGCTCCCGTCGGCCCGCCGATGAGGCCGGACGCGGCGTACTGCTCGAGCCGTGAGCGGGAGTCCGCGATGTCGAGGTTGCGCATGGTCAGCTGGCCGATGCGGTCGCCCGGACCGAACGCCGAGTTGCCGACGCGCTCCATCGACAGCTTCTCGGGGTGGTAGCTGAGGGCGGGGCCGGTCGTGTCGAGGATCGTGTAGTCGTCGCCGCGGCGGAGGCGGACGGTGACCAAGCCCGTGATCGCGGAGCCGACCCAGCGCTGCAGCGACTCGCGCAGCATCAGCGACTGCGGGTCGAGCCAGCGGCCCTCGTACATGAGCCGGCCGAGGCGGCGACCCTCGTTATGGTAGTTCGCGACCGTGTCCTCATTGTGGATGGCGTTGAGCAGCCGCTCGTAGGCGATGTGCAGCAGGGCCATGCCCGGCGCCTCGTAGATGCCGCGGCTCTTCGCCTCGATGATGCGGTTCTCGATCTGGTCGGACGCGCCGAGGCCGTGCCGGCCGCCGATCGCGTTCGCCTCGAGCACCAGCGCCACCGGGTCGTCGAACTCGACGCCGTTGATCGCGACCGGACGCCCCGAATCGAAGCGCACGGAGACCGTCTCAGGGGTCACCGCGACATCGTCACGCCAGGCGGCGACGCCCATGATCGGGTCGACGATGTCGAGGCCCGCATCCAGCTCTTCGAGCCGCTTCGCCTCGTGGGTCGCGCCCCAGATGTTGGCGTCGGTCGAGTAGGCCTTCTCGCTCGGGTCGCGGTACGGGAAGCCGCGTTCGACGAGCCACTCGCTCATCTCGGTGCGGCCGCCGAGCTCCTCCACGAATGCGGAGTCGAGCCACGGCTTGTAGATGCGGAGCCGTGGGTTGGCGATCAGGCCGTAGCGGTAGAACCGCTCGATGTCGTTGCCCTTGTAGGTAGACCCGTCGCCCCAGATCTCGACGCCGTCGTCCATCATCGCACGCACCAGCATGACGCCGGTGACTGCACGGCCGAGGGGGGTCGTGTTGAAGTAGGTCTTGCCGGCCGAGCGGATGTGGAACGCGCCGCACTGCAGCGCGATCAGGCCCTCCTCGACCAGGGCGCGCTTGGCATCCACCAGGCGGGCGATCTCGGCGCCGTACTCCTGCGCGCGGCCGGGAACGGCGTCGATGTCGGGCTCGTCGTACTGGCCGATGTCGGCGGTGTACGTGCAGGGGATCGCGCCCTTCTCGCGCATCCAGGCGACCGCGCAGGAGGTGTCGAGACCTCCCGAGAACGCGATGCCGACTCGTTCACCGACGGGCAGACTGCTCAGAACCTTGGACACGCCCCCAGCTTACTGGGGCCGGCCGGCTGCGACATTCGGGTCAGCCGCGGCCGTCGGCGGACTGCGGCGGGCACGTTCCGCCGGGGTCCGTGCGCAGCTCGAAGTGCCACGCCTCGTTCGCGTACACCTGGCAGAGTCCCCACTCGTTGCCGAACCGGTTGAGGTAGTCCATCGCGCCGGCGTCGGCGATGTCGACGGCGTCGCCGCGCACGTGCTCGGAGTCGCTGCCGCGCTTCACCCACTTCTCCGCTTCCTCCTCGCTGCCGTATTCGGCGACCGCTTGGGCGAAGAGGTACTCCTGGTAGCGCTCCGAACGCCAGCCGTCAGCGATCGTGAGTGCGGAGCCGGCGCCTTCGGCCTTCATCGCGTCCTGGGCGTCGCGTAGTGCCGAGAGGAGGCCGGGATTCAGCCGGGTGACGGCCGGGAGGCCGGAGTCGAGGGCAAGCGAGGTGCCGTCCGGGATGTACCCATCGTCGTCGGTCAGTGAGGTGCTGCTGCGGGTGGTGCCCGGTCCGTGACCGGGCGCTCCGACGGGGTGCGCTAGAGCGCCGGCGGAGGAGCACCCCGCGAGCGAGGCCGCGAGCAGGACGGAGAGGGCGACGCCGACGAGGCGCGAGCGGTGTGCGTGCATGCTTCCACGCTCGCAGGGGGCTGCCGTCGGCTTCGTCGCCCGGGAGGTGCAATCGCATCCGCCCTGCGACGGACATGCGGCGCCTGCCGCCTCTCCGTCAGTGGCGGTCGCCCAGGCCGGGATGCACGCCGGGGCGGGCGCCCGACGCGGCTACCAGCCGGGCCAAGCTCGAGATCAGGGCCGCCCTCTCGTCGGCGTCGAGCGGTGCGAGCATCGCCTCCTCGAGCTCGTCGGCGATGCGGGCGCCGGTCGCGAGGAGCTCCCGCGCCGACGGGGTGAGGTGGATGGCGTACGCGCGACGGTCGCGCGGGTGGCGGTGCCGCTCCACCAGACCGCGCTCCTCGAGATCGTCCATCATCGCGACCATGGAGTTCCGGTGGAGGTTCAGGGCTGTTGCCAACTCTTGCTGCGTGCGGCCATCCTCGCGCGCCAGCTCGGCCAGCACGCCGAAGCGGTTGGGAGTGATTCCCAGCGGCGCAAGGGCGGCCGTGAACCGCTGCGCGCTGCTGAGGCCCAATTGCGAGAGAAGGAAGGCGGCTCTGCTTTCCAGCGGGCGGGGCGGTGACGCATCCATGGCCCGATGGTACCTGAATGTGATTGCACAGGACTGTGATTATCACTTACTATGCGGGAATGGAACTCATCGTGTTCGGCGCCAGCGGGCGCACCGGCCGGCGCATCGTCGACAAGGCGTTGGCCGACGGCCATCACGTCACCGCGGTCCTCCGGCGTCCCGTAGAGCAGGCCCCGGGCGTCGCCGTGCGGGTCGTCCCCGACCTGGCCGACACCGAAGCCGTCCACGCAGCGATCGCGGGTGCAGACGCGGTGCTCTCGGCGATCGGTCCGCGAAGCCGGAAGGATGCGCCCGTCGCCGCGCCAGCCACCCGGCACCTCCTCGACGCTGGAGCCGGCCGGCTGGTCGTCATCAGCGCGGCGCCGGTCGATCCACCCCCGGTGGACGACTCCTTCATCAGCCGCCGTATCGCATTGCCGCTCGTCGGGCGGATGCTGCGCCCGGTCTACGACGACCTCCGCGACATGGAGGAGGCGCTCGCCGCGTCGTCCAGCGCCTGGACGGCCTTCCGCCCGCCGATGCTGACCGATCGGCCCGCCACCGGCCGCTACCGCACGCGGATCGGCGGTGCCGTGCCGCGCGGATTCACCGTGTCTCGCGCCGACCTCGCCGCCGCCATGCTCGAGGCTCTCCAGCGACCCGAGACGATCCGCGCCGCCGTCGGCATCGCCGGTCCCCGCTGAGGCGGGGCTAGGGGAGGCGCGGGGTGCGCGGCGGCTCGGTGCGGCGGCGACCCGTGGACTCGAATGCGGCCGCCAGCGCCAGCAGGGCAGTGTCGTCATAGGCGCGACCGGCGAACGTGAGGCCGACCGGCATCCCGATGTCGTGCATCGTCCCCATCGGAACCGTGACGGTCGGGATGCCGAGGTGCCGCGGCACGAGATTGCCGTTCGCGACCCACACGCCGTTCCGCCAGCCGAGGTCCGCCGAGGCCGGGTTCACGTCCATGTCGGCCGGGCCGACGTCTGCGACCGCCGGGAAGACGACGGCGTCGAGTCCGAGCCCGTCCATCCACTCCTCCAGGTCGACGCGCCGTGTCTCCTCCAGTCCGCGCAGCCCCTCCTCCAGTTCGGGGATGCTCGCGAGCGTCGTTCCGGGATGCGCGCGCACCCACGCGGGGTAGTCGGCGATGTCGTCCTCGAAGCCGTCGTAGCGGTCCGGAAGCGCGCCCTCCGGCTGCGGGAAGATGCGAGCGCCGTCCACATCCGCAAGCGTGCTGAGGCCGGGGTCGCCGTTGGCGGCGAGGAAGTCGTCCCACGCCCAGGCGGACAGGTCGACGATCTCGCGGCGCAGGTAGCCGGGGCTGACGAGCCCTCGCGTCGCGACGGTCGGGGCGCCCGGCCGGTCACCCTCGTAGTTGGACACCGCAGGGAAGTCGACTTCGACGACCGTGGCGCCGGCCGCCTCCAGCTCGCGGCGAGCCGCCTCCCACAGGGCGATCACGGACGCGCGCGTCTGGATGCGCCGGCCGGTCGGTCCGCCGATCCCCGGGTGCTCCGCGGTCCCGGCCTCCGGGTCGGCATTGATGTACATGCGCGGGATGCCGAACCGGCGGCCTTCCAGAGACGCCGAGCCGGCAAGTGCCGGGTACGAGTCCGGCCGCACCTCCGACGCGCGCGGCAGCCGGATCCACGGCTGCGCACGCCAGAAGTCGCCGCGCGTCTCCGGGTCGTCCGCCACGATGACGTCGAGCACTTCGAGCAGGTCGGCCATCGTGCGCGTGTGCGGCACCACAACATCCATCGTCGGCACCAGCGGCCAGTTGCCGCGCACCGAGATGACGCCGCGGGATGGCGTGTACGCGCAGAGGGCGTTGTTGGATGCGGGGGCTCGCCCCGATGACCACGTCTCCTCGCCGAGGCCGAACGCCGCGAAGCTCGCCGCGGTCGCGGTGCCGGACCCGTTGGACGACCCCGACCCGAACGCGGCCGTCAGGTAGTCACCGTTGTACGGCGACTCGGCGCGGCCGTAGACGCCACGCTGCATGCCGCCGTTCGCCATCGGCGGCATGTTGGTCAGGCCGAGCAGGATGGCCCCGCCCGAGCGCAGGCGCTCGATCGTGAAGGCGTCCCGCTGCGCGACCAGGTGCTCGAACGCGGGGGACCCGGCTGCCGCCGTCAGCCCGCGGGCCAGGTAACTGTCCTTGGCGGTGTACGGGATGCCGTCCAGCGGTCCGAGGGTCTCACCGTGTCGGCGCCGGGCGTCGGAGGCGCTGGCCTCCGACAGCGCGTGCGGGCTGCGTACGACGACCGCGTTGAGCCGAGGACCCGCCGCATCGAAGGCATCGATGCGGGCGACATACGCGTTCACGAGCTCTTCGCTCGTTGTCTCTCCGGACTCCAGCGCTCGCCGGAGGTCGCCGATGGATGCTTCGACGACATCCACAGTCATCGACCCGCCCCCACCGCCGGCTGCTGCTGGGTGATGCAGTGGATGCCGCCGCCGCGCGCGAAGATCGGCCGCGAATCCACCATGGTCACCGTCCGCCCCGGGTAGACGGCCTCCAGGATCTCGGTCGCCGCGGCGTCCGCTCGCTCCTCGCCGAAACCGCACGCCACGATGCCGTCGTTGACCACCAGGTGGTTGACGTAGCTCCAGTCGACGAAGCCCTCCTCGTCGTGGAGCGTCGCGGGCGCCGGGAGCTCGACGATGTCCCACGAGCGGCCGCGCGCATCCGTCGTGCCCGAGAGCAGCGCGTGCAGTTCGCGCGAGACCTCGAAGTCGGGGTGCTCCCGGTTCCGCTGGGTATGAAGGAGGAGCGTGCCGGGGGACGGGATGGTCGCGACGATGTCGACGTGCCCGTTCGTGCCGAAGTCGTCGTAGTCGCGGGTGAGGCCGCGGGGCAGCCAGATCGCGTGGGTGGCGCCGATCGTGCGGGCGAGCTCTGCCTCCACGCGTGCCTTGTCGGCGTAGCGGTTGCGGCGCGGGTCGAGTTGCACGGTCTCGGTGAGGAGCACCGTCCCCTCACCGTCGACGTGGATGCCGCCGCCCTCGTTCACGAGTAGGGAACTGATGAGCTCCGCTCCGGTGCGCTCGGCGACGAAGCGGGCGATCTCGGCCGACTTCTGCCATTCGGCCCACTCGGGGTCGCCCCAGCCGTTGAAGGTCCAGTCGACCGCGCCGAGGACGCCGGGGCGCTCGTCGTCGACCACGAAAGTCGGGCCGAAGTCGCGCATCCAGAATTCGTCGAGGGGGGCCTCCACCTGCTCGATGTGGCTGCCCAGCATGCGGGCCGCACGCTCGCGCTCGCTCGGGTCGACGACCATCGTCAGCGGCTCGTAGTCGGCGACGGCGTGGGCGACGGCCGTCCAGGCGGCGTAGGCCTCTTCGGCCGATGCTGCATCGTCGCCGAGGGTGAGCCCCTCTCGCGGGAACGCCATCCAGGTGCGCTCATGGGGTGCGGTCTCGGCAGGCATGCGCCAGGTCATCGGTGTCCTCCGCGGTCGGCGACGTTTGTTGATCAAATGATCAATATGCGACCGAACGTACCTATACTGGGCGGACGATGTCAAGAGCCGCCCGCCGCCCGCCCGCCGAACGCCGCGCCGAACTGGCGATCGCGGCGCGCGACGTGGCGCTCGCCGACGGGCTCGCCGCGGTCACCCTGCGCGCCGTCGCCGGCCGCGCCGGAGTCGCCCCCGCCCTCGTCGCCCACTACCACCCGGCGATGGACGAGCTGGTCGCCTCGGCGTTCACTTCGGTCGTCGCGGCCGAGTTGGAGGAGGTGCGCACCCTCCTCGCCGCGGCGGACGGCCCGCTTGAGCGCCTCGCGGCCCTGCTGCGCACGCTGCTCGACGGCACGCGGGACGACGTCACGCTGGTCTGGGTGGAGGCGTGGGCGCTCGGCCGCCGAAACGAGGCGCTCGCCGCGGCGGTCCGCGACCAGATGGATGCGTGGCAGGCGCTCATCCTCTCGGTGGTCGACGAAGGTGTGGCCAGCGGCACCTTCCACGCTGAGGACCCGGCGCAGGCGGCCTGGCAACTGCTCGGAATGATCGACGGCCTCAACGCGCAGGCCCTCGTCCGCTGGGGTGCCGGCGGCGACCGCGGCCCGGTCCTCGCGCGTGCCGTCGAGGGCGTCTTGGGCCTCCCACGCGGCTCGCTCGCCACGGCGGCCGCCGAGACGTGAGTAGTCGCGAGAATTCGCGCCGAGTCGCGACGAGATGTCGCAACTCGGCGGCCCTCAGCTGATCCAGGCGAGCAGCTCGGCGCGGAACTCGTCCGGCTTCTCGATGTGCGGGGAGTGGCCGCAGTCCTCGAAGACGACCTCGCGCGTCGCTCCGCCCGCCTCGGCGTAGCGGGCGAGGACCTCCCGCGTCTGGGCGAGCATCGGCTGCGGCGGTGCCACCTCCTCACCCGGCCAGCCCGGGATGACGCCCGCGGCGCCGAGCTGATTGAGGTCGAAGAAGGAGGCGTCGCCGACGATCGCGTCGACGGCCCCGTGGATCCAGAGGATGGGCGGCTTGGCGAGCGCATCCACGATCCCGGCCGTGTTGAAGAACGTGGGCGCCAGCGTGTTCAGGACGCCGCGCGTTCCCGGGCCGAACCCGGGCCAGTGCTCGGACGGCCCTGCGTCTCCGGGGTAGTTGTCCGGTCCGGTCGCGGTGGAGAGCATCGACTCCACCCAGAGGTCCTCGTACTCCGAGACGAAACCGGGGGCGACGTAGGAGGAGCGGTAGACCGCTCGCGGCGAGGTCGGCGACTCTTCGCTGGTGTCGCCGGCAGCGAGCCGCGCCACGAAGTCCGGGTTCGCGCCTCCGCCGCCGGTGCCGGAGGCGTCCACGTTCAGGAGGCTCCCGTCGGCCGCCGTGCCGCCGAAGCCGTACGGCGAGACCGTGGACACCAGGGTCAGGCTCGCCACCAGGTCCGGACGGTCGAGCAGCAGCTGCATCACGACGCCTCCGCCGAGACTCCAGCCGACGATGTGGGATGTGCCGAGGCCCAGTTCGTCCACGACGGCGGCCACGTCGTCGGAGAAGTCGCGGACCCCGCGTGAGCCGTCGACGGGCAGCGTCTCGCTGTCGCCGAACCCGCGGAGGTCGACGGCGAGCGCGCGCACTCCGGCCGGCAGCGAGAGCATGAGCGGCTGCCAGAACAGGGACGACGACACGTTGCCGTGCACGAACAGCACGGTCCGGGTCGGTTCACCCTCGGCCGGGCGTTCGAGCACGTTGGCGGTGTAGCGGGAGGTGCGGACGGCGCGGGCCTCGATGCCGGGCAGCAGCGTTCCAATCATGCGGGTGTCTCCTTCGGGTCGGTGACGGGCGGCTTCAGCAACGGCACGACCTGACGCACTCCTGCGTCGGTCATGACGATCGTGTAGTGGTTGACGTCGCGCGCTTCGTGCGTGCGGATCCCGGGCAGCCGTTCGCGCCACTCGGCGACGACGGCGGGCTCGTAGAGCGGGGCTCCGTCGAGAAGGCCGCGCGGGGCGCGGATGAAGTCGATCGGCACGTCCAGCCTGGGGAGCGCGTCCGCGTACCCGGCCGATCCGTCCAGCTCCAGGGCGTTCACTGAGACGGCCTCCGGATCGGCGCTCGACCGGAGCGCCGACGGCTCGCCCGTGAGATCGTAGGCCACGTATTCGGCGATCGCCGGGTTCCACCATGGGCCGATCGCGGGATGCCGCCGCCAGAACGCCTCGTACTCCTCGGGGGAGGAGAACCGCATCCCGAGCCGTTCGAGCGCGGGTCCGAGCACGACCGCCGGTACGTCCTCGGGCGCCACGCCCTCGGGCGGCGCGATCGGCAGGCCGCCGTCGACGAGCACCAAGCGCTCGACACGCTCGGGATGCCGCTCGGCGAACCGGACGGCGACGAACGCGCCCATCGAGTGCCCGGCGACGACCGCGCGCCCAACGCCCAGCGCATCCAGGACCCGGGCAAGGTCGTCGGCGTGCTGTTCGAGTCCGAACGGCCCCGGGAGTCCTGAGCTGCGGCCGCGCCCTCGGAGGTCCGGCGCGATGATCCGCGTGCCGTACAGCGCTTCGGCCGCGAGGAGCCACGCGCGATGGCTGGCGGTGATGCCGTGCGCGGCGAGGATGGGCGTGCCGCCCGCGTCTGGACTCCAGACGCCGACAGTCAGCTCGCCGCCGTCGATCGGCGCCGTGACGCGCGCGTACGCCGTCACCGGGCGCTCCACCCGCCGTCCATCGTGTAGCTCGCGCCGGTGACCATGCCCGCGTCGTCGCCGCTGAGCCAGAGCGCCAGGCTGGCGACCTCGCCCGGTTCGACCAGCCGCTTGATCGACGCCTCGGTCAGCATCACCTTCTCGACCACCTCGTCCTCCGGGATGCCGTGCAGCCGCGCCTGGTCGGCGATCTGCTTCTCCACCAAGGGTGTGCGGACGTAGCCCGGGTTGATGCAGTTCGAGGTCACGCCGTGCGGTCCGCCCTCCAGCGCCGTCGTCTTCGAGAGCCCCTCGAGGGCGTGCTTGGCGGTGACGTAGGCCGACTTGAACTCGGAGGCACGCAATCCGTGGACGCTGGAGATGTTGACGATCCGGCCGAAACCGCGGTCGTACATCCCGGGCAGCGCGGCGCGGATGAGGAGGAACGGCGCCTCCACCATGATCCGCAGCATCAGCGAGAAGGTCTCCGGCTCGAACTCGGGGATGGCCCGGACGTGCTGGATGCCCGCGTTGTTGACCAGGATGTCGGTCTCGACCGACGCCTCAGCGAGTTCATCCGTCTTCGACAGGTCGACCTCCCACGCGTCGCCGCCGAGCCTGGCAGCGACCGCGCGGGCGCCGTCACCGTCGCGGTCGGCGATCGTGACCCGCGCGCCGGCTGCAGCGAATGCCTCCGCACAGGCCAGCCCGATACCGCTGGCGCCGCCGGTGACCAGCGCGCGCCTCCCGGTCAGATCGGTCATCGTCGACGCTCCTTCCCGCCGGGCCTGCGGCGGCCCTCGCCGCACTCTAACGCCGGGCGCGCCGCCCGGGGAAGGGCGGCGGGGTCATTCGTAGACGAGGCCGATGCGCTCCCGGATGGTGTCCAGCGTTCCCATGATCGCGACCGACTGCGAGAGCGGCAGGCGCACATCCTCTCCGCCGCCCGCGGCGATGAGCCGTTCGATCGCCCGCGCCTGGTACTGCATCCCGCGACCGTCGATGCGGGACTCGTACGTCTCGATCACGTGCCCCTTCGGGTCGACCACGCGGAACGAGGTCGGCGCGTAGAAGGTCGCGTCCAGCTCCACCCGTGCGTCCGTCCCGACGATGGTGGCGCTGTTGTCGCCGGCCGCATCCAGTTCGGTGGTCAGGGCAGCCTGGGCGCCGCTGTCATAGCCGAGCAGGATGGAGGTCTGCCGGTCGACACCGGTCGCGGTCGGCGTCGAGAGGGCGAGCACCTCGCTCGGCGCTCCCAGCACATCCCAGGCGAACGACACCGGGTAGATGCCCAGGTCGAGCAGCGCACCGCCGCCGAGGGTCGGGTCGAGCATCCGTCCGGCGGGGTCGGGATTGGTGAGCTGTGCGTGGTGCGCGACCATCGAGCGCAGCTCGCCCAGGGTGCCGTCGCTGATGATCTCCTGCAGGCGGTCCATGTGCGGCAGCCAGCGCGTCCACATCGCCTCGAGGGCGACCAGACCGCCGGCCTGGGCCGCGTCGGCGATCTGCTGGGCCTCCCGCTCGTTCATGGTGAACGGCTTCTCGACGAGGACGTGCTTGCCTGCGGCGAGGGCGAGCAGCGCGTTCGGCGCGTGCTGGGGATGCGGCGTCGCGACGTAGATCAGGTCGATGTCGGGGTCGGCGACGAGCTCCTCGTAGCTGCCGTGCGACCGGGGCAGCCCGTGCGCCGCCGCGAATCGTGCCGCGGACTCCGGGGTGCGCGAGCCGACGGCGGCGACGGCGTGACCGTCGAGCTGGAGGTCGCGCGTCATGGCGGCGGCGATCCCGCCCGTTCCGAGGATGCCCCATACGGGCGAGGAGGTCGTCATGCGGTCATCGTACCGACGGGCGTCCTCCGTGCCCGCTGCGGCTCACTCTCCGCTCAGCTTGGCTCACTCCCCGTCGCGGTCTACCCGGCGCACGACCAGCGACGCCACCATGCCGTACGCCAGGTGCGGGAGGATGTCGGCCAGCCAGTCCGCCCGGCTCCAGGTGCGGGGGTCGCTGGTCCCCATTCGGGCAAGTGGGACGTCCGAAGCGGCCATCGCCGCGGCTCCCGTCAGCACGCCGGTCAGCACCGGCCCGGCACGCAAACCCGCCCCGCGTGCCAGCGCCAGGGTCACGCCGACCCCCACGCCCGTGAGGATGCCGAGCAGCGCGCCGAGGCCGGAGACGCGGTTCGGGCGCGTCTCCTCGTCGCCGGGGATGTCGACGCCTGCGTCGTCCGCCAGTTTCTCGACCGATCGCTCGGGTGTGGTGCTGACCGGTCGCCCCCGCACCAGCATGTCGAGGTAGGTGACTGCGTTCAGTGCGGTCGTGGCCGCGGCGCCGGCGGCCAGGCCGGCGGACAGCGTCCGTCCGATGCGCAGGTGCGACATGGTGCCTCCCTTTCGGCCGGCGTCCGTCGGCCGGTTGCTGCGATGCTCCCCCCGAATCGAGCCGCGCGACACCCCTCCGCCCGGCTCGCTCGCCGCCTTGAGGCGCTATTCCCGCAGCGTCCCGCGCAGCGTCTCGATGGTGTCGGCCTCGCCCGGATCCTTGTCGTCGCGGTAGCGCTTCACCCGGGCGAAGCGCAGGGCGATGCCTCCCGGGTAGCGGCTGGAGCGCTGTACGCCGTCGATCGCGATCTCGACGACGGTGGTCGGGGCGACCCACACCGTCCCGGCCGTGCGCCGCACCTCGATCTCCTGGTAGTGCTCGGTCTGCCAGGCGAGCAGCTTGTCGGTGAGGCCCTTGAAGGTCTTGCCGACCATGACGAAGCCGCCCGGCTCGCCGTACGCACCCTCCGGGTCGCGAGCACCGAGGTGGATGTTCGACAGCAGTCCCTGGCGCCGCCCCGATCCCCACTCGACTGCGAGCACGACCAGGTCGTACGTGTGCACCGGCTTGACCTTGATCCAGCTGGAACCGCGACGGCCCGCGGCATACGGCGAGTCGATCGCCTTGACGACCACGCCCTCCTGCCCGGCCGCGAGGGCGTCATGCGACACCCGCTCCGCGACCTCGGGATCGGAGGTCACTTCGCCCGGGATGCGGTGTTCGCCGGCGACGCGCTCCAGTTCGGCCAGCCGCGTCGACAGCGGCTCGTCGAGGAGGTCGCGCCCATCCACGTGGAGAACGTCGAAGAACCAGGGATGCAGAACCGCTTCTCTCGCGGCCTCGGCGCCGAAACGGGACATCGTCTCCTGGAATGGCCGTGGCGCGCCGTCCTCGTCGAGCGACAGCGTCTCGCCGTCGAGGATGACATCGCGCACGGGCAGTCTCCGCACCACCTCGACCACCTCCGGCACCCGGTGGGTGATGTCGGCGAGGTTGCGGGTGAAGACGCGCACCTCGTCGCCGTGCCGGTGCGCCTGGATGCGCGCGCCGTCCAGCTTGTACTCGACGGAGGCGGTGCCGGTCGTCGCGAGCGCATCGGACGCGGTCGGTGCGGAGGCGGCCAGCATCGGGAGCACGGGGCGCCCCACCACAAGACCCACCGCATCGAGCTCCCCGGCGGATCCGGTCAGCGCGAGCCGTGCGGTCTCGCCCAGGTCGCCGGACAGCATCGCCGCCCGGCGGACCGCCTCGCCCGTGCGGTCGGATGCGCGGGCGATCGCATCCGTCAGTACGCCCTCGAGGGCCCCGGTGCGCATCTCGCCGAGCAGGACGCGCGCCACGAAGTCCTGCTCGCGGGATGTCGCCCGGGCGGTGAACTCCTGCAAGGCGCGGGTGCGCTCGCCGGCGGAGCCGGAGCCCGACAGTGCGGCGATCCGGTCTAGCAGCGCATCCAGATCGTCCACGGTGAGCGAGGGCTCGGCCGCCGGGGTGGCCATCGCGCCGCTCAGCCCGCGCCAGCCCACGCCGACACGGCCCTGCCGGGCCTTCCCGACGAGGAACCCGACGGCCGGGGCGATCTCCTCCGGCGCCAGCTCGCCGAGCAGCGTGGCGAGCGCGTCGACCTTCGCCAAGCGGGATCGGGTGGCCGTCACGGCCTCCGCCGTGGTCACGAGCGCGTCGAGGAGCACCACCCCATACAACCACCGGCCTCCGACGTTGAACCGACGCTGACGTTACGCTGGCGCGATGAACACCGTCCACAACCTCGATGCCGCCTTCGCCCTCGTCCCCGAGCCGTGGCAGCCGCATCGGCTCACCAGCGTCAACGACTACGACGTGAAGGTGGCGCGGCTGCGCGGCGAGTTCGTCTGGCACGCGCACCCCGACACCGACGAGCTCTTTTTGGTCTTGGAGGGGCGGCTCACCATCCAGCTGCGCGGCGGGGATGTGGAACTCGGCCCGCATGACGTCTTCGTCGTGCCGCGGGGCGTCGAGCACTGCCCGCGCGCGGACGAGGAGGTGCTCGCGGTGCTGTTCGAGCCGCAGGGCACGGTCAACACGGGCGACAACCCGGGGGAGCGGACGACGCAGGTGCGGGAGCTGCCGCAGGACTGAGGCGTCAGCGCGCCGGCGTCCCGGCACGGACGGCGGGCGCCGATCCGCTCGCCTCGCTGAGCGTCTGGCCGGTCGTCTCCGGCGCCATCACCTGCGACACCACAGCGCCGATGACGCAGACCGCCGCAGCGATGACCATGCACCAGCCCGTCCCAATCGTCGAGATCCCCACCGGCAGCAGGAAGGTGCCCGCGGCCGCACCCACGCGGCTCGCGGCGGCCGCGACGCCGACCGCCGAGCTGCGCACCTCTGTCGGCATGATCTCGATGGGGTAGACGGCCGACAGGTTGCCCTGCAGCGCGTTGAAGAAGGCGAACACGGCGAAGCACGCGATGGTGACCCAGACGGGCGCGCCCGACCAGAGGCCGACCACCGCGAGGACCGCGGCCATGATCCAGAAGGGCGGGACGAGCTGCTTGCGCCGGCCGATGTGCTCGATGGTGAGCGCGCCGACGAGTGCGCCGACCGTGGCGAGCCCGTTGACGCCGATGGTGCCCGCCGCCTCGTTGGAGATGCCCAGCGACGTCAGCACCACCGGCGCGAAGGTGAAGATGGCGAAGTAGGGGGCGACATTGCAGGCCCAGAAGACGCAAATGAACAGGAGGCGGCGCAGGTTCTGGCCGCGGAACAGTGCGCGGTAGCCGCCCGTCGCCTCCTGCTCCAGGTCCATCCCCTCCGCGGTGAAGTACTCGGTGCCGAGGTCGCGTTCGACGATGCGGTCGGCCTCCTCCTGCCGGCCGCGGCCGATCAGCCAGCGCGGGGACTCGGGGATGCCCATCCGCACCACCCACGCACCGATAGCGGGGATCACGCTCGTGGCGAGCACCCACCGCCAGTCGAGTCCGAGGCCCACCAGGATGTACGCGACCACCACAGCGACGAGGAACCCGCCGTACCAGCACACCAGCAGCGCGGAGAGCCGCCGGCCGCGGTTGCGGTTGGGCGCGAACTCGGCGAGCATCGCGGCGCCGATGGCGTACTCGGCGCCGATGGCGACGCCCAGCAGAACGCGGACGACGAACAGCTGCCACGGCTCGGTGACGAGAGCCTGGATCACGCCGAGCACGATGAAGCAGGCGATGTCGATGGTGAACATCCGCTGTCGGCCGAAGCGGTCGGTCAGGTAGCCGGCGAGCGGTGCGCCGATGAAGATGCCGATCAGCGACGACGCCCCGATCAGTCCCGCCTCCACCGGCGAGAGGTGCAGTGCCGTCGTGATGGCTGGAAGGACGACGCTCAGGATGCCGAGGTCGAACCCGTCGAGGCCTTCGCCCCAGGCGGCGCTCAGGTTGATGCGGCGGACGAGGGACCTGCGGCGTTGTTCGATGCTCACCGCGCATACGGTTGACGCGAAACCGGCCGGACGGTAGGGGTTGCCTTTTTGCTGCCGGGACGGCACGAATGGTCGTCTCCCTGTTCGTTTCCCGACGCCCGGGTGGCCGCTTTCCGCCCTCGGTGGGGGCGCTCGCGATATCGTCGTGACGACCACACCACTCCGGGAGACGGGCGACGCGGATGCCGAGACAGGAACGCGCCGAGCGCACGCGGTTCGCCATTCTCGACGCTGCGGCGGCGGAGTTCGACGAGCATGGCTACGAGGGCGCTCGGCTGGAGCGGATCGTCGAGCGCACCGGCGCGACCAAGGGTGCGGTGTACTTCCATTTCCGGTCGAAGCTGGACATCGCGCGGGCGCTGGTCGCCGAGAAGTACGGCAATTGGCCGGTGATCATCGACGACGTGATCGCGTCGGGACTCCGGGGGCTCGCCGCCGCAGAGGAGATCACTGTGCGGGTCGGGGCGGTGTTCGCGGCCGATGTCCGCGTGCGTGCAGCGATGAAGCTGACGCAGACGGTGCTGCCGCCGACGGCCGAGGACAACCCGTACGACCGCTGGGCCGCTGTGATCGCCGGGCTCCTGGCGCAGGAGGCGGAGGATAGACACCTCGAGGGCGTGGATGCTCAGGGGCTGGCGGTCGTCGCGGTGCAGACCTTCTTCGGCGCCTATCTGATCGCCGACGAGCTGGGGAGGTTGGATGCGCTTCCCGCCGACATCGCCCGACTCTGGGCGGTTCTCGGAGCCGCTGTGGGCGGCCGCTAGCGCGGACTTGCGACGAAACCGGCGAGTCCGTATGTTTTAAGCGGGGACACCCGCGACGCTCCGCGTCGCGATCCGGGGGGAGTGCGCCCCGTCTCGCTTGTGGGTCGGGGCGTTCCCCCCGCACCTCTCATTCACGACTCCGCGTCCGGCTGGTTCCGGGACGCCCGTCGGCGCAGGACGCGACGGACGACCAGCCAGCCGACCACCAGCCCCACCCCGACGTAGATGACGATGTCGAGGTACTCGGTGTAGCGCTCGACCACGTGATACTGCGTGCCGAGCGCGTATCCGGCGCCGACGAGCAGCATGTTCCAGAGCAGCGTCCCGGCCAGGGTGAACAGCGCGAACCGGCCGAACGGCATCCGCGTCGCCCCCGCGGGCAGCGAGATGAGGCTGCGCATCAGCGGAACGAGCCTCCCGAAGAACACCGCGCCGCGTCCATGGCGCTTCAGCCAGTCGGCGGATTTCGTGAAGTCGTCGGCGTCCACCAGCGGCAGCCGCGCGAGTAGACGCACAGCGCGCTCCTCGCCGAGACGGCGGCCGAGCCAGTACAGGATGGCCGCCCCGGCGAAGCTGCCGAGCGTCGCCGCGAGCACGACGAGCACCACGTTCAGCGACCCCTGGAACGCGAGGAATCCCGCGAACGGCAGGATAACCTCGCTCGGGATGGGCGGGAAGACCACCTCGGCCAGCGCGCACACCCCGACCCCGAACTCGCCCAGGGCGACCATGATGCGGGCCGCGAATCCGGCGATGCCACCGAGATCCTCCGGTGCGGCCGCCCCGGAAGATGCGGCGAGAGCGGGCAGGGCGAGCGTCTGTCCGGTCATGCGATCGACGCTACCCGCGGCGCTTGGGAGCCTCGTGGACGTCGCAGGCGACGATCAGCCGACCCGCACCAGCGTCTGCTGCCACCCGCTCGACCCGTCCGGCGCGATGGGCGCGCGCTTCCGCTCCTGCAGCCGCCCGGCGGCGTCGGTCGCGCGGACGCCCAGCGTGTGCGTGCCGGGTGTCGCATCCCAGTCGAGGGACCACTGCACCCAGGTGTCGGCGTTGATGGGCTTGGAGAGTTTCGCCTCCTGCCAGGCACCGCCGTCGATCTGCACCTCGACGCGCTGGATGCCGACCGTCTGCGCCCAGGCGACGCCGGCGATCATGGTGCGGCCTGCGGCGAGCGCCTTGTCGACGCGTGGCGTGTCGATCCGGCTGGACAGCTTGATCGGCGCCTTCGCGCTGTAGCCGCGCGGGGTCCAGTAGGCCTGGTCGGCGGCGAAGGTCGTGACCTTCAGCTCCGTCAGCCACTTGGTCGCCGAGACGTAGCCGTACAGGCCGGGCACCACCATCCGCACCGGGAAGCCGTGCTCGAGCGGCAGCGGTTCGCCGTTCATCCCGACCGCGAGGATCGCGTCGCGGTTGCGGTCGGTGAGGGCGTCGAGCGGTGTTCCGGCCGTGAACCCGTCGACGCTGCGGGAGAGGACCATGTCGGCTCCGCGCCGCGGACGGGCGAGCGCGAGGATGTCGCGGACCGGGACGCCGAGCCACCGTGCGCTGCCGACGAGGTTGCCGCCCACCTCGTTCGAGACGCAGGTGAGCGTGACCGAGTACTCGTCGAGGCCCATCCGGAGCAGGTCCTGGAAGTCGAGTTCGACCCGCTTCTCGACCAGGCCGTCGATGGTCAGCCGCCAAGTCGAGGGGTCGACCGAGGGCACGGTGAGGGCGGTATCCACCCGATAGAAGTCCTTGTTGGGCGTGAACAGGGGGCTGATGCCGGGGACATCGAGCTCCGCGCCGGCGGGAACCGTGACGCGGGAGGCGGGCGCGGGAAGCCGCAGCGCTGAGCGGACGGCCGCGATGGACGAGGTGGCAGCCGAACCGAGCCGCGAACCGACGCCGGCGACCACAGCCCCGGCCGCGGCGAGGGAGGTGAGCACCAGGAAGCGGCGACGGTCGACTCCTGCGGTCGCGGACTCCACCGAGTCATCCCGCCACCGTCGGAGTCGCGCGATGAGCAGCCGCAGCACGACCGCTCCCGCGATCGCTCCCACTGTGGCGGGCAGGAAGGCGAGCGGGCTCGCCCCGGTGCGGGTCACGGTGGCGACGACTGCAGCGATGCCCGCGACCGCGAAGAGCGCCACGCCGACCCAGCGACGCCACAGTTCCAGCATCCCGGCGACCGCCGCCGCCACGAACACGGCTGCACCCAGCGAGGCGAGCAGGAACAGCTTGTCGTTCGACCCGAAAAGCTGGATGGCGAACTCCTTCGCCCACCGCGGCACGATATCGATGACGAAGGACCCGATCGCGATGATCGGCCCGGCCTCCCGCGCCACCAGCAGTGCGACCAGTTCCGCCGCACCCAGGAAGACTCCGCCACTGACGGCGCCCGCGAGCGCCGCCCAGGCGGCCGTGCCGATTCTCTTCTTCGCTGTCACGTCTCTGAGTTCGTCGCGGAGGGCCGCCGCGGATTGGTCCAATCCGATTCGCTGCCGGGGCCGAACCCCTCATGACCGCCCCAGCAGCGGCCGAACGATCGTCACCATCCCTCGAAGGAGAAGAGAATCATGCGATCCACCGCTCGTCTTGCAGCAGCCGGCCTCCTGGCCGCGGCAGCCCTCGCCCTCACCGCCTGTTCGTCAGGCGCGGGCAACGCCTCGTCGACCGACTCCGGGTCGTCGATGAGCTCATCCAGCCCGTCGGCCTCGAAGTCGATGGATCCGGCCGCGGACCTCGTCGGCCCCGGGTGCGCCGCCTACGCCAAGCAGGTTCCGGACGGCGCCGGCTCGGTCTCCGGTATGGCGGAGGACCCGGTGGCCACCGCCGCCAGCAACAACCCCCTCCTCACGACCCTGGTCGCGGCCGTCTCCGGCAAGCTCAACCCGAACGTGAACCTGGTCGACACGCTGAACGGCGGCGACTTCACCGTGTTCGCCCCGGTCGACGATGCCTTCAAGAAGATCGACCCGGCCACCATCGAGACCCTGAAGACGGATGCGGGCGCCGCGACCCTGACCTCGGTCCTCACCTACCACGTGGTCCCCGGCCAGATCGCGCCGGCGGACATCGACGGAACGCACAAGACCGTCGAGGGCTCCGACCTCACCGTCACCGGCTCCGGCGACTCGCTGAAGGTCAACGACGCCAGCGTCATCTGCGGCGGCGTCAAGACGGCCAACGCGACCGTGTACCTCATCGACTCGGTGCTGATGCCCCCGGCCAAGTAACCCAGGCACCCGCCGATCCGGCGCGGCCGTGCAGCGATCCGCTGCGTGGCCGCGCCGGCTGCGTTTGCGCCCGTAAGCTGCGTCCATGCGAGTGGGCGAGCTACGAGTGGATGCGATCTCCGACGGCGCGTTCGTCGCCCGTCCGAGCTACTTCGGCACGCATGTGCCGGCCTCCGCCCGTCCGGACCTGTTCGACCGGGACGGCGCCGCCTGGCTGCCGATCGGGTGCTTCGTGATCCGCGACGCCGCGGGCGGAGCCGGCGATCCTGTCGTCCTCGTCGACGCCGGGCTCGGTCCAGCCCTAGACCCGATGCCCGATGGGATGTTCCTCGTCGGCGGACAGCTGCTCACCGGCCTCCACGCGCTGGGGGTGCACCCGACCGACATCACCGACGTGGTCGTGACGCACTTCCACATGGATCACGTCGGCTGGCTGTTCGACCTCGACGGCCGCCCGACGTTTCCGAATGCGCGTATCTGGTTCGGCGCGGCCGAGTGGGAGCACTTCGTGGAGGGCCCGGGGGAGATGGCCCCGCACATCCGGTCGGGATTCCGCGCGCTCGAAGGCACCGACCGGCTGCGCCCGCTCCGCTCGGATGCGGACGTCGCGCCGGGTGTCCGCGCCATCCTCGCCCCCGGTCACACACCCGGGCATCTCGCCGTGGTGGCCGAGTCGGGAAGCGAGCGCCTCATCCTTCTCGGAGATGCGATCACGACGCCCGAGCAGGTGGCGGAGGTGGGCTGGCATTCGATGGGCGACGTGGATGCGGCGCTCGCCGAACGCAGCAGGCAGGCGCTCTGGCGGTCCCTCGCCGAGGACGGCGTGCAGGGTGTCGGAGCGCATTTCCCGGCGCTGAGGGCGGGCCGGGTCGTGGACGGTCGGTGGGTGCCGTAGGCGGGAGGACCGACCAGAGTCAGTCGGAGGCTATCCACTGCTCGCCGGGACGGTACGAGCCGAAGCTCCATTCCCGTCCCCCCGGGTCGAGCACACGGGCCCGCCTGCCGCCCCATCCGCTTTCCGTGGGAGGGAGCACTGCCGTGCCGCCCGCGAAGACGGCGCGTGAGTACATCCCGTCGACGTCCTGCGTGACGAGGTAGACGCCGGCGCCGGTGGAGGAGCCGACGAGCGGCGCGATCCGGTACTCCGCGTCGTACGAGGAGAGCATGACGACCGTGTCGGCCCAGCGCAGTTCGGAATGGAGTACCGACCCGTCCGGGCCGACCTGCCGCTGAAGGGTCTCGAAGCCGAGCGCCTCCAGCCACGCGATCACGCCGGCCGCGTCGCGGTAGCTCAGGTAGATCGCTGACGAGATCATGGCGCCTCCTCGGCCGTGACGCTCACGCCTCAGTCGGGCACCGGGTCCGTCGATGGCGACGCGTGGAGGTCAGCGCGGATGCCGTCGAGCACCGCGTGGACGGAGACCCGCTTCGCCTCGGTGTCGACTACGTTCGCGGGGACGGTCACCACCAGTCCCGACTGGTAGAACGCGCGGACGCGGAATCCCCCTGGCCAGGACGTCTCGGTGGCGTTGTCGTTCTCGGTGCCGCCGGACAGCTCGAACCGCAACAGGTCCGCCCTGCTCTCGACGCGTGTGATCACCTGCGCGGCCGTCGTGCCGTCGTCGATGACCTCCGCGGCGACGACCGTGTGTTCGGTGAAGACCCCGACCCGCAGGGTGACGGTGGAGAGGGCGGATGCGGACGCTGCGCCCAGGTAGATGATCCGGTCGTCGCCGATGGCGAGCTCCAGTTGGCGCATGAGGGTCGGATACCAGCCGGGAGCTGCGTCCAAGAGCTCGGTCAGGCCGCGCTCTTCGTCCAGAAGGGCGCGCAACTGAGCCTGGATCGTCGCCGTGTCCGTCATTCGCCGTACCTTCCACGTTCTGGCCGGCGTGGATCGCTCGCCGGTCTCCGGCTCAGCATATCGCTAGCCTGGCTAGAAAACGACGCCGAGAACCACGCGATCAGCGGGATGCGTCCACTTTGTACCGCGCTCCCCGGTGCGTGTCCGGAAGGCGGTCGCCGGCGCCGTGCAGCTTGTTGCGCAGGGTGCCGGGCTCGTACTCCTCGGGGTAGGCGCCGCGCTTCCTCAGCTCGGGGATGACGAACTCGACGATGTCCTCGAAGGTGCCGGGGGTGATGGCGTACGCGAGGTTGAACCCGTCCACGTCGGTGTCCTCCACCCACTCCTGCAGCTGGTCGGCGATCTCCACCGCCGAGCCGACGATGAACGGCCCGAGGCCGCCGATCGCGCCGTTCCGGCCGATATCGCGCACCGTCCACTCGCCGCCATCCGCGTTGGGGAGCTGGAAGTTGGCCACAGCCGACTGGATGGCGTTGCTCTCGACGTTTCCGATGGGCTCGTCGAGGTCGTACTTCGAGAGGTCCACGCCCATCCATCCGGACATGAACACGAGTGCGCCCTCGTCGCTGGTGTACTGCAGGAAGTCCTCGAACTTCGCATGCGCCTTCTCACTGGTCTCGTCGGTGATGATCGTCAGCAGCGTGTAGATGCGCGCCGAGTAGCGGTCGCGGCCCGCCGCCTCCAGCGCGTCGCGGAGCTTGCCGACCGTCGCCTTCAGGCCCTCCTTGGTGGAGGCGGCGACGAAGATCGCCTCGGCGTTCTCGGCCGCGAACGAGATGCCGCGCTTCGACGCGCCCGCCTGGTAGATCACGGGAGTGCGCTGGGGGCTCGGCTCGGAGAGGTGGATGCCCGGCACGGTGAAGTGCTTGCCCTGGTGGCCGATCTCGTGCACCTTCGACGGATCCGTGAAGACGCCGGATTCGCGGTCGCGGATGACCGCGTCGTCCTCCCACGACCCCTCCCACAGCTTGTAGAGCACCTCGAGGTACTCGTCGGCGTGGTCGTAGCGGTCGTCGTGCTGCAGCTGGTCGTCGTGGCCCATGTTGCGTGCGGCGGAAGGCAGGTAGCCGGTGACCACGTTCCAGCCGACCCGGCCGTTCGTCAGGTGGTCGAGCGTCGACATGCGCCGGGCGAACGGGTATGGATGCTCGTAGGCGGTGCCTGCGGTGATCCCGAAGCCCAGGTTCTCGGTCACCAGCGCCATCGCGGAGACCAGCAGGACGGGATCGTTGACCGGAACCTGAGCGCCGTGACGGATGGCGGCCTCGTTGCTGCCGCCGTACACGTCGTAGGTGCCGAGGACATCCGCGATGAAGATGCCGTCGAAGGTGCCGCGCTCGAGGAGCTTCGCCAGCTCCGTCCAGTACGTGAGGTCCTTGTACCGCCACGCTTGGTCCTCCGGGTGACGCCACATGCCGGACGACTGGTGGGCGACGCAGTTCATGTCGAACGCGTTGAAGCGGATCTGCCTGGTCATGGCTCCAGGATGGGCGAAGCCCGACGGCGACGCACGGCGGCCGTCATGGTGCGTAATGAGCGCCGGCCGCAACTGGTCACGGCTGGAAGGGCGCCCACGTGTCCATGTCGTACTCGAGCTCGATGCCGTCGTAGAGGCGGACTCGCCAGGCATGCACATCGCCGCTGACGAACTGGCCCCGTACGACCTCCGTCGTCCACTCGCCCTGGTCGGTCAAGCTCCAGTGGATCAATCCGATGTGCTCGCGCGCCCGCGGCTGATGCGGCGGGTGGATGTAGCTGTCGTCCTGCGCCATGGTCGGCCCCTCCCCGCCAGCAGGTTCGCGTGTTCGTATAGCGCACAGTCTGGCCAATGATGCGCCGCGGGCGGCTAGGGGTCATTCTGAAAATCGACACAGGCTCGCTTGCCCTTGCATAACGACCTGGATTCTCACAAGCGGCCCTGCCGCAGGTGTTGCCGGGTGAGCTCGGCCATCTCGTCGTCACTCAACTCGTCGAGCCTCCTCCCTTCGCGGCGGTCCAGGCGCATCCACCGCACGAAGAGGAGGACGAGGACCGGCACGTCGGCGACCTCGGCGATGAACCAGAGCAGGTCGCCCGAGAGGTGCTGGTCGTGCAGCGGCGTCGGGAACCAGAACGGCAGGCGCGCCGTGATCGCGGGCGCGTGGTCGAGGATGCCGTCGTTGAGTCGCAGGAGCAGGCCCGGGATGGCGTCCAGCAGCAGCTCCACGAAGGCGAGCAGGAACTCGACTGTGACGAAGAAGCCCGTGCGGAGGACCGAGTGCGCGGCGATCGGCAGCACGAGCACCAGGCCGGCCAACGGCGTCACGACCGAGATCGTCCACTCCGACCACGGCGAGTCGCGCAGGATCGCCGCGACCGGCGTGAGGAACACGAGGAAGACCGCGCACGCGATCACGGGTGCGGCGATGGCGTTGCCGAAGGCCCGAACCGGCCAGGAGCGCATCGCCCGCTCGGTGCGGCGACGTCCGTCCGCGCTCAGGGCGGCGCGCGCAAGAGCGATCGGACGGCCCAGGGAGACGAGGGCCGGCACGACGAAGAGCAGCAGCGCGATGCGGGTGGTGAACGCCCAGCGCAGGTCCGTGCTCTCGGCGCCCAGGAACCCGAACGAGACCACGGCGTACGAGCCGAGTCCCAGCAGAAGGTAGACCGCCGTCAGCCGGAGCGGCCAGCGGTGGCCACGCCGACGCAGCCGCAGCACACCACCGAGGTACAGCACCACGGCCGCGAGCAACAGCGCGGCGGCGGCCGGGTCGAACGACCAGGTCGTGAGGAAGACGGCGAGGGGCGGCGTGATCGGCTCCGGATCGAGGGTGGGCGCCTCATTCTCGCCCCGCACGCAGGCGTCGGCCGGACGGATCCGCCTTCCCTGAGAGGAGCATCAGGCCGACACAGAGGACTCCCCGTCTGCGTCGCCGAACCCGCCCTAGGCTCGTCTTCGGTCGCGCGGGCATCGGGCGATGGGGTGCGGGTCGCGAGACGGACGAGGTCTGCATGTCGGGCGACGAACGACGGCGAGCACTGGAGCGGGAGCGTGCCGCCTCCCTGCGTGTCCGGCGGAGGCGACCGCGGCGTGGAGCGGCACTCGGAGCCTCCGGCGCGACGATCGCACTCCTGCTCGGGATCGCGATGGCCCCGCCGGCGTCCGCGGCGCCCCTGGAAGTTGTGACGGCGGCGGCCTCCGGCCATGCGGTCGCGCAGCATCTCACCGTCTCCGCGATCGTCGCAGCGGCACGGATCGACCGCGACGATCCGGTCGCGTCCGCGGTCGCCGGGATCATCGCGGACCACGGCGGAGCGGCAGGTGAGCGCGCGGCCGGTGCGATCGTCTCGGCGCTCGCAGCCGGTGGCGCACGTGCGCAGATCGTGGCGACAGCGATGAGCTACCTCGGCGATCCGTATGTTCTCGATGGAGCCGACCATTCAGGCATCGACTGCTCGGGACTCGTCATGGTGTCCTACGCTGCGGTCGGCATCCCGCTCGGCCACCTCGTGCACCTGCAGGACGACGCCGGCCGGCGGATCGACGAGGCGGACGCCGAGCCGGGCGACCTGGTGGTGTTCGACGACGACGAGCACATCGCCCTCTATTTGGGCGACGGGATGATCATCCAAGCGCCCGAGGAAGGGCGCCCCGTCGAGGTCACCACCGTGTGGTCGGGCGTCCCCCACCACTTCACGCGCATCCTGCCGGGATGAGCAGGGCCGGAAAGACCAGGGGGGAGGGGTCCGCGGACCCCTCCCCCCTGGTCATTCGTGGCCGTCGGTCAGACCTGCGGTGCGCTGCCCGGACGACGGCGACCGCGGGTGACGAACAGGTAGCCCGCGATCAGCAGGGCCAGCGCGATCACCACGATCAGCGGGGTGAGGACCGAGCCGGTGGAGGCAAGGGAACCGGCCGCGGAAGTCGAGCCTGCGCCGACCGAACCGTTGCCGCCGCCCGCCGCATCGCCGGGCAGGGCGCCGGAGGGCTGCCCGTCGGCGGTGACCTCGAAATTCACGGTCACCGACTTCCCGCTCTGGGCGCCCGTGACGGTGATCGTGTGGGCACCCAGATCGGTCGGAGCGGTGGCCGAGAGGGCTGCCGAACCGTCCAGCACGTCCGTGCGGGGCAGGTCGACCGGGTCGGACTGCATGACCCCGGTGACCTGCCGGTCGCCGCCGAAGCCCGCGAGCGTCGCGGTGATCGGATCGCCCGGCTTCACCGACGTCGCGCTGAGCGTGACGGTCGCACTGGCGCTCAGCGCGGCGACGTCCCGGTTCAGCTCCAGGGCACGGGCGATGGTGAAGAAGGTGTCGGACTGGTCGGTGAGGCCGACGACGTCGGCTGCACCCGGGCCGTAGCCGGCGATGCGGAGCTGCGCGCCGGTGTGCTGCTGCGAGCCACCCGCCGCGGCAGTTCCGTACGCCACCTTCATGACGGTTCCATCGGCCGTGGTCAGCGCGGTCGAGAGCGTCGCCGGCGGCGTACTGTCCACGATCTGGCTGGTGTGGGCGTGGTCCGCGGTCACGATGACGAGGGTGTTGCCGTCCTTCTTGGCGAACGCGAGCGCGGCCTGCACCGCCTCATCCAGGTCCACGGTCTCGCCGATCTGCCCACAGGCGTCCGCCGAGTGGTCGCGCTTGTCGATGCTGGCGCCCTCCACCTGGAGGAAGAACCCGTCGCCGCCCGGCTTGTCGAGCAGCGAGATCGCCTTGCTGGTCAGCGACGAGAGCGACAGGTCGGTCGCCAGCCGGTCCGGATTGGCGGAGCAGGTGACCGGTGCCTGGTCAGCACCCCCGACGGCCGCGGTCGTCGCAGCGTAGCGGGTGGGGAAGTTGCCGGGGGTGAAGAGCCCGAGCACCGGCTTCTGCTGGTTCGCCTCGGTCACCCCGGCAAGCCCTGCGGCGTCGCCGACGACCTGGTATCCGCGCTCGCCGGCCTGGGCGAACAGCGTCTTGTCCTTCCACTGCCCGGCCTTCGCCGTCTGCTGGAACGATGCGGAACCTCCGCCGAGTGTCACGTCGGGGCGCGCGTCCAGCAGCTGCTCGCTGATCGAGCCGCGGCCGCCGTTCTGCAGGGCGTCGCTTCCGCAGGAGGCGGTGTCCGGTCCGTAGCACGAGCGGGCGCCGACGTGGGCGACCTCGACCGCGGGCGTCGCATCCTGGATCTCGGCGGTGCTGACGTTGCCGGTGCGCAGCCCGTTGGCGCGTGCGAGCTCCAGGAGGGTCGCCTGCGGCTTGCCGTCGATGTCGACCGAGATGGCGTTGTCGTACGTCTTGGTGCCCGTCGCCCAGGCCGAGCCGGTCGCCGCCGAGTCCGGGACGTAGTCGGGCTTGCCCTTGTTCGCGCCGTCCTTGTAGACGGAGTAGGTCGTGTACTGGCCGGTGAGCGGCAGGGCGTCGATGCCGGGCAGCATCCCGCCCGCCCCGTACTGGTAGTTGCGGGCGACGGTGATCTCGCTGTCGCCCATCCCGTCGCCGATCAGCAGGATGACGTTCTTGGCCGGGCCGTTGACGATCGACTGGCGGAGCGCTGCGGTCGAGTCGTCGGGGTTGCGGGCAGCTCCGCCGTTGTCGGAGGTCGCGGCCAGTGCGGGGGCCGGCAGCAGCGCGGCGGCCAGCACGCCGGCAGTGGCGGCGAGCACGGCGCCGGCCTTCCAGCGCGAGGGGGTTCGGAACATGCGGGCAGGTCCTTTCGGTCGGTGTGACCGGACCATCCGACAGGGCCGCGATGACGCGCGGATGAACCTGAGAGAGCGTTCATGTGAACTCTCACAGGGACGCGCGAACTCCTGTTCTCAGGAGCGGAGTTCGCGCCGCATCAGCCAGCGGACCCGGCCGCCAGAATGCGCGTCGGTCGCGAGGACTCGCGAGAAGCCGTGCTTCTCGAACAGCTCGACGGTCCCGACGTAACCGCTGATCACATCCACCCGCTCGCCGGCGGTGTCGACAGGATAGCCCTCGACCAGCGCGGCACCGGAGACGCGGGCGTGCTCGACGGCCCCATCCAGAAGATCGTGCATCAGGCCACGCTTGCGGAAGCCGCCACGCACCACGAAGCAGACGATCGACCACGGGTCGCGGTCCTCATCCACGTGCGGGATGGTGCGGGAGTTCATCAGCCGCCGGTACGTCGACTTCGGCGCGACCGAGCACCAGCCGGCGACGTCGCCGTCGATGTAGGCGAGCACGCCGGGGCCGGGTTCCGTCGAGCACTCGGTGTGCATGTACTCGATCCGCGCGGGCATGTCGAGGCGGGAGTCGCGGTACGACATGCACACGCACCCGCCGCCACCGGGCTTCCGCGGCACCATGAACGTCGCGAAGTCGTCGAAACGACCGGTGGCGGGGAGCACCTCGACGGCCATGGCCACAGCGTAGCGACGACCTCCGACAGAGGGCCCTAGTGCGTGCGCGTGGCCGCTCCGGCGGCACCAGCCAGTGCTGCCCCCGTGCCGAGGCCCAGCTCCGGGAAGGCGAGCAGGACCATGTCGACCAGTTCCTCCCGCGGACGGGTCAGCGGGTCGGTCACCGGCAGGCCCAGCTGCGCCTCGTGTTCGGCGATGGTCTCGTCGAGTTCGGTCGCCGTCAGGCCTTCGTGGTTGATGGTGACGCCGATGACGCGGGTATCGCTGAACGCCTGGATCAGGGCGATCTCGCTGGCCGCGGTCGGGACCGGCATCATCGGGAAGTCGCCCAGCATCACCCGCCCGGGTGCGTGCTGCACGATGACGCCCTCCGGCCGGCTCCCACGCAGGATGGCGCCGGAGCTGAGGTAGGCAGGATGACTCAGCGCACCCTGGCCTTCGACGATGATCACGTCCGGGTCCTCCTCCTCGAACGCGGCGACGACCTGCGCCTCCACCTCGCCGGAGCAGAACTGCGGGATGGTCGCATCCAGCGCGACCGCGTACCGGGCGCCCTGGATCAGCGACGTCTGCCCGGTTCCGACCAGCACGGCCCGGATACCCACCGCGTTGAGCGCCTGCGTGAGCAGGGTCGCCGTCGTGCGCTTACCCACCGACCCGTCTGTGCCGAGCACCGCGATCCGCGGGCAGGTCACGTCGAAGATGCGACCGCTGAACAGCTTCAGGTCCTTGATCTCCTTGGGGCGGCGCACGTCGACGATGGTCACCCCGGCCACCAGGGCGGCGGCGACGAACTCGGCGTCGTCATTGAGGTACTCGTGCAGTCCGTTGACCAGGTTCATCCCGCGATCGATCCCATCCAGCAGCACCGCCCGGTGATCGGCGGTGAGCAGGCCGTCGGTGGGGGCCATCCCGAAGATGAGCGTGTCCGGCACGAAACCGGCCCGTCCGATGGAGTCGTCGAGGCTAGCGAGCACGGGGATGCCGTTGGGCACCCCATCCAGGACCATCCCCGCGTCCTGACCAGCGCACGAGCTGTCGACGATGCTCAGGATGTCGTACTTCTCGGAATGACGGACCAGACCGTTGGCGGTCTTCCCGTCGAGCCTTCCGAACAGCCCTTCGCAGTAGACGACGGCTTTCACGGACGCGGACATGGCGCTCCTCTTGTAAGCACAGAGGAGGCGACGGGATCGTGGCCGGATCCGAAGGATCCTTCTGTCAACGAGGCGTCTTCCCTGAAGCCGGCACAGTACCGGCCGGTGAACCGTAGCAGCGCAACCTGTGCGTCGGTGTCCTCGCCCGTCACGCGGGGCCGCACGAACTCAGTCGTACGGCCCCCGCGTGACGCGGGCGTGCGCCGGATCAGCGCCGCGGGTCGTTGCGCCCCGGCGTGCCCGCCCCGAGGGCGAGCGTCTGCTGCACCGCGGTGTACTCCGGCTTCGGCTGGAGGTTCTCGTCGTAGATGGTCGCCGCTCCCTCACCGGGGAAGACGCCGGGCACCCACGAGTACGCGTCGCCGACGCCCCACACGGTGTACGACAGGCACGCCCGCACCGCGAGGCACGCCTGGAGGGTGGTGGTGTACCCCGCGATCTGGGCGTTCTGCTCGACGGGAGTCACCGGCAGGGTGGTGCGCACATCCACCTCGGTCTCCGCCACCTTCAGCCCCAGCTTCGCGAACCGCTGGAGGTTGTTCTGCAGGTCCGGCAGCGGGTACTGGGTGTCGAGGTGCGTCTGGAAGCCGACGCCGTCGATCGGGACACCCTGCGCCTTGAGGTCCTGGACGAGCTGGTAGACCGCGTTGCTCTTGGGTCCGGTGAACTCGATGTTGTAGTCGTTGTAGAACAGCAGCGCCCGCGGGTCGGCCTGGTGCGCCCAGCGGAAGGCGTCGGCGATGTAGCTCGGGCCGAGCTTCTGCAGCCAGATGCTGTCGCGCAGGGTTCCGTCGTCGTTGAACGCCTCGTTGACGACATCCCACTGCCAGATCTTGCCCTTGAAATGAGTGACCTCATCGGTGACGTGCTTCTTGAGGATCGCGCGCAGCTGGTCGGGCGTCATCGACGGCGCGGCGGCGGTCAGCCAGGCGGGCAGCTGGCTGTGCCAGACCAGCGTGTGCCCGCGCACGAGCTGGTCGTTCTGCTGCGCGAAGGCGACGAGCTTGTCGGCTGCCGACCAGTCGTACGTGCCCTGCGTAGGCTCGACGACCTCCCACTTCATGACGTTCTCCGGCGTGACCGTCGAGAACTGCGAGGCGACGATCGCCCGGTAGTCGCTGTTCTGCGCCAGAACGTCGGTGTTGACGGCGGTGCCGATGCGGAGGCCGGACTGCGAGGCGAGCGCGCGGAGGGAGTCCGCCGGGGCGGGACTGTGGTGGGACGGGGCTGCCGGCGGGGCCGCGAAGGCGGCTCCCTGGGCGAGGATGACGGCTCCGGCCCCGATCACTGCGGTGGTGATGAGACCGGCTCGAAGGCGAATCGACACGCTGCTACTCCTTTGTATGCGTCGGGCGTCGCGGCATCGCGGCGTCCTCGTGGATTTGTTGCGTCATCCAGCTAATTCCGCCCCCGTATGGGTGTCAAAAGTTTTGGAAAAGCCGTATTCGCCGCCGGAACGGCCGGGTATCACCCGGTTCTCAGTCGTCGTCCGGCTCAGCGGACGGAGGACCGACGCGGAAGGATGCCGGCACCTCCTCCGAGGAGTGCCGCGCGGTGCGGGCGTCCCGTTCGAGTCCCGAACGCTGCGTGAGCACCCCGTAGAGCTCCGGCCGCCGCCCCAGCAGCCACCGCCGCCCGGTGGCGAGGGGCAGCAGCTCGAGGTCCAGGTCGGCGGTCACCACCGCCTCGGCCGGCGCGGGCGTCTCGGCCACGATCCGGCCGTACGGGTCGAGGATCATGGCGTTGCCGGTGCGGATCTCGTCGTCGTCGGGTCCGATGCCATTCGCGAAGAGCACGAAGATCCCGTTGTCGTGCGCGCGCGACGGGAGCCAGCGCATCAGCCACTCGCGGCCGGACGGGCCGTTGACGGCGGCCTCCAGCGCTGCCGGGTCCTCGTGCCGGTTGTGCCACAGCTCCGCGGGGATCACCTTCATGCCGTGCGGGCTGCGCGAATTCGTCCCGCCGGTCTGATGCGGCGCGATCAGCACGGTGGCTCCGAGCAGTGCGGTGGCGCGCACGTTCTCGACGAGGTTGTTGTCCCAGCAGATCAGGATGCCCATCCGCACGCCCCACGGGGAGTCGAACACCGTGTATTGCCCGCCGCTTGCGATGGCCTCGTGCTCGAACGCGTGCAGCTTGCGATGGATGTGCGTGGCGCCGTCGGGAAAGCAGACCGCGTACGAGTTGTAGAGGGTTCCGTCGGCGGATTCGAGGAAGCCGGCCCCGATGCCGGCCCCGAGCTCCTGCGACAACTCCCGCAGCCGCGTGACGAGAGGGCCGTCGGCGGCTTCGGCGAGCCCGCGCAGCTCGTCGGCCGGCAGCTTCGTCAGGTGCCAGTATCCGAGCAGGCACATCTCGGGGAAGATGACCAGCTGGCTGCCGTCCGCTGCGGCGACGGACGCCAGACGCCGGATCGTCTCCAGGTTGGCGGCCGGATCGGAGGGTGCTGCCTCGAACTGGACGACGGACACGCGCAGCGGACGCTCTTCACTCATTCGGGGCTCCTCGGGACGACGGACGGCCGGCGCGCGGGCTCGCGATCCAGCCGCATCAGCAATCTATCGAGTTCGTCCTCCCGCCGATCGCTCCCCGTCGTGACGGTCGAGCTCCCTCTTCTCATCCGCCGGGCCGACGGGCACACTGGAGCCGATGTGAAGGAGCCGATACGGCAAACAAGCGCGCTCTCCGCCACCTGGCCGCCATGGCGGCCTGCGTCTGCGCGCTCGCTGCGCCGCTCCTCGTCGCGTCGGCCGCGCCTCCTGCGGCCGCCGCCTTCGCCGACCAGTGCGCATCGCCCGACCGCACGCTCGGCCCGACCACAGCGACGATCGTGGTCCTCCCGGGAGAGACGGTGCTGCTCACCGCTGGCGCATTCCTCGGCGGCATCGACGCGCTACCGGCGGGCGGCACCCTGTGCGTGGGCCCGGGCGCCACCCTCGCTCCTCCGTACATGAACAACGCAGGAGGGGCGCTGGTGGTCGCCGCGGGTGCCGACCTCGCCCTGCCGTTCGTGTCCGTGGGGACAGGGTTCTCGCTCACGGTAGAGGGGACCGCCGTGGTCGCGGGGCTCAATATCAACTCCGCCGCCCTGATCGAGGTGGCGTCCGGCGGCCGGCTCACGATCTCCCAGGCGTTCTCGCCCTCCGCCGGGACTATCGACAACGCCGGGGCCCTGCACATCGCCGCGACCATGAACGAGAACAGCGCGGTCCGCATCCTGAATTCAGGAGTCCTCACCGTCGCCGGTGATGCGACGGTGAACGGGCGGCTGGTGAACACGGGCCTGATGGAGGTCACCGGCAACGTGATCGTGAACGGTTCCGGGGTGGTGCAGAACGACTGCGCACTGGCAGCGACCGGCGACCTGACCAACGACGGGCCGTCGTCGAGCAACCAGGGACTCGTGCTGGTCGGAGGGCGCTTCACCGACAACGGCACCTGGGCGCAGTCCCTGGCCGGGACGCTCGACGCGGCGACCCTCGTCGCCGACGGTCACGTGACGGGATACGGCCGGTACCGCTTCAGCGGCTCCACCAGTGTGCAGGGGAGCTTCACCGGCCTCTCCGCGACGTCGCCGATCGTCGTCGACAGCACGGCGCCTCCCGGACAGATCTTCGACGTGCAGACGGGCACCGTCGTCAATGTCGTGCGCGGGACGGTCGGCCGGTTCACCGCTGGTTCGTATCCGGCCCCGGACTGCGCGCAGCAGCGCCCCTCAGCGGATGTCGTCGTCGGCAAGACCGGTCCGGCGACGGTGACCCAGAACTCCGCGCTCAGCTACGCGATCTCGGTGGCGAACGCCGGCCCGGCAGCCGCAGAGGGCGTCGTCGTAACCGACGCCCTACCGCAGGGCATCAGCGGCGTGACGGCCTCGAACGGCGGCACGGTGGGTACGACGGCGGTCACGTGGAACCTCGGGACGGTCCCGGGCGGAAGCACTGTGACGCTCACCGTCACCGGGACGGTGGTCTCCGGCCCGGGCACTCTGCTCACGGATGTGGCGAGCGCCGTCTCCACGACACCCGACCCCGACCCGGAAAACAACGACGGCTCGTCCGCGTCCAGCCGGTCCACCACCCTGGTCGTCCCCGTCGTGCTCCCGAACACGCCTCCGACCGCCGAGGACACGGCGGTGCAGGGGGTCACCGGTGCGCTGGTCATCGGAAGGGCCACCGCCGCAGACCCGCAGGCAGGCCAAGCACTCACCTTCACCGTCGTGTCGGGGCCGGCGAACGGACGGCTCAGGATGCTGCCCGGCGGCGTGTTCGAGTACCGGAGCGGACCGGAATTCACCGGTGTGGACACCGCGACGTTCCAGGTCTGCGACAACGGGACACCGTCGTTGTGCGACGAGGGGACGATCACCATCACCGTGTTCCCGGTCGCGACGGACGTCGCCGCCCAGACCTTCCAGGGCCGCCCGGTCGTGGTGCCGCTCGTCCCCGACAGCGCGACGCCCGGGGCGGTACTGGCCGACACTCCCGTCAGTGTGCCGAGCAACGGCACGGTGGTGCTCGACACGACCGAAGGCACCGCGACCTACACACCGGACGCCGGTTTCATCGGGACGGACTCCTTCATCTTCCGGGTCTGCTCGCCCACCGCGCCCACCGTCTGCGACGATGCGACGGTCCTGGTCACGGTCATCCCGCGCAACCTGCCACCCGTGATCCGGGACCTTGTGATGCGGACGACGGCCCGGGTTCCAGTGCAGGACCGATTGGTCATCGTCGACCCCGAGGGAGATCCCTTCGTGGCCGCACGCGGCATCCCGCCCCGGTCGGGGACCGCCAGCGTCGCCAGTGACGGCCTGACCGAGTACCGGCCTCTCGGCCCGTTCGCCGGCCGCGACCAGTACTCGGTGTTCGCGTGCGACGCCGGAACCCCCGAGCTCTGCTCGACCGGTCTGGTCACCGTCGAGATCCTGCCCCGTGCCTTCGACGACGAGGTGACGACCACTGAGGCGACCGCCGTGACCCTGGACGTCACCGCCAACGACATCGGCACCATCGATCCTCCCGCGGTCCTGACGCAGCCGGTCCACGGCACAGCGACGGCGGCGGGCCGGGCGTTCACGTACGTCCCCGCCCGCGGCTTCACGGGCACCGACCGCTTCACCTACCGGATCTGTGCGATCGCCGCCGCCGATCTCTGCGCGGACGCGACCGTCTCCATCACCGTGACGGCGGCTCCGGTGCCGCCGACTCCCGGCCCGGCCCCTCCCGCGACGTCGGGCGAGGGTGAGGATGCCGCGGGCGGTCCGCTCGCCGGGACCGGATCGCAGGTCGGAGACTGGGGCACGGCGGGTCTGCTGGCCATCTGCGCAGGGGTGGCGATGCTCGTCATCCGTCGTCGGGGTCATCGAGCCTGAGCCGACGGCCACGTGCGGCAGTCGTGACGCGGTTATATAGTTGACGCATATAAACAACTACGTTTCCACGTATTAGCGCGCACTCTGACAAGGACTCCCGTGGCCCGCACCGGCATCTACACCAAAGACCACCCGCACTACCGCTGGGTGGCGCTGTCCAACACCACCCTCGGCATGCTGATGGCGACGATCAACTCGTCGATCGTGATCATCTCGCTCCCGGCCATCTTCACGGGCGTCAAGCTCAACCCGCTCGAGCCGGGCAACGTCTCCTACCTGCTCTGGATGCTGATGGGCTACATGCTCGTCACCGCCGTGCTCGTCGTGATGTTCGGACGGATGGGCGACCAGTTCGGCCGCGTCCGCATCTACAACCTCGGCTTCGTCATCTTCACCCTCGCCGCCATCGCGCTGTGCCTCGACCCGTTCAGCGGTGGGCCCGGCGCGCTCTGGCTGATCGTCTGGCGATTCGTGCAGGGCGTCGGTGGAGCCATGCTGTTCGCCAACTCGACCGCGATCCTCACGGACGCCTTCCCGGCGAACAAGCGCGGCTTCGCGCTCGGCCTCAACCAGGTCGCGGCGATCGCCGGAAGCTTCATCGGGCTCATCCTCGGCGGCATCCTCGCCGAGATCGACTGGCGCGCCGTGTTCTTCGTCTCCGTGCCGTTCGGTGTCATCGGCACCATCTGGTCCATCAAGTCGCTGCACGAGGTCGGCCAGAAGAACCCCGGGCGCATCGACTGGCTCGGCAACGCCACCTTCGGCATCGGCCTGATCGCACTGCTCACCGGCATCACGTACGGCATCCAGCCCTACGGCGGCTCCTCGCAGGGCTGGGGGAACCCGTGGGTGCTCGGCTCGATCATCGGCGGCATCCTGCTTCTCGTCGCCTTCGTCTTCGTCGAGCTGCGGGTGCCCGCGCCGATGTTCGACATGCGGCTGTTCCGCATCCGGGCGTTCTCCTCCGGGATCTTCGCCGGCTTCCTCGCCGCCATCAGCCGCGGCGGTCTCCAGTTCATGCTGATCATCTGGCTGCAGGGGATCTGGCTGCCGCTGCACGGCTACAGCTACGAGTCGACGCCGCTCTGGGCGGGCATCTACATGCTCCCGATCACGATCGGCTTCCTGATCGCCGGCCCGATCTCGGGGGCGCTCTCCGACCGGTTCGGCTCGCGCGGGTTCGCCACCGTCGGCCTGCTGATCGTCGCGGCCACATTCGTCGGGCTGCTGCTCATCCCGGTGAACTTCGAGTACTGGCAGTTCGCGGTGCTGACCGGGCTCAACGGCATCGGTTCCGGTCTGTTCTCGTCGCCGAACCGCACGGCGATCATGAACAGCGTGCCCGCGAACGAACGCGGCGCCGCCTCAGGCATGGCCGGCGTCGCCCTCAACGCGGGGAGCTCGCTCTCGATCGGCATCTTCTTCTCCCTGATGATCGCCGGTCTGTCGGTCGCGCTGCCGTCCGCGCTCACCAACGGGCTCACCTCGCACGGCGTCCCCTCGAACGTCGCCGCGCAGGTCGGCAACACCCCGCCGGTCGGGAGTCTGTTCGCCGCCTTCCTCGGCTACAACCCCATCCAGAGCCTCCTCGGCCCGACCGGGATCCTCACCGCGCCGCATGTGGACGGCGCCACGCTGACGGGCAAGGAGTTCTTCCCGCAGCTGATCTCCGGGCCCTTCCACGACGGGTTGGTGGTCGTCTTCATCGCCGCCGCCATCATGAGCGTCATCGGTGCTGTTGCCTCGTTCCTCGGCGGGGCAAAGTATGTTCATGAGGAGGCCGCCGCACCCGAGCGGCAGGCCAGCGAGGAAGGCGAGGAAGTCGGTGCCCAGCGCGCATGAAGCTGACGATCGGCCGGCGGCCGGACGAGACGACGATGTCCCCGGCCGCCTGGCCCTGGCCGTCGGGCGGCTGAACCGCCGCATCCGCTCCTCCACCGGGGGGCTCAGTCACGGACAGCTGTCCGCTCTCTCCACCATCGTCCGCCGCGGACCGATCCGCCCGAGTGAGATCGCCGCCATCGAGGTGGCGGCCGCGCCGACGATCACGCGGATCGTCGCCGAGCTCGAATCCCGAGGCCTCGTGGAGCGCACGCCAGACCCCGAGGACCGCCGCTCGCTGTTCGTCTCCGGGACGGAGGCGGGCACGGAGCTGTTGCTCGAGGCGCGCTCGGACCGTGCGCGTGCGGTCGCGGAGGTCCTCGGCGAGCTGACGCCCGAGCAGGTGGAGGCGGTGCGCGCCGCCCTGCCCGCGCTGGAGCAGGTCGCCCAGCTCGCACCGCCGTCCCCGTACTGAATACAGGACCGCCCTTGCGCGAGTGGTGACATCTCGTCGCCACTGGGCGCGAATTGGAGCAACGACTCACCATTCGGCGGTGGCGGGGGGTGTGGCGGAGGGCGGCGCGGAGGTCAGCTGACGGCGAGCAGGGCCGCGGCGAGCACCGCGAGCACCAGGCCGGCCCACTGAACGGGCGCGACCCGCTCCCGCAGGACGATCGCCGCGAGCATGATGGTGCCGGCCGGGTAGAGCGCGACGAGCACCGACATCGTCGTCAGATCGCCGAGGCGCAGCCCGATCAGGATGATGAGGTTGGCGGAGGCGTCCAGCGCGCCACCGGCCGCCGCGATCCCCGACCCGCGCGCGTCGAGGCGCATCCCTCCCTCGCCGCGGGCTCGGCGCCGTCCGATCAGGACCAGCGTCCCGACGAGCGCCCACATCACCGCGCCGTTCACGGTTCGGTTGGCGAGGAGCGGGACGACGCCCGAATCGGCGGGAGTCTGATCCAGCACGATCAGGAAGACGCCGATCATCGCTCCGGCGGCCACCGCCATCAGCAGCGCTCGCCCGCTCGGTCGCACCGCCCCCTTCTCGGGAACGAATCCGACCAGCACCACCGCGACCAGCGCCAGCCCCAGCGCGAGGTAGCCGACCACGCCGAAGCGGTCGCCACCGAGGAGCCCCCACGTCATCGGGACCAGGGCGGACACCACCGCGGTCAGCGGCGACAGGATGCTCATCGGGCCGATCGCGAGGCACGCGTACAAGAGGGCGACAGCCACCGTGCCGACCAGGCCCGACAGCGCTCCCCAGCCGAGCGCAGCGGCCGACCACACCCCTCCCACCGGGGGATAGGAGAGCAGCAGGAGGACGAGGCCGCTGACAGCTCCGACCGCCGTCGTTCGTAGCGGGCCGATGCGCCGGGCCGCCACCCCGCCGAGGAAGTCGGCGGAACCGTAGACGACGGCGCCCAGCAGCCCGAGGACTGCGGCGGGCATCAGCTCCCGGCCAGTCGATACGTGTGAAGGACCGCGCCGGACTCGAACCGCGTCAGATCGGCGAGCTCGAACGTCCACTTCTCGCGGTCGTCGGGGAAGATCCGCAAGCCGCCGCCGATCATCACCGGGTAGACCAGCAGCCGCAGCTCATCGACGAGGCCCCAGACCAGAAGCGAGCGGACGAGGGAGGCGCTGCCCGCGACGAGGATCGGGCCCCCGTCGCCGTCTTTCAGCGACTGCACCGAACTGCGCACGGGGGGTTCGAGCGCGGTGGCGTTCCAGACGAGTTCGCGAGGCCGCGAGGTGGCGACGTGCTTGGCCATGCCGTTCATGGCGTCCGCGAACTCGCCCTCGCGGGGAGGCCAGGCGTCGGCGAACTGCTCGTACGTACGCCGGCCGAGCAGCAGCGACTCCGCCTCGAGCACTTCGCTGAGCTTGAAGGCGCGGAGGTCGTCAGAGCTGAACGGGATGGTCCAGCCGGAGTGCCGGTGGGTGGGCTCGCCGCCTGGCGCCTCGACGACGCCGTCGAGGGTCATGAACTCTGTCACGATGAGCCGGCGCATGTGGGCGATGGTACCGGAGGGGCCGTCGGGGGTGCGCGGGTTATCCACAGATCGTGCTCGTCCGGCCGGTGGTCAGCGGCCGCCGATACGATCGAGGAATGAGCTTCACCGACGGCTGGATCCCCGATGACCGGGACGCGCCTCCTCTCGACGAGGAGCCGCCGCTGCCCGAGTTCGGCGACCCGTACGCCGGGCCTTCCCGGGCCGCCGGCCCTGCGGTTGGTGCGGCGACGCCCGCCCAGCCGATGGCGTCCGCAGAGCCTGCGGTCACGCCCGCGCGGTTCGGCTCGGCAGCCGAGGCACTGAAGACGGTCTTCGGGTACGACGAGTTCCGCGGGCAGCAGCAGGCAGTCATCGAGCGGGTGGCGGCCGGGGGCGATGCGGTCGTCCTCATGCCGACCGGCGCGGGCAAGAGCCTCTGCTACCAGATCCCGTCGCTGCTTCGCGAGGGCACAGGGGTCGTTGTCTCGCCGCTGATCGCCCTGATGCAGGACCAGGTGGATGCGCTGACCGCGGTCGGCGTGCGTGCCGCGTTCCTCAACTCCACGCAGGATGGCGCGGCGCGGAGCGCGGTCGAGCGGGCGTACCTCGCGGGCGAGCTCGACATCCTCTACGTGGCACCCGAGCGGCTGTCGTCGGAGGCGACCAAGCGGTTCCTGGAGCGCGGGCGCGTCGCGCTCTTCGCCATCGACGAGGCGCACTGCGTCTCGCAGTGGGGGCACGACTTCCGTCCCGACTACCTCGCGCTGTCCGAGCTGGCCGACCGTTGGCCCGACGTCCCGCGCATCGCGCTCACGGCGACGGCCACCGAAGCGACCCACCGCGAGCTCACTGCGCGGCTGCGGCTGGAGGGTGCCGAGCACTTCGTCTCCGACTTCGACCGTCCCAACATCCAATACCGGATCGTTCCGAAGGCCGAGCCGCGGAAGCAGCTGCTCGACTTCATCACCAGCGAGCACCCGGGGGATGCCGGAATCGTCTACGCCCTCTCGCGGGCGTCGGTGGAGAAGACGGCGGAGTTCCTGTCGGCCCGGGGTCTCACGGCGCTCCCGTACCACGCAGGGCTCGAAGCGACACAGCGCGCGGCGACGCAGTCGCGCTTCCTGCGCGAGGAGGGCGTGATCGTCGTCGCCACCATCGCGTTCGGCATGGGCATCGACAAGCCGGATGTGCGCTTCGTCGCCCACATCGACCTCCCGAAGTCCGTCGAGGGGTATTACCAGGAGACTGGCCGCGCGGGTCGCGACGGGCTGCCGTCGACCGCCTGGCTCGCCTACGGCCTGCAGGATGTGGTGCAGCAGCGGCGGATGATCGACGACTCCCCGGGCGACCTGGCACACCGGCGGCGCCTGACGCAGCATCTGGATGCGATGCTCGCGCTCTGTGAGACCGTCCAGTGCCGTCGGGTCAACCTGCTCGGCTACTTCGGTCAGGCCTCCACCCCCTGCGGCAACTGCGACACCTGCCTCACCCCGCCAGAGAGCTGGGACGGCACCGTCCCGGCGCAGAAGCTCCTCTCGACGGTGGTGCGACTCCAGCGCGAGCGCAACCAGCGGTTCGGCGCGGGGCACCTGGTCGACATCCTGCGCGGCAAGCGCACCCCGAGGGTCGAGCAGTACGGTCACGATGGGCTGACCACCTGGGGCATCGGCGACGACCTGAGCGAGAGCCAGTGGCGCGGCGTTGTGCGTCAGCTGATTGCGCAGGAGTTGCTGAAGCCGGAGGGGGAGTACGGCGTGCTGACGATCACCCCCGCGAGCGCCGAAGTGCTCACGGGCGGCCGGACGGTGGTGCTCCGGCGCGAGCCCGACAGGCCGGAACGCAGTCTGCGCTCGACGCGCAGCACGGCGGCGGCCGACCTGGCCCCGGCCGACCAGCCGCTCTTCGAGGCGCTGCGCAGCTGGCGAGCGGCGCAGGCGCGCGAGCAGGGCGTCCCCGCGTACATCGTCTTCGGCGATGCGACGCTGCGCGCCGTCGCCTCCGCCCGTCCCGCCTCGCTCGCCGACCTCGACGGCATCTCGGGGATCGGCGCCAAGAAGCGCGAGGCGTACGGCGAAGCGCTCCTGGGCGTCGTGGCCTCCGCCACCGCCGCCGTCTGACGCCCCGCCCCGCCCCGCCTCCCTCTGCCCCGGCCTCCGTCTGCCCCCGGCCTCCGTCTGCCCCCGCCTCCGCCCGGTCGCTCCGGCTATCGAAGGAGATCCGGGCCTCGAACCGCCCGAATCTCCTTCAGTACTGCCAATCGAAGGAGATTCGGGACAGTTTCTCCGACGTTGGCGGCCGGGGCGGGTCGGAGATCTGGAGCGGTTTCTCCGACGCAAGCAGGCCGTCCCGAAATGGCGAAGGGCCCGGCCGCACACGCGACCGGGCCCTCGTCGGACTCAGGCCGAGCGGCGGCGGGCGACGCCCCGCGCCAGGAGGAGGCCGCTGCCGACCGCTCCGAGGAGGAGCGCGGCGCCCAGCGGCACGGTCACATCCGATCCCGTCGAGGCCAGGCCGGCCCTCTCCCCGTTCGCGGCGGCGATCGCGGTGACCGTGAGGGCGACCGTGGCCGTCGCGCCGGACGTCCGTCCGAGCAGCACCAGCGCGTGTGCACCGGCGGGCACCGTCGATGGGATGGTGACCGTCGCGGTCACCGCGCCTGTCGGGCCGGCCGTCACCACGGCCAGCAGCACCGGGTCGGAGTGCAGCCAGATCTCCACCTGCTCGCCTGCGGCGAACCCGGTCGCCGAGACGGTGACCGTGCCGCCGAGCCCGACCGACCTCGCTGACACCTGTGCGGTCGGCGCTGCCGGCGAGCCCCCGCCGCCATTGCCGCCGCCGCCGGTACCCCCACCGTTGCCGCCGCCACCGGTGCCCCCACCGTTTCCGCCACCACCGTTCCCACCGCCGGGAAGCACCGTGCACGCGACCGTTCCCTGGCGCAGCGCGTGCCCTCCGTCGGCTGTGTCATCCGCCCAGATCGCGGGCTTCAGCCCGTTCACGCACTCGGCCTGCGGCGCAACCGTGAAGCCCTCGTTGTTGTAGTCGGGCATCCCGCTCGGCCGCGCGAAAGCCTGCGCGACCTGGAACGTCCCGGCATTTGCGCCCGAGGGCGTGACGGTCAAGAGCTCGTGCTGTCCGTGGCAGGTGTCGTCGCAGACCGCCCAGATCGCCTGGCGCTCGGTGTCGAACTGCAGGTCCATCACTCCGGGCATCCCGGTCGAGATGGTCGCGACGCGGGTGTACGAGCCGGATGCATCGAGCGCGTACGCGTACACGTTCCCGTTGGCCTCGAGCCCGGCGAAGAACAGTCCGTCGCCGTGACCGGGATAAGTGGCGGGGTCGTAGGCGTGGCCTGTCTTCTGGTCCACGAAGCCGTGGGCGGTGAGGTACGCGTCCGGAACCCACGTGACCGCCTCGAGCCCGAGGTTCGGGCCGACCACGGGAAGGTCGGTGGTGAGGTTCCAGTCGGCCGTCGCCGTCAGCGAGGTTCCGGCCTGTGCGGGGTCGAAGCGCAGGATGGCCGGGCGGCTGACCGTGTTCGCGGAGTTGTTGCGCTCGGTGGAGACGTAGATCCCGCCGCTCGGACCGGCGCCCGTGATGGTGACGCCCTCGGAGTCGGGGTCGCCCGTCCCGTCGGTGTAGTGCAGCGCCTTGCCGGAGGACCAGCCGTTCGCCGTGTCCGGCGTCCAGACGGTGCCGTTCCACAGCAGGCGGTACAGCGTCCCCGGTCCGTTCTTCACGGCCCAGAGCACGCCGGTCGCGGCGGTGCCGGAGGGCTCGTAGTACAGGCCGCTCAGGTTGCCGCCGAGCACGTTCGCGTCGTCGACGGTGCGGATGTCGGTGCCGCCCGGCCAGGTCCCCAGCTGGATGTCGCCCGGGCATGCGTTCGGAGCGTTCTTCGTGGACGCGCTGGTGGTCGCGAAGGCACCGGTGCCGTTCGGGCACCGGCCGTAGGTGGTGGTCGCGTGGGCCGTCCAGGCGTAGGAGTCGACCAGCGTGGTGCCGTCGGGCGCGAAGAGTCGAGCCTGGTCGGCGCTCCCCAGCCCGAACAAGGCGGAGACGTCGGCGGTGTAGTAGCCGCCCGCCGCGACCGAGGTGCCGGCCGGGATGACGAACGCGTCGGCATCCTTGTCGTCGCGCAGGATGTACCCGCTGAGGTCGGCCGCCGCGCTCCCGTTGTTGATGAGCTCGATCCAGTCGGACGCGTCGCCGTCCGACTCCACCTCGTTGATCTTCACCTGCACGGCCGGGACGCTGCAGTCGTTGACGGCCCCCTGCGTGGAGGAGGTCGTGTTGCGGAACGCGCCGGTGCCGTCGGGGCAGCGGCCGTACGTGACGGCGGCGTGCGAGGTCCACGAGTAGGTGTCGACGAGGGTGGCGGCCGGGTCGTACAGGCGGGCGGAGTCGCCGCTGCCGAGGCCGAAGCCGAGCGTGCTCTCGTCGATGACGAAGTATCCACCGGCGGGGATGATCGAGCCGGCGGGCAGCGGAACCCGCGTGTGGGTGTCGTCGTTGTCGAGGACCGACCAGCCGGCCAGGTCGGCAGCGCTGGCGCCGGTGTTCTTCAGCTCCACCCAGTCCGGGCCGCCGTTCGGTGCGCTCGACTCGACCTCGTTGATCACGATCGAGGGGTCGGCGGCGGCGGCGGCAGTGGCGGCGGTGGCAGCAGTGGTGTCGGCGGTCGCGGCAGTCGCCGGGACGGCCGCAGCGAGGCCAGCGGTGGCGCACAGGCCGACGGCCGCGAGGGCCGCCCAGGTCCGTGGACGCGCGGTCGAGTGGATGCGCAAGCGTGTTCTCCTTCGGGTGGAAGCGCCGGTGTCGCCTCAGCGGACACCGAGACGAGGCTCAGCCGCAGCATCCGGCACCCGGGCGAAGCGAGGGTGAACGCCGGGCGACGCGCAGGTGACCTGCCGCGGGCGACGGTTCCGTGGTCGTGAAGACTCTGCCCCCTTTGCAGGCGCGCAACGGCGGCGTACCGTCCGTCGTTCCGGCGGGGGACCAGGGAATCTTTTCCGGCCGCCCGGCGTTATGACATTGAACGATTACTGCGGCGATCTCGAAGGAGGAACGGTAGATGGCACGAATGATCGAAGAGCTCGAGGATGAGACCGGCGCCGTCATCAAGTACAAGCGTCACGCGAACGGCAGGGGACTCGTCTCGCCGACCGCGCGAGTGGCCGAGTCGGCCTACATCGAGCCGACCGCGTACGTGGAGGCCGACGCGCGCGTCGGCATGGAGGCGTACATCGGCGCCGGAAGCTGGATCGACAAGCGCGCGACGGTAGGCGACCGCGCCTTCGTCGGCGCGAACGTCCACGTCGGCGCGGGATGCGTCGTCGGCAGCGGTGTGAAGCTCGGCAGCGGTGTGAAGCTCGGCGAGAACGCCATGGTCGGCAACGGTGCGCGCGTCGAGCGCGACACCCAGGTGCCCGCCGGCGCCGTCATCGAGCTGCGCGGAGCGGCGGCCGCCCGTGCGGCCCTGACCACCCCGCTGCGTCCGCCCCGCCCGCAGCAGCGCGACACTCGCGCTCCGCGGACGTCGCGCCGCGCGGCCTAGCGGCTGCAACGCTGCCACCAGCGAAGCGAAAGCGTCGCCCCGACCTCCGGGGCGGCGCTTTTTCGCGCGTTCCGGCCGACGGCGGCGTTGTGCGCGATGTCACGCCCCAGGGCACCGCATTTGGAGGTTCCCACAAACAGAAGGTCGGGCGTCCGACCCGCCCTTTGTAGGCGGCGCACCGACGTTTTCCGGTTCCCTAGGGCCGGGTCGTAGCGTGGCGGCATTCCACGATTTTCGTTAGGAGAGGTCATGGTCGACACTGCCGAACGCGTCCCCAGCGCGACCCCCGCATCCACCTCCGCCGCTTCCCCCGCGCCCGCATCCACTCGGACGACTCCGCCCGCCGGCGCAGCGCCGCGCGTCGACGTGGAGGCGCTCGGCCGTCAGCTGCTCGGCGACTGGGCCGAGGCTCGCCTCGCCTCGCGGGAGCTCTCCTCGCGTCCTGAGATGCAAAAGCAGGAGGGGCTGTCGGTCGCCGACCACCGCACGCGCGTGTTCGGGCAGCTGAAACTGCTGGTGGAGAACGGCCAGGTGCACCGCGCCTTCCCGAAGTCGGTGGGCGGCCAGGAGGACAACGGCGGCAACATCGCCGCGTTCGAGGAGCTGGTGGCAGCCGACCCGTCGGTGCAGATCAAGTCGGGCGTGCAGTGGGGCCTGTTCGGCTCCGCGGTGATGCACCTCGGCACCGAGCGCCACCACCAGAAGTACCTCCCCGCGATCATGTCGCTGGAGGTTCCCGGCGCTTTCGCCATGACGGAGACGGGGCACGGTTCCGACGTCGCGAGCGTCGGCACGACCGCGACGTACGACCCGGAGACGCAGGAGTTCGTCATCGACACTCCGTTCCGTGGAGCCTGGAAGGACTACCTCGGCAACGCGGCGGTCGACGCCACGGCAGCCGTGGTCTTCGCCCAACTGATCACGAAGAACGTCAACCACGGCGTGCACGCCTTCTACGTCCCGATCCGCGATGCGAACGGCGACTTCCTGCCCGGCATCGGCGGCGAGGACGACGGCCAGAAGGGTGGCCTGAACGGCATCGACAACGGCCGCCTGCACTTCACCGGCGTCCGCATCCCGCGCACGGACCTGCTCAACAAGTACGGGGATGTGGCGGAGGACGGCACCTACACCTCGCCGATCGAGAGCCCCGGCCGCCGCTTCTTCACGATGCTCGGGACGCTGGTGCAGGGTCGCGTGTCGCTCGACGGCTCCGCGGTGATCGCCTCCAAGATCGGCCTGAAGATCGCGATCACGTACGCGGACCAGCGCCGGCAGTTCACGGCGGGGAGCCCCACCGACGAGGAGGTCATCCTCGACTACCAGCGGCACCAGCGCAGGCTGCTGCCCCTGCTCGCCACCACGTACGCGGCGAGCTTCGCCCACGAGGTCTTCCTGCGCAAGTTCGACGACGTGTTCAGCGGCCGGACCGACACGGACACCGACCGGCAGGACCTCGAGACCATCGCTGCGGCGCTGAAGCCGCTCAGCACCTGGCACGCGCTCGACACGCTGCAGGAGGCGCGCGAGGCGTGCGGCGGCTCCGGGTTCCTCACCGAGAACCGGCTCACGTCGCTCCGCCAGGACCTCGACATCTGGGTCACCTTCGAGGGCGACAACAACGTCCTATTGCAGCTCGTCGCCAAGCGCCTGCTGACCGACTACAGCCGCAAGTTCGCCAAGGCGGACGCCGGCGCCCTCGCCCGGTACGTCGTCACCCAGGCGGCCGGGAAGGCGTACCACGGGTCGGGGCTGCGGAGTGTCGCCCAGACGGTCCGCGACTTCGGGTCGACCGCGCGTGCGGTCAACTGGCTGCAGGAGCCGGCGACGCAGCGCGAGCTGCTCACCGACCGGGTCGCGACGATGATCGCGCAGATCGCGGGCCGCCTCCGTCCCGCCTCGAAGCTGGGCAAGAAGGCCGCGGCCGACCTGTTCAACTCGCAGCAGAACGAGCTGATCGAGGCGGCGCGCGCCCACGCCGAACTGTTGCAGTGGGAGGCGTTCACCGACGCCCTGGAGCAGGCTCCCGACGCCGGCACGAAGCAGGTGCTCACGTGGCTGCGCGACCTGTTCGGCTTCGGCCTGATCGAGAAGCACCTCGCCTGGTACCTGATGAACGGACGCCTCTCGCCGCAGCGCGCGCAGGCCGTCGAGGCGTACATCGACCGGCTGCTGACGCGCATCCGTCCGCACGCCGTCGACCTGGTGGATGCGTTCGGCTACGGCCCGGAGCTCGTCCGGGCGAAGATCGCGTCCGGCGCGGAGGCGGAGCGTCAGGCCGAGGCCCGCGCGTACTACGCCGAGCGCCGCGCCGCCGGCACCCTCCCCGAGCAGGAGAAGTCCCAGAAGAAGCGCTAGATCAGTCCCAGGGCGCGGACGGCGTCGCGCTCGGCCACGAGCTCGGCGACGGAGGCGTCGATGCGCTCGCGCGAGAACGCGTCGATGGCGAGGTCCGGCACGATCTCCCACGAGCCGTCGGCCGAACGCACCGGGAACGACGACACCAGCCCCTCGGGCACCCCGTACGAGCCGTCCGAGACCACGCCCGCACTGGTCCAGCGGCCCCCGGTGCCGTTGATCCAGTCGTGCACGTGGTCGATGGCCGCGCTCGCCGCCGAGGCCGCCGAGGACGAGCCGCGAACCTCGATGATCTCTGCGCCGCGCTTGGCGACCCGCGGGATGTACTCCTCGGCCAGCCACCGCTCGTCCACCAGGTCAATGGCTGGGCGCCCATCCACCGTCGCATGCGTCAGGTCGGGATACTGGCTGGCCGAGTGGTTGCCCCACACGATGACCCCGCCGATCGAGCGCACGCGCACGTGCAGGTGACGCGCGAGCTGCGCGACGGCGCGGTTGTGGTCGAGGCGGGTCATCGCCGTGAACCGTTCCGGCGGAACGTCCGGTGCGTGCGCTGCGGCGATGAGCGCGTTGGTGTTGGCCGGGTTGCCGACGACGAGTACGCGCACATCGGATGCCGCACCCGCGTTGATCGCCTCGCCCTGCGGACCGAAGATGGCACCGTTGGCCTCCAGCAGGTCGCTGCGTTCCATCCCTGGTCCGCGCGGACGCGCCCCGACGAGCAGTGCGACGTTCACGCCGTCGAACGCGGCGCGGGCGTCGTCGGTCACATCGATGCCGTGGAGCAGCGGGTACGCGCCGTCCTCGAGCTCCAGCGCCGTGCCCTCCGCCGACCGAAGCCCGGCGGGGATCTCGAGCAGCCGGAGGTGGACGGGGGTGTCCCGCCCGAGCAGTTGTCCGGAGGCGATGCGGAAGAGCAGCGCGTAGCCGATCTGCCCGCCCGCGCCGGTCACGGTGACGTTCACAGGGGTGGTGGATGCGCTCACGCCGCCGAGCCTAGACCGCGCCGTCCGCCCGAGGACCACCCCGATCGCGGCGTACGGTGTGCGGCATGACGTTCGATCCGAATGCCGACATCAGCGGCGGCCGGGTGCGCCGCCGCGGCCGCACCGCAGGAATCGCGACCGGTGGGGTGGGGCTGGGCGCCGTCGCCATCTTCTTGGTCGCCCAGTTGCTCGGAGTGGACCTCACGGGCCTGGTCGGGGGACAGGACGCGAGCGGCAGCAGCCAGCAGATCGGCACGCGCGACCAGGCCGTGGACTGCAAGACCGGCGCCGAGGCGAACGCTAGCGTCGACTGCCGCATGCAGGGCGCAGCGGCGTCGCTGGAGACCTACTGGTCGAAGGAGCTCCCACAGCTCGGCGGTAACTACTCGTCGCCGGAGTTCGTGCTGTTCACCGACCAGACGGGCACGGCCTGCGGTTCGGCGACGAGCGCTGTCGGCCCGTTCTATTGCCCGCCCGACCGCACGCTGTACGTCGACACCGGCTTCTTCGACGAGCTGCGGTCCCGGTTCGGTGCGAGCGGCGGTCCGCTCGCGGAGATGTACGTGGTCGCGCACGAGTGGGGGCACCACATCCAGAACATCGGCGGGATCATGGAGCAGCACTCGGGTCGCGAGACCGGTCCGACCTCCGACAGCGTGCGCACCGAGCTTCAGGCCGACTGCTTCGCCGGCAGTTGGGCGGGGGCGGCATCCACGACGGCGGACGAGAACGGGCGGCCGTTCCTCGAGCCGATCACCGACGCGCAGATCAAAGATGCTCTGAGCGCCGCCGCCGCGGTCGGCGACGACCGCATCCAGCAGGCATCGACCGGCAGCGTCGACCCCGAAGGATGGACGCACGGGTCGGCCGAGCAGCGGCAGCGCTGGTTCACGACGGGCTACCGTCAGGGCGCCGGCGCGTGCGACACGTTCTCGGTCGCAGGCTCACGTCTGTGATGTCCGGCCCCGTCTGACGCTAGCCTCAACCCATGCGGACCCTGTATCCCGAGATCGAGCCCTACGACAGCGGCATGCTGGACGTGGGCGACGGCCAGCAGTTGTACTGGGAGACCAGCGGAAACCCGGAGGGGAAACCGGTCGTCTTCCTGCACGGCGGCCCGGGCGGCGCGACCGCCCCGGCGCACCGCCGGCTGTTCGATCCGGAGCGCTACCGCATCGTGCTGTTCGATCAGCGAATGTGCGGGCGCAGCCTCCCGCACGCCAGCGAGCCCGAGGCCGATCTGTCGGTGAACACGACGTGGCACCTGGTGGAGGACATCGAGCGTCTCCGCGAGCACCTGGGCGTGGAGCGCTGGCAGGTGTTCGGCGGTTCCTGGGGCAGCACGCTGGCGCTCGCCTACGCGGAGACGCACCCGGAGACGGTGACCGAGCTGGTGCTGCGCGGCATCTTCACGCTCCGGGCACAGGAGCTGGACTGGTTCTACGAGGGCGGCGCGTCCGCCCTCTTCCCCGACCTCTGGGAGGGCTTCCTGGAGCCGGTCCCCACGGAGGAGCGCTCGCACCTGATGCGCGCGTACCACCGGCTGCTGACCGACCCCGACCCCGCGGTGCACGAGCCGGCCGCGGTGGCCTGGTCGCGCTGGGAGTCCTCGACGATCACGCTGCTCCCTCGCCCTGACCTGGTGGAGACGTTCACGCAGGGCTCGTACGCTGTCGCGTTCGCGCGCATCGAGAACCACTTCTTCATCAACGGCGGCTGGTTCGAGGAGGGGCAGCTGATCCGTGATGCGCCCACGCTCGCCGGCATCCCGACGGTCATCGTGCAGGGGCGCTACGACGTCTGCACGCCGCCGATGACGGCCTGGGACCTCCACAGGGCGCTGCCGGAGGCGGAGCTGCGCATGATCCCGGATGCGGGGCACGCGTTCGACGAGCCGGGCATCCTGGATGCGCTGGTCGAGGCGACGGACCGGTTCGCCGAGTAGCCGTTCAGCCGGCGAGGACCGCGAGCTGGGGAGTACGGGCGTGAGTCATCGGCGGACTATCCGCCCGGGGTGAGGGTCACGTTCCCTGTGCCCGAATCGGAAACAGTGGCGGCAGCGATGCCGATTCCCAGTGCAATGACGATCGACAAACTGAGCACGATAATCGAGGTCGTCAGCAGCGCCACGGAACGAGGCCGTTGACGGGCCAAGCGCACGGATACCCAGACCAAGAGACCGACCGCACCGATGAGAGCAATTGGCGCGAACACGGCCATCCCGCTAACGACGACGGAGGCGACCAGTAGCCATCGGTCGGTTGCGCTACTACGGCTGTGAGGTTCGGCAGGCGCGGTCATGGCTAGATGTTCTTCAGGGTCGCACTGGTGAGCCTGGTGCCCTTGTACTGGAGCTGCTGCTGCTTGTTGGCCGAGAAGAAACTCCCCTTGAAGGCCAACGACATCCGGTAGTTGACCGTGCAGACACCCGTGCCGCCCGAGATGTAGTTGCTTTGGCTCGTACCGATGTTCCAGATTCCGGCTGCCCCGGTGAACCAGCCGGTGCACTCCAGGTTGCGGGTGACGGCAGTTGAGGTGGCTTCGAAGACGTATCGCATGGTGAAGGTGCCGGTGGTGATCCCGAACAGGCTCGCGTTCACCGGGTAAGTGGCGGTGTACCGAGGGTTGGATGCGACAGTCTGAATGTGGAGTCCGCTGGCAACGTTTGGTGCCGTCGGCTTCGCTGCAGCAGTCGCAATGCTTCGTGTTGCCCGCTTGGCCGAGGTGGCGTTCTCGGGCGCCAGCGCCGGTTCGGCGGCGGTTGCCGTGCCGGAGGTCAGTTTCGGCTCGCCGGCTGTGAGGTCGAGCACGGACAGCGGGTTCTCCTCGATCGCGTCCGCAAGCCGCTCCTGTTCAGCGTCGGGCAGCCGGTTGAACTTCTGCGTGAGCGCAGCGTCCGTGGCTTCGTTGACCTTCAGCGCTTCCACGAACTCGTCGAACACGACCTCAGCCGAGTCGGGTCCTTCATCGGCGTTCGCCGCGGCAACCCCAGCTCCGAGTGCCAAGGAGAGTGCGATACCGCTTGTGGCGGTCACTTTCGCCAGTCGGTGCATGTGGACATCTCCTTCGATTGTTGCGCCGCCGTATGGGCGGTAGACGGCAACGTATACGACATAGAAATGTCGGTATTTCAGGAGGCTTGCAGGACTATGAGGTAGCCGCGGCTGCGCATGATCCCGGATGCGGGGCACGCGTTCGACGAGCCGGGCATCCTGGATGCGCTGGTGGAGGCGACGGACCGGTTCGCCGAGTAGCCGTTCAGCCGGCGAGGACCGCGAGCGCCTTCCGTAGCTGGGTGGATGACGTGGTCATCGTGTAGGGGAAGTACACGACTTCGACGCCCACGGCCGCGAACTCGCGCTCGAGGCGGAGGCCCTTCTCGGTGCCGCGCCAGTCGTCGCCTTTGAAGAAGACGTCGAACTGCAGCTCCCGCCAGGTGTCCAGCTTGTCCGGGACCGTCTCGGCGACCGCCTCGTCGACGTACTCGATGCTGCTCACGATCTCGAGGCGCTCCGCCAGGGGGATGACCGGGCTGATGCCCTTGGTGAGCTCCAGCATCTCGTCGGAGACGACGCCCGCGATCAGGTAGTCGCACTGGCTCTTGGCGTGCTTCAGGATGTTCAGGTGTCCGATATGGAACAGATCGAACGCTCCTGCGGCGTAGCCGACACGTCGGGTCACGGGCTTCCCCCCTCGGGTTGAGTTATCCTCACCTATTCTGTCGGATTAGTGAGGATTTGTCACCACGAGGTTTCGGGGAACGTGCCGGCCGCCCGGAGCGGCCCGTCAGGCCGCCTGCGGCGCCCCCAAAAGAAGGGGCGCTATGCGTCCCACCAGGGGTTCTATCTGACCGAGCGCAGCGCGATAGGCGGCATCGCCCCGGCCGTACGGGTCGAGGATGTCGCCTTCGTCGTAGCCGCGCCGGGTCGCTGCGCCGAGCGAGCGGACGCGTAGCGCGGGCCGGTGCGCCGCCGCCCACGCCACCAGCTCCCGGAGCTCCAGGCCCGCCGGTGCGCCGGCGATCGCGTCCGCGAACTCGGTCATCGTGAACGCTCGCCGCACCAGCCGCGGCTCGTGCTCGGTGACCCACGCCAGATGCTGCTGCGTGGCCGTCAGAACGAGGTCCGCTTCGGCCAGAATCCCTCTGTTCGCCTGGCGAGCGGCGAAATCGGCGACGTCGATGCCGCGATCTTCCAGCAGCACGTCCATCGGGGGGTTCACCGGCCAGCCGACCTCGGCGTGCGTGCCGACGGATCGGACCTCGAACCGGCCGTCGGGGCGGAGCGCGTCGGCGAGCAGGAACTCCATCGCGGGTGATCGGCAGATGTTGCCGGTGCACACGGTGAGGATGCGGAAGGGGCCGGATTCGGGCATGGAACCATTCTCCCGGAAACCTCACAACCTCATCCGGGAGTTCGCCGCTGGGGCGCTGGGCCACCCGAATGGGGGGTGTTCGATCCATGGAGAAGATCAGGTACGTGAGGTAAACTCAGTGATTTTGTTCGCCATTCCGCCGAACCTCGTGTTAGCGTCTCTCCAATCCGCGCAGAAGGCCTGGTCTCACCTCTGTGTTTTTCTGTTCGCGAACTATCAGTATTGGAAGACAGTCCATGGTCCGCAAGGCCAGACACCGCCTCACCAACACCGCAAAATCCCCCGCCCCCCGAATCTCACCCCGCAACATCCTGGTCGCCTCGACCTCGACACTGGCCATCGCCGGTCTCGCGGTCGTCGGCCTGCCGGCGATCACTGCGTCTGCTGCACCCTCCAACTACGTCGTCGGGAGCCCCCTGGTCTCCGACGACTTCTCGCGCGTCATGGCGAGTGGATGGGGCAGCGCACCGATCGGCGGCGCCTACAAGACGTCGGGCGCTTCGGCCTTCTCGGCCACCGGAAGCGCAGGCAGCATGGCGCTACCGCGTCCGGGCACGTCGCTGACCGCGGCCCTGCCGTCGGTCACGGCGGCCGATGTCACCACCTCGGCGACGATCGACATTCCGCGCCTGCCCACCGGCGGGAACGGCCTCTTCGCCGGCGTCCAGACCCGCGTCTCCGGCGGCTCCTATTACCAGGCCAACGTCCGCGTGAACGCGGCCGGTGCCCTGACGCTGACGATCCTCCGGATCAACGGCTCCACCGCCGACCAGACGACGGTCGGCAAGGAGATCCGCGTCGCGACCGGCCTGAAGCCGGGCGCCTCCGTGCGCCTCGAGTTCCAGGCGACCGGGTCCAACCCCGTCCACCTGCAGGCGCGTGCCTGGCTCGACGGCCAGAGCACTCCCAACTGGCAGGCCGTCGCGGACGACTCCAGCGCGAAGCGTCTCACCGCGTCGGGCACGCTCGCTGCGTGGTCGTACGTCTCCGGGTCGACGGCCGCAGAGCCGGTCGCGTTCGACTCGCTGACCGGGGCGACGCTGAAGCCGGTCGACCAGACGCCGACGCCGACGCCGACCCCCACGACGACGCCGACGCAGACGCCCACCCCGACGCCGACGCCGAGCCAGCCGGCAGAGCCGACTCAGCCGACTCAGCCGACGCCGCCGGTCACCGACCCGACGCCGGCCGATCCGGCCCCCGCAGGCGACCCGAGCATCGACACCTCCGGTACGCGGTTCGCGACCGGGGCTGCCGCTATCGGCACGACCTCGTACCCGGTGCCCTCTGGCGCCATCGTGGTCGCTCCGAACGGTTCGGACAGCGCGGCCGGCAACGCGTCGGCCCCGTTCCGCACCGTCCAGCACGCGATCGACGCAGCCCCGAGCGGCGCGACCATCGTGCTGCGAGAAGGCAACTACCACGAGTCGCTGACGGTCCCCGGTAACAAGAAGCTGACCATCCAGTCGTACCCGAAGGAGGCCGCCTACCTCGACGGCAGCTCCGTCGTGAGCGGCTGGGCGCAGAGCGGCTCGACCTGGGTCGCCGGCAACTGGAACCACGTCTTCGACTCGAGCCCCACGTACGACCGGGGATCGGGCGACAGCACGACTCCGGGTTGGCAGTGGCTGAACTCGTCGTACCCGATGGCCGCCCACCCCGACCAGGTGTGGATCGGCTCGGCTGCGCAGCAGCAGGTGGCGAGCCGTTCGCAGGTTCGCGCTGGCACGTTCTTCTACGACACCGGCGCCAAGCAGCTCGTGCTCGGCACCAACCCGGGCGGCCAGCAGGTGCGCGCCAGTGACCTCCAGAAGGCCATCAGCGTCGGCTCCGCCGGCTTCACGCTGAAGGGCGTCGGCGTCCGCCGCTACGCTCCCTCGGTGCCCGACATGGGCACGGTCACGGCGTACAAGGGCGGCGCGCTGTTCGAGAACGTCGCGTTCACGGACAACGCCACGACCGGCGTCTCGCTCGGTGGTGACGGCAACACGCTGCGTTCGGTCACGGCCGCCCGCAACGGTCTGCTCGGTGTGCACGCCAACGGCTCCGACCACCTGACCCTCGACCACGTGCTGGCCGCGGGGAACAACGCGGAGCACTTCAACACCTCGCCCGTCTCGGGAGGCGTGAAGATCACCCGGTCGCGCATCATCGATGTCCGCAACAGCGCGTTCGTTCGCAACCAGTCGCACGGCCTGTGGATGGACGAGTCGGTGTACGGCATGACCATCTCGCACAACGACTCCATCGGCAACGCCGGCAACGGCATCGTGCTGGAGATCTCGGCGAACGCGTCCCTCGTGGACAACGTCTCGTCGCGCAACACCTCCGCCGGCATCAAGCTGAACGACATCAGTAACGCCAAGGTCTGGAACAACACGCTGAGCGACAACGCCCGGAACCTGGACATCACCCAGGACTCGCGGCGCGGGAACAACGCGTCGGACGCCGGCCACGACCCGCGGCAGGCATTCCCGGACCCGACGATGACCTGGATCACCGGTCCCACCACGATCCGGAACAACATCATCTCCGGTGGCTCGGGCAACTGCCTGCTCTGCGTCGAGGACTACTCGCACCAGTACTCGGCCGAGCGCCTGCAGGTGTCCAGCGACTACAACGTGTACCGCCGCACCTCCGCATCCTCGCCCAGCTGGGCGGTGATCTGGTCCCGCGGAGCCGGCGACCCGGCCGTGTACTCGACCTTCTCGGCGTTCACCGCGGCCACCGGCCAGGAGGCGCACTCGACGGTCAACGAGAACGCACCGTCGCTCGCACCCTCCCAGCTGCTGGCGTCTGTGACGGGCGCGGCCACCGGGCTCCCGGCGGACCTCGCGTCGCTCATCGGCAAGCCGGCCGGATCCGTCCACGTCGGCGCCTGGTGATCACGCGCTGATCACCGGGTGACTGGAACTCCGGTCGTCTCTACAGCACGTCCCCTCGGCCGTCGCCGGGCACTTCAGCCCGGCGGCGGCCGAGGTCGTGTGTGACGTACCAGAGGTTGGGGATCACCTGGCAGAGGGCAACGCTTATGGCGGAGCCGACGATGGGTCCGCCCGCGCCGATGACGCCGATCAGCCACCACGACAGCACGAGGTTGAGCGGCACGCTGGCGAGGATCGGCCACACCTGGAACGTGAGCCCGCGCTTGTCGGTCATGTACATGCCGGCCGGGTACTTCGCGGCCTGCAGGGCGACGAACACGACGAACCCGCCGACCAGCCACGGGTCGAGGGTGAAGCGGTCGCCCGCGATGAAGTGCGTGAGGTACGGCGAGATCGCCGCGAGCGCGAGGCCGAGGCCCAGGCCGCCGGCGAGGAACCACAGCGTCGGCTTCATCGGCGACTCGATGCGCGACTCCGAGCGCGCCTTCGCGTAGATCGGCCAGAGCGCGATGCCCGCCGCGGCGATCGTCTGAACGACCAGGCCGAACAACTGGGATGCGAGGTTGTACTGCGCGAGCTCGGTGCCGGTGGTGAGGTGGCTGAGCAGGAGCCGGTCGGTCTGCATCGCGATCGGGAGGGCGATCATCTGCACGAGCATCGGCCAGGCGACGCCCATGGCCGGGACCCCGGGATAGCGCCGTGGGAACGGCACCTCGCGGAGCGCCTTCCCGATCTGCGGGCGGATCATGCGCGCTGCGAGCAGGAGGCAGATGAACGACGCCAGTCCGTTCGCGATGTAGGAGAGCACCGCGAGGAAGCTCCCGGCCGGCGCCGACAGGGCGACGAGGGTGGCGAGGCCGAGGAACATCGCGGGCGCGACGACCGCCTGGCTGGCGGTCTGCAGACTGGTGCGGCCGAGGCCGACGAGCACGCGCGAGCCGACCGTCAGGGGCAGGACGAGCGCGAACGTCCCCAGGCAGAGGAACGCCGCGAGGCTGCCGCCGTCGGGCAGCAGGGCGCCGCCCAGGATGACCGGCCACCAGCCGAGGACAGAGATCACGATGCCGACGCCGACGATCGCGGCAGCGGAGGTGAGCAGGATGCGGAACGCCGTCACGATGGTGCTGCGCACCAGGCGGTCGGACGCCGGCTTGTCGGATCCCGCGACGGCGTTGATGACGACCGCCGCGATCCCGAGATCGGCGAACGGCAGCAGCGCGGGCAGTGCGGCCAGCAGGCCGTACTGCGCGTAGGCGTCGGTGCCGAAGTTCTGGATGATGAGCCGGCTGTTGACGATGCCGATCAGGCCCGACAGACCCATGACAACGACTTTGATGACGGCCGTCGAGCCGACGGCGCGCACCATCCCGTGCTTGCGCGGGGCCTTGACGGTGGTCATGCGGTCGGCCGGTCGTCGAAGAGCGCGCGGCCGGCAGCGATGCGACCGTCGACTCGCGGCAGCGCCGAACGGATGTCCGCCGTGCTGCGGTGACGGCCGAGGGCGGCGTCCACCCCGTCGGCGATCCGCGCGGCGTCGGCGTCACCGGGGAGGACGAGGTGGCCGGCATCGATGAGGAACTCGGCGATGCCGGTCTCGGAGGTCGTGACCACCTCGCAGCCGTGAGCGAGCGCCTCCACCAGCGGCAGGCCGATCTGCTCCCGCCAGCCGCCGACGCGGCGAGAGGGCAGCACGAGCACGTGCGCGCGCAACAGTTCGGTGTGGATGACGTCGCGGGGCGGGTCGACGATCAGCCGGATGGACGGGTCCTCCGCTGCGGCGGCCTCCGCCTGCTCCAGCATCCCGCCCGACCCGATGAGGGTCAGCGTGGCGCCCCCCCGCCGGGAGCGGATCGCCGGCCAGGCGGCGAGCACGTCGCCGAAGCCCTTTCGCGGTGAGAACGAGCCGAGGAAGACGACGCCGTCGGGGTCGCGCAGCACCGTCCGTCCCTCGTCGCAGTGGCACGGGCTGGGCAGCGCTTCGACCGTCAGCTGGCGCCGGGGCCGGCGGGCGAACCGCTCGCCGTAGAGGTCGCGGGCGCCCGGCGTGCCGTAGACCACGGTGTCGAGCCGGTGCCAGATGTAGGAGGAGAGCATCCGCTCGAGGGTGCGACGGATGCGGCTGCGCAGGCGCGGCGGCCGGGCGGCGAACGGGTCTAGGTTCTCGATCGCGTAGGTCGCGACCTGGGCACGCGGGGCGCCGAAGAGACGCTTCAGTCCGAGCGCGGCGAGCATCGCCGCCGTGCGGGGCAGGGAATCCAGGTACAGCGGCTCGTCCACCTCGACGCGGGTGATCCGGCTGCGCAGCGCGATCCGCGCCGCGCCGAGGGTGCCCGCCTGGGCGAGCTCGATGCCGGTGGCGAGCTGCGGGTCGAAGTCGTACCGCTTGACGCGGTACACGATGGCCGCGGGGTCGAGCTCGTGGGCACGTTCGAGGTGCACGCTGCGCACCTGGTCGTACAGTCGCACGTGCTGGTGGTGAAGGGTTGGCGCTTCAGTCGCCACGGGCCGCTCCGGGTCTGCTCGGGGCCGTCGAGTCGGGTGTCGGGCCTCTTGAGCCGAGTTTAGGGAGCCCGGCGTCAAATAACGAGACATTCTCACAAATGCACCCAGTCTTGGGGGTGAGTGCTGGCTCTGGATGCGTACCGCCCCTAAAGTTGGTCGCACCATGACCGAGCCCGAGCGAATCGTCGTCCAGCAGTCCTTCCCCGATCCGAGGCCCACGACCAACCCGTACATCGTGATGCTGCGTGACGCCCTCGCGGCCACCCCCGGGCTCGAAGTGCGCACGTTCTCCTGGAAGCGCGCCCTCCTCGGCCGGTACGACGTGTTCCACGCGCACTGGCCCGAGATCCTGGTCGCGGGGCAGAGCCCGCTGAAGGCCCTGGTCCGGCAGGGGTTGACGGCCGTGCTCCTCCTCAAGCTGCGACTGACGCGGACCCCGATCGTGCGGACCGTGCACAACCTTCACCTGCCCGAGGGCATCTCGCGACGGGAACGCGCGCTGCTCCGCTGGTTCGACCGGTGGACGGCACTGCGCATCCGGCTCAACCCGACGACGCCCTTCGCGGCGGACGCGGCGTACGAGACGATCCTCCACGGCGACTACCGGGAATGGTTCGGCCGCTATCCGAGGCCCGGACGCGAGCGCGGCCGACTCGGCTACTTCGGCCTCATCCGCCGGTATAAGGGAGTGGAGCAGCTGCTCGAAGTCTTCGCGCAGACGCCGGGGGACGACCTGCGGCTGACCGTCGCGGGCAAGCCGTCCAGCGACGAGCTGGCGGCCACCGTCCGCGAGCTCGCAGACCTCGACCCGCGGGTGCGCGTGCAGCTGGCTTTCCTGCAGGATGCGGAACTCGCCGACGTCGTCGGCCGCAGCGAGCTGATCGTGCTGCCGTACCGCGACATGCATAACTCCGGCGGCGTTCTGACCGCGCTGTCGCTCGACCGGCCGGTGCTCGTGCCGGACAACGAGACGACCGCCGCGCTCGCCGACGAGGTCGGACAGCAGTGGGTGCAGCGCTATGCGGAGCTGACGCCCGAGGTGCTCCGGGATGCGGTGGCGCGGGCGGCCGGCGTGGACGGGCATCCGGACCTGAGCGCCCGGTCGTGGTCGGACACCGGACCGCAGCACGAGGCGGCGTACCGGCGGGCGATCTCGCTGGTACGGCGCGGACGCACCGCCGGACAGCGAGCCGCGCGCGAGCCGATCAGCTCCTGAAGCTCGCCTCCCGGACGAGCCGTCCCTTCGCCGCGGCTTCTCCGAGCGAGGTGAAGCGGAGGCCGCGGGCCGCGTAGCCGGCGGTCACCTCGGACAGCAGAGCGCCGTGGTCGAGCCGCGGAGCCGGTCCGTCGTCGACGCCGTCGACCGCGTCGGCGTGACCGTCGTGGCCGAGGATGATCGCGCCCCGGTCGGCGGCCAGCGCCAGGCGCATCCGCTCGTCGTGCGGGGCATCGCGCCAGTCGGCGAGGGTGGGTCCCCACAACACCGGCTCCATGCCTGCCGCCTTCACTGCGCGCCAGGAGCGGAGGCTCTGTGCGCCGTACGGCGGACGGAACCAGCGGATGTGCCGCCCCGTCAGGTCTTCGAGCTCTGCTCGGGAGTCGCGCATCCGGCCGGAGAGGGTCTCCGGCGGGACGGTCGTCAGCCGGCGATGATCGGGTCCGTGCAGGGCGACCTCGTGACCCGCCCCGAGGATGTCGTCGAGCAGTCCCGGGTCGCGCCGGGTCCGCGTCAGCAGGACGAAGAACGTCGCTGTCGCGCCGGCATCCGCCAGCGCTTGAAGCACACCGGCCGTGCGGAAGGACGGTCCGTCATCGAACGTCGCTACGACGACCGGCTCCTCGGTGCGGACGCGCATCACCGAACCGAACGGGCCGCCGACACGACGGACGAAGGCGACCGCCCGGTTTCTCGCGCTCACGCCTCAGACCCGTCGGTCGGGCGGGCGTACTCCTGGTAGACACCGCCGAACGCCGCCCACACCATCCCGGCGCCGCGGTACGCCGCACGGGAGCCGCGGGCCTGATGGCCGGGGGAGCGGAGCACGATTCCGACTGCTGTGCGGGCGACGCCGAGCACGATGCGACCCGCGCCTCCGACCGCGGCGCGGACGCGCGCGAGCAGGGTGCCGATAGGGCCGGACGCCAGCCGGACGGTGACGACGGCGGCCGAGTTGCCGTGGCTCCAGGCGCGGCGGAGCACCCAGCGGCGGCTGATGCGCGCGGCCGGGACGAGGTCGGTGATCACGGACTCGTTGCACCACACCATCCGGTAGCCGGCGCGGGCGAGCTGCCTGCTGAACAGGGTGTCCTCGCCGCCGCTCAGCCCGAGGTCGAGCGCGAACCGCAGACCGCTCTCGCGCACCTGGTCGAGATCGAGGAGCAGGTTGCCGGCGGCGGCGACGCTCAGCGGCGTGCCGGTCGGCAGGGAGCGGCGCACGAAGAAGCGCCCCTCCTCGATCCACCGGCCGGGTGGACGCTCGAACTCGGCGACGACGCGGCCTGCGACCAGTGCGGGCTCCGAGATGCGCCAGACGCGGATCAGCTCGCGCAGCCAGCCGGGATGCGGGTGCTCGTCATCGTCGATGAAGGCCAGGAGACGTGAGTCCGCGCTCTCGTCGAGCGCACGGTTGCGGGCAGCGGCGATGCCGGGATGCGGCTCGACGACGTACCGGACGCCCGCCTCCTCGGCCGCGACTCGACCGCTCGCGCCCGGGTCGTTGTCGATCACCAGGACCGAGGTCTCCGTCGCGCCCGCCGCATCCACCTCGTCCGCCTGGGCGCGCAGCATCGGCAGCAGGACGCGTAGCTCGTCGGGACGGTGGAACGTCGGCACGGCGATCGTCACGGGCAGGCGCTGGTCGGTCATCGAGTACCGGTCCTCGGGTCGGGTGGCGGAGTCACCATGCTCACACAGGTATAGGCTTCACGCCAGCGCCCGGACGGGGGCGGCCGGACGAGGGGGAGCAGGATGACGTTCGACGGGCTCGCCGTGATCGTCGTCGGCTACGGCTCGTCGCGCCTGCTCGAACAGAACCTCGCGCCGCTGACCCGCCGGCTTGACGGCGCGCGCACCATCGTCGTCGACAACCGGACCACCGACGAGGAGCGTCAGACGATGCGCCGCCTCTCCGCCGCGGAGGGCTGGGAGCTCGTCGAGCCGGACGGCAACCTAGGCTTCGGGCTCGGGATGAACGCCGGCGCCGAACGTGCGCTGGCGGAAGGCGCCACCCACCTGCTCCTGCTCAACCCGGACGCCACCATCGAACCGGCCGACGTCGAGACGCTGCGGGCCACCGCAGGCGACGAGCCGCTCGCGCTGCTGGCTCCCCGCATTCTGCGCCCCGATGGCACGGTCTGGTTCGACGGATCCGACCTGCACCTGGCGGATGGACGCATCACGGCGTCCCGCAAGCGCGAGCAGCTCGGGCTGACCGACGTCGAGCAGTGGCTGAGCGGCGCCTGCCTGCTCGTCACCGCGGAGCTGTGGCGAGCGATCGACGGCTTCTGCGACGGCTACTTCCTGTACTGGGAGGATGTCGAGCTCTCGTACCGCGCACGTCGCGCCGGTGGCCGAGTCGAGGTCGTGCCAGAGGCGACGGCGGTGCATGCCGAAGGCGGCACGCAGGGCGACGGGCACGCGACGAGCGGCGAGGCGAAGTCGAGCACCTACTATTACTTCAACATTCGCAACCGCTTGGTGTTCGCATCCCGAAACCTCGACCGGGATGCCGTGAAGCGCTGGAGACGTGCCTCGCTGCCGATCGCGTGGGAGGTGCTGCTGCAGGGTGGGAGGCGCCAATTCCTGCGCTCGCCGGCGCCGCTGTGGGCGGCCTTCCGGGGTGTCCGCGACGGTCTCCGGGCCGCGCGAAACAGCACGTCTCGGTGAACGCCCCCCGAAAAGGGGAGCAACAATTGAGGATTTCTCGTCATAGACTGTGAGGGCAACAGAGACCCGACCCTGGTGCACACCGAAACCGAGATACGCGGAGACTCGCCCGCTGCCACGGTTCCGTTTCCGTCGTCGGGAATCGCCGTACCGACCGACGCGAACGAGAGAAGCCGATGCACACCAGGGGGAAGCGCTCAGGGGATGTGCTCAGCATCGCCATGGTGGGGACGCGCGGCGTTCCCGCCCGCTACGGCGGGTTCGAGACGGCCGTCGAAGAAGTCGGCTCCCGCCTCGCCGAACGCGGGCATCGCGTGGTCGTGTACTGCCGTCCCACGGATGCTGACGGCGCTGGCGATCGCCCCGCGGAGTACCGCGGAATGGAACTCGTCCACAAGGGCGCGCTGCGCCGCCGGTCGCTCGAGACCCTCAGCCACACCGGCCTCTCCGTCGCCCACCTGCTGCGTCACCGGACGGACGCCGCCCTCGTCTTCAACGCCGCCAACTCCCCGTACCTCCCGCTGATCCGTGCAGCGCGCATCCCGGTCGCCACTCACGTCGACGGCCTCGAATGGAAGCGCGACAAGTGGAAGGGCACCGGTCGCCGCTACTACCGGCTCGCGGAGTCGGCCGCCGTGCGCTGGTCCGACGGCCTGATCGCCGACGCCCAGGGGATCGCCGACTACTACCGCGACGAATTCCACGCGGACACCCGGCTGATCGCCTACGGGGCGCCGCGGGTCGCCGACGAGTCGGACCTTCTCGAGGGCCTCGGGCTGCGGCCGCAGGGATACCACCTGCTGGTCGCCCGCTTCGAGCCCGAGAACCATGTCCACACCATCGTCGACGGGTACCGCCGCAGCGGCGCGACCCTTCCCCTGATCGTCGTCGGCTCCGCGCCCTACGCCGACGCGTACACCGCCCAGGTGCACGCGCTCGCCGACGACCGCGTCCGCTTCCTCGGCGGCGTGTGGGACCAGCGCCTGCTCGACCAGCTCTACGCGAACGCCTTCAGCTACCTGCACGGACATTCGGTCGGCGGCACCAACCCGTCCCTCCTCCGCGCGATCGGGGCGGGAGCGCCGACGCTCGCCTACGACGTGGTCTTCAACCGCGAGGTGCTGGGAGCCGCAGGCGGCTACTTCACCACGGAGGGCGACGCCGCGCGCGTGATCGAGACGGCCGAGGCCGACCCGGCCGGGCATCCCGGCCGCCGCGAGGCCACCCGGCAGCGCGCCGCCGCCTACGACTGGGACGACGTGGCCGACAAGTACGAAGCCCTCTGCCGAGACCTCGCCGACGGCGTGCAGGTCCGCACCAGGCGCCCGTTCACGGCGCAGCGCATCGGCGCCGAGCGACCGCGGCTGACCGGAGAGGCGGTGGAGTCATGACCGGCGGCACCCTCGACGGCGGGAGCGCCCGCGAGTCCTACGGCTCTGTGCTGCGACGGCTCGCCGCCGCCCAGAAGCCCGCCGCCCGCAGCGCCCCCGCGTACTCCCGGTTCGTCAACAGGCGGCTCGGGCGCTACCTCACCGCGTGGGCGTTCCGCGCCGGACTCACTCCCAACGGCGTCACCGCCATCAGCGCGGTGTGGACGTTTGCTGCGCTCATCCTGCTCGTCGTCTTCCCGCCGTCGTGGATCCTCGGCATCGGTGTGGCGATCATGCTGCTCGTCGGCTACGCCTTCGACAGCGCCGACGGTCAGCTCTCCCGCCTTACCGGGCGCAGCAGCCCGGCAGGGGAGTGGCTCGACCACATGGTGGATGCCACCAAGGTCGTCAGCATGCCGCTGGCGCTCGGTCTCGGCTTCTACCTCCACTCATCCACCCCGGTGGCGTGGCTGATCGTCCCGCTGATCTCGACCATCGTCTCGTCGGTGCTGTTCTTCGGCATGATCCTCACGGAGCAGCTCCGCCGGCAGCACGGCCGGGTCTCGCTCGCCACCGACGCCCCCGGGCGCCCGTCGTGGATGCGCGCCGTGCTCGTCCTCCCGATGGACTACGGCGTGCTGTGCCTGTCCTTCGTCCTGCTGGGCTGGCTGCCCGGTTTCCTCGTTCTGTACACCCTCATCGTCCTTGCGACGACGCTCTTCCTGTTCGCCGCAGCAGTCAGCTGGTTCCGCGAACTCCGCTCCGAAGGAGACCGGCCATGACATCCGACGACCCGACCCAGAAGCTGCCCACCCCGGACGAGACGCCGGAGAAGAAGAGCGGATGGTCGCGCAAGCGCATCGGCCTCGTCGCGCTCGCCACGGTCGGCGGTCTCGCGATCATCGCCGCGATCGTCATCGCGTCCGTCTACACGTTCTCCCGCCCGGCCGGCGGCCCCGTCGCGAACGCGCTGAAGCCGGCCGCCTCGCAGCTGCCGCACCCCAGCGACAGCGGAACGGCCGGCGCAACGCCTGGCGCAACGCCCTCGGCCGGAGCGACCGACGCTCCGTCGTCACCCGCTCCGGCGAAACCCGGCGAGCTGGATGCGCGCTTCGGCGGCGTCGTCGCCCAGACGGCCGAGGTGAAGAAGGACGTCAAGACGCCGTCCGGGCTCACCGCGAACGTCGTCTCGGTCGAGTCGTACACCGCAACCGCGAAGCGCGCTGGCGAGGTCAGCGGACCCGCCGTCAAGGTGACGCTGCGGCTCACCAACGGCACCGGCAGCGCATTTCCCGTCTCGACGGCGGGCGTGAACGCCTACTACGGTTCGGGTACGACGCCCGCATCGCCGGTCGCGAACGACCCGGCCGCGAAGCCGTTCACCGGATCGCTTGCGCCGGGCGCATCCACGACCGCTGTGTACGTCTTCACCGTTCCTGCTGACCAGGATGCGAAGGTCACCGTAACCTTGAGCGATCAGGCGGGCGCACAGCTCGTGGTGTTCCAGTGATCGCTCCGGCGACCGGCGAGGAGATCCGATGAACTCGAAGCAGTACGCGCAGGCGTTCCGCCGGTTCTGGTACGTCGTCGTCATCGCCACGATCGCGGGGGCGCTCCTCGGTTTCGGACTCTCGCAGCTCGCCACCAAGAGCTACACGGCGACCTCCGGTCTCTACTTCTCGCTCAACTTCGGCGGCTCGGCCAACGACCTGAGCCAGGGCTCCACCTACACGCAGAACCAGATGCTGTCCTTCGCGCAGCTGGCCGAATCCCCCGTGGTGCTGAAGCCCGTCGTCGACCAGCTCGACCTGTCCATCTCGCCCGGCCAGCTCGCCGACGCGATCTCGGTGAGCACGCCGCAGAACACGGTCATCCTCGAACTCGCGGTGACGGACACGAACCCCAAAAAAGCCGCAGACATCGCGAACGCGGTGGCAGCGAGCCTGTCGAGCACGGTGGAGCAGATCGCGCCGAAGACCGCGCAGGGCGCTGCGACCGTCTCCGTCCGCGTGATCGAGCACGCCTCGCCGCCGAAGTTCGCGTCGTCGCCGAACACCCGCCTCAACGTCCTCTCCGGTCTGCTGCTCGGCCTCATCGCCGGCGCGCTCATCGTCGTCCTCCGGGCGACCTTCGACACCGGCGTGCACAACGCCGAGACGGCCACAGAGGTCGCGAAGGCCCCGCTGGTCGGATCCATCCAGCGCGAACGCAACAAGGACGGCGTCCCTGTGCTCGTCTCCGCACCGCTCTCGAATGCGGCGGAGGCCTACCGGCAGCTGCGGTCCAATCTGGAGTTCGTGACCCTCGGCTCTCCGACGCGGTCGTTCGTGATCACGTCGTCGATCCCCTCAGAGGGCAAGTCGCTGATCTCCTCCAACCTGGCGCTGGCCCTGTCGGAGACCGGTCAGCGCGTGCTCCTCATCGACGCCGACCTGCGGCGCCCGACCATCGCGACGTACACGACGCTGCCCGGCAACGCGGGACTGACCTCGGTGCTCGCCGGGCGAGCGGACTTCGAGGATGTCGTGCAGCGCTGGGGTGCGGGCGACCTCGATGTGCTGGCCGCCGGTCCCATCCCGCCCAACCCGAGCGAGCTGCTCTCGTCGCGTGCGATGAGCGACCTGCTGGAGAAGCTGCGCGCGCGGTACGACGTGATCGTGATCGACACCGCGCCGCTCGGCTCGGTCGCCGACGCATCCATCCTCGCCCGCCAGGTCGACGGTGCGCTCGTCGTCGTCGACCGCACCCGGGTGCGCAAGCAGCAGCTCGCGCAGACCGTGGACTCCCTGCAGAAGTCGGGAGCGGCCGTCCTCGGCATCGTGCTCAACCGGGTCGCCGCGGGCAAGGAGCGCAACGCGTACTACGTCGCCGAGCCGACGCAGCGGCGCCTCGGGCTTCCTGGGCGTAAGGGTGCGGCGGACGGCGACAAGCCCTCGACCGGCACCGAGGGCGCCGAAGCGACCGGTACCGCTGAAGCGACCAGTGCCGCCGGCGACACCGGCACCGCCGGCGACGCGGCCCACACGCACTCCGCATCCTGACCCTCATGGACTTCCTGAGCGGCGCCCTCGTCGACCGGATGCTACTGCTGGCGGTGGCGGTGGGCGTCGCGGCGCTCGGCTTCCTGGTCCTCCGCCGCTCGCCGAAGCTCGCCGTCGCCACCTGGATCGTCGTGCTGTGCTTCGCGCCGATCTGGGCTGGCTTCGGCATCGGCTTCAACGGCAACTACTACCTGCCGCCTGCATCCGCCGCCGCCTTCCTCGTGGTCGCAGCGCTGCTGCCGATCCGCCGCTTCCGGCTGAGTTGGATGGACGCGCTGATGACGCTCGTCGTCGTCGCCGCGCTGTGCTCCATCCTGGTCGGCAATGCGGGCATCGCGCTGGGCGCCGCGATCATCGTGGTCACCTACTTCGTCGCCGGCTACATCGTCGGCCGGGTAGCTCCGCTGCGTGTCGACCCGGCGTGGGTGCACGGCGCGATCGCCGTGACCTTCACGATTGTGGCCGTGCTGGCGATCATCGAAGGCCTGACGCACTGGAACCCGTTCGTGCTGCTGAAGACCGGCAACTCCCTCTACTCGATCTGGGGAACCATCCAGGAGCGTGGTGGCGTGCCGCGCGCGGAGGGCGCCTTCGGCCACTCCATCGCCCTCGGTGCGAGCCTCGCCATGGCGGTGCCGCTGACGCTGGCGTCGCCGTTCCGGCTCTGGGTGCGCTGCCTCATGGTGCTGACCATGGTCGTGGCCACTGTCTACACCTTCAGCCGCATCGGCATGATCTCGGCCCTCCTCGGCGTCGCGCTGTCCGTGCTGTTCATGCGTGATGCGATCTCGCGCCGCGCGCGCATCGCGATCACGACGGCCGTCGTCATCGTGTCCGCCGTGCTGTTCCCGCTGGTGTCGGCGGTCTTCGACGACGCCGGTTCGGAGGCGACCGAGAGCGCGGACTACCGCGGCGACCTGACCTCCCTGTTCGGGACGATGAACCTGGTCGGAGTCGCCCAGTCGGCGCAGAAGAACTCGGCGGGGTCGCTGTACTTCGGCAACTTCCGTTCGATCGACAGCCAGCTCATCCTCACCGGACTGACGAACGGGTTGATCGTGCTGATCGCCGTCGTCGTCGCGCTGGCGTTCGGCATCCTGCTCGTCGTCCGCGGCAAGGCGTCGCCCGCGACGATCGCGCTGGTGGCGCAGATCCCGGCGTTCGCGACGGTGGCGCTGATCACCCAGTACTCGATCTTCGTGTGGTTCATCGCCGGGCTGGCGGCGACCACGCAGCTCGCGCCCGACTCGAGCCGCCTGCTCGTGCTCGGCCGCCCGCACCGGCGGCTGGAGCCGGCGGCGGCGGGCGCCGCTGGCGCCTCCGGCGCGTCGGCGCCCGCGCCCGACCGCCCCTGACGCGCCCCCGCTCCTGAATACAGGCCCCCGCATCGTAGGAAACCGGCCTCGTCACTCCCGCGTCCGAATCTCCTCCACAACGCATCCCACCCTCCTGAATTCAGGACCGGACGGGACCTGTATTCAGGACGAGGCGGAAGCCGTAAGCGATCGAGTGGTGACAGTATGTCGCCACTCGACGGGCGAAGCAGCAACGAGTCACCACTCGAGGGGCGGCGACGCGGAGCGACGCAGCGTCAGCTGCGGCGCGCGACCCCGCCCACGATCTCCGCGATGCGCTGCCGGTACGACTCGGGGCTGTGCTTGCGCTGGGCATGCTCCACATCCTCCTCGAGGAGGGCGGCGGCGGTGTCCCAGTCGGCGATGGTGCGCTCGAGCGCGTCCGCCAGCGAGGCGACGTCGCCCGGCTCGACGGTGACGGCCGTGTGGTATCCGTCCGTCGCTTCCAGGAGCCCGCTGGTGGCGCTCGCGATGACAGGGCGTCCGCTCAGGATGCCCTCCACCGCCGTGTTGCCGAACGGCTCGTCGGCGACCGAGGGGACGAGCACGACATCCCCCTTGCTGAGGTAGTCCCACACCGAGGGCTGGAACCCGCGGAAGGACACCCGTGACTGGAGGCGCTTCGCCTCCACCTTGTCGCGGAGGTCGCGCTCGTACCATTCGTAACCGGGGAAGACCGCGCCGACCAGGTCGAGGCGGGCCGGGACTCCGCGCGCTTCGAGCTCGGCGATCGCGTCGATCGCGACGTCGACGCCCTTGCGGGGCGACAGTCGGCCGACGTAGGTGACGCGCAGGTCGCCGTCGAGCTCCGTACGGGCCGGGTTGCGGCTCTCGGGTCCGGGGACGGCGTTGTAGACGATCTGGGTGCGCCGGCCGAGCGACGCGAACGCGCTCTCCAGCACGCCGACGCTGAAGCGGCTGTTGGCGATGACGCCCTGCGCGAGCAGCAGCGGGGCCGAGAGGATGCGCTTCACGAGCCGCGAGGCCGTCGCCTCGCCCTCGTGCACGTGGGCGACGACGGGCACGCCCGCCAGCCGGGCCAGTCCGATCCACAGGGGGATGGTGACCGTGTTCACGTACACCGCCGCCGGACGCTCGCGGCGCAGCAGGGCGGCCCCTGCGACGATGCCCCGCGCGGTCGTCGCGGCGAACCGGGCGAAGCCGCGGGGCCGCAGGACGCTCTTGCGGAGCACCGGGGTGACGCACAGCTCGACCCGTGCCCCCCTCCGCCGGAGTTCGGCGACGAGGGGGCCGTCGGCCGGGACGGCCACGAGGACGTCCCAGCCGTGGTCGAGCAGTCCGGTCACCGACTCGAGGAGCACCCGGTCGGAGCCGTACAGCTCCGAACCGGGGTGCGCCACGAGGATGGTGCGGCGAGACCTCCGCACCTGGGTCACGGTACCGGGACCACCGCGAAGTTGTCCCAGCGGGTGGTGACCGGGATGTCGGTCGCCGTGCCGGAGACGTACGTCCGCAGGCCTGTCGTACCGGCCACCTGGAGGGCGGCGGTGCTGTCGGTCGCGCTGAGCGTCCAGTTCGCCGGCTCCGTACCGCTGGCGAGCCAGACCTTGGCGCGGACGGTGGTGGGCGAGGTGCCGAACACCTGGACCCGCACCTTCAGCTGGTCGCCTGCGTTGGCGGTGAGCCCGGCGATGTTGGCCGCCGTGAGGGTGGTGGAGCCCTGCAGCAGCTGGAGCTGCACGGCGCCTCCCGCCTTCACCCAGACCCGGCCCTCGTAGTCGGCCGAGCCGACCATGCGGCCGATCGCCGAGTAGTAGATGCCGCCGCCGGTCGCCGCCTTGTCCGCGGAGATCGTCACCGTCACATCCGACCTCGTCGAGGTCACCGTGTTCAGCGTCGCGGTCTTCGTGGTGCCGGCCGCCGCCACCTGCTGGCCGAGGCCGTTGGTGGTGTTGAAGCTGGTGGCGCCGCCCGAGAGCGTCCACGCCCCGCCGATGTCGGCTGTGCCCCAGCCGTTCGCGGTGGTCCGCTCGAAGCCGTCCTGCGCGATCGCATTGGGTGCCGGTGCGGTGGCGGTGACGGGCTTGGTGGCCGTCCCGGTGCCGCCGCGGTTGTCCGTCACCGTCAGCGTGATCGTGTAGTTGCCGGCCGCTGCGTAGGTGTGGCTGGCCGTGGCCCCGGTGCCGGTGGATCCGTCACCGAAGTTCCAGGCGTAGGAGGCGATGGTGCCGTCCGGGTCGGACGACGCACCTCCGTTGACTGCAACCGCCAGGTTGGTGACCGTGGCTGTGAAGGACGCGGTCGGCAGCTGGTTCGGCGGGACGGTGGTCGTGACCGGGTGCTGGACCGAGGTGGTCAGACCCTTGTTGTCGGTCACGGTCAGCGTCACGGTGAACGTGTCACCGGTGGCGTAGGCGTGGGTCGTCGTCGCACCCGTTCCCGTCGCTCCGTCTCCGAAGTCCCAGGCGTAGGAGGCGATGGTGCCGTCCGGGTCGTTGGAGGCCGTGCCGTCGAACGAGGCCGACAGGTTGGTCACCGACGGGGTGAACGCGGCCACCGGGGCCTGGTTCGGCGGCGGAGCCTGCACGGTGATGTCGTGCGTGATGCTCACCGGGGTGCCCTTGTCGTCGGTCACCGTCAGCTTCACCGTGTACGGTCCCGCGGCTGCGTAGCTGTGGGTCGCGGTCACGCCGGTCCCCGTCGCTCCGTCTCCGAAGTCCCAGGCGTAGGACGCGATGGTTCCGTCAGGGTCGGACGAGCCGGAGGCGTCGAACGAGGCATCCAGGAAGGTCGCGTTCGAGGTGAATGCGGCCACCGGGGGCTGGTTCGGCGGCGGTGCGGTCACCCCGACGTTCTGGGTGGTCGCGTTGGTCGCGCCCTGGTTGTCCGTCACCGTCAGCGTCACGGCGTAGACGCCGGTGCCGCCGTAGGTGTGGGATGCGGTCGCGCCGCTCCCCGTCGTGCCGTCTCCGAAGTCCCAGGCGTAGGAGGCGATGGTGCCGTCCGCGTCCGTGGAGGCCGAGGCGTCCACGTTCACCGTGAGCACCGAGGTGTTCTGGGTGAACGAGGCGACCGGGGTCTGGTTCGGCAGGGTGCCGGTGGTCGCCAGGCTGTAGTGGTTGGCCACATCCTGAGCCGACAGCACCGTGGAGTAGACAGCCGCCTCATCCAGCGTGCCGCTGAAGTACGGGCTGGTCGAACCCCAGGTGTTGTCCCCGCCGATGCGCCAGTAGCCGTTGTAGGCCTGAGCGCCGGTCTGCGGGTTGGTGCCCACGAGCGCGCCGTCGATGTACAGCTTCATGCCGTCGGCGCCCTGCGAGGCGACCGCCTGGTGCCACTGGTTGTTGTTCAGCGGGTTCGGGGTGGTGATGGTGTTCGTCTGGCCGGTCCAGGTGCCGAACACGAGCCGTCCGTCGTCCTGCATGTAGACGTGACGGTCGTAGCTGCCCGACAGCCCGGTCTTGGCGTCGCCGAATCCGATCAGCTTGCCGCCCTTGGTGGTGCTGGTCTTGAACCAGATCTCCTCGGTGTAGGTGGTCGGATTGGAGAACTGCTGGTTGCTCGTCACGAGGCTTCCGCCAGAACCGAAGAGCGGAGTGTTGAACTTCACCGCTTTGTCCGCGGTTCCAGGGAGCACTCCGGTCTGGTTCTTGGTGGTCGCGGTGCCCGAGTAGGTGCCGTTGTTCGTGTACGCGTCGGCGCTGTTGGCCGTCGATCCGCTGGTCTCGTCGAGACGCCAGAAGATGTCCGGGTTGCCGTTGTACACCGCGGCGCCGTAGGCGTCGGCGGGTGCCGGCGCCAGAGGCGACGGGCGTCCGGAGGCGACGTACTGGTTCACGACCACACTGCGGTCGAGGACCGTCGGGTAGATCGCGACCTGCCCGATGCTGCCGGAGAAGAAGTTGCTCGCCGGCTGGCTGGTCCAGCCGCCGATGTTGTCTCCGCCGACCCGCCAGTAGCCGGTGTAGCCCTGACCGCTGGTGACATCGGTGCGGGAGCCGACCTGCTTGCCGTCGATGTACAGCCGCATGCCGTTCGCGCCGAGGGAGGCGGTCACCTGGTGCCATTGCCCGTCGTTGAGGCCGGCGGCACTGTTCAGCGTCTGGACCGATCCCGGGTACACACCGAAGTAGATGCGTCCGTTGTTGTCCATGTAGACGTGACGGTCGTAGCTGCCCGAGTTACCGGTGTTGGCGTTGCCGAAGCCGATGATCTTGCCGCCGCTGGTGGTCGTGGTGTTGAACCACGCCGAGACGGTGAACGTGTCGGGCCCGGTGATCGCGGTGGGCGTGACGGCCAGGCTGGTGCTGCCGTTGAACGTGCTCGCCGTCACTCCGGCGATCGGTCCTGCAGCGCTCGGGGTGACCGCGGTCTCCTGCAGGTCGTTGAAGCCGATGTGGTCGAACGCGGTGGTGCCGCTCGCCTCATCCAGCGGCCAGTAGGAGGATGCGCCCGCCTGCGTCACCGAGTCGGCGTACGGGCCGCCGCTGTTGGTGGCCGCGACCGTAACCGCGTTGGTGTCACGCGAGGTGGTGTTGTTGAACGGGTCGTAGACCTTCACGTGGTAGATCGGGTGGCTGCCGGGCGTGAGGCCCTTGTCCGTGAAGCCGATCATGGGCCGCGTGTAGAAGTTGGAGCGCACGGTCGTCTGGTACACCGGCGTGGTGCCGGCGTCGCGGTACACCTTGTAGGTCAGGTAGCCGTTGTCCATGTCGTAGGTGGCTGCGAAGCTGACGCGCACCTCACCGGCGTTGAACGACGCTGCGGTGGGGGTGAGCGGGATGCCCTGCGGGCCGACCTTGTTGGGAGCTGCGGACGGGACCGCGAACCGGGCGAGGCCCTGCGACGCGATGCCGTTCACGGTCGGGAACTCGCCGCCGTAGACGACGTACTTCGAGTTGCCCGAGACGCTCCAGGTGGCCTGGCTCTGCCCGGTGAAGGTGCCGACGGTCCACTTCGGGAACCAGTCGAGCAGCGACGGGGACGGGGTGCCCGCCCAGTTGTAGTAGCCGTACGGGTCAGCGGTGATGGTGCCGGTCGCAGCCTTGCTGAACGCGATGGAGTTGTAGAACGTCCAGGTCGGGCTGGTCTGCGGGAAGCCGCCGATGTTGCCGCAGTAGTGCGGGTGGCCGGCCACGTACAGCGGGCCGTTGTCGCCCTGCGGGTAGATCGAGTACGTGTCGCCGTGGCAGTCCTCGACCCAGTTGATCGCTCCCGTGTTCGGGTCGGCCGAGAAGCTGCCCTCGAGGTTGCCGCCTGCGCCGAAGACGTAGCCGGAGCCGTAGATGCGGTCGCTGGTGGCGTACAGGGCGGTGATGCTCGCCTGCGTGCCGGCGTTGCGCACCGTCTGGTTGGCCGCGAACGGCAGGATGGCCGCCGTGTTCGCGTCGACCGCAGCGAGGCCGTAGTTGGCGACGCCGCCGATGTTCTGGAAGCGGCCGCCGACGATCAGCTTGGAGCCGTCCTTGGTCAGCGTGAGCGCATCCACTGCGGCGTCCGCGTCGGCCTGCCAGTTGAGGGTCGAGCCGTCGGTCGCGCTCACCGCTCCGACGTACTTGCGTGCGACGCCGTTGATGGTGGACGCGTCGCCGCCGGTGTAGACCACCGTGTTGGATGCGGCGACCGCGCGGGTCTGCGACTCCATGATCGGCTTGAACGAGCTGACGATGGTGTTCGTAGCCGTCGAGAACGCCGCGAGCCGGTAATAGCCCTTGCTGTCGATGGAGGTGAAGTCACCGACCACGTACACGCGGGTTCCGTCCGGCGACGCTGTGATCCCGAGCGCCTGTGCGTTCAGGTTCGGCGCGAAGGGGAGCAGCGTGCCCGTGGTGATGTCGTAGGCGAGGAGGTTGTTGCGCGCGACCTCGTTCGTGCCTGCCGGCGACCCTGCCGGGCGGGCGGAGGTGAACTTGCCGGCGACGTACACCGTGTTGCCGACGACGGTCTGCGCCCAGACCACGCCGTTGACCTGCGGCGTCGGGAGCACGTCGTCGCTGACGGTCACCGGCGTCGCAGGGTTGGTGGGATCGGGTGGCGCCGTGTCCGCAGCTGCGGGCTGAGCGATCGCAAGGCCGCCGAACACGAGGCTTGCGCCCACGAGTGCGGAGGTCAGGATGCCCAGCGAGCGAGAGCGAGGGCGGTGTGGTGTGCGCATGACAACCTCGGTGTCTGTGTGGTCGGGAAGACGGTGGTCGGGGAGGGGGTGGTCGGGGCGGTGCTGGTGGAGCGGTTCGTTGCCGGGGGTGGGGCGGGGGCGCATCAGTACGCCCCCACGGGATGTGTCAGAACCTTGACGGTGCGCCACATGATGACGAGGTCGCCGGTGAGCGACCAGTTCTCCACGTAGTAGAGGTCGAGGCGGACGCTCTCCTCCCATGAGAGGTCGGAGCGGCCGTTCACCTGCCACATGCCGGTGAGGCCCGGCTTGATGTACAGGCGACGGTGGACGTGGTTCTCGTACACCTCCACTTCGGAGGGGAGCGGCGGGCGCGGGCCGACGAGGCTCATGTCGCCGAGGAAGACGTTGACCAGCTGCGGGAGCTCGTCGAGCGAGAACTTGCGCAGCGTCCGACCGACGCGGGTCACCCGCGGGTCGTGCTTCATCTTGAAGAGGAGGCCCTGGCCGTCGTTGTTCTCGCGCAGGGCGGCGAGCCGCGACTCCGCGTCGATGACCATGGAGCGGAACTTGTACATCGTGAAGCGCTCGCCGTTGCGGCCGACGCGCTCCTGCGCGAAGATGACCGGCCCGTTGTCGTCGAGCTTCACGGCGATCGCGACGGCGAGGAACAGGGGAGAGAGGATCAGGAGCGCGAGCCCCGACGCGAAGAAGTCGAAGGCCCGCTTGAGCACGTGCTTGCCGCCCTCGAACTGCGGGATCTCCACGTGGATGAGCGGGAGCCCTTCCACCGGACGGAAGTGGATGCGGGGACCCGCGACGTCGGTCAGCGGGGAGGCGAGCACGAGCTCCGTCGCCGTCCCTTCCAGCTTCCAGGCCAGCTTGCGCACGAAATCGCCGCTGCTGAGGGCGCGGCCGGCCACGATCACCGTGTCCGCGCCCAGCCGCGCCGCAGCGTCCGCGACCCCCGACAGGTCGGAGACGATTGGGATTTCGCGCTCGGGGGCGGCGATGTGGCGCCGGAGCTCGGCGTCCTTCTTCGCCCCCTTGCGCTTTCCGGTATCGAGAGCAGCGCCCACGACCTTGTAGGCCGCTCCCGAGTTCTGGTGGATCTGGTTCACGACGTAGTCGACGTCGTCGAAGCGGCCGACCACGAGCGCTCGCGAGAGGTAGTGGTCGAACGTGCGCTGGCGGATCAGCCAGTGCCGCCACAGCCAGCGCGAGAAGAGCACCCCGGTCATCCCGACCGGGAGAGCGACGATGAAGTAGCCGCGGGCGATGTCGACCTTCGCGACCAGGAAGAAGATGGCGAGAACGCCGAAGGTGATGGCGCTCGCCGAGACGACCCGGCGGTACTCGGAGACGCCGAGGCCGACGACCCGCGGATCGCGGGTGTGGTAGACGGACAGCGTGAACAGCCAGGTCGCGGCGATGAGCAGCGACAGGTAGAGGTAGTCGATGTGGAAGCCGGACGTCGGTGCGGCCGCGTCGTCGAAGCCGAAGCGGACGAACACCGCCCCGATGGTGGCCACCAGGATGATGGCCGTGTCCGTTGCGAGGAGACGATAGCGGTACAGGCGGGCCCAGGTGCGTCCCGAGATCAGCCCGGCCAGTTCGGCGGGTGCGACGGGTGCGTGGAGGCGGGGGCGGATGACGGTCATGCGGCCGCCTCCGTCTGCTGGGCCACCGGGGAGCCGACGGCGGCTGGGGGGAAACCGTGGTCTCGAACGGCTTCACCGCCGCCGACTCCGCTCAGGGGGTGACGTCCGTGGCTTTGCGCGCGCCGAGCGCTCCCCAGACGGATGGGGTTGAGTGCGGGAAGCGCTCGGCGCGGCAGAATCGGGTACACGGGTGTCACCTGCGGGTCGGGTTGGTGTTGCATCGGGTGGTGTGATCGGGTGTGGTCGAGAGACTTAAAGTGACTGTTCCTCACCAATGCACAAAAGTGAGAATACATCGCTTTCACAGGTTCGCGTCACCCGCTTTTGGGGGTGAAAATTGCTCATTTTCGCTCGGCGAAGCTGCTCACGACGTTCGTGTCGGTCGTCACGCCTATGCTGGGGCGCATGTGCGGCAGGTTCGCGATGGACGACAGGGTCAACGCCGAGATCACCGAATTCGTTGAGGCGACCGGGCGGCGGCCCGAGGAATGGACGGCCGACTGGGAGGCCGATTACAACATCGCGCCGACCGACGACATCCCCGTGCTGATCGACTCGGCGAAGACCCGCGAACTCCGGTTCGAGCGCGCGCACTGGTCATTGGTGCCTTCGTGGTCCGACACCCTGAAGCTGAAGTTCCCCACCTTCAACGCGCGGGCGGAGGAGATCGCCGAGAAGTCGACCTGGAGGAAGCCGGTCCAATCGCACCGCGCCATCGTGCTCGCCCGCGGCTACTACGAGTGGCAGGGTGAGAAAGGTCACAAGACGCCGTACTTCATCCGCTATCCCGAAGGGCGGCTGATGGGCTTCGCCGGCCTCTACTCGTGGTGGCGCGACCACAGCAAGGAAGAGGACGACCCGGAGCGCTGGGTGCTGACGGCGACCATCCTCACCTCGGATGCTGTGCAGACCCTCGCCGACATCCACGACCGCAACCCGGTCATCCTGCCCGAGGAGCTGTGGCAGCACTGGATCGACCCGTCGATCGTCGGCGACCAGGCGCTCGTCGACGAAGCCGTGCGCGCGGGTGTCGCCGAGGCGCAGACGCTGCACTTCGACCAGGTCGCACCGTTCAAGACGAGCGACGACGGGCCGCAGCTCATCCAGCCGGTCGAAGCCGCCTGAGCCCGCTCACCGGGTGATGCCGCTCACCGCGTGAGCTCGATGATGTCGCTGCGGTGGGTCTCGATGTGTCGGCCCGTCTCGGCGAACCCGAGTGTGTGCAGGTCGCGGAGGCCCCAGGTGTCTTCGACGCCCTCGATGTCCAGTTCGATGAGCCAGACCCGCTCGATACCGTCGAACCGTCCGCGATGGTCGGCCTGAGCGACCGAGTACTGGCGGTCTGCCCATCCGTCATTGCGGTAGTACGGCACACGGAGCGTCGGGTCCTTCAGTCCGGCGAACCCCGCCGGGTAGGTGCGCATCGCCAGGCGAGGGCGCTGCGACGGCTTCGCCGACTGGTCGAACACCACGGCGTCGCCGGGAGCCGCATTGGTTGCCATAGCTGCGCTGACCTCCGCCCAGTCGCTGTCGTTCTTGGCGTAGGGCCCGCGCTGCAGCACGTAGACCGGCGCGCACAGGGCGACGAAGACGAGGGTCGCGGTGACGGTCGCGCCCACCACGCGTCGAGGGTCACGGCCGAGGCGCCGCCCGAGCACCAAGATGCCCTCGGCGACCAGGAGGGCCGCCGCCGGCGCCGCGAATGTCGAGTACCGGCCGGTGTACAGCGGAAACGCCGCATTGACCAGCAGCAGCACGCCCGTCGGGAGGAACAGCCAGGTGGATGCGACCAGCACCGTCGAGACGGGACGCGACCCTGGAGCGACCGGGCGGTTTGCGCGCAGCCGCCACGCCCGCCAGGCCGGCCACAGCGCCACACCGATCAGCGCCCAGGCGGCGATGGCGACCCACGGCATCCCGAACCAGAGGAAGTAGTACCAGATGGACGGGTCGTCCGGTGTCTCGCCCAGGTACGCGATTTGATTGCGCTCGAGATAGGCGAGCACCGCGAGCGGCACCAGGGTGAGTACGGCGGCTGACGAGGCCAGTGCCCAGCAGCGCGCGGTCGCCCGCGACGCCCGCGAGGCCAGCAACGTGACTCCATGGGCGACGAGCAGTGTCGCCGTGTAGAGAAAGAGGTACGAGGTCAGCGCCATCCCCGCGCCGTACAGCACCCAGGCGAGCCTGCGCGCGCCCGGCGTCAGCCGCCGGCCGCCTCCGTCGATCAGCCACAGCAGCAGGAGGGTGAGCCACGCGGCCGCGGCAGCGGTGAAGGCGTACGAGCGCGCCTCCTCGCCGGCGTAGGTCAGACGGGGGAGTACGCACGCGACGACCCCGGCCACGAGTGCTGCGCGCCTGCCGCCGCGACGACCGGCGATCAGTGTCACGGCTGCGACGGCCGCCCCGACCGCCAGCGCGCTCGGCAGGCGCAAGGCGAACGCGCTCTCCCCGGCCAGCCGGATCCACCCGTGCATGCCGAGGTAGTAGAGGCCGTGCACCGCATCCACGTGGAGCAGCATCCCGAGCAGGCTGCCGACCGGGCGTTTCGCCGACAGGAGGGTCGCCGCCTCGTCGCCCCACAGCGACGGGACCCAACTGAACGCGGCGGACAGCACCGTCGCCGCCAGCCCGAATGCGAGCGCGATCGTCCACGGCCCGAGCCTGCGCGGCGGCCGGACGGCTCGGGTGTCCGGCTCGACGAGGACGGTCATATCTCAGCTTCTAGACGTCGGACGGGAACACTGTCGAGACAACCAGCAAACCCTGGGCTACGAATGGGCGAGCGCTACCGAAACTCACAGGCGGCGGGTAACCGGATCCCGGGCAGCCCTGCTGCTCACGCCGGGTGCCCGGGATCCGCCCCACACACGCCGGGAACACTCCGGCGCCGTGCGGCGCCGTCGTCACATCCAGCGTGCTCATTCTCAACGCTAAGCGGGCACACCGAAAGGCGGCAGGGGATGACGGCCGTCAGCGGAAGTGGTACCCGCGGGCGCTCACACCTCGCCGCGCCGGGCGCCGGCCCACAGGTCCACACCGGCGTCGACGGCGTGCTCGTCGATCGCAGCCAGCTCGGCATCCGTGAACGACGTCGCGCCCAGCGCGGCAACGTTCTGCTCCAGCTGGCCGACGCTGCTCGCTCCGATGACGAGGGAAGTGACGCGGTCGTCGCGCAGGGCCCACGCCAGGGCGAGCTGCGCGAGCGTTTGACCTCGCGGGCCGGCGATGTCGTTCAGCGCCCGCAGGTGCCCGATCGCCTCGTCGGTGAGCCAGCCGGTGTCGAAGGAGTCGCCCCGGGTCGCCCGCGACCCCTCGGGCACGCCCTCGAGGTACTTGTCGGTCAGCATCCCCTGAGCCAGCGGGGTGAAGCCGATGACGCCCACGCCGAGCTCGTCCACGGTGTCGAGCAGTCCCTCGGACTCGATCCAGCGGTTCAGCATCGAGTACGACGGCTGATGGATGAGGAGCGGCGTGCCGAGGTCGTCCAGGATCTCGGCGGCTCGCCTGGTCTCCTCCGGGCTGTAGGAGGAGATGCCGACGTAGAGCGCCTTGCCTGAGCGGACCGCGGTGTCGAGCGCCTGCATGGTCTCCTCCAGCGGCGTCGAGGGGTCGGGCCGGTGCGAGTAGAAGATGTCGACGTAGTCGAGGCCCAGGCGTTTCAGCGACTGATCGAGGCTGGCGAGCACGTACTTGCGGCCGCCGCCTCCCTGGCCGTACGGGCCGGGCCACATGTCCCAGCCGGCCTTGCTCGACACGATGATCTCGTCGCGGTACGGCGCCAGGTCCTCGCTGAGGATGCGGCCGAAGTTGATCTCGGCGGCGCCGTAGGGCGGGCCGTAGTTGTTGGCCAGGTCGAAGTGGGTGACGCCGAGGTCGAACGCCCGCCGCACGATCGCCCGCTGCGTCTCGAACGGCCGGTCGTCGCCGAAGTTGTGCCAGAGGCCGAGGGACAGCGCGGGCAGGTCGAGGCCGCTTCGTCCGGTGCGGCGGTAGAGCATGTCGTCGTATCGGGAGGGGTTCGCAACGTAGGCCATGCGTCCACATTCGTCCCTGCGCCGTGGGAAGTCCAACCGCTGCGGGTGATCGGATTCATCGACCCCCTTGCTACATCCGCCGGTCGGGGCGTGACTGGGGCCATGACCGACGAACTGACCCCCAGCGACGACTCCACGACGCCGGGCGCTCCGCAGGGCGCCCCCGCACCGTCCGACACCCCCGTGCACGACCAGCCCACGGCCGCCGGCCAGGCGCCCTCGGGAGGAGCGTTCGACCCCACCCCGGAGCTCCCGGCCGACGAGGAGAACGCCGACACCCTGCAGACGGACGCGCTCGCCGACGAAGAGCAGCCCTGACGTTCCCTTGCCGACCGCCGGCCGCCTCCGCCCTCCGCCGCCCTCCGCCCTCCGCCCTCCGCCCCTCCGCCCTCCGGCTATCGAAGGAGATTCGGCCGTTTCGCCGCCGAATCTCCTTCACTACTGCCAATCGAAGGAGATGGGAGCGGTTACATCCTTCGATAGCACCCCCGAAAACGACAGCGGCGGCCGTGCTCGAGGTGAGCACGGCCGCCGCTGCGGTCGAAGGAGTGATCAGGTCCGGTTGGCGCCTCTCCTCATCCAGCCGACGATCGCAGTGATCACGAAGAACACCAGGCCGAGGATGGCGAGCCACAGCAGTCCCTTGATGGCGAAGCCGAGGATGGCGAGGACCAGCCAGATCACCAGCAGAATCACGATGAGAGCTATCATGCCTTCATCTGACTCCCGCTGAGCCGTCTCGTCAACAGGCTCTGCGGCCCGGGCGTGCCTAACGCACCGGCAGCTTGGTGTCGTCCTGGTGGTACAGGAACTCCTCCAACGGGTACGGCTTGTGCTCGATGGCTGCGGCGATCGCGAGCTGTCCGATCACCGTCTCGACGACCGCGCGCTCGAAGATGCCCAGCCCGGACGGAAGTTGTACGACCGTCAGGTTGGCGTGGCCGGCTCCCGGCACCGCCGACGCGTCGGCGGCCGTCACGAGCACGACCGGCACTCCCGCATCCAGAACCGACCAGGGGATGCTGAGCTCCCGCCCGTCGCCGAAGATCACCAGGGCGTCGTCGTCCGACAGCACCTCCATCGGCCCGTGCAGGTACTGGAACGTCTCGAACGCGGAGCTCGGCGTGCGCAGTCCCTCCCGCACCATGAGCGACAGCTCGGCCGCCGCGGTCAGCGAGCCGCCCCGGCCGACGACGTCGATCGTCTTCGCCGCCGCGAGCACGCGGCCGACCGTCTCCGCCACGTCGGCGTAGTCCCGGAGCGCGTCGGCGGCCCGCGACGGGATGCGAGCGCCCTCCGCGCCCGAATCGAGCGCACCGACATGGTCGAGCAGCAGCGCGTACGCCAGAATCGTCGCGGTGAATCCGCTGGTGTAGACGGGCGAGTCGGGGAACCCGCCGAAGCCGAGCACCGCACCCACCTCGTCCTTGATCGGCTGACCGGGGAAGTTGCTGAGGCCGATTCGCGTGCCCGCAGCGAGCGTGCGCGCGGCCGCGAGCGGTTCGGGGCTGCGGCCCGACTCGGAGACGACGATGCTGTGGTCGGCGCGCACGCGCTGCAACCCGTCGGCGACGTCCGACGCGACGAAGGCGGCGGCCGGGCGGCCGATGGCTCCGAGCGCGGCGACCAGCGTGTGCGACGAGTTGAGGGATGCGCCCATCGCGACGACCGCGACGCTGTCGTCGGCGCCCCAGTGCGGCAGCGAGGCGGCGGCGAGGTCGCGCAGCAGCGTCTCGTGGGCGAGGGCGAGGTTCTCGGGCTGAGCGCGCATGGCGTCGACGAATGAAGCTGTGGGTTCCATGGAGATCTTTCTGTGAGGGGAGGGGTGGTCGCTCAGCCCTTGACGGCGCCGGCGGCCATGCCGCTGACGACGTAGCGCTGGAAGATGAGGGCGACGACGATCGGCGGGATAGCGGCGAGGATGCCGCCCGCTGCGACGAGGCCGAAGTCGGTGGTGTACCGGCCGGCGAACTCGCTGATCGCGACCGGCAGGGTCTTCGCCGCGTTCGACGAGGTGAAGATGAGCGCGTACATGAATTCGTCCCACGCGAGCAGGAACGCGAACATGATGGCCGCGAAGATGCCGGGCCGGGCGGCCGGGAGGACGACGCGGAACAGGGCGCCGAGCCGGGTCGCGCCGTCGATGCGCGCGGCCTCCTCCAGCTCCTCGGGGATCGTCAGGAAGTAGTTGCTGAGGATCCACAGCACGAACGGCACGACCAGCGAGCAGTCCACGATGATCAGGCCGATCACGCTGTCGAGGAGGCCGAGCGAGTTCAGGATGAGGTACAGCGGGATCAGCAGTGCGATCTGCGGCAGCATGTACGTCGCCAGAAAGAGGATGAGCACCGCCTGACGGAAGCGGAACCGCAGCCGCGCGAACGCGTACGCACCCAGGATGCCGACGACCATCGAGACAGCGACGGTCCCGACCGCGACGATGGTGGTGTTGGCCAGTGCCGCGCGGAAGGTCGCGCCGACGCTCTCCCCGCCGCCGCGGAAGATCAGCTCGTACCGACTCCAGTCGAGCGTGTCCGGTATCCACTGAAGCGGTGTGGAGATGAGGATGCGCTGCGGCGTCACGCTGGCGGCCACCATCCAGCCGAACGGCAGCAGGATGATGATCGAGACGACAACCGCGGCCGCGTGGATGAGGATCGAGTTGCGGGTGGTCCGTTTCACAGCAGGCTCATCTCGGATCGGCGCAGCATGCGGAGGTAGATGAAGGTCAGCACCAGGATGACCAGCACGATGATGTACGACAGTGCAGCCCCGACCCCGAAGTTCTGGTCGGAGAAGGCCGTCGTGTACGCGTAGTACGCGACGGTCTGCGTGCCGTTCACGGGCCCGCCGCGGGTCATCGCGTAGATGATGTCGAACACCTTGAACGCCTCCACCGTGCGCAGCACCAGGACGATCGAGATCGACGGCACCAGCATCGGCAGCACGATGGAGCGGAAGATCCGCGGCCAGCTGGCCCGGTCGACCTTGGCCGCCTCGTACATCTCTGTCGGGATGGACGTGAGTCCGGCGAGCAGGAAGAAGGCGACCAGCGGGGTGGTCTTCCAGACGTCGGCGATGATCACCATGTTCAGGGCGAGCGTCGGATCGCCGAGCCACGCCTGGTACTGATCGATGATGCCGAGCTGGGTGAGCGCGGCGTTCAGCGACCCGTACTGCGCATTGAAGATGCCCTTCCACATCGCCGCGTTGACGATGGTGGGGATCGCCCACGGGATGATGACTATCGCGCGGAACAGCCAGCGCGCCCGCAGCTTCGCGTTCAGCAGCCCCGCGACGATCAGGCCGAAGACCAGCTCCAGGGCGGTGGAGACGAGCGTGAAGTACAGCGTCCGTCCCATCGCCGCCCAGAACCCGGATGACGTGAGGACGTCGACGTAGTTCTGAAGCCCGACGAACGGGGTGTCGGTCGCCAGGGCCGAATTCACCTCGAAGAACGAGATGAGGAGGGTGCGGAGGATGGGGTAGACGATCACCCCGAACACCGCGAGCGCGGCCGGGAGAAGCAGCCAGAAGGCGAGCCTCCCCTGGTTGTCGCGCTTGCGGCGGTTACGGCGACCCTCGGCGGTGGGGGTGCGTCGCTCCGTCTCGACTCCGGCGACCGACACGCCGGTCATCCGAGGGTCTCGTTCGCGGCCTTGACCGCGTCGTCGAGGGCCTGCTGCGGGGACTTCTTGCCGAGCAGCGCGTTCTGCAGCTCCACCTGGATGGCCTGCGAGACCGAGTTGTAGTTCGCCACCGGCGGCCGGAGGATCATCGAGTCGTACGCCTTGCCGGCGGCCGCGAAGACCTCGGGGTTGGTCTTGGTGATGTCCTCCTTGGTGTAGCTCGACTTCCAGTTCGTCATCGAGCTCTTCACGTACTTGTCCTGCACGGCCTCGCTGGTCATGTACTCGACGAACTTCCACGCGGCCAGCTGGTGCTTCGACTTGGCTCCGATGGAGAGGGCCATGGAGCCGTTGACGCCCGGGTTGTCGCCGTTCGGGCCCGCCGGCGGCGGGGTGACCGCGATCTGGCCGACGACCTTCGAGATCGACGGGTCGTTCTGGTCGCGGAAGGTCGACTCCCAGTTCAGCTCCATCGCCGTCTTGCCGGAGGCCATGGACTTGTCGGTGTCGTCTTCGAGGAAGGTGGTCGACGCCGGGTCGGTGAGTCCCTCATCCAGCGACTTCTTCATGAACTCGAGCGCCTGCACGCCCGCACCCTTGTTGATGGCGAGCTTGCCGCTGGAGTCGGTGAACTGCCCGCCGTAGGCGCCGAGCAGTTCGGCGTAGTCGCAGACCAGCGCTTCGGCCTGTGCCCAGCTCCAGGCGATGGGATACTGCACGACGCCCGCGTCCTTCAGCTTCTTCGCGACCGTGAGGACGCCGTCCCAGGTCTTCACGTCGTCGGCCGAGGCACCCACCTTGGCGAGCATGTCCTTGTTGTAGAAGAACAACTTGGTGGAGGGTCCCCACGGCACGCCGTAGTACTTGCCCTTGTACTCGGCGCTGGAGAGCGCCCCGCCGAGCATGTCGCTCTTCCACGAGTCCGGGAAGCGCTTGGTCACATCCGTGATGATGCCCTTGGATGCGAACTCGGCCGGCCAGATCACGTCGAGGTGGACCACGTCGTAGGTGCCGGCGGGGGCCGAGGTGACGATCTTGTCGTGCAGGGCCTCGTAGGCGACGAAGGTCGGCTTGACCGTGATCTTCGGGTTCTTCGCCTCGAACGCCTTGATCATCGAGTTGACGTCCGACTCCGAGTAGCCGGCCTGCTTCATGAACAGGGCGTTGATGGTCCCGGTGCCGTCGCCCTCGCCTCCCGACGAGTTGCCGGCGCCGGTGACGCTGCACGCGCTGAGCGCGAGAGCGGCGGTCGCCGCGAGCGCGAGGCCCGCGAGGCCGCGGCGGCGCCCGGTGGATGTGATTCTCATGACTTCCTCCGTGATGGTGTTGTTGGTGCGAAGGGGACAGCGGTGGCCGCCTCCGTGAGCCGCCGGGCGAGCGCGAGCGCGCCGCGGACCGGCGGGACGTCCAGCAGGTGGATGGAGTGGGTGAGGCCGCGGGCGCGGAGGCGCTCGCCGAGCGCGTCGAAGAGCCGCGGTTGGTGGCTGATCACGCCGCCCGCGCAGACCACGTCGGTGCCCGCGGCACCGCGCCTGTGCACGAGTTCGACGCTGTGCGCGAGCTCGTCCGCTGCGGCATCGATCACCCGGGTCGCGCGGGCGCTTCCCGCCTCGGCGGCGGCGAAGACGAGCGGAGCTGCGGCGCCCCACACCGTGACCCGGGGCCGCACCGTGAGCGCGTTCGAGAGGCCGACGATCTCGTGCACCCCGAAGTGCGCGTAGAGGGCGTCGGCCAGGGCGTCGCGCGGCTCGTCCTCATCCACCGCGTCGAAGAGGGTGCGGACGGCGTCGCGGACCAGCGCCGGCGCGCTTCCCGGGTCGTTCAGGATGTAGCCGTAGCCGCCGGCGCTCACCAGCGTCCCGTCGGCGCGGCGGCCGACGACCTTGCTGCCGGTGCCGGCGATGACCGCGATCGCTTCGTCGAAGCCCGCGGCCGGGCCGACCAGTTCGACGTCGTTGACCGCGAGGGCGGGGCCGTCGTGGAGCTCGGCGAGGGTTTCGGAGAAGGCGAGGGTCTGCGCCTCGCTGTCGAGTCCGTGGGCGCCGACGACGAGGGGAGCGGTGTCTGCGCCGGACACGTCGGCGAGCAGGTCGAGGAGGCCGCGGACGTTGTCCTCCGCGTGGAGGTCGCCGCCGTGCTGCCAGTCGGCGGTCTTCACCGACCGGTCGAGGAGCGCGCCGCCGGCGTCGTCCTCGACGCACAGGTGCGTCTTGGTGCCGCCGATGTCGATTCCGACGATCACGTCTGCTCCTCTGCGTCGCTGTAGGGAAGGCTTCTTCTTTCCTATCGGAGTGAGAAGAAGTAGCCCAAACCTAGAGCCCCGCCCGCGGACCTGTCAAGAGTGCGGAAGGAGGGAACGGGTCAGAACGCGAGGTAGGCGAAGCCGTTGACCTCGGCGGCGGCGAGTTCCGCCGCGCCCAGGAGCACCGCATCCTCACGGTGGGTGGCCGGTTCGATGCGGGGGACGCGGATGATGCGCCCGCGCAGCCGCTCTTGAATACCGGGGATGACCGTGTCCGAGCTGCCGACGAAGCTGCTGCCGACCACGACGAGCTCCGGATCGAGCACGATCACGAGCGCGGCCACTGCGATCGCCACCATGTCGAGGATCTCGTCGGCGAGCTCCTTGGCGTCGGGGTTGCCGTCGCGGGCGAGCTCGAACACGTCCTCCGCGGTGAGGGATCCGGTAGCCGGGATGGGCATCCCGCGCTCCCGCGCTCGCTGCGTCAATGCAAGCGAGCCGATGCGGTCCTCGAGGTCGCCTCGCGCGTCGTACGAGCGCTCCAGGGAGGACCGCTCCATCAGCAGGTAGCCGATCTCGCCGGCCTCCGCCCGGGCGCCGCGGTGCAGTTCGCCGTTGGCGACGATGCCGGCGCCGAGCCCGTTTTCGAGGAAAAGGGCCACCAGGCTCGAGAGCCCGCGGCCGGCGCCGGTGTGCAGCTCCCCGAAGGCGAGTGCGTTGGCGTCGTTCTCGACGACCACCGGAAGGTGCGTGCGCTCACGCAGCAGCGTCCCGAACGGCACGCCGGTCCAGCCGAATTCGGGCATGGTGCCGACCACGCCCTCCGGTTGCTGCACCACGCCGGGCACGGCGATGCCGACGGCGAGGCAGGGTGTGCCCATCGAGTCGGCGGTCGAGATCAGATCGTCGAACAGCCGGAACACCTTGCGGAGCTCGCGGTCCTGGTCGGGTGCGCGCTGCGCGTCGCCGGCACCGGCGTCGGCGCCCTCGTTGGCGGTCCGCGGCCCGAGCGGGACCGAGCGCCGGAAGACGACCTTGCCGTCGAAGTCGACGAGGATGCCGGTCACCGTCTCTGCGCGCAGTTGGATCGCTGCGACGAGTCGCGAGCTCCCGGCGTAGCGCAGCAGCACCGACGGCCGGCCGCCGGTCGACGGCTCCTGCCCCGCGGCGACCACCAGGCCGTCCTCGATGAGGGATGCGGTGAGCCGGTTGATGGTGGCAGGGCTGAGGCCGGTCTTCACGCCGAGCTGCTGGCGGGAGAGGGCGCCGGATTCCCGGAGCGCCTCGATGATCGCCGTCTGGTTGACGCGCGCGAGCGTGCTCGTTGTGGCGGTCGCTCGCGTCCGTTTCGCCACCGGCTCCTCCTCGTCCGTGCCCAGTGCAGTCGGTCGCCGGAGCGGCCTGGGGAAACTTTACTATCGCAGTGGACGGATCCGGTTGTCCGATCCGGCCGCCCCGAACCCGCCGCGCAGCACCTCGAACAGGTCATCGAGCCGCGCCCGCTGGTCCGCTTCGAGCGATTCCGCGGGATCGCCGGCGACGAGGCGACGCGCGGCCTGCACCAGCACGGTCTCGTACCCGGCCGTGAAGAGGGCGGCGAGCAGCGCGGCATCGCCCTCGAACGCCGGATCGCGCGCGAGCTCGCTTTCGAGCGTCCCCCTCAACTCGGCACCGAGTTCCCTGGCGCGGGCCGTGAGCGCGGCCGAACCGGCGACGGTGCGGAAGAAGGGGATGGAGCGTTCGTCGATGCCGGAGAGGGGATGCCGTTCCTCGAGCAGGCGAAGCGCTGTCGCCCGCAGTGAGTCGAGCACGTCCGTCCCGTCCGGGCGGTCGCGGACGGCCGCACGGAGCAGCTCTTCCGCGTCGGCGGAGCGGTCGAGGTAAAGGTCCTCTTTGCGCGGGAAGTGTTTGAAGACGGTGACGCTGGAGACGCCGGCCGCGCGGGCGACATCGGCGACCGTCACGGCGTCGAACCCGTGTTGCACGAACAGCCCTGACGCGATCCCGGCGATGCGGGCGCGCGTCTCCGGACCGCCGCGTTCACTTGTCCTGGGCATGCTCTCCCGCTTCCCTCCCACGTAAGGGTTGTGCGACTAAGTTTAGTGACATAACCTTCACTCATGTCCGCCGAACGAACCGCTCCCATCATCCCCGACCCGAAGGCGTCCCCCGCGCGCCGCACCCCTGCTTCTCTGGGGGAGGCGTGGATCGCGCTCGCCGGGCTCTCCGCCGTCTTCCTCTTCGAGATGCTCGACAACTCCATCCTGAACGTGGCGCTGCCGACGATCGGCCGCGAGCTTCACGCGTCGACGACCGGACTGCAATGGGTGACCGGTGCGTATGCCGTCGTCTTCGGCGGGTCGATGCTGGCCTTCGGCGCGATCGCCGACCGGTACGGCCGTCGACGCGTGATGCTGGTGGGCCTCCTGCTGCTGGGGCTCGCCAGCCTCGCGACGGCGTTCGTGACGACCGCCGAGGAACTCATCGCCGTCCGTGTCGCCATGGGCCTGGCCGCGGCGATGACCACTCCCGGCTCGATGGCCCTCGCCTTCCGGTTGTTCGCCGCCGACGAGCTCCGGGTGAAGGCGATGACCCTGATTTCGACGGTCGGACTGGTCGGGCTGGCGATCGGACCGACCGTCGGGGGTCTCGTTCTCGCCGTCGCACCGTGGCAGGTGCTGCTGCTGGTGAACGTACCGATCGCGGCGCTGGCCATCGTCGGCGTGCGCCTCGGCATCCCGGCGGACGACCCGTCCGGGCTCCACCGCGAGCCGGTCGACCTCGCCGGCGCCGCGCTCGGCACGGCCACGATCGTGCTCGCGCTGATCGCGCCCACGTTGTTCGTGGAGGCGGGAGCCCGGTCCTGGGAGCCGTGGGTCGTCGTCTGCCTCGCGCTGGCGTCGGGCGTGCTGTTCGTGATCCGCGAGCGATCGGCGCGGCATCCGCTGCTCGATCTCGCACTGCTCGCGCATCCCCTCGTCGCAAGCGGGCTGGCGTTCAAGGCAGCCGCCTCGCTCGCAACCGCCGGGCTCGCGTACCTGGTCACTCTGCAACTCCAACTCGACTGGGGCTGGCCACCTGCGCTCGCGGCCGTCGGGATGCTGCCGCAGGTCGTCGTGCTGATCGCCGGCGGAGCGGTGATCGGTCCGTTCGTGCGGAAGGTGGGGCTCGAACGTGCGGCCGGGATGAGCGCTGTCGCCGTGGTCGCGGGCCTCGCGGTGTACGCCACGCTGGGCCGGCTCGGCTACGTCTGGGTCGCCCTCGCGCTCGCGCTCGTGGCGGCGGGCATCCGGGTGGTCGGTGTGGTGGCCGGGACCAACGTTCTTCGGGGACTGCCGGAGAGCAGGACCACCACGGGTGCGGCCCTCACCGACACGGCGTCCGAGGTCGCGTCCGGTGTCGGTCTCGCCGTGGCCGGCACCATCCTGGCCGCGCTGTTCCTGGGCGACCTCGCACACGCGGGGTGGTCGGTGCAGCAGACCGGCGAGTTCCGTGCGGCCGTCACCGTGGCCGGCCTCGCGCTCACCGCCGCCACCGGTGCGCTGGTCGCGTTCGGCTTCGTGCGGGCTCGGCATGGGGATGCGGGGTGACCGCTCCGGGGGCCACTCGAAGTGGGGCGAGCCCGGCCTTGGCCCGGAGGCCTACCGTGGGTGGCATGTTCCCGTTCACTCGCGACGCGACGCGCCGGCGGCGGCCCGACCCCGCTGTCGGCTCGTTGCTCGCGGGCGCCATGGCGGGCGGGATCCGCGACATCTACGGCCACACCGTGACCTACGCCCCGGAGGACCTGGTCTACGTCGAGCGTCTGTTCACCGACCTCGCCGGCGATGACGGCTTCGTCGGGGACGAGTTCACGCTGCAGAGCCTGGGCTGCCTGATCGGCGAGATCCTGGTGCGGACGGACGGCGGCCACTGGTCCCGCGTCGCCCACCGCCGCGGCGCGCCGGATGATGCGGGACTGGAGGTCGTGCTCCCCAACGGCCGCGCGGTGAACCCCATCCGCGCCGCCTACGACCGTGCGGATGGACGCGAAGACTCGTCCGTCATCCGGTTCCGGCAGCTGGCGCTCGCGTCCTGAGCGCCGTAGGGACGGGCTAGCGCGCATCCCCTGACCGCGCCCATACTGTGGCCCAGATCGGCCGCAGCGTGGTCCGGCCGGCGAGCAGACGAGGGGGTCGTCGATGGATGCGATGACGGCAGACAGGCGCGGACGCACCGGCCGTCGACTGGTGGCGATGGCCTCAGGCGGCCTTCTGATCGCGGCGTTGGCCGGCTGCGCGTCGCCCAATCCCTCGGACTTCACCGGGACCTGGACCTCCGACCACCCGTCCGGGACCACCCTCGATCTGAAGGACGGCGGCCAACTCTCTGGCAACGACGGCTGCAACACCCTGACCGGCACCTGGACCGAGTCGAAGAACGCGATCACCTTCAGCAAGCTGGCGACCACGCAGATGGCGTGCGAAGGTGTGGACGCGTGGCTCGGCAAGGCGGCGAGTGCCCGGACAGACGGCGACACGCTGAACGTCTACGACTCGGCCGGGACGCAGATCGGAGTCCTCGACCGCTGACGAAGGGGTGACCACGATGTCCAAGACGCGGCTCGAGGCTTTCAGCGACGGCGTCCTCGCGGTCGCGATCACGCTGCTGGTCCTCGACCTCCGCGTCGAACCGGGGGAGCCCGGGGGACTGCTCGCGCAGCTGCTGGCCGCCTGGCCGTCGTTCGCCGCCTACGTGGTCAGCTTCCTGGTGATCGGGGTGATCTGGGTCAACCATCACGCGGTCGTGCGTCTGGTGGAGGTGGTGGACCGGATGCTGCTGTTCTGGAACCTGATGCTCCTCATGTTCGTCACGACCATCCCGTTCACGACGGCCACGCTCGCCGGGGCTCTCGCGGACGGCGACGCGGCGGACATCCGGGTCGCCGCCGTCCTGTACGGCGGAGCGATGACCGGGATGGCCGTCATGTTCACCCTGCTGTACGGCCGCATCTCGGCGGTGCTCGTCACGACGGGGGAGATGGATGCGGCGGCGCGCAGGCGCTCGATGCTGCGCTTCGGCGCCGGCACCGTCCTCTACCCCCTTATCACCCTCGTCGGGCTCGTGAGCGCTCCCGCGATGCTGCTCGCGGCCGCCGCGCTCAGCCTGTACTACCTGTTCAACCAGACCGGGGCGTCCGAGCGGGAGCCGCGACCGGCCGCCTAGCGCCCCTCCTACGCCGAGCCGCGGACAGCTAGTGTGTGGCGTGCGAACTCACGGGGAGGAGGCTGCGTGCGGGTGGTTACCTGGCTCGGTCGGCACGACCCGGGCTTCAGCGCCCTGCGCCGGGCCGGACGTGCGGCGATCGTCGTGCCGTTGCTGTTCCTCGTCGGCAGCCAGGTGCTGCGGAATCCCGAGGTCGCGCTCTTCGGTGCCTTCGGGTCGTTCGCCATGCTGCTCTTCGTCGACTTCAGCGGGCCGCTGAGGGAGCGGATCCAAGCGCAGCTCGCCCTCGCGGCGGCCGGAGCCGCGCTCGTCACCCTGGGGACGTTGGCGTCCTCGCCGGTGTGGCTGTCAGCGGTCGCGATGGCCGTCGTGGCGTTCGGTGTCCTGTTCGCCGGGTCGGTGAGCTCGGTGATCGCGTCGGCGTCGACGTCCCTCCTGCTCGCCTTCATCCTCCCGGTGACCCTGTCGGGCACGGCCGCATCCATCGGTCCCCGCCTGCTCGGCTGGGGTCTCGCCGCGGTGGTCAGCGTCGTGGCGATCTCCGTGCTGTGGCCGGCGCCCGTGCGCGAGCCGCTGCGCGGTCCGGCGGTGGAGGCGTGCCGCGCCCTGGCCGCCCGTCTCCGCACCGCGGTCGAGCCGCCCTCGGGCACTGAACCCGCGGCAGCCGATCCCGGAGGCGATGCTGCTGTGGCGACGCTGCAGCGGGTGTTCCTCGCCACCCCCTACCGACCGACCGGCCTGAGCGCGCCGGCGCGCACCGTCGTCCGGCTGGTCGACGAGCTCACCTGGCTGGATGCGGTGATCGGCCAGTTCCTCCGGCACGGGCGAGGGGCGGCGACAGCACCGGACGCGGCGGGCTCTCCATCCGCGGCGGACTCGGCCGCCTGGAGCCTGGGCGCCACCGCGGCGGACGTACTGGAGGAGGGCGCCGCGCTCCTCGCGCAGCACGGCGGCGACCCGGCGGCGGTGGAGGCCGCGCTCGGCCGCCTCGCCGACGAGCGCAGCAGGGTGGAGGTCGTGACGCTCGCCCCCGCGCCCATGCCCTCCGGGCTCGTCGGCCTCGGCGCGGCCGAGCAGTTCGCGGCGGCCCTCGGCCCGGGTTTCCGGGCGCAGGAGCTCGCGTACGCCGTGGCGACCGTCGCCGGCAACATCGTCCTCACCGCCCGGGCGGAACGCCGGACCTGGTGGCAGAGGATGCTGGGCCGGCAGCCGGGCGGATTGAGCGGCCCGCTCGCCGCCGCGACCGAGCGGGCCACCGGCTTCGTCGGGAAGACGTCGGTGTGGCTGCGCAACAGCATCCGCGGCGGCATCGGCCTCGGGATCGCCGTCCTGGTGGCGAAGCTCACCGGCGTCCAGCACTCGTTCTGGGTGGTGCTTGGCACGATGTCGGTGCTCCGGTCGAGTGCCCTGAGCACCGGCCAGACCGCTCTGCGCGGTGTCGTGGGCACGGTGGTGGGAGTGGTCGTCGGGGCCGCGGCCCTGTTCGTGATCGGGGCGCATCCTGTCGTGCTGTGGCTGGTGCTGCCGCTCGCGATCCTCGTCGCCGGTGTCGCGCCTGCGGCGATCTCGTTCGCGGCCGGGCAGGCGGCGTTCACCATCGTCATCGTCCTGCTGTTCAACGTGATCGCGCCGACGGGTTGGACCGTCGGCTTGATCCGGATCGAGGATGTGGCGCTCGGCTGCGCGGTGAGCCTCGGCGTCGGCGCCCTGTTCTGGCCGCGCGGCGCGTCGGCGTCACTGCGGTCCGCGATCGGCGACGCCTACCTGGCCAGCGTCGACTACCTGCGCGCCGCGGTCGACTACGGGATGACGCGCTGCGATGAGACGGCATCCGATCATCCCGAGCCCCGGCAGCAGTCGATGCGGGCCGCTGCGGCCTCCCGTCGTCTCGATGACGCGTTCCGCACCTACCTGACGGAGCGCGGGTCCAAGCAACGTCCCCTCGCGGAGGTGTCGGCGCTGATCACGGGGGTGGCCGGCGTGCGCCTCGCCGCCGACGCCATTGTGGAGCTCTGGCGCGGGCAGGCAGCCGGCGATGGCGATCGGAGCGCCGCTCGGGAGGCCCTCGACGGCCGGGTGGAGCGCCTCGTGTCCTGGTACGGCGGGCTGACGACCGCGCTCGTCGCACGGGAGGAGCTGCCGGGCCCTGCCGGCTCGGACCCGTCGGCCAACGGCGTGCTGGCGGCCGCCGTGCTCGGCGAAGCGGGTGACATGACGCCGACCGCCACCGCGGTGCGCATCATCTGGACGGCGGACTACCTGGAGGTCGTCCGCCGCCTGGAGGCTGCGATCGTGGCGCCGGGTGCGCCCGCCGACACCTGATCGCCCCCATTTTGACCCCCAAGTTGGGGTCCGCACTTTGGTGGACAGAACGGTATTGTCGTACCAACCCCAGCGGCCCCGAACCAATGGGGGGATGCACCGTCGTCGAGCGATCGGCGATGGAAAACCCGATCATCCGTTACCGTCGACGCTGATGCCTGCGCGTCATCACATCAACGTTTGCGCTTTTTATGGAAAGTACCCGAAGCTTCCATGCTGCGAAACATCGACCCCATTATTCATGGTCCCCTTTTGACTGCCATCGAGGCGGTGAAGCCGGGACGCTGGATCGCGATCACCTCCGTAGGAGGTCCGGCCGCCGTTCCCACGATCGACGTGGACACTCCCCTCGACCGGATGGCGCCCGCGCTGTTCCAGGTCGTCCCGCTGAGCGCACAGGCCGAGCCGATCATCGGCTGGCTGGCCGACGCCGCCGACGATGACGCCCTCGACGCGTTCTTCACGGTTCAGGGCTCGGCGCGGGATGCGGAGCGACGATCCTTCGAGATGGGCCGCCTCCTCGAGGTGCCCGCCCACGCCTGGGACAACGTCGCGCTGACGATCACGGTGGAGTCGCCGGCCGCGTTCACGTTCTTCGTGTGCACGGGCGGCAGCCAGCATGAGCTGGTCGACCTCCTCGCTCCGCGCCAGCGCCAGGCCGCCTGAGCCCTCCTTCGCGCTGCGGTTCCCGTGGCGCCCGGTCGTCGACCTCGGTCTACGACTGGTCGCCGCGGAGCCGGAGCAGGCGTGGCAGGTTCCGCGCGGCCATCGCGACGGTCAGCGGCCCTACTCGCGGTACGAAGACGCTCGCGCGCTCCAGCACGGACGGGTCGAAGTTCGTGAACTCGGCGACGTCTACGCAGATCGCGTTCTCGCGGATCTCGTCGCCGCGGATCAGTTCGAACTCCCGTGACGGCACCGCGGAGATGACGACGTCGGCATCCCGGAGGGCCGCGGCGCGGTCGAGTCCGGAATCTCTGACGTCGAACGCGCGTCGCCCGATCGCGGGCTCGAATGTCATCGTCCCGTCGACATCGAGCGAGTGCACGAGCGCTCCGTCGTTCGCCAGCATCGCCGCGAGCGGCCGGCCGACCAGTTCGCTGCGGTTGATGACGCAGGCGGTGATCCGCGCCAGCGGCGGCTCGTCACCGACCCGTTCGGTCGGAAGGCCGGCACGCTGCAGGAGCTTGATGATCGCCAACGGCGTGCACGGGAGGATGGCGCGAAGCTCGCCTCCCGCATCCACGTGCCGCTGGTTCTCGTAGAGCAGCCGCGCCCAGAACGAATGCATGCCCTCCACATCCTTGCGGGGGTCGACGAGTTCGCGCAGCCAGTGGTCGTTCGCGCGGTCCATCAGCGGGTAATAGAGGAAGATCCCGTCGATCGTGGGATCGGTGTTCGCCACGGCGATGCGCGCTTCCACCTCCGACGGCTCGACCTGCTCCACGTCGAGCTGGATGCCGGCCGCCTCGCACCCGCGCCGGGCGTAGCGCGCGTACGTCGCCGCCGGACCTTCCTCCTGGCCGAGCAGGCCGAGGATGCGCGGCCGCCGGCGGCCGCCCTTGACGAGAGCGGTGACGTCGCGGCGCACCTCCTCGAGGTACTCCTTCGCGATCGGAGACGGGTTGAGCACGGTGGCGGTCATGCGGCATCCTCCACGGACTGCGCCAGCTCGTCCCTGCGGGCGCGGAGTCCGGGCGCTGCGGGGGAGGAGAGGCGTTCGAGCTGGGCGAGGTTGATGTCGGCGGTGCGGAGCGCCGCGCGGGCGGCGCCGGCGATCACGTCGCGTCCGGCGAGCACATCGCTGACGACGTTCCGTTTCACGCCGGGTTCCAGTTCATGGGACAGCGTGAGCGCGTCGAGGAGCGCTGCCGCGAGGTCGAGCGGCCCCTCGGTCGCGGGGATGCTGGCCTGCTCGATGGCCTTCGCGCGCGCATCCCGCTCCGTGTCATCCTCGGCGGGCATCCGGTACGCCGACATCACGGCTTCGAAGTCGCGCGTGTCCGCATCCGCTGCACGAGCGACCCGGTCGCGCAGGTCGTCGAGCGCCGGTCGGTGTCGTCCGGCCCCTTCACCGTCGGCGGTGATGGCGACGGCCATCGTCAAGAGTCCGACGCCGAAGGCGCCGACCACGGCTGCCACGGAACCGCCTCCGGGGGTCGGATCGGCGGACGCGGTCCTCTCCAGAAGGTCTCCCGCACGGGCAGCCCACACACTTTCGCTCACGCCACACAACAGTACCGGGCTCGCGCCGTGCCCGATTCCGGTCGGGTGCCGCCTACGCGCCTGCCGGTGTCACCCAGCCCGAGGTGACGGCCTGCACCCGCGAGCCGTCGAGGTCGGCGAGCTTCACACCCGCGAAATGGGACGCGTTCTCCGAGGTCTGGATGCGCGCCGGCGGTTCCGCCGCCTCCAGCACACCGACGATCACCTCGGCGACGCTCTCGGGGGCCTGCGCCACGCCGGGGTCGAACGCCCGCGCCGTGCGCGCGAGATAGGAGCGCAGCGCATCCTCGTAGGGTGTCCCGAACGCCGCCGGCGTCTCGCCCAGCCCGACGTTCGCGACGAACTCCGTGCTCACAGCCCCCGGCTCAACGATGGTGACCCGCACCCCGAGCGACGCGGCGACGGGCGTCAGCGACTCCAGAAACCCTTCGACGGCGAACTTCGCCGCACAGTACGCCTCGTTGAACGGCTGGCCGACCACTCCGCCGACGCTCGAGACGGTCACGAGGCGCCCCTGGCTCTCGCGCAACAGCGGCAGCGCCGCCTGCGTCACCGCCACGACCCCGAAGAAGTTGACCTCCAGCACAGCCCGGATCTCCTCCAGGCTCTCGAGCTCCACAGTTCCCACGTGCCCGGCTCCCGCGTTGTTCAGAAGGGCGTCGAGGCGTCCGTAGGTGTCCCGGATGTGCCGGAAACAGGCCGCGACCGACTCCTGATCGGTCACATCCAAGCGCTGGATGTCGAGCTCGACCCCGGCCTCCCGGCAGGCGTCCTGAAGAGCTCCGGACTTGGCGGGATCGCGCATCGTCGCGACGACCCGGAAACCGCGGCGGGCTGCGGCGACGGCGGAGGCCAGCCCGATGCCTGACGACGAGCCGGTGATGAGGAGTACGGGGGCAGTCATGCGCACAGTCTGGCACCGGGTTGGACGATGGTTTACCCCTGGGCCGGATCGCGATCATCCCTCGCGGCGTTCTCCCTCGTCCGCTCACGGGTCGACGCTACCCGCGACAGGACACCCCGGAACAGAGTCACTACCTCGGGCGGGAACGGTTCGAGTATCGTCAGACGCAATCGGGGGAGCCGGACGATGAGGACACAGTCGAATCGGGTGGTGACGCGAATCGCTCACGCACTGAGCGTCGTCGCGGCGCGAGTGGTGGCTGTTCTCATGGTCGTCGGCAGCTCACTGAACGGGTCGCGATCGGGAGACCAGCAAGCGCGCGCATTGTACGAACGCCGAAATTGCGACTACCGGCCGTGAGAGGGGAATCATGATCGAGCTCCGCGAGGACGAGGACGGAATCTTCCGCGCCGACAGGCCGGGGAGGCCGCTGCCCTACGGGCTGCATGAAGACCCGCAAGAGCCGTTCGTGGCGACGGTGGCTCCGAACATCGACAAGATCTCCGCCCTGTCGTTCGATCGCAGCACCCTGGCGGGCAGGCGATCCCGCCGCGGCCTGATCGCCTTCAGTGCGTCGGTCGGAGGGTGTGCGCTGGTGATCGGCATCGTCGTGGCGGCGCAATCATTGATGAGCTTCCTGGGCGCCGAGTAGGCTCGGCCGTCGCTATCCGACCCCGTGCCGTCGGATGAGCGACGGCGGTCCAACGCGGCCTTTTCTGGCAGTTTTCGCAGGAGCTGCGGCGCGCTGGCCCTTTGCGCGCCACCGTCAGAAGGGTACGTTCCGCGACATGGTTACCCTCGTGCAATGCCGCCTCGAGGAGCGCGGCTCGAACGGCTGAGCATCTGCGATGAGCACGATCACCTCAGGAGGAATCGACCTCCACGCCTTGGCGGACGGACTCCGGTCGCGGGTCGACGGCGAGGTGCGATTCGATGACGGGTCGCGAGGCGCCTACTCGACGGATTCCTCCAACTACCGCCAGATACCGATCGGAGTCGTCGTCCCGCACACCGTCCAGGCGGCCATCAACACGGTGGCCGTGTGCCAGGAGCTCGGTGTGCCCCTGCTGAGTCGTGGCGGCGGAACGAGTCTCGCGGGCGAGTGCACGAATAATGCGGTGGTCATCGACTGGAGCAAGTACTGCAACCACCTCGTTTCCGTCGACCCCGAAGCGCGACGTGCCGTCGTCGAGCCCGGGATCGCGCTGGACGACCTGAACGCCGAGCTCGCGCCACACCAGTTGATGGTCGGCCCCAAACCTGCCACGCACTCGCATTGCACCATCGGCGGGATGATCGGCAACAATTCCTGCGGATCGACCGCGCAGGCCTACGGAAAGATGGCCGATAGCGTCCGGCGTCTGGAGGTGCTGACCTACGACGGTGTGCGCATGTGGGTGGGCCGCACCGCCGAGGAGGAGCTGGAGCGGATCCGCGCGGAAGGCGGCAGGCGGGCCGAACTATACGAGGGGATGCGTGCCCTCGCCGCCGACTACGGCGACGACATCCGCGCGCGGTTCCCGGACATCCCTCGTCGCGTGTCCGGCTACAACCTCGACTCGCTGCTGCCGGAGGCGGGCTTCGACGTCGCCCGAGCGCTTGTGGGGTCGGAGTCGACGCTCGTCACCGTGCTGCATGCCGAGCTCGAACTCGTGCCTGTCCCGCCCGAGAAGACGCTGCTCGTGCTGGGCTTCCCGTCCATCCACGAGGCGGCGGACGCCGCCCCCGCCATCGCGCCGTACGGTCCGACGATGATCGAAGGCCTCGACGACGTCCTGGTGGGCAACGAGAAGATCAAACGCGAGAACGCCGAGGCGCTTCACCTGCTGCCGGAGGGGCGAGGGTGGCTCGTCGTGGAGCTTCCCGGGCAGACGGAGGAGGAGGTGCGGGACAAGGCCGAGCGCCTCCGCGCCGACCTGGAGAAGCGGGATCCGGCACCAGCGGTCCGCGAGTTCGACGACCCCGCGCATCAGCGCGAGATCGTGGAGGTCCGCGAGGCGGGGCTCGGAGCGACGGCCTGGATCCCGGGCCGTCCCGACACCTGGCCGGGCTGGGAGGATGCGGCGGTGCCGCCGGACCGGCTGGGCGACTACCTCCGCGACTTCGGCGACCTGCTGCGCGAGTTCGACTATGACCAGGTGTCCTTGTACGGGCATTTCGGTCACGGCTGTGTACACTGCCGCATCCCCTTCGAGCTCACCACCGAACAGGGTATCGCCCACTACCGGGCCTTCATCGAGCGCGCAGCCCATCTGGTCGCCGAGTACGGCGGTTCCTTCTCGGGCGAGCACGGGGACGGGCAGGCGCGGGGCGAGCTGCTGCCGATCATGTTCGGCGAGCGGGTGATGGAGGCGTTCGAACGGCTGAAGGAACTGTTCGATCCCGACGACCGGATGAATCCCGGCAAGGTGGTCACACCGTACCGGCCGACGGAGAACCTGCGGCTCGGCGCCGACTACCGGCCGAAGGTCGACGTACAGCTGCACTTCTCCTATCCGAACGACCAGGGCCGGTTCGACAGGGCGGCGCTGCGCTGCGTCGGCGTCGGCAACTGCCGCAGCCACTCCGGCAATGTGATGTGCCCGTCATTCCGGGCGACGAACGAGGAGGAGCATTCGACGCGCGGCCGCTCCCGGCTCCTGTTCGAGATGCTCGACGGGCAATACCGACCGGGACCCATCGAGGACGGCTGGCGCTCGACCGAGGTGCTCGACGCCCTCGACCTCTGCCTGGCATGCAAGGGCTGTCGCTCCGACTGTCCGGTGGATGTGGACATGGCCACCTACAAGGCGGAGTTCCTCTCGCACCACTACGAGGGCAGGCTCCGCCCGGCCGCCCACTACACGATGGGCTGGCTACCTCTGCTCGCGCGCCTGGTTCGCGTCGCCCCCGCCCTGGTCAACCGGGCGGGACGGCTGCCCGGGCTCTCCCGGCTCGGCAAGCGCCTCGGCGGGATCTCCCCCGACCGCCCGGTCCCCCGGTTCGCGCCGGAGCGGTTCACCGACTGGTTCGCGAAGCGGCCGCCGCGGCCGCCGGCGCCGCTGGGCGACGCGATGATCTGGCCGGACACCTTCACCGACAACTTCCACCCCTCGATAGGACGAGCGGCGGTGACGGTGCTAGAGGATGCCGGCTATCGCGTCATCCTGCCGCCCGGCCACCTCTGCTGCGGCCTCACCTGGATCTCTACCGGGCAGCTGGGTGTCGCCGAACGGATGCTGTCGCACACCGCCGAACAGCTCGCCTCTGCACTCGGGGACGACGTCCCGCTGGTCGGCCTCGAGCCGAGCTGCCTCGCGGTCTTCCGCGCGGATGCACCGGAACTGTTGCCGGATGACCCGGCCGTCGCACTCGTCGCCTCGCGGGCCACGTCGTTCGCGGAGCTGCTCGAGCGCACACCGGACTGGTCCGTCCCGCACGTCGGAGGCTCCGCCGTCGTTCAGCCGCACTGCCACCAGCACGCGATCGGCGGGTTCGCCGCAGACCAACGGATCCTGGACGCCGCGGGCATCGAGACGACGACGGTGGAGGGATGCTGCGGCCTGGCCGGCAACTTCGGATTCGAGGACGGGCATCTCGACGTGTCCGTCGCGGCGGCCGAGCATGCGCTGCTCCCGGCGATCCGCGACGCCGGAGCGGGCGCACGGGTGATCGCAGACGGTTTCAGTTGCCGCACGCAGACGGAGCAGCTTTCGGACGCCGCTCGCCCGCTGCACCTGGCCGAGGTGCTGGCCATGCAGCTGCGCACCCGCCGAGGGGAGCCGACCGGGGTCGATCGTCCCGGCCGGCATGCCGACCGTATCCCGGCGGAGGCGGTCGATCGTGCCCTCGGTTCTGGCCGCGTGCGCCAGCGGTCATGACCGGGCGGGGCGCGACCCTCCCGAGCATCGACCGGGTAGAGACGCGGGTCTTCCGCATCCCGACCGATGCGCCGGAGGCCGACGGTACGGCATCCTGGGATTCCACCACAGCAGTGATCGCACTGGTGCATGCGGGAGACATCGCGGGACTCGGCTACACGTACACTTCGGCCGCAGCACAGCAGGTGATCGATGACGAGCTCGCGCCGCTCGCTGTCGGCCGCCGGCTCGGCGACCGGGCCGCCGTCGTGGTCGATCTTGCCCGCGCCTTGCGGAACGCCGGCCTTCCCGGCATCGGGGCATGCGCCCTCTCCGCCCTCGATATCGCCCTCTGGGACGCCGAAGCGCGGGCCTTGGGGATCTCCCTCGTCGACCTGATCGGGCCGGTGCGGGCCTCGGCGCCGGCTTACGGCAGCGGAGGCTTCACCACGTACGACGACGAGCGGATGATGGCCCAGCTCACCGGGTTCGTCGAGGCGGGATGCCGTGCGGTCAAGATCAAGATCGGAGAGGACCGTGGCGGGCGCGTCGACCGTGACCTCGAGCGTGTCCGGGTGGCTCGCGACGCGGTCGGCCCGGGCATTGCGCTCTTCGTCGACGCGAACGGCGCGTACGACGTGGGACAGGCTCGCCGGGTCGAGCGCGAGCTCCGTGGCTCACAGGTGGTGTGGTTCGAGGAGCCGGTGAGCTCCGACGACCCGAAGGGGCTGGCTGCCGTTCGCACCTCCAGCCTGGCCGACATCGCTGCGGGGGAGTACGTGTACCGAGCAGCCGACGCCGCCGCGCTGCTCGACGCCGTGGACGTCCTTCAGCTGGATGTGACGCGCTGCGGCGGGATAACCGGCTGGATGCGGCTCGCCGCACTCGCCCACGCGCACGGCATCCCGGTGTCGGCGCACTGCGCGCCCCAGCTCTCGGCGCACGTCGGATGCTGCGCTCCCGCCTTCCGGCACCTGGAGTACTTCCACGACCACGCCCGAGGAGAGCCGATGCTCTTCGACGGCACGCTTCCCGTGCGCCGAGGCGAACTGACGCCGGATCGCTCGAAGCCGGGACACGGTCTCACCTTGAAAGCGGAACCCCTTGCCACCCGGTGAGCGACCGCAGTGCAATGGGGCATGAGAAACGACACAGGACCCTTCACCATGCGTATGCCGGACATCCCTCCGGCTCGACGTGCCCTCCTCGTAGCGGCGATCGCCTGGACCGTCGCCTGGAAGGGCGCATCGCTCTGGCGCGCGGCCAGGAACAGCAGCAAGCCGTGGTTCGTCGCGCTGCTGCTGACGAACACGCTGGGCGTGCTCGACGCCGTCTACCTCTTCGCCGTCGACCGCCGTCGAGCGAGCTCCGCGCTGGTCGAGGAGACCATCCTCACCGTGACGGGCGAGCCGGAGCAGGGCGGCCACTGGGACGAACCTCGCGGCCCCGTCGGGCCCTGAACCGCGGGTCGGCGCGAGAAGCGGGCGGGTCTACCATCGCCCGCATGGTTCTCCCCGCTGACAGCCACGTCCACAGCGAATGGTCCTGGGATACCGGTGGTCCGAACTCCGCTGCGTCTGGTCGCATGAGGGCGACCTGCGAGCGGGCCCTTCGAATCGGCCTCCCCGCCCTCTTCTTCACGGAGCACCTGGACATCCCGGGCACGTGGCGAGCTGAACCAGGAGATCTGCTTCCGCACCAGCGGCACTATGTGCAGCCGGACGGGCGGATGGTGTTTGAGCCGCTCGACGCCGATGGGTACTTCGACAGCATCGACCGGGCGCGCCATGAGTTTCCAGGACTGCGCATCCTGACCGGAGTGGAGTTCGGTCAGCCTCACCTGTTCGAGGCGGAGGCTCGCGCGCTGGTAGACCTGAGCCGGTTCGATCGCATCAACGGGTCGCTGCACACTCTCGACATGGGTGGCGGGCGCGCGGAACCGAGCCGGCTGCTTCACGAGCATCCGCCTGGCGAGGTGATCTCGGCGTACCTCCAGGAGATTCCGGCAATGGTGGCCGAATCGGACGTATTCGAGGTCTTCACACACATCGACTACCCCCTCCGTCATTGGCCGACCGACCAGAGCGGCCCGTTCGACCCCCGGCAGTTCGAGGACGAGATCCGGCTTGCCATGCGCGCCATCGCCGAGGGCGGTCGTGCTCTGGAGGTGAACACCCGCCGGCTCTGGTCATGGGTGGTCCAGTGGTGGGCGGAGGAGGGCGGGCAGGCGATCAGCTTCGCAAGCGACGCTCACACCCCTGACGCCATCGCGAGCCACTTCCCGGAAGCGGTGATCCTGGCGGAGGCGTTCGGCTTCCGGCCCGGGGCGAGTGCGGTCGACCTGTGGAGGCGATGAAGGCCGAGAAATCGCCGAAACGGGCTGCTCTGACGGGTTAACCGCCCGTTCGGACCCGCGTACCGTGCGACCGAACACACCAATGGATGCGGACCGATGAGGAGGTCGTCATGGGTATCGAGGACAAGGCCGACGCGACCGGCGACAAGGTGAAGGGCAAGGTCGACGAGGTCATCGGCAAGATCACCGACGACGAGTCGCGCGTCGTGAAAGGCAAGGCCGAGCAGGCGAAAGGCAGCGTCAAGGACACGGTCGCCGATGTGAAGGCGCACGTGAAGGACAGCGCCGACAAGCGCGACGACCGCCGCGATGACACGGACGTGCCGTACGACGGCGCCGACCGGGGCAACCTGGAGTAGCGCGTGGTCGCGGAGAACCGTCCCCGCGACCACGGTTCACGTCACAATCCGCAGGGTTTGAGTGCCGCCACGTCGGTGCCGAGCACTGCAGGCCCTCCGATGAGGACCACCTTTGTCACGCGCATGGCGTAGATGGCTTGCAGCGTGCTCTGGGGAACGCACTCGGGGCGGGCCAGAAGCAGCGGAGACTTCCCTTTTCCGGTGAATCCGGAGGCGGTGAGTCCATCCGGGTAGTTCAGTCCAGAAACCAGGTACGCGGTCGAAGCAGTCCCGTAGGTGTTCTTGGCGACGATCTCTGCTGTTCCGAACCTGTCGGCCCCATAAATCCGCGCGGTATTCGGCACGATTGCCGCAAACTTGCTCACGAGGGCGTCGGAGACGGAATTCGGACCGCCGACCACGCGAATCGTCGCCGTCTTGAGATCGCGGAGGAGCGTTGCATCTGCGGGATCGACAGTCGTTGTCGGACCGTTGACGATCATCACCGGCTCGCTGTTGAACGCGGCGGTGTTCCCAGCCGCGATGGCATCGGTCCACGAATTGGAATCGACGATGAAGACGACGGGAGCGGCCGTGAAGGTCGACCGGATCGCATTGCGTGCCGTCTCGAACCTGTCTGCTCCGTTCACCCGGGAAACGGTGGCGGTCGGCAGGATCCCCTTCGCTTCGGTGAGCCGAGCGTCCGGGATGGCCGTAACTCCACCGACGAAGACGACTCGTTGTGGGTTCAGCCGCTTGAGCTCGTTCTGAGTCGCTCCGGGAAGTCCGCCGGCGTCGGTGAGAAGCAGCGGTCCGCCCGCTTTCGCCGCGACTGCGCCCGTGTAGCCGGCATCGACTGGGCTGGCAGCGCTCACGATGTACACGACGGGGGCGCCGGTCGGGAACGCGGCTTTCGATACTTCAGCAGCTCCGTCGTATCGGGTCGCTCCGTAGATCCGCGCCACTCCAATAGCGGCGCCGACGACGGTCACATTCCGCTCTCCGAGTCCTTGCTTCGCTCCTGTTGTCGAGTCGAGAGCGTTGATTCCTACCTTGTGCACACCAGGAGTCGTGGTCACCGTCGTACTGAAGCCGTGGTTTCCTGGCACGCCTCGTGCGGCGTTGACGTCCGGTCGGGGTGTGTTGGCCGAGACGAGAGCGAGCCGCGTTCCATCGACCCAGACCTCGATCTGGATCGACGCCGCCGGAGCGTCCGGGTCATAGGCCCATCCCGTCACCGCGAGGGCACCGGCCGAGGGGCTGGAGGCCGAATCGAAGACTCCGACAGGAGCGGCTTCGGAGTTGGTCACTCGGAGCTGGCCGTTTCCGGCAAGTCCGAAGTCGACGTGAAGATGGTTGTTGGAGTCGCTGAATTCGTTGTTGAGGTTCGTGAGTCCCTGCGACGGTAGCGAGGCAGGGCGCCACTGGACCTGCCCGACGTGCATGTTCGGGGGCTCGAACGAATTGAGCAAGCGGAGAAGGTCGTAGGTTTGTGCATTCGAACCGTCCAGCCTGTTCCCATTGATCGCCCCGAAATCGATCGCGACGGCCGGCCGTTTACAGTGCCACGGGCTCGGATGCGCGTTCGTGCACGTGTTCTTGCCGTCGTGCGCACACCAACGACTGAGGTCCGTGAGCTGGACTTTTGTATAGGTCCGCACGGTGACCACAAGCGTCTGGAGAACTCGGGTGTCGATGTTGCACTCCGGAAAACTGCCGATGCTCCCATTCGCGATCCGGCCGATCTCGTTGTCGAAGATGCTGCCGTGCGTGATGGTGGCCTCAGTGAGCTTTCCGGCGCCGCGGGCCTGCATGAGCTCGGTCGCAAGAACACTGGGGTTGGATGAGACGTTGGTACACGCAGCGCCGCATCCGGCGTCTGCCCGGGCCGGAGAGGCATTCCCGGCTGGGACGGCAAGGCCCACCGCGAGGGCGATCACAGCTGCGATGGCGAGGCGCACCTTCATGGGCGAGCGCTCTCTGCGCCACCATCCACGCCACGACGCGAGGATGCCGATGGTTTCGGATCTACTTCTCATCAGCACCGACCCCCACCGCATCGCAGTCCGCAGCAAGTGCATCCTGTGCCTCAGCGAACTCGATGTCCCCGCCGGTCCAGCCGCTGTCCCGGAAGGCGGAATACCTGGCGATATACGTGTCCAGGTGATCGGCGAACGGCCGCCACGCGGCTCCGGCCTTCGTCGCGTCGCTCGCAGCCTGCTGCGCCGGGGCGAAGGAGTCGACATCGGCGACATCTGGCGTGCTCGTGAAAATCACGTTGCAGGCCGCCACGACGGAACTCGTGCCCGCCACGTCAGCAGCCACCGTCACGGCGCCCGCCTGAGGTGGATGCGAGAGCGCGGGCCTTGCCGCGCCGATCAAGCCCGTCGCTGCGGCGACGGCAAGCGCGGCACCACCCATCCACATCACCATGTGCTTTCTCATTCGCTCTTCCTCCGGGAGGTCCGTTCTGCATCGCTTGCAGAGGTCACCCGCCCAATCTTTGGAAGACGCTACTTCTCAGGAAGGCTCGGCGTGAACTGATACGAAGAATGAGACGCATCACATCTAAGCACCGAGGCGGCGCTCGCTGCACGGTAACGCTTCCGACAGTTTTCGGAGTCAGCAAGCGGGCCAGATAGCGGACAGCGCATGCGAGGGGTTCGCTCGATGGTCGCAAAGGCGTGGCTAGCCGCGGGCCACCGTCGTGTGCTTCAGTCGGCTACGGTCGGCGATCGATGCCCACCTGGTAAACAGACGGGCATTCGCATGGACGGCTCACTTCTCGCCAATCTGATCTGGCTCGTGAGCCTTGCCGTGCACGTGGTGGTCATCGTGCTGGCGCTGATCTACATCCCGCGCGATCGGAAGCCCACGGCAGCTATGGCGTGGCTGCTCCTGATCATCCTGTTCCCCTTCTTCGGGATCGTGCTCTACCTGCTGATCGGCAACTTCACGCTGCCCAAGAAGCGGCGCGAGGAGCAGGCGCGGATCGACACCCTCATCAAGGGCAGGGCGGCCAGAGCAGGCAAGCTGGTGGCCGATGAGAGCAGCTGGCCGCGATGGTTCCAGCGGATCGCGCAGCAGAACGAGCGACTGACCGCGCTGCCTGCACTCCCCGGCAACAACGCGACGCTCTACGACGACTATCAGGCCTCCATCGACGCGATGACAGCGGAGATCGACCGTGCGCAGCAGTGGGTGCATGTCGAGTTCTTCATCGTGGGATGGGATGACACAACCCGCGGCTTCTTCTCGGCCATGGAACGCGCCGTGGCACGCGGCGTCGAAGTGAAGCTGCTGGCGGACCACATCTCGTCGAAGAAAGTCGCGCACTCGAAGGAGACGTTCGCCGAGCTCGACCGCATCGGCGTGAAGTGGGCGTGGATGCTCCCCGTCATGCCGTTCAAAGGCAAGTACCAGCGCCCCGACCTGCGCAACCACCGCAAGATCGTCGTCGTCGACGGCCGGGTCGCGTTCATGGGCTCGCAGAACCTCATCTCGCGCGACTACGACTCCGAGAAGAACATCAAGCGCGGGCTCAAGTGGCAGGAGCTCGTGACGCGGCTCACCGGGCCGGTCGTCGCATCCGTGAACGCGGTGTTCCTCTCGGACTGGCTCATCGAGACGGACGAGGACCTGGCCGACTCCGAGCACGTCCGAGTGTCGGACCTCCCCGTCGACACGTCGCCCGACGCGGTGGTCTGCCAGGTGGTGCCTTCAGGGCCGGGCTATCAGACCGAGAACAACCTGCGGCTGTTCCTGTCGCTCATCTATGGTGCCACCGAGAGGATCATCCTCACGTCGCCGTACTTCGTCCCCGACGAAGCCATGGTCTACGCGATCACCACCGCCTGTCAGCGAGGGCTCGAAGTGCAGCTCTTCGTGTCGGAGATCGGCGACCAGGGGCTGGTGTATCACGCCCAGCGCTCGTACTACGACGCGCTGCTCGAAGCCGGCGTCAAGATCTTCCTCTACCCGGCGCCGTTCATCCTGCACTCCAAGCATTTCTCCATCGACGACAACATCGCCGTGATCGGATCGTCCAACATGGACATCCGCTCGTTCAGCCTCAACATGGAGGTGTCGCTGCTGGTGCTCGGCGAGTCGTTCGTCGCCGACATGCGTGAAGTGGAGCAGGCCTACCGGGATGCCGGCCGCCAGCTCACCCTCGAGGAGTGGAAGCACGAACCCGGGAAGGCGACCTTCCTCGACGGCGTCGCCCGCCTCACCTCGGCCGTCAACTGATCGGGTCTCGGGCCCGGGGTGCTCAGTGCACGAGGAATGCGATTCCGACCGGGTGGCGATGATGTCGGGTATCCGTCGCCGTTGACGTCCGTCAGCGCTTTTACCCCAACCAATTCATAACGTTCCAGCCCGTGCCGACCCGGTACGCGTACCCCCAGTCGGTGAAGCCCTTTCGCGGGTACACGTAGAGGTTCCCGGTGCCGTCACGGGCGAGCAGGTCGTTGTATCCGTCGCCTGTCGCGTCGCCGACGCTGACGATCGACGTCATGATGTTCCAGCCGGTTCCGATCTTCCGGGGCGGGTTCCACTGCCTCGCGGCGGGACCCCAGTAGTGCTGGTACCACCACAGGTTGCCCGCTGCATCCCGCGCGAGCAGATCGGGCTCGCGGTCGCCATCCCAGTCGCCGACGGGGATGATCGCCGTCATGCCGTTCCAGCCGCTTCCGATGAGCGAGCGGGCCTTGAAGCCGCTGTGCCCGTCGCCCGGGTAGAGCCAGAGACCGCCTGTGCCGTCGACCGCGGCAAGGTCTGCGTTGCCGTCGCCGTCGAAATCGCCGACGCCGAGGATCGACTTCATCCCGCCCCAGCCGGACCCGATCAGGGAGCGGCCGCCCCATCCGTTCGCGCCGTTGCCCGGGTAGAGCCACAGCAGTCCTCCCGCGTCGGCAGCGATGACGTCGGGTTTGCTGTCGCCGGTGAAGTCACCCGGGGTGACGACGACGCGCATCCCGTTCCAGCCGCTCCCGACCTGGACTGCGGCCGGGCTCTTCCAGCTTCCCTGACCGTTGAGCCGGTAGGCGAACAGTGCTCCAGAGGCGCTGCGGGCGAGGAGCTCCGGTGGGGCGGCCGTCGCGTAGTCGTGCGGCACGGAAAGCGCCGTGTATGACCGCAAATCGTCGTCGATGTCCGTGACGACGGTCTGAGCAGCCACCGGGATGGGCGACGCTTGGGACGCGGTCGGCGCACCTGGCCAATACTGCTGGGCGAAGGGAAGGCCGGGCATCGGCAGGAACTCGATACGGTAGGTCGCGGCGGAGAGGCCGCCGACCTCGTAGTGTCCCGAGGCATCGGTGAACTCGTCGGCGGCCCACGTGTAGGCGCCGGTCGCCGGGTTGAGCACCCAGGCGGCGACTTCTGCACCCATCTTGTCCGGGAGCGGCTTGCCGAGATAGGTCAGTGTGCCCGAAATGCCCGAATCCGGAGATAGTGCGGCGCTGGCGACCGCCTCCTGCCCTGCGGTGATGGTCAGACGCTGGGAGGGCCACGCGGTGCCGCCGAGATACTGGCTTCCGAACCCGGTGGCAGCGAATTGGATCGTGTAATCGCCGGGGAACACATCGCGGATGAGGTAGTTCCCATTGTCGTCCGTGGTCGCCCAATTGATCGGGTTGTGCGTGGAGTCGGTCAGTTCGACCGATGCTCCCCGGAGCGTCTTGGTCACTCCATTCGCGTCGGTGCCCGTGATCGTGCCGCGTATCGACGCCTTCGGCAGCATGCGGATGTCGATGCCGGTGATCGCCTTCCCCGCACCGACCGGGATCGGAGTCGCATCCGGCTGCTGGTAAGTGTCCTTCCAGAAGACCGGGAAGACGTCGGACTCGGAGACCGCCTGGACGGTGTAGGTTCCCGGCCACAAGCCCGCCACGGTCCATGCCCCCGGGGCAACGGGAAAGGATTCACTCGGCATGCCGGGAACGACCGTCGAAGTTCCGCTGGTCGCCATCAGTCGCAGCCGCGGGTTCGCCACGGCCGTCCCATCCGTCTGGGCGATGCTGCCGGAGATCGACGCGCCCGGAGGGACGGCCACCCGAGGGAGTACGAGTGTCTGACCTGCGGCCACGTGCACCACCGGGGCCGTAGCGGCCGATCCGGCCCCCGACCAGTATGGCGTCAGAGCGTTGATCGCCCCGTACGGGTGGTCGTATTCGATCTTGTAATCGCCGGGCGAGAGCTGGTCGAACGTGAATGACCCGTCGGCCGCGGCGGAGACCTCGCTGATCTCCGTACCGGCGCTGTTCAATAGCCGCACGAGAAACGAGACGTTCGCCCCTGGCGCGCTCTGGGCGGAGGCGGACCCACTGATCGTGCTCGGCGTCGAGGCTTCGGCAGGGGCGATCGCCCCAACCGACACCAGGGCGATGGTCACCGCAGCCGTGGCGGAGACACGCAGAAGTCGGGTGGATGCGCTCACGAGCATGGCTGGATCCGATCGTTTCTACACGGAGCACAGTGATGCTCTGGCGAGATGCTAGCAGCGGGCGCGCACCCTCGATCCCCCGCTTTCGCGTGACAGGGCGGCCGTTCACGCGGTCGGGCTGCCGGGAGCCGCCGCGCCAGCACGTCGACGCACTGCACGAGGTCGGCCCTCAGGATCGCCCGGCAGTCGCATCCTGCCGAGTCGCTCGTTTCGACCCGATCGGTCCGGCCGTCTCCTTCTGTCCCGCTTGCCACGTCCCTCCCTCCGGGTGCGACGGCGGCGCCAGGTCACAGACGCGGCTGCGCGCGCAGCAGCAATCGTGACAAACGACCGCACACGGCCGGCGATGCTTGCGGCGGCGTTCCACCGCACGGCGATCTTGACAAGCAGTGCCGCCTGCGTGGACCGGATCCTCGCCGATGACATGAACACACCTGACTCGGCCCAGGCCCACGAGGGCGACGAATCGCGAGGAGCGGTGCGGCTGCTCCTTGACCTCAGTTCTTGGTTCTGAAAGAGATGTCGGACTGTTTGGCCCAGTGGACTTCGGCGGGTTGGCACACGGTGCGAGCGTTCACCACGAGCTCCAGAGTGTTCGTGCGCGCCGGCCTCGCACCGATCGAGGCGCTCAGGGCGGCGACCTCGACTCCGGCGAGACGCTTCGGCCTCAGCGACCGCGGTCGCGTCGCCGTGGGGACGAGAGCGGACCTGCTCCTGGTCGACGGAAATCCGACGCAGACCATCAGTGACACGCTCAACATCCGTGCGGTCTGGCGACGCGGAACCATGCATGCCGGTGACTGAGGCACGCAGGCGCGGTGTCGTTCGGTGTCGACGACGTGCAACTACGCGCGCTGCGGCACCAGTTCGGGATAGCCGGCGGTGGTCAGCCATTCACGCATTGTGCTGCGGCTCTGCGACAGGCAGCGCAGGCGCTCTTCGACCCGGGCGAGCTCCTCGGCCACTTCTCCGGCGACGGTGCGAGTGCACTGGGCTGCCGTCACTGTGCCGCGCACGCCCTCCATATCGAGGAGCATGCGGATGAGCCGGGTCGTCAGGCCGGCGGAGAGCAGACCGCGCACCTGCAGCACCGTTTCGACATCCGCTTCGGCGTAGTCCCGATAGCCGTTCAGCGATCGCGTGGATGCCAGTAGCCCCTGCTCCTCGTAGTAGCGCAAGAGGCGGGTGGCGACGCCGGTGCGTCGAGAAAGCTCGCCGATCTTCATGCCGTCCCCATCCATCCCTTGACCTTCACATTGATGTCAATGTTTACGGTACGAGCATGACCGCATCCCAGGCAACCACCGATTCCCCTCCCGTGAGCGCACGAGCTCGCACGTTGCTCTTGCTCACTCTCGGGCTCACCCTGTTCGCGTCGGTGAGCACGGAACTCCTCCCTCCCGCGCTGATCCTCGGGATGTCATCGACCCTCGACGTGAGCCCGGCTGCCATCGGCGTTCTCGTGTCGGTGTGGGCGGTGACCATCGTGGTCGGGACCGTGCCTGCCGTGCGGGCCACCAGCGCGGTCTCGCGGAGGTCGCTGCTGATCGGTTCTCTGCTGGTGTTCGCGGCGGCGACACTGGTCGTCGCGGCGGTGCCCGTCTTCGCCGTGGTGCTCATGGCGCGGGTCGTATCGGCGCTGGCTGCGGCGGTCTCCTGGTCGGTGGTCTTCGCGTACGTGCCGACCCTGGTCCCCGCGGACAGACTCGGACGCGCCATGGCCGTGGTCCTCGGCGGTGGAACGCTCGCGTCGGTGCTCGGCGTGCCGATCGGCGCGGCGCTGGCTGCAGCGGGCGCCTGGCAATGGGCATTCGTCGGAGCCGCCGGCGTTTTGCTCCTGTCCGCGCTGGCCCTCGCGAGGAGCCTCCCTCGCCTCGCAGGCACCCGCGGGGACGCGCCGACCCGGCAGCTCGACCGCACGGCGATCCCGGTGGGGGCGCTCCTGGCCGCTGGAGCGCTGCTCCTCACCGGGTACATGACTCTCTACGCCTACATCGTTCCGGCGCTCGGGGCGGCCCGGATCGATCAGGGCTCGGCCAGCGGAGTGCTCCTGGCCGCCGGGATCGCCGGTGCCCTCGCCCTGCTCCTGGGCGGGGCGCTCAGCGACCGCTACCCGGTCGTCGCACTGATTGTGCTGGTCGCTGTGGTGCCGGCGGGCGTGTTGCTGCTCACCATGGCGCCCGAGGCCGGACACCCCGAGCCCCCTGCGGTCGTCGGCGCGGCCCTGCTCGGCTTCGGGATCGGCGGGCTGCCTCCCGTGCTCCAGGCGCGCGTCGCGCGGACGGCGTCAGCGGGGTTCCGCCCGCTGGCGACAAGTCTGTTCGTCGTCGTCCTCAACATCGGAATCGCCGCCGGCTCCGCGCTGGGCGGCATCCTCATGGCGAATGCGGGCCTCCGCGCCGTCGGTCCGGTCGCCCTCGTGCTCACGGCTGCCGCGCTGATAGCGTTCGCGGCGCTTGTCATCCGTCGTCCGTCGCCCGCCGGGTCGTGAATTGGTCAGGGATGGATGCCGCCCGCGAGGTTTTGGTCGGTGTCGCGGCTCGTGGGGCCGGGCAGGATCGCGACGATAGAGGGTGGCGAGTGCGACGTCACTCACGGGAACGGAAAAACCCCCGGACACCGCAAAGCGGACCGGGGGTTTTCTGTGGTGGCTCCGACCGGCGTCGATCCGGTGACCTTTCGATTTTCAGTCGAACGCTCTACCAACTGAGCTACAGAGCCGAAGACGCTTTCGCGTCGACCTAGACGGAAGCCCTTCCGATTGGAAGGGCTTGTCGCCGTAGCGACCCTGACGGGACTTGAACCCGCGACCTCCGCCGTGACAGGGCGGCACGCTAACCAACTGCGCTACAGGGCCTAACTTGTGGTGCTTTTTGAATTGTAGTGGACCGTTGGACGTGACCCCAACGGGATTCGAACCCGTGCTACCGCCGTGAAAGGGCGGCGTCCTAGGCCGCTAAACGATGGGGCCGGATCGTCCGGACAGCTTTCACTTTCCGAGGACCACCGACGAACAAGCATACGGAAGACCTCGGGAGAATGCGAATCGGTCCCGGATCCCGGGCGGGTCGGCTTGGTCGAGGATGTCTCGGTTCCCGCAACGCCACCACCAAATCCCCCGGCCCGGCGTCCGATCCCCATAGTCTGCGGCCCAGGTGGTCCCCCGGCCACCCGTGCGAGCGCACGCCGATCCGACCCCAATTCCGGCCACCCCTCGGGGCTGCGCTGGGGCATGTTGCTAAAGTTGTGCATGTTGACCCTGGGGCCCATGTGGCTCGTGTGACCAATGTGACGCGAAGTGAGCGGGCCGAGAAACTCTATGAAGCGCGAGACAAGCAGCCGAACGGTTCCCCCGACCAGGCCTAGCGGCCCCCGCCGCCGGGCACTTCGAGGCGCCCTCGCTGCCCTCACGATCGCCGTCGTGACGACGGTCGGAGCGGTCGCCGCGCCCGCCTACGCGGACAACTACCCCAGCTGGCAGGACGTCCAGAATGCGAAGGCCAACGAAGGCGCCGCCGCAGCGCAGGTCACCCGCATCAATGGGCTGATCGCGCAGTTGAAGCAGGAGGTCGCCGATACGCAGGCGGCCGCGGTGAAGCGCGGTGAAGAGTTGGAGGCGGCCCAGGCCGACCTCGACAAGGCCACGATGAAGGCCCTCGATCTCGAGTCGCAGGCCGCGGCCAGCCAGAAGAAGGCGGACGACGCGAGCGCTCAGGCGGGCAAGCTCGCGGCCCAGCTGTACCGCACCGGTGGCCGTAATCTGACCGCGAATCTCTTCCTCAGCGGCAACAACGCCACCTCGACGAGCCCCGAGCAGCTCCTCTCCGACCTCGGCAGCATGTCGAAGCTGGTCGAGAGCTCCAACAAGGTCTATACCGACGCGAAGGCCGCCCAGAACACGGCGAAGGCGCTGTCGGCGTCGGCGGCCGAGGCGAAGGCCGAGCGCGAGCGTCTCCGGGTCATCGCCGAGGCGGCGATGCAGGCGGCCATCCAGGCGGCGAAGGCCGCTCAGGCCAAGCTGGCCGAGCAGCAGAAGCAGATCGTCGTGATGCAGGCGCAGCTGGCCGCGCTCAAGGACGCCACCGCGAAGACGGTCGCGGGCTACGAGGCGGGCGTCGCTGCTGCGGCAGCCGCGGCCGCAGCACGCGGCTCGGGCGGGCTCCCAGGCGGTTACGTCGGCCCGCAGGGCTGGGCGGTCCCCGCAGCCGGCCCTATCACCGACGGGTTCGGCGCACGCCCCTCGCCCGGTGGTGGCATCGGCAGCACCTACCACCTGGGCATCGACATCGGCGCCTCGTGCAACGCCCCGATCTACGCGGCCCATTCGGGCACCGTCATCTACGCCGGTCCCAACGGCTCCTACGGCAACTTCGTACTCATCGACAACGGGGGCGGCGTCGACACCGGCTACGCCCACATCCGCAACGGGGGCATCCTCGTCGGCATGGGCCAGAACGTCGGCGCAGGCCAGCCCATCGCCCGTGTCGGGACGACCGGCGCATCCACCGGCTGCCACCTCCACTACGAGGTGCGCATCGACGGGACCAAGATCGACGGCATCCCGTTCATGAGAGACAGGCAGGCACCCCTTGGCTAACGAGAACACGAAGAGCGGCCGGGTGCGCCCGGGCCTCGCCATCGGTGCGGGCGTCATGGGAGCGGTCACCGCATCCATCGGCATCGTCACTCCCGCCCAGGCGGTCGACTACCCGTCGTGGAACGACGTGCAGCAGGCGAAGAACAACGTCGCCAACCAGAAGGCCATGGTCGACAACATCACGGCGCTGATCGGCAACCTGCAGACGAATGTGGATGCGGCGCGCATCGCGTCCGAGAAGGCGGCAGAGGCGTACTTCCAGGCGAAGAACGCGCTCGAGGCGGCGACCGCCAAGGCGGCGGACCTGCAGAAGCAGGCGAGCGCCGCGGCCGACAAGGCGAAGACCTCGAAGATGCGCGCGGGCCTGCTGGCCTCCCACCTCGCCAAGTCGGGCGGGGGAGACGTCACCACCGACCTCATGCTGAAGGGTGGCGGCTCGGGCTCCGCCGCCGACAAGCTGCTCTTCCAGCTGGGCACGATGAGCAAACTGACGGAGCAGTCCAAAGCCGTCTACGAGCAGGCGACCAAGGACAAGAACACCGCTGACGCGCTCACCTCCCAGGCCAAGGCCGCGAAGACGGAACGTGAGTCGCTGGCCGTCGAAGCGGACAAGGCGCTGGCGGCGGCCCAGTCGGCCCAGCAGCAGGCCCAGGCCGCGCTCGCGACGCAGCAGCAGAAGTCGACCGAACTGGTGGCGCAGCTCGCCACCCTCAAGAACACGTCGGCCCAGACCGAGGCGGCCTACCTGCAGGGCGAGCAGATCAAGGCCCAGCAGGAGGCCGCGCGCAAGGCCAAGGAGGCCGCCGACGCTGCCGCTGCCGCCGCCGCGGCAGCAGCGCAAACGCGTCCGCCGTCGGGCGGCTCCGGGTCCTCGGGCGGCGGCGGCGGAGGCTCCGCCCCCAGCGCCCCCGCGGCACCGGCCCCGCCGAACGGCAACGTCGTCCAGACCGCGCTCGCCTACGCGAGCGCCCAGCTCGGCAAGCCCTACATCTTCGGTGGCGAGGGTCCGGTCGGCTACGACTGCTCCGGCCTGACGATGAAGGCCTACGCCTACGCGGGCGTCTACATCGGCTCGCACTCGGTGAACGATCAGTACTACCACGCGGCGAACCGGGGGCAGCTCGTCTCGTACGGCGCAAAGCAGCCCGGCGACCTGATCTTCTGGGGCGACGGGCCCGGCGGCTTCTACCACGTCGGTATCTACATCGGGAACGGCCGGATGATCGCGGCACCCACCGAGGGGGATGTCGTCAAGACCCAGTCGGTGTGGGGCAGCCCCTGGCGAATGGTCGCACGGCCCAGCGCCTGAACGAGCCCATCCGTGCCGAGGCGCGCAGCGCGGTCACGCGCGGTCGTGCAGAGTGACGTGGTAGCCGTCCGGGTCGGCGAAGGTGAAGGTCCGGCCGAAGGGGCCGTCGATCGGCGCTGACACGATCGTGTGCCCGTCGGTCGCGAGCGAATCGTGGATGCTCTGAACCTCCGTCGCGTGCAGCCAGATCGCCGCACCGATGCCGGGCTGCGGAACGGAGGCGAGGTCTGTGCCGGGGAGGATGTCCCTCAAGGCGAACGCGATCGGCGTGGTCTGAAAGACGACGGCGTGTGGCGGCCCGGCCGGGGAGCGGACGAGGCCGAGGTACTGCTCGTAGAACGCCTGCGACGCATCGAGGTCGCGCACCTGCAGGGAGAGGAAGTCGGGGCCGGTTGCGGGCATGATTGCTCCTTCGATTTGTGTCAGTTTTCTGACACACATCAACCTATGTCAGAATGCTGACATGAGTCAAGACGGCGTCGATCTCGAAACGTCCCTGGGCTACCTGCTGAAGGAGGCATCCAGTGCCCTCCGCGCCGCCATGGAGGAGGTGCTGCGACCGCTCGGAATGAGTGTGACCCACTACTCCTGCCTCGAACTGCTGGCTCAACGTCCCGGGCTCTCGAACTCCGAACTCGCGCGGGGCACGTTCGTGACGCGGCAGTCGATGAATGTTCTGCTTCAGGCGCTGGAGCGGGACGGCTCGGTGACAAGGCCCGCGGAGGCTCCCGTCGGCAAGGCCCTTCCCGCCCAGCTGACGGATCGCGGCCGGCAGAGCCTCGCGAAAGCGACCGCAGCAGTCCGCTCGGTAGAGGTCAGGATGCTCGCCGGCCTCACCGAGACTCAGCAGTCGGAAGCGCGACGCATCCTGCGCAGCATGGTCCGTTCCCTGCGCGAGGGCGCAGCCCGCGGGGACGACACTGCCTAGGGCACAAAAAAGACTGCACGCGACCCGGTCGGATCGCGTGCAGTCTTCGTGCGTGAGAGGCGGCCTCAGTGCTGCTCGGCCAGCTTGGCGATCGCCTTCTGGATGAGCCCGTCGGCCTCCGCTGCGTCGCCCCAGCCGTCGATGTTGACGAACTTGCCCGGCTCGAGGTCCTTGTAGCGGGCGAAGAAGTGCTCGATCTCCTTGCGGGTCTGCTCCGGGATGTCATTGACGTCCTGGATGTGCAGCCAGCGCGGGTCCTTGTACGGCACGGCGATGACCTTGGCGTCGCCGCCCGCCTCGTCGCTCATGTTGAGCACGCCGACCGGCCGCACCTTGACGCCGACGCCCGGGAACAGCGGGTACTCGAGCAGCACGAGGGCGTCCAGCGGGTCGCCGTCGTCGCCGAGCGTGTTCTCGAAGAAGCCGTAGTCGGTCGGGTAGACGAAGCTGGTGAAGAGAACGCGGTCGAGGTACACGCGACCGGTCTCGTGGTCGACCTCGTACTTGTTGCGGCTTCCCTTGGGGATCTCGATGACGACGTCGTATTCGGCCATGCCGTACTCCTTAAACTCGTTGCAAACCTGCACTAACGTTACTGGATGCACCTCGACGGATCGGAGGCCGGACAGGCCTCGCCGGACCCCCGGCGCCGTCCGCGCCTCACTCCGCCGATCGCCGACGCACGGCGCGCTGTTCGTTCGGCGCTCGTCGCCGCAGCCGCTCTCGCACCCCTCGATCCGCATGACGATCACGGTCCCGCGCGCCCCGCGCCGCTTGCTCCCGGCGCGCTCGTGCTGGTGGGGCTGAGCGGGGGAGCGGACTCGCTCGCACTCGCCGCAGCGACGGCATTCGAGGCGCCGCGGAACGGCTACCGGGCCGGCGCGGTGATCGTCGACCACGCTCTCCAGCCCGGGTCCGATGTCGTCGCCGCACGCGCCGCTGAGCAGGCCACGGCGCTGGGCCTCGCCCCCGTGCTCGTCGAGCGCGTGGCGGTCGACTCCCCGGGCGGACCCGAGGCCGCGGCCCGCGCCGCCCGTCATGCGGCCTTCGACCGGGCGCTGGCGGAGACGGGCGCCCAGCGCATCCTGCTCGGCCACACCCTCGACGATCAGGCCGAGACCGTCCTGCTCGGGCTCGCGCGCGGCTCCGGGCCGTCGAGTCTCCAGGGGATGCTGCCCGACACCGGGCGCCTGCTGCGACCCTTCCTTGGACTCCGGCGCTCGCAGACCCGGGCGTTCTGCGACGACAGCGGCCTGAAGGTCTGGGACGACCCTCACAACGACGACCCCTCTTACACGCGCGTGCGCGTGCGGGGATCCGTGCTGCCGGTACTGGAGCGGGAACTCGGGCCGGGTGTCGCGGAGGCGCTCGCCCGCACGGCCGAGCAGCTGCGCGAAGACGACGAGGCGCTCGATGGGCTGGCACTGGAGTGGGCGCAGGAGCTGGTCAGCCAGACCGCGGAGGGCGCCGTCGCGCTGGACGTCCGCGGACTCGCCGCCGACCCCGCGGCGCTCCGCCAGCGCATCATCCGGCTGGTGGTCTCCGCCGAGTTCGGCGTCTCTCTGACGCGCGCGCAGACCCTGGCCGTCGCAGCACTCATCACCGACTGGCACGGCCAGGGTGCGGTGGACCTGCCAGGCGTTAGAGTTGTCAGGCAGAACGGCCTGCTCACGTTTCAGCCCACCACGTAAGGACAGCGCCACCCCCATGGAACTCACGGACGTTCAGAACGACCTGACCGAGATTCTGATCACCGAGGAGCAGATCCGCTCCCGCATCGCCGAGCTGGCACGGGAGGTGGAGCGGGACTACGCCGGAAAGGACGTCCTGCTGATCGGCGTGCTGAAGGGCGCCGTCATGGTCATGGCCGACCTGTCGCGTGAGCTGCGCATCCCCGTCACGATGGACTGGATGGCCGTCAGCTCCTACGGCAGCGGGACGCAGTCGAGCGGCGTCGTACGCATCCTCAAAGACCTCGACACCGACCTCAGCGGCAAGACCGTGCTCATCGTCGAGGACATCATCGACTCGGGCCTCACGCTCTCCTGGCTGCTGTCGAACCTGCGCAGCCGCGGGCCGGAGTCGATCGAGATCTTCACCCTGCTGCGCAAGCCCGAGGCGGCGCGGGTCGAGATCGACGTCAAGTACGTCGGATTCGACATCCCCAACCAGTTCGTCGTCGGCTACGGTCTGGACTACGACGAGCGGTACCGGACGCTCCGCGGAGTGGGCATCCTCGCCCCTGCCGTCTACAGCTAGACCGGCCCCACCCGCGTGGAGAGTGCCCAGAGCGAACACGCAGGCGGCCCACAGCGCCCAGGCGGTACTGTGGTCGCACCATGAACGTCAAGAAGATCTTCCGCGGCCCGATCCTGTATGTCGTGCTCGCGATCATCGTGGTCTGGATCGGTTCCAGCCTGATCACGATGTCGGGATTCAAGAGTGTCTCCACCCAGAAGGGCATGGAGTACCTCGCCCAGGACAAGGTGTCGAGCGCGAAGATCGTCGACGGTGAGAACCGTGTCGACCTGACCCTGAAGCAGCCGGACGGCAACCTCGGCGACCAGGTGCAGTTCTACTACGTCACCCCGCGCGGCCAGGACGTCGTGAAGGCGGTCGACGACGCGAACCTGCCCAAGGGCTACGACGACGAGGTGCCGCAGCCGAACTGGTTCGTCAACATCCTCGGCTTCCTCATCCCGGCGCTGCTGATCGGCGTGTTCTTCTGGATCATGATCTCCGGCATGCAGGGCGGCGGCAACAAGGTCATGCAGTTCGGCAAGTCGCGGGCGAAGCTCGTCACCAAGGAGACGCCGAAGGTCACCTTCGACGACGTCGCCGGGTCCGACGAGGCCATCGAGGAGCTGCAGGAGATCAAGGACTTCCTGAAGGAGCCGGCCAAGTTCCAGGCGGTCGGCGCCCGCATCCCGAAGGGCGTGCTGCTGTACGGCCCTCCCGGTACCGGCAAGACCCTGCTGGCCCGCGCTGTCGCGGGCGAGGCGGGCGTGCCCTTCTACTCGATCTCGGGTTCCGACTTCGTCGAGATGTTCGTCGGTGTCGGTGCGAGCCGTGTCCGTGACCTGTTCCAGCAGGCCAAGGAAAACTCGCCTGCCATCATCTTCATCGACGAGATCGACGCGGTCGGCCGTCACCGTGGCGCCGGGCTCGGCGGCGGGCACGACGAGCGCGAGCAGACGCTGAACCAGCTCCTCGTGGAGATGGACGGCTTCGACCCGAAGACCAACGTCATCCTGATCGCGGCGACGAACCGTCCCGACATCCTCGACCCCGCGCTGCTGCGTCCTGGCCGCTTCGACCGTCAGATCGGTGTGGATGCGCCCGACATGCTCGGCCGCAAGAAGATCCTCGAGGTGCACGGCCGCGGCAAGCCGCTCGCGGGCTCCGTCGACCTCGAAGTTCTGGCACGCAAGACGCCGGGCTTCACCGGTGCCGACCTGGCGAACGTCCTCAACGAGGCCGCCCTGCTGACCGCACGCTCCAACGCCCAGCTGATCGACAACCGCGCCCTCGACGAGGCCGTGGACCGCGTCATCGCCGGCCCGCAGAAGCGCACCAGGGTCATGAAGGACCAGGAGAAGCTGATCACGGCGTACCACGAGGGCGGCCACGCTCTCGCGGCAGCCGCGATGCGGCACACCGACCCGGTGACCAAGATCACGATCCTGCCGCGCGGACGCGCCCTCGGCTACACGATGGTGCTGCCGCTGGAGGACAAGTACTCGATCACCCGTAACGAGCTGCTCGACCAGCTCGCCTACGCCATGGGCGGTCGTGTCGCGGAGGAGATCGTCTTCCACGACCCGACGACCGGTGCCTCGAACGACATCGAGAAGGCGACCTCCATCGCCCGCAAGATGGTCACCGAGTACGGCATGAGCGCCGACATCGGCTCGGTCAAGCTCGGTCAGGCCAACGGCGAGATGTTCCTCGGCCGCGACATGGGCCACCAGCGCGACTACTCGGAGCGGATCGCCGAGCGGGTCGACGCGGAGGTGCGCGGTCTCATCGAGAAGGCACACGACGAGGCGTGGGAGGTGCTCAACGAGAACCGCGCGATCCTGGATCGCCTGGCCGCATCCCTGCTGGAGCACGAGACCCTCGATCACAACCAGATCGCCGAGATCTTCGCTGACGTGAAGAAGCTGCCGGAGCGCCCGCAGTGGCTCTCCAGCGACAAGCGTCCGATCTCGGACGTCCCGCCCATCCCGTTCCCGAAGGCTCCGATCGACGCGGGTGCTGTCGACGGCGGCGTCGACTCCGAGCCGCCGGCGGCGAAGCCGAAGCGCGCGCCCGCCATCAAGCCGCGGCCGGCGACCGCCTAAGGCCGTCGCGGGCATGACCGGCATCGATCGTCCGCGCATCGAAGCGGCCGTCGCCGAGATCCTCGCCGCCATCGGCGAGGATCCGTCGCGTCCGGGCCTGGAGAGAACGCCGTCGCGTGTGGCGGACGCGTACGCCGAGTTCTTCGACGGAATCGGTCGTGACGCCGCCGCCGAACTCGGCGCTCCGGTCCCGCTCGAGGAGGGCAGGCGGGCCGAGACGGTGCTGATGCGCGACATCGAGTTCCGCTCGGTGTGCGAGCACCACCTGCTGCCCTTCGTGGGCGTCGCCCACGTCGCGTACCTGCCGGGGGACACCGTGGTCGGCCTTGGCCGCATCCCCAAGGTCATCGAGACACTCGCCGCGCGCCCGCAGATCCAGGAACGGCTCACCGAGCAGATCGCGGACACCCTCGAGCGCGGTGCGGACGCCCGCGGCGTACTCGTCGTGCTGGACGCCGCCCACACCTGCGTGACCACCCGCGGTGCCCGCCAGACCGGCAGCACGACGGTGACGGTCGCCGCTCGCGGCGCCTACACCGACCCCACAGTGCGGGCCGAACTGATGGCCCTGATCGGACGCGGCGGCGAGTGACGCTCATCATGGGCGTCCTCAACGTGACGCCGGATTCATTCAGCGACGGCGGCCTCTGGCTCGAGCCCGAAGCCGCCATCGCCCACGGCCTGGAGCTTGTCGCGCAGGGCGCCGACGTGGTCGATGTGGGCGGCGAATCCACTCGCCCTGGGGCCAGCCAGGTCGAACCTGCCGAGGAGCAGAGCCGCGTCGTCCCGGTCATCCGGGAGTTGGCGGCACGGGGGGTTTCGGTCAGCGTCGACACGCTGAACGCGGACACCGCCCGCGCGGCAGTGGAGGCCGGCGCCGTGATCGTCAACGACGTCTCCGGCGGCCTGGCGGACGAACGGATGCCCGAGGTGCTGCTCGAGACCGGTGCGCAGTACGTCGTCATGCACTGGCGAGGCCGACTCGACGCGGCGGACTCGAAAGCGGTCTACCGCAACACCGTCGCCGAGGTGCGGTCCGAGCTGTCCGCGCGCGTGACCGACCTGTTGAACCGCGGCGTCGATCCGGCGAAGCTCATCCTCGATCCCGGGCTCGGCTTCTCCAAGAACGCGCACCACAACTGGCAGGTGCTTGGCGGGCTGCACGACATCGAGACGCTGGGCTACCCCGTCCTGATCGGCGCCTCGCGCAAGCGGTTCCTCGGCGCCCTGCTGCCGGAGGGTGCGCCCGCCGAGGACCGCGACGCGCCCACGGCCGTGATCTCGGCGCTCGCTGCACAGGCCGGGGCATGGGCCGTCCGCGTGCACGACGTGCCGTCGACGCGGATCGCCCTCGACGTGGTGCGGGCATGGCAAGCTGGACGCGATGAGTAGCATCCAGTCGCGGCCGGCCGATTCGATCGTGCTGACCGGCCTGCGCGTTCAGGCGAACCATGGCGTGTTCGACTTCGAGCGCGCCGAGGGGCAGGAGTTCGTCGTCGATGTGACGGCCTGGCTAGACCTCTCCCTGGCGGCGTCCGGCGACGACCTGACGGCCACCGTGCACTATGGCGAGCTGGCCGAGGAGGTCGTCGCGGCCGTCGAGCGCGACCCGGTCGACCTGATCGAGACGGTCGCCGAGCGGGTGGCCGCAACCGTGCTCGCGCATGAGCCGGTGGATGCGGTCGAGGTCACCATCCACAAGCCGCAGGCACCCATCAGCGTCCCGTTCGGCGATGTCGCCGTGCGCATCACCCGGAGTCGGCCGTGAACGCCGCGCCGCTCGGGAAGCCGGTCCGCATGCGGGTCGGCGAGCACGCCGTGCTGGCGCTGGGGAGCAACCTCGGCGACCGGGCAGGCACCATCCAGGCCGCAGTGGATGCGCTGCGCGCCGAGCCCGGGATCGACGTGCGCGCCGTCTCCCCACTGTACGAGACGCCGGCCCTGAGGCCGGAGGGCATCGACGAGGAGGCGCCGGCGTACGTGAACGCCGTCGCCCTCGTGCACACGCTCCTGGAGCCGTTGGCCCTGCTGGGCGTCGCCAACGCGGTCGAGGACCGCCTGGGCCGGGTCCGCGAGGAGCACTGGGGCGACCGTACGATCGACATCGACGTCGTCGACTACGGCGGGATCGTCTCGGACGACGACCCACGGATCGTTCTTCCGCACCCGCGCGCCCACGAGCGGGCGTTCGTGCTGGTGCCGTGGGCCGCCGTCGACCCGGACGCGCAGCTGCCGGGCTACGGTGCGGTGGCCGACCTCGCGGCGCGCGCGACCGATCCGGTCCGGCTGTGGGAGGACCGCTCGTGAAGCGCACGCGGGCAAGCTCGCTCATCGGCTTAGGGGTCGCGGGACTTGTCGTCGGCTTCCTCGCCGAACTGGCGTTCGCGGGGATGGGGCTTGCCGTCTTCATCCCGCCGCTCACGCTCCCGATCACGCTTGTGGCCGTCGCGATCATCGTCATCGCGTTCGCCGTGCCGATCCGCCGCGCGGTCCGCGGTCGTAGCGTCCGCCGCATCGACCCGTTCCAGGCGACGCGCATCGTGGTGCTGGCCAAGGCGTGCGCGCTGAGCGGCGCACTGCTCACCGGCATCGGCGTAGGCGTTGGCGCGTACCTGCTCTCGCGCGACGTGCTCCCGGCCGGGAACGCCATCCTCCTCACAGCGGTCGCGACGGCTGCTTCGGTGATCCTGCTGATCGCCGGGCTCGTGGCCGAGCTGTTCTGCACGCTGCCCCCGGGCGACGACGACGAGCGTACGGAGAGCGTCCATGCCGGAACGGATTGACCTGACCGTCGGCGAGTGGCGCCGCGTCTCGCCGAAGTACGTGCTGGTCGTCATCGCCAGCACGGTGATCACCGGGCTGCTGCTCTCTGGCGCATCCGTCTTCCTGTGGCTGGTCGGTGGGTGGGCCTTCGGCTGGGTCGCCCTCGCCGTCGTGGTGATCATCTCGATCGTGGCGCTCATCATCGCCCCGCGTCGCGCGCGTTCGATCGGGTATCGTCTGCGCGACGACGACCTGCTGTTCCGCCGCGGGATCATGTTCCAGCGGTTCGTCTCCGTGCCGTACGGGCGCATGCAGCTGATCGACATCAACCGCGGCCCGGTAAGCCGGATGCTCGGGCTCGCCGACCTGAAGTTCGTCACGGCCGCCGCATCCACCGGTGTCATGGTGCCCGGACTCCCGGAGCCGGAGGCGGCGGAGCTGCGCGATCGGCTCGTCGAATTGGCGGAGAGCAGACGGGCGGGGCTGTGACCAGGCCGGACGGCCGTGCGCCGGCGGGTCCGCCGCTCACCCGGGCGGAGCGGGCGGCCGAGCGCTACACCGACGGCGAGTGGCATCGGCTCCACCCGGCGACGCCCTTGCTGCGTGGCGGCATCGTCTTCATCGCGATCTTCGGGTTCGTGCTGTCGAATCTGCGCGAGAGGCTCATCGGCTTCTTCGTCGGCACGCCGCAGTACGCCGGCGACCCGCTCGACGCCATCTACGATCACGGCTGGGAGGGCTGGGCGCTGCTCGGCGTCGCCGTCATCCTCCTGCTCTGCTTCGGCGCCTTTTACCTGTCGTGGCGGATGCACAGCTTCCGGATCACGGGCGACGCGGTCGAGGTGCGCAGCGGCATCCTGTTCCGGACGCAGCGCAAGGCCCGGCTCGACCGCATCCAGGGCATCAATGTCGTCCGACCGGTGATCGCGCGGATCTTCGGCGCGGCCAAGCTGGATGTGTCGGTCGCCGGGCACGACGCGAACGTGCAGCTCGCGTACCTCGGGTCGTCGCTGGCCGACGGCCTGCGCGGGGACGTGCTGCGGCTGGCGTCGGGGGTCCGGGCGGCGGAGGCGGAGGCGGCGGCCGAGCAGTCGTCGGCGGCGCCCGGCGAGGTGTCGGGACAGGCGGCTTCCCGCACGGCGGTCGTGGGCGACCTCGTCGGCCGCCGGGTGAACGAGTTCCTCGCCCCCGAGCTCGATCCGAACGCCGCGCCGCCGGAGTCCGTCGTGAAGATCCCGCCGCTGCGCCTGCTCGGGTCGCTGCTCCTCAGCGGGTTCACCGTGTTTGTCGTGATCGTCGTCGCTGTGCTCATCTGGGGCGCGACGAGCGGAGCGATGTGGCTGCTCATCGTGGTGCTGCCGGGCCTCATCGGGTCGGCGAGCTTCTACATCAACCGCTTCACCAAGTCGCTGCGGTACTCCATCGCGGGCACAGCGGACGGCGTGCGCGTCGGCTTCGGCCTCCTGAGCACGAGCAACGAGACGCTTCCGCCGGGTCGGATCCACGCCGTCGAGGTGCTGCAGCCGCTGCTGTGGAGGCCCTTCGGCTGGTGGCAGATCCGCATCGACACCGCCGGTCACTCCCGCGAGAAGGGCGCGGCCGGTCAGCCCAACACGACCATGCTGCCGGTCGGCGACGCCACCGACGTCTCGCGCGTCCTGTCCCTGGTCCTCCCTGGCTTCGTGACGGAGGAGCACCGCGAGATCATCGAGGCCGGGATGGTGTCGCGCGGTCGCGACCTGTTCACCGGCAGCCCGCGCCGCGCGGCGTGGATCCGGCCGCTGTCCTGGCAGCGCACGGGCTACCGCCTGGTCGACGACGCCATCCTGCTGCGACGCGGACTCATCTGGCGCAGTCTCGCGATCGTGCCGCTCGCGCGACTGCAGAGCCTCGAACTGCAGCAGGGGCCACTGGATGCGGCTCTCGCGCTCGCCGAGGCACGCTTCCACACCGTCTCCGGCCCGGTGCGGCCACGCCTGGCGGCGATCGACGCGCCGAATGGCGTCCGGTTGTTCGAGGAGGTCTCCGCCCGTGCGGTGGCGGCGGCGGACGCCGACCGCAGTCACCGCTGGGGGCGGATCGCTCCGGATGAGCCACACACCGCGCCGGCTGCATCCCGAACCTCAGTGGATGCGCCGATCCCACTCGACGCGCCCCGAACCGAGGAGTCCTGATGCAGCCGTCCGCCCGTCCGCCGTCGCAGCGATCCGGACGACTGGGGCTCGGCATCGTCGGCGCCGGCCGGGTCGGCCCCGTGCTGGGCCTGGCGCTCGCCGGAGCCGGCCATGCGATCGTCGGCGTCTCGGCCGTCTCCGAGCCCAGCCGGGAGCGGGCGGAGGGGATGCTGCCCGGCGTGCCCATCCTCGACGTGCCGACCGTGGTGGAGCGCAGCGAACTGGTCATCCTCGCCGTGCCCGACGCCGAGCTGCCGGGCCTCGTCGCGGGGCTCGCTGCGACCGGCACCTGGCAGCCCGGGCAGATCGTGCTGCACACGGCGCCCGGGTTCGGGATCGACGTGCTGCAGCCTGCCGCCGCGGCCGGCGCCATCCCGCTGGCCGTGCATCCCGCGCTCGAGTTCACCGGGACGAGCCTCGACCTCGCCCGGCTCGGCGAGAGCTACTTCGCCGTGACCGCGCCCGCCGCCGTCCTCCCGATCGCGCAGGCGCTGGTCGTGGAGATGGGAGGCGAGCCGGTGGTCGTGGCGGAGGCAGACCGCGCCGCCTACGCGGAGGCCATCGCCACGGCCACCTCATTCTCGCGGTCGATCGTCGAGCAGTCGACGGGACTCCTGCACACCATCGGCGTGGAGAATCCCGGCTCCTTCTTGAGCTCGCTGATCCGTTCGGCGGTCGACAACGCCCTCACCCGGGCGGGGGCTCCCACCCGGCTCGACCTGGATGCTGTGATCGACGCGCTGCAGGCCGATGGCGCGGACGGGACGGGACAGGGCAACCCGGGCGACCCGGGCGATCCCGGCGACGACGGACGCGGCTGGTTCCTCCGCGGCGAGTAGCCTGGTTCGGGCCGGACGACACCGGCTGAAGGGACGCGCATGCCAGAGATCATCACCACCATCGCCGAGCTGAGGGCGCGGGTCGCCGACGCGCGCCGTCTCGCGCGCCAGGACGGCCCGGCGGACGCCCCGACCGGACGCGTGGTGCTGGTGCCGACGATGGGCGCTCTGCACGAGGGGCACCTGCGGCTGGTGTCGCAGGCGCGCGACCTCGGGGGCGTCGTGGTGGTCTCGATCTTCGTGAACCCGCTGCAGTTCGGGCCGGGCGAGGATCTCGACCGCTACCCGCGCACGCTGGAGGCCGATGCGGTGGCTCTGGAGGGACTGGCGGACATCGTCTTCGCGCCCTCCGCTGCCGAGATGTACCCGTACGGCCCCTCCCAGACGCGGGTGACCGCGGGCGAGTCCGGGACACGGTTCGAGGGCGCCTCCCGCCCGGGGCATTTCGACGGGGTGCTCACCGTCGTCAGCAAGCTCTTCAACATCGTGCAACCCGATGTCGCGGTCTTCGGCCAGAAGGACGCGCAGCAGGTGCACGTGATCGGCCGGATGGTCGACGACCTGAATCTGCCGGTCGCGATCGCCGTTGTGGACACGGTCCGCGAGACGGATGGGCTGGCCCTGTCGAGCCGCAATCGGTACCTCGCCGACGACGACCGGCTCGCGGCCGTGACGCTCTCCCAGGCGCTCGCCGCGGGCGCCGACTCGGCAGAAGGCGGCGTGGAAGCCGTGCTTGCGGCCGCCCGGGCGCGCATCCAGGCCGAGCCAGCGGTTAAGCTGGACTATCTCGCGATCGTCGACCCGGAAACCTTCCGCGAAGCGTCGCCTGACCACCACGGTCCCGCCCTGATGCTGATCGCCGCCCGCGTCGGAACGACCCGGCTGATCGACAACCAGCGCCTCACGACGTGACCGCGGAGCACCGCCCGCCTTCAATCAAGGAAAAGACAGCGATGACCGACGCGCAGACCACCGCGGCCGCCCCCGGAGCCGACCAGCTCCGCGAGGGCGAGATCACCGACGACGAGATCAGCGAGCAGAAGGCGGTCCGGCTCGGGAAGCGCGAGCGACTGCTGGCCGAGGCGGAGGGTCCGGGCGGCGGCGCGTACCCCGTCGAGGTGCCCGTGACCAGCACGATCCCGGCGGTTCGCGCGAAGTGGGAGCAGTTGCAGGCCGACGAGCGCTCCGGCGAGGTCGTCGGCATCGCCGGCCGCGTCGTGCACCTGCGGAACACCGGCAAGCTCTGCTTCGCCGTGCTGCAGGCGGGCGACGGGTCGCGCATCCAGGTCATGGTGTCCCTCGGCGAGGTCGGCGAGGAGTCGCTGGCGGCATGGAAGGAACTGGTCGACCTCGGCGACCACGTCTTCGTCTCGGGCGAGGTCATCTCCAGCCGCCGTGGCGAGCTGTCGGTCATGGCGCAGGAGTGGCGGATCGCCGCGAAGGCCCTGCTGCCCCTCCCGAACCTGCACAGCGAGCTGAGCGAGGAGACGCGCGTCCGCGCCCGCTACCTCGACCTGATCGCCCGCGACCAGGCGCGCAAGACCGTGGTCGACCGCGCCAAGGCCGTGGCAAGCCTGCGCCGGACCTTCACCGAGCGCGACTTCCTCGAGGTCGAGACGCCCATGCTGCAGGTCATCCACGGTGGGGCGTCGGCCCGGCCGTTCGTGACCCACTCGAACGCCTTCGACACCGAGCTGTTCCTGCGCATCGCTCCCGAGCTGTACCTGAAGCGTGCGGTGGTCGGCGGCATCGACCGCGTCTTCGAGATCAACCGCAACTTCCGCAACGAGGGCGCCGACTCCACGCACTCTCCGGAGTTCGCCATGCTGGAGGCCTACCAGGCGTACGGCGACTACAACTCCATCGCCGACCTCACCCAGACCCTGATCCAGGATGCGGCGGTCGCCGTCTCGGGATCGCACGTCGTGACCTGGGCCGACGGCACCGAGTACGACCTGGGCGGGCAGTGGGACCGCATCCGGATGTACGACAGCCTCTCCGACGCCATCGGCGAGCAGATCACGCCGGAGACCCCGATCGAGCGTCTGCGTGAGCTCGCAGCCCTCGCCGGCATCGAGATCGAGCACCCGCTCCCCGGCAAGTACGTCGAAGAGCTGTGGGAGCACTACGTCAAGACCGACCTGGTGCGCCCCACCTTCGTCATGGACTTCCCGGTCGACACCAGCCCGCTGGTGCGCGCACACCGCTCGCGTGATGGCGTCGTCGAGAAGTGGGACCTCTACACACGCGGCTTCGAGCTGGCGACCGGCTACTCCGAGCTCGTCGACCCGGTCGTGCAGCGCGAGCGGTTCGTCGAGCAGGCGAAGCTCGCGGCCGCCGGCGACAACGAGGCGATGCGGCTCGACGAGGAGTTCCTGCGGGCGCTCGAGTTCGGGATGCCACCGACCGGCGGTATGGGCATGGGCATCGACCGGCTGCTGATGGCTCTGACCGGCCTCGGCATCCGCGAGACCATCCTCTTCCCGCTGGTGAAGTAGCCTCCCAGGGCGCGGCAGTACGATGGAGGCGTTATGAACGACGTCATCAGCGGTATCGTCTGGGCCCTCGCCCCGACCGTCCTGGTCGGGCTGCTGTTCTGGGCGATCATGCGCTCGATCGTGCGGGCCGACCGCAACGAGCGCAAGGCGTACAACCGCCTGGAGGCGCAGGAGCGCGCGCGCCGGGGCCTCGCGCCCAAGGCCTGACCCGCTACGGTATCTCCGGGGGACGCGTCCGCGTCCCCGACTGCTGACGGACGGGTGCGTGCATGGAGACGGGTTTCTGGGTCTCCCTCTCCATCGTTCTCGCCCTGCTCGTCGATTTCGTCATCCGCGTTCTCGCGATCATCTTCGTCCCGCGCAACCGCAAGCCCACGTCGGCGACCGCCTGGCTGCTGGCGATCTTCCTCATCCCGTACATCGGCATCCTCTTCTTCCTGCTCATCGGCAGTTACAAGCTGCCGAAGCGCCGCAGGGAGAAGCAGGAGGAGATCAACCGCTTCATCATCGAGAGCACCGAGGGCATCGAGCGGGTGCGCCGTGATCACCCGTGGCCGCCATGGCTGGAAGGCGTCGTCGAGCTCAACCGGAAGCTTGGCGCGATGCCACTCGTCGGTGGCAACAAGGCGACGCTGAACGGCGACTACCAGGGCTCACTCGACTCGATGGCGGAAGAGATCCGCAAAGCACGACGCTACGTGCACGTCGAGTTCTACATCCTGACGCTCGATCACACCACGGCGCCGCTGTTCGACGCGCTCGAAGGCGCGGTGAAGCGCGGCGTGACCGTGCGCGTCCTACTCGACCACATCGCGTCCCTCCGCACCCCCGACTACAAGCGCACCCTGCGGCGGCTGACTGCCATGGGAGCGAAGTGGCACCTGATGCTGCCCGTGCAGCCCTTCAAGGGCAAGTACCAGCGGCCCGACCTCCGCAACCACCGCAAGCTGCTGGTGGTCGACGGGCGCGTCGCGTTCATGGGCTCGCAGAACATCATCGACCGCAGCTACAACAAGAAGTCGAACATCCGGCGCGGGCTCAAATGGAAGGAGCTCATCGTCCGGCTCGAAGGCCCGATCGTCGCCGGTCTGAACGCGATCTTCATCACCGACTGGTACAGCGAGACAGACGAGCTCCTCCGCCGCGAGACGGAGCCGATCACCGACGACATCGACGACAACCAGCTGGATGCGCAGGTCGTGCCGTCCGGCCCCGGGTTCGCCGGCGAGAACAACCTCCGGCTCTTCCTCGCCCTGCTCTACTACGCGCAGGAGCGCATCGTGATCACTTCGCCCTACTTCGTGCCGGACGAGTCGATGCTGATGGCGATTACCTCCGCGGTGCAGCGCGGGATCAAGGTCGACCTCTTCGTCTCCGAGATCGGCGACCAGGCGCTCGTCTACCACGCGCAGCGCTCCTACTACGAGGCCCTGCTGCGGGCGGGCGTCCGGATCTGGATGTACAAATCGCCGTACATCCTGCACGCCAAGCACTTCACGATCGACGACGACGTCGCCGTGATCGGGTCGAGCAACATGGACATGCGCTCCTTCCAGCTCAACATGGAGGTCTCGCTGATGGTGCGCGGCCGCCCCTTCGTCGAGGAGATGCGGAAAGTCGAGGACGGCTACCGCCAGGACAGTCGCGAGCTGACCCTCGACGAGTGGATGAAGCAGCCGCTCCGTTCGACGGTGCTCGACAACATAGCGCGGCTGACCTCCGCGCTGCAGTAGGGCTGACCGCGCAGCGATAGTCGCGGGGCCGCAGGGCGCGCACGCTTGGGCGGAGAGCGGCCGCATGTCCTCAATAGGCCATGACAAATACAAACGAAGTATTCTGCATGGCTATGACTGCCGGCCTACCTGGGATCACATCCGCAAAACGAATTCGGGTGACGGTAGGAGTAGTCCGGGCGTGCTGGGTGACGGTCCGAAAGCTCGCCATCGCGCTCACAATCACCACCGCAGTGCTGGCGGGATCTAGCGGATGTTCGTTGATAGGAGACACGTTGCAGCAGAAGACGACCACAAAACAGAACCTGGAAAACCAGAAGTACGTGGCTTTCCGATTCATCAAGTTTCAGCCTGACGTGGAAGTGATCACCTTCACCCAAGAGGGAAGTATCGACGGGTCAGGTGAATGGGCGGTCAACGCCGTCGTCACAATCGGGGGCAAGGAATACAAGCAGATCCTTGGAATGAGCGTCGGTGGAGGCGATCCGTTGCCAGACACCCCAGCGACGCACGCGCCAGCGCCGGTGACAGTGAACTACAGCGACGGCACGATGGAGGTCCTCGGATGACCACCGCCGAAGACTATGAGACCATCGCCAATTTCGTGTACAAGGTCGACCCGATGATGCGGAAGCCCCCTGTGAATGTCAAAGAGAGGTTCTACACAGACTACGACCAGACCAAGCAGCAGTGGGAAGTCGTCGAAGTGTCCCCGAACGCGGGGAATGGGTTCCAGGCGATGGCGGTGGCTCCGGTGGCGAACAACCTGGTGGACCTGTCGCATATCGAGATCGCGTATGCGGGAACGAACTTCACCGATGGCCATGATGTTGCCGCGGATGTGGGCGTGTTTTTGGCGACGCAGTCGGCGCAGTTGGAAGCGGCGATGAGGTTCGCTGAGAAGGTGGAACGTAAGCATCCTGGGTCGATGTTCTCGACGGTGGGTCACTCGACCTGGAGGACGCCCAGCAGCAGTCCGTCGCGACCGCGCGACGGCGGATCGAGGACGCGGAGGAGTATCTGAACCACTACCGGTTGCAGATCAGCCGGATACAGGAAACCTTCCACCAACATGCCACCTACCGCGACATCGTCACCGAACCCGCCATCCAGGCCGGCCTTCGAAACGTCTCCGAAGAAGCTGACGAGAACACCCGCACCGCATCCCAGGCGATCGCCGACCTCGGAGACGACCTCGCCGCCATGCGCGCCCGGCACGTCGAGGAACGCGAAGACTTCCTGGCCGAGCAGCGTCAGATGTAGTGCGGCTGGTCAATCGCGGGGGCGCAGCCGCACGCTCGGGAGCTCGGGGGCGGGGAGCGGCATCCCGTCGTAGCCCTCGACGGTGCCGAACCGGCCGTCCGGGTCCGCTCCGGCGATGACCTCGCCCTGCCAGTCGGCGCGGAACGAGACGATGTCGTCGTGGCTGCGGCCGATGAAGTTCCACCACATGACGATCTGCTCGCCCAGCGGTTCGCCGCCGAGGAGGACGATGCGGGCCGCGGTCTCGGCGTGCAGCCGGATGCTCGTGCGACCGGGGGAGAGGTAGGCGAGGTGCGCGAGGGGCACGTCGACCGCGTCGATGGTCAGCTCGCCCGCATCCACGAGGACACCGTGCTCGAAGGACGGGTCGAGCGGCACCTCGATCGTCTCACCCGCCGGAATGAGCAGCTCGGCGCCGACCAGCGGCGAGAAGACGGTCGCGGTAGTGCCACTTCGGGCGAGAGAACCGACGAAGGTGCGAACGGTCGCCCCGCCGATGCTGCCCTGCACGGGCGTGTGGTGCTCGAAGAACGGGGCGACATCCCGGGATGCGGAGGGCAGCGCCACCCACAGCTGGACGCCGTGCAGACGGTTGGTCTCCGGCGTGGACACCTCCGAGTGGCTGATGCCGCGCCCGGCCGTCATCAGGTTGAGTTCGCCCGGGCGCACCAGTGCGTGACTCCCGACGCTGTCGCGGTGGTCGATCTCGCCCTCGAAGAGCCAGCTGACGGTCTGCAGGCCGGTGTGCGGATGGGGCGGGACGCGCATCCCACCCGTCGCCGACACGTCGTCCGGGCCGTAGTGGTCGATGAAGCACCAGCCGCCGATCAAGGAGCGACGCCGTTGCGGAAGCGTGCGGCGCACGGTCATGGCGCGCGGGCCGCCGAGTGGCACATCCCGTGGCTCGAGGATTTCCACGCGCGCGTCGGTGAGCACCGCGGACTCCGCCACCAGCTCGGCCGGGTCGCGCTCCACGTTGCTCATAGCGGCATCCTAAGCGTCGGCCAGACCGCTCGGAGCAGCGCTTCCTAGAATGGTGGCCGTGCCCCGTACCGCCGCCCGACTCCTGACCACCGTCGCCGCTCTCGCAGCCGCCGCGACGCTCGCCGGCTGCACCTCCGCACCCGGCCGGCCCCTCGAGGACTATGCGGGCGAGCCGAAGGGCGTCGAGGCGCCCGCGAGCAGTGCGGGCGGCGCCTCGTGGGTGGCCTGGCTCGAAGACGGCGCGAAGGTCGCGATCGTGCTCTACGGCAGCTCCTCGTGCCCGCCGAAGGTCGCGAACATCTCCGCGACCGCCTCCGACACGATCACGGCGACCCTCGCACCGGCTCCCGGTGGGATCTGCACCCGCGACTACGTGCCGCACACGACGGTCTTCACCACGCCCGAGCGCATCGGGAAGGCGGGCGAGGTGACGGTCGTCCTGCCCGACTCGACGCTCACGCTGCCCGCCCGCCAGGGCTGAGCGAACACAATCCGCAACGTCTGCTGAGACCTGTCACGCCCACGGCGAACAGGGCCACGCGAGACGGGGAGCGGTGGTTACTCTCTTTGTATCGACGCCGAACCTGCAACGGTGTCGTAAGAGGAGTAGACATGTTCGAGAGATTCACCGACCGCGCCCGCCGTGTCGTCGTCCTGGCCCAGGAAGAGGCCAAGATGCTCAACCACAACTACATCGGGACGGAGCACATCCTGCTCGGCCTGATCCACGAGGGCGAGGGTGTGGCCGCGAAGGCGCTCGAGTCCCTCGGCATCTCCCTGGACGCCGTCCGCGAGCAGGTCCAGGACATCATCGGCCAGGGCCAGCAGCAGCCGACCGGGCACATCCCGTTCACGCCGCGCGCCAAGAAGGTGCTCGAGCTGAGCCTCCGCGAGGCCCTCCAGCTCGGCCACAACTACATCGGCACCGAGCACATCCTGCTCGGCCTGATCCGCGAGGGCGAGGGCGTCGCCGCCCAGGTCCTCGTCAAGCTGGGCGCCGACCTCAACCGCGTCCGCCAGCAGGTCATCCAGCTCCTCTCCGGCTACCAGGGCAAGGAGCAGGTCCAGGTGGGCGGCAACGATCAGACCACCGCGCAGGCCGGTAGCCAGATCCTCGACCAGTTCGGCCGAAACCTCACGCAGGCCGCGCGCGACAACAAGCTCGACCCGGTGATCGGGCGCGAGAAGGAGATCGAGCGCGTCATGCAGATCCTGTCGCGCCGCTCCAAGAACAACCCGGTCCTGATCGGTGAGCCCGGCGTCGGAAAGACCGCCGTCGTCGAGGGACTCGCCCAGGCGATCGTCCGCGGTGACGTGCCCGAGACGCTGAAGGACAAGCAGCTCTACACGCTCGACCTCGGTTCGCTCATCGCCGGTTCCCGCTACCGCGGCGACTTCGAGGAGCGCCTGAAGAAGGTCACCAAGGAGATCCGCACCCGCGGCGACATCATCACCTTCATCGACGAGATCCACACCCTCGTCGGCGCGGGTGCCGCCGAGGGCGCGATCGACGCGGCCAGCATCCTGAAGCCGCTGCTCGCCCGCGGTGAGCTGCAGACCATCGGTGCGACCACCCTCGACGAGTACCGCAAGCACTTCGAGAAGGATGCCGCGCTCGAGCGCAGGTTCCAGCCCATCCAGGTGGCCGAGCCGTCGCTGCCCCACGCGATCAACATCCTGAAGGGTCTGCGCGACCGCTACGAGGCGCACCACAAGGTGTCGATCACCGACGGTGCGATCGTCGCAGCGGCGAACCTCGCCGACCGCTACATCCAGGACCGCTTCCTCCCGGACAAGGCCATCGACCTGATCGACGAGGCCGGCGCACGCCTCCGCCTGTCGATCCTGTCCGCCCCGCCGGAGCTGCGCGAGTTCGACGACAAGATCGCCGCCGTCCGCTCCCAGAAGGAGGGCGCGATCGAGGACCAGGACTTCGAGAAGGCCGCCAGCCTCCGCGACGAGGAGAAGAACCTCCTCGGCGAGCGGCTCCGCCTCGAGAAGCAGTGGCGTTCGGGTGAGGTCAAGACCACGGCAGAGGTCGACGAGGGCCTCATCGCCGAGGTGCTGGCCCAGGCGACCGGCATCCCGGTCTTCAAGCTCACCGAAGAGGAGTCCGCGCGACTCGTCTACATGGAGAAGGCGCTGCACCAGCGCGTCATCGGTCAGGAGGAGGCCATCTCGGCTCTCTCCAAGACCATCCGGCGCACCCGTGCGGGCCTCAAGGACCCGAAGCGTCCCTCCGGCTCGTTCATCTTCGCCGGCCCCACCGGTGTCGGTAAGACCGAGCTCGCGAAGGCGCTCGCCGAGTTCCTGTTCGACGACGAGTCGGCGATGATCTCGCTCGACATGTCGGAGTACGGCGAGAAGCACACCGTCTCCCGCCTGTTCGGTGCCCCTCCCGGGTTCGTCGGCTTCGAAGAGGGCGGCCAGCTCACCGAGAAGGTCCGCCGCAAGCCGTTCAGCGTCGTGCTGTTCGACGAGATCGAGAAGGCGCACCCGGACATCTTCAACTCGCTCCTCCAGATCCTGGAAGAGGGACGTCTGACGGATGGTCAGGGTCGCGTGGTTGACTTCAAGAACACGGTGATCATCATGACCACCAACCTCGGCACGAAGGACATCTCGGGCGGCCCCGTCGGGTTCGTCATCGAGGGTGACTCGCAGACCGGCTACGACCGGATGCGCGGCAAGGTGTACGAGGAGCTGAAAAAGAACTTCAAGCCCGAGTTCCTGAACCGTGTCGACGAGATCATCGTCTTCCCGCAGCTGGACAAGGCCGAGCTCCTGCAGATCGTCGACCTGTTCATCAAGCGCCTGTCGACCCGTCTGCTCGACCGCGACATGACCATCGAGCTGACCGTCCCGGCCAAGGAGCGGCTGATCGAGGTCGGGTTCGACCCGACACTCGGCGCCCGTCCGCTCCGCCGCGCGGTGCAGCACGAGATCGAGGACCGGCTGAGCGAGCGGATCCTGCACGGCGAGCTCAACTCGGGCGACCACGTCCACGTCGACTTCGCCGACGGCGAGTTCGTCTTCACGACGAGCGCGCGCAAGGAGCCGATCGGAGCGGGCATCAACGCGACCGCCGCCATCGGCACCGGCCCGGCGACGCCGGACCTCGCCGCGAACGACTGACACTCGGTTTCACCGTTTCACCGTTTCACCGTCAGGGCCGGTCTCTTCGGAGGCCGGCCCTTTCGCCGTCTCGATAGGGTGGGATGGTGAACGGCGAGAGCGGATCAGGGTTCAGCATCCGGCGCGCGCGGACGAGTGACGTTCCGCGCATCCAGGAGCTCGTGGAGCCTCTCGTGCAGCGACGCATCCTGCTCGGCAAAGAGATGGTGACGCTGTACGAGGCCGTGCAGGAGTTCCGGGTCGCCCAGGATGCGTCCGGCGAGCTGATCGGCTGCGGGGCGCTGCACGTGATGTGGAGCGATCTCGGCGAGGTGCGCACGCTTGCGGTCTCCGACGAGTGGCTCGGCAAGGGCATCGGTCACGCTCTGCTCGACCGGCTCGAAGGGGATGCACGAGAACTCGGCCTCGACCGCCTGTTCTGCCTGACGTTCGAGGTGGACTTCTTCGCCAGGAACGGCTTCGTGGACATGGGGGCGGAGACCGTCGATCCGCTGGTCTACACCCAGCTGCTGCGCTCCCACGACGAGGGCGTCGCAGAGTTCTTGGATCTGGCCCGGGTGAAGCCGAACACCCTGGGGAACACCCGGATGCTGAAGCGTCTCTGAGCGCTGATACGGGCGACCGCGCGCCTGCCCGGCGCACGGTCGGACGCTGGTTATAGTGCGGGCATGTCGACGTTCAAGAATCCGGTCGGCCCCCAGTCCAGCAGCGTGTACTGGCGCCGCAGGCTCATCGTCCTGCTCGGCGTGATCGCCGTCGTCGTCATCATCGTGCTCATCTTCGTCCGGCCCGGAGCCTCGAACGGGGAACCGTCGAAGAAGCAGCCCGCGAGCACGAACACGCCGGCCGCGGCGACGAGCATCCCGACCAGCAGCGCCTCGGCCGACGGCCAGCCGTGCAAGCCGGGCGACGTGAAGGTCGAGGCGGTCACCGACAAGGACGTCTATGCGGCGGGGGAGCTGCCGCAGCTGTCGGTGGCGCTGACCAACACCGGGTCGAAGGCGTGCACGATCGACGCCGGCACCGCGCAGCAGTTGTTCACGATCACCAGCGGCGCCGAGGTGTACTGGAAGTCGACGGACTGCCAGAGCGACAAGGTGGATGCCGAGGTGCTGCTCCAGCCGGCCAAGACGATTTCGTCGAAGGCGCCGATCACGTGGGACCGCACGCGCTCAGACCCGTCGACGTGTCAGGGGAACCGGGAGCAGGTTCCGGCGGCCGGGGCGTCGTACCACCTCGAGACGACCGTCTCGGGTATCAAGAGTTCCGCGACGAAGCAGTTCATCCTGCAGTGACGTCGGTGGCGTGGTCCGCGGCGCCCGTGCCTCGGACGTAGGCGCCTTCGATCTCGCGCACCTCGACGCCCGCGCCGTGGCGGGTGGCCGGGTTGCGGCTCGCGAGGGCGAGCGCCGCATCCAGGTCGGGCGCTTCGATGATCCCGATGCCGGCGATCAGCTCTTTGCTCTCGGTGTAGGGGCCGTCGGTGATGCCGCTTCCGCGGATGGAGCGGGCGGCTGCGGGGCTTCGGAGCGCGTAGGCGGCGGTGAGGGCGCCCGAGCGGATCAGGTCGTCCGCGTGCTCGTCGTGTTCGGCGAGTTCTGCGGCGTCGTGTTCGGCGGTGGTGTCGCTGAAGATGAGGATGGCGTACTGCGGCATGGCTGTTCCTTCCGATCTGAGGATGTCGTCATCAGGTCGTCGTCTGGCGCGACTGTATTTCGACTAGCTGTTCAGAAGGCGGCGTCGAGTTCGCGTTCACGCTCGGTCGTGCCCGCGGAGAAAGCCAGCCGGAGTGCTTCGCGCACCGACGCGCTGCGGTCGTCGACACGCGTGACGAATCCGAGTCGTGCGGCCTCCGCCGTGCGCTGCTTGCCGCTGACGACCGGCCGGATCTCGCCGGCGAGGCTGATCTCCCCGAAGGCGGCGAGGGTGTGCGGGATGGCCCGCTCGGTCGCCGCCGATGCGATGGCGAGAGCGATGGCGAGGTCGGCGCCGGGCTCGGTCAGTCGTACGCCGCCGACGGTCGACACGTACACATCCTTGTCGCCCAGCCGGATGCCGGCGCGGCGTTCGAGGACGGCCAGCAGCATGGCGACGCGGGACGCATCCACACCGTTGGTGACGCGCCGTGGGTTGGGCGCGGTGGTGCCCACGACGAGTGCCTGCACCTCGACCGGCAGCGGCCGCCGTCCCTCCATCGCCACGGTGACGCAGGTGCCGGAGACCGGCGTGGTGTTGCGGCTGAGGAAGAGTCCGCTGGGGTCGGGCACCTCGGCGATGCCGTCGCCGGCCATCTCGAAGCAGCCGACCTCGTCGGTCGGGCCGAAGCGGTTCTTGAGCGCCCGGATGAACCGCAGCGCGGTCTGCCGGTCGCCTTCGAACTGGCACACCACATCCACCAAGTGCTCCAGCAGCCGGGGGCCGGCGATCGAGCCGTCCTTCGTCACGTGCCCGACGATGAGCACAGGGAGGTCGCGTTCTTTCGCGATCCGGATCAAGGCGCTGGCGACCTCGCGCACCTGGCTCGGACCGCCCGCCAGACCTTCGCTCGCGCTGTTGGAGACGGTCTGCACCGAGTCGACGATCACGAGAGAGGGATCGACCGCGTCGATCTGCGCGATGATCGTCGCCAGATCCGTCTCGGAAGCAAGGAAGAGCTCGTCGTGCACCGCTCCGGTCCGTTCGGCGCGCATCCGCACCTGGCTCACCGACTCTTCGGCGCTGACGTAGAGAACCCGGTTGCGTGCTTTCGCCGCCCGCGAGGCCACTTCGAGCAGCAGGGTCGACTTGCCGACCCCGGGCTCGCCGCTCAGCAGGATGGCTGCTCCCGGCACGATCCCGCCGCCCAGCACCCGGTCGAACTCGCCGATTCCGCTGGGCCGTCGGTGGGCGCCGTCGGTGGGCTGGATGTCCGTGATCGCCCGAGCCTCGCGGCCCGCAGCGATCGTCACCGGCTTGAGCGCGCGGAGGACACCCGTCGGCTGCGCCGTCTCGGCGACCGTGCCCCACGCCTGGCATTCCGGGCAGCGGCCCACCCATTTGGCAGTGGACCACCCGCAGTCGGAACAGCGGTAGTTGACAGACGCTTTCGGCACGGCACCTCCTCGATCGGGCTCAACATTACGGGGAGCCACCGTCATCGGAGGGAGGATCGCGGCGCACTGTGGAGATCCTGCGCGGCGGCCGAGCGGTGAGCACTTCTGCGCGTCGGCGGTCACGTGCAGAATGGGCCGCATGGCTGACCGCACCTTCACTCTTCGCTCCGGCCGCGTGCTCGGGCTCACCGGTCTCGGCGACCCGGACGCCGAGCGTCTCGTCGTCTTCTGCCACCCGGCACCGGGCTCGTCCGTGTTCGATCCGGACCCCGACGCCTCCGCCGACCGCCGGGCGCACATCGTCGCCATCGACAGGCCGGGCTACGGCTCCAGCGACCCGTGGCCGGCGGGCAGCTGGCCGAGCATCGTGCAGGCGGCCGACGACATCGCCGATTACATCCGTTCGGTGGTCGTCGCGGAGAGCGTGATCGGCGTGACGCGGCCGCGGACGGTCGGGGTCGCGGGCTGGTCGGCCGGCGGACGGGTCGCGCTCGCCGTCGCAGCGCGGCATCCACAGCTCGTCGACCGCGTCGCCATCGTCGGAACGCCGGCGCCGAACGAGGCGGTCCCGTGGATCGATCCGGAACTGCAGGCGCTCTCCGACCAGTTGGGCGCGATGGCGCCGGACGAGGCGATGAGCCGCTTGGGCGCGATGTTGCAGCCGCAGGCCGACGCCGTCCGCGCGGCCTCCGAGCCGGACGAGGTCCCGCTCGAGGCGCTGGGCGCGGGCCTGGTGGATGAGCAGGTCCTGGCCCGACCGGGCGTTCGCGATCGCCTGGGCCGGATGCTCACCGACGCGTTCCGTCAGGGCACGGGCGGTGTCGCCGGCGACATCCTGAGTTACACCGCGCGCCCGTGGGGGTTCGAGTTGGGGGACGTGACGGCGAAGACCCTGATCATCGCCGGTCAGGCCGATGCCCTCGCCGGCCACGCGCACGCGGCCTGGTATCAGAGGGCCCTGCCGGATGCCCGGATGGAGGTGGTCCCGGGCGTCGGTCATCTCGCGGTCGTGCCCGCGTGGGGGCGGATGCTCTCGCACCTGGCGCCGCGCACGTCAGGCGCTGAGTGACTCCTGCTCCACGGCCTCGCCGTGCCGCGGGAAGAGTTCGCGTGCACGTGCGGTGACGGCGGGAAGGAAGGCCGACGCCCACACCCGGTAGCCGTGGTCGTTCGGGTGGAACAGGTCTTCGGCGAACTGCGTGAAAGCCCCGCGGATGCCTTGGCGCCGCATGGTGGCGTGCAGCGGCGCCACCTCCAGCCCGCGCGCCGCCGCCTCCTCGCGCAGGATGCGGTTGCCCTCGGCGACGAGCCGCTCGTTCCAGGGAAGGTAGAAGTAGGGCAGGTCGGCCACGATCGCATGGTCGGGGACCGCCGCGAACACCGCTCGCAGCCCCGCCCGGAAGCGCTCAGGGTCGAAGGACGCGATGTCGTTGGCGCCGATGGAGACCGTCACGATGTCGGGCTGCAGGGTCGCGAAGCGGGGGAGCTGGTCGGCCACCGCCAGGGCGACCGTCGCGCCGGAGACGGACAGGTTGACCACGCGCACCGAGCGGCCGGTCACCGCGCGCAGGTGGTCGGCGATGACGCCGACGTAACTGTTCTTCGGGGCGGACGCGCCGATCCCCTGCGCCGCGCTGTCGCCGAGCGCGACATACAGCAGCTCGCCCGGGTCTTTCGCAGCATCCCGCCACCACTTCGAGTGCACCGGAAGCAACTCGTTCAGGCGCACGCGTCCCTCCGCGACCGAGGTCCGCTTCGCCTGAATGCGCCGCCACCCGACGGCCGCGAGGACGGCGCTGACGGCGACACCCACGGTGGCGGCGAGGATGCGTCGGAGAGCTTTCATGGAGGGAACAGTACCCCGGACGACCGACCCCGCCACGGCCTCCCAGCCGATTGGAGACGACCGGACGAATCGCGTACGATAGTCCGCGGTACCGTGTCCGAGCGGCCGAAGGTGCAACTCTCGAAAAGTTGTGTGGGTGAAAGCCCACCGTGGGTTCAAATCCCACCGGTACCGCCACGTGCAAGCCCCCGCGATCCCAGCATTTAGAAGGAATCCGGGGGCTTTCGCTCGTCGGAACAAGCGCTTGACCACATTTTGACTACATTCGCTGGACTAGTCGATTCGGTGGGAAGCGGCTTGCACATCGACTCGACGACAAACGCAGCGCTGGGAGCTTCACTACCGATTGGTCCGACAGGAGCGCAATCAAGGCGAGCCGTCTAGCGATGGCCCACTGCCGCTCGCTCGCAGGCTTCTTTGTTCGATACCTTTCTGGGGTCGGAGGAGAGCCGCGATGGACCCGGTGTTGGATTGGTTTCAGGGAGATGGTTCGATCACCCTGAATACTCCTTTCAGTGGGTTCGCCTAGTGACAACACCAATCGAACCGTATGACCGAGTCCGGTTCATTTCCGATCAGTACCGATCGAGCGGTGCGCCGATCGACACGATTGCTTACGTGCTCGAGGTCTACCCGGATGGTGGGCTGGAGGTTGAAGTTTCTGAGCCTGCCAGCGGGGTCACGCAGGCCCTGATTTCGGTGAGGCTAGGTGACGTCGAACCCGCGGATGAGCTGTTGGTCAGGCTCACAGACTCTGTTCGCGCCCTCGCTGCGAGCCCTACTGTTCAGCTCGCGGTTCTCGCATCGATGGGGCCGGACGCGGGTGCAGACGATCTTGCGATCGAGTTCGACCGACTGTTTCGACCTGCGATGGTTCTCCTCTCGAGTTCGTCGAGGGACAGGAACTTCATGCTCAGGCTGGCCGATCTCGATGACTGGCTTGCGATGCTGCGCGACAGGAGCGATCAGTCTCAATGGACTCTCGACGCGATCACGCGTTCTAGTGACTGGGCCAAGATCCGCGAGCTAGCAGGCGCGGTCTTGCGTGAGCGCGATGAATAGGGTCGAAACGCACTGAATGGGCGGTGAGTGTGACGGGGAGTACGACACGGGAATGCCTGATCGCTGTGCAACCTACCTGACTCGATTGATGGCAGATGGAACCTGGACTTGAAGAGGATGGCTACTAGGGCCGACGCTGTGAGCCGTCGGCTGGTCCGCGCTACGAATGTCCTAGCCGGATCAGGTCGGCGCTACTGCTCCGGGCTCGTGGTCGTCATGGACACCTCCCGTCGTCAGGCGCATGATCGGACCACCGCCACTCGCCCCGAGAGGATTCAGTTCATGGCCACACTCGGCAACATCGTCTTCTACGCCAACGACCCGCAGGCGCTGTCCGACTTCTGGGCGGCGGTGTTCCGCTACCCGCCGCAACGAATTGAGGGCGAGTTCCGTGAGTCGCTGCTGGCCGGCGGGCTCACCGAGGAGCAGCTCGCCAAGCGCGCGTTGGCGGAGAGTGAGGACCGGAGCGGCCCGCGGCTGTACTTCCACCACGCCGACCGCCCGAAGGAGGGGCGCAACCGCATCCACCTCGACGTGCAGGCGGTTCAGGGACGCCCACCGACGGATGAGGAGCTGGACGCCGAGAAGGACCGTCTCGTAGCCCTCGGCGCAACGGTCGTGCGCTTGATCCACCAGCAGTGGGGCCCGGTGACGGAGCACTATTACCAGATGCAAGATCCGGAGGGGAACGAGTTCGACCTGCAGTAGGGCCGACCGCACGTCCGCTACGCGACGGCTCAGGCGCTCGTGCCCCTTCCACGCGACGGGCCCTGCCTGCTAACGTCGCGCCCAATCCGGCAAAGGCGCTGAGTACACGATTGTCGATCCTCAGAGGAGCCGAACGTGAACATCCGGATGCATCCCCGAACCGTCGCGGCCATGGCTGCCGCTCTCGTCGGCGCCGCCGTGTTCGTCGGCGTTCCCACGGCGGCGAACGCTGCGCCCCTGCCGTACCAGGATCCCAGCAAGAGCGTCGCGACGCGGGTGGCCGACCTCCTGGGCCGTATGACACTCGACGAGAAGATCGGCCAGATGACGCTCATCGAGCGCCGCTGGCTGTCGGATGACGGACTCGCGAGCGGTATGGTCGGTGCCGGGTTCTCGGCGGGCACGTCTGCGCCGGCGAGCAATACCGTGGCCGGCTGGGAGAACATGTACGACGGCTTCCAGAAGGCCGCCCTGCGTAACCGCCTGGGCATCCCGATGCTCTACGCGATGGATGCTGTGCACGGCGCGGGCAACGTGTACGGCGCGACGATCTTTCCGCACAACATCGGTCTCGGGGCGACGCACGACCCGGCGCTCGCCCAGCGGATCGGCCATGCCGTCGCCCAGGAGGTGAGCGCGTTCGGCATCGACATGAACTTCGCGCCGACGGTTGCCGTGGTCCGGAACGACCGGTGGGGCCGCTCGTACGAGTCGTTCGGCGAGGATCCGGCCCTCGTCTCCTCTATGACGACCATGGTGACGGGCGAGCAGGGTTCGTCGCTGTCGGCACCGGACTCGATCATGGCGTTGACCAAGCACTTCGTCGGCGACGGCGGGACGACCGGTGGCGACGACCGCGGCAACACGCAGCTGAGCGAGGCCGGCCTGCGGGCCATCCACCTGCCTCCCTTCAGCGAGGCGGTGCGCCGTGGAGTCTCGGCCGTGATGGTGAGCTACTCGAGCTGGAACGGTGCGCGGCTCCACGGGGACAAGTATCTGCTGACCGATGTCCTGAAGAAGGAGCTCGGCTTTTCGGGCATCCTCGTCTCCGACTACGGCGGCGTGGACTATCTGGATGGCGACAAGACCACGCTCTCGGCCTACGACGTCCGCACGGCCGTCAACGCCGGCATCGACCTCATCATGGTGCCCGACGAGTACGCGCAGTTCCACGCCGAGCTGGTGGCCGAGGTGCACGCCGGGCGCGTCTCGAGGGCACGCATCGACGACGCCGTCTCGCGCATCCTCACCAAGAAGTTCGAGAAGGGGCTGTTCGAGCATCCCTACGCCGATCGCTCCCTCGCGAACCAGGTCGGGTCGGCTGCGCACCGCGCGCTCGCACGACAGGCCGTCGCCGAGTCGACGGTCGTACTCAAGAACGACCGAGGACTCCTGCCGTTGCCGAGGAGCGCGAGCAAGGTGTTCGTCGCGGGCAGCGGGGCCAACGACATCGGCCAGCAGTCCGGGGGATGGACGATGGGATGGCAGGGCTCGCTCGGTCCGATCGAGCCGGGAACCACGATCCTCGGCGGCATCCGCGCGGCGGTGGCCCCCGGCACCACGGTCACCTACTCGCCCGACGGGTCGGGCATCGACGACAGCTATCACGATGCCGTCGTCGTGGTCGGCGAGAGACCGTACGCGGAGTACGAAGGCGACGACACCGGTGACATGCGGTTGAGTGCGTCGGACCGGGCGCTCATCGATCGCGTCGCCGCATCCGGTGTGCCCGTGACGCTCGTGCTGCTGAGCGGACGCCCGCTGGACATCGATGAGCAGCTCGGCTCCGTCCGCGCTGCGGTCGAGGCGTGGCTGCCCGGCACGGAAGGCGCCGGCGTCGCGGACATCCTGTACGGCGGCGTTCGGGCGACCGGGACGCTGCCCGTCACGTGGATGCACGACGCCGGACAGCAACCCATCAACGCGGGCGACGGGCAGAACGCCCTCTTCTCTGCGGGCTATGGGCTTCATCCCACGACCGGTCAGTCGGCGTACGACACGATAGGCGCCGTCTACTACGACGATCAGCGCGGCACGTCGACGGAGAGCTGCACCGACACGGACTGCGGGCGCGCGCTCGCCCACCTTGCCGATGGCGACTTCGCCGGGTGGTTCGACGTGGACTTCGGAGGCACGGCCCCCAAGACGGTTTCGGTTCGGCTCGCATCCGGTGCGACCGCGACCGGAACGATCGAGGTGCGCACGGGCACCCCGGCTGGGCCGGTGCTTGCCCGTATCCCCGTCGCCTCGACGGGCGGATGGCAGCGCTGGGTGACGAAGAGCGTCCCGCTCGCCCTCGCGCCGACCGGCACCGACCGCGTGTACCTGCGCTTCGTCGGCACCGGGACCGGCGCCGCGAACGAGTTCGTCAACGTCAACTGGCTGGTGTTCTCGCGCTAGCTCCGCCGGCCACCGCCGAGATCACGCGGTGGCCGGCAGGCTGTCCCGCCGCTTCCCGTCGACGAGGTGGATCACTCCATGCATCCTCGGGAGGTGGGCGGTGTCGTGGGTGACCAGCAGCGTGGACGTGTCGAGCTCGTCGGTCAGTCTCAGGATGAGGTCGATGATGCTGGCACCCCGCTCCTGGTCGAGGGCGCTGGTGGGTTCGTCGACCAGCAGAGCGCTCGGCCCGTTCATGAGGGCGCGCGCGATGTTCACCCGCTGGCGCTGCCCGCCCGACAGTTGGTGCGGTCGCTTGTCCCGGTGATCACCCAGTCCCACCGCGCCGAGCAGCTCGTCGGCGCGCTCTTTCACCTCGGGACGGCGGCGGGTCGACCGGCCGCCGAGCTCGTTCATGACCTCCAGCTGCTCGCGGGCGGTGAGGGACGGGATCAGGTTGGACTGCTGGAAGACGATGCCGATCTTCTCCCGCCGCAGGGTCGTCGCCTCCGCGGGTGTGAGACGGCCCACGTCGATGTCGTCGATGAGGACGCTCCCGGAGTCCGGCCGGATCAGGGTGGCCGCGACGGCGAGGAGGGTGGACTTGCCCGAGCCGCTCGGTCCGGTGATCGCGGTGACGGTTCCCGGCCGGGAGGTCAGGCTGACGTGGTCGACGGCGGTGATGCGGCTGTCGCCGTCGGGAAAGGTGAGGGTGACGTTGCTGAGCTGGATCATCGGTTGCTCCCGAGTGCGGTGAGGGGATCGGCGGAGGTGACCGAACGGAGTGCGAAGGCGGCGCCGGCGAGGCCGAGCGCGATCATGATCAGGCCGGGGACCACCGTGGTGAGCGGGCTCAGAAGGAACGGCAGAGCGGTCCCGGCGAGGGCGCCGAAGAGGCTGACCACGCCGATCCCGAGGCCGATCCCGAGTACGAGCACGATGAGCGCCTGACCGAGGGCATCCCGGACGAGCGAGCGGGTGCTGGCACCGAGTGCTTTGAGCACGGCGATGTCACCCTTCCGCTGCATGGTCCAGACGGTGAAGAAGGCGCCGATGACCAGGCCGGAGATTCCGAACAGGAGAGCGACGATCAGCAGCAGGGAGCCGATCTCCGAGCGGAAGGCGCTGAGGGCGGTCAGTGATCCGAGGATGCTGGTGGACACGGTCGTGGTGCGCGACTCCACGGCGCTCCAGTCGGGTGAACCGCGGACGGCGAGCACGGTGGCGTAGGCGTCCGAGCCGGAGGCGGCTGCGACGCGTTGCTGCCAATCCTGGAGAGTCATCGCGACCACCGGGGTGTGGCTGTACCAGGCGTCGCCGTGCACGGCCGCGACCGTGAACTCCGTGCCCGCGATGGTCACGGTGTCGCCCGCTCGCACGTCAAGGCTCGTGGCCGCCGCCGTGGACAGGCTGACGGATCCGTTCTGCGACGGAGAGCCGCGGTCGAAGCCCGGCTTCACTCCGAACACCGCGATCGCGGTCCGGGAGTCGCCGGCCTCGGCCCGGGTCTGGGTGATCCCGATCGGCTGAACGGAGGTGACACCCTCCGTCGCCGCCCAGGTCTCGGCCTGCCGCTCGGTGACGGTCGAGTCTGCGAACGTCGGCCCGTCGCCTCCCGTGGGCGGAGCGGAGAAGACGAGACGATCGGCCGGAAGCTGCACGACTGCGGAGATGTTCTGCGTGGCCAGTCCTCCAGTGAGGCCGCTGAGGAAGCCGACCAGGACGGTGATCAGCGCGACCACCGTGCCGATGAGGGCGAACCGGCCCCGGGCGAAGCGGAGGTCGCGGAGCGCGACGAACATGACGTGTCCTTTCTTGCCGCCGAAGCGGCGACAGCCTCCACTGTTCCGTCTCGGTGCGCCGCGGACATCGGCCGCGAGCACGGCCCCTGGCGGCCGAAAGGCGGCCGGCGGACTCGTCCTTTCGGACGATGACGCCCTCGGGGGGCGGCCGTAGAGTTCGGCTATGGCTCACACCGCGCTCACCCCTGTGTTCGTGGGCCTGCGCCTCGGCCTCCACGTGCTGTTCGTCGGCCTCGCCGGTCTGGTCATCGTCCGCGCCGTCGTAGCGCCGACCTCCACCTCCGGAGCCGCCATCGAGCTCTCGGTGCTGCTCGTCGCGACCTATGCGGCGGGAGCGCTCTTCGCGCGCAGGGCACGGCGCGGCGGACGACTGCCCGCTCTGATCTGGTTGGCCGTCCTCACCATCGAATGGGCGGCGCTCCTCTGGCTCACCCCTGATGCGGCTTACCTCGTGTTCCCGCTGTTCTTCCTCTACCTCCACCTGCTGGGTCGCTGGTGGGGGTCTCTGGCGGTCGTCGCTGCGACCGTCATCGCCATTTGCGCCCTCGGAGTCCACGGCGGATGGTCGGTGGGCGGCATCGTGGGTCCCGTCATCGGAGCCGCCGTGGCCCTCCTCATCGGGCTCGGCTACGAGGCGCTCGCGCGAGAAGCCGCGCAGCGCGACGACCTCGTCCGTCAGCTCCTCGCCACGCGTGACCAGCTGGCGGCGACGGAGCACGAATCGGGCGTCCTCGCCGAGCGTGCCCGCCTCGCTCGCGAGATCCACGACACCCTCGCGCAGGGGCTCTCCAGCATCCAGATGCTGCTCTACGCCGCGGAGCGGGCCGACGCCGGGCGACCCGGTGTCGAGCACATCCGCCTGGCGCGCGAGACCGCGGCGTCCAACCTGGCCGATGCCCGCCGCTTCATCAGGGAGCTCACGCCGCCGGAGCTCGACGACCGCGGGCTGGGGGCTGCGCTCACCCGCCTCGCCGCCGAGCAATGGGCCGCGCAAGGACTGCCGGTGAAGGTGAGGGTCTCGGACGCCGTGCCATTGCCCATGCACATCCAGACGGCGCTTCTGCGGATCGCGCAGGGAGCGGTCGCCAACATCGTCCAGCACGCGCAGGCGACCGTCGCGACGATCACCTTGGCCTCCGATCCCTCGGGCGAAGTGGTCTTCACCATCACCGACGACGGCAGAGGTTTCGATCCCGAGCACCCGGGGGAGCGGAGGGGCCGGTCCGATTCGTTCGGCTTGCAGGCGACCCGGGAGCGGGTCGAGCAGCTCGGCGGCACCCTCGAGGTCCGCTCCCGGCCCGGAGACGGAACGACCCTCACCGTGCGGCTGATGCCGGCGTCTGTCGCATGATCAGGGTCGTCATCGCCGACGACCATCCCGTCGTGCGCGCCGGCCTCGCCGCGCTCTTCGCTCTCGAAGCGGACTTCGCGGTGGTGGCCGAAGCGTCGACGCCGGACGAGGCAGTGGGCGCTGCACTCCGCGAGAATCCGGACGTCGTGCTCATGGACCTCCAGTTCGGCAACCAGTCGACGAGCACGGGAGCCGACGCGACCCGCCGGATCCGTGCCCTCGACGCCGCACCGTACGTCCTGGTCCTCACCAACTACGACTCGGACGCGGACATCCTCGGAGCGGTGGAGGCGGGAGCGAGCGGGTATCTCCTGAAGGACGCCCCGCCTCACGAATTGATCGCTGCGGTCCGTGCGGCGGCCGCTGGCGAAAGCGCGCTCGCACCCGTCATCGCGACCCGTCTCCTGGATCGCATGCGCGCCCCGCAGACGAGCCTCAGCTCCCGGGAGATGCAGGTGCTCGAACTGGTCGCCGCCGGTCGATCGAACACCGAGGTCGCGGCGGAGCTGTTCGTCAGTGAAACGACCGTGAAGTCGCATCTCGCCCACATCTTCACGAAGCTCGGAGTCGCCTCCCGGACCGCTGCCGTGTCTGCCGCCCGGCGCCAGGGGATCCTCCGGTAGGGACGCCTCCTCAGCGGGCGCACCGGCTCTTCATAGCCAACTCCGGCTTTCTTGCAGACCTGTCATAGGGAGTTCATGACCGCCCGGCAATCGCGTGCCGTGTGCTGAGCACATCACCGATGCCGAGAGGACACGAGCCATGCAGAACATCGACGCAAACCCCACCGCGGGCGACCAGGGCGACAGCGGAGCGCAGCTCCAGCCGCCGACACGGGGTGCGTGGGGACGGCGACGCGGAGGGGTGATCGCCGTGTCGACGGCCCTTGCGGTGGCGATCGTCACCGGTTCGGCCTTCGGGCTCGCGGCGACCGGCGTGACCTCCGGTGCGGCCGCCGCAGCGCCCTCCGTCAGCAGCTCGGCCCACGTCAGCACCGCGCTGGGGCGCTCGGGATACGGGTACGGCTACGGATATGGAACCGGCGACGGCTCGGTCGGCAGCCAGTCGACCGGCGGGACGACCTCCACCCTGGCGAGCGCCACCGCCGCCCAGGAGGTGGGCGTCGTCGACATCACCTCCGAACTCGCCTACGCGCAGGCGGAGAGCGCTGGCACGGGCATCGTGCTGACGGCGAACGGCGAGATCCTGACCAACAACCACGTCGTCGAAGGCGCGACCAGCATCAGTGTGACCGTCGTGGCGACCGGCGCCGTCTACACGGCCACCGTCGTCGGCACGGATGCGACCGACGACATCGCCGTCCTCCAGCTGAGGGGCGCATCCGGGCTCACCACCGCATCCATCGACACGGCGGCGGACACCTCCGTCGGCGAGGCCGTCACCGGTGTCGGGAACGCGGGAGGGGTGGGCGGCACGCCGTCCGCGTCGCCCGGAACCGTGACAGCGCTGGAGCAGACCATCACGACGCAGGCCGAGCAGACTGCGGCGTCCGAGACGCTGGATGGACTGATCGAGACCGATGCCGACATCCAGGCCGGGGACTCCGGCGGACCTCTGTTCAACGCGGCGGATCAGGTCATCGGAATCGACACCGCCGCAGCGCAGGGCGGCTCGACCGTGGCCGGCTACGCCATCCCCATCGAGGACGCCCTGAGCATCGCCGCCGAGATCGAGTCCGGACAAGCGTCGTCCACGGTGACCATCGGCAACCCTGCCTTCCTCGGAGTGGAGATCGGCTCCACGGATGCGACCGGTTCCACCGTCGAGGGCGCGGCCATCGCGGGAGTGATCGACGGCGGCCCCGCAGCGACCGGCGGGCTCGCCGCAGGCGACACGATCGTCGCCCTGAACGGCGCCCCGATCGCCTCCGCCGAGACGCTCACCCAGGCGCTGAGCGCATTCGCACCCGGGCAGACGGTCAGCGTGAGCTGGATGGACTCCACCGGCGTCTCTCATACCGCCGACATCGCCCTGGGCACCGGCCCCGCCGCGTAGCCGAGCCCTAGAGGTCGAGCACCAGCTTCTCGCCGACGCAGCGCGAGACGCAGGTCATCATCGTGTCGCCCGCCAGCCGTTCCTCCAGCCCCAGCACGGAGTCGCGGTGTTCCGGGACGCCCGCCAGCACCCGCACCTCGCAGGTGCCGCAGGTGCCCTCGCGGCAGGTCGACAGCACGTTGGCTCCGGCCCGGTTGACGGCATCCAGAGCGGACTCTCCCACCGCGACCCGCACGGTGGTCCCGGTGCGGCGGAGTTCGATGTCGAACGGACGATCGGGCAGGGTCGACACCGCACGGGGTGCGAAGCGCTCGACCACCACGCTGTCCGAGCGGCCCGCTCGGCGCGCCGACTCTTCGACGGCCAGGAGGAGCTCCTCCGGGCCGCAGGCGTAGACGCGTCCACCGGCGGGGAGCCGCATCCACAGGTCGTCGAGGTCGTAGCGTCCGCGCTCGCCGCTGGGCCAGAGGTAGACGTTGGCGCCGTACCGCTCCTGAAGCTCGTCGGCGTAGGCCATCGTCTCGCGTGAGTGTCCCAGGTACAGCAAGCGCCACGGGACGCCGGCGCTCTCGGCCTCTGCCGCCATGGGGAGCAGCGGCGTGATGCCGATCCCGCCGGCGAGGAAGAGCGAGAACGGTGCGGGCTGCGGCGCGAAGTGATTGCGAGGTCCGCGGATGCGCAGCCGGTCGCCGACCGCGACGCCGTCGTGCACGGCCCGGGATCCGCCGCGGCCGGCGTCCTCGCGGAGCACCGCGACCCGGTACTCGTGCTCGCTCGGGGCTCCCGTGAGCGAGTACTGGCGTACGAGCCCACCGGGGAGGTCCAGGTCGATGTGAGCGCCGGGTCGCCACGCCGGGAGGCTGCCGCCGTCGGCGGTCAGCGTGAGCTCGACGACGCCGGGCACCACGTCGCGGCGGCCGCTGACGACGACGGGCACGGACTCCGGCATCGCGGTGTCGGTTGATACGGGGCTCGAGCGCCGGGGCGCGGCCGTGGGTGTCCACGCCAGGGGAAGCGACACGAGGCCGCGCCCCTCCGAGACGACGGTGTGCCGCAACTCCGGCGCCGGCACCGCGAGCCGGAGGCCGGGCAGCCGCTCGTGGAGAACCCCGAGTTCGACGCGGAGAAGGAGCCGCGCGAGCGGTGCGCCGAGGCACGCGTGGACTCCTTGGCCGAATCCCAGATGCGCGGACTCCCAGGTGCGCTCGACGTTGATCCGCTCGGGATGCGCGAAACGGCTCGGATCGCGGGATCCCGCGGCGTACGCGAGGAAGACCTCGTCGCCTTCCCGCAACGACACCCCGCCCAGCTGCGTGTCACGAGTGACGAGTCGCTTCATTCCGGTGATGGCTGACTCGAAACGGAAGATCTCCTCCAGCGCCTGAGCGCGGGAGGCGTCGTCGTGTTGCACCCGGGCGTAAAGGGCCGGGTCGGCGAGGAAGTGCGAGAGGGCGACGCAGATCAGATTGGACGAGGTCTCGTGCCCGGCGAGCATCAGCCCGGGGAACATCGACAGCATCTCGAAGTCGGTCAGCTCGACCGCGCCGCTGTCGCGCTGATCCCAGATGTGGCTGATCAGATCGTCGCGGCGGTCGCCGCGGCGCAACTCCATCAGTTCGCGAAGGTGGTCGTGGAGGTCGAGCAGTTTGGCCGCCTTCTCGTCGGGCGTGCCCGGGTGGTAGATGTCTCGCGGCCCCAGGAAGAAGCCGAGCGCCGCGCCGACCCACTCGGCGCGCTCCGGGTCGATCCCGACGATGCGGCTGATGACCCGCAGCGGCAGCGGCAGGGCGAAGGCGGTCTTGAGGTCGACCTCTCCGTGCTCGGCGAAGCCGTCCACCAGCCGGTGCGCCTCCTCGCGGATCCACGGCTCGAACCGGGCGAGCTTGCGGGGCATGAAGAAGGTGTTGACGCTCGACCGGAGCCGGTCGTGGTCCGGGTTGTCGATGCCGATCAGAGTGCCACGGCTGGGCACGCGGCCCTCGAACTGTTCACGCCAGGGGGACGGCACGGTGCCGACCGTGGGCTGCGACGAGAAGGTCTCCGGGTCGTGGAGGGCTGCGACGATGTCGTCGTAGTCGGTGAAGACCCGTGCGCCGCCGAACGTTTCGGACTGTGGCGGATCGTCTGACTGGCGGGCTGCCTCGAGGTCGGCGAAGAGCCGCTCGGGATCGGTGAAGGGACACGCCGACGACGTGGTGAAGGTGGTCATTCGTGGGCTCCAGGAGTGCTGGCGGCCCGCCGGAGGCATGCACAAGCGGGACGCGATGGGTCCTCGTGCTCGCCCGGCGCGCTGGAGGCGCCGAGGGGGATTATTCGCTCCGGCCGTGATACCGGGCGCCCTCACCCCGCCTGTGTAAGCGTCGAGGGTACACGCCCGAGGTTCCTATTGTCAAGAATCGAGTGACTTACGCAGCTTTGACGCGGAAGTCTGCGATACTCGCAGAATGGACACCGCGGTCACCCAGAACTCCTCGCTCATCGTCGACGGTCGGCCCTTCCTCGCCATCGGCGGCGAGTTGCACAATTCGAGCTCGTCGGACCCCGCTTACCTGGCCGCGGAGTGGGACCGGCTCGGCAGCGTCGGCATCAACACGGTCCTGGTGTCGGTCGCCTGGGCGGAGGTCGAACGAACCGAGGGCGCCTTCGACTTCCGTATCGTGGATGAACTGGTCCAGCAGGCGCGCGGTGCCGGACTCAAGCTGGGCGTGATCTGGTTCGGCGCCTTCAAGAACGCACTGTCGACCTACGCGCCGACCTGGGTCCGCGCCGACACCGCGAGGTTCCCGCGAGCGGTGCTGCAGGACGAGCCGCTGCCGACGCCGTTCAGCTACGCGGGCTCGATGGCGAAGCCCGCGCTCTCCGTGTTCTCGCCCGAGCTCGTCGCGGCAGACGCGCGCGCCTTCGCGGCCTTCGTCGGGCATCTGGCGGAGATCGATGACGCCGGGACCGTGATCATGGTGCAGGTCGAGAACGAGATCGGCCTCCTCGGCTCGGCCCGAGACCACTCCGCGCCGGCTCTCGCCGCGTGGAACGCCGCCGTGCCGGACGTCGTTACGGAGCTCGCACGGACCGACGCGGACGCGCTCCCCGCAGGTTTCGCGGAGGCTGTGCTCGCCGCGCCCGCTGGGTCAGCCTGGTCGCAGCTCGCCGGGAACGCCGACGACATCCAAGAGACCTTCATGGCGTGGGGATTCGCGTCGTACGTGGAGAGCGTCGCGGCTCCGGTTCGTTCGGTGGCGCGCATCCCGTTCTTCGCCAATGCCTGGCTCGGTCCGCAGCCCGGGCAGGACAAGCCGGGGCAGTACCCGAGCGGCGGACCGACCGCACGGATGCTCGGGCTGTGGCAGGCGGTGGCGCCGTCGCTCGACTGGCTGTCGCCCGACATCTACATCGACGACTCCCGGCCGGTGCTCGAGGCGTATGCGCGGCGGGGGAACCCGCTCTTCGTGCCGGAGTCGCGCTTCTCCGCCGGTGACCTGTTCCTCGCGGTCGGGGCGCTGGATGCGATCGGCTACTGCGCGTTCGGGCTGGAGGACGGCCGGGAGGGTGCCCTCTTCTTCGAGGCGGCCCGCAGCCTGCTGGCGTTGGCGGACCGCATCCTGGAGCAGCGCTCCCTCGGGAACGTGTGGGGATTCGCGCTGGGGGCCCAGGAGGAAGCGGCATCGCATCGCTTCGGCGACCTCACCCTGACCGTGCGCAACGGACCCGGCCTGTTCGCCCGAATGCTCCTGGATGTCGGCGTGCAACTCCCCGAGCCGGAACCGTCGCCGTCGGAGACGCGACCCGGCGCCATCCCGTCTCCGGGGGACGACCGCCCCTTCGGCATCGTCATCCGCACGGGCCCGGAGCGATTCATCGTCGCGGGCCAGGCGGCGCTGTTCGACTTCGCGGCTGACGATACGACGGTCGAGATCGACGAGGTGCTCGAGCTCGTGCTCGACGGAGGGGGGCTGCGACCGGCCCGGTTCCTCAACGGTGACGAGCGCCTCGCGATCGTGCCGCAGCGCGGAATCGGCATCGCCGAGGTCACGCTGCTGCGCGTGTGATCCGCACCCTGGGATCCATTGCGGCTGCCCGTAGAGAGGCCTACCCTGACCACCCGAAAGCGTCTGAGTAGGAGTCGATAATGACCGATAACGGTGGTGCCAAGTACAACGACCCTCGGGTCGTGCGCGGTGAAAGCATCGTGTTGCAGCTCGTACCCTCGGACCTCGTGGACGAGCCGCCGAGGGGCGCCGACTTCGTGGGTGTCCTGATGTCGACGAGCGAGGGCCGGTCCTCTTATTTCGCGGGAGAACGGATCGATGGCGAAGCCTACGACCGCGTGACCATGGATCTGGGCGACCGAGTGCGCGTCTGGACGAAAGTAGCCGATTCGGGAGCCGAGGTCACCTACCGCCTGACGACCGCGAATACGTTCACGACCAGCCGTCCGATGAGATAAGGCAACGAGTGAAGATGCTCCCCTTAGGTTGAAAACAGACCTAAGTTTGTCATATACTAACTATGACGTCGGGGCCCCGGCCCGTTCCTCACCGTGACGTTGCGGCGAGGGCACAAACCGTCGCGTCGATCACCCGATCGTTCGGGTTTCGTATGCCGCTCTCGCCACTCAGGTTCCGCCTCCTCGTCACCTCCCTCCTGGCCGTGTCCTTCCTCGGCGCCCTCGACAACACTGTCGTCAGCACTGCCATCGCGACCGTCGCCGGCCAGCTCGGTGCGCTCGAGCACATGAGCTGGATCGTCGTCGGGTACACGCTTGCCAGCACCGTCCTGCTGCCCGTTCTCGGGAAGCTCGGCGACCGGATCGGGCCGCGCGCCGTGTTCCTCAGCTCCGTCGCAGTGTTCATCCTCAGCTCGGTCGCCTGCGGCTTCGCGAACGGGATCGTCTGGCTGATCGTCGCGCGCGTGATCCAGGGGATGAGCTCGGCCGGCCTCCAGCTGATGTCGCAGACGATCATCGCCGAGGTGACCACCCCGCGGCAGCGGCCGAAGTTCATGGCGATCATCGGGGCGGCCTTCCCGATCGCGATCCTCATCGGGCCCGTGCTCGGCGGCATCATCACGGACACCTGGGGATGGCCGTGGGTGTTCTGGATCAACGCCCCTGTGGGGATCCTCGCGTTCGCGCTGGCGATCGTGGCCATCCCGCACATCGAACCCGGAAGGATCGGGAGGTTCGACGTCGCCGGCGCGATCGCCCTCACGATCGGACTGGTCGCCCTTGTTCTCGCCGTGTCGTGGGTGGGTGACCCTGCGCAGACGATCGCCACGACCGTCGCGTTCGTGATCGCAGCCGTCGCCATCGTCGTCTTCTTCGTCATCGAACTGCGCGTCGAGGAGCCGTTGGTGCCCCTCAGCCACTTCCGCGACCGCACGGTCGCCTCCGGCACGGTCATCTCGGCCATCGTCGGCATCGGCCTGTTCTCGATCACGTCGTATCTGCCCACGTACTTCCAGATGGCGTACCGCACGAGCGCCACGGTCTCAGGTCTCGTGCCGATCGCGACGGTGTTCGGGATGCTGGTCAGCAACCTCGCCTCCGGCTGGCTGGTGAGCCGCACCGGCCACTACCGCGTCTATCCGCTCGTCGGAACGGTGCTCGGCGCCGCCGGCCTCGGCGCTATGGCGCTGCTGCCCGCCGGTGCACCGCTGTGGGCGCCCGCTGTCGCGATGGCCGTGGTCGGCCTCGGGACCGGCGCCTTCATGAGCCTCATCGTCGCGGTCGTCCAGAGCGCCGTACCGCGTGAAGAGACCGGCGCCATCACGGCGAGCGTGAACCTGGTGAGGCAGGTGGGGGCGACCGTTGCAACGGCCCTCATCGGCGGCATCATCGGGGCGAGTGTCGCGGTCCTGCTGCCGACCGGCCTCGACGCGGCCACGCTCACGCCCGCCCTCGTTCACGGATACGACCCCGCGACGCAGCAGCAGGTCGCCCACGTCTACCAGAGCGTGTTCGTCCCGATCTTCGTGGCGCTCGCTGCCACCTACGTCGTCGGCATCGTGGCGTCGATCCTGCTGCCGAACCGCCGCCTGTCCGACGACACCGACCCGCTGCGCGCGGCATCGACCGCGTCCATCCCCGCCTGAGCACGACCAGGAGACCATCATGACCCCCATCCCGACCCGCACACCGTTCCACGCCATCGCTGTCGTCGGCAGCGGTCCCATCGGATCCGCCTACGCCCGGCTGCTGCTCGAGGCGCTCCCCGACGCGCACGTCGTCATGTTCGAGGCCGGCCCGCAGCTGACCGCCATCGCCGGTGAGAACGTGCGCAACATCCCCGACCCGGATGAGAAGGAGCGGGCCCGCGAGCTGTCGCAGGGTCCGCAGGCCGGGGCGTTCCGCGAGTCCCTCGGCATCCCGTCGTCCGTCGTCGTCGAGGGGATGTTCACGGCGCGCGGCGGGACGCACCTCCTCGATTTCGGCGGCGCGGGCTCGGCGCACGCATCGAGCTTCCCGGCGGGCGCAGCGTCCACCAACGTCGGCGGGATGGGCGCCCACTGGACGTGCGCCACGCCGAGCCCGTCGTTCAGCGAGCGCATCCCCTTCATCGCGGACCCGGAATGGGAGGAGCTCGTCGCGGAGGCGGAGCGGCTCCTGCACGTGCAGACCTCGGCCTTCGCCGACTCGGAGATCGGCGCGGCCATCCGCTCGCTGCTGGCCGAGGAGTTCGGCTCCGAGCTGCCCGACGGCTACGGGCCGTCGACCCTGCCCGTGTCCGGCGACCCCCAGCCGGACGGCACGATGCGCTGGGCCGGAGCCGATGTGGTCCTCGGGCCGCTGCTCGAGCCCGGGACCGACCTCTCGGAGCGATTCGAGCTGCGGGACCTCTCCCTGGTGCGCCGCGTCGAGCACGCTGGCGGCCGGGTCACCGGCGTCCTTGTGGAGGACCTGCGCAGTCAGGAGGTGTACTCGTTCGACGCCGACCTCGTCGTCGTGGCCGCCGACGCCTTCCGCTCGCCGCAGCTGCTGTGGGCGTCCGGGATCCGTCCCCAGGCCCTCGGTCACTACCTCACCGAGCATCCCGTCGTCATCTCCACCGTCGCCCTCGATGCCGAGAGCATGGGCCGGTTCGCGACGGAGGAGGAGCTGGATGCGGAGCTCGCCCGCAGGGCGACCAACCCGGCCGACCCGGTCGCGGCCGTCAACCGCATCCCCTTCTCCGAACCGGGCCACCCGTTCTCGCTGCAGGTGATGTACGCGGAGAGGCCGCCGTTCCAGCTCGACCCGGCGCATCCGGCTGCCGGCAACCGCTGGGGGTACGTCAACATGGGCTACGGGATGCGTAAGCAGCCGCGGTACGACGACGGCGTGACGTTCGCCGATGACGAGCTCGACTATCGCGGCTTCCCCAACATGACCGTCTCGTACGAGCTCACCGAGCGGGAGCAGCGCGAGATCGCCGAGGCGACTGAGCGGCTCCGTCGCGCGGGCAACGCCCTCGGCACGTTCGTCGCCGAGCCGCGGCTGCTGCCGAACGGCTCCAGCCTGCACTACCAGGGAACCCTGCGCATGGGCGCGGAGGACGACGGCACCTCGGTCGCCGATCCGTACTCGCGGGTGTGGGGCTACGAGAACCTCGTCGTCGGCGGAAACGCCCTCATCCCGACGGCCACGAGCATGAACCCCACGCTCATGAGCGTCGCGATCGCCGTTCGCGGCGCACGGGAGGCCGCCTCCCGGCTGGCTGCCACGACGAGCGCATCCGCAGACGCCCGCAGCAGACACGCATCCATCGATCCGAAGGAGAATCCGATGCTCGAAGAACAACTGATACAGACGGCGGGCTTCCGCAACGTCGGCCCGCAGGAGGCGCCCACGGGATTCCAGCTCCGCGTGCGCAGCCCGTACTACCGGGGGCTCTGGGCGAACCTGATCGAAAAGCCGACGGTGACCGTCGACGGTGAGCGCTTCGACGGCGACACCATCCGCTGGACCCTCCCGGCCGGCGAGTTCTCCTTCGACGAGCTCCAGCAGTCGGCCGACGCCCGGTGGCCCCTCGGTCACGCCGCCGTGCTGACCATCCCGCGCGACGGCGGCCTCGCCCGCGGCATCCACGACGTCAGCCTGGAGCTGCGGCTGCGGATGTCGTACATCCCCGAGGAGCTGCAGCCGTCGATCTGGACCGCAGCGCGGAAGGCGGTGATCGTGAAATGAGCGATCGAACTGGAACCACGGACGACCTCCCGTTCGGCCTCGGCGTCTCGCTGTACAGCTACACCGACGACATCGGCGTCACCATGACCGTCGAAGACTGCATCGCCGATGTGGCCGACCTCGGCGCCACCGGCCTGGAGATCCTCGGCGAGGGTCACATCCAGGACTACCCGGACCCCTCCACCGAGTGGATCGACGCATGGTTCGCCCGCAACGAGCGGCTTGGGCTGACTCCGACCCTGTACGGGTCGTGGATCGACACGCGCCGCTTCCCGGGACGCGGCATGACGGCGGCCGAGGGCGCCCAGCAACTGGAGCTCGACCTGCGGCTGGCCTCGACGCTCGGCTTCTCGTTCGTGCGCCCCAAGATCGGCGTCATCTCGGAGGATCTGATGGTCGACCCGATCTGGCAGGAGGCGGTGGAGCGCAACCTCCAGCTGGCCGCCGACCTCGGCATCGTGATCTGCCCGGAGATCCACTGGCCGACCGTCATCACGTCGCCGGTGGTGGAGGAGTACCTGGAGTTCAAGGAGCGCACCGGCTCCGAGCACTTCGGACTCCTCATCGACACCGGCGTCTTCGAGCTGTCGTCGTACCCGCGGCGCGGAGGCAGCGCCTCCTTCCGCATGGGCGACGGCTCGGCCCGGCCGCCGGTGGTGCCGTTCGTGCCGGTCTCCGACCTGGTCGACGTGATGGAGCACACCGTCTACTTCCAGGCCAAGTTCTACGAGGTGGACGACGACCTCGTCGACCACTACATCCCGTGGAGGGACATCATCGACGTGGTCCTGGACTCCGGCTACACCGGGTGGCTGTCGAGCGAGTACGAGGGCCATCACGAGCCGTACCGCGCGCCCGACCAGCTCCGGCGGCAGCACGCCCTCATCCGCACCATCGCCGCCGAACGTGCGGCGGCGCACCCAGACAGGAACTGAACCATGCCCAACGGACTCATCGACGACGCGAGCCTGCGCGTCCACCCGGAGGGCTTCGCCCTCGCCCTGACCATCCCCTGGTACCGCAGCCTGTGGCTGTCCTCCGTCACGACCCTCCGGCTCACGTTCGACGGCGTGGAGGTGCCGGAGGAGGAGCTCGCCTTCGAGCTGGACGGCGTTCGCTATAGCATCGCCGACCTCCCGCAGCAGAGCGACGTGCTCTGGTACCTGCAGTCGCATCCACTGCTCATCGTGCGGCGCGAGCCGGCCGTGGAGCTCGGCGAGACGCACGAGGTCGAGCTGCACGGGGAGCTGCGGCTGCCGTACATGCAGATCCGGCCGGGGGAGGACGGCGGCCCCGGGCTCTACGTGCCGAACATCGTGCACCAGCGTCTGACGCTCACCGCGACCGACCACGATGCCGCGCCACCTGTGCTCGTCACCGATGTCCCTCCGGCTCCGGAGGCGACCGACGCCGACCCGTTCAAGCTGGGGCTGACGCTCTACTCGGCCAGCGCGGAGTTCCGGGCGCGCTGGTTCGACTTCGACGGACTCCTCGACCGGGTCGGCGAACTCGGCATCGGCCCGGGCATCGAAATCGTGGCCTCCCAGGTGCTGCCGACGTATCCCGTCGTCTCCGACGAGTTCGTGACGACCTGGCGGGAGGCGTTCGACCGGCACGGCTTCGACGCCAGCTCGTTCGGGGCGAACCTCGACATGGGCAAGCGGCGCGATCGCGACATGACGCCCGACGAGGAGTTCGAGGTCAGCGAGCTGCTGTTCCGCGGCGCCAAGAAGCTCGGCTTCCCGCTGGTGCGCATCCAGTCGGCCAAGCCCGACCTGCTGCGCCGCCTGCTGCCGGTGGCCGAAGAGCTCGACCTCAAGCTCGCCTACGAGATTCACGCGCCGATGGGACCGAACGCGCCCGAGATCGTCAAGGTGCGCGACCTCTACGCCGAACTGGACTCGCCCCTGCTGGGCTTCGTCGCCGACTTCTCCTCGACCATGCACAGCATGTCGCCGACCCTGCTGCGCGCGGTGCGCCGGGCGGGCCTGGGCGACGAAGAGGTGCAGCGGCTCCAGGAGATCTGGGCGACCGACGCGTCGATGCGCGAACGCCAGGAGGAGTTCATCGGCTACCTGAACAGCCGCGGCTTCGACCCGGGCCGGCTCGGTTCGTTCGCGCACCTCGCCTTCAACATGCACGGGCACGTCGACCCGCACGAGTGGGCGGACATCATGCCGCAGATCCTCCACGTCCACGCCAAGTTCTACGACATCGACGAGAACGGCCAGGAGCCCGCCATCGACTATCCGGAACTGGTGAGGATCTTCGTCGAGGGCGGCTACCGCGGCTACTGGTCGAGCGAATGGGAGGGGCACGCGTTCGCCGAGCTCGCCGAGGTCGACCCGCTCCTGCTCGTGCGCAAGCAGCACGACCTCATCCGGGCGAGCATGCGTTCGCTGCAGCCGGCTGCGGGCTAGGGCCGCGATGACCGACACCCAGCCCGACCTTCGCGCCCTGCCGCTGCCCGACGCCATCGCGTGGCTGCGTGAGTACGGCGAGCCGGCCGACCCGCGGCCGGACATCGACACGGCGTCGCTGGTGCGGCGGTTCCCGCGCCTTGCGAACGTGCGAACGCGCGACCTGGTGATGGATGCGCCGAGCGGCCCCCAGCCGGCGCGGCTGTACCGGGACGACACGGTCGAGCACGCGGGCGCTGCGCTCGTCTGGGTGCACGGCGGCGGGTTCATCGGCGGGCACCTCGACATGCCCGAGTCGAACTGGGTGGCGCTCGAGTTCGCAGCCCGGGGCATCCCGGTGCTCGCGGTCGACTACGTCAAGTGCCTGGGTGACGTGCACTTCCCGGCGCCGTCGGATGACGTGCTGGCCGCGTGGCGGTACGTCCGTAGCCGCAGCGCGGACCTGTTGGGCGTGGAGGCGGACGCGCTCGTTCTCGGCGGCGCGAGCGCGGGAGGAAACCTCGCCGCGGGCGCGGTGGCGCGACTGCGGGATGCCGGGGAGTCGCTCCCCGGCGCCCTCGTGCTCGTGTACCCGGCGCTCGATCCGGACGGCGCACATCCCGGTGGCATCCCGGACCCGGCGTCGCCGTACGCGAAGCTTTCGCTCAACTTCGTGGGCTCGCCCGAGGCGCTGCACAACCCGCACGCGTTCCCCGGGCTCGGGTCGGTCGGCGGATTCCCGCCGACCCTCGTGGTCGTGTGCGAGCACGACAGCCTGCGACCGTCGGGGGAGGCGTTCGCCACCCGACTCGGGGCAGCCGGACGCGACGCCACGCTCTACCTCGAGGCGGGCGCCGACCATGCCCACATCGACGAGCCGTCGCATCCCGGGGCGGCCCGCACCCTGGCCGCGATCGGCGAGTGGATCGGGGAGCGCCGATGAGCCATCGTCGCATCCCCGTCACGCCCCAGGTGCGCGTGATCGTCGACAACGATTTCGCCGGCGACCCCGACGGGCTCGTGGCGCTCGCGCACCACCTGCTTGCCGACGCCGCGGAGATCCGGGGCATCACCTGCACGTCGATCGCGCTGGAGGGCATGCCGTACGCGCCCGGGCATCCCGCGAAGGCGATCGCCGAGGAGCTCGTCGCGCGCCTCGGGCGCAGCCCGGCCCCTCCGATCTCCGACGACGTGCAGGTCGGCTTCGCGGAGCTCGACGGCCCGACGGCGGGCGCGCTGCTCATCCTCGAGGAGTCACGCCGTGACGACCCGCTGCCGCTCGTCATCGCGTGTGGCGGACCGCTCACCAACGTCGCATCGGCCCTGCGGGAGGACCCGACCCTCGCCGACCGCGCGGAGCTCATCTGGATCGGCGGCGGGCGGTATCCCGAGGGCTCCTGGGAGTACAACCTCGCCCTCGACATCCCGGCGGCACAGGTGGTGTTCAACGAGAGCAGGATGCGCATCGCGCAAGTGCCGCAGCATGTCTACCGGCAGTGCGCCGTGTCGGTGGCCGAGCTGGAGCTCGGCCTGCGGTCGGCCGGTCCGTTCGGGGAGTGGCTCTACGACTGCTTCACTTCGCCTCCCGACTTCGTCCGGATCGGCGGCAACTGGCCGATGGGCGACAGCCCGCCGGTCCTGTTCACGGCGATCACGACCGAGTCGAGCGTGTCACGGATCGTGGATGCGCCGTGGATCGACGACGGCGGGAACTACGCGGTGCATCCCGAACCCCGGGCGTTGACGCTCTACGACACAGTCGACACGCGCGTGATGTTCGCCGACTTCTGGGCCCGCGTGGCGCTGCTCGCGTAGGTCAGGTGTGCTCGCCCGCGGCGACGATGCGGCCGGCCTCCTCGAAGAGCGAGCGCATCCACGTGTGCTCGGGGTCGTGGGTGTGGACCTGATGCCACCACAGCGCGTTGACGATCGGGGTCGGCGGGAAGGGGAGCTGGACGACGCGCACCGCGGCGGCCCGCTTGGCCAGCGGCACGAGAGCCGAGTGGATGATGCCGACGCGGTTCGTGCCGGCAATGAAATGCGGGATGGCCAGGAAGCTCTCCACGACGACCTCGACGTCGGGCTCGATCCCGAGCTGCTGCACCTGCCGTTCCGCAGAGGTGAAGGCAGAGCGCGACTGGTAGTTCATGACCCAGGGAAGCTGCGACAACTCCTCGCGCGACAGGGTGTCTCCGACGCGGTCGTTCGCCTCGGCGACGATCGCGACCCAGTCGTCCTGCCACAGGTCGACGAAGGGCAGCTCGGTGAGGAAGCCGTGCGGGATGACCATCCCGTCCACCGACCGGAGGCGGTTCGCGGCGTCCTCGACCACCGTCGGGTTGTGGAGCATGAACCGGAAGTGGACGCCGGGGGCCTGCGCGGCCGCAAGCTCGGAGACGACGCGTCCGATGGTGGTGAACCCGTAGTCGGAGCCGAAGATCGAGAACTGGCGCACCGACTCGGACGGGTCCCAGGTCGCCTGGCTCTCGAAGACGCGGCGTGCCGCCTCCAGCGCGATCGTCGTGTGGTCGGCGAGCCGCAGGGCCAGCGGTGTCAGCTCGTAGGCGTTGCCGCGGCGGGCGAGGATCGGATCGCCGAAGTGGACGCGCAGCCTCGACAGCGAGGCGCTCAGCGCGGGTTGGCTGAGCCGCAGCCGCTCGGCTGCACGGGTCACACTGCGCTCGGTGAGGAGGGCGTCGAGCGCGATCAACAGGTTGAGATCGAGCCGCGACATAAGGGGGAGATCGGTCACGACGATGTGATCCTTCCTGCCCGGCGGTGGGCGTCTTCACTATAACGAGGCGAGCTTCAGGGGGAGTGGGCCGCCGCGTATCGATCGGGTATCGACCCAGCTTATGTCTGGGATAAGCAGAAGTAGCGTTGTTTATCTGCTTTAGCGCTGCGAAACTCGAAACGCCCCCAGAGGAGACAGCGACACAGCCGCCGCCTCACCGACAACGAAGTCTAAAAAGAGGTCAATCCGATGAAGCACACACGCAGGAGCCGCACCAGCCGGCTTGCCTGGCTCGCCATCCCCGCCGCCGCAGGCCTTGCGCTCGCGGGCTGCTCCGGCAGCGGTTCCACGGGTAAGGAGCCGCAGACCATCACCTTCGCCTACGGCGCGACGAACGACCAGGACAAGGCCGCGTACGACGGCCTCGCGAAGGCGTTCGAAGCCGAGAACAAGGGGGTCACGATCACGACCCAGAACCTTCCCGTCCAGAGCTACGGCACGACGATCGCGACGCGGGTCCAGGGCGGCAACGCCCCCGACACGTTCTTCGCCGAGGGCGGCACCGGCCAGGCCCAGTCGATCCTGCCGTGGGCGAAGTCCGGACTCGTGCTCCCGCTCGACGACGCGTCGATCAGGAAGAACATGCCCGACTCCGCCAAGAGCCTCTACACCTACAACGGCAAGATCTACGGCGTTCCCCTCGGCACCCAGCTGAACGGCGTCATCTACAACGACGAACTCGCCCAGTCCATCGGTGTGAAGATCGACGCCACCACGAGCCTCGACGACATCATCGCCCAATGCGGCAAGGCACGCGACGCGGGCAAGACGGTCTACGGCCTCGCCGGATCGACCTTCCAGAACAACGGCATCCTCGCGGTCGCCCTCGCCACGTCCACCGTGTATGGCAAGGACAAGGACTGGAACGCCAAGCGCGCCCAGAACAAGGTCACCTTCGCAGGCACCAAGGGCTGGACGACCGCCCTCGAGTCGATCAAGAAGATGTTCGACGCGGGCTGCTTCCAGGACGGCGCCACCAGCGCCGGCTTCGACGCCCTGACGAACGGCGCCTCCTCTGGCAAGATCCTCGGCTTCTTCGCTCCGAGCGGCGCAGCCCAGCAGATCATGCAGGCCGCCGGCGGCCACGTGAAGCTCATCGCGCTCCCGGTCGGAGCCCCCGACGGCACGAAGACCTACCTGTCGCTGAGCGCCGACCAGGGCGTGACGGCGAGCGCCAAGACGAAGAGCCCGAAGCTCGCGACCGACTTCCTGAGCTACATCATCTCGGACAAGGGTCAGGAGGCGTACTCCAAGGAGGTCGGCTCGATCCCCGTGAACGTGAAGAACGACTCGACCCTGCTGCCGCAGTACGCCGCCATCAAGGACGAGATCGCCAAGGACGACACCCGCGGCTACGCGCCGACCGAGTGGCCGAACGCCAAGATCTACACAGACCTCGGCAACGGCGTCCAGGGGATCCTGACCGGTCAGATGACCGTCAAGCAGGTGCTTCAGCAGATGGACACCGACTGGGGTTGATCCGGTCACCCGGGCGGCCGGTCCTACACGGACCGGCCGCCCGAACCGGTTGAAAGGAACGAATCGATGACGACGCAGTCAGAGGTGCGGAGAATGACGAAGCTCGAGACGCAGGTGCAGGCGCCGCGCCGCGCGCCACACAAGAAGGCCTATCAGGTCCGGCTCGGCAGCTGGTGGTGGGCCCTCCCCGCACTCGTCCTGATGGTGGTCGTCATCTATGTCACCACCATCGCGGGCGGGTTCTTCGCCTTCACGAACTGGTCGGGCCTCGGTGCGTTCGACTTCGTCGGCCTCGCGAACTTCGTCAAGATCTTCCAGACGCCCGAGCTCATCGGGTCGCTGTGGAACACCCTCCTCCTCGCCTTCGGCTTCCTGATCTTCACCAACGTCCTCGGGCTGCTCTTCGCCCTGGCGCTCAACCGCACGCTGAAGTCGCGGTACGTGCTGCGCACGCTGATCTTCATGCCGGTGGTCGTCAGCCCGATCGCCGTCTCGTACATCTGGAAGTTCATCTTCGACTACAACGGCCCGCTCAACCAGGCGCTGGCCGGCGTCGGTCTCCCGAAGCAGAACTGGCTCGCCGACCCGGGGCTCGCGATCTGGTGCGTGCTCGTCGTGATGGTCTGGCAGAACATCGGCTTCGTGATGGTCATCTACCTGGCCGGTCTCGCGACAGTGCCGGAGGAGATGGAGGAGGCCGCTGCGCTGGACGGGGCCAGCACCTTCTACCGGTTCCGCTACGTCGTGCTGCCGATGATCCAGCCGTCGGTCGCGATCGCCACGACGCTGACACTCATCCAGGGCCTGCGGGTGTTCGACCAGGTCGTCGCACTGACCGGCGGAGGCCCGGCCGGCGCCACACAGACGCTCGCGCTGGAGGTCTACCAGCAGGCGTTCACCTACCAGCAGTTCGGATTCGGAGCCGCGCTGGCGCTCGTGCTCAGCCTGCTCATCCTGCTCTTCTCCATCGCGCAGCAGTACGCGACGCGCGACCGCTCGGCCAAGGAGGCGTGAGCCATGTTCCGGTACACGAAGAAGACCCTCGCCATCGAGATCATCGTGCTGATCGCTGCCGCGATCCTGCTGCTGCCGTTCTGGATCCTGCTGGTCGGGTCGCTCAAGACGCTCCCCGACATCCTGAGCTCCGCAGCGATCGCCCCGCCCACGAGTCCGACCTTCGACAACTTCATCACGCTGCTCTCGCCGGCCTCCACCTCGTCGGGCAACATCTGGGCGGGTCTCGGATCGAGCCTGATCATCACGACCGGCAGCATCGTCCTGCTGATCGGGCTCGGCTCCATCGCCGCGTACGGCATCGCGCGCTCGACGAGCAAGTGGAGCCGACGCTCCTTCTACCTGTTCCTCGTCGCCATCATCCTTCCGACGCAGCTCGGGACGCTGCCGCTGTACATCGGCGCCCGCGACGTGGGCCTCGTCGGCAACCCGTGGGGCATGATCCTGATCTACACGGGGATGCTGCTGCCGCTGTCCGTGTTCCTCTACGCGAACTTCTTCCGCAACCTGACCCCGGAGTACGAGGAAGCCGCGATCATCGACGGCGCCAACCGCTACCAGGTGTTCTGGAAGGTCGTCCTCCCGCTGATGTCGCCGGCGACCGGCACGGTGGCGATCCTCGCCGGCCTGATCGTGTGGAACGACTTCTTCACCTCGCTGATCTTCCTCAACGGCACGCCCTGGCAGACCCTCCCCGTCGTGATGTACAGCTACGTCGGCTCGCTGGTCTCGCAGTGGAACCTGATCTTCTCGGTCGTCATCGTCTCGATGATCCCGATCCTGGCGTTCTACGCCTTCGCGCAGAAGAAGTTCATCCAGGGCTACGCCGGCGGGCTCAAGGGCTGACATCGCATGACCGTCGCCCCGCGTTCCGCTCCCGACCTGGGGGACGGGACCTTCCTCAACCCCGTGCTGCCCGGAGACCGGCCCGACCCGGCGGTGCTGCGCGTCGGCGAGGACTACTACCTGACGTACTCGTCGTTCGACGCTTCGCCGGGGCTGACGATCTGGCGCTCGCCGGATCTGGTCAACTGGACGTTCGTGACCTGCGCGCTCGAGAAGCCCGCGACGACGGTTTTCGCCCCTGACTTCATCGAGCACGATGGACGGTTCTACCTCTATATCCCGTTCATTCCGAGCGCCTGGTCCGACCGGATCCAGCAGCCGGAGATCTGGGTCACCCAGGCGGACAGCCCGGAGGGGCCGTGGAGTGAGCCGACCTTCACCGGCGTCTCCGGCGTGATCGACCCCGGGCACGTCGTGGGGGAGGACGGCGAGCGGTACCTCTTCGTCAGCGGCATCCGTCGCTGCCGCCTGAGCGCGGACGGGCTGACAGCGGTGACTCCGCTCGAGCACGTCTACGACGGCTGGCGGTATCCCGACGAGTGGATCACCGAGGCGTACGCGCTGGAGGGGCCGAAGCTGTTCCGCCGAGGCGAATGGTTCTACCTGGTCAGCGCCGTCGGCGGCACCGGGGGACCGGCGACCGGCCACATGGTGATCGTCGCCCGCTCGCGGTCGGTGCACGGCCCGTGGGAGAACGCTCCGGGCAACCCGATCGCCCGCACCTGGTCGGCCGAGGAAGCGTGGTGGTCGCGCGGGCACGCGACGATCCTCGACGCGCCGGACGGCTCCTGGTGGATGGTGTCGCACGGCTATGCCAACGGCTACCGGACGCTCGGCCGTCAGGCACTGCTGGAGCCGATCGAGTGGACGGCGGACGGCTGGCCGGTCGCCGCCGCGAGCGATATCGGCGCGCCACTCGCCAAGCCCGCCGCATCCCGTAGCGCGTCGGTCCCCGTCGCGATTCCCGCACCCTCCGACGATTTCACCGCCCCGGCCTGGGGTGAACGCTGGGTCTTCGACAACCCCGGGCCCGACGAGCAGGGCCGCGCGCAGTTCGGCGACGGGCTGGTGCTCGCCGCGAAGGGCTCGGTCCCCGCGGATTCCTCCCCTCTCACCACGTGGGCGATGGATGAGGCGTACGAGGTCGAGGTGAGCATCGAGGTTCGCGGAGGCGCGACCGGCGGCCTGCTCCTCTACTTCAACGACCGCATGTTCTTCGGGATGGGCTGGGACGGCGAAGGGCTCCCCAGCTATGCCGGCGGCATCCTCACGCACTGGCGGGAGCCCGCAGAACCCGGCGCGACGATCGAGCTGCGCCTGAGGAACGACCACCACATCGTGACCGGCTGGCACCGTCGCCCTGGCGAGGACTGGACGCGGCACGGCGTCCGCTATGACACCTCCGGGGCGCACTCGGCGACGATGAACGATCTGAAGAGCCTGCGGCCGGCGCTCTTCTCGGCAGGCGAGGGCGAGGTCGTGTTCCGGGACTTCCGCTACCGCCCGCTCGCCGAGGACGCCGCGGACGCCAAGGACGCCGAGGAGGGCGAGCGATGACCGTCGACATCGAGTCCCTGCTCGCGCGCATGACCTGGGAGCAGAAGCTCCTGCAGCTGCAGATCGTGTGGAGGCCCTCCGCCCCTGAGCGGGAGGCCCTCATCCGCCGCGGCATCGGGTCCACCTTCTGGCCCCCGAGCGCCGAGGAGACGAACGCAGCCCAGCGGATCGCCGTGGAGGAGACCGAGCTGGGCATCCCCCTTCTCGTCGGCCTCGACGTCATCCACGGCCAGTTCACGATCTTCCCGACGCCGCTCGCGCAGGCGGGCGCTTTCGACCCGGCGGTCGCCGAACTCGACGCCCGCGTTTCGGCGACGGAGGCGCGCTCGGCCGGCGTCAACTGGACCTTCTCGCCGATGGTCGACGTCACCCGCGACCCGCGCTGGGGACGGGTGGTCGAGGGCTTCGGCGAGGACCCGTACCTGTCCTCCGTCCTCACCGTCGCAAAGGTTGCCGGCTATCAGGGCAGGGCACTCGACACAGGTGACGCGCTCGCCGCCTGCCTCAAGCACTTCGTCGCCTACGGCGCCGCCGAGGCGGGCCGTGACTACAACACCACGGACGTCTCCGACCGCCGCCTCCGCGAGACGTACCTCGAGACGTTCCGTGCCGGCGTCGAGGCCGGAGCCGCGACGGTCATGGCCGCGTTCAACGCGCTGAACGGCATCCCGATGCACGCCCACCGCGCCCTGCTGACCGGGGTGCTCAAGGAGGAGTGGGGATTCGACGGCGTGGTCGTCGGCGACGCGGAGGGCGTCGCCCAGCTCGTGGACCATGGCGTGGTGGCCGACGAGCGTGCGGCCGTCGCCGCGGCGATCGAGGCCGGTGTCGACATCGTCATGGGCGGGTCGCTGCTGGTGGATACGGACGGAGTCGCGTTCGTCTCGCCGGATGACCTATCGGTCGCCCGGGTCGACGATGCCGTTCGTCGTGTCCTCCGCCTCAAGAAGCGGCTCGGGCTGTTCGAGCGCCCGTATGTGGACGCCTCGACCGCCTCCACGGACGCCACCGAGCGGTATCGCGAACTCTCGCGTCAGGCGGCGGAGCGGTGCACGGTGCTGCTGACGAACGGCGGCGCGCTGCCCATGCCTCGCACGGGCCGGGTCGTGCTCGCGGGGCCGTACGCGCGCAGCCTCGACCACCTCGGCACCTGGGTGCAGCACTTCGCCTCGCCCGTGACCGAGTCGTTGGCGGATGCGCTGGCGGGCGAGCTCCCTGGAGTCGACTGGGACGTCGTCGAGGGGTGCGGCTTCTTCGAGGCGACCGACGCCTCCATCGCCGAGGCGGTCGAGCGTGCCGCGGACGCCGACCTGGTCGTCCTCGCCGTCGGCGAACCGAGCCGGATCTCCGGCGAGGCGAGCTCGCGGGCGGACATCACCCTCCCGGAGGCGCAACGGCGCCTCATCCACGCGCTCGCGGACGCCGGTGCACGCATCGTCGTCGTTCTCGCCACCGGCCGGCCACTCGTCGTGGAGGACTGGATCGAGCGCGTGGACGCCACTCTGTGCGTGTGGCACCTCGGCTCGGAGGCGCCGGCTGCGATCGCCAGGACCCTGTCGGGCCGGGTGAGTCCGGGAGGCCGCGTCCCGATGACGTTCCCGCGCGCGGTCGGCCAGGTGCCCATCCACTACGACCACGAGCGCACCGGCCGTCCGCCGCGCACCGGCGGCGCACTGCTGCCCGAGACGATCGCCGGCTTCACCGGCCCGAACAACACCGACGACTACTACACGTCGAAGTTCCTGGACCTCCCGCTCGGTCCGCGCTTCGATTTCGGCCACGGTCTCGCCTACACGACGTTCTCCCTCGACGGGTGCGAGGTGTCGCGCAACGTCGTCGATGGCGAGAACGCGGAGGCCGGCATCCACGTCACGGTGACGGTCACGAACACCGGCGACCGCGCGGGCGACGACGTCGTCATGCTCTTCGTCACGGACGAGGTCGCGTCGGTGGCGCAGCCGGTGCGACGGCTGCGCGGCTTCACCCGAGTCGGCCTCGAACCGGGCGAGTCGGTCACGGTCGCCTTCCGGCTCGACGACGACGACCTCCGCTTCTGGGCCGACGGGCAGCACCGCGTGCTGGAGCCCGGGGATTTCACCCTCACCATCAGCGACGGCACCGTCGAGCACCGGCTCGGCGTACGCCTGGAGGAGGCAGCATGACTCTCGAGCGCCTCCGCGAGGTCGTGTCCGGCACGGTCCCCAACGCGATCATGCCGCTGTTCTGGCAGAAGGGCGGCCCGGTCGAGGTCGTGCGCGAGGAGATGGAACGCATCGCCGACGCCGGTATCGGTGCGGTCATCCTGGAGGCGCGGCCGCATCCCGAGTACCTCGGCGACGGCTGGTGGCGCGACGTCGATGCCGTGCTCGAGATCGCCCGGCGCCGCGGCATGAAGGTCTGGTTCTTCGACGACGACACCTTCCCGACCGGTCACGCCGGCGGTGCGGTGGAGACTGCGCCCGCGGAGTTGCGCCGTCGTTTCGTCAGCGAGCGGCACACCGACGCCGTCGGCCCTGCGCGTGGCGCCTCCTTCATCGTGGAGCGTCGCGCACTGTGGGGACCAGAGGCCGCGAAAGAGCCCGGGGACCTGCTTCGGGTGCTCGCCTTCCCGCGGGCCGAGGACTCCGACGAGCTCATCGGCGACCCCGTCGATCTCACCGACCGGATCGTGGACGGCGTACTGCACTGGGACATCCCCGACGGCTGGTGGCGGGTCTTCTTCCTCGCTCTCGGCGACGGCGGCAGCGAACGGCACGCACAGCACATCGACTACCTGAACGCCGCCTCCACCCAGCTGCTCCTCGACACGGTCTATGAGCGCATCCACGAACGCTATGCCGACGACTTCGGCGCGAGCATCGCGGGCTTCTTCAGTGACGAGCCGGGGCTCTACAACGACCCGGACACCTTCGATTTCGACTCCCGGCTCGGCAAGGAGGTGCCGCTGCCGTGGAACGACGAGCTCGCCGCACGGCTCTCCGAGCGGCTCGGACGCGATGCGGTCCCGCTCCTCCCCCTCCTGTGGATGCCGGCCGGCGGGCGTGAGCGCGAAGTGCGGTACGCCTTCATGGACACCGTGTCGTGGTTGTACTCGGAGAACTTCAGCCGGCGGCTCGGCGACTGGTGCCGCGCGCACGGCGTGGAGTACATCGGCCACGTCATCGAGGACAACGGGTCGCACGCGCGGCTCGGCCCTGGCGCCGGGCACTACTTCCGGGCGATGGCCGGTCAGGACATGGCGGGTGTCGACATCATCGGCGGCCAGGTCGTCCCCGGGTTCTCCCGCGGACCGTTCGGCAACGTCAGCGGGGCCGCCGACGGCGAATTCTTCCACTTCGGGCTCGCCAAGCTCGCGTCGTCGGCCGCGCACCTCGACCCGCTGAAGCAGGGCAGGGCCATGTGCGAGACGATCGGCGCCTACGGCTGGTACGCCGGGCTGCGGCTGTTCACCTGGCTGACGAACCACCTGCTGGTGCGCGGAGTCACGCACGTGGTGCCGCACGCGTTCTCGCCTGCGGCCTTCCCCGACCCCGACTGCCCTCCGCACTTCTACGCGCGTGGCAACAATCCGCAGTATCCGCTGCAGCACCTCCTCAGCGCCTACACGAACCGCCTCAGCCACCTGCTCCAGAGCGGCACGCATGTCGCCCCGTTCGCGGTGCTCTACCACGCGGACGCCGAGTGGCTGGGTGAGGCGATGCCGTTCGAGCGGCCGCTGCGATCGCTGATGGAGGCTCAACTCGACGCCGACGTCGTCCCGGCCGATGCCCTCCCGGATGCCGGGGTGGGCGGCTCGCACCTGACGCTCGGCGCCGAGACGTACGACGCGCTGATCGTTCCCGGCAGCGCCTACCTGCCCGCCCACGTCGCACACGAGCTGCTGCGGCTGGATGACGCGGGGGTGCCGGTCGTCTTCGTCGATTCGGTCCCGGAGGTCGCGGGCCCCGGAGCCGACGCGCACGACCTGAACCTGCGGTTCCGGCCGGTGTCCGTTACGGGACTGGTGGATGCGGTCCGAGGGATGAGCGACCGCGCCGTGCGCCTCGATCCACCGGCCGCGTCGGTGCGGGTGCTGCGCCGCGACGCCGGCGACGTGGACGTGATCATGCTGGTCAACGAGTCGGTGCGGGATGCCGTGCGCACGACGGCGATCGTCCCGCGCGCCGGGGAGATCGTCGCTCTCGATGCCGCGACGGGAACGCTCACGGAAATGCCCGGCGGGAGCGGCGGGCGGTCGGCGTCGGCTGGCCTGGAGCTCGGGCCAGGAGAGGCAGTCGTGCTGCTCGTCGGCTCGCCGACGGCCTGGGAGGGCCTTCCGGTCCGGCCGGCCGCCGAACGCGGCGACGCCGTCGAGCTCTCGCCGACCTGGGCGGTCGCCACAGCGACGGCGACCGAGCCCGCGTTCTCCGACTGGCGCGAGCTCGACGATCTGCGCCCGCTCAGCGATCCCGACCTCCTGCCGCGGTTCAGCGGCACGGCGCGATACACGGCGTCGTTCGACTCTGCGGGCGACGTGGTCGAGCACGCCCTCGACCTCGGGGAGGTCTTCGAACTCGCCAGCGTGCGCCTCAACGGCGTCGACCTCGGCAGCCGGATCGCGCCTCCCTACGTCTTCGACGTACCGGCGGGGGTCCTGGCCGACAGCAACACCCTCGAGATCGAGGTGACGAACACGCTCGCGAAGGCGCAGCCCGACTTCTTCTCCGCGTTCGCGCAGCAGGAGCCGAGCGGGCTGCTCGGCCCGGTCACCATCGCAGCGCGGACGCCGCTGCCCGGAAAGGCCCGAACTCGGGAGGACGGCGCATGAGCGACAACCGGGCGGCGTTCGAGCGCTTCTGCGACCTCTTCTACACGCAGAAGCGCGTCGCCGACGCCTTCGCCCTCCTCATCTCCGACGACTACCGGCAGCACAATCCGAACATCCCCGACGGCCCCGCCGCCGCTGTGGAGGCCCTGACGCCGAAGTTCGACGGCAGCCCGGATGCGCGGTTCGAGATCCAGCGCATCCTCGTCGACGGCGACCTCGCGATGGTGCACGTCAAGGCTTCCCGACCGGGCGTCCCCGACGCCGCGGTCGCGGACATCTACCGATTCGAGAGCGGCCGGATCGTCGAGCACTGGGACGTGCTGCAGCAGGTTCCCGTGCATGCCGCCCACGACCATCCGATGTTCTGAACAGGAGAACCCATGTACCAGCTCGCACCCAACATCGAACTGCTCTTCACCGAGGCCGGCGACTACCACGACCGTGTGCGCGCGGCAGCCGCTGCGGGCTTCGACGCCGTGGAGATGTGGGGTCCGACCGGCGTCGACGCACCGACGACGCCGAAGGACCTCCCCGCGCTCAAGGCCGCACTGCAGGAGACCGGCACGACGCTCACCGCCCAACTTTCGGAACCGCGCACCCAGTTCATGATCCCGCCGTGGGACCACTCGGAGTTCTACCGCAAGCTCGACGACGGCGTCGCCATCGCGCAGGACCTCGGCTGCCCGCGCATCGTCGTCGGGAGCGGGACGGGCTTCGGCGGCTGGAAGCGGCAGGTCCAGCTCGACAAACTGATCGAGATCTACCAGAAGGCGATCGCGCAGATCGAGGGATCGGGGATCACTCTCGCGCTGGAGCCGGTCAACATCCGTGTCGACCACCCGGGCTCGCTGCTCGATCGGACAGCCGAGGCGGTCTACGTCGCGCGCGGCGTCGGCTCCCCGTACTTCGGCGTGCTCTACGACATCTACCACTCGGCTGTCGAGGGCGAAGACATGGCGGCCGAGCTCGCCAATGCGGGCGACCTGATCGCGTACGTGCAGCTCGCCGACGCTCCCGGGCGCGGTGAGCCGGGCTCAGGCGAACTCGACTGGGCGGAGCGCCTCAACATCCTCCGTTCCTCCGGCTACGACGGGCCGATCGGTCTCGAGTACTACCCGACGCAGGAGTCGGCGGCGTCCGTCGCGCTGATCCGCGAACTGGCGGTGACCGCATGAGCCGCTATCCGGAATCCGTCGACGTCGCCATCGTCGGCAGCGGTCCCGCCGGCGCCACCTACGCGCGCATCCTCAGCGAGGAGGCGCCCGGCGCCACCATCGCGCTGTTCGAGGTCGGGCCCACGGTGTCGGATCCTCCCGGCGCGCACGTCAAGAACATCGAGGACCCCGTCGCGCGCGCCGAGGCGCAGGAGCGCTCCGAAGGCCCGGGCGCAGGCGCCGATACCGTCAGCTCGCCGGGGGCGGTCACAGCGGGCCAACGTCGGGGGCGCCCCGGCACGTACCTGCTCGACGAGGGGTATCAGCAGCCGGGCGAGGATGGCATGCCCGTCGTCGCGTTCTCCAGCAATGTCGGAGGGATGGCCGCCCACTGGACAGGAGCGTGCCCACGCCCGGGCGACAGCGAGCGCATCCCGTTCCTCCCCGACCTCGACGCTCTGCTCGATGAGGGCGACCGGTTGCTCGGCGTCACGACGGACGCGTTCGACGGAGCGCCGTTCACCGCCCTCGTACGCGAGCGGCTCGCCGAGGCCGTGGACGGCGGCCGGCCCCCGGCCCAGCGGGTGCAGCGGATGCCGCTGGCGGTCCACAGGCGCGACGACGGCCGGCTGGTCTGGTCCGGTTCGGATGTGGTGTTCGGCGACGTGACGCGTGCCAACGAGCACTTCACGCTGTACGACGAGTCGCTCGTCACCCGGGTGCTGCTCGAAGACGGCCGCGCCGCGGGCGTGGAGGTCCGCGATCGCCGCACGGGCGAGCTGTACACGGTGCGGGCGCGTTTCGTCGTCGTGGCCGCCGACGCCCTGCGCACACCGCAGGTGCTCTGGGCCAGCGGCATCCGTCCAGCTGCCCTCGGCCGCATGCTCAACGACCAGACGCAGGTGGTCTACGCCACGCGCATCCGGGGTGCAGCATCCGTGGCGAAGGACGCGGCCACGCGCACCGGCACCGGCGGCACCGGTGACGTCGGAGCCGACGAGGTGATCGACGGAGCCATCAGCGAGCGCAGCGGCGTGAGCTGGGTGCCGTACACCGACGCGGTGCCGTTCCACGGCCAGGTGATGCAGCTGGACGCCTCGCCGATCCCGCTCGCCGACGACGATCCGGTCGTGCCGGGCTCGATCGTCGGGCTCGGCCTGTTCTGTGCCAAGGATCTGCAGTGGGACGACCGGGTGGCGTTCAGCGACGACGAGCGCGACTGGTACGGGATGCCCGCGATGCGCATCCACTACACGCTCACCGACCGCGACCGCGCAGTGATCGCGCGCGCCCAGGACGAGATCGTCCAGCTCGCGAAAGCGGTGGGGGAGCCGATCGGCGATCGGCCGTTCACCATGCCGCTCGGGGCATCCCTCCACTACCAGGGCAGCGTCCGGATGGGGGAGACCGACGACGGCCGCAGCGTGTGCGGGCCGGACAGCGAGGTGTGGACGGCGCCCGGGGTGTTCGTCGCGGGCAACGGGGTCATCCCGACGGGAACGGCGTGCAACCCGACGCTGACCTCCGTCGCGCTCGCAGTGAAGGGCGCTCGCCGCATCACGAGTGAGCTCGCCGGCGACATAGCCTTGCTTATGCAGCAAACCGACATTAGTCTGTAGAAACGTGGAAAAAGTAGTCAAGGAGGACTCGTGATCCCCGATCGCATCATCGAGCAGGGAACGCTCAAGACCAGCGGCACGCGTGCCGCGGTCGACGTGCGCATCCCCTGGTACCGTGCACTCCCGGCGTCGTGCATCGCAGGCGCCTCGCTGTCCGTGGATGGCGTGCCCGCTCCGGCCGAGACGCTCCGCTGGGAGCTCAACGGCCGCGAGCGCACCTTCGCCGAGATGGTCGACGACACCGAGTCGTGGTGGTTCCCCCTCGACTCGGCCGTGCTCTCCGGCGACGTGCCGGTCGCCGCGGACGGCGGCGAGCATGAGGTCTCCGTGGAACTCACGCTCTACATCCCGTACATCGTGATCGGCGAGAACGAAGTGCTCCACATCGAGGAGCGCGACACCAAGACCATGAAGGCGGCGACGGCATGACCGGCGACCTCGGATCCCCGATCCAGGGCGTGACGCTGTACAGCTTCACGCGTGCATTCCACGCCCGCGAGTACGACCTCGAGGGCCTCATCCGCAAGGTCGCCGCCGACGGCTACGGCCCGGGGCTGGAGATCATCGGCTTCTCCAGCTTCCGCGGGTTCCCCGCCATCGACGACGGCTACGCCGGCTGGTTCCGCGACCTGATCGCCGAGGTCGGGCTGGTCCCGACGTCGCTCGCGATCAACGCCGACATCGGCATCCACCGCGACCGGCTGCTGAACCAGGACGAGCTCATCGAGTACATGCGCCGCCAGATCGAGGCCGCCGCGAAGCTCGGCTTCCCGATCGCCCGCGTGCAGATCTCGATCACTCCCGACTCGATGGCGGCGCTCGCGCCGATCGCCGAGCAGTACGGCGTCACGCTGGCGCTGGAGGTGCACGCCGACCAGTACGCGTCGCACCCGCGCATCCTCGCGCTGCGGGATCGCTTCGAGGAGGTCGGCTCGCCGTTCCTGGGCTTCACCGCCGACTGGGGCGCGACGACCGTGGGCTTCGCGCCGTCGCTGCTGGAGGCCTACCGCCGCCGCGGCGCCACGGACGAGCTGCTCGGTCAGGTGGTCGACCTCTGGAACGAGTTCTACCAGGCCGGGCCGCCTGCGGACCAGGCCGACCACGGCCAGCGCTTCGGCCGCTTCATCGGCCTCGCCGCCCAGCACGGCCGGCCCGACCTCGGCATCGACTTCGCCATCAACGGCACCGGCCTCTTCGGCCCGGCGCGCGTCGACGACTGGCTGGAGATCATGCCGTGGATCAAGCATGTGCACGGCAAGTTCTTCGGCATCGACGACACCCACGAGGAGCCGTCGGTGCCGGTGCGCGACCTCATCGCGCTGCTCGTGGAGAACGCCTACAACGGCGCGATCTCGAGCGAGTACGAGGGCTGGCACTGGAACTATTGGCAGTCGCCGTTCGAGATCATCCGCGACGAGCAGGCCGTGCAGCGGTCGGCCGCGCAGAACGCGGGAAGCCGCATGGTCACCGACGCCGCCGAGGCTCGCATCCAGCTGTCCGAGTGGCTGCCGAGCATCGAAGGAGCGAACCGATGACGGCGAACGACAACGCCGAAGCCGGCGGCATCGCCGGCACCGGCATCGAACTCGGCACGACCCTCTACTCGATGACGAGCGAGTTCGCGGCCGGCGTCTACACGCCGGAGACCCTCATCGCCGCCGTCGCCGAGAACGGCATCGGGCCGGGCGTGGAGTTCAACATCGCCCAGCTCCTGCGGACCTACCCCGACGTCGACGCCGAGTTCGAGAAGCTCTGGTTCGACTCGCTCGAGAAGTACGGCCTCGAGCCGAGCGCGGTCGGCACGAACCTCGACATGGGGCGCCGCAAGGACCGCGACATGACCCCCGAGGAGGAGCACGGCTTCCTCGCCCGCCAGCTGAAGACCGCGCACACGCTCGGGTTCAAGCGGGTCGTCATCCGCTCGGCCGGCCGTGAGCTGCTGCGCAGCCTCCTGCCGCTCGCCGAGAAGTACGACCAGCGGCTCGGCTACGAGATCCACGCGCCGCAGGGGCCGAACGACCCCAAGGTGCTCGGGATCCGCGAGCTGTACGAGGAGCTCGGCAGCGACCGGCTCGGCTTCACCGCCGACTTCTCCTCCACCATGCACAGCCTGTCGCCGACGCTGCTGTCGCAGCTGGCCAAGATGGGCCTCGACGAGAAGCACTTCCCGGTGATGGACGAGATCTGGCACGAGCCGACACCCATGCACGTGCGCAACCAGAAGTTCGAGGACTACCTCACCGGCGAAGGCGTCGACCCCGCTCGATTCGGCCCGTTCACCCGGCTCGCGTTCAACATGCACGGCCTGGTGCCGCCGGAGGAGTGGCTCGACATCATGCCGCAGATCTTCCACGTGCACGCCAAGTTCTATGACATCGACGCGGAGGGCCAGGAGCCCGCCATGGACATCCCGCGCATCGTCCGGCAGTTCGTCGAGGGCGGCTACCGCGGGTACCTCTCCAGCGAGTGGGAGGGCCACGCCTTCTCCGACCTCGGCGAGGCCGACCCGATCGACCTCGTCAAGAAGCAGCACGCGCTCATGCGCCGCACCATAGAAGACGCCGTCGCCGGCGTCCCGGCCTGATCGAGGAGCACACGCCATGTCAGACGCCATCGCCGAGTCCACCGCCCTCCGGGAGGAGTTGGCCGCGCTGCGCGAGGAGCTCGCCCAGACCCGTTCCCTCGCCCGCCGTGCGGCCGATCGCGGGGACATCGAGAACCTGTTCAGCCGCTACATGTACCTCCACAACGCGTTCCAGGACGAGCGGATCATCCCGCTCTGGGTCAAGGAAGGCACTGAGGGCGTCCGCGCCCGGTACACGAACGCGGGTCAGTACACGACGTACGAGAGCGTCGTCCGGTACCACAAGGGACGCCCCGCCCCAGTGGGCAAGCTCATCCTGCACGCCACGACCACGCCGGTGATCGAGGTGGCCGGGGACGGCGAGACCGCCAAGGGCGTCTGGCTGATGGCGGGAACGGAGTCGGGTCTCACGGACCCCGAGGTCGCCAAGGACAGCCCCGACTTCATGTACTCGCCAGGCGAGGTGCAGGGGAACAAGGTCTGGGCGCACTGGGTCTGGTGCAAGTACGCCATCGACTTCCTGCGTCAGGACGGCGAGTGGAAGATCTGGAAGTTCCGCTGCTACGAGCTCGCCCGAGCGCCGTTCGAGGAGAACTGGGTCAGCTTCGGCGAGAAGAACCAGGACGCCTTCGACCTCGACCTGATGTACTTCGGCGACGACGGCAAGCCCGTTTTCATGCCGCCGGCAGACGAGCCGGTGCCGAGCGAGAACCACCCGTACAGCCCGTCGACGGTGCAGAAGCTCGAGCCCGAGCCTCCTGTGCCGCACGACACGTTCGCCGACACGTTCAAGTAAGGGATTCGGATCATGGCAACCCACAATTCGCTCTTCGCCGAGCAGGACGTCCGGCGCACCGCCGATGGCATCGCCGTCTCGGTGCAGCTGCCCTGGTACCGCAGCCTCTGGCTGTCCGCCGTCGACGACGTCGCGGCGAGCGTCAACGGGGTCCCGATCCCGCGCGACGACCTCCGCTTCGAGCTGAACGGTCGCAGCTACCGCATCGAGGAGCTGCCCGAGCAGTCCGAGACGCTGTGGTTCGTCGCCGACCGGCCCGACGTCGTTATCCCGCTGGGCCACGCGCCGGAAGCCGGGGAGAAGCTCACCGTGGAGGTCGTGCTCACGATGCGCCTGCTGTACATGCAGATCATGCCGGGCGTCGACGGCGGCCCCGGCCGTTACGTGACCAACCGCGTCCCCGTCGAGCGGGAGCTGGTGCTGGCATGACGCTGCGGGTGGCGATGATCGGCTATGGGTTCATGGGGTCGGCGCACTCGGTGGGCTGGCGCCAAGCACCGGCCATGTTCTCTCTGCCCCAGAAGGTGGAAATGGCCGTCGTGGTCGGACGGGACGCGGATGCTGTCGCCCAGGCCGCCGAGCAGTGGGGCTGGGCCGAATCGGCGACCGACTGGCGGGAGGTGATCGCCCGTGACGACATCGACCTGGTCGACATCGTCACTCCCGGCGACTCTCACGCCGAGATCGCGATCGCCGCTCTCGAAGCGGGCAAGCATGTGCTGTGCGAGAAGCCCCTCGCCAACTCCGTCGCGGAGGCCGAGGCCATGGCGGAGGCCGCCAACCGTGCTGCCGAGCGCGGGGTCGTCGCCATGGTGGGCTTCACCTACCGCCGGGTGCCGGCGGTCACGCTGCTCCGCGACCTGATCGCGCAGGGCGCGATCGGCGAGGTGCAGCAGGTCCGCGCCTCCTACCGGCAGGACTGGCTGGTCGACCCGCAGATGCCCCTGGCCTGGCGGCTGCAGAAGGAGCACGCGGGCTCCGGAGCACTCGGAGACATCGGCGCCCACATCCTGGACATGACCCAGTTCGTCACCGGTCAGACGGTCGATGCCGTCACCGGTGTGCTCGACACCATCGTGAAGCAGCGACCGCTGCAGGCGACGGGGTCCGGACTGTCGGGCAGCGCAGGCGAGGGCTATGGCGAGGTGACGGTCGACGATGTCGCGATCTTCACCGGCCGGCTCTCCGGTGGTGCGCTGGCCTCGTTCGAGGCCACCCGGTTCGCGACCGGGCGCAAGAACGCGCTGTCGATCGAGGTCTCGGGCACCGCAGGTGCCCTCCGCTTCGACCTGGAAGACCTCAACACCCTCCAGTTCTACGACCGCACCGCGCCGGAGGAGCTCCAGGGCTTCGCGAAGATCCTCGTCACCGAGCCGACGCATCCCTATGTCTCCGCCTGGTGGCCCGCCGGCCACCTGCTCGGCTACGAGCACGGCTTCAGTCACCAGGTCGTCGACCTGGTGAGGGCCATCGCCGAAGGCACCCATCCGCATCCCACCTTCGCCGAGGGCCTGAGCGTGCAGCGCGCGCTCGCCGCCGTCGAGGAGAGCGCGGCGAACGATTCCGCCTGGGTCCGCGTCGCCGCGAGCGACCCGGTTTCCGCATACTGAAGGTCTCCGCAGACCGAATTTGCACACCGAAGAGGAGTCAACGATGACGCGACCGATCACCCTGTTCACCGGCCAGTGGGCCGACCTGCCCTTCGAGGAGGTGGCGCGGCTCGCCGGGGAGTGGGGCTACGACGGCCTCGAGATCGCCTGCTGGGGCGACCACCTCGACGTGTCCCGGTGGGATGACGCCGCCTACGTGCAGTCGCGCCGCGACATCCTCGACCGTAACGGCCTGACGGTGTGGACGATCTCCAACCACCTCGCCGGGCAGGCCGTCTGCGACGACCCGATCGACGCGCGGCACCGCGACATCCTGAACGATCGGGTGTGGGGCGACGGCGACCCGGAAGGGGTGCGGCAGCGCGCCGCCGAGGAGCTGAAGCTGACCGCCCGGATGGCCGCAGCACTCGGGGTGAAGACGGTGACCGGATTCACGGGCTCGTCGATCTGGAAGGCGGTCGCCATGTTCCCGCCCGCCTCCGACGAGTGGATCGCCGCGGGCTACCAGGACTTCGCGGACCGCTTCCATCCGATCCTCGACGTCTTCGAGGAGGTCGGCGTACGGTTCGCGCTCGAGGTGCACCCCTCCGAGATCGCCTACGACTACTGGACAGCGAAGGCCACGCTGGAAGCGATCGGCCATCGTAAGAGCTTCGGCATCAACTTCGACCCGTCGCACTTCATGTGGCAGCAACTGGACCCGGTGGCGTTCGTTCTCGACTTCGCCGACCACATCTTCCACGTTCACGTGAAGGAGTCGATCACCAACCTCGACGGCCGCAACGGCGTGCTCGGCTCGCACCTGCCGTGGGCGAACCCGCGACGCGGCTGGACGTTCGTCTCCACCGCGCACGGCGAGGTGCCGTGGGAGCCGATTTTCCGCGCCCTGAACTTCATCGGGTACACCGGCCCGACCTCGGTCGAGTGGGAGGACGCCGGGATGGACCGCCTCCAGGGCGCTCCGGAGGCCATCGCCTTCGTCCGCGAGCTCAACTCGATCACCCCTCCTGATGCCGCGTTCGACGCCGCCTTCTCGACGAAAGCAGACTGATGCCCGATCCACTGGATGTGCTCATCCTGTCGGGCCACATGACCCGCGAACATGACAACGAGCACCGCAGCTTCCGCTTGCACAACCAGTGGATCACGACCCTGCTGGAGGACACCGGCCGGTTCCGTGTGCGGGTCGTGGAGGACCCGCGGGGGCTCGGTGCGGCGATCATCGACAAGTACGACGTGGTCATCGTCGTGTTCGAGGGCCGGGACGGCTACCACGAGAAGGCGACCGGCTTCGGGGCAGAGACGGATGCGGCTCTGCTGAAGTTCGTCCACGACGACGGCAAGGGGATCGTCTGGTTTCACGGCTCGGCCGCACAGGAGGACGACTGGGGCTATCCGGACGAGTACAACTTCATGCGCGGTTCCCGGCTTACGGTGGCAGGAGGACTCCGGCCCCGGCCATGGGGCGAAGCGCAATTGGACACCGCCGAGCCGCGGCACCCGATCACCGAGGGCATCAGCGCACGGTGGACGGTGACCGGTGACGACATCCTCACCGGCGTGGAGATCCTGGACGGTGCCCAGGTGCTGGTCACGACCTTCGACGACCTGGAGTCGTACGAGAACGCGCCGGTCTGGCCCATGTCGCACTACCCTGTCGCGATCCCGCCGGAGGGCGTCGCGGCCCTCCCCGGCATGAACACCGACCAGCCGATCGCGTGGATCAACGAATACGGAGCGGGCCGCTCGTTCACCATCACCATCGGCCACGACATCGACACGTTTCGCCGCATCGAGTTCATCCGGATATTCCCGCGCGGCGTCGAGTGGGCCGCCACCGGTGAGGTCGAACTCAGCGGTCCCGACCGTCGCGGCGAGCGGCGTTTCCTGCCCTGGCCGTACTACAACCGCGAGGGCTGAAGGGCGGCCCGGACGAGCGACAGGTGCGCACGCGTCTGTCCCGTGGGGCTGGCGTCGAGCCATTCGTGGCCTCCCCACTCGCTGCACAGCGTGCCCGCGAAGCCGGGCGCGACGTCGCGAAGCAGTGTGCCCAGATCGCGGAGCGGCTGCGAGACACGACCGTCGGAGTCGTCGAGGTCCCAGAACTTGAGGTGGAACGCTCCGACGAGCGGGAGGATGCCGCGCACGGCGTCGACTGGAGACCGACCGAACCGCACGAGCAGGTTCATGTAGAGCGCGTGAGCGGAGGGAGGCACCGTACCCGAGCGGAGGTGGGTCACCACCGCTTCCATCGTCTCCGGCTCCAGCCAGGCGTCCGTCAGCCGCTGCAGCAGCGGCCCCGGGATGCTCGGCGCCAGCGCCGCGAGATACGTCACCGGCAGCGCCGGCATGAACATGCTGGTGTCGACGAGCAGCCGGATCCGCGAGTCGTCGAGCGAAGCGACGTCGTCGATGGCGCGCGCGACCGGCGCCGTGTCGGGCGTCTGCTGGCCCTGCAACTCCTCGTAGAGGGTCAGGTCCAGTTCGTGCAGCGCGGGCTGCAGTCTGCGCAGCAGCGCGGGTCCGGCCTGCCCGATCGGCAGCCGCACGCCCACCGCGCCGAGATCGTGTGCCGTGCGCAACTGCGGCAGGAGGAATTCGAGCCGCTGGTCGTCGTCGCGCCGTCGAGTCGGGCTCAGCCAGTCGTCGAGGCTCGCTCCGACGACGCTGACCCGGCCACCGGCGGCCTCGAGCTGCTCGCGCAGCTCCGCTGCCTCCGCCGTAGAGGTGGACGGGAACGATCGCCACAGCTGCCCGGGCTCGAGCTCGACGACGGACGACACTCCTGAGCTCACGATCCCGACCGCGATGTCGGTCGACGGGCGATCGGCGCGGATCACCTCCGGCGTCCAGTTGAAAGCGCTCGCCGCGAGGATCCATGGCGTCGCGCCGACGGCCTCCACCCGTCGCTCGGCCTCGAAGTCGAGCTCCAGCGGTGCGTCCGGTCCGCCCGGCAGATACGGGATCAGCAACCGGAAGGACGCCCGGATCGTGTGCACCCCGGACGCGAGCGGGCGGCGGACGCGCAGCGCGAGCCGGTCCTGCACGAACCACCAGCCGTCGCCGCCCGGCACCTCGACGGAGCACTCGTCACCGTCGAGGTGGACCCGCACTCCCGAAACGCTCGACAGCGGCAGGGATCGGATCCACGGCAAGCGCAGACGGACGTCGAACCCGTCGGCGGTGGCCACCAGGGCGTCGTCGCCCAGGATCGGGATCATGCCGCCGCCGCTTTGATCCCCTCGATGCTCGGGCGGCCGTCCGCGAACCATCGCGGGAAGGTCACCTCGAACAGTTCCTCGATCGCCAGTTCGGCGCCGCCTCGCAGCGGCTCCCGCTCGTCGCCTACCGACCGCACGATCGACAGGTCGCGGGTCGCCAACGGAAGCGAGAGCTCGTAGACGCGCTGGCGCACCTCCGCCAGGAAGAGCTCGCCGGCCGCCGACAAGGCGCCGCCGACCACGATCACGCCCGGATTGAACATGTTCACGAGTGCGGCGATCGACTCGCCGATCAGCCGGGCCGAGCGCTGTACGAGGGAGATGGCCAGGGCATCGCCATCCTGGGCAGCGATGGACACGGCCTCCGGGGTGATCGGCTCGCCGCGGGCGACCACGTTCGCGAGAACGCCCGTAGCGCCCTCCTGGAGCGCCCGCTCGGCATCCCGCACGATGGCCCAGCCGGAGGCCTCCGCCTCCAGGCAGCCCACCTTGCCGCACCGGCACGGCGTCGCCGAGTCGCGGACCCTCACGTGCCCGATGTCGCCGGCGGCCCCGTTGACGCCGCGGTGGATGCGGCCGCGCGAGAGGAGGCCCGCGCCGATGCCGCTGCCGACCTTGCAGTAGATCAGGTCGACGTTGTCGTCGCGGCGATGAGCTCGCTCGGTGAGCGCCAGCAGGTTCACGTCGTTGTCCACCCAGACCGGCGCGTCGAAGCGCTGCTCGAAGCGGCGGCGCACGTCGAACCCGTTCCAGCCCGGCATGATCGGCGGCGCCACCGGTGACCCCGTCTCGAAGTCGACCGGACCGGGAACCCCGACGGCCACGGCCCACACCGGGCGTTCCGGCTGGGATGCGAGGAGCTCGTCGAGCATCCCGAGGGCGGTGTCGATCGTCTCGGCAGGTCCGCGACCGATGTCCCACGCGCGGTGTCCCTCTGCGATGACCTCGCCGTCGAGGGTGGCGAGGCCCACCCGGATGTGGAGGGCGCCGAGCGCGCAGACGACGATCATGGCCTGGTCGGCGCGGAAGCGGAGCGTGCGGGGCGCGCGGCCGCCGGAGGAGGGGCCGTACTCGCCGTCCTCCAGGAAGCCCATCTCGATCGCGGCCTCGACGCGCTGGGCGACGACGCCCCGGCCGAGCCCCGTGAGCCTGCCGATCTCGGGTCGTGTGTCGGCTTCGCCCGTGCGGACGAGGTTGATCACGCGAAGAAGGCTCATGGCTTCGTCGGTCTGAGCGCCGAACCTGAGTGCGGAATCCCTAGCCATGCTTGATTCTGACACAACGGGACGCCCAAAACAGCGAAACCGGGCGTACTTGAGTCGAACGCGCTGAATCTTGTGCCGCTGTGAGACCGAAGATCTCACGATGCCGACCAAGGAAATCAGTCTCAGTGATCCCCGGCATAGCCGATACGCGGTTCCCTGATCCGGACGCTGCCGTGAAAGTAGAGACCGGGCATCACATTCGGCCCGTCTGGAAAGGATCAAGGATGATCAAGCTTCTCTCCCACTTGTCTTACGTGGAGATCACGTCCCCGGATGTCGAGGCGTCCGTGAAGTTCTACGAGGAACAGGTCGGTCTGACCGTCGTGGATCGCGTCGACGGAGCCGTGTACCTCCGCTGCTGGGGCGACTACTACGCGTACTCGGTCGTCGTTTCGCCGGGCACCGAGCCGACGCTCGCGACCATGGCCTGGCGCACGTCGAGCGCCGAGGCGCTCGAGGAGGCGGCCAAGCGCATCGAGGCCGCCGGTATCGAGGGCGAATGGCTCGACGACGTGCCCGCCATCGGCCGCGCGTACCGCTTCACCGGACCCTGGGGCCATTCGATGACCCTGCACTGGGACGTCACCCGCCACCAGGCTCCCGGCCACGTCGCGTCCACCTACCCGGACCGTCCCGAGAAGCGCAGCAAGGTCGCCGGCGCCCCTCGCCAGCTCGACCACGTCACGATCGCGACCAGCGACGTGGATGCGTTCGCCGCCTGGTACAACGAGGTGCTCGGCTTCCGCATCATGGCCCGGACGGTGCTCGACGAGGCGCCCATCTCGGTCTTCTCGGTGCTCACCACGAACGAGAAGTCGCACGACCTCGGCGTCGTCCTCGACGGCTCGACCCGCGCCGGACGCGTCAACCACTACGCGTTCTGGGTCGACACCTACGAGGAGCTGCTCATCGCGGCCGACACCCTGCTGGAGGACGGCGTGCCGATCGAGTACGGCCCCTCCATCCACGGGATCGGGGAGCAGACGTTCCTCTACTACCGGGAGCCGTCGTCGCTGCGCATCGAGCTGAACACCGGCGGATACCGGAACTACGTGCCCGACTGGCAGCCCAACACGTGGAAGCCGTCGCTCGGGTCGAACAACTTCTACCGCAACGGCGCCATGCCGATGTCGATGACCGAGTCGTTCCCGGCCGCCGACGGACCGAGCGCGACGGAGGAGGGCGTGCCCGACGAGATCAAGGAGGCGCTGCTCAACCCGTACGCCGTCCAGGGTCGCGGCTGACCATGGCGGCACCGAGCGAGAACCCGGCGGACCTGAACCGTCAGGATCCGGAAGCCGAGATCGCCGCGCGGGCGGAGGCGTACCGCAACTGGGGCCGGTGGGGTGAGGATGACGTGCTCGGCACGCTCAACCTCATCGACGCCGCCAAGCGCACGGAGGCCGCCGCCCTCGTCCGCGAGGGCTCGGCGATCTCCCTGGCGCAGTCGTTCGATATGAACGGCCCGCAGAAAGGCTGGCGCCGGCGCACGAATCCGGTCCACACGATGCTCGACACCGGCACGGATGCGGAGCGTGGCACCCAGGGGTTCCCGCACGGGCTCGGTGGCGCCGACGACGTGATCGCGATGCCGTTGCAGTGCTCCACGCAGTGGGACGGGCTGGGTCACATCTTCGACCACGGCTACGCCTGGAACGGCCGGCGAGCGGGAGACGTCGTCACGAGCGACGGCGACCTGGTCACCGGGATCGAGCACGCGGCCTCCGCGATCGTCTCGCGCGGCGTGCTGCTCGACCTCGGGCGGCACCTGCGGCCAGAGTCCGGCGAGTTGGAGGACGGCTACGCGGTCACGGCCGCCGACCTCCGCTCGTGCGTGGATGCGCAGGGCGCGACGAGCGCGGTGGACACCGGCGACATCGTCCTCGTGCGCACCGGTCAGCTCGCCCGCGTGCGTCGCGACGGCTGGGGCGAGTACGCCGGAGGACCGGCACCCGGCCTCTCGCTGACCACGGCCGGCTGGCTGCACGACACCGGGATCGCCGCGATCGCGACCGACACCTGGGGCTTCGAGGTGCGGCCGAACGAGTTCGACGTGCCGGCGTTCCAGCCGCTCCACCAGGTCGTCATCCCGAACCTCGGGCTCACCATCGGCGAGATGTGGGACCTGGAGGAACTCGCGTCGGAGTGCACCCGGCTCGGGAGATACGATTTCCTCCTCTCGGCCCCGCCGCTGCCGATCACGGCGGCCGTCGGGTCGCCGATCAACCCCATCGCTCTGCTGTAGCGGAGACTCCGCCCAGCGGAGCATCCGGAAGCACAGCAGAGAATCCAGAAGAACAGAGAGGTTCTTTATGACCGCCGTCACGAAGGTCGCCATCGCCGGGAGCGGCGTCGCAGGGCTCGCCACCGCCATCCAGCTCGCCAAGGCCGGTGTCGAGGTCGACGTCTTCGAGTCGAAACTCGAGCTGAGCGCGCTCGGCTCGGGCATCACCCTGCAAGGGAACGCGTTGCGTGCGTTTGCGGCGCTCGGCGTCTGGGACGACGTGCAGGCAAAGGGCTACTTCTTCGAAGGACTGACGCTGCGGGCGCCGGGTCCGGACGCGCCGGTCGTCGCCGAGCTGCCCGAGGTGAAGACGGGCGGTCCCGACTTCCCGGCGACGGGCGGCATGTACCGCCCGGACCTCGCGCGCATCCTGCTCGACCACGCGGTCGCGGCGGGTGCGAACGTCCGGTTCGGCACGAAGGTCACCGGCGTCGCGGAGACCGCCGGCGGCGTCGCGGTGGAGGTCGACGGTTCGCCTGCGGGCACCTACGACCTCCTGGTCGGCGCCGACGGGCTCAACTCGGTCGTCCGCGAGCTGATCGGCATCACCACCAAGCCGCAGCCGACCGGCATGGGCATCTGGCGGTCGTTCGTCTCGCGCCCCGCCTCGGTCGAGCACAGCGAGCTGTACTACGGCGGTCCGGTGTACATCGCGGGCTACACGCCCACCGGAGAAGACACCATGTACGCGTTCCTCGTCGAGCCGGCGCAGGAGCGGGTCGGGCTCACCGATGAGGAGGCGGTCGCCCTCATGCTCGCCGAGTCGCAGGCCTACGGCGGTCCGTGGAACGACATCCGCGCCGACCTGCAGGCGGGCGCGAAGGTCAACTACACCTGGTTCACGCAGCACATCGTGCCTGCCCCGTGGAACCGCGGGCACTCAGTGGTGATCGGCGATGCCGCGCACACCTGCCCGCCCACGATCGCGCAGGGCGCGGCGCAGGCGCTGGAGGATGCGGTCGTGCTGACCGAGCTGCTGCTCGCGGCCGACACGGTGGACGACGCCCTCTGGGACGAATTCCACGCCCGTCGCCTGCCGCGCGCACAGGCCGTGGTCGACGCCTCCGTGCAGCTCGGCCAATGGCAGATCGACCACAACCGTGAGGCCGACGCCGCCGGACTCATCTTCGGCATCTCGCACAGGATGGCGGAGCCGGCATGAGGGTCGCGCGCTGGGCGGCCGATGGCGTTGCCGGCGAGGGCTTCGTGATCGGGGATCGTGTGGTCCCTTTCCCGGATTCCCTGACCGTGAGCGACGTCCTCGCGCAGGGGCTGGCGGGAGCGCATGCCCTGTTCGCGCGCGTGAGTGACTCCCACGGGACCGCGCTCGCCGACGTCCGGCTGCTCGCGCCGCTCGTCCCCGCGTCGATCCGCGACTTCGTCGCCTTCGAGGAGCACGTGGAGGGTGTCAGCGCCTCCGTCGACGGCAAGAGTGAGGTCGTGCCCGAGTGGTACCAGGCGCCGACCTTCTACTTCACCAACCCGCACACGGTGCTCGGTCCCGGCGAGCAGTTGCGACCTCCCGTCAGCGCACGGCTCGACTTCGAACTGGAGGTCGCGGCGGTCATCGGCGGCGCACCCGGTGTCGACGGAGCGAACCTGACCGCTGGTGGAGCGGCCGGGGTGATCTTCGGCTACACGATCATGAACGACTGGTCGGCCCGCGACCTGCAGTCGCGTGAGATGAAGGTGCGGCTGGGCCCCGCGAAGGGCAAGGACTTCGGGATGAGCCTGGGCCCGTGGATCGTGACCGCCGACGAGTTCGAGCCGTACCTCGACGAGGACGGGTTCCTCGCGATTTGCGCCGAGGTGTACGTCAACGACGAGCGGATCGGGCACGACCTCGTGTCGAACATGGGGTGGCCGTTCCCCGAGCTGGTTGCCTACGCCTCGCGCAACTCGCGGGTCGTTCCCGGCGATGTGCTCGGCTCCGGAACGACGGGAAACGGCGGCTGCCTGGCCGAGCTGTGGGGCCGCCGCGGCGAGCTCACTCCGCCCCCGCTGACCGACGGCGACACGGTACGGATGGTGGTGGAGGGCATCGGCGAGCTGGTCGGGCCGGTCGGCGCGCCCATCTCTTCGCCCGAGCTGCCCGCAGCGCGCGAACGTTCGCGACACCGCAGCCGCGAGGAGCAGGTCGCGCGATGAGCTCCACCTTGCTCGACACGTTCGCCCGGCTCGACGGCACGACCGTCGTCGTCACCGGCGCCGCCCGGGGTCAGGGCGCTGCCGAGGCGCGGATGCTCGCCGAGCTCGGTGCCCGGGTGATCGCGACCGACGTCGTGCACCCCGACGGCCCGCTGGACGACCGCATCGCTTTCCGCCACCTCGACGTGACGGACGAGGAGGCGTGGGCACAACTCGGCGGCGAGCTCGACCGGACCCTGGGCCGAACCCCGCTCCGCGGCCTCATCAACAACGCAGGCGTCACCCACCGCGCCGGGATCGGCCAGACCGAGCGCGCCGACTGGGATCGGGTGCTCGCCGTCAACCTGACGGGTCCGATGCTCGGGATGCGCGCCCTCGCGCCGCTCATGGCCGACGGCTCCTCGATCGTCAACGTCGGCTCGGTCGCCGGACTCACCGGTCACTACACCGCGGCGTACACCGCCTCCAAGTGGGGTCTTCGCGGGCTGTCCCGCGTCGCGGCCACGGAGTACGGCCCGCGCGGCATCCGGGTGAACACCATCCATCCCGGCTTCATCGAGACCGATATGACCGCCAACGCGCCAGCGGCGATGCGGGAGGCGCAGCTCGAACTGACCCCGCTCGGACGCCTCGGGGAGGCCGACGACGTCGCCGGGCTCGCCGTCTTCCTGATCTCGGATGCGTCCCGCTACCTCTCCGGCGCCGACCTCCCCGTCGATGGAGGATTCGTCTCCTCCGCCGGGGCCAAGTACCTCGCCGACCGCATCGCGGCCGGCGCGCACCACGTTTCGCAGTAAGTAAGGAGCCCCTCGTGTTCATGTACTTCCCGACCAATTACGTCTGGAGCCTGGCCGTCGTCGCCACCCTCAACAACGGCGGCTTCATCGACGAGGTCGACCGGGCGTGCAAGCCGGTGCTGCTCGCCTCCCAGAACGGCGACGACGCCGGCACCGCCGAGCTGTACGCCTCGTGGGAGACCGTCGCCGACCGCCTGGTGGCGAAGGCGCAGGCCGATGAGGCCGCGGGCCGACGGATCGGCGCGGGGGAGACGTACTACCGGGCGTCGCTGTACACCTCGCAGGCCGAGCGTCTGCAGTCGCCGCGGTGGGAGGGACGCAACGCCGCGTACCAGAAGTCGATCGACCTGCTGCTCAAGCACGTGGAGCTCAGCGACATCCCGCTGACTCGGGTCGAGGTCCCTTACGAGGGCTCGTCCCTGCCGGGCTACTTTTACCGCGCTCCGGGCGACGGGCCGCATCCCGTGATCATCCAGTGGAACGGCCTCGACTCCACCAAGGAGATGATGTTCTACTCCGGGTTCCCGAAGATGCTGGCCGAGCGCGGCATCTCCACCCTCATGATCGACACTCCCGGTTCGGGGGAGGCGCTGCGGCTGCGGGGTCTGACGGCACGCTACGACACGGAGGTGTGGGCGGCGGCGATCATCGACTGGATCGAGGCGAACGCGCAGGAGCTCGGCGCCGATGCCGAACAGATCGGCATCGTCGGCTGGTCGCTCGGCGGCTACTACGCCCCGCGGGCGGCGGCCTTCGAGAAGCGCCTCGCGCTCGCGGTGGCCTGGGGGGCCAACCACAACTGGGCGGCGGTGCAGGAGGCTCGGCGCAACCGTGAAGGCGAGAACCCCGTGCCGCACTACTGGGACCACGTGTTCTGGGTGTGGGGCGTGCGAGACATGGACGAGTTCATCGAGAAGACCCGCGGGATGCACCTGAACGGCGTCGCCGAGAAGATCACCGCGCCGCTGCTGATCACGCACGGCGCCGGCGATCGGCAGATCCCCGTGCGCTATGCCCACGAGACCTACGACCAGGCGGTGAACAGCCCCCGGCGCGAGCTGCGGATCTTCGACGATCCCGAGGGCGGCACCGAGCACATCTCCATCGACAACATGCCGTACGTCGCGGGGATCATCGCCGACTGGGTCGCCGAGACCTTCGCCGCCCTCGAGCCGTCCGCCGCCGGCGCGGCGCCCGCTGTCGACGCCGACGCCCGCTGACCGGAACCGGAGAACCATGCGCACCCAGGTCGCCATCATCGGGGCGGGCCCCGCGGGGCTCCTCCTCGGCCACATCCTGCAGCGGGCCGGCATCGCCTTCGTCATCCTGGAGCAGAAGAGCCGGGAGTACGTGCTCGGCCGCATCCGGGCGGGAGTGCTGGAGCAGGGGTCGGTCGACATCCTGCGCGACCTCGGTCTCGACTCCGACCTGGCTGCGCGCGGGCTGACCCACCACGGCATCTACCTGCAGTACGAAGGACAGCGCCGCCACCTCGACTTCGTCGACCTGGTCGGGCGCACGGTCACGGTGTACGGGCAGCAGGCGCTCGTGAAGCACCTGCTGGCCGAGCACGACCGCCTCGGCTCCGACGTCCGCTTCGAGGTCGAGGGCGTCGCTCCGCACGGCATCGACTCGGACGCCCCCTACGTCACCACCGTCTCCGGCGAGCGGATCGACTGCGACTTCATCGTCGGCGCCGACGGCTACCACGGGGTGTGCCGGCCGGCCATCCCAGGCGTGACGGCGCTCGAGCGGAGTTACCCGTACGCCTGGCTCGGCATCCTCGCCGACGTGGCCCCGTCCACCGACGACCTGATCTACGCGCTCCACCCCGAGGGCTTCGCGATGCACTCGATGCGCTCGCCTGAGGTATCGCGGCTGTACCTCCAGGTCGACCCGTCCGAGTCGATCGACGAGTGGTCCGACGCCCGGATCTGGGAGCAGTTGCAGACCCGGCTCGGCGTCGACGGCTGGACGCTGCACGAGGGCACGATCACCGAGAAGTCCATCACGCCGATGCGCAGCTTCGTTGCGTCGACCCTGGAGCGCGGCCGGCTCTTCCTGGTCGGCGACGCCGGACACATCGTGCCGCCGACCGGCGCCAAGGGACTCAACTCGGCGATCGCCGACGTCGCGCTGCTCGGCCGCTCGCTCGCCCTGCGGTATCGCGGTGACGACTCCCCGCTCACCCGCTACAGCGCGTCGGCGCTCGCCCGGCAGTGGAAGGTGCAGCAGTTCTCGCAGTGGATGACCGAGATGCTGCACGTGCACCGCGAGATCTCCGACGAGTCGACCCGCGCCTTCCGCTACCGCAGCCAGGTCGGCCAGCTCGAGTACACGACCGGGTCCCGGCACGCACAGGCGGCGCTCGCCGAGCAGTACGCCGGCCTTCCCTTCTGAGGAGGAACGATGACCGAACTCAGCCAGGAGCAGATCAGCGCGGAGATCGCGGAGACGCAGGCGGCGGCGGCGCACGCCGCGGCCGCCGCAGCTGGACACCTTCCGACGCACCCGCTGCGCGACTTCGCGCCCTATCGCAGCTCGACCCTGCGTCATCCCACCCACGAGCTGGTGCGCGCCGACCCGGAGGAGATCGAGCTCGTCTCGCCCGCGTTCGGGCACTCGGACGTGTCGCCGGAGGAGAGCGATCTGACCATCCAGCACAGCGGAGAGCCGCTGGGGGAGCGGATCATCGTGGCCGGCCGGGTGCTCGACGGCGAGGGCCGCCCGGTGCACGGGCAGCTCATCGAGGTGTGGCAGGCGAACTCGTCTGGCCGGTACGTGCACAAGCGCGACCAGCACCCCGCGCCGCTCGACCCGAACTTCACCGGCGTCGGACGGGCGATCACCGGCGACGACGGGTCGTACCGGTTCGTGACCATCAAGCCGGGCCCCTACCCGTGGAAGAACCATCGCAACGCGTGGCGGCCGGCGCACATCCACTTCTCGCTGTTCGGTTCGCAGTTCACGCAGCGGCTGATCACGCAGATGTACTTCCCGACCGACCCGCTGTTCGCACTCGATCCGATCTACCAGTCCATCGTCGATCCGGCCGCCCGCGACCGCCTGAAAGCGAGTTACGATCACGACCTCAGCGTGCCGGAGTGGGCGATGGGATACCGCTGGAACATCGTGCTGACCGGCGCCAAGGCGACGTGGATGGAGCCGGAGGAGGGCGAACATGCCTGAGGCTGAGTACCTGCAGACGCCGTCGCAGACCGTCGGTCCGTTCTTCGGCTACGCGCTTCCGTACGAGGGCGACTCCGAGGTGACGCCTCGCGCCGATCCGGAGTCGATCCGCCTGCACGGCATCGTGTACGACGGTGCCGGCGTGCCGGTGCCGGACGCGATCCTGGAGATCTGGGGCCCGGATGCGTCGGGCGCCGTGATCGCCGAGCGCGGCAGCCTCCACCGCGATGGCTACACCGTGACGGGCTTCGGCCGCACAGCCGTCGACCGCGCGGGGCACTACACGTTCACGACCGTCCGGCCGGGTGCGACCGCCGACGGTCGCGCGCCGTATCTCCTGGTGACCGTGTTCGCCCGCGGGCTGCTGCACCACCTGTTCACGCGCGCATACTTCTCGGCCGACGACCCCTTTCTCGCGACCGTGCCCGAGGACCGCCGCGGCACGCTCGTGGTGGAGCAGGATGGGGAGCGCAGCTACCGCTTCGACATCCGGCTGCAGGGGGAGGGCGAGACGGTGTTCCTCGACTTCATGGGGGACGGACGTGGCTGACGCGTTCGACTGGGGGCTGCTCGAACCAGCGGCCGCCGACGGCATGGCCGCCTCGGACGACCGGGTGCTGGACGCGATGGTCGCCGTCGAGAGCGCGCACCTGGAGGTCTGGAGCGAACTCCTCGGCGTCGCCGTGCGGACGACGCTCGACCCGTCGCGGGTCGACAAGGATGAGCTGCTCACCGCGACCCGCCTGGCCGGCGTCCCCGTCGTGGGGCTGGTGCAGGCGCTGCGTGCCCAGGTCTGGAAGTCCAGCGGACTCGTGCACCAAGGGCTGACCAGTCAAGACGTCGTGGACAGCGCGCTCATGATGGTGTCGCGCGAGGCGCTGGGCAGCGCGCGCGGGAGTCTGGCCGCAGCGGCGCAGACGCTCGTCGCCCTGTCACGCGAGCACGCGCGCACGCCCCTGATGGCGCGGACGCTGATGCAAGATGCCGAGCCCAGCACCCTCGGAGCCGTGTTCGCATCCTGGCTCGACGGGGTCGTCTCGGCGATGGAGGCGGTCGACGCGACAGCATTCCCGGTGCAGGTCGGCGGTGCCGTCGGGACCGGTGAGGCGTTCCCGCGCATCTCAGGGCGCCCCGACGCGGTCTCGGTCCTGCGCTCGCAGCTCGCCGCACGTCTCTCGCTGGCCGACCCCGGGCGGTCCTGGCACACGGAGCGGACGCCCGTGCTCGCGGTGGTGGATGCGGCCGCGCGCGTGTGCGCCGCAGCCGGACGGATCGGCCGCGACCTGGCGCTGCTCGCGCGCGACGGTGTCGTGAAGCCGCTGCAGGGAGGAGCGTCTTCGGCGATGCCGCACAAGCGCAACCCAGTCGACGCCGTCATCCTGACGGCTAACGGCATCCGCGTCGGCGGCATGGTCTCAACCGTGCACACCGCGGCGCTGGGCTACGACGCGCGTCCGGCGGGCGAATGGCACGCGGAGTGGCAGGACTGGCGCGGGAGCCTCCGGCTGGCCGGGGAGAGCGCAGCCGTTCTGGCTCACGCCGTCTCGCATGCCCGCATCGACCCCCCGGCCGCCGCGGCCGTCGCGGCGCCGTCGTCGGCGATCGATGCCGCCGTCGTGGCCGTCGACGCGGCGACCGCCCGTTTCGAGAGGATCACGACCTCATGACGGAGCTCCGACTTCGGGGTGCGATGACTCCTGCGGCACCCTCGGCGGCGGCTGCGCCGCTGCTCGTGCTGCTCCCGTCCCTGGGGACGACCACCGAGCTGTGGGACGGCGTCGTAGCTCAGCTGGCCCAGGATGCCGCGCGGCCGCGCATCCTGCGGGTCGACCTCCCCGGTCATGGCGCGTCGCCCGTCGCCCGCGCCTCCTTCACCGTCGCGGACCTGGCGCGAGCGGTGCTCACCGTCGTCGACGAGGTCGGCGGGGGAGCGTTCCACGTGGCCGGCGACTCCCTCGGCGGTGCGGTCGCGCTCGAGCTGGCGATCACGGCGCCCGAACGGGTGCTGAGCCTGGCGATGTTCTGTTCGGGCGCGGCCATCGGCACCCCGGACGGCTGGGCGGAGCGGGCGGCGCAGGTCCGCGCCTCCGGCACCGCGTCGGTGGTGGCGGGGAGCGCGCAGCGCTGGTTCGCTCCCAGGTACCTGGACGCCCATCCGGATGGTCCCGGCGGCCACGCGCTGAAGACGCTGATCGACGTGGACGACGAGTCGTACGCCCTGTGCTGCGAGGCGCTCGCCGCCTTCGACCGGCGCCCCGACCTCGGCACGGTGCGTGCTCCCTCCCTCGTCGTCGCAGGCTCCCACGACCAGGTCACAACCCCCGCGCTCATGCGCGAGCTGGCCGACGGCATCCCCGGGGCGCGGTTCGTGGAACTCCCGGACGCGGCCCATCTCGTCCCGCTGGAGGACCCGGCCCAGACCGCTGAGCTGCTTGTCACCGCCAATGGTTCAGGCGGGGCCAGGGAGGACGGGATGCGCGTGCGCCGGGAGGTCCTCGGCGACGCGCATGTGGACCGGGCGACGGCGGCGATCACGCCCGAAACCGCCGACTTCCAGGACTTCATCACCCGCTACGCCTGGGGCGAGGTGTGGGCGCGTCCTCAGCTCAACCGGCAGCAGCGTTCCATCGCGACGCTGGCGAGCCTCGTCACCGGCGGGCACGAGAACGAGATCCGCATGCACGTGCGCGCGGCACTGCGGAACGGCCTGACGCGCACCGAGATCGCCGAGGTCATTCACCACACGGCCATCTACGCGGGCCTGCCCGCCGCGAACAGCGCGCTCGCGATCATGCGCGACGTCTTCACGGAGGAACCCCTTGGATAAGACCTATGCATCCGCCGCCGAGGCGGTCGCCGACATCCCGGAGGGCGCCTCCCTCGCCGTCGGCGGCTTCGGCCTCTCCGGCGTCCCGATCGTCACGATCCGGGCGCTGCTCGCGCGCGGCGTCGGAGGTCTCCAGGTCGTCAGCAACAACTGCGGCGTCGACGGGTGGGGGCTCGGCGAGCTGCTCGCCGCCGGCCGCATCCGCCGCGTGATCGCGAGTTACATCGGCGAGAACAAGGAGTTCGCGCGGCAGTACCTCGGCGGCGAGGTGGAGGTCGAGCTCACCCCGCAGGGCACGTTGGCCGAGCGCTTGCGGGCAGGCGGCGTCGGCATCCCGGCCTTCTTCACCGCGACCGGGGCGGGCACAGCGGTGTCCGACGGCGGGATGCCGATCCGGTACGCGCCGGACGGCTCGGTCGCCGAGGCGAGCGGGCCGAAAGAGCTGCGTCCGTTCGACGTGTTCGGCGCCTCCCGCGAGTACGTCCTGGAGACCGCGATCCGCACCGACTACGGCCTGGTGCGCGCCGCCGTCGGCGACCGGCATGGCAACCTGCGCTTCGAGAAGTCCACCCGCAACTTCAACCCGCTGGCCGCGATGGCGGGCCGGATCACGATCGCCGAGGTGGATGAGCTGGTCGAGCCCGGCGTGCTCGGCCCGGACGACATCCACTTGCCCGGCATCTACGTGGACCGCGTGGTCGCGCTGACGCCCGAGCAGTCCGCCGACCTGCCGATCGAGAAGACCACCGTCCGCGTCCGCCCCGAAGGAGCCTGACATGCCGCGCACCCGTGACGAGATGGCCGCCCGCGCCGCGCAGGAGCTGGAGGACGGCTCCTACGTGAACCTGGGGATCGGCCTGCCCACGCTCATCCCGAATCACCTCCCGGACGGCGTGCACGTCGTCCTGCATTCCGAGAACGGCATCCTCGGCGTCGGGCCGTACCCGTGGGAGGGCGAAGAGGATCCGAAGCTCATCAACGCGGGCAAGGAGACGGTCACCGTGCTCCCCGGCGCGAGCTACTTCGACTCAGCGATGAGCTTCGGGATGATCCGGGGCGGACGCATCGCGACCGCCGTCCTCGGCGCCATGCAGGTCTCCGCGTCCGGCGACATCGCCAACTGGGCCGTGCCCGGCAAGATGGTCAAGGGGATGGGCGGCGCCATGGACCTGGTCAACGGCGCCGAGCGCGTGATCGTCGTGATGGAGCACGTCGCCAAGGACGGCACACCGAAGCTGGTGGAGCAGTGCACCCTCCCGCTCACCGGCCGGGGGTGCGTGGACCGGATCATCACCGACCTCGCCGTCATGGATGTCACCGACGACGGCTTGGTACTGCGAGAACTCGCTCCCGGCACCACCGAAGAACAGGTGGTCGCGGCGACCGGCGCGCCGCTCACGATCGCGCTGGAGCGCATCCATGCCTGAGTTGCGCGAAGTCGTGATCTGCTCGCCCCTGCGGACGCCCGTCGGCCGGATGGTAGGCGCCCTGGCCCCCGTGCCGGCGCTCGCGCTCGCCGAGACGGTGCTGTCGGCCCTGCTGGAGCGCACGGGGATCGATCCGGCCGTCGTGGAGGGCGTGATCGGGTCCCAGGGGTATCCCACGATGGAGGCGCCCGCCTTCGGCCGCGTCGCCGCCCTGAACGCGGGCTTCCCGGTGACGACGACCGGCTACCAGCTCGACCGCCGGTGCGGGTCCGGACTCCAGGCCGTGATCAACGCGGCGATGGAGGTGCAGACCGGTGCGAGCGATGTGCTGGTCGCGCTGGGCGCGGAGTCCATGTCGAACGCCCCTCTCTATACGGAGCAGGGTCGCCGCGGGCTGCCGCCCGGCGGGCTGATGCTGCACGACGCGCTGGCCCGCGGTCGGGAGACCGTCGGTGGCCGGAACTTCCCGACGCCGGAGGGCAACGTCGGTTCGGCCGAGACGCTGCGCCGCGAGTACGGCATCCCGCGCGAGGCTCAGGATGCGCTGGCCCTGCGGTCCCACCAGCGCGCCGTCGCGGCCCAGGAGTCCGGTGCGTTCGACGCGGAGCTGGTACCCGTGACGGTGCCCGGCCGGCGCGGCGACGTCGTGGTCGCCCGCGACGAGCATCCCCGCGCCGACACGACGCTCGAGGCGCTCGCCGGTCTCCGCCCCATCCTCGGCCGCGACGATCCGGACGCCACGGTCACCGCGGGCAACTCCAGCGGCCAGAACGACGCGGCCGCCGCGGCGATCGTCACGACGCCCGAGCGCGCCGCGGAGCTCGGCCTCACCCCGATGCTGCGGCTGCGGTCGTGGGCCGTCGCCGGCAACGACCCGCGCATGTTCGGCGTCGCCCCCGTCCCCGCCGCGAACCGCGCTCTGCAACGCGCCGGGCTCGGCTGGTCCGACATCGACGTGATCGAGCTCAACGAGGCGTTCGCCGTGCAGGTTCTCGCCTGTCTCGCCGACTGGGCCATCGACGCCGAGGACCCGCGCCTCAACCCGCGCGGCAGCGGCATCTCGATCGGGCACCCGATCGGGGCGACCGGCCTGCGGATGCTGGCGACCCTCGCGCACGAGCTCCCCGCCCTCGACGGCACCCTCGCCGTCGAGACCATGTGCATCGGGGGCGGCCAAGCGCTCGCCGCCGTCTTCGAGCGACTGTGAAGGACTGACATGACGTCGACCGAACCGACCGGCGATCGGCCCTGGCTGAACGCCGACCTCCCGACCAGCGAACGGATCGATCTGCTTCTGAACGCGATGACGCTCGAGGAGAAGGCCGGTCTCTTCTTTCACACCATGATCGGCGTGGGTGCGCTCACGGAGCCGAATCCGGTCTTCGGGACCCCCGCTCCCGTCGAATTCGTCGAGGGGCGGCGGCTGTCGCACTTCAACGTGGTGGGTGGCGGTGACGCCACCGCCCGGGAGCTGGCCGAGTGGCACAACGCCCTGCAGGAGGTCGCAGCCTCCACCCGCCTCGGCATCCCGGTGACCCTGTCCAGCGATCCGCGGCACTCGTTCACCGACAATCCCGGAACCGCGATGCTGGCTGGGCCCTTCTCGCAATGGCCGGAGCCGCTCGGGCTGGCGGCGATCGGCGACGAGGAGCTCGTGGAGCGGTTCGGCGACATCGCCCGGCAGGAGTACGTGGCCGTCGGACTGCGGGTCGCCCTGCATCCCCAGATCGATCTGGCCACCGAACCGCGCTGGTCGCGCCAGCTGGCGACCTTCGGTGAGGATGCGGAACTCACCGGCCGCTTGGGTTCGGCGTACGTCCGCGGGTTCCAGGGCACCTCGTTCGGTTCCGGATCCGTCTCGACGATGACGAAGCACTTCCCGGGCGGGGGCCCGCAGAAGGACGGCGAAGACCCCCACTTCGCCCACGGTCGAGAACAGGTCTACCCGGGCGGCGCCTTCGAACTGCACCTCAAACCCTTCGAGGCCCTCATCGCCGCCGGGACCCGTCAGATGATGCCCTACTACGGGATGCCCGTCGGAACCGATTACGAGGAGGTCGGATTCGGGTTCAACAAGTCGGTCATCACCGGGCTGCTGCGCCAGCGGTTCGGATTCGACGGAATCGTCTGCACCGACTGGGGGCTCCTGAGCGACCACGAGATCTTCGGCGACCCGTTCCCGGCCCGTGCGTGGGGAGTCGAGCACCTGAGCCCGCGCGAGCGGATGAAGAAGGTCATCGACGCCGGCGCCGATCAGTTCGGCGGCGAAGCCTGTCCCGAGCTGCTGGTCGACCTCGTCGTCTCGGGCGAGGTCACGGAGTCCCGCCTCGACGAGTCCGTACGTCGCATGCTGCGCGAGAAGTTCGAGCTCGGCCTGTTCGACCGCCCGTACGTCGACGCGGCTGCGGCGGATGAGATCGTAGGGAATCAGGAGTTCCGTGCCGCCGGGGAGCGAGCGCAGCGCGCATCCATCACCGTGCTGACCAACGGGTCCGCCGATTCGCCGGCGCTGCCCCTGGCCGCTGCCTCCCGGTTGTACGTCGAGGGCATCGACCCGGAGCGTCTCGCCGGGTACGGGGAGTTCGTGCCGACGCCGGAGGAGGCGGACGCGATCATCGTGCGACTGCACGCCCCGTACGAGCAGCGGCCCACCACCTTCGAGAGCATGTTCCATTCGGGCTCACTGGAGTTCCCGGACGAGCTCATCGATCACGTTCGCGAGCTCGCGAAGCATGCGCCCACCATCGTCGACGTCTTCGCCGACCGGCCGGCCATCCTCGCACCGATCGTCGAGGTCGCGGCCGCCGTCACGGTGAACTGGGGAGCGAGCGCCGAGGCGCTCCTCGACGTGCTGACCGGACGATTCGCTCCCCAGGGTCACCTTCCGTTCGACCTCCCGCGGTCGATGGACGCGGTCGAGGCGGCGCGGCCCGATGTGCCGTTCGACACCGCCGGTCCGCTGTTCCGCTTCGGTCACGGCATCACCGAGCTGGGCGCTCTTTGTCGTCAGAACGGGTAACGAGGGTGCCGCGCGGGCGATGCGGAGAACTTGGACATCGACGTCGCGCTTTCTACGGAGGAGTTGCGGAAGATCGACGCCATGAAGCGGTGCCGCCACCTGTCGGTGGCGCTGTCGCGGAAGATCTATGACTCGGCGACCTCACTGCGGTTGTGACTACTGGGTGCGTCGACGGAGGAACAGCGCCACCGTGATAGCAGCGGCGATGCAGAGTCCGCCATTGACCCAGATGGCGGTCGACACTCCAGCGAGTACCGTTTCGGTGAGCGGTGCGCTGCTGCCCACGACGGCGGCGGTGACCACAGCGCTCATGATGGGCGTTCCCAGGGTGATGCCGACCTGCTGGCTCATGGTGGTGAGCCCGGTGACGAGTCCTTGCTCATCCTTGCCCAGACCGGAAGTCGCGGTGACCATGAATCCGACGATGACCACCAGATTTGCGATGCCGCCGACGAAGGTCGCTACAAGCAGCAGCCAGATGGATCCCGGCTCCTCTGACAACAGCACGAGCGGCAGCGTCGCGAGGCCCTGAACGAGGAACCCGCCCACGATCGCCGCCTTGCTACCGACCCGGGCGATCACCTTGGGACCGAGGAGACCGCCGATCACGGTCCCGGCGCCGAGTACCGCGAAGGAAAGGCCTGCCGCGAGGGGTGAGTAGCCGAGCACTTTCTGCAGGTACAGGGTGAGGAGGAACACGAGCGAGGTCTCCGTGGCAAAGGCGAGCAGCCCCGACACGTTGCCCCATGAGACATTCGAGCGAGCGAGGATCCCCAGCGGCACGAGAGGAAATGCCGCTTTGCGTTCGACCAGCACGAACGAGGCGAGCAGCACGATCGCTGCCGCGAAAGACGTCAGTGTGGTCGGATCGGTCCAGGACCCTTCCGCCGCTGAGGTGAGGCCGAAGACGAGGGCGAGTAGCCCTAGTGTCACGGTGATCGCCCCCGGAACGTCGAGCTTCGTGCGCTCAGCCGCGCGACCTTCACGAAGCACGATCGGCGCGACGATCAGCACTGCTACGGCGATGGGCACGTTGATGAGGAAGGCCCAGCGCCACGAGAGCAAGTCCGTCAGCAGTCCGCCGAGGATGGCTCCGGTGGTGAAGCCGGCGGCCATGAGCGAGCCGTTGAGTCCGAGCGCTTTGTCCCGTGCCCGGCCCTCCGCAAAGGTCCCCAAGAGTAGCGCGAGCGCTGAGGGCACGACGATGGCCGTGGCGAAACCCTGTGCCACCCGGGCGATCAGCAGCAGTTCCGGCGTCGTGGCCAAGCCGCCGGCAAGCGAACCGATCCCGAGCAAGGCCATGCCGATCACGAACATCCGGCGACGCCCGGCAAGGTCCGCGACACGGCCCATCAGGAGTGTGAACCCGGCGGAGCAGAGAGCGAACGCTGTGGCGATCCACTGAAGATTCTCGATCGCGAAGCCGACGTCGGCGCCGATGGTCGGAAGTGCGACGTTGAGGATGGAGAAGTCCACCGCGAGCGTGAAGCTCGCCGTGAGCAGCACGGTCAGCGCGACCCGCTGTCTTCCGGTCATGGCGGGCGGGTTGTCTCCCTTCTGGCTGTCGGAGACAGCGGCTTGGGTTCCGGTGGTGGTCATGCGGTGCCTTCTTTCTGGTGATGACGTGGGCAACGATGCCGCTGCCTGGACTTCTCAACCACACCCGCTCGTGCCTACCACTGGCAGGGACAGGCACCTCGAGGCGAGAGACACCAGAATGGTGGGATGACGAGCCCGAGTGAGCTGGGAGATTTCCTCCGCCTGCGACGCGCTGCACTGCAGCCCGAGGACGTCGGGCTGGTGGGTTACGGCATCCGTCGGGTGCCCGGGCTGCGCCGGGAGGAACTCGCGATGCTCGCCGGGGTGAGCTCCACTTACTACACGCGTCTCGAGCAAGGGTTGAGCGTCAACGCCTCAGAGTCGGTGATCGACTCCATCGCCCGGGCCCTCAACCTGACGACGGATGAGCGCGCCCACCTTTTCGATCTGGCGCGGCCGCAAACCCGCCGGGCGGCGCAAGCCGGCGATGAAGCCGGATCATGCCCGGCCGGGCACGCTGCGACTGATCCACTCGCTACCCGACACGCCTGTCGTGATCATCGGCAGACGCAGTGAGGTTCTCGGCTGGAACACGCTGGGTCACCGCCTGGTCGCCGGGCATCTCGATATAGACAGTCCGGCGCGCCCTCAAGACCGGCCCAACACGACGCGCATGATCTTCCTCGACGGCTACACACGGGAGCTCTACGGACGTTGGCAGGAGGAAGCGGAACGGGCGGTGTCGTCGTTGCGTGTTCTCGCTGCCAAGAATCCCGATGACGCGGAACTGACCGCCCTGGTCGGTGATTTGAGCCTGAAGAGCACGGAGTTCGGCAAGCTGTGGGCCAAGCACCCGGTCGCGGCCTGCGTGTCCGGCGTCAAACTCTTCCACCATCCCGATGTCGGCGATTTCGAACTCGCCTTCGAGGTCCTCACCCCGCCCGACGACTCGATGCACCGACTGCTCATTTTCACCGCCGAGCCTGGATCGCCCGCCGAACAGGCGGTACAGCTCCTGGCTCGAGAGCTCGACGACCCGGCCACGCCCGCCAGCAGCGGCCAGCGCGGGCCTGCTGCGGTGCCCGCGCGCTTCTAGCGATCTGCCTGCATTATGCGGGTGGAACTCGCGCCGATCGCCCTGTACAGACCGCCACACTGAAGGAGCGCACCGTGATTCTGATCGCCATCATCGCGTGCGAGATCGCGTTCTGGGTGGCGATCCTGGCGGGATTGACCACGCGGTACCTGCTGCGACGCCCGCGAGTCGGGGCAGGGCTGCTCATCGCAGCGCCGCTGATCGACGTGGTTCTCCTGATCCTCGTGGCCGCGGACCTGGTCGGGGGCGGCGTCGCATCCTGGCACCACGGACTGGCAGCGATCTATATCGGAGTGTCGATCGCTTACGGAAAGAGCATGGTCGCATGGGCGGACGTTCGTTTCACTCATCGCTTCGCCGGGGGCCCCGCGCCGGTCCGGCTCGACGGCAGGAAATACACCGCCAAGTGCTGGGTGGACGTGGTCAGGACCGCCATCGCGGCGGGTATCGCGGCGGCGATACTCGGCGGGCTCATCCTCCTGGTCGATGACCCGCATCGTTCAGAGGCCCTACAGGCCTTCATTCCGATCCTCGGCTTCGTGCTCGGGATCGACGTCCTCTGGGCGGTCAGCTACACGGTCTGGCCACGGAAATCATTGAAGAACGCGACCGATCGGACCTGAACCGACTACTCAGCTACGAAATCCTGGACGGGGCCGAGTAGATCCGTTCGCAAGGCGCCCACGCCTGTTCCCAGGGCTATGCCGACACCCATGTTGCCGAGCGCTGCGGTCAGCCTCGCCCGCCGTCGACCCGCAGCGTCTCGCCGGTGACGAAGGGAGCGGACAGCAGCCAGAGCACCGCGTCGACGATGTCGCCGACAGTTCCGGTCCTTCTCACGAGCGTCCGGGATGCGGCGGCACTGAGGAACTCTGCCTTCTCGGCGCCGCGGCCGTCCCACAGTCCTGAGTCGATGATCCCGGGGGAGATCGCGTTCACGCGTACCGGGGCGAGTTCTGCGGCCAGATGCTGCGCCGCGAACGCGACGGCGCCGTTCGTGATTCCGGTCGTGTACGTTCCGGATCCTGGACGCCAGGCGACCTGACCGGAGAAGAGGGTGAGCGACTTCCGGATTTGGAAGTGCTTCGCGAGGAGGAGGGGGCCGGTGAGCTTCGCCGCTATCGCCTCCTGCACCCGTGTCAACTCCATGTCGCCGATCGGCGCGCTGTAGGTCATGCTCGCGGTCGAGATCACGTGGTCGATGGGGCCGACCTGCTCCGCAGCCGCAGCCACGGATGCCTCGTCGAGCAGATCGATCCGCAGCATCGTCTCGTCCCGTGGTGCGTGCGAGGAGGCGGTCACGTGCGCGCCCTCGGCATGTGCGGCCGCAGCGATGGCCGCGCCCAGGCGTTGGGCTCCGCCGACGACGAGGACGGTGCTGTTGGCGAGTCGTTCAGTCATGTTTCTTCTCCGATCGGTGCTGATGCACCCGACACTATGGAAAGGTAACTGGTGACTTCAAGGTAACCGGAGGGCCCTCTGTGACGTACAACATCATGTCGGCAACCTGCCCGTCGCGCGTCGTGCTGCACCGAATCGGCGCACGCTGGACAGTATTCATCGTCAACGCCCTCGAGCACGGGCCACTGCGATTCACCGCCCTTGCCACTCGTATCCAGGGCATCACACCGAAGGTTCTCGCAGAGACCCTGCGATCGCTGGAAGAGGACGGTCTGATCTCTCGAACCGTATTCGACGAGAACCCGCCTCACGTCGAGTACGAACTCACAGAGCTCGGCAGCTCCCTCCTCGTGCCTCTGCGCGCCGTGAGGGAATGGGCAGAGGCGCACGTCCCCGAGGTGCTCGCGGCCCGCGCCGCCCTCAACCCTGAACATCGGCAACCTGCGACCGCGCCGACGGGTGGACGGTGATCATCGGCACGACTGCGATGTCAGCGAGACGGTCGCTCGATCGAGTAGCGGCGCTCGATGCCCGCTGTCACGCGCCCCCACTCACTCCCTACGACCCGGTCCTGATGAGCCTGGAACGCGACGCACGCTGCACATGACTCAAACGTTATCGGCAGCCCCGACGATTGGTCGTGAGGGGAATGAGGCGGACCCTGTCGCATCGATCGCGCCTACCGCGAGGATGGGGTGATGACGAGCGGACTCCTGATCGGCGCATACACACAGAGCGTCCCCGATGTCGACGGTCACGCCGACGGCATCGTGAGCGCGGTCTTCGACGGGGAGAAGGTCACCGGAGCGGAGGTCGCGGCTCGCCTGGCGAACCCGTCGTGGCTGACCGCCAGTACAGACGGATCGCGAGTCTATTCGGTGATGGAGACGGCGCCGGATGGTGGCGTCGCCGCTTTCGCCCGCGACTCCTCGGGCTCGCTCACCCTGCTCGGCGCGGCGCCGGCGGGTGGTGCCGAGCCCGACCACCTCACACTCGACCCGAGCGAACGGTTCCTCGTCGTCGGCACCTACGGCGGCGGCTCGATCTCGGTGATCGCGCTCGACGACGACGGTGCTCTCGGCGAGCGGGTGGCGTTCGTGCAGCATCATGGCAGAGGCCCGGATGCAGGACGCCAGGAGAGCCCCCACGTTCACCACCTGGTCTTCGACGACGTCACCGGAGACCTCGTCGTGGTCGACTTGGGGCTCGGTCAGGTGGTCTTCTACGGATTCGGCGACGACGGGCAGCTGACCCTGCGCCCGAACGCGACGATTTCCTCCGGAGCCGCGGGACCCCGGCATCTTGCGTTCCACCCCGATGGGCAGCATGCCTTCGTCGTCAACGAGCTGGGCAACACCATCGACGTTCTGCGGCGCGACGGCGATCGGTTCGAGCGGGCCGGTACCGCATCCACTCGGCCGGTGGATGCGGTCGGCGAGAGTGCGACCGCAGCTGTGCGGGTGTCGCCCACCGGCAGCACCGTCTTTGCCACGAACCGGGGAGACGACACGATCGCGGTGTTCTCGTTCGACCCGGTGACCGGTCTGACGCTGGTGGCGAGCGAGCCTAGCCGTGGAAAGGCGCCCCGAGACCTCATCCTGTCTCAGGACGCACGCCGCGTCATCGTGGCAAACCAGGACAGTGACAGCGTGGCCGTCTTCGCCTTCGATGAAGGGACGCGGAGGCTGGAGTTCCTCTCGCTGGCATCCGTGCCGACGCCAACCTGCCTGCGGCTCGTGTAGGCGGCCATCAACCCCCTGCGGTTCGAACGGGTGGGCTCACCGAACGGACTCGTGGAGGGCGGCGGTCCGCCGCGAGGGTGGACAAGAGCTGCAGCCGGTCTTCGTGACCGGGGCGGGGAGTCATGACGATCATGGTGGCTCCGCCGGCGAGGCCGTACGCGTCCCACTCGACGTCGATGTCGCCGACGCGGGGGTGGCGTATGGTCTTGCCTCCTTGGACACGGTCGCGGACATCGTGTCGAGCCCACAGGGTCCGGAACTCGGCGCTACGAACGGACAGCGCACCGACGATGGCGATGGCGCGGGGGTGCTCCGGATCGTGGGCGATAGCGGTCCGAAGCATCCCGATGTATTCGATAGCCATCGCACGGCAGTCGGGGAACCGCAGTTGCGCCTCGTCGCGGAAGAGGGTGAGCAGCACATTCCGTTCCGCGGGAGAAACGTCTTCCTGGTCGCCCAGAAGTTCGGCGGCGAGCGGATTCCAGGCGAGGACATCGAGGTGTTCGCTGATGATGAACGCCGGCAGCGATGTCGCGCCGAGGAGGGCTCGGGCGTTTCGGGGAACGACAGCAGGGCGCCGGCGCGGTGTTGCGGGTGGGTTCCGGGCGGCTTGGGCGAGGCGCATCAGGTGGGAGCGTTCCACATCGTCGAAATCGAGGGCCTCGGCGATGGAGTCGAGGATTGCGTCGGACGGGTGGGCGTTGCGGCCCTGTTCGAGCCTTTGGTAGTAGTCCGTGCTGAGGCTGGCCAGGGCGGCGACCTCTTCGCGCCGCAGACCCGCGACGCGCCGACGCCCGCCCGGCTCGAGTCCGAGCTGTTCCGGGGTCGTCTGCTCCCGTCGAGACCGCAGGAACAGACCGAGTTCGCGTGCCGGCGACGTTTCGGTAGGCATTGCATCATTGTCACGCACGACGGCTCCGGCAGGGTCGTCCTGGCAGACCTAGGCACGTCAGGGCGACGGAGATCCAACGGAATGTTCGTAGCGTCAGGAAGTATGACCCCCTGGACCGCAGCAGACATCCCCGACCAGACCGGACGCATCGCCATCGTGACCGGTGCGAACTCCGGCCTGGGCCTCGTCACCGCCACCGAACTCGCCCGGCACGGAGCGCAGGTGATCCTCGCTGTCCGGAAGCCGGCATCCGGCCAGACTGCCGCTGACGGCATTCATGCGGCGGTGCCGCGAGCCAAGCTCGACGTTCGGACCCTCGACGTCGCTTCGCTGGCATCGGTGCGAACTTTCGCCTCCGAGATCAGCGCCGACTTCGACAGCATCGAGCTTCTGGTGAACAATGCCGGCGCGGAGAACCTCGCCGGTCGACGGAGCACGGTCGATGGGTTCGAGTTCCACCTCGGAACCAACATGCTTGGCCACTTCGCGCTGACCGGGCTGCTGCTCGACGCGATCACTCGAGGCGCCGGGCCACGCATCGTCTCCCTCAGTTCGATCACGCACAAGAGAGCCCATCTCGACTTCGACGACCTGCAATGGGAGAAACGCTTCGACGCCAACCGGGCCTACGGAGCCTCGAAACTCGCCACGACGACGTTCGGCATCGAACTCGACCGCCGCCTCCGAAAGGCAGGCTCACCGATCATCAGCACCATCGCCCACCCCGGCCTGTCCCGATCGAACTTCATCGACAGCGCCTGGAAGGACCGCAGCGTGGCGGCACAGCTGCTGGGCCGGATGTTCTCCGCCATCGCCACCCAGCCCACCGAACAAGGTGCCCTGAACCAACTCCACGCCGCAACGGCGCCGGGAGTGCACGGCGGTGACTTCTTCGGCCCCGGCGGGAGGGGTGAACGCACAGGCGAAGTGACTCGCGTTGTTGCCTCGAAGGAGGCGCAAGACCCAACCGTCGGCCAACGCCTGTGGAGTGCTGCCGAAGTCCTCACCGGCGTCACCTACCTGTAGCTGCGCCTAAAAACCAAGGGTGAGGGAGAGCTCTCTCCGCGTGCGGCTCATCGCCGTAAACGCCGTCAGCGTCGTTCGATCACATGATCCAGGAGCCCGTAGTCGCGTGCTGAGGCGGCGGTGAAGACTCGGTCGTGGTCGGTGTCTGCCCGCAGGGTCTCGACGGATTGCCCGGTGTGACGCGTCAGGACGCTCTCGATGTCGGCTCGCATGCGCACCACTTCGTCCGCTTGGAGGATGAGATCCGGGATGGCTCCGCGGCCCTGCGCGGCGGGCTGATGAAGGACGATGCGTGCATGCGGCAGCGCGGCGCGCTTACCCTCAGCGCCCGCGGCGAGCAGAACCGCCCCGACCGAGACGGCCTGGCCAACGCACGTCGTCGCCACGTGCGGGCGGATGAACCGCATCGTGTCGTAGATCGCCAGCATGGCGCTCGGGTCGCCGCCTTCGCAGTTGATGTAGAGCTGGATGTCGCTGTCAGCGCTGCTGGATTCGAGGTGCAGCAGCTGGGCGATGAGAGCGTTCGCGACGCCGGCATCGATCGCCGTGCCGAGATAGACGATCCGCTCGGTGAGCAGGTGCGAGTAGACGTCCATGATCCGCTCACCGCGCGGATGCTGGGCGATGACGTTGGGGATGGTGTAGCTGCTCATCAGAGACCTTGTCCGATCGGGCCGACGGAACCGGCCGGATCACCGGCGCGGGGGTTGATCTCACTGAAGGACCGCACGATCGTGTCGACGAATCCGTAGTCTCGTGCTTCTTCGGCGGTGTACCAGTGGTCGTGCAGGGAGTCCTCGAAGATGCGGGGAACCGGCTGGCCGGTGTCCTCGGCGATCAGAGCGAGAACGGTGTCGCGGGTATGGCGCAGATCGTCGGCCTGCAATTCGATATCGACAGCAGTGCCGGCGATTCCCGCCGAACCTTGGTGCATGAGCACCCGGGAGTTCGGAAACGCTTTGCGCTTTCCCTTCGTCCCGGCCGAGAGCAGGAATTGTCCGGCGCTGTAGGCGATCCCGAAGACGAGGGTCGAGACGTCGTTGGGGATCGTGTGCATGACGTCTCGGATCGCCAGCATCGCCGGCACTGAGCCTCCCGGTGAGTGGATCCACAGCGAGATGTCGGCTGTCTCGTCCTCCGCCGCCAAGCTGATGAGCTGCGTTGCCAGAAGCGTTCCATTGTCGTCGTCCAGTGGGCCGTCCAAAACCAGAACCCGGCGCTCGTAGAGTTGGCGTCGGACGGTCTCGGTGAACGTCGGCATTTTCGGTGAATCGCTCATGACGCTCACACTGCACGCCCAACGGCCGATGCCACAGCAGGCTCTGCCCTGAGCAGACCTGCTCACAGCAGAACCGGCTTGGGGCGAGCAGGAAAGGTCGGGATCGTCCCCGGCTCCATCGACTCGTCGTTGGCACGTTGTCCCATCGCAGCGGGACTCGGTATGGTCGATTTCATGCAGTGCTTCTGAACCCTCATCGATTCCCATCTGTGCGCTCGTCTTGGGCGCGATCGAAAGGTTCACCATGTCCGCACTCCTTCCGTTGCACGGTAAGACGGCCCTTGTCACCGGCGTCTCACGGCGTCGGGGCATCGGCTTCGCTATCGCCGCCAAGCTCGCCTCTCTTGGCGCGAACATCGTCATCCACCACTACCGACCGCATGACCTCGAACTCCCCTGGGGTGGCGACGACCTGGATGCGGTTCGCCGCGAGCTTCGTCCCTATCTTGCGGAGGATGCGGTGCTCACCGACGTCTCAGCGGACCTTTCCGACCCGCGGACGGTACCCGAGCTCGTCGGATCTGCCGTCGCCCTCACGGGACGGCTCGACGTTCTTGTGTGCAACCACGCCAAGAGCGGGGACGACGGCAGCATTCTCGACATGACCCCCGAACGACTCAGCGCATTCTGGGAGGTCAACACTCGCGCTACGGTGCTACTCACCGCCGAGTTCGCGCGCCTCCATGCACCGCAGAGTGAAGGTCCACGGCGGCCCGGGGACCGCATCGTCGGGAGCGGGCCGTACGCCAGTGCGCAAGGGCACGTGTTCTGGATGACCTCGGGCCAGGTCCACGGAGCCATGCGGGGAGAGGTCGCTTATGCCGCCAGCAAGGCGGCCCTTGCCGGCGTCACCGCCACGGTCGCCGCTGAACTCCTGGAACTTGGGATCATCCTCAACACCATCAACCCTGGGCCGGTCAATACCGGATATATGGATCCGGAGACAACGGACCGTTCGCTCGACGACCTCAACGACTACATCGCGCGCACCCCCTTCGGACGGGTCGGCACGCCACAGGACCCAGCGGAACTCATCGGCTGGCTGGCGACAGAGGCAGGGAGTTGGGTCGTGGGCCAGGTCATCACCACGGACGGCGGTTTCGGGTTGTAACGCCGAGTCGAAGGTGCGAACGGAACGTCTCCGTCCGGTTCACCGCGACCTGTACCCTCGTGCAAGGTGCGGGCGACTGCGTTTTCCAACTTCCACGGCTCCAGCCGCGAACTCCGGATAAGGAGAAAGATGCGACTCGACAACCTTCACGGCCCGACGATCGACGACTTTCCGGGAATCTTCACCTCGCGGCTTGTTCTGGCTGTCTATGTGGCACTGGTCGTGACTTCGTTCGCTGTGACGATCGGAGTCGTCGTCTGGGCTCTGCTGGAAAGGCGGCGACGGACCGACGGCGACCACAGCGTCGGGACGCGCGTGGGCCACAGTTCCTAGAGTCCCGGGTCTGCGGGGTGTGACTCCGGGTGGAGGGATGTAACAGCGGCGGCGGATGGGATTCGCGCCACCGCTCCCAGTTCGGAATCCCCCCTGGGTAGGGGGTGGACCGGTACCCGCGAGTGACGCGCAGGCACCGGTCCCGTTTCTAAGGTCGGGCACATGGACGCAATCAACGACCTCATCGCCACCGCGGCCGCATCCCCGTGGGTCTACCTCGTCGTGTTCGCGGTCGTTCTGGTGGATGCGTTCTTCCCGCCCGTGCCGAGCGAGTCGGTGGTCATCGGTGCCGCCGCAGCCGCTGTCGCGGTCGGCGTCCCGAACCTGCCGCTGGTGCTCGCCTGCGCCGCGGCGGGCGCTGTCGCCGGAGACAACCTGACCTTCCTGATCGGGCGGACCGTCGGCCTCGACCGATTCCGGATGCTGCGCGGTCCGCGGATGACTGCCGCCATCGTTCGCGCCCGCCGCAGCATCCACGACCGGGCGGGGGTGCTGATCCTCTCGGCACGCTACGTGCCGGTCGGCCGCGTGGCGGTGAACCTGGTGGCCGGCGCCTCCGGGCTGGCGTGGCGTCGGTTCCTCGGGCTGTCGGTGCTGGCCGGCGTCTCGTGGGCGGTCTACTCCGTTACAGTGGGGGTGGTCGCAGCCAACTGGCTGCACGGCAACGCGTTTGTGGCCATGGTCGTCGGGATCGCCGTCGGGATCGGGACGGGTCTGGTCGTGGACGCGCTTCTGCGGCGCTCCGCTCGGCGGCCTGCAGCAGCCGCGACAGGAGAAGCGGCATCTCTGCACGACCGTCAGGGCGCCGACCCGAACGATGGTCCCACCGAGCGTGCGGCGATGGATCGCATCACTGCGAACGGAGGACGGGAGTGACCGCCCACAGTCTTTCGACCCGCAGGCTTCCGACCACAGCCCAGGTCGATCGGTGGTTGCTGGTCCTCTGGGTGGTCGCGTCCATCGCCTCGATCGCCGTGCTGGCGGTCGCCGCTTCTCTAGGTGCGACGGTCTACGGCGTGCCCGTTGCGCTGGCGCTCGTGCTGGGCCTGCTGCAGGGCGCATCCATCGTCGGCGCGCTCCTCTGGCCGCGCAGCGCCGCGGCCGCCGCAGTCGTCGCGTTGGTCGGCTTCGCCCTCGCTTCGCCGGTCACGGCGACCGCCCCGTGGCCCGTTGCCGCGACGTCCATCGTCGCGTTCTCTCTCACTGTCGCCCTGGTCGTGTCGCGCGGAGCATGGCGCCCGGGGCTGATTGCATGGGCAGCGGCTGTGCTCGTCGCGGTGGCGATCGGTTTCGTCGGGCTCGTCGGCGAAGCGAAGCTCGCCGCTGAGGCGACCGTGACCGCCGACCTGATCGTGTTCGCCTCCGTGACAGGGGCGGCCCTGATCGCGGCGCTGCTCGCCGCGCGGTGGCAGGACGTCCGGCGCCAGCTGATGCGCGAGCGGGAGACGTCGGCGACTGAGCTCGCACGGCGGGAGGTGGCCGAGGATCGAACCAGGATCGCCCGGGAACTGCACGACATCGTCGCGCACGGCATGTCGGCCATCCAGGTCCAGGCATCGAGTGCGCGGTACCGCATCCCGGATCTCCCCGCAGAAGCAGCCGCCGAATTCGACGATCTTGCGGCGACGGCTCGCACGGCGATGGGAGAGATGCGTCGACTGCTCGGGGTGCTGCGCAGCGACGACGCCGGGACGGAAACCGCCCCGCAGCCCGGTCTCGAAGACGTGCCGGCGCTGATCGCGGACGCAGCCCGCCGTGGACGCGTCGAGTTCGTCGACGAGGCCGCGGAAGTGCCGGGGATCGACCCGATCACGTCGTTGGCGGCCTACCGGATCGTCCAGGAGTCGCTGAGCAACGTCGCGCGACACGCGACCGACGCCCCGATCGTCGTCCGCCTGGACCGAGCGGAACGCTCACTGCTGATCGAGGTGCGTAACGCCGCGGCGCCAGGCCGTCCCGCGGCGGCACCGGCACCGGATGGCGGCGGGCACGGCATCCGGGGGATGCGCGAACGCGCCGAACTTCTCGGCGGCACCCTGACGGCGGAGCCGCAGCCGGACGGCGGGTTCCTCGTGCGTGCCGTGCTGCCGCTCGCGGAGGGAGGCACCGCCCTGTGACGATCTCCGTGCTCGTGGTCGACGATCAGGCGATGGTCCGTGCCGGTTTCGCCGCCATCCTCGGCGCGCAGGACGGCATCCAGGTTCTCGGCCAGGCCGCTGACGGCGCCGAAGGCATCGAGCTGGCGCGGCGACTGCGGCCCGACGTCGTCCTTATGGACATCCGGATGCCCGGGACGAACGGCATCGACGCGACGCGCGAGCTGGTCCACCCCTCCCGCGGCGAACCGCACCGGCCGCTCGTCCTCGTGCTGACGACCTTCGACGCGGACGAGTACGTGTACGACGCCCTCGCCGCGGGAGCGAGCGGGTTCCTGCTCAAGGACGCGCCGCCGGACGACCTCGTCCACGCCGTTCGCGTCGTCGCCGCGGGTGATGCCCTGCTCGCTCCCCGGGTGACCAAGCGCCTCCTGGAACGGTTCACCTCGCAGCGGCCCGCCACCTCATCCAGAGCACTGCTGCTCGCGGACCTCACCGACCGGGAGCGTGAGATCCTCGTGCTGATCGGGCGCGGACGGTCGAACTCCGAGATCGCGGGGGAGCTCTTCATCGCCGAACAGACGGTGAAGACCCACGTGAGCCGGATCTTCACCAAGCTCGGGCTGCGCGACCGCGTGCAGGCGGTCATTCTGGCGTTCGACGCCGGGCTGGTCGAACCCGCCCCGTAGGGTCCGGCGACCCACCGCCGCGGCCCGTGCCCTACCCGGGCGGTAGCGCGGTATGGCTCCGCAGGGGGACGCAGCCCACCACACCCCGTCGAGATGCTCTTCCCGACCGGTCACCGCGACCGGACGGAAGGAACGCCCGATGTCTCTCGCAGTCGCCCCGCCCCTCCCCGGCTTCGATGCCTCGCCGGCGCACGCACCGCTGGCGCGCACCGCCTCGACAGTGCGACGGGATGCCGCGGTGGATGTCGCACGCGCGTGGTGCCTCACCGTTGTGGTCGCGCTGCACGCCCTCATGGTCGGCGTCTCGGCGACCGCGGACGGACCGGTGCTCGAGAACGCGCTGGAGCGGTGGGATGGCTTCGCCGCGCTGACCTGGGTCCTCCAGGTGATGCCCCTCTTCTTCCTCCTCGGCGGATTCTCCGGCATCCTCCAGTGGGAACGCGCGCGAAGCCGCGGTGTCGGGTACGGCGAGCACCTCGCGGGCCGGATGCGGCGTCTGCTGATTCCGGCAGGGGCGGCTCTTCTGGCGGTCGTCGTGGTGCTGACCGGCCTCCAGCTCGCCGGCGTTCCGGCCGACCTGGTCGCGACGGCCGGCTTCCGCATCAGCCAGCCGTTGTGGTTCCTCGGGGTCTACATCCTCTGCACGGCGGCACTCCCGGCGCTCGCCTCCGCTCATCGACGCCGGCCGGCCGCGACCATCGCGGCCCTCGCCGCCACGGTGGTGGCTGTGGATGCGGTCCGCGCATCCACAGGGGTCACCGCAGTGGGCTTCCTGAACCTGCTCTTCGTGTGGATGCTCGTGCAGCAGCTGGGCTTCGTGCTCGCCTCGCCCGCATTCGAGCAGTGGAGTGGCTGGCGGATGGCCACGCTCGCCGCCGGTTCCTTCGGGGCGCTGGCGATCTTCTGCGCGTCGGGCGTCTACTCGTTCGACCTCTACGCCAACCTCAACCCGCCGACTGGCGCGCTCGTGCTGCTGGGTGCCGGGCAGCTGGCGCTGTTCTCCCTGGTACGACCGCGACTCGTGCGGGCGGCGGAATGGCGGCCGCTCGGCCGCTACGTCGGCGCGATCAATCGCCGCGCTATGACCGTGTACTCGTGGCACATGGTGGTCCTCGTGCTGGCCGCGGGCGCTGTGCTCCTGGTCGGCGGCGAGTCGCTGCCGCATCCGCTGTCCGGCGACTGGTGGTTGACGCGGCCTCTGTGGCTGGCCGCCGTCGGAGGCGTCGTCGCGGGGGTCGCGCTGATGGGCGGCCGGCTGGAGACCGCTCGGAGCGGCGCCTGGCGGGCCGCCAGGACCGGCCGCGTCCTCTGCTCGGCGGCGAGCGGCGCGAGCGGCGTGCTGCTCATCCTGACGCACGGATCGACGCTCGCGGGCTGGGTGGGCGGGGCGATGCTCGTAGCCGGTGCCCTCATCCTGCTGAGCGAGGGGTGCACGTGGGATACGCGACGCAGCCGGGCTATTTCTCCTTTAGATGGCCTAAGCGGGAAAGAGTGGAGCACGTGCGGCGGCTAGCCATGCGTCAGTAGTGCCGACGGCACGATGCGTCCGGGGGCGGGTGGGACCAGCCGCGGTCTGCTTGGCGCAACCTCTGTGGGGAGAAGGGCCGCCTGAAACCCAGTCTTCCCGCTCTTACCTCACGGCTCGACCGGACGCATCGCAAGCTCCGACCGCCGACGTGCCTAGTCTGTGACGAGATTGTCCGAACAGGCAACGTCTGTGCAATCCCGACAGGAACGGTCAGCGGGCCGGGCGCCGATGGTCCTCGCTTCGCAGCCACTCGTCGAACGTGATCTTCGACTCCAGGCGATCGGCGGTGCCTCGGAGCAACCCGGATGCCAGTCCTCGACCGTACGAGCCGGGAAGCCTGACCTCCCAGACGGCGCGGCGGATGCCGTCGAATGCCAACTGGCGGCGGGCGAGATCGGCCAGGATCTCGTCCTTCGGGCCGACCAGATCCTGTGCCCGAGTCGCCGGACCGGCTTCGGCGACCGTGACGAGATACTCGCCGACCTCTCTGGCAGCGACCGGCCGCACGGGTGCTTTCGACAGGAGTGCGATGGGGCCTCTCATTCCTGCGAGCAGTTGTCCGGCGAACTCGTGGAACTGCGCAGCCCGGGCGATCGTGTACGGAACAGCTCCCGCCGCGACAGCCCTCTCCTGCGCGAGTTTCCCTGCGTAGTAGGAAGCGTCGATGTCGTCGATGCCGACGATCGAGAGGGCTACGTGGTGGCCGATGCCAGCCTCGAGTTCCGCGGTCAGCAACTGCCGGGTGGCGGACTCGAAGAATTCGCGAGCAGTTCCGGCAGACAGCGTCGTCTTGTTCGTCACGTCGATGACGGTGTCCAGTCCCTCCAAAGCCGCGGCCAGCCCGTGCCCCGTGGTGACTTCGACGCCTGTCGCCCTGCTGAGCACGGAGACCTCGTGTCCGCGAGCCAACGCCGCCTCCGCGACGTAACGCCCAACCGTGCCTGTGCCTCCTGCGACTGCGATCTTCACGTCTACTCCTCCTGTACGAGCCAGCTCGATGTCTCAGACAAGCAGACAGGCGACGACCGGGATTTGTGACAGGGACCGTGTACTTCTTGGGATCGGTCGGCGACTGCTACGACATCGCGATGATGGGATCCTTCGCGTGGACGAGCCTGAAGATGGCATATTCCACGACGTGGGCCTGGTTCGTGATTGTGCTTGGCGATGCCTACGACGAAGAGTGCTAGGCCCGCATGGCCGGTACCAGCGAGGTCGGGTTCGCCGTCATCCTCGGTGTTGTGCCGCTTGTGCTTCTGAGCGCGGGTGCCCTCGTTGCTCTGGTCGTCACTCGGAGTCTTCGTCGCGGCGACAGCGGCCGGTGTCCTTTTCGGCGGGAGGTTCAGCGGCTGGACGCTGTTCACCCACTTCGCGATCGGCTCGAACTGCTACGCCGGACTCCCGGCGGTGTCCGCGGGGGTTGGGACGATGATGCGCCCGTCGTCGGCGCCGCCCACCTGAATCTGTCCGTCCGTTCCGATGAGGACTTGGCGGCTCCACTGGTCGGGCATCGGACAGGCTGCACCCTTCTGCCCCGGAACCAGCTCGAGCGCCATCGGCACGCTCTGAGTCGTCGTGCCCGTCTGGTCGGTCAGCGTGACCGCAAGGTCGTGCTTCTTCGCCAGGTCCACTTCCCTGGGGACCAGGACCTCGAACGACGGCCTGGATCCGTCGTCCTGGTCGCACGAGCCGGTGTAGCAGGCATGAACCGTCCCGCCGGGATGCAGACGCAGCCAGATCGTCGCATCGACAGCGATGTGGGGCGGTTGGATGTCGGGCATGGAGCACGCGGGGAACAGAGAGGCGCAACCGGCGAGGAGAGCCCCGGCCAGGACGCCGATCGCCACGGCTACCCCGCGCCGGCCACGCGCTGCGAGATGCACCCGGTCAGTGTTGTGGGACGTGCGGCCCGTGGCGCCCAGGAGAAGCACGCCCGCCAGCGCCGCTGCGGCACGTCGCCGTGACATGGCCCCCCAATCGTCGACGACGCCAGTGTAGGGCTCGCTACGCCAGCTCACCCGCGTACCGCATCAGCATCGAGTCGCGGCGCTGGAAACCCACCGCCTCGTAGAGACGGATGGCAGATTCGCGGCTCGGCCGTGATGTCAGATCGAGCGTCCGCAACCGTCGCTCGCGAGCGAGTTCGATCACCGCCTCGAGCAACAAGCGAGCGATGCCGCGGCCCCGGAGCTCCTGATCCACGACGACATCGTCGAGATGACCGCGCACCCCCGTCGGGAGGGGGAACGACGCGAGCGTCGCCATGCCGATGAGCCGGCCGTCCTCCCGGGCCACGATGAGGTCGGTGCCGTCGTGATCGAGCATCGACTCGACGCGAGCTCGGTCGAACGTCGCCGTCGATGACAGTTGAGGCAGCAGCCGCGCGATGGCGGTGAGGTCTTCGTCGGAGAGGGTTTCGGCGATATGGATGCTGATCTGGTCGAACGCCATGCCGATCAGGCTACCGAGGTCGGCCAGCCGGAGGAGCGTTCCCGGCTCAGGCCGGCTTACACAGAGGCATCGACTGCATCCCAGAAGGCCAGCAGCTCGGTCGCCAGCGCTTCGGGCCGTTCGAGAGGGATGAGGGTCCGCGCCGCCGTGATGGTGACGGCCCGCGCGAGCGGTCCCGCCGCGGCCGCTGCACGCTCCGCGTCAGCGGGGCTCCAGTCGCCGCGGTCGTCGGACGCCACGAACAGGCTCGGCACGGTGATCTGCGGCAGCAGCATCGAGACGTCCACCCGGTTGAGGATGAATGATCGCAAAGCCAGACTCATGCTGGCTCTCCCCGGGCGTTCGAGGCTTTCGACGACGAGGTTCCGGATGCGTGGGTCGGCAGCGGAGGCGTCGGTCAGCATCGCCTGGATCACCGCCGAGCGCACCGGTCCCACAGGTCCCGCCAGCCGCAAGACCGGTGCGAGCACCAGGATCTTCGCTCGAAGCGCAGGCGCGATCGGCTCCACCGGCGCGCTGATGGCCGCGAACGAGCGCAGCACGCCGGGCTGCGCGGCCAGCTCGTAGCCGACGTGGCCTCCGAACGCGTTGCCCACCCAGTCGACCGGAGCGTCGGCGCCCAACTGCTCGAGCGCATCCTGAGCCGCCCCGGCCGCCTCGCTGATGCTACTGGGCCGGTGAAGGTGCTCGCTCCGGCCGAGGCCGGGCGGGTCGATGAGCACGTAGCTGCGGTCGGGCCGCGCACGGCGGAGGAGGGGAAGCACGCGGTCCCAGGTGTGGCTGTCGACGAACATCGACGACCAGAACACCGTCAGCGGACCTCCGCCGCTGGAGCTGATGTACCGCGCGTTGAGTGTGCCGAGGCGAGTGGGGACGGCCCGCAGGCGATCATTTGATGTGAATGAGATTGACATGAAAGTTGATGTTAGTCTGATTTACATGAAAGCGCCAGAGCCCTCCGCCAAACGCGAGTACCGCATGTCGGCTCGGGCGGCGTCCGCGGGGGCTACGGCCGAACGCATCATCGACGCCATGCTCGCGCGCTTTGCCACGACACCCTATGAACACATCCGACTCGACGATGTCGCTGCGGATGCGGGGGTCACGGTGCAAACCCTCATCCGCCGGTTCGGGGGCAAGGGGCCGTTGATGGTCGCGGTCGTCGATCGCGAGCTGGGCCGGATCGTCGCCGCGCGCGAGTCCGCCCAGGGAGACGCGGCCGGCGCGGCCGGCACGATAGCTGCACTGGTGGCGCACTACGAGGTCTACGGTGCCCTCATTCTCAAGATGTACTCCGAGGCCCCGCTCGTGCCAGGGCTCGATGAACGAGCTGCCCGAGGCCGCGCCTATCACGTGGACTGGTGCCGTCGAACCTTCGAGCGCTACCTCGATCGCGGACTCGACGACGAGACCCGCAATATCCGGCTCGCTCAGATCGTGGTGATCTGCGACGCCACCGCATGGCGGATCCTGCGTTTCGATGGCAAGCTCACTCCGGCCGGAACCGAGCGGGCCGTCGCTGACCTGCTGCGCCCGCTCCTCGCCGCCGCCCCGACCCCGTAGCTTCGCGCAAAGAACCGGACCCGGCAGGAAGTCGTCCTGCCGGGCCCGGTGCCGTTGTCAGCGCTGAGGCTTCACTCGTCGTCGTGGTCGGTCGACCCCGGAGCGATCCCCGGCACGTCGTCCGGACCGTAGATCTTCGCGTCGCCCGGGTACGGCGACGTCCAGTGGTGGGTCTGGTACCAGGTCCACCGGTTCATGAGGTCCGGGTTGTCGTAGTCCGGGATGGCCGGGTGGCCTGCGGTGCCGGTGAAGTGCTGCTTTCCGGCCCACTTCTGCCACTTGGCCGCGGTCGACTGCTCGGCAGCCGGAACCTCGGCGGCCTTGGCGGCATCCGCGTTGACCTGCTTCGCCGCTTCGCCGGTCGTGCCAAGGGTGTCGTAGCCGCACGACGGAGCGGTGACGACGCCCTCGGTGAGCGGCACCTGGTTGAGGACCGCGTTGTAGGGCGTGAGGTCGGGCTTGTCGGTGAAGGCGTCCGTCATCGGGGTCGCCGCCGCGAGCTTCTGGTTCATCGGCTGTGCGCCGAGGACCTGCTCGATGGTGCGCACCAGGTTGATCTGCGAGTAGTACGTGCTCACGGTCTTCCCGTGGGCGGCGTACGGGCTGATCACCTGGATCGGCGCGCGGTGGCCGTCGACGTGGTCGGCCCCATCCTGGGTGTCGTCCTCTGCGACGAAGATCGCCGAGTCCTTCCAGTACTGGGAGTGCGAGATCTCGTCCACGATCTTGCCGACGGCGAGGTCGTTGTCCGCAACCTGCGCTTCCGGGTCCGCCGTGCCGCCGGTGTGGTCGCTGGACAGCCACACCATGTTGAGGTTCGACGGCCCGTTCTTCTCGAAGTCCTGCTTCCAGGTCTCGTACCGGTAGATGTCCGGCACCGCCAGGTCGAACGGCGCGGCATTCGGGTCTGTGATGGCGTTGAGCGACGGGATGGCCGAGCTCGCATGCAGCTGGATGGACGGGTCGAACAGCTTCGACGGAGCGCCGCCGGCCATCACATCCTTCGCCGTGCAGTAGTACTGCTGCCAGGTGGCGCCGGCCGGCTTGCCCTCGCCGTACTCGAACTCGCCGAAGTTCTTCGCCGTCTTGCCCGCGGCCTGGATGGACGTCCACAAGAAGCCGGAGCGCTGGTGGCCCAGCACATCCTCTTCGGTGTCGTACGAGCGGGTGTACTCGCCGGCGCTGGTCTCGGTGTACGCGGGGTTGTCGCCCTGCATCAGCCAGTTGTGGCCTTCGGCCGAGTTCGTCCCGATGTCGTACGTGTTGTCGTACAGGCCGAACTGCGTCGCAAGCGCGTGCTGGTTGGGGGTGACCTTGGCTCCGAACTGGGTCAGCGTCGCGTCGCCGTTGCCCTGCTTCATGTCCCCGTAGAGCTGGTCGTAGCTGCGGTTCTCCTTGACGAGGAGGAACACGTGCTTGATCGGCGACGGCTCTCCGATCCGCTTGGGGATCGCGCTCGCCCCACCGTTCACGCCCTCCTCGCCTTCGGCGGGCTTGACGGACTTGCCGTCCCAGCCGTTCTGAGCGAACACGGTGGCCGTGTACTTCTGGATCTGCTTGTCGCTCGGAAGAGTGAACTTCGTGAGCGACGCCGTGGTGGCGTGGGTGGCGTGACCGGTCGCCGGAGTCGTTCCCTGGCCCTTGTTGAAGGTCAGCGCCGGTCCCCGGGCGTCGATTCCGCGCGTGTTCGTGACCACGATGGAGCCCTTTACCGCCGTGACGTTCTCCGGGTAGTAGTCGGTCGGCAGCAGGCCGATGTAGCTGGCCGGGTCGCGCGGGTCCTTCCGGTCGACGGTGTAGACGGCGATGGCGTTGGCGCGGCCCAGCGACACCAGCAGGTGGTCGCCCTGCTGGGTGATCGCGGTCGGCTGGTAGCCGGTCTGCGACGATGCCCACGGCTGGGTCGCGAAGGTCTGGACGACCTTGTTCGAGCGGGTGTCGATCACCGAGACGGTGTCGCTGTTGGTGTTGGCCACGTACAGCGTCGTGCCGTCGAGGTGCATCGCGGTCGGGTGCAGCTGGACCGGGATGGTGGCGGCCGGCGCCGACGGAGCGCTCGTGTCGATGACGCTCACCGAGCCGGTCGTGGTGGTGCCGAGGGTGGTGTCGGCGGGCACCGCGGTGCCGTACGAGTCCATCGTCGCCTCACCGGGGAGCGCCTGACGGCCGCCCTCGTTCGAGACGTACAGGTGCGACCCGACGAATGTCAGCTGACGCGGCGCGATCCCCACCGCGAACGTCTGCGTGATGGTGCCGGCGACCGGGTCGATGGCGACGACCGTGTTCTGCCCGTTGACCGCGGCGTAGAGAGTCGACCCGTCGGGCGAGAACGTCATCCCGGCGGTCAGTGCTTCTTGGCCACCGGCCGAGTTGGGGATGCTGATCTTCGTGCCGGCGCCGAGTGAACCGTCCGCGTTGAACGGGTAGCGCACGATGCCGGTCGCGACCGGCTCGAAAAGGAACGTGCCGTCGGGGGAGAAGACCGGTCCCTCCTGGCCGACGGTGCCGTCGGAGATCTTGAGGTACTTCATCGCGCCGTAGCCGGCGTTCGTGGCGGCCGTGGCGAACGAGGTCGCGGCCAGGGTGCCGGCGGCGGCGACAGGCTTGTAGGTGTTGAGGTCGAAGACCTGCAGGTCGACCGAGCGGTCGGTGCTCGTGCCCACGAGGAAGCGGCCATCTGGGCTGACTGTTGACCCCATCAGCTTGCCGAAGGGGGTGGTGAGGCGAGACCCCACCGGCTGGATCACCTGGTTGTCGGAGACCTGCTCGCCGTTGGGGTAATCGCTGCCGACCTGGTGGTTGCCGAAGGCGAGGGTGGAGGCGGTGGCGATACCGCCACCGAGGAGGGCGAGCGCGCAGGTGGTCGCGGTGACCGCGAGGACGCGCTGCCCCCTGGTGAGGGTGGAGAAGCGACGCGGGCCGGACCGTTTGCGTCGTGGAGTATTGCCGGGCATCTGGAGAGACCTTTCCCGAATTGGATGTGCTCAGAAGCGAGCCGAGGGCACAGTGCGAGTACGTGCCGATCGGCTCAGCGGCCTCAAGGGGAGGCCACAGACACGACACTGTTCTGACCCTCGTGAGGGGGTCAAACGAACGGTTCCTTAATGCGCGGTAACTAACGGAAACTGCGCCCGGCGTGTCGGTGGCCGCATGCCAGCGAGCGCGCGGAAACCGCGCACACGGTCGCGCGTCGCCGCGAGGCCGAGTCTGTCTGCTTTCTCAGAGTGCGGGCGTCCACCGACGGATGCGGTGAACCTGCGAGGAATCGAAGGCGCCGTTCGCTGACGAGTCACCGACCGTTCATGTAAGCGTCGCCTGGCGGTTCAAGGCTTGCTCCGGCCCACGCGGCCGCTCTCGCTGGCTGAACCGGAGGATTCCGCATGCCCATGCGCACTCGCAAGATCACACTCCTCGTCGGAAGTGTTGTCGCGGCAACGCTTCTGGGCGCGGCCGCCGCCGTCGCCGCTCCCGCGATCGACAACGGCTGGCCGTACGCGTCGCCGGTCAAAGCCGACGACAACAAGACGTACACGCTCGCTGCTGTCGGCGATATCGCCTGCGAGCCCGACGATGACGACAACGCCGGCACCCCCTCCACTCTGAAATGCGGCAGCCCGAGCCTCGGCGGCTACACGGCCGAGTTCGCGACGGCGAAGCAGGCGACCGCTATGAAGCCGGATGCTGTCGCGCTGCTCGGCGACGAGCAATACCAGGTCGGCAAGCTGAGCGACTTCGAGGCATCATTCGAGCAGGCGTGGGGCGGCCTCAAGTTCCTCGAGCGCCCTGCCCCGGGCAATCACGAGTACTACCCCTACACGAAGAAGGGCGACAACGAGACCGGCCAGAACGGCTCCGGCTACTTCGCGTACTTCAACGGACACGACCAGACCGGAACGCCCAACACCGAAGGTCAGGCCGGCGACGACACCGACGCCAACCAGGGCTGGTACTCGTACAACCTCGGCAACTGGCACATCGTCTCGCTGAACGTGGAATGCAACTCCGCCGCATTCAACAACGACTGCTCGACCACCGACGGCGGCCTCCTTTCGCAGGAGACCCAGTGGCTGGCGAATGACCTGAAGAACAGCCAGCAGCAGTGCACCATCGCCTACTGGCACCAGCCCACCTTCAGCGCGACTACCGGCTCGACCGCGACCGTCCCGGCTGCCGCCGCCGGTGCGGGCGGGCAGGAAGGCCAGGTCGCCGACGCCTGGTGGAAGCTGCTCTACGCCAAGCACGCGACCCTGGTTCTGAACGGACACGAGCACGCGTATGCGCGTCTCAAGCCGATGGACCCGTCCGGCGCCTACGACCCGAAGAACGGCATCCCGGAGTTCATCATCGGAACCGGCGGCGAAGCACTCGACTCACTGGCCAAGAACACCGACGGGACCTACGCCAACCAGAACGTGGTCACCGGCTACGACCAGGGTTTCGGGACCATGAAGTTCACGCTCAAACAGCACAGCTACTCGTACTCGTACACCCCGGCGCTTGCTGGTCCCGGCCTGGGAGCGGCGGCGCTGAACTACTCGGACTCGGGCTCCGGCAGCTGCAAGGGCTGACCTGGCGTGCCGCCCTGCCTCACTCCTCCAGGCGCGTCACGGAGCCGCCCGGGATGAGGCGTGCTTCGAGGTATTCGATTGTCGGTGCAGGACGCTCGCCCCGCGACTCGATGTGATCGGCGATCAGGCGGGCAGCATGCTTGGCGATCTTGCGGGTCGGCTGCACGATGACCGTCAGTTTGGGCACGAGTGCCTGGGCGAGTTCCCGGCTGTCGAACCCGACCACCGAGATGTCCCGGCCGATGCGGAGCCCGGAATCGTTCACGGCGGTCACGGCGCCGAGGGTGAGCTCATAGTTCGCGGTGAACAGCCCGGTGGGCCGCGGCCACAGGGCGAGAAGCTCCTGAGCGGCACGGTAGCCCGCTTCGACCGTCAGCGGCACGAGACGCTCCAGCGCCGGGTCCACCGGGACTCCGTCCGAGGCCAGCGCGCGCTCGAACCCCTCGGTGCGCAGGCGCATCGAGGAGATCACCGGTTCACCGCCGACGAATCCGATGCGGCGGTGGCCGTGATCGAGGAGGTGCCGGGCGCCGAGCGCTCCCGCCGCCGCATTGTCGATGAAGACACCGTCGGCCTGGACGTCGTCGATGTACCAGTCGACCATCACGACCGGCACGCGCTCGGCCGCGGCGCGCAGCGCGGGCACGTCGTGCGGCGGGGTGACCGCGACGATTCCATCCACCATACGGTCCATCAGTAGGTTGACGGGATCGTCGTTCGGATCGGGGCTGGCCGCCACGATGACGCTGAATCCACGCGGGCGGAGGGCTTCCTCGACCCCGGCGATGATCGTGAGGTGGAAGTCGTTGTCGAGCGCCGGTAGCAGCACCCCGACCGTCCGTGACCGTCGCGAACGCAAGGTCCGAGCGTGCTGATTCGGCCGGAAGTCGAGGTCGCGCGCCGCCGCCTCGATGGCTTCGCGATTGGCTTCCAGAACGTTTCGCCCGTTGTAGTACTTGGAGATCGTGGCGAGCGAGAGTCCCGTGGCCCGCTGGATGTCCTTGTATGTTGTCACAGCCCCGTCTTTCCTGGTGTTGCCGCCCACACCCTCACGGTTGCCGATGTCTGGGAGTCGCGTCCGCTCAGCATAATCCCGCGTTAGCGCGGTGCGAATCGTTTCGACTGAGCGAGTCCCGTCTCAACCGAATCGGACAGGCGGAACGCCGTCGCCCAGACGACCGGCTTGACGGAGCCATTCCACCGACTCCGCCACAGCCGCGAGCGACGAGTACGCCGGCGCGTAGCCCAGCAGTCGGCGCCCCTTCTCGATGCTCATCGAATGGCTGCGGGCGATGTGCTGGAAGGCTGCATCGCGGTGCTCCTCGGGAAGGGAGGCGCTGAACTCCTCGAACGGCACGAAGCGCACGTTCGCCTCCTGCCCGAACCACGCGGCCGCCTCCTCCGCGAATCCGCGCAGCGTGAGCGCCCGCTCGGAGACAGCATGGAACGCCTCCCCGTTCGCCTCGTCCGGGTGTTCGAGGCAGAGCCGGATGAGCTGCGCGACGTCGTCGGCGTGCACGTGATGCACGGTCTCGAGCCCGAATCCCGGCAGCAGGAGCTCGCGCCCGCTCGCCAGCGTCCGCCAGACGTCGAGGTCGGTGGTGCCTTGCGGGGTGACGATGGGCCAGCCCGGGCCGGAGATGTGCCCCGGGTGCACGATCGCCACCGGGACGCCGTCCTCGCATCGGGACTCGGCCAGCAGCAGACGTTCGATCGCCTCCTTCTGGATGCCGTACTCGCCCCAGGGCCGTTTGACGGCGGCCTCGGGAGCCGGCACCTCCGTGAGGGTGCCGTGTGTCCAGATCGTGCCGACGTGAACCAGTTGGTGCGTCCGTCCGCGGAGGGCATCGGCGAGCTGCCGTGCGGACTCCGGGGTGAAGCAGATCAGGTCGACCACCGCGTCTGCTCCGAGCCCGGCGACGCGGGAGCCGAAGGTGCCCGCCGCATCCTCCGCCTCGCGGTCGGCGATCACGCGTTCGACGCTCTGCCAGGCCGGGTCGTCGCGATACGGGGCCGATGTGCCGCGTGTGATCGCGACCACGTCGTGCCCGTCGGCCACGAGGCGTGGCACGAGATAGCCGCCCACGTGCCCTGTTGCTCCGATGACGACGATGCGCATGTCTGCTCTCTCTCCACGTATTCGTCGGCGGTACGGTGGTCGCTTCGCTCAGTGGAAGGCGGCGGCGCCGTTGACCGCGATGACGGTTCCCGAAGCGAAGCCGCCCGCCTCCGAGGCAAGGTACACCGTCGCCGCGGCGACGTCGGTGGGTGTCCCGGCACGCCCGAGCGGGGTGGCGGCGATGCTCGCGCGCTGGTCGGCCTCCGGGGTGAAGCGCTCGTGGAACGGTGTCTCGAGGATGAGCCCGGGGGCGACGGCGGAAACGGCGATCCCGCGTGGTCCGAGCTCTTTCGCCAGAGCGCGGGTGAGGCCCTCGACGCCGGCCTTGGCCGCGGCGTACGCGCCGGCTCCCTGGCCGCCGCCGTTGTGCGCCGCAAGCGAGGAGATGTTCACGATGCGGCCGCCCTCGGCCATCAGGGGGAGGGCCGCGCGCACGACGTAGAAGACGCTCGAGAGGTTGAGGTCGATGACGTGCTGCCAATGCGCGTCGTCCGCCGCGTCGATCGGACGGCGGGCCACGAGGCCACCGGCATTGTTGACCAGCACGTCGATCCTGCCCCCGACCGCCTCGCCGATCCGCGCGACGGTCGCCGTCACGGCAGCGCTGTCGGTGACATCCATCCGCTCGGCGATCACCCGGTCGGCCACGTGCTCGGGCACAGGCGAGGCGTTCGTCGTGATCGCCACGCGGTCGCCCGCGTTCAGGAACGCCTCGGCGATGCCGAGCCCGATGCCGGTCGCGCCTCCGGTGATCAGGACGGTTCGTGCGGGGGAGGGTGCGGTCATGGAGATCTCCGTCTCGGTCGGAACAAGGGAAGCGGCTTCGATCAACGCCCGCTCGGCCGCATGACGATCTCGCTGACGGTCGCGCGAGCGGGCAAGCTGATGACGGCGAGACACATCTCGGCGACGTCCTCGGGGCGCAGCGCTCCCGCCAGTTCCTCGGGCGTGGGCGCCGTCGGGCGGTGGCGGACGAAGTCGGTGTCGATGAGGCCGGGTGAGATGGTGGTGACCCGCACGCCGGCACTACCGGCCTCGAGGGCTGTGGCGCGCGCGAGCGCGGCCAGTCCCGCTTTGCTGGCCTGGTAGGCGGCCCCCGACATGTCGGGAGCGAGCGCGGCGACGGAGGAGATGTGGATGAGCAGTCCGCCACCGTCGGCGCGGAAGCCGAGAAGCGCCGCCCGGGTGAGGAAGAAGGCCGCGGTCAGGTTGGTGTCCAGGACCGAGCGCCAGCCGGCCTCGTCGAGCTCGTCGAGGCGGCGGGCTTTGAGGTTGACGCCGACGGCGTTGACGACGACGTCGATGCCGCCCGCCTCGCGCCGCAGGGCCGCGACGGCGCTGTCGACCTCCGCCGCCGAGGTCGCATCGGCGACCGCGATGTGCGCGGTCCCGCCGGCCGCGACCACCTCCGCTCGCACGGGCTCGAGCCTGTTCCGATCGCGTCCGAGCAGCAGGACGGTCGCGCCTTCTGAGGCAGCAGCCAGTGCGACAGCGCGGCCGACCCCACCGGCGGCTCCTGCGATGAGCACTCGGGCTCCGGATGCGGTCATGCGATCCTCCGTTCGGTCGAGGCCCGCACCACGAGGGTCGGCGGGAACACGAGCGAGGGCCTCGGCTCTCCGTCGCCGGCCTCGTTCTCCGTGAGTCGGACGACCGCCTCGGCCATCTCGCTCAGTGGCTGCTGAACCGTGGTCAGCGCGGGCGAGATGAGGCTCCCGACCGGGATGTCGTCGAACCCGACGACAGCGATGTCGGCGATGTCGCGGCCCGCATCCCGGATGGCAGCGGATGCACTCAGAGCGAACATGTCATTGACGGCGACCAGAGCGGTGGGCTGGTCCTCGAGCGCCAACAGGGCATGCACCGCCGTGCGGGCGAGGGGTCCGCTGTCCGCGTCGCCGAACTCGGACGAGCGGGGGACGAGTGCGTCGTCGAGTGGGATGCCGTTCTCGGCGAGCGCCCGGCAGTAGCCCGCGAAGCGTCGCTGCCTGCTGATCGTGCGCATCGCCCCGGACACGAACGCGATGCGCCGGTGGCCTCGCTCGATGAGGTGCTGAGTGGCCATCCATGCGCCGGCTTCGTTGTCGATGCTGACGTTCAGCAATTCCGGCGGGTCCGTGTCCTGGTGCTCGCGGTCGAACGCGATGATCTGCACGCCGGCGTCCATGGCCGGGCGCAGATGTTCGAGCGACGGCAGCGAGGTGGAGAGGACGATGTGCTCGATGCCGTCAGCCCAGAGCTGCTCCACGTAAGCGCGCTCGCGCTCCGGATCGCGCTCGCTGTTGCAGAGGTAGATCTGCCGCCCGTGCGCATGGAACGCCGCCTCGAGCTGGGCCGCCCACGATCCCCAGAACGGATTGGCCACGGAGGGGACGATGAGCCCCAGCGTGGGGTTCGGGGCGCCGCGCAATTGCTGGGCCACCCGGCTCGGGCGGTAGGAGAGCGACTCCATGGCCTCGAGCACGCGTCTCCGCGTCTCCGGCTGCATGAGGTGTTCGCGTGCGTTGAGCAAGTTCGAAACGGTGGAGGGCGAGACTCCGGCGGCCTGAGCAACATCCCTGATGGTCGCGATCGCTCTCACCCCTTCTCTGGTTGACGCGTTTCCGGCTACTGTATCGTTGCACAAGCTACTGCATCGTTGCACTAGATTTCCCGACGCCCTGATTTTCCGACGCCCTGAACGAGGAGTCCGCCATGCCGAACGTAGATGCCGCGACGACGTGGAGCGTCTTCACCAAACCGTGGCGAGACCCGGGGGTCGGTGCTCTCGGCGAGCTGGTGGCGTCCATGGGATTCGACGCCGTCGAGCTCCCGGTGCGGCCCGGCTACCAGGTGATGCCGGACGACGTCTCGACCGCCCTGCCGGCGGCCGTACGTGAACTCGCGCGAGCCGGCATCGCGGTCACCAGCATCGCCTCGGGGACGGACGAGGCCACGTTCGCGGCCTGCGCGGACGCAGGAGTGCCGTTGATCCGGATCATGGTGCCCATCGGGTCAGGCGGGTACGCGGCGACCGGCGCGGAGATGCGGCGGACTCTCGCCGGCCTCTCCGACAGGGCCGAACGCCATGGAGTCCGAGTCGCTGTCCAGCCGCACTACGACGACTACATCGCCGACTCCTCGGAGCTCTTCGCGCTCCTCCAGGACGTCGATCCCCGATTCGTGGCGGCGATCTGGGACGCAGCGCACGACGGCCTCGCGCGCAAGCGGCCCGAGCACGGCCTGGAACTGCTGTGGCCGTGGCTCGGCATGGTCAACCTCAAGAGCGCGTACTACGAGCGAGTCGACGATTCCGCGTCCTCACAGGGGGATCCGGTCTGGGAGCCGGTCTTCACCGACGCTCGCAGCGGTATGGCGGAGTGGGATCGCGCGATCCGTTACCTCGTGGAACGTGAGTTCGCCGGTCCGATCTGCCTCACGGCGGAATACACCGACGAAAGCGACCTCGTGGCGAAGGTGACTCGAGATCTCGAATACGCGCGCAGCCTGCGAGCCGCGGCTCAGGGCGTCGCGGGAGCGGTCCGATGAGTGCCGCGGAGCGCGGGCCGGTGCGGGTCGCCGTCATCGGCGCCGGAGCGATGGCGAACCTCGTCCACTACCCGTCGTTGTCCTCGCTGCCCGATGCGGAGATCGTCGGCATCTGCGACCTCTCGCCGGAGCGCCTCCGGGCGACCGGCGAGCGATGGGGGGTCACGGCGTTGTTCAGCGACTGGGCAGCGATGCTCGACGAAACGCACCCGGACGCCGTCTATGTCATCGGGCCGCCGGAGCTCATGTTCGGCATCTGGTGCGCGTGCCTCCAGCGCGGCCTCGATCTCTTCGTCGAGAAGCCGCTCGGCCTCACGGTCCATCAAGCGCGCACGCTCGCTCGCCTCGCCAACGAGAACGGCTGTATCACGCAGGTCGGCTTCCAGCGGCGCTCGTCCCCACTGCTGGAGCGGATGGTCGGACGGGTTCACGAGCGTGGCCAGGTCGTCCATGCGGTCTGCCGGTTCTACAAGAACGATCCGACCCCGATGGTGTCGGCGCGCGACCGGATGATGGATGACGGCGTCCACGTGATCGACACCCTCCGGCACCTCTGCGGCGGCGAGGTCATCGCCGTGTCGGATGTGACGCGCCGGGTCATCGTCGACGACATCACCTTCATCACGGCGACGCTCGAATTCGACACCGGCGCCGTCGGGGTCATGATCACGAACTGGACCAGCGGCCGGAGGACGTTCGGGGTGGAAGTCCACGGTCCCGGGATCATGGCGGAAGGCGACCTCGAGATCGGCGGCACCGTCTGGGACGCCGATGGGCGCGAGGAGCTGGGTGCCGCCGAAGTGGCGGGTTCGCCGGACCTCTACGTGCTCGGAGGCTTCCGCGCCAAGAGCGCCGAATTCATCGAGGCGGTGCGTACGCGTCGTCTTCCGTCGTCGCACTTCGGCGATGCGCTGAAAACGATGATCGTCGCCGAGACCATTCTGGCGCACGATCTGCTGAGGGAGACCGCACGAAACGTTTAGTGTCCGCCGAAAACTCTTGACTTCGCATGTTCGTCCTCCTAGCCTTCCCTAAGGTCGTAACGTTTCGCCCTAGTACTCAAGGAGGAGTTCATGAAGTCACGGTGGAAAAACACGAGGGGCCCGGGACGCGTCGGCGTCTCCGTCGTGGTCGCGGGAGTGCTCGCCCTCGGCCTCGCTGCCTGTTCCGGAGGCGGTGGTGGAACGTCGGGCCTCGACGGCAGCACACTCAAGATGTACACGTGGATCGGCGGTAAGGCCGACAAGCAGCAGTGGAGCGACTACATCGCGGGAGGCAAGCACGCCGACCCGAAGATGGCGGTGAGCTTCTCCGGTCCGCCGATCGGCGACTACTACACGAAGCTCCCCACGGTGATGAAGAGCAGCAGCGCCCCCTGCCTGGTCACGTTCCAGAACGGCCGGGTGGGCCAATACGTGCAGGGGCTGGAGCCGCTGGACGACCTCGCGAAGAAGAACAAGCTCGACCTGTCGGCCTACAGCTCCGCGATGCTCGAGCAGCTCAGCGTCGACGGCAAGCTCTACTCCATCCCGTTCAACGCGGGGCCCACGGTCGTCCTCTACAACAAGAAGATGTTCAAGGACGCGGGCGTGGCCGAACCCACCAACAACTGGACGACGGACGACTTCATCGCGGCAGCGAAGGCGACCACGAGGAACGGCGTGTACGGCTTCGCGATCCCCCAGGCGTCGAATCCCATCAGCACCCTCATGGCGGCCGACGGCCACCCGTGGGCGGACAAGAACGGTCCGAAGCTCGACGACCCGAACTTCCGCGACGCGCTGCAGCTGCTCGTCGACCTGTCCAACAAGTACAAGGTCGCGAAGCCGCTCGAGGCGGCCGCGGGCGGCACTTTCCCCGACATCGATGCGTTCAACACCGGCCAGTCGGCCATGGAGATGCAGGGGCTGTGGGATCTGCAGCACGCACAGCAGAGTCTCGGCAAGGACAATGTCGGCATCGCCGTCATCCCGAGCAAGAGCGGCACCTCGAAGGGATTCATCGGCGGATCGGGCTTCGGCATCACGAAGACCTGCGGCGACAAGCAGAAGGCATTCAAGGCCATCGAGGCGATGACGAGCAAGAGCGGACTCGAGTTCGTCACGAAATCGCAGGCCTCCGTGCCGGCGCGGCTCGACGCGCTGGACGCCTGGTCCAAGAACGTCGGATCGCCGGAGTTCACCGCGGTCATCAAGCAGATGACCGGTGACGCGACGCCCTCGCCCGTGCCGTCGAATCAGGCGCAGCTCGACACGCTCCTGACGCAGTACGAGGTGGATGCGTTCTCGGGTAAGAGCACTGTGTCCGAGGTGCTGCAGCAGGTGAAGGCCGGCCTCGGACAATGACCTTCGTGCGTCTGGACCGTGCGGAGGAAGAGGTTTCCGCCGGGTCGGTCGCCCCACCGGAGCGCCCGAGGGGCAGGCTTCGTCGCCGGCTCCTCGGGGGCCCCCGCTGGGTGGGGTGGGCCTTCGTGCTCCCCGGGCTCATCGGGCTGGCGCTGTTCATCGTCATCCCGCAGATCGCCTCGCTGATCCTGGGATTCTCCGACTCGACCCTGCTCGGCGGCATCCAATTCACGGGCACGGAGAACTACGCCCGGCTGCTGCGCGACCCGCAGTTCCTCAACAGCGTCATGGTGACGGCGATCTTCGTGCTCGTCTACGTGCCGGCGAATATCGCGATCTCGATGGCGATGGCGCTCTGGCTGAAGACGCGCATCGCGGGTCGCAACTGGCTCCGGGTGATCTTCCTGATCCCGGCACTGTCACCGATGGTGGCGAACGCCGCGGTCTTCCGTCTGCTGTTCCAGAAGGACGGGGCCGTCAACCAGGCGCTCGCGGGGATCGGGCTCGGCCCGATCCCGTGGCTCAGCGACGGGAACTGGGCGCTGGCCGTCGTGATCGGCGTCTCGCTCTGGCAGTCGTTCGGGTACAACATGATCGTGCTCGGCGCAGGTATCGACTCGATCAGCCCCGATGTCATCGCGGCGTCGCGGATCGACGGGGCCGGCCGGTTCCGCCGCTTCTTCTCGATCACCCTGCCGCTGGTCAGCCCTGCGCTGTTCTTCACCACGGTGCTGACCGTGATCGGCGCCTGGCAGACCTTCGCACAGGCCTACGTGATCACGGGCGGGGGCCCGGGCAACAGCACGATGACGATCATGCTGTACCTCTATCAGACCGCCTTCACGAACAACCAGCTCGGCTATGCGTCGGCCATCGCCACCGTGCTGTTCGTGATCATCGCGATCTTCACGCTGTTCCAACTCTGGGGGCAGAGGAAGTGGGTCCACTATGACTGAGCACCAGCTACCGGCCTCGGGTTCCCGCTGGCGTCGCCGGGGACGGACCATCGGTTCCGCTGCCAACACCACCGCGGCGTGGCTGTTCGCGCTCGTGTTCTCGTTCCCGCTGATCTGGACCTTCTTCACGGCGCTGAAGCCGGCGAACGAGGTGTTCGCCGCGCAGATCACCTTCATCGGCTCGAAGGTCCTCTGGTCCAACTTCGTGGATGCGTGGACCGAGGTCGACTTCGGGCGCCTGCTCCTGAACAGCCTGGTCGTCGCCGCCATCTCGACCGTGCTCACCCTGGTCGTCGCGACCCTCACGGCGTTCGCGTTCGCGAGGCTGCGGTTCCCGGGCCGGAGCGCCGTCTTCCTGCTGTTCGTCATCACGCTGACCCTGCCGAGCGAGGTCGCCGTCGTGCCCCTGTTCCTCGGTTTCGACCAGGCGGGGCTCGCCGACACCTGGTTCGCGCTCATCATCCCGGGCCTCTTCGGGGCTTTCGGGGCGTTCCTGCTCCGTCAGTTCATGCTGCAGATCCCCGCGGAGCTGGAGGAGGCTGCCCGGCTCGACGGAGCGTCCACCTGGCGCATCCTGATCAGTGTCATCGTCCCGCTGGTGCGGCCGGCCCTGTCGGTGCTGGCGATCTTCGCCTTCCTGGGCAGCTGGAACAGCTTCCTGTGGCCGCTGATCATCCTCAACAGCTCGGAGAAGTGGACGATCCCCATCGGGATCGCCGGGTTCACGACACAGACCGGAACGCAGTGGCAGCTGCTGATGGCGGCGTGCGTGATGACGATCGCCCCCGTGGTGATCGTGGTCGCCTTCGCCCAGAGACAACTGGTGGCCGCGATCGGCGCGGGCGCCTTCGGCGGCCGTTGAGCCCGGAAAGACGGAGACCTGTGAACCTCGAACCCCTCGACCCCACGACCCTGCCGGCGCCGGTCGACGTGTCGGACAACCGTCCGGCGCTCGCGATGGTGGATGCCGTCATCGACGCCGGGCCGTACGACGCCACGTGGGAGTCACTGTCCCGCTATCGCGCTCCGCAGTGGTACCGCGACGCCAAGTTCGGCATCTTCCTGCACTGGGGAGCCTTCTCGGTGCCGGCGTTCGGCAACGAGTGGTATCCGCGCACCATGTACCGGCGCGGCACGCCCGCGTTCGACCACCACGTGGCGACGTACGGACCGCATGACCGTTTCGGGTACAAGGATTTCCTTCCGCACTTCCGGATGGAGCGCTACGACCCCGAGGAGTGGGTCGCCCTGTTCAAGCGAGCCGGCGCGCAGTTCGTGGTGCCGGTCGCCGAGCACCACGACGGTTACGCGATGTACGACACCGCACGCTCGCGCTGGAAGGTGACCCAGGTGGGACCCGAGCGCGACGTGATGGGAGACCTCCTCTCGGCCGTCGACCAGGCCTGGCTGATCGCCGGTGCATCGACGCACAGGGCGGAGCACTGGTTCTTCATGAACGGGGGAGCGGAGTTCGACTCGGACGTCCGCGACCCCGCCTACGCCGACCTGTACGGGCCGGCGCTGCGCAAGGAGATGAACCCCACCGAGCGGTTCCTGGAGGACTGGCTGCTGCGAACGGTCGAGATCATCGACTCCTACCGGCCGCAGATCCTCTACTTCGACACCGGGATCGAGGAGCCGTCGTTCGAGCCCTACATCCGCAGACTCGCCGCGTACTACTACAACCGGGCGGCGGAGTGGGGCCGAGAGGTGGTCATCAACTACAAGTGGGACTCGTTCGCGCCCGGATCGGCGGTGCTGGACATCGAGCGCGGCACGATGGGCGGCATCCGGCCCGACGTCTGGCAGAACGACACGTCGGTGTCGCGGACATCGTGGAGCTGGGTGGAGGGCCACGACTACAAGGACGCCTCCGAGCTCATCCAGGAGCTCGTCGACGTGGTCGCGAAGAACGGGAACCTCCTGCTCAACATCGGCCCCCGACCTGACGGGACCATCCCCGAGGAGGAGGCCGCGCTGCTGGAGGCGGTCGGCGACTGGCTGGCCGTGCACGGCGAAGCGATCTACGGCTCCAGCCCCTGGGTCGTGTTCGGCGAGGGCCCGACGGCCCCGGCCGCCGGCTCGTTCACCGACGCCGCGGCAGCCGTCTACACCGCGGAGGACCTCCGCTTCACGAGGATGACCGAGGTCGGCCACGACTACGTCTACGGGATCGGACTCGTCCGCCCGGAGGACGGCCGCATGCGGATCCGCAGCTTCGGCTCGGACAGCCGGTTCATCGACCGGCCGATCATCGACGTGCGGGTGCTGGGGTCGCGTGAGCAGCCGGAATGGACCCGCACGGGCGAGCACCTGGAGGTCGTGCTGCCCGACTCCGAGCTGGCTGGCCCCGGCGGCGCCGTCGTGCGGATCGAGTTGGCGCCGGCGGCTGCCGAGTCACGCATCGACTTCTTCCACGGCCTGAACATCTAGCGACGATGCGAGCCTTCGTGATGGACGGACCCAACCGCGCCTCGGTCGTCGAGGTGCCCGATCCGCGGATCGGCGACTACGACGCTGAAGTCGAGATGCTCTGGTGCGGGGTGTGCTCGAGCACGGACAAGATGCTGCGCGCCGGCACCTTCCGCGGCGGCGTCTCGTACCCCAGCATCCTCGGCCACGAGTCCGTGGGCCGCGTGACGGCGGTCGGTTCGGGCGTGCGAACGCTCGCCGTCGGCGACCTCGTGACGCGGCCCGCTGCCTACCGCGCCGAGTCGGCGCCGCTCGCGATGCACTGGGGCGGGTTCGCCGAACGCGGCGTGATCCACGACATCCGGTCGGAGGCCGAGGATCGGGGGATGACGCCGGGCACAGCGCCCTGGGTGCGGCTGGAGTCCGGCTCGGACCCGCTGTCCGCCGCCCTCGCGATCAGCCTCAGCGAAACTTTCAGCGTCGCCTGCCGAGAGAACCTGCTGGATGCGACTGTCGTCGTGGTCGGCACCGGCGTCGCGGGGCTCTCCCTCATGCGATACGCGTCGCTCCTGGGCGCCGCCCGGGTCATCGCCGTGGGCCGCCGGGCCGAACGACTCGAACAGGCCGCTGATGCCGGAGCGACCGAGACGCTGCTCGCCGACGATGCCGCCGGTGAGCTCAGGCGGCGACACGACGCCGACATCGTGTTCGAAGCCTCCGGCCAGGCATCGATGGTCGACATCGAGTACGGCTGGCTCCGTCCGGGCGGCCGGCTCGTCGTTTACAGCGCCCCCGCGGGCACCGCCGAGCTGGACCTCATGGCGGCACCGCGCGACGTGCGTCTGAGCGTCGCTTCGACCCAGGAGACCGCCGTACTGCCCGGCATCCTGCGGCTCGTGCAGTCGGGCTATCTCGACGTCGATTCGTTCGTGACGCTACGCGTCGACCTTCCCGACATCGGCGTCGCTTTCGACGCCATCGATCGTGGCGAGGTCGTCAAGGCGATGGTGCGACTCACCTGAAGCGTCGCCCGCCGACGCACACCCCAGAACCTATGGAAACGGAGAACATACACATGATCACGATCGACAGCGTGCCGACTCGGCGACTCGCGAGCGGGGCAGTGATGCCCGCAATAGGGGTGGGGACCTTCGGGTCCGACCACTACCGGGCGGAGCAGGTCGCGGCTGCGGTCGGTGGCGCGATCCGGGCCGGCTACCGCCTGATCGACTGCGCGTCGGTGTACGGCAACGAGGCCGAGGTCGGCGCCGTTCTTCAGGAGGCCATCGCCGGCGGTGTGCCCCGCGATGAGCTCTTCGTCATGTCGAAGGTGTGGAACGATGCGCACGAGCCGGACGCGGCGATCGCCTCGGTCCGCCGGTCGCTGAGCGACCTCCGATTGGACGTGCTCGACGCGGTGTTCGTGCACTGGCCGTTCCCGAACCACCACGCACCGTTCGCCGACGCGGCCGACCGCGACCCGGACGCGCGCCCGTACATCCACGAGGAGTACATGGCGCTCTGGCACGCGCTGGAGGGGCTCGTCGACGAGGGAGTCGTGCGGCACCTCGGGACCTCGAACGTCACCGTCCCGAAGCTCACGGCGATCCTCGCCAATGCGCGGATCGCGCCGGCGCTGAACGAGATGGAACTGCACCCGTGCTTCCAGCAGCCCGAGCTCTTCCGGTTCTGCCTCGATCACGGAATCCAGCCGGTGGGCTATTCGCCCCTGGGATCGCCGTCGCGACCCGAACGCGACCGCATCGTCTCGGACGTCTCGGACATGGAGCATCCCGTCGTCGTGTCGATCGCCCGCGCGCACGGCGTGCATCCGGCTTTGATCTGCCTGAAGTGGGCGGTGCAGCGCGGGCAGGTCCCGATCCCGTTCTCGGTGAAGGAACCGCAGTTCGTCGCCAACCTGCGGGCCGTGACCGAGGACCCGCTGACCCCCGCCGAACTCGAGAAGCTGCGATCGGCGGAACAGAACAACCGCCTCATCAAGGGCCAGGTGTTCCTGTGGCCCGGCGCCGACAGCTGGCTCGACCTGTGGGATGTCGACGGCACGATCCCCGGCTGGGACGGCTACGCCGCAGATCGCGCAGCCGGCCACGCAGCCGGCCGTGCAGCAGTGGACGTGACCGCATGATCACCGGCCCGCTCGTCCATCCGCCGCTCCTTGAGGCGCTCGCCTCGTCGGGTCACGGCTCCGGTGTGCTGATCGCCGACGGGAACTATCCGTATCTGACCGCCACCGGACCGGGGGTGCGTTTGATCCACCTCAACCTCCGTCCCGGCCTGCTCGACGTCACGTCGGTGCTGGACGCCGTGCTCACCGTCGTCAACATCGAATCGGCGACCGTCATGCAGACCCCTCCCGGTGTCCCGGCTCCGGCGCAGGACGACTACGCACGCACCCTTGGCGGGGATGTGCCCATGGAGAAGGTCGACAGGTTCGCGTTCTACGACCGGGTGCGCTCGCCCGACGTCGGTGTCGTCATCGCCACCGGCGACGAGCGCCTGTACGGCAACCTGCTGCTCACGGTCGGTCTGCGCTGACGCGGTCGGCCCGAGCAGCCACACCTGAACACGTGACCGGATTCGAGGAGAGAATGACAGCGACGCCCGAGTGGAACGACCCCGCGGTTTACGAGTGGGGGAGTGAACCCGCTCATGCCACTCTCGTGACCTACGACACGCTCGCGGCCGCGCTGAGGGCTGACCGCTCCGCGTCGCCCTTCCGGGTCAGTCTCGACGGGGAGTGGAAGTTCCGGTGGTCACCGAACCCGGAATCGCGGCTGCCTGATTTCGCAGACGAGGACGCCGACGATTCGGGATGGGACCTCCTCCCGGTCCCCTCGAGTTGGCAACTGCACGGGTACGACTTCCCGATCGGGGTCAACACGGTCCTGCCGTGGACCGGCGAGAACGGCAAGAACGAACAACCTGCTCCCACCGGCGACTACCCGCACGCCCCGACGCGCTACAACCCGGTCGGGCAGTACCGGACGACATTCGAGCTCCCTGACGGCTGGGCGGGCCGCCGAACGTTCCTCCAATTCGAGGGCGTGGAATCGGCGTACTACGTCTGGATCAACGGCCGGCGCATCGGCTACCGCGAGGACAGCTACACCCGCGGCGAATTCGAGCTGACCCCGTACGTGCACAGCGGACGGAATGTGCTGGCCGTCGAGGTGTACCGGTGGTCCACAGGGTCCTACCTGGAGAACCAGGACAACGTGCGGCTTTCGGGCATCTTCCGCAGTGTGCTTCTGGTCTCTCGCCCGCCGGTCCTGATTCGGGATTTCACCGTCAGGACTCCGCTCGCTGACGACTTCTCGTCGGCGACTCTCGAGCTGAGCGTCGCGGTGCGCGACGACGCCGGCGCGCGCACGAGCGAGGACTTCGAGGTGCGGGCGACGCTCTTCGATGGAACGGATGCGGGGGCTGTCGAACTCTGGTCACGGTCCGCGCCGGTTGAACTGGTGGGTCCCGGCCAGGATGCATCTGCGGCATTGGCGGAGCCAGTCGTGTCGCCCCGGCTCTGGTCGGCTGAGCATCCAGAGCTCTACACGCTGGTCGTGGAGCTCTGCGACTCGAACGGGTCGGTCGTGGATCGCGTATCCACCCGGGTCGGCTTCCGCCGGGTCGAGATCGTTGACGGCCTGTACCGGATCAATGGGCAGCCGATCTCCCTGAGGGGCGTCAACCGCCACGAGTGGAATCCACGGACCGGTCGCACCCTCAGCGCGGCTGACATGGTCGCCGACATCCGCCTGATGAAGCAGAACAACATCAACGCCGTCCGCACCTCGCACTATCCGAACGACCCGCGGTGGTACGAACTCGCCGACGAGTACGGACTGTACGTGTTCGACGAGGCCAACAACGAGACCCACATCAACCGCGTCGACGCGGAAGGGCGACCGAACATCCCAGGCGATCGGCCGGAACTTCGGGCGCCCCTGCTGTGGCGGATGCGGAACCTGGTCGACCGGGACAAGAACCTCGCGTGCGTGATCGCCTGGTCGATCGGCAACGAGTCGGGAGTCGGCTCGAACCTGAAGGCCATGTACGACTGGGCCAAGGGGTACGACCCGACCCGTCCGGTGAGCTATCAGGATTCGACCGGCTCCGGCTTGGCCGTAGTTCCCTCGGACATTTCCGACTTCGACGGTGACTTCTATCCGCCGGTGTCCGAGCTGATCGACCGGGCCGGCCGCGATCCGAGGCCCTACGTGCTCATCGAGTACGCGTTCAGCCAGGGGAACGCCTCCGGCTTCTTGGCTGAAAGCTGGGCAGCCATCCGCGAGAATCCAGGTCGGGTTCAGGGCGGCTTCCTGTGGGACTGGGCCGACAAGGGCCTGTGGTGGGGAATCCCGGGACGGCCGGGTGAGGAGTTCCTCGCCTACGGAGGCGATTGGGGCGACGATCCGAACGAAGAAGGCGCACACATGAGTGGCCTGCTGCTCTCCGATCGAACTCCGACACCCAAGGTGGAGGAGGCCAAGCTGGCCTACCAACCAGTGAGCATCACCCTGTTGGACCCGGACACCTGGACCATACGGATCACGAACGAGTACCTGTTCACGAGCCTCGACGGTCACAGGCTGCGGTGGGCGGTCACCGAGGACGGAAGAGCCATCGGAAGCGGGAGCATTCCCGGTTCGCAGCTTTCCATAGGGCCGCTGGGAAGCGCGGACGTCACACTTCCGGGCTCGCTGCCGGAACAGCTGCGGGCCGGCTCCGAGTACCGGCTGGAGCTCTCGATCGTTCTCGACGCTCCTACGTCGTGGGCGGAAACGGGACACCTCGTAGCAAGGGCACAATTCGCACTTCCCGCCGTTGCTCCCACCGTCTCGCTCCTTCCGTCGGCCGAGCTGGCCTCGCCGCAACTCCGCCAGACGGAGGAGCTGATCGAGGTCGCAGGCGAAGGCTTCGCGATGGTGATCGACCGCTCCACCGGCCGGCTGACGTCATTGCGATATGACGGCCGCGAAATGCTTTCCAGCGACCTGATGCCGAACTACTGGCGCGCCCCGAACGATCCGGAGCTGTCGATCCCTGAATTCAGGACGTCCCTCCCGGAGCCGTCTCAGCCGTGGCGCGGCGTCGGTGAGGACTGGGCCATCGACGAGATCGAGTCGTCCTCGGTTCCGGGTGGCGTTCGGGTGACGGTGCGTGGCACCGTCACCACCGCGGTGCCGTTCCGTCCCAGCAACCGCATCACGACGTCGCCGCAGTCGATCGTGTACACGATCTACGGCAACGGGCAGGTGGATGTGCTGTCGACATTCGAGCCGGTCCCCGATACCCCCAACCCGCAGGTGATCGGGACGACATTCGGGCTCCGGCCTGAGCTTGCAACCGTCGAATGGTATGGCCGCGGCCCGTGGGAGTCGACCGCCGACCGACACGCGGCGGCCTTCTTCGGCCGCTACTCGGGATCGGTCGCAGATCAGATCACCCGCTACAGCCGACCGCAGGACAGCGCCAACAAAGCTGACACCCGCTGGGCCGCCCTCACCGATGAGGCGGGAAGGGGAGTCCTGCTTGTAGCTGGGGGGAGCATGTACCTGAACGTCCAGCCGAACAGCCCGGACGAGCTGGCCGGGCACCGTCACTGGCACGAGGTGCCGGAATCGTGGCGGACCGTCGTACGTGTGGACGCTGCGCAGGAAGGCCTCCAAGGCGGCAATTGGGACCTGCTGACGCGCCCGGAAGAGTACAGCAACACGCCGGCCAAAGGGCCATACAGCCTGCTCTACCGCATCCTCCCCCTTCGCGAAGGCCAGGATCCGGCAGCTGTGGCAGCGCGAATCCACACATTCGGTTGACCACCGGACACCACCTATCTGGAGATCACCCCATGGCATCCGCCTCGCTCCCCGTCATCACCATCGACGACCGCGTCACCGAATCGACCGGTCTCCCACACGTCTGGAGCCTCTGCGCGGGGGCGGGCCGCGCCAATGAAGCGCTTCGAGCCGATTGGCAGCAGCAGTTCCGCGAGGCGGTGGATCGCCTCGGGTTCCGTTACCTGCGCTTCCACGGCGTGTTCCACGACGACATGTTCGTGTATCGCGGCTCCTACGGCGGAGGCTTCGGGCCGGACGTGCCCCTCGAGACCCCGGTGCACACCTTCTCCTACGTGGACAAGGTGTTCGACTTCCTGATCGATCTAGGCGTGCGCCCGTTCGTGGAGCTCGGCTTCATGCCGCGCGAGCTGGCCACCCAGACCGAGACCGTGTTCTGGTGGGGTGCGCACGCCAGCCCGCCGAACGACATGGGTCGGTGGGTGGAGTTGGTGGAGCGCTCGGTGGAGCACTGGATCGAGCGCTACGGTCTGGCCGAGGTGCGGGAGTGGCGGTTCGAGGTCTGGAACGAGCCCAACCTGGTTCCGCACTTCTGGACCGGTACGAAGACCGAGTACTTCGAGCTGTACGGCCGAACCGTGCAGGCGATCAAGGCGATCGACCCGGAACTCAAGGTCGGCGGCCCGTCGACCAGCGTCTTCGTGCCAGACGACCGCTACGCGGGCGAGACCGAGGACCGCTCGGCTGAGCACGCCACGGCCGCGGCATCCGACCCGGATGCGCTCGACTGGCGACCGGTCTGGATCGAGGACTTCCTCGTCTGGTGCGCGGAGCGGGACCTGCCGGTCGATTTCATCTCGACGCACCTCTATCCCACCGACTTCGCCTTCGGAGCCAACGGCGAGGCCGTCAGCCTCACCCGGTACGCGGATGCGACGCCGGACGACTTGACGGTGCTGCGGCGGCTGATCGGCGAGAGCGCCTATCCGGATGCGGAGGTGCACATCACCGAGTGGTCGAGCTCCCCGTCGAGCCGCGACCATATCCACGACACCGTATTCGCCGCCACCTACATCACGCGGGCCTATCTCCGTTCCGCAGCTCTAGCCGACTCCATCTCCTACTGGACCTTCACCGACATCTTCGAGGAGGGCGGCGCCGGCCTCGGACCGTTCCACGGCGGATTCGGCCTGGTGAACGAGCAGGGAATCCACAAGCCGACCTTCCACGCCTTCGCGATGCTGAACCGGCTGGGCGACCGGCTGATCGCCTCCACTGCGCGAGGCGTGGTCTCGCAGCACAGCGCAACGGGAGAACTGGCCGCGCTGTTCTACAACTACCCCGACGACATGAGCAACCGTTCGGTCGGCTCGCGCAACACTTATCAGGCAACGCGCGACCTGATCGGTATGGGACCCGAGCAGCGCGTTCGCCACACCATCGGCGGGCTGGAGCCGGGCGCGGTCTTCGCGGTCGAGATCCTCGCGCCCGGACACGGCGACGCGGCCGAGGCGTGGAGCGCCATCGGTCAGCCCCTCAACCTCTCGCGCGGCCAGACCGCGTACCTGCGCGAGCAGGGCGACGCCCTTCAGCGCCATACTCTGGTCGCCTCGGAGAACGGCACCCTCGAGATCGACCTGGCCCTCGCCCCCTGGGCGGTGGCGTCGGTCTTCGCGCTCTGAGCGCCGCGATGAGTGCTCACCGCAGGTTCGGTGGCGGGCCGTCGCCCAGGTGTGTCGGCACGCCCTCGAACAGCTGCAGCCGGCCGTCGAAGCTTCGGAGCGACGTCGTCTGGAAGAGGACATCGGGCCAGCCGTCATAGATCCGGTCGCTTCCGGTGGCGCCGTTGACGACAGGGAACAGCACCACCCGGTACCGGTCCACCAGGCCGGCGCTGAGCAGCGCCCGGCACAAGCTCGGGCTGCCGAGCGTTCGAAGTGGCGTATCACCCTCTTTGAGCTGTCGCACGAACTCCACAGAATCGCCGTCGACCAGGGTCGTATTCGGCCAGTCCAGTGGTTCGCGGAGGCTGCGGGAGAACACCACCTTCTCCCGGCTGGTGAGCGGTGAAACGTCCTCCTCGCCCGTCTCTGCGAAGCCGGTGAATAGCCGGTACGTGCGAGCACCCATGAGCAGGGTGAACGGCTGTGTGCTGTCTTCGCGCAAGAACTCGTCATACTCCGGGCCGCCCATGCCCCACAGTCCCGGCCACCCTTCGGCCGACCCGTACCCGTCCAGCGACGTGATGTAGTCGATCATCAACTCGGCCATGCGCTGCCTCCATCCTCGTGCGACGAAGGCTAGTGGCCGGCTCCCGGCGCGAATAGGGCCCGGCTCACTCGATGCGGTTGGGCGACAGCAGCTTCCCGCGGAGTGTGCCAGGCTGAGGGAGACGCTCCGCGCCGAGCAAAGGACACTCATGCCATCGTTTCGTGCCACCATCCGCCAGGCAGGCAAGACGGCTACCGGCATACCGGTTCCGGCGGCGGTCGTCGAGGAGTTGGGCTCCGGGAAGAAGCCGGCCGTCGTCGTGCGGATCGGGTCGTACGAGTACCGGTCGACGGTGGCCAGCATGGGCGGGGAGTTCCTGATCCCGCTCAGCGCCGAGCACCGAGCCGCTTCGGGAGTCGCCGGAGGCGACGAGGTCGAGGTGACGCTGACCCTGGACGACGTGCCGCGGGAGGTGCCGCTGCCGCCCGAAGTGCGGGAGGCGCTGGATGCGTCTCCGGCGCTCGCCGCCGCCTACGCCGCCCTCTCGTACAGCAGGCAACGGGCGCTGATCGAGCCGATCGACCAGGCGAAGACCGCAGAGACGCGGGATCGCCGTGTGGAGAAGGCGCTCGCGGTTCTCGCCGACGGGTGAGCGGCGCCGGGCGTGCACGGGCTGAGCTGGCTGCTCTTATTGGCTGCACCATGCCGATAATGGGGTGATGAGGGCACGGAGCTTCGTGACCGCCGTGGCGGCTCTCGCCACCACCGCAGCGGTTGTACTTGTGCTTGGCGGCTGCACCGGGGTGGGGAGCGGGTCCGTACATTCGGCCTCCGCGCACGCCGAACCGACCGGTACCGCATCGGGGTCGACGGCCGTACCCAGCACCAGCGCACCGGTGGCGTCGGGTGCGCTGCAGCACGTCGTCGTGATCCTTGAGGAGAACAAGCCCCCATCCCGCATCGTGGGGAACGCTGACGCGCCGTACTTCAACCAGTTGCTGACGCAGTACGCGCATGCGACGCAGTACAGCGCCATCACGCATCCCAGCCTCCCGAACTATCTGGCGCTCACCAGCGGCACCACCGGAGGCATCACCTCCGACTGCAACCCGCCGGGAGGCTCCTGCCTGGTCACCTCCCGGAACCTCGCCGACTCTCTCCGCGCGGCAGACCGGAGCTGGCGGATGTACGCGGAAGGAATGCCCGCGCCTTGCTCGGCCCCCAATACAGACCGGTACGCGGTCAAGCACAACCCCTTCCTCTACTACCCGAGCGTGACGGCGTCCCCGGAGTACTGCCGCCAGCATGATGTGCCGTTCGATGCGTTCTCGGCGGACCTCGCCACCACGTCGTCGCTTCCCGCGTTCTCGTTCGTGAGTCCGGACCTCTGCAACGACATGCACAACTGTCCGATCGCCACCGGGGATGCATGGCTCTCTGGAGTCGTTCCCGAGATCCTGGAATCCCCGGCCTTCACATCGCAGCGGTCGCTGCTCGTCGTGACGTTCGACGAGGGCGACAGCAGCGACAACGTCGTCGCGTGCGTCTTCGCCGGGCCGGCCGCGCGGCGCGGAGCCGTCTCGAACGTCCCCTATTCGCACTATTCCCTGTTACGGACGATCGAAGACGGGCTCGGCCTCCCGCCTGTGGGGGAGAGCGCGGGAGCGACGCCGATGACGGACCTGCTCGGCGGCTGACGTCCCGGGGAACTGATCGCAGGCGGCTTGCCCACCACCGCCCTCGGCGTGGCGGGCGGATCACCCCCGCTTGACCGCATAGCGGTGCTCGGGACGGCCGGTCGCCCCATACCGCAACTCCAGGCGGAGGACGCCGCTCTGCTCCAGCTGTGTCAGCGCGCGCTGCGCCGTCGTCCGGCTGACACCGACCGCCGCGGCCACATCGGACGCGGAGATGCTCGAGGCGCTGCCGGAGACCGCATCGAATACGGCTTGCAGGGTCGGGGCGAGCCGGCGGATCGCATCGGCCTGGGCGGCCGTCGCCGGTCGCAGCAGGTCGAAGATCCGGTCGATGTCCTGCTGGGTCGCCACCGCCGGAAACCGGGCGAGGTCGTCCTGCGCCCGCCTGAACGCGCTGAGCCGTTCCGCCAGCTCAGCGAAGCCGAACGGTTTCACGAGGTAGTGGAGGGCGCCGAGCTGGACCGCACGACGCACCGTTCCGACGTCGTTCGCGGCGGAAATCATCAGGACGGCCGGGGGAGCCGGGTCGGCAAGGAGGCTGCGCACCACGTCGAGGCCGTCCTCATCGGGAAGGTACACATCCATCAGCACCAACTCGGGGCGAAGCGACGCCGCCAGAGCGCGGGCGTCCGTCCCCGTGTGCGCGGTGCCCACTACCTGGAAGCCCGGCACCGCCTCGACGAAACCGACGTGCACCCCGGCCACCCGGAAATCGTCGTCGACCACCAGGACGGTAATGGGGTGCTCGCTCACCGTGTCACCTCCCCGGGCTGGGCGCCGGCGCGGGGGAGGACGACGGTGAAGGCGGCACCCGGGCCTTCCGACACGCTGACGGTGCCCCCGAGTTTCGCCACCGTCGACTGGACGAGAGACAGGCCGAGCCCGCTATGGCGCACTGCAGAGCCTTGCTTTGTCGTATAGCCGTTGGTGAAGATCCGCGGGACCTCCGTGCTCTGGACGCCCGGACCGCTGTCCGAGACGCGTACGGTGAGCGAGTGGGGCGACTCGACGATGCTCACGACCGTCCGACGCGGCGCCGGTGCACCCGTCAGAGCGTCGAAGGCGTTGTCGATGAGATTGCCCAGGATGGTCGTCAGCGCCTGGACCCGGTCGGGTGCCTCGCCGAGGTCGGTGTCGGGCGCGATGACCAGGTCGATGCCCCGCTCGTTGGCTTCCGCGGCTTTCCCGAGGAGGAGTCCGATGATCATCGGAGCGCCGATGTGGGTGCGCAGCGTGCTGTCGAGGTCGGCGGTCGTGCCGCGGATCTCATTCAGGTACTGCAGAGCCTCGTCCGGACGGCCGAGTTCGAGCAGCCCGGAGAGCGCGTGCATCCGATTGGAGAACTCGTGCTGCTGCGCGCGGATGGATTCGGCGAAGCTGCGCTCGCCGTCAAGCTGTCGGGTCAGGGCTGTCAATTCCGTTCGGTCCTGCAGGGTGACGACGGCGCCGTGCTCTCGGCCCCCGATGGTCACCGGCATGCGGTTGATAACCAGGACGTAGTCGTCGGTGATCGCAATCGCGTCCGTGATCGCCGTCGTTCCCGTCAGGGTGTCGCGGATGGGAGTCGCAGCGAGGACCTCGTCCAGGAACCGTCCTCCCGCGCCGTCAGGGAGGTGGAGCAGCCGCCGAGCCTCATCGTTGACGACGGTGATCCGGCCGGCCGGGTCGATGGCGATGACGCCCTCGCGGATGCCGTGCAGCGTCGCCTCCCGTTCTTGCAGGAGCCGGGCGATCTCATCCAGCTCCAGACCGAACGTGCGCCGCTTCAGGAGACTCGCCAGCGCGAACGAGGCGAGCGCTCCGACAGCGAGCACGAGCACGAACCACGCCGCGTACGTCGGGAGTTCGGCGAGAAGTTCGCTGCTGACACTGCTCTCCCGGATGCCGACGGAGACTTCGCCGACCACGGTCGTGCCCTTCCCGAACAGCGGAACGCGGGCATTGGCGTTCACCCCGGTCGCTCCCGAGTCCACTCCGAGGTGCACCCGGCCGTCTGCCGCGACCAGCGGCTCGGACACCTTCTGTCCGATGAGGGACGGGTCGGGGTGCGAGTGCCGCACCCGGTTGCGGTCGATCACGACGACGTAGCCGGCGCCCGTGCGCGCTGCCGTCTCTGAGGCAAGAGTCTGCACCGTCTCTGCGCAGTCCGGGCCGGGCGACGTCATACACGTGCGGATCTCGGGAATGCCCGCGAAGGTCTGGGCGATCCCCGCCGCCCTCGCTTGGTAGTCGGCGTCGAGGTTGCTGCGCGCGGTCTGCGCGAAGAGGACGAAGCCGATCACCAGCGAGGCGGTGAGGATCGCCACCTGAGCCAGCAGGATCTGGCTCGACAGTCGCCTGATCCGTCGTCGCATCCCGGAAAGTCTTTCATCCGGACCTTCGCATTGCACGCGCGCAGAACGCGCAGAACCTTCGGCAACGCTCAGATCCCACCCAATGGACCACAAGCGCGACACCGGGGCGGCGACTGACGGAGCATCGTCCTCACACACCGAAAGACAGAGAGGTCTTCGAGATGGTTGGACAACGACCCCGTGACAGCGTCACGACCCCAGCGTCCGAGTCGGCGCGCATCGACATCGTCGGACTGACCAAGCGATTCTTGACCCCCAAGGGCGAGACATTCACGGCCATCCGCGACGTCACCTTCACGGTGGAGCCCGGAAGCTTCTGCGCGATCGTCGGGCCGACCGGCTGCGGCAAATCCACGACACTGGCTCAAGTCTCCGGGCTGGAGCAGCCCAGCGCCGGCACGGTGAGTGTGGGCAGCCGCATCGTCGAGGGCATCACCTCAGGAGTGAGCTACATGTTCCAGGCGGATTCCCTCTTCCCCTGGAAGACAGTCCTCAACAACGTGATGATCGGCCCCATCCTGATGGGCACTCCCAAGCGGGAGGCGACCGCACTCGCCCTGGACTGGCTGCGCCGCGTCGGTCTCTCCGGATTCGAGGATCGCTACCCGCACCAGCTCTCCGGTGGCATGCGCAAGCGTGTCGCCATGGCGGCGGCGCTGATCAACAACCCGCGCATCCTGCTCATGGACGAGCCGTTCGGGGCACTCGACGTGCAGACCAAGGCGATCATGCAGACCGAGCTGCTGCAGCTCTGGGAGCAGTTGCGCCCCACCGTGCTCTTCATCACCCACGACCTCGACGAAGCGGTTGCGCTCGCCGACCAGGTCGTGATCATGACCAGCAGCCCGGGCACGGTCAAGGACGTCTTCGATGTCGACCTCCCTCGCCCGCGCGGCGATGTGCAGCAAATCCGCCACGAGGAGCGCTTCCTCGAGATCCAGGGCCGGATCTGGGAGTCGCTGCGCGACGAAGTCACCCGGGCCTACCAGCAGACATCAGGAGCGGCAGCGTGACCACCATGACCGCAACCGGAACACCCCCGTCCGGTCTCGCCGACACCCGTGAGACCGATCTGCAACTCGCGGGCCGCCGGGCCATCAAACGGCGAACCACCGCAGTGTGGTTCGGACGTATCGCCGTCGCCGTGATCGTCGTCGGGGGGTGGCAGTGGTTCACCTCAGCGGGCTGGGTCGACAAGTTCTTCTATGGACAGCCTTCGGGCATCTGGGACAGCCTCGTGCGGCTGTTCACCCAAGGGACCGCCTTCGGCACCATCTGGGAGAACCTCTGGATCACCGTCCAGGAGGCGTTCCTCGGCTTCGTCGTGGGCACCATCGCCGGCGTGGTGATCGGTATCCTCCTCGGGTCCAACCGCTATCTCGCGTCGGTGTTCGGCCCGTACATCAAAATCGTCAACTCCATCCCTCGCATCGTGCTCGGCTCGATCTTCATCGTCGCCTTCGGGCTGGGGGTGGTACCCAAGGTGCTGCTGGCCGCTGTGCTGGTCTTCTTCGTGGTGTTCTTCAATGCGTTCCAAGGCGTCCGCGAGGTCGATCCCAACCTCGTCGCCAACGTCCGCGTCCTCGGAGCTTCGCCCTCACAGGTCGCGCGGCACGTGACCATCCCCTCTGCCATGACGTGGATCATCGCCAGCCTGCACACTGCGTTCGGCTTTGCGATCATCGGCGCGCTGGTCGCCGAAGTGCTGGGCGCCCAGCACGGCATCGGACTGATCATCAGCCAGTCGCAAGGAAACTTCGATCCCGACACTGTCTTCGCCTGCATGGTCATCGTCGCGGTCGTGACGCTGGTCGCCGAATACCTCATCACCCTCCTCGAGAAGGCGCTGCTGAAGTGGCGGCCACCGAGCCGCTCTGAAGCCCAGGCCATCTGAGCTGTGAAGACCTGCAATGACGCAGAACGCCGGCACGCCGGCACCACGAAAGGAACCCCAATGAACAAGCGCACCATCGGTGTCATCGCAGCCGCGGGCATCGTTGCTCTCGGACTCGCCGCCTGCAGTTCTGGCGGCACAGGATCTGGCGGGGGCGGTTCATCCGCCGCGTCGATGCCGACCGTCAAGATGATGGTCGGCGGGATCGACAAGCAGATCTACCTGCCCTATCAGCTCGCCCAGAGCCTCGGCTATTACAAGAAGTACGGGGTCAACATGGAACTCTCGACCGAGCAGAACGGCGGTGTCGGCGCCGAGGAGGCGATGGCGTCCGGACAGGTCGACATGGCCGGAGCCTGGTACATCCACGCGGTCGACTTCCAAGCCAAGGGCAAGGATGTCGTCAACCTCGTCCAGTTGTCCGGTGCCCCGGGTGAGCGCGAGATGTGCAGCGCGAAAAGCGGTGTGAAGTCCGCCGCCGACTTCGCGGGCAAGAACCTCGGAGTCACCGACCTCGGCTCGGGCACCGACGAGCTGACGCAGTTCCTCGCCGCCAAGCATGGCATCGACAAGAAGCAGTACAACACGATCGCGGTCCACGCCGGATCAACGGCAATCGCTGCCATCCAACGCAACAGTGCCGACTGCGTGATGACCACACAGCCGACTGTGGGTGCCCTCACCTCCCAGAAGCTCGCGACCACCGCCGTTGACCTGGCGACTACCGCCGGGGCGACCAAGGCCCTAGGGGGCGCATGGCCCGCAGCCGGACTGCTCGCAAACGCCAGCTGGGTGAAGGCACACGAGGACGCCGCGCAGAAAACTGTCGACGCCCTCGTCGCCACGATGCACTGGATCGCCACTCACAGCGCGAAGGACATCGCCGACAAGCTGCCGCAGGATTTCGTGCAGAACAGCACCATCAGCAAGCAGCAGTACATCGATGGACTCACCTCCGACAAAGGACAGTTCCTCCCGGACGGCATCATGCCCGCCGGTGGCCCCAAGGTGATCTTCAACATGGAGAAGACGTTGGGCCTCGACACGTCCAAGGTGTCGTACGCCAGCACCTTCACCAACAAGTACGCTGACGCCGCGAACAAGCTCGAGGGCTTCACACCCACGACGAAGCCCGCAGGCGCCAACGGCTGACCCGTGGGCAGTAGGGCGCAGGTCCGCTGCCGCACGAACCGAAAGACCCGCCGGGTGCTGCCCGGCGGGTCTTCCGGCGCGCCACGTCACCCTGGCAAGCGGACCGGCTGCGTAGGGAGCGAGCGTAACGTCGGTCGCATGAAGGCAAGCCGTGGACATACGGTGCTGGATCGGACCTTCCTCATCAGCCTGATCCTCAAGGGGCTGGATGGCGTGATCGAACTGATCGGCGGCGTCGCCCTCCTTGTTATCACGCCGGAACAGATTGCGGCGGTGGTGCAGTCGCTCACCCGGCCTGAACTCAGCGAGGATCCGAACGATCCCCTCGCGAACTGGATCGTCCGCTACGCCGACTCACTCGACGTCTCCACCACTCTGTTCGGCGCCGTGTACCTGCTCGTCCACGGCGTGGTGAAGATCTTCCTCGTGGTGGCGGTCCTGCGGGTCAAGCTCTGGGCCTACCCCTGGCTGATCGGCTTCCTCGTCCTCTTCATCGGTTATCAGGGCTTCGAGTTGATCGTGCACTTCAGTTGGGGATTGCTTCTGCTGACAGCGTTCGACATCTTCATCGTCATCCTCACCGTTCGCGAATACCGTCTCCGCAGGCACGACCCGGCCGGAGCCGGCCGGTGATCGACGCAGCCGACGCAGCTCCAGAGCTACGCCGCGTGCTCGCCCGGCAGTCGCAGCAACGCCCCCGGTATGCGGCACGTCGCGGCGGCGATGGACATGGCCTCGTCGAGCATGCGGGTCGTCTCTTGGGCCGTATCCGGCAAGCCGGCGCGGGCGAGCGTCGCGGTGATCGAGGCGAGGGTGGCGTCTCCGGCGCCCATGGTGTCCACGATGGGGGCGGTCATCGGGTGGACGGGCCGGTGAACGGTGACGCCGGACGTCAGCAGAAGAGTTGCCCCGGCCGCGCCCTCGGTGGCCAGCACCGCGGACGGGCCCAGCCCGAGCAGTCGGCGCGCCACGATGGCGAGGGGCTCCCCGTACAGGAGTCCTGCATCTTCGTCGCCGATCTTCACGAGAAGGCTTCGCCGGGCGAGATCCTCGAAGCCGGTTCGGAACGCATCCACGTCAGAGATCAGGTGCTCACGCGGATTGGGGTCCAGTACGAGCCGTGACGGTGAAGCGTGGACCGCCTCGGACAGGAGCTCCGCTTGTCCGGCATCGTCGAACGGGAAGGAGCTCACGACGATGAGGGCGGAGTCGTCGAGCGCGGCCCGCTGGCTGCTGTCGAAAGCAAGTCGCCGTGCACGCGCTGCGTCGTTGAAGACGTAACGCGGTTCGCCTGCGCTGCGGTCGGAGACTGCGCGCGCTGAGACCGTGGCCCCGGTGGCCAGGAGGCGGACGCCGAACGACGCCAGATGCGCACGAATGTCGTCGCCGGCCCGATCATCGCCCACCATGGCCAGCAGTGAAGCGGAGACTCCGAGCCGAGCGAGCCCCACCGCGACGTTCAGGCCCGCACCACCGACGTGTTCCTCGACGGCGGTGGGCGAGCGGAGTTCGTCGATCAGCGCATCGCCGATGACGGAGATCGCCGGCGTGGTCACGATGGCCGGATCTCGCCGGAACCGCGGCGGATCAGGGTGGTGGGCACGACGAACGTCTGAGATTCCAGTTCGGCCCCGTCGAGCCGGCCGAAGATGCGGTCGGCGGCACGGTGCCCGATCTGGGCTGCGTCCTGGGCCACGACCGTGAGGCCGGGCTCCAGGAGGTCGGCCAGTTCGACGTCATCGAAGCCGACCAGCGCGACCCTGCGGTGGGCCCCGAGGCGCCGGAGGGCGCGGAGAGCGCCCATCGTGATCAGGTTCTGCGCGCTGAAGATGGCGGTCGGAGGGGTGGATGCGGTGAAGAGCGATGCGACCGCGGCCTCCGCCTGCGCTTCGTCGGTCAGGCCCTCGACGATCGTCACTTCTCCTGTGGCGATGCCGGCCCGGCCGAGCTCCTCCATGAAGCCCCGTTTGCGTTCGCGGGCGGTCTGGATCTCGGGCCGGTCACCGAGGTAGGCGATGTGCCGGTGGCCGTACCCGATGAGATGGCGCGTTGCTTCGGCCGCGCCGTCGGCGTTGCTGGACACGACGGCGTCGGCCTCCAACCCGGTCGGTTCGCGGTCGATGAACACCAGCGGTGTGCCGTGCCTCTGTTCCGCCAGGAGATAGGCCTGGCTGGGTTTGATGGTCGTGAGGATCAGGCCGTCGACCCGGCGCTTCAGGAAAGCGTCGACCGCCTTCTCCTCCTGGTTGGGATCATCGTCGAGGCTGGAGGCGAAGACCGCGACTCCGCGCTGCGCAGCTCTGTCCTCGACGGCGCGATGCAGCGCGCCGGAGAACGGGTTCGAGACACTTCCGACCAGAAGCCCGATCGTGCCGGTGCGTCGGTCCGTTCGGCGGAGATTGCCCGCGTGCAGGTCGGGCTGGAAATTCAGGTCGGCGACGGCTCTCTGGACCCGTTCGATCGTCGCCGCGGACACGTGCGGCTCGCCGTTGATGACGCGGCTGACCGTCTTGACGCCTACGCCGGCCAGAGTGGCGACATCGCGCATCGTCGACCGTCTGGGGGAACCTGACACCGATGTCACGTTTTTGTCTCCAATTGAGTGATGTTGCTTGACTATAGCCTCCTCCATGGCCTAAACCTAACCATGACACCGTTGTCAACCGACGGCGGGTCCACGCACCTAGAGGAGTTCACCGTTGAATCTCACAGCACCTCACTCCGCCGGCAAGCGCATTCTCGCCGCTACCGCGATCGCCTCGATGGCCGCCCTCGGTCTCGCGGGCTGCTCCGGCTCCGGCTCCGGCTCCGGCTCTGACAAAGTGGGCGTCTCCCTCATCGTGAAGACGACCACCAACCCGTACTTCGTCTCCATGGAAGACGCCGCCAAGGCCGACGCCAAGAAGGCGGGCGTCAACCTCACCCTCGCGGCAGGCAAGCAGGACGGAGACGTCTCCACTCAGGTGCAGGCCATCGAATCCGCCATCGGCCGCGGCGACAAAGGCATCCTCATCACCCCCAACGGGCCCGGCGTTCAGAACGCCATCGACAAGGCCCGTAAGGCAGGCCTCTTCGTCATCGCGCTCGACACGGTTCCGACGCCGCCGTCCTCGGTCGACATCACTTTCGCCACCGACAACTTCGCCGCAGGCGAAGCCATCGGGAAGTGGGCCGCCGGGCAGCTGAACGGCAAGTCCGCCGACATCGCCATGCTCGACCTGTTCAACACCCAGGTCGTCTCCGTCGACCTCAACCGCGACCAGGGCTTCCTCAAGGGGATGGGGATCACCGTCCCCGACACCAAGAAGAACGGCAGCGAGGCCAAGAGCGGCAACTACACGGGCGGCAAGGGCGGCTCGTACACGATCGCCGGCCACCAGCCGACGAACGGTGATGCAGCCGACGGCCGAACGGCCATGGAGACCATCCTCGCCAAGGACCCCAACGTCAACGTGGTCTACACGATCAACGAGCCGGCGGCGTACGGCGCCTACCAGGCGCTCCAGGCGGCCGGTAAGACCAAGGACGTCATCCTGGTCTCGATCGACGGCGGATGCACCGGCGTCAGCCAGGTGAAGTCGGGCATCATCGGCGCGACCAGCCAGCAGTACCCGTCCAAGATGGCGTCGCTCGGCATGGAGGCCATCGTCAAGCTCGCGAAGACCGGGGAGAAGCCGAAGACCTCATCCGGCCTCGACTTCTACAACACCGGCTCCCGGCTGGTGACCAACACGCCCGTGGCGAACCTGACCAGCATCACGCCCGACGACGCCAGCAAGATCTGCTGGGGCAAGTAGCCACTCCGCCCGGGCCGGGCATCCGGCCCGGGAAACACAGACCAGGAGACCATCGTGAGTCAACCAACCGCCAATAGACCTGCGCCGCAGACCAAGCCTGCGTCGCAGACGAGCCCGCCCACCTCGGAGCTCGACCTCGCCCAGGAGTTCCTCCACCGGACGACTCCGCTGACGCGACTCCGGGGCCTGCTGCACCGGTACCCGGCGCTGAGCCCGGCGATCGTGCTCGTGCTTTCCATCATCGTTTTCGGAGCGATCAACCCGCGGTTCCTCAACCCCGGCAACCTGTCGCTGATCACACAGCAGGTTGCGGTGGTCGGCACGATCGGCATCGCCCAGACGCTGATCATCCTGACCTCCGGAATCGACCTCTCGGTGGGCGCTGCAACCACTCTCGCCGGGCTGGTCATCGCCCAGACAGCGTCGTCCAATCACGTCCCGGCTGTACTCGCCCTGCTGCTGGGTCTGGTCGTCGGCATCGCGACGGGACTGCTGAACGGGCTCCTCGTGACGCGGCTGAAGCTGCCTCCGTTCATCGTGACGCTCGGCACGCTGAGCATCTTCACCGCCATCCTGCTCCTCTACTCGAACAGCGCATCCGTGCAGGGTCAGAACCTGCCGCCGCTGATCACCTCGCTCGGCACCACCTTCAACATCGGCGGGGTGCAGATCACCTATGGCGTCGTGGTGATGGTCGTGCTGTACGCGATCGTGGCGACCATCCTCGGCCGCACAGCCTGGGGACGTCACGTCTACGCAGTCGGCGACGACGCCGAGTCGGCGCGCCTCGCAGGCATCCGGGTCAATCGTGTGCTGCTCAGCGTGTACCTCGCGGCAGGCGCCATCCTGGCCGTCGGTGCGTGGGTGCTGATCGGCCGCGTCGACGGAATCGGACCCAACGACGGCATCTCGACCAACCTCGAATCGATCACCGCTGTGGTAATCGGTGGAACCAGCCTCTTCGGCGGTCGTGGCACCGTCTGGGGAACCCTTCTCGGAGCCCTCATCGTCGGGGTGTTCGAGGAAGGCCTCGCGGTCGCCGGACTCGATGTGCTCTATCAGGTGCTCGCAGTGGGCATCCTCGTCATCGTCGCCGTCGCGGTCGACCAGTGGATCAGGAAGGCACGAAAGTGACTATCGCAACGGACAACCCGTCATCGGCCCCCACGGAGACCCGCACCCCCGTGCTGCAGGCCCGCCGCCTCGTCAAGACCTTCGGGAGAGTCGTCGGCCTCGACGGCGTCAGCCTGGAGCTCTACCCAGGCGAGGTCCTCGCCATCATCGGAGACAACGGTGCCGGCAAGTCCACCCTCGTCAAGTGCCTCACGGGCGCCGAGATCCCCGACGAGGGCGAGATCCTCCTCGACGGGCAGCCCATCCACTTCCGCCGTCCGCAGGACGCGCGCGGAGCCGGCATCGAGACGGTCTACCAGAACCTCGCCGTGTCTCCTGCTCTGGATGTCGCGTCCAACCTGTTCCTCGGCCGCGAACTGCGGCGGAAGGGCATTCTCGGTTCGGTGTTCCGGATCATGGACACCAAGAAGATGCGCAAGCAGGCGAAGGACGAGCTCACCACTCTGGGGATCACGACGCTGCAGGATGTCACCGTCCCGGTCGAGAACCTGTCCGGTGGTCAGCGGCAGGCGGTCGCGGTCGCCCGTGCCGCTGCGTTTGGATCCAAGGTCGTCGTCCTGGACGAGCCGACCGCCGCCCTGGGCGTCCGCGAGTCCCAACAGGTCTTGGAGCTCGTGAAGAACCTCCGTGACCGGGGCATCCCGGTGATCCTCATCAGTCACAACATGCCCCAGGTGTTCGAGGTCGCCGACCGGATCCACATCCAGCGACTCGGCAAGCGCGCGGCGACCATCACACCGCAGTCCCACTCGATGACGGATGCCGTCGCGATCATGACCGGGGCCAAGGTTGGGTGAGGCCAGGGCCCTGTACGCCCAGTTCACGGCGCGGCCGGGCCACGAGGATGAGGTCAAGCGCCTCGTGGCCGGTCTCGCCGAGAAGGTCCGGCGGGAGCCGGGCAACGTGACGTTCGCCGCCCACCGCCTGGTCGATGACCCCGCCGCCTTCTTCGTGTACGAAGAGTATGTGGATGCCGACGCTTTCTCCGCACACGTGAGCGCCCAGCACGGCATCGCGTTCAACGCTGCGCTCGCGGAGCATATCGTCGAGGAGGGCTCTCGGCTGACCTGGCTCGACCGCGTCTGACGCCGGGGCGGAGAGGGGACGAAACGATGCCCTTCTTCCGCCGGCGTCCGCGACGCGTCGCGATGCGCCCCTTCGACGAGGCTGGCCTCGGGGAGGCGGAGCCGGTCTCCCTGGAGCGGGCCCTCGAGGAGGGCATGCTCCTCACCGACTTCGCGGTACGGATGACCATTCGGAACGCTATCGTCACGGCGATGCTGACCGAACCGGGCGCGGTCTTCACACCGGAACTGTTCGTCGGAGCCGCCCGCCAGGCTCTGCTCGACCTCGCCGAGGAAGCAGATAGCGCGGAAGGGCGGATGGCGGCGGAACGCCGACTGGCCACGGTCCTCGAGGGTGAGCCGGAACATTCGCACGATTACCGCCCGGCCGACGCGATCAACCTGGGTCGCAGGGAAGCGCTCGCGCGAGCGACCGCCGCTGCGCTGAGGTGGCGGTCGGAGGACGCCGCCTTCCTCGCCGCGGTGGTCGAAGCGGCCCGCGCCGAGGCGTGGGCTGAGGTCTCCCGGGAGATCGAGCTTCGGATCGACCGCACGTTCACCTCACCGGACCCGATGGGGATGGACCAGCGGCTGCAGGAATTGCGTGCGGACTTGCGCCTGCTGATGCCGCCCGAGAGCTGAGGGCCGTATGCCGCAGCCTCCCCGCGTAGTCTGCAGGGCGGGGACCCGACGGAGGAGGAACACGACGTGTGCGCAATCGTGAAGTGGGTGCGGCGGGCCGGCTTTGAGGCGGTCGCATGACCGCGCTCCCGACCGACGCGGAACGCCGTGTCGCCCTGCGGCGGATGAAGGTGCTCGCGACGAGTCTGCTCGCCCTAGCCGCCGTGGTGTTCGCCGTGGCCTTCGCGCTGCAGGACCGCTACCCCTGGCTCGGATACGTGCGCGCCGCCGCCGAGGGGGCGATGGTCGGCGCGCTCGCGGACTGGTTCGCGGTGACCGCGCTGTTCCGGCATCCTCTCGGGCTGCGCATCCCGCACACCGCGATCATCCCGAACCGAAAGGATGAGATCGGGGCGAGCCTGGGTGAGTTCGTGGAGACGAACTTCCTTTCCGACGAGGTGGTCGCCGGCAAGCTGGGCACGATCGACCTCGCCGGTGCTGCCGCCGACTGGCTCACCCAGCCGCGGAACGCCCGCCGGGTGGTGGCGGAGTCCGCGCGGGGCGTGACGGGGCTCGTCGCCCTGCTGGACGACGACCGGATGCGGGAGGCGGTGGAGGCGGTCGTGCGCACGCACCTCGTCACCCCGCTGTGGGGTCCGCCGCTCGGGCGGCTCGGCGCGCGAGTGCTCGAGTCGGGCGGCCATCGTGAGGCGATCGACCTGCTTCTGGACCGGCTGGACGAGTGGCTCGCGGCGAACCCGGAGGCTTTCGGGCCGATCGTGTCGCGACGCCTCCCGTCGTGGCTGCCGTCGATCGTGGACCGCGTGATCGACGAGCGCCTCCACGCCGAGGCGCGCCGCTTCGTCCGGGACGTGCGCGAGGACCCGGACCACCGCCTGCGCCGCTCGCTCGACGCGTACCTCACCGAGTTCGCCGACCGGCTGCAGCACGACGACGCGACCATCGAGCGGCTGGAGGTGGCGAAAGGACGCGCGTTCGACGATCCGCGGATCCGCGAGCTGGCCGCCTCAGCCTGGGGCGCCGCGCGCACCGCCGCGATCGACGCGCTCTCCGACGAGGACGGTGAGCTGCGGCAGCGCGCGGAGGCGTTCGTCGCCGACGTCGCCCGGCGCATCCTCGCGGACGACGAGCTGCGGGCGTCCCTCAACACTCGCCTGACCGACGCCGCGCTGCACCTCGTGACGAGCTACCGCAGCGACATCTCGCACGTCATCACCGAGACCGTGCAGTCGTGGGACCCGGCTGAGACCACCGACAAGATCGAGACCCAGGTGGGGCGCGACCTCCAGTTCATCCGCATCAACGGGACGGTTGTGGGCGCGCTGGCCGGGCTCGCGATCTACAGCGTGGCGACGGGCGTCGCTGCCCTGCTCTGAGTCGCCCAGCTCAGTTCGCCTACGCGCTTGAGCGTCGGATGATGGTTACGCCTGCGCGAGTGCGCGCACGGTCCGCTCGATGATCGGTCTCAACTCGAGTCCGGGGTCGACGGTGAGACGGTGCAGCATCAGCCCGTCGCCAAGTGCCATCAGCGCACGGGCGGCGGGGACAGGGTCGGGGATGCCAGCCGCGCTCACCAGCTGGTCCGTCCAGCGTTCGAACTCGTGCCGCTGCCGTCGCAGCGGCGCCGTGAGCTCTGGGTCGGAGGCGAGTTCGACGAAGAGGGCGTAGCGCGCTCTGGTGCGCACCGCGAAGGCCCCCGACTGCAGTTCGACCATCGCACAGAGGCCATCGATCAAACCGTCCGCGCCGGGCGCGACGGAGACACCGGAGGGGTCGAAGTCGGCACGCTCGCTCTCGGCCACCCAGTCGACGATGCCTGCGAGCAGCGATCGGCGAGTTCGGAACCAGTTCGAGGTGGAACCGGCCGGCAGTCCCGCGCGGGCGTCGACGCGCGTGTGGCTGAGCGCTCGGACTCCCTCCGTCCCGAGCACCTCCACGGCCGCGCTGAGCGCGCGTTCCTTCGTCGTGGGCATTTACACCTCTCGCTCGTTCGCCTACTATGAACATAGTGGTACTACGAACATAGTATTCGCATCGTGCGCAAGGAGGCGTCATGGACACACCCGAGGTCCCGGAGGTGGCTACCCGATCATCGAGCTGGTTCCCGCCCATGTTGGACGCACCTGGTTTCGAGCACCTCGTCGTCGAGTCGCACGGGGTGCGCATCCACGTCGCCACGATCGGCGAGGGCGATCCTGTCGTGCTCCTGCACGGGTTCCCCGCGCACTGGTGGCAGTGGCGCGACATCGCTCCGGTCATCGCCCGCGCCGGCTATCGGGTCATCTGCCCCGACCTGCGCGGAACCGGATGGACGGCGGCCGACGATCCGCGCATCGAGCGCGAGACCCACCATCAGGACCTGCTCACACTGCTCGATGTGCTCCGAATAGAGCGCGTGCGCATCGTCGCCCACGACCTGGGTGCCATCAGCGCGAACCAGCTCGCGTACGCGCATCCCGAACGCGTCCGTTCGCTTGTCCAGCTCTCGGTTCCGCCGATGTTCATGCCGTTCAGCCTGAAACTCGTCGGCGGCTTCCGCCACATGCCTGCGCTCCTCTGGCACCGCCGCGGCCGCTCGCTCGCGGGGCTGTTCGATCCCAGCCACATCGCTCACCCGCTGCCGGACGAGACGATCGCTGCCTACCTCTCACCGATGGCCCGTCCCGAGGTCGACGGCGCCGTTCGACGGCTCTTCCGCCACATCGCCATTCCGGTTTCGATGCAGCTCGCGCGAGGGACCTTCGCCCGGCAGCGACTCCTTCCGCCGACCCTCGCGGTGTTCGGCCGGCGCGACCATCCGTGGGACGAGCCGTTGATCCGCCGCCTCTGCGGCGACCTCTCGCGCCACGCTGAGCGTTACGAACTGGCGTTCGTCGACGATGCCGCCCACTTCATCACGGACGATGCGCCGAGCGAGGTCACCGCGCTGGTGCTCGACTGGTTCGAACGGACGGCGTGACTGCCGGTGTATGCATTCACACGATCGTCTCGACGGTCAAGAGTTCTGTCCGTGCAACGGCCGTGCGATGCACGTCGGCCAGCGCAAGACGTTCGGGGTCGTGCATGTAAGCCTGCAACGCTGACTCATCGGGGAGGTGGATGACCTGCACCTCCAGCGGCCCGTCGCCCTCGCCGACACGGCGGACCCTGCTCATCACGGTGCCGCCGTGCTTGGGAACCAGGGCGAGCACCGTGTCCTCGTATGCTGTGAGCGCGTCATCCTGGCCCGGGGATGCCCACAGCAGGACGCACAGTTCGAGAGTCATAGGACGCACACTATCCACTGGTGACAGGGCGGGTTCAGAACCGGGTGAGCCCGTTCCCGATGATCACCGTGCCGATGACCGCCGCGACGATGATCGCGATCGTCGTGTCGTTCCGGAGGAGCCACTGCTGGGTGGAGGCGAGGGCCGGGCGGGCCTTGTCGGGCCGGATCAGCGCGAACAGTGCTGGCGCGCCGACGGTGCTGCCGCCGATCAGGACGTACACAGCGATGGCGATGACATCCTCCGACACGGGAAGCTTCGCCGGCCCGATCACAAGGCCCGCCGCGACGGCGAGCAGGATGGACTTGGGCCGGATGTTCAGGGCGAGGCCCAGCCCGAGCGCGGGCAGCGAGCGCATCCTGCCCACGGCCGACATCCAGCGGGGGACCGACTCGCTTTCCGCCGCCTGCGGGTGACGGCGCACCTCGATCACCGCGTACACGAGAAGGGCCACACCGATGATGATCTCCAGCACGCCGACGACCGGTTCCGGTCCGGTGGAGGTGTTCGCCGGGATGGCATGCAGGAAGATCGCGAAGAGCGACGTGATCACGACCAGCCCGGCGACGTAGCCCACGACGAAGAGAGTGGGCACCAGCGGCCGCGTCGACTCCAGGAGCAGCACCAGCACGGCGAGGATCGGGACAGAACTGAGCGCGACCGCGACGGCCAGCGGCAGCAGTTCCCCGATCACGGTCAGCATGCGACTCCTTTCGCCCGAGAGTCGGCGTCGCACAGCCGAGGCTACGGCAGTGACGCCGCCGCGGACAGCCTGGGATCGGCGAAGGGCCCGCTGCCCTACAGCACCTGCGAAAGGAAGCGGCGCAGCCGCTCCGACCGAGGGTTGTCGAACAGATCGTCCGGGGCGCCCTGCTCGACGATGACGCCGCCATCCATGAAGACCACGCGGTCCGCGACCCGGCGGGCGAAGCCCATCTCGTGCGTGACCACGACCATCGTCATTCCGGCCTTCGCCAGGTTGGTCATCACATCCAGGACGCCCTTCACGAGCTCCGGGTCGAGGGCAGAGGTGACCTCGTCGAACAGCATCAGCTCGGGGTCCATCGCGAGCGCACGGGCGATCGCCACCCGCTGCTGCTGGCCGCCCGAGAGCTGGGCGGGACGCGACTGCGCCTTGTGCTCGAGGCCCACGTCGGCGAGACGTTCCAGGGCGATCCGGTCCGCCTCCTGCCTGCTGATGCGCTTCACCTTGCGGAGGGAGATGGTCACGTTCTCCAGCACGGTCATGTGCGGGAACAGGTTGAAGCTCTGGAAGACCATCCCCATCCGGCTGCGCACCGCGTCGATGTTCGTCTTCGGCGACGTGATCACCTCGTCATCGACGATCACGCGGCCGGCGGTGGGCTCCTCCAGCCGGTTGAGCAGCCGCAGGAGGGTCGACTTGCCCGAGCCGGAGGGGCCGATGATGCAGACCACCTCGCCCGGTTCGATGCTGAGGTCGATGCCCTTGAGCACCTCCACCGGGCCGAACTGCTTGTGGATGCCCTCCACGGTGACGCGTCCGGCTTTCACTGCCGCTGGTGCCGTCGTCTGCTGTTGCATGTCGTTCGTCCTCGGTCGTCGTGTCTGAGTGGTCGTCGGGTCGGGCCGGAGCTCCGTCTGCGTCATCGCTGCGCCCCCTGCACCGGTTCGGCGGGCGTCGCCGCGACGGCACCGGTCGTCAGGTTGGCGGCGTCGTGTTCGCCGGTCATGGCGTTCTCGGGACGTCGGCCTGTCTTGAAGCGCCTGTCCATGTAGTTGACGACGTAGGTCAGCGGGATGGTGATGATGAGGTACATGATCCCGGCGGCCACCAGCGGCGAGAGGTTGCCGGTCTGCTGGGCGGCATCCTGCCCGATCCGGTACAGCTCGCGCTCGGAGACGGTGAAGCCGAGCAGGTAGACGAGGCTCGAGTCCTTGATCGTGGCGATGAACTGGTTGGTCAGCGCCGGGAGCACGTTGCGGATGCCCTGCGGGATGACGATGAGCCGCATCGCCATGCCGTGCGGCATCCCGAGCGCCCGGGCCGCCTCCAACTGCCCGGCGGGGAGCGCCTGGATGCCCGAGCGGAAGATCTCGGCGATGTACGCGCCGGCGATCAAAGCGAGCGTGAGGATGCCGTACGGGTACGAGCTGTCCCCGAAGATCCGGACGCCCATCAGCGGGAGTCCCTGCCCGAGCAGGAAGATCGTCAGGATGACGGGGAGACCTCGGAGGAGGTCGACGTACACCCGGGCCGGGATCCGCAGGATCGCACGCTTCGACATGCTCGCCAGGGCGACGAGGATCCCGACGAGGCTCCCCAGGATCATCGCACCGATCGCGAGGATCAGGGTGTTGGGCAAGCCCACGAGGATGAGGTCGGGCAGGATCGCCGTGATCTGGTCCCAGTTGAAGAAGCTGTCGATGATGTTCATGATCGTTCCCTTGGTCGGCCCGGGTGTTCGGCGGGACTACTCGACGGAGTACTTGTCGGACGGGTGGGCGGCGTAGTACTTCTTCAGCCAGTCGATGACGGGCTGGCTCGGGTCCGCGGGGTTCCACTTGTCGAGGATCTTCTGGGTGGTGCCGTCCTTGAGGAATCCGCGCAACTGCTCGTTGAGCGCGACCCGCAGGTTGGTGGCCTTCTTGTTGAGGATCCAGGCGCCGCCGCGGTCCTCCGGGTTGACCGCCGAGAGCGCGATCTTCATCGGGAACTGCTCGGTGTACGCCTTCGCCGACTGCGGGTCGACGAGGATGGCGTCGAGCCCGCCGCCGGAGAGGGCGAGACGTGCGGCGTTGTTCGAGGGGAACGTGACGATGTTCGACTTCGTCCAGTACTTCTGGGCGTACTCGAGCGCCTGGCTGGACTGCAGGATGCCGATCTTCTTGCCGGCGACGTCATCCTCCGTCTTGATCTTGGATCCCTTGGGCACGACGAGCGCGTTGTTGCCGATGATGTCGGGCAGCGTGAAGTCGACGGTCTTGCGACGGACGTCTGTGTCCGCGATGGACCCCATGGTGAGGTCGGCCTGGCCGCTGGCGACCAGCGGGATGAGGGTGTCGAAGTCGTGCGCCGTGATCTCGACCTTCAGACCGAGGTTGTCGGCCGCCTCGGTGACCAGCGCCACATCCACACCGGCCCACTTCTTGTCCTTGATGTAGGCGAACGGGGTGAGGTCGCTGCTCGTGACGATGGTGAGGACGCCCGGCTTGACCGTCTCGTACTTCGAAGTCTTGCTGTCGGCGGACGCGGAGGATCCCGCGCCGGAGCCGCTCGAGCACGCGGTGGTGGCGAGCAGTGCGCCGGCCAGGACGGCCGCCGCGAACGACGCCTTCGTGAGTCGCTTCATTTCGTTGCTCCAATGCTGATGGTTTCGTTGGCGAATCGATCGGGGGAGAAGATGCTGAGGTCGGCTTCGGAGGTCCCGGTCAGCGCAAGCTCGGCGCCGACGTCGCCGACCGCAGCCGACATCTTGAAGCCGCGACCCGAGCAGGCAGAGAGGACGACCAGGCGCGGGTGCTCGGCGGGGATGCCGATGGTGAACTCCTCGTCGGGCGTCATGGTGATCATGCAGCCGCCGGAGTGGACGGGGACGGGGTCGAGGTCGGGGAGCGTCTCGGCGACGAACGCCCGCACCCGGGCGAGCTCCCAGTCCTCCACCTCCTTCTTGTTGGCGGAGGGGTCGACGATCTCGTAGCCCTCGGTGAAGTCGAGACCGATCTTGACGCGGTACTCGTCGAACTCCGGCAGGCCCCAGCCGGTCTCGCCGACGGCCTCATGCGTGAAGGCGGGGAAGGCCTCCGGCGTGAACAGCGCCTCCTTGCCGGGTTTCGGCGCGAACCAGGAGAGCGTCGCCCGTCGCGGCGTGAGCTCAAGGGGCAGGAAGGGGAGCAGCTGACGCTGCCACGCGCCGGCCGCGACGATCGCCGTGCCGACCTCGTAGGTGCGGTCGGCGGTGACGATCAGCACGGAGTCGTCCTGGGGGATGACCTCCAGCACTGCCGCATCCACCACCCGGGCGCCGTGCGCCTGAGCGAGCTTCCACTCGGTGCGGATGGCCAGCTCCGGCTGGATGTAGCCGCTCGCCGGGTCGATCACGGCGATGTCGCCGGCGGTCACAACGTGCTGGGGGAAGCGGCGGCGCACTTCGTCCTCGTCGAGGTACTCGAGGGGAAGCCCGGTCTCGGCGGCGACCTTCTCCAGCCCGGCGATGAGCGGGCTGTCCGGCTTTCCGATGGAGAGGCCGCCGGTCATGTGTAGGACGGACTCTCCGCTCTCCTCCTCCAGTTCACGCCAGAGGCCGGCGGCGCGCTGCGCGAGCGCCGACTCCTGCGGGCCCTGCGGGGTGACCGACTTGAACACCCGCGAGTACCCGTGGGAGGAACCGCGGTCGTGGCCGGAGCCGAACTGCTCGAAGCCGATCACCTCCGCGCCGCGGGCTGCCGTCCGCCAGAGCGCAGCGCTCCCTGCGGCTCCCAATCCGATTACGCCTACCTGCGCGTCCACTTCGCTCCTCACTGAAAACGACCCGGTTCTGCTTCGGGTCGAGCCCCCGATGAAGGGGGTCGGCCGCGAAGTAACGGAAGTCAATCACAGCAAAGCGGAAGCGGTCAAGCGGAAATAAATGGGTAACCAGAGCGTAACAAAGCATTCCGCGACACGCGGATGCGATGCGGGCGTCGGTCAGACGCGGACGACCCGACCGATCGCCGACTCGAGCTCCGCCGCCTGCTGTGCGGAGAGGCCGGTGTCCGTGATCAGCAGGTTGATGTCGCTCGGGTCGCCGTAGCGGCAGAAGGAGACGCGGCCGACCTTGCTGTGATCGGCGAGCAGCACGCGGCGATTCGAGCAGCTGAGCGCGGCGCGCTTCGTCTCCGCCTCCGCGATATCGGGCGTGGTGAGCCCGCGCTCCAGGCTCAGGCCGTTGGTGCCCAGGAACGCCACATCCACATAGAGGTCCTGAAGGTTCCGGATGGCCAGCGCATCCACGCTGCCGAGAGTCACCGAGCGGACCCGGCCGCCCAGGATGACCACGGTCGCGGCGGTCGAACGAGTCGCCAGTTGCTGGGCGATCGGGAGCGAGTTCGTGACCACTGTCACCGGCAGATCCGCGGGAATCAGCTCCGCGAAGTGGGCGGTGGTCGTGCCGGCCTCGATGAAGATGACGCCTCCGACGGGGATCTCGTCGAGCGCCGCGCGGCCGATCCGCTCCTTCTCGGCGGTCCACTCGGTGCGCGCTGCGATGCCGGGCTCGAACACCGGAGTCTCGACCGGGATGCCCCCGCCGTGGACGCGCTGGATGAGGCCGTCGGACTGCAGGGCGGCGAGGTCTTTCCGCACGGTCTCAGGCGTCACCGACAGGGACTTCGCCGCGGCGTTCACCCGCACGCGTCCCTGCTGGCGCGCCGTCTCCAGCAGCAGTCGCTGCCGCTCCGGGCCCGAAAGTCGCTCGCCGTCGTCCTCGGCCGCCATGTCGCCTCCCTCATCCGCCGCCGCCTCAATGGCAGCGTGCGGAACACATCTTACGGTTTTGGTTCGTCCTTGACGGTTCTGCTCGATCTGTGCTTTGCTTTGTTTGCTTTGGAAAACGGATGGGCGCTGCAGGGAGGCGAGGCATGACGGATTTCGATCGGCACGACGCGACGGAGAGTGCCGGCGACCGCGACCGTCTGCACCCGGCGATCCTCGTCGTCGGCCCCAACCCCGCGATGGACCGCACGGAGGAGATCGAGGACTTCCGTCCCCACGAGGTGAACCGCGCAACAGTCAGCAGCCCGCGGGCCGGCGGGAAGAGCTTCATCGTCGCCCGTGCCTTGCGCCGGCTCGGCAACCCGGTCAGCGCCTACGGCTTCCTCGGAGGCGCGACCGGGCAGTACCTGCGCGACGAGTGCGCGAAGCTCGGGATCCGCGACCGCCACACCGAGATCGACGACGACACGCGCATCAACACCATCCTCGTGGATGAGCGCACGCGCCTCTCGACCGTCATCAACGAGCCGGGGCCCGTCGTCTCGCCCGCCGAGACCGCCGCCCTGACCGCCGCGGTCGCGGACGACCTGCGGGCGGGAGACCTCCTCATCCTCACCGGCAGCCTCCCGCGAGGAACCGGCGACGACCTCTACGCCCGGCTGATCGAGCTCGGTCGTTCGCGCGGAGCGAGGGTGATCGTTGACGCGGAGAGAGCGGCGCTCGTGAGTGCCGTGGCCGCACGGCCCTGGGCCGTGAAGTGCAACCTTCACGAGTTCCACGGCATCGTGCCGGACGCACCCCGTGACCTGTTCGACGATACGGATCGGGCGCGACTCGTCGCCGCCATGCGGTCGACCGTCGATGCGGGCGTCGCGCTTGTCGTGGTCACCCTGGGCGCGGAAGGGCTGGTGGCCGTGACGGCGACCGACGTCCTCCACGTCGAGGCAGCGATCGTGGAGACGAAGAACGCCACCGGGTCCGGGGACACCTTCCTGGCCGGATTCGCCTCGGCGTTGTCTGCCGGTGCCGACCTGCCCGAGGCTCTTCGCTTCGGGGCGGCCGCTGCAAGTGCGAACGCGGCCGTGCTCATCCCGGACATCGGGCCGGACCCGCAACTCGACGACCTGCTGGCGCGCACGCTCGTTCGGTCGGAGCAGCTCGGAAACGTCGAGAAGCTGGGTGTGCGTCGATGATCTTCCTGGGCGTCGACATCGGGACGACGCGTACGAAGGTGCTGCTCTATGACGCCGAAACGGGGGAGCGCCGTGTCGTGGCGCGGCCCACGCCGGTCACGACGTCCGCGGACGGCGACCTCCGCGACGCCGATGAGACGCTCGCTGCGGTCGTCGACGGCATCGGGGAGGTGGTCTCCGCGCTGAGCAGCGCAGAACGTGCGCGCATCACCGGCATCGGCGTGACGTCGCTCAGCGAGGAGATGGTGCTGCTGGATACGGCGGGCGCCTCCCTCGGGCCCATGCCGACCTGGTACAACCAGTCGCTCGGCGGTGCAGCTGCCGCCGCAGCGGGGCTCGATCCCTCGTTCTCGTGGGCGAAGCTGCACTGGGCGTTCGAGCGTATCGCGGGCAGCGCATCCCAACCCTTCGGTGATGTCGGTCCCGCGGAGGTCGCGACGGTGACCACCCTCAACGGCTACGTCGCCGATCGCCTCGCCGCTGCCGGCCGCTTCGCCGTGGACCACTCGCACGCCTCGCGCACCGGCTTCTTCGACGTGCGCACCGCACAGTGGCAGCCCGAGGTCTTCCGCCGGACCGGGTGGTCGGAGTCGCTCCTCCCGGAGCTCGTGCCCACCGCGACCTCGATCGGGGTGCTGGCCTCGGGCCTCGCTGAGCAGTGGGGCCTTCCGGGCTCGGTCCCGATCACCCTCGCCGGGCACGATCACTTCTGCGGCGCCTACGGGATCGGCGTGCGCGGCGACGGTGAACTGTACGTGTCCGCCGGCACCTCCGAGGCGCACTGTCTGATCGTCGACCGGCTGCCCGACGGCCCACTCCCTACCGACCTGGGGGTCGGCCGGTTCGTGGATGGGACGCGCTTCTACCTGCACCGCCAGCTGCCGTCCGGCCACCTCTACCGGCACTGGCGCAGGCTGCTCGGGCTCGAACAGGAGACGGCCGAGCAGGAGGCGACCGCGATCGCCGCCCGCCCGGTCGGCTCCGACGGGGCGGTGCTCGTGCCGGGGTTCGGCACGGACACCCGCAGCTGGTTGCTGGGGGTGCCGGCGGATGCGGATGAGCACACGATTCTGCGGGCGCTGTTCGAAGGCCTCGCATCCGCCGCCCTGCACGTCGACCGCGCCCTGACCGGCATTTCGGGGGCGGAGGTGACCGCCGTGCTCGCGGCCGGCGTCCCGTGCCAGAGCCCTGCTTGGCAACAGGTGCGGGCCCACCTCACCGACGCACCTCTCTCCATCAGCCACGAGGCCGAGGCGCCTGCCCTCGGCGCCGCGCTGATCGCCCAGTCGGCCGTGTCCGGGACGCCCGCCCCAGTACAGCCGTCGACCCTCGTAGACCCCGACCCTGCGCTGCTTCCGGCCTACCGGAGCGTCTACGACCGGTTCGAGCGTGCGCTCTCCGGCGTCGCGGGCTGAGCACCGCATCCACCCCGCACCACCACCTCCGAAGGGAACCGCCATGCCATTTTCACGCCCAGCCCCGCTGCCGACGCGCCGCCTCGGCACCACTGACCTCGAGATCACCCGCGTGGGTTTCGGCTCGCTTGCGATGGGCGGAGCGCAGTGGGTGTCCGGCCGCGGTGAGCAGAGCGAGGCCGACTCCGTGGCCAGCGCCCGAGCCGCCGTCGAGGCGGGCATCAACTGGATCGACACGGCTCCGGTCTACGGCCGTGGACTCGCCGAGGAGCTGGTGGGCGGAGTCCTCCGCGACTTCGCAGCAGCGGACCGGCCCCTGATCTTCACGAAGGCCGGTCTCGGTTGGGACGATGACGACCCGCGCGGCGAGCCCGTCCGCACCGGCGACCCGCTGCGCATCCGTCGAGAGGTCGAGGACTCCCTGCGCCGGCTGGGCGTCGAGCACATCGATCTCTACCAGATGCACTGGCCGCCGCTCGATCACTACACGGTCGAGGACTACTGGCCGGTCTTCGCCGAGCTACGCGACTCCGGGAAGGTTCGCGCGATCGGCCTGTCGAACCACAGCGTCGCCGAGCTCGAGGCGGCCGAACGGATCGCGCACGCGGACTCGATGCAGCCCCCGTTCTCGGCGCTGAGCCGGGGAGCCGCCGCGGACGTCATTCCCGCCTCCCTCGCCAACGGCACGGGTGTCCTCGCCTACGCTCCGATGGAGTCGGGTCTCCTGACCGGCGCCTTCACGGCAGAACGGGCGGCCTCGCTGTCCGACACCGACTGGCGCCGCACCAGCCCGGAGCACACGGGGGAAGGCCTGGCGCGCAACTTGCAGGTGGTGGATGCGCTCGCCGCGGTCGGCGCGCAGCGTGACGTCTCCACGAGTGCGGTCGCCGTGGCCTGGGCGCTCTCGTTCGAGGGCGTCACCGGTGCGATCGTCGGTGCCAGGAAGCCGGAACAGATCGACGACTGGATCGTCGCCGCATCCCTCGACCTCACCCCCGACGAGCTGGATGCGATCGACCGGGCGATCGAGGCGTCCGGCGCCGGAACGGGGCCGGTCCGGGCGCGGGTGCGCGCATGAGCCTGGTCACGCCGCACGAGCTGCTGCTGGGTTCGCCGGAGCCGACGGCCGTCGCCGCCTTCAACGTCATCCTCCTGGAGCACGTCGAGGCGTTCCTGGCGGCGGCCGAAGAGCGGTCGACGGGCCTCATCCTGCAGCTCTCCCAGAACGCGGTCCGCTATCACGGTTCGCTGGCGCCGTTCGGCCGGGCCCTCCTCGAGGCCGCGCGGCGCTCGTCGGTCCCCGTCGCGGTGCAGCTCGACCACGCGGACGACATCGACCTCATCCGGGAGGCTGCCGCCCTCGGCTTCACCTCGATCATGTTCGACGGCTCCCGGCTGGACTTTGCCGACAACGTCGCGCAGACCGCCGCGCTGACGACGGAACTTCACCGCTCAGGGATCTGGGTGGAGGCCGAGCTGGGCGAGGTCGGCGGCAAGGACGGCGTCCACTCGGCGACGGCGCGCACCGACCCCACCGAGGCGGCCGCGTTCGTCGCGCAGACGGGTGTCGACGGTCTCGCCGTCGCGGTCGGCAGCTCCCACGCGATGACCGAGCAGTCCGCATCCCTCGACCTCGAACTGCTGAGGGTGCTGCGTGACCGTGTCCCCGTTCCGCTCGTGCTGCACGGGTCGTCGGGCGTGGGCGACGAGGTGGTGCGCGGGGCCTGCCGGGCCGGCATCCGCAAGGTGAATCTGGGCACGCGGTTCAACGTGGTGTTCACCGCGGCGGTGCGCGATGCCCTGGCCGCAGACGCGTCGGTCGTCGACCCGCGTCGCTACCTCGACCGCGGTCGGCGGGCCATGGCGACCGAGGCCGCGCGGGTGCTCGATCTCCTGAACCAGGGATGAGCGGCGCGGCGGCGGATAGGGAGAGAAGGAGGCTGCGCCGCAGCCGTGCGCAGGTGTAGGACTGGTCCCATGGTCCGGATCACCAACAGCATCGACATCGATGCGCCGGCACACGAGGTGTATGCCGCACTCCGCGCCGTCGACGCGTTCCCGACCTGGCTGGGCCGCTCGATTGTCTACCACGGGACGCGGACGGCGGGTCCGGTCGCAGATTCGTCTGGCCGCTACGAAGACTCGACGATGCTCGGACGGATGCGCGGAGAACTCATCGAGGACGTGCCCGATCAGGCGCTCCAGTTCCACCAGCGGCGCCCGTCAGGCAGCCTCGACGCCTTCATCCGGTACGACATCGACGACACCGGCACCGGAACGCATCTCACGCGCGTCGGCGAACTGACCACTCACGGCATGCTCCGCGCGGTGCAGCCGATGCTCGTGCGGATGGCCGCGGCGGAGAGCGCGCGAACGATGACGGCGCTGAAAACGCACGTCGAGGCACACTAACGCGAGAGCGCCGCCAGCAGCCCCGTGAAGTCCTCGTTGCACGCGTCGCAGCCCGCGAGGTGCGCGGCGATCCGGGGGTAGCGAGCTGCCGCATCCACGCCGGAGAGGACGAGTTCGGCGAACACGTGCATGAGCGACATGGTCTCCGCGCAGCCCGAATCGGCTGGGTCGGTGTGCAGGAAACGCTCGAGGCGTTCTCGTGCGCTCATGTCGTCTCCTTCCCGCCGTCGTCCAGATAATGATTAGTGACAAGGTAGCCCCGCAACTTCCGTCGCGCGTCGAAGAGCGTCTTGTAGAGGGCGCCACGGGTGGTCTTGCGTGCCACGGCCAGCGCGTCGAGTGGGATGCCCTGCACCACCACCGCGAGGAGCACCTCGCGTTGCCGTCGGGTGAGGACCGTCTGGATGGCGGTGCGGAGCGCAGTGAGCAACTCGTCGGCGATGCCCGCCTCCTCCGGCGAGATGCCGAGGCGGTCCGGAAGCCGATCCCATCCGGTGGAGTCGAGTGACACGGCGGGATGCTGCCAGAAGTGGCGGCCGACCTTGCTCGACACTTCGAAGACGGCGAACGTGTAGGCCCACGTGGTGAAGCGGCTCTCGCCCCGGAACTCGTGGAGGCGTCGGAGCACCCCGATGACAGCGTCGGCCGCTGCCTGGTGCGCGATGTCATCCAGCTCCGGTCCGGAGAACGGAAGCGACACGGACCGTCGCCGGACCTCGCCCTGCGCGACCCGGAGCAGGAGCGCATACAGGCGGCCCTCGGCATCCCGCTGCTCTGCACCGCCCGCCGTGAGCGTGCGCCGCCAGTGGTCGGTCTCCGCACGGACGTCGCTGGACGGCTGCCACCGCTCGGGGCGCACGTCACCGTCATCCATGAAGCCGATGCTACGGCCAGTTCGGTAAGCATCCCCGACGGCCTGTCACTAACCGAGGGAGCGCCACTGCGCACGAGGCGCTCGGCAACCGATGTCCCATCGGAGACCGAACGATCGAAGGAAGAATCATGAGAACCGAATTCCGTCTCGCTGTCGCGGCGGCAGCCGCCCTCGCAGCGACCGCGCTCTTCGCCGGACCGGCGATCGCGGCACCGGCGCAGTCGAACGCCGAACCGTTGAACGCGAACCATTCCACGTCAGCCGTCTTCGTGCAGACCGATGGCCTCGCCGGCAACGCCGTGGTCGCCTACGACCGGGCGCCCGACGGGACTCTGCATCAGGCCGGCACCTACTCCACCGGTGGACTCGGCGGCGCCCTCACGGGGTCGGTCGTCGACCACCTGGCCTCGCAGGGATCCCTCGTCTACGACCGGGGGCTGCTTTACGCGGTGAACGCGGGCAGTAACACCGTCACCGTCTTCGCCGTCGATGGGGACCGGCTGTTCCGGCTCGAAGTGCTGCCCTCCGGCGGTTCCTTCCCGGTGAGCGTGACGTCGCACGGCGGCCTCGTCTACGTGCTGAACGCCCGCGCGGGCGGAACGGTCCAGGGCTACCTGCGCGTCGGAGACTTCCTCGTCCGCGTTCCGTCCTGGAACCGGTCGCTCGGACTCGACCCGACGCAGACGCCCGAATTCACCCACACGCCGGGACAAGTGGCGTTCACGCCGAGCGGATCCCAGCTCGTGGTGACCACCAAGGGCAACGGAAGCGCGATCGACGTTTTCGCGGTCAACCGGTTCGGCGGCGTTTCGCAGACCCCGGTGGTGACTCCGGAGCCCGGCGCGGTGCCCTTCGCCGTGGCCTTCGACGCCGCCGGCCACCTGGTCGTCGCCGAGGCGGGAACCAATGCGGTCGCGACCTTCGCCATCCAGCCCACAGGTACTGTGACCCCGATCGCCGTGGCCCCGACCGGGCAGGCGGCCACCTGCTGGATCGTCGCGGACGGCGCACACTTCTACGCCTCCAACGCCGGCAGTGCGACCCTCTCCGGGTACACGGATGCGGGCAGCGGCGCGTTGACGGCGCTCGGCACGAACCCGACCGGACCGGGCACGGTCGACGCGGCGACCTCCTCGGACGGCCGCTACCTCTACGCCCAGACCGGTGCGAACGGAGGCGTCGACGCCTTCCGGATCAACGCCGACGGCAGCCTGACCTCGGTCGGCTCGGTCGTCGTTCCCGGCGCGGTCGGCGGGGAGGGCATCGCAGCGCTCTGAGCTGCTCCGCTCTGACGACACAACGCCCCGCGAGCTGATGGGCTCGCGGGGCGTCTGCGGTCCGGTAGCCGCGAAACGGCCCATGGAGACTATCGTGGCGGCAAGCACTAAGGGGGTGCGGTCATGCCGTTCTTCGTGATCGAACGGAACTACGCCGAGCGGGTCGACATCCCGATCGAGGCCGCTCCTGGCATCAACCTGATCAACGACGAGGAAGACGTGCGGTGGCTGTACTCGTTCCTCTCGGTCGACCATCGCAAGAGCTACTGCCTTTACGAGGCGCCGTCGATCGAAGCGATCCGCGCGGCGGCAGCGCGGGCGGGGATGCCGGCCGACTCGGTCGTCGAAGTGGAGGGCACGGTCATGCCCAGCGGACAGCTGATCCCGTTGCGCTAGCCGCGACCGGCTAGAGCAGACCGCGTTCCCGGGCCAGCATGGCCGCCGCGGTCCGGTTGCTCGATCCGGTCTTCGAGAGGATGCTGCGCACGTGGTTGGCGGCGGTGTTCTCGGTGATGACCAGGTGTGCCGCGATCTCCTTGTTGCTGCGTCCTTCTGCCACCAGCCGCAGGACTTCGACCTCGCGCAGCGTCAGCCCGTGGGTTCGCGGCACGTGGTCTGGATGCGCCGGGCCAAGGACGCGCAGGACGCGCCGGAGCCGCGCGGGCTCGGCGATCGACCGTGCGCGCGAGACCAATTCGGCGGCCGTCGCTGAGGCCGGATCGTCGCGCCGAAGCCACGTGGCTTCCGCCGCCAGCGCGTACGCCGTATGCAGGGGCGCGCCCATTCGCTCGTTCATCTCGAGGGCCGCGCCGAATCGGTTGAGGGGCGCACCGAAGCGGCAGAGGGACTCGACCTCGCCGAGGTAGCAATCGGTGCTTCCGAACACCGCGACGAAGTAGCCGGCCATCAGGTTCAGTCCCTGGTACTCGAGCAGCCAGGGATGAAGCGGGGCGGCGAGCGCCGGATCCTCGAGCCACACGGCGGCCTCGGTCATGAAAGCGAGGCACGCCGGCCAGTCGGAGGAATGGTGCGCGTCGGGATGGTCGTGGTCGAGCATCCACGTGAGGAGGCGCCGCGTCGGCTCCGCCAACCCGAGCTCCGTGTAGAGGGCGAGGAGGCCGGGTGCCCACCGCGTCTCGGGGGACTCGTCGCCGGTCACGAAGGGGCGCACCGTTTCCAGGACGCCGCTCTCACGCCGGAGCATGAAGCCCTGCAATGCGCCGGCTCCGGATGTGGCGTCCGACCGGAATTCGCGCTCCGCCCGCTGGATGCCCAGGATCGCCGCCCGGGTCCCGTCGAGTTCGCCGCCCGCGAGCGAGCGCCCGAACCGCACGCAACTCGCGAAGTATGCCCAATACGAACCCCAGTGGCGCGCGGTCTCCGCCAGATCGAGCTCGCATTGATCGAGCTCCGCGCGCTCGCCGGCGACATAGGAGGTCGCGCTGCGCACATACGCGGCTGCGCCGAAGGCCTCGTCGTGTGCGCCGCCCGCGAGGCGGGCCAGCTCCCTGCTCCGCGCGAGCCGCGCGCCGATGTCTCGCGGGCCCAAGGTCTGCGACACGGTCACGCGCAGCGCTTCCGCCAGGACCCCGCGGTCGCCGAGTCGGCGGGCGGCGGCTATCGAACGGTCGCCCAGTGCGGCCGCTTCGTCGAGGTCGCCGGTGAACGCCGTGGCGCGCCCGAGGGCCGCCAGCCCGCGGACGTGCAGCGGATCGCCTTCGACGGCCGGGATCGCCGACAACGCCGAGGTGAGCAGTCCGCGTGCCTCGTCGCCGTGCAGTCCCGGTCGCCAGGATGCCTCCTCGAACTCGATCGCCGCATGGAGGCGGGAACGGGGGTCGCCCTCCCCGATGACCCGGAGGGCCGTCGACCGCGCGTGAGCGAAGTCGGAGGCCAGGATCCAGCTGTGCACCGCTCGGAGCCGGAGACGATCCCGGGCCGACGGGTCCGTGACCAGCTCTGCCGCACGGTCGAACGAACGCGCGGCGTCGTCGTGCGCCAGCCGCGCGTCCGCGGCCTCGGCCGCCCTCGTCAGGTAGGTGGCCGCACGTTCGCCGTACCCGAGAGCCCGTGCCTCGGTGTAGTGGTGGGCGAGTCTCTGCACGAGGCGGGGAGCGGTCGGGAAGCCGGCCTCGAGCGTGTGGGCGACCAGCGCGTTCATCGCCATGACCTCTGCACGCGAGCACTGCTGCAAGAGCGCCTGCCGAGCGATCGCGTGCGGAAAGCGGAGCGTCTCGCGCGACGGCTGCGGTGCTTCGAGGAGACCGGATGCGACAGCGACGTCGATGGCGGACAGCGTGACCTCCAGCGTCGAACAGCTGACCGCCACGAGTTCGGCGATATCGAACTCCTGGCCCAGAACCGCCGCCAGTTCCAGGACGTCTCGCTGTGGTCCCGTCAGGGCGGCGATCCGGGAGCGCAGGAGGTCGGGGGTCGCACTCGGCAGTTCGAGGACCACGGTGTCCTCGGAGCCGAGGGAGTCTGACGAGTCGACGACGCGTTGCCACGTCGCGCGCACCAGGAACGGGTTGCCGCCCGTCAGGGCGCGGAGGACCACGGCCGACCCGGATGCGACGTCGGCCGTCACCCCGCCTGCCACGCTGACGAATTGGGCGATCTCGGCGACGGTGAACGGGGCGAGTTCACATCGCCTCACCCCCTCCAGTCCACCGAGGTCGGCGAGGACATCGGCCAGCTGATCCGACCGGTCCGGACGGGTCGAACGCAGGGTGCCGATGACGAGCAGCCGGGCGTCGACCGTGTTCGCGACGATCCGGGAGAGCAGACGCAACGCGCTCGGCGCCGCCCAGTGGAGGTCCTCGGCGACCAGGATCAGCGGGCGCACGTCGGCGACCGCGAGCAGCAGTTCGCTGACCGCCTGGAAGAGACGCGCCTGCCCGCCCTCCATACCGTCCGCCGACACCGGCTGCGCGAATGCCCGTTCGAGCAGGTCGACGGAGCGCGCGAGGTCGCGGTCGCCGTCCGGGACGTGGACCATCGTCAGAAGGTCGCGGATAGGGCCGTCGAACGGCTCGAACGGCGCGGCGAGGTCTTGTACGCACGCGCCGGTGAGAACGACCGCGCCGTCGGCCTCGTGCAGAGCGGTGCACACCGTGCTGACCAGGCGGGACTTTCCGATGCCCGGAGCGCCACTGATGAAGACAGCGCGGCCGGCGCCCAGTTGGACGTCTGACCACGCGATCTCGAGTTCCGCGACCTCTTCAGTTCGGGCGACGAACGGCGGCTGACCGGGCGTTCCCCACCGTGGCGGAAGGGTCGTGGCGGACCGGTCCCGCATGGCCCCAGGGTAGCGCGACGACACTGCGCGGGTCCATGGCGCGAAATGACTAGACGATGCGAGGCAAGGATGGTCAGTTCTGGTCAGGTCGAGGGTGGGGATGCGGTCCTAGCCTGTGGCCTGAGCGGCCCGATGGACCATCGCGCCGAATCGCGCCCATCCCTGGAGGACATCATGACCGTGACGACGAGCCAACCGGAGCCGTCCGCCCAGGGCTACGAGTCCGGGCGGCGATCATTCGAGGCGTTCCTTCTCGACGGCGAGCGGAACCTCGCCAACGGCGAGTTGGACGAGGTCGGCGATTTCGCCGCCTTCTTCCGGGCTGTCCCCGGCGACCTTCGCCCGGCCATCGCGGAGTCGTTGCGCCGGGGGCCCGGCGGACGCGCAGTGCGACCGCCTATCCCCGCCACAGTCGCGGACGCCGGGACGGATGGGATGATCCGCGCGTCACAGGTGTCACCGACCGGGGAGCCGGACTCGATCGTCCGGGACCCGGGAGGGGCAGCGACAGGTCACCTGGCTCGCGTCGAGCTCCTCCTCGAGGAGCTCACGATCGACCCGTGCCCCGCCCGGAGGACCAGCCGACGCGATTCCGTCTTCTTCGATGTGACGACCCTCGACGCGACGGGAGCCGTCGCGACGACGACCACCCGAGCGTGCCGTCGGCGGGCGTGCTTACCTGCGGCCTTCTGCGATCGGGTGCTGGCGGCGGTCGAGCTCGACCAGGCGGACGGCGACTGGCCCCGCACGATCTCGTTCGAGGTCGCTACCGCCGAGGGCGCCGAGGATCGCCTGGCGGACCTGATCGAGGCGGGACGCGGCTACCTCCGTCACGAGCTCGACGCCATCCTGGCGGCGCGTGGTGCAGGGTGGACCCGGAACGGCATCCTCCCACCGGAGCTCGCGGCTCTCATCGACGCGCACGTGCGCGCGTGGCTGGACGGTCTGATCGCCTGGTCGAGCGAGCTGCTCCCGGGCGCAGGGAGGAAGGCGGAGGTCCGCCTCGGCGACGAGGCGCAGTTCACTGCGACCCTCACAGGGCCGGACCTCGACTACGTCTACCGGAACGCGCACACTGGCCGGCTGATCGAGATCACCGGCCCCTCCCTGGTCCGCACCAGGCCGATGGTTCACACCTTCTCGGCAGGAGGCGAGGAGTTGCGGGCCCGGTTCAGGATGGGCCTCCGCGGCTCGGCCACGCCGACCAGTGCTTCGGTGGTGGGCGCGCATCCCCGTGTGTTGCAGACAGTGGGTAGTTAACCTCCGGCGCGACGCTGCGATAGTGGCTTCACGCCCTGGCATCGAATTTCCGAGTCCAAGGGAGAACGACGATGATCACGAACACACCCGGCGCCGTCGCGGCGCCGTTCGAAGAACTGGCAACGCAGTTGAGCGGGACGCTGACGACCCGTCACGATCCGGGATTCGACGAGGCCCGTTCCGTCTACAACGCGATGATCGACAAACGGCCGGCTGCGATCGCCGCCTGCCGAGATGCGGCCGACGTGGTCGCGTGCGTCCGCTTCGGCCGCGAGCACGGGCTCGACATCGCAGTACGAGGCGGCGGGCACAATGCCGGCGGTCTGGGGATCTGGGACGACGCCCTCGTGATCGATCTCGCACCGATGCGAGAGATCACCGTCGAGCCTGACGCCCACACCATCCGGGTCGGTGGCGGATGCACGTGGGGCGAGGTCGACCGGGCGACGGTCGCCGCCGGCATGGGAACTCCCGCGGGGATCGTCTCGACCACCGGCGTCGGCGGACTGGCCCTCGGAGGCGGCATCGGCTACCTCGCCCGCCGCTTCGGCCTCACCGTCGACAACCTCCTGGCCGCGGACGTGGTGCTGGCCGACGGCTCCACCGTGACGGCGGACGAGAACACCCACAGCGACCTGTTCTGGACCCTGCGCGGCGGCGGGGGCAACTTCGGGGTCGTCACGTCGTTCACCTTCCGGTGCCACGACATCGGCGACCACGGCACGATCATCGGCGGCCCGGTGCTCTACGACTTCGCCGACACCGCCGAGGTTATGCGCTGGTACCGCGAGACGTTGCCGAGACTCCCGGAGGAGCTGAACGGTTGGTTCGGCATCCTCTCGATACCGGCGGGACCGCCTTTCCCCGAAGAGTTGTGGGAGCGGAAGGCCTGTGCAATCGTCTGGTGCTACACCGGAGCACCGGAGCGGGCGGATGAGGTGCTCGAACCGGTCAGAACATTCGGATCGCCCTTGCTCGTCGGCCTTCAGCCCATGCCGTACTCCGCGTTGCAGGGCGCCTTCGACGCCATCTACCCTCCGGGGCTGCAGTGGTACTGGCGGGCGGACTTCTTCACCGAGATCCCGGACGCGGCCATCGACGTGCATGTCGAGTATGGCGCGAAGCTGCCGACTCCGAAGTCGACCATGCACCTCTATCCGATCGACGGCGCGGTGAGCCGGGTCGCGCCGGACGCCACTGCTTTCGCGTACCGCGACGGTGGCTGGGCCGGCGTCATCGTCGGAGTGGACCCCGACCCGGCGAACGCGGAGCGTATCGCGCAATGGGCACGCGACTACTGGCAGGCGCTGCACCCGAGCTCGGCCGGCGGCGGGTACATCAACTTCTTGATGAACGAAGGTGCCGACCGCATCAGGGCCTCCTATCGCGGAAACTACCGGCGGCTCGCGGCCATCAAGGCGAAGTACGACCCGGACAACGTCTTCCACGTCAACCAGAACATCCCGCCCGAGGCCGAGGGGTGACCGGCGCTCAGCGCCCGCTGACCACCTTGAAGGTGTAGTCGGTGAGCTTGTACGGGGTGGCGAGCACGGTTCCGCCGTCCGTCATCGTGATCGCCTGACCGAACAGGAGCGACTGGTGACCGGCCGAGTTGTAGGCGCTGATCTCGTCGAAGTAGACGGTGCCGAATCGGGCGAGACTCTGACCGGGCCGGAGGACGCCGTCCCGGGTCACCCCAGCGTCCACCGTGACCGCCGGTGGGAATCCGGTGTCGACGCTGAAGCTCATCGTCCGCGCGGTCGTCTCGTTCGTGAAGAAGTATGCGGCGGTCCCGGCCGCATTCGTGTTCAGGCAGAGGGAGGCGCTGATCACATCGCCCGGGCGCACCGCCAGCCCGACCGTGCCGACGCCCTGCGCCCACAGCGAGCAGGTGACGGACTGGGCCGCGTTCACCGTGAGCTGGGTGTGCACGTCGAGGAACCCGAGGCCCGCGAACGTGTGCAGGCTGTTGATGCCGAACGGGTCGGCGTCGAAAAGCAAATCGGGCACCGTCCAGGTGAGGAAGAGGGCGGTGAAGGGCCCGGAGCTGCTGGTGAGCGAGTAGCCGGCCGAGTCGATCGCGTCGGGTCCGAGTGCCGGGCCGACGGCTGGGGGCACGGGCCCGGGGTCGAGGACGACCGGGTGCATGTGCTCGAAGTCCCGGTATTGCGCTGCCTTCCGCTCCCAGAGTTTGGCGAGGTCGGGCTCGCTAGCCACCTCGGGCCGCCGGGGGAGTCCATGCCCGGCCAGCTGATGCGGTGTCGCCTCGAAGGGGTCGAATCCTGCGGGTGCCGGAGGGTGCAGCCGAATGCGACCCGGCTGTGCCTCGTTTTTGTCGTCCATGGCTATCCGCCTTCCCCCATCGGCCACAAGGTACTCCTGCGCCTGGGCGGCGGGCAGACACCAATACGCCAGGAGCCCGCGGCTCGCGTCCGTCCCAACGCGCTCCGTGCGGTGTTCCGGCCGTAAGAAGGGGGTTACCGCAGACCGTATCCAGGAAGTAGCTTCAGGCCACGCGAGGTGGATGGCCGCTTTCGCGAAGTGAATGGAGTTGTCATGACTTTCTGGGATTTCATTGTCTGGTCCTTCTGGTTCTACATCGTCGTCGTGTGCATCTCGATCTTCATCAGGGTCATCATCGACGTCTTCCGTGACCCGGAGCTCAACGGCTGGATGAAAGCGCTGTGGGTGCTGTTCCTCGTGTTCGTGCCGTTCCTTGCGGCCTTCATCTACCTGATCGCGCGTGGTGGGCGCATGGCTCAGAGGGCGGCTGCCGGGTCGGCGCAGGCGCAGTCGAACACCGACCAGTACATCCGTTCCGTGGCGGGCACCAGCTCGCCGTCTGCCGAGATCGAACAGGGCAAGCAGCTCCTCGACAGCGGGGCGATCACGCCGGCCGAGTTCGCCACGCTGAAGGCCAAAGCACTGGCGGCCGCCTGACCAAGCGGGCGTTGATCAGCGGAGCGGGGGTCGCGGGGGCGACCCTCGCCTTCTGGTTGGCGCGCGACGGATGGGAGCTCACGCTCGTCGAGAAGGCCGACACCGACCGCTCCAGCGGCAGCCCGGTCGACGTGCGCGGGCCTGCTGTGGAGATCGTGCGGGCGATGGGGATCGTCGGACGCCTCCGCTCCGCGGACACCGGGGCGGATCAAGCGGCCTTCGTGAATCGCCGGGGGATTGTCACGGCGGTCATCCGCACCCGATCGGCGGCGGCGGCGACCGCCGGGCGCAGTTTCGAGGTGCCGCGCGCGGAGTTGGCCTCAGCGCTGGTAGAGGCGGTAACCGCCGAAACCCGGGTGCTGAGGGGCGATTCGATCACGGCCCTCGCAGAAGACCGGCACGGAGTGACGGCCGAATTCGAACGTGCCGGAGCCGAACGATTCGACCTCGTCTTCGGCGCCGACGGTCTGCACTCCGCCGTACGACGAATAGCGTTCGGTCCGGAGCGCAGCTTTGCGCGGCCGTTCGGGATGTTCATCGCCACGATGCGCACGTCGATCCACATCCGGGATCCCCGCCAGGTGCTGCTCTACAACGAACCGAACCGCCTGGTGGCGGTTCACCCGGCTGGCGGCGACCCCGGGGTCGCCTTCATCTTCCGGAGCAGCGCCGACTACGATCACCACGACCCCGAAGCCGGACGGAGACTTGTCGCCAACACGTACGCCCGCTCGGGATGGCTGACCGCCGAGTTCCTCGACAGCTGGCGATCGGCGGAGGACATCTACTTCGATGCCGTGACCCGAATCGCCACGGACACCTGGAGTCGCGGACGGGTAGCGCTTCTCGGTGACGCGGCGAGCTGTCTCTCGGTCTTCGGGGAGGGCTCGAGCAACGCCATCATCGCGGGGAAGGCCCTCGCCGATGCCCTCCGCTCGCATCCCGGCGATCATGCAGCCGCCTTCGAAGCGTACGAACGGTCTCACCGCCCCCGAGTCCGGCGGACGCAGCGCGGCGCGTGGGCAACATCCCACTTCCTGGTCCCGGCGACCGGTGCGGGGATCCGATGGCGGAACCGGTCGGTCAGGCTCCTCTCGCATCTCCGCTGACCGCGAGGACAGAATCCCGTGGGCGTACGGTGCCGGCAGAGGCGTCGCCCGGCGCCGGGAAGGACGGTGCATCGATGTCCACCGACCAGTATCACGAGCCACCGAACGAACTGCCCGAGGAGACCCGGACCTTCGCCCGGATGTGCGCAAGCCTGTCGGAGGAGGCGGAGGCGATCGGCTGGTATGAACAGCGCATCGCCGTCGAGAAGGATGCGACGGCTCAGGCGATCATGCGGGACTCGCTCGCGGAGGAGTACAAGCACTTCAGCATGGAGCTCGAATTCCTGCTGAGGGCGAAGCCGCAGTGGCGGACCACCGCTCGCGGCATCCTGTTCACCGAAGGCGACATCGTCGACCACGGTGAGCAAGCCGAGGAGGCCGCCGAAGAAGAGTGACCCGGCCTCCCCGGTCCGGCAGGACTACTCGGATCGATCCGCCAGCACAACCCGCTGACGACGGCTGATGCGCGCGTACGTTCCGCTGTAGCCGACGCAAGGAGGATGGATCATGAAGGCTGTCGTTTACAGAGGTCCGCGTGAGGTCGCGGTGGAGCAGGTCGACGACCCGAAAATCGAGTCGCCACTGGATGCGATCATCCGGATCACGAGTGCGAACATCTGCGGCTCCGACCTGCATCCCTATGAGGGCCGGGCGGAGATGGACGAGGGGATGGTGTACGGCCACGAGAACATGGGCGTCGTGGTCGACGTCGGGTCGGGCGTGAACCGTATCCACGTCGGCGACCGGGTGTCCGTTCCGTTCAACCTTGCGTGCGGCACCTGCCGCAACTGCAACAACGGCTTCACCTCCGCGTGCCTGAGGGCGAATCCGTCCGGTAACCCGGGCGCCGGGTACGGCTATCCGAAGATGGGTCCGTACTGGGGCGGACAGGCCGAATTCCTGCGTGTGCCGTGGGCCGACTTCAACCTGCTCGAACTGCCGGAGGGCACGGAATGGGAGACGGACTTCACGATGCTGTCCGACATCTTCCCGACCGGTTACCACGGTGTCGAGATGTCTGGGCTGAAACCGGGGGAGACGATCGCCATCTTCGGCGCCGGCCCGGTGGGGCTGATGGCCGCGCACAGTGCGGCACTACGCGGAGCATCCCAGATCTTCGTCGTCGACAAGGAGCCCGACCGTCTCCGGCTGGCGGAGTCGTTCGGAGCCACCGCCGTCTCACTCGCCGACGGCGACCCGATCCAGGCGATCATGGATCTGACGGACGGTTTCGGCGTCGACCGTGGAGTCGAGGCGGTCGGCTTCCAGGCGCACGATCCGGCGGGAGAGGAGCACCCCGAGCTCGCGCTGGACGGACTGGTGAGTGTCGTGCGAGCCACGGGCGGCCTGGGTGTGGTCGGCGTCTACGTTCCGCAGGACCCAGGCGCCCCGAACGAGGAGGCGAAGGAGGGGCGCGTCGGATTCGACTGGGGAGCCGCGTGGGAGAAGGGGCTGTCGATCGGCACAGGTCAGTGCCCCGTGAAGCGCTACAACCGCGAGCTGCGCGACCTCATCATCCGCGGCAAGGCGCACCCGGGAACGATCGTGTCCCACGAACTGCCCCTCGACGCCGCGCCGGACGCTTTCGCGCGCTTCGACGCCCGAGAAGACGGGTGGACCAAGGTCATCCTGCACCCCGAGGCGGCGTAGCGAGCTACGCCGATCTCTGAAGAGTCAGCGTCATGAACGTGCTGTTCGGGTCCTCGATGTACGAGCCGTACGGGGGACAGGGCGTGAAGCCGGCGCGGGCGTAGAGGCGACGGGCCGGGGCGAAGAACTCCATCGATCCCGTCTCCAGCGAGACCCGCTCGATTCCGCGTGAGCGGGCGTCGTCGAGCACGAAGGCGAGCAGGGATGCGGCGATGCCTTCGCCGCGCCGGGCCGGATCGGTGCGCATGCTCTTGAGCTCTTCGTGGCCGGGTTCCCCGAGTTCGGCGAGGGCGGCCATGCCGACGATCGCCGGTCCGTCGTTCGCGACCCAGAGCCGGACCCCGGGGGACTGCAGCGACTCGGCGCCGAGGGCGTGCCTGCTCTCGGCGGGAGCCGTCGGCTCCAGGTCGTCGAGGTGCGACTGCACGAAGTCGTGAAGTGCGGCGGAGCGGAAGTCGGCGCGCCGGATGGTGAACGTCGGAGGCATAGGAACACGTTACGGGTCGGAGCACCCTCTGGATGCACGGCACCCCTCCTCGATAGGGTCGTTGCAGTCGAGGACGCTAGGGGGCGCAATGCGGACGACGGGGGCCACTACGGTCGAGACCGGAGAGCTTTCGGCGCTCCCCGCCGGACCCATCCTGATCCGGCTGCGGCGCGTGCTGATCACGACGGCGGGCGCCGCCGTGGTCTACACGATCCTCAGCACCGGGAGCGCCGGCAGCTGCTCGGACAACGGTGGCGAGGTGGGCTCGGGCGAAGCGGTCCAGACCACGTGCGCCAACCTCGTCCTCCGGCCCAGCTGGATCGTGTACGCCGCGTTCGGGGCGATCCTGTTCATCGCGATCGGCCGGATCGCCCGACGGTCGGCGACGGTAGCGGATGCGCTCCGCATCCTGGATCGCGCGGCCACCGCGATCGTGATCATCGCGCTCGTCTGCGGCCTCATCGGCCTGGTGTGGATGATGCTCGTGCCGATGAGCGCGCTCACCTCCGGAGGCACGGTCGTCTTCCCGTTCCCCTTCAGCGCGCCCGAGCTGACGATCACGCACCAGCCGTGACCCCGCGCTCGCATCAACTGAGAACCGCACCAGCTCCGAGGTTGCGGCCCAGCGCGTCGAGGAGGCCTGCGGTGCCCCGTTCGCGTCCCGGTCCGTCGGCCCAGAACCGGTCGAAGAACACGCCGTGCTCCACGTGGGTGAACCGGGTGCCCTCCTCGATCGTTTCGAACTCGAGCGACGCCACGGACGTGGACATGTGGTCCCCGTCGATCCACATGTCGTACGTCGTGACGATGCGCACGTTCGTGACGATGTCGGTATACGTGGCCTCGTAGCGCGACACCGGTCCGTCGTGGAACTTCCCCTCCGCGACATCGCGCCCGCCGACACGGAAGTCGAACGCCCACTCCCGCGGCTCGATGGCGTCGCCGGCTCCCCACCAGGAGAGCTTCTGACTCTCGTCGGCGAACGCATCCCAGACGCGCTCGATCGGTGCCGGGTAGTCGCGGGTCAGGGTGAACCCGGCGCGGGCGAGGCGGCGTTCGGCGCTCATGCGCGCTCCTTTCGGCTGAACGTGACGTGGATAGTGCCGCTCTCGGCCACCTGCGACGTCACCTCGTGGGTGAGGTCGAGGCCGGGCAGGCCGTCCCACAGCCGCGTGCCCCGGCCGAGGATGATCGGTGCGACCTGCAGGTGCAGTTCGTCGACGAGCCCGGCGCGCAGGAACTCGCGCGCCGTGCCCACACCGCCACCGATCCGTACGTCCTGACCGTCCGCGGCGGCGGCCGCCTCCGCGAGGACGTCCTCGACGGAGCCGCTGCGGAAGTGGAACGTCGTCCCTCCCTCCATCGGGATGGGCGGACGCGGGGCGGTGCCGGTGAGGACGTACACCGGGGTTCCGAACGGGGGCCGGTCGCCCCACCAGCCCTTCCAGTCGGGGTCGTCGGGATACGTGTGCAGCCCGAACATCCCCGCCCCCATGATCTCGGCGCCGACGCCCTCGAAGAACCCAGCGGCGTAGGCGTCGTCCACGCCGGTGGTCCCGGCGCCGCTGCTGTCGCCGAAGACGCGCTCGTGGAACGTGCGGGTCTTCGCGTAGGCGGCTGTCAGGCGACCCCAGTCGGCTCCCATCGGGTTGTCGGGTTCCGGGTCGGAGGCGGTGTAGCCGTCCAGTGAGACGAACATGTCGAGGCGGACGCGAGTCATTTCAGGTCTCCTTCGTGGTGGTGCGGACCAGGTGGATGCCCAGTCGGTCGGCGTGGTGCTCGGCGGGCGTGCGCTGCTCGCCGAGCCACAGGTGCAGGATGTCGAGGGCGCCGGGTCGCAGGCTGACGGTACGGACCCGACCGTGCTTCTCGGAGGTGACCACTCCCGCGTTCTCGAGGATCTGCAGATGCTGCATCAGTGAGGGCAACGCCATCGAGAAGGGAGCGGCGAGCTCGGAGACGACTGCCGGGGACTTCGCCAGCCTTTCCACGACGGCGCGGCGCGTCGGATCCGCAAGGGCGCGGAGCACGGCGTCGAGCTCGTCGCGATACTTAGGCACGTGCCTAAGTATTACGACAAAGAAGGCATCGGTCAAGAGGCGCCGGGCGCCGTCCGGGGCCGCCCGACTACCGTCTGTGTGGGCGCAGCGACGAGAACACCGCGGCCGTCGTCGTCCCATAGACGAGGTGCGCCGCCAGGTCCTTTCCGAGGGTCTTCGCGTCGTACTCGGTGATCGGTTTGTACAGGCCCAGCGGGGGCAGGATCACGTAGCCGGAGAGGAACATCCCCACGCCGAGCAGGAGGCCGTAGCCCGTCCGGGGACGCCGCAGGGAGCCGGCGACCACGCCGTACGCCACGGCGCCGGAAAGGCCGTAAGCCCAGTGGGCGACGTTGTTCATGGAGGCGGCGCGTTCGTCCGGCAGCTCCGCCTCGAACAGGCCGCCGACGATCCGCCGCCCGACCTGTGCGGGCGCCGGGGCCGTGTCCCAGCCGGTCACATCGGCGGAGAACTCCCAATCCGGGAACGGCTCCTTCCCGCGACCCCTCCGGTACTGCAGGTACAGCCAGAGGTCGAATGCGAGCGTGCCGACGACGCCGGCCGCTGTGCCGCGGGCGATCGCGCCGACCGGCGTCATCCGCTCCCCGGGTGTCTTCCTGCCCGTGGATGCGACGCCGGCGGCCGTGATCGCCGCAGCGAGGACGGCGACGATCCCCGTCGCCGTCCGCCGCGAACGTGAGGACATGAGCCCCTCCCTACGACCGGAGCCACTCCAGCAGGTCGGCATTGATCGTGTCCGCCTGGGTGGTCGGCATGCCGTGCGGGAAGCCCGGATACGACTTGAGCGTGCCGTTCTGCACGAGCTTCGCCGAGAGCGGGCCGGAGTCGGCGTAGGGGACGATCTGGTCGTCCTCGCCGTGCATCACCAGCACCGGCACCGAGATCTTCTTCAGGTCTTCGGTGAAGTCGGTCTGCGAGAAGGCGACGATGCCGTCGTAGTGCGCCTTGGCGCCGCCCATCATGCCCTGTCTCCACCAGTTCTGGATGATGGCCTCCGATGGTTCCGCGCCCGGCCGGTTGTACCCGTAGAACGGACCCGTCGGGAGGGCGCGGTAGAACTCCGACCGGTTCTTCGCCAGCTGCGCCTGCAGGTCGTCGAAGACGCTCTTCGGCAGGCCACCCGGGTTGCTGTCGGTCTGCACCATGATCGGGGGTACGGCGCTGATCAGCACGGCGCGGGCCACGCGGTCCTCGCCGTACGTGCCGATGTAGTGCGCGACCTCGCCTCCACCGGTGGAATGCCCGACGTGGATGGCGTCGTGCAGGTCGAGCTCTTCGACCACGGCTCGCAGGTCGGCGGCGTAGTGGTCCATGTCGTGGCCGTCGCTGGTCTGGGTGGAGCGGCCGTGGCCGCGACGGTCCGCAGCGACGACGCGGTACCCGTGCTGCAGGAAGAACAGCAGCTGCGTGTCCCAGTCATCGGCCGAGAGCGGCCAGCCGTGGCTGAAGACGATCGGCTGACCGGTTCCCCAGTCCTTGTAATAGATTTCGGTGCCATCCGATGTGGTGACGGTGCCCATGCTTTCCTCCGGGTCTCGACAAGTGTGTGAAGGGAGACGTGCTGCGGAACGGTGGCGCACGGTCACCGTAACCCGGCGCAAGCGCGCCACGCCAGAGGCGAATCCGGCTCAGCCGGCCGGCTCGACGAAGCTCGCCAGCGGGGCCTCCGGCGACACGATGTAGGTCGACAGCATGTGTCCGACGCCCGGGCCGAGGTCGCGGGCGTTGTGCGGGGTGTCGGGAGGGATGAGGAAGCCGTTACCGGCGTGGAGCAGCAGCGTGTCCGATCCGTGGATGCGCATCTCGACCGTGCCCGCGACGATGTATCCGACCTCCTCGCCCGGGTGCGTGTGCCATCCCGATTCGACGCCCTCGGGGATCTCGGTGAGCACCTGCACGATGATGCGACCAGGGATGGAGGACTCCCGCCGCTGCACCTCGGTGCGTTTCAGCGTGCCCGCCAGGGCGTCCGGCGGGTGCGGCTTCGCCGGCCCGTCGGCCATCAGGCGACCGCCCGGATCGCTTCCAGGATGACGTCGGCCACACGCTGCGGCTGCGACACCATGATCAGGTGCGAGCCCTCGAGGGTGGTGATCTGCGCGCCCGCGTGCTCGGCCAGCTCCAGCAGCACATCCGACCCGGCGGCCTTGTCGCCGGTGGCGACGACGGCCCACGACGGCAACGACTTCCACGCCGGAACACCGTTCTTCTCCTCGAAGGCGGCCGCGGCCACCGGGCGCTGGGATGCGGCGAGCACCTTCGCCAGCGCGTCGGGGAGGTCGGCGGCGAACACACGGGGGAACTCTGCCTCGGCGACGTACAGCTCGACGGCGGTCGTGCCGTCGCCGACCGGATAGTTCTTCTGCACGAGTGCGGGCGCCAGGGCGCTGTCGCGGGAGGTTCCCTCTACTTCCCCGAGCGTCTGCCCCTCCTCCGGTGCGAACCCGGAGACGAAGACGAGTCCCTTGACCTGGTCGAGCCCGGTCGCGGCGTTCGTGATGATGGCGCCGCCGTACGAGTGACCGACCGCGAGCAGCGGTCCGTCGACCTGCGAGAAGACGCTCCGGATGTAGTCGGAGTCGAAGGCGATGCCGCGCAGCGGCAGGGCGGGCGCCAGCACGGCGACTCCCTCTCGCTGGAGGATCTCGGCCAGGGGAGCCCAGCTTCCGGCGTCGGCGAACGCCCCGTGCACCAGCACCACGGTCACGCCACTGTTTCGAGCATCGGTCATCATGTCATCCATTCACCAGGGGTTCAGCGGTTCGGCTCGCTGACGGGTCGCCGCTGAACGCCCGCCGGTGCCGGTCATCCGGACGACGATGCGGTCAGTGTAGGTGCAGGAAAGCTAGACGGGCTAGGGACGGCTGCAAACGGCTGACCGCGTAACGAAGGATGCAACCGCTCTCATCTCCTTCGAATGGCAGTGGTGACGGAGATTCGCCGGTGAGACGACCGGATCTCCTTCGATTGCCGGGCAGCTCAGCGCCGGGCTCTGCGCGCGGCGCGGTTGCGCGCGAGGATCCAGCCGGTGATGCCGCCGATCAGGAACACGATCAGGACGAGCAGCCACGTCGGCATCTGCACCTGGGTCCAGAGCACGTAGATGGTCGCCTGGTCGTTCCCGACCCCGTTCTGGATGGCCACGATCACGAGCAGAGCGATCAGCACGATCGCCAGCCACTTCCGTTTCAGGAATCGCACGAACGCGCTCTCGTCAGTGGCCCGGCCGGTTCCCCTGTCGCTCATGCGCTCAGTATGGCGGCGTCCTCGCGCCGAGGGGAGGGTCGTCGTGCGAGCACGAGGAACGCTGCGCCGGCGAGCACGACCGACACCGTGGTGACGATGCCGAGCGGCAGGATGCTGAGCGCGCCGGCGACCCCGACCAGCGGTGCGGAGATGCCTCCGAATCCGAAGCGCACCATCCCGAGGAGGGAGGATGCCGTCCCGGCGATGCGCGGATACTCGGCGAGCGCGAGGGTGGTGGCGGGCGGGGACGAGATCGCGACACCGCTCGCCAGGGCGAAGAGCGAGACGATCACGACCCAGAGCGGCAGGGGTGTGATGCCCGAGGCGAGGAGTCCCAGACCGCCGAAGCCCGCGACGACGGTGCCCACGGCGAGGGTGCCCGGGATGCTCCAGCGCTCCGCAGCGCGCCCGCCCAGGTAGCCGAAGACCATGAACCCGGCGGAGTTCAGACCGAAGGCGAGGGCGTAGCCCTGCGGGGAGAGCCCGTAGATGTCCTGAAGCACGAACGTGGCGCCGGAGAGGTACGCGAACAGCGCGGCGTAGAGCAACCCCTGGCTGAGGACCGCGCCGAGGAACACCCGGTCGGCGAGCAGCGTCCGGTAGTCGCGGAGCGTGTGCGACCATCCGCCGGTCACCCGCTGCGCGACCGGCAGCGTCTCGCGGAACACCACCAGGGTGACGAGCAGGATGGCGGCCCCGGCCACAGCGAGGAAGACGAACAGCCCGCGCCAGTCGACGACCGTGTTGAGCGCGCCGCCGAGCAGCGGACCGACGATCGCGGCGAATCCGCCCACGACGGTGAGGCGTCCGTAGAACCGGATGAGGGCACCTCCCGAGTAGATGTCGCGGCCGGCGGCCTGTGCGACGACGATGCCGACCCCGCCCGCGAGACCCTGCGCGAGCCGTGCGGCGATGAGGAGGCCGACCGTCGGGCTGGCGGCGCAGAGCGCGGAGACGACGATATACGCGACGATGCCGATCAGCAGGATCCCGCGTCGCCCGAACCGGTCGGACAACGGACCGGCGACCAGCTGGCCGATCGCCAGCCCGACGAGGCACGCGGTCACCGTCAGCTGGGCGACGGAGGTCGCCGCGCCCAGCTCCCGGGTCAGCGCGGGGAGCGCGGGGAGGTACAGGTCCATCGAGATCGGACCGAAGACCGTCAGCAGGAGAAGCAGCGACGGGAGCAGGCGGCTGCTCCCGGTGCGAGAAGGGGCCATGGATGCGGACATGCCTCCAGCCTCCCGGCCCGTTCGATCGGGAGGGAGCCCCTGATGAGAGGTGTACCGGCAGGGAACCTTTGGCGGTGCCCGACTTATACTGAGGGCCGCGAACGGTGGGAGGCTCCTGGATGGATCTACGCAGTCTGGTGGCGATCGAGACGCCCGTCGTACTCGGCCCCTTCGGCGGGATGTCGTCGGTCGCGCTGACCGCGGCCGTGAGCGAAGCGGGAGGGCTCGGCTCGTTCGGGCTCTACGGCCTGAGCGGCGAACGGATTTCCGCCATCGCGAGCAAAGTGAGAGCCCTTACCTCGCGTCCCTTCGCGCTGAACCTCTGGCTGCCGTTCCAGGCACCGGAGGAGCACGCTCCGGCCGACCGCTTCGACCGCGCCGAGTTCGACCGGGCGATCGCGGGCCTCGCCGACCTCTTCGCCGAAGCGGGCGTGGAGCCGCCGGAGTGGCCGGTCGCCCCGCTGCCCGACTTCGCCGAGCAGCTGGAGGCGGCGCTCGCCGCCGAGCCCGCGGTGCTCAGCTTCATCTTCGGCGTTCCTCCGGCGGAGGTCGTCGAGGACGCGCACAGCCGCGGCATCCGCGTGATCGGTACGGCGACGACCGTTCCGGAGGCGCGGGCGCTGGAGGTCGGCGGAGTGGACGCGATCGTCGCGTCCGGCATGGAGGCCGCGGGGCACCGTCCCTCCTTCCTCAGCACCCCGGAGGCGAGTCTCGTCGGCGGGCTGTCGCTCATCCCTCAGGTGGTGGATGCCGTGGATGTTCCGGTGATCGCCGCGGGGGGCATCGCCGACCGGCGCGGAGTCGCGGCGGCGTTCGCGCTCGGAGCCGCCGGAGTCCAGGTCGGCTCCGCGTTCCTTGCGACGCGGCAGTCGGTCGCGCCGGCGGTGCATCGCGACCGCATCCGCACAGCGGACGCGCACGAGACGGTGCTCACCCGGGCGATGAGCGGCCGGGCCGCGCGTGGTCTGCCCAACCACGCGGTGCGCACCATCGAGGAGCGCGGCGGGTCCGCCTCGTTCCCGCTGCAGAACATCCTCACCGGCGTCTTCCGCCGCCGGGCAGCGCAAGAGGGCCGCGCCGAACTGCTGTCGCTCTGGATGGGGCAGAGCGCCGGCCTGTCGCGGTTCGACGACGCGAGCGACGTCTTCGCCGAACTCGCGGCGGGTGTGCCAGAGGGACTCGGCTGAGCCGACCGGGCCGCCCGCACCGCCTGCGCGCAACAATGGAGCCGTGCAGCAGCACTTGACCAGGGTCACCACCGCCGACGGCACCGAGCTCGCCGTCGCGTCGGTCGGCGAGGGCCGGCCGGTGGTCTACGTCTCGGGATGGCTCAGTCACCTCGAGCTCGGCTGGCAGCTCCCAGAAGAGCGCGCCTTCTACGAGAGCCTCGCCGAGGGATGCCGCCTGGTCCGCTACGACCGTGCGGGATGCGGTCTCTCCGGCCCTCTCCGCCGTCCGCCCTCACTCGAGTTCGAACTCGAGCAGCTCGCCGCGGTCATCGCGTCGGCCGGCGACGGACCGGTCGACCTGATCGGCACCTCGCTCGGAGCCCTGGTCGCCGTCGCCTGGGCGGCTGCCCATCCCGAGACCGTGCGCCGGCTGGTGGTCTACGGCGGCTGGGTGTCGGGGGAGAACATTTCGCCACCCGACGCGCGCGAGCACGTGCTCGCTCTGGTCGGGTCGCACTGGGGCCTCGGATCGGACGTGCTCACCGACATCTTCGCGCCCGATGCGCCGGCCGCCGCGCGGTCCGCGTTCGGGCGCTACCAGCGGGCGTCCTCCGATGCCGCTACGGCGCAGGCGCTGCTCGGGCTCAGCTACCGGCTCGACATCACCGGCCTCCTGCCGCAGGTGCGCATCCCGACGCTCGTCGTTCACAGGACCGACGACCGCGCCGCTCCCGTCGCCCAGGCGGTCGCGCTCGCAGAGGCGATCGAGGGTGCTCGGCTGGTCGTGCTCCCCGGGCGCTCGCATCTGCCGTGGGCGGGGGACGTGCACGAGCTGTCGGCGACGATCCGGCGGTTCCTGGGGCTGCGCGTCGCACGGACCGGCCCGGGGATGCTGACGCCGCGTCAGCGGGAGGTCGCCGCGCTCGTCAGCGCGGGACGCACCAACCGGGAGATCGCCGAGCGGCTCGGCATCGACGAGCGGTCGGCGGAGGGACACGTGGAGCGCATCCGGCTCCGCCTCGGATTCCGCTCGCGCGCGCAGATCGCGGCCTGGTACGCGGGCAGGGAGGAGCCGCCGGGGCACGGCCAAGTGGGGTAGTTCCACGCCTGACCGGCCGCCCGCCGCGCGACACAGTGGACACATGACACACCAGGCAGGGTCAGACGTGAGCGAAACAACCATCGGCGATCCGGCAGCGACCGGCTTCGAACTGCACCGCGGACGCGGACGGTTCAACGCGGCGTTCTTCGCCGCGATGGGCCCGTACCTCGACTCCGCCATGCGGCCACGCAAAGAGCGGGTCTTCGCCGGGCTCACCGGCACGGTCGTGGAACTGGGTCCAGGAGTCGGCGCCAATCTCCCGTATGTGCCGGCCGGTGCGACCCTGGTCGGGATCGAGCCCAACCGCTACATGCACGACCGGTTGCGCGCCGCCGCCACCCAGTGGGGGATCTCCCTCGACCTCCGAGAGCGCACGGCGGAGCAGACCGGCCTCCCCGACCAGAGCGTCGACGCGGTCATCTCCTCGCTGGTGCTGTGCTCGGTGGGCGACGTGGATGCGGTGCTGGCGGAGGTCCGCCGCATCCTGCGTCCCGGCGGCACGTTCCGCTTCGTCGAGCACGTGGTCGCGCCGAGCGGGACCCCGACCCGCACGAGCCAGCGGATGCTCCGCCGGCCGTGGGCGTGGACGTTCGAGGGCTGCTCGTGCGAGCGCGACCTCGAAGGCGCCGTGCGATCAGCCGGTTTCGCCGACGTCGAGGTGGAGCAATACCGCATCCACACGCCGTTCCTCCCGTTCAACACCCACATCGCGGGCGTGGCGCGGGCCTGAGCGCGATGCGTTCAGTAGTCCTCGCGGCGGTCCTGTTCGGCGTCGACGACGGGTTCCACCTCGGCCAGCTCCTGCAGTGTCGACCGCAGGTGGCGCGCGAGCCATTCGTTCGAGGCCTCACCGCTCGCCGTGATCTCGTCGAGCTGCGTGAGCCGGTCTGCTGCTGATCCGCGAAGGTCGTCCACGATGTCCTCCCACCCTGTCGCTGCCGTCCCGTCGCTGCCGTCCGTTGGGGCTGCGGGGCTGCGTTGTGCTGAGGCTAACCGCCGAACTCGTGGATGGCTACAGGCGACCTGATCAGCTTCGCGAAGACCGGGCCGCCTCGCCGCCGCGCAGGATGGACGACATCTTCTTTCCGCGCGCCACCTCGTCCACCAGCTTGTCCATGTAGCGGATCTGCTGCAGCAGGGGGTCGTCGATCTCTTCGACCCGGATCCCGCAGATCATGCCGGTGATCAGGGAGGCGTCCGGGTTCATCCCCGGGGCGGAGGCGAAGAACGACGTGAGGTCCCTGCCGTCGGCGATCGCCGCATCCAGCCCGTCGCGGTCATACCCGGTGAGCCAGCAGATGACGGTGTCGAGGTCCTCCCTGCTCTGACCCTTCCGCTCCACCTTCGCGACGTACAGCGGGTAGATGGAGGCGAAACTCATGCCGAAGAGTCGTGACTGAGCCATCGGTTCAGCCTAATTTCCCTGCTCGCTCGGGCGGGAGCGCTTCAGGTAGTCGCGCGACCGGGCGACCTGCTGGTCGAGGGCGTCCACCGTCTTCGCCATGCTCGCGATGGCGCCGGTGCGGTAGGTGTCGATGCTGTCCATCGTCGCGAAGACGTTGTCGAACGCGCGCTGCAGCACCTCGACATCCACTGCGGAGGACGTCTGCTCCTTCTGGACCTGCTCGGTCTGCGTCCGCAGCACCTCGCCCGTCCGGCCGATGAGCGCGTTCGTGCTCTGGTGCAGGGAGGCCAGCTGGTCGATCACGAGTCGCTGGTTCTCGAGTGCCTGCGCGACGACGACCGCCGTCCGCAGGGCCGACACCGTCGTCGTCTTGGCCCGCTCGACGCCCTTGATCAGTTCGACGTTGTTCTTCTTGATCACATCGAGCGCGAGGTACGCCTGCACGGAGACGGCGATCTGAGCCGTGAGGTCCTGGCGCCTCTGCCGGATGGGGAACAGCGCCTCCTTCTCGAGCAGCGTCGCGCGCTCGGGATCGGTCATGCGCAGGTCGGCGGCGGCATCCACCGTCGCCCGGTCGAGGGCGGCGGTGAGCACGACGTACTCGTTCAGCCGTTCGGTGGTCTTCCAGAGCGACGCCCGCTCCTTCTCGATCTCCACGTTGTCGCGCCCGAGCCACTCCTGGCCGTGGTCGAGGGCGGCCACGATGCCGTCGAGTTGCTTCTGGGCCGACTCGAAGCGCTGCACGTACTGGCGGAGGCGTCGGCCGCCGGGAAGGCGCGCCAGCATCCGGTTGTGGCCGGTCAGGTGCTGCGGGTCGAAATCGGTGACCGTCGCCCGGAGGTCTTGCAGCGTGCGGATGACGCCGTACTGCGGGTCGGACCGCACGGCCTTGCCGCGCGCGGCGGCGAGAGAGGAGGCGGGCCGGCTGAGCAGCTGCCGGGAGGCGTCGCTGGAAGCGCGCATCTCCGCGTCGCCGAGGTGCGAGAACCCCGTGATCTTGCGCGTGAACGCGTCGCTTCCGGGTTCCGCAGCCGCGAGCTCGCGTATGAAATCGCGCGCCCGGGTCTCGAGTTCGGCCTCGCGTTCGGCCGAGACGGCGACCATGCCGACAGCCTGCTCTTCTGGCAGCTCGGGGACGGCGTCCGGGGGCCGCAGGTCTTCTTCGCGCGTGTCATGCATGAAACTGTTCCTCCCACCTGGTGACAGTCGATGGTGACACGATATATCGCGAGAGGGAAGAGGTGGAGGGGGTCGCAGGGAACGCTCAGGGGAGGTCGCCGGGCGAGGATGCCGGAATCGGAGCCGGGCGCGTAGCGTTCACTCTGGTGGGGACGAAGGAAGGGACTTCAGGATGACCGACGCCAGCAAGGCGGATGCATCGAACGTGGATGCGGCGAGCATGGAGGTGCAGACCCGCGACTTCTACGCCGGGCTTGCGGCCGAGTTCCTGCAGCACTACACGCGAGGCCCCCGGTTCGTCGCGGTCACCGGCGTCCCTGAGGCCGATCCGGCTCGCGTGGCCGAACTCTTCGCGGCGGCCCTGCGCGACGCGGGCCAGACGGCCGAGCGCGCGAGCGTTGCAGCCGGGACGACGCCCGATGCCTTCCGCGCGGAGGTGGTGACGCCGTTCCGTTCGCATGACGGCGTCCTCGTGGTGGACGGTCCGGGCCTCCTCGGCGCGGACTTCCGGGGTTTCTGGAACTTCTCCCTCTGGGTCGAGCACGACCCGGAGCGAAGCCCCGACTGGTCGTTCGTGACCACCGGGCAGAAGGATCCGGTGGGCGCGCCGCGCGAGGTCGCATCCGTCCTACTGGACGACACCGACCCCGAGCGGCCGCGCCGGCTGTGGGCCGACTCCTGCTGAGGAGCCGGCCCGGCTCCCGCTAAGCGCGGGGGCGGTCGAAGCGTGCACCCTCGGGCTTCGAGGGCAGGATCGTCAGCACGAGCACGATGATGCTGCCGACGAACGGGATGAAGCCCAGGAAGAAGAACGGGCCGGCGAAGTTTGCGTCGTGAAGCCGGCGCCAGGTCAGCGCGAGGTGCGGGACGACGGTGCCCAGGCCCCAGACGATGATCAGCAGGGCGGGCAACCAGAACAGCGGGCCGGGCGTCGAGGTGCCGTCGCCGTTGGAGGTCGCACCTGCGGTGCCGAGCGTCAGCGCGATGACTTCGAGCACGATGCCGACGACGATCGAGACGAGAGCCCACCACCAGTACTCACTGCGGCTGGCGCGGCCGGTGAAGTCCGCATACTTCTTGAAGAAGCGCTGGACGGCCTGCCCCAGGGACGCGCCGTAGAGCGGGGCCCACAGCGGGGCTTCGCCGTTGGGCGAAGCGGCGGGGGCGGTCGGGTACTGCGGAGACGTCACGAGGAGTCCTTTCCAAGACACGTGTTCTGGGTTATCGGGCGGGCATAGTCAACCGCATGTAAGACCCCTGTGCGTCTTACGTGACGCGGCGTGTCCTGCGTGGCCCACCGGGAATTCACCCCAGTTCACCGACCTCACCCCAACTCACCCGAGCGAGTCGAGCTCCTCGTGCACGAAGCGGGCGAACTGCTCGGCCGCGGCGGACTGCGAGCGCGTGCGGTTGCGGGCCAGCCCGATGATGCGCGTGGCCTCATCGCGCAGCGGGACGGCGACGATGCCGGGCTCTGCGGGGGTGTCCGGGATGAGCGCGGCTCCGACGCCGTCGCGCACCAGCCCGCGCAGGGTCGACAGCTCGGTCACCTCGATCACGGGGTTCATGACGACGCCGTGCGCGGCGAAGTAGGCGTCGGCGATGTGCCGCAGGCCCGATCCCGTCCGCAGGGCGACCAGGTCGAACGGTTCGAGGTCCGGCACGCTCACCGCATCCCGGCCGGCGAGGGGATGCCCCTCCGGCACCCCGAGCACGAGCCGCTCGGCGGTCAGCGGCTGCCAGTCGATCTCCGGATCGCGCGGGTCGGGGCTGAGGAAGGCGAGGTCTGCCGCGCCGTCGCGGAGCGCGTCGAGCACCGTGTCCGCTGTCCCGCCGTTCAGCACGAAGCGGATGTCGGGGAACAGCCCGCGGTATTCGCTGATCACCCGGGGGATGAGCCAGCCGCCGAATGAGGAGACGTACGCGAGCGAGACGGTCCCTCCGGAGGGGTCGCGCAGCGCGTCGATGCGGGCACGCGCGTTCTCCAGTTCCGACTCGGCGCGCACGGCGTGGGCCAGCAGGATCTCGCCGTACTGGTTCAGTTCGAGGTGCCCGCGGCGGCGGTCGAAGAGCTCGACGCCCATCTCCTGCTCGAGGCGGGCGAGGGAGCGGGTCAGCGTCGACTGGGAGACGCCGAGGGTTTCGGCGGCGAGGGCGGGATGGCCCTCCGCGGCCAGGGCCCGGAAGTGGGCGATCTCGTCGATCCGCATGCCTCTCATCATGGCGCATTCCGAATATCCCCCGGGCGGTGCTCAAATGAGCGGTCTACCCCACAACGAGTTTTCTGTACGTTCACACACGAGAAACAGTCCCGTTCCATGCCGTCTCTAGCGTGAGCGCGGACTCATCCCGCACCTCACCGACCGAGGAGAACAATGTCAATCAGATTCGGCAGGCTGGCGCGCGTCGCTGCCGCCGCCATTGCGGGAGCCGGCCTCGCTGCCGGTGCGCTCGTCGCGACCCCCGCGTACGCCAGCACGGACGGCAGCGGTGTCGTCATCAACGAGGCCTACCTCTCCGGCGGGAGCGCCGGTGCGGCTTTCACGAACAAGTTCGTCGAGCTCTACAACCCGGGCGACAGTGCGGTCAGCCTCGCCGGGTGGAGCATCCAGTACCGGCCGGCCACCGGGACGGGCGCCTCGACGGGCGTCGTCCCGCTGACCGGATCGATCGGCGCCAAGGGCTACTACCTGGTCGGTGGCGGTTCCAACGGCACCAACGGGCAGGCGCTGCCGGCCCCGGATGTCGCGAGCAACGCCCTGAACCCCAGTGGGACGACGGGGACGCTGATCCTCGCGAAGAGCGCGTCGGCGATCACCCTCCCGGCCGGCTCGGTCACCGGGAACCCGAGTGTCGCCGACCTCCTCGGCTACGGCACCTCCAACACGTTCGAGAAGGCGAAGGCCACGGCGCCGACCGGCAACACCGACGTCAAGTCGCTCGTGCGCACGACCTTCGCCGACAGCGACGACAACAGCGCAGACTTCACGCTCAGCGCCACGATCACCCCGCAGAACGCTGCATCGGCCCCCGGCGACCCCGGGACGGGCGACCCGGGCACCGGTGACCCGGGAACGCCGGGAGACGGTACCACGACGCCGATCGCCGAGATCCAGGGCACGGGGGACGCCAGCCCGAAGGCCGGCACCACCGTCACCACGGCCGGAATCGTCACCGCGCAGTACGCGACCGGCGGCTTCAACGGCTTCTACATCCAGACCCCGGGCACCGGTGGCGCCGTCGACCTCGCGACGCACACGGCGTCCGACGCGGTCTTCGTCTACGGCTCGTCCTTCGCGGGAACGGTCGCCGTCGGCGACTACGTGAAGGTCACCGGCGCGGTCAGCGAGTTCGCCGGTCTCACCGAGGTCACGGCGACCGGAGTGACCAAGCTCGACGCCTCCACCGTCACCGCTCCGGTGCCGGTCACGGTCGGGCTCCCGGCCACGGCGGCCCAGCGCGAGAGCCTCGAGGGGATGCTGCTCGCACCGCAGGGCGCGTTCACCGTCACCGACGTCTACGCGTCCAACCAGTACGGCGAGATCGCCCTCGCGGCCGGCGACAAGCCGCTCGTCCAGCCGACCGAAGCCGCGCGTCCCGGTTCGCCCGAGTACGCCGCGGTCGTCGCCGACAACGCCGCCCGCGCGGTCACGCTCGACGACGGTGCCTCGACCAACTTCCTGAGCGCCGCGAACAAGTCGAAGCCGCTGCCGTACCTGTCGCTGAGCGACCCGGTCCGGGTCGGCGAGCCGGTCGCGTTCACCAAGCCGGTCGTCCTCGACTACCGCAACAACACGTGGAAGTTCCAGCCCACCGCTGAGCTCACCCCGGCGAACGCCGCCTCGGTGCAGCCGGTCACGTTCACCAACACCCGCACCGCGGCCCCCGAGAACGTCGGAGGCGACCTCCGCCTCGCCACGTTCAACGTGCTGAACTACTTCACCACGACGGGCGACCAGCTGAGCGGCTGCACCTTCTACACCGACCGCGACGGCAACCCCATCACGGTCAACAGTGGATGCGACGCCCGCGGCGCCGCCGACGCCGCCAACCTGAAGCGCCAGCAAGACAAGATCGTCGCGGCCATCAACGGACTGACGGCGGATGTCGTCTCGCTGGAGGAGATCGAGAACTCGGCCCGCTTCGGCGAGAACCGCGACTCGGCCCTCGCGACCCTGGTCGGAGCGCTCAACGCCGCGGCCGGCTCCGAGGTGTGGGCGTACGTGAAGTCTCCGTCGGCGCTTCCGGCGACGGAGGACGTCATCCGTACCGCCTTCATCTACAAGAAGGCGAATGCGGTCCCGGTCGGCGACGCGAAGATCCTCGACGACCCGGCGTTCTCGAACGCCCGGCAGCCGCTCGCGCAGGCCTTCAAGAAGGTCGGAGCGAAAGACACCTCGGCGTTCCTCGCGATCGTCAACCACTTCAAGTCGAAGGGCTCCGGCTCGGGCGAGGACGCCGACCAGGGCGACGGGCAGGGCGCATCCAACGCCTCCCGCGTCAAGCAGGCGCACGCTCTGGTCGCGTTCGCGGACGAGCGGAAGGCCGCACTGAAGACCGACAAGGTCCTCCTCATCGGCGACTTCAACGCCTACCTGCAGGAGGACCCGATCAAGGTCCTGACCGACGCCGGATATGTCGACCAGGTCAGCACGCGCACGACGAAGGCGACATACTCCTTCGGCGGAACGGTCGGATCGCTCGACCACGTGCTCGCCTCGCCGTCGTTGAACGCGGCGATCACCGGCGCGGACGTCTGGAACATCAACTCGGGCGAGTCCGTGGCGCTGGAGTACAGCCGCTACAACTACAACGTCACCAACTTCTACGCGCCCGACCAGTACCGGTCGAGCGACCACGACCCGATCGTGGTGGGCCTCGGTCTCGCGGCCAAGCCGGTGACGCTCAACCTGCTGAACATCAACGACTTCCACGGCAGGATCGACGCCAACACGGTGAAGTTCGCCGGGACGATCGAGAAGCTGCGCGCGGAGGGCGGCGACGCGAACTCGCTGTTCCTCTCCAGCGGCGACAACATCGGCGCCTCGCTTTTCGCCTCGGCGACGGCGGGTGACATCCCGACGATCGATGTGCTGAACGCTCTCGAGCTGAAGACCAGCGCAGTGGGCAACCACGAGTTCGACAAGGGGTACGCGGACCTCACCGGACGGGTGAAGGATGCGGCCGACTTCTCCTACCTCGGAGCGAACGTCTACGAGAAGGGCACGAAGACGCCCGCGCTGCCGCAGTACGCCACCTTCACGGTGGACGGCCTGAAGGTCGGCGTCATCGGAGCGGTCACCCAGGAGACCCCGACGCTCGTCTCGCCGGGCGGCGTCTCGTCGCTCGACTTCGGCGACCCGGTGGAGGCGGTCAACCGCGTCGCCGGTGAGCTCACCGACGGCGACCCCGCCAACGGCGAGGCCGACGTGCTGATCGCTGAGTACCACGAGGGCGCCGGCTTCGGCACGCCGGAGGGTGCCACGCTGGAGCAGGAGGTCGCGGCGGGCGGTGCGTTCGCCGACATCGTCACCAAGACGAGCGCGAAGGTCGCGGCGATCTTCACCGGCCACACCCACAAGCAGTACGCGTGGGACGGCCCGGTGCCGGGAGTCGCGGGCAAGACGCGCCCGATCCTCCAGACCGGCAGCTACGGCGAGAACATCGGCCAGGTGAAGCTGACGGTGGACCCGGAGACCGACACGGTCACCGCGTACACCGCCCGCAACGTCGCCCGGACGACCGACGCCGACGACGCACTCGTCGCCGCGTACCCGCGGGTCGCTGCGGTCAAGACCATCGTCGACAAGGCGCTCGCCGACGCTGCGGTGATCGGCAACCAGAAGGTCGGCTCGGTGACGAAGGACATCACCACGGCCTACCTCAACGGTGCGCGCGATGACCGGATGAGCGAATCCACCCTCGGCAACCTGGTCGCGGACTCGCTGCTGTCGTCCCTCTCCTCGCAGGAGCTGGGCGGCGCCGAGATCGGCGTGGTCAACCCCGGCGGACTCCGGGCCGAACTGCTCTACGGAACGGACGGCTCCGTCACCTACGCCCAGGCCAACGCGGTGCTGCCGTTCGTGAACAACCTGTGGACCACGTCCCTCACCGGGGCGCAGTTCAAGCAGGCGCTCGAGCAGCAGTGGCAGCGGAATGCCGACGGAACCGTGCCGAGCCGCCCGTTCCTGAACCTGGGACTGTCGAAGAACGTCAGCTACACGTACGACGCCACCCGGCCGGAGGGCGACCGCATCACGAGCATCACCGTGAACGGTCAGCCGATCGACCCGGCGAAGTCGTACCGCATCGGCTCGTTCTCGTTCCTCCTCCAGGGCGGTGACAACTTCCGGGCCTTCGCCGCCGGATCCAACACCAAGGACTCGGGTCTCATCGACCGAGATGCGTGGATCAGTTACATCCAGAAGAACAGCCCGCTGTCTCCGAGCTTCGAGAAGCGCGGCGTCGGCGTCAGCGGAGTGCCCACCGGCACCCTGCAGCGCGGCCAGCAGGTCACCCTCCAGGTGTCCAAGCTGAACCTGACCTCGCTGGGCAGCCCGGCGAACACCACGCTGACCCTCTCCTGGAACGGATCGGCCCCGCTCGGCTCGGTGCCGGTGGATGCCGCGGGCAACGCCACCGTCGCCTTCACCGTCCCGGCGAATGCGGCCGGTGCCAGCACCCTCGTGCTGACCGCTCCCGACTCCGGCACGACGGTGCGCGTCCCGCTCACCGTGGCGGACGCTCCCTCGAACCCGAAGCCGGGAACCGACCCGAAGGCGGCCAAGGAGTCGGCGCTCACAAAGGCGCTCGAGGACAAGGTCACCGTCGACAAGGACACTTACCGCCCCGGTGAGGCCGTACTCGTCACCGTCGGTAAGCAGCACGCCGGCGAGTGGGTGTCGGTCTGGCTGTACTCGAAGCCGCAGAACATCAGTGGCGGCTGGGTGCAGGTGCCGGCCGATGGCGTGCTGAAGCTGGCCCTCCCGAGGGATGCGGGCAACGGGCAGCACAAGCTGTCGGTGCAGAACGCCTCCAACGGGGTGGTCGGCTGGACGACGCTGAAGGTCAAGGCGGAGAAGCCGCACACCGGCAACCCCCTGCTCGACTGGCTGATCGACCTGCTTGACCGCGTCTTCGGCTGGTTCTAGCGGACTGATGGACGGAACCCCGGGCGCACACCTCGCGCCCGGGGTTCCGTGCGTCCGGGTTACCCGCCGTTGCCCGATCGACGACGTACCATGAGGGGGTGTCCGTGACCGCCGAAACGACCGCCACGCGCCTGACCGCGCGCGGCGCGAAGACTCGTGAGCGGATCGTCACGGCGGCGGCGGACCTGATGTACGCCCGCGGCGTCGGAGCGACCACTCTCGACGACGTGCTGGCAGCCAGCGGGGTCAGCAAGTCGCAGCTGTACCGCCACTTCGCGAACAAGGACGAAATCGTTCGCGCTGTCATCGAGCTCATGGGCGAGCGCGTGATCTTGCGCGAGCAGAACGCTCTCGGCCGAGTTTCGACCATGGCCGGTCTACGGCGCTGGCGGGATGCGCTGGTGCAGAACAATGCGCTGCGCCACGGCGCCTACGGCTGCGCTCTCGGATCATTCGCCTCCGAGGTCGCCGACCACGATGACGTCGCCCGCCGGGCACTCCTGGCGCTCTTCGCCGAATGGAAGGACCTCCTCGCGGGGGCGATTCGTCGGCTCCAGGAGAACGGCGCCCTTCCCGCCGATGCGCCGGTCGACGAACTCGCCGTGGGACTCCTCGCCGCGGTGCAGGGCGGGTATCTGCTGGCTCAGACGGCTCGCGATGTGACCCCCATGGCCACCTCGATCGACATGGCCCTCACGCACATCGAAAGCCTGCGACCTGCCTAAAGTGGACCAAATAGTCCCGTTTTGAATTAGGATGTTCCCAAGGACGACCACGAGGTCGACCATGGATGGAGGAGCCCTATGAAGGCGATAGTCGTGACCGATCAGGCACACGGAACGGCCGGGATGCAGCTGGTGGATCGTCCCGAACCGACACCGGCCATCAACGACGTCCTCGTCGAGGTGCACGCTGCGGCCTACGTTCCGACCGAGGTCGACTGGCCGTCCACCTGGGCCGACCGCGCGGGCAAAGACCGCGCGCCCTCGATCCTCGGCCACGATCTCGCCGGGGTCGTCAGCGCGCTGGGCTACGGCACCACCGGCCTGACGGTCGGACAGCGCGTGTTCGGCATCTCGGACTGGCACCGCGATGGGACGCTCGCCGAGTACGTGGCGGTCGAGTCCCGCAACCTCGCGCCGCTTCCCGGCGATGTGGACTTCGCCGTCGGCGCGAGCCTTCCGATCTCCGGCCTCACCGCGTGGCAGGGCCTGTTCCAGCACGGCCGTCTGCGGTCCGGGCAGACGGTGCTCGCGCATGGTGCGGCCGGCGCCGTCGGCACGATGGTGACCCAGCTCGCCCGTGAAGCCGGCGCGTATGTCATCGGCACCGGACGTGCCACCGACCGGGAGAAGGCACTCGACTACGGCGCGCACGAGTTCGTCGACCTCGAGAACGACGACCTCGGTGAGGTCGGCGGCGTCGACCTGGTGTTCGATGTCGTTGGCGGGCACATCCAAGAGAAATCTGCGCTCCTCATCCGCCCGGGCGGCACGCTCGTGACCGTCACCGGGCTGGGCGACGTGCGACCGGATGGCCTCTCCGTCGACTTCGTCGTCGAGTCCGTGCCGTCGCAGCTCACGGAGATCGTCCAGCGCGTCCGGGATGGCCGGCTCCGCACGAACATCGACGAGGTCACCCCGCTCGCCGATGCCGTCGCCGCGCTCAATCCGACGCAGCGACGCAAGGGCAAGACCGTGATCAGTGTCCGCTCCTGACGCCCCACCCCGAACGCACGAAGGAACCAACATGGCCAACACAGACTTCGAGTACCCCGACGAGGCCGGCTATCCGGACGGGGTCGGCACCCTGACCCAGGATCAAGTGGTCCTCATCGACGAGGTGAGCGACGACCACGCGCCCGGCATCACATTCTTCGTCAACGACAACGACGCGATCTCCACCTACGAGGCGATTTCCGGTGACACGGTGATCGGCGGCCTGACCTACAACGTCGCCACCGACTCCCGGCTGGTGCTGGTCGCAGCCGCCGTTTTCCCCGAGTACCGCGGCCAGGGCGTCGCCACGGAACTGATCCGGCGCGTCCTCGAAGATGTGCGCACACGCGGCAAGACGGTCACGATCCTGTGCCCGATCGTCTGGGCCTTCATCGATCGCAACCCCGGGTACGCCGACCTGGTCGACCCCGGACTCCCTGGGATGCGGAAGTCCGACAGGAGGTAATCATGAATGACAAGAAGCGCAGGGATCCGCCGCACTTCCCGGTGATGGATGGCGCACAGCCAGCGCCTCGCGAGGACCAGATAGCGGGCATCGTCCAACGTGTCTGGGCTGACTCCCGCGTCTATCACCAGGATGTGGAAGTCTTGCTGCGCGAATGGCTGACCACCGACCAGTGCGTCGTGACCGAAGCCGAGTTCACCATTCTGCTCGACAAGGCTCGCGGCGAGTTCGACCGCATCGCCGTCTCCGACGGCTCCGGCGCTCGGACGTGCCCTGCGCACTCGCTCGTCGAATGCGTCTATTGGGACGTGCAGCAGCTGGAGCGCGCGACGTAGCCCCTCACACCTCGAAGTACAGCTCCGTGTGCAGGCGGCATCCCGGATTGAACGCGGCGCCACACTCCGGGCAGGCGTCGGCCACGAAGTACTCGGCGATCGTCAGCTCGTGCCCGCAGACGCCACAGAGCACCGCCCTCTCAGCGCGCGCGTCCACGGGCCATTGCTGGGCGGGGTGCCCTGCGGACTCGGCGTGGCAGAGGTGGCACGGGTAGTACTCGCCGCAGCACGCGAAGCGGATCGCGATGACATCCAGCGACGAGCGGTAGTGGATGCAGCGTGTCTCGTCGTCGACGACCGGACCGAGCACCTGGGGCCGCGCGCTCACCGCACACCCCGTGCGGCCAGCGCTTCGCCGAGCTGGTCGGCGTGCTTCAGCGACAGGATGAGGAACGGCACGGCGAAGAACCGCAGCCCGGGCCGCCCTCCGCGTGCGCGCTGCGCTTCGCGCACCTCCCGTGCCAGGCGGGCGAGCACCGGGACGGTCGTGAACGTGACGGTCAGCAGCACGGCGGCGCGCTCCGAGTCGAAGCCGAGCCGACCGAGTGGATGCAGTCCGCGCTCGACCGCATCCAGCAGCGCGGTGACGCGGGTGGTGAGCACGAGCAGACCCGCCAGGAGCACCGCGGCGGTCACCCGGGCGGTGTTGGAGACGGCCGCCTCGGGGCCCAGGAAGATCAGCTGCGCCGCGAGGGTCACCACGATGAGCCAGCGCAGCGCGATCGTCGCGCGGGCGAGCTCGCGCATCCCGAGCATCCCGTCCCGAAGTCCGGCGACGGCGTAGGCGAGGACGGCGGCCGCTGCTGCGACGACCGCGGCCCACCACTGCGAGGGCAGCAGGGAGACGGCGAGCACCGCCACCAGCACCAGGAGCAGCTTCGGGCCCGCGGGCATGCGGTGCAGGATGCCGTCGCCCGGCCGGTACAGACTCAGCATGCGAGTGCCGCCTCGTACTCGGCGATCACCTCGGCGGGGCGTCCGACCGCCTGGACCCGGCCGCCCGCGAAGAGCACCGCGGCCTCGCATCGCTCGGCTAGCGCGAGGTCGTGGGTGACCAGGACGAGGCGATGGCCGGCGTCCTCCAGCAGATACTCCGCGACGCGTCGCGCGTTGCGGGCGTCAAGGAACGTGGTCGGCTCGTCTGCGACCACCAGCTCGGGGCGACGGACGAAGGCGCCCGCGAGAGCGAGCAGCTGCTTCTGTCCTCCCGACAGGTCGTACGAGGGCCGGTCGCGCAGCGACTCCAGGCCGAATCGCTCCAGCGTCTCGTCGACCCGGCGTCGCTGCTCGTCGCGTCCCAGGCGGTCCGGTCGCAGAGAGAAGGCGACATCCTCGGCGACCGTCGGCATGACCACCTGCGCGTCCGGGTTGCTGAACACCACGGCGACCCTGCGCCGCAGCATTGCGGCATCCCGCACCGGGTCGAGCCCGAGCACCCGTGCCGAGCCGGCCGTCGGAGGAAGGAGCCCCGCGACCAGGCGGGCGAACGTCGACTTGCCCGATCCGTTGTCGCCGATGACGGCCACCGTGCGGGCGTCCAGCGCAAGGCTGACGTCGTGCAGCGCGTCCACCTCGCCGAGGCGGACGACTACCGCATCCAGCTGGAGCGCGGCGGTCACGGCACCCGGGGCTCGGCCGGTGCGGGCGTCGCTGCCTCGGCCGGAGCCTCCGTCCGCCCGGTCGTCCAGGTGCGCCGGAACGCGCGCGGGTATGCCCGCACCAGGGTCATCACGATGGCGGTCGCGATGACGGCCTTGACGAGGTCGCCCGGGATGAAGACCAGACTCATGGCCGCGGTCGCGTCGAGCGGCAGCCGGGTGACGAGGCTCTGGACGGGCACACCGAAGACGTAGACGACGAGGATGCCGCCGACGATCATCCCGAGGAAGGTGCGCCACCACACCGGCTTGCGACCCGCCGCGTGCACGATGAGTCCGATGACGAAGGCTCCGGCGATCCAGCCGAACAGGTAGCCGGCGGACGGTCCGACGAAGACGCCGATGCCGCCCGAGCCGCCGTACAGCAGGGGGAGTCCGACCGCGACGAGGGCGAGGAGCACGGCCATCGACAGTGCGCCGAGCCAGGGTCCGAGGATGGCGCCGGCGAGCATCACGCCGAGAGTCTGCGCGGTGATCGGAACCGATCCGAAGACGGAGAGGCCGCCGGGGAGGCCGAGCACGGCGACCAGGGCCGCGAACACGGCGACCCGGGCGAGGTCGGTCGCGTCGAGCCGGCGGCGGGGGATCGTGAGAGCGGGGTGGGTCATGAGCGCATCCTTTACCTGAACACTGTTCACCTGAACGGTGTTCACTATAGTGAGAAGGTGGCAGGGAACGAAAACGGTCGACGGCATTCGCGAGACGACGTGGTGGAGGCAGCACTCCGCATCCTCGACGACCTCGGGCTGCCGGACCTGACCATGAGACGCCTGGCAGCGGCGCTCGACGTGCAGCCGAGCGCCCTCTACTGGCACTTCCCGAACAAGCAGACCCTCCTCGCCGAGCTGGCAGACCGCATCGTCGCGGTGCGCCCGGCGGGCTGGGCCCGTACGGACGGTCTCGACGATTGGCGGGATGCGGTGCGCGCCGAGGCGGCAGCCTTGCGGGACGCGCTCCTCGCCTACCGCGACGGCGCCGAGGTGGTCTCCAGCACGCTCGCGCTCGGACTCGGGTCGCCCGAGACGCTCGATCGGCTCGCCCGCGCGGTCGCCCGCGGCGGCTTCGACGCCGAGACTTCGCGGCGCTCCGCGACGGCGCTCCTCCACTTCGTGCTCGGCCACGTCTCGCACGAGCAGCAGCGGCTGCAGTACGACTCGCTCGGGGTGCTCGCCGGCGGGGAGAGCTCACCACTGGACGAGGACGACCCTGCTGCGGCGTTCGCCTTCGGCGTCGACCTGCTGGTGGGCGGACTGGAACTCAGTCGCTCCCGAAGGTGACCTTCCAGCCGCCGACGACGTGCACGGCCAGGTTGAACAGCGCCGCGAAGATCGCTCCGAGTGCCGACACCACGATCACTTCGAGCAGCGCGACGACCAGGGTGAACGTCATGACGTTCGGGAAGGTGAGCCCGGACACGAGGTCGGCGCCCTGCACACCGGCGATGTCCTCGAGGAAGCTGCTGGCCGTGGCGACCACTCCGAATCGCTCGAGCGCAGCCCAGAGGGCCAAGCCGATGACGACGGTGATGGCGGCCACGATGATGCTCACCAGGAACGACATCTTGAGTGCGGACCAGAAGTCGACGTAGACCAGCCGCATCGTCGCGCGCTTCTTCTTCTGCTTGCTGCCCCGAGACGGCATGCGGCCCCTCCCCATGTTGCTTCCGCCGTCGCCGGCGCTCCCCGGGGGCCAAGTCTACGGGACGGGATCGCGCCGCCCTCGCCGATGGCGCTGGATGTCCGCCGAGAGTCCATACCGATCGTCCGGTTCTAGCATAGAATGCCTCCATACCCCCGGCGCGGCCGTAGCGGATTGGGGGCGCTGCGGCCGGGTCGGTTCGGGTGCGATCGGGTCGCGCAGCGATCAGCGGATCAGTTCAGGCAGGTCCCGCAGCCGCTCCCACTCGGACGGCGGCACGATCCCCGGCAGCAGGACCGTCCACAGGTCGCGCACGCGCTCCAGCAGATCCGCCCGGTTCGTCATCGTCTCCGAGAGGAGCTGCACGCCGGTGTAGGCGGGCACGACGACGCTCGCGAGCATCCCCGGGTCGAGGTCCGCGCGCAGGTCGCCCTCGTCCACCGCCTGGCGGAACAGCGCCTCCGATGTACTGAGCCAGTCCTGATACGGCTCGGTGACCGGCGGGTCGAAGAGCGAGACGTCCGTCGTCAGCCGGATTCCCGCCTGCACCACCGGATCGGTCAGCAGCTGGCGCGCGAGCACGGCGCTCAGCAGCACCATGGTCTCCAGCCCCGGGCGTCCCTCCTCGATCGCCTCGGCCGCTGCGGCCATCGTCCGGCGGTGCTGCTCGGCGATCACTGCCCGGGCGAGTTCGTCCTTCGACGGGAAGTGGAAGTACAGTGCGCCCTTCGTCATTCCGGACTCGGTGGCGATGTCCGCGATGGAGGCGAGACCGTATCCGCGGCGGCCGAAGACCGCGGCCGCACCGGCCACGATCGACTCCCGCGTCACCTGCGCTCGCTCCTGCTTGACCATGATGCGCTCACGTTAACGCACACTTGCCATGCGGTGGCTGAACAGTTCACGTGGCGGGCGTAGCGTTGGCCCAGAACGAACCGCCGTGCCGAGGGGAGACGCCCATGCCCACTGTCGCCGACACCACCGTCGAGATCCTGCGGGATGCGGGGGTCACCCGCGTGTACGGCATCCCGGGGGACTCGCTGAACGGCTTCACCGACGCGATCCGGCGCAACGACGGCGTCACCTGGGAGCACGTGCGGCACGAGGAGGCGGCCGCGTTCGCCGCGTCAGCGGAGGCAGCCCTCACGGGCCAGCTGGCGGTGTGCGCCGGAAGCTGCGGCCCGGGCAACACCCACCTCATCAACGGCCTGTACGACGCGAACCGCAGTCGCGTGCCCGTTCTCGCCATCGCGGCCCAGATCCCGGGCGCCGAGATCGGCAGCGGGTACTTCCAGGAGACGCACCCGCAGGAGCTCTTCCGCGAGGCCAGCGTCTACACCGAGCTGGTCAGCCAGGCCGACCAGATGCCGCGCATCCTCGAGATCGCGATGCGCACCGCGGTCGAGCGCCGGGGCGTCGCCGTGGTCGTCGTCCCGGGCGAGATCTTCCTCGCCGACAGCGCCGGCCGTCGGAAGTCCGCGCCGATCGCCTTTTCTCCGCGCGTGACGCGCCCCACCGACCCCGAGCTTCAGGCGGCCGCCGACATCCTCAACACCGCGAAGCGGGTCACCATCCTGTCCGGCGCCGGAGCCGAGGGCGCGCACCCGCAGCTGGTCTCGATCGCGTCAGCGCTGCAGGCGCCGATCGTCCACGCGATGCGCGGCAAGGAGTTCATCGAGTACGACAACCCGTACGACGTCGGGATGACCGGCCTGCTCGGCTTCTCGTCCGGGTATCGCGCGATGGAGTCGTGCGACGCGCTGCTGATGCTGGGCACCGACTTCCCGTACCAGCAGTTCTATCCGTCGAAGGCGAAGATCATCCAGGTCGACCTCCGCGGTGAGAATCTGGGGCGCCGCGTCCCGCTCGATCTCGGGCTCGTCGGCAGCGTGAAGGACACCGTCGAAGCCCTGCTGCCGCTCCTGAGCGAGCGCAAGGACCGGAAGCACCTCGAGTCGTCGCTCTCGCACTACTCCAAGGCGCGCAAGAGCCTCGACGACCTCGCGGTGAACGACCGGAACCGCACGCCCATCCACCCCCAGTACGTCGCCCGGCTGATCAGCGAGCTGGCGTCCGACGACGCCGTGTTCATCCCGGATGTCGGATCGCCGGTCGTGTGGGCCGCCCGCTACCTGCGCATGAACGGACGCCGGCGCCTGATCGGCTCGTTCACGCACGGCAGCATGGCCAACGCGCTGCCGCAGGCGATCGGTGCTCAGACAGCGTTCCCGCAGCGTCAGGTGGTCGCCCTCGCGGGTGACGGCGGCCTCGCCATGCTGCTCGGCGAGCTGCTGACACTGCGCCAGAACAAGCTCCCGGTGAAGATCATCGTCTTCAACAACTCGTCGCTCAACTTCGTCGAGGTCGAGATGAAGGCCGCTGGGTTCGTGAACTTCGGCACAGGGCTCGAGAACCCCGATTTCGCGCAGATCGCACAGGCCGCGGGCCTGCACGGGCAGCGGGTGGAGAAGCCGGATGAGCTGGAGAGTGCGCTGCGGACCGCCTTCGCCCACGACGGACCGGCGCTGGTGGATGTGGTGACCGCGCGTCAGGAGCTGAGCATCCCGCCGGCGATCACGGCGAAGCAGGTCGCCGGCTTCACGCTGTACGCGCTGCGCACCATCATGAACGGCCGTGGCGACGAGCTCATCGACCTGGCCGACACCAACGTGTTCCGCCGGCTGTTCGACTGATGGCGGCCGCGGTCAGTTGATGCAAACCGTGGCGCTGTAGTTCGTCGCCGGGCCGCTCGGCGTCGGTGCGGGAGCCGGGTTCGGCTTCGGGGCGGTCCCTGCGGCGGCGGGCGCGGCCGGCATGATGCCGTCGTCACCAAGAACCACCGTCACGGTGCTGACCGAGCTGGTCTCCTGAACGGAGGCACCCGGGAGGAAGGCGGCGACCGCTTTCGCCTGCGCCTCCTGCCCGGAGGGGTACTGGATGACCGTGGTCGTCCGCGTGTCGGCGTCGCCGGGCGTGCCCGTCTTGAAGCCGGCGGCCGCGAGGGTCTGGGTCGCCGTCGTGGCCGCGCCGTTAGCGCTGCCTCCGTTCAGGACGGTGACCGACGTGTCGGCCGGCTTCGCCGCGGTCGCGTTCTCATACGCGGTCGGCGTGCCCATCAGGCCCTGGATGAACGCGGGCATCGCGGCGGTGTCCACCTCGACGATGGAGATCTCATCCCCGTCGACGTCGATCGTCGGAGTGCCCGAGATCGGGATGGTCGCCGACTGGATCTTGCCTCCGGTCAGCCCCTGCAGCTGGGCGCCCAGCTGCAGGAAGTTGAGGCCCGGGTCCGTCTCCAGGGAGCCGCTCACCGCATCCAGTACCTTCGTCAGCTTCGCCGGATTCAGCAGCGTGCCCGCGGAGAGGAACTTGTGCGCCTCGACCGAGAGGAAGTACTGCTGGCGCACCACCCGGTCGAGGTCCCCGCGGGGGAGACCGTGACGCTGACGGACGAACGACAGCGCTTGCTTGGCGTCGAGCGTCGAAACTCCGGCCGGGAAGTTCGCGCCGGAATACGGGTCGTCGACGGCGTTGTTGAGACACACCTGCACCGGGCCGAGCGCCTGAGCGATCGTGTAGAAGCCGAGCAGCGAGACGCGCACGTAGTGGTCGATGCTCAGACCGGTCAGGTTCTGCACCGTCTGGATCAGCAGCTTGGCGCCGCTCGCCGCATCCGACCCGCCGCCGCCCAGCGAGAATGCGGCGTTGAGCTTGTTCATGCCGTGACCCGGCACATCCACCCACGAATCGCGGGGAAGCGAGATGAGCGTCGCCGACTTCCCGTTGGCGGGGACGTGCAGGATCATCATCGTGTCGGTGTTGGTCCCGCCGCCGTCGTCGGTGGTGCTCAGCTGGTCGAGCTCGGCCTGGCTCGCTCCGTCCGGTCGGTGGTCATCGCCGACCAGCAGGATGTTCTGGTCCTGCCCGTCGACGTCGTTCGCGGGCTTCGAGATGACATCGACGTGCTTCACCCCGCCGACGAAACGGAAGTAGCTGTACGCGGCGTACCCACCGACGACCACGAGCAGCACCGCGAGGGCGGCGGCGGTCCAGCCGACGATGCGCTTGGCGCGGCGACGCGAGCGCGGGGACTTGCCGCCTCGACGGCCGGGGGTACCGGGCGTCTCGGGGGTGTCGCCGCCGTTGCCGTTGCCGCCGTTGCCGCCACCTCCGCCGTTGCCGCCGCGTCCGTTTCCGTTGCCGCCACGTCGCCCTGCGCCGCCGCCGCCCAGCCCTGGAGCGTCGCCGCCGAGGCCGAACGGGTCGAGGGGCGCCGCCGCACCACCGCTGGGCACGCCGGAAGCCGGCCGGGTGGCACGCACCGGGCGTCGCGGGTCGGCGGACGGCGCGCGTCCGAAGACCTCGGTCGGGGGCAGCTGCTGATCGCTGCTGCCTCGACCGGGCTCTGAGGCGGGGAAGTTCGGGCGTCGCACACGGAAACGCTAGGGGGCGTCGCCTTAGAACAGCCTGGTTTCGCGCGGTGTTCCCGACGAATCGCCAGCATTTCCGCCCGCGCCTCTCAGCAGGATCAGCCGGAAGGCGGATGCACTGGCCTCGCTCCTGCGAGAACGCTCAGTCGTCGGACTCCTCCGGCGGCGCGAGCTCCTCGCTGTCGATGGCCGCTTTCATGGCGTACGCGATCCCGAGCAGTCGCTCCTGCTGGTCAGGTGAGAGAGCGTCGAACAGGACGCGCCGGATCGTCGCCGAGTGCTTCGGCAGCGCCCGCACCACCACGCGCCGCCCCTCGCCGGTGAGGTGGATCCAGCTCGCCCGGCGGTCCTCGACGCACTCCTGGCGCTCGACGAAACCGCGCGCGGCCATCCGTGTCACCTGATGCGACACGCGGCTCTTCTCCCACCCGGTCGAGTCCACGAGGTCCCGGATGCGAAGGCGCCTCCCGGGCGAGCGGACAAGCGCCATGAGCACCTCCAGTTCGGAGATCGAGATGCCGTCGTCGCGCTGCAGCTGCGCATCCAGTGCCCGATCGAACCCCCGGCGCATGAGGTAGAAGGCATGGAACAGCTCGAGCTCGTCGTCCGTCAGCTTCCGCGGGTCGGGACGGGTGCGCGCGGTGGCCATAGATCATCCTGACATGCGCGGCGTGGCAGGCACGAGGCGAAGCGCTCAGTGCACCAGCGCTTCGAGGAACACGACCAGCACGCCGAGGGCGACGAGCGCGCCGAGGACGGCGAGCTGCCGCCAGCCGGAGAGGCCGGTGCGGGCTACAGCGATCCGCGCGATGACCGCAAGCGAGATGATCAGCGCGGTGATGGCGACGACGAGACCGGTGCGGTCCGGGATGACGTCGAAGACGGCCAGCCCGACGGCGATCAGCGGCACGACGATCACGCCGAGGGCGCGCGAGGACACCGCGAGCATGTGCCGGAACTCGGCCGCCGAGGGGAGGGTGTTGTGCACGATCATGTGTGAGACGAGATCCGAGGCCAGGCCCGCCAGTGCCACGCCGACGACCGAGATGACCAGGGTCCAGAGCACCGTGGGGGAGTCGAGGGCCTCGCCGTGCGAGTTGATGGCCATGAGAAGGGCGAGTGCGGTGAAGGTTACGTAGATGCGCTCTCGCAGCCGGTCGCCGGCCTGGCGGCGCGCATCCTCACTGGCGTCGGCAGGGAGGTGGATGTCGTCGCTGCGGTGCGCGCGCTCGTCGGACATGTGCGTGAGCCTAGCGGGAATGAACCGGAGCAGGACGTGGTTCGCGTTGGATGACACGTCATCAACATGGAAAGGCTGACATGACGAAGATCGCCATCATCATCGGTAGCACCCGTCCCGGACGCAACGGCGAGGCCGTCGCCCGCTGGGTCTATGAGAACGCCGCACAGCGCTCCGGCGTGGAGTACGAGCTGGTCGACCTGAAGGACTGGGACCTCCCGCACCTCGACGAGGCCATGCCTGCCGCCATGGGGCAGTACGCCGGCGAGCACACGAAGGCCTGGGCGGCCAAGATCGCCGAGTTCGACGGCTTCGTGTTCGTCACCCCCGAGTACAACCACAGCACCTCCGGTGCCCTCAAGAACGCGATCGACTACGTCGGCGCCGAGTGGTACAACAAGGCCGCCGGGTTCGTCAGCTACGGCGTCTTCGGCGGTGCCCGCGCGGTCGAGCACCTCCGCCTTGTGCTCTCGCAGCTTCAGGTAGCCACGGTCAGCGCCCATGTCGGCCTGAGCCTCGCCCACGACTTCGAGAACTGGCAGCTGAAGCCGACCGACCAGCAGACCGCCGCACTGACCCCACTGTTCGACCAGGTCGAGTCCTGGTCCTCGGCGCTGGAGACGGTGCGCGCCGGTGCCGGCGCCGAGCAGGACGAGGACGAGGTCGCGGCCTAAGCCCCGACTCGCCCTTCGCGCCTCGCTTCTGCCCGGTCTGCTATTTCTGCCGGGTCTGTTATTTCTGGCAGACCGGGCAGAAGTATGTCACCCGCTCTTCGAGCTCCGTCCGCCCCAGTGAGCCGCTCTGGATCGGCGTCCCGCACCGGCGGCACGGCTGACCGCGCCTGCCGTAGACCCAGGTGTTCCGTCCCCGGTGCGTGTCGCCGGTGGTGACGCGGACGGTGCGGTCGCGATTCGCCGTGATGAGCCGGTGTCCCAGGTCGACGGCCGCAGGCAGGTCGGCCTCGCTCACCGGTCGTGTGGGCAGCATCCCGCGCAGGAAGCAGAGTTCGTTGGCGTAGACGTTTCCGAGCCCCGCCAGGTTGCGCTGGTCGAGCAGGGCGACGGCGACGGGCACCTCGGGATGGGCGGCGAGGCGCCGCAGCGCTTCCTCCGGGTCCCAGTCGGGGCCGAGTAGGTCGGGGCCGAGGTGCCCGACCACGTCTTCTTCGCGGTCGCGCGGGAGCACCTCCAGCACGCCGAGCTGGAACCCGACGGCCTGGACGTCTTCCGTCGTGAGCACCGCACGGGCCTGGTAGGCGGGATGTCGCCAGCGTCCCTGCGGCGCGTACACCTCCCAGCTCCCCTCCATCTTGAGGTGACTGTGGATGGTGTGCTCGCCCACATGCATGAGCAGATGCTTTCCCCGGCTGACCACTTCGTCCATGCGCTGCCCGGAGAGGTCGACCGTCGCGTACGCGGGCACCCGGAAGTCCGTCTGCGTGAGGACCTTCCCGCCGAGTGCGCGGTCGAGCCGGCGGGCGGCCTGGTAGACGGTGTCGCCCTCAGGCATGCGCGCCCCTGGATGCCGCCGGCGTGGGTTGTTCCCGCCTCATCCGCGGAGCCGCAATCCGCGCGGAGTGGCGAGGAATCCGGCCTCGGCGAGAGCCGCGCCGACCGGTGAGCCGAGCACGAAGCCCCCGTTGACCGTCTCCACCGCGAGCTTGTCGACGCGGCGCGAGGTGACGAGGGCCGCGAGCGCCTGTGCCGCCGCCGCGAGGACCCGCCGTGCGTCCTCCTCGCCCGGCTGCACGGTGTCGGCCGCAGCAGCTGCCTCGGCCTCGGATCCGGTCGCGCCCGCCACGAAACAGAGCAGGCTCTTTCCGCCGCGCTCGACGTACAGCGCGAGTTCGCCATCGACCAGGACGACCAGCGCGCCGGCCTTCCGGCCCGGACGGTGTCCGGTGCCGCTCTCTGCCGGCGCGGCCGGCCACGGCAGCGCTGCGCCGTAGGCGTTCGCGGGGTCGGTCGCGGCGAGGGCGACGGCCTCGTAGGGCCGTTCCTGCGTGTGGTCTCGTGCGAACGAGCGCAGCCGGTCAACCGTCGCTCCGCTGGCGAACTGCGCCGCGCCAAGGGTCTCGATGAAGTAGCCCCGGCGCGCCCGACCGGTCTCCTCGAACCCGCTGAGGACCTTGTAGGCGAGGGCGAATCCACCGGGCGTGCCTTCGTTCATCACCGAGCCCCGGGTGACGACGCCGTACCGATCGAGCAGCGTCTCGGCCTGCCCGTGAGCGCGCACCGTCGAGTCCAGGTCGCGTTCGGGAAGCACGGACCATCTCCCGGCGACGGTCGGCGGGCCCATCCGGGTGACCATCGCCGAGCGCGTCGTGGTGCGGCCCCGGTACATCCGCGCACGGGTGGGCTGTCGCGGACGCTTGTGGGCGCCGGAACCGCCCGCGGTGAGCGTGCGGAGCGGGGCGAGGGTGTCGTTGGTGATGCGGCCGGCCCAGACCAGATCCCATAGGGCTGTCACCAGCTCGGAGTCGTCGATCGCCGTACCGCGCTCGGCGCCCAACGTGTCGGAGAGCTGGCGGAAGAAGTAGCCACCACCACGCGCGAGCGCCTCGAGGACGCCGCGCTGCAACTCGTCGGGCTCATGGTCCGACGGTGGTGCCAGGGTGAGGGGAGCGGAGTCGGCCAGGTGGAGGCTGATCCAGCCGTCGTCGCCGGGGAGGCTGCCGTCCCCGGCCCAGATCACTTCGCCGGTCGCCGTGAGCTCGTCAAGCATCGCGGGGCTGTAGTCGGCGACGCGGCTCGGCAGGATGAGCGACTCCCACGCCGACGCCGGGATGCGAGCGCCGGCCAGCTGCTCGATCACGGACGCGACGGCGTCCACGCCACGCAGCGTCGAGCCGACGTGCTGCCACTCGGGCAGGAACCGGCCGAACGTGACGGTGTCGACGGGCTCCACCTCGTGCCGGAGCGCGGCGAGCGACATGCGGCGGAGGCGTCGCAGCACCTCGGCGTCGCTCCACTCGCTGCCGTGCGCGTGCGGCCGGAACTCGCCCTCCACGACCCGCCCGTCGCGCGCGAGGCGACGCAGCGCGTCGTGCACGATCGCCGGTCCCAGACCGAGCCGCGTGGAGATGTCGGCCGTCTCGAACGGACCGTGCGTCCGTGCGAAGCGGCTGACCAGGTCGCCGAGGGGATCGTCGACGGGCTCGATGAAGGCGACCGGCACGCCGATCGGCAGCGGGACGCCCAGCGCGTCGCGCAGGCGGGCGGCATCCTCGATCGCGGCGAATCGCTCGGTGCCGGCGATGTTCACGGCCAGCGCTCGGTGCGTGTCCACCAGTGTCGCGAGGTGCGCTCCGGCCGTCGCGCGGTCGGCGTGCGGCGCAGAAGCGAGCGACTCATCGGTCGGCTCGGTCGCCGCACCGGTCTGGTCGGCGGCGCTCGCAGCCGGGGCCTCGCCTTCCAGCCGCTCGGCGACTTCGTCCACCGACAGCGGTCCGAGGAGCCGCAGCAGGTCGGCGACCCCTTCGACACCGCGCACACGGCGATCGGGCGCCAGCCGCTGGAGCTGCAGTTCGACCCGCTCGATGACAGCCGGATCGAGCAGCTCCCGTAGTTCTGCGCGGCCCAGGAGCTCCGCAAGGAGTCCCGCGTCGAGCGACAGCGCCGCGGCTCTGCGCTCGGCGAGCGGACTGTCGCCCTCGTACATGAACGCAGCGACATATCCGAACAGCAGTGACCGCGCGAAGGGCGACGCCGTCTCGGTCGCCGCCTCGACGATGCGGATGCTGCGCTGCTGGATCTGGGTGGCCACCTCGGTCAGAGCCCCGAGATCGTAGACGTCCTGCAGCACCTCGCGGATGGTCTCCAGGATGATCGGGAAGCTCGGGTACTTGCGTGCCACATCCAGCAGCTGCGCCGCCTTCTGCCGCTGCTGCCAGAGCGGCGAGCGCTTGCCCGGGTTGTACTTCGGGAGCAGCAGGGCCCGTGCGGCCGACTCACGGAACCGCGAGGCGAAGAGCGCCGAGCCCCCGACCTCCGCCGTCACCAGTTCGTCGAGCTCCTGTGGCTCGAAAACGAAAAGCTCGCCGCCGGGAGGCTGCGCCTCGGTGTCCGGGATGCGCACCACGATCCCATCGTCGGCCGCCATCGCCCCCGCATCGATCCCGTACCGTTCGCGTACCCGTGCCTGGACGGCCAGTGCCCAGGGCGAGTGCACTTGCATGCCGTACGGGGAATGGAGCACGACCCGCCAGTCCCCGAGTTCGTCGCGGAAGCGCTCGACGACGAGCGTGCGGTCGGTCGGAACGTGCCCGGTCGCCTCTTTCTGTTCGCGCAGGAACGCCAGCAGATTGGCCGTAGCCCAGGCGTCGAGCCCGGCTTCGACGCACCGGAGCTCCGCATCCGCCGGGGAGGCGCTGCTCAGTTCGCGCGTGAACGCCCCGACTGCCTTGCCGAGTTCTGCCGGGCGGCCCAGACCGTCGCCCTTCCAGAACGGCAGGCGGCCGGGTTCGCCGAAGGCGGGCGTGACGAGCACCCGGTCGTGGGTGATCTCCTGGATGCGCCAGCTGGTCGAACCGAGGGCGAAGACGTCGCCGACGCGCGACTCGTACACCATCTCCTCGTCGAGCTCGCCGACCCGGCTGGCCTTCTCTCCCACCATGTAGACGCCGAACATGCCCCTGTCGGGGATGGTGCCACCGCTCGTTACCGCCAGTCGCTGCGCTCCGGGCCGGCCGGTGATCACACCCGTGTCGCGATCCCACACGACGCGCGGGCGCAACTCGGCGAACTCGTCCGACGGGTAGCGGCCGGCGAGGAGGTCGAGGGTGGCGTCGTAGGCGCTCCGCGGCAGGGTGGAGAAGGGCGCGCTGCGCCGCACGGTGTCGAACCAGTCGTCCGCGTCGATCGGTTCGAGGGCTGTGGCGGCCACCGTCTGCTGGGCGAGGATGTCGAGCGGGTTGGCGGGGACCTTGATCGACTCGATGAGCCCCGCCGTCATCCGTTCGGTGGCTACGGCCGAGTGGATGAGGTCTGCCCGGTGTTTGGGGAACACCACCCCTCGGGAGATCTCTCCGACCTGGTGACCGGCGCGTCCGACGCGCTGCAGACCGCTCGCGACCGACGGCGGCGCCTCGACCTGGACGACCAGGTCGACGGCGCCCATGTCGATGCCGAGTTCGAGGCTGGAGGTCGCGACCACGCACCGCAGCCGCCCGGACTTGAGGTCGTCTTCGATGAGCGCCCGCTGCTCTTTGCTCACGGAACCGTGGTGGGCGCGGGCGAGCACCAGCGTCTCGGCGTCGGCGACGGCCTGCGACCCATGGGTCTGCCCAGAACCGCCCATGAGCTCGGCCGGTGCGCGACGCGGAGGATCGCCCGCGGAGCCGCCCAGCACGCGCTCCTCGTAGATCTCATTGAACCGCGCGGTGAGGCGCTCGGCCAGGCGCCGCGAGTTCGCGAACACGATGGTCGACCGGTTCTCGAGCACCCGGTCGACGATGGCCTCCTCGACGTGCGGCCAGATCGAGCCCGCCTGCGGTGGCGAGCCGTCACCCGGGTTCTCGCTGGCGTACGTCGAGGTGCCGAGTTCGCTCATGTCTTCGACCGGCACGACGACCCGGAGGTCGAAACGCTTGCCGGCCGGCGGCGCCACGACCTCCACCGGTGCCTGACCGGCGAGGAAGCGCGCCACCTCTTCTGGCGGCCGGACGGTCGCCGACAACCCGATGCGCTGCGCCGGTCGTTGGAGAAGCGCATCCAGCCGCTCCAGCGACAGCGCCAGGTGCGCTCCACGCTTGGTGGCCGCGACGGCGTGCACCTCGTCGACGATGACCGTCTCGACGGAGGTCAGGGTTTCGCGCGCCTGCGAGGTGAGCATGAGGAACAGCGACTCGGGCGTGGTGATCAGGATGTCCGGCGGGTTCGACACGAGGGCCCGCCGGTCGGAGGCCGGAGTGTCGCCGGAACGAACGCCGACGCTCACGTGCGGCGGCTCGGACCCGAGCCGTTTGGCGGTCTGCGTGACGCCGACGAGCGGAGCGCGAAGGTTGCGCTCCACATCCACGCCGAGCGCCTTCAGCGGCGAGATGTAGAGGACGCGCGTGCCGGGCTTGCCATCCGCCGGCCGTGGCTCGCTCGCGAGCCGATCGATCGCCCACAGGAACGACGCCAGCGTCTTGCCCGAACCGGTCGGCGCGATCACCAGCGCGTGCTTGCCGTGCGAGATCGCTTCCCACGCGCCCTCCTGCGCGGGGGTGGGCGCGGCGAACGCCCCGCGGAACCACTCTCGGGTCGCGGGGGAGAATCGATCGAGGACGTCGCCCATCCCTCCATCCTGCACCCGGCCGCCGACAGTGGCAGCGGCTGGGCGAGGACCGGTGGATAACGCTCAGCGAGCGCATCCTGTGCACGGTCTCAGCGCGGAAGGTTTCCGCGGATGAAGGACGAGATGTCGCCCAGTTCCAGGGGCGAGATGGCGTGACCCATCCCCTCATAGATTCGGGCGTCGAGGGATGCGTGGCCCGGCAGCCACTCGCTGGTCCGATCGAGGGATGCCGTCGGGATCGTGTCGTCGAGCGTTCCGCGTCCCCAGAAGACGGGCACGCGGGACTCGGCGAGCTCGGCATCCCCCGGCTGGCTGCCTTTGACGACGAAGCCAGACAGCTGCACCGCATAATTGAAGCGTTCGGGGGCGAGGCGGAGCAGTTGCAGCGCCATCGCGCCGCCCTGCGAGAAGCCGAGCAGGCCGGTCGGCACGCGCGGCTGCTCGTCGAGCCACTCGAGGACGGCGCGCGCCGCCGCGTCCGCATTGCCGGCGAGCGGGTCGCCGGCGACATTCGTGAACCGGGAGAACCACGCGAAACCGGAGCCCTCGGGAATCGGGGCGCGAAGTGAGGCGATCACCGGCTCGAGCGGGAGATAGGCCGCGATGCCGAACAGGTCGGCCTCGTCGGATGCATAACCGTGCAGGAGGATCAGCAGTGGACGCCCGGCCCGGTCGCGTTCGGAGGCGGACCACAGGACGGCGTCGCGGTCGATGCGCAGGTCGGGAGTGGGAAACGGCACCCTCCATTGTCTGCCCCCGCGGGGATTCGTCCACAGCCCCCGTCGGAGTGCCGCTCATCCACAGGAAGTTCTGTCCCTCGTAGGCCGGGGCTGCGCACGTCCGTAGGATTCATGCATGAGCGTACGCACCCCGGATCCGGACCCCACGCCCGACCCGCTGCCCGGCGACGGCCCGCGTCCGGGCCCCGCCTGGCTGTCCGACATCGAGCTGGAGCAGGTCCGCCGCCGGCTCCCGCTGCTGTACGTCGAGGCGGTGCCCGTGAGGGTGGACGGCCTCGGCCAGGTGACGGAGGTCGGCATCCTGCTGCGGGCGAATGCGGTGGGACAGATGACCCGCACCCTCGTCTCCGGGCGCGTGATGTACGGCGAGACGCTGCGGGAGGCGCTCTTCCGTCACCTCGAGAAAGACCTCGGGCCCATGGCGTTCCCGCAGCTTCCGGCGAGCCCTGTGCCATTCCAGGTGGCCGAGTACTTCCCGATGCCGGGGGTGTCGCCGTACACCGACGAACGGCAGCACGCCGTCTCCCTTGCGTACGTCGTGCCCGTCACCGGGACGTGCGAGCCACGCCAGGATGCTCTGGAGCTGACGTGGATGACGCCGGAGGAGGCGACGTCCGTGACGGTGTCAGAGGAGCTGGAGGGCGGTCGGAGCGCGTTGGTGAAGGCGGCCATGGCGTCCCTCGGTCGCATCGCCTGACGCCCGTCGACACCGACCGTTGGGCCGGGGCGGAAAAGGTCTTGTGCTTTCCGGCTAATGGTATTAGCTTTGCGGCTATGAACACTTCCGTCGAATCGCAGGTCCGCTACCTGCAGCGCCCCGAGGGACGCGTGAGCTACACCGTCGAGGGCGAAGGTCCTCTCGTGGTGGCGGTCCCCGGCATGGGCGACCTCCGCTCCAGCTTCCGAGAGCTCGTCGCGCCGCTGCTCGAAGCGGGCTACCGGGTCGCGGTCACCGACCTCCGGGCACACGGCGACTCCGACACGACGTTCGACGAGTTCGGCGACATCGCGACGGCCCGAGACCTGATCGCGTTGATCGACGAGCTGGGCGGCCCCGCCGTCGTGCTCGGCAACTCGATGGGCGCCGCCGCTGCCGCGTGGGCGGCGGCCGAGCGCCCCGACCTCGTCGCAGGCCTCGTCTTCTACGGCCCGCTGCTCCGCGAGCCCGCGATGAGCGGAGCCGCCACCGGGCTGATCCACGTGATGTACCGCATCCTGTTCGCCCGGCCCTGGGGCGCCGCTGTGTGGGCGGGCTACTACCGCCGCATCCTGAACCGGGGCCGCACGGCGCCCTGGCTGGAGGCGCACACCGCCGACATCCGCGCGTCTCTGTCGGAGCCGGGCCGGCTGCGCGCCTTCCGCCGGCTCACCCTGCAACTCACCCACTCGGTCGTCGAGCCCCGGCTGCCGGAGGTTCAGGCGCCGATGCTGGCGTACGTCGGCGACCGCGATCCTGACTTCCGCGATGTCGCGGCGGAGTGCGAGTGGATGGAGTCCATCGGCGCGCAGGTCGTCCGCGTGCCGGACGCGGCGCACTACCCGCACGCACAGCGTCCCGACATCACGGTGCCGGGGACGCTGGCCTTCCTCGCCCAGCGGCGGACGGCCGACGGCTCGGGGTGGACGAGCGGTGCCTAGGGCCGGCCTGACCCGCGCGGCCGTCGCCGCGGTGGCCGTCGACCTGGTCGACGAGGGGGGCGCCGACGGCTTCGATCGCCTCACCCTGGCGGCCGTGGCGGGGCGCGCGGGCGTCGCTGTCCCGAGCCTGTACAAGCATGTGGCTTCGCTCGGCGACGTGCGCCGGCTGGTGGCGATCGAGTCGGTGAGCGAACTCACCCGCGTCCTCGCCGGTGCGACGATCGGCCGGGCCGGTCCCGAGGCGGTGCTCGCCGCAGCCGATGCGATGCGCGCGTTCGCCCACCGGCATCCCGGCCGGTACGCCGCCGCCCAGGTGGCGCCGAACGGGGCCGATCCGGCGGACACGGAGCTGGTCGCGCGCGCCGAGGAGACCGTGACCGTCATGGCCGGTGTGTTGCGCGGCTTCGGCCTCCCGGAGGACGAGCTGGTGGATGCGATCCGGATGCTCCGCAGTGCCATCCACGGCTTCGTCACGCTCGAACTGGGTGGCGGCTTCGGCCTGCCGGACGACCTCGACCGCAGCTACGCCGTGCTCATCGAGGGCGTCATCGCGGGCGTCGAGCGGCTCGCGGCGTAAGACTCGCACCCCAGCCCCCAGTCCGTAACGCAACGAGCGCCCGACCCCGAAGGGCCGGGCGCTCGCCGAAGTGTCGGGACTCAGCCCTGGGCGCGGCGCGAGCCGTTGCCGCGACGCACGGAGGCCTCGCCGCCGCGTGCCGCGGTCGCGCGGGGTGCGCCGCCGGAGCGGGATCCGCCGTCACGCTGGCCCCCGGTGCGCGGGGCGCCGCTCTGCTGAGCGCCCGCCGGACGCTGGCCTCCGCGACGGCGCGAACCGCCCGCAGTGCCTGCCGCCGCAGCGTCGCCCTGGCCGGAGCCGCCGCCCTGGCGACCGCCACGGCCGCCGCCGTTGCCGCCACGGCCGCCGCCGTTTCCGGCGCCGCCGTTCGCAGCTCCGCCGTTGCCCTGACCGCCTGCGCGCCGTGCGCGCTTGCGCTGGGCGTTCGCGCCCTGCGACGTTCCGCCGCCGGCGGGCCGCTGCTCGTGCAGCGACGGCGCCACGCGGGGCGCGACGTCGCCGACGAGGGTGACGACCGCGGGGGAGGATGCGGTGACCCGCTGCGGGGTCGCCGCGATCGCGGCCTTCTTGAGGAGCGTCTTCACATCTGCCGCCTGCGACGACATCATGACGGTGACGACGTCACCGGCGCTGCCGGCGCGGGCCGTGCGGCCGGAGCGGTGCAGGTACGCCTTGTGCTCGGCCGGCGGGTCGACGTGCACGACGAGCTCAACGTTGTCGACGTGGACACCGCGCGCGGCGACGTCGGTCGCGACGAGCACCTTGACGCTGCCGTCACCGAATGCGGCGAGGTTGCGGTCGCGGGCGCCCTGGGCGAGGTTGCCGTGGAGGTCGACGGCCGGGATGCCGGACGCGGTCAGCTGCTTGGCGAGCTTCTTCGCCTGGTGCTTGGTGCGGGTGAAGAGGATGCGACGGCCGGTGCCCGAGGCGAGCGCCTCCACGAGGTCCTTTTTCTCGTCGGTCGAGTCGACCTGGAGCACGTGGTGGGTCATCGCCTCGACCGGGCTGTTCTCGTCGTCGACGGAGTGCAGCACGGGGGAATGCAGGAAGCGGGTGACCAGCTTGTCCACGCCGTTGTCGAGCGTGGCGGAGAACAGCAGGCGCTGCCCGTCCTTCGGCGTGGCGGTCATGATGCGGGTGACGACCGGCAGGAAGCCGAGGTCGGCCATGTGGTCCGCCTCGTCGAGCACGGTGATCTCGACCGCGTCGAGGGAGACGAAGCCCTGCTTCATGAGGTCTTCGAGGCGGCCGGGGCAGGCGACGAGCACGTCGACGCCGGCCTTCAGCTCGGCGACCTGCTTGTTCTGCGAGACGCCGCCGAAGACGGTGGAGACCCGCATCCCGTAGGCGTCGGCCAGCGGGCGGAAGGTCGCGGCGATCTGGGTGGCCAGTTCGCGGGTCGGGGCGAGCACCAGCGCGAGCGGGCGTCCTGGCCGGCGGCGGCCGCCGGCGAGCACGGTGCCGAGGCGGGCGACGAGCGGCAGGGAGAAGGCGATCGTCTTGCCGGAGCCGGTCTTGCCGCGGCCCAGCACATCCTTGCCCGCGAGGGCGTCGGGAAGGGTGTCGGCCTGGATGGGGAACGCGTCGGTCTTGCCGTCGGCCGCGAGAACGGCGACGAGGGGAGCGGGTACGCCGAGTTCGGCGAAAGTCTGAGTCAAGGGGTGTGCCTTTCGGGCATCGTCCCGGTCGGCATACGGCGGACCGGGCTGGGTGGCGAGCGCACCGAGCGGCGCGATCGTTCGCCGTATGAAGAGAAGCGTGCGGGGCGGTGGCCCGGCGCGACGCGAAGCGTTCTACGACGCAGCGGGCAACATGGCCCGCAACCTCCAGTCTAGGGCATACGGCCGAACGAGTGCTGGGAGCGCGTTCACATCGGAAGGTCGTAGACTGTCGGCCCGGAATCGAGAGGTGGCCATGGGCGTGCTGGAGTCGGAGCTCGAACGCGAACGCGTCGTGGTCTCGGGGCTGTATCAGAGGCTGGATGAGCTGCGTGCCGAGACCGAGGAACGGCTGGCCCGCGTGCGCCGCGACAGCGTCGGCAGCAACCATCAGGCGCGCAGCGAGCGGGACGCTTTCGCGCGCCTCTATGAGGATCAACTCACGCAGCTCCGCGACGTGGATGCGCGACTCGTGTTCGGCCGGCTGCTGCTGCAGGAGCCGGTGGACGGCTCCGACCACCGATACATCGGGCGCGTGGGCCTGCGCGACGACGACCAGCGCTCGCTGCTCGTGGATTGGCGTGCCCAGCTGGCGGGTGCCTTCTACCAGGCGACCGGGAACGAGCCGATGGGCGTCCGCGCCCGCCGCCACCTCACGATGACGGGTCGTCAGGTCACCCGCATCGACGACGAGGTGTTCGACGAGGCGTTGCTCAATGGCGACCGCGCCGGGGAGCAGGTGCAGGGAGAGGGTGCTCTGCTCGCCGCGCTCACCGCACAGCGGACCGGCCGGATGCACGACATCGTCGCCACGATCCAGGCCGAGCAGGACCGCATCATCCGCTCCGACCTGCGCGGTGCGCTCGTCGTCCAGGGCGGCCCCGGCACCGGCAAGACCGCTGTGGCGCTGCACCGCGCCGCCTACCTGCTCTATGCGAACCGCCAACGGCTGAGCACGTCCGGGGTCCTGGTGGTCGGGCCGTCGACCGCCTTCCTGCGCTACATCGAGGCCGTGCTGCCGTCGCTGGGCGAGACGGGCGTGGTCATGTCCACGCTCGGTGAGCTCTTCCCGGGCGTGGAGGCGACGGCCGAGGATGCGCCGGAGGCCGCCATCCTGAAGGGGTCGGCGCAGATGGCCCGGCTGCTCGCTCGCGCGGTGAAGTCGCGGCAGAAGGCTCCAGATCAGGAGCAGACCATCGTCGTCGACAACGAACGCCTGGTGGTGGCGCCCGACCTCATCCAGCGCGCCATGGCGAAGGCGCAGCGCACCGGGAAGCCGCACAACTTGGCCCGCGTGACGTTCGTGAAGCATGCCCTGGCGGAGCTGACCGATCAGCTGGCAGCGCAGCTGCGCGCATCCGGCTCGACCATCGACGATGCCGACGTGGCCGTGCTCCGGGAGGATCTCCGCACCTCGTACGACGTGCGGGTCCTGCTGAACACGGCCTGGCTGCCGTTGACCCCGCAGAAGCTGCTCCAGGACCTCTACGCGCGACCCGCATGGCTCGCGGAGCTGGCGCCGCGCTGGTCCCCGCAGCAACGGGACGCCCTGCGCCGCGAGCGCACCGCGCCGTTCACGGTCTCCGACGTGCCGCTGCTCGACGAGGCGGCCGAACTGCTAGGCGACTTCCCCGGGCGGCAGGATGCGGTGGACCGCGAGCGCGACAGGCAGCGCAAGCGCGACCTGGAGAACGCGAAGGCGGCCATCCGCAACATGGGCGTGCAGGGGCTCGTCAGCCCCGAGCAGCTGGCCGACGGCTTCGCCGAGCAGGCCGAGCGCGGCACGACGGCGGAGCGGGCGGCAGCCGACCGCAGCTGGACGTACGGCCACGTGGTCGTCGACGAGGCGCAGGAGCTCTCGCCGATGCAGTGGCGCGTGCTCGTGCGGCGCTGCCCGATGAAGTCGTTCACGATCGTCGGCGACATCGCTCAAGTCGCCTCCGCGGCCGGCGCATCCAGCTGGCGGGAGGCACTGAATCCGGTGTTCAAGGATGCGTGGCGCCTGGAGGAGCTGACGGTCAACTACCGGACGCCCGCGCAGATCACCCGCGAGGCCGAGCGGATCGCGACGCAGGCGGGCCTCCCGATCACGCCGACGCGCGCGGTCCGCGAGGGCGACTGGCCGATCCTGCGCGTGCAGGCCGCGAGCCGGGCGCCCGACGCGCTCGCCGCCGCCGTGGCCGAGGCGGTGGCCGGCGACCGCGCGATCGACGGAGGAGGAACGCTGGCCGTGATCACGACTCAAGCCGACCTTCCGGTGGTGTCCGCCGCCGTGCTGGAGCGCTTCGGCGACGCAGCCGGTCGCGGCGCGTCCGGGCTCGGACGCCCGATCGCGGTGCTCACCGGCTACGAGGCGAAGGGTCTCGAGTTCGACGCCGTCGTACTGGCCGACCCGGATGCGCTCGCAGCCGAGTCGCCGCGCGGCGCCGCATCCCTCTACGTGGCGATGACCCGCCCCACCCAGCGCCTCACCCTCGTCTCACGCTGACGCCCACTCCCGGCTCCCGCCATCTGCTCCTGACTTTTTCGCGCGACACGCCGTCGCCGGCGCGAAAGACTCAGGAGCTGTACGCGTCGGTGCCGGCGTAGCGCTCGCCGACGGGCACCTCGACGGAGAGCGTGTTCCCGGCCTGCGCCAGCGGGCACGCCCACGCCGGGTCGTACGCGCACGACGGGTTGTACGCGAAGTTGAAGTCGAGCACGAGCGATGCCTCGCCGTCGTCCGCGTCGAGCCCGAGGTCGGCGCCCTTGATCGTGTCGATCAGGTAGCGCCCGCCCCCGTAGGTGCCGCCGGGGCGGCCGGCGAGCGCATCCTTCACCGGCACGAACAGGCCGCCGCCGTAGGAGGAGAGCCGCCACACGTCGAGCGACCCCGCGAAGGGGATGCGGACGGTGCCGAGCAGCTGGAACGGCACGACGCCGTCGGTGCCGGTCTCCACATCCATTCGCACGGCCTCGGCCGCCGGATGGATCGGGAGCTCGAACCGCCATTCGGGGTCGTAGGAGGCGACGGGGAGCCCGGTGAAGCGCTCGCGGTCCTCCGGCAGCAGCGGCGACGCGGGATGCGAGGAGAACAGGTCGTTGCGACAGGAGACCCAGTGCGCGTGCGCCTCGGCCGGGTCGTGCGCGGCCAGACGGCGGACGGAGGCGTACAGCGCGAAGACGCGACGGCGCCAGTCGGCGGTCTGCACCGCGGTGACGGCGCGCGCGGGGCGGTCGTCCGTCTCTCCGGCGGTCGCCGGTTCTGCGTTCGTCATGGCTGCTCCACCTTTGTCTGGTCGATTGCGGGGACGGTCTCATCCGGCTCCCGCACTTCGGGATCGTAAGCCCACGTAGGCGCCAGCTTGCGGAGGCGCACTCCCCGCCACTGCCAGAACGCCCAGAACGCGTACCAGGCGAACGGCGTGAGCACCCCGGCCCGCACGATCAGCTGGTCGCGGTACAGCGTCCGCACCCGCCCTTCCTCGTCCGGCCCGGCCGGATCGGGGGCGATGGCCATGCGATGGTCGAGGTGCGGGATCGCGGCTAGCGCTCCGCCTGTCCCTCCGCCGCTGTCGTGGAGGATGCGCGTCGCCTGCTCGCGCGGATCGGCCGATCTCAGCGTGTCGAGCCGGATCGCCTGGGTTCCGACGGTGAACGCGCCGAGCGCCTTCACGCGCACCCGGTGGTCCGAGCCCCAGGTCGTGGGGAATCCTCCCGGCTCGTCCGACCGGAAGTCGAGCCACGGCATCGCGACCTCGCGGAAGGCGGTCGGGCTCTGCAGGGCACGCCAGGCGGCATCGGGGTCGCAGTCGAGCGTCAGCTTGAGGAGCACGCGCATGGTCCCAGTGTCACCCCTCCGACGGCGTCGGGGGCTTCAGGATGTTCGACTCAGAGGCATTCTTCGGCTCGCGCCAACAGCAGCTCCCGCTCGCGTGCGTTGCCGGTCATCGCCGCGGCCCGCCGGAACTCCTGCCCGGCCTCAGCGGTGCGACCCAGCCGCAGCAGCAGGTCGGCGCGGACCGACGGGAGCAGGTGGTACGACTCCAGCGCACCGTCGATGGCGAGCCGGTCGACCACCTCGAGGCCCGCCTCCGGGCCGTAGGCCATGGAGAGCGCGACCGCCCGATTGAGCTCGACGACCGCCGACGGCCGCAGCTCCGCGAGTGCGCCGTAGAGCGCCACGATCTCCTCCCATTCGGTCGCCTCGGGGGTCGGCGCGGTCGCGTGCCGGGCGGCGATCGCCGCCTGGAGCGCGTACGGTCCCCGGCTGACAGCGGGTCGCCTGCTCAGCCGGAGGGCGTCGGAGCGTTCGAGCGCCGCGATGCCGCGGCCGATCAGGAGGCGATCCCAGCGGGACCGGTCCTGGTCCTGCAGCAGCACGGGCGAGCCGTCGGACGCGGTCCGCGCTCCGAGCCGGGACGCCTGGAACTCCATCAGCGCGACCAGCCCGTGCACCTCGGGCTCGCGCGGGGTGAGCTCGGCGAGCACGCGGCCGAGCCGGAGCGCTTCGCGGCAGAGGTCGGGACGCATCCAATCGTCGCCCGCCGTCGCCGAGTACCCCTCGTTGAAGATCAGGTAGATCACCTCGAGCACCGACGCCAGGCGCTCGGCGAACTCCGCCCGCTCCGGCACCTCGAACGGCACGCCGGCCGCGCTGAGGGTCCGCTTGGCCCGCACGATCCGCTGAGCCATGGTGGCGGGCGGGACGAGGAACGCCCGAGCGATCTCCTCGGTCGACAGTCCGCCCAGCAGTTTGAGAGTGAGCGCGACCCGCGACGCCTGGGCCAGGACGGGGTGGCAGGCGACGAAGACGAGCCGGAGCAGGTCGTCGCCGATCGGCTCCTGGGTGACCCGGGCGGGGTCGTCGGCGCCCAGTTCCTGCTCCAGGTCGTGCGCGATGGCGGCGTACCGGTCGTCGAGCCGCTCCCGGCGGCGCCAGCCGTCCACGGCGCGGCGTTTGGCGACGGTGGTGAGCCAGGCGCCGGGATTCCGCGGTACACCGGTCTCCGGCCACTGCTCCAGGGCGGCGACCAGCGCATCCTGAGCAAGCTCCTCGGCCAGGCCGACGTCGCCGGTCACCCGTGCCAGCCCCGCGATCAGCCGTCCCGACTCGATGCGCCAGACCGACTCGACGGTCCGCCGCGCCTCCTCGGCGGAGGCCGCGCGCTCGGGCTGCTCCTCGTCCGTCATCGGCTCGCGTCGCCCGCCACCCGGCGCACCTCCACCGTCCCGCGGGTGAGCGGAAGCCGCCGCGCCCATTCCAGGGCCTCGTCCTCGCCTGCGGTGTGCAGCGTCCAGATCGCCGTCACCGCGTCGTCGGCGGGTTGGGCGCCGGAGGGGATGCGGCTCAGGATGCGGTCCTCCCCGTCGAACCGGATGCGCGCACCGGTCCCCGCGGGCTCCAGCGGCTCAGCGGCGAGCAGCACTCCCGCGCGCACCAGCTCCTGCTCGTAGGAGTCGAGCGCCGTCGCCTCGCCATCGCAGGCGAGCGCCATCAGCACGAAACGCATGGTCACATCCTCTCGTCGAAACGGCCGTCCGTCACGGATACGTCGAACCGCACGCCGTGGTTTCGACACGAGTGACGGTGGTGTGCGCTACAACGGGAGCATGGCGATCCGTTACTGGCTGGGCGTGGTGCAGCTCGACCACGTCCTCCGCGGGGTGGCCGGCGGCTTCGCCCAGGTCAATCACGGGGCGCGTGCTCCGCTCGAACGGATGGGGGAGTCCGACGGGTTCGTCTTCTATTCGCCGCGCGCGTCCTACCCGGACGGGGAGCCCTTGAAGCAGTTCACTGCGGTCGGACGGCTGGCCGACGACAACGTGTTCCAGGTGACGCAGGGTGCGATGATGCGCGGTCCGCAGGGCGACTTCCTGCCCTGGCGGCGCCTGGTCGAGTGGGACCACGACGCGGTTGCAACGCCCATCCGGCCCCTGCTCGGCGCGCTCGACTTCACGCGCGACCGCCCCGACTGGGGTTACCAGTTGCGTCGAGGTCTGATCGAACTGTCGCGTCACGACTTCGAGCTGATCCGTCGGCAGATGCGGCCGTCACCGGGCGAAACACGGCGAGGCGGCCCGGACGCCCGCATTACGATGGCCCGGTGACCCAGCCGACCGCTCCCCAGCTCGCTCCTGAGCTCACCACTGAGCTCACCCCCGAGTTCGCCGACATCCCTGCCGCGCACCGCCAGACCAAGTACCAGGTGCGCTTCGACTGGGCCGCCGACGGCGCCGCAGCGGTGGCCGCCGACGCCGACATCGTCGTCTGGGTGGATGCGCTCGGCGCCGAGACTGCGGAGGTTCCCGAGTTTCCCGGCGACGGAGCAGTGCTGGCCGCCGGGCTCACCGACGCCGCAGCGGTGGCGCGCTGGATCCTCGACGAGCAGGTCCGGCTGGGCCGGCGCGCGATGATCGCGGTGGTCGCCGCAGGGGATACGACCCCCGCAGGCTCCACCCGCTTCGCCGTCGAAGACCTGCTGGCCGCCGGCGCCGTCGTCGACGCGCTCGCCGCGGCGGGCATCGACTTCTCCTCGCCGGAGGCCGCGGCCGCGTGCGCCGCCTTCACGGGGCTCCGCGGCGCCGTGGCGCATCTCCTGACGGCCTCCGTCTCGGGCCAGGAGCGCATCGCAGAGGGCGCGACCCCGGCCGACATATCCGCATCCGGCCGCCTCGGCACCTCCGACGCTGTGACCGTGCTCCGAGCTGCCCGGCAGAACCGTGCACCCGCGGCGGAATGATCGCCGGCCGGCGTACGTTGCGCAGCACAGGAGGTTTTATCGATGAAAGCTGTACTGAACGACACCGTGATCGCCGAGGCGCCGCAGGAGGACCTCATCCGTATCGAGGGCAACTGGTATTTCCCGCCCGCGAGCGTGAAGTCCGAATACCTGGTCGAGAGCGCCACCCCGTACACCTGTCCGTGGAAGGGCGAGTGCCAGTACTTCTCGGTGAAGTCCGATAGCGGCGTGCTGCAGGACCGTGCCTGGAGCTACCCGACCCCGTACCCGAGCTCGTTCGACCGTGTCGGCAAGGATTACAGCAACTACGTCGCGTTCTGGAAGGACGTCCGCGTCGTCGACTGACGGCCGGAGGCCACGATGATGCGATTCGGCCGCCGCCTGGGCCTCACGGCCTTGGCGGCGGCCGCGCTCGTTCTGGCCGGATGCTCCGCTCCGCCGCCGACACCGACCGCGACCCGCACGCCGACCTCGACACCGCGGCCGACCGGCAGCTCAGCAGCCGTCGCCGCCGTGCCGTGGCAGCCGAGCGACCAGACGACGGTGCTCGAAACGGGGCTCGACGCCCCGTGGTCGGTGGTGCCGTTGCCGAGCGGCTCGGCGCTCATCAGCGAGCGCGACTCCGGAACCATCCGTGAGCGTCTCCCCGGTGGCGGATTGCGTGAGGTGGGGACCGTGCCCGGCGTCGTCCACAACGGTGAGAGCGGTCTGCTGGGACTGGCGGTGCAGCCCGTCTCCGCCCCACCCTCCCTCTACGCCTACCTGACGACCGCCGACGACAACCGCGTCGTGCGGATGCCGCTCAGCGGCGTCCCCGGAAGCTACGCCATCGGCGCACCCGAGCCCGTGATCACGGGCATCCCCAAGGCATCGAACCATGACGGTGGGCGACTCGCCTTCGGTCCAGACGGGATGCTGTACATCACCGCGGGTGACGCATCCAATCCCGCGAACGCGCAGGACGTCGCCTCTCTCGGCGGCAAGATCCTGCGCATCACGCCGGAGGGTCAGGTGCCGGGTGACAACCCGTTCCCGGGCTCGCCGGTGTGGTCGTACGGCCACCGCAATCCTCAGGGCATCGGCTGGGACTCCCGCGGCACGATGTGGGCGAGCGAGTTCGGCCAGAACACCTGGGACGAGCTGAACATCATCCACGCCGGGTCGAACTACGGCTGGCCGAACGTGGAGGGCGTCGGCGGCGACCCGAAGTACACCGACCCCGTGTACCAGTGGCCCACCGACGCCGCGAGCCCGAGCGGCCTCGCCGTGGTGGGCGACACCGTGTTCCTCGCGGCGCTTCGCGGCGAGCGGCTGTGGACCGCCTGGGCGACCAACGGAGCCGCCCCGGTGACCGCTGCGCCATTCTTCGAGGGACAGTTCGGGCGACTCCGGGATGTGGTGGCCGTCGGTGACCGCTTGTGGCTGCTCACGAACAATACGGACGGCCGCGGCTCGCCGCGCACAGGCGACGATCGGCTGATCGAGGTGGCACTGACTCCGGCGCAGGCGGTCAAGCGCCCGGGGTGAGCCCCTCCTGCGGGTAGTCTGGGGGAGAATCACCGATCGGGAGCAGAACCCTGAGCATCATCCTCGGATACGATCCGACCACCCTGCGCGAACGCGTCGATCTGCGCGCTGCCGGCGAGCGTCTGGATGAGCTCGGCAGCTTGCGGAGCCTCAGCGCGCTCAATGAGAAGACCGTGCTGCTGCGGCTGCTGGGCCGGCTGGACGAGGCGATCGAGATCGCGAACGAGGCGGTCCGCCAGGCGCGTTTCACCGGCGACCGCGAGCAACTGCTCGGCGCGCGCATCCGCCGGGGGCAGGTGCTGCAATACCAGGGCAAGACCGACGAAGCGGTCGTGGAGCTCGCGGGATGCGTCGACGAGGCCCGCGGCCGGGAGTGGACGGCGCTCGAGGCGTTCGCCATCCAGAACCGGGGCAAGGTCTACTTCGACACCGGCGACTACGAGAACGCGCTCGCCGACATGACGGCCGCGGTGTTCCTGCGTGAGAAGCTGGGCGCGTCGCCGGCGGAGATCCAGGCGGCGCTCACCGCGGTGGCCGTCGTGCAGTCGGCCCTCGACGCTCAGCGCGGCACGTCGCCCACGCCGCACGGTGAGAGCGACGCCGATCACGCGTAGGATGCACGGCATGGAGGACCGGAGCGGCCCGGACGGGACTCGTCGCTGATGGCCGAACTCGACCGCGTGCGCCGCTGGGCGGAGGCGCTGATCGCCCTCCACCTCGACCCGTCCGTCTGGAGCTTCGGCTTCGACAACGCGAAGACCCGCGCAGGGCTCTGCAACTACACGTCCAAGCGGATCACCGTCTCCCGCTACCTCGCCGCGCGCTACGAGGACGACGAGATCCACCAGATCCTGCTGCACGAGGTCGCGCACGCGCTGGCCGGCTCACGAGCCGGGCACGGACCGCGCTGGCGCGCCATCGCGCTCGACCTCGGGTACGAAGGCAAACGCCTCCACGGCGGCGCGATCGCGGACGACCTCGCGCCCTGGGTGGGCACCTGCCCGAACGGCCACACGCACTACCGGTACCGCAAACCCGCCCGGGCGCTCGCCTGCGGCGCGTGCAGCCGCCGGTTCGACGCAGCGAACCTCATCTCGTGGCAGCACCGCGAGGTGTCGTCGTCGCAGCGCCGGGTGGCTGCGGCGGCCGCGACGGAGTAGGCAGCGGTCGGTAGCGTCGCTTAGGCGTGCGCGACGCCGAGGCGTGCGTCGAGCCCATCCCGTACGCCCGGCCACTCCTCGCGCAGGATCGAGTACACGGCCGTGTCGCGCCAGGTGCCGTCCGCGCGCAACTGCGTGTGCCGCAGGACTCCCTCGAAGTGCGCGCCGAGCCGCAGGATGGCCGCCCGCGAGCGCTCGTTCATCATGTCCGCCTGCAGCTTGACCCGCTCGAAGCCGTGGTCGAACGCCGTGCCGAGCAGCAGCCGTTTCGTCTCGGCGTTGACGCGGCCGCCCCAGGCTTCGGGTGCGTACGCGGTCCAGCCGATGTGGGCGGAGCCGTTCACCAGGTCGAAGTCGCCGAGCGTCGTGGTGCCGACTAGCCGATCCCCCTCGCGGAGCACGACGGCGGTCACGTTGCCGGTCTCCCAAGCCAGGTAGCCGAGCAGGAACTCGCGCCACTCCTCGTACGTGTCGCGGTAGGCCGCCGGTCCGCCTCCCCAGCCTCCGGCGAACACCTCCGGGCGCCCGATCGCGTCGAACAGGTCGGGCAGGTCGTCGAGGGTGAGGGCGCGCAGGCGCACCGTCGCTCCCTCGAGCTGCGCGTGCGGGTCCGGGCGCGTCGCGATCATCCGCTCAGTATGCCAGCGGGCCGGCCGCCGCTCGTCGGATAGGGTTTGGGAGGCCCTGCGGCGGCGCGCTGAGCGCGAGAGGTAACCGACTATATTGGTTACATGGCGACCGAAGCGATACTCACCCGAGGCACCGGCCAGTGGATCGAACCGGGCGACGGACAACGCTGGTGGTTCGACTCCGGCGCACTCGCCCTCGACTTCGCGTACACCGGCGGACTCGACGAGCCCGACGTTGCGGAGTGGCACTCGGTGCGCGACGCGGCGGCACTGAACGCCTGGCTCGTGGAGCGGTTCCCGGAGGTGGCGCCGAGCGCGGGCGCCCGCGAGTTCCAGGACGCCGACGCGCTGCGCTCCGCGATCGGCCGCCTCGCCCGCCAGGCGAGCCTGGGCGAACCCCTCTCGCCCGACGACGTGGATGTGGTCAACCTCTTCGCCGCGACGCCCGACATCCCGCCGGTGCTCGCTGGCGGCGGCCGTCAGGCGGGCCGCACGAACGCGCGCCCGCACCAGGCGCTCGGGACGATCGCCCGCGACGCCGTGCGCCTCTTCGGACCGGACGTCGACGGCCGCATCCGTGAGTGCTCGGCGGAGGACTGCCGGCTGGTCTACCTCGACACGTCGCGCAGCGGCACCCGCCGCTGGTGCTCGATGCAGCGCTGCGGCAACCGGGCGAAGGTCCGGGCGCACCGGGCGCGTGCGGCGCGGGCCGCGCGGTAGGCCCAGTAAGCGGGCGGGCACGCCACAATAGGGGGATGGCGCGTTCCGTCGACCTCAACAGCGACCTGGGCGAGTCCTTCGGCGCGTGGACCCTGGGCGACGACGCCGCGTTGCTGCGGATCGTCTCCAGCGCCAACGTGGCGTGTGGGTTCCACGCGGGGGACGCATCCACCATGCTGGCCACCTGCCGTGAGGCCGCGGCCAACGGTGTGACCGTCGGCGCACACGTGTCGTACCGCGATCTGGCCGGCTTCGGCCGGCGGGCCATGGACCTGCCGCCCGGCGAGTTGCGGGACGAGGTGCTCTACCAGCTCGCAGCGCTGACCGGGTTGGCCCGCGTGGCGGGCACCGCCGTGCGGTATGTGAAGCCGCACGGCGCGCTCTACAACCGGATCGTCACCGACGAGACGCAGGCACGCGCCGTCGTGGATGCGGTTGCCGCGTTCGATCCGGGCCTCGCGCTCCTGGGGCTGGCCGGCTCGGCGGTCGAGCGTGCGGCCGACGAGGCCGGACTGCGCTTCGTCCGCGAGGCCTTCGTGGATCGCGGGTACCGCTCCGACGGCAGCCTCGTTCCGCGCACGGAGCCGGGCGCCCTGCTGTCGGATGTGCGCGAGATCGCCGGGCGCGCTGTCCGCATGGTGACCGCAGAAACGGTGGAGGCTGCCGACGGCAGCGTCATCGATGTGACCGTCGACTCCCTCTGCGTGCACGGGGATACGCCCGGCGCGGTCGCGATGGCGCAGGCCGTGCGCGACGCACTCACGCAGGCGCGCATCGAGGTGGGGCCGTTCGCATGAGCCGCCGCATCCTCCCGTACGGCGACCATGCCCTGCTCGTGGAGTTGGACGACCTGGATGCGGTGCTCGCCCTGTTCCGTGGGCTCGCTGCGACGCGTCCGTCCGGCGTGGTCGAGCTGGTGCCCGCCGCCCGGACCGTCGCGGTCGTCGTCGACCCGCGCATCCTGTCGCTCAGCACTGCCCGCGGGTGGATCGAGCGGTCCGAGCCGCTCGACGCGAACGACGTCGAGGAGCGGGAGGTCGTCCTCGACGTCCGCTACGACGGCGAGGATCTGGCCGAGGTGGCCCGGCTGACCGGTCTCACCGAGAGCGATGTGGTGGCGTTCCACACCGAGACGCCGTGGCGGGTCGCCTTCGGCGGCTTCGCCCCAGGGTTCGCCTACCTCGTCGGCGACGGTGCAACGCTCGACGTGCCGCGTCGTGAGACCCCGCGCACCGCCGTGCCATCGGGTTCGGTGGGGCTGGCGGGTGTGTTCAGCGGTGTCTACCCGCGGTCGAGTCCCGGGGGCTGGCAGCTGATCGGACGCACGGATGCCGCGCTCTGGGACGAGACGGCCGACCCTCCCGCGCTGCTCCGTCCGGGCACAGTGGTGCGGTTCCGGGAGGCGCGATGAACGTCCTCCACGTCCTGAATACAGGACCGCTCGCGCTCGTACAGGACCTCGGGCGGCCGGGCCTCGCCGCTCTCGGGGTTGGCCGATCGGGCGCCCTCGACCGCGGAGCCTTGCGCCTCGGCAACCGGCTCGTCGGCAACGACGAGGGGGAGGCCGGGGTGGAGGTGCTGTTCGGCGGGTTCGAAGCGCGCTTCGAGCACGACACGTGGTTCGCCGTGACCGGTGCAACGGGTCCGCTGCTGCTGGACGACCGCGAGGTGGATGCGCACCTCGCCGTCCGCGCGAGCCCCGGCCAGCTGCTGCGCATCGGGATGGCGACCTCCGGCGCTCGGTGGTACCTCGCCGTCCGCGGGGGTGTCGCCGTGCCTCCCGTGCTCGGGTCCCGCTCGCGGGACACTCTCGCGGGGCTGGGCCCCTCGCCGTTGCGTGTGGGCGACATGCTGCCGCTCGGCGAGCATCCCGGAAGCGACCTCCCCCTGCTCGACTTCGTGCCCGTCGCCGACCCGGTGCAGGGTGCCGTCGAGGTGCGGGCGCACCTCGGGCCGCGGGCCGACTGGTTCACTCCGGCCGCTCTGGACGCCTTCTTCACGGTCGAGTGGCGGGTCGCCGCCGAGAGCGACCGCATCGGCGTGCGGCTCGAGGCGGCGCGCGCGTCAGCGCATGCGGCCGGTGTGCGGCCGCATCCCGTGCCGCTCCTCGAACGGGCCGTCACCCACGAGCTGCCGAGCGAGCCGATGGTCGCCGGCGCCGTGCAGGTGTCGCCCGACGGCCGGCCGACCGTGCTGCTCGCCGACCATCCCGTCACCGGCGGCTACCCCGTGATCGCCGTCGTCAGCGACGCGTCCCTCGACACCTTCGCCCAGCTCCGCCCCGGTCAGCCCGTGACGTTCCGCCACGCCTGAGGGACTCAGTCGCGTCGGGTGCCCGACTGGAAGATGCTGCGGGCGGGCGGAGGCGACGGCACGCTGGTTGCATCCGTGACGATCGGCGCGCCCGCTGCGAAGGTCCGGAGCTCGGCCCCGGCGACGGCCTTGGCCGGATGCGGACCGCTTGCCAGCAGGCGCGGCAGCCAGTCGAGGGGGAGCGGCGAGTTCGATCCGACCAGCACCACGTTCCCGAAGCGCCGGCCCTTCAGCACCTGCGTCTCCGCGAGCGCCGCCACGTTATCCACCACCGCGCCGAGCGTCGACACCTGGCTGCGGCCGAACGTCAGCGGCGGACCGTCGGCCACATTGACCAGAACGATGCCGTCCGGCTTGAGCAGCGACACGGCCGACCGATAGAACTCCACACTGGTCACATGCGCGGGCGTGCGCGACCCGCTGAAGATGTCCACCACCAGCAGGTCGACCGACCCGCGCAGGCCGGCGGGCAGCTTGCCGACGACCTCCCGGGCGTCGCCATGACGGATACGGATCTGCGCGTAACGGGGGAGCGGCAGCTGCTCCCGCACGAGGTCCACCAGCCGGCTCTCCAGCTCCACCACCTGCTGGCGCGAGCCCGGCCGCGTGTAGGCGATGTACCGCGGCAGCGTCAGAGCGCCGGCGCCGAGATGCACCGCGGTGATCGGCTCGCCCGGGTCGCCGATCAGGTCGATCACGTTCCCCATCCGCTGCACGTACTCGAAGAACAGCTGAGACGGGTCGTCGAGGTTCACGTGGGACTGCGGGGTGCCGTCGACGATCAGCTGGTACGACCCGGGGACGTACCGGTCCGGCTCCACCGTCGCCAGGTAGCCGCTCTCTGACAGGACGACCGAAGGGAGCGGCGAGGGCGGATTTGGGGACACAACCGGCAGCCTAGCCGGGCGCCCGGGACAGAGCTTCACAGGAGCTCCCCTCACGTGTCCACTCACATCTCCACCCACGTCTCCACCCGCGGGTGGTGCCGGTCGCGGGCCGTCGACGCGACGCTGAAGGCATGACGCTTCAGACCCTCGGCAACGCGATCCTCATTCTCGTGCTCATCGGCTGGATCGGCGTGAGGCAGATGACGTGGCGACCGGTGGTCGTCTCGCGCATGTGGCGCGCACCCGTGATCCTCGCCGTCGTGGGCGCCGTGCTGCTGGTGCAGCAGGTGAAGCCGGCGACCATCACACCGCTCGACATCGCGGTGCTAGCAGGCGAGTTGGTCCTCTCTCTCGGTGTGGGCGCATGGATGGGACGGATCGCCCACTTCCGCCGTTACCCGCAGCCAGTGGCGGCCGGGAGGGACGGCCGCGACCTCGCCGCATACGAGTCGCGCACCAGCGCGTGGGGGCTCGCCCTGTGGCTGCTCGTCATCGCCGTGCGCGTGGGGGTGGATGCGGTGGCCGTGCACGCGGGCTCGCATCTGGCCGCCGCGACCGGCGTCATCCTGCTGGTCTTCGCCGCCAACCGCATCGCCCGGACCGCCGTCTTCGCGGCGCGCCTCGATCGGCACGCGGCGCTCGCCGCATGATGGTGGGGTGAACCTCTCCGTCCGGCCCAGCTGGCTGGCCCTCGCGCTGACTGCCGTGGGGACCGGAGCCATCGGCTTCTCCCTCATCCAGACCCACACCGCGCATCGGCCGGTGTGGGTGCTGGTCGTGGGGCTGGCCTCCACCGCCCTGTGGCTGCTGCGCAGTGTGCTGGCCAAGGCGGAACTCGGCACGGCCGCGCTGGTGTGCGCGGTCGCGTGCGTGGTCACCGGGTCCCTCGTCGCCGCTCCGACCGAGGGGCTGACCGTCGTGCCCGCTGCGGTCGGAGTGCTCGCGGTCGTGGGCGACCTCACTTATCCGGTCTGGGTGGGCGCCGGACTCGGAGCGGTCGGCGTCGTGCTCATCGCCGTGGGCGCGGTCCCGGCCCATGCGCAGGTGCCGGCCGTGCTCGCGATGATCGGCGGGCTCGTGCTAGGCGGGTTCGCGGGCCTCAGCCGGCGCCAGTTCCGCCGCGCCGAGGAGCAGGCGGCGCTGCTGCGCGAACGCGACCTGCAGATGCGGGAGGAGGCGTCGCGCGTCGCGATCGCCCGGGACCTCCACGACGTGCTCGCCCACAGCCTGGGCGGACTCGTCATCCAGCTGGATGCGGTGGAGGCCCTGCTCGAGTCCGGCGACGACGCGGCGGCGCACTCCCGCGTGTCGGAGGCCCGGCGTCTCGCGGGTGACGGGCTCGCCGAGGCGCGCCGGGCCGTCGCAGCCCTCCGCGATCCGGCCGCCGCAGGCGCGAAACCCGTGGCCGCAGCAGACGTCGAGGCGTCGCTGCGGGACCTGGTCGCCGCGCACCGGACTCTGGGCGGGGATGCCGAGCTCGCGGTCCGCGGCGACGGCCCCGCGGTCGGGCGGACGCAGGCGGTCGCCCTGCAGCGGGCGCTGCAGGAGGCGTTGAGCAATGCACGCAAGCACGCGCCGGGCGAGGCGGTGCACGCCGAGCTCGTCTGGGAGGATGACCGCGTGCGCCTCACCGTGTCCAATCCGCTCGCCGGCGTTCCGGCCTCGTCGGCTCTCGCGGCCTCCGGCGGCGGCCATGGGCTCGAGGGGATGCGCGAGCGCTTCGCCGCCCTGCCGCTGGGCGGCACGGCCGCAGCCGCGCGCGACGGGGACATGTTCACCCTGACCGCGGAGGCGAGACTCGCATGACCGGACCCGACGATCCCGCCGAGGCCCGCATCCTGGTCGCGGTCGCCGACGATCAGGCGATCATCCGGGACGGACTGGTGACCGTGCTGGGGCTGCTGCCCGACATCGAGGTGGTGGGGGAGGCCGCCGACGGCGAGGCAGCGGTCGCGCTGGCGGTCGCCGAGCATCCGGACGTCCTGCTCATGGACCTCCGGATGCCGGTGCTGGACGGTGCCGCCGCCACCGCGCGCATCGCATCCGAGGCGCCCGGAACGGCGGTCCTCGTGCTGACCACGTACGCGGACGACGAGTCGATCCTGGGTGCGCTGCGGGCCGGCGCCCGCGGCTACTTGACGAAGGACGCGGGTCGCGCTGAACTCGCGGCGGCCGTCCGCGCCGTGGCGCGCGGGCAGGCGACGTTCGCGCCGGAGGTCGGCGCTCGCATCGTCAGCTCGCTGACCGCGGGCGTGGCGAGCGCTCCTGTCGCCGTGGATGCCGCATCTACTCTGCTCGCCCGCTTCCCTGCACTGACGCGTCGTGAGGCGGAGGTGCTTGCCCTCATCGCCGAGGGCCTCAGCAACGGAGAGATCGCCCGGAGCCTCTTCGTCAGCGTGGCCACCGTCAAGACGCACATCAACGCGATCTTCGCGAAGCTGGCCGTCCGCGACCGGGCGCAGGCGATCGCTCTCGTCCGCACCTGATCCCGCGCCTGCCGCTTGCCCGCTGCCGTTTGTCACGTTCGCCGGTGCTCGCGCAGCGTCGAACGTGACAAACGGCAGCGCTCACCGCGGCGGCGGCGGCCGCGGCGGTAGCGGGATGGGCGCTCCGGGGGAAGGATGGGGCCGTGAACCCCGACCTCGTCCTCGTCACCGGCGGCTCCGGCTTCCTTGGGGCGCACTGCGTCCTCGCACTGCTCAACGCCGGCTACCGGGTGCGCACGACCATCCGCTCCCCAGCCCGGGCGGCGGATGTGCGCGCGCAGCTCGCCGCCGGAGGGGTGGATGACCCGGGCGACCGCCTGGAGTTCGCGATCGCCGACCTCACGGCCGACGAGGGTTGGGTGGATGCCGTGGCCGGCTGCCGCTTCGTCCTCCACGTCGCCTCGCCGTTCCCCTCCCGGCAGCCGAAGGATCCGGACGAGCTGATCGTCCCCGCCCGCGACGGTGCCCTCCGTGTGCTGAGGGCCGCCCGCGACGCCGGCGTCGAGCGCGTCGTGCTCACCTCGTCCTTCGCGGCCATCGGCTACGGGCACGCGCCCACCGACCGGCCGTTCACCGAAGAGGACTGGACCGAGCTCGAGAGCGGACGCCGTATCAGCCCCTACGTGCGCTCGAAGACGATCGCCGAGCGCGCCGCCTGGCGGTTCGTCCACGACGAGGGCGGAGCGCTGCAACTCGCCACGGTGAATCCGGTCGGCATCCTCGGCCCGGTGCTCGGCCCGGACGTGTCGGCATCCGTCGAGCTGGTGCGCCTGCTCAAGGAGGGACGCCTCCCGAGGCTCCCGGACGTCCGTTTCGGCATCGTCGACGTGCGCGATGTCGCGGCTCTGCACCTGCTCGCCATGACGCGTCCCGAGGCGGCAGGGCAGCGCTTCCTCGCCATCGCGGGGGAGGTGATGAGCGCTCAGGAGGTCGCCCTCCTCATCCGCGGGCACCTCGGCGAAGCCGCCGGCCGACGGGTCAGCACCAAACTCATGGCGCCGTGGATGCTGAAGGCCGCCGCCCCGTTCAGCCGGCGCGTGCGCGACTCGCTGCCCGACCTGGGGACGGTCCGCCGCGCCTCCGCCCAGAAGGCGATCTCGCTGCTCGGCTGGTCTCCGCGGTCGCGCGAGGAGGCGGTCATCGCGACCGTCGACACCCTCCCGACCTACCACCCGCGGCAGCCCTGAACCGGCCCTTGATCGGCCCGGAAACATCACCGGACCGGCGGGAATACCCGCGTCGACCTCGCGTTATACATCAGGACGCGTCCCGGGTCAAGAAAAGAGTGGACATGGCGCGTCTGTTTGACATATAGTGGTTCTTTGCGCTCCCAGTCAAACTTCTGCCTTCATATTGCGGTCGGCTCTGACTTTCTCCGCGTGCCTGGTCCCGTCGTTTCGGGTCAAATACGGCAACGCGATGCGACTGGGAGTTCTCGTCCCGATAACTACACGACCGACAATAACTGGCCCTCACCAGGCCGCGGAGGTTATTTCCTTGGCTGCTGCGCGCAACGCAACCAACACTGACAAGACACCCAAGAACGGACGAGCCGCATCTCGTCTTTCGTTCGCCAAGATCACGGACACTCTCACGGTTCCCGATCTGCTCGCACTGCAGACGGAGAGCTTCGACTGGCTGGTCGGCAACGACGCGTGGAAGGCACGCGTCGCCGAGGCCGAGGAGCAGGGTCGCCAGGATCTTCCCGCCAACACGGGCCTCGAGGAGATCTTCGAGGAGATCTCTCCCATCGAGGACCTCGGCGAGACCATGCAGCTCTCGTTCACGAACCCGTTCCTCGAGGAGAAGAAGTACTCGATCGACGAGTGCAAGGAGAAGGGCAAGACATACGCTGCCCCGCTCTACGTCGAGGCCGAGTTCATGAATCACCTCACCGGTGAGATCAAGACGCAGACGGTCTTCATGGGCGACTTCCCGCTCATGACCGAGCGCGGAACGTTCATCATCAACGGCACCGAGCGTGTCGTCGTCTCGCAGCTCGTCCGCTCGCCGGGCGTGTACTTCGAGGCCACCGCCGACAAGACGTCCGACAAGGACATCTACTCGGCACGCGTGATCCCGAGCCGTGGTGCGTGGCTCGAGTTCGAGATCGACAAGCGCGATCAGGTCGGTGTCCGCATCGACCGCAAGCGCAAGCAGTCGGTCACCGTGTTCCTCAAGGCCCTGGGGCTCACGAGCGAGGAGATCCTCTCCGAGTTCGCCGGCTACCAGTCCATCGAGCTGACCCTCGAGAAGGACGCCATCCTCACCAAGGAGGAGGCCCTCAAGGACATCTACCGCAAGCTCCGTCCGGGCGAGCAGGTCGCTGCCGAGGCTGCGCGTGCGCTGCTCGACAACTTCTACTTCAACCCGAAGCGCTACGACCTCGCCAAGGTCGGCCGTTACAAGATCAACCGCAAGCTCGGCCTCGAGGCCCCGCTGTCGGACTCGGTGCTGACCGTCCAGGACATCATCGCGACGATCAAGTACCTGGTCGCCCTGCACGACGGCCAGACCACGTTCAAGGGCCTCCGGAACGGTGTCGAGACCGACATCCGTCTCGACGTCGACGACATCGACCACTTCGGCAACCGTCGTATCCGCGCCGTCGGCGAGCTCATCCAGAACCAGGTCCGCACCGGTCTGTCCCGTATGGAGCGCGTCGTCCGCGAGCGCATGACCACGCAGGACATCGAGGCGATCACGCCGCAGACCCTGATCAACGTGCGCCCCGTCGTCGCCGCGATCAAGGAGTTCTTCGGAACGTCGCAGCTGTCGCAGTTCATGGACCAGAACAACCCGCTCGCGGGTCTGACCCACAAGCGCCGCCTGTCGGCGCTGGGCCCCGGTGGTCTGAGCCGTGAGCGCGCAGGCGTCGAGGTCCGTGACGTCCACCCGTCGCACTACGGCCGCATGTGCCCGATCGAGACCCCGGAAGGCCCGAACATCGGCCTCATCGGCTCGCTCGCATCGTTCGCGCGGATCAACTCGTTCGGCTTCATCGAGACGCCGTACCGCAAGGTCGTCGCGGGCCGGGTCACCGACCAGATCGACTACCTGACCGCTTCCGAGGAGGACGACTTCGTCGTCGCGCAGGCCAACGCCCCGCTCGACCCGAACGGCCACTTCGTCGAGGAGCGCGTGCTCGCCCGCCAGAAGGGCGGCGAGGTCGACCTGATCCCCGCCGACGAGATCGGCTACATGGACGTCTCCCCGCGCCAGATGGTGTCGGTCGGTACGTCGCTGATCCCGTTCCTCGAGCACGACGACGCCAACCGAGCCCTCATGGGTGCGAACATGCAGCGCCAGGCGGTGCCGCTGCTCCGCTCGGAGAGCCCGGTCGTCGGAACCGGTATGGAGGGCTACGCGGCCATCGACGCCGGTGACGTGGTCACGGCCGACAAGGCCGGAGTCGTCACCGAGGTCTCGGCCGACGCTGTCACCGTCCAGGCGGACGACGGCACGATCAACACCTACTACCTGCGCAAGTTCGACCGCTCCAACCAGGGCACGTCCTACAACCACCGTGTTGTCGTGGACGAGGGCGACCGCATCGAGCAGGGTGAGGTCGTCGCCGACGGTCCCGCGACCGAGAACGGCGAGCTCGCGCTCGGCAAGAACCTGCTGGTCGCGTTCATGCCGTGGGAGGGCCACAACTTCGAGGATGCGATCATCCTCAGCCAGAACCTGGTGAAGGACGACACCCTCTCCTCGATCCACATCGAGGAGTACGAGGTCGACGCCCGCGACACCAAGCTCGGCAAGGAGGAGATCACCCGCGACCTCCCGAACGTCAGCCCGGACCTCCTGGCCGACCTCGACGAGCGCGGCATCATCCGCATCGGCGCCGAGGTGCGCCCCGGCGACATCCTCGTCGGCAAGGTCACGCCGAAGGGCGAGACCGAGCTGTCGGCCGAGGAGCGCCTGCTTCGCGCGATCTTCAACGAGAAGAGCCGCGAGGTGCGCGACACCTCCCTCAAGGTCCCGCACGGCGAGGAGGGCACCGTCATCGGTGTCAAGGTCTTCGACTCGCAGGACGGCGACGACGAGCTCGGCTCCGGCGTGAACCAGCGCGTGGTGGTCTACATCGCCCAGAAGCGAAAGATCACCGCGGGCGACAAGCTCGCCGGCCGTCACGGCAACAAGGGCGTCATCTCCAAGATCCTTCCGGTCGAGGACATGCCGTTCCTCGCCGACGGGACGCCGGTCGATGTCATCCTGAACCCGCTGGGTGTCCCCGGTCGCATGAACTTCGGTCAGGTCCTGGAGATCCACCTCGGGTGGATCGCCCAGAACGGCTGGGAGATCAAGGGCAAGCCGAAGTGGGCCGCAGAGCTCCCCGAGGCCGCCTTCAGCGCCGCTCCTGGCACCAAGGTCGCGACCCCCGTGTTCGACGGTGCGAAGGAGGAGGAGATCGCAGGTCTGCTCGACTCGACGCTCCCGACGCGCGACGGCGACCGCCTGATCGGGTCCTCCGGTAAGACGCAGCTGTTCGACGGGCGCTCCGGCGAGCCGTACCCGGACCCTGTGTCGGTCGGCTACATGTACATCCTGAAGCTGCACCACCTGGTCGACGACAAGATCCACGCCCGTTCGACCGGTCCGTACTCGATGATCACCCAGCAGCCGCTCGGTGGTAAGGCGCAGTTCGGTGGTCAGCGGTTCGGTGAGATGGAGGTGTGGGCCCTCGAGGCCTACGGTGCCGCGTACGCGCTGCAGGAGCTCCTGACCATCAAGTCGGATGACATCCTCGGCCGCGTCAAGGTCTACGAGGCCATCGTCAAGGGTGAGAACATCCAGGAGCCGGGCATCCCGGAGTCCTTCAAGGTCCTCATCAAGGAGATGCAGTCCCTCTGCCTGAACGTGGAGGTGCTCTCGGCCGACGGCCAGACGGTCAGTCTGCGCGACTCGGACGACGAGGCCTTCCGTGCTGCGGAAGAGCTGGGCATCAACATCTCCTCCCGCTTTGAGTCGTCGTCGATCGACGAGATCTAAGCGGCCACGGACACACTGACGAATCTTCCACAGGAGAGAAGGAACATTGCTCGAGTCAACAACTTTTGACGAGCTGCGTATCGGCCTGGCCACCGCTGACGACATCCGTCGGTGGAGCTACGGCGAGGTCAAGAAGCCGGAGACCATCAACTACCGGACCCTGAAGCCCGAGAAGGACGGCCTGTTCGGAGAGCAGATCTTCGGACCGTCCCGCGACTGGGAGTGCTCGTGCGGCAAGTACAAGCGCGTCCGGTTCAAGGGCATCGTCTGCGAGCGCTGCGGCGTGGAGGTCACCAAGTCTTCCGTCCGTCGTGAGCGCATGGGCCACATCGAGCTCGCCGCCCCGGTCACGCACATCTGGTACTTCAAGGGTGTGCCGAGCCGCCTCGGCTACCTGCTCGACATGGCGCCGAAGGACCTCGAGAAGGTCATCTACTTCGCTGCGTACATGGTGATCGAGGTGGATGAGGACGGCCGTCACGCCGACCTCCCGGGCCTTGAGAACGAGCTGCGTCTGGAGATCAAGACGCTGTCCGACCAGCGCGACGCCCGCGTCGCCGAGCGTCTGCAGCGCCTCGAGACCGACCTCGCCGCACTGGAGGAGGAGGGCGCGAAGGCCGACCAGAAGCGTCGTGTCAAGGACACGGCCGAGAAGGAAATGGGCCAGATCCGCAAGTCCTTCGACGAGGACATCGCCCGTCTGGAGCGCGTGTGGGAGTCGTTCCGCACCCTCAAGGTCGGCGACCTCAAGCCGGAGGACGCGGACTTCAACGAGCTCCTCGACCGGTACGGCCTCTACTTCGAGGCGTACATGGGCGCCGAGGCGATCAAGCGTCGCCTGCAGGCCTTCGACCTGGCCGCCGAGGCCGAGCTGCTGCGCGATCAGATCGCCAACGGCAAGGGTCAGAAGAAGATCCGCGCGATCAAGCGTCTGCGCGTGGTGTCGTCGTTCCTGGCGACCGGCAACTCGCCGGCCGCGATGGTCCTCGACGTCGTCCCGGTGATCCCGCCGGAGCTGCGCCCGATGGTCCAGCTCGACGGTGGCCGTTTCGCCACCAGCGACCTGAACGACCTGTACCGCCGCGTGATCAACCGCAACAACCGTCTCCGTCGTCTGCTCGATCTCGGCGCCCCCGAGATCATCGTGAACAACGAGAAGCGGATGCTGCAGGAGGCCGTCGACGCACTGTTCGACAACGGCCGCCGCGGTCGTCCCGTCACCGGTACCGGCAACCGCGCCCTCAAGTCCCTCAGCGACATGCTGAAGGGCAAGCAGGGACGCTTCCGCCAGAACCTGCTCGGAAAGCGCGTCGACTACTCGGGCCGTTCGGTCATCATCGTGGGTCCGCAGCTCAAGCTGCACCAGTGCGGTCTGCCCAAGCAGATGGCGCTGGAGCTGTTCAAGCCGTTCGTCATCAAGCGCCTGATCGACCTGAGCCACGCTCAGAACATCAAGGCCGCGAAGCGGATGGTGGAGCGTTCGCGCCCGCAGGTGTGGGACGTGCTCGAGGAGATCATCCGCGAGCGCCCCGTGCTGCTGAACCGTGCGCCCACCCTGCACCGTCTGGGCATCCAGGCGTTCGAGCCGCAGCTCGTCGAGGGCAAGGCCATCCAGCTCCACCCGCTCGTCTGCGCCGCGTTCAACGCGGACTTCGACGGCGACCAGATGGCTGTGCACCTGCCGCTGTCGGTGGAGGCTCAGGCCGAGGCCCGCATCCTGATGCTCGCCTCGAACAACATCCTGAAGCCGTCGGACGGCCGCCCGGTCACCCTGCCTTCGCAGGACATGATCATCGGTCTGCACCACCTCACCACCGTCCGCGAGGGCGCTGTGGGCGAGGGTCGCGCGTTCTCCTCGGTCTCCGAGGCGATCCTCGCGAAGGACCAGGGCTCGCTGCACCTGAACGCCAAGGTCAAGATTCGTCTGGACAACTACGTGCCGTCGGATGCCGCCGACACGGGTGCCACCCCGATCACCGCCATCGTGGAGACCACCCTCGGTCGCGCTCTCTTCAACGAGACGCTCCCGGCGGACTACCCCTACGTGGAGGAAGTCGCCGACAAGGGCACAATCTCGTCGATCGTGAACGCGCTGGCGGAGCGGTACCCGAAGGTGGAGGTCGCTGCTGCGCTCGATCGGATCAAGGACGCCGGCTTCTACTGGGGCACCCGCTCGGGCGTCACGGTGTCGCTGAGCGACATCCTGACCCCGCCGAACAAGGCGCAGATCGTGGCCGGCTACGAGAAGAAGGCCGCCAAGATCACCTCCGAGTTCGAGAAGGGTCTGACGACCGACCTCGAGCGTCGCCAGGAACTGGTGAAGATCTGGACCGAGGCCACCAACGAGGTCGCCGAGGCCATGCGCGCCAACTTCCCGGCGGACAACACCATCAACCGCATGGTCACCTCCGGTGCCCGTGGTAACTGGCTGCAGGTCCGCAACATCGCCGGTATGCGCGGTCTGGTGAACAACCCGAAGGGTGAGATCATCCCCCGTCCGATCATCTCCTCGTACCGCGAGGGGCTGTCGGTGGCGGAGTACTTCATCGCGACGCACGGTGCCCGTAAGGGTCTGGCCGACACGGCCCTCCGTACGGCCGACTCGGGGTACCTGACCCGTCGTCTGGTGGACGTCTCGCAGGATGTCATCATCCGTGAGGACGACTGCGGCACGACCAAGGGTCTCGACCTTCCGATCGCCACGGTCGGTGCGGACGGCACCCTGACCCGCGACCCGAACGTCGAGAACTCGGTGTTCGCTCGTACCCTGGCCGCGGATGCGGTGGGCACGGACGGCTCCGTGGTCGCGAAGGCGGGCGAGGACGTGGGCGACGTGCTCATCGACAAGCTGGTCGCCGCCGGCGTCACCGACATCAAGGTCCGCTCCGTGCTGACCTGCGAGTCGGCGGTCGGCGTCTGCGCCGCCTGCTACGGTCGGTCGCTCGCGACCGGCAAGCTGGTGGACATCGGCGAGGCGGTCGGCATCATCGCCGCCCAGTCGATCGGCGAGCCCGGAACGCAGCTCACCATGCGTACGTTCCACACCGGTGGTTCGGCCTCTGCGGACGACATCACCCAGGGTCTGCCGCGCGTCCAGGAGCTGTTCGAGGCCCGTACCCCCAAGGGTGCGTCCCCGATCGCCGAGGCCGCCGGACGGATCACCATCGAGGAGACCGACAAGTCCCGCAAGGTGATCCTGACCCCGGACAGCGGCGACGAGCCGCACGTCTACCCGGTGCTGCGCCGTTCGACCCTCCTGGTGGAGGACGGACAGCGCGTCGAGCTCGGCCAGCAGCTGATCGTCGGCACCGTCGACCCGAAGGAAGTCCTTCGCGTCAAGGGTGTCCGCGAGGTGCAGAAGCACCTCGTGGGCGGCGTGCAGGGCGTCTACCGCTCGCAGGGTGTGCCGATCCACGACAAGCACATCGAGGTCATCGTCCGCCAGATGCTCCGCAAGGTCACCGTCGTCGACCACGGCGACACCGACCTGCTGCCGGGCGAGCTGGTCGACCGGTCGAAGTACAACGAGATCAACCGCGCTCACCTGCAGGAGGGCAAGAAGACCGCCTCCGCACGTCAGGAGGTCATGGGTATCACCAAGGCCTCGCTGGCGACCGAGTCGTGGCTGTCGGCCGCGTCCTTCCAGGAGACCACCCGCGTCCTGACGCAGGCGGCCATGGAGGGCAAGTCCGACCCGCTGATCGGCCTGAAGGAGAACGTCATCATCGGTAAGCTCATCCCGGCCGGTACCGGCCTGGCGCGCTACCGGAACGTCTCCGTCGAGGCGACCGAGGAGGCAAAGGCGGAGCGGTACCCCAACCGCATCTTCGCCGATGACTCCGCGTTCAGCGAGAGCGACCTGAGCTTCGTCGACTTCGACAGCTTCAGCTCGGACGACTACACCCCGGGCACCTACAACTAAGGTTCCCGTACCAGGAAGGCCCCCGGCTCGCGCCGGGGGCCTTCCTCGTTTCCGGGGCCTTTACGTTTCTGGGAGGATGTACGCATGTGGCGTCAGCTCCTCCAGTACACCGACACCGCGGGGCGGGCGATGGTCGGCTTCGCGGCCGTGCTGCTGGTCGTCGCCGTGGTGAGCTTCGCCGTCGGGATCGCGCAGGCCTCGTTCGGGCACGCGTCGGCGACCCTCCCGTTCTGGCTGACGACGATGGGATGCGCGGTTGTGGCGGGCGTGCTGGTGTTCCTGGCGAGCCGCCGGGGCAAGCTGCGCTGAGGCGCGCCCGGTCGGCTGTCCGGTTCGCAGGCATTGCCGCGCGTCGGCGCTCTGGCGACCCGCCGAGTCTTCACGCGACGATGGACTCACACCCCGCGAGAGGGTGCCCCCCACCACGGTGGCACCCTCTCGCGGGTCTGTTGTCCTGATCCGCCGCTGCATAGGGTGACAACGCCCAGCCGACCAGGGATTTCTCGCCCCTGAGCTGCCGGGTCTGCCGTCCACCCGACCCGTCGGCAGCCGCGTACCCGTAGGAGGTCCCCCGTGGCGTCCATGACCGAGATCCTCATCCTCCACGGCCACCTCCCGATCGAGTACCTCGATCGGGTGGCCACGGAGCCGACAGCCGACGAATCCGTCGTGCGCGAACTCATGTCGCGCGGCGCCATCACGTCCTCGCAACTGGCGCGCGCCCGCGCCACACAGGCCGGCCTCCCGTTCGTGGAGCTCTCCGACTACCCGGTCGACCGTACGGCGGTCGCCCTGATTCCGGGCTCCATCTGCCGCCGCCACACCGTCCTCCCGATCGGCACGGCCGACGGCATGATCATCGTGGCGATGGCCGACCCTGGCAACGTGTTCGCCATCGACGACGTCCGTGCCGCCTCCCGGCTCACCGTCGCGGCGGCTGTGGCCGAAGAGTCCGACCTCCAAGCGGCGATCGACCGGTACATCCGCGCCGACGACGAACTGAGCGACCTGACCTCCACCCTCGAGGAGGAGACCGGGCCGTCGGAGGACACGGCGGTGTCGGAGTCGTCCGACGACGACGCGCCGATCGTCCGGTTCGTGAACCTGCTCGTGAGCCAGGCGATCCAGGATCACGCGTCCGACATCCACATCGAGCCGGCCGAGCACGACGTGCGTGTACGGTACCGCATCGACGGCGTGCTCCACGCCATGCAGTCGGCGCCGAAGAGCATCCAGAACGGTGTCATCTCGCGCCTGAAGATCATGTCGGACATCGACATCGCCGAGCGGCGGAAGCCGCAGGACGGCCGCATGTCGGTCGTCCACGGCGGCCGTCAGATCGACCTCCGTGTCGCCACCCTTCCGACGGTGTGGGGCGAGAAGGTCGTCATGCGCATCCTGGACAACACCAACACGGGCATGACGCTGAACGACCTCAACCTGCTGGAGCACAACTTCGAGGTCTACCGCGACTCCTACTCGAAGCCCTACGGGATGATCCTCGTGACCGGTCCCACCGGCTCCGGCAAGTCGACCACCCTCTACACGACACTGAACGCCGTCGCCCGACCCGAGATCAACGTGATCACCGTGGAGGACCCGGTCGAGTACCGGATGCCGGGCATCAACCAGGTGCAGGTCAACCCGAAGGCGGGGCTCACCTTCGCGAGCGCCCTGCGCAGCATCCTGCGCTCGGACCCGGACGTGGTGCTCCTGGGTGAGATCCGCGACCACGAGACAGCGCAGATCGCCATCGAGGCGTCGCTCACCGGCCACCTCGTGCTCTCCACGCTGCACACCAACGACGCGCCGAGCGCCGTCACCCGGCTGACGGAGATGGACATCGAGCCCTTCCTCGTCGGCTCAGCCCTCGACTGCGTCGTCGCCCAGCGCCTGGCCCGCCGGCTCTGCGACCGCTGCAAGCAGCCGGGCGTCTACTCGGCCGACGACCTGCGGCGGCTGCGGTTCACCATTCCCGAGGAGACGCAGCCGCTGATGTTCGTACCCGTCGGCTGCCCCGCCTGCTCGAACACCGGCTACCGCGGCCGCATCGCGGTGCACGAAGTGATGGCGGTGACCGAAGATATCGAGCGCCTCGCCGTCGAACGCGCATCGAGCGCCGAGATCGGCCGTGCCGCGCGCGAGCAGGGGATGCTCACGCTGCGCGAGGACGGCTGGGAGAAGGTCAAGCTCGGCCTGACATCCGTCGAAGAGATCCTGAGAGTGGTCGCCTAGGAGGGCACATGACGAACGACGACAGCTGGGGCGGATTCCCGCCCCCGACGGCCAAGCCGGTCTACGAGATCCCGGTGACCCCACCGGGAGCTGCGGCCGGTGGATGGACGCCGGGGCCGGGGACGCCGCTGAGCGCGCCGCCGGTCTGGGCGCCGCCAGCGGATGCGGTGCCGGTGGCAGCTGAGCCTGTGGCGCCTGCTGTTGCTCCGCCCGTCTGGTCGCCCGACCCCGAAACGGCTCAGACTGTCGCGCCGGGTCCGCAGGCTTACAGTCCGGGTCAGGACCAGTATTCGGCGCCAGCCGCCCGTCTGGTGCCGGAGGGGCGTCGTGCGGCTCAGCAGTTGATTGCGGCCGCCGAACAAGGAAGGACCGCCGCGGCACGCACCTTCGACGAGGACACCACCACCCTTACCCCGGTCGAGCGCGAGGCGCTGCAGCGGGCGGATGCCGAGCTCGTGGCCGCGCTCCGCGAAGTGGTCCTCCAGCGGGCATCCGACCTGCATGTCACTGTCGGGGCTCCGCCGATGGTCCGGATCGACGGTTCGCTCACTCCGGCCGGCGCGAGCGCGCCATGGGGTGCCGAGCGCACACTCTCGGCCCTGACGAGCCTCCTCACAGAACGCCAAGAGGAGGTCTTCAGGCGCGAGCTCGAGCTCGACTTCGCGTTTACGATCTCGGCCAACTCCCGCTTCCGCGTGAATCTCTATCAGCAGCGCGGGTCTGTCGGTGCTGCGTTCCGTCTCATCCCCACCGAGATCAAGCAGCTCAAAGAGCTGGGCGTGCCCGAGCAGATCGGCCGTTTCGCGGGGCTGCCCCGTGGTCTGGTGCTTGTCACCGGCCCGACCGGTTCCGGGAAGTCGACCACGCTCGCCGCCCTGGTCGACCTCGTCAACTCGACTCGCGCGGATCACATCGTGACGGTCGAGGACCCGATCGAGTTCATGCACACGCACAAGAAGTCGATCGTCAACCAGCGTGAGGTCGGCCACGACACCCACAGCTTCAACAACGCTCTGAAGCACGTTCTCCGGCAGGACCCCGACGTGATCCTGATCGGCGAACTGCGCGACCTCGAGACCATTTCCGTCGCGCTCACCGCCGCTGAGACCGGGCACCTGGTGTTCGCCACCCTGCACACCCAGGACGCCCCGCAGACGATCGACCGTGTCATCGACGTGTTCCCGCCGCACCAGCAGGGCCAGGTACGCGCTCAGCTCGCCGCCACCCTCCAGGGAGTCGTCTGCCAGACGCTCGTCAAGCGTGCATCAGGGCGGGGCCGAGCGGTGGCGACCGAGGTGCTCATGATGACCCCGGCAATCGCCAACCTCATCCGCGAAGGCAAGACCTATCAGATCGCGTCAGCCATGCAGGCCGGCGCGGGGGACGGCATGCACACCATGGACCAACACCTCGCTGACCTCGTCGACAGCGGCGTGATCTCACGGGTGGCGGCTCTGGAGAAGGCGCACGACCTCGAGAGCATCACACGGCTCATCCAGCGGGCGGAGCCGGCCGGTGGCGCCGCCTCGGCGGCCGTCGCGGCGAGCGGCCCGGACTTCGGCGACAACTTCTCGGGGATGGTGAGGTAGGTGGCCACCACGTCCACGTTCGCGTACAAGGGGCGGAATGCCGACGGCAAGATCGTCAAGGGCAAGCTCGACGCACCCGGGGAAGGCTCGGTGGCCTCTCGTCTCAAGACCATGGGGCTTTCGCCCGTCTCGATCGAGGAGGCGCAGGAGGGCACCGGGCTCGATCGCGAGATCAATCTTGGCTTTGGCAGCGGCGTCAAACTGAAAGACCTCGCGATCATGAGCCGCCAGATGGCGACCATGATCGGATCAGGGCTTTCGATCCTCCGCACCCTGAACATCGTGGCGGAGCAGACCGAGAACAAAAAGCTGGCCGCCATCATGGCCAAGGTGCGCGACGACGTCGAGTCGGGCGTCGCCATCTCCGACGCCATGAAGCGGAGCTCCGACGCCTTCCCACCTCTGATGATCAACATGATCAGGGCCGGCGAGACTGGAGGCTTCCTCGACAGCTCACTCGAATCGATCGCAGGGAACTTCGAGAAAGAGGTGAAGCTGCGAGGCACCATCAAGTCGGCGCTCACCTACCCGGTAATCGTCCTGTGCTTATCGATCGTGGCGGTCATCGCCATGTTGCTGTTCATCGTTCCGGTGTTCGAGAACATGTTCAAAGGCCTCGGAGGCCAGCTCCCGCTGCCGACGCAGATCCTGGTCGATCTTTCGCACGCCATGGTCTGGCTCGTCCCTCTGCTCGTCGTCGTCGGCATCGTCGGGGCGATCTGGTGGTCGCGGAATAAGAACAGCGAAAAGGTCCGGATGCGGATCGACCCGATGAAACTCAAGCTGCCGGTCTTCGGGCCACTGATGAAGAAGATCGCCGTCGCGCGTTTCAGTCGCAACTTCTCAAACATGATCAGTGCCGGCGTCCCGATTCTTCATGCTCTCAAGATCGTCGGGGAGACCTCCGGCAACTGGGTCATCGAGAACGCGCTGGTCAAAGTAGCGGAATCGGTGAGACAGGGCGAGTCGATCTCGGCCCCGCTCGCGGCCCAGCCGGTGTTTCCGAGCATGGTCACCCAGATGATCGCAGTGGGGGAGGATTCCGGGTCACTGGAGACCATGCTGAGCAAGATCGCCGACTTCTACGACCAGGAGGTCGAAGCTGCCACCGAGCAGCTCACGGCGATGATCGAGCCCCTCATGATCGCCTTCCTCGGCGTTGTCATCGGAGGCATGGTGGTGGCGCTCTACATGCCCATCTTCCAGATCTCCAGCCTGGTCAAATGACGTTCGCATCGCCCCTGTCACTCGAATGGGGAATCCCCTCTACTGGGGTGCGATATCAGGCCAATTGCCCCCATTTGCGGGATTCTGCCGTGAATTTTCTGGGAAATACCATCAAGCAGCCGGACGGGACTCGCTCCGATCGGCGTCCCGCAATCACCCGACCGATTGGACACTGAAATGTACTTCCGACTCATGGGCAAGCTGAACGCTCGCCGCAAGGGCCTGCTCGAAGAGAACGACAAGGGCTTCACCCTGATCGAGCTCCTGGTCGTCGTCATCATCATCGGCATCCTCGCCGCGATCGCCATCCCGGTTTACCTGGGCATCCAGAACAGCTCGAAGGACTCCGGCGTGAAGTCGGACCTCACGAACGCGAAGACTGCCGTGATCGCGTACCAGACGGACAACGGTTCGTTCCCCGCCTCCACCTTGCTCACCCCGGGTGACTCGGGCCTCGGCAAGTACGGCTTCACGCAGGGCACCAACACGACCTCGATCGCGTACAGCCCGAGCGCTCCTGGAACGACGGCCACGTCGTTCTGCCTGGTGGCCCCGTCCGCCAGCGACCCGACCAACAAGAAGTTCTATGTAACCGATGCGTCGGGCGTGACGGAGACCAAGCCCTCCGGCTGCTGACAGCCACACTCCACAAGCGAGCGGTGCGGAACCGGCAGACGGATTCCGCACCGCTCCTTCCGCTCCACCATCAACCCCGACCCGACGAGGGAGGTGAACCCGTGAACATATTCCGCACCCTGTGCCGACGCCTCTCTCCGCTGCGCCGCTCCGAGGACGGCCTCACCCTCATCGAGATCCTGGTCGCCATGACGATTTTCGGGATCATCTCCGTCGGAATCGCCGCAGGCGTCACCGCCAGCCTCGTCAACGTTCGCGACTCCCAGAACCGCGAGACCGCCCTCAACCTCGCCGCGTCGCAGATCGACCTTCTGCGCTCCGTGACCGACGTGTTCCAAGTCAACGACACTCCCGGCCCCACCAATGTCGTCGTCGGTGGAGTCACGTTCCACGTCAGCCGCACCACGAACTGGGAGGCCTTCACAGGCGGCGATGGCGACTGCGGGTCGAACGCTGCCGGCAGTACGCTCCAGTACAAGCGTGTCAAAGTGACAGTCAGCTGGGACGGCATGCGCAACACGGCCGTCCCAGCCGTCGCAGACACACTGATCGCCCCGAACAGCCGGATCAACGACCCGCAGAAGGGCACAATCCTGGTCCACGTGTTCGGACCGGACGGAACGGACCGGTCGGGGGTCGCCGTGAGCGCGGTGCCGACACCCGGAGTGACCGGCAACACAGCCGCAGCTCTCACAGTGACCCCGAGCAACACCGACATCCAGGGCTGCAGTTACATCCTCAAGGTGACGCCCGGGACGTACGACGTGACGGTGAGCAAGGCCGGATACATCGCGGACGACAACAAGACCCTCGGCTCCTCCACGAAGACGATCGGAGTCAGCCAGGGCACCTCCGCATCGATCGCCTTCCAGTTCGACAACGCCGGGCTCTTCGGCAGCGTGCTCGCGGTCAACGCCGGAGCCACGCCGAACATCTTGGTGCCCACGAATCTCGATCTCTCGTATCTGAGCACCTACGGCAACTTCGTGCGCGCCTACACCGGTTCGGCGGTCTCGCTCCACCCGTTCGGTGACGGCTACACGGTCATCGCGGGCAAGTACGTGGATGCCGCCGTGTCGTCGCTGACGTGTCCCGCCATCGACCCAGAGGCCTGGCCCGACAAGACCGTGGGTGCCGTCACCTACTCCGGGAATCGTCCGATTGCCGCCACCGCTCTGCCGGGTCAGTCCGCGCTGCCCCTGGCGGGCGTGACGATGGGCGTCATGACGGTCACCCTGAACAACGCAAAGGGCACCTTCATCAATGCCGTCGCCCAATCGGCCGCTACGGCCAGCGGCAACCCGGGATGTCCAGTCGCGATGACCTATTCGTTCGGCAGCAAGGTCACCTCTTCTACCGACAAGCCGTTCACCCTTGCGCTGCCCTGGGGCACCTGGAAGCTCTATCAGGGCTCCAGCGCCACCGCGCTCACAAGCCAGATCGGAAACAGCGGTATGACGGCCGTGCTTGGCACGACGATCGTCAAGGAGAGTTCGAACGCCGTAACGTTCGATCCGCGGGTCGCATCATGATGGCCGGGATGCTGCGCCGACTGCGCCACGACGACCAGGGCATCACGCTCGCCGAGCTCATCGTCGCGATCGGCCTGCTGGGCATCTTCGTCACGGTGGTCTCGGCGTTGTACACGAGCTCGATGCAAGCGATGTCGATCGGACGCGACGTCCACGTCAACAGCGCCCAGGCGTCCAATGCGATCAACGAGGTCGCCCGCGTCATCCGGGCGGCAACCGACAACCCCGTGCAGAATCAGTCGCTGAACAATCCCGCGTTCGAGGTCGCCATGGCCGACAAAGTGCGGATCTACGCCTACATCAACCTCAACGGGTCGTCGGAGCTCCCCGTCATGATCGAACTGTCCGTCTCAGGCGGTTCTCTCATCGAGAAGCGCTGGCCCGCGTCGCAGAATGCGGCAGGGTACTGGTTGTTCCCGGCCGCCACCACCACGCCGGCGTCCACTAGAACCATCGCCTCGTATGTTGTCCCCTCGGCGGCGTCTGGTGGCACCCAGCTCTTCACCTTCCTCAAGACCGACAACACCACGATCCCCATCCCGGCGGGCCCCAGCGGGATCACCGACGCGACGACGCTGCGCTCGATCGCAGCGGTCCAGGTCTCGCTGACCGTCCGGGGGAGTGCGACCGACGCGTCACAGCAGGTGACCATCCAGAACACCGTCGGGATCCCCAACCTCGGCCTCGCACGGACGTTGAGCTGACCATGGCAGATCCGACGTTGAAGGGACTCGGGCGGTGGCGCAGCCTGCGCCGCGATGACCGTGGAATCGCCATGGTCATGGTCATCGGCATCGGCGCTGTGCTGATGGTCCTGGTCGCTACCGCTCTCGCCTACTCGGTCGGGGGCGTCGTCAAGGCGCGGACCGACCAGAACTGGAACGATGCGATGGCCGCCGCGTACGCGGGCGTCGAGGAGTACGAGAGCCGGCTCGCCAACGACAACACCTATCAGCAGTACGGCAACCCGCTGTCGACGTTCAGCGCTGGGAGCGTCGTCTCCCTCCCGACGGGCTCGCAACTGAATCCGGCTTTCGGGGTCGGGAAGGGCGGAAGCTGGGCGCAGGTCTACGGCAGCACCAACGCTCTGTACCGCTATGAAGTGGACAACTCCAAGTACGCGTCCACCGGCGTTCTCCGTGTGCGTTCGACCGGCATGGTGGGGAACGAGGTGCGAAGCATCGTTGTGAACCTGAAGCAGGAGGGGTTCATCGATTTCCTCTACTTCACGGATTACGAGATCCAGGACCCTGACCTGAGCGGCGACCCAACGACGTGCGTGAAGTACTACTGGGCGGGGCGTGGCTCGGGATGCTCCGAGATCGCGTTCGGCAACGGCGACGTGGTCAACGGTCCGGTCCACTCGAACGATGCCATCAGGATCTGCGACGCCGAGTTCACCCAGTCTGTGACGACCGCCTACAACCCCACCTCCGGCAAGCGCTACATCGCCAAGGATTCCACAGGAAGCACCTGTACCGGCCAGAAGTTCGACGATCCGACGGCACCGACGTACTCGCCGGTCGTCGGGATGCCGCCGACGAACGCGGCCATGAAGAACGAGGTACGCACGGACCTTCCGGTCGACGTCCCCCGGCCCGGGTGCCTGTACACCGGCCCGACGTCGATCGTCTACAACGCCGACGGCACCATGACGATCCGATCCCCGTGGACCAAGTCGACGCGCGTGTCCGGCTCGCCCCCGACCGGTTCGCCGCAGACGCCGGCGGCGTGCGGTCTGCCTGGCACCGCGACGGGTCAGCTCGGGTCGACAGCGGGCGCAACGATCCCCGTCGTCACGCAGAACCTCCTCTTCGTCCAGAACGTGCCCAGCACGGCGACGGATCCCAACTACTGGGCAGCCACCGCTTTCCCCGCCCTGCTCCCCTGCAGCGTGACGAGCGGAGCTGTCGCGTGCAAGGGCGACGGTGGGCAGTCGAACGGCAACGGCATCGGCTACCCCATGGTCAACGAGGTCGCGCCGAGCACCACCTCGTACAAGCCTCGCGTCGGCGATGTCTTCATCAAAGGGACGCTCAAAGGCGCGGAGACGGTCTACGCCGACAACTACGTGTACGTGACGGGCGACATCAACTACAAGGACGCCAACTCCGACATCCTCGGGCTGGTAGGCAACAACGCCGTTTTTGTCTACAACCCGATGAATTCGACGAACACACCGCTCTTGACCGCAAAGAATCGCACGATCAGCGCGGCGATCATCTCGGTGGCCCATACCTTCCAGGTCCAGAACTACGACGTGGGAGGCGGGCGTGGCACCCTCACGGTAATGGGCGCGATCGCCCAGAAGTTCCGTGGGATCGTCACCCGAGGCAGCAACGGCTACACCAAGAACTACGTGTACGACCCACGCTTCCGTTATGTGGCGCCACCGAAGTTCCTCTCGCCGGTTTCCACCAGCTACGGAGTCAGTGTGCTCGTCGAAGTGAAGACCGCTTTCGCCATCGATGGGACAGCCCAGTGACCGCCGCGGTGCAGGCCGTGTGGGTGGGCGCGCTTCTCCTCGCAGGTGTCGGTGTCTTCGGCATGCTCATCGGATCCTTCCTCAACGTCGTGGCGTACCGGGTCCCCGCGGGCCTCAGCATCGTGTCGCCGCCGAGTGCCTGCCCTGGATGCGGTTCGCCCATCCGTCCTAAGGACAACATCCCCGTCCTCTCGTGGCTGCTCCTCCGCGGGCGCTGCCGTGACTGCACGTCGCCGATCTCGTGGCGTTACCCGTTGGTCGAGACTCTCACCGGTGTACTTTTCGTGTTCGTCGCGATGCGGTTCTTGCCCGACCTCTTCGTTGCAGCTGACGCGCGGCAGCTCATCGCGGCCACTTTGCAGCTCCTAGCCTTCGTCTATCTGGCGGCGATCAGTGTCGCACTGGCCCTCATCGACCTCGACACGCACCGACTGCCCAACAGCATCGTGCTGCCGTCGTACATCGTCGGCGCCGTGCTGCTGGGCGGAAGTGCCGCAGCTGCAGGCGACCTGGCGGCCACCATCACGGCGGCAACGGGGATGGCCGGATTGTTCCTGCTGTACCTCGTGGTCGCCCTGATTTCGCCGCGGGGGATGGGTTTCGGCGACGTGAAGCTCGCCGGCGTGCTGGGCCTCTTCCTCGGCTTCCTCGGCCTCGGTCCCCTCCTCGTCGGCGCGTTTGCTGCGTTCGTCCTCGGTGGAGTGTTCGGGATCGTTCTGATCTTCGGCGGCCGGGACCGCAGACGAGGCATCGCTTTCGGCCCGTGGATGTTCGCGGGCGCCTGGGTGGGCGTGTTCTTCGGAGCCGCCGTCTGGCAGTCGTATCTGGCGCTCGTCGCGCCGGCTTGAGTAAGGAGACAGAAATGGCATCCACCGTCGTCGGAGTCGACATCGGCAGCGCCTCTGTGCGTGCCGTCGAATTGCGAGATGCGGCGAAGGCGCGCCCGACGCTCCTGCGGTATCACGAGATGGCGCTCCCGGAGGGTGCGGCAAGCCGCGGAGAGGTGCTCGAGCCGAACACGGTGGCAACCACCCTCAAGCGCCTCTGGAAGGAGGCGGGCTTCACCACCAAGAACATCGTGCTCGGCATGGGCAACCAACGTGTGCTCGCTCGTGACCTCACCGTTCCGAAGATGTCGCTGCAGCGCATCCGGGAGTCGCTGCCGTTCACGGTTCAGGACATGCTGCCGGTTCCGGCGGCTGACGCGCTCCTGGACTTCTATCCGGTGTCCGAGTCGGTCACCGACTCCGGGCCCGTGGTGAACGGACTCCTGGTGGCCGCGATCAAGGAGGCGGTCCTGTCGAACGTCAAGGCGGCACGGCTCGCGGGGCTCACCACGGTCGACGTCGACTTGATCCCGTTCGCGCTGAGCCGCGCGATACTCACCAGGCAGAAGGTGCCGGGAACCGTTGCTCTCATCGAGATCGGGGCCGACACGACGTGCGTGCTCATCGCCCGGGGCGGCGTTCCCCAGTTCGTTCGCATCATCCCCACTGGCGGCGCGGACCTGACCAGAGCGCTGCGCGCCGAACTCGAGGTGGACGACGTGACCGCCGATCGCATCAAGATCGGCCTCGGACTCGCGCCGGCCGTTTCGAGCCCGGAGGAACAGCGGGCGGTCGAGACGATCTATCGAGTGACGAGTGAGCTCCTGACCAGCCTCCGGAACACCATCAACTACTACGTGAACACCCGCCAGCCGGAGATCGTGGACAGGATCGTGGTCACCGGAGGGGGCGCGTCGCTGCTCGGACTGCCCGAGGCCCTCTCGGAGATGACGCGACTGCCGGTCACCGTGGGCGACCCTCTCGCCTCACTAGCCCTCTCGCGCAAGCTCCAGGCGGACGACCTGCGTGAGCGGCGATCGCGTCTCAGCGTCGCGCTCGGTCTGGCATTGGGGAGCGCAGCATGAGCAAGCAGCAGGAAATGCTGGTCATCGGCGGGGAACCGCGGGTCGACCTGCTTCCCGACGAAATAAGGGCGCTACGTCGCGGTTCGTCGACTCGTCGTGCCTTGGGCCTCGGTGTCGTCGGCGTCTTGGTGCTCACTCTCGGCGGTATCGCCGGTTCGAGCTTCCTCGCGTCCTCCGCCGCCTCCGACCTAACGACGGCGCAGAACGACACCACCGAGCTGCTCGCCCAGCAGGGCAAGTACATCGAGGTGCGCAAGGTACAGGACCAGATGAAGACCGTCGAGGCGGCGCAGCAGGTCGGCGCGTCGACCGAGATCGACTGGCGCGACTACCTCCTCCGGGTGCAGGCGACGCTCCCTCCGAACGTCGCCCTCCAGACCATCACCATCGATTCCTCATCGCCGCTGGCCGCGTACGCGCAGGCCACCGCGCCGCTTCAGGGCCTGCGCGTCGCGACCTTGAGCTTCACCGCGCAGAGCCCGACGTTGCCGCAGGTCCCGTCCTGGCTGGATTCCCTTGCATCCTTGCCCGGTTTCGTCGATGCGGTGCCCGGCTCCGTCACGCTCGATCAGCAGTCGAATCTGTACACCGTGAACATCACGATGCACATCAACCAGGACGCGTATAGCAAGCGCTTCGCGCCCAAGGAGAAGTGACATGAACACCAACAGACTCTGGGTGATCGGCTCCGTGCTGGCGATGGCCGTGATCCTCGTCCTCGGCTGGATTGTGGGAGTGCAGCCACAACTTGCGACCGCTGCATCGGCGACGATTCAGCGTGTGACAGTCGAGCAGACGAACGCCCGCTACGGAGCCGTGCTGGCGAAGCTGAAGGCGGAGCATGACAAGCTGCCCGAACTGAAGCAGCAGCTCGCCGCCCTCGCCTCGTCCGTCCCAGCCGACGCGCAATCCGCGGGGTTCGTCAAAGAGCTGAACGGTGTCGCGGCCGAGAAGAGCGTCATCATCCGCTCTCTGACCTTCTCCGACGCGGTCGCCTACAAGCCGCCGGTGGCGCCCGCCGCGCCCGTGGCATCCGCCGATTCGACAGCGACACCCAGCCCCTCGCCGTCACCCACACCTGCTCCCGCGGCGCCGGCGACTCCAGCAGCGCCTCCAACGGTGACAAACGCGCTCATCACGCCGACCAACTTCTTTGCCTCTCCGGTACAGGTCGGTGTGCGCGGCTCCTTGGCGCAGGTGCTCGACTTCCTCGATGGAGCGCAGAAGGGCCAGCGCCTGTTCTTGGTCACCTCGCTCTCGTCCAGCCCCTCGACCGATGAAGGAGTGCCGCCCGGAACGGTGGATGCGACGATCGGGGGATTCATCTACTCCGTCACCACCGCCTCGGCCGCCGCTCAGGCCGCCGGTGACTCTGCCCTGACCGGCACGACGGCGGAGGCGAACGCATCGAAGTGAACTCCTAGCCGCAGCGACGGCACTTCCTCCGAGCCCCCGCTCCTCCGGTCCCGCCTCCCTGGACACGGCGGTCCCCGTTGCTACAGTGGGGCGCGACGGGCCCGCCGGGCCGATGGAGGAGCCACGATGAGCGACACGCCGGACGCGCCGAAGCGCGCGACCTACGAGCCGGGGCCGGAAGCCGATGGAACGGACACCGGGCCGCAGGTCGTGGAGCCGCCGTCGAACCCTGTCTCCGCTCGCGGCCACATCAACAGCCCGGCCGAGGATGAGCAGGCGCCCGCCGCCGTGCCCGCCGCTACAGCCGAGCCGGCGCGTCCGGCCGCCATCGCCGAGCCGGAGCCGGTTGTCTCCAGCGAGGACGACGTTGCCGCTGCGGTCGCGCGGTCGAGCGCCGAGCCTGGCGCGACCGCTGGCGGCGACGCGACGGTCGACACGGCGTCCCCTGTCGAGTCCGCCACGCCCGTCATCGTTGCGGCCGAGGCAGCCAACCTGAGCCAGGCGAACACCGCCACCACCGCGTACGGCACCGCACCGGCAGGCGACGGAAACGCGACCGCGGCCACCGCGACTGCGGCCACCGCAGGCGCCGCCACCGCTGCCGCCGTCCCAGCTCCGGGTCCGCAGGCGGTCACGCCGATCTACCTGCAGCGGCCCGAGCCGCCCAAGAAGAAGAGCAACCGCGGTGTCGGCATCCTGATCGCCCTCGTCGGCACGGTCGCGTTCGCGCTCCTGTGGGCGGCGGCGGTGCTGATCGTCGGCTCGCTCCTGACGCCGAGCGACGAGTTCCTGCCCGCACTGCAGCAGTTCTTCACCGGAGGCGTCGCGTTCGGTCTCCGGGGCTGGGCGCCCATCCTGGCGTTCTTCATCGGGATGGTCGTGCTCATCCAGATCCTGAACCGGGCCCGCTGGTGGGCGTACATCCTCGGCGGACTGTTCGTCGCGGTCTTCGTCTACTTCGTCTACATCGGCGCCAACCTGGTCGACGCCGAGTACTGGCGGCGCACGCCGGACGAGTTCGCTGTGCTGCTGCGCAGCGCCTGGGTGAACCCGTTCGCAGTTCTCGCCGGGGTGATCGCCCGCGAGATCTCGATCTGGACGGGCGCGTGGCTGGCCGCCCGCGGCCGCAAGCTGAAGGCGCGCAACGCCGAAGCCCAGGCGGACTACGAGCAGCAGGTGGCCGACGCCCAGAACCAGGCCGTCACCGCCTACACGCAACAGGGATACTGACCGGCGGCACCCATGCGTGATGAGCGCGCGTACGCCACCGTCGTCGCTTTCTTCGCGGCGGGGCTGTACGCCGCGCTCGTCGTCGCCGCCTTCGGGCTGATCTCTCTCGCGGCGGAGACGGATGTTGTGACCGACCCCGCCGTCGGCCCTCTGGTGGGACCGGTGATGGTCGTCGCGGCGACCCTGATGCTGCTCGTCTTCCTCATCGTGCTCGGGACGCGGGTCCCCGGCGATCGTCAGAAGGTGTCGCCGGGCGTGGCGTTCGGCGTCGGCGTCGCCTGCTACGCGGTGTTCATCGCCGCCGGCGGGATCGCCGGAGCGTTCGGTCACCCCGGCGACCCGTTCCACTATGTCCTGTTCGCGCTCGGGGAGCTCCTCCGCTGGCCGGCGATCACGGCCGGGGTGCTGGCGTTCCTCGTCACCCTGCTCTACCAGCTGGTGCTGGTCGGGCGGTTCCGTCAGCGCGGCCGCCCCCGCTGGCCGTGGGAGCAGGAGGACGGCGAGTAGACGGACGGCGAGCAGGAGGACGGCGAGTAGGCGCCGCCGCCCGACTCAGACCCGCACGCGGGCCGGCAGCGACGCATCCACCAGCGGCACCTGCACCCGGGTGAAGCCGCCCTTCTGGATGAACACCCCGCGCCCGGGAGGGAACTCCGACCGGTTGAGACGCGGCAGCGGCGTCTTGAGCAGCAGGTCCCCCTCGATGGAGTCGGGCTGCAGCAGCAGGCCACGACGGCCGTTCTTGACCTCGCCGAGCAGCGGCCACGACGTGCCCCAGGCGCTCGACTCGGCCTCGGCGACCAGCAGGTGGTCGCTGCGCCGCACGGCCCGGACCAGCTCCACGATCGCGGAGTCGGCGGGCGTCTGCAGGAAGTCGCCGATGCTCTCCACGAACACGGCGATCCGTCCCTCCGTGTCGGGGTCCGCGACCGCGACCGCGAGGTCCTTCGCCAGTGCTGCGGCGTCCGCCGGGTTCAGGGCACGGTCGGTCCACAACGCCGACGACGACAGCGGCGAGCGTGCGCTTCCGACGTAGTACAGGCGGGTCTCCGCGTCGAACCGAGACACGGCGTTCGCGATCGCGGCGAGGGCGGTGGTCCGCCCGCTGGCGGGTGGGCCGGCGACGAGCAGCGTGCCGGACGGCTCGAACGCGAGCGGCCCCAGATCCACGTCGCCGATCCCGAGCACGGGAAGCCCCGACACCTCGTCGGGCAGCGACGCCGGCGCGAGTTCCTTCGGCATCGACCCGACGGCGGGAGCGTGGGCGATCCCTGCGCGCTCCATCGCCTCGGCGAGCCGCCGCACCGCCTCCGACTGGTCGGCGACCGCACGGGACCCGCCCAGTACCGCGACCTGCGTCTCGTAGCCGTCGACGATGGCGCGGCCGGGGGGAGAGGTGGGCGAGAGGATGTCGCTCGGCACATCGAGCATCCCGTAGCCGTCGTCGGCGAGGCGCAGCACGACGCGCCGTTGGACCAGGGACCCGATGGCGGTCGGCACGGCGCCTGCGCGGTCCCCGGTGAGGGCGATGTGCATCCCGAGCCGCCGGCCGTCGGCGAGCAGGTCGCGGAAGACGTCGTACCACTGCGAGCGTCCGGCCGGGATCTCGAAGTCCTCCCGGAAGCTGGGGAACCCATCGACGAGAAGCAGGATGCGCGGCTCGTCCTGCCGCCCAGTGAGCGACCGGTACTCGGTGATGTTGGAGGCGTTGGCCTCGGCGAAGCGCGGCCCGCGGTCCTCCAGCGTCTCCTTCAGCATCCGGAACAGCCGGATGATCCGCTCCGGATCGTCGCCCGCGATGATCGAGCCGACGTGCGGCAGCTTTTCGAGCATCCGGAGGCTGCCGGCGCCGAAGTCGAGGCCGTAGACGTGCACCGGCCCGCCCCGCGGCGTGATCGCCGCGGCCGACGCCAGTGTGCGGAGCACGGTCGACTTCCCGGAACCGCCGGTGCCGTACACGGCGATGTTGCCGTCGACGTCCGGCTGGAAGTAGACAGGGCGCTGCTCCTGCCGGTCGGGGATGTCGGAGACGCCGAGCAGGAGCTCGGCATCCGTCCGCTGCCGGAGCAGCCCCAGGTCGTAGGCAGCCGCGAGTTCGTCGAGCCACGGGCGCCGGGGAGCCGGGATGTGCGCGGCGGCCTGCGCCCGCACGATGGAGGCGACCATCCGCTGCTGGTCGGTCGGCCCGAGGTCGCGCTCCGGCTCCTCGGCAGGGCGCTCCTCCTCCCAGCGGACTTCGCCGCCGAACCGCAGTTCGGCGACCTCGACGCCGGCGCGCTCCGGTTCGCGGGTGGTCCATCCGCCGGCGTAGGCGGACTGGAAGCGCACCAGACGCCCGGGGCCCGTCTTGGCCATTCCGCGACCGGGGATGCTCGGATCGAAGTGGGCGGCATCCGCGACGCCGACGACGTCCTGGCTGTCGGACTCGTCGGCCATCCGCAGCGCGATGCGGAGGTTGGTGTTGGCGCGCAGGTTGTCCTTGATGACGCCCGCAGGCCGCTGCGTGGCCATGATGAGGTGGATGCCGAGCGATCGTCCGCGCTGGGCGATGTCGACCACGCCATCCACGAACTCGGGCACCTCGCCGACCAGCGCGGCGAACTCGTCGATCACGAGCACCAGGGCGGGCGGGCTGTCCGGGTCGCCGCGCTTCTCCAGCTCCAGGAGGTCTTTGGCCTTCTTCCGGTTGAGCAGGTGCTCGCGGTAGTGCAGCTCGGCCCGGAGGCTGGTCAGCGCGCGACGGACCAGGTGCGGGCTGAGGTCGGTCACCAGTCCGACGCAGTGGGGGAGGGCGACGCAGTCCGCGAACGCCGAGCCGCCCTTGTAGTCGACGAAGAGGAAGGTGACGCGGTCCGGGCTGTACTCGGCGGCCATCCCGAGCACCCACGCCTGCAGGAATTCGCTCTTGCCCGCACCGGTGGTGCCACCGACCAGGGCGTGCGGTCCTTGCGTGCGGAGGTCCAGGTGCATGGCGTCGACGCCGGCCGACCCGATGGTTGCGCGGAGGGTGCCCGGGCGACGGCGTGCCGGCTTCGCACCGGCAGCGCGGTCGTGGATGGACGCGTTCTGCCGCCAACGGTCGACCACCGCGCTCGACGACTCGGCCAGCTCGTGGCCGAGGAGGGTCACGAGCGAGACCGAACGCGGAAGGTCGGACGCGTCAGCGACGAGCGCGCCGGCGTCGATGACCGGCGCCATCCGCTTGGCGTAGTCGAGCGCGGTCGCGGCGGTGACCGGTTCGGTGACGACGTCCTCGATCGTCTCGCCGATTCGGACGAAACCGGCCCGCGCCCGGTGCGGCTGGTCGGTGTGCTGGAGGAACGTCCGGCAGACGGCGGGCAGCCGGTCGACGTCGTCCGAGAGCCAGACCGGGAAGATGCCGGCGTCGGCGGCCGCCTCCGCCAGCTGCACCAGCCGGGCGCGATCGACGGCGACGTCGTCGGAGATGACCACGACGACGGCTGGAACAGGTGAGGGCGTGCCGTCGGTGGTCTGGGAGCGGCCGACGTCGGCGCCGCGTTCGAGGGCCGCGCGCTCCTGCTCCATCGCGCCGCGCCGCTGCGGACCGGCCTTCGCCGCGGCGAGGCGCTCCTCGACCAGGCCCTCGAGGGCGCTGAGCACCCCGGCGGCGCTAGAAGCGCTGTCCGCGAGGTGCCCGCCGGCGAGCGGGCTGTGCGGGGATGACGTGTGCGGCATCCACTTCAGCCACCCGAGCTCGCGCGACCAGCGCGGCGAGACGAGGGCGGCCACGGCCAGCTCCGAGGGGGAATGCAGCGCGGTGAGCTGCACCAGGACGGAATTGACCGAGCCCGCGATGAGGTCGGCGGGGCCCGCGATGCCGAGCGCCCCGGATTCGTAGAGGTTGTCGAGCACGGGCACGTCGTCCACGTGCGCGTTCGCCTCGATCACCGCATCCAATCGCTCCTGGAACTCGACGATGAGCTCGCCGCGGTCGACGGCCTGCACGGTGTTGCGCGAACGCATCGTGCCGCGGCCCAGCTGCAGGTTGAGGAACGACCAGTGCTCGGGGCGCCGGGTCCACAGGAGCGGACCGCGCCGCACCGCCTCTGACAGGGCGTCGGCGGTCGTCGGCGTCTCGGCCTGCCGCAGCTCGACCTCGGTGCGGCGCTCCTGCTCCAGCTTGGTGGAGAGGGCCTCCAGACGCTGCTCGAACACAGCGATCTGCTTCTTCAGCTTGCGCTTGCCACGCGTGCGGCCGCTGATGAAGTTGCCGATCAGCATGACCGGCGAGAGGAGGACGAACAGCAGCGTCGTCGGCTGATGCGTGAGGGCGAACATGGCCCCGCCGAGCAGCAGCGGGGTGATCATGGCGAGAAGCGGGAAGGGCGGGTCGTCCTTCTCGCCCGGCACCTCGGGCGCCTGGAACGCCTGCCCGGAGTAGCGGCGTTCGACCCTGGGCGACCGGTTGAAGAACACGGGACCCGCGGTGGGTGCGGCGGCGGGCAGCTCCGACCCGGCCTTCACCTCGAGCGACACCTCCGTGTCGCCGAGCAGCAGCGTCTCCGTGCGCCGGACGGTGAACCGGGTGACGAGGCCCCCGTCGACCACGACCCCGTTTGCCGACCCGAGGTCGACGACCTCCACGCCGTCGCCTGCCTCGAATCGCACGTGGCGCTTGGAGACGAGGGGATCCTGCAGCACGACGTCGCACGACTCGTCGCGTCCCAGCACGGTCGAGCCCGCGCGCAGGGTGAACTCGGTCCCCTCCTGCGGGCCGCTGAGCACCCGCAGGGTCGCGACGACCGGGACGTCGCCGAGCTCGGGCGAGGCGTAGTGGAGGCCGGCGTCGGCCAGGGCGACCGTCGCACCGCTGCCGATCCAGGCCTCGCCGACCGGAGCGTCCGGCGGGAGCACGAGAGGGTCCGCCTGGCCGGGGAGCTGCGCGCGGAGCGTCAGCGCGCCGGGCGCCGCGACCGGCCCGGTGCGGCGCGGGTCGATGCGCGCGACCGTCGCGGCGACCTCTGAGATGCTGGCGGCGGCATCCGCGGTGACCACGATGTCGTCGCTGCTGCCGGACGGACGGGCGAGGGTCAGTTTCAGTCGCACTTCAGCACCATACCGACTCCTCTCCGCTCCAGTGGATGGGGACCGCTCCCCATCGCTTCCCCGCTGGTCCACCGGTACGTTGCTGTAGGCAGGATGGCCAAGACCTGGGGCCGTCGTGGACCGACAGGGGAGGAACAGTGTCCGATCTCGTACTCAAGCTGGACGAACTGGTGCAGCTGCGTGACGACCTCGACGCCGTGGTGCGCGAGTTCCAGAACGCCGACGACTTCAGCGATTCCGTCGCGGCGGCGACCGGACACGACGATCTGCAGAGCCACGTCAAAGACTTCGCCCACAAGTGGAATGAGAAGCGCAAGGAGATGACCGAGAACGTGAAGAACGTGCAGCAGGTCATCGCAGCGGTCGCCGACAACTTCATCAAGGTCGACGGCGACCTCGCCAAAGCGCTCGACACGAAGAAGAACTGAGAGACGAGATGAGCGACAAGGAGTTCCAGCCCCTCACCGGCGATCCGGACGTCCTCGAGGCGAAGGCCCGGCACTACCAGGCCATCGGCGAGGCCATCCAGCGCTCGGTCAAGGAGCTGAACAAGATTCACGACGTCGACGGCTACAAGTCTCAGGCCGTCTCGAAGCTCCAGGAGATGTCGAAGGACACGGCCGACGACATCAACAAGGCCAAGGACCGCTACTCGAAGACGGCGGCGGCGCTGATCGCCTACGCCGCGGAGCTGCGCGAGGCGCAGGACGACGCCGACAAGGCCATCGCCCTGATCGATCAGAAGCAGAGCGCCGCGAACGCCGCGCACACGGCCGCGACCACAGCGCACACCGACGCGCAGAGCGCGAAGCCAGAGGACGCCTCCACGGCGAACAAGGCTGCCTCGAAGGCCGATGACGCGGCCCGGGATGCCAACGCGGCACTGCACGCGGCGCACCAGGCCTGGTTCGACGCCCGTGACAAGAAGAACCGCGCCGCCGACAAGGCCGTCGACGCGATCGTAGATGTCGTCGACCACCACAACAACGGCCTCAAGAACCCGGGCTTCTGGGACAAGGTGATGGATGTGATCAGCACCATCGGCGACATCGCCGGGGTGCTCGCCATCTTCTTCGCCTGGGTGCCTATCCTCGGCCAGGTCCTGGTCGTGATCGCGCTCGTCGCCTCCATCATCAAGCTCGTGGATGCCGTGGTGAAGTTCGCGAACGGCGAGGGCAGCTTCCTCGACGTGCTGGGTGCCGCGGTGACTGTGGTCCTCAGCGTCTTCGGCGGCCGCATCTTCGCCTTCCTCGGCAAGGCTGCCCGGATCAAGGCGCTCGCCCGCGTGCCGAAGGCCGTCGGCGGTGTGCGCACCAGCCCCAATGCGATGCTGAAGATGCAGATCGGCAAGCGCCTGATGAAGTCGGCCACCAAGAAGCTGTTCGAGAACCCCTCGAAGGATCTCAACGTCTGGAAGGCGGCCGGCGACTCCGCCGCTGCACAGCGGGAGGCCTACAAGGCTCTGGTCACGAACGGCGCGGACAAGGCCAAAGCGATGCGCGCCCTCCTCGGGATCGACCAGAACGTGGTCCGCGCCGTCTCCCACGATGTGGGCGCCCGCGAGTTCAACCCGCTTACCGCGGTCGCCGCGTACCACCAGGGTTCGGCGCTCATCAATAAGGGCATCGATCTTGTGAACGTGCCGGGTAAGGTCGACTCGATCGTCAACAAGCTGGACGGCGGACGCAACCACACCGACCTGCCGCAGGTGCCGAATATCGACCTGCAGAAGTTCGCGATCGGCGCCGGCGACAAATACGTGCCGACGTACAAGAGCCACAACGGCTGAGGGGGATACGCATGACGCTGCGACCGCAGGACATCGTCGACTTCTCCTTCGACGCTCCGGAAGGCTGGTACGACGTCGAGCTGTTGGGCGAGCAGGGCAGCGACGACTGGCCGGAGCGCCTCGCCGCCTCCGTCGGCGCCGGGCCGCTCGCCAGTGAACTCGCCGAACGGTTGCGGGCGCTGCAGCAGCTGCTTCATGCGGAGGACCCGACGGGCGCGACGCGTGCCCGTGCGTACATCCCGGTGCCGTCGACCGGCGTGCTGAATGCGTTCCAGACCTTCGAGCTGCTGCAGCTGGAGGTGGACGACACCCCCGAGAGCTACTTGGCCGCCACCGACGCCGAGGGCGCTCACCGCGAGCCCGGCTACGAGATCCTCGGCTACCGCTCCTGGCGCACCGCGCACGCCACCGGTGAGCTGGTCGGTTTCACGCACCTGACCGCGATCGCCGACGCCGACGCCGGGGATGCGCTCCTCGAGCAGCGCGTCGTGTTCGCCATCTTCCCGGTCGGCGCGGCCCAGGCCTTCCACATGGTCTTCCGCTCGGCGTTCGTCGGCGGCTTCGCCGACATGGTCGCGGAGACCCAGGAGATCGCCGACTCGCTGCGGGTGACGCTGGGGGAGTACGCATGAGCGAGACGCGCCTCACCTCTCTGGATGACGAACTCACCATCGTCTTCCCCGGCACGTGGGTCATGGTCCCACTGCACGACGACGAGGCGGCGGCCCGCCGCATCCAGCGGCTCGTCACAGAGCGTGTCGGCCGGGCGGACCGGCTGGCCCGCGTACGCCGCACGGCGAAGACCGAGCTTGAGCGCCTGGTTGCGATGGCGAACGACAGCACGGCCTTCGCGCTCGCCCTGTCGCTGGAGATCCTCCCGGGGGTGCCGTTCCCGGCGTCGCTCGTGCTCTCGCGCGAGGAGTGGCCGACCGCGCCGGAGGACGATGCCGACCTGGCCGTGCACCTGGCGCGCAGCTTTCCCGACGACGACGCGCTGGACCTCTCGATCGGCCCGGCCCGACGCCGCTCGCAGGTCCGCCAGACCACCTACGACGAGGAGTCGTCGCCGGAGCTGGTGGCCGACTACCGCTTCCCGGCCCCGGGAGGCGAGCGCCTCATCCACGCGCGCGTCAACGCCCCGATGGCGACCGCCCCGGATCTCTATCTGGAGCTGTTCGACGCGATGATCGACTCCATCAGCTTCCGGGCACCGCTTCCGGAACCGGCCGCCGGCCGCTGACCCGCGCCCGGAATGCCCGCACCACGAGCGTCACCGACGCCGCGACGAGCGCGACGGTGACGATCGACCAGACCACGGCGCCGACCGTTCCCACCGGCCAGAACAGCCAGCCGGCGACCAGGAACGACGCGAGCCCGTACGGGATGCCGGCGAGCAGCACGCCGCGGCCGGGCCGCCAGCCGAGGAGCATCAGCTCTGTCCAGAACCGCGTCCACGGCGTCAGACGCACCGGCAGGAGGGAGAGGGCCGTCGGCCCGAGCGTCGGCGGTCCGATCACCGAGCGTGACCATCCCGTGCTGGAGAGACGCTCACCGGCGTACGCGGGGAGCAGGCTCCGCACCACGTAGGTCCACGAGAGCACCGCCAGCGGTAGGGATGCGAGGGGGAGGGCGACGAACGCGTACCCCAGCAGCGGAACCAGCACCACGACCGCGAACAGCAGGAAGAGCACGGTGACCACCACGTCGTCCCCGGTGACGAAGTCGCGCGAGCTGAACTCGGGGTTGGTGCTCCATAGCGCGAACGGCAGGGCCGCAGGCAGCAGCAGGGTGATGAGCCCTAGCGCCGTCCATACGAGGGCGATCAGCAGGTAGCCCACCGGCCGGAGGACCCGCTCGACGGCAGACGGCGGTGTCGCCGCCCGGTCCGAGCGCGGGAGCCGCGTGCGTGCGGCGGCGGAGTTCCGGTTCGGCTTCATCGGGCTGTACGACGGCATGGCTGCCAGGCTATCCCGCTGGCCCTGCGGCAGTGAACCCGGGCGCATGGGGAGTGCTCCCCATTCCATCCCCTCCTCTCGCCTGGTTAGGTAGACGTAGCTGGTCGGCCCCGGGGGTACGGCCTCTTTCGAACCGAAGGGATAAGGACCGTCATGGCCAACATGAACGTCACGTACGGCGAGATGACCGATGCCGCCAACCGCCTCACCGCGGGCAAGGACGACATCACCGCGAAGCTCCACGAGCTCCAGAACCTGGTGAACGGGCTCGTCAACGGCGGCTTCGTCACCGATCAGGCGTCCGGCGCCTTCCACTCCTCCTACGAGCAGTTCACCAAGGGCACCACGGACGCGGTGAACGGGCTCGACGGGATGTCGCAGTTCCTCACCAAGGCGGCCGACGCCCTGCAGAACGTCGACAGCGAGCTCGCCAAGGGCATCGGCGGCTGAGCCGAGCGCATACCGTACGACGAGCGCGGGTACCCGAACGGGGTGCCCGCGCTCTTCTGCGTCCCGGCTCTTTCGCCCTGCGCGGACACGGGCCTCTGGCGGCCTCGCTCATTTGACCGGCCGACACCCGGACGATAGTATTTATCGGGTGTGCGCTCTGTCGCGCGCTTGCTTCGTGCCCGTTTCCCGGGCCAGGAGCGAGTGGGCTGGCACGTACTCATCCGATGGGCAGGGAGACCGCACGGAATCCCCGCCCCCACGGCATATCGGCTGGCGGACAACGCCTGTCGGCCGATCCCCCCGGAAACGAGAAGCCCGCGAAGCGGGTTGGTCGTCCATGGGGAAAAGGCAACAACTGTCACCGTGCAGTCCATAAAAGGAGAAGTTCAGTGCCAACCATTCAGCAGTTGGTCCGCAAGGGACGGACGCCGAAGGTCACCAAGACCAAGGCTCCCGCCCTGAAGGCCAACCCCCAGCAGCGCGGCGTGTGCACCCGTGTCTACACCACCACCCCCAAGAAGCCGAACTCCGCGCTCCGCAAGGTCGCCCGTGTGAAGCTGTCGAACGGGACCGAGGTCACCGCTTACATCCCCGGTGAGGGCCACAACCTGCAGGAGCACTCGATGGTGCTCGTCCGCGGCGGTCGTGTGAAGGACCTCCCCGGCGTCCGCTACAAGATCGTTCGCGGCGCCCTGGACACCCAGGCCGTCAAGAACCGCAAGCAGGCTCGCAGCCGTTACGGCGCGAAGATGGAGAAGAAGTAATGCCTCGCAAGGGTCCCGCTCCCAAGCGCCCCGTCGTCGCCGACCCGGTGTACGGCGCGCCGGTGGTCAGCCAGCTCGTCAACAAGATCCTCCTCGACGGCAAGAAGGGCCTCGCCGAGCGCATCGTCTATGACGCGCTCGAGGGCGTCGGCACCAAGTCCGGTCAGGACGCGGTCGTCGTGCTCAAGAAGGCTCTCGACAACGTCCGTCCGACCCTCGAGGTCCGCAGCCGCCGCGTCGGTGGCTCGACCTACCAGGTGCCGGTCGAGGTCAAGCCGCACCGCGCGAACACGCTCGCGCTCCGCTGGCTCACCAGCTACGCCAAGGGTCGTCGCGAGAAGACGATGACCGAGCGTCTCACCAACGAGATCCTCGACGCCTCCAACGGCCTCGGCGCCGCTGTCAAGCGCCGCGAGGACACGCACAAGATGGCCGAGTCGAACAAGGCCTTCGCCCACTACCGCTGGTAACCCAGCCGGTAGGAACACTGTGGTCCGTCCGGGCGTTGCACTTCTCAGAGGTGCCGCGCCCGGACGGCACACCTTCCACTTTCTATTTTTCGGAGGAACCCTGTGGCACAGGACGTGCTCACTGACCTGAACAAGGTCCGCAACATCGGCATCATGGCCCACATCGATGCCGGCAAGACCACCACGACCGAGCGCATCCTGTTCTACACGGGCGTCAACCACAAGATCGGCGAGACGCACGACGGCGCCTCGACCACCGACTGGATGGAGCAGGAGAAGGAGCGCGGCATCACCATCACGTCCGCGGCCGTCACCTGTTTCTGGAACAAGAACCAGATCAACATCATCGACACGCCGGGTCACGTCGACTTCACCGTCGAGGTGGAGCGTTCGCTCCGCGTCCTCGACGGCGCCGTCGCCGTGTTCGACGCGAAGGAGGGCGTCGAGCCCCAGTCGGAGACCGTGTGGCGTCAGGCCGACAAGTACGTCGTTCCGCGCATCTGCTTCGTCAACAAGATGGACAAGCTCGGCGCCGACTTCTACTTCACGGTCGACACCATCGTGTCCCGCCTCGGCGCCAAGCCGCTGGTGATGCAGCTCCCGATCGGTTCCGAGTCCGACTTCGTCGGCGTCGTCGACCTGGTCGAGATGCGCGCGCTGGTCTGGCCCGGCGACGCCAAGGGTGATGTCACCATGGGCGCCAAGTACGAGGTCCAGGAGATCCCGGCCGACCTTCAGGAGAAGGCTGCGGACTACCGCAACCGTCTGCTCGAGACCGTCGCCGAGACCGACGACGCGCTGCTCGAGAAGTTCTTCGCGGGCGAAGAGATCACGATCCCCGAGATCAAGGCAGCCATTCGCAAGCTGACTGTGAACAACGAGATCTACCCGGTCCTCTGCGGCTCGGCGTTCAAGAACCGCGGTGTCCAGCCGATGCTCGACGCCGTGATCGACTACCTCCCGTCGCCGCTCGACGTGCCCGCCATCGAGGCGCACAACCCGCGCGACGAGGAGCAGGTCATCCTGCGTCACGCCGACGCAACCGAGCCGTTCTCGGCGCTGGCCTTCAAGGTCGCCGTCCACCCGTTCTTCGGTCGCCTCACCTACGTGCGCGTCTACTCGGGTCGTCTCGACTCCGGTGCCCAGGTCATCAACTCGACCAAGGGCAAGAAGGAGCGCATCGGCAAGATCTTCCAGATGCACGCCAACAAGGAGATCCCCGTCGACTCCGTCACCGCCGGCAACATCTACGCGGTGATCGGCCTCAAGGACACCACCACCGGTGACACCCTGAGCGACCCGGACAACCAGGTCGTGCTCGAGTCGATGACCTTCCCGGAGCCCGTGATCGAGGTGGCCATCGAGCCGAAGACCAAGGCCGACCAGGAGAAGCTGGGCACCGCGATCCAGAAGCTGGCCGAAGAGGACCCGACGTTCCGCACCGAGCAGAACCAGGAGACCGGCCAGACCGTCATCAAGGGCATGGGCGAACTCCACCTCGACATCCTCGTCGACCGCATGAAGCGCGAGTTCAACGTCGAGGCGAACGTCGGCAAGCCCCAGGTGGCTTACCGCGAGACGATCCGCCGCACGGTCGAGAAGTACGACTACACCCACAAGAAGCAGACCGGTGGATCCGGTCAGTTCGCAAAGGTGCAGATCAGCCTGGAGCCGATCGAGGTCACCCCGGAGACCTCGTACGAGTTCGTGAACGCCGTCTCCGGCGGTCGCGTTCCGCGCGAGTACATCCCCTCGGTGGACGCGGGCATCCAGGACGCGATGCAGGTCGGCGTTCTCGCCGGCTTCCCGACGGTGGGCGTCAAGGCGACGCTCCTCGACGGTGCAGCGCACGACGTCGACTCCTCGGAGATGGCGTTCAAGATCGCCGGCTCGATGGCCTACAAGGAGGCTGCTCGTAAGGCGAACCCGGTGCTCCTCGAGCCGCTCATGGCGGTCGAGGTGCGTACGCCGGAGGAGTACATGGGCGATGTCATCGGCGACCTGAACTCCCGTCGTGGACAGATCCAGTCCATGGAGGACGCGAGTGGCGTCAAGGTCGTTCGCGCGAACGTCCCGCTGTCGGAGATGTTCGGCTACATCGGAGACCTGCGGTCCAAGACCTCGGGCCGTGCGGTGTACTCGATGCAGTTCGACAGCTACGCGGAGGTCCCGAAGGCTGTGGCCGACGAGATCGTCCAGAAGAGCAAGGGCGAGTGACCTCGGTCACTCACCCCAGGCAACATCCCGTAACATAAGAAACCAATCCGCAGATCCCACCGGTCGAAATCCATCGACCGGGGGATGTGCACGAGAGTCCTGAGGAGGACCCACAGTGGCTAAGGCCAAGTTCGAGCGGACTAAGCCGCACGTCAACATCGGAACCATCGGTCACGTCGACCACGGCAAGACCACGCTCACCGCGGCGATCTCCAAGGTGCTTGCTGACAAGTACCCCTCGGCGACCAACGTGCAGCGCGACTTCGCGTCGATCGACTCGGCTCCGGAAGAGCGTCAGCGCGGTATCACGATCAACATCTCCCACGTGGAGTACGAGACGCCGAAGCGCCACTACGCGCACGTTGACGCCCCGGGTCACGCCGACTACATCAAGAACATGATCACCGGTGCGGCTCAGATGGACGGCGCGATCCTCGTGGTCGCCGCCACCGACGGCCCGATGGCTCAGACCCGCGAGCACGTTCTGCTCGCCAAGCAGGTCGGCGTGCCGTACCTGCTGGTCGCCCTGAACAAGTCCGACATGGTCGACGACGAGGAGATCCTGGAGCTCGTCGAGCTCGAGGTCCGTGAGCTGCTCTCCAGCCAGGACTTCGACGGCGACAACGCCCCGGTCATCCGCGTCTCGGGCCTCAAGGCTCTCGAGGGCGACGAGAAGTGGACCCAGTCCATCCTCGACCTCATGGAGGCCGTGGACGACTCCATCCCGGACCCGGTTCGCGACAAGGACAAGCCGTTCCTGATGCCGATCGAGGACGTCTTCACGATCACCGGTCGTGGCACCGTCGTCACCGGTCGCGCCGAGCGCGGAACCCTCGCCATCAACTCCGAGGTCGAGATCGTCGGCATCCGCCCGACGCAGAAGACCACGGTCACCGGTATCGAGATGTTCCACAAGCAGCTCGACGAGGCCTGGGCCGGTGAGAACTGTGGTCTGCTCCTCCGTGGCACCAAGCGCGAGGACGTGGAGCGCGGCCAGGTCGTGGCGAAGCCGGGTTCTGTGACCCCTCACACCAACTTCGAGGGCACCGCCTACATCCTGTCCAAGGATGAGGGTGGCCGTCACAACCCCTTCTACACGAACTACCGCCCGCAGTTCTATTTCCGTACCACCGACGTCACCGGCGTCATCTCGCTGCCCGAGGGCACCGAGATGGTCATGCCCGGCGACACCACCGACATGTCGGTCGAGCTGATTCAGCCGATCGCCATGGAGGAGGGCCTCGGCTTCGCCATCCGTGAGGGTGGCCGCACCGTGGGCGCCGGTACGGTGACCAAGATCAGCAAGTAAGTCCTTCGCGACTCACTCGCAAGAGGGTCGGGCCTTCGGGCCCGGCCCTCTTTCGTGTTCCTGGCAGTCCTCTCCAGGGGGTTTACGTACCGAGCAGCGCGTCGCAGAATTGACGCACCGTTTCATCCGGACGGTTCCGTCGATGAGAGGAGCGCCTATGGATTCCCACAGCCTCGCAAACCAGCCCACGCCGCTGACAGATTCTCGTAACGGAAGTTCGGGGACCGCCTAGCGGTCGTGGAACATTCAGCTGAGTGGCGGCGCGAGGCGCCACTCGAGCGGGGTCGGCGATGCCGGCCCCGCTTCTTCGCGTGAGCGCCCCCGTTCGTAACCCGCGCCGCTGCGCGCGCAGGCGCCCTCGCGACAAACGGCGGCGCTCACTTTCGTCCACAGCCCGGTGGCGCGAGGAGGGTGTCCACAGAAGGAGCGGTTGGGGTCGCGGGAGGGGCCGCGCGCGTTAGACAGGCGGCATGAGTTTCGACGCATCGCCCGAACCGACACTGGTCCGCCTTCTGAGGGATCGCTCCGAGACCCGCCAGCAGCACGCGCGAGCCACCACCCGTGGTGTGGAGGTGCGGGTGGCCCGCGGCGCGTACGTTGACCGCGAGATCTGGGACGGTCTGGACGCTCGGGGTAGGCATCTGCTGTGCATGACGGCGATCGCTCGGACACGGGATGTGCCGCCCGTGTTCTCGCATTGGTCCGCGGCTGTCGCCCACGGTCTCCCACTGTTCGGCCCGCCGCCAGAGCGCGTGCACGTCCTGGTGCCGAGAGGGAGCGGCGGACGCAGCAAGGGCGGAGTGGTGGCCCATGCCTCCGAACTTCCGCCCGAGGACGAGGCGGAGGTGGCGGGTCTCCGGTTCACCTCTCCGGAGCGGACGGCGGCCGACCTGGCTGCCATTGCTCCGACAGACGAGGCGATTGCGATGGCGGATCACATTCTGCGCCGCCTCGCGTCCGGGCGGCACGCCTCAGACGGCCGGAAAGGGCGCGATCGGATGCTTGCCGCATGGATGCGCGCTCAGCCCATGCGGGGTCACCGTCGTTCGCTGGATGTGATCCTGCGTGCCGACCCACGCGCTGACTCGCCGCTGGAGTCGGTGAGTCGCGTCTCGATGCACGCCGCCGGTCTGCCGGAGCCAGAGCTCCAGGTGCCTTTCCGCGATGACGCCGGCCTGATCGGATACGTCGACTTCGCCTGGCGAGCCCACAGCGTGGTCGGTGAGGCGGACGGCGATGCGAAGTACCTCGACGCATCGCTGCGCGGGGGCCGGACTGCAGAACGCGTGGTCCTCGACGAGAAGATCCGCGAGGACCGCCTCCGGGCGCTCGGCTTCCGTGTCGTACGCTGGCGGTGGGTCACCGCGCGAGACCCTCGTGCCCTCTCGGCGCTCCTCACCGCCGCCGGCCTCCCCGTCGACCCGAGTGCCGAATGGCGCTTCCGACGCCCGTTGTAACGTCCGCCTCCGCTCGCGCAGCAGCGCAGGCGACAAGCGGCGTCGTGCGCGACACGCGGACGCGACACGCCCGGGTTGCAGCATTGCCCGCGATCTGGCAAACTTGTCTAGTTCAACATTTCGGAACGTGTGCGCCTGTACGCTCGCGAACCGGATCACTGCCAGGCAGTGCATAGCCCACCGCACGGGTCCCTAGCGAGACCGGCGGGTCGTTGGTTAGGCCGCAGGCAGCAGAACACGCTCAATTCGATCACCTCAGAAGCCAGGGGCTACCCCTGTGCCTCGAAAGGTCGGGTCGGAGGAGTTGACAGAAGAATAGTGGCGTTCCCCACGCGTACGTCGCACCGCGTCCAATGCGAAGAACGGCTCTTCACGAGCCGTCTCGTACGACGCCATAACAAGAGAGAGAGTCAGACATGGCGGGACAGAAGATCCGCATTCGGCTTAAGTCGTATGACCACGAGGTCATCGACTCCTCGGCGCGCAAGATCGTCGACACGGTGACCCGTGCCGGCGCGACCGTCGTCGGCCCGGTGCCGCTTCCCACCGAGAAGAACGTGGTGGTCGTCATCCGTTCGCCCCACAAGTACAAGGACAGCCGCGAGCACTTCGAGATGCGCACGCACAAGCGGCTGATCGACATCATCGACCCGACGCCGAAGGCCGTCGACTCGCTCATGCGTCTCGACCTGCCCGCCGACGTCAACATCGAGATCAAGCTCTAAGGGGGAATGCCACTATGCCTAACTCCAACAGCGCAGCCGTGTCGGGCAAGACCTCCAAGGGCCTCCTCGGCAAGAAGCTCGGCATGACCCAGGTCTGGGATGAGAACAACAAGCTCGTCCCCGTGACCGTCATCGAGATCACGCCGAACGTCGTGACCCAGGTCCGTACCCCCGAGGCCGACGGCTACAACGCCGTCCAGATCGCTTACGGCCAGATCGACCCGCGCAAGGTCAACAAGCCGTCCGCCGGCCACTTCGACAAGGCCGGCGTCACGCCGCGCCGTCACCTCACCGAGGTCCGCACCTCCGACGCCGCCGAGTACGCGGCCGGTCAGGAGCTCACCGTCGACGCCACCTTCGAGATCGGCCAGCGGGTCGACGTCGTCGGTACGTCGAAGGGTAAGGGCTTCGCCGGTGTGATGAAGCGCCACAATTTCCAGGGCGTCTCCGCTTCGCACGGTGCGCACCGCAACCACCGCAAGCCGGGTTCCATCGGCGCCTCCTCGACCCCGAGCCGTGTCTTCAAGGGCATGCGCATGGCCGGTCGTATGGGTGGCGAGCGCGTCACGGTCCTGAACCTCACCGTTCAGGGCATCGACGCCGAGAAGGGCCTGCTGCTGGTCAAGGGAGCCGTTCCCGGCGCCCGTGGCCGCATCGTTTTCGTCCGCAACGCAGTGAAGGGGGCCTAAGTAGATGGCTACCTCGATTGACGTCGTCGACCTCAAGGGCAAGAAGGCCGGCTCCATCGAGCTTCCCGAGGCCCTGTTCGACGTTCAGACCAACATCCCGCTGATCCACCAGGTCGTGACCGCCCAGCTCGCCGCAGCGCGCCAGGGCACCCACAAGACCAAGGGTCGTGGCGAGGTCTCCGGCGCCGGCCGCAAGCCGTTCAAGCAGAAGGGCACCGGTCGCGCTCGTCAGGGCTCGATCCGCGCTCCTCAGATGACCGGTGGTGGCATCGTGCACGGCCCGACGCCGCGCAGCTACGCCCAGCGCACCCCGAAGAAGATGATCGCCGCTGCTCTGCTCGGTGCTCTCTCTGACCGCGCTCGCGGCGCCCGCATCCACGCCGTCCAGGCCTTCACCACCGGTGACGCGCCCTCGACCAAGGCCGTCGTCGACCTGCTGAGCGGCATCGCGACCTCCAAGCACGTCCTCGTCGTGATCGAGCGCGATGACGAGCTGGCCTTCAAGAGCGTCCGTAACGTCCCCACCGTGCACGTCCTGACCCAGGACCAGCTGAACGCGTACGACGTCCTGGTGAGCGACGACATCGTCTTCTCGCAGGCCGCCCTCGAGGCGTTCATCGCAAGCAAGAACAAGGAAGAGGTGAACGCGTAATGGCCGCCGTCAACAAGGACCCGCGCGACGTCATCATCGCCCCGGTCGTCTCCGAGAAGAGCTACGGCCTGATCGACGAGGGCAAGTACACCTTCCTCGTCGACACGCGTTCGAACAAGACCGAGATCAAGCTCGCCATCGAGTCGATCTTCAAGGTCGAGGTCGCGTCGGTGAACACCCTGAACCGTCAGGGCAAGACCCGTCGCACCAAGTTCGGTCAGGGCAAGCGCAAGGACACCAAGCGTGCGATCGTGACGCTGAAGTCCGGTTCCATCGACATCTTCACGGCCGTCGGCTGAGCGAAGGACTAGAGGAAGACAGACATGGCTATTCGTAATTACAAGCCCACGACCCCCGGTCGTCGCGGCTCCTCGGTCGCAGACTTCGCCGAGATCACCCGCTCGACGCCGGAGAAGTCCCTTCTCCGTCCGCTGTCGAAGACCGGTGGCCGCAACAACCAGGGCCGCATCACGACCCGTCACATCGGTGGTGGCCACAAGCGCCAGTACCGCGTGATCGACTTCCGTCGCAACGACAAGGACGGCGTCAACGCCAAGGTCGCTCACATCGAGTACGACCCCAACCGCACGGCGCGCATCGCGCTGCTGCACTTCGTGGACGGCACCAAGCGCTACATCCTGGCGCCCGCCGGCCTGAAGCAGGGCGACGTCGTCGAGTCGGGCGCCGGTTCGGACATCAAGCCGGGCAACAACCTGCCGCTGCGCAACATCCCGACCGGTACCGTCGTGCACGCGATCGAGCTGAAGCCGGGCGGTGGCGCGAAGATCGCCCGTTCGGCCGGATCCTCGGTCCGCCTCGTCGCGAAGGACGGCCCCTACGCCCAGCTGCGCCTCCCCTCTGGCGAGGTCCGCAACGTCGACGCGCGCTGCCGCGCGACCGTCGGCGAGGTCGGCAACGCCGAGCAGTCGAACATCAACTGGGGCAAGGCCGGCCGTATGCGCTGGAAGGGCGTCCGCCCGACCGTCCGCGGTGTCGCCATGAACCCGATCGACCACCCGCACGGTGGTGGTGAGGGCAAGACCTCCGGTGGTCGCCACCCGGTCAGCCCGTGGGGTCAGAAGGAAGGCCGCACGCGCCACCCCAACAAGGAAAGCGACAAGCTCATCGTCCGCCGTCGTAACGCCGGCAAGAAGCGTAAGTAGGAGTTCGAGAAGATGCCACGCAGTCTCAAGAAGGGCCCCTTCGTCGACGAGCACCTGTTTCGCAAGGTGGTCGCCGCGAACGAGGCCAACAGCAAGAACGTGATCAAGACCTGGTCGCGCCGCTCCATGATCGTCCCGGCCATGCTGGGTCACACCATCGCGGTGCACGACGGTCGCAAGCACATCCCGGTGTTCGTCACCGAGACCATGGTCGGTCACAAGCTCGGCGAGTTCGCGCCGACCCGCACCTTCCGTGGACACGTGAAGGACGACAAGAAGGGTCGCCGCCGCTGACCGCGGTGGCGTAAGGAGGAGAGAAATGGTGGAGTCGATCGCCCGCGTGCGACACATCCGCGTTACCCCCATGAAGGCCCGCCGCGTCGTCAACATGATCCGCGGCAAGCAAGCTCAGGAGGCCCTGGCCATCCTGAAGTTCGCCCCCCAGAGTGCGAGCGAGCCGGTTTACAAGCTCGTCGCCTCGGCCATCGCCAACGCGCGAGTCAAGGCCGACCAGAGCAACACCTACCTGGACGAGCAGGACCTGTACGTGAGCCGCGCCTTCGTGGATGAGGGGACCACCCTCAAGCGGTTCCAGCCGCGTGCACAGGGTCGGGCCTTCCGCATCAACAAGCGCACCAGCCACATCACCGTCGTCCTGACGACGCCGGATGAGGCCGAGGCCGCCCCCGTCAGCAAGAAGGCGAGCAAGTAATGGGTCAGAAAGTCAATCCGTACGGCTTCCGTCTGGGCATCACCACCGACCATGTGTCGCGGTGGTTCTCGGACAGCACCAAGCCGGGTCAGCGTTACAGCGACTACCTCGCTGAGGACGTCAAGATCCGCACGCTGCTGAAGACGTCGCTCGACCGCGCGGGCGTGTCCCGCATCGAGATCGAGCGCACCCGTGACCGCGTCCGCGTCGACATCCACACCGCCCGTCCGGGCATCGTGATCGGTCGTCGTGGCGCCGAGGCCGAGCGCATCCGCGCCGACCTCGAGAAGCTCTCGGGCAAGCAGATCCAGCTGAACATCCTCGAGGTGAAGAACCCCGAGGCCGACGCCCAGCTCGTCGCTCAGGGCATCGCCGAGCAGCTCGCCGCCCGCGTGGCCTTCCGCCGCGCGATGCGTAAGGGTCTGCAGGGCGCGCAGCGCGCCGGCGCCAAGGGTGTCCGCATCCAGGTGTCCGGCCGTCTCGGCGGCGCCGAGATGAGCCGCTCCGAGTTCTACCGCGAGGGTCGTGTGCCGCTGCACACGCTCCGCGCCAACATCGACTACGGCTTCTACGAGGCCAAGACCACCTTCGGTCGCATCGGTGTCAAGGTGTGGATCTACAAGGGCGACATCACGAACAAGGAACTGGCTCGCGAGCAGGCAAACCAGAAGCCGTCGCGCGAGCGCAACGACCGTCCGCGTCGCGGTGGCCGGGGCAATGCCCCCGAGTCCTCGAACGCGCCGGCCGCAGCAGGAGTTGAGGCATAACCATGTTGATCCCACGCAGAGTCAAGCACCGCAAGCAGCACCACCCCGGCCGTAGCGGCCAGGCGACCGGTGGCACGAAGGTCTCCTTCGGCGAGTTCGGCATCCAGGCCCTGACGCCCGCTTATGTGACCAACCGTCAGATCGAGTCCGCTCGTATCGCCATGACGCGTCACATCAAGCGTGGCGGCAAGGTGTGGATCAACATCTACCCCGACCGTCCGCTCACGAAGAAGCCGGCCGAGACCCGAATGGGTTCCGGTAAGGGTTCGCCGGAGTGGTGGGTCGCCAACGTCAAGCCGGGTCGAGTCCTCTTCGAGGTCTCCGGCGTCTCCGAGCAGCTCGCTCGTGAGGCCATGACCCGTGCAATCCACAAGCTGCCCCTCAAGGCACGCATCATCAAGCGCGAGGAGGGCGACGCGTAATGGCGATCGGATCCAAGGAGCTTGCCTCGAGCGAGCTCGACACTTTCGAAGACGAGCGACTCGTCGACGAGCTGAAGAAGGCCAAGGAAGAGCTGTTCAACCTGCGCTTCCAGTCGGCCACCGGCCAGCTCGAGAGCCACGGCCGCCTGCGCGCCGTGAAGCGCGACATCGCCCGTATCTACACCGTGATCCGTGAGCGCGAGCTCGGGATCCGGGCGACCCCGGTTGTGACCGAGGCCGCGCCGAAGGCTGAGAAGAAGGCCCGCGCCAAGAAGGCTGCCCCGGCAGCCGAGGCCGAGGCCGACACCACGAATGAGGAGGCCAAGTAATGGCTGAGACCACCAAGGCCGCGGCCGCGGAGTCGGCGGCCGACGAGGCCCTCGTCCGCGGGTACCGCAAGGCCCGTCGCGGTTACGTCGTCAGCGACAAGATGGACAAAACCATCGTCGTCGAGGTCGAGGACCGCGTGAAGCACCCCCTGTACGGCAAGGTCATCCGCCGCACCTCCAAGGTGAAGGCGCACGATGAGAACAACACCGCCGGCATCGGCGACCTCGTTCTCATCAACGAGACCCGTCCCCTGAGCGCCAGCAAGCGCTGGCGCCTGGTTGAGATTCTGGAGAAGGCCAAGTGATCCAGCAGGAATCCCGACTCAAGGTCGCCGATAACACCGGCGCCAAGGAGCTCCTCACGATCCGCGTGCTCGGCGGCTCCAGCCGTCGGTACGCCGGCCTCGGCGATGTCATCGTGGCCACGGTCAAGGATGCGATCCCGGGTGGGAACGTCAAGAAGGGCGACGTCGTCAAGGCGGTCGTCGTGCGTGTTCGCAAGAACACCCGCCGCCCGGACGGCTCCTACATCAAGTTCGACGAGAACGCTGCCGTCATCCTGAAGAACGACGGTGACCCGCGCGGCACTCGTATCTTCGGACCGGTCGGCCGCGAGCTCCGCGACAAGAAGTTCATGAAGATCATCTCGCTCGCACCGGAGGTGCTGTAACCCATGGCGAACATCAAGAAGGGCGACCTGGTCCAGGTCATCTCGGGCCGCTCGCAGGCCCGCGGTGGTGACCGTGGCAAGCAGGGTCGCGTGATCGAGGTTCTGGTCGAACAGAACCGCGTGATCGTCGAGGGCGTCAACTTCGTGACCAAGCACGTGCGCGTCGGCCAGACGCAGCGTGGCACGAAGACCGGCGGCATCGAGACCCACGAGGCTTCGATCCACGTCTCGAACGTGGCCCTGGTCGACCCCGAGACCAAGAAGCCGACCCGCGTCGGCTTCCGCGAAGAGAGTGTCACGAAGGACGGCGTCACCAAGACGGTCCGCGTTCGTTACGCCAAGAAGTCTGGTAAGGACCTGTAATGACCGACACTGCAACCGCTGCTGGCAAAATCCAGCCGCGCCTGAAGCAGAAGTACAAGACCGAGATCTCCCAGCAGCTCCAGGGCGACTTCGGCTTCACGAACGTGCACCAGGTGCCCGGTCTCGTGAAGATCGTCGTCAACATGGGTGTCGGCGAGGCGGCCCGCGACGGCAAGGTGATCGACGGTGCGGTCAACGACCTCACCCTGATCACCGGCCAGAAGCCGCAGGTCACCAAGGCCCGCAAGTCCATCGCGCAGTTCAAGCTGCGCGAGGGTCAGCCGATCGGCGCGCACGTCACGCTGCGCGGCGACCGGATGTGGGAGTTCCTCGACCGCCTCCTCTCGCTCGCGCTGCCGCGTATCCGCGACTTCCGCGGCCTCAGCGACAAGCAGTTCGACGGGAACGGCAACTACACGTTCGGTCTCACGGAGCAGTCGATGTTCCACGAGATCAACCAGGACCGCATCGACCGCGTCCGCGGTATGGACATCACTGTGGTGACCACCGCCAAGAACGACGACGAGGGCCGTGCGCTGCTCAAGCAGCTCGGCTTCCCGTTCCGTTCCAACGACGCGGCCAACTAGGCCCACTGCGGGCCGGCCGACCCGGCCGGCCCGCTTCCACCACAGGTCGTCAGTCGTGTAACGGCTGAACGAAACCTGGTGTATGTAAGGAAAACCGCAATGACCATGACAGATCCGGTCGCAGACATGCTGACCAGACTGCGCAACGCGAACTCGGCTCACCACGACACCGTGTCGATGCCGCACTCGAAGCTCAAGGCCCACATCGCCGACATCCTCACCAACGAGGGGTACATCGCCGGTTGGGACGTCACCGACGCGCGCGTCGGCAAGACGCTGACCCTGCAGCTCAAGTTCGGACCGAACCGCGAGCGTTCCATCGCCGGTATCAAGCGCGTGTCGAAGCCCGGCCTTCGCGTCTACGCGAAGTCCACGGAGCTCCCCAAGGTGCTCGGCGGGCTCGGCGTCGCCATCCTGTCCACCTCCTCCGGTCTGCTCACGGACCGTCAGGCTGAGAAGAAGGGCGTGGGTGGGGAAGTCCTCGCCTACGTGTGGTAAGCCGCCATGTCGCGTATTGGAAGACTGCCCATCGACATCCCGACCGGGGTCGATGTGAAGATCGACGGCCAGGCCGTCACAGTGAAGGGTCCGAAGGGTGAGCTCAGCCTCACCGTCGCGAACCCGATCGAGGTCAAGCTGGAGGAGAACCAGGTTCTGGTGACCCGTCCGGACGACGAGCGCGCATCGCGTTCGCTGCACGGCCTGACCCGCACGCTCATCAACAACCAGATCATCGGCGTCACCCAGGGCTACTCCAAGGGCCTGGAGATCGTCGGTACCGGTTACCGCGTCGCCCAGAAGGGCGCGGCCATCGAGTTCGCGCTCGGCTTCTCGCACCCGGTGACCGTCGAGCCGCCGGCCGGAATCACGTTCACGGTCGAGGGCAACAACCGCGTCACCGTGGCCGGCATCGACAAGCAGGCCGTGGGCGAGGTCGCCGCGAACATCCGCAAGATCCGCAAGCCCGAGCCGTACAAGGGCAAGGGCGTGCGCTACGCCGGCGAGGTCGTTCGTCGCAAGGCCGGAAAGGCTGGTAAGTAATCATGGCTCTGGGTACCAGAGGAAAGAGCAAGGCGGCCGCTCGCGACCGCCGTCACACCCGCCTTCGCAAGAAGATCGAGGGCACCGCGGCTCGCCCGCGCCTGGTCGTGAACCGTTCGGCCCGTCACGTCTTCGTGCAGGTCGTCGACGACGCGCAGGGTCACACGCTGGCCTCCGCGTCGACCATGGAAGCGGACCTGCGCACCTTCGACGGTGACAAGACCGCCAAGGCTCGCAAGGTCGGAGAGCTCGTCGCCGAGCGCGCGAAGAGCGCCGGTATCGAGGCCGTCGTGTTCGACCGTGGAGGCAGCAAGTACGCGGGTCGCGTCGCCGCTGTCGCCGAGGGCGCTCGAGAGGGTGGACTGAACCTGTGAGCGACGAGAACAACAAGGAGCAGACCGTGGCCGATCAGGTAACGGACAGCGCGCAGCCGGTCGAGACCGCTGCGGGCACCGACAACAACACCCGGACTGAGCGCGAGCCGCGCCGTGGTGGCCGCGAGCGCAACCCCAACCGCGACCGTGGCAGCCGTGACGCCGACAAGAGCCAGTTCCTGGAGCGCGTCGTCACCATCAACCGCGTCTCGAAGGTCGTGAAGGGTGGTCGTCGCTTCAGCTTCACCGCTCTCGTGGTCGTCGGCGACGGCAACGGTCTGGTGGGCGTCGGCTACGGCAAGGCCCGCGAGGTGCCGCTGGCGATCTCGAAGGGCGTCGAGGAGGCGAAGAAGAACTTCTTCCGCGTCCCGCGCGTCGGCAACACCATCCCGCACCCGGTGCAGGGTGAGGCCGCCGCCGGTGTGGTCCTCCTGCGTCCGGCTGCTGCCGGTACCGGTGTTATCGCCGGTGGTCCGGTCCGCGCCGTGCTGGAGTGCGCCGGGATCCACGACGTCCTGAGCAAGTCGCTCGGCTCGTCGAACACGATCAACATCGTGCACGCGACCGTCGAGGCGCTGAAGCAGCTCGAGGAGCCCCGTGCCGTGGCTGCCCGCCGCGGTCTCGACTACGACCAGGTCGCCCCGGCGCGCCTGCTTCGCACCGAGGCAGCGCTGGCCGAGGCCGCCGCGACCGCTAAGGCAGGTTCCTGATGGCTGCGCGTCTGAAGATCACGCAGATCAAGTCGAAAGTGAGCGAGAAGCAGAACCAGCGCGACACGCTGCGCAGTCTGGGTCTGAAGCGCATCGGTGACGTCGTCGTCCGCGAGGACAACCCGCAGAACCGTGGGTACGTCAACACCGTCGCCCACCTGGTGAAGGTCGAGGAGATTGACTAATGGCTGAAGAGAAGGCCACCACCGAGGCCGCTGAGAAGCCGGCCGCCAAGAAGCCCGCGACCAAGGCCGCGAGCACGAAGGCCGCCGACAAGGCGACCTCTGAGAAGAGCACCGCGAAGAAGGCTCCGGCCAAGAAGGCGACGGCTTCGGCCTCCGCCGACAAGGCCGCCGCCTCCTCGAAGGACGAGACCGTGGCGCCCAAGGCGTCCTCCAAGGCTTCGGCCAAGAAGGATGTCGCGGAGCCCCGCGAGCAGGTCCTCAAGGTGCACCACCTGCGCCCTGCCGCCGGATCCAAGAAGGACAAGACCCGCGTCGGACGCGGTGAGGGTTCCAAGGGTAAGACGGCCGGCCGTGGTACCAAGGGCACCAAGGCGCGCTACCAGGTCCGTCCGGGCTTTCAGGGCGGCCAGCTTCCGATGCACATGCGTGCGCCGAAGCTGCGCGGCTTCAAGAACCCGTTCCGGGTCGAGTACCAGGTCGTGAACCTGGAGAAGCTCGCCGAGCTGTACCCGTCCGGCGGTGACGTCACCGTCGCGGACCTCGTCTCCAAGGGAGCCGTTCGCAAGAACGAAAAGGTCAAGGTTCTCGGCAACGGGGACATTGCGGTTAAGCTGATCGTTGCGGTCGACAAGGTCTCCGGCTCCGCCGAGCAGAAGATCGTCGCCGCTGGTGGTTCCGTCAAGTAGCCACCCGTCGAGCAGTTCAGTCGGGTGGCCGGGAGACCGGCCACCCGACTGACTCTTACGAAAGCAGGACGCAGCATTGTTTAGCGCCGTTGGGCGGATCTTCCGCACCCCGGATCTTCGCCGGAAGATCTTCTTCACGCTGGGCATCATCGCCCTGTTCCGTCTGGGGTCTTTCATCCCGGCGCCGTTCGTCGACTTCGGCAACGTGCAAACCTGTCTGAACGCGAACCAGGACACCTCCGGCCTGTACTCGCTGGTGAACTTGTTCTCCGGCGGCGCGCTCCTCAAACTCTCGATCTTCGCGCTCGGCATCATGCCGTACATCACCGCGTCGATCATCGTGCAGCTGCTGCGCGTGGTCATCCCGCGCTTCGAGACCCTCTACAAGGAGGGCCAGGCCGGTCAGGCCAAGCTGACGCAGTACACGCGCTACCTCACGATCGCGCTGGGCGTCCTCCAGTCGACGACCCTCATCACCGTCGCCCGCAGCGGTGCGCTGTTCGGCACCACCGCCGTCTCACAGTGCACGCAGCTCATCACGGACGACTCGTGGTACGCGATCATGCTCATGGTCATCACCATGACCGCCGGCACCGGCCTCATCATGTGGATGGGCGAGCTCGTGACCGAGCGCGGCATCGGCAACGGCATGTCGCTCCTGATCTTCACCTCGATCGCCGCGCAGTTCCCGTCCTCCCTCTGGGCCGTCGGGCAGTCGCAGGGCATCGAGATCCTGCTGGTCGTGATCGCGATCGGGTTGCTCATCGTCATGGGCGTGGTCTTCGTCGAGCAGTCGCAGCGGCGCATCCCCGTGCAGTACGCCAAACGAATGGTCGGGCGCCGCACCTACGGCGGCAACAACACGTACATCCCGATCAAGGTGAACATGGCCGGCGTCGTGCCCGTCATCTTCGCGTCGTCGCTGCTGTACCTGCCCGCACTGATCGCGCAGTTCAACCAGCCCGCCGCAGGCAAGGCTCCTGCCCCCTGGGTGACCTGGATCACGAACTACCTGACCAAGGGCGATCACCCGCTCTACATGCTGCTCTACTTCCTCCTGATCGTCGGGTTCACCTACTTCTACGTGGCGATCACCTTCAACCCGGAGGAGGTCGCGGACAACATGAAGAAGTACGGCGGCTTCATCCCGGGTATCCGCGCGGGCCGCCCGACGGCCGAGTACCTCGACTACGTGCTCACGCGGGTCACCCTGCCCGGTTCCTTCTATCTGGGCATCATCGCGCTGATACCCCTTGTCGCATTCGCGTTGATCGGCGCAAGCCAGAACTTCATGTTCGGCGGTACGTCCATCCTGATCATCGTCGGTGTCGGGCTGGAGACGGTCAAGCAGATCGACTCCCAGCTCCAGCAGCGGCATTACGAAGGGCTTCTGCGTTGAGCCGAATGCTGATCGTCGGTCCTCCCGGAGCGGGCAAGGGCACTCAGGCCTCCCGCATCACCTCCACTTATGGGATCCCCGACATCTCCACCGGCGACATCTTCCGGGCGAACATCAAGAACGAGACCCCGCTCGGTGTGCAGGTCAAGGCGATCGTGGATGCGGGGGACTATGTCCCGGACACGCTGACGAACGAGCTCGTGGCTGCCCGCCTCGACGAGGACGACGCGAAGAACGGCTTCCTCCTCGACGGCTACCCCCGAACGCTCGCCCAGGTCGATTACCTCGACCAGTTGCTCGCAGGGAAGGGGCAGAAGCTGGATGCGGTCATCCAGCTGACCGCGGACCAGGACGAGATCGTCCAGCGGCTCACCAAGCGCGCTCAGGAACAGGGCCGTGCGGACGACTCCGAAGAGGCCATCCGTCACCGCCAGCAGGTCTACCTGCGCGAGACGTCGCCGCTCATCGAGGTGTACCGCGACCGCGGGCTCCTCGTCCCGGTCGACGGTCTGGGCGCGATGGACGAGGTCGCCGAGCGCATCACCTCCGCACTGACCGAGCGCGGCATTCACCCCGTCGCCGGCGCCTCGACGGGCGAATCAGTCGCATAGTGGTCTTCAAGAGGTCCATCTACAAGACGCCCTCCCAGTTGCGCGACATGGTCGCGCCCGGGCGGGCGACCGCGGCGTCCCTCGACGCGGTCGCGGCCGCGGTCGCCCCGGGGGTCTCGACTCTCGAACTCGACGCGCTCGCCGAGCGTGCGATCGTCGAGGCCGGCGGCGCTTCGAACTTCAAGCTGGAGCCCGGTTACCACCACACGATCTGCGCCTCGGTGAATGACGAGGTCGTCCACGGCATTCCCGGCTCGCGCATCCTGGAGCCCGGCGACATCCTGTCGGTCGACAGCGGAGCCATTCTGGGCGGGTGGAACGGGGATGCAGCGCGCACGTTCGTACTGCCCGACCCGGCGCAGCCCGAGCGGGTCTCCGACCGGCAGCTGCTCTCAGACGTCACCGAACAGTCGCTGTGGCGCGGGATCGCGACGCTCGCGTCGGCCCGCTACCTCAACGAGGTCGGCGATGCGATCGAGGAGTACATCCTGTCGCGGGGCGACTTCGGCATCCTCACCGACTACATCGGGCACGGGATCGGGCGCCGGATGCACGAGGAGCCTCCGGTGTTCAACTACAGCGTCCGCGCCAAGGGTCCGGAGGTGCGCCCGGGACTCGTGGTCGCCATCGAGCCGATGGTGGTCCGCGGTTCGCAGGAGACATACGTGAAGGACGACGGCTGGACCGTCGCAACCGAGGACGGCTCCGCCGCCGCCCACTGGGAGCACAGCGTCGCCGTCCACGCGAACGGCATCTGGGTCCTGACCGCCCAGGACGGCGGGGCGGAAGGCCTCGCGCCGTTCGGTGTGACGCCGGTGCCGATCCCGTGATCGGAGCGCTGAGGGCGGTGTTCGCCCAGAGCGGCGGAGGATCATACACTCCGATTGGCGAAGACGCTCCCTTTCCCATAAGATAGATCCTTGGTGTCTTAGGCGCGTTTTCTCCGTGTCTTCCGCCAGTAACGCACGACCAGCAAACCACGACTTTTAGCGACAGTGAGGCTATGGCCAAAAAAGACGGTGTCATCGAGATCGAAGGATCCGTGATCGAAGCTCTTCCCAACGCGATGTTCCGCGTCGAGCTGACGAACGGTCACAAGGTTCTTGCCCATATCTCCGGCAAGATGCGCCAGCACTACATCCGCATCCTCCCCGAGGACCGCGTGATCGTAGAGCTGAGCCCTTACGATCTGACACGCGGCCGGATCGTCTACCGCTACAAGTAAGGGTCTGCTGTAAGTAACGGCCTCGCCATCGGGTTGCCCCCGGCGAGGTACGAGGACAGCGAACAAAGGTAAAGAAACACTCATGAAGGTGAACCCCTCCGTCAAGAGGATCTGCGACAAGTGCAAGGTCATCCGTCGCAACGGCCGGGTCATGGTCATCTGCGAGAACCCGCGCCACAAGCAGCGCCAGGGCTGATCGCAGAGAACGCGTGACCGAATAACAAGAAGGCAATCCCAGAACCCGACTCCCTGACAGGGAAGCGGGGGACACCCCCGGAGGAGGCCGGGGCACCGGGACTGCTGAAGACCTCCACTCAATACAGGAGAAGCCAACACATGGCACGTCTAGCAGGCGTCGACATCCCGCGCGAAAAGCGCGTGGAGGTCGCACTCACCTACATCTACGGCGTCGGGCGCACTCGTGCGCTGCAGACCTTGCGCGAGACCGGGATCTCCGGCGACATCCGCGTCAAGGACCTGACCGACGAGCAGCTCGTCGCCCTTCGCGACTTCATCGAGGGAAGCTTCAAGGTCGAGGGTGACCTCCGCCGCGAGGTCGCCGCCGACATCCGTCGCAAGGTCGAGATCGGCAGCTACGAGGGTATCCGCCACCGCAAGGGCCTCCCGGTCCGCGGCCAGCGCACCAAGACGAACGCACGTACCCGCAAGGGTCCGAAGCGCACCGTGGCCGGCAAGAAGAAGGCGCGCTAAGGCCCGCGGGCTCACGCTCTTAGGATTCAGGAGAAGAAATGGCAGCACCCAAGTCGGCCGCTCGTAAGCCGCGTAAGAAAGAAAAGAAGAACATCGCTGTGGGCCAGGCCCACATCAAGAGCACGTTCAACAACACCATCGTCTCGATCACCGACACCACCGGTGCGGTCATCAGCTGGGCTTCGTCCGGCGGCGTCGGTTTCAAGGGCTCCCGCAAGTCGACCCCGTTCGCGGCGCAGCTCGCGGCCGAGTCGGCTGCGCGTCAGGCGCAGGAGCACGGCATGAAGAAGGTCGACGTCTTCGTCAAGGGCCCCGGATCGGGTCGTGAGACCGCGATCCGCTCGCTTCAGGCCGCCGGCCTCGAGGTGGGCTCGATCAACGACGTCACCCCGCAGGCGCACAACGGCTGCCGCCCGCCGAAGCGCCGTCGCGTCTAATTCTCTTCGCGTACGCCGCAGGCGGCGGTCCGATGCGGGCCGCCGCCTGGCGGCGTGACGAACACCCCCTCAGTAGAAGCAAGTGTCATATAGCGGACACTTAGCCGGAAGGAATCAATAGTGCTCATTGCACAGCGTCCTACGCTCACCGAAGAGAACATCTCCGAGTTCCGCTCGCGGTTCGTCATCGAGCCGCTCGAGCCGGGCTTCGGTTACACCCTCGGCAACTCCCTGCGTCGCACCCTCCTCTCCTCGATCCCCGGCGCCGCCGTGACGAGCATCCGCATCGACGGTGTGCTGCACGAGTTCAGCACCGTCCCGGGTGTAAAGGAGGATGTCACCGAGATCATCCTGAACATCAAGGGTCTGGTCGTCTCGAGCGAGCACGACGAGCCGATCACCGCGTACCTCCGCAAGACGGGTGCCGGTCAGGTCACCGCCGCCGACATCTCGGCTCCGGCCGGTGTGGAGATCCACAACCCCGAGCTCGTCATCGCGACGCTCAACGACAAGGCGAAGTTCGAGGTCGAGCTGACCATCGAGCGCGGCCGCGGGTACGTCTCGGCCCAGCAGAACCGCAACGAGTACAGCGAGGCGGGCCAGATCCCGATCGACTCGATCTACTCGCCGGTGCTCAAGGTCACCTACCGCGTCGAGGCCACCCGTGCCGGTGAGCGCACCGACTTCGACCGTCTGGTCGTGGACGTGGAGACCAAGCCCGCGATCAGCCCGCGCGACGCCATCGCTTCGGCCGGCCGCACGCTGGTTGAGCTGTTCGGCCTGGCCCGCGAGCTCAACAGCGCGGCCGAGGGCATCGAGATCGGCCCGGCGCCGGTCGACGCCGTCCTCAGCTCCGAGCTGTCGATGCCGATCGAAGACCTCGACCTGTCGGTCCGCTCGTACAACTGCCTCAAGCGCGAGGGCATCAACACCGTGAGCGAGCTCGTCTCGCTGTCGGAGACGCAGCTCATGAACATCCGCAACTTCGGTCAGAAGTCGGTGGATGAGGTCAAGGACAAGCTGACGGAGATGGGCCTGTCGCTGAAGGACTCGGTTCCCGGGTTCGACGGCGCCCACTTCTACAGCGGCTACGACGAGGACGAGTCCACCACCATCTGAGGTGCGTCTCTCCCGACCCGCCATCGAACCTTTTCAACACTGGAGATAACCGATCATGCCTAAGCCCACCAAGGGCCCCCGCCTCGGGGGCGGCCCGGCGCACGAGCGCCTCATGCTCGCCAACCTGGCCGCTGCGCTTTTCACGCACAAGAGCATCAAGACCACCGAGACGAAGGCCAAGCGCCTGCGCCCCGTGGCCGAGCGTCTGATCACGTTCGCGAAGCGCGGCGACCTGCACGCTCGCCGTCGCGTCCTCGCTGTGATCCAGGACAAGACCGTGGTCCACGAGCTCTTCACCCAGATCGCGCCGCTGGTCGCCGAGCGTGAGGGCGGCTACACCCGCATCACGAAGCTCGGTTTCCGCAAGGGCGACAACGCGTCCATGGTGCAGATCGAGCTCGTGCTCGAGCCCGTCACCCCCAAGGTGAAGTCGACGAAGTCGTCTTCGGCAGCCGCGGCTGCGCCGGTCGAGGAGGCGCCTGCCGCCGAGGAGACCCCGGCCGAGGAGACCAGCACCGAGGAGACCAGCGCCGCGACCGCCGCTGCTGAGGCTGAGGTCGCCGAGGACGCGACCGCCGACGCCGACGCCGCCGGTGAGACCGACGCCGAGACCGAGGCGGAGAAGGCGTAACACCCTTCCTTCGCCGTCCGAGGGCCCCGCATCCGAGTGATGCGGGGCCTTCGCCGTTCCCGGGTCTTCTAAGGTGAGAAGCATGACCTCGACCGACGACGCCTCGTTGCCGCCGCTGAGCGCCCGCGTTCCGCTGTCCGACCTGCACCGCCCGGAGCATCCGCTGATCGCCGAGTGGCGGCCGGTGACGGCACAGGATGCGGCGGCGGTGCACGAGGTATACCGCGCGATCGACACGCAGGATCACCCGAACTATGTGACGACCCGCGAGGAGGTCGAGGAGGAGCTGGGTTACAGCTTCATCGACCTGGAGAAGGACACGCTGCTAGCCATCACGGCCGAGGGACGCGCGGTCGCGGTCGGCATCGTGATGGAGCCGCCGCGGCAGGAGTCGCTGGTGCGGGAGTTCATGAACGGCGGCGTGCATCCCGAATTCCGCGGGCGGGGGATCGGGCGCGAGCTGCTGGCGTGGCAACGGAGCCGTGGCGAGCAGAAGCTCGCCGCTTCGGACAAAACCCTGCCGGGCTGGTTGGTCGGGTACGCCGACAGGCGCGCGCCGGACCGGGAGCGGCTGCTGCTCGCAGGCGGCTTCGAGGTGGCCCGCTACTTCCACACTATGGAGCGGGACCTGCGGGACCCCATCCCCGAGGTGGTCCCGACGATGGATGTGCGGATCGTGCCGTACGTCGCGGAGCTCGCGGGCGCCGTGCACGCCGCACGCGACGACGCGTTCCGTGACCACTGGGGCAGTCAGCCGTTGAGTGACGAGCAGTTCGCCGGGCTGGTCTCCGGCAGCTTCGTGCCCGAGCTCTCGTTCGTGGCGCTCGCCGGCGACGAGGTGGCCGGTGTGCTGCTCACGGACGTGAACGAGGACGACTGGCCCGGTCAGGGCTACACGGGCGCCTACGTCTCCACCGTCGCCGTGACACGGCCGTTCCGCGGCCGTCGCATCGCGCCGTCGCTGTTGCGCTCGGTGCTCGAGGCGTGCGCCGCGCGCGCGTACGACAAGGTGACCCTGGACGTGGACGCCCAGAACCCGACCGGGGCCCTCGGGCTCTACACGGGCATGGGTTTCGTCTCGACGCAGGCGGAGACGGGTCTGGTCCGTGCCTACTGACTCGTCGCGCCGCTACCGGCTCGACATCGCGTACCAGGGCACCGACTTCACCGGCTGGGGTCGCCAGCCGGGTCTCCGCACAGTGCAGGGAACGCTGGAGGACGCCCTCGCGACCATCTTCCGGCGCGCGGGCGACGCTCCGACCCTGACGGTGGCCGGCCGGACGGACGCGGGCGTGCACGCCGTCGGCCAGGTCGCCCACGTCGATCTCACGCCCGAGCATGAGGCCGTGCTGCGCAAACCGCACGGCAAGCGTCCGCCGCTCTCCGCCGAGGAGGCGCTGGGCCGCAGGCTCAACGGCATCCTGGGCCCGGTCTCCGATGTGGTGGTGCTGGCGGCATCCCTCGCGCCGGATGGCTTCGACGCCCGCTTCTCGGCGCTGTGGCGCCGCTACGAGTACCGGGTCGCGGACCGCGCCTCGCTGCGCGACCCGTTGCAACGTCACCGCACCGCGTGGGTGTCCTCCGACCTCGACGCCGACGCCATGGACATGGCCGCCCACGGGCTGCTCGGCCTGCACGACTTCGCCAGCTACTGCAAGGCGCGGGAGGGTGCGACGACCATCCGCACGCTGCAGGCCTTCGCCTGGCGGCGCGATCCCGACGGGGTCCTCGTCGCCGACCTCACCGCAGACGCGTTCTGCCACAGCATGGTCCGCGCGCTCGTCGGCGCGTGCGTCGAGGTGGGGGAGGGCAAGCTGGGTGCTGGGGACCTCGTGGCGCTGCGCGACGAGCGGCAGCGCACGAGCGCCTTCAAGGTGATGCCGGCGCGCGGTCTGACCCTTCTGGAGGTCGGATATCCCGAAGGCGCCGAGTTGGCGCTGCGCGCAGAGCGCACCCGTGCACTGCGGGAGCTCTGACCGCCCAGCTCAGCGGACCAGTCCGTTCTCGTAGGCGAACGCGACCAATTGGACGCGGGAGCTCAACGACAGTTTGGCGAGGATGCTCCTGATGTGCGTCTTGACCGTCGCTTCCGCGATGAACGCCGCCTGGCCGATCTCCGCGTTCGCGAGACCGCGCGCGGCCAGCAGGAAGACCTCCTTCTCCCGCACGGAGAGCGGTGCGAGAGCCTCGGGGCGTCGTCGAGCCACGCCCCTGAACAGATCCGCCGTCTGCTTCGGCGCGATGACCGTGTGACCTTCATGTACGGTCCTGACGGCCGCGAGGACGAATTCCGGCGAGCTGTCCTTGAGGATGAAGCCGTCGGCTCCTGCTCGGAGCGCCGCGGCGACCGCGTCGTCGCGCTCGAACGTGGTCAGGACGATGATGCGCGGCGCCGCATCGCCGTGATCCTCCCGGATCCGGGCGGCGGCGGCGATGCCGTCCAGCCGTGGCATGCGGATGTCCATGAGCAGGACGTCGGGATGCGCGATGCGGGCCAATTCGACGGCGTCGACTCCGTCGGCGGCCGAGCCGGCGAATTCGAGGTCCGGCTGCGACTCGATGAGCATCCCCATGCCGGAGCAGAACAGCGGCTGATCGTCGGCGATGGCGACGCGGATGCGGTTCACTCGCCAGCCTCGGCGAGCGAAGCCTCGGGGATGAAGGCCGTCACCACGAATTCGACCGCGTCGTCATCGGGGCCGGCTTCGAGCCAGCCTCCGGCGAGTCGCGCCCGCTCGCGCATTCCGCCGATTCCGTGTCCCTCCGTGCCTGACGTCAGAGGGCGGTCGCCGCGGGAGGCGACGGTGATGGCGAGCCCAGGCCCGCGCCCGTCCAGGGCTACCCTCGCGCGCGCTCCGCTTCCCGAATGACGGAGAGCGTTCGTGAGCGATTCCTGGACGATGCGGTGGACGGCGAGTTGCTGGGCGGGGGAGAGGTCGGGCACGTCGCCGAAACGCTGGAGCTCGACGGCGAGACCGGCGGACGTCATCCGGTCGACCAGGTCCTCGAGCGCGCCGAGATCCGGCGTGCTATGGCCCTCCGGCGTCGAGACCAGGCTCTCGATCAGGAGGCGGACGTCGGTGAGCGAGTCGCGCGCGGCGTCGGAGATGGCTTCGAGCGATCCGACGACCGCCTGTGGACGCTGCTCGGCGAGGTACCTGGCACCGTCGGCTTGAGCGACGATCACGGCCAGGGAATGCGCCATGACGTCGTGTACTTCCTGGGCGATCCTCTCGCGCTCCTGCGTGACCGTGGCGGCAGCAGTGGCGGCGCGCAGCTCTGCGGACGCGTGGGCCAGCTCGCGCTCGGACGCCCGCCTTTCCCGCGCGACGCCGTACAGCGTTCCGATCAGCCACAGCAACGCTCCCGCAGCGGCGAAAGAGGCGAACAGCCAGGTACGGGTCGTCAGGTTGCGCGAGTCCAGGCCGACCCCCCAGCACAGCAGCCCGGCGGCAGAGAGCCCAGCCCCGACGGAGAAGATCAGGGCGACGGCGCGCCAGCGACCGGTCACGGTGGAGGACACGACGAGGATCACGATCGCATACCCGGAGTAGACCATCGGATTCCCGAAGATGCCGGTGGGAACAAGGAGTTGGCCGATCAGCACGGCTGTGCCGATGGCCATGGCGACGACGGGCTGCAGCCGGGACACCCCGATGGCGGCCGCGAGGCCGGCGAGAGCGACCCAGAACGGGAGACTGCCACGGAGGAGGCCCGGAACGAGCTGATAGTGCCCGACCTCTCCGATCGCCCAGAAAACAAAGAAGGCGATTGCGATCAGGGGCTCTATGAGCCAGAGCTGCCGCCGGAGAATCGATACCATGGCTTCACGGTAGGGGTGTTCGTGCAGCGAGCATCGCTCCGAGCCGAACTTTCAGCCCTGGGGATGAGCGCAGTTCAGCCGGTTTGACCAGGGGTACGGCTCTCGCGTACGATTGATCTTTGGTGTCCGCGCCCAACTGCGGGCGTGACATGCGAACGTGAGCCCTCCACCGGCCCGGTTCCCTTCCTTCGGAAGGAGAACCCCCACGGAGCGGGATTCACGAACACCTCCGTTCGAGACAGAAAGCAGCCACTACTGTGACGCGCACCTATTCCCCGAAGGCAGACGAGATCCAGCGCGACTGGGTCATCATCGACGCGACCGACGTCGTGCTCGGCCGTCTCGCCAGCCACACCGCGGCCCTCCTCCGCGGCAAGCACAAGCCGACCTTCGCCCCCCACATGGACATGGGCGACTTCGTCATCATCGTCAACGCCGACAAGGTCGCGCTGACGGGTCAGAAGGCGCTGCAGAAGAAGGCTTACCGCCACTCCGGCTACCCGGGCGGCCTCAAGGCCACCACGTACGCCGAGCTCCTCGAGAAGAACCCGACTCGCGCCGTCGAGAAGGCCGTCCGCGGGATGCTGCCGAAGAACTCCATCGGTCGCGCCCAGCTCCGCAAGCTGAAGGTCTACACCGGAAGCGAGCACCCGCACGCCGCACAGCAGCCGAAGCCGTACACGCTCGGCCAGGTCGCCCAGTAATCCCGCCGGCGACGCAGACCTTCACGACTTAATAGAGACCAAAGGATTATCACCATCGTGGCGAAGATCGCAGACAGCATCGAGTCGGCCCAGGCCGACAACGTCGAGTCCTACTCGACCGAGACCCCGGCCTCCGAGGCCCCGGCGGCGCCCCGCGCCGTTCTCTCCGTTCCCGGCGCGGCCGTCGGCCGCCGCAAGGAGGCCATCGCGCGCGTGCGCCTGGTCCCGGGTTCCGGCAGCATCACGGTCAACGGCCGTGAGTTCGCCGACTACTTCCCCAACAAGCTGCACCAGCAGCTGATCAACGACCCGTTCAAGGTCCTCGACCTGCTCGGCTCGTACGATGTCGTCGCCCGCATCACCGGCGGTGGCCCCTCCGGCCAGGCCGGCGCCCTGCGCCTCGCCATCGCGCGCGCCCTCAACGAGATCGACCGCGACAACAACCGTCCGACCCTGAAGAAGGCCGGCTTCCTCACCCGTGACGCCCGCGTCACCGAGCGCAAGAAGGCCGGTCTCAAGAAGGCCCGCAAGGCGTCGCAGTTCTCCAAGCGTTGACGCTGGCGAGCGTTTAGGCTTCGGTTCATGCCTCGCCTTTTCGGAACCGACGGCGTTCGCGGTCTCGCGAACGGAAGTCTCACTGCCGACCTGGCGCTCGGCCTTGCGCAGTCAGCTGCTGCTGTACTGACGCAAGGCCGAAGCGCCGAGGCGCGCCGCGCCGCAGGCAAGCGCCCGACGGCCATCGTCGCCCGCGACCCCCGGGTCTCGGGCGAGTTCCTCGCGTCCGCGGTCGCGGCCGGGCTCGCGAGCTCCGGCATCGACGTCTACGACGCCGGGGTCATCCCCACCCCCGCTGCGGCATTCCTGATCGCCGACTTCGACGCCGACTTCGGCGTGATGGTGTCCGCGTCGCACAACCCGGCGCCCGACAACGGGATCAAGATCTTCGCCCGCGGTGGGACGAAGCTGCCCGACGTGGTCGAGGACCGCATCGAGCAGCACCTCGATCTCGAGAAGCTGACCCCGACCGGCGCGCACGTCGGTCGCATCCGCCGGTTCGCCGACGCAGAGGATCGCTACGTCCTCCACCTGCTCGGGAGCCTGCCGCACCGCCTCGACGGCATCCACGTCGTGCTCGACTGCGCTCACGGCGCCGCCGCCGGGATCTCGCCCGAAGTCTTCACGGACGCGGGTGCCCGCGTCACCGTCATCGGCGACGCGCCGGACGGCATGAACATCAACGACGGCGTGGGCTCCACCCACCTCGACAACCTCTCCCGGGCTGTGCTTGCGGCCGGTGCCGATGTCGGCATCGCTCACGACGGCGACGCGGACCGCTGTCTCGCGGTCGACGCGGAGGGCAACATCGTCGACGGCGACCAGATCATGGCGATCCTCGCGGTCGGGATGAAGGAACGCGGCAAGCTGCGCGACAACACCCTCGTCGCCACCGTGATGAGCAACCTCGGGCTGAAGCTGGCCATGCGCGACAACGGCATCCGGGTCGTCGAGACCGCCGTGGGCGACCGCTACGTGCTCGAGGAGATGAACCAGAACGACTACTCCCTCGGCGGCGAGCAGTCCGGTCACGTCATCATGCGCGAGTTCGCCACCACCGGCGACGGCATCCTCACCGGGCTGCACCTGCTGAGCGAGATGGCCCGAACGGGCAAGTCGCTGGCCGAGCTCGCCCGAGTGATGACCGTGTACCCGCAGGTCATGGTGAACGTGAAGAACGTCGACCACCACGCCGTCCACACCGACGAGGGACTCCGCACCGCCGTGAAGACGGCCGAGAGCACCCTCGGGGACAGCGGGCGCGTTCTGCTGCGCCCCTCCGGCACCGAGCCGCTGGTCCGCGTGATGGTGGAGGCGGCCGATCAGGAGACCGCGGAACGTCTGGCTAGCGAGCTCGCGGACGTCGTGCGGGAGCGGCTGGCCTTCTGACGCTGGGCGTCAGCGGGACTCGTGCGCCCGCCGTGCCGCGATGAAGTCGGCTACGGAGTACGCGCGCGTGCGATCCGGCAGCATCTCGGAGCCGTAGAGGCCCGCCAGCAGCTCGCCGGGGTCGACGTCCAGCGCCGTCGCGATGCGCACGATCGTGTGCAGCTCCGAGTTGGCCTCGCCCCGCTCGACACGACCGTAGTTCGTCACGTGCATGTCGGCCAGGTTGGAGATGTCCTCCTGGCTCATGCCGAGCGCGATCCGTGCGTCGCGCACGCGCTGGCCGAAGACCTGTGCGGCGCGGGAGCGTGGTGCTGGCATGCCTCATGCATACGGGATGCGCACATCCCCGGCCAGAGCTTGACGACCCCCGCCATGTGCGCCTGTGGTCTGAAAGCCAGATCGGTTCGGAGTCTCAGAGCTTCCGCAGCAACACGGAGCTGACCGCGTGGTCCGCGTCCTTGCGGAGGACGAGCTTCGCTCGTGAACGCGTCGGCCGGATGTTCTGGAGCAGGTTCGGCTCGTTGATCCGCGTCCAGATGGTGGCGGCGCGGGCGCGCGCCTCCTCCTCCGTCAGCTCCGAGTAGCGGTGGAAGTACGACTTCGGGTTCGCGAATGCACCACGCTGCAGCTTCAGGAAACGCTCCTCGTACCAGCGGGCGATGTCGCGGGTGCGCGCATCCACGTAGACGCTGAAATCGAAGAGATCGCTCACGGCCAGACGGTTGCCGCCTCCGGCAGGCTGCAGCACGTTGAGGCCCTCGACGATGAGCACGTCGGGACGTCGCACGACGATCTCCGCGTCCGGCACGATGTCGTAGCTGAGGTGCGAGTAGAAGGGCGCGCGCACCTCCGGCGCCCCGCTCTTGATCGCGGTGACGAATCGGAGCAGCGCCTTCCGGTCGTACGACTCGGGGAACCCCTTCCGCTCCATCAGGCCGCGCCGCTCCAGCTCGTCGTTGGGGAGGAGGAAGCCGTCCGTGGTCACCAGCTCGACGCGGGGGGTGTCATCCCACCGGGAGAGGAGCTCGCGCAGCAGACGCGCGATCGTCGATTTGCCGACGGCGACCGAGCCGGCCACGCCGATGACGAAGGGGGTGCTCGCCGCGCGCTCGCCCAGGAAGTCGCTGGTGACGCGGTGCAGCTGCTTCGTGCCCCCGACGTAGAGGTTCAGGAGGCGGCTGAGCGGAAGGTAGACCTGCTCCACCTCGCGCATGTCGAGCGGGTCGCCGAGCCCGCGCAGCTGCACGATCTCCGTCTCCTGCAGCGGAAGGCGGGTGTTCTCCGCCAGTTCCGCCCAGTCCGTCCGGCTCAGCTCGACGAAGGGAGTGGAGGAGTCGCCGTTCTCTGCCATAGGGCACCAAGTCTAGGGGCGCGGCGAGGTCCAGGTGCGCTCCGAGCAGGCTCCCACCCGGGCCCACGTTAGACTCGCATGCATGTGTGGAATCGTGGGGTACGTCGGTACCGACAAGAGCCTCGAGGTGCTTCTCGGCGGTCTGAAGCGCCTGGAGTACCGCGGATACGACTCCGCGGGCATCGCCGTGATCGGCCCGGACGGGGCCCTCGGTACGGCTAAGAAGGCCGGAAAGCTCTCGGTGCTGACCGAGGACCTCCAGGTGAACCCGATTCCGAACGGGCAGACCGGCATCGGTCACACCCGCTGGGCGACGCACGGCGGGCCGACCGACGTGAACGCGCACCCGCACCTGGGCGACGACGGGCGTCTCGCCGTCATCCACAACGGCATCATCGAGAACTTCTCGACGCTGAAGGACGAGTTGCTCGCCGACGGCTTCGCCTTCGAGTCGGAGACCGACACCGAGGTCGCTGCTGTGCTGCTCGGCCGCGAGTACCGCCGCACCGGCGACCTGCCGCAGGCGTTCCAGAGCGTCGTCTCGCGCCTCGAGGGCGCATTCACGCTGCTGGCGATGCACCAGGACCAGCCGCACGTCGTCGTCGGCGCGCGCCGCAACTCCCCGCTGGTCATCGGGCTTGGCGAGGGCGAGAACTTCCTCGGCTCCGACGTCGCGGCGTTCGTGGAGCACACCCGCCGTGCGATGGCGATCGGGCAGGACCAGATCGTCACCATCACGCCGGACGATGTCACGGTGACCGACTTCGCCGGCGCGCCGGTCGAGGTGGAGCCGTTCGAGGTCGCGTGGGATGCTTCCGCGGCCGAGAAGGGCGGATGGTCGTCGTTCATGGCGAAGGAGATCGCCGAAGAGCCGGATGCGGTCGCCAACACGCTGCGCGGCCGCCTGGTCGGCGAGACGGTCCACATCCCGGAGCTCGACGCTCTCGGCGACGAGTACTTCGCGGGCATCGACCGCATCACGATCATCGCCTGCGGTACCGCTGCCTACGCCGGGATCGTCGGCAGCTACGCGATCGAGAAGTGGGCCCGCGTGCCCGTGACGGTCGAGCTCAGCCACGAGTTCCGCTACCGCGAGCCGGTGCTGACCGAGGGCACGCTCGTCATCTCGATCAGCCAGTCGGGCGAGACGATGGACACGCTGATGGCGGTCAAGTACGCCCGCGAGGGCGGCGCAAAGGCCATCTCGGTCTGCAACACGCAGGGTGCGACCATCCCGCGCGAGTCGGACGCCGCGCTGTACACCCACGCCGGTCCCGAGGTCGCCGTCGCCTCGACGAAGGCGTTCGTCGCGCAGATCACGGCCCTCTATCTCTTCGGACTGCACCTCTCGCGGGTGCGCGGCACGCTCACCACCGCTCAGCAGCGCGACGCCATCGACGAGCTGCAGGCGGTTCCGGCGAAGATCGCGACCGTGCTCGAGTCGCACGCCGAGATCGCCCAGCTTGCGCGGTGGATGTCGGACACGCGCTCCGTCCTCTTCCTCGGCCGTCACGTCGGCTACCCGATCGCGCTGGAGGGTGCGCTGAAGCTCAAGGAGCTGGCGTACATCCACGCGGAGGGCTTCGCCGCCGGTGAGCTGAAGCACGGCCCGATCGCCCTCATCGAGCCCGGTCAGCCGGTCTTCGTGGTGGTACCGAGCCCGCGCTGGTCGGACGAGCTGCACAAGAAGGTCGTGTCGAACATCCAGGAGATCCGCGCCCGCGGCGCCCGCGTCATCGCGATCGCCGAGGCGGGCGACGCCTCGGTGCTGCCGTTCGCCGACGAGGTCATCCGCATCCCGCTGGCTGCGCCGCTCTTCGAGCCGCTGCTCGCCGTCGTGCCGCTGCAGATCTTCGCCATGGAGCTCTCCGCGGCGAAGGGTCTCGACGTCGACCAGCCGCGCAACCTGGCCAAGTCCGTCACCGTCGAGTGACGCCGTGATCGCCGGCATCGGGGTCGACGTGGTCGATCTGGCGCGCTTCGAGCGCTCGATCGCACGAACCCCGAAGCTCCGCGAGCGGCTGTTCACGGAGGCGGAGCGCGCGCTGCCGGTGCACTCGCTCGCGGCGCGGTTCGCCGCGAAGGAGGCGCTGATCAAGGCGCTGGGCGGATCCGAGGGCGTGCGCTGGCACGACATGGAGATCGTTCCCGACGAGGAGAGGAACCCCGGTTTCGTGCTGCACAACGTGGTCGAGGCGCAGGCGCGCGAGCGCGGGATCGACCGCATCCACGTGTCGATGACGCACGACGCGGGGGTGGCGACTGCCTTCGTGGTGACGGAGTGCGCGCCGTGACTGCGGCGTTCCGCGAGCGGGTCGTCGACCTGGATGCGGTGAGCGCGAATGTCGCACGCCTGCGTGAGCTGGTCGGTACGAGGCACGCCATGGCGGTCGTCAAGGCAGACGCGTACGGCCACGGCGCGGTCGAGAGCGCGCGCGCCGCGCTCGCCGGTGGCGCCGACTGGCTGGGCGTCGCGGAGATCGCCGAAGGCCTGGCCCTGCGGGAGGCGGGCATCACGGCGCCCGTGCTGGCGTGGCTGCACGACCCCGACGAGGACTTCGCGGAGGCGGTGCGCGCGGACCTCGACCTCGGGCTGTCGTCGCTCGCCCAACTGGAGGCGGCCGCGGCCGCGCGCAGCGGCAAGCGGCCGGTGTTCGTGCAGTTGAAGGTCGAGACCGGGCTCAGCCGCAACGGCATCCCCGACTCCGACTGGGATGCTGTCTTCGCCCGTGCCCGTGAACTGGAGGCCGGCGGCGACATCGTCGTGCGCGGCATCTTCTCGCATCTGTCGAATGCGTCTGCTGACGATGATCGTGCCGCGGTCGCGGTGTTCGAGGGGGCATTGAAGCGGGCGGCTACCGCCGGGCTGCGGCCCGAGCTCCGGCACATCGCCGCGAGCGCGGCGGCCCTCTCGCTGCCGGAGGCGCGGTTCGACCTGGTGCGCCTGGGCATCGCGGTCTACGGGCTGTCCCCGTTCGGTCGGGACTCGGCGGTCGAACTCGGCCTGCGTCCGGCGATGACGCTGCGCGGACGGGTGGCAGCCGTTCGGCGGGTGCCCGCCGGCAAGGGCGTCTCGTACGACTACACGTACCGCACCGAGACGGAGTCGACGCTCGTGCTCGTGCCGCTCGGCTATGCGGAAGGCATCCCGCGACACGCGTCCAATCGCGGGCCGGTCTCGATCGGCGGGCGCACCTTCCGGATCAGTGGCCGGGTCGCGATGGACCAGTTCGTGGTCGACGTGGGCGACCTCGACGTGCAGGTCGGCGACGAGGTGGTGCTGTTCGGGGACCCGGCGAGCGGTGTGCCGGGCGCCGACGACTGGGCGGAGGCGGCGGATACGATCAACTACGAGATCGTGACGCGCCTCGGCGGTCGCCTGAAGCGCAGTTTCACCGGAGGCGGTCGATGACCGAGGCGCTGTTGCTCCCCGCAACGCGCCGCGTCGCGTCGCCTGCGGACATGCACGCGCTCGGCCGGGAACTCGCATCTGTGCTGCGGGCGGGCGACCTGGTGGTCCTGTCCGGGCCGCTGGGCGCCGGGAAGACGACCCTCACCCGGGGCATCGGCGAGGGCCTAGACGTGCGCGGGCCGGTGACGAGCCCCACCTTCGTGCTTGCCCGAACGCATCCCAGCCTCTCCGGCGGCGCGCCGCTCGTCCACGTCGACGCCTACCGGCTGTCGAGTGCTCTGGAGCTCGACGACCTGGACATCGACTTCGCCCGCTCGGTCGTCGTGGTGGAGTGGGGCAGCGGGATGCTGGACGGCGTCGCGGAGTCTTGGCTCGAGGTCGCGATCGAACGGCCGACCGGGGCGGACGAGCGCGTGGTCGGCGGCGAGGAGGTCGCGGGCGATCTCGAGGAGACCGGGGCCGAGACCGACGTCGACGAGACCGACGAGCCGCGCACGGTCACCCTCACCGGTTTCGGACCCCGCTGGGCCGCAGCGGCGGGCTCGCAGACCGGCGATCCCGCTTAGGCTGGACGCATGCTTCTCGCCATCGACACGTCCGCGGGCACCAGCGTGGCCGTCGTGGATCGCGACCGCGGTGTCCTCTCGGAAGTGATCGAGACCGACACCATGCGGCACGCCGAAGTCATCGGCACCCTCATCGACGAGGCACTGACGGTCGCCGGCATCGCGGTTCGTGAGCTGTCGGGCGTCGTCGCGGGGATGGGGCCGGGGCCGTTCACCGGGCTGCGCGTCGGCATTGCCGCGGCGAAGGCGTTCGCGATCGGTGCGGGCAGGCCGCTCGTCCCAGTCGTCAGTCACGACGCCGTCGCCTACGAGCGCTACGCCTCGGGCCACGACGGACCCCTGCTCGTCGTCACGGACGCGCGCCGGCGCGAGCGCTACTGGACCGCCTACTCCGGCGTCGACGACATCGGACTTCCCGTGCGCCTCGACGGACCAGGACTAGCGAAGCCCGACGAGCTGCCGCATCCCGAGACCCCCCGCTTCGAGGCCGAGGTCGTGCCGGGCGGACGCCTCGGGATGATCGCCGAACTGCGGTACGCCCACGGCCTCCCCATGGACCCCGACGACGCCCTCTACCTGCGTTCGCCGGATGTGACCCTCTCCACCGGGCCGAAGCGGGTGACCGCGTGACCGGGGATGCGCTGGGCGAGCCCACCGGGCGCACCGCCTACGAGCTGCGTCGCGCACAGGCGGGCGATGTCCCCGCCATCATGGAACTCGAGCACTCGATCTTCGTGAACGACGCGTGGTCCGAGCGGTCCATGCTCTCCGAGGTCACCGGCGAGCACGGTTACTACCTCGTGGCCTTCGACCCCGAGACGCCGGACCGCATCGACGCGTACGCCGGACTCCTCGCACCGCGCGGAGGGGTCGAGGGCGACATCCAGACCATCGCCGTCGCGCCGCACGCCCGGCGTCGCGGACTCGGCCGCATCCTCATGCTCGCCTTGATCGGCGAGGCGAGGAAGCGGGGAGCGCGCGAGGTCTTCCTCGAGGTCCGCGCCGACAACCCGGGCGCGCAGACGCTCTACCGCGAGCTCGGCTTCGAGGAGATCGGCGTTCGCCCCCAGTACTACCAGCCGGATGGCGTGGATGCGGTCGTCATGCGTCTCGCCGTCCCTGCACCGGAGACCACCATCGCATGACCCGCCTCGATCCGACCCCATCCGACTTCTCCAGCGGACCTCTCGTGCTCGGGATCGAGACCTCCTGCGACGAGACCGGCATCGGAATCGTGCGCGGCACGACGCTGGTCGCCAACACGATCGCGTCGTCGATGGAGGAGCACGCCCGGTACGGCGGCGTGGTGCCGGAGGTGGCGGCACGTGCGCATCTCGAAGCGCTTGAGCCGACGCTGCGGACGGCCGTGGCCGATGCGGGCATCGACCTGGCCGACGTCGATGCCATCGCCGTGACCAGTGGTCCGGGGCTGTCCGGCGCACTCATGGTCGGCGTCGGCGCGGCGAAGGCGCTCGCCGTGTCCCTCGGCAAGCCGCTCTACGCGGTCAACCACCTGGTCGGCCATGTCGGCGCCGACCTCCTCGACGCCCAGGGCGGCCCGGGGCATCCGGTCGAGCTGCCCACCGTCGCTCTGCTGGTCTCCGGAGGCCACACCTCCCTCCTTCTCGTCCGCGACCTCGTGTCGGATGTGCAACTCCTCGGCGAGACGATCGACGACGCGGCGGGGGAGGCGTTCGACAAGGTGGCGAGGGTGCTGGGACTCCCGTATCCAGGCGGCCCGCAGATCGACCGGGTCGCGGCGGACGGCGATCCCAAGGCCATCCGGTTCCCTCGCGGCCTGACCCGGCCGAAGGACCTCGAACAGCACCGCTACGACTTCTCGTTCTCCGGGCTGAAGACAGCGGTCGCCCGCTGGGTCGAACAGCGTCAGGACGCCGGCGAGGAGGTGCCGGTGGCGGATGTCGCCGCATCGTTCCGCGAAGCGGTCGCTGACGTGCTGCTCACAAAGGCCCTCGCGGCGTGCCGCGACCACGGTGTGCCCAGGCTGCTTCTCGGCGGAGGCGTCGTGGCCAACGCCCGGGTGCGGCAGCTGGCGGTTGCGCGTGCGGCCGAGGCGGGAGTCGCCCTGCGCATCCCGGCCCTGTCGCTCTGCACAGACAACGGGGCGATGATCGCGGCGCTCGGTGCGCAGCTGATCATGGCGGGTCACGCACCCAGCGAGCTGACCTTCTCGGCCGACTCCACGCTCCCCGTCACCGACATTCAGGTCACCGCCTGACACGGTGCGTTGACACCCTCGCGCCTGCCCTGTCACCATGGGGATACAGCGTTCTCTCAGGATTCCTCCGACCGAGGGATTCCGGGAGAAACGCTGATCACCAGCTTGCCTCACTGAAGGAGATGGGTCTCATGACCGATCCGAACGCCCCCACCGACCCGGTGGACCCCAACACCCAGAACGGCTCGGTTCCGCCCCCGCCTCCTCCCGCCGCTGCGCCTGCGGGTGACACGGGAGCCGTGCCGCCACCTGCGCCGGGATACGGTCAGCAGCCGCCGGCGCCCGGATACGGTCAGCAGCCGCCCGCGCCCGGATACCAGCAGCCCTATGGTCAGCAGCCGCCCGCGCCGGGGTACCAGCAGCCGTACGGTCAGCAGCCGGGGCAGCAGCCGTACGGGCAGCCGGCCTATGGGCAGCCCGCCCCCGGGTACGCGCAGCCCTACGGTCAGCCGGCCGCCAAGTCGCCGATCCTCAGCATCCTGTCGCTCGTCGGCGGCATCGTCGGCATCGTGCTCAACCTGGCGTGGGGCATCGGCTTCCTGTTCGGCATCGCCGCGATCGTCCTCGGCTTCATCGGCCGCAACAAGGAGCCGCAGGCGCGTGGCTTCTGGCTGACGGGCATCATCCTGGGCTTCGTGAGCATCGCCATCGCGATCATCTACTGGATCATCCTCGCGGTGATCTTCGCCAGCCTCGCGAACTACTCGAACACGTACTGAGCGTTCCGCCCGCGGCCTCAGAGCCGCTCGGCGAGCAGCGCGGTGTGCCGCCCGGCCACCCTGGTGAGAATCAGGGTCGCCGGGCGGTCGCCGTTGAGCGCAAGCCGCCGCCGCAGGGCCGCCGGGTCCACATCCACTCCGCGCTTCTTGATCTCCAGTGTCCCGATCCCGCGCTGGCGCAGGGCACGCTTGAGGTCCTTCTCGGCGTACGGCAGTGTCTCGAGGATGCGGAATCCCGCTGCGAACGGGGTATCGGCCGCCGCGTCCGCGGTGATGTAGGCGATCTGGTCGGACAGCATCCTGCCGCCGATCCTTCGCGTCAGGTCGCCGATCAGGCGGGCGCGGATGAGCGCACCATCCGGCTCGTACAGGTACTCGCCCAGCGGCCCCGTCTCCTCGTCGGGGCTGTCCGCGTCGGCTGTCAGCTCGTCGGCCTGGTCGCCGCGCAACACGAGTGCGGCACGGCGGATGCCCGGGCGGGCGAGCGCGCCGAACCAGAGGCCGAGCTCCACCACCTGGCCGTCGGCCGAGATCCACTGCGCCTCGGCGGTCGACGGGATCAGGTCGCGGTCGAAGCCCGGCCCGAGCTTCAGTCCGACCGAGCGGCCCGTCGCCAGCTCGTACGCGAATCCGAGGGACGGGGTGTAGTCGTCCGGGTCGGTGAGGCGCTCGGTCTGCGTGTGGCCGGTGGTGCGCCGGGCGGGGTCGAGGAAGACGCCGTCGATCTCGCGGAGGTCCACCTCCTCGGCGCGGCCGTGCTCCACGACGGCGGAGGGGAAGGGCGCGAGATTGAACGACGCGATCGCCGCGGTCACCTCGTCGGCTTCGACGGCCGTGACCTCCAGCTCGAGCGCGGCGAGGGCGAGCGCGTCACCGCCGATGCCGCAGCCGAGGTCCGCCACGCGATTGATGCCGGCCGCACGGAAGCGGCCCGCGTGGCGCGCGGCCACCGGCAGCCGCGTCGCCTGCTCCAGCCCTGCCTCCGTGAAGAGCATCTGCGAGGCGAAGTCGCCGAACTTGGCCTCCGCCTTGCGCCGGAGCTTCGACTGCGTGAGCACGGCCGCCACAAGCGCGGGGGAGTGGCCCTGCTTGCGAAGGTCGCTGACGATCCGCAGCACATCCTGTTCGCTCCGATACGGGGGCAGTGAGTCGAGCAGACGCAGCCCTTCCGGACTCAGCAGGGCCACCAGCTCGGAGCGTTCCATGGCCTCAACGCTACCCTGGCACTCACGTTGCGTGACTGCTAACGCACCCCCTAGACTCGGGTTAGCACTCTCAGTGCGAGGTTGCTAATTCAGTCTTAGTCGAGACACTGTTCTTCATAGGAAAGGGGTCAACGTGTCGGTCTCCATCAAGCCGCTCGAGGATCGCATCGTCATCAAGCAGGTCGAGGCTGAGCAGACCACTGCTTCTGGTCTGGTCATCCCCGACACCGCCAAGGAGAAGCCGCAGGAGGGCGAGGTCGTCGCCGTGGGCCCGGGCCGCATCGACGACAACGGCAACCGCGTCCCCCTCGACGTCGCCGTGGGTGACAAGGTCATCTACTCCAAGTACGGCGGCACCGAGGTCAAGTTCGGCGGCGAGGACTACCTCGTCCTGTCGGCCCGCGACGTGCTGGCGGTCGTCGTCCGCTGACGCAGACACTTCCTCCGACGGCCCGGATGCTCTGAGCATCCGGGCCGTCGTCGTTTTCGGCAGCGATGTCGGAAGGCGACGGTAGAGTCGGACGAGTGGCACAGCCTGACGACCTCTCCTCCCACCGCACCTCGGGGCTGGTCTACGCGATCAGCGCGTACGTCCTCTGGGGCATCCTCCCGATCTACTTCCTGGCGCTCGCACCCGCCGGAGCGTGGGAGATCGTCGGCTGGCGTGTGGTCTTCTCGCTGGGGTTCTGCGCCATCGCCCTCAGTGTGACGCGCAGCTGGGGCACGTTCGCCTCCCTCCTGCGCGACAAGCGCGTGCTCTTCACCATGGGCCTCGCCGGCGCACTCATCTACGTCAACTGGCAGACGTACGTGCTCGCCACGGTCAGCGGGCATGTGGTCGAGGCTGCGCTCGGTTACTTCATCAATCCCATCGTCACCGTGTTCCTCGGCGTCGTCGTGCAGCGCGAGCGCCTCCGCATCGCGCAGTGGGTCGCGGTCGGCGTCAGCATCGTCGCCGTCATCGTCCTCGCCGTCGGGTACGGATCCGTGCCGTGGATCGCTCTGATCCTCGCGTTCTCCTTCGGGCTGTACGGCCTCATCAAGAAGCGGGTCGGCAACCGGGTGGATGCGCTCTCGGGCCTCACCCTCGAGACGATGTGGCTGACACCGGTGGCCGTCATCCAGCTCATCGTCGTCGGCGTGACGACCGGCCTCACCCTCGGGTCGGACGGTCCGTGGCACGCCGTGCTGCTGGTCGGAGCCGGCGTCATCACCGCGGTGCCGCTGCTGTTCTTCGCCGCCGCCTCGCGCCGCCTTCCGCTGGTGTACATGGGCTTCATCCAGTACTTCGCACCGTTCATCCAGTTCGTCGTCGGCGTCGCCATCCTGCACGAGGCCATGCCGCCGGAGCGCTGGCTGGGCTTTGCGATCGTGTGGCTGGCGCTGCTCATCCTGAGCGTCGACATGATCGTCGCCGCGCGGCAGGGCAAGCGCGCCGCCGAACTCGATCTGGCGCCGGTCGACTAGGCCTCACCTCACGGAATACCCGGCCAGGTTCTGCCGTTACCATTAAGCATCCACAGTCGCGCAACCTTGATAGGGGTGAAATGGACCAGGCGGATCCGTTCGGATTCATCGGTTTGACCTACGACGACGTCATGCTGCTCCCGGGGCATACCGACGTCATCCCGAGTGAAGCTGATACTTCCACTCGCCTGACCAAGCGCATCTCGATGGCGACGCCGTTGCTGTCGAGCGCGATGGACACCGTCACCGAGTCACGCATGGCTGTCGCCATGGCGCGCCAGGGCGGCATCGGCATCATCCACCGCAACCTCTCCATCGAGGACCAGGCGTCGCACGTCGACAAGGTGAAGCGGTCCGAGTCCGGGATGATCACGAATCCCGTGACGACGACGCCCGACGCGTCGGTCGAAGAGGTCGACGCTCTGTGCGGGCAGTTCCGCGTCAGCGGCCTGCCGGTCATCGAGCCCGACGGCACCCTCGTCGGCATCATCACCAACCGCGACATGCGGTTCGTGTCGCCGTTCGAGCGATCGAGCACGAAGGTCCGCGACGTCATGACGCGGCAGCCGCTCATCACGGCCCCGGTCGGCATCGACCCGGACTCGGCGGTCGCCATCTTCGCCGAGCACAAGATCGAGAAGCTGCCGCTGGTGGATGCGGACGGCAAGCTGCGCGGCCTCATCACCGTCAAGGACTTCGACAAGAGCGAGAAGTACCCGGACGCCACGAAGGACGACGAGGGCCGCCTCCGTGTCGGCGCCGCCATCGGCTTCTTCGGCGACGCCTGGGAGCGCGCGATGACCCTCGTCGACGCGGGCGTCGACGTCATCGTCGTCGACACCGCCAACGGCGACAGCGCCGGCGTGCTCGACATCATCCGCCGGCTGAAGGCCGAGCCGCGCGCATCCCACGTGGATGTCATCGGCGGCAACGTCGCGACCCGCTCGGGCGCCCAGGCGCTCATCGACGCGGGCGCGGACGCGATCAAGGTCGGAGTCGGCCCTGGCTCGATCTGCACCACGCGAGTGGTCGCCGGAGTCGGCGTGCCCCAGGTGACGGCGGTCTACGAGGCGTCGCTCGCGGCGCGCGAGGCGAACGTCCCGCTCATCGCCGACGGTGGCCTGCAGTATTCGGGCGACATCGCGAAGGCGCTCGTCGCCGGCGCGGACAGCGTGATGCTGGGCTCGCTGCTCGCCGGAACCAGCGAGTCCCCGGGCGAGCTCGTGTTCGTCAACGGCAAGCAGTTCAAGAACTACCGCGGGATGGGGTCGCTCGGCGCCCTGCAGACCCGTGGCAAGAAGACCTCGTACTCGCGCGACCGCTACTTCCAGGCGGATGTGCCGAGCGACGAGCAGCTCATCGCCGAGGGCATCGAGGGGCAGGTGCCGTTCCGCGGCCCGCTCTCCGCCGTGGCGTACCAGCTGGTCGGGGGCCTGCGGCAGTCGATGTTCTACGTCGGCGCGCGCACCATCCCGGAGCTCAAGTCGAACGGGAAGTTCGTCCGCATCACCGCGGCCGGGCTCAAGGAGTCGCACCCGCACGACGTGCAGATGGTCGTCGAGGCGCCCAACTACCGGCGCTGATCCGGTCGCGCATCAACGCCGCCGGTTGTCGCATCCGCCGCTGTTCGAACAGCCGCGGATGTGACAAACGGCGGCGTTCGCGTTTGCGGGGAGCCTCAGCGGCGGCGCGCCAGCTCGGCGATGCGGTCGACGGCTTCCGTCAGCACTTCGGGTGAGCACGCGAGGTTGAGCCGCACGAAACCGGCGCCCTGTGCGCCGAAGTCCGTCCCGGGGTTGACCGCCACGCGGGCCTCCTCGAGGATGCGCGTGGCCGGGTCGTCGCCCCAGCCCAACTCTCGCAGGTCGATCCAGGCGAGATAGCTGGCAAGAGGCTCGCGGTAGCGGGCGCGCGGGAGCCGATCGGTGAGCAGCACGGAGAGCAGCGCGCGGTTCGTCTCGATCGCCGTGAGGGCGCCATCCAGCCACTCCCGGCTGTCGCGGTACGCGGCCTCGGTGGCGATCCGCCCGAACTGACTGGTGCGCACCTCCACTTCGATCGGCAACGCGTGGATGCGCTCCGCCTGCTCGGCCGAGCCCGTCACGAACAGCGCGCACTTGAGCCCGGCGAGATTCCACGCCTTGCTGGCCGCGTGCGCCGCGACACCGACGCGCCGCGCCTCGTCCGACACCGTCAGGAACGGTGTGAAGGTCGCATCGGAGTGCGTCAGCGGTGCATGCACCTCGTCGCTGACGACGGACACTCCGTGATGCGCCGCCAGTGCCGCGACCGCCTCCAGCTCCTCGCGCGGGTGCACCACCCCGAGCGGGTTGTGCGGGTTGCACAGCAGGAACGCCTTCGCACCGCCCGCGAATGCCCGCTCCAGCCCGGCGAGGTCGAGAGCCCAGCCCCGGCCGTCCGTGCCGCCATCGAGCAGCGGCACCTCTTCGACGACGCCGCCGGCCTCCGGGATGAAATCGAAGAACGGCGGATAGACCGGCGGGGTGATGACCACGCGGTCGCGCGGCTCGATCAGCATCCGCAACGCCTCCACGATCACCACGCCCACGTCGGCGGTCGTGCGGGTCTGCGCCGGGTCGACGGACCAGCCCCAGCGGTCGCGCGCGAAATCGGCGAACGCCCGCTGCGTGCGGTCGTCGGGACCGATGTAGCCGGTGTCGCTGCGGTCGACGGCAGCGTGCAGCGCCGCGGCGATGGGAGGCGCGAGCGGATAGTCCATCTCGGCGACGAACAGGGGCAGCACGTCGTCGGGATAGGCGCGCCATTTCTCGCTCGTGCGCTGGCGGAGGCGGCTGAGAGGTTCGGCTTCGACGATCACCACACCACCCTCCCACGCACCTCCGACTCGGCCCAGCGCCCCTGCGGCCTAGACTGAAGCGCGTGAGTATGGAGATCGAGATCGGCCGCGCCAAGCGCGCCCGCCGTGTGTACGCCTTCGACGACGTCGCCGTGGTTCCCAGCCGGCGAACCCGCGACCCGGAGGACGTCTCGGTCTCGTGGACCATCGACGCGTACCAGTTCGACATCCCGTTCCTCGCGGCGCCGATGGATTCGGTCGTCTCGCCGTCGACCGCCATCATGATGGGCCAGCTGGGCGGCCTGGGCGTGCTCGACCTCGAGGGTCTTTGGACCCGGTACGAGGACCCGGAGCCCCTGCTGGCCGAGATCCGCCAGCTGCCGGCCGAGCGGGCGACGAGCCGGATGCAGGAGATCTACTCCGAGCCGATCAAGCCGGAGCTCGTCACGCGGCGCCTCGCCGAGATCCGCGAGGGCGGCGTCACCGTCGCAGGCGCCCTGTCGCCGCAGCGCACCCAGGAGCTCTACGAGACCGTGGTGGATGCGGGCGTCGACCTGTTCGTCATCCGCGGCACCACCGTGTCCGCCGAGCACGTCTCCAAGAACGTCGAGCCGCTGAACCTCAAGAAGTTCATCTATGAGCTGGATGTGCCGGTCATCGTCGGCGGCGCCGCCACCTACACGGCGGCCCTGCACCTGATGCGCACGGGAGCGGCCGGCGTGCTGGTCGGCTTCGGCGGAGGCGCCGCATCCACGACGCGTTCGACCCTCGGCATCCACGCCCCCATGGCGACCGCCGTCGCTGACGTCGCCGGCGCACGCCGCGACTACATGGACGAGTCGGGCGGACGTTACGTGCACGTCATCGCCGACGGCGGACTAGGCAGCTCTGGCGACATCGTCAAGGCGATCGCCTGCGGCGCCGACGCCGTCATGCTCGGGACGACGCTCGCCCGTGCGACGGACGCGCCCGGCGGCGGTTGGCACTGGGGTGCCGAGGCGCACCACTCGCAGCTTCCGCGCGGAAATCGTGTGGCGGTGGGCCAGGTGGCGCCCTTAGAAGAGATCCTTTACGGGCCCGCCCCGGTCGCCGAAGGCTCTGCGAATCTCGTGGGAGCCTTGCGCCGCAGCATGGCCACGACGGGATACTCGGACTTGAAGGAGTTCCAGCGCGTCGAGGTCGTCGTCGCGCCGTACCGTACGCAGTAGAGCGCCGGCCGAAGGCGGCCGGGGAGGGAGAGAACCATGGTGAAGTCCCAATCTGCCCCGGGCGGCGACCGGCATGCCACTCCGGCGTCGAATCCGGCGGTGACGTATCCGTCTCGTCTGGGTCCGGCCGAACGCGCAGCCGCGATCGCGGCGCTGAAGGACACCGAGCTCGACATCCTGGTCGTCGGCGGCGGGATCGTGGGGGCCGGATCCGCGGTCGACGCCGCGACCCGCGGCCTCAGCGTCGGGCTCGTGGAGGCCCGCGACTTCGCCTCCGGCACCTCGAGCCGCTCGTCGAAGCTCGTCCACGGCGGCATCCGCTACCTCGAGCAGCTCGACTTCCGGCTGGTCCGCGAGGCGCTCATCGAGCGCGGGCTGCTGCTGCAGCGGATCGCGCCGCACCTGGTGAAGCCCGTGCGCTTCCTCTACCCGCTGCACAAGCGGGTCGTTGAGCGGGTCTACATCGGCGCCGGGATGCTGCTGTATGACATCTTCTCCTACTCGGGCGGCCGCCCTCCCGGTGTCCCGCACCACCGTCACCTCAGCAAGCGGCAGGTCCTGAGCGCCATCCCGTCGATGAACAAGGACGCCCTGGTCGGCGGCATCACGTACTACGACGCCCAGGTGGATGATGCCCGCTACGTCGCCAATCTGGTCCGCACCGCCGCGCACTACGGCGCGCAGGTCGCCTCGCGTGTCCGTGTGGAGGGCTTCGTCAAGGTCGGGGAGCGCGTCGTCGGCGTGCGTGCGCACGACCTGGAGACCGATGAGCGGTTTGAGATCCGCGCCAAGCAGGTCGTCAACGCGACCGGCGTCTGGACGGATGACACGCAGTCGATGGTGGGGGAGCGCGGCCAGTTCAAGGTGCGCGCGTCCAAGGGCATCCACCTGGTCGTCCCTCGGGACCGGTTCCAGTCGAAGATGGGACTGCTGCTGCGCACCGAGAAGAGCGTGCTCTTCGTCATCCCGTGGGGCCGGCACTGGCTGATCGGCACGACGGACACCGACTGGCACCTCGACAAGGCGCACCCTGCGGCGACCGCGGCCGACATCGACTACCTGCTGGCGCACGTCAACGAGGTGCTCAATGTGCCGTTGACGCGTGAGGACGTCGAGGGCGTGTACGCCGGTCTCCGGCCGCTGCTCGCCGGCGAGTCGGACCAGACTTCCAAGCTGTCGCGCGAGCACCTGGTGGCCCACTCCGTCCCGGGTTTGGTCGTGATCGCAGGCGGCAAGTGGACGACGTACCGGGTGATGGCGCAGGATGCCGTGGATGCGGCCGTCAGCGCCCTCGACGGCAAGATCGCGAAATCGACAACGATGGACATCGCGCTGGTCGGTGCGGAGGGGTACCAGGCGGCCTGGAACCGCCGGAGCCGCATCGCCCAGGAGTCCGGGCTGCACGTCGCCCGCGTCGAGCACCTGCTGAACCGCTACGGGACGTTCGCCGAAGACATCCTGGCGCTCATCCGCGAGGACCCGTCGCTCGCCGACCCGCTGCCCGGGGCGGATGATTACCTCGGGGCCGAGGTCGTCTACGCGGCCACGCACGAGGGCGCGCTGCATCTCGAGGACGTGCTCGCACGGCGAACCCGCATCTCCATCGAGGCGTGGGACCGCGGCGTCTCCGCGGCGCCCGTCGCCGCATCCCTCATGGCCGGGGTGCTCGGGTGGGACCCGGAGCGCGAGAAGCGCGAGGTGCGCACCTACCTGCGGCGCGTCGAGGCCGAGCGGTCGAGCCAGCTGCAGCCCGACGACGAGTCGGCGGACCGCATCCGGCTCGAGGCGCCGGACATCGTCGAGGCGGATGCCCAGGCGGCGAAGGCGGCGGCGGGGAAGCCTGCGGGGGGCGCTGCGGCCGGAACACCGACGAGCGCCGACCAGGCGCCCAAGCACGTCCAGGGCGCTGGGGCGGAGGAGGCGCCGGCGACGGACGGCTGACCACCGCAGAGGCTGAGAAGCACCGCAGAGGGCCCTCCCGGAGAGCGAACACCGGGAGGGCCCTCGCGCGCCTCCGGTAGGCTGGAACCTCACCCCCAATGCCGGCGAACCCGGCGGATGGAGACGGATGATGGTAGACGTTCGACGGGTCAAACTGCCCGGGGTCGGGGTGCTGCACACCTTCGTGACGGACGATGGCGGCAAAGTCGGCGTCATCGCACACCGTTCCGGCCACAGCGACCTGATCACCTTCTCGGACCACGAGGACGGCACCGACGTCACCAAGGTGTCCCTCCGACTCAACGAGGACGAGGCGCACACGCTCGCCGAGCTCCTCGGCGGCACGCAGATCACCGAGGCGCTCACGGCGCTCGACCAGATCCCCGGCCTCAGCATCGACTGGTTCACGGTCGACTACGAGGACTACATCGCCGGCCAGCAGCTCGGCGCCCCCGGCGACCGCGGCTTCGTCGGCCTCACGGTCGTCGCCGTCGTGCGCGGAGACTCGGCGAACCCGGCCCCCGCTCCCGACTTCAAGGTCTTCCCCGGCGACACGCTCGTCGTCGCGGGGACGCCGGAGAAGGTCGCCAAGGCGTTCTCGTTCTTCCGCACGGGCGAAGTCGCCCACCGCCTGACCGCCGACGCGCCGCCCGGAGGCTGATCGACGATGCATCTCGGCGAAGACCTCATCGTTCTCGGCATCCTCCTGCTCGTCGCGTACGTGCTCGGTCGCCTCGGCAGGTTGGTGAGTCTCCCCGCGATCCCCATCTACATGATCGTCGGCCTGCTGGCGAGTCCGCACACCGGCTGGTTCCCGCTCAACTTCGACAGCAAGTACATCGAGCTCATCGCGATCTTCGGGCTCATCCTGCTGCTGTTCAATCTGGGCCTGGAGTTCGACCAGGACGAGTTCTTCGGCAACTTCGGAAAGCTGATCGTCTCCGGCGGCTCGTACATCGTCATCAACATGGGCGTCGGGCTGATCTTCGGCTTCATGGTCGGCTGGGGCACCCGCGAGGCGCTGATCATCGCGGGGATGACGGCGACGTCGTCGTCCGCGATCGTCACCAAGCTCCTCATCGAACTGCGCCGGCTGCCCAACACCGAAACGCCCATGATCCTCGGCGTGACGGTGGTCGAGGACATCTTCATCGCCATCTACCTGGCGATCGTTTCCGTCGTGCTCAGCGGCGAGACCGACTTCTGGCCGGTTGTCGGGAAGCTCGCCGTCGCGTTCGCGTTCCTCGTCGTGATGTTCACCATCGCCCGCTGGGGCGGCCGGTTCGTCTCGCGGCTGTTCCGGACGAAGGACGACGAGCTCTTCACCATCCTGTTCTTCGGCTTCGCGGTGCTCTTCGCCGGCATCGGCGAGATCCTCGGCGTGACCGACGCCATCGGCGCCTTCCTGATCGGGCTCGTGCTCGGCGCCACGAAGTACCGCAAGAAGATCGAGCAGATCGCCATCCCGCTGCGGGATGTGTTCGCCGCGTTCTTCTTCCTCAACTTCGGCCTGGCGCTCGACCCGGCGAAGTTCCCCTCGGTGCTCCTGCCGGTGCTGATCGCGGTGGTGATGACCATCGTGCTCAACATCGGCGCCGGGCAGTTCGTGGCGTGGATCAACGGGCTCGGTGTGCAGGCAGGCATCAACACCACCGTGATCCTGCAGAACCGCGGCGAGTTCGCCCTCATCCTCGCGACGCTGTCGCTGGCGGCCGGGCTGGATGAGCGCATCCAGCCGTTCGCCGGTCTCTACGTGCTGATCATGGCCGTGATCGGGCCGATCCTCGCAGCGAACTCCGAGAAGATCGGTGCGATGATCCTACGGTCCGGGCCCAAACGCCAGCGCAAACGGAAGAAGACCGCGCGCGATCCGATGCTCGAAGAGGAGATCGCGCTCGTCGAGGCGGCCACCGCTGATCTCGACGCTCCCGCAGAGCGCCGGAACACGGGCGCGGACGAGACGCAGCAGGCCGTCGAGCGGATCGTCGAGCAGGCCATGCAGCAGCGGGACACGAGCGGCGAACGGGAACGGGACTGACCATCGAAACGACCACGGGGACCTCGCCCGCGACCGGTGAGACGACCCTCTTCCGGATGATGCTGCGCCCGCGCTGGATCGGCGCGCTGATCTTCGCGCTGCTCCTCGCCGCCGGGTTCGCCTGGCTCGGCCAGTGGCAGCTGGAGCGCGCGGTCGAGTCCGGCAAGGCTGTCGAAGCCCCCAGCGAGACCGTGCTGCCTCTCGCGGATGTCGCCGGTCCGTCCTCGCCCCTGCGCGACGTCGCCGTCGGGCAGTTGGTGGAGTTCACCGGCACGTTCGTCCCGGGCGACTACCAGCTGCTGCACGGGCGGCTCAACTTCGGGAAGAGCGGATGGTGGGTCGTCGGCCATGCGAACCTCGAGCGCGACGGACGCACCGTGGCCCTCGCCGTGGCTCGCGGCTGGGCACCGGACAAGGCCACGGCCGAGGCCGCTGTCGCCCGCCTCGCGGAGGAACCGCAGACGCCGCAGCGGCTCGTCGGCCGTATCCTGCCCGACGAGCAACCCGAGGTCCCGCAGGACAAGAACGACCCGACCGCGATGCGCACTCTCGGCGTCGGGGCTCTCGTCAACCTGTGGACCGGTGTCGACGGGATGGACGTGTACGCCGCGTACGTCGTCGAGCGCGGCGCTCCGGACGGTCTGGTCCAGATCGACTCCCCGCCGCCGATCGCGCAGACCGAGCTCAACTGGCTGAACATCTTCTACGCCGCTGAGTGGATCATCTTCGCCGGGTTCGCGGTCTTCCTCTGGTACCGGCTGGTGAAGGACGCGAAAGAGCGTGAGGACGAGCTGCGAGAGTCGGAAGAACTGCAGGCTGCGGCCGGGAAGAACCCGCAGGCCGAGCCTTTAGAATAGGCGCATGCCCCTCGCTCCCAAGCTCGAAGACTTCCCGAAGATCCGCGGAGCGCTCCGGTTCTACCAGGTGTTCGCGTACGTCACGGGCATCATGCTGCTGCTCCTGTGCGCCGAGATGATCGTGAAGTACGGCCTCGGCTACGAGCTCTTCGCGTTCAGCAACTACGGCGTCCTGACGTTCGTCCCCGTCCAGACGGCGGTGGCTCCGACGGGCGTCGACCTGAGCACGGGCATCCTCATCGCACACGGCTGGCTGTACGTCGTGTACCTCATCTCCGACTTCCGCCTGTGGAGCCTGATGCGCTGGCCGTTCACGAAGTTCGTCATGATCGCCCTCGGTGGCGTCGTGCCGTTCCTCTCCTTCTTCGTGGAGGCCCGCATCACCAAGCAGGTGAAGTCGTACCTGGCCGGCCGCGAGGCGGAGGCCGTGATCCCTGTGGAGGCGACAAATTAGCGATTCCCTGAGCCCCGATCCCTTGACCGCGGACGCTGCGTTCACCGACCTGCTGGGCGGAGCCGACTCGGCCAACCCCGCAGGCCCCGTGCTCGTGGTGGACTTCGGCGCGCAGTACGCGCAGCTGATCGCCCGCCGCGTACGCGAGGCCAACGTCTACTCGGAGATCGTGCCGCACGCGGTGACGGCTTCGGAGATCGCCGCAAAGCGCCCGTCCGGCATCATCCTGTCAGGTGGTCCGTCCTCGGTCTACGAGGAGGGCGCCCCGCAGCTCGACGAGGCCATCTTCGACCTCGGCGTGCCCGTGCTCGGCATCTGCTACGGCTTCCAGGTCATGGCGACCGCCCTTGGCGGGGAGGTCGCGAAGACCGGCCAGCGCGAGTACGGCTCCACTGCGGTCCGCATCTCTGACTCAGGGGTCTTGCTCGACGGCCAGCCGGCGGAGCAGACCGCGTGGATGAGCCACGGCGACTCGGTCGCCCGGGCTCCGGAGGGCTTCGAGGTACTCGCCTCGACTGATGGAACGCCCGTCGCAGCCTTCGCCAACGACGAGCGGAAGCTCTACGGCGTCCAGTGGCATCCCGAGGTCAAGCACTCCGCGTATGGCCAGGCCGTTCTGGAGAACTTCCTGCACCGCGCCGCCGGCATCCCGGCCGAGTGGAACAGCGGCAACGTCATCGCCGACCAGGTCGCCGCCATCCGCGCTCAGGTGGGTTCGGGTCGCGTGATCTGCGGTCTCTCCGGCGGCGTCGACTCCGCCGTCGCCGCGGCGCTCGTGCATGAGGCTGTGGGCGACCAGCTGGTGTGCGTGTTCGTCGACCACGGCCTGCTCCGCAAGGACGAGGCGCGTCAGGTCGAGGTCGACTATGTCGCCTCCACCGGCGTGCGGCTCGTCACGGTCAACGCGCAGGAGCAATTCCTGAACGCGCTCGCCGGGGTGAGCGACCCGGAGACGAAGCGCAAGATCATCGGCCGCGAGTTCATCCGCGTCTTCGAGCAGGCGCAGGCCGACCTGATCGCCGAGGCGGCGAACGAGGGCGACCCGATCCGCTTCCTCGTCCAGGGCACCCTGTATCCGGACGTCGTGGAGTCCGGCGGAGGCTCGGGCACCGCGAACATCAAGAGTCACCACAACGTCGGCGGCCTGCCGGAGGACCTGCAGTTCGAGCTCGTCGAGCCGCTGCGGACCCTGTTCAAGGACGAGGTGCGAGCGATCGGCCGGGAACTCGGGCTTCCGGAGGAGATCGTGGGGCGTCAGCCGTTCCCCGGTCCCGGCCTCGGAATCCGCATCGTCGGAGAGGTCACGCAGGAGCGCCTGGACCTGCTGCGGGAGGCGGACGCGATCGTGCGCGCCGAGCTCACGGCCGCGGGGCTCGACACCGAGATCTGGCAGTGCCCGGTGGTGCTGCTGGCGGACGTCCGTTCGGTCGGCGTGCAGGGCGACGGCCGCACTTACGGGCACCCGATCGTGCTGCGTCCGGTCTCGAGCGAAGACGCCATGACGGCGGACTGGACGCGCCTGCCGTACGACCTGCTGGCGAAGATCTCGAACCGGATCACCAACGAGGTCGACGGCGTGAACCGCGTGGTGCTCGACGTCACCTCGAAGCCGCCGGGGACCATCGAGTGGGAGTGATCCCGCTCCACTGACGAAGAAGGCCCGGGACGCTCTGAGAGCATCCCGGGCCTTTTCGGTGTAAGCGGTCAGTTTCGCGACAGAGCGAAGATGCGCAGCAACTCGAGGTAGAGCCAGACGACCGTCACCATCACGCCGAATGCACCGGCCCAGCCGTAGGCGCGCGGAGCCCGGTTCTTGACGCCCTGCTGGATCGCGTCGAAGTCGAGCACCAGCGAGTACGCGCACATGATCACGACGAGGACGCCGATGACGAGACCGAGCGGAATGCCGAAGATGTGGAAGGACCCGCGCAGACCCCACGGGTCGCTGACGGCGCCGGTGACGACCAGCAGGATGTTCACCACGGAGAATACGAGGTAGCCGATCATCGCGATCAGGAAGATCTTGGTCGCTCGTGCCGACGCACGGATCTTGCCCGAGGCGAAGAGGGCCAGGGTGACGCCGACCACGACGATAGTGCCGATGACGGCCTGGACGACCACCCCGCCGGCGAACGCCTCGTAGAACCGCGAGATGCCACCGATGAAGACGCCCTCTGCTGCCGCGTAGGCGAGCGTCAGTCCGGCCGACGGGAGTTTCTTGCGGTTGCGGAAGATGTTGACGAATGCGAGGACCAGCCCCGCGATCATGCCGACGATCCAGAGGCCGGGCACCCACCAGCCGACGACTGCGCCTGCCAGGAGGACCCCGAAGCTGACGGCAGTCTTGCGGATGGTGTCTTCGACCGTCATGCGGTCGGTGTCGACCGCCGTCGCGGACGGAGCCTCGTACAGGTTCTGAAGCTGCTCGGCGCTCGGCGCCGCCGTCGTCCCGTTACGGAAGGCCGGGCTTTGGGAGAATGCCGGGTTGGACGTAGCCATGTGCTCCTCGGTTCGTCAGGGACCTAAGACGGTCTCGCACCATCAACTCTATTGTGTTGTTTCCTGAGAGTTCTGACAGATTGCCATGAATCGAATCGGAGAGCGATCCACTTCGCCAGCCACGCCGCCCCGATGATGACCAGGGTGCTGGTCAGGATGGTGACCCAGCCCTCCTGGTAGTCGTGGACGAACAGGGGCAGCAGGATGCTCCACGCGATAGGGAGCAGCAGCACAGCGAAGGAGGGGAGCGGCCGCAGTCGCACCAGCAGCCACGCGGCGAGAATGATCGCGTAGCACCAGGCGAAGCCCGAACCGCCGAGCATGAGCCAGGTGAAGCCGAGGACGGGCAGGGGCACCGCGACGCGCCGACCGATCGTGGAGGGCAGGACGGCCCAGCCCGCGGGCTGCATCAAGGAGCCGATCAGCAGCAACGGGAGGCTGTAGGTCGTGGTGCCGAGAACGCAGGCGGTACCCACGACGAGCATCGCGAGACCGGTGAGGAGGCGAGGGCGATAGGCGCCCCATCGCAGCGGAAGCCGGGACGCCGGCTCGCTCCAGCTCTGATTCGGGTCGGCGGGCACCCGTCGATTCTGGCACCTCGACGCCTCCGCCGGCGGCCGCAGGTCGGGAGCTAGGATCGGGCCATGCGAGCGCGGACGGCCCCGATGATCATCGGACACCGTGGCGCGCCGGGCTACCGGCCGGAACACACCCGCGGTTCCTACGAACTCGCGCTGCAGCTCGGCGCCGACGCTCTGGAGCCGGACATCGTCGCGACGAAGGACGGCGTGCTGGTGTTGCGGCACGAGAACGAGATCTCCGGCACGACCGACGTGGCCGACCATCCCGAGTTCGCCGACCGCCGCACGACCAAGGAGGTCGACGGCGTCGCTGCGACCGGCTGGTTCACTGAGGACTTCACCTGGGAGGAGTTGTCGACTCTGCGGGCACGGGAGCGCATCCCTGCGCTGCGGCAGGCGAGTTCGACGTTCGACGGCCACTATCCGTTGCTGCGCCTCCGTGACCTGCTGGACCTGCTCGACCGCGCCGCCGATGGTCCGGGGCGTGCGCCCGGGCTGGTCGCTGAACTCAAGCACGCCACGTACTTCGAGGCGGCGGGACTTCCGCTCGACGAATTGCTCCTGGCGGAGTTCTCGGAGGCCGGATGGACGGACCGCGCGGGCGTCGTCGTCGAGAGTTTCGAACGCACCGTGCTGGCGAAGCTCCACGAGAGCGGCTTCCGCGGTCGGCGCGTCTACCTGCTCGAGGACACCGGGGCGCCCGCCGATCGGGTGGCCGCTCTGGGCGCTGCCGCGCCCGGTTACGACACCGACCTCACGTTGCGCGGCCTGTACGCCCTCGGGTCCGCCGCGCATTCCGCCGCCGACCGCGTCGACGGCATCAGCGTGGAGACCTCGCAGGTGCTCTCGTCCGGTTCCGTCTCGATGGCGCTGTTCGGCGAAGACGACGGCGCGGACGTCGGGGCCGTGACGTCGGATCTGGTCGACCTGGCGCATTCGGCGGGTCTTGCGGTGTTCTGTTGGACCCTGCGGCCGGAGAACAGGATGCTCCCCGACGACTTCCGGACCGCCGGGGCGGACGCGGACTGGGGCGACTGGCGCCGGTTCTTCTCGATCCTGCTGCACTCCGGAGTGGATGGTGTCTTCGCCGATCATCCGGACCTGGCTGTGTCCGTCCGGGACGGCCACTGACCTTCTCCGCTGGAAGCCCGGACGGCCATCGAACGCCTGAACGACCTCCCGGACGGAATGACGGTGGCAGCGACTAAAATCGTGGGAGACATGACGAGCCTCCCCGACGCCCCGCAGACCACCCCCTCCTCCGTCCCGATCATCCTCGACGGGTGGCAGGGCGACGGTGCGGCCTCCGCCGACGGCGGGGCTGTGCCTGGCTCCGGGCGTGAGGGTTCCGGCCACGGCTCTGGCCACTGGCAGGGGCCGAGCGAGCGTTTGTTCGCCGGGCTGAACCCGCAGCAGCGCGAGGCGGCCGAGTACCGAGGTCAGGCGCTGCTGATCGTCGCCGGCGCAGGCTCGGGCAAGACCAGCGTCCTGACGCGACGCATCGCGGGGCTGATCGAGAGCCGCGAGGCGTGGCCGAGCGAGATCCTGGCGATCACGTTCACCAACAAAGCGGCCAATGAGATGCGGGAACGCGTCGAGCACCTGCTCGGCGGCAAGGCGCAGGGCATGTGGATCTCGACGTTCCACTCCGCCTGCGTCCGCATCCTCCGTCGCGAGGCGGAGACCATCGGCAAGACGCCGAGCTTCACGATCTACGACTCCGGCGATACCCGTGCGCTTCTGAAGCGGATCATCAAGGAACTCGACGCCGACACCCTCGGCTTCACCGTGGGAAGTGCCGCCAATCGCATCTCGAAGCTGAAGAACGAGCTGACCGATCTCGAGACGCACGCGCGCACCGCCAATCTGAGCGATCCGCAAGAGGTGATGTTCCTCGAGATCTTCCGGCAGTACACACGGGAGCTGCGCCGCGCGAACGCCTTCGACTTCGACGACCTCATTGCCGAGACGGTATTCCTGTTCCGGGCCTTTCCGCGTGTGGCGGCGCTCTACCAGAGCCGGTTCCGTCACATCCTCGTCGACGAGTACCAGGACACGAACCATGCCCAGTACTCGCTCATCCGCGAGCTCACCATGCCGGTCGCCCCCGACATCGTGGACGACCTGGAGGCCCATGGTCGCAACGTGCGGCCGCTTCGCGACGCGGCGGGAGTCATCCCGAGCGCCTCGTTGACGGTGGTGGGTGACTCGGATCAGTCGATCTACGCCTTCCGTGGCGCCGACATCCGCAACATCGTCGAGTTCGAACGCGACTTCCCCGGCGCGAAGGTCGTGCTGCTGGAGCAGAACTACCGCTCGACGCAGAACATCCTGAGTGCCGCGAACTCCGTCATCGCCAACAACTTCGATCGCAAAGACAAGAAGCTGTGGACTGCCGTCGGCGACGGCGAGAAGATCGTCGGCTACACGGGGTATTCGGGACACGACGAGGCGCAGTTCGTCGCCGATGAGATCGAGAAGCTGCACGGCGCCGGGATGGCGTACAAGGACATCGCGGTCTTTTACCGCACGAACGCCCAGACCCGTGCGCTGGAGGAGATCTTCATCCGTTCGGCTCTGCCGTACAAGGTGATGGGCGGCACGAAGTTCTACGAGCGCGCCGAGATCAAGGACGCGATGGCGTACCTGATCACCGTCGCCAACCCGGACGATTTCCTGGCGCTGCGACGCATCCTGAACACGCCGAAGCGTGGCATCGGGCCGGCGACGGAGACCCAGCTTTCGAGCTACGCGCAGGACAACGGCCTGAGCTTCCGCGGCGCCATGCGCGACGCGGGCTCGCTGGGTCTCGGCCCCAAGGTGACGGCCGCGATCCTGCAGCTGTCGAACCTGCTGGACGAGGCGGCGGCGAAGGTCGACCCGTCGAACCCAGCCGGCATCTCGCCCGTCGCCGACGTGCTGACATTCCTTCTCGACGGGAGCGGGTATCTGGAAGCGCTGCGCAACAGCCGCGATCCGCAGGACGAAGCGCGTGCCGAGAACGTGGACGAACTGGTGGCGGTGACGAAAGAGTTCGCGCGCAACAACCCGGACGGAACACTGGTCGACTTCCTCACGGAGGTCTCGCTGGTGGCGGCAGCGGATGAGATCGATGACTCCAGCGGCGCCGTGTCGCTCATGACGCTGCACACCGCGAAGGGGCTCGAATACGACGCCGTGTTCCTCACCGGCATCGAGGAGGACCTCCTTCCGCACCGGATGTCGGCGAACGAGCCCGGCGGCCCAGCGGAGGAGCGGCGACTCTTCTACGTCGGCATCACCCGCGCGAAGAAGCGCCTGTTCCTGTCTCTCGCGATGACGCGCGCCCAATTCGGCGAGACCGCGGTGGCCATGCCGAGTCGCTACCTGCAAGAGATCCCCGCAGACCTCATCGACTGGCGGCAGTCGCCGGGCTCGGCGAATGGACGCGGGGGCTCGCAATCGCGTGCGCTCAACGCCAGACGCCCGGGGATCGGCGCCGGATCCGGCGGGTCCGGATGGAATGACAGCCTCGCCGCGTCGACGTTCCGCCAGGAGCGCCCGAAGGCCGAGTGGCCCAACCGGGTCACGGGCAAGGTGCGCGACAACGGCGACCTGGAGCTGGCTCCCGGCGACCGCATCCGGCACGCCGACTTCGGCGACGGTCGTGTCACCCAGGTGACCGGGCAGGGCGCCAAGCGGGTGGCGCATGTGCAGTTCGAGAAGGTAGGGGCGAAGAAGCTCCTCATCAAGATCGCCCCGATCGACAAGCTGTGAGGGCCGGCGTCTCCGCGCCACGGAACCTCGAGGTGGGGCTCCGGGCGGCGCTCGCCGTGGCCGTTCCCCTGTTCGTGCTGTTCGCGGTCGGCCGGTTGGATCTCACTGCGTACGCCACCTTCGGGGCATTCACGGCGTTGTACGGCAGGAACGAGCCGTATCGCTTGCGTGTGCGCACCCTCAGCGTGGCGGCCGTCGCCCTTCTGGCCAGCATCGGCGCAGGGATCGGGCTGGCCGTACTGGGCGAGCCGCTTGCTCTGGTGGCGCTCGCGCTGGTCCTGATCGTCGGCGGTGGCACCCTGTTCGTCACCGTGTTCCAGATGGTCCCGCCGCAGGCACTGTTCTTCGTGTTCGCCCTGCTGGTGTGCGCCGCCGTGCCGACCCCGGCGGCCGACGCCCTGCCACGGCTGGCGCTCGCCGCAGCGTCGGCGGCCTTCGCCTGGCTCGTGACGATGTCCGGGTGGGCCATCCGCCGCCTCCCGGGTGCCTCCCGTGGTGCGCTGGCCCGTTGGGGCTTCGTCACGGAGCTCCGTCGTCGGCCCACCGTCGACCTCGCCGCGCTCCGCGACCCGCGGGTCTGGCTCACCGTCGTACAGAATGTCGCCGGCGTCCTGATCGCGGGGGGCATCGCCCTGAGCTTCGGGTTCGGCCACGCCTACTGGGCGGTCGTCAGTGTGGTCGCCGTGATCCCTCCCGCCCGTGCCGCCCATTCCCTCTCGCGTTCGCTGCACCGGATCGTGGGCACGATTGTCGGCGTGGCGGTCACGGCCCTGCTGCTCGTCTGGTCGCCGCCGGCGGTCGTGCTCATCTGCGTGATCGTCGTCTGCCAGTTCTTCGCCGAGGTGCTGGTCGCGCGCCACTACGGTGCCGCGCTGGTGTTCATCACGCCGCTGGCGCTCTCGGTCTCGCACCTCGCGAGTCCGACGCCGGTCAATGTCCTGCTGTTCGACCGCGTGCTCGAAACGCTGCTCGGCGCCGGAATCGGCATCGCCCTCGTGCTGCTTGCACGCGTCTGGGAGCGGGGCCGGGGCCTGGCGGCCTAACCGGCGTCGGGTCGCTGTGGCGACCAGCCGGGGCTTGTCGCGCGACGGAGTTTCGCGAGATACCGGTCGCGGGGAATGTGCCGCAGCCATAGAGGGAGCCTCGGGTAGACGGCGGCCGTCCAGCGCATCACGCGGTCGAAGCGACGCTGCCTGCGTTCGTCCCAGGGAAGGCGGAACCGCTGCCGGACCTCCAGCGGGAGCAGCCCGCCCGTCACCAGCCGAACCAGCGGCAAAGTCGGCCGCACCGACCACGGCACGCGCGCGGGATGGAGGATCTGCCGGGACACGGCGAGAACCTGGTCGTCGACCCGGAGGGACGCGATCATGCCCTCCCAGTAGTCGTCGAAGGCGGCTCGGGAGGCCGGCCAGCGATCGTGCGACAGCTGCAGGTTCGAGAGCGCCCGCGAGAGCTCCCGGTACACGTCGTCGGCCTGCTTCGGTGTCAGCTCCCCGAACACCCGCCCGTGCAGCTCCATCATCGTCTGATAGAGCGTGGCGGCCACCCAGAGCTGAAGGTCGGGATCGTAGGCGTTGTACGCCGGCCCCGACGGCGCCCGTTCGCCTCGAACCGGCGCGTGCGCACGGTTGACGATCCGCCGCACGGTCGCCAACTCCTCTGGCGTGCCGAACATCGTCGCAGTGAGGTACAGCATCGTCCCGTCGAAGCGGTCCATAAGCCGTTCGGCGAAGTCGCTGTGCTCCGCCACTCCTCGCCCGACTGCCGGGTGCGCGATCTGGAGCAGGAGCGCCCTCCCGCCACCCGCGAGCGTCAGCGCCTCCGACGCGATCTCCGCGACCGCGACGGGCCGGCGGGGGCAAAAGGAGCGCACCAGGCCATCCTGCCGTCGCATGCTGCGAGCGAGCGGAGAAGGCCTCCCCGTCGCCTGTCACGGTTGGACCCACGTGCTGCGAGCGCGGCGAGGGCCCGACGTCCGGCGTCCGGCGATACGGGGCGGCCGCCCGGGACGGCGCTCAGCGAGAGCGATCGATGGTGCGTCGTCCAGGAACGCCGCGCGGCCGCGCGCCCGCCGGGTCCGCACCCTCCCGACGACCATCAGGGCGGCCCCGCTCACTCCCGCCCCGCCTCCCCAGAGGGCGGGTGCGACCACGTCCGATCCTGTCGCGGCCAGCCGAACCTCGGAGACGGACGGGTGCGCCTCCGGCACGAGCGCCGCCTGCGCTCGGGTGATCTCGCTCGCCACGCCGAACTGCGAGGCCCACGGGCGGAGGCGGGCTCCTCCGCCTGCGGGATCCGTGCGCGCGGGGTCGATCCGCTCCGTCCAGACGTAGTAGCCGTCCGACGGCACGACGCAGGAGGGAGTGGTGTACTCGCCAGGCCCGGTCACCGCGGTCTCCACCGTGCAGACGACGGGGCCATCGGCCGGAGCCGTCGGAGCCAGGACGATCGGATCGGTGAAGGGCCCGTGAAGAGTGCTCTCGACGACCGCCGCCACAGGGGCGAACCCATCGTCCGTGGGACGCACACCCCAGGTCGGGAGTAGGCCGTCCGCCTCGTCCACGCCAACGATGAGGCGGTCGGTGATCTCGGCGCCCGGCAGCGCCTCCGGTGTCGATGTCCGCGTCTCGACTCGCGGCTGAAAGGGCAACGGGGATGGCCCTGTTGCATGCGCTTCGGACTGTGCGGAGGCATTCGAGGACTGGGCGATCAGGACCGACTGCGCATCGACCGTCGGCACAGCCACAATGAGCCGATTGCCGTACGGCAGGTCGCCGCTGCGAGCCGTGGCAGCCACCGACACGCTGGCCTCGGTCCCGGTCGGCAGGATGTTGACGTCGGTCCCGGATCGAATCGTCGCGGTGGACGCCCCGTCGGCGAACGTGGCTCCGTCGAGCGTCACGGAGAGGGGATGCGCCCCTGCCGGCAGGAGTTCCGGGCCGTTGATGCGATCCACCGTCAACTCGACCCGCACCCGACCCGGGCCGGCCTCCGCCAGTTCGACCACGACCGCCGCATGCACGCCCGTGGACGCCCGGTTGCGCGCCTCGGCCAGCATGGCCGCCGCTCGCGCATAGACGGCGTCGGTGTCGCCGCCGGCGCGTCTGGCGTGGGCCTGTACGTCGGCGTCCGACATCCCGGCGGTCCCCCAGGTAGCGAGTTGTCCGGCCGCAGCGGTCAAGCGGTCGCCGCTGCCCGCCCACGTGCGTGCGATGTACGCGAAGATCGCGGACTGCTCGGGAGTCCACCAGCCCTTCCCTGCAGGATCCGCGTAGTTGTAGTGCAACCCGGTCGGCGCGACCTTTCCCGGGTTCAGGCAGAATCCGAGGGCTCCGTCGTCGAGGTGGTACGCGCCAAGCCACCAGCCGTCGGCGGACATGTACCCGGGGCCGTGGCCGTCGCCGGACAGCGCTCGGGCGGGTGCTGCGGCGAAGAGACTCTGCAGGATGCCGAGGAATACGGCCAGCCCCGCGAGGCTCACCGCGGTGATCAGAGTGAGAGGTCGTTGTGTCATGCCTCCACGGTCGCCGGATGGGCCACGTCGCCGACCGGGCAGCGGCTGATCGGTGGAGAACGACGCGCGCTGCCTGCCTGTGGACACAGTGCCGGTTTCGGCCCGTTCAGGCGGAGGGACTACAGTTCTTCCTGGCGAATTTGTCTCGGCGTCGAGCTATTCTCGCGTCGTCCCGCCAGAGAAATCAGCCGGAAGCCACAAGCGCCGGACCAGCAGCGGATTGGATAACCGTGGATCTATACGAGTACCAGGCCAGAGACCTGTTTGAGAAGTACGGGGTCCCGGTGCTGCCGGGCATCGTCGCGGACACTCCGGAGGAGGTGCGCGCCGCAGCCGAGAAGCTGGGAGGCGTGACCGTCGTCAAGGCGCAGGTGAAGGTCGGTGGTCGAGGCAAGGCCGGCGGTGTCAAGGTCGCGAAGAACGCGGACGAGGCCGAGGAGGCCGCGAAGGCCATCCTGGGGCTCGACATCAAGGGACACGTGGTCCGCCGCGTCATGGTCGCAGGCGGGGCCCGCATCGCCCAGGAGTTCTACTTCTCGGTGCTCCTCGACCGCGCCAACCGCTCCTACCTCTCGCTTACCAGCGTCGAGGGCGGCATGGAGATCGAGCAGCTCGCGGTCGAGAAGCCGGAGGCGCTGGCCCGCGTCGAGGTCGACCCCCGCGGCGGGCTCGACCATGCGAAGGCCGTCGAGATCGCCCGGACCGCCGGCTTCCCCGACGACCTGGTGGAGAAGGTCGCCGACGTCTTCGTCAAGCTGTACGACGTGTACACGGGCGAGGACGCCACGCTGGTGGAGGTCAACCCGCTCGTCCTCACCGAGGAGGGCGACATCATCGCGCTCGACGGCAAGGTCACCCTCGACGAGAACGCCGACTTCCGGCACCCCGACCACGAGGCGCTCGAGGACAAGGACGCCGCCGACCCGCTCGAGGCGAAGGCCAAGAAGGCCAACCTGAACTACGTGAAGCTGGATGGCCAGGTCGGCATCATCGGCAACGGTGCAGGACTCGTCATGTCGACGCTCGACGTCGTCGCCTACGCCGGTGAAAAGCACAACGGCGTGAAGCCCGCGAACTTCCTCGACATCGGCGGCGGCGCCTCGGCCGAGGTCATGGCGGCGGGGCTCGACGTCATCCTGAACGACCCGCAGGTCGAGAGCGTCTTCGTGAACGTCTTCGGCGGCATCACCGCGTGCGACGCCGTCGCGAACGGCATCGTGAAGGCCCTGGAGATCCTCGGCGACGAGGCCAACAAGCCGCTGGTGGTGCGCCTCGACGGCAACAACGTCGACGAGGGCCGCCGCATCCTGAAGGATGCGAACCACCCGCTGGTGACCCTGGCGCTCACCATGGACGAGGGCGCCGACAAGGCCGCCGAGCTGGCCGCGAAGTAAGCGAAGGACGAACGAGAATGTCTATCTTCCTCAACAAGGACTCCAAGGTCATCGTCCAGGGCATCACCGGCGGCGAGGGCACCAAGCACACCGCATTGATGCTGAAGGCCGGTACGAAGGTCGTCGGCGGCGTGAACGCACGCAAGGCCGGCACCACGGTCACGCACGGCGACGTCGAGCTGCCCGTCTTCGGCACCGTCGTGGAGGCGATCGAGAAGACCGGCGCTGACGTGTCGATCATCTTCGTGCCGCCGGCGTTCGCAAAGGACGCGATGGTGGAGGCCATCGACGCCGAGATCCCGCTGCTGGTGGTCATTACCGAGGGCATCCCGGTGCAGGACTCCGCCGAGGCGTGGGCCTACGCCCAGGAGAAGGGCAACAAGACCCGGATCATCGGCCCGAACTGCCCCGGCATCATCACGCCGGGTGAGTCGCTGGTCGGCATCACCCCGGCGACGATCACGGGCAAGGGCCCGATCGGCCTCGTGTCGAAGTCGGGCACGCTGACCTACCAGATGATGTACGAGCTGCGCGATCTCGGCTTCTCGACTGCGATCGGCATCGGCGGCGACCCCGTCATCGGCACCACCCACATCGACGCGCTCGCCGCGTTCGAGGCGGACCCGGAGACGAAGGCCATCGTCATGATCGGCGAGATCGGCGGCGACGCCGAGGAGCGCGCGGCCGACTTCATCAAGGCCAACGTGACGAAGCCTGTCGTCGGTTACGTCGCCGGCTTCACCGCCCCAGAGGGCAAGACGATGGGCCACGCCGGCGCCATCGTCTCGGGCTCCGCGGGCACCGCGCAGGCCAAGAAGGAGGCGCTGGAGGCGGCGGGCGTGAAGGTCGGCAAGACGCCGTCCGAGACGGCCGCCCTGCTGCGCGAGGTCTACGCGGCGCTGTAGTCCGCATCCTTCAGAAGGCCGGATCCGGGAACGGGTCCGGCCTTCTGTGCTTCGTACCTGCTGCGATGCAGTCTGTCCGCGGGTGGTCGGCGGGAGTTACAGTGAGCGCGCCGAGGCCTCTCGGCCGAGCGGAGGGGGATGCGATGCCTCAACTCAGCAACGCGGACCTGTTGAAGCGCGTCTCCGAACTGGAGGCCGAGAACGCCGTCCTGCGCGAACGCATCCCCGACGTCACCGTCGACGGGGTGGACGAGCCCGCGGCACCCGTGCGCAAGAAGCGCAGCTGGGCCTGGACGCTGCTGGCGACCGTCCTCATCGTGCTGGGCTCGATCCTCGCGCCCGTGGCGGTCGTCGCCTCGTGGGCGAAAGTGCAGCTCACGGACACCGACTCGTTCGTCGCCACCTACGCGCCGCTCGCCCACAACCCGGGCGTGCAGGCGTTCGTCACCAACGAAGCGCTGAAGGCCGTGCAGGAGCACGTGGACGTCAATCAGGTGACCTCGCAGGTCATCGACGGCATCACGGGCCTCGGTACCGGTCCCGTCGCGACGAAGGCTCTGGAGGCTCTGAAGGCGCCGCTGGCGGAGGGCATCGTCTCGCTGATGCGCTCGACGGTGCAGCGGTTCGTCGCATCGGACGCCTTCGCGCAGATCTGGCAGCAAGCTCTTCGGACCAGTCACGATCAGTTGATCGCCACGATGCAGAACAATCCGAAAGCAGCCGTCACTGTCGGCGCGGACGGGTCGGTCGGCATCCAGCTGGCGCCGATCATCGCCCGGGTGAAACAGCTGCTGGTCGATCAGGGCCTGACGTTCGCCGAGCGGATTCCGACCGTGAATCGCACGGTGACGATCGCGCAGAGCTCCTCCATCCCGACCCTGCAGGTGGTGTACGGGCTCGCGGTGGGCGCAGGCGTGTGGCTGCCGTGGGTGGCCCTGGGCCTGCTGGCGCTGGGCGTCCTGGTCGCCCGGCGCCGCGCACTCGCCCTGGTCTGGGCGGCGGTGGCCCTGGGGCTCGGGATGGGACTGGTGCTCGCCGCCATCGGGATCGGCCGGGTCGTGTTCATCGCCTCCGCCTCGCCGTCGCTCATTCCGTCGAACCTGGCGAGGACTCTGTTCCGAACCGTGACGACCGCCATGATCGACACCGCGGTGGCGGTCCTCGTGCTGGCGGCGGTCGTCGCCCTCGTCGCCTGGTATTCGGGTCCGTTCGGGGTGTCCAGGCGCCTGCGCGGCTTCTTCGGATCGGGCGTGACTTGGGTGCGCGACTCCGCGGAGCGGCACGGCATCACGACCGGCCGCACGGGCGAGTGGATGTACACCCAGCGTGCTCTGCTCCGTGCGGTCGTCGCCGCGATAGCCGCCGCCGTCGTGCTGTTCGTGCGTCCGCTGACACCGTCGCTGATCATCTGGACGCTCGTCCTCGCCGCGCTGGTCATCGGTCTGCTGGAGCTCTTGCAGCGTCCCGTCGTCACGGTGCCTGAGTCGGCTGACGAGGAGACGCCTGTGGTCACGGTCTCCTGAGTGCCGAAGTGTCGGCGGTCCGCGCCGGCACCGCCCCGGTAGGCTCCGTTCGGTCATGAGTCGCACAACCGTCGCCCTGCTCGCCGCGCTGGAGGCGCTCATTGTCGCCGCCATCGGCATCGGGATCTGCCTGGTCCCGATCACGATCCTCTGGGCGGCGCAGTACCAGCTCGGCGCGGACTTCGGGGTGGTCTGGCGGTCGGCCGCCGACGTGTGGCTGGTCGGCCATGGCGTGAACCTGACGGTCGTGCTCGATCCGCAGACGGTCGCGGAGCTCGGCCTTCCTGGCGCAGGCACGCCGTTCCAGGTGACCATCGCACTGCTGGGCTTCGCCGTGCTCACCGCCGGGCTCGGCGTGCGGACGGGCATGCGCGCGGCGGAGACCGACGAGCGGGTGGTGGGTGCCCTGAGCGCCCTCGCCGCTTTCGCCGTGATCTCGTCCCTGGTGGTGCTGGCCGCAGGCTCCGCGGTCGTGCAGCCCTCGGTGTGGCAGGGGATCGTGCTGCCGCCGTTCGTCTACGCACTGGGCATCGGCGCAGGGTTCGGCTTCGCGGCGCTGCGGGGGCGGAGAGCGGACGACGGGATGCTCCCCTTGGGCGACGACGGCCGGGCCGGGGATCGGGGCCGAGAGCGCGACCGCGCGCTGGGCCGCGCTGCAGGCGGATCGGATGCAGGCGTGCGCGACGCGTCGCCGGCCCGTGGAGCCGCACCCATCGCGCTGACCGCGCTGAGGAGTCGCACGCTCGCGGTGCCGGACGGCTTCCGCTCGGTCACCCTGGCAGCGCTTCGCGCAGGGAGCGCAGCGACCGCGATCGTGATCGGCGTCGCGGCGCTCGTGCTCGCGCTGCTGATCTTCGGCAACTACGGCGCGATCATCAGCCTCTATGAGCAGCTGCAGAGCGGCGTCGCAGGCGGGGCGGCGCTGACGATCGGCCAGCTGGCGATCCTGCCGAACGTGGTCGTGTGGATGGCATCCTGGCTCATCGGTCCGGGATTCGCCCTCGGGACAGGCTCTGCGGTGAGCCCCATCGGAACCGCCCTCGGGCCGTTGCCGGGGCTGCCGGTGTTCGGCGTGATCCCGCCGGGCGGGTACAGCTTCGGCCTCGTCGGAGTCGTCGTGCCGGTGCTCGCCGGTTTCATCGCCGCCGTGCTGCTGCGCGGGCGCACCGTGGACGGCCTGCATGGCATTCGTGCCATCCTGCTCACCGCCGCCGGGATCGGCGTGGTCGCCGGGGTGCAGCTCGGGCTGCTCGCGTGGTGGTCCTCCGGCGCCCTCGGGCCCGGCCGCCTCCACGACGTCGGGCCGAACCCGTGGCTGGTCGGCGCGCTGGCCGCGGGCGAGGTCGCCGTGGCCGCGGCGATCGGGTTGGCGGCGAGCGGCCGCGTCCGGCGGTGAGGATGCAGCGGTGACGACCAGGCGGCCAGCACTCCAGTCGCGCGCCGCTAGGCTGGTGGCGTGCTCTCGATTGTCGTCCTGATCTCCGGCGGTGGCTCGAATCTGCGTGCTCTGCTGGAGGCGTCGGAAGACGCCGAGTTCCCCGCGCGTGTGGTCGCGGTCGGCGCCGACCGGGAGGCGGACGGGCTGGAGCACGCCGAGCGGTTCGGTATCCCGACCTTCACCGTCCCGTACACCTCGTACCCGAGCCGCGAGGAGTGGGGTGACGCCCTGCTGCAGCAGATCCGGCAGTGGGAACCCGACCTCACCATCCTCTCGGGGTTCATGCGGCTGGTGCCCCCGCGGGTGGTCGATGGGCTCTCGCCCGACCTGATCAACACGCACCCGGCGTACCTGCCGGAGTTTCCCGGAGCCCACGCTGTCCGCGACGCGCTGGCCGCGGGTGTGACGCAGACCGGGGCCAGCCTCATCGTCGTCGACAACGGAGTGGACGCGGGCCCGATCATCAGCCAGGAGCGCGTGGAGGTGGAGCCCGGCGACACCGAGGGCAGCCTCCACGAGCGCATCAAGCCTGTGGAGCGACGGCTGCTCATCGACGCCGTGCTCGACATCGCCAACGGACACATCGACCTCGAGGAGCTTGCCCGAGCATGAGCGGACCCCATCACGACGCCAGCCTCTACCGTGAGCGGGACCTCGTCCCGATCCGCCGGGCGCTGATCTCGGTGAGCGACAAGACCGGCCTGCTCGACCTGGCGAAGGCGCTCGCCGAGGCGGGCGTGGAGATCGTGTCGACCGGCTCGACCGCGCAGACCATCCGCGACGCAGGCTATGCGGTGACGGATGTGGCGAGCGTCACCGGCTTCCCCGAGTCGCTGGATGGGCGCGTCAAGACGCTGCACCCGGCCATCCACTCGGGGCTGCTGGCCGACCTGCGGCTCGCGTCGCACGAGGACCAGCTGAAGGAGCTCGGCATCGAGCCGTTCGAGCTGGTCGTCGTCAACCTGTACCCGTTCGTCGAGACCGTGGCGTCCGGCGCCGTCGGGAACGACGTGGTCGAGCAGATCGACATCGGCGGCCCCGCCATGGTGCGCGCGTCGGCCAAGAACCACGCCAACGTGGCCATCGTCGTGTCGCCGTCGGACTACGCGGATGTGACCTCGGCCGTTGCCGCCGGCGGGACGACCTTCGACCAGCGGCGTGAACTCGCGTCGAAGGCGTTCGCGCACACGGCCGCCTACGACGGTGCCGTCGCCGCCTGGTTCGCGGGGGAGGCACCCTCGACCGATGACTTCCCGGAGCGTTGGGAGGCCCGCGCCGAACTCAAGCAGACGCTGCGCTACGGCGAGAACTCGCACCAGGCGGCCGCTCTCTACGCCGACCCGACGGGCCGCGGCATCGCCCAGGCGACCCAGCTCGGCGGCAAGGAGATGTCGTACAACAACTACGTGGATGCGGATGCCGCGCTGCGCAGCGCGTACGACTTCCACGAGCCTGCCGTCGCGATCATCAAGCATGCGAACCCGTGCGGGATCGCCGTCGCTGACGACATCGCCGAGGCGCACCGCAAGGCGCACGAGTGCGACCCGGTATCGGCGTACGGCGGCGTCATCGCGGCCAACCGCACGGTGACCCTGGCGATGGCGGAGACGGTGAAAGGCATCTTCACCGAGGTGCTGATCGCCCCCGGATATGAGCCGGAGGCGCTCGAGCTGCTGCAGACCAAGAAGAACCTGCGCATCCTGCAGCTCCCTGAAGGATATGCGCGCGCGCTGACCGAGTTCCGGCAGATCTCCGGCGGCGTGCTGGTGCAGGACTCCGACCGGTTCGACGAGTTTTCTTCCGAGGGCTGGACGCTGGCCGCCGGCGAGGAGGCCGACGCGGCCACCCGCGCTGACCTCGAGTTCGCCTGGAAGGCGTGCCGCGCGGTCAAGTCGAACGCCATCCTGCTCGCCCACGACGGTGCCTCCGTCGGCGTCGGCATGGGGCAGGTCAACCGGGTGGACTCGTGCCAGCTCGCCGTGAGCCGGGCGGGCGACCGTGCGGCGGGATCCGTCGCGGCGTCGGACGCCTTCTTCCCCTTCGCCGACGGCGCGCAGATCCTCATCGATGCGGGCGTCGCGGCGATCGTGCAGCCGGGCGGCTCCATCCGAGACGAGGAGGTCATCGCCGCGGCCAAGGCTGCCGGAGTGACCATGTACTTCACCGGGGAGCGGCACTTCTTCCACTGAGAGGCCCCAGGCGTTGCCTCCTCGCCGGGCTCGGGAGAGAATGGACGGCGGTCCACAAGACCGCACCATTTTTCACCGCGATCCCACGAGGAGACACCGATGTCCGTCCTGCCCGAAACCACCCTGCCCGGCGATCTGCCGCACGAGACACTGCATGTGGTGAAGGGGAGGCGGAGCGGCCTCACCATCAGCATCGCGGTGCACTCCACCATCCTCGGCCCCGCCCTCGGCGGCTGCCGCGTGTGGACGTACGACTCCTGGCAGGAGGCGGTGGCCGACTCGCTGCGGCTGGCCGAGGGGATGACGCTGAAAAACGCCGCCGCAGGACTCAACCGTGGCGGCGGCAAGGCGGTCGTCTACCTCCCGCGCGGAACGGTGCTCACGCCGACCGAGCGCTTCGAGGCGATGCTCGATCTCGGTGACGCGGTCGAGACGCTCGGTGGCAGCTACATGACCGCCGAGGATGTCGGCACCAGCGCCGAGGACATGTCGGTCGTCGCGACGCGCACCGCCCACGTCTGCGGGCTTCCGCCGTCGGAGGGCGGCGTCGGAGAGCCCAGCGACGCGACCGCGGCGGGCGTGTACGCCGGGCTGCAGGCCACGCTGGAGCGCGTGTTCGGCTCGCGATCGGTGGACGGACGCCGGGTGACGGTGCTCGGCCTCGGCCATGTCGGGTCGCTCATCGCGATGCGCCTGGCGAGCGAAGGCGCGGTGCTGACCGTGACCGACGTGAACCCGGCCAAGCGGGCCCTCGCGGACGCGCTGGGCGCGACCTGGGTCGAGCCGGAGGAGGCGCACCGGGTCGAGGGCGACCTGTTCGTGCCGGCGGGCGTCGGCGGCGCTCTGACGGACCGGGTGATCGACGAGCTGCGGGTCGCTGCCGTGGTCGGCCCGGCCAACAACCAGCTGGCGAAGCGGGACGGCGCTGAGCGGCTCGCCGCGCGCGGCATCCTCTGGGCGCCCGACTTCGTGGTCAACGCGGGCGGCGTCATCTTCCTGTCGATGGCGGGGGAGCCGGGCGTCACCGCAGAGGCGACGCAGGAGCGGGTCGAGCGGATCGGCGGCTCCGTCGCCGAGATCTTCCGCGTCGCGGAGGAGCGCGGAGTCACCACGCTCCAGGCTGCGGAGGAGCTCGCCCTCGGCCGGCTGCGGGAGCCAGCGAACGCATAGCAGCGCTCCGATAGGTTGGTCCCTATGACGTCTTCCTGGGGCCGCCGGCTCATCGCATCCCTTGTCGCCGCCCTCGTGGTGGTCCTCATCGTCCACGCGGCGATGATCTCCGCCTTCTACGTGGGGGCACTGGGTGGGTCGTCGGCCCCGTCGGGGGCGCTGATCGTCGCCGTCAGCAACTACTTCTCGCTGACGAGCGTCATCGCCTTCGTGCTGCTGTGGATCGCCGGTTTCGTCGGCGCTTTCGACCGCTGGTGGACTGCCCTCATCGCCGGCGTGGTGGCCGGAGTGCTGGCACCCGCGATCGGCACCATCCTCACGGCCACCTCGGGTGGCTCGCCCTTCAGCGGCGACCTGCTCGTCGCCGTGCTGGGCACCCTGCTCGGCATCAACCTGCTGTACGTCGTCGCCATCACCGCGCTCACCCCGACGTTCGGGCGCTGGCTCTTCCGCGTCGTCGAAGGCACCCGCAGCCGGTTCGAGACCGACCGCAAGGTCGCGCTGGTCCGCATCCCGGCCGCCAATGTCGCCGAGGGTCTCGTGACCCACATCGACCGGCAGCCGGTGGAGACCGAGCTCGCCGACCAGCAGTGGGACGCCTACGTCGCTGCGCTGTCCGAGGCCGGTTGGCAGACCGTCGAGGTGGCGAGTGCCGACCGCATGGCCGACTCCGTCTTCGTGGAGGACACCGCGGTCGTCTTCGGCGACACGGCCGTCATCACGCTGCCGGGCGCGGAGTCGCGCCGTGGCGAGACCGCCGGCACCGAGGCCGCTCTCCGCGCGCAGGGTCTGCACCTGGAGCGGATCGAGGCGCCGGGGACCCTCGAGGGCGGCGACGTCTTGAAGGTCGGCTCCACCGTGTACGTCGGCCGCGGTGGCCGCACAAACGCGGAGGGCGTCCGCCAGCTGCGCGCACTGGTCGCGCCGCTCGGCTACACCGTCGTCGCCGTTCCCGTCACCAAGGCCCTGCACCTGAAGACGGCTGTGACCGCGCTTCCGGACGGCACGATCATCGGCTACGAGCCCATCGTGGACGACCCGCGGGTCTTCGAGCGTTTCCTTCCCGTACCGGAGGCGGAGGGCACCGCGGTCGTCGTCCTGTCGGATGACACCGTGCTCATGTCGTCGTCGGCTCCGCAGTCGGTGGCGCTGGTCGAGAGCCTGGGCTACACCGTCATCCAGGTCGACATCTCCGAGTTCGAGAAGCTCGAGGGATGCGTCACCTGCCTCTCGATCCGCATCCGCTGAGCGCCAGTTGACGCAACACGCCGTCCGGGCGAGGCCCGGCACGGCGCGTCGCGTCAACTCAGCGAAGCTCGGCGGGGGAGCAGGCACCAGCCGGCCGTGACGGCGGCGATCAGCGCCGTCGCCAGCCACCCCGCTCCGACGCCGCCGAACGAGGCGACCAGCACCAGGATCGACGTCCCGAGCGCCGTGCCGAGCTGGGCTCCTGTATTCAGGACTCCGCTCGCGCTTCCGGAGAGTCGATCGGGCACGGTCGTCCCGATCGTCGTCGCGGCGACGGAGGACAGCCCGAGCCCCGCGCCCGCCAGAGCGACTCCGACAAAGACGCCCCACCACATCCCGACGGTAAGCGTCATGAGCAGGCAGCCCAGAGCGATGGTGCCGATCCCCATTCCGCACACCGCGTACGGGCTGAACCGGGCGAGAAGGGCGCGGGTGCTCGTCGACGTGATGATCACGGCGACGCTGAGGGCCATTAGCGTGAGACCGGTGGCGATGGGATCGAGCCCGAGGCGGTCCTGTAGAAAGAGCGTCGCGAGCACGGCCGTCGAGCTGGTGGTCGCCGTGTTCACGAAGGAGAGGCCGGTGCCGTGCCGGAGCGGGCGCGAGCGGATGGCTTCCCTCGGGATGAGCGGCGAAGCGGCTGTGCGCAGCCGCAGCGCGAGCAGCGCGCCGAGCACGACACCGATGACGATGCACGCGATTCCCAGGACGAGCGTCGACGGCTGCTCGAGCCACGCAGCCCCGGCGATCACGGCCATCACCGCCAGGATGAGCAGGGCGGCGCCCAGCGCATCCAGCGGCACCCGCTCGTTCTGCTCACTCAGGTGCGTGACGGTGACCGCGATCCCGGCGATGAGCCCGGCCGCCAGCGGCAGATTGACCCAGAAGACGGCCGGCCAGCCGAAGGCCTGCACGAGGATGCCGCCGACCAGGAACCCCGACGCACCCGCGGCAGCTCCGGTCGCGCTCCAGGCCGCGAGAGCTCCCCGGCGGCGCCTGTCGTCCGGAGTCGCGGACAGTAGCAGCCGTAGCGCGGACGGCACGGATAGCGCGGCGGCCGCCCCCTGGAGTGCGCGTGCGACCAGCACCCCGACCAGTCCGGCTCGTCCCCAGAGCCCCGCCGTCGCTCCCAGCACCGACACCGCCCCGAACAGGGCGACGCCGGTGAGCAGGATGCGGCGATGGCCGAAGCGGTCGCCGAGTCGCGCGCCGAGGATGAGGACCCCGCCGAAGAACATCGCGTAAACCGTCGCGAGCGGGCCGGCTGCGGACGCCGGCGCCTCGACACCGGCGAGGATCGCGGGGATCGCCGTCGTCGCACTCGTGACCCCCAGCACGTCGACGAACTGCACCAGGCACAGTACGGTCACGGCCCCTCTGCGCATGCCCGCCACCGTACCCGGCGCCCCCGACATCCGGCTTTTCGAGGTGTCATCGAGAAAATCCTTGCTTTGCGCCGCAACCTGGCAATAACCTGTAGGGCTGCCGTGTTGCAGCATGACGGATGCATTCATCGAGGCTGGGAGGAAGCCATGACGACGACCGAGACCGCACGAAAGACCACCGTGCCCGGGTTCGTCGCCGCCCTCGCGGCCTCCACCCGACCGTCGGGGCACTAGCTCTCCGCCCCCACCGCTGCGCGTCGTCCGCGCGCAACGCACCGTGAGCGCCGGCGGGCGCCCACGCATCCCCAACACGGGGCCTGCCCACGAGGTCAGGCCTTCGGCGACTCCTTCGCGTGCTCGCCGCCGACCCACGATGTCGGACCACTCACAGAAAACGGATCATCCATGTCTGTCGACCAGACGCCGAACACCCAGACGCACTCCATCCAGACGCCGCAGAAAGCCACGAACACTAAGCGGTCGAGCACCGCGCGCACCCTGCTGCGCATCCTGCCCTTCGCCAAGTCCGCCGCGCCCCGCATCGTGCTCGGGATGGTGGCCGCGCTGCTCGCCAGCCTGGTCGCGCTGAGCATCCCGCAGGTGCTGAAGTGGCTCGTCGACGGTCCGCTGTCGACCGGTGACCCGTCCGCGGTGTGGCCGGCGGCCCTGCTCGTTGTGGGGCTGGGAGCTGCGGAGGCGGTGTTCATCTCGCTGCGGCGCTGGTTCGTGCTCACCCCGGGCACCCACGTCGAGGCGCGGATGCGCAACGCGCTGTACGCGCAGCTGCAAGACCTGCCCGTCGCCTTCCACGACCGCTGGCCGAGTGGCCAGCTGCTGTCACGCGCCGTCAGCGACCTCAGCATGATCCGTCGCTGGCTGTCGTTCGGCATCGTGCTGCTCGTGGTCAACGTGGTCACGATCGTCGTCGGCTTCGCCATCCTGATCGGCTGGAACTGGATCCTCGGCCTCATCTTCCTGGTCTGCTCGATCCCGCTGTGGATCTACGGGTTCGTGTTCGAGAACAAGTACTCCGTCATCGCCCGGCGCAGCCAGGACCAGGCCGGAGACCTCGCGACCGCGGTCGAGGAGTCGGTGCACGGCATCCGCGTGCTCAAGGCCTTCGGTCGCGGCAAGCACGCGCTGAAGAGCTTCGAGTCGCAGGCGGAACAGCTGCGCGGCACAGAGATCGAGAAGGCCAAGGCGATCGCCGGCATCTGGCTGTGGCTGCTCATGGTCCCGGACATCGCGTTCGGCATCAGCCTGGTGGTCGGCGTCTGGCTCGCCTCACAGGGGCAGCTGTCCGTCGGCGAGCTGGTGGCGTTCTTCGCCACCGCGACCGTGCTGCGCTTCCCGATCGAGTCGATCGGGTTCCTGCTCTCGATGACCTTCGACACCCGCACGGCAGCGGACCGCTACTTCGAGGTGATGGACGAGGTCAACACGATCACCGACCCCGCCGACCCCCAGAAGATCACCGACCCGCGCGGCGAGCTGGTCTTCGACGACGTGCACTTCCGGTACCAGGACTCCCCGGAGCGCTTCCCCGACCTGCTCGACGGCATCCAGCTGACGGTGCAGCCGGGGGAGACGATGGCCCTGGTGGGGCTGACCGGCTCGGGCAAATCGACGCTGACCGCGCTGACGACTCGCCTGTACGACGTGACCGGCGGCGCGATCCGGGTGGACGGCGTGGATGTGCGCGACCTCACCCGCTACGACCTGCGCAAGGCGCTGGCGATGGCGTTCGAGGATGCGACCCTGTTCTCCGCCTCCGTCCGTGACAACGTGCTCCTCGGCCGCGACGAGCTCGATCCCACGTCGGCGGAAGCCGAGCGGGTGCTGACCGAGGCGCTCGAGATCGCCCAGGCCGGCTTCGTCTACGACCTGCCAGAAGGGGTGGAGACGAAGGTCGGCGAGGAAGGGCTGAGCCTCTCGGGCGGTCAGCGGCAGCGCCTCGCGCTGGCGCGGGCCGTGGCGGCGAACCCGTCCGTGCTGGTGCTCGACGACCCGCTGTCGGCCCTCGACGTCGACACCGAGGCCCTGGTGGAGGCGGCGCTGCGGCGCGTCCTCGCCGCGACCACGGCGCTCATCGTGGCGCACCGCCCCTCCACGGTCATGCTGGCCGACCGGGTGGCGCTGCTCGAGGACGGGCGCATCACGGCCGTCGGCACGCACCACGAACTGCTCGCGACCAGCGAGCACTACCGGTTCGTCATCTCCAGCCTGGAGGACGAAGAAAACGACGAGATCCTCGAGGAGGTGAACCTGTGAGCACGACGAATGTGCTGGGCGTCGAAGGCGAAGAGCGCAACGATCTCAATGCAGCGGAGAGCCGGCAGGTCCGGCGCCGCTCGCTGCGCCTGCTGGGCTCGCTCATGCAGCCGCTGCGGATGCGGTTGGTGCTGACCGCGATCGTGGTCGTGGTGAGCACCGCCGCACAGGTGGCGGGCCCCGCGATCATCGCGTTCGGCATCGACAACGGCCTGCCGGCGCTGATGAAGCAGGACTGGTTCCCGCTGGCTGCCGCCGGCATCGCCTATCTGTTCACCGGCATCATCGGCGCGGTCCTGATCGCGTGGTACACGGTCCTGAGCGCCCGGATCAGCCAGGCGATCCTGATCGACCTGCGCAAGCGGGTGTTCCTGCACACGCAGCGGCTGTCGCTGGAGTTCCACGAGTCGTACACCTCCGGACGCATCATCTCGCGTCAGACGAGCGACCTCGATTCGATCCGTGAGCTGCTCGACTCGGGCATCAACCAGCTGGTGCAGGGCTTCCTGTACATGCTGTTCATCGGGATCGCCCTGTTCTCGATCGACTGGCTCAGCGGCGTGGTGCTGCTGGCGTCGCTGGTGCCGCTCTACGTGCTGACCCGCTGGTTCCAGAAGCGGTCGCAGGTGCTGTTCCGCATCTCGCGGGTGGCGTCGGCGAAGCTGATCGTGCACTTCGTGGAGACCATGACCGGCATCCGTGCGGTCAAGGCGTTCCGCAAGGAGAAGCGCAACGAGAAGGAGTTCGGCGGCCTGGTCGAGGAGTACCGGGATGTGAACGCGCGCGTCATCCAGCTGTTCGGGATCTTCGACCCCGGGCTCGTGATGATCGGCAACGTGACGGTCGGCGTCGTGCTGCTCGTCGGCGGCTTCCGCGTCGCCGACGGCCAGCTCGCGATCGGCGTGCTGCTCGCGGTGCTGCTGTATACGCGCCGGTTCTTCGACCCGATGGAGGAGATGGCGATGTTCTACAACTCCTACCAGTCGGCGGCCGCGGCGCTGGAGAAGATCTCCGGCGTCCTGGAGGAGCAGCCGAGCGTCCCGGATCCGGTGAAGCCGGTCGACCTCTGGTCGGCGCAGGGTCACGTGCGGTTCGACGACGTCACCTTCGCCTACAAGAAGGACCGCGTCATCCTGCCCGCGTTCACGCTCGACATCCCGGCTGGTCAGACGGTCGCTCTCGTCGGTTCCACCGGTGCGGGCAAGTCGACGCTGGCGAAGCTCATCTCGCGGTTCTACGACCCGAGCGAGGGCTCCGTGCAGCTGGACGGTGTGGATCTGCGCGACCTGCACCCGAAGGACCTCCGCCGTGCGATCGTGATGGTCACGCAGGAGGCGTACCTGTTCAGCGGTTCCGTCGCGGACAACATCGCGCTGGGTAAGCCGGATGCGACGCGCGACGAGATCGTGCGGGCCGCCGAAGCGGTGGGTGCGCACGAGTTCATCGAGGGTCTGCCGAACGGCTACGACACCGACGTGAACAAGCGCGGCGGCCGGGTGTCCGCGGGGCAGCGACAGCTGATCTCGTTCGCCCGGGCGTTCCTGGCCGACCCGTCGGTGCTCATCCTGGACGAGGCGACGAGTTCGCTCGACATCCCGAGCGAGCGCCTGGTGCAGGAGGCGCTGCAGACACTGCTGGCCGATCGCACAGCCGTGATCATCGCGCACCGTCTGTCGACGGTCGCCATCGCGGACCGGGTGCTGGTGATGGAGCACGGACGCGTCGTCGAGGACGGCACGCCGGACGACCTCATCGCAGGCACCGGGCGTTTCGCCCAGCTGCACGCGGCCTGGCGCGACTCGCTCGTGTAGCGGGCGACGCTCCGACGGAATTCCGGCGGGGACCACGGGGAAGCCCTCCCGTGGTCCCCGCCGCCTGTCTCCGGACGGCGAGGGTTGATCAGCCGGCCGGGGACCAGGTGGTGCGCGCACGCGCCGGGCGCAGGACGCGGTGCCTCGCCGGGCTCGTGCGGACGGTTCGGGTGCGTGCGGTGAGCCCGTCGCGAAGGACGACGACCTCCGCACCGGCGTCGATGTATGCGCTGGCGGACGCGGGGTCCGCGTAGCGCTCGCTCCGGCCGGCGACGACGGTGATGCAGTCGGCCACGAGGGTGCGGCCGGCGGTGGCGACCACGGTCGTGCGCGAGATCGCGGGCGCGACGAGGGAGCGGACCGTGCGGCCGAGTTCCGCCCAGTCGGTGGGTCGCATGGCCGGCCGCCCGCCGAAGACGTCGCCAAGATCGAGTGTGTGCACGCGTTCGCCGGTCTCCGCGGCGAGGGCGGCGAGATGCCCGAGGGTGCTGACCGCGCTGCGAAGATCGGCAGCGAGACGAGACGGTTCGCATGCGCCCAGCGACAACCCAGCCACGCACACGCCTAGCGACACCGCCCGGCGCGTCGCCGCGACCGCCGCTTCTGCGGGCATCCGCAGCAGCACGGAGGTTCCGGCGGGCGCAGCGACGAAGGCGTCGAGTTCGTACGGCTCATCCACGACGAACAGGCGGACGCCGGACTCCCACGCGGAGCGCCGGTCCTGCCAGCGCGCACCGGAGACGGCGTAGAGCGCCTGGCCGAGGTCGATGCCGGCACGGCGCAGGGCGGGCACGGCGGCGGGATGCGACAGGGTGAACTCTGCGCCTTCGGCCGCGATCGCCCGCAGGAGTTCGGGATGCGCCAGCGCGCTCACGTCGAATCGCACGTCCATCCAGGGCAGGGCGTCGCGGAGTTCCCGCAGGCGTTGCGCCGCACGCGGGAGATCGAACAGCACGACCGGGAGCCCGAGGGAAGGGCCGTCCACCGCGACCGCCCCGGTCGCCGCGGTGGAGCCCACAGCAGCGCCGGTCGGGTCGGCGGTTCGGGTCACGGTGGACATCGCCATCTCCTCGGGTGGATCGTCGATCCGCTCTCACCGGGCGGACGTCCCCACCGTTCGGGTCGGTGAGGTTGTCTCATATAGTCGTCCTGCCGTGAGTGGCCCGCATCCGGGGGGTCACCTCATTCCGATTGCGTGGAGGCACGGATGAAGCCGGGGGTCAGTGCGGAGATGATGGACGACATGTCCCTCCGTGTTGTGATCGTCGACGACCACGAGCGGTTCCGAGCTCAGGCGGCCGAACTGCTGCGCCTGGAGCGTTTCACGGTCGTCGGAGACACCGATACTGCCGCCGGCGGCGTCGAGTTGAGCAGGCGGCTGTCCCCGGATGTGGTGCTCCTCGATATCGGCCTCCCGGACGCCAGCGGCTTCGATGTCGTCACCGCCGTGCGAGCGACCGGCGCCGTCGTGGTGCTCACTTCGAGCCGGTCGGCGAACGACTACGGCAGGCGCGTGGCGGACAGTGGCGCGGAGGGCTTCATCAACAAAGAAGAGCTGACCGGTGAGGCGATCCGCATCCTGCTAGGGTAAGCGCGTGAGCGGGGGACAGACAGAGGGTTCTCGCGCGCTCCGGGTGGCCGTCGCCGACGACGCAGTGCTTCTGCGCGAAGGGATCGGCCAGATCCTGCGCGCGGGGGGCATGGACGTGGTCGCCTCGGTGGACACCGCCGAGGAACTCCTCGGCGCGGTCGCTACCGACGGCCACGTGGATGCGATCGTGCTCGACATCAAGATGCCGCCCACCCACACCGACGAGGGACTCCGCGCGCTGGAGCAATTGCGCGCAGGCGGCTCGCGGGCCGGCATCCTGCTGCTCTCCATGTACACGACCGCGTCCTACGCCATCCGGGCGATGAGCGCCGGCAGCGGCACCGGCTACCTCCTGAAGGACCGGATCGCCGACGCCGACACCCTGGTCACGGCCGTGCGGACGGTCGCGCGCGGCGGCTCGGTCGTCGATCCGGAGGTCGTGCAGCTGCTCGTCTCCGCCCGCTCCTCCGAGGCGACGGTCGAGGGGTTGTCGGCCAGGGAACGCGATGTGCTCCGGCTGATGGCAGAGGGCCGCTCGAACGTCGGCATCGCCGGTGAGCTGCACCTGAGCCTGCGCACCGTCGAGTCGCACATCGGGCACATCATGGCGAAACTCGGAGTGGAGGACTCGACCGAGGGGCATCGGAGGGTGCTCGCCGTCCTTCGCTTCCTCGGCCGGGACGCCTGACCGGCATGGACGCCGGGCGTCCTGGAGCCCTCCGCTGGGGGATACGCGCGCTCGCCGTCACCGTGGCGCTCGCCTCCAATGTGCTCGCCCAGGTTCTGAGCGCCACGACCGGGAACTATGGCCCACGTCCCTCCGGCGCCGGCTGGGCGATCGTCTTCGTCGCGGTCGCCATCGACTACCTCATCTGCGCAGTGGTCGCCTGGCGGCTCGTACGCAGCCCGATTCCCGGCTGGCTGATGGTGGGTGCGGCCATCTTCTGGTCCGCCGGCGCCTGGTATCCGATGGTCCGGCCCTGGGGATGGGTGTGGCCGTGGGTCGCGGGGGTCACCGACCTCTGGGCGGTTCTGGTCGGCGTCCTGGTGCTCTGCTACCCCACCGGCCGGCTGGTGGCGCGCTTCGATCGCGCGCTCGTGATAGCGGTGTCGGTGGCATTCGTGGTACGGCTGGGCGGCATCCTGCTGTTCTCCTCGCCCGAGACAACCGAGTGCGGCTGCGCGGCGAACCCGTACGCAGTGCTGCCGAGCGACACCGCCGACTACTGGCTCGGCATCGCCTGGCGCGGCGTCGGCCTGATCTTGATGCTGACGGTCGCAGCGCGGCTGATCGCCCGCTGGTTCACCAGCTCCCTCCCGGCCCGCCGGGTCGCCTTCGTGATGCCGCTGGCCATCCTGCTCTGGTGCTACGGCACGGTGCAGGACTCGCTGAGCTTCGCGCTCGGCTGGGACGGCGGCTGGCTGCAGTTCATCCCGCCTATCGCCATCGCGCTCATCCCACCCGCCTGGGTCGGCGGGGTGCTGTATGCGAGGGGACTCCGTTCGCGGGTCGCCGACCTCGTGATCGTCGCCCGCGACAAGGTCGACCGCGGACTCTGGGAATCGAGTCTCGCGCGCACGCTGCACGACGGTTCGCTGCGCGTGTTCTGGTGGGACGAACCCCTGCAGAGCTACCAGACGAGCGACGGCCAGCGGGTGCCGGATGCGGGCCTCATCCAACGGCCCGGCCGCTCCACGCTCGCGATCGACTCCGACCAGGGTCCGATCGCCCTCATCGAGCACGACGTGGCGCTCACCCAGGACGACCGGCTGCTCGACGCGGTCTCGTCCGCGCTGCTGCTGTCGGTAGACAACGACCGGCTGCGCGCGCGCTTGGAGCGAACCATCCAGGAGCTGCGGGAGTCGCGGCTCCGCATCGTCGAGGAGGGGTACCTGGCCCGGAGGAAGCTGGAGCGCGACCTGCACGACGGGAGCCAGCAGCAACTCGTCTCGCTGGCGATCAGCCTGCGCATCGCGACGGCGAAGGCCGAAGCACGCGGGGATGAGGAACTCGCGCTCGACCTCCAGCGCGCTTCGAGCCAGCTGGCCGACGCGCTGCGCGAGCTTCGGGAACTCGCCCGCGGCATCCACCCCACCGTGCTCAGCGACGGCGACCTCCGCTCGGCCATCGAGGAGCTCGGGTTGCGCAGCCATCTGCCGGTGGAGGTGCACGTGGAGATCGCGGAGCGTCTTCCCGAGGTGATCGAGGAGACGATCTACTACTGCGTCTCCGAGTGCCTGGCCAACGCCGCAAAGCACGCGAGGGCACGCAACTCCACGGTGCTCGTGAGTCGAGCCGACGCTACTGTCACGGTCGTCGTGAAGGACGACGGTCAGGGCGGGGCGAGGATCGAACCCGGCGGCGGGCTGGAGGGCCTGCGCGACCGCGTGGAGGCGGTCTCCGGCCGCGCCGACGTCCGCTCGGTGGAGGGGCTGGGCACGATCATCGAACTGACGATTCCGGTGCCGGTGTCCTGATCGGGCTCAGGATCGGCCCTACTTCGTCGGGGCTTTCGCAGCCCACACCTGGTCGCCGACGGTGAACGCCGACCAGCCGCCCGGGCAGCCGGACGCCTTCGGGGGGAGGCCGTCGACCGGCCACCAGCTGTCCTGGATGTCCGGCTTCGGCATGGGGACCGACTTCGTGCAGACTTTCGGGATGACGTGCGTCTTGGAGGTGTAGGTCAGGATCGCGGTTCCCGCCTGCGTGTCGTAGTCGACACGGATGATCGTCGCGTCGTCCGGAATGAAGGTGGGGGAGCCGAAGACCGCTGTGTTCGAGGCCTTCATCTCCTTCGCGGTGTCCCAGATGGCGGAGTCGACGTGCGGCTCGAAGGCGCTCACCACCGAGCAACCGGACAGGGCCAAGGCGAGGGCGGACGTCGTCGCGATGACTCCGGCGGTACGGATGCGGGGCACGGCAGCTCCAGGGTAAGGGGACAGGGTTCTCTTACGAAGTGAACACTACGGAACTGAACGGTTCATCGGTCGGAGGAATGATTCCGCGCGTCGTGCTGCGGTTCGTGTGACCCGACGCGAGCGGCCCGCAGGTCCACGCGATACAGCGCGCTGCCGCCCCCAAGCAGCGGCGTGCCCTCGGCACGGTAGTGCTGCAGGGCGATGTGCTCGTGATTGACAGCCGGATGGCCGCTCGCCCGCACAACACGCCACCACGGCACGTCGCTGCCGTAGTAGGCCATGACTTGGCCGACCATCCGCGCGGCGCGCGAGCCGAGAGTCGCGGCGACATCGCCGTACGTCATGACCCGACCGGGCGGGATGGCGTCGACGACCTCGAGGACACGCTCGACGAACGAGTCGCTGCCGGGCGCGGCCTCTGTCGACCGATGGTCCGTCGGCGCATCCTGCGTCAAAGGTGGAGCGCGCCGATCGTCTCGCCGTACTGCGTCTCGGCCACCGGCTGGAAGCCGCTGCGCAGGAAGAACTGCTCCGGGCCCTGCTCGCCGGGCTCCCAGATGACGTGGAGACGGTCGTGCCCGCGGGCGCGTGCCTCGTCGGCGAGGGCGCGGACGGCGAACGTGCCGATCCCGCGACCCTGATCGTCCGCATCCACATTGATGCGCCAGAGGATCGCCTTGAACTCGTCGTGCTCCGCGTTCGGGTCGAAATTGCCCATGATGAAGCCGACCACCTCGTCGCCGTCGAGCACGACGCGCTGCCACGATGTGTTCGGGTCGGCGACCGCGGCCGCAGCCGAGTAGGAGACCGGAGCGATGAACTGCTCCTGGCCCGGCTTCAGTGTCAGCGCGTTCGCCGCCACGACGGTCCGCGCGCTCAACTCTTCCAGTCTCAACTCAGCCATGACGAAAGGGTAACGTGCGGGAACGATCGCAGCATAGTCGCGCTCTTCCCGACCGTCCGCCGAGAGAAACTGTCTCGATGTCAAGATAGTTGTCGCGCTCAGGTAAGCTGTCGTCGGCGTAAAACGGCAGACACCTCAGGAGAACCATGGACAAGATCAAGGTTGACGGAACGGTCGTCGAACTCGACGGCGACGAGATGACACGCATCATCTGGAAGGCCATCAAAGACTCTCTCATCCACCCGTACCTCGACGTGAACCTCGAGTACTACGACCTCGGCATCCAGAAGCGCGACGAGACCGACGACCAGATCACGATCGACGCCGCTCACGCCATCCAGAAGCACGGCGTCGGCGTCAAATGCGCGACCATCACGCCCGACGAGGCGCGGGTCGAGGAATTCGGGCTGAAGAAGATGTGGAGGAGCCCGAACGGGACCATCCGTAACATCCTCGGCGGCGTCGTCTTCCGCGAGCCGATCATCATCTCCAACATCCCGCGGCTGGTGCCGGGCTGGAACAAGCCGATCGTGATCGGCCGTCACGCCTTCGGCGACCAGTACCGCGCCACCGACTTCGTCTTCGACGGCCCGGGGACGCTGACCCTCAGCTTCCAGCCGACCGACGGCGGCGAGGCCCAGTCGTTCGAGGTCTACCAGGCGCCGGGCGCCGGCGTGGCGCTCGCCATGTACAACCAGGACGCGTCGATCCGCGACTTCGCGCGCGCATCCTTCAACTACGGTCTCGACCGCCAGTACCCGGTGTACCTGTCGACCAAGAACACCATCCTGAAGGCGTACGACGGCCGCTTCAAGGACCTCTTCCAGGAGGTGTTCGACGCCGAGTACAAGGACAAGTTCGAGGCCGCCGGCCTGACCTACGAGCACCGCCTCATCGACGACATGGTCGCCTCCAGCCTCAAGTGGGAGGGCGGCTACGTCTGGGCCTGCAAGAACTACGACGGCGACGTGCAGTCCGACACCGTCGCGCAGGGCTTCGGATCGCTCGGGCTCATGACCTCGGTGCTGACCACTCCGGACGGCTCGGTCGTCGAGGCGGAGGCCGCGCACGGCACGGTGACCCGCCACTACCGTCAGCACCAGCAGGGCAAGCCCACGTCGACCAACCCGATCGCCTCGATCTACGCCTGGACGCGCGGCCTCGCGCACCGCGGCAAGCTCGACGGCAACCAGGACCTCATCGACTTCACCCACACCCTCGAGGACGTCGTGGTGAAGACGGTCGAGGAGGGCAAGATGACGAAGGACCTCGCCCTCCTCGTCGGCCCCGAGCAGAAGTTCCTCACTACCGAGGAGTTCCTCGACGCGATCAGCGAGAACCTGAAGACGCGCCTGGCCTGAGCCTCGTCGCTCGCATTCGTGCCGAATGTGGGCTTTCGCGCTGCGGAAGTCGACATTCGGCACGAATCGTTAACGGGGATGGTGCGCAGCGCGGGTCAGCGCGCGGTCCAGCCGCCGTCGATCGCGAGGGTCTGGCCGGTGACGAGGGATGCGGCGGGGGAGGCCAGGAACGCCACCGCGCCGGAGACCTCGCGCGGCACACCGATGCGGTGGAGGGCCGCGATGCGCTCGACGGTGTCGGCGCGGAACACGTCGTCCGAGAGAGCCGCCGACGTGCCGTCGGTCTCGATGAAGGTCGGTGCGACGGCATTCACCCGGATGCCGTACTGGCCCCATTCGACCGCCAGGCAGCGGGTGAGGTGCACGACCGCCGCCTTGGCGGTGCAGTACGACGACTCACCGGGGAGCGCCACGAGTCCCGCCTGAGAGGCGATATTCACGATCGAGCCGCCTCCGTTCGCGAGCATGCTCTTCGCGACGTGCTGCGATAGGAAGAACGTCGAGCGCGTGTTCAGCCGCCAGACGTGGTCGAAGTCGTCCTCGGTGACCTCCAGCGCGGCCGCATCGATGCCGCCGCCTGCGTTATTGACCAGGATGTCGATCGGCCCGAGGTCGGCGGTGACCGCGTCGATCGCCGTGCGGCAGGCATCCAGATCAAGCACATCCATGCGGATGGCCGTCGCCTGGACGCCGAACGCGCGCAGCGCGTCGACCAGCGCGGCCGACCCCTCCGGGTCGCGGACGCCGAGCACGACGTCCGCCCCTTGGCCGGCCAGCTCCAGCGCGATCTCCCGCCCGAGTCCGCGGCTGGCTGCCGTGACGAGGGCGCGCGATCCCGCGAGGGAGAACGGGGCACGGCGGGATGCTTCGGGAGTGGGTTCTGTGGTCATGGCGGGAGCCTAGCGCGGGGTTGCGGGGGCAGCGCGGGCGGCGATTGCGGCCATCCTCGTTGTGCGTCGAATCGGGTCGACCGGCAAGACTGGCCGGGCTCCCCGGAAAGGACCCGCCATGAAACGACGACGTCGCGAGGGCCCCGGCCTCGGAGCCTCGCTCGCGCTGCTGGTGCAACTGAAGCGGCACGACCTCCTGAAGGTGTCCGAGTCTGTCGCCGATCGCTACGGAAAGCTGGTGCACATCCGTCTCTTCCACAAGCACCTGTTCTTCGCCAGTGATCCCGAAGCCATCGCCCTCATCCTCGAGGACCGTGAGCGGGTCTACGACAAGATCGACACCCGCTCGACGATCCACCACATCGCCGGCAACTCGCTCAACACGCTTCGTCGCGACCAGGGGTGGGCGGACAAGCAGGGTCTGTTCGACCGGCACGTCTCGACGGATCGCCGGACAGAACGGATCACCGAGCGCGCCCTGCACGACATGCTCGAGCGATGGGATGCGGCGGCGGAGTCAGGCGGCACAGTGGACGCGAGCATCGACCTGCTGAGGCTTTCCACCTCGATCGCCAGCGAGAACTTCTTTCACCAGTCCATCGGCGATCTGGATTTCGACGCCCTGGACCGGCACAAGTACGCGGTGGTCACAGCGATGCTCAGGCGGCAGTTCGCGCTCATCCGGGTGCCGATGCGGCTGAATCCGAAGCTCGTGCGTGCTCTCCGGTTCCGCGACGGACTGGTGAAGCGGGTCCTGGAGAGGCACCTGGAGCTCCGCGAGCGGCCGGACAGCTATGTGGAGGATCTGGTTCAGCGAGAGGGCATCCGCCGAGCCGACCGTCGTGCGATCGCACTCCTGCGCGGAGAGATCCTGAGCGCGCTCTACCTGGCGAGCGATCCCTTCGACAAGCTGTTGTCGAAGGCGCTCTACTTCCTCGCCACTCATCCCGACCAGGCTCGGGCGGTCCGCGCGGAGGTGGAGCAGTTGGAGGGGAGTGCAGGCCTCACGTTGCGCTCCGCCTCCCGCTTGGACGGCGTGAGGCGCTTCCTGCTCGAGGTGCTTCGGCTGAAGACCCCGTACGCAGTGATCGGCCGGGAGGCCCTGGCGGAGCACCAGCTGGATGACCGGCGCATTCCGAAAGGGAGCCTGTTCGCGATCATGCCGCTGGTCGTTCACAAGGACCCGGATTTCTGGGAGCGCCCGTCGGAGTTCGACCCGTCCCGGTTCGAGGGGATGGCCGTCGGCGCCGCGAAACACTTCATCCCGTTCTCGACGGGAGATCGCCGCTGCCCCGGACAGGGCTTCGCACTGCGTCAGGCGATGTACCTGTTGGCGCGCATCGTGCTCGCCTACGACATACAGCCGGTGGAAGGGTTCGATTACGGCGATATGTTCGTCGGGGTCCTCTCCTCAAAGAACCACTACCGGTTCCGGCTCGCTCCCATCTCTGAGCTGAAACGGCGAATGTAACAAATAGGTTTCCGCTCTTGCGCCTCATTTGTTCGTAAGCTTTACTAACAAACATGACGACGACCGAGGTGCAGAGCAGCACCGGGGGACTGACCCCGGGCCGCGTGCTCCGTCCGCGCGCCAAAGTGCTTCCGGAGCACGCCCGCAGCCACAACCGGTCGCTCGTCCTGCAGACGCTGTACCGTTCGGGGCAACGGAGCAGGGCCGACCTGGCACGGGAGACCGGGCTGACGCGCGTCACCGTCTCAGATCTTGTCGCCGAACTCCTGGCAGAGGGTCTCGTCATCGAGCTGGGCCAGCGCGAATCGGCGCGGCCCGGCAAGCCCGCCGTGCTGCTCGACATCGACCGTGCGGCCCACCAGATCATCGGTGTCGACCTCAGCGACCACGATCGTTTCCGCGGCGCCGTCATGAACCTCGACGGCGACATCCTGGCCCGCGCCGAGGTGATGCTCGCCGACGGTGAAGCGGCCGATCCCGGCGCTGTCGACCCCGCCACAGGCGACGCCGCAGCCGCCAAGGTGGACGCGCTCGTCGACCGGCTGGTCGCTGCCGCCACTGCGCCGATCCTCGGCATCGGCGTCGGATCGCCCGGTGTCGTCGACCTGGCCGGCACCATCCTCACCGCGCCGAACCTCGGCTGGCTGGACCTGCCGCTCCAGCAGCAGCTGGCCTCCCGCACCGGACGCCCGGTCGTGGTCGCGAACGATGCCAACGTCGCAGCCCTCGCGGAGCACACCTACGGCGACGCGGAGGGCGACATGATGCTCATCCGCATCGGCCACGGCATCGGCGCCGGCCTCCTCGTCGCGGGCGCTCTCGTCTACGGCAGCCACTTCGCCGCCGGCGAGATCGGGCAGGTCATGGTCGGCACCGACCTGGGCCTGGAGGCGACGTACAGCCGGGATCAGGTGCTCGAGCACTGGCTGAGCGTCCCGCAGCTGCAGCGCGGCATCCAGCAGGCGCAGGCCGACGGTGTGGATGCGACGCCCATCCTGCGCGAAGCCGGCCAGCGCCTCGGGATCGCGCTCGCGCCCGTCGTGGGCGCGCTCAACCTGTCGGAGATCGTGCTCAGCGGCCCGACCGAACTGCTCGACGGTCCCCTCGCCGAGGCGACCGTCCACACGCTCCGGAACCGGACGATGGCCGAGAACCACGCCGATCTGTCCCTCCGGATGACCACGCAGGGGCAGGACATCGTCCTCCGCGGCGCGGCCGTACTCGTCCTCTCCGGACAACTCGGGGTCTCTTAACACAGCACCACCCGAATCAACGACCCCTGCACCGACGGTGTCTGCACCCGCACACACCGACATTCACGAAAGGAACCAGCAATGAAGAGAAAGCTCGTCGGCCTCGCCGCTGTGGCAACAGCTTCCGCTCTCGTGCTCGCCGGATGCGCCTCGGGAGGCTCCACCGGAGCCAGCACCGACGGCAAGGGCAAGACGGTCACCCTGTGGCTCGTCGGCTCCGACACTCCGGATGCACTCCGCACCTACCTGAAGACGGAGTTCAACAAGGAGACCGGCGCGAACCTGAAGATCGAGCAGCAGGACTGGGGCGACATCGTCACCAAGCTCACCACCGCGCTGCCCGACGCCAACAACACGCCGGACGTGACGGAGATGGGCAACACCCAGTCGCCGACCTTCACGAACGTCGGGGCGTTCCTCGACATCTCCGACATGTACAAGGACCTCGGCGGGAGCGACCTGCTCCAGTCGTTCGTCGAGGCCGGCAAGGTGGACGGCAAGAACTACACGCTGCCGTACTACTTCGGATCGCGCTACATGTTCTACCGCAAGGACGTCTACCAGGCGGCCGGCGTGAGCGTCCCCACGACGCTCGACCAGTTCAACACGGGCGTGACGGACATCACGGCCAAGAACCCGAAGGGGATCGCCAACTTCTCCGGCTTCTTCCTCGGCGGGCAGGACTGGCGCGACGGCATCTCGTGGATCTTCGCCAACGGCGGTGACATCGCCAAGAAGGACGGCGACAAGTGGAAGGCCACCCTCGAGTCCGAGGACTCGCTGAAGGGCCTCCAGCAGCTGCAGGACCTGTACAAGAACGCATCCAAGGCGCCGAACGATGCCAAGGACTCGAACCAGTACATCTACCTCAACGACACCGACCAGACGCTCGACGCCGACGGCAACAAGACGGGTGACACCTCTCTCGCCGCCGCCACCATCATGGCTCCGGGATGGGCGCACTGGTCGATCGGCGACCTCGGGAAGGGCGACGACGGCAAGCCGACCCGCACCTGGAACGACGCCACCTTCGGCACCTTCGTCCTCCCGGGCAACGACGGGAAGCCGGCCCCGGTGTTCGCGGGCGGCTCCAACATCGGCATCTCGGCGAAGACCAAGGAGCCGGGTCTGTCGAAGACCCTCCTGAAGATCATGTTCTCCAAGGAGTACCAGGAGATGCTGGGCAAGAACGGCCTCGGCCCGGCGAACTCGAAGTACACCTCCTCGCTCGGTGACGACCAGTTCGCCAAGGCGCTCATCGAGTCGGCCTCCAACTCCAAGCTGACCCCGGCCGCACCCGGTTGGGCGTCGGTCGAGGCGGGCAACGTGATGGAGGAGTTCTTCTCGAAGATCCGTGACGCCGCGGACCTGAAGGCACTGGCGCAGGAGTACGACAAGAAGATCGACGCGCTGCTCAACGTCAAGAGCTAGCTCGTCAACCTGATTGACGCAACACGCCGTGCCGGAACGCACCGGCGCGGCGTGTTGCGTCAACTCGACCACAATCACGGAAGGAGGCCGTACGTGACCGCCACCGAGGACACCCGCATCGCCGTGGCCCCGCCGCACATCCCGAAGCGGGACGCCCAGCGCCGCCGCCGGGGGAAGCTCACGCCGTACACGCTGCTGCTGCCGGCCATCATCATCCTGCTCGTCGCGCTCGGCTACCCGATCGTGTGGCAGCTCGTCACCTCGATGCAGCACTTCGGCCTCGCCCAGCAGTTCGGCAAGCCGGCCGAGTTCGTCTGGTTCGAGAACTACATCACCCTGTTCACCGACTCCTACACGTGGGTGGTCGTCGGGCGCTCCATCGCCTTCTGCCTGGTGACGGCCCTCGTCACCGTCGTCATCGGCATCGGCATGGCGCTGCTCATGAACGCGGTGAACAAGGCCGTCCGCATCATCCTGCAGGTCTCGCTGCTGCTCGCCTGGGCGATGCCCGTGGTCGCGGCGATGACGGTCTGGAACTGGCTCTTCGACTGGCGCCGCGGCGTCGTCAACTACACCCTCACCTCGTGGGGGCTCGACTTCCAGGACCACAACTGGCTGCAGAACCCGCTCTCGTTCTTCTTCGTCGCGATGGTCATCGTGACGTGGATGAGCGTCCCCTTCGTCGCCTTCTCGGTGTACGCCGGTCTGACACAGGTGTCGACCGAGGTCGTGGAGGCCGCGCAGATGGACGGGGCGCGCGGCTGGCAGCGACTGCGCTACATCATCCTGCCGATCATCCGGCCGGTGCTCGGGATCGTGCTGCTGCTGCAGATCATCTGGGACCTCCGCGTGTTCGCCCAGATCAAGCTGCTGCAGGACAAGGGCTCCATCGCCAGCGAGACGAACCTGCTCGGCACCTACATCTACCAGCTCGGCGTCGGCTCGAGCGACTTCGCGATGGCCAGCGCCGTCAGCGTCTTCGTGCTCGTGCTCACCATCGCACTCAGCTGGTTCTACGTGCGCTCCCTGCTCAAGGAGGACGAATCGTGACCGCCGCCACCCCGCTCCGCAAATCTGGCACCCGACCGCCTGCCGTGAAGGAGCGCCCGCGTATCCGTCGCCGCATCCGCCCGTCCCGTGTCCTCCTCGGCGCGCTCGCCGTCGTGCTCGCCCTGATCTGGGTGTTCCCGGTCTACTGGATGGTGAACTCGTCGCTGCTGCCGAACGTGCTCCTGCAGAACTCGACGCCCACCTGGCTGCCGTTCGGCGGCTCGTTCGACAACTTCTCGGCCGTCGTCGATGGCGGCACGTTCTTCCCGGCGCTCGGGATGAGCGTCGCCGTCGCGCTGATCACGGTGGTCTGCTGCCTGGCGTTCGCCTTCCTCGCCGCCCTCGCCATCAGCCGGTTCCGCTTCCGCGGGCGGCGGTCGTTCGTGCTCGCGGTGCTGCTCATCCAGATGCTTCCGGCGGAAGGCCTCTTCATCGCGCAGTACAAGCTGATGGGCACGCTCGGGCTGCTGAACACGGTCATCGGCGTCAGCATCCTGTACATCGCCGCTGTCGTGCCCTTCACGATCTGGATGCTGCGCGGTTTCGTCGCCGGCATCCCGGCGGACCTCGAAGAGGCCGCGATGGTGGACGGCCTCAGCCGAACGCAGGCGTTCCTGCGGATCACCTTCCCGCTGCTGGCGCCCGGACTCGTCGCCTCGGGCGTCTACGCCTTCCTGCAGGCCTGGAACGAGTTCACGGTCGCGCTCGTCATCCTGCCGCAGTCGAGCAGTGCGACCCTTCCGCTGTGGCTGCGCGGGTTCGTGCAGCAGTCCGCCTCCCGGGCGACCGACTGGGGTCAGGTCATGGCGGCGTCGACGCTTGTCGCCGTCCCGGTGATCATCTTCTTCCTCATCGTGCAGGGCCGGATGACGAGTGGCCTGGTCAGCGGGGCGGTGAAGGGGTGAGCGGCGCGTCCCTCGCCGACACCGCCGTCATCGATCCGGACCTGCGCCGCAGCATCGCTGCGACCCTGCTCCCAGGGTTCCTCGGGACGACGCTGCCCGGGTGGCTGGAGGCGCGGCTCCGCGGCGGTCTCGGCGGAGTGTGCCTGTTCGGCCAGAACATCGTCTCGGCCGACCAGCTGCGCACCCTCACCGACGCGATCTACGCGGCGAACCCTGACGCGATCGTCGCTATCGACGAGGAGGGAGGCGACGTCACCCGGCTGTACTACGGGAGCGGATCGCCGTACCCGGGCAACGCCATCCTCGGCCGGCTCGGCGACGCCGAATACACGCAGCGCGTCGCTCAGCGGGTGGGGGAGGAGCTGCGCGGGGCCGGGGTGAACCTCGACTTCGCGCCCGACATCGACATCAACTCCAACCCGGACAACCCGGTGATCGGCGTCCGCAGCTTCGGCACCTCGCCCGCGGTGGTGGCCGAGCACGGGGCGGCGTGGACGCGCGGACTGCAGTCCGCGGGCGTCGCCGTCGCCGCGAAGCACTTTCCCGGCCACGGCGACACCGGCACGGACTCACACCTCGAGCTGCCCGTGGTCGACCTGTCGGCCGAGCAACTGCGCGAGCGCGAGCTGGTGCCGTTCCTCGCCGTCATCGAGGCCGGGGCGCGCGCCGTGATGACCTCGCACATCCTGCTGCCGCAGCTCGACGCGGTGCTTCCCGCGACGCTCAGCCCGGCGATCATCCAGGGGATGCTGCGCGGCGAGCTGGGATTCGACGGCGTCGTCGTCAGCGATGCGCTCGACATGCACGGTGCGAGCGGGGAGCGCGGCATTCCGGAGGCGGCCGTTCTGGCGCTCGCGGCCGGCTGCGACCTGCTCTGCATCGGCACCGAGAACACCGACGAGCAGCTGGCCACCATCGAGAATGCGATCGCCGCCGCCATCACCTCCCGCCGCCTCGCTCCTGCCCGCGTCGCCGCCGCCGCCTCCCGCGTCCTCACCCTCGCCCGCTCACTCACCCCACCCATCGATTCCTCGAAAAGTGACTCCGACACGCCGTCGGAGAACGGACTTTCCGAGGAAGCGGTGGTTTGGGAGGGGGATGTGGCGGCGGTCGGGCGGGCTTTTGAGGTCAGTGCGTACGCGAAGGAGTGGTTGGGGGAGCACGGCGGGGGACGATACTCGGTGGTGCGCATCGATACGGTTGCGAACATCGCGGTCGGGACAGCGCCCTGGGGACCGTTCGCCGAGGTGGAGGCCGACCCGGCGAGCCCGTGGGCGGCAGCGTTCAGCGCCAACCCGGCGGTCCTCTTCACCGAGGACGACCATCCCGACCTCGTGCTCGCCGCGCAGTCGCCGGTCCTCGTCATCGGCAGGGACAACCACCGGCACGTATTCGCGCGCGCCGCGATCGACCGCCTCCGGGCCGAGCGGGAGCGCGTGCTCGTCGTCGACATGGGCTGGCCGAGCGACGACCGCGCCTACGCCGACATCGCCACCTTCGGCGCCTCGCGGCTGGTCGGCCGCGCGCTGCTGGAACTGCTCGGGCGCCGCTCGTGAGACTCGGCATCGACATCGGCGGAACCAAGACCGACGCGGTCGCCGTCGATGACCTGGGCGCGCTCGCGCAGCGTGTCCGGCTGGCCACCGGGTTCGGCGACGCAGCCGTCGTCGAGACGGCCGTCACGGCGGTCGCTCGCATCGGCGAGCTCACCGGCCTCGCGCCCGGCGGCTTCCAGTCCATCGGCATCGGTGTGCCCGGGATGGTCGACACCGCATCCGGCCACGTCGCTCACGCCGTCAACCTGGGGCTTGAGCGACTCGAACTCGGCGGGATGCTCGCCGGCCGGCTGGGGGTCGGCGTCCGCGTCGAGAACGACGTGAAGGCCGCGGCCCTCGGTGCCTATCACCTGCTCGGGCTGAGTGGCACGATGGCGTTCCTCAATCTCGGCACCGGCATGGCCGCCGGCATCGTCGTCGACGGCCGGCTGTGGCGCGGGAGCACGGGCATCGCCGGCGAGATCGGCCACCTGCCGGTCGACCCGAACGGAGCCCTCTGCGCCTGCGGACAGCGGGGCTGCCTCGAGACGGTCGCCAGTGGCTCGGGCGTCGCACGGCAGTGGCCGACCGATGACCCGCTACCCGTTCGCGCTCTCTTTGCAGCGGCCGCCGCCGGCGACCCCGAAGCCCGGGCGATCACGGCTAGGCTGGCTGCGGGCATCGCCTCCGCGGTGCGCGTCCTCGTGCTCACCGTCGATGTCGGCACCGTCGTCATCGGCGGCGGACTGAGCCACCTGGGGTCGCGCCTGCTGGGTGGCGTCCACGAGGTGCTGCACGACTGGGAGCGCACGTCGCCGTTCCTGGCGTCGCTCGACCTTCCCGCCCGGGTGCGCCTCGTTCCGGAAGGCACCCCCGTCGCGGCCCTGGGCGCGGCGCTCGTAGGAGAGAACTGATGGCCGAAATCGTCGTCGTCCGCGACCAGGACGCCGCGGGCGACCTCGCCGCGCGCAGCATCCTGGACCTCATCGCCGCGAAACCCGAGGCGGTGCTGGGGCTCGCCACCGGCTCCACCCCGCTGGCGGTCTACCGGGCCCTGGAGCGCGGCATCCGCGAACGCGGTGTGGATGTCTCCCACGTCCGCGGCTACGCCCTCGACGAGTACGTGGGCCTGCCCGCGGGCCACCCCGAGTCGTACCGCGCTGTCATCACCCGCGAAGTGGTGGAGCCGCTGGGCCTGACGCCGTCGCTCATCCACGTGCCGAACGGGTCGCTGGAGGGCATCGAGCACGCCGGCACCGACTACGAGAAGGCCATCGCCGAGTCCGGCGGAGTGGATGTTCAGCTGCTCGGCATCGGGACGGACGGCCACATCGGCTTCAACGAGCCCGGCTCATCGTTCGCCTCGATCACCCGCGTGAAGACGCTGACCGAGCAGACACGCAAGGACAACGCCCGCTTCTTCGACTCCGAGGACGACGTGCCCATGCACTGCATCACGCAGGGGCTGTCCACCATCCTGAAAGCCCGCCACCTGATGCTGCTGGCGTTCGGTGAGGGCAAGGCGGAGGCTCTGGCCGGCGCGGTCGAAGGGCCGGTGTCGGCCTCGAACCCGGGCTCGGCCATCCAGCTGCACCCGCACGTCACGGTGCTCGTCGATGAAGCGGCCGCGTCGCGGCTGAAGAACATCGACTACTACCGCTACGCCTACGCCAACAAGCCCGCCTGGCAGACGCTGTAGCGGCCACGAGTGGTGACATCATGTCGCCACTCGGCCGCGATTCGCGCAACGACTCACCGCTCGGCGGCTGGGGATCGCGTCAGCTGAGGACGGCGCCGTCGGCGACCACCGTGGTCACGCGCCAGTCGTGGTCGAGCAGCACCGCGTCGGCCACGTACCCGGTGTGCAGCCGGCCGAGGCGGTGGCTTTCGCCGAGCACCCGCGCCGGCGTGCGGGTCAGGGCCGCGACGGCGTGGACGGGGTCCACTCCGGCGCGCGTCACCGCGTTGCGGAGCGCCGCATCCTGCGTCAAGGTCGAGCCGGCGATCGTGTTGGTGCCGGACAGCAGCGCGAGCCCGTCGTGCACGGTGACGTTGAGGTCGCCGAGACGGTAGTTTCCGTCGCTCGCGCCCGCGGCCGCCATTGCGTCGGTCACCAGGGCGACGCGGTCCGGCGCCTCGCGGAACAGCATGGCCGCGACGGTGGGATGCACGTGCAGCCCGTCGAGGATGAGTTCGAGCGTCACCTCGGAGTTGTCGATGGCCGCGAGCACCGGCCCCGGCGCGCGGTGATGGATGCCGGGCATCGCGTTGAACGCGTGCGTCAGCAGGTGCGCTCCGACCTCGAAAGCGCGGGCCGCTAGGTCGTAGTCGGCCGTCGTGTGCCCCACGCCGACGACCGCGCCCGCCTCGATCAGCACGCCGATCGCCTCGAGCGCATTAGGCAACTCCGGGGCGATGGTCGCGGTGCGCAGGGTGCCGCGCGCTGCGGCGATCAGCTGCTCGACGGCCTCGGGCTCCGGGTCGCGGAGGAAGCGCGCGTCGTGCGCGCCACGCCGCTCTGGAGCGAGGAACGGACCCTCCAGGTGCGAGCCGAGCACGAGCGGGTCGGTGGCGGCGAGTTCGGCGACGACGCCGAGGCTCTCGCGCAGCGACGCCAGCGGGTTCGCGACGTGCGAGATGAGTGAGCGCGTGGTCCCGTGGGCACGGTGAGTGGCGAGTGCCGCGCGCATCTGCTCGATGCCGTCGTCGTACGGATGGCCGCCTCCGCCGTGGCAGTGCAGGTCGATGAAGCCGGGGGTCAGCCAGTGCCCCTTCGCGTCGATGACACGGGCGTCTGCGTTGTCGCGGGCCGCCTCGCGCCAGCTCGCGCCGGTGCCGGTCGCGGTGATGTGCGCGCCGTCGGTGACCAGCCAGAAGTCGTCGACCAGGCCCTCCGCATCCACTTTGCGGGCACTGTGGACGACGAGGCCGGTCATGAGAACTCGCGCCGGCCGTTGAGGACGCCGCTGATCGTCGCGATCACGGCGAAGACGATCGCCACGACGGGCTGCCCGAGGTCCCACCAGGCGAAAGCGGCCGACCCCATCACGACGATCTCGACGATCGCCTTGACGAACGGGTCGACGTGCAGCACCGCCCGGGGCGAGCGGAACAGCGCCCACAGCAGGATCGCGATGACCGGCGCACCGATGCCGACCACGATGTTCCAGGGCAGCGGCCAGGCCAGGAAGCCCCAGATGCCGAGCGACACGATGGCGACCAGCTCCAGGACGAAGCGCAGGATGTCGTTCGGCCCGACGCTCGGGCGGGCGTGCTGTTCGGGTGCGGATGTCACCACAGCAGACTACGCGACCGTCAGCGGAAGATGATGGTGCGGGCGCCGTCGAGCAGCACCCGGTCTTCGGCGAACCACTTCACCGCCTGGGTGAGCGTGCGGCTCTCCTCGTCCTGACCGATCGCGACCAGCTCCTGCACCGTGTTGCTGTGATCGACCCGCACGACGTTCTGCTCGATGATCGGCCCCTCGTCGAGGTCGCTGGTGACGAAGTGGGCGGTCGCGCCGATCAGCTTGACTCCGCGCGCGTGGGCCTGCCGGTACGGGTTCGCGCCTTTGAAGCCGGGGAGGAAGGAGTGGTGGATGTTGATCGCCCGGCCCGCGAGCCGCTGGCACAGCTCGGGCGAAAGGATCTGCATGTAGCGGGCGAGGACCACGAGCTCGATGTCGTGCTCCTCAACCGCGTCGAGGATGCGCGCCTCGAACGCCTCCTTCGACTCGGGCCCGGTGACTGTCCGGGCTTCGAACGGCACGCCATAGAAGCCGGCGAGGTCGCTCAACGTGTCGTGGTTGGACAGCACCAGCGGGATCTCGACCGGCAGCTGTCCCGCCCGCTGCCGGAACAGCAGGTCGTTGAGACAGTGGGCCGCTTTAGAGACCAGGACGAGCGTCCGCAGTGGGCGACCGACGTTGTCGACGCGGTGCGTCATCCCGAACGTCTCGACGACGGGGGCGAGGGCCCGCTCGAACTCGTCGCGACCTGCCGCCGACTCCACCTGCAGCCGCATGAAGAAGCGACCGGTGTCGGTGCTCGCGAACTGCTGGCTCTCGGTGATGTTGCCGCGGGCGGCGACGATCGCGCCGCTGACGGCGTGCACGATCCCGGGGCGGTCGGCGCAGCTGAAGGTGAGCACCCAGTGATTGGAGGGGGAGGAGTCGGTCACCAGATCAGGGTAGCGGTCGCCGTGCTAGGCTGACGTGATATGCAAAATATGTCTGCATTAGGAGGCCTCCCATGAAACAGATGATGGTGACCGTCGGCATCGACGAAGACATCTACGAAGCGATTGGTCGACTGGCGGAGCACTCCCGCCGCACGGTGATCGAAGAGCTGCAATACGTGATCGGCCAGGCCGCCGTGGGACAGCCCGTCGATCCTCGACCCGGTGTTCGCAAGATCGGGATGGTGGAGTACGTCCGCAACCGGGTTGAAGCGCTCGATCAGTGATTGTCCTGGATACGAATGTGGTCTCCGAAATGCTCCAGCCGTGGCCGAATCCTCGGGTGATCGCATGGCTAGACTCCCGACTGGAGTCGGAGTTATACATCTCCACGGTCACCGTCGCAGAAATGCTCACAGGAGCGAATCGGATGGATGACAGCCCGAAATCCGAGAACCGCGCGAATGTCATCCTCGAACTGCTGGACCGGTTTCGGCCACGGACTCTTCCCTTTGGCATGCTGGCGGCGTCGGAGTGCGCCAACATCACCTCGCTCCGCTTTTCGGCGGGACGTCCTATCGGAAGCGGTCGCGACGCGTGACAAAGACTTCATCGATGTGGGGATCCCCGTCGTGAACCCGTGGTCGGCCTGACGGCGCGGCTGTTGACGCGCGCACGCACGGTGGACCACGATCGGTGCATGACCAGCACCGGTGAGGATGCGCCCGATACCCGTACGAGCGCAGCGTCCGCCTTCAACGTCGAGCTGAACGGGCTCAACACCATCCACGAGAGCGAGAGGAAGGGGCGGCCGCGCGACCTGTTCTGGCCGTGGTTCGGCGCGAACGTCTCGGTGTTCGGGCTCAGCTACGGCTCGTTCCTGCTCGGGTTCGGGATCTCGTTCTGGCAGGCGACGATCGTCGGCGTGGTCGGCATCGTCGCGTCGTTCCTGCTCTGCGGCGTGATCTCCCTCGCCGGGAAGCGCGGGTCGGCCCCGACGATGGTGCTCAGCCGGGCGATGTTCGGGGTGGAGGGCAACCGCGTCCCCTCGCTGCTGTCGTGGCTGCTGACGGTCGGCTGGGAGACGGTGCTCGTGTCGCTCGCGGCCCTGGCCACCGCGACCGTGTTCGAGCAGCTCGGCTGGGAAGGCGGCGTCGTCACCAAGCTCGTCGCCCTCATCGTCGTGGTCGCCCTCGTCATCGTCGGCGGCGTGATCGGGTTCAACCTCATCATGCGCATGCAGATGATCATCACGATCGTGACCGGTGTGCTCACCGTCGTCTATATCCTGCTCGTCCTGAATCACATCGATCTCGGCGCCGTGGCCGCGTTGCCCGCAGGCGACGCGCCGCACGTCATCGGCGGCTTCGTGTTCATGCTGACGGGCTTCGGACTCGGCTGGGTGAACGCCGCCGCCGACTACTCGCGCTACCTGCCCCGGAGCTCCCGCAGCGGTGGGGTCGTCGGCTGGACGACCTTCGGCTCGTCGCTCGCTCCGGTGATCCTGCTGATCTTCGGTGTGCTGCTCGCCGGGTCGTCCTCGAAGCTCAGCGACGCGATCGCCTCCGACCCGATCGGTGCGCTCGCCTCGCTGCTGCCCACGTGGTTCCTGGTGCCGTTCGTGATCGTCGCCGTGCTCGGGCTCGTCGGCGGTGCGGTGCTCGACATCTACTCGTCCGGGCTCGCCCTGCTGAGCGTGGGCGTGCGCGTGCCGCGCTACGTCGCGGCCCTGATCGACGGCGTGATCATGACGGCAGGCGCCATCTACGTCGTGTTCTTCGCCACCGACTTCCTGGTGCCGTTCCAGGGGTTCCTCATCACGCTCGGCGTTCCGATCGCCGCCTGGTGCGGCATCTTCATCGCCGACATCCAACTGCGCCGCCGTGACTACGCAGAAGCAGAGTTGTACGACCGCCGCGGACGCTACGGCGCGGTGCGCTGGCTGCCCATCGCGCTCATCGTCATCGGCACCGCGATCGGCTGGGGCCTGGTCACGAACGGCTCGGCGCCGTGGCTCACCTGGCAGGGTTACCTGCTCGGGCCGATCGGCGGCAAGGAGGGCGACTGGGCGTTCGCCAATCTCGGAGTGCTGGTCGCGCTCGTGATCGGCTACCTGGGAACGCTGCTCTTCTCCCGCGCCGCGGTCCGCCGCCAGGAGGAGCTGCCGCTGGCGGCCGCTGAGCCGACGGCTAGCACCGGAACCGTGCCGCGGTGAGCGACCCCGTCCTCGTCGTCATCGACATGCAGCAGGTGTTCGGCAACCCTGCAAGCCAGTGGTTCACCCCGCGCTTCTCGGAGGCGGAGGCCGTGATCGCGGAGCTGGTGCCCTCGTTCGGCCGCCGCGTGATCTTCACGCGGTTCATCGCGCCCGAGCGTCCGGAAGGCGCCTGGGTGCCGTACTACGAGCAGTGGCCGTTCGCGCTGGTGCCGGCGGACGACCCGATCTACGACCTCGTCCTCCCTTTCCGCGACACCGGTCACCCGGTCGTCAGCGAACCCACCTTCGGCAAGTGGGGTCCCGACCTCCGCGAGGCTTTGGGCGGCGCTCAGGATGTGGTGCTCGCCGGGGTCTCGACCGACTGCTGCGTGCTCAGCACGGCACTCGGCGCAGCAGATGCCGGGGTGCGCATCCGAGTCGCCGCTGACGCCTGCGCGGGGCTTTCGGACGCCGACCATCAGCGGGCCCTCGACGCCATGGCCCTGTACGCTCCGCTGATCGAAATCACGGACAGCTCTTCCGTACTCAGGGACCTGCCGTAGAATCGACCCTGGTCGGCGGTTCCCGCACGGCCCTGGGCGCGCACATGGGCGCGTAGTCGACCCGCCATTCCTTCCCGGTTCCACCCGGTCCGCCGCATCCTGCGCGGAATGGCCGGGGAACGCCGTCCGTTGGACGAATCCGTATGACAATCACTTCGCCGACTCCGGCGCGCGTCGCGCCGAAATTCCCGTGGGTGGGCCTCATCGCGCTCGCCGCGGCCACCTTCCTCTCGGTCACGAGCGAGATGATCCCCACCGGCCTGCTGCCGGACATGAGCGCGTCGCTCGGGGTGAGCGAGGCCCAGATCGGGCTCCTCGTCACCGTGTTCGCCTTCACCGTCGTGGTCACGAGCACGCCGCTCACCGCGCTCACCCGCCGCTGGCCGCGGCACGGGCTGCTCATCGGCATCCTCGTCGTGCTCGGCATCTCGAATGCCCTCACAGCGATCGCGCCGGACTACGCCTTCGTCGTCGGTTCGCGCGTGCTCGGCGGTGTCGCCCACGGCATGTTCTGGTCGATCGTCGGCGCGTACGCCGGCCACCTGGTGCCCAAGGAGCAGATCGGCCGGGCCGTGTCGATCACGCTGGGCGGCGGCACGCTCGCGTTCATCTTCGGCGTGCCGCTCGGCACGTTCGCCGGCCACGTCTTCGGCTGGCGCCTGTCGTTCGCGCTGCTCGCCGCGCTCATGGTCGTGGGCGCCGTCGTGGTGTGGAAGCTGCTTCCCACGGTTGAGCGCGACGCGGATGCGGGCGGGCGCCGCCGAGACCGCTCGGCTCCCCGCCAGAAGGACCGCACCATCCCGGCCGTCATCATGGTCTGCCTGATCGCGGCAGTCACGATGGTCGGGCACTACGCGTTCTACACGTTCGTGGTGCCGTTCTTGACCGGCCCGATGGGCATCCCGTCGGGCAACGTCGGGGCGCTGCTGTTCCTGTACGGCATCGCGGGGGCGGTCGGTCTCATCCTGGCCGGCTCGGTCTTCGGGCCGCGCCCGCAGCTCGGGCTGATCCTGGCCCTGCTTGTGACCGGCGTAGCGGTGGCTGCGCTCGCCGTGATCGCCGCGCAGCCCATCCCGGCTCTTATCGCGTTCATGCTGTGGGGGCTCGCCTTCGGCGCTCTGCCGCCGCTGCTGCAGACCCGTCTGCTGCACACGTCGTCTCCGGCTTTCCGCGACACCGCGAGTGCGCTCTACACGACCTCCTTCAACGTGGGGATCGGCGGGGGAGCCCTGGTCGGATCGCTCGTCTACGACGCGGGCGGTCTGATGCTGCTGCCGTGGTGCTACGTCGGACTGCTGCTGGTGTCGGTCGTCCTGGTGGCGGTCGTCGGCCGGATGACGCGCAGGCGCGCGCTCTAGGCGACCGGATCTAGGCGACCGGCTCGATCCGGAAGCGGAACTCGCGGCCCTGCCGGAACGGCTCGACGAACTCGAAATTCTCGAACGAGGGGCCGCCGGGGATGGTGGCGGTGCTCGCCCAGTACGCCGCCCGCGCGTTGACGAGCGCTCGCAGTCGCGGGTCGGGATCGGCGGCGATCCAGGTCTGCACGGCGCGGTGACCCGAGTACTTCCAGTGCTCGGCGACGTCCGCGTCGTAGACGGCCGCTTCCGGGGCCGCCTCGTCCGTCGTCGCGGACACCTCGACCTCGCCAGCCGGGTTCCTCGGAAGACGGTCCAGCGCGAACTCGGCGTGCTCGGCGAAGTGGGCGCCGGTGAAGCCGGGCCATAGTTCGGCCGGCGTGACGGTCGCGTCGGCCAGCCCGAGCCGGCGCAGGCGCGCGTAGTTGCCCATCGTCGCTGTGACGACGAAGTACTCGAGTGGCGCCGAGCCGGGCAGGGCGAGCGTCGCCAGGGCCACCTCGTGCGGCCGATCGCTCCGGAACCGGACCCGCACGGCCACCTCGGCGCCGTTCTCGAACCGCTCCGAGAGGATGTGCACGGTGAGCGTCTCGACGCCATCCACCAGCTCCACCACACCCTGAGCTGGGGACAGCGGATCCTGCGGGCCGGTCTCGCTGAGATCGTCGGCGCTCCAGAAGCGCTTGCCGGGCGCGTCGTCGAGCGCGCTGTGTTCGAGCTCCGAATAGCCGCGGTCGGTCGCTCCCGCAGGGATCGGCTCCAGCGCGATGAAATTGAGCAGACGATCCCGCGGGTGGCCGAGGTAGGGAGCGAAGATCCTGAGCAGACCGCGCGGACCCGGCAGTGGATGAAGACCCACCTGAATGCCGTCGCGGTGTCCCCAGCGCGGCTCAGCGGCCGGCTCGGCGGAGGTCGTAGCGGCCGGGCGCAGCCAGGTCTGCCGGTGCGGGGATGTCTCGGTGCGGCTCATCGGCGAGCTCCTTCCTCGGCGCCGCACGGCGCGGCGGCGTCGCCCGATACTGTAGCGCGAAAGGCTCAGACGTGAAATCGGTTTCTGGCAATCAGTCACTGTGATCGCGGCCATTTCCTGGCGTTTGGCATGGCCTCTTGACGAAACCGATTTCTTGCGATCTACTGATAGCCATCGATTCCGGGGCGGAATCGGCACTCGACGGAGAGGACCACCGTGACATCGCGCCAGCCGATCGGCACCCGCACCCGCCGGGGTGCGGCGGTGGCGACGGCGGCTCTCCTCTCCACGGTCGTTCTCGCGGGCTGCACGTCCGCCTCGGCGGCTCGGCTCGATGTCTCGCACAAGCCCTTCGTTCTGTCGGCGGTGACCGGTGTGAAGCGGGTGGCGCAGCTCACCGGGCATGATTCTCTCAACTCCACGGCCCGGTTCGAAATCGCGGGCCAGGACCTCGGTTCGATGTTCCAGGCCGACGGCAAGACGTGGTTCGTCTTCGGCGACACGTTCGGCCAGCGCGACGCCGGTCTGACCGGTGGAGGCGGCACCGAGTGGCGCTCGAATGCGCTGGCCTACTCCACCGACACGGATCCCTCCGACGGCATCCGCTTCGACGGGTACATCGCCGACGATCTCGGCTGGGCGAAGGAACTGATCGACAGCAAGAAAGTCGACGGCACCGAGATGACCGCCATCCCGACCTACGGTTTCGAGGCGAACGGCGCGATGTACCTGGCGTATATGTCCGTCAAGCACTGGGGCGAGCCCGGCGAGTGGGAGACCAACTACGCCGGCTTCGCCCGCTCGACCGACGGCGGCCAGACCTGGACCAAGCTCGACGCCCCGCGCTGGGGCGGCGAGAGCAACTTCGTCCAGGTGAGCGTGTCCAAGCTCGACGGCGACCTGTACTTCTGGGGCGTCACCCACGGCCGCTTCGGCGGCGTGCAGCTGATGACGGTGCCCGAGAAGGATGTGGAGAAGCAGTCGGCGTACCGGTACTTCTCCGGGACCGCAGCGGACGGCTCTCCGCGGTGGAGCTCGACCGCATCCGACGCCAAGACCATCGTGGACGACACGGTCGGCGAGCTGTCGGTCGTCTGGAACGACTACCTCTCGCGCTGGATCATGAGCTACACCGACGGCGGCGCCGAGAGCGCGGTCATCCGCGAGGGAGCGACGCCGTGGGGACCGTGGGGCGAGAAGATCACCCTCGCATCCCAGGACGAGGTTCCGGGCCTCTACGCCCCGTTCCTCTCCCCGAATCTCACCGCGGACGGCGGGCGCACGATCTACTTCACGCTCTCCGTCTGGGACCCCTACAACGTCTATTGGTACAAGGCCGACCTGGTCCGCCGATAGCCCACCACCCCGGCTCGATGACGAGCCGCATCACGAGGAGGAACAACACATGCACAAGAGGCACAGCAGGCTGCTGTTCGCAGTGGCCGCCACGGTCGCGGCCAGCCTCGTCCTCGCCGGCTGTTCCGGCGCGGGCGGAGGCGCCAAGACCGAGAACGGCAAGACGGTCGTGACTTTCTGGCAGCAGAAGTTCGAGGACTACCAGCAGGCCTGGTTCAAGAAGTACGTGGACAAGTACAACGCGTCCCAGGACAAGGTGAAGATCGACTACCAGGTCGTCCCGGCCGACACCTGGCCGCAGAAGCTGAAGGCCGCGCAGGCGGCGGGGAAGTCGCCGGACGTCGCGACGACCAACTACGGCAACATCGCCGCCGGTGTCGCGAACGGCCAGTTCGCCGACCTCGACGGGCTCATCCCGGCGAAGGCGTTCGACGACATCAAGGACAACGTCAAGAGCTTCGTCACCATCGGCGGCAAGCACTACGCCTACCCGATGCTCGTCGAGCCGTCGACCGTGCTGTACTACCGCACGGACCTCGCCCAGGCCGCCGGCCTCGACCCGGCGAACCCGCCCAAGACGTGGGATGAGCTGCTCGAGTGGGCCAAGAAGCTCACCTCCGGCGACACGAAGGGCATGACCATCGCCTCGGTGGCGGCCGACCTCGGCTGGTCGAGCTGGGGCCTGCAGTACAGCGCCTGCGGCCACCTGCCCGTCAACGAGGACTGGTCGAAGGCGGAGGCCACCGACCCCTGCTTCGCCAAACTCGCCGACTTCTACAAGTCGCTCTACCAGGGCGGCCTCATGCCCCAGCAGCCGAAGGTCGGCTACGCGGACGCGACGCCGTACGGTCAGGGCGAGGTCGCGATGATGGCGGACGGCTCGTGGGCCGTCGGCCAGCTGAAGAACGACTTCCCCGACATGGTCGCCAAGACCGCCGTCGCTCCGTTCCCGTCGATGTCCGGCTCACCCGACAAGACGACGGCGACCCTCGGTGGATGGACGCTGACCGTCGACGGAAAGTCGAAGGCGAAGCAGCAGGCGGCCGACTTCATCAAGTACCTGCTCGCGGGCGACCCCGCCATCATGGCCGACTTCTTCAAGACCAGCGGCTACTCCAAGTACACCGTCCGGACCTCGGTCGACGACGCCCTCGCCGACACTCCGGAGGCGCACAACGATCCGTTCATGAAGATCATCTCGGACCAGATCGTCCCCAACGGCAAGCAGGAGCCCTCCTACCCGTGGGACATCTCGCTCGCCTTCGGGACGGCGCTCGAGTCCGCGATGAAGGGAAGCGCCGACGTGCCGACCTCGCTGAAGACGGCTGACGACGCTATCAACGACGTCATCCAGAAGCAGTCGCTCGCCGGGACGGCGCCCAAGAAGTAGTCACGAGTACCCGGTGCCCGGCGACGTCCCCCGCGTCGCCGGGCACCGGCCAGCCGAGGGGATCTCCCGTGTCAGTTCTCAATCCCGCCGGCGAGGTTCAGACCCCGCCGGCCGAAGCCCTGGTGATCGCGGATGCCGCCGACGGCACCACCACCAGGCGCAGGCGCCGCCGGGAGACCGTGCAGCCTGTCGCCAAGCACCTCCGCGACAACAGGACGGCGTACCTGATGATCGCGCCGATGGTGATCCTGCTCACCATCTTCGTCATCTGGCCGCTCATCTACTCCGTCTACCTGAGCACGTTCAAGATCAGCTTCTACAAGGATCCGGAGTTCGTCGGCCTGCAGTTCTACCAGTACGTCCTGGTCAGTCCGCGGTTCTGGAAGTCCATCGGCGTCGGCCTGTATTACGCCGTGCTGGTGGTGCCGACAGGGCTCATCCTGGCGCTGCTGCTGGCGAGCTTCATCAAGACGCTGAGCAAGAAGGCGGCGTCCTTCATGAAGACGACGGTCTACCTGCCTGCGGTCGTCTCCACCGTCGTCGCGTCCGTCCTATTCGTGTTCATCTACCAGGACCAGGGAGTGGCGAACTGGCTGCTCAGCCTTCTGAACGCCGGACCGGTCGCCTGGCTGAACGACCCGGCCACGGCCCTCCCCGCCATCGCCATCCCCGGCATCTGGCTGGGCTTCGGCGTCACGACGCTCATCCTCCTGGCGGGGCTGCTCGACATCCCGGACAGCTACTACGAGTCGGCACAGCTGGATGGGGCCAACTTCTTCCAGCGGACCTGGTTCATCACCATCCCGCTGCTGAAGAACGTCTTCCTGTACCTCATCGTCACGGGATTCACCCTGGCGATCCAGATGCTCGACCTGCCCCTGATCATGACCGGCGGCGGCCCGGTCGACGCGACCACGACACCGAACCTGTTCATCTTCAACAGCTTCCGCGATCTCACGCCGTACGCGACCAGCTTCTCGCTCACCGCGGCGCTGCTGCTGTTCGTCGTGCTCGGCGCGATCTCGATCGTCGTGTTCAGGCTCATCAACTCCGACAAAGCAGTCGACGGATAGCGGGAGAGAACGAATGAAGAAAAGCGTCCCCCAGCGGGTGCTGTCCACGGTGCTGATCGTCCTGATCAGCGTGAGCGTCCTGTTCCCGCTCGCCTGGATGGCGATCGCCGGCTTCAAGGGCAAGACCGAGGTGCTGCGTTCCCCGTTCCAGTTCTTCCCTGAGGTGTGGCGGTTCGACAACTACGTCAAGATCCTGCAGGACCCGCAATTCTCGCGGGCGATGGTGGTCACGTTCGTCGGTGCACTGATCTTCACGGCGCTGAGCCTCGTGATCAACTCCCTGGCCGCCTACGCGTTCGCCCGGCTCGACTTCCGGGGCAAGCGGTTCTGGTGGGTCTACTGCATCATGCCGATGTTCATCCCGATGATGGCCATCCTGCTCACCTCGTTCATGGTCGTGTCGGCCCTCGGGATGCTGAACACCCTCGCCGTGCTGATCATCCCGGGCGCAGCATCCGCTGCCCAGATGTTCTTCATCCGGCAGTTCTACCTGGGCTTCCCCGTGGCGGTGGAGGAGGCGGCGCTGATCGACGGCGCCACCCGCTGGCAGATCTTCCTGCGGGTGTTCCTGCCGCAGTCGGCCGCGCCGTTCGTGGTCATGGGGATCGCGTCCTACCTCGCCTACTGGAACGCGTACGTCTGGCCCATCCTCACGATCACCGACCCCAACCTGACGCAGATCATGCAGTTCCTCGGCAACTTCCGTTCGGATCGCGGAAACGACTGGGGGATGCTCATGGCCGGCTCCACGCTCGCGGCTCTGCCAACCATCGTGCTGCTGCTGATCTTCCAGCGATTCATCGTGAACGGCGTGCGCATCTCGGGGATCAAGTGACCGCCGGGCAGGGGCAGGTGGACCGCCCGCAGTACGACCGTTCCGCGCTCGCCGTGGGCATCGTCCACTTCGGCGTCGGCGGGTTCCACCGCGCCCATCAGGCCATGGTGGTCGACAGTCTGATGCGGGAGGGGCTCGCGACCGACTGGGCCATCTGCGGCATCGGCGTGCTACCGCAGGACCAGCGGATGCGCGACGTGCTGCGCGCGCAGGACGGCCGCTACACGCTGGTGCTGAAGCACCCGGACGGCCGGCGGGAGGCACGCGAGATCGGCTCCATCGTGCAGTACCTGTACGCTCCGGACGACCCGGAAGCGGCGATCGAGCGGATGGCGGACCCCGGCGTCCGCATCGTCTCACTGACGATCACCGAGGGCGGCTACAGCATCGACCAGGTGACCGGGGAGTTCGACGCGACCGGCCCCGCAGTCGTGGCCGATCTGCGGCCGGGCGCGGTTCCCTCCACCGTCTTCGGCCTCGTGACCGAGGCGCTGCTACGCCGGCGCGAGCGGGGCATCCCGCCGTTCACGGTGATGTCCTGCGACAACATCCAAGGCAACGGTCATATCGCCCAGCGCGTGTTCACCGCCTTCGCCCGGCTGAAGGACCGGGAGCTGGGGGAGTGGATCGGAAGCAACGTCTCCTTCCCGAACTCGATGGTCGACCGCATCACCCCCGTGACGACGGATCGCGATCGGGTGGAGATCGCCGCCGAATTCGGGGTGGAGGACGCCTGGCCCGTGGTCGCCGAGCCGTTCTTCCAGTGGGTGCTCGAGGATGCGTTCCCCGGCGGACGCCCGCCGTACGAGCGGGCGGGCGTGCAGCTGGTCGACGATGTCGAGCCGTACGAGCTGATGAAGCTGCGGCTCCTCAATGCCAGTCACCAGGGGATGTGCTACTTCGGCCGGCTGAGCGGCTACACCTACGCGCACGAGGCCGCCCGCGACCCGCTGATCGCGGAGCTGCTGATGCGGTACATGGACGAGGAGGCCACTCCGACGCTCCGTCCGGTTCCGGGCGTCGACCTGGCCTCGTACAAGCGGACGCTGCTCGAACGGTTCGGCAACGAGTACGTCCTCGACACGCTGGCGCGGCTGTGCGCGGAGTCGTCCGACCGCATCCCCAAGTGGCTTCTGCCGGTCGTGCGCGAGCAGCTCGAGGCCGGTGGACCGGTCCGTCTCTCGACGGCGATCGTCGCCAGCTGGGCGCGCTACGCCGAGGGCGTTGGTGAGAACGGCGAGAGCTTCGAGGTGGTCGACCGGCTGCGCGACACCGTGATGACGAACGCCCGCCGGTACGGAGACGACGAGCTCGCGTTCCTGCGCGAGCCCTCGCTATTCGGCGATTTGGCGGGAGACGACCGCTTCACCCGCGAGTACGCGGCGGCGCTCGCCGCCCTGCACCGCGACGGCGCCCAAGCGACGCTGGAGGCACTGCTGACGCGGAGCTGACCGGCCCCGCGAGGAAGAGAGGAAACGCAATGACGCACGAACTCCGATTCCATCGACGGGCGGCGGGCGGCGTGGCCGCTGTCCTCGCCGCCGCAGGCCTGGTCGCCGGCGGCATCGTCGGCTCCACACCGGCGGTCGCGACCACGACGCACACCCCGGCCAGTTTGGTGGAGAAGCTGACCGGACCCGACTCGCCGAACAACACCTACGGCCGCTGGAACGTGAAGGCGACCGACCTCGGCATCATGTGGGACAACGGCGCAGGCCAGGTGCTCTCCGCGTTCGGCGACACCTTCGGCGATGCCTGGGTGGGGCCGGGCGGCGGGGCGCTCGGCGCAGGGGATGCGAACTGGCGCAGCAACGTCCTGCTCCGTTCCACCGACACCACGCTCGCCGACGGGATGGACTACTCCAGCGCCGTCACCGCCAGCGACGGCCGCGCTCGGGAGATCATCCCGGGAGTGCACAACGAGGCTGCCGGGGAGGTCACCAAGATCCCGACCGCAGGCATCTCCATCGGCTCCCGGCAGTACCTCTCGTACATGTCGGTGAAGCACTGGGGCGACCCAGGACAGTGGGACACCAACTACGCGCGGCTCGCCTACTCGGACGACAACGGCACCACCTGGACGACGACCGGGACGCCGACCTGGAACAACCCGTCGCTGACCGACCACTTCCAGATGCAGGCGTTCGCGCGCAACGGCGGTTTCCTCTACGTCTTCGGCACGCCCAGCGGCCGGGGCGGCAGCGCCTATATCGCCCGGGTCGCCGAGGCGTCGGTGCTGACGCAGTCGGCGTATCAGTACTGGAACGGCTCCTCCTGGGTCGCCTCCGAGAGCTCGGCCGCGGCGATCGTCAGTGCCCCGGTGTCGGAGCTCTCCGTGCGGTACGACGCGTACAGCGGCAAATGGCTGATGATGTACCTGCAGGGCGAGGACATCATCCTGCGCACCGCATCCAGCCCGACAGGTCCGTGGAGCGCCGCTCAGGTCGTCGTCAGTTCGGCCGACTACCCGGGGCTGTACGGCGGGTTCATGCACCCGTGGAGCGCCAACGGCACGATCTACTTCACGATGTCGCAGTGGGATCCGTACAACGTCTACCTGATGAAGGTGCAGCTGAACACGAGCGCGCAGATCATCAAGCCCAACCTGGTCGGCGACCCGAGCTTCGAGCGATCGGCGCTCACTTCGGCCGGCACCGGAGGTTCGTGGGCGTGCAGCGGCAACTGCGGCATCGACACCGGCCACTGGGGCTACTCGGGCGACAACAATGCGTTCGCCCGCTACAACAGCGGCTGGCAGGACGTGCACCAGACGGTGCCTGTCACCGCGAACACGTCGTATCGCCTGACCGGGTGGGTGCGGACCTCCGCGAACAGCGACAACGGGTTCTTCGGCGTCCGGGACACGGCCGGCGCGGTGATCTCCGAGGCGCACTTCACCTCGGTGGGCTCGTGGACGCGGTTCACGGTCGACTTCGCGAACGGGAGCCGCTCCGCGGTGATCGTCTACGGCGGGGTGTGGACGGATCACGGCGACATCTGGGTCCAGCTGGACGACATCTCGCTCGCGGCGAGCTAGGGGCTGCGGTGCTGAACGGCATCCATCCGCTGCTGAGCGGTGACCTGCTGGCGTTGCTCGCCACTGCCCGTCCGACTCCCCCTCCGATAGAAGGAGATTTGTACGGATCCCGCCCGAATCTCCTTCACTACTGCCATTTGAAGGAGATTCGGGCCGGGTTCTCCTTCGTTAGCGGTCACCGTCGTCAGCGATCTTCACCTTCCGACGACGGGCGACGGGCACACCGCCGCCCCCTGGCACCGTCGGAGATCCTAAGGCCGCTGTCGGAGAATCGGGCCAGTCTCTCCGACCTTCGGCCGCCTCGCCAGTGAAGGCGATTCGGACCCGTTGCGCCCGAATCTCCTTCACTACTGCCAATTGAAGGAGATTCGGGGCAGTTGTCCTTCGCTAGCGGTCCACGTTTTCGGCCGCCCCCGGTGGCCGGCTGCCCATCCACGCCGAGATGGAAGCCGCGGTCGGTCTGGCGGACCGCTCGCTGCCGCTGCTCGGCCGCGACGCGCTCTATGCGGCGGCGGCGGAGGCGTTCGTCGCCGTCCGCACGGGGGAGACGCGAGCGTTCGGGAACCTGATCGTGCGCAAAGGGCTCGCGGTGCCGCTCGCGCTCTGAGGAGACGCAGAACCGCCCCTGCCTTGCACGGCAGGGGCGGTTCGACGCTCGGCGGGTCAACTCGGGTCGCGGGGCGGGAGGGCGCCGAGGTCCGGCACGGCCTCCTTGCCCAAGTGCACCTCCAGGTCGTCGGCGCTCGGGGTCTTCGGCCGGCGTGCCGTCGGCCGGTCGAGGTAGAACAGCGCCGTCGAGGCGATGTCGTCGCGTAGCGGCAGGTAGCGCCAGCCGGAACGCCAGCCGAGGGCCTGGATGTCGACGCGCAGGCGCTCGGCGAAGTGGATGGGGTCGAGCAGGTGCCAGCGATACATCCCGAAGCGCTGCTGACTGCGGTACAGGCCGTCCGGCCGGAGCACCTGCGGCATCCCGAGGTACGGCGTCGTGAACTCGGTGTAGCCCTGACCGGGGATGTCGAAGTTCCAGGCGCCGCCGAAGTAATCCTCGGTTCCGGTGCCGCAGATGGTCGGGAACTCGTCGTCATCGTCGAGGTAGAACTTGATCTCGCCCTCGCCCCACCAGCCGTTGCTGTTGACGCCCCAGGCGATGTACGTGCCGACGTAGTGGCCGCTGCCCTCGATGCCCTCCACGATGGTGTGCGGTGTGAGGTGCTCGAGCGGGTTGCTGCGCCGCCACTGGGCGTGCAGGTAGCCGTCGGCGCTGTAGTCGCCGCCGAGCTCGTAGGTCACCTGGTAGTAGACCCGCACCGGCACCGTCGACACGTTCTCGATGGTGAGGCGGGCGCCATCCTGGAACGGCATGGGCCAGTACGAGTTGAAGCCGCCGTTCGGATTCGCCGCGATGGGCTGCGAACTGACCTGGGCGAACTCGCCCCAGCCGTTGCAGAAGAAGTCGCCGTACGGCACCTCGATCGCGGGCTCCTCAGCGCCGTCCCAGTACGCGCGGAACAGCAGCGTCCGCCAGTTGTCCTTGTGCGTGGTGATCCAGATGTGGGTGATCTTGCCCGCACCGGCGATGGATGCGATCTCGAACGTCTCACCGGCCGGGATGTCGACGCTGGGGGAGATCTTCCACCCCGGTCCGAGGTCGCGCGCGCTGGCGGCGCCGGTGCCTTCGGTCGCCCGGCCGCCGCCGCCGCGGGAGCCATCGAAGTTCTCCGGGCTGATCGAGCGGGTCTCCACCGCCCGCAGGTGCGAGATCGAGCTGAGGTCGGCGTTCGTCACGGATTCTCCTGTACGTCGTCGTGCGGATGAGAGGGGCGCGTCTGCTGCAGCCGACAGATCCTGCTGTCATCCAGGACCTTGGTGCAATCGATTTCATCACTGTAGAGTCGAGGAGCGGGGGTGTCAACAACGGACGCCGTGCGCGCTACAGTACGGAAACCGGCGAGTTCGCCGCACGAAGACACGGAGAGCCGATGCCGACGATCTACGAAGTGGCGGCCCTGGCGGGGGTGTCTCCCGCGACGGTTTCACGCGTTTTCAACGGTCTCAACGTCTCCCCCGAGAAGTCTCGCCTGGTGCGCGAGGCCGCTGCCGAGCTGTCCTTCACCCCGAGCCGTGCGGCGCGCACACTGCGTCGCCAGCACTCGGAGGTCATCGCCCTCCTGATCCCCGACATCGAGAACCCGTTCTTCACCTCGCTCGCGCGCGGTGTCGAGGATGTGGCGCAGGAGGCCGGGTACTCCGTCGTCCTCTGCAACACCGACGAGGATCCGGAGAAGGAGACCAAGTACCTCGACATCGCGATCAGCGACAACATGGCGGGCGTCATCATCGCCGTCGCCGGCGACCACACCGACCTCGGCAAGCTGCTGGAGCGCCGCCGCCCGGTCGTAGCGGTTGACCGCGGCCCCCACGGCTTCGACATCGACGCGGTGATGGTCGACAACCGGGCCGGCGGCCACGCGGCCACGAGTCGCCTACTGGACCAGGGCTTCCGGCGGATCGCCTGCATCACCGGCCCGAGTGACGTCGAGACCGCGCAGGAGCGCGCCGATGGATGGCGCGAGGTCGTCGCAGGATCCGGGGTCTCCGATCCCGACCGCTACCTGCGCTACTCCAACTACCGGGTGAGCGGTGGCTTCGAGGCGATGAGCGAACTCCTGGAGCTGCCGGAGCCGCCGGACGCGGTGTTCGTGACCAACAACCTGATGAGCGTCGGCGCCCTGCAGCTGCTCGCCGAGCGCGGAATGGTGCCCCCGGCGTTCGGGATGGCCGTCTTCGGCGACCTGCCGTACGCGGGGTTCGCGCCGAAGGAGATCACGGTCGTCCACCTTCCTGCGCGACACCTCGGGGTGACGGCAGCCAAGCTGCTGCTCGACAGGATCAACGGCGACGACCAGCCCGCACGCACCATCGTGCTGCGCAACGAGGTGGGGACCGGCGAGTAGGGCCCGCGGCGCCCCGCTGACGCGCGGGCACCGCATCCCTGCTTGACGGTGAAATCGATTTCTGCGACGCTGTGCGCATGAGCAGAGCCGCCACCGTCGGCGTCGACATCGGCACCTCCAGCAGCAAGGGTGTGCTGGTCACGACCGACGGCGATGTCCTCGCAACCGCTACGCGCGAGCACGCGGTCGACCGTCCGATGCCGGGATTCGTCGAGATGGATGCGCGCAGCTGGTGGGACGAGTTCGCCGGCATCTGCCGCGAACTGCTGTCCGCCCCGGCTGCCGATGGCGTCGAGGTGGTCGCGGTCGGTGTGAGCGGGATGGGGCCGTGCGTCCTCATCACCGACGATGCGGGGGAGCCGCTGCGCCCGGCCATCCTGTACGGCATCGACACCCGCGCCACCGCTCAGATCGAACGTCTGACGGAGGAGTTCGGAGGTGCCGACGCCATCCGGGAGCGCTGCGGCTCCGCCCTGTCGACCCAGGCCGTCGGCCCCAAGCTCGCCTGGCTGGCCGAGAACGAACCCGACGTCGCCGCCCGGCGCCGGCGGCTCTTCATGCCGAGCTCGTGGCTGGGCTTCCGGCTGACCGGCGAGTACTACCTGGACCACCACTCGGCGAGCCAGTGCACGCCGCTCCACGACGCGTCCGCGCAGGAATGGATCCCCGAATGGGCGCAACACGTCGCGCCGTGGGTCGACCTGCCGCCGCTGCTCTGGCCGGGCGAGGTGACCGGGCGGGTCACCGCCGAGGCCGCCGCCGTCACCGGCCTTCCCGCCGGCGTGCCCGTCATCGCCGGGACGATCGACGCCTGGTCGGAGGCGCTCAGTGTCGGCGCGCAGAACGACGGCGACCTCATGCTGATGTACGGGACGACCATGTTTCTCGTGAACACGGTGCCGGAGCCGGTGACGTCGCCCGCTCTGTGGGGCACCGTCGGCGCTCTCCCCGGGACGCACAACCTCGCGGGAGGGATGGCCACCTCGGGCGCCATCACCGCCTGGCTGCGCGAGCTGTTCGGTTCGCCGGGATACCCGGAGCTGATCGCACTCGCGGAGCGCTCGCCCGCCGGTGCCGGGGGGCTGCTCCTGCTGCCGTACTTCGCGGGCGAGCGAACGCCCATCGCCGATCCGGATGCGCGCGGCGTCATCGTCGGCCTGACCGTCAGCCACACCCGCGGCGACCTCTACCGTGCAGCCCTGGAGGCCACCGCGTTCGGGGTCCGCCACAACATCGAGGTGATGGAGGCGGCGGGCGGCCGCATCGACCGGATCGTCGCGGTCGGCGGCGGTGCGCAGGGGGCGCTGTGGACGCAGATAGTGAGCGACGTGACGGGACGCCCGCAGGCCATCCCTTCGCTCGTCGTCGGAGCGAGCCTCGGCGCCGCGTTCCTGGCCGCTGCCGCGGTCGGTCCGGCCGACATCGACCGGTGGAACCCCGTCGTCGACGTGCGCTCGCCACGACCGGAGGTGGCGGAACTCTACGACGAGCTGTACGCGCTGTACCGCGGTCTCTACGTGCGCACGGCGGAGACCGCGCATGCGCTGGCGGACCTGCAGCGACGGTCCGCGTCGCTCGTGCTCGCTGGATAACGGCCCTCGCGCACTCGGCTGCATCGATTTCACGACAGCATCCCGCTTGTTTCAAGCATCGTGAGCTTGCATCGGCGCGAGAAGCGCGACATACTTGAAACCGATTTCACGCCACGTCGGCCGAGAAACGAGGAGCGTCGATGACGACGAACGCAGCACCGCCTCGCGCGTCCCGCGAGCTCGGCCCCGAGGCGCGGGTCGCCGCCTTCCCGCTCGGCGGGATCGGCACCGGCAACGTCTCGCTCGGCGCCCGGGGCGAGCTCCGCGACTGGGAGCTCGCCAACCGGCCGGACAAAGGCACCGTGCTGCCGTTCACGTTCTTCGCCATCCACACCGCAACGGGCGAGGAACGGGTCACCCGCATCCTCGAGGGCCGGCTGCCCGGGCCACACGAGGGCGACCAGGGCTACGACGCGGGTCGGCTCGCCGGCCTGCCGCGTCTCGCCGGAAGCCGGCTGCGCGGCGAGTATCCGATCGCGACGGTCGACTTCGACGACGACGAACTCCCCGTCGAGGTCCGGCTGACCGCCTTCACGCCGCTCGTGCCCTTGGATGCGGACGCCTCCGGCATCCCCGGCGCCGTCCTCCGCTACACCGTCACCAACCCGACCGCCGCGCCGGTCGACGTGACGATCGCCGGGTCGCTCGCCAACCCGGTCGGGATCACGGGCTGGAACGTCTTCCACTTCCCCGAGTTCACCGGCGAACCACGGATCGACTACGCCGACGACGGAACGCTCCGCGGCCTGCGCTGCAGCAGCGACCTTCCCGTCGGCGACCCGCTCGCCGGCACGGTCGCGCTCACGACGGCGGACACCTCGGTCACGGTGAAACCGCAGTGGCTGTCCGGCTTCTGGCAGGACGGCGTCCAGGTCTTCTGGGACGACTTCAGCGCAGACGGGATGCTCGAACCGGAGACGGCGTTCAGCATCGATGAGCCGCCCTACCCGGACTGGTTCACCCGCCTGCGCGTCGGCTCGCTCGGGATCGTCCATACTCTCGCGCCGGGCGAGAGCCGCGACTTCGAGTTCGAGCTGGCCTGGCACTTCCCGAACCGGCAGCGCGCCTGGCAGGGCAACATCAACCTCGACAACGGCAACGCGGGCGAGACCGTCCGCAACCACTACGCGACCCTGTTCGAGAGCGCGTGGGACGCCGCGCGTCACCTGGTCGACCGGCTTCCGGAGTTGGAAGCTGCGACCCGCACCTTCCACGACGTGCTCTTCGACGGCACGCTGCCGTCGGAGGTCGTCGACGCCGTCACCTCGACGCTGGTCGCCGCCCGCAGCACCACGTGCTTCCGCCTGGAGGACGGCGTCTTCGCCGCCTGGGAGGGCAGCTTCGACCACTCCGGAAGCTGCGAGGGCACGTGCACGCACGTGTGGAACTACGCGCAGACGCTCGCACAGCTCTTCCCGGAACTGGAACGAAGCGCCCGCCGCACCGAGTTCCTGCACGAGACGCGCGAGGACGGCCGGATGAACTTCCGCGCCAACAGCGTGTTCGGCAACGAGCCCTGGGACTTCCATCCCGCCGTCGACGGTCAACTGGGCGCGGTCGTCCGGCTGTACCGCGAGTGGCGCTACAGCGGCGACGACGAGTTCCTCCTCGAGCTGTGGCCGGCCGCCCGCCGTGCGGTCGAGTTCGCGTTCACCGAGTGGGATGCGGACGGCGACGGCGTGCTGGACAGCCGCCAGCACAACACGTACGACATCGAGTTCTACGGCCCCAACTCGCTCGCCAACTCCATGTTCTTCGCCGCGCTCACAGCGGCAGCCGCGATGGCCGAGCATCTCGGCGACCGCCAGACCGCGACCCGGTTCCGGGAGGCCGCGGCAGGCGGAGCGGAGCGGATGGACGCTCTCCTGTTCAACGGGGAGTACTACGAGCAGCGCCTCGACGACGTGGACGAGCGCCGCTACCAGTACGGGACCGGCTGCCTGAGCGACCAGCTGTTCGGCCAGAGCCTCGCCCACCTCGCCGGCCTCGGCCACATCCTGCCGCCGGACCATGTCCGCAGTGCGGTGAAGGCCGTGCACACCCACAACTTCCGGCAGGAACTGACCGGGCACCGCAGCGTGCAGCGCACCTATGCGCTCGACGACGAGTCCGGCCTGGTGCTGTGCTCCTGGCCGCGCGGCGGCCGCCCGCGCATCCCGTTCGTGTACTCCGACGAGGTGTGGACGGGCATCGAGTACCAGGTCGCCGCCCATCTCGTCTTCGAGGGTTTCGTCGACGAGGGCCTCGAGGTGGTGCGGGCCGTGCGTTCCCGCCATGACGGCATCCGCCGCAACCCCTGGAACGAGGTCGAGTGCGGCAACCACTACGCTCGTTCACTCGCCAGCTGGGGCGTGCTGCTCGCACTGACGGGCGTGCGAGCGGATGCGGTCGAACGGACGCTGTCGCTGAGCCCCCGGCCCGCAGCCTTCCGCGACGGCGAGCTGCGCACCATCGTGACCACCGGCAGCGGCTGGGGTGAGCTGACCTTCCGCGACGGCGTCGCCCGGCTCCTCGTCCACGGCGGGCGGATCGACGCGGACGAGCTCCGCTTCGACCACCCCGACGGGGCCCGCTTCGGCGCCTCGCACATCCACTTGCGTCCGGGCGACGCGCTCGAGCTCGTCCCGGCCTACGAACCACAACAACACATCGGAGGAACACGCCCATGAGCACCTACTCGCTGCCTCAGCCGCTCTCCCGGCCGGAGGCGCGCCCCCGCACCGTCTACACCGTCGCGAGCGGCGACTTGCGGCCGAGCGCCAACATCAAATGCTGGCCGACGCAGGAGCAGCTGGAGCGGGACTTCGCCGCAGCGGTCGAGTCGCTCGGCTGGTCGGTCGAGCGCGGGCACGCCTTCGATGCCGCCAAGGGGCACGGGTTCATCGACAGTCAGCGGGCCGGCATCGAGGTGTTCAAGAACATCCCGCCGACCGCACCGCTCGTGGTGGTCGACGCGGTGTGGCAATACAGCCACCACGTGCTCGCCGGGCTGCGCACGCACCGCGGGCCGATCCTCGTCGTCGCGAACTGGTCGGGCGAGTTCCCGGGGCTCGTCGGCCTCCTGAACCTCACGGGAAGCATGACCAAGGCGGGCGTCGATTACTCGGCCCTCTGGAGTCCCGACTTCACCGACGACTGGGCCCGCGACGGGCTGCGCGCGTGGCTGGAGACCGGGCACGTAGAGCACGACCAGTCGCACGTCCGCGACCTGCCCGCACTCGACCCGGAGGACCCGGAGGTGACGCTCGGCGTCGCGCTCGCGCGCCAGCTGGCCGACGAGAAGGCCATCGTCGGCGTGTTCGACGAGGGCTGCATGGGCATGTACAACGCGATCATCGACGACGAACTCCTGAACCCGCTCGGCATCTACAAGGAGCGCCTCTCGCAGAGTGCGCTCGTCGCCGAGATGAACCGGGTGACCGATGAGGAGGCGCTCGCCGTCCGCGGCTGGCTCGACGACCGCGGGTTCACCTTCCACTTCGGGACGGACGAGGCGACCGAGCTGACCGAGGCGCAGGTGCTCAGCCAGTTCAAGATGTACATCGCGGCCGTGCGCATCAGCGACGACTTCGGACTGGACGCGGTCGGCATCCAGTACCAGCAGGGGCTGAAGGACACCGTGCCGGCCAGCGACCTGGCCGAGGGTCTGCTGAACAACGTCGAGCGCCCGCCGGTGCTCAGCCGCGACGGCGAGCGCGAACTCTACGCGGGTGCGCCGCTGCCGCACTTCAACGAGGTGGATGAGGGTGTCGCCGTGGATGCGTTGGTCACCAACCGCATCTGGACCGCGATGGGCTTCGACCCGGCGACGACCCTGCACGACATCCGCTGGGGCGAGGAGTTCGACGGCGAGTTCGTCTGGGTGTTCGAGATTTCCGGCTCGGTGCCGGCCTCCCACAACGGCGGCTACGAGAAGAGCTACAGCATGCGGCAGCCTCCCATGTTCTTCCCCCTCGGCGGCGGAACGCTGAGCGGCGTCTCCAAGCCCGGGGAGATCGTGTGGTCGCGCGTGTTCATCATGGACGGCGAACTGCACGTCGACCTCGGTCGCGGTCACGTGGTCGAACTCCCGGAGGAGGAGACGCAGCGTCGGCTGGACGCGACGGACCCGCAGTGGCCGATCATGCACGCGGTGCTTCACGGGGTGAGCCGCGACCAGCTGATGGCCCGGCACAAGGCCAACCACGCGCAGGTCGCCTACGCTCCGGACGCCGAGGCTGCGGATCGGGCGCTCCGTGCGAAGGCGGCGTTCTTCGCCGAGCTGGGCGTGAACGTGCACCTGTGCGGTGACGTTACGGTCGACGCCGCCGACGCCCGCGTCCCCGTCGGCGCCGAAGCCGTCGCCTGACCCCATCCAGTTGACGCAACACGCCGTCGCGCGGACCCCGCCGACGGCGTGTTGCGACCACTAGATCACGGGAGGTCGGTCGCGCCCGCGCTCCAGACCTGGCGGACGCGGAAGTCGGCATCGAGCAGGACGGCGTCGGCGGCGTAGCCGGGCTGCAGCCGGCCGAGGTCGGAGGCGCGGCCGATCGCCGCGGCGGGCGTCTCGGTGAGCGCGCGCACGGCGTCCTCGACGGGGATGCCGACGTCGAGCACCGCGCGACTCAGCGCGTCATCGAGCGTGAGGGTCGAGCCCGCGATCGAGCCGCCGCCGGCCAGCCGGGCGACGCCGTCGCGCACCTCCACCTCCAGCGAGCCGAGCAGGTAGTCGCCGTCGGCGGCTCCTGCCGCGGCCATGGCGTCCGTCACCAGGGCCACCCGGCTGGGCGCAGACGCGAAGGCGATCCGCACCATCGCCGGGTGCACGTGCACGCCGTCGTTGACGATCTCCAGGGTCACGCCGGACGTCCGCGCGGCCGCGGCGACCGGTCCGGGCGCCCGGTGGTGCAGCCCCGGCATCGCGTTGAAGGCGTGGGTGAGGATGCTCGCCCCGGCGTCGAACGCCGCCAGCGTCTGCTCGTAGTCCGCGTCGGTGTGCCCGACCGCGACCGCGACGCCCGCTGCGGAGAACGCGCGCACCGCATCCATCGCACCGGGAAGCTCGGGCGCGATGGTGATCTGCCGCAGAGTGCCGTCGGCGGCCTCCAGCAGCCGCTCGACGTCCGCCGGGGTGGGCGGGCGCAGCAGCGACGGATCGTGCGCGCCCTTGTGACCGACGTCGAGGAACGGCCCCTCCAGGTGCGAGCCCAGGACGCGCGGGTCGGCCGCGCAGAGACGCGCCACCTCCCGCAGCCGCTCGGCCAGGTCCTCCACCGGAGCGGTCACCAGCGAGATCACCGACCGTGTGGTGCCGTGCCGACGGTGCAGGTCGAGGGCGCGCACGATGGCTTCGCCGCCGTCGTCGAAGCTCGCGCCGCCTCCGCCGTGCACGTGGATGTCGATGAAGCCGGGGGTCAGCCAAGCACCAGCGGCATCCGTCGACGCGCCGGCGTCGGCGCCCGCCTCCCGCCAGCTCCCGCCCGTGCCGACAGCCGCGACCCGGTCGCCCTCGAACCGCACCCAGCCGTCGTCGACGATCGTCCCGCTGTCGACCAGCCGTGCCGAGTGGATGACGTGGCCGCCGCTCACGCGACGATCACCTCGATGCCCTGCTCCACGAACGCGGCGCGCTGCTCGGCGGTGATCCCATCGTCCGTGATGAGCGTCGTCAGCACTTTCGGCCCGCCCAGCGTCGCGAACGCCTTGCGGCCGATCTTGGTCGAGTCCGCGACGACCACGGCCCGGGTCGCGCGGCGCGCCATCAGCGAGTTGACGCTCGCTTCGCCCTCGTCATGGACGGTCGCGCCGACGAGCGGGTCGATGCCGTTGACCCCGATGAAGGCGATGTCCATCGTGATCTTCTCCAGCACCACATCGCTGTACGGTCCGACGAGCTCGTACGAGCGGGCGTGAACGACGCCGCCGGTCATCACCGTCTTGATCTGCGGGCGCATCACCAGTTGCGCGGCGATGTTGATCGCGTTGGTGACTACGGTGAGGCTGGGATGCGGCGACGGCTCCATCAGGTCCGGGCGCGACCCGAGCACGGTGGCGACCGCGGTGCTCGTCGTCCCCCCGCAGAGGCCGACGACCGCGCCTCGCGGCACGAGCGCGCTCGCCGCCTGCGCGATCCGCAGCTTCTCGGGCGCGCGCTGCTCCCGCTTGTATCGGATGGGTAGGTCGTAGGCGACGGACTGACCGATCGCGCCGCCACGGGTCCGGGTGAGCAGCTGCTGGGAGGCAAGGGCGTCGAGGTCGCGCCGCGCGGTCGCGGCAGACACATCCAGCTTGGCGACGATGTCGTCGACCTCGACCGTTCCGGCCTCCGCCAGGAGGTCGAGCACGGCGTTGAGGCGCTCCGCTCTGTTCATCGCTGTCCCGCTTCCGTTCCGCCTGCCACGTCGAACAGGATCATCAGTCGAGCCGCCTCCCGGGTCACCGCGGTCCGCGCCTCCCGCACGTACTTCCGCGGGTCCACCGCCTCGGGATGCTCGGCCAGATACTCCCGGACGCTTTCGGTGAAGAACCGGTTGAGGTGGGTGGAGACATTGACCTTGGTGATCCCTGCGCGGATCGCCGCGATGATCGTCTCATCCGCGACGCCGCTCGACCCGTGCAGGACGAGCGGAACCGGTACGGCGTGTCGCAGCCGGGCGATGAGGTCGAGGTCGAGCTCGGCGCTGCGTTCCGTCATCGCGTGGGAGCTGCCGACGGCGACCGCGAGCGCATCCACGCCGGTCTCCTCGACGAAGCGCCGGGCTTCGTCGGGGTCCGTCCGCACCCCGGGCGCGTGGGCGCCGTCCTTGCCGCCGATCTCGCCGAGCTCCGCCTCCACGAGCACGTCGTTGGCGTGCGCGTGCTCGACGACGCGCACGGTCGCAGCGACGTTGTGCTCGTAGTCGAGCCTCGACCCGTCGAACATCACCGAGCCGAAGCCGGATTCCACGGCCCGCCGGGCCAGCTGCTCGTCCTCGGCGTGGTCGAGGTGCACGGCGACGTGCGCGCTCGACTCGCGGGCGAGGGCGAGCGTCGCGGCGGCGATCGGCTCGAGCGAGCCGTGGTAGGCGACGCAGTTCTGCGAGATCTGCAGGATGACGGGGAGGCCGGTCACCTCCGCGGCGTCCACGAGCGCCTCGGCGGTCTCCAGCTGGATGACGTTGAAGGCGGCGAGCCCGGTGCGGCGGCCGACGGCCGCATGCAGCAGGTCGGCGGTGGGAACGAGAGGCATGACGGCGGCTCCGGCGTGTGCGATGGATGCGGTGGACGGTGGCGGGATGGGATCAGCCGGTCACGAGGCGCGCCTCGAACTCCGGGTAGGACTGATCGAGTTCGCCCGCGAGCGGCGCGAGTACGGCGGCGGCGGACCACGCCGTGGCCCGGCGCAGCAGGGCGGCGGGGTCGTCGGCCCCGGCGGCGAGCAGGGAGGCGACCGCCGCGACCGCGGCATCCCCGGCCCCGGTGGCGTTGCCGGTCAGCGGCTCGGGCAGCCGTGCATGCAGGGGCTCGCCCGAGCGCGGAACGGCGAGCATCCCCTCGGCGCCGAGCGACACGAGCACGAGCCCCGCGCCGAGGTCGAGCAGGGCGCGGGCACCCTCGACGGGGTCGTCGTCTCCGGTCGTCTCAGCGAGCTCGCGGCGATTGGGTTTCACGACGGAGGCCCCGGCCTCGGCCGCCAGAACGAGCGCCGCTCCGACCGCGTCGATGACGCTGGGCAGTCCGCGTGCTTCGGCGGCGGCCACGAGCCGGGCGTAGAAGTCGTCCGGCGCCTCCGGGGGCAGACTGCCCGAGCCGACGACGCACGCCGCGGGAACGACGAGCCGGACGACGGCGTCGTCCAGCGCGGTCCACTCCGCGGCGGTGAGGGCATGCCCGGTCTCGTTGATCACCGTCGTCTCGCCGGTGGTCGCGTCGACGATCGCGACACTGCTGCGCGTCTCCGCCCCCACCGGGACGAGTTCGGACGGCAGCCCAGCGGACTCCAGCTCGTCGGCCAGCCGCAGACCCGCTGGGCCACCCGCGGTGGTCAGCGCGAACGCATGCCCGGCGGTCTGCGCGATGACCCGGGCGACGTTGAGGCCCTTGCCGCCGGCGCGCACGGCCGGGGGAGCGGCGCGATGCGTCTCGCCCGGCAGCAGGGCCGGGACGCGGTAGGTGAGGTCGAGAGCCGGGTTCGGCGTGACGGTGAGAATCATGTCGCCGCCTCGGCATCCATCGCGCGAGTGGATGCGGTGAGCGCGAGCAGATCGCGCGCCCGGAGCGCCGCCCCGATCACTCCAGCGTTCTCGCCGATGCTCGCCGGCAGCAGCAGGGGCCGCCGGTGGAACGTGAGGATGCCGTCCAGCTTCTTTGCGAGTGGCTCGAACAGCGCGGGGCCGGCCTGCGCCAGTCCGCCGCCGATGACCACGGCTTCCGGTGCGAGCAGCGCGACGGTGTGCGAGAGGTCGAGCGCGAGCGCGTCGAGCGCCGAGTCCCAGACGTGCGCGGCGACCGGATCACCGGCCTCCGCCCGGGCGAGCACCTCGCGCGCCCCTGGCAGGCCGGCGCCGGTCGCGGCGTTGTACCGGCGGGCGATCGCCGCGGCCGAGGCGACCGCCTCGAGGCAGCCGATTCCCCCGCAGGCGCAGAGCGGTCCGTCGGCGACCCGGGAGTGGCCCATCTCGCCGGCCAGACCGCCACCCGCGTAGAGGCGGCCGTCGAGAAAGATCGCCCCGGCGATGCCGGTGCCGATCACCATCACGACGACGTCGCGGTAAGGCGCCGCCGCGCCGAGCCGGTGCTCCGCCTCGCCCGCGCCGCGGACGTCGTGGCTGAACGAGACCGGCATCCCGAGCACCTCCGCCGCGCGGTCGCGGAACGGGAAGTCGTGCCAGCCCAGGTTCTCGGCGAAGATGCCGATCCCGGCGTCGTCATCCACATGGCCCGGAACCAGCAGGCCCGCTGCCCCCGGCACGATCTCCGGGTGCTCCGCGCGGAACTGCGCGGCCAGCTCGCCGAGTGCGACCACCACCGCCTCGCCCGTGGCTGCCCCGGCATGCGGCGTCGGGATGCGCACCACGCTCGCCAGCCGGCCCTCGGCGTCCACGAGCGCCGCCTTGGTGTCGGTGCCGCCGACGTCGAACGCCAGCACCGGCTCGCCCGCCCCCAGCGGGGCGGCGGCCGGTGACCGGTACGCGGGGTCTGCGCTCACGGATTCTGCGCTCACGGGGTTGATACTCACGGGGTCCGGCTTCACGAGGGGAGGATGACCGATCGGGTCAGGTTGCGCGGGCTGTCCGGGTCGAGGCCCGCACGGCGGGCACGCGCCAGCGCCACCCGCTGCGCGCGGACCAGGTCGGCCATGCCGTCGATGGGGCGGTCCTCGAAGCGTGCACCGGTGACCGCGAGGTCGCCGGCGAGGCCCGTGGGTGCTTCGCCGAGCATCCAGGTCACGCGACCCGGGGCCGCGATCGCGATCGGTCCGTGCCGGTACTCCTTGGCCGGGTACGACTCGGTCCAGGACTGCGAGGCCTCGCGCATCTTGAGCGCCGCCTCGTGCGCGAGGCCGATCGTCCATCCGGCGCCGAGGAACGCGTACTGCTCGGCGGCGATGAGTTCGTCGTCGAGTTCCTCCTCGATGGCGGCTGCCGCCTGGTCGATGGCGGGGGAGAGGTCGTGACCGAGGGAGGCGCGGACGAGCGCGAGCGCAGTGGTCGCGAAGCGGGTCTGCACCACCGACCGCTCGTCGGCGAACGGCAGGCGGATGGCCGTGTCGACCAGGTCGATCAGCGGCGTCTCCGGGTCGCCCACGATGCCGATGGTCCGCGCGGCGTTGCCGGTCGAGCGCATCCCGTCGAGCAGTTCGAGCACCTCTGTGGTGGTGCCCGAGCGGGTGATCGCGACGACCGCATCGTACCCACGGTCGACGAACGCCTCGGAGGCGGCGAAGGCGTCGGTGACCCCGTGGCCCGCGCTCTCGCGGAGCGCCGCATACGACTGCGCCATGAACCATGAGGTGCCGCAGCCGACGACGGCGATGCGCTCGCCGGCGCCGGGCAGTAGGGACTGCTCCTCGCGCAAGTGCGCGGCGGTCGCCCAGGTCTGCGGCTGCGACCGCAGCTCGGCCTCCATATGGGCTCCGGCGGTGGGTGCGTGCGTCACTGATCGCTCCTGTTCGGCTCTTCGCGGCTGAGTGCGCGCATCTCTGAGCTCAATGATCGCTGATGATCGATCCCTCTGTCCAGTGATCATGTTCAATCGTTTCTGACCCGGGATGCGGAGTGCGCAGCGTCCCGTGTAAACCCCATGTAACGATCTTGCGCCCGCTCCTTGACGCGGGGAGGCGGACGCGCCATGATTTCGAACATCCAATGAGTGCAAGTGCTTGTTTCTTCGCGAAACAAATCACTAAGCATCAACAGCTACGCATCGTCGCGCAGGGCGCCATCAGCAGTGACGGTTCGTGTTCTTTCCAAGAAGTGAGGAAGTCAATGAAGAAGTCACTGCGGTGGGGTGCTGCGATTGCGACCGCGGCTCTGGCCACCACGACGCTCGCCTCCTGCGGCTTCAGCGGCGGGTCCGGAGGCTCGTCCGGCGGCGCGCAATCGCTCGACCTGATGGTGGCGAGCTACTCGGACAACACCAAGTCCGAATGGCAGCAGATCATCAAGGACTTCGAGGCCAAGAACAGCGACATCAAAGTCAACCTCGACGTCGAATCCTGGACCGACATCAACAACGTCATCAAGACGCGCATCCAGGCTCAGAAGCAGCCGGACATCCTGAACATCGACGCGTTCGCCGGCTTCGCCGCCGACGACCTGCTCTACCCGGCCAAGGACATCGTCTCCCCGGCCACGCTGAACGACTTCCAGGACGCCTTCAAGAAGAACGCGAGCATCGACGGCACCCAGTACGGCCTGCCGTTCATCGCCTCGGCCCGCGCGCTGTTCTACAACAAGGACGACTTCAGCAAGGCCGGCATCTCGGCCCCGCCGAAGACCTGGGCCGAGTTCGAGGAGGACGCGGCCAAGCTCAAGGCAGCCGGCGTCACCCCCTACGGCATGCCGCTCGGAAGCGAGGAGGCGCAGGCCGAGACCGCGCTCTGGTTCTACGGGGCAGGCGGCGGCTACGGGGATGCCAAGAAGCTGACGATCGACAGCCCCGACAACGTCGCAGGCGCCACGGAGATGAAGAAGATCATCGACCAGGGCTACACCCAGCCGAACCCCGGTTCGACGAACCGCACGCCGCTGCTGAACGTCTTCATCCAGGGCCAGCTCGGCATGCAGGTGGGCCTCCCGCCGACAGTCGGACAGCTCAAGGACAAGAACCCGTCGCTGCAGTACGGCATCGCGCCGATCCCCACCAAGGACGGCTCGGCGTTCACGCTGGGCGTCGCCGACCACCTGATGGCCTTCAAGAACAAGACGGACAAGACCGCCTCGATCAAGAAGTTCCTCGACTACTTCTACTCGAAGGACGTCTACACCAAGTGGGTCAAGGCGGAGGGCTTCCTGCCCACCACCAAGTCGGGCGCCGACGTGATGGGCTCGGATGAGTCCATCAAGCCGTTCCTCGACCTGCTGCCGAACGCGAAGTTCTACCCGTCCACCAACCCGAACTGGTCGGCGGCGCAGGGCGCCATCCAGAGCCAGATCGGTCAGCTCGGTCAGGGTGCAAAGCCGGAAGAGCTGCTGAAGTCCATCCAGGCGAAGGCCGACGGCCAGTAGTCCGGATGACCAGCACCACTGAAGCGACCCGCGCGGGGGCGGCCACCGGCCGTCCCCGCGGCGGGGCGTCCCCCAAGCCCCGCGGCGGATCGTCCGACCTCTGGCACGCCGTGCCGTGGACGCTGCCCGCCCTCATCCTGATCTTCGGAGTCGTGCTGTTCCCGGCCGGCTACATGATCTACAACTCCACCCGGAAGATCTCGCTCGCCGGCGTCGATCACGGATCGGTCGGCTTGAAGAACTACCTCACGGTGCTCTCCCGCCCGGAGCTCCCGGGCATCCTGGTGAACACGCTTGTGTGGGTCGTCTCGGTCGTCGTGATCACGGTCGTCGTGTCGCTCGCCCTCGCGCAGTTCCTGAACAGGAACTTCCCCGGGCGGCGCTGGGTGCGGATGGCGATCATCGTCCCATGGGCCGCGAGCGTCGTGATGACCACGACCGTCTTCGTGTACGGGCTCGACCCGTTCTACGGCATCATCAACAAGTTCCTGGTCGACATCCACGTGCTCGCCGAGCCGTTCGGCTTCACCAAGGAGCCCATCCCGGCGTTCATCTCCTCTATCGGGATCGCGGTGTTCGTCTCCCTGCCGTTCACGACCTACACGATCCTGGCCGGGCTCGCCGGTATCCCGGGCGACATGCTCGAGGCGGCGAAGATGGATGGGGCCAGCGCCAGCCGCTCCTACTTCAGCGTGACGCTGCCGAACCTGCGCAACGCCATCGCACTGGCGGCGCTGATCAACATCATCAACGTGTTCAACTCGCTCCCCATCCTGAAACTCATGACGGGGTCGATCCCCGGCTACAAGGCCGACACCACCACCACGTACGTGTTCAAGCTGTTGCAGAACGAGCAGCGCATCGACCTCTCGAGCGCGCTCAGCGTGATCAACTTCCTGATCGTGCTCGTGGTCGTGGGCATCTACCTGTGGGTGGTCAAGCCGATGAAGGAGGTCTCGTGACCGCGCCGGCCCCGACTCTGATCGCTGGAGCGCCGAAGGCGCGCAGCCGCCGCCCCCGCGAGTCCGCGTTCACCTGGCGCACCGCCGGGAAGATGCTCGCCGGGCTGGTCATCGCCCTGGTCTTCATCGCGCCGTACCTGATCATGCTGGTCGGCTCGTTCAAGAGCAGGAACAACATCCTCGCGGTGCCGCCGACCTACCTGCCCGAGCAGTGGCATCCCGAGAACTACCTCACGATGTGGTCGACGCCGGAGACCCCTCTGCCGTACAACCTCATCTCGACCATCGTGATCTCCGTGTTCGCGACGGCGCTGGTGCTGCTTGTGTGCGTGCCGGCGGCGTATTACACAGCGCGGTTCCGCTTCCCGGGCCGAGGAATCTTCCTCTTCCTCGTGATCGTCACCCAGATGCTCCAGCCCACGGTGCTCGCCACGGGCCTCTTCAAGGAGATGGTGGCGCTCGGGATCAACGACACGTGGCTGGCGATGATCCTCGTGAACGCGGCGTTCAACCTCGCGTTCGCGATCTGGATCATGCACAGCTTCTTCGCCGGTGTGCCCAAGGAGGTCGACGAGGCGGCACAGCTGGACGGTGCGGGCAAGTGGACGGTCCTCTTCCGCGTGCAGCTGCCGCTGGTCTGGCCAGGGATCGTCACCGCGATCATCTACACGTTCGTGGCGTCGTGGAACGAGTTCGCGGCGAGCCTGGTGATCCTGTCGACGGATGCGAACCAGCCGCTGTCGGTGGCGCTCACCAAGTTCGTCGGGCAGTACGACGCGGCGTGGCAATACGTGTTCGCGGTGTCGGTGGTCGCAGTGATCCCCGTCGTCATCCTGTTCATGCTCATCGAGAAGCGGCTGGTCGGCGGGCTCACCGCCGGCAGCGTGAAGTAGCTCCCCGGGAGCCGGCTACTCGAGAAAGGCCAGGCGGGAGGCGCCGCTCGTGTGGCGCGATGCGGTCGCCTCCCGCCGGATGAGGACATTCTCAGGCCCGCGTCAACCGCTGCCCGGGGCCGATCGTCGGCGGTAGCATCCTGAAGGCGAATCATGGACGGCTACCGGACGGGACGATGACAGCGGGCACCACGACTACGAGGCGACCGGAGCTGACGGGAGCCCCCCTCGGCGTACCCCGCAGGCTCCGCATCGCCGGGCGCGAGGTGCCCTGGTGGGCCGCCGTGCTCATCCTGTACGCCGTCTCGCGGGTCCTGACCACGATGCTGATGCTGGCGATGTTCCTCGCTGCGACGCTCGGGCACTGGGACTTCGCGAGCCCGAGCATGAACCCCACCTTCTTCACGTTCTCCGGATCCTGGGACGGCGCCTACTACAGCCAGATCGTCGAGCAGGGATACCCGACCTCGCTGCCCCTCGACAGCGACGGCGCGGTGCAGCAGAATCCCTGGGCGTTCCTCCCGCTGTACCCGATGGTCGTGCGGGTCGTGATGCTGCTGACCGGGATGAGCTTCTATCCGGCCGGCTTCGCGGTGGCGATGGCCTTCGGAGCGGCGGCGAGCGTCGTTCTGTTCCGGTTGGTCGCCGCTCGGGCCGGTGTCTCCAGTGCCTTCTGGGCGACCGCGTTTTTCTGCTTCGGACCGCTCTCGTTCGTGCTGCAGATCGCCTACGCCGAGAGCATGTTCTTCTTCCTGATGTTCGCCGCGCTGCTGATGATGATCCAGCGCCGGCACTGGCTCATGCTGCCCGTTGGCGTGGCCGCCGCGTTCACCCGGCCGGGGGAGCTCGCACTGCCGCTCGCCCTCGCGATCGTGTTCATCGTCCGTACCGTTCGATCGCGGAGGGGCGGCGACGGGTTCCTTCCCCGGGAGCGACTCGCCATCATCGTGACGGGTGGGATCCTGGCGCTGGCGGGACTCTCGTGGCCGATCATCGCGGCAGCGGTGACGGGCACCGGCGACGCCTATCTCAGTACCGAGCTGTCATGGTGGACCGGGTTCATCGGCAACGTGGCGTTCATCCCGCTCACGCCGTGGTTCCTGCTCAGCTGGCGCTACCTCAGCATCCTCGGGGCGCTCATCGTGATCGCGATCGTCGCCGGCTTCACGTGGGTCGTGACGCGGCCGTCGGTCCGTGCGCTCGGGACGGAGATGGTCGCTTTCGCCGTGAGCTACGGGCTGTACCTGTTCGCGGTGTTCCTGCCGCAGCAGAGCACCTTCCGCCTGCTGCTGCCGCTCTCGCCGCTGGCGGGCGCCCGTGGGCTGACGCGCAACCGGCGGGCACGTAAAGCGGCGCTGATCACGTGCGTGGCGCTTCAGCCTGTCGCGATCGTGCTGCTGTGGTTCATCGGGTACCCGTGAGCCGGGCTTCCTGAATTCTGGTCAGCCGACGCGCTCCGGCCAGGAGACCTCCGGCACCCGCCGATAACGGGTCCCCGCCGCATCCCAGTGCTCCGCCAGCCGGGCGACGCGCTCCGCGAACTCGTCGATGTCGCGGGCCGCCTCCACCGGCTCGGTGTCCGCAGGAGCCGGCGACCACCCGATCTCGGCGATGGCTGCGAGCCGCGGGAACACCATCTCCTCCACCTCCTCGATGGTGGCGACCGTCTCGGTCCACAGTGGGGCTTCGACGCCCAGGATGTGCGCATCGCCCACCCCGGGGACGATGCGAGCGGGGTCCCACACCAAGGCGTTCCTCAGAGTCGTGGGGCCGCCGGTCCAGTCCTGGCCGATCGGGTCCCCCTCCTCGTACACGATGTCGAGGTAGGAGACGTCGGACGGCGACATGATCAGCGAGCCGCCGCCGCGGACGAAGGTCAGCGCGAGCTCGGCGGCACGGCCGCGCGGGGTGGTGAAGTCCCAGTACTGGCCGACCGTGCCCACGGGCAGCCGGCCGGCCTTGCCGAGCTCGTGCCAGCCGACCGGCGTCTTGCCGTTCTCCTGCACGACCGCGGCGGCGTCCTCCACGAACGCGATGAAGTCCGCGGGCGGCGTGCTCAGGCACTCGTCGCCGCCGAGGTGCAGGAGGGGACCAGGGGTGAGCGCGGCAACCTCGCGCACGACGTCGCGGACGAAGCGCTCCGTGAGCTCGTCCCCGGTCCGGAGGGTGCTGAACCCGACGTCGGAGCCCGTGTAGAGGGCGGGCGCCACGCCGTCGGCATTGAGTTCCGCGTACGACGCGAGCGCCGCGTTCGTGTGCCCGGGCATGTCGATCTCGGGGACGACGGTGACGTGCCGTTCGGCCGCGTACGCGACGATGTCGCGGAACTCGTCCTGCGTGTAGAACCCGCCACGGCTGCCGTCGCTGCCGGTCGAGCCGCCGATGCGCGTCAGCTCTGGCCACGACTCGATGTGGATGCGCCAACCCTGGTCGTCCGTCAGATGCAGGTGCAGGTGGTTCACCTTGAGCAGCACGATCGCATCCACGAACCGCTTCACCTCGTCGGGCGTGAAGAAGTGCCGGGCGACATCCAGCATCGCCCCTCGGTAATCGAAGCGCGGGTGGTCGTGGATGCGGACGGGCTCGATGCTGAGCGCCTCGCCGTCACAGGCGGCGGGAAGCAGCTGGCGGAGCGTCTGCACGCCCCAGAACGCGCCGGCTTCCGTCGCCGCGCCGATGCGGACGCCCTCGGCGGAGACCTCCAGGGTGTAGCCCTCCTCGCTGTCCGAGCCGTCCTCGTGCGGACCCTCGCCCGGCGCGATCACGATGGCGATGTCGCCGAACTCGGGCGGCTCGTCGACGATGGCAGGCGCGCGACCGCAGTCGGCGGCGAGTTCGGCGCGGAGGAGGCGGGCCACGGCATCCGCTCCGGGACCTGCGACGCTGATGCGCCCGGACGGGCGGAGGACGAACGGCGACGCGTCATGCGGTTCGACGCGGACAGGACGGGGCACGACCACGCTGGGGCTCCTCAGTCGTCAGGGGGTGCGGAACGGCCGGCACCCGCCCGCCCCGTCGGTCGGCCACAGTGAGTATTGCAGGGGTCCTAACTTATCGGCAAGGGTTCCGCGCAGTGCGGCCTTTGCTATGCTTGCCCACGTCGCGACTGGCGCTCAGATGGTCACCATCGGGGAGCGACACGGTACCTCGAAAACACGGATGGATGCGGCCGCGCGCCTGGGTCGCTACGCAATTGGTCCATCCCTGTACGAAGGAGCCGGCAATGACCGATACCCTCCCCTCGACCTTCACCGCCCCCCTGGCGGAGGTCGACCCCGAGATCGCGGAGGTACTGCAGCTCGAGCTCGGTCGCCAGCGCGACTACCTCGAGATGATCGCCTCCGAGAACTTCGTGCCGCGTGCCGTTCTCGAAGCGGTCGGCTCGGTGCTCACCAACAAGTACGCGGAGGGCTACCCCGGCCGTCGCTACTACGGCGGCTGCGAGTACGTCGACATCGCCGAGCAGCTGGCGATCGACCGGGCGAAGGCCCTCTTCGGCGCGGAGTACGCGAACGTGCAGCCGCACTCCGGTGCGTCCGCGAACGCCGCAGTGCTCTCCGCCATCGCGACGCCCGGCGACACCATCCTGGGCCTGGAGCTGTCGCACGGCGGCCACCTCACCCACGGCATGAAGCTGAACTTCTCGGGCAAGCTCTACAACGCCGTCTCGTACGGCGTCGACCCGGAGACCTTCCTCGTCGACATGAACGTCGTGCGTGACAAGGCCCTCGAGCACAAGCCGCAGGTCATCATCGCGGGCTGGTCGGCCTACCCGCGCCAGCTCGACTTCGCCGCCTTCCGCGAGATCGCGGATGAGGTCGGCGCCAAGCTCTGGGTCGACATGGCCCACTTCGCCGGTCTCGTCGCCGCAGGCCTGCACCCGTCGCCCGTGCCGTACGCGGACGTGGTCAGCTCGACCGTCCACAAGACCATCGGCGGCCCGCGCTCCGGTTTCATCGTGAGCCGCGACATGGAGCTTGCGAAGAAGCTCAACTCGAACGTGTTCCCCGGCCAGCAGGGCGGCCCGCTCATGCACGTCATCGCCGCCAAGGCCACCGCGTTCAAGCTGGCGGCGACCGATGAGTTCAAGGACCGCCAGGAGCGCACCATCCGTGGCGCGCAGCTCCTCGCGTCGCGCCTGACCGCCGAGGACTCCCGGGCGGCCGGCGTGGATGTGCTCACCGGCGGCACCGACGTGCACCTGGTGCTCGCCGACCTCCGCACGTCGGAGCTCGACGGCCAGCAGGCCGAGGACGTGCTGCACGAGGTCGGTATCACGGTGAACCGCAATGCGGTGCCGTTCGACCCTCGCCCGCCGATGGTGACCTCCGGCCTCCGCATCGGCACCCCGGCGCTCGCGACGCGCGGCTTCGGCGACACGGAGTTCACCGAGGTGGCCGACATCATCGCGCTCGCGCTGCGTCCCGGCGCCGACACCCGGGCCCTGCGCGCCCGGGTTGACGCCCTCACCGCCGCCTTCCCGCTCTACCCCGGCCTGACGGCCTCCGGCCAGCAGGGCTTCCCCGTCGAGCTTCCCTCCTCGATCTAGCCCCCAAGCCAACAGCTCCTGAGTTTTTCGGGCGATTCACGCCGTTCGAGGCGAAAAACTCAGGAGCCGGCGGCGTCGTTCTGCGGAAGGTGCGAACGTGACGGCACGGATTCTGGACGGAAAAGCGACCGCCGCCGAGATCAAGGCGGAGCTGAAAGAGCGGGTCAGCGCGCTGCGTGAGCGCGGCGTCGTCCCCGGGCTCGGAACGATCCTCGTCGGCGACGACCCTGCCTCGCAGTGGTACGTCGCGGGCAAGCACCGCGACTGCGCCGAGGTGGGCATCGCCTCCCTTCGCCGCGACCTGCCCGCCGATATCTCCCAGACCGAGTTGGAGGGGGCGGTGGAGGAGCTCAACGAAGACGCCGACTGTACCGGCTTCATCGTCCAGTTGCCGCTGCCCGGACACCTCGACACCGACGCCATCCTCGAGTTGGTGGACCCGGCGAAGGATGCGGACGGGCTCCACCCGACGAACCTCGGCCGCCTCGTGCTCAACGCGAACCGCCCGATCACCTCGCCGCTGCCGTGCACGCCGCGGGGCATCATCGAACTGCTGTTGCGGCATGACATCGACATCCGCGGCACGGAGGTCGTGGTCGTCGGGCGCGGCGTCACCGTGGGTCGGTCGATCGGGGCCCTGCTCACCCGCCGCGAGTTCAACGCCACCGTCACCCTCACGCACACCGGGACGCGCGACCTCGACGTCCACTTGCGCCGGGCCGACATCATCGTGGCCGCCGCCGGAGTCGCCGGGCTGGTGACTGCGGATCAGGTGAAGCCGGGCGCGGTCGTCGTCGACGTGGGCGTCAGCCGCATCGAGGATCCGGTCACCGGCAAGAGCGTCGTCGCGGGTGACGTCGCGCCCGAGGTCGCCGAGGTGGCGTCGTGGATCTCGCCCAACCCGGGCGGAGTCGGCCCGATGACCCGGGCGCTGCTCCTGCAGAATGTGGTCGAGGCGGCGGAGAGGGGACTGCGGTGAGCGAAGCGGCGGACGAGCGGAAAGAGGCAGCAGAGCGGACGCATCCTGCCGTCGAGCGCGTGGAGGCGGCCCTGCTCGCGGCCGGTGTCGAGCCGCGCGTGCGCTGGTTCGAGACGGCGACCCCGACGGCTGCCGCTGCCGCGGCCGAACTGGGCATCGAGGTCGGCGCGATCGCGAACTCCCTGGTCTTCACGCTCGACGGCGAGCCGCTTCTCGTCATGACCTCCGGAGCCCACCGCGTGGACACCGCGTTCCTCGGCGAACGCCTCGGCGGTCGCATCCGCCGTGCCGACGCCGAGACGGTGAAGGCGGCGACCGGCCAGACCATCGGCGGCGTCGCGCCGGTCGGGCATCCCGCGCCGCTTCGCACGGTGGTGGATGTGGCGCTCGCCGGCTACCCGGAAGTCTGGGCGGCCGCCGGCCACGCCCACACCGTCTTCCCGACGACGTTCGAGGAGCTGGTCCGCCTCACCGGCGGCGACCCCAGCCCTGTCGAGCCCTAGCGGCCCACTCTTAGCGGTCGACTCCTAGCGGTCGAGCACGACGACGAAGCGCTTGCGCTCGACGCGCTCGCCCGGCTCGCCCCGGAGGTCGTCGAGCGCCGAGCGCACCCGATCGAGGATCGCCGGTCGCAGGGGGAGGGGCGCCTCATCCGGCTGGTCGACGGTGCCCGCCGGGTAGTCGAAGCCCGTCGTCGACAGCTCGATGTGCGCTCCGCGCAGCTCGCGCACCGGCGCGGGTGGGTCGTCGCGGAAGCGGATGAGCCGGTCGATGGTCGCCCGGAACTGGACGAGGTCCCGCACGTATAGCCGCGCAGGGAGCACCGTGTCGCCGGTGAACAGGATGCCCGTCCGCCGGTCGAAGAAGACCACAGCGGACGGCTCGTGGCCGGGGCCGCCGATCACATCGATGACCCGGCGCCCCAGATCGAAAGCGACCGACTCGTCCGGCCACGCGCGGAAGCCGAAGAACCCGATGACCTCGGCGGGACTCGTGCCGACGATCGTCGTCCCGGGCCGGTCCCGCAGCAGCGGGTCGCCGGCGATGTGGTCGCCGTGCGCGTGCGAGTGCGCCACCACCAGGGGATAGGGCCGGGTGAACACCACGGGATTGCGACGCAGCCAGTCCGCGATCAGCCCCTCCACCGTCGCGCGGAGCGGGAACACGGCCTCATCGGCCGTCGCGCCGGTGTCGATGAGGAGCGCCCGCTCCCGCCCGAACAGCAGGTACAGGAAGGGCGCCTCCCAGTGGGATGCCTTCGGCTGCCGCACCTGGACGGTGTCCGCATCCAGCCACTCGATGACCGGGTCGTTCACGCGCTGTCCCTTCACGCGTCACAGTCTGCCGCGTGCCGGTGACGCGCGGGTGAACGGGTTTCGGCGAGGCCGGCCGCGGCCCGGTTCAGCTCTCGCGGCGCGCGCCCTCCGACGGCCGGACCGTGAACACGTCCGGCGCCCCGAACCCGTGTTCCGCGAACGCGCCGTCGAGTGCCACCTGCACCCGGCTCAGCGCGTCGGAAGGAACGAGGGCGATCGCCGAGCCGCCGAAGCCGCCGCCGGTCATCCGCGCGCCGATGGCTCCGTTCGCCTGTGCCGTCTCGACGGCGAGGTCGAGCTCCGGGACGGAGATCTCGAAGTCGTCGCGCATGGACGCGTGGGAGGCGTCGAGCAGCTCGCCGATCGCGGCCGGTCCCTGCTCCCGCAGCGTGCGAACCGTGTCGAGCACCCGCTGGTCCTCCGTGACGATGTGGCGGACGCGCCGGAACGTCACGTCGTCGAGCAGGTCGCGCGCGGTGTCGAGGTCGGCGACCGAGACATCCCGGAGCGCTTCGACGCCGAGGATGCGGGCGCCCTTCTCGCAGGACGCGCGGCGGTCGGCGTATCCGCCGGTCGCGTGGGAGTGCTCCACGCCCGTGTCGATGATGAGGATCTCGAGGCCGGCGGCTTCCAGCCCCAGCGGCACGACCTCGGAGTCGAGCGAGCGGCAATCGAGGAAGACGGCGGCGTCGGCCTCGCCGAGAAGGGAGGCGGACTGGTCCATGATCCCGGTGGGCGCACCGACGGCGACGTTCTCGGCGCGCTGGCCGACGCGGGCGAGCGTGCGACGGTCGAGTCCGAGCCGCCACAGTTCGTTGAGGGCGACCGCGACGGCGCTCTCGATGGCGGCCGACGACGACAGGCCTGCGCCGACGGGCACATTCGAGTCGATGAGGATGTCGACGCCCGGGACGGCGCCGAGGTCGGCGCCGAACTCGCGCAGTGCCCAGGCCACACCCAGCGGATACGCCGACCAGCCGCTGAGGCTGTCGGATCGGAGGTCGTCGAGGGACACCTCCACGAGCTCGTCGGCGAAGGTGCTGCCGACCCGGATGACCCGGTCGTCCCGAGCGCCGACGGCGGCGACGGTGCGCCGGTTGATGGCGAAGGGCAGCACGAAGCCGAGGTTGTAGTCGGTGTGCTCGCCGATCAGGTTGACGCGGCCGGGCGCCGACCAGACGCCGTCGGGCTCGTGGCCGAACACCTCGGCGAAGTCGTCGCGGACGCCGGTGCGCAGGTCGGTCATCGGTGAGCCTCTCGGTCTGTGGTGGGGGCGGTGACGAGTCCCGACACCGCGACGGGCAGCTCGCCGACCGGGCTGTCCCGGTCGGCCCGGGCGACGGCCTCCCGGAGGGCTGCAGCAGCCTGCTCCGGCGGGATGTCGCCGACCCACGCGCCCATGGCGGCCTCGGAGCCGGCCAGGAACTTCAGCTTATCCGCGCCGCGCCGGGGCGAGGTCAGCTGCAGCATCAGCCGGATCTCGTCCCGGCGGACGCCGACGGGCGCCTGATGCCAGGCGGCGATGTACGGCGTGGGGGAGTCGTACAGCGCATCCACCCCGCGCAGCACCCTCAGATAGAAGGTCGCCAGTTCGTCCCGCTCCGCATCGTTCGTCTCGGCGAGGTCGGCGACGTGCCGGTGCGGCAGGACGTGGATCTCGATGGGCCAGCGCGCAGCGAACGGTACGAACGCCGTCCAGTGCTCGCCCGCGAGTACGACGCGGTCGGATGCCCGCTCGCGCTCCAGGATGTCGGCGAAAAGCGTCGGCCCGTAGGAGTCGAGCGAGCGGATGAGGGCGGAGGTGCGCGGTGTGATGTAGGGGTACGCGTAGATCTGCCCGTGCGGGTGGTGCAGCGTCACGCCGATGGCCTCGCCGCGGTTCTCGAACGGGAACACCTGACGCACGCCCGGCAGGGCGGAGAGCGCGGTGGTGCGGTCGGCCCAGGCCTCGATCACGGTGCGTGCGCGGGAGGGGGTGAGGCTGCCGAACGCGCCGGCGGTCGCGGGGCTGAAGCAGACGACCTCGCACCGCCCGACCGAGGTGCGGGTGCGCTCCAGCCCGACCTGAGCCAGGTCGTCCGCGCCTTCGGGCGCGTTGCCGTCTTCGAGCAGCGGACCGAACGACGGCGACTTGTTCTCGAACACCGCGACGTCGTACAGGTCGGGGATCTCGGAGGGATTGGATGGCGTGGCCGGCGCGAGCGGGTCGAGCTCGGCGGGCGGCAGCATCACGCGGTTCTGACGGGCTGCCGCGATGGAGACCCATTCGCCGGTGAGGGGATCTTGCCGCATGGTGGCGGTCGCTGGACGCGGCGACGGCTCCCGCAGGTCCGGCTTGCGCTCGGGGACCAGCGTCGTGTCGGCGTCGTCGTAGTAGATGAGGTCCCGGCCGTCGGAGAGACGGGTGGGACGCTTCGTGATCGCGGCCATCAGATCCTTTCGATTCCGAAAGTCAGAATACGCAATCGCTTCTGTATTGACAAGAATTCGGAAGCCCTCCAGCATGAGGATATGAGCGAACCTCTGCCCGCCGCTCTCCGCCGCGAACGCATGCTCGAACTGATCGGGCGTTCCGGGTTCGCGCGCGTGGCCGACCTCAGCGAGGCGTTCCAGGTCTCCGACGTCACGGTCCGCAGCGACCTCGACGCGCTCGACCGCGAGAACAGCATCCGGCGGGTGCACGGTGGCGCGATGCTGCGAACAGCCGGGATGCGCGAGCCGAGCTTCGAAGAGGCCCTGCAGGCGTCCGCCGACGAGAAGCGCCGGATCGGCCAGGCCGCAGCCGCGATGGTCGCGCCCGGCAGCAGCGTCCTGCTCGACGTCGGCACCACGACCGCCGCGATCGCGCGCGCTCTCGTCGAGCGCGACGACCTGGAGCAGGTGACCGTCATCACCAACGGCCTGACGATCGCGCTCGAACTGGAGCGCGCCATCCCGAGGTTCGAGGTCGTCGTGACGGGAGGGACGCTCCGTCCGCTCCAACACTCGCTGGTCGAGCCGCTCGCCGCCGTGCTGCTGGAACGGGTGCACGCCGACGTGGCGTTCATCGGGTGCACGGGCGTCGATCCCTCTGGCGGAATCACCAACGTCAACCTGCCGGAGGCCGACCTCAAGCGGGTCATGGTGCGCTCGGCGGAGCGGGCCGTGGTCGTCGCCGACGGCACGAAGCTCGGCCGTACGCACCTGGGCCGGATCGCCGCCGTGGATGAGGTGGCCGAGCTGATCACGGGCGAGTCGGCGCCGCGGGCTGCTGTCGACGCCCTCCGCGAAGCCGGACTCCCGGTGGTCGTCGCCTGAGGCCTAACCTGGTTCCATGCGACCCGCGACCGGTGAACAGTACGAACTCGACTTCGGCGACCTGAGCGCCACCATCGTGCAGGTGGGGGCGGGGATCCGCTCGCTCCGTTTCGGCGAATCCGACCTGACCGAGCCCTATCCCGCCGAGGAGCAGCCGCCATCGGCGTGCGGGATCGTGCTCGTCCCGTGGCCGAACCGGGTGGCCGACGGACGCTGGGTGCACGAGGGACAGCCGCGCCAGCTCGACCTGACAGAGCCGGCGAAACGCAACGCGATCCACGGCCTGCTGCGGCGGCGGCCCTACGAGCTGGTGGAGCGTACCGACTCGGTGGTGACGCAGGCGGCCACGATCTACCCGGAGCCGGGGTACCCGTTCCTGCTCGACACCGCGGTGACCCACGAACTGCACACCGAGGGGCTGCAGGTCAGCCACGTCGTGACGAACGTGGGCGACGAAGCCGCGCCGGTGGCCGTGGGAGCGCATCCCTACCTCCGGATCGCCGACGTGCCGCCCGAGCAGCTCACCGTGACCGTCGCGGCGCGCACCCGCTTCGAGGTGGATGCGCGCAGCAACGTCACCGACGAGCTCCCGGTGGAGGGCACGCCGTTCGACCTCTCCGGCGGTCGCCGCGTCAGCGACCTGGACCTCGACACCGGTTTCGCCGAGTTGCCCGCCGGGCCGGTGGAGCATGTGCTCGCCGCGGACGACGGCCGGCAGGTCGTGCTGTGGGGCGACGAGGCCTTCCGCTACGTGCAGGTCTTCACGCATCGGTCATTCGCCACGAAGCCGGACGGCGTCGCGCTCGCGATCGAGCCGATGACCGCTCCGGCGGACGCCTTCAACTCCGGTCGTGGCCTGCGCTGGCTGGCGCCGGGCGAGACCTGGACCGTGAGCTGGGGGATCCGTCCGGAGGGGTTCGGCGGCGAGGCCTACTTGGCGAGCTGGGGGTAGAGCGCCCGGACGTCCTCGTGCAGCCGCGACTTGACGTGCTTCGCGGTGTCGCCGACGATCGCCTCGGCTCCGCCGTCCGCCACGGTGTCGAGCGCCTCGTCGACGACCTGGCGCGGCGGCACCTTCTCGGCCGAGACGTCGGCCGCCATGTCGGTGTCGACGTAGCCGACGTGCACGCCGACGACCTGGATGCCCGCCGGCGCCAGCTCCACGCGCGCGGAGTTGCTGGCCGACCAGAGAGCGGCCTTGGTCGCGCTATAGGAGCCGACGGCGAGCCAGCTGAGGGCGGAGTGCATGTTCACGATTGCGCCGCCTCCGTTCGCTTCGAGCACCGGGGCGAAGGCGCGGGTGAGGAGCACGGGACCCCAGAAGTTCGTGTCGAACTCGCGGTGGATCGCATCCAAGTCGCCGGTGACGAGCGACTCGCCGGAGGCGATCCCGGCGTTGTTGACGAGGATGGTGACGTCGCCAGCGGTCTCCGCGGCACGGCGGATGCTGTCCGCGTCGGTCACGTCGAGCGCCAGCGGAACGACGCGCGGGTCGTCGGAGGCGACGGTCTCGAGGCGCCTGGCCGCGGCGTAGACCTTGGTCGCTCCGCGCTCTAGGAGGGCCGCGACGAAGGCGGCGCCGAGGCCGCGGTTGGCGCCGGTGACGAGGGCGACGCGTCCGGTGATGTCGGTCATGGGGATTCCTTCCAAAAAGTACACCGATCGGTGTACGAGCAATGTACACAGATCGGTTTACTTTTCGCAAGCCCTTCCGTAGAATCGCTTCGTGACCATCCCGCAGACCCTACCCAGGCCGAAGCCCCGCGAGCGCGTGCTGGCTGCGGCGGCCGAGCTGTTCGTCCGAGAGGGCGTCAACGCGGTCGGGGTGGATCGTCTCGCGCAGGAGGCGGAGGTCTCGAAGCGCTCGATCTACCAGCACTTCGACGGCAAGGACGACATCGTCGCCGCCATGCTGACCGAGTACGGGCCGCGCGTCGTGGCCGGATACTTCGCCGGAGACGATGACGGCACACCGCGCGAGCGCACCCTCCACGTCTTCGAGGCGCTGCACGAGGCCGCGCAGGTCGCCGACTTCTTCGGTTGCCCTTTCGTCAACGTGGCCACCGAGCTGCGCGACCGCGAGCATCCCGCCGCCGTCGTCGCCCGCCACTTCAAGGAGGAGCTGACCTCCTACTTCGAGCGCCAGGCGGTCGCCGCGGGCGCCGTGGATGCGCACATCCTCGCCATCCAGCTCACCCTGTTGTTCGACGGTGCGTCCGCCAGCGCCGCCATGCGCGGGGGGACGCCGGAGGCGGCACGCCTCGCGGCCGAGCAGTTGTTCGACGCGGCGGTCGCCCGCGCCTGAACCCGCCGGGCCGGCCTACGGCGCGATCGACAGGAAGATGAACGCGGCGAACAGCACCAGGTGGATGCCGCCCTGCAGCCGCACCGCCCGTCCCTGCACGATGGTGAGGATGCTGACGAGCACCGTCAGCACCAGGAGCACGATCTGGCTCGCGCCGAGCCCCAGGTGAAGCGCGGTCGGGAGCCAGATCGAGGCGACCGCGATCGCCGGGATCGTCAGGCCGATGCTCGCCATCGCCGAGCCCAGCGCCAGGTTGAGGCTCGTCTGGGTGCGGTTGCGGATCGCCGCCTTGGATGCCGCGATGCCCTCCGGCAGCAGTACCAGCAGAGCGATGACCACACCGACGAAGGACTGCGGGAGGCCGAGCCCAGTCACCGCCCGCTCGATCGGGGTCGACTCCAGCTTCGCCAGTCCGACGACCGCGACAAGGGAGACGAGGAGCAGGCCCAGGCTGATCCAGGCGGTCCGAGTCGTCGGCGCCTCCGCGTGCTCGTCCTCCGGCAGCGGCCGGCCTTTGCTCCCCACCGGGAGGAAGAAGTCGCGATGAGCGACCGTCTGGGTGAAGACGAACATCCCGTACAGGGCGAGGGAGGCGATGGCCGCGAACACCAATTGCGGCGCGGAGAAGACCGGCCCGGGCGTTGAGGTGAAGCTCGGCAGCACCATGGTCAGGGTCGCGAGCGCCGCCACGGTCGCGAGTGCTGCGCCGCTGCCCTGAGCGTTGAACTTCGTGGACTGATGCCGGGAGGCGGCCAGCAGGAGCGACAGCCCCACGATGCCGTTCATCGTGATCATCACGGCGGAGAAGACGGTATCCCGGGCAAGTTCGGGCGAATCCTTGCCCGTGGTCATGAGGGTGACGATCAGCGCCACCTCGATGACGGTCACCGCCACAGCCAGCACCAGGGAGCCGAACGGTTCGCCGACCCGGTGGGCGACGACCTCCGCGTGTTGCACGGCCGCGAGCACCGTGCCCGCCAGCACCACCGCGATGAAGCCGACGGCGACCGGGCTCAGTTCGACCGTCCAGAACGCGATGAGCACCACCACGCCGATCGCCGGCACCCCGATCGTCCACCATCGTGCGAGCCAGGATCCGATCGCCTTCATGCGTCCATCCTGCCAGCCTCGCTTCGGCGGGTCGCAGGATTTTGCGCGGCCCGGCCTGTTGGATGGACCCATGACCAGGAAGAGGACGCTCCGCGTCGCAGGCCCCGCCGTCGTCGCTCTCTCGCTCGCGCTTGCGATGGTGGGATGCGGCACGCCGAACACCGCGCCCACCACCGACAGCGCGTCGCCGTCGGCGTCGGGCTCCGCGTCATCGTCCCCGCGGCCGACATCCACGACGACCGCCGTGCCGATCGAAGGGCAGTGCGACACGGGCGACCTCACCGGGACCATCGGCAAGGGCGGCGGGGGAGCGGCCGGCAGCGTCGAAGTGACCATCGTGCTCACCAACAACGGTTCGAAGGAGTGCTCGCTGCAGGGCTGGCCGGGCGTGTCTTTCGTGGGCGATGGCAACGGCACGCAGCTGGGTTCCGCGGCCGAGTTCGACCGCAGCACGCCGCATCCCACGGTCGTGCTGCAGCCGGGCGGAACCGCCCAGGCGCCGCTGAAGATCACGCAGGCGCTGAACTATCCGGAGGCGGACTGCAAGCCGAAGCCGGCCGACGGCTTCCGCGTCTACCCACCGGGTTCGACCGAGTCGCTCTTCGTGAAGGATGCGGGTGTGACGGCCTGCACCTCGGAGTCGGTCTCACTGCTCACCGTGGGCGCGCTGGTCGCCGGCTGACCTGTCGCCGCCGCCTTCAGGAGCACACGCGCGCGATCGCGCCCTCCCAGGAGACCTGCACCTCGCCGTTGGCCCGCGCGACCTCCGCGGCGGTGTCCGTGCCGGCGGAGTCCGTCCCCGTCCCATTGACCACGCTCGTCAGGGCATCGAGCCGCCGGTCGACATCACCGAGGGCCCTGGCCACCGAGGGCGTGCCGAGGTCGCGGGTCGCCGCGTGGAACCCTGCCACCGCATCCTGGACGCCCTGCCCTGCTTCGATCGGATGCGCGCTCACCGCAGCCAGCTCTAGCTCCAGCTGGCGGTCGAGTGCGTGCCGGGCGCTGCGGATGGTCGCGCAGTCGCGTCCGCGTGCCGCCGAAGCCTCCGAGAAGAGCGGGAATTCGGTCTGCAGCGCGAGGGCCAGGATCACGACCGCCGCCAGGCAGCCGAGCGCGAGCGCCGTCAACACCGGCCACAGTCGGCGGATCGTCAGAAGAGTCATCACACGGACACTGACGCGCCCGCCCGGAAGTCGTGACGGCCGCTCATCGGATTCGGGGCGCTCCGGATCGGGCGCGAGCTCGGTCACGAGCTCGGAAACCTCGTCGCGGGCGATGGACACGTCGCCAGGCTAGCGGCGGCCGGTGAACGGTTCGTTGCGGGATACCAGACGGTTGCCACCCGGCGACGCCGTTACGCTGGGCTCGTGCCCTCCGCCCGCTTCGCGCCCGGCTCGGCGACGCCGCAGTGGGTCGTCCGCCTCGTCGTGGTGACCGCGCTCGTCGGTGCCGGCGCGGGCGTCGGCGGCGGCCTGGTGTACCTCGGGCTGCACGCCCTGCAGCACCTCGCGTTCGGCTACTCCGAGGGCGACTTCCTGGAGGGTCTGCTGAATGCGCCCCCGCTCAACCGCGTCGTCGCGCTCGCCGTCGCCGGTGTGCTCGGCGGTGTCGGCTGGTGGGCTCTGCGGCGCTGGGGGAGGCGCTCGCCGTCCCACGCGGTGGTCTCGGTGGAGCAGTCGGTGAACGGTCGGCGGATGCCCGCCGTGGTCACGCTGCTGAACGCCGCGCTGCAGGTCATCATCGTCGGCCTCGGCGCCTCGATCGGCCGGGAGGTCGCGCCGCGCGAGGTGGGCGCCCTCTGGGCCGGCTGGCTTTCGGAGCGGGCCGGTCTCTCGGCGCGCGAGCGTCGCATCCTCGTCGCCTGCGGGGCGGGTGCCGGACTCGCGGCGGTCTACAACGTCCCGTTCGGCGGCGCCGTCTTCGCCATCGAGATCCTGCTCGCCGAGATCAGCTTCGCGACCGTGCTGCCGGCGTTCGCGGCGTCCGCCGTCGCCGCCCTGGTGGCGCGGATCTGGGTGCCCGCGAACCCCCTGTACGCGCTGCCCCCGATGCACCTCACGGCGACCGTCGTGGTCTGGTCGGTTCTGGCCGGTCCGCTGATCGGGTTCGCCGCGGTCGGGTTCGTCCGCGCCGCACGGTTCGCGCAGGCCCACCGTCCCGCGTCGTGGGGCATCCTCCTCGCGATGCCGCTGACGTTCATCGCCGTGGGGATCGCGTCCCTCTGGCTGCCGGCCATCCTGGGGAACGGCCGTGCCCTCGGCCAGCTGGCGTTCGCCGCCTCCCTCCCGGTGCTGCTCATCCTGCTCACCACGCTCGTCAAGGCGGCGGCGACGCTCGGTACCATCGGCTCGGGCGCGGCCGGCGGAACCCTGACCCCCTCGCTCGCCATCGGCGCAGGCCTGGGACTTGCGGGGGGTGCCGCCTGGAACCTCCTCTGGCCGGGCGCCGAACTCCCGGCCTTCGCCCTGATCGGCGCGGCGGCCTTCCTCGCCGTCACCATGCGCGCGCCGATCACGGCGCTGCTCCTCACGATCGAGTTCACGAACCAGGGCCCGGACCTGCTCGTCCCCCTCATGCTGTGCGTCGCGGGCGCGGTCGCCGTCGGCTACCTCCTCGAGCGGACGCGCGTCACCGGCGTCGCGTGAGCGCGCCGCCCGCCGAATGGTGAGTGGATGCGGAAATGGGACGCGAGTCGCTACAACTAGTCACCGCTCGGCGGGTGCCCTCACATCAGTAGTGGTAACGAGCCTGCAGGATGATGACGTTGGCGTCGTCGACGAGGTATACGAGTCGATTCGCTTCGTCGATGCGCCGCGACCACGCTCCTGCTAGCGCGTGCTTCAGCGGTTCTGGCTTGCCGACACCGTCGAAAGGGTCGTCCCGCAGGATGTCTTCGATCAGGAGGTTGATCCGCTTGAGCGTTCGCCGATCCTGGCCCTGCCAGTAGACGTAGTCCTCCCAGCCGCCGGTGGTCCAGGCGAGCTTGCGATCACTCACTGGTGAGGTCGTGCTCGGTGGTGTCTCCGGCGCGGGCGCTTTCGATGGCGTCGATCAGGCGGCGTGCGTTCTTGGGGGAGCGCAGGAGGTACGTGGTCTCGAGCAGCGAGTCGTATTCGTCTTTCGACATCAGCACGGCTGAGCCGCGCTTGGACGTGATCTCCACCTCGGTCTGATCGAGATTGACTCGCTCGATGAGCCCAAAGAGGTCGCTGCGCGCTTCGCTTGCCGTGATGGCCATGATTCCTCCAAGTGGTACTGGATATCGTACCACTCACGTGACTCAAGAGATCGAGTGCGCTCGGCTTCGCGGCCAGCTCGCATGCGGAGAAGAGGGTGGGCCCGGTGGGGCTCGAACCCACGACCCGCGGATTAAAAGTCCGATGCTCTGCCAACTGAGCTACAGGCCCTCGCCTCCAATCTAGCGTGGATTCACCCGGTCGCGTCGCAGGGGCAGAATAGGGGGATGTCTGACCGCTTCCACAAGCCGGCGTTGTTCACGAGCGGGATGTTCGAGGCCTTCATGGGCGGCGAGGATCCCGCGCAGATCAGCCGGGTCGCGCACGAGACGGCGCGAGCGCTGCTCGCCCGGGTGCGCGAGAACCCGGACCCGGAGGTGGTGGACCGGCTGGTCGCGTTCACCGACGCCCACGGCATCGACGCGCTCGCCGAGTTGTGGTCGCGGTCGAACCCGCGCACGCTGCCGGGCGCGCTGTGGCGGATCTACCTGCTGCGACTGCTGATCCGGCAGGATGCGGAGGGCACCGCGTACCTCTACCAGCGGGGGACCGAGGTGCTCGGGTCGATCGACGCCGTCGTCGCTGGTGCGCCGAATCCGACGGGACCGACCGAGATCACCGAGCTTGCGGACCGCATCCTGCGTGGGCTGTTCGAGGGCGACTTCGCTGTGGCGCTGGACCGTGCTGCGGCGTTCTGCCGGGTCGCCGCGGCGGGTGCCGCATCCGTCGCCGACGACCGGGACGTGCTCGACCCGGAGCGTGCCAGCGAGCTGACGACGCGTGCCCTGCGCTTCACCCGCACGGCTGAGGAGTTGACGGCATGCGCCCGGCTGTGGCGCTCCGACTCACTCGACTAGGCGACGCGAGCGGTCAACCCCTCCGACGGGATCCGCGTTCTCGGGCCGCGAACGCCACGCCGGGCGACGCGCAGAACCGCTCCTGTACACTTGATGTCGCCGGGCCGCAGTAACCCCGGGCTCCAAAACTAGCCGCTTCGAGCGGCCTCGCGCCGAGAGGCGTTCTGCGGCCCGGCACTTTCTGTAGAGGCAGCCTTTCGCAGGCAGCCTGTCAGAGGCAGCGCTCACCCGCTGACGGACCGGACGAGGAGCGGAGACGACGTGGACGACGCCCCTGCGGCCGACCTCGACGCGCTCCTCATCCGCACGGCGTCCGGCGACCAGGACGCCTTTTCGCGCTTCTACGACCTGACCGCTTCGCGCGTCCTCGGGCTCATCCGCCGGCTCCTCATCGACAGTGCCCAGTCGGAGGAGGTCGCCCAGGAAGTGTTCCTGGAGGCGTGGCAATCCGCTGCGCGGTTCGATCCGAATAAAGGTCGAGCGCAGACGTGGATCCTGACGATGGCACACCGGCGCGCGGTGGACCGGATCCGCGCCTCTCAGGCGTCGCGCGACCGGGACACCGCGATCGGTATCCGGGACCTGCCGACCGCGTACGACCAGGTGGCCGAGACGGTCGAGGTGCGCGTCGAGCACGAGAGGGTGGAGGTGGCCATGGCGAAACTGAGTGAGCCGCAGCGACGGGCCGTCACCCTTGCCTACTACGGCGGGCTCAGCCAGTCCGAAGTGGCGGCCGAACTGGGCATCCCGCTCGGCACAGCCAAGACTCGGCTGCGCGATGCGATGATACGGCTGCGAGAGGAACTGGGGGTGACGACATGAGCTACGAGGACGAGCGCGACGACCACCGCGACGGTGCGCGCCTCGGCTACCGCCTCGGTGCGGACGACGACCAGGAGGCTGGCGCCTTCGAGGACGTCGCCGCCGAACTTGCCCTCGCCGCCGACCCCGTGGAGCCACGCCCGGAGCTGAAGGCGGCGCTGTTCGCCCGGCTGGCGGGCACGCCGCAACTGCCCGCTCAGGATGCCGTGCCAGGTCTTTCCACTGCCGCGCCGGCCGCCGAGCCCGCTCCGGCAAATGCGCCGGAACCCACTACACCTGCCGCGCCGACCGCACCCGCCGGCCCCGCCGAGCGCACCGCCCAGCGCCGCTGGTTCCAGCGCCCCGGACTCATCCTCGCCGCCGCGGCCGCCGCGGTCGTGCTGTTCATCGGCGGCGCCTTCGTCGGTTCCACCCTCTCCGGAAACAACTCCTACCAGGCGCAGCAGGCGTCCGCGCTCGCCGAGATCAACGCGGCGCCCGACGCTCAGCGCGCGACGGCGTCGATCGAGGGCGGAGGAACCGCCACCCTGGTCTGGTCGGGTGAGCTGGGGCGCTCAGCGCTCGTCGCGAACGACCTGCCGTCCCTGCCGAACGACAAGACCTACGAGCTCTGGTACATGCGCGACGGCAAGGCCATTCCGGCGGGCACCATGAACCCGGAGGGTTCCGGGTCGACCTGGCGTGTCCTCGCCGGCGACATGGCCGCGGGCGACACGGTCGGCGTCACGGTCGAACCGCGCGGCGGATCCGATCAGCCGACCACGCAGCCGGTCGTCACCATCGCCTCCTAGTCGTCCAGCCCGGGCCGGCGAGCGGCGCGCTAGAAGCTGCCGATGCCCTTGCCGATCAGGACGACGCCGATCACGAGCAGCAGCACCGCCATGACGGTCGCGTTGTTGTGGAGCAGCCAGCCGCGCAGGGATTCGAGCGGCCCGACCATCCGCGTGGATGCGACGAGGTAGGCGATCACCGGGCCGGCGACCGTGATGGACGCGATGATCGTATAGACGACGATCACGACGGCGGACTCCCCGACGGTGAGCCCGCCGGACCCGACGGCGACTCCCGCGGCGACCCCCATCAGCAGGTTCTTCGGGTTCAGCGCCGAGAGCAGGAACCCGAGCACGAGTCCACGTGCTGCGGTCATCGTATCGATGGCCGACATCCATTTCGGCATGGCCGGCTCGACGCCTGCAGCGGGCCGCCCGCGCCATTGCCGGAACGCGAGGAACAACAGTCCGAGGCCCAGCAGTATCTTGATGACGCCGGCGATCGGCTTCGAGCCGCCGCTGTCCTGCGGGATGATCGACGACAGCAGCGTGAACACGACGACCGCGACCACGATGCCCAGCACCCAGCCGATCAGGAAGCCGACGCTCGTGCCGCGCGCTTTCGGCGACAGCAGCATGAGGATCGCAGCGATGATCGGGATGGGGCTGATCGCGATCCCGATGGCGAGGGGCAGGATGTCACCGATGGCTGGGCCCATGCTCGGCAGCCTACATGCGGGGGTGGCCGATCAACCGAAGCGGCCGGAGACGTAGTCCTCGGTGGCCTGAACGGTCGGGTTGGAGAAGATCTGGTTCGTGTCGTTGTACTCGATCAGCTTGCCCGGCTTGCCGGTGCCCGCGATGTTGAAGAACGCGGTGCGGTCGGAGACGCGCGACGCCTGCTGCATGTTGTGGGTGACGATGACGATCGTGTAGTCGTTCTTGAGCTCCTCGATCAGGTCCTCGATCGCGAGGGTCGAGATCGGGTCGAGGGCGGAGCACGGCTCGTCCATCAGCAGCACGTCGGGGGAGACCGCGATGGCGCGGGCGATGCACAGACGCTGCTGCTGGCCACCCGAGAGCCCGGAGCCGGGGAGGGCAAGGCGGTCCTTGACCTCGTTCCACAGGTTCGCGCCCTGCAGCGACTTCTCGACGAGGTCGTCCGCATCGCTCTTCGACATCCGGCGGTTGTTGAGCTTGACGCCGGCGAGCACGTTGTCGCGGATGCTCATCGTCGGGAACGGGTTCGGGCGCTGGAACACCATCCCCACCTGGCGGCGCACCAGCACCGGGTCGACACCCGTGCCGTAGAGGTTGTTGCCGTCGATCAGCACCTCGCCCTCGACGTACGCGCCCGGGATGACCTCGTGCATACGGTTCAGGGTGCGGAGGAACGTCGACTTGCCGCATCCCGACGGGCCGATGAAGGCGGTGACGGTGCGGGGCTCGATGGTGAGCGACACGCCCTCGACGGCGCGGAAGCTGCCGTAGTACACGTTGAGGTCGTTGACTTCGATGCGCTTGGACACGTTATTCCTTGACTTCTCGGGTAGCGGAGATTGTTCGGGTGGCGGACGCGGTCAGCGGCCGTACTTGGGGGCGAAGACCTTGGCGATGATGCGCCCGGCCAGGTTGAGCAGCATCACGATGATGATCAGGGCGAGGGCGCCCGTCCACGCGCGGTCGATGGAGGCCTGCGCGTGCAGCCCGGCCGCCTGCGTGTACTGGGTGTACACGAACACCGGGAGGGTCATCATCCGGTCGTTGAAGGGGTCGTAGTTCATGCTGGTCGTGAAACCGGCGACGATCAGCAGCGGCGCAGTCTCGCCGATCACGCGGGCGATGGCGAGCATCACGCCGGTGACGAGACCCGCGATGGAGGTCGGCAGCACGACCTTCAGGACCGTCAGCCACTTCGGGACGCCGAGGGCGAGCGACGCCTCGCGCAGCTCGTTCGGGACGATCCGCAGGATCTCCTCGCTCGAGCGGACCACGACCGGGATCATCAGCACGGAGAGTGCGATGGCGCCCATGAAGCCGTTGCGGACCGCCGGACCGAAGATCAGGGCGAACAGCGCGTAGGCGAACAGGCCGGCGACGATCGACGGGATGCCGGTCATGACGTCGACGAAGAAGGTGATGCCGCGGGCCAGCATCCCGCGCCCGTACTCCACCAGGTAGATGGAGGTCAGCAGTCCGATCGGTACCGAGATGACGGCCGTCAGGAGCGTGATGACGAGCGTCCCGGTGATGGCGTGCAGCGCACCGCCGCCCGCGCCGATCACGTTGCGCATCGACTCCGAGAAGAAGGCGACGTCGAAGCGGGCGAGGCCCTGCGCGATGACCGTCCAGCCGAGGGAGATCAGCGGGAGCAGCGCGATGATGAAGGCGGTGGCGACGAGCGAGGTGACCAGCCGGTCCGCCGCCTTGCGGGAACCCTCGATCAACAGAGAGGTGGCGTAGATCGCGACGTCGAAGAACACGGTTCCGAAGAACACGGCACCGACGATGTTGAAGTCCTTGGTGGCCCCGCTTGCCGCCAGCATGGCGAAGACGGCGCCGAAGATGATCCAGGATGCGACGAGCATCGTCCACGGAGCCCAGCCGGGCAGCTTTCCGGCGGTGTAGGAGTTGGCGAGGGGACGCGGCGGGGCGCCGGCGGTCGTGGTGGCCATCAGTTCGCTCCAGAGAAGGCCTTGCGGCGGCTGACGATGTAGCGGGCGAGCATGTTGATGAGCAGGGTCACCACGAACAGGACGAGTCCCGAGGCGATGAGCGCGTTGACGCTGATGCCGGTCGCCTCGGGGAACTGGAGGGCGATGTTCGCGGCGATCGTGTTCGGGCTCTGCGCCTGCAGCACCGCGAACTTCACGATGAGTGCCGGGGAGAGGACCATAGCGATGGCGAGAGTCTCGCCGAGGGCACGGCCGAGACCCAGCATGATCGCGGAGATGATGCCGCTGCGCGCGAAGGGCAGCACGGCCATCTTGACCATTTCCCAGCGGGTCGCCCCGAGGGCGAGTGCGGCCTCCTCGTGGAGACGCGGCGTCTGCAGGAAGATCTCACGGCAGATGGCGGTCATGATCGGGATCACCATCACCGCGAGCACGAGACCCGCCGTGAGGATGGTGCGCCCCGTGCCGGAGACCGGGGGTGCGAACAGCGGGATCCAGCCCAGATTCTCACCGAGCCAGACGTAGAACGGCTGGACGAAGGAAGCCAGAGTCGCGATGCCCCAGAGGCCGAAGACGACGGAAGGGACGGCCGCGAGCAGGTCGATGATGTAGCCGAGCGCGGCGGCGACCCGGCGGGGCGCGTAGTGCGAGATGAACAGGGCGATGCCGATGGAGAGCGGTGTCGCGATCAGGAGGGCGATCAGCGCTGCCCAGATGGTGCCGAAGACCAGCGGCCACACCCAGGACCAGAAGTTGGTGGCGTTGTTGGGGAGCTCGCCCGCGTGGGCGAACAGGGCCGGGATGCTCTGGACGACCAGGAACAGCGCCACGGCGGCCAGGGTGGCGAGGATCAGGGATCCTGCGACGATCGTGCTGCTGGAGAAGACCCGGTCGCCGAGGCGGATCTTCGCCTTCGGCCTGATGGCTCCTGCGGTTCCGGCGGTCATTTAGTGCTTTCTCTCATCGGGTGCGCCTGGGGGAGGCTGAGGACGGAAGCGCCGCTCGGCCCGGGCAGCGAGTGCAGCCCAGGCCGAGCGGTCCGGTGTTACTTGATGCTGGCGGTGGCCTTCGAGACCTTGTCCGCCAGGTCGCTCGACAGCGGGGCCGAGCCGGCCTGCTCCGCGGCGGCCTTCTGGGCGTCGCTGGAGATGATGTAGTCGACGTAGCCCTTCACGAGGTCCGCCTTCGCGGCGTCCTTGTACTCCTGGCACGCGATCACGTAGGAGACCAGGACGAGCGGCCAGGCGCCCTTCGAGGTGTCCTTGCGATCGATCTTGATGGCCAGGTCGTTGGCCTCACGGCCGTCCGCGATCGGGGAGGCGGCGACCACGGCGGCAGCACCGTCGGCGCTGATCTTCTCGTAGTTGTCGCCAACCTTGAGCTGGGCGATGCTGAGGCCCGCCGAGCCCGACTCGTCGATGTACGTGATCGCGTTCTTCGCGTTCTTGGTGGCGTCCGCGACACCCGAGGTGCCCTTAGCTGCGTCACCGACCTGGAACGGGAAGGTCTGCGAGGCCGGAGCCGTCCAGACGTCGGGCGCGTTCGCTGCGAGGTACTCGGTGAAGTTCTGCGTGGTGCCCGAGTCGTCGGAGCGGTGCACGACCGTGATCGGAGCGGACGGGAGCGTCGCGCCCGAGTTCTGGCCCTTGATCTTCGCGTCATCCCAGGTGGTGATCTTGCCCGAGAAGATGCCCGCGATGGTCGCGGCGTCGAGCTTGAGGTCCTTCACGCCGTCCACGTTGTACGCGATCGCGATCGGGGAGATGTAGACGGGGAGGTCGATGCCCTTGCTGCCTGCGGCGCAGCCGGCGAACGTGGAGGCAAGCTCCTCGTCCTTCAGCGCAGCGTCGGAGCCGGCGAAGTCGGCCGCGCCCGCGATGAAGCTCTTGCGTCCGGCGCCGGAGCCCTGCGGGTCGTAGTTGATGGTGGCCTTGGGGTTCGCCTCCTGGAAGCCGGCCGCCCACACGGTCTGCGCCGCGCCCTGAGCGGACGAGCCGATGCCGTTCAGCGTTCCGGTCAGGTTCGAGGCCTTGGCCGTCGTGGTCGACGGCGTGCTGCCCTCGTTCGCCGCACACGCGGTGAGGGAGATGGCGGCTGCGGCGAGGAGTGCCACGGGAGCGCCGATGCGCTTGAGTTTCACAGTTGTCCCTTCGGGGATCAGTAACAACAGGACGGGGTCGGTGCGACCCGCGTGAGACGCTATTCCCGGTGTCTGTCCAGAGTCCCCCGCAGCGGTAAACGGAAGGTTAACGCCGGGTGTTCTCTTGGTCCTGCGGTCCTGTGAATCCGCGGATCACCCCGTGATCTGCACCGCCGTTCCGAGCGGGAGGGCGTCCACCGCGGCGATGGCTTCGGCGGAAAGCCGGACGCAACCGTGAGACACGGCGCCGGTCGCCGTCGTCTGGAAGTGGATCCCGATCAGGCCGCCGTCGGAACCGCCGTAGGGCTCATCCGCCGCCGTCGCGTGCAGCGAGGTGAGCTGGATGCGGTGCTCGCCCTGGCCCTGCGCCGGGTCGAGGTAGCGCGCCTGGAGGTAGCCCGTCCCGGTCGGAGTGGGCGTCGTGCTCGTGCCGACGCCGACGGGAAAGCTCTGAACGGCCTTGCCCTCGCCGTTGAGGATGCTGAGGGTCTGCTTCGACGTCGAGATCACGACCTTCCGTGTGACGGGGATCGGAGTGAGCAGGTATCGGGTCGGCATCCACGCGGCGCTCTGTGCGGGCGCCGGCTCACTGGAGGTGGCATTCGACGGCAGTTCCTTGCGCGCCGGGGTGAGCACGAGGGACCACTGGCCCTTCTGGGCGACTCGGACGACGACGGTGTCCTCTCCGAGGAAGTTCTTGGCGTCGAGACGCGCGACCGGCGTCCGGAAGTCGGCGCCGTAGAGTACGGCGTCGAAGGCCAGACTGTACGCCGCAGTGACCTTCGCGGTCGTCGTTGCCGGCAGCAGTGCGGGGATCACGGCGTTGTAGGTCGCCCCGGGCAGCTCCTTGATCTGCGAGGGCGAGAGCCCTACGGGGAGGGCGGGGCCGGCTTGGGGCGTCGCTGTCGTGGTGCGCGTCGCCGTGGGCGTGACAGTGGGGCTGCAGGCGCTCACACCGAGAACGACAGCGAGTGCGGCGGTGCAGCCGGCGACGGCGGCGAGGATGCGGGGGCGAGTCATGTGAGTCTCCGGACGGTCTGCGGTCGGTCGGTCGACGAGACGAATGGTCGGCGAGGGGCTAACAGCGGCGGCGGTGCGAACGTTCTCCGTCCGCACCGCCGCCGGTCTGTGGTGGGTCAGCCAGCGACGACCGGGAGGGTGGTGGCCGGGGTACCGGCCGTGGTCGTGGCGGCACCGCCCGCGGTGTTGCCGATGCCAGGGCCAGCGCCGGTGCCCGGGTCGGTGGCGCCGTCGGTGACCTCGATGGTGGCCGACTGGCTCACGGTGGCACCGGCGACGGTGACCGTGATGGTGCCGTTGACGGCGACACCGGTCTCAAGGAAGAAGCCGAAGTCGACGGCGCCCATCGCGTCAGCGATCTCGTCGGTCAGCGTGAACGTCTGACCGGCGTAGTCGACGGTGATCGTGACGGTCTCGCCGGGGGTGTAGCCCGCCGCGTGAACGCCGATTCCCACGTTCGGGTCGGAGAAATCAGCAGCCGTGATGGTCGTCACGCTCGGCGTGATGTTCTTGGGCTCGAGTGTCGGCGGCGGCGACACGACGTCGTTGATGGTCAGGTCGATCGCGTTGGACACGCCGTCCAGATCGCTGTTGGCCTGCACCGACAGGGTCTCGCCGGCTGCCGGGAGCGTCAGAGCGACGGTCGGAAGGAAGCTGGCGGCGAGGTCGCCGGTGACGGCGTCCACGTCGGCCGAGACGTCCACGGACTCGAGCGGGGTCGCCGGCGACAGGCTGCTGACGAGTTCGAGGCTGACCGTGGCGCCGGGCGTGAATCCGGTTCCCGTGATGTCGAGACCGGTGCCCCAGTCACCGACCGTGAACGTCGTGCTGCTGGCGGTCGAGATGGCGGTGGTGGCGGCGTTCGCCGGCGTTGCGACGAAGAAGCCCCCGGCGACGACGGCCGCCGCTGCAGCGATGGACCCGAAACGGATGCGCGTTGAGCTGGTCATTCAATTCCTCTGGTGACGATGAAACGTGCCGAGTGACACCAGAAGACCGTATCAGGCCTGAAATGTTTGCATATTTATGCGGAATAATTGCGGTCACTTTGCAGGCGAGGACCGCCGGATGCTCTAGCGCTCGTCGGCCGGAGCGTACGTCTCTATCGACACGATGCCCGAGGCGGGATTCGTGGCCGAGAGATGCACCACCGAGAAGCCGCCGGTGTCGAGGTCGGCCGCGTCGTTCAGGTACGCGCCCGGCATGGTTCCGGTGGCGAGCGCGATCTCGCGCATGATCTCGGGGAGCACAGGCCCATGGCTGCACAGCACCGCCGTCTTCCGCGATCGGATGCGCTTGCCGACGACGCTCCGCACCTCCCCCTGGCCTTCTTCGTAGGCCTCCTGGCTGATGCCGTGCTCGCGGTGCGGTTTGATGCCTGTCGCCGCCGCGAGCGGGGCGACGGTGGTGACGCAGCGGACGGCGTCGCTCGTCACGATCCGCTTCGGACGCCACGCCTGCAGGGTGTCGACATCGGCGGCAGCCTGCTTCACGCCGCGCTCGGTGAGGGGCCGGGCGGCGTCGGAGCCGTCCCACCGGTCACGCGGGGCGGCCTTCCCGTGCCGGAGCGCGATGAGGGCGAACGTCGAGGTGATCCCCTGGTGCACGAGACCGTCGAAGGCATCGAGGATCTCGACGTCGCGCTCGTAGGTCAGGTAGCCGCGCGCCTTCTTGATCGTCACCCACTCGATGGCGGCGATCTCGCTGTTGGGGACGAAGGTCGACCGCTCGATGGCCTTGTCGGACACTTCGGCGGCCCAGAAGTGGACGATCTTGTCGCGGCCGCTCCCGAGCGCATACGTCGAGACGCCGAGAGGGACGCCCAGACCGATCCTGAGCCCCGTCTCTTCGAGGATCTCGCGTACGGCCGTCTGCGGCAGCGTCTCGCCGGGGTCGACCTTGCCCTTGGGGATGGTGACGTCGCCGTACTTGGTCCGGTGCACCACGAGCACGACGATGCGGTCCTCCACGACCCGCCAGCAGAGGGCGCCCGCGGCGTAGATGGCCGGGCTCACCGCCTCGTTCCCGTACGGGTGCTGCGCGGACGGTGGCTGTACTGCTGGATGAGCTTGCTCTGCAGGTCGGCAAGGGGCTTGCCGTCCTTGTCGAGGTGATGCCTCGTCCAGACGCCATCCGCATCGAGCCGCCAGGTGGCGGTCCGCTCGTCGAACGCGAGGGCGAAGAGGTCCTCCAACTCACGCAGGTGGTCGGGGTCGGTCAGCCGCACGAGGGCTTCGACGCGGCGGTCGAGGTTGCGGTGCATCATGTCGGCGCTGCCGATGTAGACCTGCGGCTCACCGCCGTTGACGAACGCGAAGACGCGGGAGTGCTCCAGGTAGCGGCCGAGCACGGAGCGCACTCTGATGTTCTCGGAGAGCCCCTCGCGCCCCGGGACGACGCCGCAGATTCCGCGGACCCAGAGGTCGACGGGCACGCCGGCGTTGCTGGCGCGGTAGAGCGCGTCGATGATGGCCTCGTCGACGATGGAGTTCAGCTTGATCTTGATGCCGGAGGGGCGCCCCGCCTCGGCGTTGGCCCGCTCGGTCTCGATGCGCTTCAGGAGTCCCTTGCGCAGGTGCAGGGGAGCCACGAGCAGCCGCTTGAACTTCTTCTCGATGGCGTAGCCGGAGAGCTCGTTGAAGAGGCGGGTCAGGTCTTTGCCGACCTGGTCGTCGTCGGTGAAGAGTCCGAGGTCTTCGTAGATGCGGGACGTCTTCGGGTTGTAGTTGCCCGTTCCGATGTGGCTGTAGCTCCTCAGGACGCCCTTCTCCTCGCGTATGACGAGGGCGAGCTTGCAGTGGGTCTTCAGCCCGACCAGCCCGTACACGACGTGGACGCCGGCCTTCTCGAGCTTGCGGGCCCAGGAGATGTTGTTCTGCTCGTCGAAACGGGCCTTGATCTCGACCAGGGCAAGCACCTGCTTGCCCGACTCGGCGGCGTCGATCAGGGCTTCGACGATCGGGCTGTCGCCCGAGGTGCGGTACAGGGTCTGCTTGATGGCGAGGACATGCGGGTCGGCGGCGGCCTGCTCGAGGAACGCTTGCACGCTGGTCGCGAACGACTCGTACGGGTGGTGGACCAGGACATCCTGCCGCGAGATCGCCGCGAAGATGTCGGGCTTGGCGTTCGGTTCGCTCGGCATGAGCTGCGCCGGCGTGGTCGGCACGTGATTCGGGTAGTGGAGGTCGGGCCGGTCGATCTTGGCCAGGTCGAAGAGGCCGCCGAGGTCGAGGGGCGCGGGGAGGCGGTAGACCTCCTGCTCGGTCACATCCAGCTCGCGCACCAGCAGACCGAGGGTCACGGGATCCATGTCGTCGGTCACTTCGAGCCGGATGGGCGGCCCGAAGCGGCGGCGCAGCAGTTCGCGCTCGAGCGCCTGGATGAGGTTCTCGGTCTCGTCCTCGTCGATCTCGACGTCTTCGTTGCGGGTGACGCGGAAGACGTGATGGTCGAGGATCTCCATGCCGGGGAAGAGGTCGCCCAAGTGGTTGGCGATGAGCTCCTCGAGCGTGATGAAACGCACCTGGCCGACGGTCTCGCGCTGGTCGATGCGGACGAAACGCGGCAGCATCTGCGGCACCTTGAGCCGGGCGAACTGCTCCTTGCCTGTGCGCGAGTTGCGCACACGCACCGAGAGGTTGAGCGAGAGGCCGGAAATGTACGGGAAGGGATGCGCCGGGTCGACGGCGAGCGGCATCAGTACCGGGAAGATCTGCTGCGAGAAGATCTCGCGGAGCTGGAGCTTGTCGGCGTCGTCGAGGCCGTCGTAGGTGACCACGGAGATGCCCGCTTCGAGAAGCGCCGGGAGCACGAGGTCGTGGTAGGCGCGGGCGTGACGCAACTGGAGCTCGTGCACCTTCTCGGAGATGTCGGCGAGCACCTCCTGCGGAGCGCGGCCGACGTTGGTCGGAACGGCGAGGCCGGTGGCGATGCGCCGCTTGAGTCCGGCGACCCGGACCATGAAGAACTCGTCGAGGTTGCTGGCGAAGATCGCGAGGAAGTTGGCTCGCTCGAGGACCGGCAGCAGCGGATCCTCGGCGAGTTCGAGCACCCGCTGGTTGAACGCCAGCCAGCTCAGCTCGCGGTCGAGGTACCGGTTGTCCGGAAGCGTGGGGTCGGGCTCGTAGATGAAGGGAGCAAAGTCGTCGTCGAAATCGCTGCCCAGGCTCCCGCCCAGCCCCGTGTCGAGAAGGCCGTTCTCCAGAGTCGTACGCTCGTCCATCCACCCATCATGTCACCGCCGACACCTGGCAGGGACGGCCGGACGTAAACGGTGGATAAACGCTGCCTGTGGAGAAATGTGCGCAGGTCAGGTCGCCTGCGCCCGCCCTTCCCGGCGGTACTGCACATCGACGGTGTCGTCCATGAACCCGGCCGAGCGGTACAGCGCCAGTGCCGTGGTGTTGTCGCCCTCAACGTACAGGTCGACGCGGTCGGCTCCCCGGTCGGAGAGCCGGGCGAATCCCGCCCGGAGCAGCGAACGCCCCAGCCCTCTCCCGGCCAGCCGCGGATCGACGCCGAGCACGTAGACCTCGGCCGCGCCGCCCTCCACCTTGAGCCAGTCGAAGCCGACCATGCGACCGTCCCCGTCGCGCAGCACGAGGAGGTCGGCGGCGTCGAACCACGGCTCGGCCATCCGGTCCCGCAGATCCGCCACGGTGAGCGAACCCTGCTCGGGATGCGAGGAGAAGACCGTCGCGTTCAGCTCCACCCACTCCTCCTCGTCGACGCCGGGCCGGAAGGCGGATAGCGTGAACGGAGCGGGCACCTCGTCGGCGGACGCGATGTCCGGAGCGACCGGCGCCGTCAGCCGCAGCAGCCGGCGGACCGGCTCGAACCCGAACCGCTCGGCCAGCCGGGCAGCGGCGGGATGGTCGCCGTGCGACCACGCGGAGAGCGTGCCCTTCGCGGTCGAGAGCACTCCGTCCAGCATCGCCTCGCCGAACCCGAGACCGCGGAACAGGGGATCGACGACCAGGTCGAGTTCGCCGCGTCCGAGTGCAGCGGCCGCGACGATCCGGCCGTCTCCTGCTCCGCCGGTCGCCGTCGCGACGACGGGGGAGCGGCGTCCGGCGTGGAGGTCGAGCCGCGCCTGCTCGTTGAAGGCGTCGGCGCCGTCCTCCTCGGAGGCCGCGGCGGCGACGCCGAAGAACGCCTCCCGCTGCTGCGGATCGGCCAGGTCAGGGACGGACAGACGTAGGGAGGCGGTCATTCTCCTCCTCGTAGACGTTGAACCGGTAGCCGACGTTGCGTACCGTGCCGATCAGCGACTCGAGGTCGCCGAGCTTCGCCCGGAGGCGCCGCACGTGAACGTCGACCGTGCGGGTGCCGCCGAAGTAGTCGTAGCCCCAGACCTCGCTGAGCAGCTGCTCCCGAGTGAACACGCGTGAGGGATGCGTCGCGAAGAACCGCAGCAGCTCGAACTCTTTGAACGTGAGGTCGAGCTGCCGGCCGTGCGCCTTGGCCGAGTAGCTCGCCTCGTCGATCGTGATGCCCGACGCCTGGATCTTGGACTGCGAGTGCTCCTGCGTCTGGCGGCCGATGGCCAGCCGGATGCGCGCATCCAGCTCGGCCGGCCCGGCGTTGTCGAGGACGACGTCACTCACGCCCCAGTCGGCGCTGACGGCGGTGAGCCCGCCCTCGGTGAGCACCAGGAGGAGCGGGACGGTGACACCGGTCGTGGTGAGGATCTTGCACAGCGATTTGGCGCTGGCCAGGTCGCGTCGCGCATCCACGAAGATCAGGTCGCAGCTGGGCGCGTTGACGAGGGAGGCCGGCTCGGCGGGGATCTGGCGGACGCGATGGCTGAGCAGTGCGAGCGACGGCAGTACTTCTGCGCCCGGCCCGGAATCGGCGGCGGAAGCGGGGGACCCCGGAGTGCGGGGTGCGGACGACGAGGGCGCGGAAGTGAGGATCAGAAGTTGCGCCACTCATTCCTCCTCACCGTTCGTGCCGTAATGCTACCGGAAACGGCCGCCCGCTCTTCCCGCAGCCTTCACACGGCCGAGCCGGGGCAGAATGGGGGCGTGAGCGACGACACTCCGGACACTCCGACCCCGCACGTGATGGGCCCGGCCGCAGCGGCAGGGCCCGTGCAGCCGCCGCTTCCGCTGTGGGCGAGCGTCGTCAGCATCGGTTCGGTCTGGCTGGTCGCCATCGTGTTCGGCATCCTCATCGGTGTGCTCTCGCAGCCCGCCGGCTACGCGTCCTGGATCTCGCTCGGGCTCGCCGTGTGCGTGCTGCTCGGCTTCGTGGCCCAGCTGGCGACGCAGCAGAAGGACGGGTTCATCAATCGTCTCGCGGTCACCTTCGCCGGCAGTTTCGTCGTCCTCGGCCTCATCGGCGGCGTGTTGGCGCTCATCGACGTCGCATCCTGACCGGATGTCGGTTCTGCCTGGTTAGACTGGACTCATGCTGGTCGCTCTCGAACTCTTCTTCGTCGGCCTTCTGGGCCTGGCAACTCTCGCCATCCTCGGCGTCTCGGGGCTGGTCGTCTACAACCTCTTCCGCGGTCAGCGCTGAGCGTCGAGGTCCGGGTCATGATCGAGATCCCCACCGACCTCCCCGCCGAGCTGGTTCCTCTCTCCTGGCTGATCGGGGTCTGGGAGGGGACCGGCGTTCTCGACTACGCCATCGACGAGGAGCACACGCAGCTGGAGTTCGGCCAGCGCATCAGCTTCAGCCATGACGGCCTCGGCTACCTGAACTATTCGGCCAGTTCCTGGGTGCTCGACGAGCAGAGCACTCCGCTCGCCGCCGAGACCGGCTACTGGCGCCTGCACCGCAAGCTGGTGGAGGGGGATGCGGGCCCGGCCATGCTCCCGGGCGCCGGTGTGCGGCCCTTCAGCACGGCGCAGTCCGTCGAGGCGCTGCGAAACTCGAACGGCGCTTTCGACATCGACGTGTCGATCATCCACCCGGACGGCGTGAGCGAGCTCTACCTCGGCCAGGTGGCAGGCCCGCGCATCGACCTCGCCACCGACGCCGTGCTGCGGACCGCCGGCGCCAAGGAGTACACGGCGGCGACCCGCCTGTACGGCCTGGTCGAGGGACACCTGCTGTGGGCGTGGGACATCGCCGCGCTCGGCCAGGAGCTGCGGACGCACGCGTCGGCGCGGCTCGCCAAAGTCGACTGAAGGAGACGGCGGCCAGATGGATGCTCACACGGACGGACACTCGGACGGACACTCGGACACCGCGACGCGCTCGCCGTTCCTCGACCTTCCCGGCGCGGTCGACACGGAAGGCAACGGCGTTCCCGCGCACTACGGCAGTCCCCTGGCCGAGCAGCGGGCGCTCGCCGAGGGCGCTGCGATCGTCGACCTGTCCGATCGTGCGGTGCTCACCATCCAGGGCCCAGACCGGCTCAGCTGGCTCAACTCGCTCACCAGCCAGGCGCTGACCGGGCTGCGGCCGGGGGAGTCGTCCGAGACCCTGCTGCTGGATGTGACAGGTCGCGTCGAGCATGCCGTCCGGCTGCTCGACGACGGCGAGACGCTGTGGATGCTGGTCGACCGCCCCGAGGCCGAGGGCCTGCTGGCGTGGCTCGACCGCATGCGCTTCATGTTGCGGGTCGAGCTGGCCGACCGCACGGCGGAGCTCGCGACGATCGGTACGCTCGGCGATCCGCCGCTGCCGATTGCCGCGCCGAACGCCGTCCCGCTCATTTGGCACGACCCGTGGCGGGCGGTTGCCCCCGGAGGCCACCAGTACGCTCTCGGTGATCATCCCGGCGCCGGCTGGTCGTGGAGCGAGCGCCTCGTCCCACGCGACGCCCTGCCCTCGCTGGTCGGCCGGGTGCAGTCCGGCGAGCTGTCGGTCGCCGGCACGCTGGCGGCCGACGCGCTGCGGATCGCCGCGTGGCGTCCACGGTTCTCGACCGAGGTGGACGAGCGCACGATCCCGCACGAGCTGGACTGGCTGCGCACGGCCGTGCACCTCAGCAAGGGCTGCTACCGCGGTCAGGAGACGGTCGCCAAGGTGCACAATCTCGGACATCCGCCGCGCCGGCTGGTCATGCTGCACCTCGACGGGTCGGAGGGGGCGCATCCCTCACCGGGGGCTGTCGTGTCGCTCGACGGACGTGAGGTGGGGGCCGTCACCTCGGCCGGTCTGCACTACGAGTTGGGCCCCATCGCGCTGGCCGTCGTGAAGAGGTCCACTGATGCGACGGCCACTCTCGTCGTGGATGCGGACGGCACGGCTGTCGCGGCGGCGCAGGAGATCGTGGTGCCGCCGGAGGCCGGTGCGGAGGCGCACATCCCGCGCATCCCGCGCCTCGGTGCGGTCACGCGCACGCCCCGCGCCTAGCCTGCTTCCCGCTGGGCCGCTGCTTTTCGTTGCTGCGGTACCACCTGCGCCAGTCGGCCTGTCACGGTGCCGGCGCCACCGCTTCCCACGCGACCGTGAGCTCGCCCAGCCGCCAGCGGGACCGGCCACCGCTCACCGGCCAGCCGGAGTCGCGCATCCCCTGCACGACCGCGATCCAGCGCTGGCTCGGCCCGTAGGCGGCGAGCGGCGAGTGGATGCGCCACAGCCGGTCAAGGTCGGACAGGAACGCGTGCACGCGCTCGCCGGGGACATTGCGGTGGATGAGCGCCTTCGGCAGCCGCTCGGCCACGATCGACGGCGCCTCGAGTTCCCGTAACCGCAGCGACACGGTGAGCGATCGCGGCCCCTGGGCGTCAAGGGCCACCCAGCTGGAGATCCGGCCGATCTCATCGCAGGTGCCGTCGACCAGCAGGCCCTGCGGCTGCAGGCGTGCCCGCATCCGGTCCCAGGCCGCCGGCACGTCGTCCTCCCGGTACTGCCGGAGCACGTTGAACGCGCGGATCACGGCCGCTTGCCGGCCGCCCTCCAGGGGCACCTCGAAGCCGCCGAGGGCGAACCGGATGCGCGCCTTCGCATCGAATCCGGTGCGGCCCGCGCGCACCGCCTCCAGCTGCTCGGTGGCCGTCCGGACCCTCCCCGGGTCGATCTCCAGTCCGACCACCTCGACGTCGGGGCGCACCTTCGACAGCCGCTGGTGCAGCTCCAGGGCGGTGACCCCGCTGGCGCCGTAGCCCAGGTCGACCACGACCGGGTCGGAGGCGCGGCGGAGCTCCGGCTGCGCTGCGATCCACCGATCCACACGACGCAGCCGGTTGGTGTTGGTCGTGCCACGGGTGACCGTGCCGACGGCGCCGGAAGCCATGCATCCATCCTGGCAGCGTCCGATAGATTGGGGGCATGGCCGCTCCCTACACCCTGATCCTCCTGCGCCACGGCAGCAGCGAGTGGAACGAGAAGAACCTGTTCACCGGCTGGGTCGACGTGCGACTCAGCGAGACCGGCGTGGCCGAGGCCAAGCGCGCGGGCGAACTGCTCCGCGACTCCGGCCTCGAGCCGGACGTGCTGCACACGTCGGTGCTGACCCGCGCCATCCAGACGGCGAACTACGCGCTCGATGTGGCCGACCGGCTGTGGATCCCGGTGCAGCGCTCGTGGCGCCTCAACGAGCGCCACTACGGTGCACTGCAGGGCCTCGACAAGGCCGAGACGCTCGAGCAGTACGGTCCGGAGCAGTTCCAGCTGTGGCGCCGTTCGTTCGACGTGCCGCCGCCGCCGCTCGCCGACGACAGCCGCTACTCGCAGGTCGGCGACCCGCGGTACGCGGGGCTCGGCGACGACCTGCCCCGCACTGAGTGCCTGAAGGACGTCATCGCCCGGATGCTGCCGTACTGGGAGTCGGACATCACGCGCGACCTCGCCGAGAGCAAGACGGTGCTCGTGACCGCGCACGGTAACTCGCTGCGCGCCCTGGTGAAGCACCTCGACGGCATCTCGGACGAGGACATCGCCGGGCTCAACATCCCGACCGGCATCCCGCTCGTCTACAAGCTCGGCGAGGACTTCACGCCGCTCGAGCCGTCGTACTACCTCGACCCGGAGGCCGCAGCGGCCGGTGCTGCCGCGGTCGCCGCGCAGGGCAAGAAGTAGCCACGACCAGTACCTTCGTCGTCGTCGCGTTCCTCCGGGGACGCGGCGACGACGCGTCTCCGGAGCAGTTCCCGGCCGGGGACTGGCCGCTGCACGTCACCCTGGTGCCCCCGTTCGAGACGGAGCTGGCCGCTGCGGCGGTGGCCGAGCTCGTGCCGCAGGTCGCCCCCATCCCCGTGGTCGCCTCGGGCCGGGAGCGGTTCGGCGCGCACGCGACCGTCCCGGTGACCGTGCTGCGCGAGTCCGCCGCCCTCCAATCGCTGCACACGGCGATGGTGGATGCGCTGGAGGCCACGGGGGCGAGCATCCGTGACCAGCGCCACATCCGTGACGGCTATCGCCCGCACGTCACGGATCAGCGTGCGGGGCGGCTGCATCCCGGCGAGCGTGCGCTCCTCGCCGAGGTGTCCGTCGTCGCGCGCGCGCCGCGATCCACGCGTCTGGTCGCCGCGCGCATCCCGCTCACTCCCTGAGCACATCTCACATGTGTCAATATTGCCCGTTTTGAAAACATCGCGTCACAGAATGCAGAACCACTCGTCTACCTCAGTGAGGCGGGAGAACGACCTGCCTGAGCGCCGGCCTGCGAGGCCGGCTCGATGAGATGGGGATGCAATGAAGCAGAAGGCAGTTCGACAGACGGATGACACGGTGGGTGCACGGTCCGGGAGGGTGCGCGCGATCCTGGCCGCCGGACTGGTGCTGGGTGTCGGCGCGACCGTGACGCTGGCCGCGTGGAACGATTCCGAGTTCGTCACCGGGACGTTCCAGGCAGGTAGCTTCAACCTGCAGGGCTCCACCGACGGGGCCGCGTTCTCCGATCACGCGTCCGCGCCGGGCGCAACGCTCGGGTTCAGCGTGAACGCGGCGAACCTGTCGCCGGGCGACGTCGTCTATGCGCCGTACGCCGTGCGGCTCGCCGCCAACACCACCAGCCCCGCCACGGTGACGGTCACGGCTCCGTCGACCTCGGGCACGGTCGCGAACCTCACGTACTCGCTGATCCAGCCGAGCGCATTCGGATGCTCGGCGGCGACGACCGGCACGACGCTGGTTCCCACGAACACCGCGGTGGGCTCGGTGCCGGGAACGGTGACCTTCGCGCTTGCGGCCGGGACGCCGACGACGAACCCAGGGGCCGCCGTGCCGCTGTGCTTCGTGGTCCGCGCGGGAGCGGGGCTGACGCAATCTCAGACGGGGACCGCGACGTGGCAGTTCCAGGCAGCGTCCAACTGACCGAGGAGGCCGTCCCGATCACCAAGCGCCGCCCGGCCGAGGTGGTCCGGACGGGGCTGCTCACCGTCGCGGCGGCGGGCGGGGTGCTCTGTCTCGTCTGCGTGGTGGCTGCGGTGGGGTTCCAGCTGAGTCTCGTCATGTTCCGTACGGGCTCGATGTCGCCGACCATCCCGGCCGGGTCGCTGGCGCTGGTGCACCGGATCCCGGCTGCGGACGCCCGGGTGGGGGAAGTGGTGACGGTGGATCGCCCCGGCGGGCTGCCGGTGACGCACCGCGTGGTGTCGACCAGTGTGCCGTCGGAGACGCCGTCCGGATGGGCCCGTCTCGTGCTCAAGGGCGACGCGAATCCCACTGTGGACGCAGAGCCATACGACGTCGGCACGGTGCGCACCGTATTGTGGACGGCCCCCGGCCTCGCGTACGTCGTGAGCTGGCTCGGCCATCCGGCTGTCATCGGCGCGCTGACCCTGGGCGTGGCGGGGCTGGTGGCGTGGACGTTCTGGCCGGCCGGTCGGCGGCGTCCCACGGCTTCGGGGTCGACATGACGGGGCGGCTGTCCGCGTTCGCGACTGCCGCGCTGGCCCTGGGCTCGATCACGGCAGTCATCGTCGGCGCAGGCCTCCTCAGCGCAGGCCTCCTCAGCGCAGGCCTCCTCAGCGCAGCGCCCGCCGCGGCGGCCCTCGAACCCGTCCCGCCCTCCGCCCCGGTGCTGGTCGTGACCAGCGAACCGTCCGGGACGGTGAAGCTGCTCGTGCCGGGTGAGACGGTCGCCTGGCCGGTCGAGGTCCGCACACTGAGGGAAGCTGTGGGCAGCCTTCGCGGGCAGCTCTCCGCCACCGGAGAGCTGGCAGCATCCGGAGCGCTCTCGGCCGAAGTGCTCAGTTGCACCGCACCGTGGGCAGGCGATCGGTGCCCGGTCGGGTCCCGTACCGTGCTGCCCCTCACGCGGGTCGACCGGCTTCCCGCGGTGCGCGAGAACCTGCAGGCGGGCGCGCGTCCCTCCTCGACGACGAGCTACCTGCAGGTCCGCATCACCTACACGCCAGAGTCCGCGGACGACGCGGCAGGCCTGCGCGCAGTCGCTGTGTTGCGAGTGGATGCGTCCGGCCCCGACGGCGGTTCGGATCAGGCGGGATCGGCTCTCGCGGACACCGGGGGCAGACTGGGTGGCTACGGTGCACTGGCGGCAGCGGCCGTCGCCGCAGGCCTCATTCTGGCCGGATGCGCCTCGCGCCGTCGACGATCGGAACGCTCGACAGCAGTCGGAGGCGGGGACCATGCGTGAGGCGCGAGTGCGTGCCGCGCTGGCCGCCGTGCTGACCACGTGTGTGCTCGCCGTCAGCGGCGCAGGGACTCCGGCTGCAGCGTCCTGGCCGGATCGGGAGATCGTGACGGCACGGTTCACGGCCAAGACCATTCCCCCGGTGACCGTGGCCGGCGCTGCTCCTTACTGCTCCTGGACCGGGCCGGTTCTCAGTCCGAACCTCGTCCTGCAATGGGCGCTCCCCAGCGGTTACTCTCTCTCGGCAGTCACCTTCACCGCATACAAGGGCGTGGCGAACTCGGCCGTGACCGGTCAGTCCTCCTCGCTCGTCGCAGGGGTCTACACGACCACCATCCCGATCAGCCTTCTGGATGACCTCGGCGGCACGCTCCTCGGTGGCACCATCGCGATTCATGTCATCGTCCGGGACCCGGCGACAGGATGGTTGTCGGTGCCGGTCATCTACTCGTACACGCTGAACCCCGTCGGAATCGTCATCCGCTGCACGACCGGCGCCGCCTGACCCTGACGGCGAAGACCACATCACACAGGGGGTGATGTGGTCTTCGTCAACGGCAGGGGCCCTAGCCACGGCTGCCGTTCAGGTCCGCCGGCGTCCCGAATCCGGGCGTCCCTGCATCCTCGATGGTCCTCTTCGAATTCGACCGCAGCTATACAGTCGTGCGACGGACGGATTTCGAACGAATGGCGTCAGGAGGCGAGCTCGGGAGCCCAGTCGCCCGTCGCGAGGTACTGCACCTTCTTCGCGATCGACACCGCGTGGTCGGCGAAACGCTCGTGGTAGCGGGAGGCGAGGGTCGCATCCACCGTGTCGACCGCCTGGCCCTTCCATGTCTCGCCGAGCACTTTGTCGAAGACGCTGATGTGCAGCTCGTCGATGTCGTCGTCGTCGTTGCGGATCTCGTCGGCCAGACGGATGTCCTGCGTCCGCAGGAGCTCCGCCAGCTTCTCCGCGATCTGCACGTCGAGGCGGCCCATCTCGGCGAACGTCGAGCGCAGACTCTTCGGGACCACCTTGTCCGGGAAGCGGTAGCGCGCCAACTGCGCGATGTGCTCGGCCATGTCGCCCATGCGCTCCAGCGAGGCGCTGATGCGGAGCGCGCTCACGACGATGCGCAGGTCGCGGGCGACCGGCTGCTGCCGGGCGAGGATCTGGATGGACAACTCGTCCAGGAGGACGGTGAGCTCGTCGATGCGGTGGTCGTTGACGATGACGTCCTCGGCCAGGCTCACGTCCGACTCGTTGAACGCCAGCGTCGCATTCTTGATGGAGTGGACGACCAGCTCGGCGATCTCGACGAGGCGGTCCTGAACCTCCGCCAGCTCCTGCTGGAAGACTTCGCGCATGGGGTGTGGTCCTTCCTGGCGTGCGAGGGCACGCGGGATGTCGGGGCCTTCTGGCCCCGTATTGCATGTTCGCCGCGGCAGGTTAACAAACGGTGCCGCAGGGCTGAACAGTGTCTAACGTACCCGCGAAAACACGCGGCGAGGGGAGGGACGCGTCTCTGGGCGCACATCGCCATCACCTACGCTTGGGGCCATGGACTCCACCTGGTTGGTGCTGCTGTCGCTGGGCCTGGGGCTCGCCGTCGGCGCCGGTTTCGTGTGGATCCTGCACATCGCGGCCCGACGGGGCGACCATGCGCGCCAGGTGGTCAGCCCGGCGGTGCCGGACGGCGTCGACCAGGTGCTCGACGCGCTCGAGTCCGCCGGCGTGGTGCTCGACCCGTCCAACAACGTCATCAAGGCCTCTCCGGGCGCTCACTCGGTGGGGCTGGTGTGGAACGGGACGCTGGTCCACGCCCATCTCATCGACCTGGTCGATCGAGTCCGCCGGACCGGTGAGTCCCTCACCGAGGAGTGCGAGCTCTCCCGTGGGCCGTTCGGCGACGCCAACATCCACCTCAGCGTCCGGGTGGCGCGGCTGGGGTCGCGGTACATCCTGTTGCTCGCGGAGGACCGGACGGAGTCCTTCCGGCTGGAGGCCGTGCGCCGCGATTTCGTCGCCAACATCAGCCACGAACTGAAGACGCCGATCGGAGCCGTCGGCCTGCTCGCCGAAGCGCTCGACGACGCGTCCGATGACCCCGATCAGGTGCGCCGTTTCGCCCTGCGGCTTTCCGAGGAGGCCCAGCGCCTGGCGAGGATCACACAGGACATCATCGAGCTGAGCCGCCTCCAGGCGACGGATGCCCTCGGCGACGCGTCCGAGTTGTCGGCGAGCAAGGTCGTCAAAGCCGCCATCGACCAGAACCGGGTGGCCGCCGAGAGGCGCAACATCGAACTCGCCATGCGGGGCGAGAAGCAGGCGTTCGTGCTCGGCAACGAGAGCCTGCTCGTGACGGCCGTGCACAACCTCATCTCGAACGCCATCCAGTACTCGCCCGACGACTCCCGCGTCGGCATCGGTGTCCGGACCTCGGGCGGCGTGGTCGAGATCGCCGTGACCGACCAGGGCGAAGGCATCCCCGAAGACGACCTCGACCGCGTGTTCGAGCGCTTCTTCCGCGTCGACCAGGCGCGCTCGCGCAACACCGGCGGGACGGGGCTCGGGCTCGCGATCGTCAAGCACGCCGTACAGAACCACGGAGGCGAGGTCCGCGTCTGGTCCCAGCCCGGCCGCGGCTCGACGTTCACCATCCGGCTGCCTGAAGCCTCCACCGTACGACCCCCGATAGGAGACACTCCGTGACAACCATCCTGCTCGTCGAGGATGAGGCCGCGCTCAGCGAGCCGCTCGCGTACCTGCTGAAGCGGGAGGGATACGAGGTGGAGGTGGCGGAGGACGGCCCCTCGGCCCTCGCCGCCTTCGACCGGGTCGGCGCCGACCTCATCCTGCTCGACCTCATGCTCCCAGGGATCCCGGGCACCGAGGTCTGCCGCGAGATCCGCACCCGCTCGAACGTGCCGATCATCATGCTGACGGCGAAGGACTCGGAGGTCGACATCGTCGTGGGGCTGGAGCTCGGAGCGGACGACTACGTGACCAAGCCGTACTCCTCGCGCGAACTGCTGGCGCGCATCCGCGCGGTTCTCCGTCGCCGCGTCGAGGAGGACGAGCAAGAGGACGGCGTGCTCGAGGCGGGAACCGTGCGGATGGATGTGGACCGTCACACCGTCGCGGTGAGCGGCCAGGAGATCTCCATGCCGCTGAAGGAATTCGAGCTGCTCGAGCTGCTGCTGCGCAACGCCGGACGCGTGCTCACCCGCGGTCAGCTGATCGACCGGGTGTGGGGGAGCGACTACTTCGGCGACACGAAGACGCTGGATGTGCACATCAAGCGCATCCGCTCGCGCATCGAGGAGAGCCCGTCGGAGCCCCGCATGCTCGTGACGGTGCGGGGACTCGGGTACCGCTTCAACGCGTGAGGCGGTGCCGGCCGGTCAGGTTACTGGGCGGCCGGAAGGATGGTCGGCGGCACGAGGCTCGAGTACTCGGGCAGCTGGCCGTCGAGAACCGGGACCTTGAGGTTCACGCCGGTCTGGTCGCCGTACTGGAAGTAGACGGAGTAGAGGCCGCCGGGCTTCGTGGTGAACTCGGGGATGAGCACGTTGCTCGCTCCGCCGTTCTCCGGGTTCTGCCCGAGCTGCTTCACCTGGCCCGGCTGCACCGTCACGTGCGCGGCGCTGGAGCTCTGGTCGCCGGCGCTGATCGCGACGCGGCGGCTCTCGGACCCGGTGTTCACCAGGGTCACGACGAGGTTGCCGACCGTGCCGTCTTTCGCATCCGTGACGATGATGGCGTTCCGGACGTCGATCGAGCCGACACTTCCGCTTACGCCGTCGCTCGCGTCGTAGTGCTTGGTCGTCGCCTGCGGGGCGATGAAACCGCATCCGGCAGTGCCGAATGCGACGGCCAGGGCGAGGGCGACGGACGTCACGACTCGAGCTTTCACGGATGACCCTCCAGGTGCGATTTTCCCTTCAACACTATCGCATCGGGAGGCTGCTCCTGGCCCTGCGGGGGCGTGAGGGCGAACCTTAGCACGTGCCTCGTGTGGTATCCTATTCATTGCTGAAGGGACAACAAATCTATGCTTTTCGAGGTTGGCGAGACCGTCGTCTATCCGCACCACGGTGCCGCAACGATCACCGAAGTAAAGAAGAGAATCATCAAGGGTGAAGAGAAGCTGTACCTCAAGCTCAACGTGACTCAGGGTGACCTCACCATCGAGGTTCCCGCCGAGAATGTCGACCTGGTCGGCGTGCGCGATGTCATCGGCAAAGAGGGCCTCGACCGCGTTTTCGAGGTGCTGCGAGCTCCCTTCACCGAGGAGCCGACCAACTGGTCGCGCCGTTACAAGGCCAACCTTGAGAAGCTCGCCTCCGGCGATGTCATCAAGGTCTCCGAGGTCGTCCGCGACCTGTGGCGCCGTGATCAGGACCGCGGTCTCTCCGCCGGCGAGAAGCGCATGCTCGCCAAGGCCCGGCAGATCCTGATCTCCGAGCTGGCGCTGGCCGAGAAGACCGACGACGAGAAGGCCTCGAGTCTGCTCGACGAGGTGCTGGCCTCCTAACGTCGCTCCCGACGAATCCACGGCCCCGCTGCTTCGGCAGCGGGGCCGTCGTCGTGCGGGGGTGCTGTCGTGCGGCGGGCGGTACGCTCGTCGCGTGGACAGCTTCACCGGACCGCGGGTCGCGGTCGTCATCGTCGCCGCCGGATCCGGGACGCGTCTGGGCGCTGACCTTCCCAAGGCGTTCGTCGAACTGCAGGGGCGGACGCTGCTGGAGCGGTCGCTTCATGCCGTGCGCGGCATGCGGCACATGGCCGAGCCGATCGTGGTCGCGCCGGCGGATCACCTCGACGAGGCCGGCTCTATCGCAGCGCGGGTGATGGGCGGCGAGGTCATCGTGGTCGCGGGAGGCTCGACGCGGCAAGCCTCCGTGGCAGAGGGGCTGGTGGTCGTCGATCCTGCGACCGACGTGGTGCTGGTGCACGACGCGGCGCGCGCCCTGGCGCCGTCGTCCCTCTTCGATGCGGTCGTGGATGCGGTGCGCGAGCGCGGGTACGGCGTCATCCCCGGGCTGCCGGTGAGCGACACCGTCAAGCGGGTGACCGACGACGGGGAGGTGCACGAGACCGTCGACCGGTCGAGTCTCGCCGCGGTGCAGACGCCCCAGGGTTTTCCCCGCGAGCAGCTGCTGACCGCCTACGCGCTCGCGACGAGCGACGAGACGGACGATGCGGGCCTCGTCGCCGCCGCCGGTTTCCGGGTGGATGTGGTGCCCGGGGACGCGCACGCGTTCAAGGTGACCACCGCCTGGGATCTCCGGCGAGCCGAAGAGCTGCTGCGCGGCTCGGCGGTTCCCCGCATCGGCGCCGGAAGCGACACGCACGCCTTCGATCCGGCGGCCGACCTGTGGCTCGCAGGCCTGCACTGGCCGGGCGAGCCGGGGCTCGCCGGTCACAGCGACGGCGACGTGGTGGCCCACGCGATCGTGGATGCGCTGCTGTCGGCCGCAGGCTTGGGCGACATCGGGGGAGTCTTCGGGACGGGGGATCCGCGCTTCGCGGGCGCGCACGGCCAGGTCTTCCTGACGGAGGCGCGACGACTGGTGGAGGAGGCCGGGTTCCGGATCGGCAACGTTGCCGTCCAGCTGATCGGCAATCGACCGAAGTTCTCGCCGCGCCGGCTGGAGGCGGAGGAGACACTGTCGGCGATCCTCGGGGCCGCGGTCTCCGTGGGCGCGACCACGACCGACGGCCTGGGTTTCGCCGGGAGGGGCGAGGGCCTTACCGCTCAGGCGACGGCGTTGCTGCTGGGCTGATTCCGTCCACAGCGCCGCCCGGAGGGGACTTCTCCACCGGTCCGACACGGCGACGCGGGGGAAGGGGCGCGGCCCGTAGGCTTATGCCGTGACTCTTCGACTCTTCGACACCCAGGCGGGCGCGCTGCGCGACTTCGTCCCGCTTCGCGACGGCGAAGTCGGAATGTACGTCTGCGGCCCCACGGTGCAGTCGTCGCCGCACATCGGTCACCTCCGTTCGGCACTCGTGTACGACCAGCTGCGCCGGTGGTTCAGCTACCGCGGGCTCGACGTCACCCTCGTCCGCAACGTCACCGACATCGACGACAAGATTCTCGTCAACGCCGCCGCGGGCTTGGCCGAGGGCGGCAGCGAGCAGTGGTGGGCGCTGGCGTACCGGTTCGAGCTCGAGTTCACCGACGCCTACCGGGCGCTCGGCGTGCAGGCGCCGACGTACGAGCCGCGCGCGACCGCCAGCATCCCGCAGATGCAGGAGCTCATCGGCCGGCTGATCGAGCGCGGTCACGCCTACGCGGCGGAAGACGGCTCGGGCGATGTCTACTTCGACGTGAAGAGCTGGCCGTCGTACGGCCAGCTGACCCGTCAGAGCATCGACAACATGGAGGCCGCCGCCGACGCCGACCCACGGGCGAAGCGCGATCCCCGCGACTTCGCGCTCTGGAAGGGCCGCAAGGAGGACGAGCCCGAGTCCGCCGCCTTCCCGTCGCCCTGGGGCGACGGCCGGCCCGGGTGGCACATCGAGTGCTCCGCCATGTCGCGCCGCTACCTCGGCCCGCAGTTCGACATCCACGGAGGAGGGCTCGACCTGCGGTTCCCGCATCACGAGAACGAGATCGCGCAGTCGACGGCAGCGGGCGACCCCTTCGCGAACTACTGGGTGCACAACGGTCTGGTGCACGTCAACGGACAGAAGATGAGCAAGTCGCTCGGCAACTCGGTGTACGCGGCCGACCTGCTCGGTGCCGCTCGGCCGCTGGTGGTGCGGTACTACCTCGGATCGGCGCACTACCGGTCGACCATCGACTACCACGACGGCTCACTGAGCGAGGCCGAAGCAGCACTCGACCGCATCGCAGGATTCTTCGAGCGCGTCGAGCGCCGGCTCGCTGGCACGCGGTTCGCCGGCCACGGCGTGGAGGTCGTTCCCGACGCCTTCGCGGAGGCCATGGACGACGACCTCGCTGTGCCGCAGGCGCTCGCCGTGCTGCACGACACCGTACGTTCAGGCAATGCTGCGCTGGATGCGGAAGACTTGGAGGCGGCGGCCACCGCTCGCGGGCATGCGCTCGCGATGACGGAGGTACTGGGCATCAACCCGCTCTCGCCGCAGTGGCGGAGCGGTGGCACGTCGGCAGCCGAATCGGCGCTGGGCGAGCTGATCGACCGGCTGCTGGCCGACCGGCAGGACGCCAGGGCCGCACGCGACTTCGCCGCAGCCGATCGCATCCGCGACGAGCTGACGGCGGCAGGAATCACTATCGAAGACACCCCATCGGGGTCGCATTGGAGCATCGGATCATGAAGAACTCGGGTGGAAAGCCCCGCGCCGGGGCGGTGCGCAAGAGCAAGAAGGGCGCCACGGTCGGCACCGGCGGGCACGGACGCAAGGCACTGGAGGGCCGCGGGCCGACGCCCAAGGCGGAGGACCGCGACTACCATCCCGCGGGCAAGGCGAAGGCCCTGCGCGAGCGGGCGGCTGCCAAGGCCGCACAGCGCGGGGGAGGACGGGATGCGGCGCCGCGCGGCGCGTCCGGCGCCTCGCGCCGCGCCAAGAGCGGCGATGAGAGCGAGATCGTCACCGGCCGCAACTCGGTGCTCGAGGCGCTGCGCGCCCACATCCCCTCGTCGACGCTGTACGTCGCCGCCCGCGTCGAGTTCGACGACCGGATGAAGGAGATCCTCTCCATCGCGACCGGTCGCGGCATCCCCATCCTCGAGGTGATGCGGCCGGAGCTCGACCGGCTCGCCGGCCGTGACGCCGTGCACCAGGGTGTCGCCCTGAAGGTGCCGCCGTACGAGTACGCGCACCCGGGAGAACTGCTCGACCGGACGGTCCGCACGGGTCAGACGCCGCTGTTCGTCGCCCTCGACGGCATCACCGACCCACGGAACCTGGGCGCGATCATCCGCTCGACCGCGGCGTTCGGCGGGCAGGGCGTCATCATCCCGCAGCGCCGTTCCGTCGGGATGACGGCCGCAGCCTGGAAGACCTCGGCCGGCGCTGCCGCTCGGACCCCCGTCGCGATGGCGGCGAACCTCACGGCCACGCTCAAGGAGTTCAAGAAGGCCGGCGTCTTCGTCCTCGGGCTCGACGGCGGAGGCGACACCACCCTGCCCGGCCTGTCGTTCGCCGATCGCCCCGTGGTGATCGTCGTCGGCAGCGAGGGCAAGGGCCTCTCGCGTCTCGTCACCGAGACGTGCGACGCGGTCGTGTCCATCCCGATCACCGCAACGACGGAGTCGCTGAACGCCGGGATCGCGGCGAGCGTCACGCTCTACGAGATCTCGAAGCTGCGAGCGGAGGCAGCGGCCGCGAAGCGGTAGCGACAGCGGCCCGCGGCCGCGGGCGCCGCCGCGGGCGCGGGCGCGGCCGTCAGACCTTCGAGCGCCAGTCGTCCTCGTCGTCCTCGTCGTCGGTCGCGCTTGCGCCGCCGAGGACGGGGATGCTGATCGTCTCGGTGGGCGGGGCGATCACGGTCGCCTCGTCCCGCCGGTGGCGGAGGATGTCGTTGATGTACGAGGTGAGAGCCTCGGCGAGGGGCACGTCGCGCCCCTCCTTCTGCGACATGAACCAGCGGTGCTCCAGGAGCTGGTGGAAGACTTCCGCCGGCTCCAGCTTGCCCTTCAGGTCGGACGGGATCGACCGGATGACCGGCTCGAAGACGCGCAGCAGCCACTCGTGCGCCATCGCCTCCTCGTCGAGCCCCGGATTGCCGAGGGTCGCCGCGTACGAGTCCAGGTCGTTCAGCAGCCGCCGCGCCTGATTCTCACCGGTGTCGAGACCGGTCAGCCGCAGCAGGCGGCGCTGGTGGTGACCGGCATCCACGACCTTCGGCTGGATGCGCACCTTGGTGCCCTCCTCCGACGTCTTGATCGCGAACTCCTCGATGTCGAAGCCGAGCTCGTTCAGCCGCTCCACCCGCTCGCTGATCCGCCAGCGCTCCGACGACGAGAACGACTCGCTGCCGGTCAGCTCCTTCCAGAGCGACCGGTAGGCGGCAACGATGCCGTCGGAGACGCGGATCGGGTCGAGCTCCTCATCGGCACGGCCGCCGGCCTCCAGGTCCATCAGCTCGCCGGCGATGTTCACGCGGGCGATCTCCAGGTCGTTCTCGCGCTGACCGTTGGAGAGACCGCCCTCGTACAGCTGCCCGGTCTCCGCATCCACCAGATACGCGGCGAACGCGCCCGCGTCGCGACGGAACAGCGTGTTGGACAGGGAGACGTCTCCCCAGAAGAACCCGACGATGTGGAGGCGCACCAGCAGCACGGCCAGCGCATCCACCAATCGGGTCGCGGTGTCGGGCCGGAGCGTCTGGGAGAACAGCGCGCGGTAGGGGAGCGAGAACTTGAGGTGCCGGGTGACCAGGGCGGCGTTCAGCGGCGTGCCGTCGTCGTCGCTGCGGTTCTTGATCACCGCGACCGGGTCGACGCAGGGCACGTCATAGCGCTGCAGCGTTCGCAGCATGTCGTACTCGCGCTGAGCCATCTCCGCCGTCGTCTCCTTGATGGCGATGACGTACCCGGACAGGTTGGCGAAGCGGACCAGGTGCCGGCTGATGCCCTTCGGCAGGAGGGCGATGTGCTCGTTCGACCAGTCCTCCAGCGGGATGTTCCACGGGAGGTCCAGAAGCGCCGGGTCGACGGTCGCTGCGGTGATGTTCACGGATCCGGCCACGATGGTTCCTCCGGTCGGTAGCAGGGGCGGCGAAGCGCGTGCGGGTTAATGCCACTCTGCCGCAGCCCGGGATCCGGACTGCGGCAGAGTGAGGATTCGCCTCTAGGACTTTAGCCGACGAGACCTTAGTCGACGACCGCCCCACCGAGGCGCTCGCCCGACTCCGCGTGGAACGCGTGGACGTGGCCCGGCTTCGGCGTGATGTAGACCGTGTCGCCCGCGTTCGGGTGGACACGGCCGTCGACGCGGCCGACGATGTCGGTGCGCTTGCCCTCGATCTCGGAGTGGCCGTACAGGTAGCCGTCGGCGCCGAGCTCCTCGACCAGGTCGACGGTCACTTTCAGGCCGGTGCCCTCGGTGGTCGAGACGACGACGTCCTCCGGGCGCACGCCGATGGTGACGGACGGGCCGGCGTTCGCGATGATCTCGCGCTCGATCGGGACGACCGAGGTGCCGAACTTGACACCGCCATCGGTGACGTCGGCCGAGAACAGGTTCATGGCCGGGCTGCCGATGAAGCCGGCGACGAACACGTTGTTCGGCTGCGCGTACAGGTCACGCGGGGTGCCGACCTGCTGCAGGACGCCGTCCTTGAGCACCGCGATGCGGTCGCCCATGGTCAGCGCCTCGGTCTGGTCGTGGGTGACGTAGACCGTGGTGACGCCGAGGCGGCGGGTCAGCGACGCGATCTGCGTGCGGGTCTGCACGCGGAGCTTCGCGTCGAGGTTCGACAGCGGCTCGTCCATGAGGAACACCTGGGGCGAACGCACGATGGCGCGGCCCATGGCGACACGCTGACGCTGACCACCGGAGAGGGCCTTCGGCTTGCGGCCGAGGTACGGCTCGAGGTCGAGCAGCTTGGCGGCCTCGAGGACGCGCTGTGCACGCTCCTCCTTGCCGACGCCGGCGATCTTGAGCGCGAAGCCCATGTTCTCCGCCACGGTCATGTGGGGATAGAGCGCGTAGTTCTGGAACACCATCGCGATGTCGCGGTCCTTCGGCGGCACATCGGTGACGTTGCGCTCACCGATGAAGATGTTGCCGTCGTTGACCTCTTCGAGGCCCGCGAGCATGCGGAGGGAGGTGGACTTGCCGCAACCGGAGGGACCGACGAGAACGAGGAATTCCCCGTCTGCGATCTCCAGGTCCAGTGCGTCCACGGCGGGGCGGGTGGATCCCGGGTAGAGCCGGGTCGCCTTGTCGTAGGTGACTGTCGCCATTTTCTTCTTGTCTCCTTCACCGGCAGGTACGTGCCGGACGATCCGTTGTGAATGGATGAACGTGGTCGACGTCCGATGGCGTCGATGCCACGTGGCCATAATATGGCATGGACGGACCTGCTTCGACCGGACCCCCACCCGGCTGTGCGGGAACCGTCACTCAGTGAGTGCTGTCCCGCTGTGCCCCGCGCGTCCAGCCACCGTCTGGTTCATTCCCAGACTGCCGGTTTACGCTGTTCCGGTTGTACGCGCCGAAGGGTGCGCCTGCCCGCCGCGTCCCCCGCGCGGCCCGTTCTACCCCGAGAGCAGTATCCGGAAGATATGAGCCCAGAGAACTTTCCCGACGACAGCCGCAACGGCGACGTCCGCGCAGCAGCGCGGGAGAAAGCACGTCAGCTCCGCACGACGCAGCAGAAGAAGGACCGACGCAACCGCGTGCTGCTCTCCGGCGGCATCGCGCTGGCCGTCCTCGCTGTGGTGGCCATCGTCGCCGTCGTCATCGTGAGTGCGATCCGACCGACGGTTCCCGGCCCGAAGAACATGGCCAGCGACGGTGTCGTCGTCGGCTCCGGGCTGAAGGTGAAGACCACGACCGCGTTGGCGGCCGACTCCAAGCCGGTCGCGAGCACGCCGGATCCTGCGGGCAGCACCGTCGACATCCGTATCTACGCCGACTACCTCTGCAAGCTGTGCGGTGACTTCCAGCGCACCAACCTGGAGCAGCTGGAGCCGTTGGTGAAGGACGGCGCGGTCACGGTCGAGATGCATCCGGTCGCCATCTACACGAGCCACTCCGCCGGCACGAAGTATTCGCTGCGGGCCGCGAACGCGGCGGCCTGCGTGGCCAATTACGAGCCGAGTGCGTTCTGGAAGTTCAACGCCTCCTTGTTCGAGAAGCAGCCCGCCGAAGGCGGACCCGGCCTCAGCGACGACGGGCTGAAGAAGCGCGCCGCCGCGGCCGGCGCCACCAAGACGGGCGACATCGACTCCTGCATCGACGACGGCCGGTTCAAGACCTGGGTGATGACCGCCAGCGATCGCGCTCTGAGCGGGCCCATCCCGCACTCCGACGTCAAGAAGATGACGAACGCCCTGCTCGTGCTCGTCAACGGCAAGCCGTACACGGGTTCGCTCACCGACGCGGACGACTTCAAGGCGTTCGTGCTGCAGGCACAGGGCGACGAGTACACCTCGACCGCCACCCCGACGCCCACGCCTACCCCGTAATCGGGCGGTCGCGCCCGCTGCCCTAGGATGTAGGCGGCGGGTGACCGCCGCCGCCGGCTTAGCTCAGTTGGTAGAGCACTCGCCTTGTAAGCGAGCGGTCGCGGGTTCGAGTCCCGCAGCCGGCTCCCTCGCGTCATAGTGACCGCGCTTCGCGCGTCTCTTCTTGATGTGACCAATGACTCCCGCGACGAGACCTGGGCGGCCCTGTCCTCCCGCAGCCACCACGTGCTCGGCGCCCCTGCGCCACGGCGCCGGCTGGAGCGCGACACATTCGCCGCGCTCGTGGCCACCCTCATCGGCGCGACCTGCCTGCTCGTGTCGGCGCTGGGCGTCATCCAGCTGTGGGTCTCCCCACTGGGCGGCGCGGCGGTGGTGATCGCGTCGGTCGCCACCGGGCTCGTCGTCACGCTGCTTCTCGGCGGCGGTTTCAGCGCGTGGCTCCTCGACCGTCGCAGCGGGACCTCGGAGGAGGCCGGCTACTCGGCCCTTCCTGCGGCCGGAGTAGCAGCCGATGCAGCGGTCGAGGCGAGGATCAGCCGGTCGAGCGCATCCATGGGCGTGGTGGAGGAGCGCACGGCTTCCTCCCAGACCCGCTCGTAGGCGGCTTCGCTGATCGAGAGGGACCGGTCGGTCGCCGGCCACGCCGGCTTGTCGAAGTGGAGCTGGAGCATCCGCTCACGCAGCAGGAAGGCCACGTTGTCGGCTGGGGCGATTCCGCGGTGGCCTTCGCGGATCGACACGACGAGGTCGCCCGTCGTGGTGGCATGCCTCACCTGCCCGATGGTCATGCCGGCGAAGCGAGCGAACTCGTCGATGGTGAGCGTGTCCGGCAGCTTGGAGACGTACTCCTCGGCGATCGCGCACCGTAACTGCAGCCAGGCGATCTGGCGCACTGCGCTGCGGTCGGAGGCGCGCTCCGTGATGGTGATGTCGGCCATTTCTTTCCTCCGATCCGGGGGCGCCTCGATCATGTCGTCCCACAGGTAACTGACGGTCGGTGGGCGGCCGGTATGACGCGACCGAACCTGTGGATCACCGCACGAATGGCTGGACGCCCTGCTTCCGAGGGGGCTGAATGGGGACATGACCACCGGTTCTCAGCCCGTCCTGCTGTTCCTGCACGGCCGCTTCGGGGTGCGCGACGACCTCGCCTGGATCGCCGAACAGGTGCCGTCGCCGTGGCGCACGGTGCTGCTTCAGGGCTCGGTTCCGTTGGGCGATCGGTTCGAGTGGTTCCACGTCGCCTACGAGGAGGGCCCTGGAGCGATGTCGAGCGACGCCGCTCCGGCCGCGGACGCGTTGCTCGCGTGGATCGACGAGAACGTCGGCGACGCCCCGGTGGCTGCGGTCGGCTGGTCGCAGGGAGGCGCGACCGCGCTGCACGCTCTACGGCGCGCCCCCGACAGCCTGCGGTTCGTGGTGACGCTCGGCGGCTTCACGACGCTCGATGCGGAGCGGGGGGATGCGGTGCTCGCGGAACGCCGGCCGCCGGTGTTCTGGGGTCACGGCGCCAAGGACGACGTCATCAACCCGACGGACATCGCCCGCATGCACGAGTTCCTCCCGGGACACACGACCCTCGAGGAGCGGGTGTATCCGGATGCAGGACACGAGATCCCGGAGGCGATGGTGGAGGACACGCTGCGTTTCATCGCCGAGCGCACAGCGGAACTGTGAGCGACGCGTCGCGGCGCTGATACACCGCGGGTCAGACGGTCTCGCCGGTGTCGCTGCGGCGGCGCAGTTCGTCCTCGAGCCGGCGGATGCGCTCGGCGCGCTCGGCGTCCTCGATCTCGCGTTCGAGGGCGGCGAGTTGGGCCTCCGTGCTCGCCGGGTCGGCGTCGGACGCCCGCGATCGCCCGGTGGCGGCCCACGGGTCGCTGCGCGTCGCGGGCATCCGCAGGGTGCGCGGCCGGGAGACGCTCGTCTCGTACTCGCGCCCGACGGCGAACCACAGGATGCTGCCGATGAGCGGCAGGAGGATCACGATGAAGACCCACGCCACCTTCGGCAGGTGCTTCACCTGGTCGCTCCGGCGCAGGATGATGTCGACGAGTGCGAACACGAACAGTGTGAGCGCGAGCAGCGGCACGACGAGCATGTCGCGATTCTAGGGGGCCTCAGCCGAAGGTCAGAACCCGCTCGCCCCAGCTCTGCCGAAGCCGACTGTCGAGATCCGGCACCACCCGGTCGTGCCGGTCGATGACGAGGGTCGCCCGCACGGCGGCGTCGTAGGCGGGCCAGTCGTCGCCCGGGATGCCGTCGTGGGCGTACGCGGCCCAACGCGCGCGCATCCGCTCGGAGACGGCGGCAGCATCCCGCCGCCCGCCGAGAAGGAACGACGGATCGCGGGGGAGCGCGCCGAACTCTCCCCAGACGTAGGGCAGGTCGGTGGCGTGCGCCGCCCCGATGCCGCTGAGCCGCAGCAGGGGCGGGGCGAAGTCGAACCGGTAGAGGTGGGTGGGGGCGACGGCGCTGTGACCGGCGGCCGCCCAGAGGGCCGGCATCCGGAACGCGATGTCGGTGGCCACCCGGACGCCTCGGGACGACCGGCGCCCGTCATAGGCGGCCAGCATCCGGTCAGCCGGCGGCAGCGTCACCCCCTGCTCCTGTTCGGCCTGCATCGTGTCGAACATCCGCTGCAGCGCGGGGCGCCGGATGGGCAGCAGCGGCGACCGCATCAGCCGGAACAACGTCGCCTCGTCGCGGTTGGTGCCGATCAGCAGCGGGACGGGAAGACCGCGACTTGCGCTGAGCACCCGGATCGGCGCCTCCGGAAGGAGATCGTCGCCGACCACCGGGGCGAAGGCCAGCATGCCCGGATTCTCGCGCGGGATCTCCGTGTACACCTCGGCTGCCGCATCCACGATCGCATCGACGGGCAGCTCCCGGAGGGCGTCCCCGCCGCCCTGCGCCCTGCCCAGCCGGTCGAGGAAGCGCCGTGCGGCCGTCGCCGACCGCTCGGGCCCGTACATGGAGCCCGCGGGAGGGCTCTGCGCGATCGCCCGGTGGAACAGGCCGGCCGCTGCGGGGGAGGCCAGCAGCGCGGTCACGAGTCCGGCGCCCGCGCTCTGGCCGAAGATCGTCACTGAGGACGGGTCCCCGCCGAACGCGCGGATGTTGTCGCGCACCCACCGCAGCGCAAGCAGCACATCCCGAAGCGCGAGGTTCGTCTCGGCGCCGTCGACGCCGGCCGAGCGCAGGTCGAGGAACCCGAGCGCTCCCAGGCGGTAGTTGAGGGTGACGATCACCACATCCCCGCTCGTCGCCAACACGTCGCCGCGGTAGATCAGCTGACTGGATGCGCCCAGCGCGTAGGCGCCGCCGTGCAGCCACACCATGACCGGCCTCGCGCCGCTCGCGGGCGGATCGCCCGACGGGCGGACGACGTTGAGGAACAGGCAGTCCTCATCCATGCGCGCGGCGCCGTCCGGCCCGAGCGGGACCGCCGGGTTGGGCCGCTGCGGAGCCGCCGGCCCGAACTCGTCGGCGTCGGCGATCCCGCTCCACGACGCCGCCGGCACCGGCGCACGCCAGCGGAGGGGGCCGGTGGGCGGTTCGCCGTAGCGGATACCGCGCCATGCGGCGACGCGGCCGTCGTCACGGCCGCGGACCGCGCCCGCTGCCGTGACGACGACCGGTCGACCGTTCACGCCGGGGAGGTCTCCTCCCACTGCATGAACGGGCGCAGCTCGAGCTGGCCGTTGCGCGCCATGGGGTGCCGGGAGGCGATGTCGATGGCCTCTTCCAGGCTGTCGACCTCGAGGATGTCGAAGCCGCAGATCCACTCCTTCGTCTCGGCGAAGGGCCCGTCGGTGACGTACCGCTTGCCGTCGCGGACGCGCACGACGCGCGACTCGGTCGGCGCCTGCAGCACCTCCCCGATCACGCGCTTCCCCGACGCGTCGAGCTCGTCCACCCAGACGTTGACATCGGACTCATCGGACTCGGTGTCCCGCTGGGTGTCGGTGACCACGAACATCATGTACTTCATCGTTCTGTCCTTTCGATCGCGAACGCTTCATCCGGACGTCGAACAGGACGGCCCCTCTTCGACATTCTGTCCCGGATGCTCTCCGGGGTGAAGGTTTCAGCCGATCGACAGGCGGCTCACGAGGAGGTTAGTGTAGCCTTACCTTAGTTCCCGACCCCGTTTCCGACTCCGCCCGGAAGGCCGCCGTGACGATCATCGCCCCGACCCCCACCCAGCGCCCGAGGCCCGCCTACCGGCCGTACCGCGCCACTGTGGACCGGATCCAGCGACTGAGTCCGCACTTCACCCGGGTCACGTTCCGCTGCGACGACTTCGAGCATTTCGGGACGGAATGCATGGATCAGCGCATCAAGCTCCTGTTCCCGCTCGCCGACGGCACCTTCGGCGACCTCGGGCTCGACGACGAAGAGGCGCTGCTCGCCGGCGACTGGTACGAACGCTGGCGCGCCCTGCCGGACCATCGCCGCAACCCCTTCCGCACCTACACGGCGCGCGCGATCGACACGGAGGGCTGCCGGCTCGACGTGGACTTCGTCGTCCACGGCGACGGTGGTCCGGCCGCACGATGGCTCCTCGGCGCGGGAGCGGGCGACGAGGTCGTCATCATCGGTCCGGATGCGCGCAGCCCCCACCGCGGGGTCGGCATCGACTGGCGCCCCGGGGATGCGCGCGAGCTGCTGCTCGTCGGTGACGAGACGGCTGCGCCTGCCATCGCATCCATTCTCGAGTCGCTTCCGGAGGGACGCCGCGCGCGTGCCTTCATCGAGGTGCCCTCGCCGGAGGATGCGCTCCCGCTGCGGACGTCGGACGAGGTCACGGCTACGTGGCTGCCCCGCGGCGTCGCCCATCCCGGAGCCGTGCTGCTGCCCGCCGTGCAGCGGTGGCTCACCGGCAACGCGCCCATCGTCGCGGCCGCTGCAGCTGCGGGGTCGCAGAGCCTCGACGAGGTGGATGTGGACCGCGACATCCTCTGGGAGAGTTCGGAGGGCGCACACACGGGCTTTTACGCGTGGATCGCAGGGGAGTCGGCTGCGGTCAAGACCCTGCGACGCCTGCTGGTGCGTGAGCACGGTATCGACCGCTCCCGCGTCGCGTTCATGGGCTACTGGCGTCTCGGCCGCTCCGAAAACTGACCTGTTTTCAGGACTGCCTCCGCGGCGAGGTGCGAGTAGTTGTCGCTATTCGGGCGTGAAAGGCGCAAGAACCTGCCCCTCGGCGGCGTGCGTCGGCGCTGTGTCCTGAATACAGGACGGGCGGAGCGCGTCCTGGGAGAGAGGGACGGGGCTACTTGTCCTCGCGCTCGACGCCGCGGAACACATCCGGGTAGTCGTCGAGCCACGACCAGTGGCTGACCGGCCAGCTGATCACGAACGCCTTGCCCACGACGTCCGAGAGTGGGACGAATCCCTTGCCCGGGTCTTCCATGTGGTAGCGGGAGTCGGCCGAGTTGTAACGGTTGTCGCCCATGACCCAGACGGACCCCGCAGGCACGGTGACGTCGAAGGACTTCTCCGACACCGCCTGAACCCCCGCGGGCAGCAGCACGTACGGCTCCTTGAGCGGGACGCCGTTGACGCTCAGCTGACCGAGCGCGTTGCAGCAGCTGATGTGGTCTCCCGGCAGCCCGATCAGACGCTTCACCAGGTGCTGATCGGAGTCGGACGCACCAAGACCGACGAAGTCGAGAACAGCCCCGACGCCCTGCTGGAAAGCGTTGCCGGTCTCCGGAGGGGCGGGCGGCAGCCATCCGCCCGGATCCTTGAAGACGACGACATCGCCGCGCTGCAGACCGAAGACCTTCGGCTGGAGCTCGTTCACGATGATGCGATCGTTGATCTGGAGCGTGTTCTCCATCGACCCGGAGGGGATGTAGAACGAGCGGGCGACGAACGTCTTGATCAGGAACGACACCAGCACCGCGACCACGAAGATGACCACCACATCGCGCAGCAGCGTCTTCCAGCTGGACGTGCGCCGGGCGGCTCGGCGCGGGCGCGCGGTGGCAGTACTGTCGGTCACAATCTCACACCGTAACGTGCCGAGGCTGTGAGCCGCATCCAACCTCGTTCGGGTGTCTTGCTCGCTGCGGCGCGCGGTGAGAACATCTCAGTAAGGCTGCCAGCACGTGCTGTCAGCCCGTTTGCATTATGCGGAGATCGCTCGCAGGACACAGGACGGCGACGCGGCCCACGGGGTTGCGCCTGGCTCCCGCGTGGGCGGTGCTCGTGCTCGTCGCGGGTAGCCTTCTGGGCGTTCCGCAGGCCGCCGTAGCCGACGAGTGCACCGCGGCGTGCGCCCCGTCGGTCGTCGACGGCTCGGGCGATCCGGGCGCAGGATTGGGCGCAGGGGAGAAGGGGACGCCCGCTCCGACGCCGACGCCCGATCCGACACCCACGCCCGACCCGACGCCGACGCCAGATCCGACACCCACGCCGGACCCGACTCCAGCACCCACACCGACTCCCACACCCACGCCCACGCCCACACCGACGCCGACTCCCACCCCGACGCCGCCGACACCGCAGCCTCCCGCCCCACAGCCTCCCGCCCCGGCCCCGGCACCCTCGGACGAGATCACCCTCTCCGCGCCCGACCTGCCGGAGTTCCCGGAGACCGACCCGGCCGACCTGGCCCAGGCGGCTCAGCTCGCCAGCGACCTCGCGACCGCACAGGAGCAGCTCGCCGAAGCGAACGACGAATCGGTGAGCGTCCAGCGCGAGCGCGACCGCGCACAGGCCGCCGCCGACGCGCTCCAGAAGCAGGCCGACGCCGCGCAGAAGCGGGCCACGGAGGCGGCGGCCTTCGCGACGGCCCTCATCCGCTCCTCCGGAACCCGTCTGCTGACGCAGGATCCGGTGAGCGCCGCCCTGCAGGGCCCCGGCGACCTGCTGACCAAGCTGGGGGCGGCAGACCGGCTGTCCGCGCTGTCCGCCTCTCGCGACACCGCGATCCGTGCGGCCTCGGCGCAGCGGAAGACGGCCAGATCGCTGGCGGAGAAGGCGCAGGGCGCGGCGGATGCGGTTGCAGCCATCGACGTGGAGAGCAGCCAGCAGGCCGTGTTGGCCGCCCAGGACCAGGTCAACGCCGCCTCGGCGGCGCTCGCCGCAGCGCCAACGGTCATCGAGGCGGGCTCGAACTGGCAGGTGCTCACCTCCGACCCGGCGCTGGTGGCGAGCGGATGGGCGCTGCCGGTTCACGGCTCCCTGACCGACGTCTTCGGACCCCGCCCCTCCCGCCCGCTCGGGACCGACCCGTTCCACCCCGGCGACGATCTCGGCGCCGCATGTGGAACGACGATCTATGCGGCCGCTTCCGGCACGGTGGAGCGGGCGGGCCCGTTCAGCGGCTACGGCAACTTCATCCTCATCGACCACGGCGGCGGCGTCGAGACGGCGTACGGGCACATCCGTGACGGAGGCCTGGGCGTGACGGTCGGCCAGCAGGTCGTGGCGGGTCAGCCGATCGCGCAGGTGGGCTCCACGGGCCTCTCCACGGGGTGCCACCTGCACTTCGAGGTGCGCGTCAACGGCCTCCAGATCGACCCGCAACCGTTCATGGCGGCCCGCGGGGTGGTGCTCGGAATCCGCTGATCCTCTGGATTCCCTGGACCCCGCCCGCAAACGCCGGAGCGGGCGTACGGTTCAGGCATGACGGAACTCACGGAGCTGGTCGGGACGTGGATGCGACGCCAGCGGTGGTATTCGACGAAGAATGTCGAGCCGCGCCTTCGACTGCTTGCCTCGTTCGACGTAGAACCGGCGGAAGCAGACGTCCGGATCGTCACGCACTTCTTCTGCGACGACGCGCCGCGCACGCCGCGCGTCTACCAGGTGCCCGTGGTGGCCCGGACGAGCCGCGACGGCGATGAGGCCGCGCTGATCGGCGAGGCGGGCGGCCGGTTCCTGTACGACGGGCCCACCGAGGAGGCCTACGTCGCCGCGCTGGTGCAGCTGATGACCGGCGAGGACCAGGCGGAAGGCCGCGACGCGCACGCGCAGGGCCACACGCTCGGCGAGCGGCTGACGGTCCGGTCGTCCCGCCGGCTGACGGGCGAACAGTCCAACACCTCCATCGTCGGTGAGCTGGAGGACGGCCGCCCTGCCCTCATCAAGGTCTTCCGCGTGGTGCAGGACGGCGAGAACCCGGACGTCTCGACGCTGGCCGCGCTCACTGCCGGCGGCTCGCGGCGCACCCCGTCGCTGCTCGGCTGGCTGACCGGGCGCTGGCCGACCGCCGACGGCGGAACCGCATCCGGGGAGCTCGCCCTCATGCAGGACTTCCTGCCCGGGTCGGAGGACGGCTGGGAGCTGGCCGTCAGTGCCGCGGAGGCGGGCGAGGACTTCACCGAGCGCGCCTTCCTGCTGGGAGCAGGGACCGCCGAACTGCACCGGTCGATGGCGCAGGTGCTGCCGACGAAACGCGCGTCGAAGGAGGATGTGGCGCTCGCCCTCGACGGCATGTTCCGGCGGCTGACGGTCACCACGACCGAGGTGCCGGAGGTCGAGAAGCTGCGGGCGGGGATCGCGGCTGTGTACGAGGAGGCGGCCGCAGCGCCGCTCCCGGTGCTGCAGCGCATCCACGGCGATCTGCACCTGGGCCAGGTGCTGTACTCGCCGGAGCGCGGGTGGCAGTTCATCGACTTCGAGGGCGAGCCGCTCCGTCCGCTCTCCGAGCGGGCGATACCGGACGCGACCATGCGGGACGTCGCCGGGATGCTGCGCTCCTTCGACTACGTCGCAGGCTCCTTGGCGCGCCGCGAGCCGCCCGTCGACGCGAGCGCGTGGGCGACCGATGCGCGGAAGGCATACCTCGAGGGCTACGCCTCGGTCGCCGGCTCCGAGGTCGAGGACTTCCAGCAGCTGTTGGATGCGTTCGAGCTCGACAAGGCGGTGTACGAGATCGCCTACGAGGCCCGGCACCGCCCGGCGTGGATCCCCATCCCGCTCGCGGCCGTGCAGCGGCTGCTGGCGACGCGCGTCGGCTGAGGCGGGTCAGCGGCCGGTGAAGCCCGGCTTCCGCTTCTCCTGGAAGGCGCGGAAGCCTTCGCGGTAGTCGGCGGTGTCGCGCAGCCGCGCTTGCGCGGCGTTCTCTGCCTCCACCGAGGCCCAGAGGCCGAGGGAGCCGTCGCGGAGGCCGGCCACGATGCGCTTGCTCGCCAGGAACGCCGCAGTGGCACCGGATGCTGCGGCCGAGGCAGCCGCATCCACGTCGTCCTGAAGAGAGGAGGCGGGGACCGCGCGCGAGAACAGGCCGCCGGCGACCGCCTCGACACCGGACAGGAGTCGCCCCGAGTAGATCAGGTCGAGCGCCCGGTGCGGGCCGAGGCGCGAGACCAGGAGCCAGTGGCCGCCCGAGTCGAGGGCGGCGCCGAGGGCTGCGAACGGGGAACCGACCTTCGCATCCTCGGCCACATAGACCACATCGGTCGCGACGAGCAGGCCCAGCCCCACCCCCAGCGCTGCGCCCTGCGCGGCGGCGAAGGTCGGCGCGGGGAACGCGGCGATCCGCCGGAGGAGCGGCGTGACCAGACCATCGAGGTAGCCGGTCACGTCATCTGTCGCGGGGTCAACGCCCGCGATGTCGCGGCCTGCGCAGAACGCGCGCCCCTCGCCGCGCAGCACCAGAGCGCGCACACCGTCGCGCTCGGCCTCCTCGTACGCGGCGTCGAGCGCGCGCAGGTCGTCGGGCCCGAGGGCGTTCAGCCGCTCGGGCGCGTTCAACGTGACACGGGCGATCCCGTCGGCGATGTCCAGTTCGATCACTGCGGCCTCCGCGGATCAGACGTCGTAGTCGACCACGACGCGGTCGGTCAGGGGATGGGACTGGCAGGTGAGCACGTAGCCGCGCTCCAGCTCCTCGGGCTCCAGCGCGTAGTTCTCCGTCATCCGCACGTCGCCCGAGACCAGGCGTGCACGGCAGGTGCCGCACACGCCGCCGGTGCAGGCGAATGGGACGTCCGGGCGCACCCGCAGGGCCGCGTTCAGCACCGACTCGTTCGCATCCACCGGGGTGGTCACGCTCGAGGAGAGGCCGTCCAGGGTGAAGTCGATGCGGGCGGTGCGCTCGCCGTCGTGCACGATCACCGGCCGGCCGATGTCGCCGCGCGGCTCGGTCGGCTCGCCCGTGGTGAACAGCTCGAAGTGGATGCGAGACCGCTCCACGCCGTATCCCTCCAGCACGTCGCGGCACAGTTGCACCAGCTCGAACGGTCCGCAGAGGAACCACTCGTCGACGGTATCCGGCGGTATGAGCGCATCCAGCATCCTGTGCAGGCGCTCCTCGTCGATGCGGCCGGACAGCAGCGGCGCGGACCGCTGCTCGCGCGAGAGGACATGATGGAGGGCCAGGCGCGAGGGGTAGCGGTCCTTCAGGTCGGCGAGCTCCTCCAGGAACATCACGTCGATCGCCGTGCGGTTCGTGTACACGAGGGTGACGCGCGACGTAGTGGACCCGGCAAGGATGCCGGAGGCGAGCGCCATCAGCGGGGTGATGCCGGAGCCGGCGGCGATCCCGACGATGTGGCGGCCCTCGATCCGGTCCGGCGCGAGGGTGAAGGTGCCCTGCGGGCTCATCACATCGATCACGTCGCCGGGGCGGAGTTCGCTGGTCGCCCAGCTGGAGAAGGCGCCGCCGAGGTCGCGTTTGATGGCGACGCTGATCCGGCCGGGCGTCGGCGGACGGCAGAGCGAGTAGCTGCGGCGCAGCTCCCGGCCGCCGACGTGCGCGCGGAGCGCCACGTGCTGCCCGGGCAGGTAGTCGTACTCGCCGTGCAGGTCCTCCGGCACCGCGAAGGTCACCTCGACGCTCGCCGAGGTGAGCGGCCGCACCTCGGCGACCGCGAGCGAGTGGAACCGTGCCCGCGCCATCAGCCGACGCTCACAGCGGCTTGAAGTGGTCGAACGGCTCGCCGCAGCCGTTGCAGACGAACAGCGCCTTGCACGAGGTGGAACCGAAGTGGGCGACCTCGCGGGTGTCGAGCGAGTCGCAGTGGGGACACTTCACCGAGAGGCGGAGGCGCACCGAGCCCGCGGCCGACGGCGGCGCGATGCCGTAGTCGCGGAGGGCGGAGCGGCCCTCGGCGCTGATCCAGTCGGTCGTCCAGGCGGGCGACAGGGACAGGTGGACGCGCACCTCGCCGAAGCCGGCGGAGCTCAGGGCGCGGACCACATCCTCGCGGATCGCATCCATCGCCGGGCAGCCCGAGTACGTCGGCGTGATGACCACGTCGACCCCGTCGTCGGTCACGGTCACCGCGCGCAGCACGCCCAGGTCGTCGATGCTGACGACCGGCACCTCCGGATCGACGACGGACGCCGCGGCCGACCAGGCCCGCGCGGCCTCCGCGTGGTGCGTCACCACGATGCCCCCGGGTGCTGGCGTGCGAGCACCTGCAGCTCGGCGAGGAGCGGGGCGAGGTGCTCGGAGTGCCGTCCGCGTCGTCCGCCGCCGGCCGCATGGAAGGCGGTCGGAAGCTCGAGCTGCGCCTCGGCGAGCACGGGTGCGATGTCGACGTCGAACGGCTCGCGGAGGGTCGATGGGCGCGGGGCGATGCCGTCCAGCGCATCCAGAAGCGGCTCGGCGCCGGTCGAGTCGTCGGTCGAGTCGTCGGAGAACAGTTCATCGACGTACGGCCAGACGTCCTCCAGCGCGCGGAGGGTGCGGCGGCGTGACTCGTCGGTGCCGAGCGCGAGGCGCAGCATCCACTGGTCGGCGTGATCCCGGTGGTAATCGACCTCCTTCACCGCCTTCGCGGCGACCCCGGCCAGCACCGGATCGGAGGAGAGTCGCAGTCGGCCGTACAGCGCGAACAGATAGTGGGCGGCAGCGAACTGGCGGACGATCGTATGCGCGAAGTCGCCGTTCGGCTGCTCGAACAGGTGAGCGGACCGGAAGCCGCCCTCCTCGCGCCAGTACGCCAGGTCATCCTCGGTGCGGCCGGTCGCCGAGCCGGCGTAGCGGAGCAGGGAACGGGCGTGGCCGAGCAGGTCGAGCGCGATGTTCGCTAGCGCCACATCCTCCTCAAGCTCCGGTGCGCGGGTGATCCACTGCCCCAGCCGCTGGGCCAGGATCAGGGAGTCGTCGCCCAGCCACAGCGCGTACTCGGCGACCTCGGGGGAGGCGGGAGCAGTGCCGGAGACGAACTCGTCGGAGAGGATGACGGCGCTGAGCTCCACGTGGCCGTGGCCGTGGTCGTCGTCGAGGTCTGTCGCATCCGTCACAGGTGCTTCACCCCCTCGGCTGCGGTGTAGTAGGTCGCGTGGCGGAAGTTCTTGCGCTCGGGCGAGGTGAAGAACGCGTCCTTCGCATCCGGGTCGCTCGCGGTGATGAGGTCAGAGCGGACCACCCAGATCGAGACGCCCTCGCTGCGGCGGGTGTACAGGTCGCGCGCGTTGCGGAGGGCGAGTTCTTCGTCGGGGGCGTGCAGCGAGCCGACGTGCACATGACTGAGGCCTCGGGATGCACGCACGAACACCTCCCAGAGCGGCCACTGCCCGGCGGTCATGCGACGGCTCCTGCGGTCTCGGCGGCCCGGGCGGCTTCGTTCTTGGCGGCCGCATACGCAGCAGCGGCCTCGCGCACCCAGCGTCCTTCTTCGTGCGCCTCCCGCCGGCGCTGCAGTCGCTGTGCGTTGCAGGCGCCGCGTCCCGCGATGACCTCCTGAAGCTCGCTCCAGTCGATCGGGCCCAGGTCGTACGCCTGGCGCTCCTCGTTCCAGCGCAGGTCCGGGTCGGGCAGGGTGACGCCGAGGGCCTCCGCCTGCGGGACCAGCATGCCGACGAAACGCTGACGCAGCTCGTCGTTCGAGAACCGCTTGATGTGCCAGGCCATGGAGCGGGCCGAGTTGGGGGAGTCCGCATCCGGCGGCCCGAACATCATCAGCGACGGCCAGTACCAGCGGTCCACCGCATCCTGAGCCATCCGCTGCTGCTCGGGGGTGCCGCGCATGAGCGAGAGCAGGATCTCGAACCCCTGCCGCTGATGGAACGACTCCTCCTTGCAGATGCGGACCATCGCCCGCCCGTACGGCGCGTACGAGCAGCGGCAGAGCGGCACCTGGTTGCAGATGGCGGCGCCGTCGACGAGCCAGCCGATGGCTCCGATGTCGGCCCAGCTGAGGGTGGGGTAGTTGAAGATCGAGGAGTACTTCGCGCGGCCGGACAGCAGCTGCTCGGTCAACTCGTCGCGGGTGATGTCGAGGGTCTCGGTGGCGGAGTAGAGGTAGAGCCCGTGGCCCGCCTCGTCCTGCACCTTCGCCATCAGGATGGCCTTGCGCTTGAGGCTCGGAGCTCGCGTGATCCAGTTGGCCTCCGGCTGCATCCCGATTATCTCGGAGTGCGCGTGCTGCGACATCTGCCGGATCAGGGTGCGGCGGTAGTCGTCGGGCATCCAGTCGCGCGGCTCGACGCGGGAGTCGGCGGCGATGAGCTCGTCGAAGCGCGCTCGGCCGGCGGCGGCTGCGTCGGCGTCGGTGTCGAGTTCCGTTGCGGTGGTCATCGTCGACCCTCCAGTCACTGATCACTAACTTACTGATCGTTCGTTCAGTATATCCGCACGCGGGGGCTGCATGCCAGACTGGGCGGGTGACCGAGACCGTCGAAGTGGCGAGCACCGAGGCGCTCCGCAGGGGGCGGCCGGGATACGACCAGCGCGGCATCCTCGAAGTGGCGGTCGCCGCCTTCAACGAGCACGGCTACGACGCCACCTCCATCGGGATGCTCGCCGACCGCCTCGGGCTCTCCAAGTCCGCGATCTACCACCACGTCGCCTCCAAGGAGGAGCTGCTGCGGCTCGCCCTCGACGAAGCGCTCGACGGGCTCGAAGGCGTGCTGCGCGCGCCGGACGCGACCACCGGCGCTGCATCCGAACGGCTGGCGTTCGTGCTGCGCGGCGCCGTCCGTGTGCTCGCCGACCGGCTGCCGTATGTGACGCTGCTGCTGCGGGTGCGCGGCAACACCGAGGTGGAGCGCGCCGCGCTCGCGCGTCGCCGCGACTTCGACCACGCCGTCGCGGCCCTCGTCGCCGAGGCGCGCGCCGAAGGCGCGCTGCGCACCGACGCCGACCCGGCCGTCGTCGCGCGCCTCCTGTTCGGAATGATCAACTCGCTCACCGAGTGGTACACCCCCGCCGGCTCGCTGACCGCCGACGATCTCGCCGACACCATCCTTGCGCTCGCCCTCCGCTGACCCGCTTCCCCGGCTCCCAAGCCAACAGCTCCTGAGTTTTTCGGGCGAATCGCCGTTGCGGACGCGAAAAACTCAGGAGCTGTTGGCTTGGGACGGGGGGGACGGGGTTACTTGGCGACGAGGGTGAGGACGTCGTAGGTGGCGACGAGCTCGTCGCGCTGGTTCAGGATGCGCGCATCCCACCGCACCTCGCCGTACGGGTCGGTCTCGCGCGGCGTGATCTGCTTCGCGGTCAGGGCGACGCGGATGCTGTCGCCGGCGACCACGGGCGTCAGGAAGCGCAGATCCTCCAGCCCGTAGTTGGCGAGCACCGGCCCGGGCGCAGGGTCGACGAACAGCCCGGCGGCCCACGACACGAGCAGGTAGCCGTGGGCGACCCGTCCGGGGAAGAACGGATTCGCGGCCGCAGCCTCCTCATCCATGTGCGCGTAGAAGGTGTCGCCGGTGAAGGTCGCGAACGTCTCGATGTCGTCGAGGGTCACGCGACGCGAGCCGGACTGCACCTGGTCGCCGATCCGCAGGGTCGCGAGCGACTTTCGGAAGGGATGCGGCGCCGCAGAGTCGGCCGCAGCACCGGGATGCCACACACCCGTGATCGCCGTGAGCAGGTCGGGCGAGCCCTGCAGGGCCGTCCGCTGCATGTGGTTCAGGACCGCGCGGATCCCGCCGAGCTCTTCGCCGCCGCCCGCTCGCCCCGGTCCGCCGTGGACGAGATGCGGCATCGGCGAGCCGTGGCCGGTGGAGGTGCGCGCGTCATCCCGGTCGAGCACCAGGATGCGGCCGTTGTACGCCGCTGACCCCAGCACGAAGGTGCGTGCGAACGCGGGGTCGTGGGTCGCGACACTCGTCACCAGGGATCCGCCGCCGCGGGCGACCAGCGCCACGGCCTCGTCCGGGCTGCCGTACGCGAGCACGCTGGCGACCGGCCCGAACGCCTCGACGGTATGCGCCTCGGGCGTCCACGCGTCGGCGAAGCGGAGCAGCATCGGTCCGACGAACGCACCCTCGGGTGCCGCGCCGACCGTGCCGTCCGCGTGGGTCACGGTCGGCTGGTCGAGGCCGCCGATCACGAGCTCCCCGCCCGCGGCGACGAGCCGGGAGACCTGACGCAGCACCTCCTCGCGCTGAGTGCGCGAGGCGAGCGGTCCCATCGTGACGCCCTCGGCGCGCGGGTCGCCGAGGACGACGCGGGAGGCGATGCGCTCGCGCACGGCGCCGATCACGTCCTCGACGAGCGGTTCCGGCACGATGGCCCGGCGGATCGCGGTGCACTTCTGTCCGGACTTGGCGGTCACCTCGACCACCAGCCCCTTCACGAACGCGTCGAACTCGGGCGTGCCGGTGACCGCATCCGGCCCCAGCACCGAAGCGTTGATGGAGTCGGTCTCACTGGAGAAGCGCACCCCGCCGGTCTGCACCGAGTCGTGGGCCTTCAGCCGCTCGGCGGTGCTCGCCGACCCGGTGAATGCGACCAGGTCGCCCAGCCGTAGGTTCTCGAACAGGTCGGGCACCGACCCGCTCACCAGCTGCAGGGCGCCGGTGGGCAACAGCCCGGATTCCACCATGATCCGCACCGCCGCCTCGGCCACGAACGCCGTCGGCGTCGCGGGCTTCACGAGCGTCGGCATGCCCGCCAGGAACGACGGTGCCAGCTTCTCGAGCATCCCCCAGACCGGGAAGTTGAACGCGTTGATCTGCACCGCGACGCCCGGGAGACGGGTGTAGACGTGACGGCCGAGGAAGCTGCCGTCCTTCGACAGCTGCTCCGCCGGGCCGTCGAGCACCACCTGCGCGTTGGGCAGCTCGCGGCGGCCCTTCGACCCGTAGGTGAACATGGCGCCGATGCCGCCGTCGACGTCGATCCAGGCGTCGGCCCGGGTCGCTCCCGACTGGGCCGAGAGCTCGTACAGCTCGTCCTTGCGCTCGGTCAGGGCCTGCGCGAGCCCCTTCAGCAGCAGCGCACGCTGGTGGAAGGTCAGCTCGCCGAGTGAGCGCTGGCCGACCGAGCGCGCGTGGTCGAGGGCGCCGGCGAGGTCGAGCCCTGCAGTGCTGACGCGGGTCAGCAGTGCGCCGGTGGAGGCATCCAGCACCTCCGCGGCGCCGTCTTCGGTCTCGGGCGTCCACCATTCGTCGCGAACGTAGCTGGGCAGGATCATCGGTGACCTCCGGAAAAGGGGACGTGGTGGGATGCGTATGCTGGCCGCATGGCCGACGCTGACTGGACGATCGAACTGGGCGAGCTGGATGTGAAGATGGGCGTGCGCATCCTGGAGCAGTCCGCAGAACGCGTGGTGGCGACCATGCCGGTGGAGGGCAACCGCCAGTCGTTCGGGCTGCTGCACGGCGGAGCCTCGGTCGCCTTCGCGGAGGCGCTCGGGTCGTGGGCGGCCGTCATCCATGCCGGTCCCGGGAAGAGCGCGGTCGGCGTCGACATCAACGCGACGCACCACCGGGCCGCCCGCGCCGGGCTCGTGACCGGGGTCGCGACGGCGATCCGCCTCGGCCGCACGATCACCTCGCACGAGGTGGTGGTGTCGGATGAGGAGGGCAACCGGCTCTGCACGGCGCGCATCACCAACCTCATCGTGGACGCTCCCCAGCGGTAGGGAGCGGCGACCCGTCGGAATTCCACGCGAAGAACCCCTGGCCGGTCTTCCGGCCGAGCATCCCTTCGGCGACCATGCGTCGCAGCAGTTCCGGCGGCTCGAACCGCGGCCCGAGCTCGCGCGTGAGGTACTCGGCGATGTCGAGCCGCACATCCAGCCCGACGATGTCGGTCAGCCGAAGCGGGCCCACCGGATGCTTGTAGCCGAGCTCCATCGCGGTGTCGATGTCGTCCGGGGTCGCGACGCCCTCCTCGACCATGCGGATGGCCTCGAGCCCCAGCAGCACGCCCAGCCGGGAGGAGGCGAAGCCGGGGGAGTCGCGGACAATCACGGCGGTCTTACCGAGTGCGCGGACCCAGCGTTCCGCGGCCTCGGCGGCCGTCGTCGCGGTGGCCGTTCCGAGCACCACCTCGACCAGAGTGGATGCGGGAACCGGATTGAAGAAGTGCAGTCCGAGGAAGGCACCCGGCCGCTGGAGGCCAGCCGCGAGGGCGTCGATCGACAGCGACGATGTGTTGGTGGCGAGCACCGCATCCACCGGCAGCAGATCTTCGGCACGCCGCAGCGCCTCGCGTTTGAGCCCGAGCACCTCGGGCACCGCCTCGATCGCGAGGCCTGCGCTGCTCAGCGCCTCCCAGGTCACCGTCACGACGAGGCGCGCCGGGTCGGGCGCCGTCGCACCGCGCAGGACGCTGCCCTCGACGGCCGCGAGGATGCGGTCGCGGGCTTCGGAGGCCGCCGAGGCGTCCCGCTCGATCACGGCGACGTCGGCTCCCGCCATGAGGAGGGCGTGCGCGATCCCGGCGCCCATGCGTCCACCGCCGATGACGGCGACCCGCTCGGGGAGGTGGGTGTTCGCCTCGCTGCTCATCGCTTCCTCCGCTCCAGGAACTCGGTCATCCGCCGCCGCTTCTCCGGCGACTCGAACAGCTCGGCCTGCGCTTCCCGCTCGGCGTCGGGATGCTCGGCGAGCGGCGCCCGGAGCACGCGCTTCGTCAGCCGCGTCGCGAGCGGGTCGTTCGCGGCGATCCGGTCGGCGAGGGCGTGCGCCGCAGCGAGCAGGTCGTCCGGCTCGTGGAGCGAGGACACCAGGCCGGCTGCGAGCGCCTCCGCCCCGTCCAGGATGCGCCCGGTCAGCACAAGCTCGGTCGCGAGTGGCAGGCCGACCAGTTGGGGGAGTCGCCAGAGCGCGCCCGCGGCGGCGATGATCCCGAGGCCGGTCTCCGGGTTGCCGATCCGCAGACGCGGGGTGCCGATCCGCAGGTCGGCGGCGTAGGCGAGCTCGGCGCCGCCGCCGAGCGCGTACCCGTCGAGGGCCGCGATGACCGGCATCGGGAGGGCGGCGATGCGGTCGAAGATCGTGTCGTTGATGCCGCGCCGGGCGTCCGCGGCGGTCCGTTCGCGCAGTTCGGCGATGTCGGCCCCCGAGGCGAAAACTCCGCCGGCGCCGGTGAGAAGCAGGATGCGCGGCTCGCTCTCGAGCATCGCGCACACCGCGTGCAGCTCGTTCACCATCCCCTGGCCGATCGCGTTGCGGCGCTCCGGACGGTTCAGCATCACGACGACGCGGTCGGCGCGCTCCTCGACCCTCAGGCTGCGGTCGTCGGTCATACCGCCTCCACGATCAGCGAGGTGCCTTGGCCGACGCCGACGCACATGGTGGCGAGCCCGCGGCGGGCGCCCTCCCGCTCCATCCGGCCGAGCAGCGTGACGAGGATGCGCGCCCCGCTCGATCCGAGCGCGTGCCCGAGCGCGATGGCACCGCCGTCCGCGTTCACCCGGGTCTCATCGAGGCCGAGGCGGCGGATGCAGGCGATCGCCTGGCTGGCGAACGCCTCGTTGAGCTCGACGGCCTCGAGGTCGGCGATCTCGAGCCCGGCGCGGGCCAGCGCCTTGCGCGTCGCGGGCACCGGTCCGAGGCCCATGATCTCGGGCGCGACCCCGGCGCTGGCGCCTGCGACGATGCGTGCCCGGGGCTTCAGGCCATAGCGTTCGACGGCGGCCCCGCTCGCGATGAGGATGGCCGAGGCGCCGTCGTTGAGCGGGGAGGCGTTGCCCGCGGTGACCACGCTGCCTCCGGCGACGACGGGCTTCAGTCGCCCGAGCGCCTCGGCGCTGGTGTCGCGCCGGATGCCCTCGTCGGCATCCACCGTGCCACCGGGGGTCTCGACGGCCGCGAGCTCGGCGTCGAATCGTCCACCGTCCGCGGCAGCGGCCGCGCGCCGGTGGCTCTCGAGGGCGAAGGCGTCGGCCTCCTCGCGGCAGATCCCGTCGATCCGGGCCACCTCCTCCGCGGTCTCCGGCATCGTGTAGGTCGCCTTGTCGCGGGCGAGCAGGCGGGGGTTGGTGAACCGCCAGCCGATCGAGGTGTCGAACTGCGGGCCGGGACGCGACCACGGCTTCTCCGGCTTCGCCTGTACCCACGGCGCTCGGGTCATCGACTCGACGCCGCCCGCGACGATCAGGTCGGCATCCCCGGCCCGGATCCCCTGCGCGCCCTGGATGACGGCGGTGAGCCCGGAGGCGCAGAGCCGGTTGACGGTCATTGCCGGGATCTCGTCCGGGAGTCCTGCAATCAGGACGGCCATCCGCGCCACATTCCGGTTGTCCTCGCCGGCCTGGTTTGCAGCGCCGAGGATCACCTCGTCGATCAGCTCGGGCGGGGCGGAGGAGCGGCGCACCGCTTCGGCGACGACCAGCGCGGCGAGGTCGTCGGCCCGGACGCCGGCCAGGGCGCCGCCGTAGCGGCCGACCGGCGTGCGCACGCCGCCGACGAGGTAGGCCTCCGCCATCGCTGCCCTCTTCCTCGAACGCCACGAATTACCGAACGAACGTTCAGCAATTGCATCGTCGCAGAATCGTCGCAGCCGGGCAAGTGCGCGGCGGTCCGTCGCCGGCCGGGAGATTCAGCGCTGGTCGTGGTCCTCGAACACGAGCGACGTCTTCGTGTCGCGCACCGACGGGATGCTCGTCAGCTCCTCCAGCACCACCCGCCGGAGATCCTCGTTGTCACGGGCGCGCACCAGCAGGATCACGTCGAAGTCACCGCCGGTGAGGGCGAAGTGCTCGACTTCGGGAATGCAACGCAGCCGGTCGCGCAGGTCGTGCCACGCCGACTGCTCCACCCGCATCGTCACGTACGCGGACGACGTCCGCCCCGCCAGCCGCGGGTCGACCTTCGCGGTGAACCCCGTGATGACTCCGTCCGACACCATCCGGGCGACCCGCGCGTACGCGTTGGCGCGCGACACGTGCGCCGCCTCCGCGACCGCGGTGATGGAGGCGCGCCCGTCGGTGCGCAGAGCGTCCAGGATGCGTACGTCGATGTCGTCCATGGTGGTGGACAGTCTGGCACCGAAACCGCGCCACCGCATCCATTCGTCTCAACTCCGGACGACCCGTAGCGCCGGAGGTCCAGCAAAGTCATCCTGAAGAGGAGCGACGTCTTTCAAAGGAGAACGGATGCACGCCGACGCACCGCTGCGCGCGGACGACCTGCTGCCGGGCGCCACCCCGCTGCGGCTCATCGACCAGGACGGGGCCGACGATCCCGCCGGTTCTGCGGCGATCGCACCCGCCCGCATCCCCTCGCCGGAGGTCCTGCGCGAGGGCTACCGCCGGCTGGTGCTCGCCCGCCGGCTCAACGACCAGGCCGACGCGCTGGTGCGGCAGGGGCGCCTCGCGGTGTACCCGTCGTCGCACGGCCAGGAGGCGTGCGAGGTCGCCGCAGCCATGGTGCTCGCCGACGAGGACTGGATGTTCCCCACCTACCGCGACACGGTCGCCGTGATCGAGCGAGGGGTCGACCCGTTCGAGGCGTTCGTGCTCCTGCGCGGCGACTGGCACAGCGGCTACGACCCGACGGAGCACCACGTGGCTCCGCAGTCCACACCGCTCGCCACTCAGCTGCTGCACGCCGTCGGCTTCGCCCATGCGGCGCGGATGCGCGGCGAGGACACCGTGGTGCTCGCGATGTGCGGCGACGGAGCCACCAGCGAGGGCGATTTTCATGAGGCGATGAATTTCGCCGCCGTCTTCCACCTCCCGGTCGTCTTCCTCGTGCAGAACAACGGCTTCGCGATCTCGGTGCCGCTCAGCCGGCAGACCGCCGCGCCGAGCCTGGCGCACAAGGGGGTCGGGTACGGGATGCGCGGCCGCCTCGTCGACGGCAACGACCTGGCAGCCCTGCTCGCGGTGCTGGGGGAGGCGGTCGAGGAAGCTCGGGAGGGCGGCGGCCCGACCCTCGTGGAGGCGGTCACCTACCGGGTCAAGTCGCATACCAACGCCGACGACGCCACCCGGTACCGCACCCCGGACGAGGTGGAGCCGTGGCTCGCGCGCGATCCGCTGCTCCGGCTGCGCACCTGGCTGACGGCGAACGGCATGCTCGGCGAGGGCGACGACGCGGAGGCGCACGCCCACGCCGAACGGGTCGCAGCCGACCTGCGGGCGGCGATCATGACGGATGCGGAGCCGCACCCCGAGGACCTGTTCGCCCACGTCTATGCGACGCCGACCCCGCAACTGCGGGAGCAGGCGGAGCAACTGGCCGCCGAACTCGCGGCGGCGAACAGCAGCAGCACCGAGGAGGTCTCCCGATGACGCTCATGCACGACGCCCCGGCCGAGCGGCCGGGCGACGCCCACCCGGCCGGCGCGGCCGCCGACGCGCCCGCGACCGCCGCCCCCGCCACTCTGACGATGGCGCAGGCCCTCAACCGCGCCCTCGCCGATGCGCTCGCCGCCGACCCGTCCGTGCTGGTCTTCGGCGAGGACGTCGGCGCTCTCGGCGGCGTCTTCCGCATCACCGACGGTCTGACCGCCCGCTTCGGCGAGGACCGCTGCTTCGACACTCCGCTCGCCGAAGCCGGGATCGTCGGCACCGCCGTCGGCATGGCCATGAACGGGATGCGCCCGGTCGTGGAGATGCAGTTCGACGCGTTCGCGTATCCCGCGTTCGAGCAGATCGTGGACCACGTCGCCAAGATGGGCAATCGCACGCGGGGCCGGATGCGGCTGCCGATGGTGATCCGCATCCCGTATGCAGGAGGAATCGGCGGGGTCGAGCACCACTCCGACTCGTCCGAGGCGTATTACGTGCACACGCCGGGACTGACCGTCGTGTCGCCGACCACGCCGCAGGACGCGTACGGGCTGCTGCGTGCGGCGATCGCGCATCCCGACCCGGTCGTCTTCCTCGAGCCGAAAAAGTTGTACTGGTCGACCGGAGAAGTGGATACGCATGCGCCGCTTCCTGAGATCGGGAAGGCGCGCGTTGTCCGGGAGGGCGCGGATGCGACGCTGATCGCGTACGGCCCGTCCGTCCCGATCGCGCTCGCCGCCGCCGAGGCCGCCGCGGAGGACGGACGCAGCCTCGGCGTCATCGACCTGCGGTCGCTCGTGCCGTTCGACGACGAGACCGTATGCGCCGCGGTCCGCGCGACCGGCCGCGCCGTGGTCATCGCCGAGGCCCCCGGCTTCGCCAGCATGGCGGCCGAGATCGCGGCGCGCGTCTCCGAGCGCTGCTTCCACCACCTCCTCGCTCCGGTCCGCCGGGTGACCGGCTTCGACACCCCATTCGCGCCGCCGAAGCTCGAACGGTTCTATCTGCCCGACGTCGACCGTGTGCTTGATGCGGTGGATGCGCTCCAGTGGGAGGACGCGTGACCGCCCGCGTCTTCACCCTCCCGGACCTCGGGGAGGGCCTCACCGACGCCGAGCTGGTGCACTGGCTGGTGTCGGTCGGCGACACGGTGACCACCGATCAGCCGATCGCCGAGGTGGAGACCGCGAAGTCCGTGGTCGAGGTGCCGTCGCCGTACGCGGGCCTGGTGGCGGCGCTGCACGGCGACGAAGGGGAGACGATCCTGGTCGGGGCTCCGCTGATCGAGGTGGAGGAGGTGTCGAGCGGTTCCGGCCAGGTGCTCGTCGGCTACGGGACCACGACCCACGCCGGGCGTCGTGCTCGCGCATCCCGCGCCTCGGCATCCGCTGCGACGCGTACGCCGGCCGTTGCGACGGCTCCCGCACTGTCCGCGGCTACGGCGCCCCGCGCGTCCTCCCGCATCGTCCCGGTGGTCTCGCCGGTGGTCCGTTCGCTCGCGCGCAGCCACGGCATCGACCTCTCGACGCTGCGACCCAGCCGCCCGGACGGCGTGGTGACCCGCCGTGACGTGGAGGCGGCGTTCGCCGGTTCGCCGGCGCAGTCGCCCTCGATCTCGCCCTCGCCCTCGATCTCGCCGTCGCCCTCACTTTCCCCGCAGCCCCGCGACACCGACCCGCGCACCGGTCTCGCCGTCGCCGCCACGACCCCGTTCTCGCGCCTCCGTCGCACGGTCGCCGAGACCATGACGCGCAGCCGGTCCGAGATCCCCGAGGCGACCGTGTGGGTGGATGTGGACGCCACCGACCTCTGGAACGGCCGCCGCCGCCTCGGTGCGACCGGACGCGCTCCGTCGTTCCTGTCGTTCGTCGCCCGCTTCGCCCTGGCGGCGCTCGCACGGCATCCCGAACTCGCCGGGCGCGTCGCCGCCGACGGCCAGGGGCTGATCACGTTCGAGGGCGTGAACCTCGGCTTCGCGGCGAACACCGACCGCGGCCTGCTCGTCCCGGTCGTGCGTCACGCCGAGAGCATGTCGGTTCGCGAGCTCGACGCGGAGCTCGACCGGCTGGCGCAGGCCGCGCGGGAGGGCACGCTCCCACCGGCGGAGCTCGCCGGCTCCACCTTCACCATCAACAACTACGGCAGCCTCGGCGTGGACGGCAGCGCGGCGATCATCAACCACCCGGAAGTCGCCATCCTCGGCCTCGGCCGTGCCCTCGAACGGCCCTGGGTGGTCGACGGCGCGATCGTGCCCCGGCGCATCCTGCAGCTCTCGCTGGTGTTCGACCACCGCGTCACCGACGGGGGAGTCGCTGCCGGGTTCCTGCGCGACATCGCCGACGCCATCGAGTCGCCGCTCGGCGCCCTCGCCGACCTCCCTGGCGCTGTCGGGGGCCGAGCGTAGGGTGGCGGCATGAGCGACAAGAAGAACGACGACGACTACGACCTCAGCGTGGAGAAAGAGGTCGCGCCTGAGGAGAACATCGACTGGCTGCCGAAGCCGGAGCCGACCGACGGCGACGCACCCGCGCCCTGATCGATCGGGCCCGGGCCTAGGCTTGACGGAGTGACGCCCCGATCCCTCCCGCTCTGGCTGGCCCTCGTCTTCGCGCTGCTGTGCGGCGCGCTCGTCGCGATCCAATCGCGGATCAACGGTGAACTGGGCGCTCGCCTCGACGACGGCTTCACCGCCGCCGCGATCTCGTTCGGCTCGGGGCTCATCATCCTCACGGTCGGGCTCGCCGTTGCCCCGGCGGGTCGGCGCGGACTCGCCCGGGTGCGGGAGGCGCTCCGCGGGCGGGGCCTTCGCTGGTGGTACGTGTGTGGCGGCGCTGCGGGCTCGTTCCTCGTGCTCTCGCAAGGGCTCACGGCGGCCGCGCTCGGCGTCGCCCTGTTTACGGTCGCCGTCGTCGCCGGTCAGACGATCAGCGGTCTCGTGCTCGACCGGGTGGGTCTCGGCCCGGGTGGCCGCCGCCCGCTGACCGCCGCTCGCCTCGTCGGCGCGCTGCTGGCCCTCGTCGCCGTCACCTGGGCGGTCTCGGCCCAGTTCGGCGGCAGCGCCCCGGTGTGGATGATGCTCCTGCCGTTCATCGCGGGCCTCGGCACGGGGTGGCAGCAGGCGGTCAACGGCCAGGTCAGGCTCGTGGCCGAGAGCGCCCTGACGGCGACGTTCATCAACTTCGCCGTCGGGACGACCGTGCTGGTCGTCCTCATGCTCGGCCGCTGGGCTGTCGCAGGCCTTCCAGGGCAGCTCCCGACGGAGCCGTGGCTCTACGTCGGCGGCGCGCTGGGGTGCATCTTCATCGGCGTCACGGCACTGCTCGTACGCATCACCGGCGTGCTGCTCCTCGGCCTCGCGACGGTCGCCGGGCAGCTGGCGTCCGCCCTGATGCTCGACCTGCTCCTGCCGACGGCGGGTCACCCGCTCGCGTTCTCCACCATCGGCGGGACCCTCCTCGCCATCGTCGCGGTCGGCATCGCGAGCGTGCGGTGGGGCCACCGCGTCCGACCGTCCTGAATTCAGGACGGCGTCCCGCTCACTCCAGCGTCGTCAGGAACCGCTCGGGATCGAGCGCCTTCCGGTGTCCCTCTTTACTGTCGGCGGGGATGCCGCCCACATAGAGCCACCCGAGCAGCCGCTCGTTCTTGGCCAGACCGTGCATGCGGTGCACCGCCTTCGAGCGCGTGTGATGACCCGTGCGCCACATCACACCCCAGCCGGCGTCGTGCAGCAGCAGGCTCAGGATGTGCGCAACGCCGGACGCGACCGCGTCCTGCTCCCAGCCGGGAACCTTCTCGCTCTTCGACCGCACCGCGACGATCGCCAGCAGAAGGGAGGAGCGCAGCGGCTTCGCAGCCAGCTTCTCGGCGTCCGATCCGCTCGCCTTCGCATCCGTCACGAAGGCCTGCCCGAGCCGCAACCGCGCGTCGCCGCGCAGCTCGATGATGCGCCACGGATGCAGCGCGCTGTGATCGGCGACACGTCCGGCCGCCGCGACCAGCGGCAGCAGCTCCTCGTGGCTGGGCGCATCAGGGGTCACCCGCGAGAACGACCGCCGCGCGGCGACGCGATCGACGAGGTCGGCCGCCACCCCGCCGTCGGCCATCAGGCCTCCGGCGTGAAGTTGAGGGAGATCGAGTTCATGCAGTAGCGGTCGCCGGTGGGCGTGCCGAAGCCGTCCGGGAAGACGTGCCCCAGGTGGGAGCCGCAGGAGGCGCAGCGCACCTCGGTGCGCACCATGCCGAGGCTCGTGTCCTCGATGAGCTGGACCGCCTCCGGCCGCACGGACTCGTAGAAGCTCGGCCACCCGCACCCCGAGTCGAACTTGGTGCCGGACTTGAACAGTTCCGCGCCGCACGCCGCACAGGTGTAGAGGCCGGCACGGCCCTCGTCGAGCAGCTCGCCGGTCCATGGACGCTCGGTCGCGGCCTCGCGGAGAACCGCGTACTGCTCGGGGCTGAGCTCCTCGCGCCACTCGTTCTCGCTCTTCGCGACGGTGTAGCCGTCCTGGGCCGTGTCGTTCTGTGACATACCTCTCCCTTTCGTCGTCTCCAGACTAAACGGGCGTGGTCGTGCGTCTGTTCCCTGTTTCGTCCTGCGACGTGCCGCTGCGAAACGGCCAACACACAGCACCCGCGCCCTAGGATGATCCGCGAGCGCGGAGCTCGACCGGCATGCCGGCCGCTTGGCGTTCGCCACGAGGGAAAGGCGGTGTGCGTGACCCGGTCAGCCGACGAACGGCCCACCGCCGAGCAGGACCCTCCGGCGGCGGACGCGCTGAGCGATCGGGATGCCGCGATCCTCGCCTTCGAACGCCAGTGGTGGCGGCACGCCGGAGCGAAGGAGCAGGCCATCCGCGAGGAGTTCGGTCTCTCCGCGGCTCGGTACTATCAATTGCTCGGCGCGCTCATCGACCGTCCCGCCGCGCTCCGCCACGACCCCATGCTCGTCAAGAGGCTGTTGCGGCTGCGCGAGGCGCGGCTGGCCGCACGACACGCACGGACCCTTCCGTCCGGCGACTGACCCCCAAGGACCACACCCCCTGATGGCAGAGAAGTTCCCCCGCGACCGGTTCGACGAGATCCCGGACGACCTGAAGCGCGTCGGCGCACACCGGGCCCCCCGTCCCCGCGGCCGAGCCTGGATCGCGGTCGGCTGGGCGGCGCTCGCGACCGTCGTCCTCGTGGGCGCCGGCATCTTCGGCCTGTCCGTGATCAACGGCAACATTTCGTTCCACGGGCCGTCCTCCTCGGCCAGCCGGACGCCGACGCCGACCCCCACACCCACGCCGACCATCGTCCCGACCGTGAATCCCGCGCTCAACGTCAACGTGCTCAACGGCACGGCGACGGAGGGCCTGGCGCAGACCGTCGGCGACAAGCTGACCGCCGCGGGCTGGAAGGTGGCGGCGCTCGCGAACGCCGACCGCACAGACCTCGCGACGACCATCGTCTACTACGGCAACCCGGCCAACCAGGCCGCGGCGCTGGGCGTCGTCCAGTCGCTTCCCGGGGCGACCATCCAGCAGAGCACCGCGTTCGACGACACCGGTGCCGATATCACGGTCGTCGTCGGCGCGAACTACCAGGGCTGACCGGGAGCTGACGGCGCGCATCCGGCTTTGTTTCAGTCGTGTTTAAGTTTCGCTTCATTTCGTGATCGATTCAGAAAAACACTGGCATCCGGGGCCATTGCAAGCATTAGGATCGGGAGTCAACGTGCGGCGATGGATCGCGCGAGCGACACAGCAATGGGAGTAATGCATGGCGAACGGGACCGTGAAGTGGTTCAACGCTGAGAAGGGCTACGGCTTCATCACCGTCGAGGGTGGGGGACAGGACGTTTTCGTTCATTACTCCGCGATTGACATGGCGGGATACAAGGTTCTCGAAGAGGGCCAGCAGGTCGTGTTCGAGGTCGGCTCCGGGCAAAAGGGCCCGCAGGCCGAGTCGGTACGGCTGGCCTGAGCAACAGCGATACATCGAGTGCGCGAGCGCCGTCCCCGTCGGGGGCGGCGCTTCGCCGTTCCCCCGGCGTTCGCGGGTCGCAGAGTCGCCTTGCACTCCACCACGTCGAGTGCCAGAATCGCTTTAGCACTCCATCTGATCGAGTGCTAATAAACGGAATCTTTCGCAGACGTCCGGGAGGGACGAGAAACACATGGCAAAGATCATTGCTTTCAACGAGGACGCGCGTCGCGGCCTCGAGCGCGGCCTGAACACCCTGGCCGACACGGTCAAGGTGACGCTGGGCCCGCGCGGTCGTAACGTCGTGCTCGAGAAGAAGTGGGGCGCCCCGACCATCACCAACGACGGCGTCTCCATCGCGAAGGAGATCGAGCTCGACGACCCGTACGAGAAGATCGGCGCGGAGCTCGTCAAGGAGGTCGCCAAGAAGACCGACGACGTCGCAGGTGACGGCACCACCACCGCGACCGTCCTCGCTCAGGCCCTCGTCAAGGAAGGCCTTCGCAACGTCGCCGCCGGCGCCGACCCGATCACGCTGAAGCGCGGCATCGAGAAGGCCGTCGCGGCCGTCACCGCCGAGCTGGTCGCCTCCGCCAAGGAGGTCGAGACCAAGGAAGAGATCGCGGCAACCGCGTCCATCTCCGCCGGCGACACCACCATCGGCGAGATCATCGCCGAGGCGATCGACAAGGTCGGCAAGGAGGGCGTCGTCACCGTCGAGGAGTCGAACACCTTCGGCACCGAGCTCGAGCTGACCGAGGGCATGCGCTTCGACAAGGGCTTCCTGTCGCAGTACTTCGTCACCGACCAGGACCGCCAGGAGGCGGTGTTCGAGGACCCGTACATCCTCATCGCCAACCAGAAGATCAGCAACATCAAGGACCTCCTGCCGATCGTCGACAAGGTGATCCAGGCCGGCAAGCCGCTCCTCATCATCGCTGAGGACGTCGACGGCGAGGCCCTGGCGACCCTGATCGTCAACAAGATCCGCGGCATCTTCAAGTCCGTCGCCGTCAAGGCTCCGGGCTTCGGCGACCGCCGCAAGGCCATGCTGCAGGACATCGCGATCCTCACCGGCGGCCAGGTCATCTCCGAGGAGGTCGGTCTCAAGCTCGAGAACGTCACCCTCGACCTGCTCGGCCAGGCCCGCAAGGTCGTCATCACCAAGGACGAGACCACGATCGTCGAGGGCACCGGTGACTCCGAGGCCATCGCCGGCCGCGTGCAGCAGATCCGCAACGAGATCGAGTCGACCGACTCGGACTACGACCGCGAGAAGCTGCAGGAGCGCCTCGCCAAGCTCGCCGGCGGCGTCGCCGTCATCAAGGCGGGTGCCGCAACCGAGGTCGAGCTCAAGGAGCGCAAGCACCGCATCGAGGACGCCGTTCGCAACGCGAAGGCTGCCGTCGAAGAGGGCATCGTCGCCGGTGGTGGCGTGGCCCTCATCCAGGCCGGCAAGACCGCGTTCGAGAAGCTGGAGCTGACCGGTGACGAGGCCACTGGCGCCAACATCGTCAAGGTCGCCATCGAGGCTCCGCTGAAGCAGATCGCGATCAACGCGGGCCTCGAGGCCGGCGTCGTCGTCGAGAAGGTCCGCAACCTGCCTGTCGGCCACGGCCTGAACGCCGCGACCGGTGAGTACGTCGACATGCTGGCCGCCGGCATCAACGACCCGGTGAAGGTCACCCGCTCGGCGCTGCAGAACGCTGCGTCGATCGCCGGGCTGTTCCTCACCACCGAGGCCGTCGTCGCCGACAAGCCCGAGAAGAACCCGGCGCCCGTGGGCGACCCGGGTGCGGGCATGGACTTCTAAGTCCGAACCACGTCAAGAGGGCGTCTCCCATACGGGAGGCGCCCTCTTCGCGTCTGTGCCTGTCAGCATCCATGGGGCCGCTGGTGGTGTGGTAACGTTCCCACACCACACGAAGCGCGACGGAGAGCGAGGGTCCAATGAGGGTGTACCTGGTCGGAGCGGGAGTCATCGCCCGCACGCACGTGGAGGCCGCGGCCAAGCTCGACGAACCGATCGAGTTCCGCGTCGCCGACGTGAGCGCCGCCATGCTGGCCGACTTCGGCGAGGCGTATCCCGACATCCCGCGCTACCCCGACACGGCCGCGATGCTCGCGGAGCCCGCCCTCGACGACGACATCGTCATCGTCGCCACCCCGCCGTTCGCGCACCTGGAGCCCGCGCTGCAGGCGTTCGCCTCCGGCCGCCACGTCCTCTGCGAGAAGCCGCTCGCGATGTCCACCGACGAGGCCGAGCGGATGCTCGACGCGGCCGAGGCCGCCGGTCGCCTGCTGGGGTGCTGCAGCGTCCGCTTCCGCGGCCTGCCGCACACCGAGCCCGTGAAGCGCGTCCTGAATTCAGGAGTGCTCGGCGAGCTCACCCACCTCAGCTGGGTCAACAAGTGGGCGCGCAGCCGCTCGGGCATCGAGTACCAGCCGGCGAGCCGCTGGTTCCTCGACCGGTCGAAGAGCGGAGGCGGCGTGCTGATGGACTGGGGACCCTACGACCTCGCGACCCTCACCGACCTCTTCGCGCCCGACCGGATCTCGGTCACCGCGGCGACCACGTCGCGTCCGGTGACCAGCGCCGACCCGACCGACACCGTCTTCGACGTCGAGACCGCCGCGGCGGCATCCCTCGTGCTCCATCGCGCCGCGGGCGACCTGCTGGTCGACTTCCAGCGCGCGTCGGGCACGCACGGCGAGGAGATCTTCCGCGCCGAGCTCGAGGGCACCCGGGGATCGGTCCGCTGGGCTCCGTTCGACTCCGAGGCCGACGTCATCCTGCGCACCGATGAGGGGGACGGCCCCGTCGAGCGGGTGGTCGACCCGGAGCCGCGAGCACCCTTCACGATCTTCGACTACCCGCTGAAGCACTTCGTGGACGCGGTCCGCGGGCGGCCCGGCAGGGCGCTGCTGGGGCGGGAGGCGGTGGATGCGTTCCGCACCGTGCGCGCGCTCTATGAGGTCGCGGAGACCGGGGAACCCGCCAGCATCGCGTTCGGCACGCAGACCACGCAGGCGACGCAGACCGCGCGGACTGTCGCGTGATCCGCGGCGTCACGACCGCCCTGTACGGCTGGATGGAGCGCTTCGCCCGCGACGGCGTCGAGTGGGACTGGGAGGCGCTCTACGGCGCCTGCGCCGAGTCCGGCGTGGATGCGGTGGAGACCGACCCCGAGCCGCACAAGGTCGCGGTGGCGCGGCGCCTCGGCCTCGCCGTCTCCTCGTCGTACATCGGACTGCCGCTGCACCTACCGTGGGAGCAGCTCGACAGCGACCACACCGTCCGGCCCGTCGCTGAGCGTCTGGCTGCGGCAGGAGGCACCGACCTCATCCTCAACGCCGACCAGGCCGACTGGGACCATCCCGTCGCCAAGACCAGCGACGGCGCACGCCGCCAAGGCGAGAACCTCTCTCGGGTCGCGGCCCTCGCCGCCCCGCTGGGCCTGCGGGTCTCGCTGCACAATCACGCCCACACGTTCGACGAGGCGCAGCTCGACCTCGACTCGGTGCTGCGGCACGCCGACGCGTCCGTCGGGCTGTGCGTCGACACGGGATGGGCGTGGTTCGCCGGGCACGACCCGCTCGCCTGGGTGCGCGAACATCCCGAGCGGGTGTTCGCCTTCCACTTCCGGAACATGCGGGGCCGCGTCCCCACCGAGGACCTCGGCGAGGGCGACCTCGACATCGCCGCGATCGTGCGTGCGGCGGTGGACTCCGGCTACGACGGCTGGCTCGGCCTCGAACTGTGGCATCCCGACGAGCTGACCCCCGAGCGCTCCATGGTCGAGGACGTGCGCCGCTCGGCGACCCTGCTGCGGGAGGCCGCTACGGCGTGAGCTACGGCGTGAGCGGCTTGGGCGCTGCCGGCGAGTCCGCCAGCGGGAGCGACACGCGGAACGTCGCCCCGCCGCCCTCCGTGTCGACGACGTCGACAGTGCCGTTGTGCGCCGCGACGATGGACGACACGATCGCGAGGCCTAGTCCGCTCCCGCCGGTCTCGCGGGCACGGGACGTGTCGGCGCGCCAGAAGCGCTGGAAGATCTTCTCGCGGATCTGCGGCGGGATGCCCTCGCCGTGGTCGCGCACCTCGATGACGGCCCGCTGGGTGCGGTGGTCGAGCTGCACGGCGATCTCGATGGGCGTGCCTTCCGGCGTGTACCGCAGGGCGTTCCCGACGAGGTTGGTGACGACCTGGCGGAGCTTGTTCTCCTCCGCGAGCACAATCGCGGGCTCCGTCGGCGCCGGCTGGGCCAGCACGATCTTCTCGCCTGTCGCGATCGGCAGCGCGTCGGTCGTGGCGCGACGGCCGCGGCCGCGGCGCAGGCGCGCCAGAGCGCTCCCCGCGAACGAGATCGGTCCCGTCGTGTTCGCCGCCCGCGCGGCAGAGTCCGGCACCGTCATCGGGACGGTGTCTAGTCCGGGCTCCTCGTCGTCCTCGAATTCGGGCACGACGGGTGTCGGGAGGAGGACGCTGACCACGCGCCCGGGGGAGCCGGCCATCGCATCCATCGCCGCATCCTGCGCGATCTTCACCAGGTCGACGCGGCGCACGTCGAGGGGCTTCGTCTCGTCGAGGCGGGCGAGCTCGAGCAGGTCCTCCACGAGGATGCCCATCCGGATCGCTTCCTTCTCGATGCGATCCATCGCCTGAGTGACGTCTTCCGGCGTCTGCAGTGCGCCCATCCGGTACAGCTCCGCGTAGCCGCGCAGCGACACCAGGGGCGTCCGCAGTTCGTGTGAGGCGTCGCCGACGAAGCGCCGCATCTGGTCGATCGTGCGCGCACGGTCGCTGAAGGCGCGGTCGATGCGGTTCAGCATCGTGTTGAGCGAGCGGTTGAGGCGCCCGACCTCGGTGTTGGGCGTGGCGCCGCCGAGGCGCTGGCTGAAGTCGCCGTCGGCGATGGCGGCGGCGGTCTGCTCCACTTCGCGCAGCGGCGAGAACGTGGTGGTCACGAGCATCCGCGTGAGTCCGGCGCCCACGATGATGACGATCACGCCGAAGCCGAGGAAGATCGCGAGGAAGCTCGCCATCACCGTGTCGATCTGGGACGTCGTGGTCGCGACGAGCGCTGTGGCGAGCTCGCCGGTGCCCTCGAACGTCTGCGTCGTCGTCAGAGCCCGGTAGGTCGTGCGGCCGTCGTTGCTGTGCAGCGTGAACCCGCCGGCGGGCATCGCCTTGGCCTCGGAGAGCGTGAGGCTCTTCGGGATGTCGGGCCGGTGCGCGTACGGGATGTTCGTCCAGTTCTTCGCTACCAGCTTGCCGTTGCTGTCGTACAGCGCGGCGAAGTAGTCCGACGGGCTGGCGTCGGTGGCGATCTGGTCCTGGTCAGCGGTCGACTTGAACAGGTACGTGTTCAGGTACGAGGCGCCCGAGGCGGCCGAGAGTTGCGCATCCAGCTGGTCGAGCAGCACCGGTTTCAGCATCGACATCGTGCCGATGCCCGTGACGAGCAGGCCGAGGGTCAGCATGAGCACGGTCACGCCCGTGATCTTCGTGCGCAGGGAGATCGCGTTCCAGCGGTCGAGCAGGCGTGAGTGCATCAGGCCGTCAGTCTATGCAGGGGATGCTGTGCCGGGGATGTGCGCGACGCGTCTACCTCATCGCGCACCGCCCGGCCCGGCATCTCAGGCCTTGGCGGCCTTCAGCATGTACCCGAAGCCGCGCTTGGTCTGGATGAGCGGCTCGCTGGAGTGCGCATCCACCTTGCGGCGCAGGTAGGAGATGTAGGACTCGACGATGCCGGCGTCGCCGTTGAAGTCGTACTCCCACACGTGGTCGAGGATCTGCGCCTTCGACAGCACGCGGTTGGGGTTCAGCATGAGGTAGCGCAGGAGCTTGAACTCGGTCGGGCTCAGCTCGATCGGAGTGTCGCCGACGAACACCTCGTGCGTGTCCTGATCCATGGTCAGCTCGCCGGCGCGGATGACCGCGTCTTCGTCGGCCTGCATCGTGCGGCGCAGGATGGCCTTGATGCGGGCGACGATCTCGTCGAGGCTGAACGGCTTGGTCACGTAGTCGTCGCCGCCGACCGTCAGGCCGGTGATCTTGTCCTCCGTGTCGTCCTTCGCCGTGAGGAAGAGGATCGGGGCCGTGTAGCCGGCGCCGCGGAGGCGCTTGGTGACGCCGAACCCGTTCATGTCGGGCAGCATGACGTCGAGGATGATCAGGTCGGGCTCCTCTTCGAGGACCGCGGAGATCGCCTGGGCCCCGTTGCCGACCGCGCGCACGGCGAACCCGGCGAAGCGGAGGCTGGTGGTGAGGAGGTCGCGGATGTTCGGCTCGTCGTCGACGATGAGAATGCGGGGTCCTGCGTTCATGCAGACATTCTCTGCGCGTCGGCTGGGTCTTACCTGTGAGCCGTCGGTGTGTGGTGAGTGCGCGGGTCTGGCGCCGTCCGTGTGAAGAGTGGATGCTGAAGTCATGTCGAATCCCACCGTCGTCATCGCAGGCGCCGGCCTCGCCGGAGCGACCGTCGCGACCGAGTTGCGCGAGCATGGTTTCGAGGGCCGCATCCTGCTGCTCGGCGCCGAGGAGCACCACCCGTACATCCGGCCGCCGCTGTCCAAGGAGTATCTGAAGGGCGAGGGCGGGATCGAGCAGGCAGACGTGCATCCCGCCGACTGGTACACGGACAATGCGGTCGAATTCGTGCCAGGCGTCGAGGCCGGATCGTTCGAACCCGGCGCGCACGAGCTCTTCGTGTCGGACGCCGGGCGGATCACCTACGACAGTCTGGTGCTGGCGACCGGAGCGACCGCGCGTCCCCTCGGCGTTCCCGGCAGCGGCCACGGCGCCGTGTTCACACTGCGCACCCGCGAGGACTCGGCGTGGCTGCGCTCGGCCATCGAGGTCGGCGGCAGGAGGGTGGTCGTCGTCGGCTCCGGCTGGATCGGCCTGGAGGTGGCCGCGGCGACCCGTGGGTACGGCAACGACGTGACGGTGATCGGGCACTCGGCCGTGCCGCTCAGCGGGGCGATCGGGCGCGAGCTCGGCGGCGTGTTCGAGCGGCTGCACCGCGACAACGGTGTGGACTTCCGCAACGGCGCGGGCGTCGTCGGCGTGGACGGCGGCGAGGAGCAGGCGGTCGTGCTCACGACGGGGGAGCGCATCCCGGCCGACGTGGTGATCGCCGGCGTCGGCGCGGTGCCCAACACGCAGGTCGCCGAGCGGTCCGGCCTGCGTCTCGCCGACGGCGTCCTCACCGACAAGGGGATGCGGACCAGCATCGACGACGTCTATGCCGTGGGCGACGTCGCCAACCCCTTCCTTCCGGCCATCGGCCGCCATCTGCGCAGCGAGCACTGGGCGAACGCGATAGCGACCGGCAAGGTGGCCGCCCATGCGATCCTCGGGGAGCGCGCGTCGTACGACGACATCCCGTACTTCTACACCGACCAATACGATCTGGGGATGGAGTACTCGGGCTACGTGCCGCTCGCCGCTGGCGCACAGGTGGTGTACCGCGGCGACACCGAGTCGCGCGAGTTCATCGCGTTCTGGCTGCGGAACGACCGCGTCGTCGCGGGCATGAACGTGAATGTGTGGGACGTGCAGGACGACATCCAGCGCCTCATCCGCTCAGGCGACCGGGTGGATGCGCAGCGTCTCGCCGACGAGAGCGTCGACCTTGCCGCCCTCTGACGCGCGCCGGGCGGTGCCCTACCTGCCGCCGCTGCGCATCCCCGTCCGGCGGATCGGCGCACGAACCTTCGACTTCTCGCGGCAGGTGGCCGTCATGGCCGTCGTGAACCGCACTCCGGACTCCTTCTTCGACCAGGGGCGCACGTACGCGTTCGACCGCGCGGTCGACGCCTGCTTCGAGGCCGTTGCGCTGGGCGCCGACTGGGTCGACATCGGCGGAGCGCCCTTCGCGCCGGGCGAGCCGGTGCCGGTCGAGGAGGAGGTGGAGCGCGTCGTCCCCGTCGTGAAGGCGCTGCGAGCGGGGTCGGACGTGGTGATCTCGGTGGACACCTTCCACTCCACGGTGGCGCGCGAGGCGATCGCCGCCGGCGCGACCGTGATCAACGACACGACCGGGCTCCGCGACCCGGACCTCGCGCCGGTCGTCGCCGACAGCGAGGCGACCCTCGTCATCACCCACAGCCTGGCCGAGCCGCGCCGCCCGTTCCCACGCCCGCACTACGACGACGTGGTCGCGGAGGTGTCCGCGTTCCTGCTCGACCGGGTGGAGCGCGCGATGGCCGCCGGCGTCCCCGAGGAGCGCATCATCGTCGACCCGGGCCACGACCTCAACAAGAACACCCTCCACTCGCTGGAGCTGACGCGCCGGTTCGCCGAGATCGCCGACCTCGGGTTCCCCGCGCTTGCCGCCGTCTCCAACAAGGACTTCATCGGGGAGACGCTCGACGCTCCGCGGGCCGAACGGCTGGAGGGCTCGCTCGCGGCCGCCGTCATCAGCATCGTCAACGGCGCCAGGGTCGTGCGGATGCACGACGTGCGCGCCTCGGTCGCCGCCGTCCGGATGACCGAGGCAGTACTGGGCCTCCGCGAACCCGCCTACCTCCGCCACAACATGGGAGACGTGAATGACTGAACCGGCCATCCACCGGCTATCGCCGCTGCCGTCGCAGACCGAGCTCAGCGACGACGACATCACCGCGCTGTACCAGGAGGGCGCCGGCGAGCCATGGCTGCGCGTCAACTTCGTCAGCAGCGTGGATGGCGCCGCCACGCATCAGGGACTCTCCGGCGGGCTCTCCAGCGACGTGGACAGCCGCGTGTTCGAGCTGCTGCGCCGCCTCTGCGACGTGGTGCTGGTCGGCGCTGGGACCGTCCGCGCGGAAGGCTACGGCGCGATGAGGGTCGCCCCGGCGTCTGCCCGGGTGCGGAGCGTGGCCGGGATGACGGCGCATCCCGTCTTCGCCATCGTCTCTGCCGGACTCGACCTTGACCCGCGCAGCTCCATCTTCGAGGAGGCGCCCGAGCGGCCGATCGTGCTGACCACCGAGCTGTCGCGTCCGGAGGCGCGTGAGGCGCTGTCCGAGGTGGCCGATGTGGTCGTGTGCGGACGCGAGCGGGTGCAGGCTGAGCGCGGGCTTGCGGTGCTGCACGAGCGCGGGCTGACGCGCATCCACTGCGAAGGGGGTCCGCACCTGTTCGCCGACCTGATCGCCGCGCGTGCCGTCGACGAGTTGTGCCTGACCATCAGCCCACGGCTGGAGGGCGGGACGTCGTCGCGCATCGCCACGGGGGCGGCGCCGATCGTCCCGGAAGCGCTGCGGCTGGCGCACACGCTGACGGGAGACGACACGCTGCTGCTGCGCTATGTCCGGAAATGACGCGAGCGAACTGCGTCCGCAGATCGACGCGGGGCTGGTCCGTCGGCTGGTGGATGCGCAGTTCCCGCAATGGCGCGGGTTGCCGATCCGGACGGTGCAGCACGACGGGTGGGACAACCGCACGTTCCGGCTCGGCGACGAGCTGAGCGTCCGGCTGCCGAGCGCAGCGGGGTACCGGGAGCAGGTGGCGAAGGAGCAGCGCTGGCTGCCGCGCCTCGCGCCGCTGCTGCCGCTGCCCATCCCGGAGCCGGTGGCAGAGGGTGCGCCGACCGCCGAGTATCCGCTGCCCTGGTCTGTCTACCGGTGGCTCCCGGGGCGGCCGGTGGTGCTGCTGGGCGATGTGTCGCAGGATGCTGTGCTCGCCTCGGCGATCGGGCGATTCCTGGTGGCGCTGCGGTCCGTCCCGGCGGAGGGCGGTCCGAGACCGGGGACGCACAACTTCTTCCGTGGCGCCCCGCCGGAGGTCTACGGCGAGGAGGCGCTCGCCGCGTTCGCGCTGCTCGGCTCCGACGCGGACCGTGCCCGCGGACTCTGGCACGAGGCGACGGCGTCGCGCTGGGAGGGGCCGCCGGTCTGGTTCCACGGGGATGTGGCGCCCGGCAACCTGCTCACCACCGACGGACGGCTGTCGGCGGTGATCGACTTCGGCACCTCGGGCGTGGGCGACCCCGCGTGCGACCTGGTGCCCGCGTGGACGATGTTCGACGGCGCCGCCCGCGACGGGTTCCGCGAGACCGTCGGCCTCGACGAGGCGACCTGGTCGCGAGCGCGCGGGTGGGCCTTGTGGAAGGCCGCGATCACCGTGCGCGACCGCCCCGAAGATGCTGAGTCGCGCGCGACCCTCGCGCGCCTCCTCGCCTAGCGCCTCTCAGGCGGCCTGCAGGGCGTGGGCGTCGAGGATGGTGTACGAGTAGCCCTGCTCGGCGAGGAAGCGCTGCCGGTTCTGCGCGAAGTCCTGGTCCACCGTGTCGCGCGCGACCAGCGTGTAGAAGTTGGCCGACAGTCCCGACTCCTTCGGCCGCAGCAGGCGGCCCAGTCGCTGCGCCTCCTCCTGTCGGCTGCCGTACGAGCCGGACACCTGGATGGCGACGGTCGCCTCCGGCAGGTCGACGGAGAAGTTCGCCACCTTGCTGACGACAAGCACCTTGGTGCGGCCGTCGCGGAACTCCTGGAACAGCCGCTCCCGCTCATCCACCGGCGTCGCACCGGTCAGCTTGGGTGCATCGAGTGCCTCCGCGAGCTCGTCGATCTGGTCGAGGTACTGCCCGATGATCAGGATGCGCTCGCCCTCATGTCGGTCGACGAGCTGCCGCACGATGTCGAGTTTGGCGGGCGCGGTGGCGGCCAGGCGGTAGCGCTCGTCGTCGGGGGCGGCGGCGTAGCTGAGCCGCTCCGACGGCGGCAGGTCGATGCGCACCTCGTAGCAGGCGGCGGGCGAGATGAAGCCCTGCGCCTCGATCTCCTTCCACGGCGCGTCGAAGCGCTTCGGCCCGATGAGGCTGAACACGTCACCCTCGCGGCCGTCTTCGCGCACCAGCGTCGCGGTGAGCCCCAGCCGGCGGCGGGCCTGGAGTTCGGCCGTCAGCTTGAACACGGGCGCGGGGAGCAGGTGCACCTCGTCGTAGACCACGAGGCCCCAGTCGAGCGCGTCGAGCAGCGCGAGGTGGGCGTACTCGCCTTTCCGCTTGGCGGTGAGGATCTGGTACGTCGCGATGGTGACCGGCTTGACCTCCTTCACCTGGCCGGAGTACTCGCCGATCTCCTCTGCGGTCAGGGTGGTCCGTCGCAGCAGCTCGTCGCGCCACTGCCGGGCCGACACCGTGTTGGTGACGAGGATGAGCGTCGTCGTCTTCGCCGTCGCCATCGCCCCGGCGCCGACGAGCGTCTTGCCCGCCCCGCAGGGGAGCACGACGACGCCGGAGCCTCCGTCGAAGAAGTTGCTGACGGCCTTGCGCTGGTAGTCGCGCAGCGCCCAGCCGTCCTCCTTCAGCCCGATCTCGTGCGGCGTGCCGGGGGTGTACCCGGCGAGGTCTTCGGCCGGCCAGCCGAGCTTGACCAGTTCCTGCTTGAGCTGTCCGCGCGCCCACGCCTCCACGACGAAGGTCGTGTCGTCGCGCCGCTGCAGCAGCAGCGGGGCGATCCGCTTGGCGCTCGCGACCTCGGTGAGCACGGCCAGGTCGGCGGATCGCAGCAACAGCGTTCCCTCGTCGTCGCGTTCGATGACGAGCCGGCCGTAGCGGGCCACGGTCTCGGAGACGTCGACGGTGACGGTCTGCGGGATGGGGAACTTCGAGTAGCGCTCCAGCGTCCCCAGCATGTCGTCGGCCGTGTGCCCGGCGGCTCGCGCGTTCCACAGCCCCAGCCGGGTGATGCGGTAGGTGTGGATGTGCTCGGGCGCCCGCTCCAGCTCGGCGAAGACGGCGAGGTCGTGCCGCGCGTCCTCGGCGTCCGGGTGCGCGACTTCGAGCAGCACGGTGCGGTCGCTCTGGACGATCAGGGGGCCATCAGACATAGCTCATCAGCCTACGCCCCCGCGCGGCATGCCCCCTGTGGGTGGGCGGAGCGCGCCGCCTGCGCCCTTACTGCATCGCCGACGCCCCGCCCGGGCAGACGACCGCTTCGCCGAGGCGCAACCGGTCGATGGTCACCGCCGCGACGAGCGCCGGCTGGGCCGAGTCGGGCGCGTCGTCGGGCAGGACGGACGCGACGAGGAGTTCGTCGCACTCGTTGTACCCCCAGGTGCTTCGACGGGCGAAGCCGGGAACCTCGAGAAGATACCTGGCCACCACATCCCCGTTCCGTCCGCCTGAGAACAGCCTAGGGGGAGCTTCCGCCGCCGGACCAGAGCACGAACGCGCGACTTCTCGGGCACGGCGGCGAGGAGCATCACGGCGCGGGCCGCACGCCCCGAATGCTCGACAGCGGCAGCGTCCGCTCGATGTCGGCGGCGCGGTCGCGTCCGCGCAGCCGCCCTCCTCCGACGCCCGTCGGCTCCAGCAGGTAGTCCACGACGCTGCCGTCCGGCATGCCGACCTCCACGATCACGGTCTGCCGCGCCTTCACGGCCGTGTCGAGTTGGCGCGCCAGCCAGCGCTCGCCCGTGTCCTCGCCCGCGTCGGCGTCCGCCTGCCGCAGCCGCGTCACGAGGTCTGCATCGCGGTCGTCGTTGTCGGCAGCCCGGGGATGCGCCACCCGCTGCCGACGGAGGGTCACCTCGCGGCCGTCCGCGTCCTCCGCGACCACCGGGTACCGCGCGTCGCTGAGCGCCCAGAACACGACATCCCGCGGGAACCGGCTCACCAGCTCCCCGTGGCCGCTCGGCGCCAGTCGCAGCGAACTCAGCGCCTGATCGACCTGGATGGTGCGGAGCAGCGTCGCGTCCGACGACCGCACCGCGGCGCTCACGTTCTCACCGCTTGCGTCGTGCACACGCACGCGGCCGTGCCGCTCGGCCGCGTCGGCGATCACGTACTCCAGCGGCTGGGGAAGTCCGGTGAGAGAGATCGCGGCCAGGAAGTCGCGGATGCCGTCCGCCGTCTCGCCCGCGGTGAGCGCGCGATCCACCGACGTCGCGGACAGGCGGAACGTCGAGGCGAGCGCACGCGACTCCACGTCGGCGAACCCGCGGAGCCGCGACTCGATTTCCGGCGTCAGCGGCCCGGGCGACACGATCGTGAGGTCGTGCTGCAGGTAGACCTTGTCGACCTCCGCGGGAAAGAGAGCGGTCATCGCGGCGGTCGCAGCGTCCGGGCCCTCCTCCACGAGCGCGCCGCCGGCCGAGGACGGCGCCTGGTGCGCCGTGATGCCGAGCCACTCGGCGAGCCGGGTGTGCGCATCCACCCGGCGCTGCGCCTCCTCGACGGCAGCGGGATGCAGCCACGCGACGTGCTCGCGCAGGCTGTCGCCCCAGGTGGCACGGCTGCGCAGCGCCAGGAGCGTGCGGACGTCGGCCGGGAGCGCGTCGAGCCAGGCGGCCGCAAGTGCGCGCCAGCGGTTCGGCGTGGGGGAGTGCGACCAGCCGGATGCGCGCTCGGTGGGCAGCCACATCCCGTCCTCGACGGCGACGAGGCCCGCACGCTCGGCGGCCGACAGTGCGACCGGGACGAGATCGGCGTCCACCGACAGTGCCTCGGCCAGCCGCTTGACGGCGGGGAGGGCGAGCCCGCCCTTCTGCAGGCGCCTGGCGCCCTCGCGGGCCAGCTCGGCGAGCAGCTCGGAGACGGCGGTCACCGCTTCGAACGCCCGCTCGGCGGCCAGGCGGTCGGTGAAGCGCGTCTCCGTGTCGGGAACCGGAGCAAGCGCCGGCGGCGGGGGAGCGGTCAGCAGGTCGCGAGGCGAGGGCAGGCCCGCGGCGGGCCAGGATTCGAGGTGATCGGCGACGGCGACGTAGACCGCGCAATCCGCCGCGCCCGCACCCTCGCCCGGATGGACGAGCAGCAGCCCGTCGAGCTCCTCCAGCGCCGCACCGACGGCCTCGGCCGAGATTCCGGCGGTCGCCGGCTCCCCGTCGAGCAGTGCCGTCAGCTCCCGAGCCGGAAGCGCTGCGCCCGCGCGCCCCAGCACCACCAGCGCCGCCAGGCGGGTGCGGTCGAGGGGAGCGAGCGCGCGCTGCAGCGAGTCTGCGTCGAGCAGCGCGTCGGCGAGATCGAAGAAGTCCGCAATGCCCGTGCGGCGGTAAGAACGTCGGTGCAGCGAGGCGACGAGAACGGCGTCGTCCAGCTCCCGCAGTCGCGCTGCCAGAGCGAGTGTCGTCGTCATCGCGCGCGACCGGCCGTCGCCGCTAGCGCCGGCCCGGTCCGCCGCCGGACGCGCGGTTCGCGGCCCGGTTGCGGCGGGCGCTCACGATGATGAGCGCGATGATCAGCACGAAGGCGATCGGGAGGCCCACAAGGGGGAACAGGAACACTGCCGGCCACAGCCCCTGGCCGGAGCCCTGGGCGGCGAATTGCCCCGCCGCGGTGCCTATCAGGATGGCTGCGATGCAGACCAGGGAAACGATGACGAGCGCGGCGACGATGTAGGCGAGGATGCGCTGGGGCCGCGATGCGGGCGGCGGGGTCTGCTGGGTCACGAAATCAAGGATAATTGGATACGCCCCATCCCCCATGCGAAGTGAGGTTCCCATGCCAACCGGCAAGGTCAAGTTCTACGACGAGGAGAAAGGCTTCGGCTTCATCAGCTCCGATGACGGCCAAGAAGTCTTCCTGCACGCCTCGGCCCTCCCGGCCGGCGCGGTCGTCAAGGCGGGAACCCGTCTCGAGTTCGGCATCGCCGACGGCAAGCGCGGCGCGCAGGCGCTGTCGGTGCGCGTACTGGAGGCTCCGCCGAGCCTGGTGAAGATGAAGCGCAAATCGGCCGACGACATGGCGATCATCGTCGAAGACCTCGTGAAGCTCCTCGACGGCATCGGCGCGAACCTGCGCCGGGGCAAGTACCCCGACAAGGCGCACGGCGCGAAGATCGCGGCCGTGCTCCGCAAGGTCGCGGACGACCTGGATGCCTGAGTTCGGCGACGATTCCGCCGTCGAGGGCGAGGCGGCGGAGAGCGCGGCGGTCGAGACCGAGGCGGCCGGCGCCGAAGCCGAAGCCGAGACCGAGGCCGTCGAGGTCGAGCTGGTCGCCGACCCGGAGCTGCTGGCGGCGCGTCCGCTTGCGCTCCAGGCGCTGACGGAGATCACGCCGGCGAACACGATCGGCGAGCCTCTCTGTCACGTCGTCGAGGCGCCGGGCGTCGTTTCCCTGTTCTTCGCCAGCCGCATGTCCGGCTACCCGGACTGGCACTGGACCGTCACCGTCGGCCGCACGGACGACGACGAGCCCACCGTGCTCGAGGCGGAACTCATGCCGGGCGATGGCTCGCTGCTGGCGCCCGACTGGGTGCCGTGGTCGGAGCGCCTGGCCGACTACCAGGCCGCTCAGGAGGCGCTGGCCGCCGAGGAGCCGCACGAGGGCGACGATTCCGCCGAGTCGGACGATGACGACGATCGTGACGAGGACGACGACGAGGACGAGGACGAGGATGCGTTCGACGACTCCGAGGACGACCGCGACGTCCACGACCTGCACGACGACGGCGACCTCGACGGGGTCGACATCGACAGTGTGGATGTGGACTTCGACGAGGAGACCGACGTCGACAGCGTCCTCGACCTGGAGGCCGAGGAGGCAGCGGCCCTCTCGGACGAGGACGACGATGACGACGACTCCGACGAGGATGTCGACGACGACGAGGACGACGACTCCGACGAAGAAGATGCCGCCGCGTCAGCGACGACGGGTGACCGTGAGGTAGGCGAGTCCGACGACGCCGAGGGCGAGTCCGACGACGATCGTCCACAGCCAGGTGCCGCCGCCGAGGCCGGTGCCGCCGGCGACGAGGATGACGACCAGGGCGATCACCCACAGCATTAGCCCGACCACGACGGCCCGCCGGTCATCCGTCTTCACGGGGACCGGGTCGGGCCGTCGTTCGTCGTCGCGGAGCCAGAGGCGCATGGCGTTGGTCAGCCCAGTCGCTCGACCACGTACTCGATGCAGCCGATCAGCGCGCGCACATCCGCCGGCTCGATGGCCGTGAAGGTGGCGACGCGGAGCTGGTTGCGGCCGAGCTTGCGGTACGGCTCGGTGTCGACGATGCCGTTCGCGCGGAGCGTCTTGGCGACGGCTGCCGCATCCACCCGGTCGTCGAAGTCGATCGTGACGACGACCTGGGAGCGGTGCGCTGGGTCGGCGACGAACGGCGTCGCGTAGTCGACGCCCTCGGCCCAGGTGTAGAGGGCCTGCGACGACTCACGGGTGCGGGCGTCGGCCCAGGCGAGGCCGCCGTTGCCGTTCATCCACTCGAGCTGGTTCTCCAGCAGCACCAGGGTGGCGATGGCCGGCGTGTTCAGGGTCTGGTTGAGGCGGGAGTTGTCGACCGCGTTCGCAAGGCTCAGGAACTCGGGGATGTAGCGGCCGCTGGATGCGATGCGCGCCACCCGCTCGAGGGCCGCGGGGGAGAAGAGGGCGAGCCAGAGGCCACCGTCCGACGCGAAGTTCTTCTGCGGTGCGAAGTAGTAGACGTCCGCTTCGCTGACGTCGAGGTCGACGCCGCCGGCCGCGCTCGTCGCGTCGATCACCGTCAGCGCGCCGTCGTCGCCGTTCACACGGCGGACGGGCGCCATGACGCCCGTCGAGGTCTCGTTGTGCGGCCAGGCGTACAGGTCGACGCCGGCGACGACCTCCACCTCGCTGCGGGATCCGCCGGGAGCCTCGATGACGTGCGGTGCGTCGAGCCACGGCGTCTGCGCCGCCTTGGCGAACTTCCCGCCGAACTCGCCGAAGACGAGGTTCTCGCTGCGCTTCTCGATCAGGCCGAAGGCGGCCGCATCCCAGAACGCGGTGGAACCGCCGTTGCCGATGACGACCTCGTAGCCCTCGGGGAGCCGGAACAGCTCGCCCAGGCCCTCGCGCACGCGGCCCACCAGGTTCTTGACCGGCGCCTGGCGGTGGGAGGTGCCCAGCAGCTCCGCGCCGGGGCCGGCGAGGTAGGCGACCTGCTCGGGCCGGACCTTGGAGGGTCCGCATCCGAATCGACCGTCGGCGGGCAGCAAGTCAGAGGGGATCGTGACGTCCGGCATAACTGAAGTGTATTGGCTGTTGCAGGAGGGGGACGGCCCGGGCACCGCATTCCGGTCGTGCCTGCCGACGCCTGTCAGCCGCACCAAGTAGTCTGATATCCGGCATTCGCGCGCCGTCATATGGAGGGGCCCATGACCGACCTGATCGACACCACCGAGATGTACCTTCGCACCATCCTCGAGCTGGAGGAGGACAACATCGTCCCCCTGCGTGCGCGCATCTCCGAGCGTCTGGGTCACTCGGGGCCGACGGTGTCGCAGACGGTCGGCCGCATGGAGCGCGACGGTCTCGTCGTCGTCTCCGGCGACCGCCACCTCGAGCTGACCGACGACGGCCGCCGCAAGGCCGTGCACGTGATGCGCAAGCACCGGCTGGCCGAGCGCCTGCTGAGCGATGTCATCGAGCTGGAGTGGGAGTACGTCCACGAAGAGGCGTGCCGCTGGGAGCACGTGATGAGCGAGCAGGTCGAGCGCAAGCTGCTGACGATGCTCGGTCACCCGACCGAGTCCCCGTACGGCAACCCCATCCCCGGGCTCGGAGAGCTGGGCGCCGTCGAGTCGTCCGTCTCCACCGAGAGCCTGATCAACCTCGTCGACGTCGTCCGCGGCAGCGATTCGGGGGTGACTGCCAGGATCCGTCGTCTCGGCGAGCCGGCCCAGATCGATCCCGAGCTGCTGCTGCAGCTCAAGCAGGCGGGCGTTTTTCCTGGTTCGACCGGCACTTTCTCTCCAGCCGGATCGTATGTCGCGGTGCAGATCGACGGGTTCGAATCGGGCCTCGAACTGCCCAACGAGCTTGCCGCCCACATCTTCGTCGACGCCTGATTCCCGTTACCGATTCGTTAAAAAGGGCTCAAAAAGTGTGACAAACCGCGTTCCGTCCCGTAGGGTCTAACAAGTCCTAACGGGTCAGAAGCCGGCCCATCAGGACCCCGGATCGGGACGCTCCACCCCCCTTAACCCGTCTCTCGATCCGTGACGCCGAAGCCACTCGTCGGACGGGGGCAGTTCCCTAGTGCTGCCGGAGCGTTGGAGGTCACACCTTGGCAGACTCGAGCACGCCCGGTCCCATCCAGGACCGAACGAACCCGGTCCACAGTTCTTCCGCCGTCTCCCGTCGCGCCCAGCGCGCGGTGCGTGAGACCACCGCCGCGTCCCGCCCGGCAGCGTCGCCGGCCCGCACGGCCACCGGCCCCACGCCCACCGGGTCCACCAAAAGCCAGGCGAAGAAGAAGCGCAAGGGCGGCTGGATCCTCAACGCCGGTGTCATCACCGTCGCGGCCGGCCTCGTCGCCACCATGTCCCTTCCCGCGTTCGCCTTCAACCCGGCTGACGCGAAGAGCGCGGGCTTCGGCCCGAGCGCAGCCGACTCCATGAAGAAGGCCCAGTCGCAGACCGTCGAGGTCGGCGGGGTCGCCGCCTCCGCCGTCAGCCGCGACGTGGCCTCGGCGACCACGCAGGAGCAGCTGGATGCGCAGAAGGCCGCCGTCGCCGCCGCTGCGGCAGCTGAAGCCGCCCGTCGCCAGGCCGCGATCGAGCTCACGACCTACGCCAGCAACTCCACCGGCCCCTCGGTGTCCGACTTCCTGGCCAACCCGCCGTACCCCAGCTTCAGCCTTCCGCAGGTGTTCTCGGTGGCCCAGCAGTACATCGGCACCCCGTACGTCTACGGCGGCGCGAGCCCCGCGGGCTTCGACTGCTCCGGCTACGTCATGTACGTCTACGCGCAGTTCGGGATCTCCCTCCCGCACTCGGTGTCCGGTCAGGCCGCCATGGGCAAGCGCATCTCGATCGCCGACGCCCAGCCGGGCGACCTGGTGATCATGCCGGGCCACGACGGTTTCTACGCCGGCAACGGCAACATCATGGATGCGCCCGACACGGGCCGCTCCATCTCGATCCGCCCGATCTGGACGAGCGACTACTACATCGTCCGTTTGGGCATCTGAGCTCCGCACCCCGCACCACAGCACCGGAACGGCGCGCCCCGAATAGGTGGCGCGCCGTTTCTGGGTTACCCTGGCGTTCTGACGCTGCGCTGCGCAGCCGCAGAACTCGGAGGATCCGATGGCCGGAACACGTTCCGCCGGGCCGCTCAGTGCGACCGGGTGGGACGAGCGCGGCCTCCTGACGGGATCGAGCATGGTGCTCTCCCGCTGGGGCGATTTCCTCGCCTGCCGCCACCACGTCGAGGCCTGCCACCGCCACCATGTGGCCTGCCGCCACCATGCCGCCTCCTCCTTGGGCGCTGTCCGCACGGACAGTGCCCTTTTTGTTTCCCCGCGCATCCCGAACATCCCGAACACCCCTTCACCCTTGCCCAGGAAGGTCGCAGATGAAGACTCTGGTCCTCAACGCCAGCTATGAGCCGCTCGGTGTCATCTCGACGCGGCGCGCCATCCTGCTGGTGCTCGGTGGGAAGGCGTCGACGATCGCGGAAAGCGGGGCGCAGCTGCACAGCCGCTCCCTGGTGCTGGATGCGCCGAGCGTCGTCCTGCTGAACCAGTTCATCAAGGTTCCGCACCGCCGCATCCCGCTGACCCGCAAGTCGGCGCTGGAGCGGTACGGGCACGTGTGCGCGTACTGCGGCAAGTTCGGCGACACGCTGGACCACGTGGTTCCGCGTGCGCGTGGCGGCACGCACACCTGGGACAACGTGGTGATCGCCTGCTTCCGTTGCAACAACGTGAAGTCGGACCGCCTGCTGAGCGAACTGGGCTGGAAGCTGCCGTTCGAGCTGAAGGAGCCGCACCTGAACATGGCGTCTCTGATCAGCATGCGCTGGAACGATCCGAGCTGGGAGGAGTTCACCGAGCCCTGGCGTCGTCACGAGCTCCAGCTGGCCGGTTGATTCTTAACGGCCGAAGCGGGAGGTCCTGTTGGAACCTCCCGTTCGGCGACCGGGCGCCGGCCGCGTGGACGCCCGGTCAGCATGCGGTGATCTTGCGGCGGTAGATGGTCATCGCGAACGCGTAGGCGATGACGAGGATGCCGACCAGCCAGGCGAGCGCGATCCAGATGTCGCCACCGACCGGCTGCTGCTCGAACAGCGCGCGGATGGTGTTGACGATGGAGGTGACCGGCTGGTTCTCGGCGAACCAGGCGACCGGCCCCGGCATGGAGTCCGTCGGCACGAACGCAGAGCTGATGAAGGGCAGGAAGATCAGCGGGTAGCTGAAGGCACTGGCCCCATCCACCGTCTTCGCCGAGAGCCCCGCGATGACCGCGAGCCAGGTGAGCGCGAGCGTGAACAGGATGAGGATGCCGGCGACGGCGAGCCACGCGGCGACCGACGCCCCCGTGCGGAATCCCATGATGAGCGCTACGCCGATGACGATCGCCATCGAGACGATGTTGGCCACCAGGGAGGTCAGAACGTGCCCCCAGAGCACGCTCGACCGGGCGATCGGCATCGACTGGAACCGTTCGAAGATGCCGCCCTGCAGGTCGAGGAACAGCCGGTACGAGGTGTACGCGACCCCTGACGCGATGGTGATGAGCAGGATGCCCGGCAGCAGGTAGTTGACGTACGAGCCGCTGGCGCCGGTGTTGATGGCACCGCCGAGGACGTACACGAAGAGCAGCATCAGGGCGATCGGCGTGACCGCGGTGGTGATGATCGTGTCGGGGCTCCGCAGGATGTGGCGGAGCGAGCGGCCGGTGAGGACACCGGTGTCCGCGAGAACGTGGGTGGTCATCGTCCTTCCTTCCGTGTGGGGACGGCGTCCGCGGTGCGGTCGTCGTCCGTGTTGGCTGTGTCGCCGGTGTTGTCGGTTTCGCCGGTCTCGCCGGTGTCGCCGACCAGCGCGAGGAACACTTCCTCGAGCGTCGGCTGCTTCTCGACGTATTCGACCTTCGCCGCCGGCAGCAGCCGCTTGAGCTCGGCGAGGGTGCCGTTCTGGATGATCGTCCCCTTGTGGAGGATGGCAATCCGGTCGGCGAGCTGCTCGGCCTCATCCAGGTACTGCGTGGTGAGGAGCACCGTGGTGCCCTGCCCGGCGAGGCGTTTGACCGTCTCCCAAACCTCGATGCGCGCCTGCGGGTCGAGTCCGGTGGTCGGCTCGTCGAGGAAGATGATCGGCGGGTTGCCGATCAGGCTCATCGCGATGTCGAGCCGGCGCCGCATCCCGCCGGAGTAGGTGGCCGCCTTGCGCTTGCCCGCATCCGTCAGCGAGAACCGGGCGAGCAGCTCGTCGGCGACCTCGCCCGGGTTCTTCAGGTGCCGAAGCTTGGCGACCAGGATGAGGTTCTCGCGTCCGGTGAGCACCTCATCCACTGCGGCGAACTGCCCCGTGAGGCTGATCTGCGCACGCACGTCGCCGGGCTTCTCGGCCACGTCGACGCCGCGAACGGTGGCGGTACCCGAGTCCGCGCGGAGCAGAGTCGAGAGGATACGCACAAGCGTCGTCTTGCCGGCCCCGTTGGAGCCGAGCAGGGCGAAGATGGTGCCCGCCTGCACGTCGAAGTCCACTCCGCGGAGCACCTCGAGGTCTTTGAACGACTTGTGGATGCCGCTGACCCTGATTGCCGTGTCTGTCATCGCTCCTGCTCCTTCTCCGCCTCCTGGACCGCCTTGTTGAGGCGTGCCCGCTCCTTGTCGATCCACTTGGTGCCGCCGTAGGACTCGGTAAACGTCTCGGCAAACTCGACCGGGTCTGCACCCACGATGTCGCTGACCGGCGTCCCGTCGACCGCAGCGCGCTCCACCAGGTCGGCGAAATCGGTCAGCATCGTGACGAGCGTGTCGCCGTCGGTGATGCCGCCGTTGTACATGAAGTACCGCTCGAACGCCTTCGCGGCGCCGCGGTACGGCTCCGGCAGGGCCTGCACGCGGGCCTTGTACTGCTTGTACTGCTTCTTTTGCTCCAGAGATCCGGTGAGGGTCTCGATCCACTTCGCGGCCATGATGTTTAGTTCCCTTCGCGGAGCTGTCCGATACGTTCTGCGAGGAAGCTCCACGTCCTCCAGAACTCTTCGAGGTAGTCACGACCCCGGGCGTTGAGGGAGTACACCTTGCGCGGCGGACCCTTCTCGGATGGAACCTTCTCGACATCGACGAGCCCGCGCTGTTCGACCCGGACGAGGAGGGCGTAGATCGTGCCCTCCGCGATGTCGGCGAACCCCTGGTCGCGCAGCCATGCGGTGATCTCGTACCCGTACGCCGGCTGGCGTGACAGGACGGCGAGCACGATGCCCTCAAGCGTCCCCTTGAGCATCTCGGTCTCTTGCTTGCCCATGGGAACCTCCTCACTAGTTAGTGTTGCTGATTACTGGTACATAGTAAGCATGAGTACCGGTAGATAGCAAGACTGAATAGCGGAGTTTTTTCTGGGCGCGGGAATGCGTTCGCTAGACTCGGGGGGCCAGTCTCTGTAGCTCAATGGAAGAGCAGTTCCGTCCTAAGGAAACGGTTGGGGGTTCGAGTCCCTCCAGGAGCACCATGTGAGGCTCACTGCGCCTCGGGCGGTGCCGCTCATGCATTTTGCCGCGGTACTAAGCCCTGCGGTCAGGTGAGGCCGCTAGGCGGGAATCGCCGATCGATAGCGTCCTCGAGCATGGCGTCGAGACGACGCGCGACCTCGACCTCGGCACGAATAGCCGTCGTGCATCGCATTGTCCCGGTGGGGTCGGGCGCCCACACATTGGAGCCGTCGGGTTCGACGCGGACTCTGCCCGGTGCGCTCAGTTCGAGTCCCCATCGGTCGGGGTCCACGGCCAGCAGGACTGCCAGGAGATCCCAGCTGGGACGTCCGGCGCGGCCGCCGCAGAAGGTGCGATACGCAGAGGAGACCAGGTCGACCCGACCCGATGTGGTGAGTCCCCGGCCCGTCTCGATTTCCGCACCTCTCTCCCACCCCAGGAAGTCCAGCGGTGTCGGCCAGCGGGTGACGAACTCGCGCGTCGACTGCGGGGCCGAGGCGAAATTGAACTCGGTGCCGCTCGGGAAACGGCCACCCATGACGGCGGCACGCGCGATCTTGTGCTCCACTTTCTCTCGACCGTCGCCCTCGAGCAGCTCCACCAGAATCCCGTAGAACCCGAGGGATACAAGAGTGAGCGAGTGATCCTCGGCTGAGTCGAGGATCCGGTTCCACAGGCGGTCGGCAGGCTCGATCGCATCCGCATCCTCCTCCCGGCCGTTGGCCTGTACGAGGGCGCGTGCGAAATCGTTGCGAGCGACGCTGTCGTCGAGTTCGTTCAGCGTTCCGACCGGGATGCCGGGCCGGCCGAACGCTCGATTGATCGCGGCGACCGCGAGGCCACCCCAGCGGCTGGGAGTGTTCACGCATACGCCGGCGATCTCCACGGTTCCCTCGTCGGCCAGCGCATGCGCAACCACGAGCGCGCCGACATCGTCCACATCGTCGAAGATGTCGGTCTCGATGACCAGCCGGACAGTCACTTTTCCTCCTCCCTTGCGCTGAATCGGAGAGCACCGGTGATCTCTCTCGGAACGAGCACGTGACGGGATGCCACACCGGGGCCGCACGACGCTGTACCGATGCCGTGGGCGGCGAAGTCCACCGTGAGATGGAACAGTCCGTCGGGGAGGATTTCGGTCGTGTGCGTCGCGGCGTTGAGCGCATGATCGCTCCACGGCCGCGCAGTGAAGGCGAATTCGCCGCAGACCCTCACGGTGCGCTCCCTCAAGGCGAACTCGAGCTCCGACACCGATGCTCGCCGGCCGTTCTCCTGCGGTCGCACATAGGGCACCTGGAGCTCCTCCAGCGTCCGCACATGGCGACCGTGGCGCTGCGAGTGGCCGGTGTCGGGATACACCTGTCCAGGACCGAGGCCGACCCACGACACTTCAGTTATCGGGGCGTCCAGTACGAAGGCGAGACCCGCGCGCGCCCACGTCTGTCCGGCGCCTCGGCCGGGGACGATGGTCACGGCGAGCTGCAGGTCATCGCCGTTGGTGGACCACAGCGACCGAACGTCGGCTGCGGGCGGCTCAGCGGCGGCCGCGTAACGCTCCACGATCTCGAGTCCTCGCGCCGTACTCCGCATGGAGACCAGTCGACGTTCAAGGCGGTCGAGCCCCGCCTCCGCCCAGTCCTCTGCGTCCGGACGTTCGGCCCCGGTGCCGGCGCGCACGTCATTGTCAGTGGGCGCCCTCCACAATGTCAGCCGTGACTCGATGACCGACGTTCCGAAGAGCGACGCCAGCACGCCGGTACCCGGATCGAAGTCCGCCGGCCCGAGACGAAGTCGTCCCTCAGCCTCGACTGGCTCTACGGCAGGTCGGTCAGCGGCCGTGACAAGCGACGGCATCGGCGGAGTCTGCGTCCACGCCACCTCATGACCGGCCTCTGCCCAATCGCATGCTCGCCGCACGCGGGCGGAGACGGTCGCTGTCTCGCCTGCCGAGAGCGCAGCGGACTGGACCGGGAGCCGGGCTTCCCCCGTCGACCCCGCAGCGACCGGCGGTACGTCGACCAGTTCGCGCTCGACCTCACGGCCGTGTCTTTCGACGAGCCACACGAACTCGAGGTGAGCCGTCGACGAGAATACGTAACGGTTGACGACACGGAGCAGCCCGTGCGCGAGATCGAGCTCGAGGCTGACGGGCTCGAAGGTCTTCTTCACATCGGCGAGCCCGGGCCGCGGAACCCTCCAGGCATCGACCAGACCGTCGGCGACGAAGTTGCCGTCGTGCACGGCTTCGCCGAAGTCGCCCCCGTACGCGAAGTAACGGGTGCCGTCCGGGGCCGTTCGCGCGATGCCGTGCTCGAGCCACTCCCAGACGAATCCTCCCGCGATCCTGTCGGAGGTTCGCACCTGCTCTTCATAGTCGAGGAGGCCTCCTGGCCCGTTGCCCATGGCGTGCGCGTACTCGCACATGACGAACGGCAGAGCGCGCCGATGCGCGTCCTCGTTTACGTCGCTCAGGGGAGGCTCGGCTCGCCTACCGATCTCCTCCACCTCGGCGACGGTCGGATACATCCTCGAATAGAAGTCCACGCCACGCGAGCGAGGGTCGCCCTCGTAGTGCACGGGACGACTGGGGTCCAGCTGCTTCACCAGCCGTGCCGCGTCGCGGAGGACGATCCCCTCGCCCGCCTCATTCCCCAGGGACCACGCCACCACAGACGGATGGTTCTTGTCGCGGTGAACGGTGCGGCGCATCCTGTCGAGGACCGCATCCCGCCACGCGGGAGAATCACTCGGGTTGTCGCGCCAATCGGTGAACAGGAAGCCATGCGTCTCGTAGTCGTTCTCGACCATCACGTACAAACCCAGCTCGTCCGTCAGCTCCAACATGGCCGGGTCGGGAGGGTAGTGGGACGTCCTGATCGCATTGATGTTGTGCTGCTTCATCAGGAGAAGCTCTTCACGGACGAGCTCCAACGGCACGACACGGCCGAGCTCCGGATGATGCTCATGGCGATTGACACCGTGAAGGGTCAGAGGTCGGCCGTTGAGGCGTAGGACACCGCCGTCGGTGGTGATGGTCCGGAAGCCGACACGGACGGTCACGGACTCGTGGGGAGTCGATACGACGACGTCGTAAAGCCGGGGAGCTTCAGCCGACCACGGTGCCACCCCGGGGAGCGCTAGCGGCTCGCCGGCTGTCGCTATCGCAGGGAGTTCGGGCACCTCGACACGCACCTCGCGCGGATCGCCCTCGTAGGCGACATCCACAGTCAACGATCCCGACGCAGTGGCAGCGTCGAACTCGGCGCGAACGCCGAGGTCCTCGATCGAGATATCCGGCCGGCTGATGAGGGTGACGGATCGGAAGATCCCGGGGAGCCACCACATGTCCTGATCTTCGAGGTAACTGGCCGCCGACCATTGCGCCACGCGGACCGCAAGAACGTTCTCGCCGTCGACGAGAACGCCTCGAAGATCGAACTCGGTTGCCAACCGGCTGCCGCGGATGCTTCCGAGGAACCGTTCGTTCAGCCAGACGTCCGCCGCCGAATCGACCCCGTCGAATCGGAGCACGGATCGCTGCGCGAAGTCGGTACCCGTGTGAAACCGGATGCGGTGATCTCCGATGCGATTGGCGTCCGGAACATGGGGAGGATCGAGCGGGAACGGATAGCGCACGTTGGTGTAGATCGGTGCTCCGTGGCCGTGCATCGGCCAGCTCGACGGGACGGCGAGCTGGTCCCACGAGCTGTCGTCGAAACCGATCCTCCAGAAGTCATCCGCTGCGAGGTCGAGCCGTTCCGAGCTGCTGAAGCGCCAGAGACCGTTCACGGACATGACGGGAGAATTTCCGGTCCAGTATGCGCGCGGGGGGAGCGCTCCGATGCTCGGGCGAGTGCTCTCGAGCGGGAGCCGTTCGCGTTCTCCGGCCCGACCGCCTTGGATTGCTTGCAGTGTCGGGTCGTACGTTCCGTTCGCGATCTCCACAGGCTCCCCATCATCTCGGTTTCGCTTCGCGGCGACGAGCCGTTCCGCAGCACTTCCCGAGCGTATTGCCCGTCGGCGACCGACCTACTGGACTATCGCGGCGGGATTCTTGGACTTTCCTTCTCTTCGATGTCGTCCCGATCGACCCAATGGACATCACGGAAAGCCGAGGGTGTTTCGCCGACGCGCCGCCGGAACACCCGTGAGAAGTAGGCCGCGTCGGCGTACCCGACTCGTGCCGCCACCTCGCCGATGGGCAGTGTGGTTCGCGCGAGCAAGCGTTTGGCCTCGGAGATCCGCACGCTCAACACGTATTGCTTGGGGGTGGCTTGCGCGGCCGACGAGACGATCTCGCGCAACGCGTCCGGTGTGACCCCAGCCAGGCGCGCATGTTCGGCGATCGAGACAGTGAGTGCCGAGCTCCTCTGCAGGGCGGCGAGCACGGCGCTCTCCTGCCGGCCGGCGCCATGGCGGCTCACGGCGGTCCGGACGACCAGTTCGTGGAGCATGGCGCCGAGCGCCGCGTGAACCAGGATTCCTGGCGCGGCGTGCGCCTCCTCGGCCATCCTGTCGAACGCCGCACCGAGGATGCGCGAGCCGGCGTGCGCGTGGAACGCTCCCTGCTCCAGGATGCCCGAACCGACGTATTCAGCAGCCGAGCTACCGCCGAAGAGCACCCATCGCTCGGCCCACCCTCCCGCGTCCGCCGAGTAGGAGTGCCGCACGCCGGGAAACATCGTCAACGTCGCAGGGGCCCGCATGGTCGTGCGTGCCCCTCCAACCTCCACCCACCCCGTTCCGCCCTCCACCAAGAGGATCTGGAAGGTGTCGAGGACCCGGTCCACGACGGGCACCTTCGGCCCGGAGTGGGCTCCGATCCCGAGGCAGGCGAGTCCGGTCCTGTACTGGTCCGGGGGAGGGGTGAAGTACTGTGCGTGACGGCGCGTCATCGACCCGGTCATCCCTCCATCATCGCAACACTCGACCGCTTCATCACGCCAGTTCTGTGGTGTTGACACCGGGAGTCGAACTCGCGTAGGTTTCGCCTGCGATGCGCCGCGGAGCGTGGTCCGGCATCGCTACTGTCGTCCATCCCGTGGGAGAGTTCATGCCGGTTGTCGTGGTCGGATCGGCCAATCAGGACTACCTGGTCACCGTGCGGGACATACCGACGCCGGGCGAGACGGTGCTCGCATCCACCCTGGTGAAGCAACCCGGCGGCAAGGGCGCGAACCAGGCCGTCGCTGCAGCACGTGCTGGTGCGGAGACGACCTTCATCGGCTGCGTCGGCAACGACGACGACGGACTGAGCATTCTCAGCCGCCTTCGTTCCGAGGGAATCGATGTCGCCGAGGTCGAGGTACTGGACGGCATATCGAGCGGACTCGCACTCGTGCAGGTGATGGAGAACGGCGACAACGCGATCGTCGTCGTTCCCGGGGCGAATGCGCAGCTGTCTGAGCAACGGGTGGCCGAAGCGATCGGTCGGCTTACCGGTCCCGGCTTTTCGATGGTCGTTCAGGCAGAGGTGACCGCGGAGGTCGCAGCCGCCGCCATCAGGTCCGCCCACCGCGCAGGCGCGCGGCCGATCCTCAACCTGGCGCCGTATCGCCTTACCGACCCGGAAGTGCTGTCTCTCTGCGATCCGCTCGTCCTGAATGGGGTGGAGGCTTCGGCGCTGCTCGGTCGCGACATCCACGGGCTCGAGAGCGCGCTCGACGCGGCCGACGATCTGCGGGGGCTCTGCCGGTCGGCCGTCGTGACACTGGGCGCTCACGGGGCCGTGTGGGTTTCCGCAGACGGCGCAGGCGCGTGCGAAGCACCACCTGTCGACGTGGTCGTGGACACGACGGGAGCAGGTGACGCGTTCGTGGGGGTGCTCGCAACCTTTCTCGCGGAAGGGGCGACGCTCGAGCGCGCCGTAGCCCTCGGAGTACGCGCCGGCAGCTTCTCCGTCGAGCGTCTGGGCGCACAATCGTCGTACCCGATGCGCGAGGACATAGTGGTCATACCGGACGGCGAGAGGAGTGCCTCATAGCGTCCGGCTGCCCCAGGGCAGCGAGTCTTCGCCCACGGTCCACCGGCTCCATTCGTCGTTAGTCGCGGCGACGATGGCCTCGCACTCGCCGGGGGACGGCACCACGGCGGGGCGGTCTCCGGGCCCGATCAGGGTGTGTGCGGCGAGCGCATGGGCCAGCCGGAGTGCCGCCGTGTTGTCGCGGCCCTGCACTTTGGCTGCGAGGAACCCGGCGGCGAACGCGTCGCCGGCGCCCACCGGTTCGACGACGTCGACCGTTAGGCAGGGCACGTGTGTCTCGGCTCCCGAGCGCTCGTACACCGAGGCGCGGCGGGAGTCGTCCTTCAGTACGAGGGTTCGGAGGCCGGGATGCCCGGCGAACAGTCGGGCGGGCTCGCTGTGGCCGAAGAACTCCTCGGCCTCGTCGCGCCCTGCGAAGAGCAGGTCGGCCTGGTCGATCAGTGCCCGCAACGGTTCGGTGTCGCGATCGCGCCACAACTGCGGGCGGTAGTTGAGGTCCACGCTGATCGTCGTCTGGGGCCCGACGATGCCGCGCAGTGAGGCGACGGAGGCGGCAGTAGTGGGGGAGAGCGCTGCCGTGATGCCGGTCGTGTGCACGATGGATGCTGCGCTGAGCAGGCGGGCGGCCTCCGGCATGCGCAGGCCTGAGGGCGACAGCGCAGACGCGGCCGATTCCCTCCGGTAGTAGTGCATCCTCGTGCGGGTACCGGGGCCGTCGTGTGTCGTCTCTTTGACGTAGAGCCCGGTCGGACGGACGGGGTCGCGCTCTACCGCGCTGGTGTCGACGCGCGCGTCAGCCGCCGTGGCGAGGATGCGGTCGCCGAAGCCGTCCGCGCCCAGGCGGGACACCCAAGCAGCGGGCACGCCGAGGCGTGCGATGGTGGTGGCGAGGTTGAACTCGGCGCCTCCCACGTCTGACCCGAAGGTCTGCGCGTCAGCCAGTGGAGCGAGAGGGTCCGGATAGAGGACGACCATCGACTCCCCGATGGCGACGACGGGCGCCGCTGCGCTCGCCGTCCTCACGACCGCGCCGCCGCGGCGAAAAAGCGCGCCCGCTCCGCCACGGCGTTCCAGGCGCCGGCTTCGATGTCGGAGGCGCTGACGACGCTCGAACCCGCGGTCGCCGCGAGCGCTCCCGCGGCGGTCCACGCGCCGGCGTTCGACGCGTCCAGCCCGCCCGACGGCACGAACGGCACCGCTGGGAACGGACCGCGCAGGTCGCGCAGGTAGCCGGGACCGACGAGCGAGGCGGGGAAGATCTTGACGGCATCCGCCCCCAACTCCACCGCGCGCATGACCTCGCTGGGGGTCAGCGCACCGAGCAGGAGCGGGATGCCGGCCTCCCGCGCGACGGCCGCCACCCGCTCCTGCAGGCCGGGCGTGACCAGGAACCGTGCACCGGCGGCGACCGCCCGCTCGGCGGCGCCCTGGTCGGTGACCGTGCCGGCGCCCACGAGGGCATCGTGGGCGCCGGCGACGGCCTCGCTGATGACGCGCTCCACCCCGGGCGTCGTGAACGTGAACTCGACCGTCCGGATGCCGCCCTCGCAGAGCGCCCGGCAGAGCGCGACGGGGTCATCGATCCTCGGTGCCCGGATGACGGCGAGCGCCCGGTCCTGGTGGAGCGTGTCGATCAGCATGCTCAGCCCTGCTGCAGCGACAGGTAGAACACGTCCTCGTTCTCCGTCTGGTTGAGGTCGTGCACGGTCGGGTCGGCGTCGATGATCGGCACCTCCACCTGGATGGTGTTCTTGCCGGTGCTCTTCCAGGTGAGCGGCGTGGTGTTGCCGAACAGGTCGACGCGGTTGAGGGACTTCACGTCGTGCACGTTCCGCAGCGTCACGGTCATCGTCGGCTCGCCGAAGTTCAGGTGGATGGTGTCACCCGTCTTCTGGTCCTCGAAGATGTCCGCCTGGTTCTGTCGCTTCAGGTCGATCGCCAGGACGACGCGGTTGCCGTCGAGCCGGAAGCCGTTGGCCGTCGACAGCGCCTCGTTCAGCTCGGGCTTCAGGCCTGGCGTCGTGGTGAAGTCGTCGTAGACCTCCGCCTTGCTGCCACGCAGGAGGTTCGCGAGCGTCACCAGCGTCTTACCCTTGGTGCTCAAGCCGTCGCCGCTGCGGATCGTGCGGTTGTAGCCGAAGGCCGCGGGGTCGTTGGGCGACCAGTCGGCGAAGTAGATCAGCTTGGTCTGGTCGATGTTCGTCCCTCCCTTCGACAGTTCCCACTGGAAGACCCGCGGGTAGATGTCGGCGATGAACTTGTCCTCGGTCGTGAAGCCGATCTCCGTCTGCCAGACCGACGGGTTCTTGATGCCGCGCTTCTGAGCCGCGGCGTAGATCGTCTGCATGGTCCCGATCGGCATGTAGTGCATGTCGTAGACATCGATGCTCTTCCAGGCGTTCCACTTGTCGAGCAGCGCGATGTACTCGCTGAGCGGCGCACCGCAGATCCATCCGCCGTAGACGAGCTTCACACCGGCCGCGTGGATGACCTTGGCCGCGGGCAGCTGGATGTCCTGCATGTACTGGTCCATGCCGCCCTCCCAGAAGCCGGAGCCCGGATAGGCCTCGTTCCACACCTGGAAGTAGGTGATCCCGAGCGGCTTGAGCGTGTCCACGGCGAGCTTCACGAAAGCGGTCCAGTCGGCCGGGTCCTGCGGGGGAGTGCGGCCGATGTTGGTCTGGACGTTCTCGGTCGAGAGCACCGCACCCTTCGCATCCTTCGTGACCAGCTGGCGGGTGAAGTTGCCGTTCTGCTCCGAGATGACCGGGCCGTAGACGTAGGTCTTGCCGTGGAAGTCGTAGCTGTAGCCGGTGCGGTTGGCGGCCCAGCCTGCGGTGTAGTCGAGGACGGGCAGGATGGTCTCGCCGTGCGCCTTCGCCTCGGTGAACTGCCGGACGTACTCGGCCAGCGCGGCCTTGTCGATCTGGCCCTTGGCCGGCTCGACGGTGCCCCAGTCGAAGTCCTGACGCGACCACTGCACACCGGCGGTCAGACCGGTGGTGCCGGCCTGGTTGATGCCGGCGAACGCCCGGAACGGCTCGCTGAGCACGTACGGGAGGTCGGAGACCGCGCTCGGCGCGCCGGTCGACGAGATCGCGACCGCCTTGATGTCGGTGTCGGCGGTGATGGTGATCGGCGTGCTGTACGTCTTCGCCGTAGCGGACGTCGTCGGGTCTGAACCGTCGGTCGTGAAGGCGATGCACGCGCCTGCCGTTGCGCTGGACAGCTTCACCGCATCCCCGGACGTGATGGCGCCGGCTCCCGGAGTGGCCTTCACCACGGCGGGCGGCGTGGAGAGCTGGGTCGTGACCGATGCCTTCAGCATGCCGGGAACCCACCAGGTCGACACGGTGTCGTCCACGAAGAGGATGTCGTCCCCGGCCGCCGCGGTGACGTTCAGGTCGAAGGTGGTGGAGGTGCCCGTGTAGGTGAAGAGCTGCGTGAAGGCGCTCGGGCTGCCGATGGCATCCGGGTCGCCGTCGTGCGAGAGCAGCACGCGGAAGCGTCCGCCCGGGGAGGTGAACGATCCGGCGATGTGCACGTTCTTACCGTCGGCGACCGCCGGGACCGTGTACGTCTCGGCGATCGACCGGTAGTCGGTGCCGATCGATCCGTCGGCCTTCACGAACCAGGCGTGCTCCGGCTTGCTGGTATCGGCCGCCCACTCGTCCGCGGCGAAGGCGCCGGTTCCGCCCTTCTGGAGCAGGCCGACCGTGTCGCCGTCGATGGATTCGTAGGACCAGCGGCCTGCTCCCACGACGTTGGAGTCGAGGCGGTAGTCGGTCACGTTGTCGGTCGTGGGGTTGGGGGTGGCAGCGGGGCAGTCCGCGGGCGGTTTGGCGGCGGCGGAGGTGCTTCCTCCGCGTGAACCGTGCTGTGCAAATGCTTGCGCAGAAGTCGGAATCGCGACGGCGCCGAGCATGACCAGCGCGGTCGCGATCGATAACGATCGAATCTTCACCTGTGAACTCCATCGTTCGAAATGGGATGCCGGGGCGCGGAATCGCGCGGCCCGGCCAGGTTAGGCCTGCGGTGAGGGGAGTGTCAATCGCGGATTCCCGTCGGAGGATCTTAGAGTCGAGGGCTTGCGCGGACGGCCGGATTGCCCCATCCTGTGCTGTGCAAGCGATTGCGCTGCATCAGCCTCACGACGACGTGTGCGCGCGCCGTGACGAATTCGGGAGTCACGAACATGAACGAACCTGCGCCCATCCCGCGGCGAACCTTTCTCGGCGCGGCCGCAGCTGCGGCGGCCACCGCTTCCCTCGCCCTCGCGGCCGGCGGCCCCCCGCTCCGGGCGTCGGCCGGACCGCTCGGCGTGCGCCCGCTGACCGACTCGCCGAACGCGTCACCGGATGGCACGACCATCCCCTCAGCGACGTCGATCGTCGACAACGGTGGCAACACCTGGACGCTGTCCAACGGCGTCGTCTACCGGAACGGCTCGACGGTGGGCAACACCTTCAACGTGACCGTGGTGCTCTGGTACGGCGGGATGGTCTACCACTGCGGCACCGGCGGCCAGTGGTACGTCTGCCCCAACGGCGTCTGGCTGAAGGTCACTGACCCGCGCACTCCGCTGTCCGCGCCGGCCGGCCTGATGTACGGCATCAACACCCACTACGACACTGCGCTCTCGCCGACGGCCGTCGCCGCTGCGATGGGCGCGGTCGGAGCCACGATGCTCCGGGTCAACACCGGGGCCGACGCCGGCACGATCGCCGCCGCGGCAGCGATCACTCAACGGGTGATCGCCGCGGGGAAGACGGTGCTCCCGGTGATCGACGCCGGACTCCAGGACCAGAACCACCACTTCCTCTTTAGCTCCGAATCGCAGGCCTACGCGGCGGCGAAGGATGTCGCTGTGCGGGTGGCGACGGCCATGGCCCCCCTCGGCGTGACCATGTACGAATGCGGGAACGAGCTCACTCGCGACTCGTATGTCGTCGCCTCGGATCACACCAACGACGCGGGGACGAAGGCCGTCGACTGGGACAACGGCACCTGGCCGATCATGCGGGGCTTCATGCTGGGTCTCATCGACGGGGTCAAGCAGGTGCAGCCCTCGGCGCTTTGCGGCATCAACTTCTGCCGGTCCGACATCGGCGCAGCGGACGCCCTCTGGGATGGTCTGCAGCCGGACGGCTCAGGAGGCCACACACCGGTGCGCTGGGACATCACAACCTGGCACAACTACGAAGGGGACGGCGACCTCTTCCGCACCGGCACCGACGGCGCCGGCCCATCGTTCAATCTGCCCGTGTACGCCAAGGCGCGCTACGGCAAGCCGTTCATGGTGACCGAGTGGAACTCCGACCCGAACCAGGGTCTCGCTCACCGGGCGTCCTACATCCCGACGCAGCTCGACGAGTTCCGGGTCGCCCGGACCACGGCGGCCGTCCAGTCGGCGATGTACTACAACCTCGACCAAGGCACCGAGTGGGGTCTGACCGAAGGGGACGGCACGCCGCTCGACCCGCCCTACTCCGCCTACCGGGACTACGTGTTCGCCCATCCGGACAGCGCCGCGAACCCGGCGCCGATCGGCTCGAGGATCTCGCTGAAGGCGTCCAATGGGCTCTACGTCAGCGCGCTCAAGCGGGACGACGGCACCGCACCGCTGGCGGCGGTCGCCGCCGTCGTCGACTCGTGGGAGCGCTTCACGGTCGTGGACGCGGGCAACGGGATGATCGGCCTTCGCGCCGAGGCGAACGGCGCTTACGTCAGCGCGTGGCTGGCGACCGCCGGCGCGCCCCTGATCGCGGGTGCCCCCGTGCTCCAGGACTGGGAGACCTTCCGCTGGGTCCCGACGGGCGACGGCGGCATCGGCCTCCTCTCGTTCGCCGCCGGGAACTTCGCCAGCGCGCTCGAGGACACGGCGGGTGTGCCGCTGCAGGCGAGCGCGCCCCGGCTGCTGGGCTGGGAGACGTTCCAGTGGGCGAGCGCGTGAGCCTCCCGCCGTGGGCCGAGTGGCGACATCACGTCACCCCTCGCCGAGAATTCGAGCACCTACTCACCACTCGAGCGACGGAAGAGTGGGAGCGCGCGAGGCTCAGAGCAGGTCGTACGGCTCGAGCGTCGGACCCGCCGTCGACCGCCCGACGATGAGCTTCGGCTCCACGTACTCGATGCCCGGCTCGCCGTCTCCGCCGATCGCCGCGAGAAGGCGCTCGGCTGCCCTCTCGCCGACGGTGATCAGCTGCGGGTCGAAGGTGGTGAGCGGGTCGTCGGGGCGGGCGACCCCCGCGAGTCGGTTGTCGTAGCCCACGATCGCGATGTCGTCGGGCACGCGGATGCCGTGGCGGTGGAAGGTGGCGAACAGGCCGATGGCGATCTCGTCGTTCGCGGCGAAGATCGCGTCGACGGGCTCGCCGCTCGCGATGATCCGCTCGGCCGCGTCCGTCCCCCAGCCCTGCAGGTAGCTTCCGTAGAGCGGGCCGCCCAGCGCGGGTCGCATTCCGGCCGCGTCCATCGCGCCGGTGAAACCGGCCGCGCGGGAGTCGACGGCGGGTTCGTGGACGGCCGCCGTCACGTGAGCGATGTGCCGGCGGCCGAGGCCGATCAGGTGCTCGGCGGCCATCCTGCCGGCGCCGCGGTTGTCCGGCGCGACGACGTAGTCGGTCTCGGGCGTCGCGGATGACGAGGCGAACACGACGGGGACCGCGAAGTCCTCGGACAGGACGAGGCTCGCGCGGTTGGGGTCGTCGCCGACGACGAGGATGCCGTCGATGCGGCGCGACCTCAGTCGCTTGAGGTAGTCGGCGAGGACGCGCGGTGTGCCGTGCGCGTCGAGAGTGACGGCGGCGATGTTCTCGCGACCCAGCAGGTCGGTGGCGCCGACGATCAGCGGCATACTGAAGCGGCCCTGCCCGTGCTCGGCCAGGACGCCGACGATGAAGCTGCGGCCGGTGACGAACGACCGGGCGATCATGTCGGGCTGGAACTGGAGGCGCTCGGCGGTCGCGATCACCTTGGCCCGCGTCTCAGGCGACACGCGGCCGACGCCGCCGAGGGCACGGGACGCCGTGGTGAGCGAGACGCCCGCCGCGCGAGCGACGTCGCTCATGCTGGCCCGCTTGGTCATGCATCCTCCTCGGGGACGGCGCTCACCCTACGCTAGTGGCACCGGCAGGGGCGCGTCACCCGAGTGTAAGTGATTCCACTCGGCGGTCCGTGGAGGCCCGCGAGGGTGAGCCGTATGCACGGCCTGCTGCGGGGCACAGCGCAAACTCTTCCATCCCTGATCATCCAGCCCAGTAACGCAAGCCCGCGAAAATGCGCAATTGATTGCGCAATTCTGATTTTTGCTTGCTTGTCGCCGTTCGATGAGGCAGACTGCGGATGCGAAAGCATTTGCGCCATCCATTCACACCCGGAGAATAGCGGCTCCTCAGGCCGCAGCAATCAAGGAGTTTCAATGATGAAACCATCGCGTCAGGCGACCGTCGCCGTAGTGACCGGCGTCGCCGTGCTCGCCGCACTGGTCGGATGCTCGAGTTCGCCATCCAGCAGTGACGACGGCAAAGTCTCGATCACGATCGGCGACCGGCCCCCGTCGTCCGACAAGGACAACCGTGCCTACTACGACAGCCAGGTGAAGGCCTTCGAGAAGGCCAACCCCACCATCGACCTCAAGCCCACGGAGACCGTCTGGGATGCCCAGACGTTCCAGGCGCTGGTTGCCGGCGGCAACTTGCCCGACGTGCAGAGCGTCCCGTTCACCGAGCCGCAGGGGCTGATCGCCCGCAAGCAGGTCGCCGACCTCTCCGACGCCCTGAAGAAGACCAACCTGATCGGTCAGCTCAACCCGACGGTCCTCAAGGTGGCCCAGGACAGCAGCGGCAAGACCTACGGCGTCCCCACGTCGGCCTACTCGGTCGGCCTCATCTACAACCGTGACCTGTTCAGCAAGGCCGGGCTCGACCCCGACAAGCCGCCGACGACGTGGGACGAGGTGCGCACCGACGCGAAGCAGATCGCCGAGAAGACCGGCGCCGTCGGCTACGCCCAGCTCAGCTCCAAGGGTCAGGGCGGCTGGATGTTCACCACGCAGACGTACGCCTTCGGAGGCACGGTCGAGAACGCGGACGGCACGAAAGTGACCTTCGACGACACGCCCTCGGAGAACGCGCTGAAGACCGTGCACGACATGCGGTGGACCGACCAGTCGATGGGCACCACCTCCCTCTGGGACCTGGAGAGCATGGCCCAGCAGTTCGCGGCAGGCAAGGTCGGCATGTTCATGTCGGCGCCCGACCAGTACTCGGCCTCGGTCGTGACCAATGGGATGGACCCGAAGCTGTTCGGCGTCGGCGGGCTCCCGCAGAGCGGCGGCGAGCACGGCACCCTCTCTGGAGGCTCGGTGCAGGTCGTGAGCCCCAAGGCGACGGAGCAGGAGAAGGTCGCAGCGCTCAAGTGGATCGAGTTCTACTACCTGAACAAGTATCGCGATGAGGACACCGCCGTCGCGACGGCCAAGGCGTCGGCGGCGGACAAGCAGCCGGTCGGCCTCCCCGGACTGCCGATCCTCAGCGCTGGCCAGCAGGAGAAGTACGACGCGTGGATCAAGCCCTACGTCAACGTGCCGATCGACAACTTCGCGCCGTACGTGAAGGTCGCCGCGGGCCAGAAGATCATCCCCGAGCCGTCCGCTCAGGCGCAGGAGGTCTACGCCGCCCTCGACCCGGTGGTGCAGGCTGTGCTCACGGATCAGAACGCCGACATCCCGTCGCTTCTGAAGAAGGCGGCGACCACCGTCCAGGCGAAGCTCGGCCGTTGATCGCCGGCGGCCCGGCGCTCACGGTCAGCCGTGTGCGCCGGGCCGCGACGTCCCGTAAGGAGTGACCATGGTGATCAGGGAGCAGGCCCCGGCCATTCACGACGCCCGGCCCACGCGGCCGGCCCGGCCGCAGACCCGTCGTCCCCACCGGCTGATCGTCTGGTACCGGCAGGGCGGCCTCACCGTCGTCCTGTTCGCGGTCCCGATCGTGCTGATCTTCCTCTACTTCTCGTGGGGGCCGATCGTCAACGGGCTCGTGATGAGCCTCCAGAAGACCAACCTGGTCGATCCCGCGCAGTGGGTGGGGCTGAGCAACTTCACCTACGTGCTCGCTGACCCGTCGCTGGGGCAGGCGACGGTCAACACCCTCTACTTCACGCTGCTGGCGATCGTGTTCGGCTTCCCGCTGCCGATCTTCCTCGCGGTGTTCATGGCGGAGCTCAAGGGCCGCTCGTGGATCTACACGACGCTGGCCTACCTCCCCGTGATCGTGCCACCGGTGGTCGCGATCCTGCTCTGGAAGGTGTTCTACGACTCGTCGCCCAGTGGGCTGTTCAACTCGATCCTCGGTCTGGTCGGCATCCCGCCCCAGCCCTGGCTCGACTCGCCCGCGACGGCGATGCCCTCCATCGTCCTGGAGGCGACCTGGGCCGGGGCGGGGAGCGCCGTCATCATCTACCTGGCCGCGCTCACGTCCGTCCGTGCCGAGCTCTACGAGGCGGCGGAGCTCGACGGCTCGGGCATCTGGTCGCGGGTCTGGCACATCACCCTCCCGCAGATCCGCGGCATCATCCTCGTGATGCTGCTGCTGCAGGTGATCGGCACGACGCAGCTGTTCACCGAGCCCTTCCTCTTCACCGGCGGAGGCCCGCAGGGCTCGACGACCACGATCCTCCTCCTCATCTACAACTACGCGTTCGTCAGCGGCGACTACGGGGCGGCGACCGCCCTGAGCGTGCTGCTGGCGCTCGGGCTGTGCATCCTGTCCGCGGTGTACCAGCTGGCGACACGGAAATGGAGCTCCGACTCATGAGCGCACTGCTGCCGGCCGATCAACAGGCCCGGCTGGACGAACCGATCCTTCCCGGGGTCGCGGACCGCAGCCACCGCACGCGCCGGACCCGCGACGCCGGCGAGCGCAGCGTGATCTCGGCCAGCGACCGGAAGCGGCCGGGGGTTCGCGTCCCGCTGACGCTCGTGCAGATCCTGATCCTGATCGGGCTGCTGATCGCCGGGCTCGGCCCCCTGCTGTGGCTGCTGAAGGCGGCCATCTCACCCACACAGGACACCCTCCGCGACCCGCTGGCGCTGTTCCCGTCGGGCGTCGTCGAGTGGGACAACCTGGCGACGGCCTGGAACCAGGGCCACATCGGCTTCTACCTGGGCAACACGGCGGTGCTCGCTCTCGGCTCGATGATCGCCAACCTGTTCGTCTGCACCACGGGCGCGTACGTGCTGAGCGTGCTGCGGCCCAAGTGGGGACCGCTCCTGTCCGGCGCGATCCTCGCCACCCTGTTCATCCCGAGCATCGTGTCGCTGGTGCCTCTCTATCTGACCGTGTTGAAGCTGCCGGTCATCGGCGCCGACATCACCAACACGTACTGGGCGGTGTGGCTGCCCGCAGCCGCGAGCGCGTTCAACGTCCTGGTGATCAAACGGTTCTTCGACGCGATCCCGCGGGAGTACTTCGAGGCCGCCCGGATCGACGGCGCCGGCCACCTTCGCGTCTTCACGACCGTCGTGCTGCCGCTCTCCCGGCCGATCCTCGGCGTGGTCGCGCTGCTCGCGGTGATCGCATCGTGGAAGGACTACCTGTGGCCCCTCCTGGTGCTCCCCAACCCGGAGCTCCAGCCGGTGTCCGTCGCCTTGCCGAAGCTCGCGGCCAAGAGCGAGCTGAACATCCAGCTGGCCGGGCTGTTCCTCGCACTGCTGATCCCCGTCGCGTTGTTCATCGTGTTCCAGCGGTCGTTCCTCCGCGGAGTGGGAATGTCGGGAGGGGTGAAGGGATGAGCGACAGGATGAGCGACCTTCCGAAACGTGTCCTGGTGACGGGCGCCGACGGATCCATCGGCCGCGCGATCACCGGGAGGCTGGTCGACCTCGGCGTCCGGGTGACGGCGTTGTCCCTCAGCTTCGACGAGGACAGCCGGGCCGACCGGACGATCGAGGGGGACGCCCGCGACGAGGGGGTCGTCTCCCGTGCCCTCGACGGCGCGGATGCCGTCGTGCATCTCGCCGCCATCCCGCATCCGTCGCTCGGCACGCCGGCAACGGTGTTCGCGACCAATGTCGTCGCGACCTTCACCGTGCTCGCCCAGGCGGGGCAGGCGGGGGTGCGTCGGGCCGTCATCGCCAGCAGCGTCAACGCGTTCGGCGTCCCGATGAACAGCCACGACGTGCAGCCTGCCTATTACCCGCTCGACGAGGAGACCCCGTCGGACATCGACGACGCGTACTCGCTCTCGAAGCAGACCGACGAGGCGACGGCCCGGATGGCCTGGCGCCGGTGGGGCATCGACGTGGTCGCGCTGCGGTTCCCGCTGATCAAGGACAGCGACACGCTGCGCCGTTCGGCGGCGTCGGTGAAGCGGGATCCTGCCTCCATGGCGCGCGAAGGCTGGGCCTACCTCGACATCCGCGACGGCGTCCGTGCCATCGAGCGCTCGCTGACCGCACCGCTGAGCGGGGCGCACGTGGTGAGCCTCAGCGCGGCGGACCTGCTGATCGACCGGCCGGCCGAGGAGCTGCTGCGCACCTACGCGCCTACCGTGCCGCTCCGGGAGCCGGTCGGCGAGCACGGACCGCTGGTCGACACACGCCGCGCCCGCGAGCTGCTCGGGTTCGAACCGCTGTACTCCATCCACCGGCCGGAGCCCGCCGGCGACGAACTCGAGTTGGGAGCGCTCCATGCGTGACACCGCCCCGTTCCGCACCTTCGACCAGCCGTGGACGGTGCCGGACGATGTGCGCATCACCGGCATCCGGACGATCGTGACCGCGCCGGAGGGCACGCCCCTTGTCGTCGTGCGCGTGGACACGGACGTCGACGGCCTGTACGGTCTCGGCTGCGCGACGTTCACGCAGCGCTGGCACGCAGTGGTCGCTTTCGTGGAGCAGCACCTGGCACCGCTCGTCGTCGGCAGGTACCCGGGTGACATCGGCGACCTCACCCGGCTCGCGCGGTACTCCGGCTACTGGCGGGAGGGGCCGGTCGGGAACAACGCGCTCTCCGGTCTCGACATGGCGCTGTGGGACATCGCAGGCAAGCGGGCCGGCCTCCCCGTGCACGAGCTGCTCGGCGGCAAGGTCCGGGCGGCGGCCGACACCTATATCCACGCGGGCGGGCCGGACATCCGCAGCACGCTCGATCAGGCCGAGGAGTTCGTCGCGCAGGGCTGGCGGCATATCCGGCTGCAGACCGGCCAGGCCGGCATCGGGACGTACGGGGCGCCGCCGGTCGACGGCCCCGCGCGGTCAGGAGCCCCGTACCCGAACGGCTGGGACGCGCGGGCGTACCTCGCCACGACGCCGCAACTGTTCGAGGAGGCGCGGGTGCGGCTGGGCGACGGCGTGGAGCTGTTGCACGACGTCCACTCGCGGCTCACTCCGAAGGAGGCCGTGGTACTGGCGCGCTCGCTCGAACCGTACCGCCTGTTCTTCCTGGAGGACGTGATCGCTCCCGAGCATTGGGACCGCCTCCCCGAAGTGCGCTCGCAGTCTCCGGTGCCGATCGCTGTAGGAGAGCTTGCGACCTCGGTGACCGACGCCGCGCGGCTCATCACGGGAGGCGGCGTCGACCTCATCCGCGCGCACATCTCCGCGATCGGCGGGCTGACGCCGGCGAAGAAGCTGGCGACACTGGCCGAGTTCTTCGGGGTTCGGACGGCGTGGCACGCGCCGGGAGACACGTCCCCGATCGGGGCCGCGGCGAACGTCGCCGTGGATGTGACGACCAGCGCCTTCGGCATCCAAGAGGGCCACGTCTACAACGGCGCGACGCACGAGGTCTTCCCTGGGACGCTGAGCATCGTCGACGGCTGGCTGACGCCCAACGAGGCGCCCGGCTGGGGCATCGACATCGATGAGGCCGCCGCTGCGCGGTTCCCGGCGGGCCTGTCTGGCCACGACGAGTGGGCGGCCGGAGTGCGCGGGCTCGACGGCGGGCTCTTCGCGCCGTGACACCCGTGCGCTCCACCGCGAACTGGCGCGGCGCCAACCTGATCGAGCTGTTCTCGACGAGTGTCCGCTGGGCGGAAGAGTTCCCGATCCGGCTCGGGCAGGGCATTCAGGAGTCCGACTTCGCCGCGCTCGCCGAGCTCGGGCTCACGTACGCGCGCATCCCGCTCTCGTACCTCTGGTTCGGCACCGGACCGTACGGCCGCACCATCGACCACAGCCGCTTCGCCCTGGTCGATCGGGCGGTCGAGCTGGGACGCGCGTACGGCATCCACGTCAGCCTCAACCTCCATCGTGCGCCCGGCTACTGCGTCAACTCGCGCTCGCACTTCGACATCGCCGAGTCGGGGGACTTGTTCTCGGATCCCTCCTGCCAGGCGCTGTTCCGCGAGTACTGGACAGCACTGGCCGAGCGTTACGCCGACGTCCCGCCCGAGGAGCTCAGCTTCGACCTGCTCAACGAGCCTCCGGAGATCGACGACTCGGTGTTCGCGACCGTGTTCGGCCGGGCTGCCGAGGACATCTGGCGGGTCACCCCCGAGCGGATGGTCGTCCTCGAAGGCTGGGATGCCGGCCTCCAACCCCCGCCGCGGGAGTGGACGCTGCATCCTCGGGTCGTGACGTCGGTGCACCTCTACAAGCCGTTCGACATCACCCACCACGGCGCGCCCTGGGTGGCGCCCACGATGGCGGAGCCCGCGTGGCCGCTGCGGACGGACCTAGCCTCCGCGCTCCGCGACGGTTACGTTCCGCTGCCGGGTGAGACGACCGCGACGTGGGACGACGCCGCTCTGGAGCGCGTCCTGCAGCCCTGGTTCGACATCGTCGACGCCGGCGGCGCGGTTCACGTGGGGGAGATGGGTGCCTACTCCGCGGCCCCTGCGCCCGTGCGCGCCGCCTGGCTGGCATCCGCGTTCCGTGTGCTGTCTGCGCGCGAGATCGGTTGGGCGCTCTGGAACCTGCGCGGGCCTTTCGGTCTCGCGGACACCGAGCGTGGGGCTCACGCGTCCGATCTGACGGGGGCGCCGCGCTTCGACCCAGACCTGGTCGCTGTCGTCGCTGCCGATGCGAACGATCGATCGGGGGCACTCCCCAATTCGATCGGTACGTCGCCGAATCAGCTGGGCCGGTAGCGCAGCGCGGTCACACCTGACCGGAAGTCTTGGCGATCCACGAGGTCGAGCGGGATGCGCTCGCGCAGGCCGGCGAGCAGTGTCGGTCCGTGTCCGGCGAGGACCGGCTGCACGACGAACACGTATTCGTCGATCAGGCCGAGGTCTGCCAGCGCAAGGGGAAGCGTTACGCCACCAACCCAGAGGCCCGCGCCAGGCTCCTGCTTGAGGCGCTCGACCGCATCCCGCGGGTCGCCTTGCAGCAGCTCGGCATTCCAGTCGACCTCGCTCACGGTGCTCGACACGACGTACTTCTTCGCCCCATCGATGGCCTCGGCGAAGGGGAGCTGCCACTCGTCCATCCACTCGGGCCACGTCCCTGTCGCCGGCTTCCGCCATGCCGACTCCATCATCCCGTAGGTGACCCGGCCGAAGAGCAGCGCATCCGCTCGGTCCATCTCGGCGGTCCAGATACGCATCGACTCCTCGTCGGGCGGAAGGCCTGCCTCGTGATGGACGCAGCCGTCGAGCGTGACGTTGATGGAGTAGCGAAGTGGTCTCATCTGCTCACTCTCCGGGCCCCAGCCAGCGCTCGATCCGCCGATGGTCCGGAGTGAAGCCGTGCTCCACTCCCCAGAGAACGGCCTGGCTGCGGCTGTCGGCTCCGATCTTGCGGTAGACGCTGCGGATGTGCGACTTGACCGTGTTCGGACTGAGATAGGTGAGCTCAGCGACGTCCGCGTTGCTTTTGCCTTGCGTGATCAGGGCCAGGATCTCTGACTCGCGGTCGGTGATCCCTTCCTGACGGCCCGGCCAATCGAGTCCCTCAGCGCTGCGAGCTCGTGCGGGGGAGTCGCTCACCACGATCTTTCCCGAATGCACGGCTTCGAGAGCCGCGACCAACTCCGGCGCCGGGAGGGTCTTCGAGAGGTAGCCGTGGACGCCCTGAGCGCTGGCGCTCTCGATGAGTTCGGGATGGAAGTTCCACGTGTACACCACGACATGGCGTGCGCGCGGGTTCTTCACGAGTTCGCCGATCTGCGAGTGACTGGACTCCGGTTGAGCGAAGGCGTCATACAGGACGACGTCGATCGGCTCGCTGAGTGGCTCGTTGGCGTCGATTTCCGCGACGACGAGTGTGTCGCGGTAGTCGTCGAACATGTGCGCGAGGCCCAGCAGCACGACGTCGTAGTCGTCCACGAGTGCGATCGTGAACGGCTTCGTCGCTGTTGCGGGGGCTGCCGACATGGCGCGAGATTACACCCCTAGGGGTGAGGCGACCCGCCCTCGCCGGTGGTTGTTTGGAACCATCAGCCCACCAACCAGAAAGGGTCCTCTGATGAATATTCTTCTGATCGTCATTGCTGTGATCGCCATCATCCTCCTGCTCACAGGAGGATTCGTCTCGTCGCTGAACTTCCTGCTCTGGGTCGGGATCATCCTTCTCGTCATCGCTGTGATCGTGTGGCTCGTCCGCATGCTCACGGGAAGCCGACGCGTCTGAGAAACACCCCCAAGCGGGGCGGAGCGGTCGTCCGGCGTCAGGCGCCCGAGCGCCGGCGCCGGCGCACCACGCCGACGACGATGAGCACGACTCCGACGATGAGCACGATGGGCCCGATCGTGCCCCAGACCGGGGACCCGCTCATCGCGGATCCTCCCAGCACGTTGAAGCCCTGGAGCGTCCACAGCAGTCCGATGAGGACGAGGATGACACCGAGTACGAGGAACAGCCACATCGATTTCACGGTGTGAGGCTACTTCGTGTGTCGCGTTCCGTGTGTGCTCCGTCGGGATCAGTCGTGCGGAGGTCGGCGCAGCCGCTTGATGTCGGTGCGCCGCTTCTTCGCATCCAATCGCCGTTTCTTGGCCCCGAGAGCGGGCCTCGTCGGCCGTCGTGGCGGAGCCGGCGGCAAGAGGGCGTCGTGCACCAGTTCGGCCAGCCGAGCCCGCGCGGCCTCCCTGTTGCGCAGTTGTGCACGGTGCTCGGAGGCGGCGATCGTCAGCGTTCCGTCGACGATGCGACCGCTCAGTCGCTCGAGGAGCCGCTCGCGCTGGAACGGCGAGAGAACGGCCGAGCCCGCCACATCCCACACGAGTTCGGCCCGCGAGTCGGCCGTGTTCACGCCCTGCCCGCCGGGACCGGATGACCGCGAGAACCGCCACGACAGCTCGGACTCGGGGATCGTGAGTCCGGCGTCCACCCGGAGGCCGGGACGGTGAGCGGTGGGCATGTGTCCATCATGGTCGAGGTCTACGATCCGATCCATGGATGGTGTGGTGCGAGGGGCTCGTGTGGCCGGCGTCTCGCTCGACTGCGCGGACCATCGCGAGCTGGCTGACTTCTACGCGCGGCTTCTCGACGGCCAGGTGGACTGGGTCACCGATAAGGCGGCCGGGGTCTCGGTCGGGAGCTACAAGCTGGTCGCGCAGCGGGTGTCGCCGTACACCCGGCCTACCTGGCCGGGAGCGTCGATCGTCCACCTCGATCTGACCTGCCAGCCGGAGGACCTACCGGCCTTCCGGGCGCGGGCAGAGGAGTGCGGGGCAGTGGCGGCATCCTTCCAACCCGACGAGCGGTGGGTCGTCATGCTGGACCCCGCGGGGCATCCCTTCTGTTTGACGCCCATCGCAGACTGAACGCGCCCGCTCCACCTGCTGGGCTAGCATTTGGGGATGACCAAGCAGGCTCCGATCGACGACATTTCGATCGGTGGTGACGGCATCCGCCTCGGGCAGTTCCTGAAGTTCGCCGGGCTCCTCGACTCCGGCGGGAACGTGAAAGAGGCCATCATCGACGGCTACGTGAGCGTGAACGGCGAGGTCGATCGCCGTCGCGGACGGCAGCTGCAGCTCGGCGACATCGTCACCTTCGAGGGACGCAGGGTCCGGGTCTGCCCGTGAGCGCGAATCAGGGAGACCAGCCCTACGTCGTCGATGTGAGCATGGATACCGCCCATCGGTTCAGTAAGCCGGTGGTCGATCAGGTCGTCCTCATCGAGGGATGGGGCGTCGAGGGTGACGCGCACGCCGGGACGACCGTCCAGCACCGCTCCCGCGTCGCCCGCGACCCGTCGCAGCCGAACCTGCGGCAGGTGCACCTGATGCACGCGGAGCTGTTCGACGAGGTCGGTGAAGCGGGGTTCCAGGTCGCGCCGGGAGAGCTGGGGGAGAACGTGACGACTCGCGGAATCGACCTGCTCGGCTTGCCGACCGACACCCTGCTGTACCTCGGCGCTGACGCGTGCGTGCGCGTGACGGGATTGCGGAACCCGTGCCAGCAGATCAACGGCTTAGAACCAGGGCTGCTGCGCGAGGTGCTCGGCCGGGATGAGGGCGGTTCGGTAGAACGAAAAGGTGGTGTCATGGCCGTCGTCGTCGCGGGTGGAATCGTGCGGCGAGGCGACCCCATCCGCGTCGAGGTCCCGTCGGGCGAACGCGTCCCCCTCAGTCCGGTTTGACCGCGTAGCCGCGCATCCAACATCCATGAAGGGTCTTACGTGAACGTCACCCTGCTCGTCCGGTTCGTCGCCGTGGCGGAGGAGCTGCATTTTCCGCGCGCGGCCCAAGCCCTCAACATCCCGCTCGCTTCTCTCTACTCGTCGATTTCGAAGCTTGAAGACGAAGTGGGATCCCCGCTCTTCACCCGCGACTCCAACGGAACCCGCCTGACCGCGGCCGGGACGCTGTTCCTGGCCACGGCGCGGGACGAGATCGCTGCGGCCCCTGCGCCGGCTAAGAAGCCCGTCGTCCCGGCTGGCGGCAAAGCCAAAGCATCCAAGGGGAAGGGTCGCGCTCCGGCGGTGAAGGGCCAGCCGAAGCCGTACAAGAAGCGTCAAGGACGCTAGCCGTAGACGGCACCGTCTGGGACACTTCACGCAGAACGCCGCGGAGCACCGACACCCGCCGGGCTTGGGGACAGCGCTCGGGGGAGGAACGCGATCATGTCGAATCCAGGGCAGCCGACGGTGCGTCAAGGTGACACCGGAAACGCCGTCAGGCGGGTGCAGCGCGCACTGCGACGGACACCGAATCTGAGCATCGTCGTGGATGGCATCTTCGGCCCGGCGACGCATGCTGCGGTCGTCGAGTTCCAGCAGGGAGCCGGGCTGGCGGCTGACGGGATCGTGGGTCCCCTCACGTGGGCGGCGCTGCCGGACGGGGGCCCCATGCCGGTGCTGCAGGAAGGTTCGAGAGGACCCGTCGTATCGAGTCTGCAGACGGTTCTCACGAATGGCGCCGATCAGTGGGGAGGCGTCACTCCGCAAGGGATCGACGGGATCTTCGGCCCGCACACCAAGGCCGCGGTCAAGGCATTCCAGCGGTGGGGCGGCGTCACCGCGGATGGCATCGTGGGCGATCAGACGTGGGGCGTCTCCCTTCGCGCGGCGAGTGCGACGCTGGAGTCGGCCGTCGGCCTGCAATACGTGGAGTCCTGAGCGGGGCCTAAACCCCGACGATCCGCCCCAGCGTCCGCGTGTAGTCCTCCTTGATGATGTCGAGGTGCGCCCACGTGTCGAGCGACCCGACCTCCGGGAAGGACCGCAACCGTTCCACCACGGCCAGAACGTTCGCCGATGACGTGCCCACGATCGTCGCGATGACGTCGTAGGCGCCGTGCGCGTCGGCCGCCAGGTCGACCGCCTGCGTGGCGACCAGGTACTCACGCACCTCGTCCGCGGGGCCCCGCAGCGCGATCCCGACGCCCACGGCGAGGCGGTTGCGGGAGAGGCCGCCTGCGTCGATGGCGGCGATGCGGATGACGCCGGCGTCAAGGAGTCGGCGGACGCGGGCCCGGGCGGAGGAGGGGGAGAGGCGCACCGCGTCAGCGAGGGTCCGGTAGCTGGCCCGGCCGTCATCCTGCAGGATCGCGATGAGGGCGTGATCGAGGCTGTCCAGTCGCACGTCGGTGACCGAGCCGGCGGTGATGAACTCCTTGAGGAGGGCGTCGTAGGTGCTGACGCGCACCTGGCGCACTCCTTCTATTCGCCGGATGGCGTCGAGGGTGGCGTGCAACTCGTCCACATCGCCGTGGCGTGACTCGAAGACGAGCGGGAAGGCGCCCGCCACCAGGGAGACGAAGACGGTGTCCGGCAGCTCGGCGATCCGCTCGGCGACCGGCCGTGCTGGGCCGTCGACGGCGACGGCGGCGTGGATGAGCACGTTGAGGCCCGCGAAGCCGGGGTCCAGGGCGGCCACAACCCGCAGGCCGTCGCGGCCGATCAGGGTGTCCAGCCGCCGGGACACGAGGTCGCGGGAGACGCCCAGGCTCCGTGCGAGATCCTGGATGCTGGCCCTGCCGTCCTCGTGCAGCGCGCGCACGATGCTGCTGTCGAGGGAGTCGAGGTCGCGCTCCGGGGAGCCCGTATCGCGGCGGGGCGGCATATCGGCAGAATACCCGGAATCGCTCGTGCGCGACCGCAAATCGGCGGCATGGACGCGCAGCAGGCGATGAACGGCGCAAGAAATAAGAGAACAGCCCGCAGAAGCGCGGCAAGAGACAACGCATAACGCCGATCTGCCTTTGGACATTCGCCGAACCACGCGCCAGACTTCACGTCATTACCGAGCAAAGGAGCTTCGTGTGTCAGTTACCGCAACGCAACCCCGAGGACACGCCCGTGCGCTGAAAGCCGGCCTCGCCTCGGTGGTCGGCACGACCATCGAATGGTATGACTTCTACGTCTACGCAACGGCCGCGGCCCTCGTGTTCCCGCAGGTCTTCTTTCCTGAGGTCAACCACGCGCTCGGCACGCTCGCGTCCTTCGGCACCTACGCGGTCGCCTACTTCATGCGTCCGCTGGGTGGGATCATCTTCGGGCACATCGGCGACAAGCTCGGCCGCAAGCGCGCCCTCACCCTCACGCTCTTCATCATGGGCATCGCGACCGTGCTGGTCGGCTGCCTGCCCGGGTACGCATCCATCGGCATCGTCGCGCCTATCCTGCTCATCCTGCTGCGCGTCGCTCAGGGCCTGGCGGTCGGCGGCGAGTGGGGTGGCGCGAGCCTGATGTCGGTCGAGAGCGCGCCCGCGAAGTTCAAGACCTTCTACGGTGGCTTCACCCAGCTCGGCAACCCGCTCGGCGCGCTGCTCGCCTCGGGTGCGTTCTGGATCCTGGCCGGGATGGGCGACGAGGTCCTCCTGACCTGGGGCTGGCGCATCCCGTTCCTGTTCAGCATCGTGCTGATCGGCGTCGGCATCTGGGTGCGGCTCCGGGTCGAGGAGACGCCGGTCTTCGAGGAGAAGATCGAGGGGCACGCGCAATCGACGCCCATCGTGTTCGCGCTCCGAAACAACTGGCTGCCCATCCTGCTCGGCTTCTGCATCATCGCGATGTCGTCCGGCGGCTATGTGATCGCGACGACGTTCGTGCAGAACTTCGCCACCAGTCCGGAGGTCGGCCTTCCCGCCGGCGTCATCCTCGGCGCCATGACGGTCGCCTCCTTCATCGAGGCGCTGGTCACCCTGCCGCTGGCGATCCTGGGCGACAAGTGGGGCGGCAAGCGGGTGATCATGCTCGGCTCGTTCCTCTCCTTCCTGGCCGTGATCCCGCTCGTGCTGGTGATCCAGAACCACCAGGTGACTCTGATCTACGTCTTCGTCAGCGTCATCCGGATCACGCTGAGCGGGGCCTGGGCGCCGCTGTCCACCGTGATGACCCAGATGTTTCGCCCGCAGGCCCGCTACACCTCGATGTCGCTCTCCTACGGCATCGGTGCGGCGGTGTGGGGCGGCCTGTCGCCGGCCATCGCGACCGCGCTGATCGTGGCCACCGGAACCTTCTGGTCCGCGATCTGGTTCTTCGGGGCGCTCGCCCTGATCGCCCTCGTAGGGACGTACTTCGCCCCGCAGCACTCCGACGCAGCCCCGGTCACCGCCTCTTTCAACCCGCGCGTCGACACCACCGCCATCAAGACGACAAGGATCTGACCTGTGCGACAGCTGGCAACCTACGACGACCGGGACTCGGCACCGACCATCGTGACGGCCGACGTCATCCTGACCGTCGACGAGAGCGCGCCTCGCGCTGAGGCTCTGCTCGCGGCGGGCGGGAGGATCCTCGCCGTCGGCTCCCTCGCCGAGGTGGAAGCCGAGGCCCAGAAGGCCGGGCTGGACCCGCAGCGCGCCGACTTCCCGGGCGCGACGATCGTTCCCGGCTTCATCGACGCGCATGCGCATCCCCTCATGTACGGGCAGCTGCTCACCTGGGTGGATGTGAGCCCTGCGCGCGCCGGCTCCATCCCGGAGATCGTGGAGCTGATGCGGGAGGGCGGTCAGCGGCTGCCCGCGGGGGTTCCGTTGCGCGGCTACGGGTACGAGCAGCGCAACCTGGCCGAGCGGCGGCATCCCACGAAGGAGGAGCTGGACCGGGTCGCGACCGATCGCGAGGTGTACGTCATGAACGCCTCCGGCCACGGCGGCGTGGTGAACAGCTACACGCTGGAGAAGTACGGGATCACGCGGGACACGCCGAATCCCGAGGGCGGCGAGTTCTTCCGGGATGCCGACGGCGAGCTCACCGGCGAGCTCTCGGACGCGGCGTGCAATGTCCTCACCGGACTACACGGGGTGAAGATCGGCCACCACGGCCCCAACTTCCACCTGGGGGATGAGCCGGCCGAACACCAGCGCCAGCTCGACATCGCGCAGCGCGAGTTCCTCTCGGCCGGGGTGACCGCCCTGGGTGACGCGCAGGTCTCCCAACGCGAGTTCGCGGCCTACCTGGCGATGGCGAACCGCGGCGCGCTCTCGGTGCGCGTCTCCATGTACTTCCTCTCGCACCTGCTCGATCAGGTCGTCGACCTCGGTCTGACCGGCCCGTTCGGCAACGCGTTCCTGTCCGCCGCAGGGATAAAGCTGTACGCGGACGGCACGCTCGGCGGCTGGACCGCCTACTTCCCCGAGGGGTACCTCGGCGACCCGTGCCGCACCGGCCAGCTGTACCACGAGCCCGCCGAGTACGCGCAGCTGGTCGCCAAGGCGCACGGCGCAGGGCTGCAGACCGCGACGCACGCGCAGTCCCCGACGGCGATCGCGATGGTGGTGGATGCGCTCGAACAGGCCCTGACCGAGCATCCCGATCAGGATGCGCGCCATCGGATCGAGCACTGCGGCCTGCCCGACCCGGTCGAGATCGAGCGGATGGCGCGACTCGGCATCCGGCCGGTCAACCAGACCCAGCACTACTACAACTGGGGCGAAGGGGTCGAGCAGGCCATCGGAACCCCGGGCGAGCGGTTCAACCCGCTGGGCGAGTTCCTCGAAGCCGGCGTGCCGGTGACCATCTCCTCCGACGCGCCGGTCGCCGAGCCGCGTCCGCTGGAGGCCATCCAGGCCGCCGTGACCCGGGTCACCCGCCGGGGCCGCAAGCTCGGGCCGGACTCCCTGCGGATCAGCGCGGAGGCTGCCCTCCGCGGTCACACCCTGGAGGGCGCCATCACCCTCGGACGCGAGAACGAGCTCGGCTCGCTCGAGCGGGGCAAGCGCGCCGACTTCGTGGTGCTCGACGGCAACCCGCTGACGGCCGCCCCCGAGGAGATCGCGGCGATCCCGGTCCGCGAGACCTGGGTCGACGGCACTCGGAGGTTCCAGTCCGATGTCGACTGAGACCCTGAGCGAGAGGCGGGCGGACATGGAGACGCGCGAGAAGCGGACCACCGGCTGGGTGCTCCTCGAGACGCTCCGCAACTACGGCGTCGACACCGTGTTCGGCATCCCGGGCACCCACAACCTGGAGTTCTACCGTCCACTCGCCGCGCTGGGCGTGCATCCCGTCACCACCCGCCATGAGCAGGGCGCGGGCTACGCCGCCGACGGCTGGTCGCTGCAGACCGGCAAGCCCGGGGTCGTCATCACGACCAGCGGACCCGGCCTGCTCAACGCCCTCTCGGCGGCAGGGACCGCGTACTGCGAGTCGCGGCCGATGATCATCCTGTCGCCCGGCCCGGCGCGCGGGAGCGAGTTCGCCGACGTCGGCACTCTGCACGAGACGAAGGACCAGCTTGCCGCAGCGTCCGCGATCGTCGAGTGGGGCCGTCGGGTCGCGTCCGCCGAGGAGGCCGTCGCCGCCGTCCACGATGCGTTCGAGTTGTTCGCGACGGCGCGGCCGCGTCCTGTGTACATCGAGGTTCCGCTCGACCTGCTGGAGGAGGAGACGGAGCTGCCAGCGGAGTCGCTGGCGCCCCGCGTCTTCCCGGAAGCGGCGGCGCCGGATGCGGGAGCCGTCGCCGAGGCGGCACGGCTGCTCGACGCCGCGGCCGACCCGGTCATCCTCGCCGGCGGCGGATCGCGGACGGCGACGGCCGAGCTCCGGGCGCTCGCCGAGCGCTTGGGCGCGCCCGTGGTCACGACGCTGAATGCGAAAGGGGTGCTCGACGAGCACCACCCGCTCTCGCTCGGCGCGAATCTGCGGCTGGCTGCGGCGAGGAACCGCGCCCGCGACGCCGACGTGCTGCTGGTCGTCGGCTCGAAACTCGGCGAGGCCGAGCTCTGGGTGGAGAAGCTAGAGGCTCGCGGTCACGTCATCCGCATCGACCTCGTCGAAACGCAGCTCGGGAAGAACCAATCCGCCGAGGTGGGTATCGTCGCCGACGCTCAGGCCGGTCTTGCCGCTCTGGTGGATGCGCTCGGCGCAGGCGACCCGCGGCCCGACGCCCGCGTGCCCGAGACTCTAGCGGCCGTGGCTGCGGAGTGCCGGGAGCTGTCGCCCGTCAACACGGATCTCGCGGACGCCATCGTCGCCGCGCTCCCCGAGGACGCCATCGTCACCACCGACTCCTCCCAGATCGGCTACTGGGGCCTGCTGAACCGGTTACAGGTCGCCACACCCAACTCCACGCCGTACATGCCGACGTACGCCACGCTCGGCTACGGCCTCCCCGCGGCCATCGGCTCCCGGCTGGCGGTGCCGGACCGTCCGGTGTTCGCGGTCGTGGGCGACGGAGCGCTCATGTTCTCGCTCCAGGAGTTCATCACCGTCGTGGAGCAGCGGCTCGACATCACGGTGATCGTGGTCGACAACGGAGGCTACGCGGAGATCAAGCAGAACGAGGCGGATGCGGGCATCGCGCCCGTCGGGGTCGACCTGGTCCAGCCGGACTGGGTGGCCCTTGCCGGGGCGTTCGGCGGCACCGGCCGCCAAGTCGCGACTCGTCAGGAGTTGGTCGAAGCCGTCGCAGCCGCGGGCGATGTGGGTGGTCTGCACGTCGTCCACCTGCCGCAGGTCGCGTTCGTCAAGTAACAGGAGGAACAGCCATGAGCACGCCACCGATCGGCCCAGCCGACGCGTCGAAGACGCCCCGCTACGCGGGCCTCTCCACCTTCGCCCGGCTGCCGCGCCTGGAGGACGTCCCGTCCGTCGACCTGGCTGTCGTCGGCATCCCCTTCGACACCGGCGTGAGCTTCCGGCCGGGCGCGCGCTTCGGCCCGGAACATGTCCGCGCCTCCAGCCGGTTGCTGCGGCCATACAACCCGGCGCAGGACTTCTCCGGCTGGGAGGCCGTGCAGGTCGCCGACGCCGGCGACATCGCGGTGAACCCGTTCCACATCGACGAGGCGGTGCGGCAGATCGCCGAGGCGGCTGGCGATCTGGGCAGCCGCGTCGAGCGCATCCTCACGATCGGCGGGGACCACACCATCGCGTACCCGCTGCTGAAGGCGATCAGCCAGAAGCACGGTCCCGTCGCGGTGCTGCACTTCGACGCCCACCTCGACACCTGGGACACGTACTTCGACGAGCCGGTCACCCATGGCACCCCGTTCCGCCGCGCATCGGAGGAGGGGTACCTGGATCGGACGGCGTCCGTGCATGTCGGCACGCGCGGCCCGCTCTACAGCAAGCAGGACCTGGAGGACGACGAGCGGCTCGGCTTCTCCATCGTCTCCAGCGAATACATCGAGGAGCACGGCATCCCGGCGGCCCTCGAGCGCATCCGCCAGCGTGTTGGAGACCGGCCCCTGTACATCTCGGTCGACATCGACGTGCTGGACCCGGCCCACGCCCCCGGCACGGGGACGCCCGAGGCCGGCGGACTCACCAGCCGCGAGCTGCTCAGGCTGCTGCGCGGACTCACCGACCTGCAGATCGTCGGCGCCGACGTCGTGGAAGTCGCACCGGCGTACGACCACGCGCAGCTGACCGGGATCGCGGCCAGCCATGTGGCCTACGAGCTGATGACGGCGATGGCGCAGGTGATCGTGCGGGAGCGGGCTCTTGTGGATGCCGTGGCGGTGGCCGGCTCATGACAGACGCCCGGCGCCCGCTCGCCGTGTACACCGACGTCGACGACACCGACCCGGCTCCCGGAATCGCGCTGCTCGAAGCGCACGGGTTCGAGGTGCGTGTGCTCGGCACGCGTGATCCTTCGGCCATCGTCGCGGCGGCGCGGGATGCGGACGCTCTGTTGCCCGGCTACGCTCCGATCGACCGCTCGGTGATCGCGGCGCTGCCTCGGCTGAAGGTCATCGCGCTCATGTCGATGGGCTTCGACTACGTGGACGTGGAGGCGGCGACCGAGCGCGGTGTCTGGGTGACGAACGTCCCGGGCGCGGCGACCGAGGAGGTCGCGACGCATGCCCTCGCGCTGCTCCTCGCGAGCCTCCGGCAGCTTCCCTTCTATACGGGGTCCGCGACGCCGGCTCGGTGGAATTCGCGGGCGACCGTGGCGCCTCCCCGCCTGAGCGAGCTGACGCTCGGAATCGTCGGGTTGGGCAAGATCGGGCGGGAGTTCGCCCGCCAAGCCGGGCCGCTGTTCGGCCGAGTGCTCGGCTACGACCCGATGCTGCCGGACACGGCGGAGGTCCGCTCGTCGCTCGAGCGTGCCGGAGTCCAGCGGGCGAGTCTGGACGAGGTGAGACGCAGCTCCGACGTGCTCTCCTTGCACCTGCCGCTCACGCCCGAGACGGCATCGATGGTGGATGCGGACTTCCTGGCCGCGATGCCGTCGGGGTCGGTCCTGGTGAACGTCTCCCGAGGCGGCCTCATCGACAGCGCGGCGCTCGCCGCAGCCTTGGATGCGGGGCACCTGTCAGGCGCGGCACTTGACGTGCTCGATGAGGAACCGCCGCAGGCCGGGCATCCACTGGTCGGTCGCGACGACGTCATCCTGACGCCGCACATCGCCTACTTCTCACAGCGCACCGAGGTGGAGTACGTGCGTGTGCAGGCGCAGAACGCGGTGGCGGCGGTGACGCTGGGGGAGCCGGATGCGCCGGTCAACCGGCCGGTTGGGGTGCGTCACTCGACGTCGGCTTCCGCGTAGCGCGCGGTCGCTGGCCCGCTAGCATCGTCACGGGACAGCGACGAAGGGGGACGTTCGTGACCGAATGGAAGCTGCGACCGAAAGTGGTCGTCGACACGGCTGCTGTGCCCGAGCGGGCATTGGACGACCGGTGAACACGGATCCGTTCAGCGGGCTCGCCCTCACCGTCGTCCTCGTAGCGGCCGGGCTCTACGCCGTCTATTGGGTGGTCCGCCGCGCCGTCGCGGATGGCATCCGGGATGCAGGACGGCCCGGCCGGGATGGGCGCGACCGGGACGCCGCATGACGGACGACACCTCGCCGCAGCTGGGCCACAACGATGTCGAGCGCGCAGCGCTCTCCGGTGACGGCGAGCCATTGGATGCGCTGCTCGACGCACTCGGCGCGAGGGACGTGGCGGTGCCGCCGGATGCCCCGGGGGTCGGTTGGCGGGTACTCTCACGGAGCGGCGACGAGCGGCCGATTCTGATCGGCTCGCCTGCGCGTCCCGACGGCTCGGCATGGCGAGTCGCTCAGCTGTACCAAGACGTTGATGGGCCCGGTCGCTTCTCAGTGCATCCCGAGACCCTGTCGCTGCGTCGCAGCGTCGCGGAGCGGCGTGCCGGACTCGTCCTTCGGTGGCCCGCGGTCACGCGCGACCTGCTCGACTTCGATGCCCTGGCGGTCGACATCGTGAACGAGGGAGCCGAGCGCTGGCTCCCCGACGGCGACGCCTTCTACGCTGTCGCTGTGCTCCGCCCGGTCGGCGACGAGTCCCACTCCATCTCCTTCGGGTTCGCCGGCGGAGCCAACCCGGCGCCGGCGCTTGATCCTGGCGAGTACGTCCGCGTCATCGCGCGCATCGACTCCTCGGCATGGCGCATGGCGGAGCCCGGTCCTCATCACCTGACCGCATTCGCCCCGATGCTCCGGCTGACCACCGCTGAACCGCTGCTGGTGGAGCTCACGACGGAGGTGATCGACGCCCGTCGCCCGCCCGAGCCGCGGGTTGAGCCACCGCACCAGCGCGTTCTCGCGGCTGATCGCCTCAGGCACGTGCGCGTCATGCGAGCCGCACGCGACGCGTTCCCTGAACTCATCGAGGCCATCAAGGACGCGCGAGACGATGCTCACGCCCTGTCGCGCATCCAGGACATCCTCCACTGCGACGACTCCGAGGCGCAGGCGGCGTACAACCTGCAGCTGCGTCGTGCTCGGATCGGCTACCAGGATGTGCTTGCGATGGAGATCGAGGACTTGGAGAGACAGGTCGAAAACGACGAAGACGGCGAGCCGTAGCTCGGCCGTGTCCGACCTTCTGTGCGCCCTCATCCGCGCCGCTCGTATTCCACCAGCATCGCCCCGGTGTCCATCGTCCGCGACGAGACCAGCGTCAGGTCCGCCGGCGCCCCGCCGCCCGCGAACACGGACCGACCGCTTCCGGCGAGCCGCGGCATTACGAGCAGGCGGTACCGGTCGACCAGTCGTTCCTCGATGAGTGCCGCGACCAGCGACACGCCACCGACCGCCACGATCTCGCCGGACACCTCGCGCTTGAGGCGGCTAACCACCTCGGCGAGCGGGCCGCGCGCGATCGTCGTGTTCCATTCCGCTTCCGGGAGCGTGTCGGAGACGACGACCTTGGGCAGGGTGTTCATGGTGCGGGCGAAGGCGCGGTAGTCCGAGGGGTTGCTCTCGTCCTCGGCCGCCATGGGCCAGTAGGCGGCGTTGAACTCGTAGGCGACGCGACCATAGAGAAGGGTCTGGCCCTCGTGCGCGTTCGCGCCGGACCAGTACTGCTGCATGTCGTCCGACCAGGCGGGCGAGATCAGTTCGCCGTCCTGAGTCTCGGTGAAGCCGTCCAGCGTCATGAACATTGCGGCGGTGAGGGTTCCCATGATGATTCTCCTTGTGTGTGACGGTCACGCGGCCGAGTGCCGGCGGACCAGGGTGAGCGCGAGCGGGAGGGCCAGCGCGAGGACGAGAAAGGCGGGCGCGTTCCCGATCAGGGCGCCAAGCGCGCTGATCGCGAGCGCGCCGACGGCCATGCCGCCGTCGTAGCCGGCGTTCCAGAGGGCGCTCACTGTTCCGAACTGCGACTTGTCGGCGTGGGCGTACATGTCGGCGATCGTCGCGTTCTGGAGGGCGCCGAAGCCCAGGCCGAAGACGGCCGCGCCGGTCAAAGCGAGCGGGATGCTGGAGGTCGCCGCCATCGCGGCCATGCCCACGGCCGACAGCAGGATGCCAGGGACGAACAGGCGGCGGTGCCCGACGCGGTCGCCGTAACGGCCGGCGACCCAGCGACCGACGGCGGTGGTGGCCGGCTGCAGGAGCAACAACACGGGCCCGAGTGTCACCGCATTACCGGCGAGCGCCCCGGGCACGCAGGTCACGACGACACCGGCCACGGCGGCGGAGGCCGCGAAGACGAGAGCCGGACGCAGGATGGATGCAGACCGGAGGCCGCCGAGGATTCCGGCGGCGGGTGACGCTGCAGCGGAGGTCGGTCGCACTACCCGGCCGGCCAGCCCGGCGACCGTGGCGAGAGCCAGCAGCGGCGCGGCTCCGGCGATCCAGAAGACGAGTGCGGGACCGGCGGCGGCGGTGATCGAGACGCCGAGCGGCAGGGCGAGCAGCGACGGGATGGCGCTGACCAGGCCCGCGACGGCGAGCCCCTCGCCGCGCCGCTCGGCGGGCACCAGCGCGGCGGTCACGGCGCCGCCTGCCACGATGGCGAGCGCGAACCCGAGGCCGCGGAGTACGCCGACCGCGACGAGGGCGGGGACTGATGCCGAACCGAGCAGCAGGAAGGTCGGAGCACCGAGCAGGATGAGACCGGCGGCAAGCACGACCCGGGCGCCCATCCTGTGCATCAGCCAAGGCGAGACCAGCTCGCCGGCGACCGTCGCGCCGAGCAGTGCGCCGTTCGCCACGCCGCCGGCGACAGGAGAGGCGGAGCCGGCGAGCAGCGGGACCACGGCCAGCGGGAGGAAGAAGCTAACCGAGCACGCCACGATCGAGATGAAACGCAGCAGCAGCGGGCGGGTGATCAGCCGTGGCCGGTTCGCGGCAGTGGTGCGGGCGGTGGTGCTGAGGGTCGTCGTGGTCATGAGACTGACACTAGGAACCGGGTGGCTCAGCGGTAAGATCCATTGCCATGGCGGTGGAGTGGTCCAATTCGAGCCCGGAGGTGCTGATCCAGCTCGACCGGGAGTCGCCGGAGCCGCTGCGCTCGCAGTTGCAGACCCAGCTGCGGGACGCCATCCAGACCGGACGGCTCGGTGGGGGCGAGCGGCTGCCGTCGACCCGCGACTTCGCCCGGAGCCTCGGGGTCGCCCGCGGCACGGTGCAGGACTGCTACGAGCAGCTCCGCTCCGAGGGGTACCTGGTCGCGCAGACGGGATCGGCCACGCGGGTCGCCGACCTGCGCGTCGATGCGGGCGGACGGAAGGCGGCAGAGAGCGCGCGAGCCGGAGAGTCGTACCCCAGCCCACCCCGCCACTGGATCGCCGACTTCGCCTCCGGCGTCCCCGACCTCGGCACGGTGCCCCGTGACGACTGGATCTGGGCCCTGCGGGAGGCCACCGGGACCGCCCCGAACGCAGCCTTCGACTACGGCGACCCCCGCGGTGACGCGGACCTCCGCGAGGTGGTCGCCTCCTACCTCCGCCGGGTGCGCGGGATGAGCGCGCATCCCGGCCGCGTCGTCATTTGCGCGGGGTTCGCCCAAGGAATCGCATTGACGTTCCGGGCTCTGGCCATTCGCGGGATGACGCGGGTCGCGGTCGAGGACCCGGGTTCGATCGGCACCGCGACCCGAGCGGCGGAGGCTGTGGGTGGGTCCGCGGTCCCCGTGCCGGTGGACGAGTCGGGAATCGACGTGGCGGCGCTCGACGCGAGCGGTGCGCGGGTCGTGGTGCTCACTCCCGCGCACCAGTGGCCGACGGGCGTGGTGCTCACCGCCGAGCGTCGCCACGAGCTGCTCGGCTGGGCGGAGCGGCGGGACGGGATGATCGTGGAGGACGACTACGATGCCGAGTTCCGCTACGACCGCGAACCGGTCGGCTCCCTCCAAGGGCTCGCGCCCGACCGGGTGGTCACCCTCGGCACGGTTAGCAAGTCGCTCGCGCCAGCCCTGCGCCTCGGCTGGGCGGTCGCGCCTGCGCACCTAGCCGACGACCTGACGGCTGCGAAGGCGGCGGCCGACCGTGGGGCGCCCACGCTCGATCAGGTGGCGCTCGCCCGCCTCATCGCATCCGGACGCTACGACCGTCATCTGCGCCGGATGCGTGCGCTCTACGGCGCGCGGCGGGATGCGCTGGCGGCGGCACTGCGCGAACGCGCACCGCACCTCCGGCTGACGGGACTCGCCGCCGGTTTCCATGTGGTCGGGCACTTGCCCGACGGCGCCGACGAGCGGACGGTGATCGCCGCCGCCGCGCAGCGCGGGGTCCGGCTCTATGGGATGAGCGCCTACCGTTCGACGCACAGCGTCCAGCCGCCGCAGCTCGTCTTCGGCTTCGGCAACACGTCGGTGGAGTCGATCCACGCCGGGATCGCGGCCGTCGCCGACCTGCTGCGCTGATCATCCGCGGGGCGGAGCGCCCCTCGCGCCCGCCGCTCGCGTTCCGGTAGACAGGACTCATGCTGACCGGCACCACGGTGGGGCTGCGCGCCCGCCACGATGACGACATCCCGATCCTTCGCAGCGAGCTGCTCGACGACGTGGCCGGATCCTCCCGGGCCGAGGCCGGGCCGTGGCGGCCGACCATGCCGGGGACGGATGACGCACGGCTGAAGCCCGACGCATCCAAGGAGAACGTGGTCTCGTTCTCGGTGATCGAGCTGGAGGGCGGGAGGCTGATCGGCACCGCCAACCTGTGGGGCATCGACACGCACAACCGGTTCGCGCACATCGGGCTCGGGCTGCTGCCGGCGGATCGGGGCAAGGGATACGGCAGCGATGTGGTCGCGGTGCTGTGCGCGTACGGGTTCACTGTGCGCGGGCTGCAGCGGTTGCAGGTGGACACGCTGGCCGACAACTACGCGATGCTGCGGGCGGCCGAGCGCAACGGATTCGTCCGCGAAGGGGTGCTGCGCAAGTCGGCGTGGGTGATGGGGGAGTTCCTCGACGAGGTGCTGCTCGGGCTGCTCGCCGAAGAGTATCGCCAGCGCGAGGACCAGCAGCGCGCGACGACCTGACCGTCCCCTTCCCGCATTTCCAGGATACCGGACGACCCCCGTCTTGCGGCAAGGCCCCTACGGTGCACCAGAATGGCTGGTCGCGGCCGGAAACGATCCGACCGATGAAGGGGGAATCGATGGGTTCTGACGTGTTCGACGTGATCATCAGCGGTGGCGGGCCGACGGGGATGATGCTCGCCAGTGAGCTGCGACTGCATGGCGTGGATGTGCTGGTGCTGGAGAGGGATGCGGAGCCCACCCAGCTCGTGCGCTCGCTCGGGCTGCACCCGCGCAGCCTCGAGATCATGGACCAGCGCGGGCTGCTGGAGCGGTTCCTCGCCCGCGGAACGCAGTATCCGGGGATGGGCGGCCGCTTCGCCGGCATCGTGAGCCCGCATCCCATCCGCCTGGACACGGCGCACGACTACATCCTCGGCATCCCTCAGCCGGTCACCGACGGCATCCTGGCAGAGCGCGCGGCCGAGCTGGGGGCGGTGATCCGGCGGGGGAGCGAGGTCTCCGGGTTCGAGCAGGATGCGGACGGCGTGACGGTCGAGCTCGCCGACGGCGGGCGGCTGCGGTCGCGCTGGCTCGTCGGCAGCGACGGCGGGCGCAGTCTGGTGCGGCGGCTGCTGGGTGTCGGGTTCCCGGGGGATGCGGCGACGACCGAGTGGCTGCTCGGCGAGGTCCAGGTGACGGCCTCGGCCGAGGAGATCGCGGCGGTGTCGGAGGAGGTGCGCAAGACGCATCGCGGGTTCGGGATCGGGCCGGCCGGCGACGGGCTGTTCCGTGCGGTCGTGCCTGCGGCATCGGTCTCCGAGGATCGCACGGTTGCTCCGACGCTCGAGGACTTCCGGGCGCAGTTGCGGGCGTATGCGGGGACCGACTTCGGCGTCCACTCGCCGCGGTCGCTGACGCGATTCACGGACGCGACGCGGCTCGCCGACCGATACCGGGTCGGGCGGGTGCTGCTGGCCGGGGATGCGGCCCACGTGCATCCACCGCTCGGCGGACAGGGGCTGAATCTGGGCATCCAGGATGCGTTCAACCTCGGGTGGAAACTGGCGGCCGAGGTGGGCGGATGGGCTCCGGAGGGGCTGCTCGACACCTACTTCACCGAGCGGCACCCGGCTGCGCAGGAGGTGCTGACCATCACCCGCGCGCAGAGCGAACTGATTTCGCCCGACCCGGGGCCGCAGGCGGTCCGGCGGCTGCTGACCGAGCTGATGGACTTCGAGGAGGTCGGCCGGTTCTTCGCCGAAAAGGTGTCCGGGATCGGCATCCGCTACGACATCGGCGAGGGGCCGGAGCTGCTCGGGCGGCGGATGCGCGACCTTCCGCTGGCCCGCGGGCGGCTCTACGAGCGGATGCACGACGGCACGGGGATGCTGCTCGACCGGACCGGCGCGCTGACGGTCGGGGGATGGGCGGACCGGGTCGACTACGTCTCCGACGTCGGCGAGGCGCTCGACGCGCCCGCGGTGCTGCTGCGTCCGGACGGCCACGTCGCGTGGATCGGCGACCAGCAGGATGCGCTGGGCCAGCACCTGCAGCGGTGGTTCGGGGCGGAAGGCTGAGGACCCGGGCGTTCCCCCGAAATGGGGGAACGCCCGCGGCCCAGCGGGTGGCGCTGCTGTGGCAGGCTGTCCACCGCGCCTCACCGCGAGACGCAGGTGGGGGAGACACGTGACCGACGCGACAGATGCGACCGACAAGAGTGAAACGACCGACGCGATCGACGCGATCGACGCGACCGACGCGACCGACGCGCCTCCGGTAGCGACCGGCGAGACATCGCCGGAGGATACGACATCCGACGCGTCCGGCCAGCAGGCGCCATCGCCGTCCTCCTTTACTCAGGAAGAGCGGGTCGGCCGCGGCATCGCGCTCGCGCTGTTGATCATCCCCGCGGGAATCATCGTGTGGACGGTCCTCTGGAACATCGGCTTCATCGCATCCATCGTCTCGTGGGGTGTGGCACTCGGCGCCGTCTGGCTGTACCGCGTGGGGTCGAAGGCGCGCGTCACGCGCGGCGCCTTCTGGGGCATCGTCGCGATCGTCATCGTGACCGTCGTGCTCAGCCTGCTCGCCGGGATCTTCACGGACCTCGCGGGCGTAGTCGGCATCCCGCTCATGGAGGCGCTGACGCGACCAGGGTTCTGGCAGCTGTTCGCGGACAACGTCTTCAGCAACGGGGAGATGTGGCAGGCGTACCTGCCGCAGGTGGGGCTCGCGCTGCTGTTCGCGGTGCTCGGGTGCTTCATGACGATGCGACGGCTGTCGCGGGAATCGCGGGCGTAGGCCGGCTGCAGCCGCGGTTGCTTAGCGCGCCGGGATCAGCTCGGCGATGAGCAGCTCGTCAGCAGCATCCGTCCACGTGTCACTGCGATTCACGATGAAGCCTGCGGGCGCGACTGTCTCGCCGAGGCGCTCCAGCGAGTCGAACGGCGTGTGGTCGATGTGCGCGGCCGCGGGTGCACCGCGGTGGCGGCTCGGATCGAAGGCGAGGAACGTCGCCGTGATCGCCCGGCCGTCGGGGCGCAGCACACGACGCCATTCGGCGATGGCGGCCTCGGGATGTGGGAAGAGCTGCAGCCCCGTGACGCACGTGACCAAGTCGAACGTGTCGTCGGCGAAGGGCAGTCCGGTCGCATCCGCCGCTAGTAGCTCGGCGTCGGGCAGGTGGCTGCGCGCTTCGTCGATCATGCGGGGAGAGAGGTCGACGCCGGTCGCGGACCCGGCGTAGCCGCGGTCGCGCAGGGCTCGCAGGACGAGGCCGGTTCCGGTTGCGACGTCGAGCACCGCATCCACCTCCGTCAGGTCGGCGAAGGCGGCGACGGCTGCAGCGAGCCCGCGGTGCATGGCGCTGTCGTCGTAGGTGGATGCGCGGTCGTCGAAGCGCTCGCGCACCGCCTTCAGGTGCTCGGCGCCGGCCCCCTCGTGGCTGGCCCGCTCATCATCGGTCACGCACGCCAGCGTAGCGACGCGAACGCCCGGCGCAACCGGCCGATCCACGCCCGAAAAGAAATAGCGGCGGTCGACTCACCCGAAAAAGCCGACCGCCGCGCACCGGGAACGCAGTACAGCTGCCCGCCCCCTGCGGTTCAGCCTGCCATCCGTTGCTTAGTGCACACAATAAAACGCCTGGCGCGAATGTCAACCGCTCAGGCGCGAGGATGTTCGTATGTTCACCTCGAGTTCATGAACGGCCGCGGCGACCGCGGCCGGCGCCTCCCAGGCGGTGAAGTGCCCACCCCGCTCCAGACGTTCGAACGCGCGGATGTCGGCGTAGCTCTTCTCGGCGAGCGACCGCGGGTAGGCGCCTTCGTGCCGCTGGATCAGGATGGACGCCGGCACGGTGACGATCGGGTGCAGGTCGTCCCCGTCCGGGGACTCGCGGTACGGACGGAAGCTGGTGCCGATCGACCTCGTCACCCAGTAGAGGGCGACGTTGGTGAGCACGTCATCCACGTCGAAGCGTTCGAGGCCATCGCCGTCGCTCCAGGCGGCCACCTTCTCAGCGATCCAGGCGAGGAGGCCGCTAGGCGAGTCGATCAGGGCGGCGGCGAGGGTGTCCGGCCGCGTTCCCTGCTCATGCGCATAGCCCGACTCCTGAGGGTTCACGACCGAGCGGAGGAACTCGGTCTCCTCGTCCGTCAGTTCGACGCCGGGCCGTGAGCGGCCGAAGAAGGACGCGTGCGTCGCGACGATCCCGGCAACGGATTCGGGATGTGCGCCCGCGAGCCAGTCGCTGACGCCGGCGCCGACATCCTCCCCGTAGGTCAGGTAGCTGTCGTAGCCGAGCTCGCGGGTCATCAGGGCGTTCCAGCGCTCGGCGACCCCCACGGAGGAGAACGGCTCGGGCAGGACGGCGGAGTACCCGTAACCGGGCAGCGACGGGACGATCACGTCGCGCTCTTCGCGGAGGAGATCGGCGAGGTCGAGCATCGAGGCGAACGAGTACGGCCAGCCGTGGGTGAGCACGATCGGCAGCCCGCCGGGGTTTCGCGCCGGCACCCGCACGACGTGGACCCCGCAGCCGTCGAGGTCGACCATCCGCTGCTCGTATTGGTCGAGGCGGCGCTCGAACGCGCGCCAGTCGTACCCCGTGCGCCACCGGTCGACGAGGCTCGCGAGCACGTGCGGTGGGATGCCGTTGGACCAGTCGGGGCCGGGCGTCGCCTCGGGAAGGATGGCGGCCTCCAGGCGCCTCTGCAGGTCGTCGAGAACGGGCTGCGGTACGTCGATGCGGAACTCCATCTGCTGACCGTAGCGGTGACCACAGACAGTGCGGCAGGCGGGGTTGACCTGGTGTCGGAGGCCGGGCGTAGGCTGAAATCATGGCCCGGAACCGCGACGAAACCCGTCGCGCGACTCGCGAGTCCGACCCGCTCGTCGAAGCCGCGCGGTACCGCGTGCGGCGTGACGCGGAGGCCCGCGGAGAGCAGGTGGAGGAGGCGAATCCCGGCCAGCCCACCATGGAGCAGCGGGCGCAGATCATCGAGAACAGCATCCAGCAGGCCATCCGCCGGGGCGAGTTCGACAACCTGCCGGGGGCCGGCAAACCGCTCCCCGGCCTGACCGGGACACACGATCCCGACTGGTGGATCCGGCGCAAGATCGAGCGCGAGCAGCTCACCGGTCTGGGGCCGCCGGCGCTTCTCCTCCGGACCGAGGACAAAGAGCTGGAGGCGAAGCTCGACCGGCTGGCCTCGGAGGGCGCGGTCCGCGAGCACCTCGAGACCTTCAACCGGCGCATCGTCGAGGCGCGACGTCAGCTGCAGGGCGGACCCCCGGTCGTCACGCCCACCCGCGATGTGGACGCAGAACTCGAACGCTGGAGGCAGCGTCGGCAGGAGCGCCTCCGAGAGGCTGAGGCGAACCGCCGCGCCGAGCAGGAGGCGTACGCGGCGATGTCGTGGCGCGAGCGCCGCCGGTTCCGCCGCCAGTCGGGCCGCTGAGCCGCCGGTCGGCCAGGATCGCGGAGCCGCTAGTCGGTCAGGTGCTGGTGCGGGTTGGTGAAGTGGATGCTGTCCGCGGTCACTCCGACGAGTCCGAGGGTCACGCGCAGCAGTTGCGGCGGCAGGCCGTCGGCCGGGGGTGGGGTGGCGGCGCCGAGCGTGAGGGCCTTGCCGTCCGGGCCGGTCGCGGTCACCGAATCCACGTACACCTGCACGTTGCCGCGCAAGGCCATCTGGTCGGCCGTCGTCGCGAGTTTCGGGCCGGTGTCCTTGCGCACGGTCAGGCTGAAACCGTCGATGGTGATGCTGTCGGCCGAGATCTTGAGCACCGGGATGCGGCTGCCGTCGGCGAGCGGGACGGTGACGACGCTGATCCCCTTCAGTCCTGAGAAGGAGAGGGACTGGCTGCCGAGCTGCGCGGGCGGCTGGGTGAAGACGGGAGCTCCGGCGTCCGGGCCGGCGGGCGCTGCAGGAGCGGTCGGGGTCGGAGTCGCGGAGGGCGCGGGTGCGCCCGGGGTCGCGGCGGCGGTGGGAAGCGGCAGCGATGGGACGCCGGGCGCGCCGGGTTTCGTAGAGGTCGGCGTCGGTGTCGGAGTGCTGCACGGCATGATGATAGGGATGCACAGTGCGGCCGGCGCGGCCGTCGGCACGCGGGCTGCGCCCAGTCCCGCCAGTGCGGCGGCGATGCAGGCTACGAGGGCGCCGGCGACGATCCCCGACTTCGGTCGCCTCATGCGATCGTGCCCTCGGTCGGGGCGGTCGCCGGCCCGACCGGACCAGCGTCGGTCCCTTCCGCGGCGGGCACGGCCGCATCCACCTCCACGGCGTCCTTATTCGGCATCCAAGCGACCGTGAGGATGCCGCCCACGCTGCTCAGCAGCATCCCGATGAAGAACCCGCCCAGATTGACGCCCACGAGCGAGTACACCGCGACGGCCAGCGCGATCACGCCGTAGAAGATGCGGTGCGCGGGCATGGCGATGACGAGGATGCCGAGCAGCACCAGCAGGATCGGGATGATCGTCGCCTGGAGCCCCTCGATGCCGAGCTGGACGTGGATCTTCCCGATGTCGAGCTGGCCCGAGAAGAACATCTCGATGCCGCCCAGCGCGGTCAGGACGCCGCCGACGAACGGGCGACCACGGCGCCAGGCGCGGAAACGATCCACGATCAGAAGCATCCCTTCGAGCCGTCGGTCAGCTGCACGTGCATCCCGCTCAGCGTGAAGACGGACGCCTGGGTGCTCCACGCGGTCTGCTGAAGCCCCGTGATCGTGACGGCATCCGCATCCTGAGCGAAGTCGCCCGCGGAGCCCTTGGCGGTGGTGTTCACCGTGGAGGCATCGACGCCGATGCGGATGTTGTGGAACTCGGAGTCGCCCTTGAGGTCCGTCATCCCGATCTGGAGGTCGGAGGCGGACGCCGGGGTTCCGCTGCCGCCCGCGGTGATCAGCATTCCGACCTTGCCGAGCGGGGTGTCGGTGACGACGGCCTGGCAGAGGTCGGCGAGGGTGGCGGACTTGATGTTCGCGATCGCGACCTGGTGCTGCACGCCTGCGGTGTCGGGCGCGACGCCCGCGTACTGCGAGAAGCCGGTGCCGTCGAGCTTGGATGCGCTGATCTGGAACTGGCTGCCGGACACCGCGAACGAGACGGGCACCGCGCCCTGCGCCACGCCGGTCATGAGCACGGTGGAGACGAGTGCGACGGGGACCGCGGCGAGCACGATCCGTCCGGCGTGCGACCCGGCGAGCTTTCGGAACTTCATCGATCCTCCTGTTCGGGGGACTTGACAGCCTCAGCGCAGTCAGGTCCAGGTGCGAGCTTAGACGTTATTGACATCGTGTCAATAGTCGGGGCGGCACCTCTGGCGCAGCGGCCCGGCGGTTAGGCTCGGAAGATGGAGACGGACCGGCGGACGCGGCTCACGCCGGACGAGCGCCGGGCGCAGCTGGTGGCGCTCGGGGTGGCGTTCCTCGCCGACAATCCGCTCGACGAGCTCTCCATCGAGGAGTTGTCGGCGCGCGCGGGCGTCTCGCGCGGGCTCCTGTTCCACTACTTCGGGTCGAAGCAGGGGCTCCACCGGGAGGTGGTCCGCACGGCGCGAGACAGCATGCTGCACGCGACCGAGCCGGTGCCAGGTCTGGCGCCGCTCGACCGCCTCCACGACACCCTGACGCGGATCGTCGCGTTCGTTCGTGAGCACAGCGGCACGTTCTACTCGCTGGTCCGCGGCGTCGCCTCCGGTGACACCGAGGTGCGGCAGGTGGTGGAGGAAGCGCGCGGCGAGCAGGCCGAGCGGGTGATCGCCGTGTTCCTCGAACTCGGCGTGGCGGAGACTCCGATGCTGCGGATCGCCCTCCGCTCGTGGGTCGCCTTCGCCGAGGAGGCGCTCGTCGAGAGCGCGATCGGCACCGAACTGCCGTCGGAGGAGATCGTCGGCTTCCTCGAGCGCAGCGCCCGCGGGGTGGTGGATGCGCTGGGCGCGCCCGCAGATTAGCTGCGCGGGCTAGATGCCCTCTTCCTCGACGTCCTCTTCGGTCAGCACGCCCGCATCCACGTCGTCGCCGCCGTGCTCGTCGTACTCGGGCTCGGCCTCGCGGGCCTGACCGCCGGTCGGACCGTCGTTGCCGTCGCCCGGGCCGGACCAGATGGTCTCGCCGGCGACCGCGTCGTTCGTAACCAGTTCGTCAGCGAAGTTGGCCTCGGCTTCGGGGTCGTTGAGCGCGTAATCCACGTCCCCGTCGGCCGGGTCGGACCAGCCGGGAGTCTCGCCGGCGTCGGACTCGCCGACCTCGACGTCGTCGACGCCGTCGTCCGGAATGCGTTCCATGCGTTCGCCCCTCTCACTTCCCACTGGCTTCGCTTCGGAACCTACACCTCGGCCCGTAACGCAAACAGTTCCGGAGTTTTTCGCACCGATCACGCGGATTCGGTGGAAAAACTCCGGAACTGTTGGAGTGGTCGCCCTAGTTCTTGGTCGGGAAGGTGATCGTCTTGCCGCTGCCTGCGTCCTTGACAGCCGCATCCTTGAACGCCGCGAACTGCGCAGCGTCGGTGAAGCCGCCCTGGTAGCGCTCACCGTTGACGAACACGGTCGGGGTGCCGAAACCGCCGCTGGTCGGGTTCTTCAGCTGGGAGTTGGCGGTCGCCTCCTGCGTCATCCGCGTCGCGAACGACGAGAAAGTCTCGTTGTTCACGCAGTCGGTGATCGCTTTGGACTCGACGCCCGCATCCTTGAACACCTTGAGGATCTCGGCGTTGGTGAGACCGCTGCCGGTCTGCTCATCCGGCTGGTTGGCGAAGAGGGCCGAATTGATGTCGAAGAACTTGTCCGGCTGCGAGTTCGCCACGCAGGATGCCGCACCGGCGGCGCGCGTCGAGTACTGGTTGTTCTTGCTGCTGTCGAGGATCGCGACCGGGTGGGTCTCCAGCGTCGCCGATCCCTCGCTCAGCCACTGCTTGATCTGGTCGTCGTTCGTGGTCTCGAACTGGTTGCAGTACGGGCACTGGTAGTCGAGCCAGATCTGGATGTGCGCGATCTTGCCGTCGAGCTTCATCTTCGTCGGCGTGGGCTTCGCGCCGTTCGCGATGGCGGGAGTCGTCACCGCTTTAGTCGGCGACGTGAGCACGATGCCGCCGCTCGCCATGTTCTTCGGGTTGGCCGCACCGCCACCGGCCCCACCGATGCCGGTGAAGATGAACACGGCGATGATCGCGAGCACCGCAACGATCCCGACGATGACCGAGCTCTGAACGACTACCTTGCGTCGTTTGGCCTTCTTGGCGGCCTCCTCGCGCATCTTCCTGGCGGTCTCGCGTGCCTCCTCGCGGCGGTCGCGTTTGGTCGGACCCGAAGTTCCCCGGCCACTTGACATTCAGCTCATCCCATCGACAATTGACAGTTCTCACCTGATCGTAGGGGGACTTTGCTTTGAAGGCCCTGTACCGCGTGCGGTACCGGGGGAGTCCGCCTTCCGCCGCCGCCGAGTTGACGCGACACGCCGTCGGCGGGGGCGTCGCGACGGCGTGTTGCGTCAACTCGGCGGGCAGGCAAGGGGCGGCCGGCCGTGAGAGTGGGGGAAGGAAAGGGAGCGGAAGCTCCCCGCTAGTCGGCCGCAGCCGGGGCGGTGCGGTCGAACTCGACGTCCTCCACGCGGGAGCGCGGCATCGCCAGGCCGGCCACGATGGTCAGCACCGCGACGATCGCCACCGACACGAAAACCGCCGTCGACGCCTGCTGGATGGTCGCAGCCGCATGCGCGCCGCCCGCCGAAGCGCCGATGATCGCGTTGGCGATCGCGCCGAACACGGCGACGCCGACGGCACTGCCGATGGAACGGGCGAACATGTTGCTGCCGGTGACGACTCCGCGCTCGTGCCACGGCACGCTCGACTGCGCCGCGATCAGGGTCGGCGTGGCGATGAGGCCCATCCCGAGTCCGACGACGAAGCAGCTGACCGCGACCAGCAGCACGGACGGTGCGACCGAGGTCGCGGCGAGCGCGGCGGCGCCGACGATTGCTATCCCCATCCCGAGGATCGCGGTGTTGCGGAACCCGATGCGCAGGTAGAAGCGGCCGGAGAGGCTCGCCGCGATGGGCCAGCCCAGGGTCAGCGCGGCGACCGCGAGGCCGGACACGATGGGGGCGACGCCGATCGTGCCCTCCAGGTAGGTCGGCACGAACGAGGTGAGGCCGATCAGGATCGCGCCGACGCCGAGCGAGATCAGGGTCGTGGTGACGAGCAGCCGGCGGGAGAACACCCACAACGGCAGCACGGGCTCGGCGGCCCGGCGCTCCACCAGCACGAAGGCGACCAACAGCAGCGCGCCGAGCGCGAAGGCGCCGATGCTCCACACCGAACTCCACGCCCACGCCTGGCCGCCCTCGAGCACCGCGAGGATGAGGAGGGTCATCCCGCCGGTGAGAAGCGTGGCTCCCGCGTAGTCGATGCGGTGCTTGCGGCGCTCGATGCTCTCGTGGAAGGCGCGGATCAGCATCCACCCGGCCAGGATGCACAGCGGCACGTTGACGAAGAAGATCCAGCGCCAGGACAGGAACTGCGAGAACACGCCGCCGAGCGTCGGTCCGACGACGGAGGAGATCGCCCACACGCTCGCGAGGTAGCCCTGCGTCTTGGCGCGCTCGGCGACGGTGTAGATGTCGCCCGCGATGGTCATCGACATCGGCTGGATGGCGCCGGCGCCGAGGCCCTGCAGGGCGCGGAACGCGATCAGGGCGGGCATGCTCCACGCGAAACCGCACAGGACCGACCCGACGAGGAACAGTGCGATCCCGATCAGCACGATCGGCTTACGGCCGACGGTGTCGGAGAGCTTCGCGTAGACGGGAACCGACACGGCCGTCGCCAGCAGGTAGACCGAGAACAGCCACGGGAACTGGGCGAACCCGCCGAGGTCCTGCACGATCGAGGGCACGGCTGTCGCCAGGATCGTGGAGTCGATGGCCACGAGCCCCGTCGTCAGCATCAGGGCGATCAGGATGGGACCGCGCTCGGAGCGGAATCCGACACTCGCTCGGGTGGGTTCGTTCATATCCATCAACAACGTGTCGAGGGTGCGGGCATTCCCACTTGACGTGAAAGAGGAGTCGCGCGACAATCTGAAACATGTCTTTCATATCGGACGAGGATGCGGCGAGCGGGCGTCAGGAGCGCCGCACGACGGTCACCGACCCGCGCGCCCTCCGCGCGCTCGCGCATCCTCTCCGCATCGCGTTGCTCGACCACCTGATGTCGTTCGGTCCGCGCACCGCGAGCGAATGCGCCGCGGTCGTCGGCTCGACGCCCTCGAACTGCAGCTACCACCTGCGGGCCCTCGCCCGCGTCGGGCTGGTCGAGGCGGCGGAGGCGGAGGACGGCCGCGAGCGCCCGTGGCGGTCCGCCTCCACCGGGCTCAGCTTGGGCCGCACGGAGGACCCCGAGTACAGCTTCGGGACCGACACCGTCGAGCGTGCGCTCGCCGACCGTCAGGTCGACGACGAGGGCGCGTTGGTGCACCGGGCCATCGCCCAACGCGACGAGCAGCCGGTCGAGTGGCGAGACGCGAGCATGCTCAGCGGGTACGCGCTGAAGATCACGCCCGCCGAACTCCGCGAGCTGGGGGAGAAGCTGGATGCGCTCATCCGCCCGTACATCGCTCTGACGCGCGCAGACCCGCCCGAGGGAAGCGACGTCGTCGCGCTGCACCTGAACGCGTTCCGGCATCCCGACGCCATCGCGGCCGCCCAGGCGATCGCGCAGCCCGTCGCGCAGCCGGACGGCGAGGACCGCTCATGACCGCCACCGAATCCCCGAGCCGTTCGCGCTCGCCGCTGTTCCGCCGCGACTTCGCGCTCGTCTGGACCGCCGGCCTCGTCTCGGACACCGGCGACTGGCTGCTCATGATCGCCCTGCCGCTGTTCGCACTGTCGGCGACCGGGTCGGCCCTGAGCGCGTCGACCGTCTTTCTGGTGGAACTCGTTCCGATGCTCCTCGTGGGCAGCTTCCTCGGCGTGCTGGTGGACCGGTGGGATCACCGCCGCACGATCGTGATCGTCGCCCTGCTGCAGGGCGTGCTGCTGCTGCCGCTGCTGGCGGCGAGCGCCGACCGGATGGGCATCGTCTACGCCGTCGCGGCGGTGGAGGCGGTGCTCGGGGCGATCATCAATCCGGCGCGGCAGGCGATGATCCCGCGGCTGGTGGGAGCGGACCAGCTGGCGCGCGGCAATGCGCTCATCGCGGTGAGCGACAACCTCGCGCGGCTGGTCGGTTCGCCGCTCGGCGGCTTGAGCTTCGCTCTCTGGGGGCTGCCGGGCGTGGTCATCGCTGACGCGGCGTCGTACCTGGTGACGGCGGGCCTGGTCGCGTTCGTGCGGCCGCATCCCCTCGCGCTGACCGAGACGGCGGCGGCGAATGGTGGCGCAAGCGGCGATCCGAACGACCCGGCCCGTGCCCTGGAACCCACCGCGAAGGCCGAGCGCCGCATCCTGCGCGAATGGACGGAGGGGCTGGCCCTCATCGCCCGCTCGGCGACCCTGCGCACGATCGCGCTCATCGCCGGTCTCGGCGGGGTGGCGCAAGGACTCTTCCTCGTCCTCTTCCTCGTCTACGTGACGCAGAACCTGGGCGCGGGGGATACGGGAGCGGGCATCATCCGGGGCGTCCAGGCGATCGGCGGCGTGCTCGGCGGCCTCGTTGCGGGACTGCTGGCGCGCCGCTTCGGCCCGCGCTCGATGATCGGCGGCGGGTACCTGCTGTTCGGGATGCTGTCGCTCCTCACCTGGAACCTCGCGCCGTTCACCACGGCGCTGTGGGTCTACGCGGGGCTGTTCATCGCGATGGGCATCCCGGGCGTCACGACGGCGACCGGCGAGATCACCCTGGTGCAGAAGTCCGTGCCGCCGCGCGCGCTCGGACGGGTGATCGCGGCGATCACGACCGTCGACGGCGCCGCGCAGGCGATCGGCCTGCTCATCGGCGGGCTGCTCGCCGACTCGGGCGACATCGTGCCCATCCTCGACGTGCAGGCATCCCTCTATCTCTTGTGCGGCGTGATCGGGATCGTGGCCCTGCGCGACAGGACACGTCTTACCTAGCTGCCCCTCCGGGCGCTAGGGTGCTGCCACCGTGGTCCTCCGGAGGTGGTTGATGATGTCCCGCACCCCGCTGCTCCGAATCCGGCTGTTCCGTCGCACGGCCGCGGCGGCCGCTGTCGCCGCCGCCGCGCTCACCGGACTGACCGCCTGCGACCTCTTCGCCCCGCAGGACACCCTCTACATCGAGGAGGCGAGCGTCGGCGTGAGTGCGATGGTCGGGGAGGTGTTCGTCGGCAACGCGGTGCTGGTGAGCGGTGAGGGCGACTCCGCCAACCTCGTCGTCACGCTCGTCAACGAGAGCTCGGACACGCAGCAGGTCGACATCGCGCCCACCAGCGGGCAGAGCATCAAGATCTCGCTCGACCCGCGTGCAACTCGCCGCATCGGGAGTCCGCCGAGCGAGGAGAGCCTCGTGACCGGGCTGGATGCGGCGCCGGGCTCCCTGACGACCGTGACCGTCACGAGCGGGGGCGAGTCCGTCGGGCTGCAGGTGCCGGTGGTCACCGGTGCGCTGGTGCCGTACGGGACGCTGACCCCGTCACCGGAGACGTCCACGCCGACGCCGTCTCCCACTCCGTCGCGCTGACGCGCGGCGCCCGCATTCGCTTTGCCGACATTCCACGCGTGATATTGCCGCGAAACCCGCCCGGGTTCCCGGTGATTGCGCGGATGTGAACGTAGGGTGTCGGTGTGTGGCGACTGGACAGGAAAACCGAGGATGACGACGCGACGTCGGACATCGCAGAAGACGATGCCCTGAATCCGCGCACATCGACCGCTCCGCACACCCTCAGTCTGGGCGATCCGGGGCTCGTCGCCGGCAACATCGCCGAGCCGGTCTGGAAGCGCTGGCGCGACGAGATCGCGGCCATCGGCGGCGACTCCCCGCTGCTCCACTTCGAGGACAGCCCGCGGACGCGCATCGAGCTGAGCACGACGCATCCCGGCGGTCTGCCGCAGTTCATCACCGGGCAGAGCACGCTGCTGTCCAGCCTGATCCGTGACGAGCTGGCGCTGCGCACGGCACGCGCGGCGGCCAACGCGATCACCACGAAGGGCATCGAGCTGCGCTCGGTGCGCGGCATCGAGTCGGTGCACCTCGCGATCGGCCTCGCCCAGTGGCGGCACGGCACCGAGGAGTACTTCGCGCCGATCCTGCTGCGTCCGCTCGCCATCCGCCGCTACGGCCGCGACTTCGAGCTGAAGCTGAAGGGCCACACCTTCCTCAACCCGGAACTCGCCCGGGCGCTCAACGAGCAGTTCCAGATCACGCTGGATGCGGACGCCTTCGTCGCGCTCGCCGTCAGCAACGGGGTCTTCAAGCCGCAGCCTGTGATCGACCGGCTCCGCGGCCTCACCTCGCACCTGCCGTGGTTCAATGTGCAGCCGCGGCTGGTCGCCTCCTCGTTCGCCGACGTCGCGCCAGCGCTGACCGAAGAGGCCCGCGACCTCGACACGGTGCTCCTGGATGCGCTGGCGGGCAACCCGAGCGCCCGCACGACGGTCGAGAGCGCGTTCAACCCGGTGGAGCCCATCCGGCAGGACGAGCGTCCGCCCGCCACGGACACCCTCCTCCTCGACGCGGACGAGGCGCAGGAGAACGTGGTCGCCCAGGTCGCGGCAGGCAATTCCCTCGTCGTGAAGACCCTGCCCGGAACGGGCGGAACGCAGACGATCGTCAACGCGATCGGTGCCCTGGTCGGCCAGCACAAGCGCGTGCTGGTGGTCAGCCCGCGTCGGTCCAGCCTCGACGACATCGCCCAGCGGCTCAGCCACGTCGGCCTTGCAGGCCTCGCGGTCACCCCGCGGACGCTGCGCCGCGACCTCGTCCAGTCCATCGGCCGCAACGAGAAGGCCACGCAGCCGAAGGTCACCGACGTCGACGAGGCGCTCGTACGCCTGCGCAAGGTGCTGGTCGACTACCGCGCCGCGCTGACCCGTCGCGACCCTGTGCTGCGGGTCTCCGTGCTGGATGCGCTGCGCGAGCTGTCCCGCCTCTCACTGCTCCCGTCTCCTCCCTCGACCACGGCGCGCCTCGGCCGCCGGGCGATCGAGCTGCTCGCGCGCGACCGGGCGGCATCCGCCGACGCGTTGATCCGGGCGGCCCGCCTGGGCGAGTTCAAGTACGGCCCCAACGACTCGCCCTGGTACGGCGCCTCCTTCACGACGACGGAGGAGGGGAAGGCCGCGCACGAGCTCGCCAAGAAGCTCAGCCGCGCCGAGCTCCCCCGCCTCATCGAGCGTGCCCAGGCGTTGATCGGGCAGACCCGGATGCGGCCCTTCGCCTCCATCGCCGAGCTCGGCGTCTACCTGCGGCTGCTCCTCGACATCCGAGAGACGCTCGACAAGTTCACGCCATCGGTCTTCGACCGCTCGCTGACCGAGCTGATCGCGGCCACCGCATCCCGTCGCGAGTCGCCGTCGATGTCGAGCGCCAACCGACGCCGTCTGCGCAAGCACGCGCTGGAATACGTGCGCCCGGGCGTGCACGTGACCGACCTCAACGAAAGCCTGCGGCGCATCCAGCAGCAGCGCATCCTCTGGAACCGTTTCGCCGTCGCCGGCGTGGTGCCCGAGGTGCCGGTCGGCATCGCCGACGTGCAGGTCGCGTACCAGCGGGTCGCCGAAGACCTCGCCCGGCTCGACATCCCGCTGCGCCGCGTGGGCACTCCGCAGTCGCTCGCTGTGCTGCCGGTGGAGGAGCTGGTCCGCCAGGTCGCCGGCCTCGCCGCCGAGTCGGAGGTGCTGGCGAATCTACAGGAGCGCACCGCCCTGCTGACGCAGCTGCGCGACCTGGAGCTCGACCCGCTGATCTCGGACCTCTCGATCCGCCACGTGCCCGAGTCTCAGGTCAGCGCCGAACTGGAGCTCGCCTGGTGGCAGTCGGTGCTGGAGTCGCTGCTCGCCTCCGACCGCGCCCTGCTGAACGCGAACACCGGCGTGCTCGACCGGCTGGAGGCCGACTTCCGGCTGGTCGACGAGGCGCACGCCTCCGCCACAGGTAAGCAGCTCGCGTGGATGCTCGCCGAGACCTGGAAGATCGGGATCGTGGACTGGCCGGACGAGGCCGCCGCGCTGAAGCGTCTGCTGAAGAGCGGTGCCCCCACCGCCAGCACGCTGACCGAGGCTGCGCCGCACCTGGCCCGTCCGCTCGCTCCCGTGTGGCTGATCTCGCCGTACGAGATCCCCACGATCGGTCGCGAGGTCGCCTTCGACGCCGTGCTGCTGGTCGATGCGGGCGCCTCCAGTCTCGCCGAGAACGTCCCCGTCATCCGGCGCGCCAAGCAGGTCGTCGCGTTCGGCGACCCGGTGACGCAGACGCCGTCGCGCTTCGATATCGGCGTGCACGAGTACGGCACGACGGTCGAAAACGTCGACGTGGATGCGCTGCACGCGGACTCCGCGCTCGCCCGCCTCTCCGAGCTGCTCCCCGTATACACGCTCAGCCGCAGCTACCGAGCCGGCGGCGAAGACCTCGCCGAGCTCGTCAACCGCCGTTTCTACGGCGGGATGATCGACTCCCTGCCGTGGGCCGGAACGTACCTCGGTCACGGCAGCCTCGCCCTCCACTACGTGAGCGGCGGCCAGGGGATGCCGGACAGCGACACGGGAGCGGTCGAGTCGACCGACGCCGAGGTGGCGAAGGTGGTCGAGCTGGTGCTGGCGCACGCGACCGAGCGTCCGCGCGAATCCCTCATGGTGATCACCGCGAGCGAGCGCCACGCGGTGCGCGTCAACCAGGCCGTGCTGGCGGCGTTCTCGAAGCGCACGGAGCTCGCCGACTTCATCCTCGGCGACCGGGCCGAGCCGTTCACCGTCGTCACGCTGGAGCAGTCCGTCGGGCAGAGCCGCGACCGCGTCATCTTCTCGATCGGCTACGGCCGCACCCCGCACGGCCGGCTGCTTTCCAACTTCGGCGCCCTCGCCGAGCCGGGCGGCGACCGCCTACTCGCGGTCGGCATGACCCGCGGGCGCCGCGGCATGGACATCGTCTCCTGCTTCGCGCCGGAGGACATCGACGAGACGCGGATGCGCCACGGCATCGCCGCCCTCGCGCAGGTGCTGGGGGAGGCGGACCAGCTGCAGGCGGCCGCGCCCGAATACCTCAGCCAGGATGCGGACCCGATGGTGCTCGACCTCGCCAAGCGCCTCGCGCGCCGCGGCCTCGACGTGCACTTCGGATACCGCGGCAAGCTGACGCTGGTCGCCTCGCACGGCGGTCGCGCGGTCGTCGTCGAGACGGACCAGGACGTGTCGAAGGGCAGCCTCCGCGAGTCGCTGCGGCTCCGCCCGGACGTGCTGCGCCGCCTCGGCTGGCACTACCTCCGCGTGCACAGCTTCGAGCTGTTCGCCGACCCCGACGCCGTCGCCGGCCGCATCGCCAAGCTCATCGGCAAGGGCGAGCCGGATGCGGAGACCGCGCCGATCACGCTGCCGGCGCTCTGACGCATCCTGCTCTGCTGTCGCTCTAGGCTGTACGGATGAGCGAGGAATCCGGGAGGCGACGGCACCGCCGCGTGCGGCGTCCCGGCGCGCCCGGGACGGACCCCGAACCGCGCGTCGAACCTGTGGAGGCTGAACCCGCCGTCGACACCGACGCGACGCCCGCGTGGTCGTCGAACGACGAGCGCCTGCGGCGCGACGTCCCGCCGCACTGGTAACGCGCCCCGTCCCCGTCCCGTCCCGTCCCGTCCCCGTCCCCCGTCGGCGGCGGTGAGGTGCTCGTAGTTGCACGCGACACGCCGCAGCGGGGCGCCACTGCGAGCACCTCACAGGCCGCAGGGTCCTGAAACAGGAGCTACGGAAGCGGGTCGGCGTGCTTGCCGGCGGGCTGCGGCGGCGACTGCTGCGCCTGGAGGAGGTCGCGGATCTCCGACAGGAGGTCGAGCTCGGTGACGGGTGCCTCCGGCTCGACGACGCCCTTCTTGCGCAGGCGCTCGGCGCGCTTCTTGACCTGGTTCAGGGGATACACGAACACGAAGTACACGACGACGGCGACGATCAGGAAGTTAATGATCGCGCCTACCACCGCTCCGAACTTGATGTCGGAGTTATTCAGTGTCACGACCATTGCGTTGTCCAGGTCGCTCGCCTTGAAGAACGCGCTGATCAGGGGATTGATCAGGTTGTTCACGATCGCTGTGACGACACCCGTGAACGCCGCGCCGATGACCACGGCGACGGCCAGGTCGATGACGTTTCCGCGGAGGATGAACTCCTTGAAGCCTTTGAGCACCAGTGATCCCTCTCTACGCTGCCGAACCGGAGGACGGGGTGGATGACGGAGACGACGAAGACGACGACGAAGACGAAGACGACGACGGGGCCGGCGAACTCGGGGCAGACGCGCCCGACGCGGGCTTAGCCGCCGACGAATCCGACGAGCCCCCGCCCTTCGCCCCGCCGCGCGAGTCCGTCCGGTAGAAGCCGGAGCCGTTGAACGTCACGCCGACCGCGCCGAACACCTTGCGCAGCGAGCCGCCGCAGTTCGGGCACACCGTGAGGGCGTCGTCGGTGAAGGCCTGCTGGATGTCGAAGGCGTGGCCGCAGTCGCGGCACGAGTAGGAGTAGGTGGGCATTCTTCTTCCGCTGCGCGTGGGAGTCAGGTGAACTGGACGATCCGGGTCGGGGTGACCGCACCGTCCACCGGCTGGTCGTGACGCTCGCGCGGCACCTCGTCCACGAGTTCGCCGTCGAACAGGACGGCGTACACCGGGGGACATTTTTCCATGCTGCCGAGGGTCTTGTCGAAGTAGCCGCGGCCCCAGCCCATCCGCATCCCGCTCGCATCGACCGCTGCGGCCGGGACGAGGATGAGGTCGACGTCGTTGATCGCGATCGGTCCGAGGAGTTCGCCGATCGCCTCCGGGAGTCCGTACAGCCCCTCGGTCTCGCTCTCGCCGTCGCCGATAGTCCAATCGAGCAGGCCGTCCTCGCGCGAGATCGGAAGCAGCACCCGAATGCCTTGCGTGTACGCCCAGTTCAGGAACGGGCGGGTGTCAGGCTCGATCGGAGTGGACAGGTAGGCGGAGACGGAGCGCGCGGAGAGGTCCGTCGCGAGGTCGACCAGATTGCGGGTGAGGCCGGCGGTCGCGCTCTGGCGCTCGGTGCTGGTGAGGTTCTGCCGTCGCTCGCGGAGCTCGGCGCGCAGGGCGCGCTTGCGATGAGCGGCAGTGTCCGGGTCCATGAGGCAATCCTAGGAGATGCCATCCTGTGCGCCGCCGAAATGCGGATACTGTAGGCGGCATGGCAAATCACGACCGCGTTACGAAAGCAGTGATCCCCGCAGCCGGCCTCGGAACCCGGTTCCTCCCGGCGACGAAGGCGATGCCGAAGGAAATGCTTCCGGTCGTGGACAAGCCCGCCATCCAATACGTGGTCGAGGAGGCCGTGGACGCCGGCCTGCACGACGTCCTGATGATCACCGGCCGCAACAAGAACGCCCTCGAGAACCACTTCGACCGCAACGCCGAGCTCGAGGAGACCCTCACCAAGAAGGGCGACACCGACCGTCTCGAGAAGGTCAACTACTCCACCGCCCTGGCCGACATGCACTACGTGCGCCAGGGCGACCCGAAGGGCCTCGGCCACGCCGTGCTGCGCGCCAAGATGCATGTCGGGCGCGTGCCGTTCGCCGTCCTCCTCGGCGACGACATCATCGACGCGCGGGATGAGCTGCTCAGCCGGATGCTGACCGTGCAGTCCGAGCGCCACGCCAGCGTCGTCGCGCTCCTTGAGGTCGACCCCGACTCCATCCACCTGTACGGCGCAGCTGCCGTCGAGGCCACCGATGAGGACGACGTCGTCCGCATCACAGGGCTCGTCGAGAAGCCGGACAAGGAGCACGCGCCGTCCAACTACGCCGTCATCGGCCGCTACGTGCTGCGCCCGGAGGTCTTCGACGTCCTGGAGCGCACGGAGCCCGGTCGCGGCGGAGAGATCCAGCTGACGGACGCCCTGCAGTCGATGGCGGAGGCGCCCGACTGGACCGGCGGCGTCTACGGCGTCGTCTTCCGCGGTCGCCGCTACGACACCGGCGACCGTCTGGACTACATCAAGGCGATCGTGCGCCTCGCGTCCGACCGTGAAGACCTTGGGCCGGAGCTGCGCCCCTGGCTGCGCGAGTTCGCCGCCGACCTGGGGGATGCGCCCACGGAGTTCGTCGAGCAGATGCCCGCCGACCCGACCGGGCCCATCCAGACGCTCTCCGACCGGTCGCGCTGACGACCGCCGAAGGAGGACTCTGTGGCGCTCGTTGTCCCCACCCTCTCGGAGGGTCGCGTGGGGTTGCGTCCCATCCGCCTGCGTGACGCACGTCCGCTGGAGCGGTCGCTGCTCGACAACCGCAGCTGGCTGCGGCAGTGGGAGGCGACGAGCCCGTACGCACCCGGTTCGTTCGACACCCGCGCGAGCATCCGGTCGCTGCTGTCGAACGCGCGAGCCGGGCACGGCCTCCCCTTCATCGTCGAGTGGGACGGCCGGCTGGCCGGTCAGTTGAACGTCTCGTCCATCGCCTACGGCTCGCTGTCGAGCGCAACGATCGGATACTGGGTCGCGGAGGAGTTCGCCGGCCACAACATCACCCCGACCGCCGTCGCGCTGGCGACGGACTACTGCTTCTACCAGCTCGGCCTGCACCGGATGGAGATCTGCATCCGGCCGGAGAACGGGCCGAGCCTGCGCGTGGTGGAGAAGCTCGGCTTCCGCTACGAGGGGCTGCGCCGGCGCTACATCCACATCAACGGCGACTGGCGCGACCACTTCTGCTTCGGGCTCGTGACGGAAGAGCTGAGCCAGGGCGTCCTGCGTCGCTGGCTCGACGGGAACGTGCCGGCGGATGCGGCGGTCGTCCCTGCGGAGGACCGCGCGGCCGCCGCCGTCCCGCTGCCGATCGCCCGCCACCGCTGAGCTGTCACCCGGCATCGGCAGTCCGCCGATCGGCAGCCCGAGCATCCGCTGGGAGGGCGCTGATCGCGTGACACACCCTCCGGCGTCACGGAGGCAGAGCGCCGCCGCCCCTACCGTAGAGGTCATGAACGGGGATGTGATGGGCGGTGGGGTCGTCGTCGCCATAGCGGCCGCCCTCTGGCTGGCCTATCTTGTCCCGGTGTGGCTGCGCCGCCGCGAGTACCTGGCGACGGAGCGCAACGCCGTGCGGCTCCAGCAGACGCTGCGCATCCTCGCCGAGACCAGCGAGCTGCCCGACGAGGTGCGCATGGAGGCGACCGCCCGCACCGTCGCCGAGCAGCAGCGCATCCTGCGCAGGTCCGAGCAGAAGACCCTCGCCGCCGCGCGCGCAGAGGCCGCCGCTCACGCCCGCCGGGAGCAGGCGATCGCCGAGGAGCGCCGTCGCGCCGCCGAGGAGGCGGAGCGTGCGGCAGCGGAGGCGATCGCCATGGAGCGGGCGGCACGCGCGGCCGCGGCCCAGCGGGCGCGTGTGCTGGCGACCGCGACGGCCAAGCCCGCGCTGTCGCCGCAGCGCCGCAAGCGGCTCCGCCGGGCCCGCGGGCTCTCGACCCTCGTGCTGGTGGCCGGACTGATCGGGCTCGTCTCGGGAACCGTCGTCCTCTTCGAGACCGGCGCCGCACTGCTGGCGATGGTCTCCGCCGGAGCTGTGGCACTGTCCGGGTGGATGCTCGGGCGCCTGGCGCGGTCGCAGCAGCCCGTCGGCGCCGCTCAGCCTCTGGTGCGCACCTCGGTGGTTGCGCCTGAGCTTTACGACCACGCCCAGCACGACGTGCCTGTGCAGGAGCGCCTGCGTCAGAGCTGGACGCCCCGGCCGCTGCCGAAACCGCTGCACCTGTCGCCGGGGACCGTTGCAGCCGCCGCGATGGCGTCGGTGGATGCAGCGGCGGAACTGCGCCGCGCGGCCGCCCGCGCGGACTTCGAGCGCAAGGCCGCAGAGGCGGAAGCGCCCGCGCCTGCGCCGGTGCCGTTGCGTCCGGTGGCGGTCGCGCCGGCTGCACCGGCCGCTGGTGCGGCTGCGCCGGTCGCCGTCGCCGCTACTCCCGTTGCCGTTGCCGTTGTCGCCGCCTCCGCGGCGCCCGTCCCGAGCCGTTACGCGAGCATGGGAATCCTGGACGACGCGGACACCGGGAGCCTGGATCTGGATGCTGTCCTGCGTCGCCGCCGGGCCGCCAGCTGAGCGTCGCTCGATTTCGACTGGACCCGCGTGGGGTGCTAGTCTTTCTAAGCAGTTCCCGGGGCTATGGCGCAGTTGGTAGCGCGCTTCGTTCGCATCGAAGAGGTCAGGAGTTCGAATCTCCTTAGCTCCACCATCACCGGAAAGGCCGCCCGTATCGGGCGGCTTTTTTCGTTTGTTGCCCGTTCGGCGTTTGCTCAGACGACGAGCAGCACAGCTAGCACGAGCATGAGCACCGCGATCCCGCCGTCGAGGATGCGCCAGGCGATCGGCTTGGCGAAGACCGGGGCGGCGAACCGCGCTCCGAATCCGAGGATGCCGAACCAGAGCAGGCTCGCCGTGGCTGCGCCTGCCCCGAAGACCCAGCGGCCCGGGTCCCCATTCGAGGCGGAGAGCGACCCGAGGAGGAGCACCGTGTCGAGGTATACGTGGGGGTTCAGCCAGGTGATCGCCAGGCAGGTGCCGATGGCTGCGGCGAGCGAGCCTGCGACCGCGCCCGACGTGGTCAGGGACTCAGGTCTCAGCGCCCGCCGCGCGGCGAAGACGGCGTAGCCCACCAGGAACGCGAAGCCGGCCCAGCGCACGATCTCGAGGGCCAGCGGCGCGCTCTTCACGAGCACGCCGATTCCCGCGACGCCCGCAGCGATCAGGATGGCGTCGCTGAGCACGCAGATCACCACGACGGGGAGCACGTGCTGGCGCCGTATCCCTTGGCGGAGCACGAACGCGTTCTGCGCGCCGATGGCGATGATGAGGGAGGCGGCTGAGCCGAGGCCGGTGAAGAATGTTGCGAGCACCCTTCGACGGTAGGTCGTGGTCGTGGCTAAGTACAGCTCATGTTTCTTATGGTGCATTAGTGTGGCTTCATGGCTGCCAACGTCGAACAGCTCCGAACTCTCGCGGCCGTCGTCGACGGCGGAACCTTTGAGGCGGCCGCCGCCGTGCTTCACATCACGCCCTCCGCCGTCAGTCAGCGGATCAAAGCGCTGGAGGAGCAGAGCGGGCGCGTGCTCGTCCGTCGGAGCAAGCCGGTGGAGTCCACCGACGCGGGGAGCGTTCTGCTCCGGCTTGCACGGCAGCTCACCCTGCTGGAGTCTGAGGCGGCCGCTGCCCTCGCCGGCGACGACCAGGTGGCCGCGACTCCCATCCCGCTCGTCGTCAACGCGGACTCGTTCGCGACCTGGGTGCTCCCGGCCCTGGCGCGGCTGGACGGCATCGCCTTCGAGGTTATGCTCGACGACCAGGAGCACACGCTCGATCGGCTGCGCGACGGGACGGCGATGGCGGCGATCGGATCGGATGCCGAACCCGTGCAGGGGTGCACCTCCCGGCCGCTCGGGTCCATGACCTACCGCGCCGTCGCCAGTCCCGCGTTCGTCCGCCGCTGGTGCCCGGACGGGTGGACGCCGCAGGCGGCGGCGTCAGCGCCCGTGCTGGTATTCGACCGCAAGGACGCCCTTCAGGATCGCTACCTCGACGCCTTCGCCGCGGGTGCGCGGCCGCCCCGGCACCTCATCCCCGCATCCACTCAGTTCGTCGACGCTGCGGTGCTCGGCATCGGATGGGGATTGCTGCCCGACCTGCAGGCCGACGCGTTGGTCGCGCAGGGCGCGCTGGTCGTGCTAGACCCTGAGCGCGTCGCGGAAGTGCCGCTGTACTGGCACCAGTGGTCGCTGCGATCGGGCGCGTTGGATGCGGTCGCCGGCGCCATCGCGCAGGAGGCGGCGCGGGTGCTGCGTCCTACAGCGTCGCCAGCACCAGGTCGAGCGCGTCCACGAAGCGGTCGGCGCTCTCCCGCGTGATGCACAGCGGCGGTTTGATCTTCAGGACGTTCTTGTAGTCGCCCGTCGGCTGGACGATGCAGCCCTCGGCGAGCATCCGCTCACACACCACTGCGGCCTCGGCTGTCGCGGGGGCGAGGGCGTCCCGGTCGAGTACCAGCTCCATCCCGAGGTACAGCCCCATTCCGTGCACGGCGCCGACGAGGGGATGCCGCTCGGCGAGGGCGCGCAGGCGCGCGGCGAGGTGGTCGCCCACGATGGCCGCGTTCTGCTGCAGGCCTTCGTCGCGCATCACATCCAACACGGTGAGCCCGACCGCTGCGGAGACCGGACTTCCGCCGGCCGAGGAGAAGAAGCTGCCCTCGGCGGCGAACGACTCCGCGATCTCGCGACGCGTAATGACGGCGCCGAGCGGTTGGCCGTTGCCTATGGCCTTCGCGACGGTGATGACGTCCGGTACGACGCCCTGCTGTTCCGAGCCCCAGAAGTAGTGCCCCAGCCGGCCGTAGCCGACCTGCACTTCGTCGGCGATGCAGACGCCGCCGCGCGCCCGGATGCGCTCGTAGACCCCGGTCAGGTAGCCGTCCGGCAGCATCAGTCCGCCCGCGTTGCCGAACACCGGCTCCGCGATGTAGCCGGCGACCTCCGTGCCTGCCGCTTCGAGGTGTGCGAGATCGGCATCCAGATCGGTGAGGTACGCCGCGGCGGAATCCGGGCCGCGATGGATGCCGCGCAACGAGTTCGGGGCCGCGACCAGCTTCACCCAGTCGGGCCGCGTCTCGAGGGCTCGCGGGTTGTCACCGAGGGAAGAGGAGACCGCATCGGAGGCCATCGTCCAGCCGTGGTACGCCTCGGTGACCGCGAGGATGGTGCGGCGACCGGTGTGGATCTGCGCCAGCCGGAGCGCCAGGTCGACCGCCTCGCTGCCGCTGTTGACGAGGAACACGGTGTCGAGCCCCTCCGGAGCGATCTCCGCCAGGCGCTCGGTGAAGCGCGACAGCTCGTCGTAGTGGAAGCGCGAGTTCGTGTTGAGCCGCGCCCACTGATCGCGCACCGCTTCCACCAGTCGTGGGTGCCCGTGGCCGATCTGTGTGACGTTGTTGACCATGTCGATGTAGCTCTGCGCGCGCGTGTCGACGAGGTGATGGCGCCAGCCGCGCTCGATGAGCGGTGGATGCGCGAAATAGTGCTCCTGCACGGCCGCGAAGGTCGCATCCCGCCGGGCCAGAGCTTCCCCCTCATCCGGCGCGGTGACGGCGAGGTCGATCCCGAACAGCGCGGATGGGTCGGGGGAGACGGCGGCCCAGCGGTCGAAGGGCAGGGTCGGCGTGACGAGCGCGGGAGGTCGCTGACCGCTCAGCGTGCTCAGTTGCACGGTGAGGCGTACGGCCGTTCCGATCGGCTCACCGGCGGTGACGGTGGCCGTCGTGAGCGGCCGTGTCAGACCATCGAGCCACAGGTCGACGCCCTCGCCCCGGAGGAGCCAGGAGCAGGCGGCGCGCGCGAGCTCACCGTCGAACGGAGCGGTGACGTCCACGCCCGTCGGAGCCTCGACGGTCACGGCGAGGGCGACCGTCGCCGAGGGAAGGGAGCGGTCGGGCAGTGCCCGCGTCAGGCGGGCTTCTCCGTAGCGGGTCACGGCGTGGCCGTGCTCACGGCAGATGCGGGCGAGGGTCGCGTGCTCCGCATCGGACCGGAGCCAGACTCCGGCGTCGAGGTCACGGGAGAGGACGGACAGGTCGGCGAGGTTCGCCGGAGTGCTGTCGAGGGGGACGAGGCGCTCCAGCGGCGGCAGCGTGGTCGATGGGGTCCGCTGTGCGGCGAGCCGGGCGCGGACGAGTGTCTCCACTTCATCCGCATCCAGCCGGCGGGCTACGTCGAACGCGACCCACTCGTGCGCACGGTTCTCGGCGGCGTAGGCGTTGTCGGCTTCGAGCGCGACCTGCTGCTCACCACTGACGACCAGCACGGCGCCGCGCAGGACCACCAGCGGCCAGAGAGCGGCGAGGTCGGCATCGTCGAGCGGGGCCTCGGCGTGGAAGGCGTCCACCACCTCCAGCACGGCGAGCGGATCGTCCGGAACGTGGTGCAGCGCGCTCGTGACCGTCGCGGCCAGTTCGGCGACGAGCCAGCCGTCGGCGACGTCGCCGAAGTCGATGACGCCGGGGCCGCCGTCACCGAGCACGATGTTGTCATCGGTGACGTCGCCGTGGACCGCCTGGATGCGCAGCCGCTCACGCAGCGGCCGCAGGCGAGCGAGCGCCGCATCCGTCGCCTCCCGGACGACGGTACGTTTGGCGGGCTGGGAGACGTGCTCGAGCAGCAGGTCGACCACCTCGCCGCTGATCCGAGCATCCCACTGCGTCGTGCGGTCGAGCCCCGGGTGCCGCAGTCCGGCGAGCCCGGCGGCCACTCGTCCGGCGAGGGTGCCGAGAGTGCGCAGCTGCTCCCGCGACGGCCGGTCCACGTCGGTGAGCGGGTCGCCATCGAGGTAGCGGAGGACGCGCACCTGAAGCGTGACGCCGCGCACGTCGACCGCGACGAGCTCCTCGCCGGTACGTGAACGGATGACGTCGGGGATGCGGATGCCGGAGCCGGTGAGGGCGGTGAGCGCCGCGTTCTGGGCCAGGAGCTCATCGGCTGCGAAGACCGGATTCGCCAGTTTGAGCACGTAGCGGTCGGTGCCCGTGTCGATGCGGAAGTTGCGGTCCTGGTTGCTTCCCAGCTCAGTGACGATGCCCTCGAGACCAAAGTATGAGGCGGCAATCGTCGCTGCGTCCTCCAGCGTCACCTCCGGCCGGGGCAGCGCGGGCTGGCTGAGGAAGTCGAAATTCGGCAACGGGGCTCCCGGGCTCGGCGGCGGACAGCGGTCAGTCTAATGAGCGGCCACGGACGCCGTGTCGAGGCGCCGTCGCATCTGTGGACAACCTGCCGATTGTGCATAACCCTCGGTATCAACACGGGTGCCGCCCAGGGAATGCTCGGGGGTCTCCGCGTAGCCTGGAGCCCGTGAAATCTTGGAGGACCGCGCTGGCCGCATTCGTCATAGACGCGGCATTCGTGACCCTCTTCGTGCTGGTCGGCAGGCGCAGCCACGCTGAGGCGACCACCGTGTCCGGCATCGCCGAGACGCTCTGGCCGTTCCTGGTCGGGCTGCTCGTGGGATGGCTGGTCACCTGGGCGTGGCGCCGTCCTCTCGCCATCGTCTGGACCGGCATCCCCGTGTGGCTGATGACCGTCGCCGTCGGGATGCTGATCCGCACCTCCGCGGGGCAGGGTGTGCAGCCGTCTTTCATCGCGGTCGCCGCGGTCGTGCTGGGCGTGTTCCTCGTCGGGTGGCGCCTCGTGGCCCTTCCGATCGCCCGGCGGCGGCGGAGTGCGGAAGCCGCTCCTGCGGCGTTGGAGCGCCCGACCCGCTAGGCCGACCTCAGCCGACGCGACCTCGCCCGACCCAGCTCGGCCGACCGGCCTCACCCGACGATGTGCAGTTCCCGGCTCGAGTTGTTCAGGCGATGTGCGCCGTCCTCTGCAGCAACGACGATGTCCTCGATGCGGACGCCGAATCGTCCCGGCAGGTAGATTCCCGGTTCGATGGAGAAGCACATCCCGGCTTCGATGGGACGCTCTTCTCCCTCGACCAGGTACGGCGGTTCGTGCGTCGTCACGCCGATCCCGTGCCCGACCCGGTGGATGAAGAACTCGCCGTAGCCGGCATCCCGGATGACACGGCGCGCGGCTCGGTCGATCTCCTGACATGGGACACCGACTGCGACCGCCTCGAACGCGGTCTGCTGTGCTCGCTTGACGACTTCGAAGACCTCGTGCTCTTCGTCGGTCGGTTCGCCGACGTGCACTGTGCGTGTGGTGTCGGAGCCGTATCCATCGAGCAGGCCTCCGAAGTCGAGCACCACCATGTCGCCGTCGGCGATCGTGCGCCCGCCGGGCTCGTGGTGAGGATCTGCTCCGTTGGGTCCCGAGGCGACGATCGTGAAATCGACCTGTGTGTGACCGTGCTCGCGGAGCAGTCGGTCGAGTTCGGCCGCCAGGTCTCGCTCGGCGCGTCCGGCGAAGGGCAGCCGCAGGACGTCTTCGAACGTGGCGTCGGCCGCGGCCCCCGCGGCAGCAAGCCGGTCCACCTCGTCAGCGGTCTTCACCGCCCGGAGGAGCGGCAGGGCGGTGGAAATCGCCGCGAAGCGCGCTGCTGGCAGCTTCTCTTGCAGGCCGAGGAGATGCATCGCCCACGTCGAGTCGGAGATCGCGTAGCGACCGTCCGGTCGGAGCAACGCGGCCGCAGGAACGTACTCGTCCTCGCCGTCCGCCCAGTCGATGAGCCGGATGGCGCCGGCCGCGCGGGTCTCCGCCGCACCTCCGTGCTCCAGCGCGGGCACGAGCATGGTCGGCTCGCCTTCGGCCGGAATCACCAGCAGAGTGATGCGCTCGGTCGTCGCCACCGGCAGGTAGTCGGCGAAGTAGGCGAGGTCCGGACCGGGCGCGACGACGAGTCCGTCGAATCCTGCCGCGTGCGCCTGAGTGGCCCCGCGCTCGAGGCGCTCGGCGAAGTGTCGCGCGGTGATCTCCTTCATGGTCGCTGCTCCCTCCGTGCCGCGGCTAGTCCTCGACCGGCCCGAGCCAGGCATTGGCGACCGTGTTGTGGGCCGACTCCGCATCGGACGGGTGGAAGAGGCCGGCCAGCACATCCCGGTACAGGCGTCCGAGCTCGTTGCCCGCGAAGAAGGTCGAGCCGCCGGAGACACGGATGGCCTGATCGACCACGCGGCGGGCCGTCTCGGTGGCGCGTACCTTCAGGCCGACCAGTTTCGGAAACCACAGTCGCCCGTGGTCGGCGAGCGCATCCACGTCGCCGGCGAGAGCATCCAGCTGGGGGAGTAAGGCGTCTTGTTCGATGGCCGCCTCGGCGACCCTCCACCGGATGTCCGGATCGTTCGCGTAGCTGCGGCCCTCGTTCTTCAGGCTCGTGCGCCGGTGAGCCGCCTCGACCGCGAGCTCCAGGGCACGCGCGCCGATGCCGGTGTAAACCGCGGCGAGCAGGATCTCGAAGTTGGCGAAGATCGCGAACACCAGCGGATCGGGGTTCGGCCCGGGGTCGAGCCGCCTCACGATGCGGTCGGCGGGCGCGGGCGCTCCGTCCAGCACCGTCGTGTTGCTCTGCGTCGCGCGCATCCCGAGCGTGTCCCAGTCCTCCCGGATCTCGAAGCCGCCGCCGGTGCGCTCGATGAAGCCGTACACGATCTTGGGCGCGTCGGGGCTGGTGCTGTCGAGCCCCATCGTGCCCAGGCGCGTCCACGCGGGGGAGAGGGAGGTGAAGATCTTGCGGCCGTGGAAGCGGTACGACCCGTCGGGCTCTGGTCGGGCCTCGGTCGTGGAGCCGAACAGGACGAGGTCGTTGCCCGCCTCGCTCAGTCCGAAAGCGAAGACCTCGCCCGCACCCGCTTCACGGAGGACGAATTCGAGCGAGACGTCACCGCGGTCGTGAAGGGTCTTCGCGATGCCGGTCCAGACCAGGTGCATGTTCACCGCGAGCGCCGTCGCCGGTGCGGCACCCGCCAGTCGAACCTGGAGCCGCGCGGTCTGCTGCAGGCTCAGTCCGAGCCCACCGAACTCCGTAGGCACGAGCGCCTTCAGATAGCCGGCGTCGGCCAGTTCGGCGAAGTCTTCCGTGAAGAAGCGGTTGTCGCGGTCGTAGCCCGCCGCACGCTCCCGGATGCGGGCCAGGAGTTCGTCGGTCAGCGGGTCAGCGGGTGCGGGGGCGGGGTGCTCGGTCACGATCCTCAGAGTAGGGGAGCGTGACCGAGCGCGGCAGTCCTCGGGCGCAGCTGTGGATAAGCGGCGCCTGTGGACGGATCACTGAGCCGTGTAGCCGCCGTCGACCAGGTGGTAGCTGCCCGTGATGAAGCTCGCGGCGTCGGAGGCGAGGAAGGCGACGAGCGCCGCGACTTCCTCCGGCTCACCGAGCCGACCCAGGGCGTGCTTGCCCTCCAGGAAGCTCAGCGCGTCCGCATCCATGTTCGAGGCGACGAGCGGGGTGCGGATGAAGCCGGGGCCAACCGCGACCACGCGGACGCCCTTGCCGGCGTACTCCAGGGCCGCATTCTGCGTCAGGCCGAGCAGCGCGTGCTTCGCGGTGACGTAGGCGGAGGAGTTCGCGAAGCCGACGCTTCCCAGAATGGAGGCCATGTTCACGATCGCGCCGCCGCCATTGGCGCCGATCGCGTCGAGCTGGGGCTGCATGCCGTAGAACACGGCGTTGAGGTTCACCTCGATGACCGCGCGCCAGGAATCGAGCGGATAGTCGCCGACCGGGGCGGAGGCGCCTCCGATGCCGGCGTTGTTGACCGCGATGCGCAGGGGAGCGAGCTCGTTCGCGGCGGCGACGCTTGCCTGCGCGAACTCCGGGTCGGTCACATCGCCCGCGAGCGCTGCGGCCGTCCCGCCGGCGGCCTCGATCTCGGCGACCACCGCCTTCGCGTTCGCCTCGTTCAGGTCGGTGACGAGAACCGAAGCACCGCTCGCCGCGAGGGTCAGAGCGATGGCGCGGCCGATACCCGAGCCGCCTCCGGTCACGATGGCGGACCGGTCGGCGACGTCGTACTGAGCCATGGGAAAACTCCTTTCGTTATCCGACAGCTGTCGGATAACTCCATTGTACGATCGTTCGGTGGACGCACGCCAACAGAAGACGCTCACCCGGCTGAGCGCCACGATCCTCGACCTCGCCTCGCGGATGCCGGTCACCGACGTGACCGTGTCCGCGCTCGCGGCGGAGGCCGGAGTGCACCGTTCGACCGTCTACGAGTACGCCTCCTCACCCGCCGACCTCCTGGAACGCGTGCTTCGCGCCGAGCTCGACGCGCTGCGTGCGGAGCACCTCGTCGACGTGGAGCCGCGGGACGCGGCCGCCGCCGTCGTCGCCGTCACGCGCGCTGTGCTCCGGCATGTCGACCACTACGACGTCATCTACCGGCGGGGCCTCGGGGCCGAGAGCGGGACGGCCAGCCTCCACGCGATGCTCAGCGAGCACTTCCAAGGGTCCATCAACCTGCTGCTGGAGCAGCACAGCGTGGTCGTGCCGGCCCGCGACGAGATCGAGCGCGAGGCGATCTCGCGGTACCTCGCCGACGGCACCATCGGCGCGATCGACGCCTGGCTCACGCGACCGCGCCCACGGGACGTGGATGCGTTCCTCTCGTTGGTGCGGCGGCTCACGCCGGCATGGTGGCCCGGGACCGGTGGGATCGGGGACGCCGGGGTCGGAGCGGTCGACACGACGGGCGCGGCATAGGCTGGAAGCATGGAACAGCGCATCCTCGGTGGAACCGGTCGGGAGGTGTCGGTCGTCGGACTCGGCACGTGGCAGCTCGGAGCGGACTGGGGCGACGTCTCGGAAGAGGACGCGCTCGGCGTGCTCGAAGCGGCCGCCGAGTCCGGAGTCACCTTCTTCGACACGGCCGATGTGTACGGCGACGGCCGCAGCGAGCAGATCATCGGGCGATTCGTGACCGAGCATCCCGAACTGCCCCTGACCGTCGCCACCAAGATGGGACGGCGCGAAGCCCAGGACCCGGCGAACTTCACGCTCGAGAAGTTCCGCGAGTGGACCGACCGCTCGCGGCGGAACCTCGGCGTCGACCGGCTCGACCTCGTGCAGCTGCACTGCCCGCCCACGCCCGTCTTCTCGACGGATGCGGTCTACGACGCCCTCGACACGCTCGTCGAGGAGGGCGCGATCGAGAACTACGGCGTCAGCGTGGAAACGGCGGATGAGGCCCTCGCCGCGATCGCCCGCCCGGGGACGGCGACCGTGCAGATCATCCTGAACGCGTTCCGACTGAAGCCGCTCGACCGGGTGCTTCCCGCGGCGCGGGAGGCCGGCGTCGGGATCATCGCCCGCGTGCCGCTCGCCTCCGGGCTGCTGAGCGGCCGGTACACCGAGCAGACGACCTTCGCCGCGGACGATCACCGCAACTACAACCGCCACGGCGAGGCGTTCGATGTGGGCGAGACCTTCTCGGGCGTGGACTTCGCAGAGGGAGTGAAGGCGGCGCGCGAGTTTGTCGAGCTGGTCCCGGAAGGCGCGACGCCCGCCCAGGCCGCGATCGCCTGGATCGTCGCCCAGGACGGTGTCACCACGGTCATCCCGGGTGCGCGCTCGCCGGAGCAGGCGCGCGCGAACGCGGCCGCCGCATCCGCTCGCCTCCCCGACGCCTTCGACGCCGGAGTCCACCGCATCTACGACGACCACTTCCGCGCCGCCGTCCACCCTCGCTGGTAGCGCTGCGCGCGCCCGGCCGAGTGGTGACATCAGGTCGCCACTCGGGCGAAATTTGGACATCTACTCACCATTGGCCGAGGACGGCACGCTGCAACCGGGCCAGCAGAGACGCCGGAGCGGCCACGTCCGCGGCGGTCACGCGGATCACCCGCCAGCCGAGGTCCTCGAGCCGACTCTGACGGTCGATGTCCTTATGCCATTGGCCTCGGTCGGTGCGGTGGTGATCGCCCTCATACTCGAGTGCGAGTCTCCGCTCGGGATACGCCAGATCGACCCGCGCGACGAAACTCCCGTCGCGCTCGTGGATGCGGTGGTTGAGGGAAGGCGGCTCCATGCCCGCATCGGAGAGGATAACGCGCAGCAGGCTCTCCGCCGGTGACTCCGAACCTGACCGAACGAGGGGGAGGGCGCAGCGCGCTGTCGCCATCCCACGCCGACCTGTGCATGACTCAAGCTCGCTTGCGAGAGACTCGGGAGTGACTAGCTTATGCATGAGGAAGTAGTCGCCCACCGCTATCAACTGCTCCCGACGCAAGTCAGCGGCGAGAGCGAGCCACGTCTGTTCCGGCGATGTCAGCGGTAGTCCGCGGAGATCGAGTATCGCCACCCCGCGCGCGACATGACCTGAGACACCGGCGATCTGCGGAGCGCGCAACGGCGCCTCGACGGTGACGTGGATGCGGCACTCGTTCTCGAGCGTATGCGGGAGCGGTGCGCAGTAGAGACGAGCCGCGGTCGCATGGCTGAAAGCGAAATCCGTGCGATGAAGGAGCAGCGCCTGGCAGCGGGCGACGAGGTCGGCGTCGGCGGGTGCGCGGACGCCTCGAACGGGTCGCGTCAGGTCGCGAGCGCGCAATCGGGCTGGCGAGACGCCCAGGAGGGCGGCGTCGGAGGTGCGGAACGGCGCTCGTGAGAGCTGGCGGGGAAGGGGATCAGCGGTACGGCCCATGCCCACACCTTGCCGTGGTCCGGCAATAAACGTTCCGATCTCTCCACAAGCCGAGATCGAGTGGTGAGTCGTTGCGGTTATCTCCGTCGAGTTGCGACGTCTTGTCGCAACTCGCGGATGGAGGGAGGGAACGGGGACGCGGAGGAGTATGGGACGGGACAGCCCGGGACCGCACGGGATGACACCGACTGACGCCCGCGCGCCGGTCAGGAGGGCTGGACCGGGACGGGCTCCGTGTCGGGGATGGGGGACGCGTCGCGGCCGCGGAGGTCCGGGTGGATGCGGTGCGCGAGGGCGGGGACCACGAAGCCGACCGCGGCGAAGGCCCCGGCGACCCAGAAGGCTCCGACCGGTCCGACGCCGTCGATGAGGAACCCTGCAAGCGCCGACCCGAGGGCCGCGCCGATGAGCTGGCCGGTGCCGACCCAGCCGTACGCCTCGGCCGTGTCCGAGAACTTCACGCTCGCCGACACGATGGCGAACAGCACCGCGAGGGCGGGCGCGATACCCACGCCGGCGATCAGCAGGGTGAGCGACAGGCCCCACCACGACCAGAGCATGAAGGACGAGAGCACGACGCCGATGAACACGATCAGCATGCGCCGAGCGGTCGCCCACGGCCCGATCGGGATGTGGCCGAACGCCAGGCCGCCCACCAGCGACCCGAGCGACCAGATGGCGAGCACGATGCCGGCGAGGGGCGAACCGTCGCCGAACGTCGCGACGACACCCGCCTCGACCGCGGAGCACGAGCCGATGAGCAGGAACCCGACGACCGTCGCGAGCAGCACGGGCGGCCGCGCCAGCACCGTCCCGAACCGCCGTTTGCTGCGCGGGATGCGCACCCGCCCGACCTCCGGGGAGGAGATGAACCAGCAGCCGCCGGCCAGCATGATGGCGACTGACATGAGGATGCCCTCGACCGTGCCGAGCTGGGTCGAGACGAACGTGATCGCGACGGGGCCGGCGATCCAGATGATCTCCTGGGCCGATGCATCGAGCGAGAACAGCGGGGTGAGCTGCCGCGAGTTCACCATCTTGGGGTAGATCGTGCGCACGGCCGGCTGGATGGGCGGCATGCTGAGTCCCGCGAAGAACGCCACGCCCATGGTCAGCGGGATGGGCATCACGAAGATGCCGATCGCCGCGACCGCCGCGGAGCAGAACCCGAGGGTCGTCCACAGCACGACGCGCATCCCGAGCACGCCCATGAGCCGGCTGGTCATCGGGCCGGCGATCGCCTGGCCGATGCTCATCGCCCCGAGCACCAGGCCTGCCGCACCGTAGGAGTCGTGGACCCGCTCGATGTGGAGGAGGAAGGCGAGCGAGAGCATCCCGAACGGGAAGCGCGCGGTGAGCTGAGCCGCGATGATGCGGGCGACGCCCGGCGTCTTCAGGAGGCTCGAATAGGTGCTCACAGCCATCCACACTATCGGTCCGCGGAGCGGTTCCGGGGAGTCTCCACAGGGCGCTATCCCCACTTCGCGGGGTGTGGAAACTGTGCATAAGTTCTCCCCACCTGTGGACGACACGCCCACTAGATGTGGGGGAATGGAAATGTCGGACCCCCGCTATATAGTGGTCGAGCACACAGAGCCGGTCAGCCTTCCCACGATGCGAGAGGGCACGGTTCGGCGGGGATTTCAGCCGCTCAGGCGGCACATCGAAGAGGGAGAGACAGTGGGTATCACAGTCGTGAAGCGGAACGGCGAGCGGGAGCCGTACGACGCCAACAAGATCAACCTGGCCATCGAGAACGCGGCCCAGGGTCTGGACGACAACATCACGTGGGTGACGCAGATCGCGAGCGAGCTCGAGCTCACTCTGTTCGACGGCATCACGACGCAGCAGCTCGACGAGGCGGTCATCCAGGTCGCCCTCCAGAACGTCAAGGACGACCCCGCGTTCGACACCGTCGCCGCACGCCTCCTCCTCAAGACGATCTACAAGCGCGTCCTCGGCGACTACGAGAGCCACGACGAGCTCGTCGAGCTCCACACCTCCCGCTTCCGCGGCTACATCGAGCGCGGCGTCTCCGAGACGCTCCTCGACGGCCGCTTCACCACCGCTTTCGACCTCGACCGCCTCGCGGGGTACCTCGACCCGTCGCGCGACGAGCTCCTGAAGTACATCGGCGTCGTCACCCTCAACAACCGCTACGGCATCAAGGCGCGCAACGGCGACTCGCTCGAGGTGCCGCAGTTCTTCTGGATGCGCATCGCGATGGGCCTCTCCCTCAACGAGGCCGACCCCACCAGCCACGCGATCGCGTTCTACGACAAGATGTCGAAGCTCGAGTACCTGGCCGCCGGATCCACTCTGGTCAACGCAGGCACGGCGTACCCGCAGCTCTCCAACTGCTTCGTCATGGAGATGCAGGATGACATCGAGCACATCGCGAAGAGCGTGCGCGACGTCATGTGGCTGACCAAGGGCACCGGCGGCATCGGCCTCGCGGTCACGAAGCTTCGTGCGCAGGGCTCGCCCATCCGCTCGAACAACACCACCTCGACCGGCCCCATCCCCTTTATGCACACGATCGACTCGGTGCTCCGCGCGGTCAGCCGCGGCGGCAAGAAGTTCGGCGCCCTCTGCTTCTACATGGAGAACTGGCACATGGACTTCCCGGAGTTCCTGGACCTGCGCCAGAACTCGGGCGACCCCTACCGCCGCACCCGCACGGCGAACACCGCCGTGTGGATCAGCGACGAGTTCATGAAGCGCGTCCAGAACGACGAGGACTGGTACCTCTTCGACCCGCTGGAGGTCGGCGACCTCAACGAGCTCTACGGCAAGGCGTTCTCCGAGCGCTACGCCCACTACGTGGCCGAGGCCGAGGCCGGCAACCTGCGGATGTTCAAGAAGATCAGCGCCCGCGCGCAGTTCAAGGACATCCTGATGAGCCTCCAGACCACCAGCCACCCGTGGCTGACCTGGAAGGACACGATCAACAACCGTGCCCTCAACAACAACACCGGCACCATCCACCTCTCCAACCTGTGCACCGAGATCACGCTGCCGCAGGACCGCGACAACGTCTCGGTCTGCAACCTGGCGTCGATCAACCTCTCGCGCCACCTGGTCGACGGGAAGATGGACTGGGAGCGCATCGAGGCGAGCGCACGCCAGGCGGTGCGCCAGCTCGACAACCTGATCGACATCACCGTGTCGAGCGTCGACGAGGCCGACTTCTCCAACCAGCAGAACCGCGCGATCGGTCTCGGTGTGATGGGCTTCACCGACATCGTCGAGCGCCTCGGCATCAGCTACGAGAGCGAGGAGGCGTACGCCCTGATCGACGAGATCATGGAGCACGTCTCGTACGCCGCCATCGACGAGAGCGCCGACCTGGCGCAGGAGCGCGGCGCGTACCCGAACTTCGAGGGGTCGCGCTGGTCGAAGGGTCTCGTGCCCTACGACTCGATCGCCCTCACGGAGGCCGACCGCGGCGTCCCGATCACGGTCGACCGCACCATCCGCCTCGACTGGGACCGCCTGCGCGAGAAGGTCAAGGGCGGGATGCGCAACGCGACCCTCATGGCCATCGCGCCGACCGCGTCCATCGGTCTCGTCGCGGGCACCACGCCCGGCTTCGACCCGCAGTTCTCGCAGATCTTCAGCCGGGCGACCTCGTCGGGCAAGTTCCTCGAGGTCAACCGCAACCTGGTCGAGGCGCTGCAGGAGCGTGGCCTGTGGCAGGACGTCCGTGAGGCGATCCTGCGTTCGCAGGGCGACATCCAGAACATCGCCGAGATCCCGGACGAGGTGAAGGCCACCTTCAAGACGAGCTTCCAGCTCTCGCCGTACTCCTTCATCGAGGTCGCGGCCCGTGCGCAGAAGTGGATCGACCAGGCGATCAGCCGCAACATGTACCTCGAGACGCGCGACCTCGGCGACATGATGGACATCTACTACGCGGCGTGGGAGAAGGGCGTCAAGACGACGTACTACCTCCACATGAAGCCGCGTCACCAGGCCGAGCAGTCCACCGTCAAGGTGAACAAGGCGGAGGAGATCTCCGGCGGCCGCAAGGGCTTCGCGACCGTCGGTGCCGGCACGCCTGCCGCCGCTCCGGCCATCACCGAAACTGCTCCGGCGCCGGCCCCCGCACGTCGTGGCTTCGGCTTCGGCGGCCTGTCCTCCACCAGCACCACGTCGGGTGGTGAGAACAAGTGAACAGCACCAAGATCGAGGAATACTACGTGCCGGTCGACCCGATGGACGACCTGCAGTGCGAGTCCTGCCAGTAGGCCTGGCCACCACCGCATCCGGCCGTAGAAGCAACGAGGAGAGAACAACGATGGGGATTCTGGGAACAGGAATCGAAGAGGGCCTGCTGCTCAAGCCCGTGAAGTACCAGTGGGCGATGGACCTCTACGACCAGGCTGTGGCGAACACCTGGTTCCCGAACGAGATCCAGCTCGGCGAGGACATCGCCGACTTCAAGCGGATGACCGACGAGGAACGCCACGCGGTCACCTTCCTGATGAGCTACTTCAACCCGAACGAGCTTCTGGTCAACAAGGCCCTCGCGTTCGGCGTCTACCCGTACATCAACGCGGCCGAGGCGCACCTCTACCTCGCCAAGCAGATGTGGGAGGAGGCGAACCACTGCATGTCGTTCGAGTACGTCCTCGAGACGTTCCCGATCGACCGCGGGCAGGCCTACAACTCCCACGTCGACGTGCCGTCGATGGCGAAGAAGGAGGAGTTCGAGGTCGCTTTCATCAAGCGGATGACCGAGCAGACGCTCGACATCACGACGACCGAGGGCAAGCAGGACTTCATCCGCAACCTGGTGGCGTACAACGTCATCCTCGAGGGGATCTGGTTCTACTCGGGCTTCATGGTCGCGCTGTCGTTCCGCCAGCGGAACCTGCTGCGCAACTTCGGGTCGCTGATCGACTGGGTGGTGCGCGACGAGTCGCTGCACCTCAAGTTCGGCATCAACCTGATCCTCACCGTGCTGGAGGAGAATCCCGAGCTGCAGACGCCTGAGTTCGCCAACGAGATCCGTCAGATGATCCTGGATGCCGTGGAGATGGAGGAGCAGTACAACCGCGACCTCCTTCCCGGCGGGATCCTGGGCCTCAACGCCAATTACATCAACCAGTACGTGAAGTACCTGGCGGATCGTCGCCTGGAGGAGCTGGGCTTCGAGGCCGAGTACAAGGTGTCGAACCCGGCCAAGTGGATGGCGACGGCGAACGACACGCTGGAGCTGGTGAACTTCTTCGAAGCCACCAACACCTCCTACGAGTCGAACGCCAAGGCCTCCACCGGACGCTGAGACTCCACCGGACGTTGAGTATGACCACGGAGCCACCTCCGCTGATCACCGCCGCCGCGCTGGACGTCGCTCTCGGGGCTGAATCCCTGTGGAGCGGCGCCGGCCGGCGGCGTTCGTCGTGGCGCGTGCTCGACGTGCGCTGGCAGCTGGGCGGCCCGCCCGGCCACGAAGAGTACGAGCGCGGCCACATCCCCGGCGCGGTATATGTCGACCTCGACACCGAGCTCGCCGGCCACGGTGCGCCGACGGACGGCCGCCACCCGCTGCCGACGGAGGCCGACTTCCAGGAGGCCGCACGGCGGTGGGGACTCAGCGACGGAGACGCCGTCGTGGTCTACGACGACGTCTCCGGTACCTCCGCCGCCCGCGCGTGGTGGCTGTTGCGGCACGCGGGCGTCAGCGACGTCCGGGTCCTCGACGGCGGCTTCGCCGCCTGGCGCGAGGCAGGAATGCCGGTCGAGACCGGCGCGGTGCTGACCGTGCCGGGCACTATCAACGTGCACTTCGGTGCGCTTCCGACCCTCGACGCCGACGGCGCTGCCGACCTCGCCTCCGCGAGCGACGGCGTGCTGCTCGACGCCCGCGCGGGCGAGCGGTTCCGTGGCGAGGTGGAGCCCATGGATCCGCGCCCCGGTCACATCCCCGGCGCCGTCAGTGCACCTACGACCGAGAACGTCGGCGCCGACGGCCGGATGCTGCCCGCGGAGACGCTCGCCGCGCGCTTCGCCGCTCTCGGCATCCACGGCGACACGCCCGTCGGCGTCTACTGCGGTTCCGGCGTCACAGCGGCCCACGAAGCTCTGGCGCTGGTCGTCGCCGGCCTCCCGCTTCCGCCGCTCTACGTGGGGTCGTACTCGGCCTGGTCGAACGACCCGGGCCGACCTGTCGCCACAGGCCCAGCGCGACAAGGGGAGTGACAGCCTGCGTTTCCGTGCCTGATCACGCACGATTCGGAGGTTTCCGACGCCCTCGACGCCGAAACGTGACGGAAACCTCCGCGAAAAACGCCGTTCCCTGCGCGAATTAGTGTTGAGGGGCGGCCCGTCCGCTGGGGTATCCTCCCCTTACCCGTGCAATCACACCACCATTCCTGCACCAGGAAGAAGGACAACGACACTATGCGCATTCGTACCGCGGCACCATTCGTCGCAGTAGCCGCCGTTGCAGCGCTCGCGCTCACCGGTTGCGTCGACAACTCCACCCCCACTTCAGGCTCAACGTCGAGCGCTGCGGCGGATGTGAAGAAGGACGACACCCTCGCGGGCCAGCTGCCCCAGAACATCAAGGACGCCGGCAAGCTCGTCGTCGGCATGGACAACACGTACCCGCCGAACGAGTACAAGGACGACAACGGCCAGCCCGTCGGCTGGGAGGTCGACCTGACCAACGCGATCGCCGCGAAGCTCGGACTGAAGGTCGACTTCGCCATCGCGAAGTTCGACAACATCATCCCGAGCATCACCGGCGGCAAGGACGACTTCGGGATGTCGTCGTTCACCGACACCACCGAGCGCGAGCAGCAGGTCGACTTCGTCAACTACTACTCGGCCGGTATCCTCTGGGCTTCCCAGAAGGGCAAGAACATCGACCCGGACAACGCGTGCGGCCTGAAGGTCGCCGTGCAGTCGACCACGTACGAGGACACCGACGAGGTCCCTGCCAAGTCGAAGAAGTGCACGGACGCGGGCAAGCCCGCCATCCAGGCGCTCCGCTACGACACCCAGGATGACGCGACCAACGCCGTCATCCTGGGCAAGGCGGATGCGCTCAGCGCCGACTCGCCCGTCACCCTGTACGCGATCTCCAAGTCGAACGGCAAGCTCGAGGAGGCAGGGAAGACCTTCGACGAGGCGCCCTACGGTCTGCCGGTCAAGAAGGACTCGAAGCTGGTGCCGGTGCTCCAGAAGACGGTCCAGGCCCTGATCGACGACGGCACCTACAAGAAGATCCTCGACAAGTGGGGCGTCGCTGACGGCGCCGTCCAGTCCGCCGAGGTCAACGCGGCCTCGAAGGGCTGACCTTCATGTCCCAAAGCAACACCGCCCGGCCGGCGACGGGATCCGTCCCGTCGCCGGGCGGGACCCGCCCCGAACCGATCAAGGCGATCAAGCTCCGGCACCCGTGGCGGATCGTCTTCGCGGCCATCCTCATCCTGCTGCTGGTCTGGTTCATCGTGGACGCCTCCCAGCGCGACGCCTACGGCTGGCAGTACGTCGGCAAATACGTCTTCGACCGGCGCATCAGTGCAGCTGCGCTCGTCACCCTCCAGCTGACGATCTACTCGATGATCATCGGTGTGGTCCTCGGCCTCGTCCTCGCCGTCATGCGACTCTCCCCGAACCCGGTGGTGAAGTCGGTCGCCTGGCTGTACCTGTGGATCTTCCGCGGCACTCCTGTGTACGTGCAGCTGGTCTTCTGGGGCCTGTTCTCCCTGATCTACCCGCAGGTCTTCCTCGGCGTGCCGTGGACGCAGGTCGGCTTCGACCTGAACCTCGGGTTCATGCAGAACGCGTTCGTCATCGCCATCATCGGCCTCGCGCTGAACGAGGCGGCCTACATGGCGGAGATCGTCCGCGCAGGACTCCTCTCGGTCGACGAGGGTCAGGAGGAGGCGGCGACGGCGCTCGGGATGTCGTGGTGGCAGACCATGACCCGAATCGTGATCCCGCAGGCGATGCGCGTCATCATCCCGCCGACCGGCAACGAGGTCATCTCGATGCTGAAGACGACGTCGCTGGTGGCCGCCATCCCGCTGACCACGGACCTGTACGGTGTCGCGCGCGACATCTCCGCGGTCACGTACACGCCCATCCCGCTGCTGATCGTCGCGTCGCTCTGGTACCTGCTGTTCACCTCGCTGCTGATGGTGGGCCAGTACTTCCTGGAGAAGCGGTTCTCCCGCGGCGTGAACGCTCGACGCCCTGACCGCAACGACCCCGCGCTCGCGACCGGCGCTCTGCCTGCCGCCGGTGCACCGGACGGCAACGACCTCGGAGGCAAGGGATGACCGACACCAAGGCGACACCGATGGTGCTGGCTGAGGGCGTCTCGAAGAGCTTCGGCTCGAACGAGGTGCTCAAGAGCATCGATCTGAAGGTGAACCAGGGCGAGGTGCTGTGCATCATCGGCCCCAGTGGATCCGGCAAGTCGACCTTCCTCCGCTGCATCAACCACCTGGAGCGGGTCGACGCCGGCCGCCTCTCGGTGGACGGCGAGGTGGTGGGCTACCGCCAGCACGGCGACAAGCTGTACGAGCTGAAGCCGAAGGAGGCGGCCCGCCAGCGCCGTGAGATCGGGATGGTGTTCCAGCGGTTCAACCTGTTCCCGCACATGACGGCGCTCGAGAACATCATCGAGGCGCCGATCCGCGTGAAGGGCCTCTCGAAGGCGAAGGCGGTGGAGCGCGGCAATGAGCTGCTCATCCGTGTCGGGCTGAGCGAGAAGGGTGACCACTACCCGTCGCAGCTGTCCGGTGGGCAGCAGCAGCGCGTCGCGATCGCCCGGGCGCTCGCGATGGACCCGAAGCTGATGCTGTTCGACGAGCCGACCTCGGCGCTCGACCCGGAGCTCGTCGGCGAAGTACTCGACGTGATGAAGGGGCTGGCCGCGAGCGGCATGACGATGGTGGTCGTGACGCACGAGATGGGCTTCGCCCGCGAGGTGGCGGACGAGCTGGTCTTCATGGACGGCGGCGTCGTCGTCGAGTCGGGCGACCCGCGCGAGGTGCTCAGCAACCCGCAGCACCAGCGCACGCAGGCGTTCCTCTCGAAGGTGCTCTAGCCTCCAGCGGCCGGCTCCGGAGTTTTTCGTCCCCGACACGGCGTGTCCCGCGAAAAACTCCGGAGCCGATAGCATCGCGGGATGGATGCGATGCGGCCGGTGGTATTGGTGACGGGTGCGAGCAGGCCGGAGTCGATCGGCGCCGCCATCGCACGGAAGCAGGCATCTCTCGGCTGGGATGTCGCGTTCGCGTTCTGGGACGACTACGACGCTTCGATGCCGTGGGGCGCGCACGAGCGGGCGCACGACGTGTTCGCCGACGAACTCCGGGCGCTCGGTGCTCGCGCCCTCCCGGTCGCCGTGGATCTGTCGCACCCGGACGCGCCCGCGCTCGCCCTGAATCGGGTACGCGCCGCCCTCGGGCCCATCCAGGCGCTGGTCGCCAGCCATGCGCATTCCGTCGACAGCGGGATCCTCGACACCAGCGTCGAGGCCTTCGACCGGCATTTCGCGGTAAACACCCGCGGCACCTGGCTTCTCATCAAGGCGTTCGCCGAGCAGTACTCGTCCGGCTTCGGTCTGGGCCGCATCGTGGCGCTGACCAGCGACCACACCGCGCATAACCTGCCGTATGGAGCGAGCAAGGGCGCGCTCGACCGCATCGTGAGGGCGGCTGCTGTTGAGCTGGCCAACCTCGGGATCACGGCCAACCTGGTCAATCCGGGTCCGATCGACACCGGGTGGATGACGTCGGAGCTCGCCGAGCAGCTGGCCGCCGAGACCGCGCTCGGGCGGCTCGGCCGCCCGCAGGACACCGCGGACCTCGTCGCGTTCCTGCTGTCGGTGAGCGGTGGCTGGGTCAACGGCCAGCTCCTGCACTCCAACGGCGGCTTCCACCTCGGCGTCTGACCCGGGTCGAGCCGTGGGTCAGGAGGCGAGGACCTTTCGGATGCGCTGCAGCGAGACCGACTCGGCGGTGCCGAGCGACTGGGCGAACAGCGAGACACGGAACTCTTCGAGCATCCACCGGGCGTGCGCGACGGCGGGCGGCGACCCCGGAGCGAGCGGGATGCGGCCGCCGGCGTCCGTGTAGAGCGCGACCGCCGTCTCCACCTGCGTCTGCCACGCCCGATCGCGTCCCGGATTGGTCGGCAGGGCCTGCATGCGGAGGGAGATGCCGGCGAGGTAGCGCGGAAGCTGGCGCAACTGCTCGAGCCCCGTCGCGGAGACGAAGCCAGGCCCCATCCCGTCAGCCCAGACCAGGCCCCCCAGCTGCCCCTTCGCGTCGTTCAGCGCGGAAAGGTACGTTAGCGCGGTCACCCCGGAGATCGCCTTCTCGGCAGCGCGGGCTGCGGTGAGGATGCGCGTGACGAGCCCGACCGTCTCGAACATCGCATCCATCACGATCGCCGACACGCGGTCTCGGACCGCCTCGAACTCCGCCCGCATGAACAGCTGGCCGTCCGGCTTCATCCGGTACAGCACCGAGTCGACGACGGCGAGCAGGCAGTCGTCGAACAGGGCTTTCGTGTTCGGGTAGGGGCTCGCCGCGAGAGTGAGCTTCTCGGTCGAGGTCAGGTGCTGCTGCACGTAGGCGACGGGCGAGGGGATGCTCGCGAGCAGCAGGCGACGCACCCCGCCGGGCATGGCTGCCGCCTGCTCGGCAGGCGTTCCCATGAGCCGGATGCTGACCGATGCGCCGTCGTCGACCAGCGCCGGGTAGGCACGGATGACGTTCTTCGTGCCGCCCGGGCCGGTGTGCGTGGAGTCGAGGAACCGGGGGAGTTCATCGAAGTCCCAGGCCGTCAGCCCGGTCCGTTCGAGCGCGTTCGGGGTGCGGGCCTCCGCGACGGCGGCGACGGAGTCGCGAGCGCGCGAGCGCAGTCGGTCCTGCAGTGCCGCAAGATCCTTGCCGCTCGCGAGGGTTCGTCCGCGCTCTCCGACGACCTGGAACGTCGGCCGCAGGTGCGCGGGCAGCCGATCCAGGTCGAAGTCGGAGCCGCTCACCCGGGAGCCGGTGAGCCGCGAGATCGTGGCGGCCAGCGTGTCCACCAGGGAGCCGGCCGGGCGCTCGCCTTCGTGGGCGCGCATCCCGGCGGTTGTGGAGAGTTCCCCGAGCAACCTCTGCGCCCAGTCGGCGGCGGGCACGACCTGGCGGCGGATCGCCTTCGGCAGCGACTTGATGAGCGCGGTGACCAGCTCCTGCCGGAGCCCGGGCACCTGCCAGTCGAAGCCGTCGGGCAGCAGCCCCGCGAGCAGTGGCAGCGGCACCTGCACGGTCACGCCGTCGTCCTCGGCGCCCGGTTCGAACCGGTAGCGCAGCGTCAGCCGCTGGTCGCCCTGCCGCCACACCGGCGGGAATGCCTCTTCGTCGACATCCGCGGCATCCTCGTCGAGCAGGGCCTCCTGCGTCATCGTCAGGAGGTCCGGCGTCTCCTGCCGGGCCTTCTTCCACCAGCCCTCGAACGACCTGGTCGACACCACATCCGCCGGGATGCGCGCATCGTAGAACTCGAAGACGGCCTCGTCGTCGTTGAGGATGTCGCGGCGGCGGGTCCGCTCTTCGAGCTCGCGCAGCTCGGCCCGCAGCTTCCGGTTGGCGCGGTCAAACGCCTGGTGCGAATCCCATTCGCCGTCGACGAGGGCGTGCCGGATGAACAGTTCGCGCGACAGCGGAGCGTCGATCCTCGCATACTGGACGCGGCGCCGCGGGATGATCGGCACGCCGAACAGGGTCACCCGCTCGTATGCGACGACCGAGCCCTGGCTCTTCTCCCAGTGCGGCTCGCTGTACTGGCGCTTGCAGAGGTCGCCGGCGATCGGCTCCGCCCAGGCCGGGTCGATGGAAGCGTTCATCCGCGCGAAGAGCCGGGATGTCTCCACGAGTTCCGCGCTCATCACCGCGTTGGGCTGCTTCTTCGCGAGCGTCGAGCCGGGGAAGATCACGAAGCGGGTCTGCCGCGCGCCGAGGTATTCCGAGAAACGCGCACCGCGCGCCCCGCCCTTATTGCCGGACTCCCGCACATCCTTCAACCCGATGTGCGAGAGCAGGCCGGCGAGCAGCGAGCGGTGGATGCCGTCCGGGTTCACGGACGGCTCCCCCATCGTGAGGCCGAGCGGCTTCGCGAGCTGACGCAGCTGGCGGTAGACGTCCTGCCATTCGCGCACCCGAAGGAAGTTGAGGAACTCGGCCTTGCACATCCGCCGGAAGGCGCTCGAGGACAGCTCCTTCTGCTGCTCCTCCAGGTAGTTCCAGAGGTTCAGCAGGGTGAGGAAGTCGCTGGTCGGGTCGGCGAAGCGGGCGTGCTTCTCATCGGCCGAGCCGCGCCTCTCGACGGGGCGCTCGCGTGGATCCTGGATCGTGAGTCCAGCGACGATCGCCATGACCTCGCGGGAGGTGTTGTGGCGCTTGGATTCGACCACCATGCGCGCGAAGCGCGGGTCGATCGGCAGCTGCGCCAGCTGGCGCCCCACCTTCGTGAGCTCATTCCCGCTCTTCGCTACGGTGATCGCGCCAAGCTCGGTGAGCAGGTCGAGGCCGTCCTTGATGCCGCGTGAGTCGGGCGGGGTGAGGAACGGGAAGGCGGCGATGTCGCCGAGCCCGAGCGAGATCATCTGCAGGATGACGGCCGCGAGGTTGGTCCGCAGGATCTCGGGCTCGGTGAACTCCGGACGCTTTGCGAAGTCCTCCTCCGAGTACAGCCGGATGGCGATGCCGTCGCTGGTGCGGCCGGAGCGGCCCGACCGCTGGTTCGCGCTCGCCTGCGAGATGGCCTCGATCGGCAGCCGCTGCACCTTGGCGCGTGTGCTGTAGCGGCTGATGCGCGCCGTTCCCGCATCCACCACGTACTTGATGCCCGGCACGGTGAGGCTGGTCTCGGCGACGTTGGTGGCGAGCACGACCCGACGCCGGATGCCGGGCGTGGTCGACCGCTGGAAGACACGGTGCTGCTCGGCGGAGGAGAGGCGGCCGTACAGCGGCAGCACTTCGGTTCCGGGCAGATTGCGGCCGCGGATGGCGTCGGCCGCATCCCGGATCTCGTTCTCACCGGAGAGGAAGACGAGGACGTCGCCTGCGGCCTCCCGTGCCAGTTCGTCGAGAGCGTCGTTGATGCCCTGCAGGTAGTCGCGGTCGGCAGAGGGGATGGGATCCGGGTCGTCCTCGTCGTCCTCCAGTGCCTCCGCGACGAGAGGCCGGTAGCGGACCTCGACCGGGTACGTGCGGCCGGAGACCTCGATGATCGGCGCGGGTGTTCCGTCGGCCCAAGCGAAGTGCTCGGCGAAGCTCTGCGGGTCGATCGTCGCCGAGGTGATGATCAGTTTGAGGTCGGGACGCTGCGGCAGCAGTTGCTTCAGGTACCCGAGCAGGAAGTCGATGTTGAGGCTGCGCTCGTGCGCCTCGTCGATGATGATCGTGTCGTAGGCCCGCAGCATCCGGTCGCGGCGCAGCTCGTTGAGCAGGATGCCGTCGGTCATCAGCTTGATGCGGGTGGCGCGCGACACCTTGTCGGTGAAGCGGACCTGGTAGCCGACGAGTTCGCCGACCGCCTGCCCGAGCTCTTCGGCGATGCGTTCGGCGATCGTGCGCGCGGCGAGGCGCCGGGGCTGTGTGTGCCCGATGCTGGTGCGGCCGAGCTCCAGGGCGATCTTCGGGAGCTGCGTGGTCTTGCCGGAACCGGTCGCTCCCGCCACGATCACGACCTGGTTGTCGCGGATGGCGCGCGCGATGTCGTCCCGCATCCGGCTGACCGGCAGCTCGGGCGGGAAGACGATGCGGGGGAGGGTCGCGGTGGTCGACATGAGCCCTCCAGTCTATCCGCGAACGCGCCCCATGCCGCCCGTGCGTCGCGGGAGTTTCCGCTGCCCTTTGTAACGTCTGCGCCTGGGCGCGCAGCGTCACTTGTGACAAACGGCAGCATTGGCGAGGTGGCGAGGTGGCGAGGTGGCGAGGTGGCGAGGTGGCGAGGTGGCGAGGTGGCGAGGTGGGCGGTCCGCGAACGCGCCCCGCCCGGGGGCGTTGCCCTCCGCACGCGGGTGACGTAGGTTCGCCTCAACCCGAAAAGAGGGTCCGGCGTCGATGGAGACGAGGAGAACCCATGAGTCACGGCTATGCCACCATGTCGGTCGCGAGCATCCTGGCGGAGACAGCGCAGCGAATGCCCGACAGCGTCGCCCTGATCTTCGCCGGGCAGGAGATCCGGTACGGCGAACTCTGGGAGCAGACCCTGCGGTACGCAGGCGCACTCCGCGACCTCGGCGTCGAGCCGGGCGACAAAGTGGCCCTGATGCTCCCGAACGTGCCCGACTTCCCACGGGCCTACTACGCGGTGCTCGCCCTCGGGGCCGTGGTGGTGCCGGTGCACGCGCTGCTGAAGGCGGAGGAGATCGCCTACGTCCTCAAGGACTCCGACGCGTCGTTGCTGATCTGCGCGGCCCCGCTACTCGGCGAGGGCGCTCCAGGCGCCGGGCTCGCCGGCATCCCGACCGTGTCGGTTCTGGTTCCGGATGCCATGGTGCAGCAGGCGCCGTTCCCGCGGGTGGAGGACCTCGCGGCCGTCACCGAGCCGGTCGACACGTACGTTCCGCGCGATCCGTTCGACACCGCGACGATCCTGTACACGAGCGGGACCACAGGCAAGCCGAAGGGCGCGGAGGGCTGCCACTTCTCGCTGGTGGAACAGGTCAACGTGCTCCTCCAGGGGACGCTCGACCTGACGCCGGACGACCACATCCTGGGCTGCCTGCCGCTGTTCCACACGTTCGGGCAGACCTGCGTGATGAACATGGGCTTCCGCGCGGGCGCCGCCGTGGTGCTGGTGCCGAAGTTCGACGGCGCGACGGCGCTGGAGCTGCTCAACACGCACGCCTGCACCATCATGACCGGCGTCCCGACCATGTACATCGCCCTGCTGGAGGCGGCGAAGGGCAACCCGGAGCGGCCGCCGCTGCGCTATGGGATGAGCGGCGGCGCGGCCATCCCCGTCGCCGTCATCGAGCGCATGAAGGAGGTCTACGGAATCGACGTGCACGAGGGATACGGGCTCACCGAGACCTCGCCCGTCGCCTCCTTCAACCACCGGGGCCGACCGACCCGCGTCGGCACGGTCGGCACGCCGATCTGGGGCGTGGATGTGGAGATCGCCGACGCCGAGGTGGACGACAGGATCGGGCTGCTGCCGCGGGGAGAGCTGGGCGAGATCGTCGTGCGCGGCCACAACCTGATGAAGGGCTACCTGAACCTGCCCGAGGCGAACGCCGAGGCGGTCGTCGACGGCTGGTTCCGGACCGGCGACCTCGGCACCAAGAGCGACGACGACTACATCACGATCGTCGACCGCAAGAAGGACATGATCGTGCGCAACGGCTACAACGTGTACCCGCGGGAGGTGGAGGAGGTGCTGTCCACCCATCCGGCTGTCGCGATGGTGGCCGTGTTCGGGGTGGCGCACGAGACGCACGGGCAGGAGATCATGGCCGTCGTCACCCTCATGCCCGGGAGCGAGGCCAATCCGGACGAACTGGTCGTGTTCGCACAGGAGAAGGTGGCGGCGTACAAGTTCCCGCGGCGGGTCGAGATTCTGGAGGCGCTGCCGCTGGGCCCGAGCGGGAAGGTGCTGAAGCGGGAGCTGGTGGCGCGGTTCGAGGCGGAGGGCGCGCAGCCGGTCGGCTGATCCGTTCGCCCCTGGTACCGTGGCGGATATGGTTGCACACGCAAATACCCCGCTCCTGACCCTGAACAACGGGACGACCATCCCGCAGCTCGGATTCGGCGTCTTCAAGGTCGACCCGGCCGAGACGACGCGGATCGTGACCGACGCGCTCGCGGTCGGCTACCGTCACCTCGACACCGCCGCCATCTACCGCAACGAGGAGGGCGTCGGCCGTGCGATCGCCGAGTCCGGCATCCCGCGCGACGAGCTCTTCGTCACCACCAAGCTGTGGAACGACCGCCACACGGACGGCGAGGCCGCTTTCGAGGAGTCCCTCGAAAAGCTCGGGCTCGACTACGTCGATCTGTACCTGATCCACTGGCCGAAGCCGCAGCAGGACACCTTCGTGCAGGCGTGGAAGTCGCTGGAGAAGATCTACGCGAGCGGTCGGGCGAAGGCCATCGGCGTCTCCAACTTCCTGGTGCCGCACCTGCAGAAGCTGCTCGCGGAAACCGACATCGTTCCGGCCGTCAACCAGATCGAGCTGCACCCCGCGCACCAGCAGCCCGAAGTGACCGCGTTCTCGCGCGAGCAGGGCATCGAGATCGAGGCGTGGGGACCGCTCGGCCAGGGCAAGTACCCGCTGTTCGAGACGCCCGAGGTGTCGCAGGCCGCCGGCGCGCATGGCAAGACTCCGGCGCAGGTCGTCATCCGCTGGCACCTGCAGACCGGCAACATCGTCTTCCCGAAGTCGAACCGGCGGGAGCGCATGGTCGAGAACTTCGACGTCTTCGACTTTGAGCTGACCGCTGACGAGGTGGCCGCGATCAGCTCGCTCGAGCGCGAAGGACGCGTCAGCGCGCACCCCAACGAGGTCAACTGAGACCCGGCCGGGAGGGCGCGGCGTAGCGATGTCGGCTCTCCCGGCTAGGCTCGTGGGGTGAGGATCACGACGGTCACGGGGAAGATCAGCTACATCGTCGGCGTGTTCGCGCTCATCCTCATCCTGAACGTCTTCATCTTCAACCGATTGGTGAACCCGACGTTCGACGTGATGATCGTCGCCGCGCTGAACATCGCCTACGTCGTGGTCGGCGTCCGCATCTTCCGGGGAGCGGACGAGAACCGCACCGATCCGCGGCCGTGGTGGCGTGCAACGGCGCGCCCGGCAGCCGGCTTCTGGATCGGCGGTGGGCTCGCCGTCGCCGCGTTCATCTCGTGCGTCGGCGCGCTGGCGAGCGACCCGGAGGACGCGTTCATCCCCTCCATCTCGTGCCTCAGCTACGCCGTGCTCGCCGCCTTCTACCTGAACTCGTCGGTGCGGCTACGCGGGATGGACACGGTCGGCTGACCGCCCGGGGTTCCGTTCGGGTCCCCCGGTCGTAGGGTGAGCCCATGGCGAATCGGCTCGCGGATGCGATCAGTCCCTACCTGCGCGCGCACGCGGACAATCCGGTCGACTGGTTCCCGTGGGGCGCCGAGGCGTTCGCCGAGGCACGCCGACGGGATGCGCCCGTCATGGTGTCGATCGGCTACGCCACCTGCCACTGGTGCCACGTCATGGCGCGGGAGAGTTTCAGCGATCCGGTCACGGCCGAGGAGCTGAACGCCCGGTTCGTGGCGATCAAGGTCGACCGGGAGGAGCATCCCGAGGTCGACGCCGCGTACCTGTCGGCGGCGAGCGCGTTCACCGGCAACCTCGGCTGGCCCCTCACCGTGTTCGCGACGCCCGACGGCAAGGCGTTCTTCGCCGGCACCTACTTCCCGCCGCAGCCGGTGGCCGGGCGCGCGTCATTCCGGCAGGTGCTCGATGCGGTGTGGGATGCGTGGACGGCGCGTCGCGCCGAGGTGGAGGCGGATGCCGGGAAGGTGCAGGCGGCCCTCGCCGCAGCGGCCGAAGCGGCGACCTCCGTGTCGGATCTTCCGGGCGGCGCTGAGCTGGATGCGGCGGTCGCCCAGCTGGCCGAGGCGGAGGATCCCGAGTTCGGAGGCTTCGGCGGCGCGCCGAAGTTCCCGGTGGCGCCGACGCTCGACTTCCTGCTGGCCCGGCCCTCCGGTCACGAGCTCGCGGCGCGGACGTTGCGCCGGATGGCCGAGTCGCCGCTGCGCGACCCGGTCGACGGCGGGTTCTTCCGCTATGCGACGAGACGCGATTGGAGCGAGCCGCACTACGAGCGGATGCTGTACGACAACGCGCTCCTCCTCGATGCGTACGCGCGCGCCTGGCAGCAGACCGGCGAGGAGTGGGCGGAGCGCACGGCAGACGGGATCGCTTCCTTCCTGCTCGACGTACTGCGGCAGCCGTCCGGCGGGTTCGCGTCGGCGCAGGACTCCGAGAGCACGATCGACGGCGCCCGGGTGGAGGGCACGTACTACACGCTTCCGGTCGCCGAGCGGGCGCAGCTGGATCCGCCTCCGCTGGACGCGAAGGTGCTGACCGGCTGGAACGGCTTCGCGATCGGCGCGCTGTCGCGGGCCGGACGCATCCTGAACCGTCCGGCGTGGCTGGCGGCGGCGCGGAAGGCGGCGGATGCAGTGCTCACCCGCCATCGCCGCGACGACGGGACGCTGCTGCGCACCTCGCTCGGCGACCGGAGCTCGGAGGCCGGCGCGACGCTCGAAGACTACGGCGGCCTGGCGTCTGGACTTCTGGAGCTGGCGCTCGCAGCCGGGGACGCCGCGGCTGCAGCATCCGCTCGGGACCTGGTCGACCTGTGCCTGGACGCCGCGGGCGAGGCGACGTGCCCGTTCGAGACGCCCGGTGGTGGCGACCCGGTGCTCGAAGCGACGGGCCTTGCCGTGCACGTCGACCCTTCGGAGGGCGCCTACCCCTCGGGCCTGTCGTCGCTGGCGCAGGCGGCGCACACGCTGTACCTGCTGACGGGCGAGCGGCGGTACGAGCGCGCCGCGCGCGAGGGGATGCGGCTGGTCGCCGCGCAGGCGGTCCGGGTGCCGAGCGCGTTCGGGACCTCGCTCGCGCTGATGTCGGGGCTCGCGGCGGAGGCCGAGCAGCTCGTCGTCGTGCTTCCGGAGGCGGCGGACGGTGGGGACGGAGCGGCGAGTGCCGGCTCCGCATCCGACCTCGTGTCCGCCGCGCGCCGGCACAGCGCAGCATTGGTCGCCTTCGCCAGCGAAGGGCAGGCCGAGGCGCTGGTCGCCGACGGTTTCACGCTGTTCGAAGGGCGCACTACGCGGGACGGGCTACCGACCGCCTACCTGTGCCGCGAGTTCGTCTGCCGCCTCCCGGCGACGACGCCCCAGGAGCTCAGTGCAGCACGCGGTACGTGAGGTGTGCGACCTCGGGTGTCACCCGCTCACGCACCAGCTGCAGATCGAGTGACGGGACGCGGTCGAAGACGCGCTCGCCGGCGCCGAGGGTGATCGGGACGATGTGCAGCCGCAGCTCGTCGACGACGCCCGCCCAGAGCGCCTGGTTGAGGGTCTCGGCGCCGCCGGCGATAGAGACGTCCGCGTCGCCTGCGAGCGCGCGGGCCTGATCCACCGCCGAATGGATGCCGTCGGTGACGAAGATGAAGGTCGTACCGGTCAGCTCCAAGGGCTCCCGCTCGTAGTGGGTCAGCACGAAGACGGGCGCATGGTACGGCGGCTCGGCACCCCACCAGCCGGCCCAGTCGCCGAGCGGCTCACCGGGGGCGGGCCACTCGTGCCGAACCGGTCCGAACATATTGCGGCCCATCACGTAGGCGCCGGCGGCCGTGATGGCGTCGATCTCCTCGGTGTGCGCGTCGGCGTACTCGAACATCCACGTGTGCAGGCGCCCGTCGACGCCCTCGCCCATCGGCTGCTCGAGCGACTGGTTGGGGCCGGCGGCGAAGCCGTCGAGCGAGATTCCGATGTCCGCGGTGACGATTCCCATGCCCGCAGGGTAGTCAGGCGCGCTCGACCTTGTCGAGCATCCCCCACACCGCTTCGCTGAGTTCGGGATGCTCGAGGGCGATGCGGCGCAGCACTCCGTACTCGAACCGCGTGAACACGTCGCGGCCGGCGGAGGGATGGTGAGCCCGCGACTGCTCCTCGGCGAGGTCGAACGCCTCGATCGCGGTCGCCCGGAGGCTGATCACCACCTGCTCATCGACGCTCGGAAGGTCGGGGATGAACTGCCAGGGGTCTTCGCCCGCGCGGCAGCGGTGCTCGATGATCGCGGAGAGCTCGTCGCGCGCCTGCTGGCGCAGCAACTCGATGCTGCGGGGCACCTGATGGGTCATCTCGCGCCCTCCTTCCCCGGGTCGTGGACGGGCTCTGCGCCGTACGCCCGGGCTCCGTCGCCCGCGCGGTGCGTACAGCCTAGGCGCTGCCGCCGACACGGCGCGAATCAGGGTGCAACGATTCGTCTAGCTGGCGTCTGGGTGTCGTCGCGGCGTCGTCGCGGCGTCATTCTGGGAGCGGCCTACCGTCGTCCCGGGAGCGGCCCGGCGTCATCCGGCGTCACGCGCGGTCCGGCAGCGCGCCGGGCCGGGTCATTCGGTCCGTGCGAGGAGATACGCGTTCAGCTCGGCGGTGAGTGCCGAATCAACCGGGTACTCGCGGTCGTCGAGGTGCGTGACCGGGGCTGCCTGACGGACGCTGGAGACCAGCCAGATCGCGTCGGCGGCGATCACGTCGTCGAGGGTGAGCGGGGCGAACTCGGTGCGCAACCCGCGCGCCGTGAAGAAGTCGAACACCGCGGCCTGCGTGGTGCCGGCGAGGATGCCCTGCTCGGTGTCGGGGGTGCGCACCACGCCGTCCTTGAGGGTCACGACGTTGGAGGTCGGACCTTCGAGGGCGAAGCCGTCGCTGCTCACGAAGAGGACGTCGTCCGCTCCGCGGCGGACGGCCTCGCGCTGCGCGGCGCGGTTGACCGCATACGAGAGGGTCTTCGCCCCGGCGAGCAGCCACGGGGAGGTGGCTGCCACGTCGTGGCGGACGCCCCGGTCGAGCGCGACGACGCGGATGCCGAGTCGCGCCTGCGAGAAGTCCTCGCCGAGGTCGACGAACAGCCAGCCGCTGGGCCGGCCCGACCCCTCGACCCCGCGGCTGTAGATCAGCTTCGCGTAGAGCTCCGCATCGCCGCCGCCGTTGCGGGTCAGGTAGTCGGCGACACCGGCGCGCACGGCCTCCCGCCAGACGTCGAGCGCGGGCGCCGGAAGGTCGAGAAGCTCGGCCGAGTGGGCGAGCCGGGCCAGGTGCGGCTCGAGCGCCTGCGGGTGCCCGTCGATGACGGCGACGGTCTCGAACACCCCGTCGCCGCGGGTGACCGACAGGTCGGTGACGCGCACCTGCGGCGCGGCGAAGTCGGAGACCACGAAGCCGGGGTCGCCCGCCCCCGGCGTCCCGGTCGGAGTGGTGATGGTCAGTAGTGTGGCGCGCGTCATGGCTCCCATTCTGCCCCGCAGGATGCGAGTCAGGCGGTTTCGTGGATGCGGAACGCGTCGTCGCCGGTCGGGGGGAGGTCGGAGACCTCGACCGCGGCCACCGCAGCGCCGGGCGGGCCGGTGCGCAGCCAGTCGAGCATCTCCTCGACCTGCTCCGGCGAACCCTCCAGCTCGACCTCGACGGTTCCGTCGAGGCGGTTGCGGGCCCATCCCGTCACCTCCAGGCGCTGCGCGGCCTCCCGCGCGCCCCAGCGGAAGCCGACACCCTGCACGCCACCGGTCACGATCGCTCTCCTACGGATCACACGCCCATTGTGCTCCCCGCATCCCTCCGTGAGTGACTGCTGCGCGGCGGCGCATGCGCTTCAATGGAGGGATGACCGCACCGGCCGCCGAACGCATCCCCGACCTCCGGTCCGACCTGATCGGCGCCGGGCTGACCGTCGACGCCCTGACCGCGCTGTGGGGCGAGGAGGCGGCGGAAGCGCTGCACCGAGGCCAGCGGACCCCGGCCGAGCGTGCGCTCGCGCGGCGCGAGCCGTCGGCGCTGGCGACCCTCGCTCGGCTGTTCGTGCTCGGCCGGCCGGTGCCGCAGGCGGAGGCGGCCGCGGCGCTGCCGGCCCTGGGCGTCGCGGGCGCGATCGAGCTCGGTCTCCTGGCGCTCGACGAGAGCACCGGCACCGCTGCTCCGGCCGTCGACCTCCGTCCATACGGTTTCGTGGATGCCGCAGGTCCAGCAGAGTGGTGGATCGTCTCCGACCTCGGCGAACTGGCGCTCGGGCATGCGCTGCCGGAGGACCACGTTCTCGGCGTCGGCGGCGCCTCCCTGACCCTCAGCGGCCTGATGCTGCAGACGCCGGTCGACACGGCGCTCGACCTGGGAACGGGATGCGGCATCCAGGCGATGCACGCCGCCCGGCACGCCCGCCGCGTCGTCGCGACCGACATCTCGCCGCGCGCCCTGCGGCTGGCCGCCCTCAACCTCGCCCTGAACGAGATCGACGGCGTCAAGCTGCGGCTCGGCAGCATGTTCGAGCCGGTGGCGGGGGAGCGGTTCGACCACATCGTGTCCAACCCGCCGTTCGTGATCACGCCGCGCGTCGAGGGCGTTCCCGCCTACGAGTACCGCGACGGCGGCCTGATCGGCGACGCCCTGGTCGCCTCGTTCGTGAGCGGCTGCGGCGAGCACCTCGCGCCTGGCGGGGTCGCGCAGCTGCTCGGCAACTGGGAGTACCGCGGCCCGGGCGACGGGCTCGAGCGGGTGCGCGACTGGGTGGATGCGTCCCCGGTGCCACTCGACGCCTGGGTGATCGAGCGCGACATCGAGGACGCGGTGCGCTACTCGGAGACGTGGATCCGCGATGGAGGCACCCGGCCCGGCACGCCGGAGTTCGACCAGCTGATGAACGCGTGGCTCGACGATTTCGAGCGGCGGGATGTGCGGTCCGTCGGTTTCGGCTACCTCCTCCTCCGACGCCCCGCGGGCATGCCGGCGGGCATCCCGACACTGCGCCGGTTCGAGCGGCTGCACGGATCGCTCGGCGCCAACGAGGCGGGCCTCGGCGTGCACCTGGGCGAGGCGCTGGCCGCGCACGACCTCCAAGCCGCGCTCGACGATGACGAACTCGCGCGGCTGCGGCCGGTGGTCGCGGGCGACGTCACCGAGGAGCGGCACTTCTGGCCCGGCGCAGAGTCGCCGACGGCGATCCTGCTGCGGCAGGGCGGCGGCTTCGGCCGGGTCATCTCGGCGGATACAGGGCTGGCGGCGCTGGTCGGCGCCTGCGACGGCGAGCTCTCGGTCGGCGCCATCGCGGCAGCCCTCGCCCAGCTGCTGGAGGTCGACGAGAACGAGCTCGCGCTCGAGCTGCTCACCGCAGTACGCGCCCTCCTCGTGGACGGCTTCCTGCGCGCGTAAGGATCACAGGCCTCGGTCGACGGGAACGAGCGCGACCGCATCCATTCGCCCGTCGACGACCTCTGCGGTGAGGTAGGTGCCCACCGGCTGTCGACGGCGGTCGGTCGGCGACCCGGGGTTCAGCAGGCGCAGGCCGCGCGGCGAGACGGTGTCCCACGGGATGTGGGAGTGCCCGAACACGAGCACGTCGAAGTCGGGAAAGTCGCGCTCGCACCGCGCCTCGCGGCCGGTCGCCGGCCCCGTCTCGTGGATGACCGCGAAGCGGACGCCGCCGAGCTCCACCCGGGCGACCTCCGGCAGCCGGCGGCGCAGCTCGGGGCCGTCGTTGTTGCCGTAGACGCCGACCAGGCGCCGCGAGCGCTCCTCCAGCAGGTCGAGCGTCGCCGCATCCACCCAGTCTCCGGCGTGGATGACGACATCGGCCGCATCCACAGCCGCGAGCACCTGCGCGGGCAGCGACCGGGCGCGCTTCGGGACGTGCGTGTCGGAGATCAGAAGCAGCTTCACGAAGGCACACAGTACGCAAACCCGCGGGACGGGGCTACTTTTCGCGTTATGGATCTACGCAACCTCGGAAACAGTGGAACGATCGTGTCGGAGTTCGCCCTCGGCACCATGACCTTCGGCGCGGAGGCCGACGAGCAGACTTCGCACGCCATCCTGGAGCGCTACCTGGAGAGCGGTGGCAACTTCATCGACACCGCCGACGTGTACAGCGCCGGAACCTCGGAGTCGATCATCGGACGGTGGCTCGCCCGCAACCCCGGGCGCCGCGAGGAGGTCGTCATCGCGACCAAGGGACGTTTCCCGATGGGCGAGAAACCCAACCAACTGGGCCTGTCGCGGACGCACCTGCGGTACGCGCTCGACGCATCCCTCCGTCGGCTCGGTGTCGACCACATCGACCTCTACCAGATGCACGCATGGGATGCGCTGACGCCGATCGAGGAGACCCTGCGGTTCCTCGACGATGCCGTCACGGCGGGCAAGATCTCGTACTACGGCTTCTCCAACTACCTCGGCTGGCAGCTGACGAAGGCGGTGCAGGTCGCGCGCGCCGAGGGATGGGCGCCGCCGGTCACGCTGCAGCCGCAGTACAGCCTCATCGTGCGCGGCATCGAGCACGAGGTGGTGCCGGCCGCGCTGGATGCGGGCGTCGGGCTGCTGCCCTGGTCGCCGCTCGCGGGCGGCTGGCTGAGCGGGAAGTACCGCCGCGATGAGCCGCCGACCGGCGCCACGCGCCTCGGCGAGAACCCGACCCGCGGGATGGAGGCGTGGGAGGCGCGCAACGCCGACCCGCGCACGTGGGAGATCATCGACGCCGTGGACGCGGTCGCTCAGGAGACCGGCGCGTCGGCGTCGCAGGTGTCGCTGGCGTGGCTGAGCAACCGCCCCGCGGTGACCTCCGTCATCCTCGGCGCCCGCACGGTTGAGCAGCTCGTGGACAATCTCGGCGCGGCTGACCTGGAGCTCACGGACGCCCAACGCACCCGGCTGGACGAGGCGAGCACCCCGCACACGGACATCTACCCGTACGGCGAGCAGGCGGTGCAGCAGCGGCACCGCAAGCGCGAGGGCGGTCGCTAGTACAGGGCGGCTGCTAGCGCAGGTCGTCGAGCTCGCGGAGGAGGTCGCGCGCCGCGGCGGTGACCTCCTCCTGCGGAGCGCGCAGGCCGATGACTACGTCCGCGGTGCGATCGGCCGCCGCGACCACGTCGGCGGTGCGGTCGCCCGCCGCGACCATCCGGAGCAGCGCGATCCGCAGCTCCACGGTGCCGCCCGGGATGCGGTGGCCGCTCATCGACAGGGCGTTCGACGCGAACGTGAGCGCGGTCCACTCGTCGGCCGCTGCGGTCGTGTCCTCGGCGATCCCGGCCAGCCACGCGGCGAGGTCTCGCGCCTCCCTCGAGGTCAGGCACGCCTCGGTGAGGGTCCAGCGCCGGTCGCCGTCGTCGACCGCGGCCTCGACGACCACGCGGTCGCCGTCCGCGTCGCGCGCCGACGGCCGCAGTTCGACCCCGCGACCGCCTCCCTCGTCCTGCAGTCTCACGATGCGCTCGGCACCACCGTCAGCACGCGTTCGATGTACTCGAAGAACGCATTCATGTAGCTGCGGAGGAACTCCTCCGTGCCGGGATCGGTGACCGTGCCGTCCTCCTCGATGAGGCCGGGCCGCATCCAGATGTAGGCCTCCGGCGCGTTCATCTGCGGCGCCTGCAGGAAGCTGAGGATGCTGCGCAGATGCTGCTGGCCGACCGCCGTCCCGATCTGGCCGGGGGATGCCCCGATCACGGCCGTTGCCTTCCGCGCGATCACGTTCTCGCCGTACGGCCGGCTCGCCCAGTCGATCGCGTTCTTCAGCGCGCCGGGGATCGACCGGTTGTATTCGGGCGTGATGAAGAGCAGCGCATCCTGCTGGGCGATCAGCGCTTTGAACTCGCGCGGCTCGGGCGGGAAGTCGCCGTCGAGGTCGCGGTTATAGAGGGGAAGGCCGCCGATGGGGATCTCGGTGAAGGTGAGGTCGGACGGCGCGAGTTTCAGCAGGGCCCGGGAGAGCGTCCGGTTGACGGAGGTCGCGGACAGACTGCCCACGAAGTAACCGACCGCGTACGGGGGCTGGAGTTCGTTGATGGTCGCCATGGGTGCCATGCTGCCCCGCGCCGTGCGGAGTGTGAAGCCCTGAGGTGGTGGTGGGTGAAGGAAGGGGCCGGAATAGGGCATCTTCCCGATGTCCGGTGGGGGCCTTAGCGAGCAGTCTGAGGTCATCGCAGGAGAGGGAGCGGGAAAATGATGTTCGAGGAATTCGTTGATTTCCGGGTCAATGCAGGGGACGCGGTTCGCCAGGAGCGCGAGCGTGAACAGGCGCGGCAGGTGGAGGAGCACGGCCGGTGGCTTCGGTCGGCGGCACGGCGGATGCGCCCGGTCGCCGCGAGGTCGGGTGCGGTGCAGCCCGTGGCGGAGCGCCCTGTCGCGGCTGCCGTCGTAGAGGTTACGGAGCACGAGCGGGAGCTCGCCCACGCCGTCCGGTGAGGGCGGCGGGGGTGCGCCGTCTGCTCGCCGCGAAGCCGCCGATTCGGACCGCTCGAATGTCGGTGGTCGGTGGCACGATGAAGTCATGCGAGCAGCGGCGGCGAGCACCACACTGGTCGGGCGGGAGTCCGACCTCGAGGCGCTGAGCGCAGCGCTTCGCACGGCCGCGTCGGGCGACCCGCAGGCCGTGGTGATCGGGGGAGAAGCGGGGATCGGCAAGTCCCGCGTCGTCGAGGAGTTCCTGGCCGCGCAGGAGTCGCTGTCCGACGTCGGATCGGGCGCCGGCCAGGAATCGGCGGCGATCGTGCTCGTGGGCCGGTGCGTCGATCTGGGAGACGACGGGGCGCCGTACGCACCGTTCGCGGCGGTACTGCGCCGGCTCATCCAGACGGTGGGGCTGGAACGGGTGCTGGATGCGGCCGGCTCGGGTGCGGGAGTGCTGTCGGCGCTGCTGCCCGAACTCGCGGACGAGTCCGCTGTTCCGCCGCGGACCGGCGCTGAGAGGCTGTACGAACTGGTCACGGTGCTGCTCGAGAAGCTGTCCGCCGAGCGGCCGGTGATCCTCGCGATCGAAGACTTGCACTGGGCCGATCGATCGACCCTCGAGCTGCTCCGGTTCATCGTGCGGATGGCGGAAGGCGGCCGGCTGCTGGTGCTCCTCACCTATCGGAGCGACGAAGTGCCGCGGGGTCACATCCTCCGATCGTGGCTGCCCGAACTCGACCGCACGCGCCGGGTGACCCGCTGGGAGCTGGCCCGGCTCGACCGGGAGCAGATCGGCGAGCTCGTCGAGGAGCTGCTCGGGCGCACACCGGACGAGGAGTCGTTGCAGCGGGTGGCGGAGCTCAGCGAGGGCGTCCCGTTCTTTGTCGAGGAGCTCGTGGGCATCGACGGCCTGCGCTCCGGCGACGACCTGCCCGAGACCTTGCGCGAGTTGGTGCTGGCGCGGTTCGAGCGGCTCAGCGACCCGGCGCAGCGGCTGTTGCGCGTCCTCGCGGCCGGCGGCGTCTGCGTGACGCACGAGCTGCTCGCGGCGGTCTTCGAGGGCACCCCCGACGAGTTGGATGCCGCGGCCCGGGAGGCGGTCATGGCGAACCTGCTCTCGGCCGACTCCACCGAGTACTCGTTCCGGCACGCGCTGGTGCGCGAGGCCATCCACGCCGACCTGCTTCCCGGTGAGCGCACGCGTTTCCACACCCGGTATGCGGAGGCGCTGGAGGCGAGCCCGCAGCGCTCCGCCGTGCAGTTGTCGGCGCACTGGCTGGCCGCGCACGACCTGCGCCGCGCGTTCGTCGCCTCGGTGGAGGCCATGGAGGAGGCGCGACGGTCGTATGCCTACGCGACCGCCGCTGCGATGGGCGATCGCGTGCTGGAGCTGTGGGACAGCGTCCCGGACGCGGAACAGCTCAGCGGCCGCGACCGCGTCGCCGTGATCGCGAAGACCGCATCGGCGCTGCGGAACGCCGGCAACAGCGAGCGGGCGCTCGCCCTCGTCGAGGTGGCCCTGGCCGAGGCGGACGACCTCGCTCCGTCGCGCCGGGCGCGGCTGCTCCGCGACAAGGGGCAGTACCTCGCCAACCTCAACCGTCCGGGGAGCGCCGATCTGCTGGAGCAGGCGCTCGAGCTGGTGCCGCCTGGCGCCGTGCCCGCGGGCGACCCGCTGCGACCGCACCTGCTGACCGAGCTGGCAGCGCAGCGGATGCTGGCGGGCACCTTCGGCTCTGCCATCGACACCGCGCGCGCGGCCATCGCCGAAGCGGAGCAGGCGGCGCCGCCGATGCGCTCGGTTGCGCACAACATCCTGGCCGCCTCGCTCATCGAATACGGGCAGATCGAGGAAGGATTCGCCGAGTTCGACGTCGCCGGCGAGTTGGCGGCGGGAGATGCCGGAGCGACCCTGCGGTACGCGGTCAATGCATCGGACGCCCTCAACTCGGTCGGCCAGTACGCGGCGGCGGTCCGCCTCGCCGAATCCGGCGTCGAGCGCGCTCGTGAGCGGGGGGTGGAGCGCACCTCCGGCGTGTGGCTCGCGGCCAACACGGCCGAGCCGCTGATCGCCCTCGGGCAGTTCGACCGCGCGGAGGAGATGCTGCGGATCGCGCTCGGCTCCGACGACCGTACCGGTGTCACCGCACAACTGCAGCGCGCCCGGCTGTGGGTCTGGCACGGCGAGCCGCAGCGGGCCGACGCCTTGCTGCGAAGGATGCGCACGGCGCTCCGCGCGCTCGCCGAACTGGAACAGCAGACGCGGCTCGCGGTGGCACGGGCCACCGCCGAGGTGGCGATCGCCCTCGGCGACTTCGAGCGTGCCTGGGCGGAGACCCGCGGAATCGGCGCCCCGCCGTTCCGGTCACTGCCGGGCTACGACCTCCCGGTGCTCGCATCCGCAGCGCGCGCCCTGACCGAACTGGCGATGCGGGATGCCATGGCCGACGGTCAGCCGCTCGACGTGCCGGCCGAGGTGCAGCGGCTCGCGGAGGTGCTCGCGCCGCTCCGCGACTGGCCCACGGCGCGGGTCTGGTCGCCGGTGATCGAGGCGGAGCTCGCGACCGCCCGGGCGGCGGTCGCGGTGAGGTCCGACAGCGCCGACCGTGCCAATGGCGCCGACCGTACGGACCGCGCCGAGCGCTTCGCCGAGGCCGTCGTGGCCTGGGAGCGCGCCGCCGTCGACACCGCCGACGCCCTCGCGCCCGTGCACCTGCACCCGTATGCCCTGCTGCGGGCGGCCCGGGTCGCCCTCGCGGCGGGCGACCGGGCACGGGCGGACGTTCTCGTCACCCAGGCCCGGGCGCTGGCCGAGACGGGAGGAATCCGGGTCCTGGTGGCCGCGGCAGACGACCTGTCCGCGCATCCCGCAGGCCGTTCGGCTGCCTCCGCGACCGCGCACGGCCAGCCGTTGACCGAGCGCGAGGAGCAGGTGCTCGCCCTGATCGAACAGGGCCTCAGTAACAAGCAGATCGGCGAGCGGCTCTACATCAGCGCCAAGACCGCGAGCGTGCACGTGTCCAGCATCCTGCGCAAGGTCGGCGCGTCGAGTCGCACGGAAGCGGTGTACCGGGCGTCGCGTCCGATCCCCTGACCCCGGCCATGGAGCCGCGGCGCCGGTGTCAGCTCTCGACGGCGACTGCGCAGCGAATGCAGAACTCGGCGGTCGGCCGCGCTCGCAGGCGATCGACGCCGATCGCCTCACCGCACCGCGTGCACACCCCGTAGGTGCCGTGAGCCATGCGTTCGAGGGCGGCGTCCACCGCCACGATGTCGTGCGCGGCATCCGACCGCAGCGCTTGCAGCCGGCTCCACTCGGAGGACAGCGTCGGACCCTCCGGATCGTGCTCGTCGTCCGCCGTCGACTCCGACCGGGACGCCAGCAGCCCACCCAGCGACTCCGCCATCCGCTGCGCCTCGGCGACATCGCTGCGCCGCCGTTCGTGCAGCAGGGCCGCAAGCTCCTGGCGCTCCTCGGCGGTGAGGACGTCGACGTCCTTCAGAACCGTCAGTTCGCCGGTCTCCGGCTCGTCTGTCCGCATCCGCTCATCCATCCGTGCTTCCTGCATCAGTGCATCCCTTCCGATCCCCCGACCGCACCTGATCGAGTCAGGGTACGCCCGCCCGGCCGGATCTGCGGCCGCGACGCGCGTAGGCTCAGCGGGTGCCCTCCTTCCGCGTCATCGTTGCCGTCGGCCGCTTGCACCCGGGAGTGGACCCCACGACGATCGAGCCCACAGCCGCCGCTGCGACCAGTGAACTCGCCGTCGTCGAGGCGTCAAGTGTGGACGTCGTCGCGGGCGAGGCGCGGCTCACCATCCGGTTCACCGAGGACTCGGCGCGCACGGCATTCCGGGTCGCCGAGCACACCGTGGCGCGCATCCGCACGGTCGCCGACACCGGCGCGTGGCGGCTCACCGAGCGCGTGGGCGGACGGTGGTTCCGGCGCGCCTGAGCGGCGGGACTGGAGCGCGGCAGCGCGGCAGCGCCGGCAGCTCACGCAGCCGCGGGCAGCGACTCCTCGATGAGGCCGACGATCGCCGGGTCGTCCGGCTCCGTCTGCGGCCGGAAGCGGTGCACGGCGCCGTCCGGTGTGACGACGAACTTCTCGAAGTTCCACTTCACCCGGCCCGCCTTGCCCTCGCCGTCGGGCGACTTCGTCAGCTCCTGATAGAGGGGATGGGCGTTCCGCCCGTTGAGGCGCACCTTCTCCATCATCGGAAACGTGACGCCCCACGTCGTGGAGCAGTACTCCTTGATGGCGTCGGTGGAGTTGAGTTCCTGCAGGAACTGGTTGCTCGGGAACCCGACCACGGTGAATCCGCGGTCGCCGTAGGTCTTCTGCAGCTGCTCCAGCTTCTCGTATTGGGGTGCGAGCCCGCACCGGGAGGCGACATTGACGACGAGGATGACCTGCCCCGCATATGCGGAGAGGGTGGTCTGCTCGCCATCGATGGTGTGGAAGGGGATGTCCATCACGGTCATGATGGAGAGCGTATTGTGCTTCGCTTCGAGCCGCCTAGGAGTCTGATGCGCTCGCTGGGGGTCCGCTCAGGCGGCGGAGGCGACGGGCGCGGCCGGGTCCGCCGTCCACTCGGAGAGGGAACCGTCGTAGAGCAGCACGTCGTCCCTCCCGAGCAGCGCGAGGGCGAGCGCGTCGGCGGCCGCGGCGATTCCTGCGCCGCAGTAAGCGACGATGGGCCCGGGCGCCTCCAGTACGTCGGCGAAGACCGTACGCAACTCCGCCGTGGGCAGGACGGCGTTGCTCTCCCGATCGACCAGGCGCACGGCGGGAGCGCTGACGCTGCCCGGGATGTGGCGGGCGGCGAAATCGCGGGGCGCGGTGCCGCACACCAGCGTTCCGGTGCGTACGCCGGCGACGATGGCTGCGACATCCGCCGTCTCCACCCAGAATCCGGGCAACTCGCGGGGCACGAACGTGCCCTCGGCGGCGGTGCCGGGGGGTTCGGTCACATCGGCCGCTGCGACGGTTGCCGCTGGGCCACGCTCGACGGGACGCCCCTCGGCGCGCCACTTCACCGCTCCGCCATCGAGCACGGCGACGCGATCGTGCCCGAAGGAGCGGAGGAGGTACCACAATCGCGCGGCCCACTGCCCGACCGCCGCGTCGTACACGACGACCGTCGTGCCGGCCCGAATGCCAAGCGCAGCGCTCGCTGCCGCGAAGGCCTCCGCATCCGGCCGGGTGAACGGGAAGCGGCCCGCTGGATCGCTGAACCGGTCGAGCACCTCCGCGAACACGGCGCCCGGGATGTGTCCCTCCGTCACGAACTCCTCGAGCCCGCTGCGGTAGGCAGCACCTCCCTCCGCCGAGCGGGAGGGCACCACCGTCGCGTCGACGATGACGAGCCCGTCGGCGCCCAGGTGGTCGGCCAGCCACTGCGTCGAGACGAGCGGGCCGTCGAGCGCGGCGGCCAGCGCGGCGGATGCGAAGTCGGGGTCGAGGTCCGGGTCGGGGACACGCAGCGCGCCGGAGTCGGACGGGAGGTCGGATACGAGGTCGGTCGTGGTCACCCGCTCACGCTAACGGCGACCTCCGACGCCGGGAACGACGACCGCAATGGGCCGTAACGCGGCACTCAGCACTCGATGACGTTGACGGCGAGCCCGCCTTCGCTCGTCTCCTTGTACTTCGTCGACATATCCATCCCCGTCTGGCGCATCGTCTCGATGACCGTGTCGAGCGACACCAGGTGCGATCCGTCGCCGTGCAGCGCCAGGCGCGCAGCGGAGACGGCGGTGGAGGACGCGATCGCGTTGCGCTCGATGCACGGGATCTGCACGAGCCCGCCGACCGGATCGCAGGTGAGGCCGAGGTGGTGCTCCATCGCGATCTCTGCGGCGTTCTCCACCTGGCGCGGCGTCCCGCCGAGCACCGCGCAGAGTGCGCCGGCGGCCATCGCACAGGCCGAGCCGACCTCGGCCTGGCAGCCGCCTTCCGCACCCGAGATGGACGCGTTGGCCTTGAACAGCGACCCGATCGCCGTGGCCGTCAGCAGGTACTGGCGGATGCCCTCCGGCGACGCGCCGGGAACGAACCGCAGGTAGTAGTGGGCGACAGCGGGAACGATGCCCGCCGCGCCGTTGGTCGGGGCGGTGACCACCCGGCCGCCGGACGCATTCTCCTCGTTCACGGCGAGGGCGAACGCGTGCAGCCACTCCAGGGCGGTCGCGCGACCCGGGTCGTCCTGCACCGCTTCAAGGTGCTCCCGCATTTTTGCGGCCCGCCGCCACACGCCGAGACCGCCGGGGAGGGTGCCGTCGCCTTGGAGGCCGCGGGCGACGCACTCGGCCATCGCCTCCCAGATCAGGTCCAGTCGTTCGCGGGTCGCGTCCTCGCCGTGCAGCGCCACCTCGTTGCGGCGGGCGACCTCGCAGATCGGGATGCCGTCCCGGTCGCAGATCGCGATCAGCTCCTGGGCGCTGTCGTAGGGCAGCGGATGCGCGTGCCGCGCCGCGAGGTCCGCCTCCTCGCCGTCGCGCCGGATGAAGCCGCCGCCGATCGAGTAGTAGGTCTCCTCGAGCAGGGGGAGCGGCGACCGGTCGCCGGTCTCATCCCGGCCCCAGGCGCGCAGGGTCAATGCGTTCGGGTGGCCGGGGAGGCGGGTGCGCGGCTCGAAAGCGATGTCGTCCTTCGATAGCGGGATGCGGCGGCGGCCGGCGAGCAGCAACTCCGCGCCCGGGGCGAGGTCAGACCAGGCGCCGCGGACGTCCTCCGGTCGGCACGTCTCCGGCTGGAGTCCGCGGAGGCCGGCGATGACGGCGTCCGGTGTTCCGTGGCCGATCCCGGTCGAACCGAGCGACCCGTAGAGGGTGCAGGTGACCTGGTCGACGCGGTCGAGCATCCCGGCGTCCGTCCCCTCGCCGGCGAGGCGTGCGGCGAACGCGGCGGCAGCCCGCAGAGGGCCGACCGTGTGCGAACTCGAGGGACCGATGCCGATCGAGAACAGGTCGAAGGCCGAGACGTACGCTGTCACTTCTCCAGTGTATGTCGCCGGTGGCGCCGCTTTCCGGCGTCCCCGCGGGCATCCGCGCACGATTCCCGCGCACACGCGAAAGCGGCCGTCGCATCCCTCCGCAGGATGCGACGGCCGCCGTTCGAGGAGCGGAGGTGTGCCGTTCAGGCCTTCCGCATGTAGGCCCGCACCGTGAGCGGGGCGAACACCGCGACGATGACAGCGGCGCCGGCCAGCGCGATCCAGCCGTCGGCGCCGAAGGTGCCCGCGTTCGCGAGGTCGCGGACTGCGGTGACGAGGTGCGACACGGGGTTCACGTTCACGAACCACTCCAGCCAGCTCGGCAGTGTGCTCGGCTGCACGAAGGCATTCGAGAAGAACGTCAGCGGGAACAGCACCAGGAACGAGATGCCCTGAACCGATCCGGCCGTCCGCGCGATCACGCCGAAGAAGGCGAAGATCCAGCTGATCGCCCACGCGCAGACGATCACGAGGAGTCCGGCAAGGACCACGAACCCGAGACCTGCCGCGGGCCGGTAGCCCATGAGGTAGCCGACGACGAAGGTGATCGTGGTCGCGATCGTGTAGCGGAGTGTGTCGGCGAGCAACGCACCGGAGAGCGGTGCGATGCGGGCGATGGGCAGCGACTTGAAGCGGTCGAACACGCCCTTGTCCATGTCTTCACGCAGCTGCACTCCGGTGACGACCGAGGTCGTGATGACCGTCTGCACCAGGATTCCCGGGATGAGATAGGGCAGGTAGTCTTCGACGCTGCCCGCGACCGCGCCGCCGAAGAGCCAGGCGAACATCACCGTGAAGATGATCGGCTGAAGCGTCACATCCATCAACTGCTCGGGCGTCCGCTTGATCTTCAGCAGGCCGCGGTGCGCCATGGTGACGGTATTCGCGAGAGTCTGGCTGACACTCACGTGGTTCTTGAGCCGTCGCTCCGACGGCGGGGTGATCGTGGCGATGGCGGTCATGCCCTGGCTCCTTCTACAGTCTTGGCCTTCTCTTCCTCGGCGGGGGTCTCATCCGCCGTCTCCTCTTCGACGCCGTGGCCGGTGAGGGTGAGGAACACCTCGTCGAGCGTGGGCTTCTGCACGGACATCTCCTGCAGGTGGATGCCGGCCTCGCGGAACGTGACGAACAGGTCCGTCACCACGTCGGCGTCACGCATCGGGGCCGTCAGGCGGGAGCCTTCCGGCGAGACCACCGCATCCACACCGAGAACGGTCTGGATGGCGCGGCGGGCATCCTCGATGTCGGCCGGGTCGGCCAGGCGCAGCTGCAGCGAGGACTCTCCGACCGACGCCTTGAGCTCGTCGGCGGTGCCCTCGGCGACCACGCGGCCGCGGTCGATGACCGCGATGCGGTCGGCGAGCTGGTCGGCCTCGTCGAGGTACTGCGTGGTCAGCAGCACGGTCGAACCGGTCGCCACGAGGCGGCGGATGGTGTCCCACATCTGCGAGCGGGTCCGCGGGTCGAGGCCCGTGGTCGGCTCGTCGAGGAAGATGAGCGGCGGCTGCGCGATGAGGCTGGCGGCCAGGTCGAGGCGACGGCGCATGCCGCCGGAGAACTTCTTGAGCGGGCGCTTGGCCGCCTCCGTCAGTCCGAACTCTTCGAGCAGTTCGGCGGTCTTCTGCTTGGCCTCCCGGCCGCTGAGGCCGAGGAGCCGGGAGAAGATCATGAGGTTCTCGCTGGCCGACAGGGTTTCGTCGACGGAGGCGAACTGGGCGGTCACGCCGATCAGCTGGCGGACGACCTGCTGCTCCTTGCGGATGTCGTGGCCGAAGATGAAGGCTTCGCCGGCATCCGGCTTGAGCAGGGTGGCGAGCATGGAGATGGTGGTGGTCTTGCCGGCGCCGTTGGGGCCGAGGACGCCGTAGACGGCGCCGGCGCGCACGGTGAGGTCGACTCCGTCGACCGCCCGGTTGTCGCCGAAGACCTTGACGAGCCCGTGGGCTTCGACGGCCCATTCTGAGCTTCGAGTCATGATGGTCCTTTCGTGTGGACTGGTGATGTTCCGATGGTGCCGGGGCGCGCTTACACCGCCCTTACGTGGCGCTTACAGCGCGCGAGGGCTCGTGTAAGTGGGTGTCAGTGAGTGTGAGCGGCGACCCGCGCTCAGGCCGCGCGGCGTGCTGCGGTGAGCACGGCCTGTCGGTCGACCCCGGCGAGCGTCAGGGCGCGGGGGACCGTGCCGAGCTCCAGACCCAGCAGGGCGGCGAGCAGGTCGAGCTCTCCCATCCGCTGGTGGCGGTTGGCCGTGCCCACCCGGTGGGCCCGCGCGAGCGCATCCTTGAAGGAGGCGCCCCAACGCGGCCGGATGACCCGCGGAGATGCCGCCAGGCGTTCGGCGGGGACCGGGGTCACCCCGGCGACACGCAGACTTGCAGCCCGCTCGGCGTCGAGCGCCGCCCCCAGCCCGTCGGGGTCGAGGCCCTCGCTCTCCAGCGCCGAGCGGATGGGCGCGCTGCCTTCGCGCGACAGGGCGAGCAGGAGGTGCTCGGCCTCGACGAGCCCTGCGTTGCGCAGCTGCGCCTCGGCGATCGAGCGGACGACCAGCTGCCGGAGCACACGGGAGAGCGGCTGCCCGGGCAGGTTGGCATTGCCGCCGTGGTGGATGTCAGACATTGCGCCTCCGAAGTTCGATGCCGGCGGCGGCGACCCGTCGCAGGTGCTTCTTGTGGACCGCCTGCCGGGTGATGCCCAGCGCGTCGGCGATCTGCGTCCAGCTCCAGCCCTCGCGGAGCGCGCGCTCGACCTCGGCGTCTTCGAGCCGGTCGGCGAGCTCGCGGAGGGCGACCACGGCGGCGAGGCCGTCGGCGACGCCTCCGACGGGGTCCGGGAACGGTGTGGGGTTCATGGAAGCAACTATAGTTGCTTATCCCGAGTTGTCAACCAAAGTTGCTACAGCGCGGGGTGGTCAGGCGCGCACGTCGGAGAGCAGCACGAGTGCCCGCGTGACGGCGACCTCCGGCGTGACGGACGCGACCGCCGCGAGCGCCGCATCCACCCGGTCGCGCCCCCAGCTCGCGGCGATGCGGTCGGCCACGACGTCACGGTGCAGGCTCGCGACATCCTGACGCGAGTTCGCACGCCCAGCGAAGGCGAAGAGCGACAAGCCGGACGCGACCCATCCGTCGTCGCCGTGAGCCGACGCGGTGTGCGGGTCGAGCATCCACGCGGCGTATCCGACCAGGGCCGAACCGATCACCGGCCGGTCGTTGTACGGCGGGTTCAGCCGCGCGTTCACCAGGGTGCGGGTGCGCAGCGTCGCGGCGGACTCATCCGTCTCGGCCCAGGAGAGCAGTTCGGGATGCTCGGCATGCGTGCGCAGGCGCACCACCAGGGCCGCTGCCCCCAGCATCGTCAACCACGGGTTGAGCGCCACTTCCCGAGGCGCCGGGGAGCCGCCGAAAGCGCTGAGGGCCCGGCCGTACAGCCGGATCGCCTCCGCCTGGTCGCCTTCCGCCAGCGCGATCTCCGCCATCCCGGCGTACCCGATCGCGTAGTAGTCGGCGTAGTCGAAACCGGTGCGATCCACCTCGACGGCGAGGTAACGCTCCAGCAGCCGCCGGCCCCGGCCCGTGTCGCCGCTCGAGATCGCATTGATGGCGATCAACCAGTCGAGCTGGCGCAGGTCGCCGTCCGCCTGCAGCATCGCCATGTGGTCGTACGCCCGCTGCGCCCACTCCAGGGCCTCGGCGGGATGCGCAAGCTGGCTGTGCGACTGCGCCAGCGACTGCGCCGCCGACGCCATCGACCACGCGTCTCCCGCCTGCTGCGCGTTCGCCCACGCGCGTGTGGCCGCCGCCAGGGCCTGATCCAGCTCGCCGGCGTTCTCGTGCAACTGCGCGGTCAGGAGGTTGCCGATGGCCGCGCGCTCTGGATCGCTCGACGCGGCGTACTCGGCGAGGAGCGCGAGTCCCGAATCGGCGCGGCCGGCGTGCAGTACCAGGGACGCCAGCGCATCCAGCCGCGAATCGGAGAAGGGCTCGGCGCGGCGCATCCGCCGCAGCCGGGAGATGGCACGGGCGGCGGTCCGCAGGTCGATGAACAGGAAGGTGCCGCCGACGATCGTGTAGCAGGCGGCGACGGCGTCGCGGTGGCGGGCTGTCGGCTGCCAGCCCTTCAGCGCATCCATCACCGCCGAGCCGAAGCCGAGCACCTCGGAGTGCGCGCTGCGCAGCGACCAGTAGTAGGAGAGCGTCGCGAACACCGTCGCGACCGTCTCCTTCCTGCTGCCGTCGAGCGCCGACCGGAGGACGGCCACCAGGTTGTCCTGCTCGGCGGTGACCCGTTGGAACGTCGGCACCTGCTCGCGTCCGTGCATGGTGCTCAGGGTGTTCCGGCAGAAGGCAACGGCCCAGGCGTCCATGCCGGTCAGCACCTCGTCCTGCTCGCCGGCCGCGAGCAGCTCGCGGTCGCCGAACTCGCGGACGGTCTCCAGCATCCGGTACCGCAGCAGGCCGGTGGTGCGGTCCTCCGTCACGGCCACCAGCGACTGCGTGACCAGCGCATCCAGATCGTCGAGCACCGAAAGCGCGCCGCGGGTGCCGGCGACGGCCTCCGCAGCGTCCGCGCTGAAGCCGTCCGGGAAGCGCGAGAGTCGTCGCAGCAGCGCCTGCTCGGAGGTGCCGAGGAGGTTCCAGCTCCACTCGATCACCGCGAACAGGGTGCGGTGACGTTCCGGTGCGGTCCGTTCGCCGCCGGTCAGCAGCGCGAAGCGGTTGCCGAGCCTGCGCTCGATCTCGTCGACGGAGAGGGACCGTGTGCGTGCGGCGGCGAGCTCGATTGCGAGGGGCACGCCATCGAGGCGGTCGCAGAGGCGGGCGACGACGTCGATGGGCAGCACGGCGCCGGGGCGGGCGGCCCGGGCGCGCTCGAGGAACAGGGCGACGGCGGGGCCGTACTCCGCCTCGCCCGGGCTCACCGCATCCCCGTCGGTGCTCCGCAGCGAGTCGAGGGGATACACGTGCTCGGCGCCGATCGCCAGCGGTGCACGGCTCGTCGCCAGCACGCGGACGTTGGTGGTGGAATCCAGGATGTCCTGAACGTAGGCTGCGGCCGCATCCACGATGTGCTCGCAGTTGTCGACGATGAGCAGGGTGTCACGCTCGGACAGCACGCCCAGGATGCGCGAGCGCAGATCCAGCTGCGCGCCCGGGTCGGCGGGGCGGGCGGTGCGCGCCTCGCGGATGCCGAGGGTGGAGGCGAACGCGAGCTCCACATCCTCGCCGCTGCGGACGCTCGCCAGCTCGACCACGATCACCGCGGGCGTGTGGACGGCACGGCTGCCGATCTCCTGCGCCAGCCGCGTCTTGCCGAGACCTCCCGCGCCGAGAATGGTGGTGAGCCGGGAGGTCGCGACCAGGTCCTCGACCGCCTGCACGTCGTACTCGCGCCCGACCAGGGCGTTCGGCGCCGACCGGAGCCCGATGCGGACGCGGCGTGGAGCGTTCGGCCGCTGTTCGTCGTCGGCGGCGAGGAGTTCCGCGTTGAAGGCCACGAGCTGTGGCCCCGGACGCGTTCCCAGCCGGTCGAGGAGCGCCTCCTTCAGTTCGGCGAAGGCGAGCAGGGCGTCGCTGCGGCGACCGGCGGCTGCCAGGGCGCGGAGCTGCTCCAGGCGCACACCCTCATCGAGCGGGCGTCGCTCGATGAGCGGGCGGAGGTCGTCCAGCGCACCCGCCGGATCGCCCGCGGCGAGCTGGCCGCGGGCACGCGCCAGCAAGAGGTCGTCGTACAGCGCGGCGGCCGTCCGGTTGAGCTCGCCGGCGAGCGGGGTCGCACCGAGTTCGGCGCCGGGTTCGCCGCGCCACAGCCCCAGCGCGCCGGTCGACTCGCCGACCGCGGTCGCGGCGTCGCCGGACTGCAGGGCTCGCGTCGCGCGGTCCAGGGCCCGGCGGGCCAGGCCAAGGTCCGTCTGTTCGTGCGGGACGGCCAGCGTGTATCCGCTGGGGGTCGACTCCAGCAGCCCGTCGGCGCTCGTGGTCCGGACGCGCGAGACGAGGGTCTGCAGAGCGGCGCGCTCCTGGCGGGGCGGGGCGTCATCCCAGAGATCCTCGATCAGGGAGGGGACGGTCGCGACCCCGCGCGCCAGCACCAGGGCGACGATGAGGCTCTTCCCGAGAGCCCCCGCGGGCTCGGCCAGAGCGCCCGCGCGGTCCTCTACCAGCACCGGGCCGAGGACGGCGACGCGGGGAGGCGGAGGGACGGACTGCACGGGCCGATCTTAGCCAGTGCCGCTGACGCCGGTGCGCGCGCCGCGTAGGCTCAGCGCATGGCATTCGACTGGTCGCAGTTCTACGAGGAACAGGGCGGTCGCGGCGTGAGGCCGACGTTCCAGAGCGCTCTCGAAGCGTGGGACGGCCCGCCGGGGGAGGCGGTCGACCTCGGCTGCGGGGACGGCGTGGAGACGCGCAGCCTCGCCGAGCACGGTTGGCGGGTGCTCGCGGTCGACTCGGACCCTGGCGTCGAGGAGCGCGTCCGGTCCGGCCTCTCCAGCCAGGCCGCGGAGCGCGTCACCGTGCGCCGGTCGTCGTTCGAGAAGCTGGGGGAGTTGCCGGCCGCCGACCTCGTCTACGCGGGGTTCGCGCTGCCGTTCTGCGACGAGTCGCACTTCCCGTACCTCTGGGCGGACATCCGCGAGGCGTTGCGCCCGGGCGGGCTCTTCGCCGGCGAGCTGTTCGGCCCGAACGACGAGTGGGCCGGCCGGGCCGGCATGAGCTTCCACACCCGCTCCCAGGTCGAGGGCATGCTCACGGGGATGGACGTCATCCAACTGGTCGAGGACGACAAGCGCGGCATGTCCTTCGAAGGCCCGAAGCACTGGCACGTCTTCCACATCGTGGCGCGCGCCTGAGGCGCGGACCCACCCGCCGGCTGGTCGACCGGGCCGGGTCAGCGGATCGTCTTGCGCGCCGTGATCTGACCGGTGTCGAAACCGAGCAGGTGAAGCCCGCCGTGGAAGCGCGCGTGCTCGATCTTCACGCAGCGGTCCATCACGATCGTCAGCCCCTTCGACTCGCCGTACTCGGCGGCCTCCTGGTTCCAGATCCCCAGCTGCACCCAGACGGTCGGCGCGCCGACCGCGAGGGCCTCGTCAATGACCGCGGGGATGTCGGCCGGCTTGCGGAACACATCCACGATGTCCGGGACCTCGGGCAGCGACGCCAGGTCGGGGTACGCCTTCTCGCCGAGGATGGTGTCGGCGTTCGGGTTGACGAAGTAGATCCGGTAGTCACTGGACTGCTGGAGGTAGGTGCCCACGAAGTAGGAGGAGCGCGCGGGATTCGGCGACGCCCCAACGATCGCGATCGACTTCGCGCCGCGCAGGATCTTCAGCCGCTCCTTGGCGTCCGGTCCGACCCACGTGCGCTGCGACTTCAGCAGCTTGGCGAGCGGCGAGTCGGACGGCAGGGCGCAGCTGAGCCCGTTGGCGAGCTGAACCTGCGTGGTCGCGTCCGTATGCTCGGTGGTGGCGGTGGTCATGCCGCGTTCGCCTCCTCGAGGGCCGTCGTGAGCGCCTGATCCAGATCGTAGATGATGTCGTCGACGTCCTCGATGCCGACGCTGATCCGCACGACCCCCGGCAGCACACCCGCGTCGAGCAGCTGCTGCTCGGTCAGCTGCGCGTGCGTGGTGGAGGCGGGATGGATCACCAGCGTCTTCGCGTCGCCGATGTTCGCGAGGTGGCTGGCGAGATTCACCGACTCGATGAACTTCTGGCCGACCTCGCGGCCGCCCTTGACCACGAAGCTGAAGACGCTCCCCGGACCCTTCGGCAGGTACTTCAGCGCGCGGTCGTGGTGCGGGTGCTCCGGCAGACCCGCCCAGAAGACCTTCTCGATGCGCGGGTCGGCGTCGAGCCACTCGGCGACCGCCCGGGCGTTGTCGACGTGCGCCTGGATCCGGTACGGCAGCGTCTCCACGCCCTGCGCCAGCAGGAACGCCGAGTGCGGCGCGAGCACCGGCCCGATGTCGCGCAGCTGCTCCGCGCGGAGGCGGGTGAGGAACGCATACTCGCCGAAGTTGCCCGACCACTGCAGGCCGCCGTACGACGGGACGGGCTGGCTGAACAGCGGGAACTTCGAGGAGTGCCAGTCGAAGCGGCCGCTCTCGACCACCACGCCGCCGAGGGTGGTGCCGTGCCCGCCGAGGAACTTGGTGGCCGAGTGGATGACGATGTCGGCGCCCCATTCGAACGGCCGGTTGAGGTACGGGGTCGCGATCGTGGAGTCGATGGCGAGCGGGAGCCCAGCAGCGTGGGCCACCTCCGCCAGTCCCTCGATGTCTGCGATCTCGCCGGACGGGTTGGCGATGGTCTCGGCGAACACGATCTTGGTCCGGTCGGTGATCGCGGCGGCGTAGTCGGCCGGGTCGGAGCTCTGGACGAACGTCGTCTCGACGCCGAAGCGGCGGAGGGTCACATCCAGCTGGGTGATGGATCCGCCGTACAGGTTGGCCGAGGCGACGATGTGGTCGCCCGCGCCGACGAGCGAGGCGAACGTGATGTATTGCGCGCTGAGGCCGGAGGCCGTGGCCACCGCGCCGAGGCCGCCCTCGAGGCTGGCGATCCGCTCCTCGAACGAAGCCACCGTGGGGTTCGCGAGCCGCGAGTAGATGTTGCCGTACTTCTGGAGGGCGAAGCGCGCGGCCGCATCGGCGGTGTCGTCGAAGACGAACGCGCTGGTCTGATAGATCGGCAGCGCTCGCGCGCCGGTGACCGGATCGGGGATGTTGCCCGCGTGGATTGCACGCGTGCGGAAGCCATATTCGCGATCTGCCATGAGGTCACGCTACCCGACGCCACCGACGCTTCGGCCGGTCGCGTAACAGACGGAAATCGGCCGGGTCAGCGGGCCGAAAGCCACACAGCCCCGAGGGCCAGCACGGCGATCAGCAGCCACGACACCAGCCCGGTCACCAGCGCCCGCCAGCCGGTGCCGACGAGCGTGCGCAGCCGAACCGCTGTCCCGAGACCGAAGAGGGCCATCGCGAGCAGAATCGTCTGCAGCGTGTCTGCGCCATCGGTTACGGCCGCCGGCAGTGGGAGGAATGTGCGCACGAGCGCGGCGACGAGGAACCCGGCGACGAACAGCGGGACGATGGGCGGCCGCTTGGCGGCCGGGTCGCCCTCTACCTGCCTCCGCCGCTCGACCACCGAGGCGATCGCCACCATCGGCGCCAGCATCAGCACGCGGGTCAGCTTGACCACCACGGCGACGGCGAGTGCACTGGCGCCTGCTATCTGCGCGGTCGCCACCACCTGGCCCACGTCATGTACGCCCGCCCCCACCCAGTGGCCGAACTGCGCCGCATCCAGCCCCAGTGGATGCCACAGCAGCGGCAGCACGAAGATGGCGAGCGTCCCGCACAGGGTGACAAGGGCGACCGGGGTGGCCGCCTCCTCGTCCTTCGGCTTCACCACACCGCTCATTGCGCCGATCGCCGACGCCCCGCAGATCGAGAAACCGGTCGCGATCAGGAGCGGCTGGTGGCCGGGCAGACGGACGAGCCGGCCGATCCAGAACGTCCCGGCGAAACTTATCAGGACGACGGCGACCGTGCTCGCGATGGTGACCCACCCGAGACCGGCGATGTCGCCGAGACTCAGTTTGAGGCCGAGGAGCACCACGCCGACCCGCATCAGACGCTTAGCGCTGAGCGACAGGCCGGGCGCGAGGGGGCCCACCACGGCCGGACGCGCGACGGGGACCTGGCCCACCACGATCCCGAGCACTACCGCGGCGGTCAGCAGCGGGATCGCGGGGATCAGCCAGTGCACCGCCCATGCCAGCGCCGCGGCTCCCGCGCACACGGCGAGGCCGGGCAGCCAGGGGACGGGTCGGCGAACGGAGAAGGACGGAGTGCTCACCAGTACATTCTGGCGAGCGCTCCGTCGGATCAGAGCGACGACAGCAGCTGCGTCCCGTCCGGCACCCCGAGGCCGGTGCAGGCGTCCCAGCCGGGGGCCGCGCGGTAGGAGCCGTTGTCGCCCGTGACGATGTCGCGGAAGCCGTCAGCGACGGTCCCGGCGGGCACGGAGTCGTAGAGGCGCGGCTGCACCAGCCCCAGCGGCTGCCCGGTCGACTGCACGAGCCGGGCGACGAGCGCCGCCCACAGCGGGGCGACCGCGCTGGTGCCGCCGATCACGGTGTCCTGCCCGTCGACGCGGATGCGGTACCCGGTCTGCGGGTCGGCAACCGCCGAGACGTCGGGCACGCCCCGTCCGCCCGGGCCGTTCGCCGTGCCGCCCGCGTCCGTTCCGTCGGCGCCCGACGGCACGCCCACTCCCGTCTGCCACGATGGCAGCGGGAAGACGGCACTGACGCCGCCGCCCGTGGCCCCACCACCGGTGCCGTTGTTCCAGACGACCTCCGACCGCACCGCGCCCGTCGTCGTGTCGGCCTCCAGTCGCGTGCCGCCGCAGGCCAGCGCGTGCGGCGACGATGCGGGGAAGTCGACGTGCGGACGGCCGTCACCGACCCGGTCGCTGCTGCCGTCGTCGCCGGCCGCCGCCGTGGTGGTGACGCCGAGAGCCGCTGCATCCTGCAGCGCCTCGTCGAAGGCCGTTCGCGCCTGGGCGCTCCACTGATCCTCCGACTGGCCCCAGCTGATGCTGATCGCCGCCGGGGTCGGGTCGGCGTGCGCGGCAGTGCTCACCGCATCCAGGAATCCGGCGTCGGTGTTCGGGGCGAAGTAGACGACGATCTCGGCCTTGGGCGCGAGCGCTCCGGCCACCTCGATGTCGAGCATGACCTCGCCGTCGGCTCCGTTCGGGTTGCCGTCCGGCGCATTGGAGCCGCCGTCCACGCCGACCGCGCGCACACTGGGGGTGGGGATGCCCAGACCCGCGAAGTAGGTGTCGAGGTCGGACTGCACGTAGCCGCCGCCGAGCTCGATGATGGCGATCGTCTGGCCGCTGCCGTCCGTCCCCTCGGGGAAGGAGTACACCGTGCCCAGCTGCGGCGGGGTGTAGCTCGTGTTGACCGCGGCGGCGGGCACGTAGCGGAACTGCGCCCGCGCCTGCGGCCGGTCGTCCAGTCCGAGCACGGCGGTCACCACGCCGGAGAGCGCTGCCGGGATGCTGAGGCCGCCGGTCCGCTGCCGGTACGTCGGCGCGTCGTCGCCGGCATCGTCGCGCGTCGACTCGGCGAGGTCGGTGCCGAAGACGCGGGCGACCGTCTGCACCGGGCCGGAGACGCGCACGCGGCGCGCTCCCGTATCCACTTCGTCGACCGTCAGGCCGAGGCCCTCCAGCGTGCGGCGGACCAGGTCGACGTCCTCCGGCGACGCACCATAGTGCTCGGCCAGCTCGTCGCGGCTGAGGGGTTGGGCGAACGCGCTCGACGGCAGCTCCGCCTTCCGCCGAAGGACCAGAGTGGCCTCCACCCGCGAGTCGGGCGCGAGGCCCCCGTGCGATTGGAAGCCGGGCCGGTCTGGGCGGTCGCTTCCCGGCAGGGGGACGAGGTCGAGGGGCTTCTGGGGATCGGTCATACCCTTCGGTCTACCACCGGCCCCCGACAACCTACAGAGCCGGGACGAGCCCGGGCTGAGGCGGCTCTCAGACCCAGCTGGGCAGCCACATGTGGATCTGCCAGAACCAGAACGGCACCTGCTGACCCGTCCAGATCGGCCAGAAGAACACGCTGAGCACGGCGCACGCCCCCAGGAACACACTTGTCCAGAGGATGCCGCGCCGTCGCCGTGGCTCGGGATCCGTCCGTGTGCCGAGCACCATCCCGATGGCGGCGGTGAGCGCCAGGATCAGGTACGGCTCGAAGGCGATCGCGTAGAACGAGAAGATCGTGCGTCCCATGTACAGCCACCAGGGCAGGTAGCCGGCGGCCAATCCGGTCAGGATGAGGCCGATGCGCCAGTCGCGGTAACGAACCAGCCGGTAGGTGAGGAAGAGGATCGCCGCCGTCCCGGCCCACCAGATCAGCGGGTTGCCTAGGGAGGTGATCGCCGCCGAGCAGGAGCTGAAGTCGCATCCCTGCTGCCCCTGCGTCGTGCCGACGTAGTACATGCTCGTCGGCCGCAGCTGCAGCGTCCACGTCAGGGGGTTCGACTGATAGGGATGCGGCGTGTGCAGATTGATGCTGTAGTTGTACATCTCCGTCTGGTAGTGCCAGAGGTTCTGAATCCACAGCGGCACCCAGCTGAGGCCGCCGGTCCACTGCAGGTGCACGCTCTCCGCCCAGTGGCGGTAGTAGCCGTTGCTGCTGAAGATCCATCCGGCCCAGGTCGCGACGTAGGCGACGAAGGCGATCGGCACCATCAGCACGAAGGTCGCAGGCGCCTGCTTGAGCAGCGCACCGCTCACGTGGAACGGCAGCCCGACCCTGCGGCGGGCCACCGCATCCACGATCACCGTGTAGACGGCGAAGAACGCGAGGAAGTAGAAGCCCGTCCACTTCACGCCCGCGCAGAGCCCGCACAGCAGACCGGCTGCGATCAGCCACGGCCGCCACCACAGCACCGGGCCCCAGGCGGGGTCGCGGCCCGACGAGCGGGCAGCCGCCACCTTCGCGGCCAGGCGATCGGCGGCCCACCTCCGGTCGAGCAGGATGCAGCAGAACGCCAGAAGGGCGAAGAGCATCACGAAGTTGTCGAGCAGGGCCACGCGGCTCATCACGATGGCGTGTCCGTCGATCGCGAACAGGAATCCGGCGATGCTCGCCAGCATCGTCGAGCGGAACAGGGCCCGGGCGATGAGGAACACCAGCAGCACGGCGATCGTGCCGGCCAGGGCGGTGGACAGCCGCCAGCCGAAAGAGTTGCCGGGACCGGTCGCCGCCATCCCGAGCCCGATCAGCCACTTGCCGAGCGGTGGATGCGCCACGAACGACGGGTCGGCGTCGAAGATCTGCGTCTGGCCGGCGGCGAAGCGCGGGTCGGCCTTGTCGGGCCAGCTGCCCTCGTAGCCGAGGTTCCACAGGCTCCACGAGTCCTTCACGTAGAAGGTCTCGTCGAACACCAGCGAGTGCGGAGCGCCCAGGTTCCACAGGCGCAGCACCGCGGCCAGCAGCGTGACCGCGACCGGAGCGCCCCAGAACCACAGTCGCATCCGCGTGGGGGTCCCCAGCAGGCGCGCCCACCAGTCGTCGAGGCGGGTGCCCGGGCGCACGGCGGCGGCGTGCGCAGCCGGAGCTTCGGTCCAGGGAGCTGAGGTCACCCAGCCATGCTAGAGGCGGACGCTTGGTGTCGCCTTCCGGCTGACAGACTAGAGGCCATGATCATCCTCGCCGCCACCCCGATCGGCAACCTGGGCGACGCCTCCCGGAGGCTGGTGGAGGTGCTTGGCGAGGCCACCGTCGTCGCCGCGGAGGACACGCGGGTCGCCCAGCGCCTGCTCGCCGGCCTCGGCGTCACGAACCGGCCGCGGCTGATCGCGCTGCACGACCACAACGAGCGCGACCGCGCCGGCGAGCTGGTCGAGCTGGCCCGCGATCAGGATGTGGTGGTGCTGTCCGACGCCGGGATGCCGACCGTCTCCGATCCCGGCTTCCACCTCGTCGAGGCGGCGGCCGCCGCGGGCGTCGCGGTGACCGCCCTGCCCGGCCCCTCGGCGGTGCTGACGGCGCTCGCCGTCTCGGGGCTGCCGACCGACCGCTTCACCTTCGAGGGCTTCCTGCCGCGCAAGCAGGGGGAGCGGCTGTCCACCCTCCGCGCACTCGCGACGGAGACGCGGACCATGGTGTTCTTCGAGTCGCCGAACCGGATCGCCGCCTCCCTCGCCGACATCGCGACGGCGCTGGGGGAGGACCGGCGTGCGGTCGTCGCCCGCGAGCTCACCAAGCTGTTCGAGGAGGTGCGGCGTGGCACGGCGGCGGAACTCGCGACGTGGGCGGCCGAGGGCGTCCGCGGCGAGATCGTGATCGTGGTCGCCGGCGCTGCCGCGCGGGCCGCCGACCCCGAGAGCGCGCTGGAACAGGTGCTGACGCTGGTCGCCTCCGGAACCCGGCTGAAGGATGCGGCCGCCGAGGTCGCGGAGGCCACGGGACTCGGAAAACGCGACCTCTATCAGGCGGCGCTCGAACGACGGGGATGAGGCCGGCGGTTCGTCCCCGGACGGACCGTGCAGCGCGTTCTCCACAGGCGGAGTAACACGCGGATCTGCGGGTCCGTCCGCCCGTAGGATGGTCAGCATGTCCGATGGCTCTTCCTTCTACATCACCACGCCGATCTTCTACGTGAATGATGTCCCGCACATCGGGCATGCCTACACGGAAGTCGCAGCCGACGTTCTCGCGCGCTGGCACCGCCAAGCCGGCGACGACACCTGGCTCTTGACGGGCACGGACGAGCACGGCCAGAAGATCCTGCGCACGGCCACCGCAAACGGCACGACGCCGCAGGAGTGGGCCGACAAGCTGGTGACAGAGGAGTGGCTGCCGCTCCTTCAGACCATCGACATCGCCAACGACGACTTCATCCGCACCACCGACGAGCGGCACGAGGTCAACGTCCAGAAGTTCCTGCAGAAGCTCTACGACGACGGCTACATCTACGCCGGCGAGTACGAGGCGCTCTACTGCGTCGGCTGCGAGGAGTTCAAGCCGCAGAGCGAGATCGTCGACGGCACGGGCGAGTACGAGGGCCAGAAGGTCTGCGCCATCCACTCCAAGCCCTTGGAGCTGCTGCAGGAGAAGAACTACTTCTTCCGGATGAGCCAGTTCGCCGACCGTCTGCTCGCCCTCTACGAGGAGCGTCCCGATTTCGTGCAGCCCGAGTCGGCCCGCAACGAGGTGGTCAGCTTCGTGCGCCAGGGGCTGAGCGACCTCTCGATCTCGCGGTCGAGTTTCGACTGGGGCATCAAGGTGCCGTGGGACGAGTCGCACGTGGTCTACGTCTGGTTCGACGCGCTGCTCAACTACATCACCGCCGTCGGGTACGGGCAGGACGACGAGGAGTTCGCCCGCCGCTGGCCGGCGAACCACCTGGTCGGCAAAGACATCCTCCGCTTCCACGCCGTCATCTGGCCCGCCATGCTGATGGCCGCAGGCCTCGAGGTGCCGAAGCGCGTCTTCGGCCACGGCTGGCTCCTCGTCGGCGGCGAGAAGATGTCGAAGTCGAAGCTGACGGGCATCGCCCCGACGCAGATCACCGACACCTTCGGCTCCGACGCGTTCCGGTACTACTTCATGCGAGCGATCAACTTCGGGCAGGACGGCTCGTTCAGCTGGGAGGACCTCGCGGCGCGCTACCAGGCGGAGCTCGCCAACGGCTTCGGCAATCTCGCGTCACGTGTGATCGCCATGCTGACGCGCTACTTCGAGGGCATCGTGCCTCCGGCGGGCGACTATCAGGAGGTCGACCTCGCGGTGCAGAAGGTGGTGCGGGAGGCGGCTGCGGATGCCGACGCTGCGATCGCGAAGCTCGCCATCCATGACGCGCTGACGTCGGTCTGGCGCATCGTGGACGAGCTGAACGGCTACATCACCGAGCAGGAGCCGTGGACCCTGGCGAAGGACGATGCCCAGCGCGAGCGTCTCGGCACGGTGCTGTACACGGCGGCCGAGGGCCTGCGCGCCCTCGCGGTGCTGCTCTCGCCGGTCATCCCGGAGGCGACCACCAAGCTGTGGGAGGCGCTCGGCGTCGAGGAGGAGCTGGGCGCGCTCACGGCCCAGCCGCTCCGCACCGCCGGTGACTGGGGGCAGCTGCCCGCGGGCACCGAGGTCAACGGGCTGCAGGCACTGTTCCCGCGGATCGACGCGGAAGCGGTCGCCGCCGTATGACGGACCCGTCGTTCATCCGGCAGCGGCACGTCACCGACGGCCGCGACCTGGCCTACCCGCCGCTGCCCGAGGCGCTGGTCGTGCCGGTGTACGACAACCACACGCACCTCGAGATCGCCGACGGCGTCGAGCCGATGGACTACCGCGAGCAGCTGGATCGCGCCTCCAGCGTCGGGGTGCGCGGGGTCGTCCAGGTCGGCAACGACGTGGAGACCTCGCGCTGGTCCGCCGAGATGGCCGCCATCGAGCCGCGCATGCTGGCCGCTGTGGCGCTGCATCCGAACGACGCTCCCGACTATGACGAGCGCGGAGAACTGGACGATGCCCTCGCGGTCATCGCCGAGCTGGCCGGCCGGCCGCGCGTGCGTGCCGTGGGCGAGACCGGGCTCGACTTCTACCGTACGGAGGAGGGGCCGCGACGGGATGCGCAGTTCCGCTCCTTCGAGGCGCACATCGAGATCGCGAAGCAGAACGACCTCGCGATGCAGATCCACGACCGCGACGCGCACGCCGCCGTGGTCGCCACGCTCAAGCGCGTCGGCGCACCGGAGCGGACGGTGTTCCACTGCTTCTCCGGCGATGTCGAACTCGCGCGCATCTGCGCGGAGAACGGCTGGTACATGTCGTTCGCCGGCAACATCACCTTCAAGAACGCGCCGAACCTCCGGGCCGCGCTGGCCGCGGCTCCGCGTCACCTGGTCATGGTCGAGACCGACGCGCCCTTCCTCACGCCGACGCCGTTCCGCGGCCGGCCGAACGCGCCGTACCTCATCCCGCACACCGTGCGCGCGATGGCCGAGGTGATGGGCACCGACGCCTCCACTCTCGCCGCGCAGATCAACTCCAACACCGAGCTGGTGTACGGCCGCTGGGACGACGAGCCCGTGGGGCCGCCGCCGACCCGTCCCATCGGGATCATCGCGTGAGCGAGCTGCGGCTGCTCGGCCCGGCCGAGATCCGCGACCTCGCGGAGCTGCTCGATGTCACCCCGACCAAGAAGCTCGGCCAGAACTTCGTCATCGACGCCAACACGGTGCGGCGGATCGTCAGGGTCGCCGAGGTGCGGGCCGGCGACAGCGTCGTGGAGATCGGCCCGGGCCTCGGCTCGCTGACCCTCGGGCTGCTGGAGGCCGGGGCCGACGTGATCGCCGTCGAGATCGACGGCCGCCTCGCCGCCCAGCTGCCGATCACGGTGGGGCAGCTGGCGCCGGACGCGCTCGCGCAGCTCACCGTGGTGCACCGCGACGCGCTGGCCGTGACCGACCTCCCGGCCGACCCCGTCCGGCTGGTGGCGAACCTCCCGTACAACATCTCGGTGCCCGTGCTGCTGCACTTCCTCGAGCACTTCCCGAGCCTCCGCTCCGGCGTTGTCATGGTGCAGGCCGAGGTCGGGCACCGCATCGCGGCGCAGCCGGGATCGAAGGTGTACGGGTCGCCGAGCGTCAAGGCGGCCTGGTACGGCCGGTGGCGCACGGCGGGCACGGTGAGCCGGCAGATCTTCTGGCCGGTCCCGAACGTCGACTCGGTCCTCGTCGGGTTCGAACGACACGACGAGCCGACCGGGAGCGAGGAATTGCGCCTACGCACGTTCGCCCTGGTGGATGCGGCCTTCCAGCAGCGCCGCAAGACGCTGCGGCAGGCGCTGGCGCCGGTGTTCGGCGACCCCGCGTCCGCAGAACGAGCGCTCGTGGCGGCCGGGTTGGCGCCCTCGCTGCGCGGAGAACAGCTCGCCCTCGCCGACTTCGCGCGGCTGGCGACCGTCACTGCCGCCTGACAACTCGGCAGCCGCGCGAGCGGCCCGGCGTCGTCCCGGCGAACGCGCGCCCGGGCACCGCCCAGCGGAGAGCATCCCGGGTGTGTAGGTTGGAGGCATGGTGGACGGCTGGGACCTCGACGGGGTGCATGTGCGGGCCCCGGGGAAGATCAACGTCTTCATGCGCGTCGGCGCCGTCATGGAGGACGGCTACCACGACGTGGCCACCGCCTACCAGGCGGTCTCCCTGTATGAGGACATCCGCGCGTACCCGGCCGACGACTTCTCGGTCGGCTTCCGCGGCACCATCGACACCAGCTCGCTGCCGTTGGACGAGTCCAACCTGGCCATCAAGGCCGCCCGGCTGCTGGCCAAGCGCACTGGCTTCACCGGAGGGGTCCGGCTGGAGATCGACAAGCACGTTCCGATCGCAGGCGGCATGGGCGGCGGCTCGGCGGATGCGGCCGCGACGCTCGTCGCGTGCGACGCCCTGTGGGGCACCGAACTCGGCCGTGAGGAGCTTCTGACCCTGGCCGCGCGACTCGGCGCCGACGTCCCGTTCGCGCTTGTCGGCGGGACGGCGATCGGCACCGGCCGGGGCGACCGGCTGAGCCCGGCGCTGGCGACCGGCCAGTTCCATTGGGTGCTGGCGCTGCCCGAGGGTGAGCTGAGCACGCCGCGCGTGTACAGCGAGCTCGACCGCCACCGCGAGCGGCACGCGGCCGACATCGCGCCGGCCCAGCAGTCCCCGAGTGTCGACTCCGCGGTGCTGCAGGCACTCCGGGCCGGCGAACCGGCCATGCTGGCCGAAGCACTGAGCAACGACCTGCAGGCGCCGGCCATCCACCTCGTCCCCGAGATCGCGGACGTGATCGAGCTGGGGGAGAAGAACGGAGCGCTCGCCGGCATCGTCTCGGGATCGGGACCGACGGTGGCGTTCCTGGCGACCGACCTGGACTCGGCGATCGACCTGCAGATCGCGCTCAGCGCGGCACGCGTGACCGCGGTCCGCGCGACCGGCCCCGTGCACGGCGCCCGCATCATGGGCGACTAGGCGACTAGGCGACTGGGCGACCAGCTCACTGGAGTCAGAACTGCCCGAGGATGCCCGGCTGACGGCACACGTCGGGTTGAGACGATTCGTCGGGATCTTCAGAAGCGTTTCCGCATCCCGGGCCGGGCATCCCAGGTCCTTTCACACTAACCCGTGCCGCCGCGACACTCCCCATCCGGGGGACGAAACCGTCAAGACTTGACGGGTCTCCTCCGCGACAGCGACCGCAGGTCCCGGCGTGAGCGCAGTCCGAGCTTCGACAGGATGTTGCGTACGTGGAAGTTCACGGTCGTCACCGACACGTACAGGCGCTCGGCGATCTCCTTGTTGGTCATGCCCGCGGCGAGGGCGTGCGCGACCTGCCGTTCGCGCGTGGTGAGCGGCGCGAGCGGGTCGATCCCGGACGAGACCGGTGCCGACTCGTCGAGCAGACGGACGCAACGCGCCAAGTAGCCGGCGGCGCCGAGCCGGCGGAATGTGGTCGCTGCGGCCTCCAGCAGCTCCCGTGCACGCTCGGTCGCCCCCGTCGCCGCCGCCAGCCGGCCGGCGTCGAGCGCGGCGACGGCCTGGGCGAACGGGAAGGCTTCGGCACCCGGCTCCTCCACGGCGGCAGCGGCGGCCTCGAACGCCTCTGAGGTGAGCCCCTCGGCCTCCAGCACGCGGCTCTCGAGCCACCGCAGCGAGCCGTAGTACGGCCGCCAGAGCCCTGGCGCCGCGCACCGCTCGTACGCGGCGCGCGCCTCCTCGGCCCGACCCAGCGCCGCGAGCGCGTCGACGCGGTACGACAGCCAGCCGAGCGTCGAACCGCGGGAGGCGGCCGCCTCCGCCTCTTCGGTCGCCAGCAGCTGGTCCTCCGGCCGGCCGAGCGCCCGAGCGACCTCCGCCCGGGCCAGGTGCGGGAGGTCGCCGTCGTAGGAGCCGGTGATCCGCGGGTCCGCTTGAGCGGCGGCGCGCAGGCGCTCCTCGACCGCATCCGCCTCTCCACGGCCCGCGCGGACGAGCGCAGAGACCCACAGGGCGATCGGCCAGCAGGAGAGGTCGGTCTCGTCGAGGGCGAGCGCGACGGCCGTATCCGCCAGGGTGACCGACTCCTCCCACTCGCCCGTGAGGTACAGAATGTGCGCGTACATCGTCCGCGCGAACCCGGCGGTCCAGCTGCTCGGGAACCGTCGCGCCAAATCCGCGGCCCGACCGAGGTCGGCCCGGGCCCTCGCGATGTCGCCGCTCAGGATGAACACGCGCGACCGGCTGACGAGGGCGTCCACGGCCGCCGGCGATTCGAATCCGACGAGCAGTTCGTCGAGCTCCTCCGTCAGCGGGGCGAAGAGGTCGGGCCGCCGGGCGTGGGCGGCCGAGTTGATGGCCCAGCCGAGCAGCCGGGTCAGGTCGTCCTGGGGCGCGGCCAGCCAGCGGAGGGCCGGGTCGGCGACCTCCGACGGGTCGGGGCTCACGGCGATGGCGCGCCTGGCGGCATCCAGGTGGGTCAGAACGCCGGCGAAGTCGCCCGTCGCCATCAGCACCTTGGGCAGGGCCTCGGCCGCGTGCGCTCGGAGCGCGCGCTCGTCCGGTGTGGTCGCCGGGCGCGACTCGAAGGCGAGCGCCAAGGCGAGGGCACCGGGGAGGTCGCCGGAGAGCGTCCGCAGTTCCAGGAGCACCGCGTCGCGCGTGGACGACGGAGTGGCGGCCTCGACAGCAGGACGCAGGTCCAGGATGCGCTCGTGCATCCGGAACCGCATCGCGATCAGCCCGAGCTCGAGCAACGCCCGCTCGGCGTCCTTCCCCGCGGCGAGCTGCACCGCGGAGCGCGCGTAGCTCAGGGCCTGCTCGGCCTGTCCGAGGTCGGCGACGGCGAGGGCTGCGGCGAGGAGCTCCGCGACGAGGGTCGGGTCGGCCCGGTCGGCGGCCTCCACCCGGTGCCGCAGCGCACGGTGACCGGAGAGCACCTCCGCGGCGACGCGGTGGATGGCCACCCGGCGTTCCAGCGTCAATTCTCCCGCGAGGGAGTCGGCGAGGATGGCGTGGGCGGGCTCGACCCGCACTACACCGTCGCGGGTCTCGGCGAGCACCAGTCCGCGGGCGACCGCACCCGGCACATCCACGTCGATGCCGAGGCGCCCGGCGATGGTGCCGACGACGGGCAGCGGGAGCGGGTCGCGCAGCACGGCGACGAGCTCCGCGGCCGTGCGCACCGACTGATCGGCGCCTTCGAGCGACGCGGAGATCGCCGTGGCGAGGGGCGTGATCGCGGTGGCCGGAAGATCCCAGCCGGCCGGATGCAGCGCCTGCGCGAACGTGTCGCGGAGGTGACCGAGAAGGACGCTCAGCAGCAGCGGCGAGCCCTGCGTCGCCGCGGTGAGACGCGTCGCTGTTCGCCGGGAGACGGGGTGGCCCAGGATGTGGCTGGCGAGCTCCTGGGTGTCGCCGACCGTCAGCGGTGTGAGATCCACGCGGGCGTGATTGGCCGTGGTGGACGCGAGGTCGTCGAACAGCGCGACGACGCTGTTCTGCTGCGGACGGGTCGCCGCGGTGAAGAGGAAACGCTGGTCGGCGAGCCTCCGCACCAAGAAACGCAAGGCGCGGGCCGACGGCTCGTCCACCCACTGGGCGTCGTCGACGATGAGGCACACCGGCCCGCCGATCGCGTCGATGGCATCCAGCAGCATGCGGCCGACGGTCAGCGGGTCATCGCCGGGGGAGGGCGGTCGGATGCCCGCAACGCCCGCTCCCCGCCGGTTGCCGGCAGCGGTGCTCAGGCCGCGGACCAGCGTCTCGACGGTGGCGTAGGCGAGGTCGGACTCGAAGGAGTCGGCGTGGACGCGCAGCACCGTCCATCCCTCGAGCCTCTCGGCGACGTCTGCCAGCAGGGCGGTCTTCCCGAGCCCCGCCTCGCCGGTCACGAGCACTGCGCCACCGTGTTCGCGTGCCCGGTGCGCGACGAGGAGCATGGTCTCGCGGGCACGGTCCCGCCCGAAAAGAGGTCGCGTGTCGTCTGCCCGCAGCTGCTCAGTCACGTGGTGCTCCCGTCCCCGTCGGTCGCGCCGGGTCGGATGCGCCGGATCGGGTGCGCGACCGATCTTCGGATCATCGCACAGCACGGCGGTCGCAGCTTTCCCCAGTCCGGGGGTGCGTCCGACGCGTGTTCGAAGCGCGCACGACACGTTGGACGCGCATTCGAGGCGCGTCCGACGCGTGAACCGGTGGCGTCAGCCCTCCAGTTGCTCCGACAACTCCAACCAGCGCGTCTCCAGGTCCGCGACCTCACCCTCGAGGGCGCGCAGCTCCTCCGTCAGCCGGCCGAGGCCCACGTAGTCGCTCTGATCGTGCCGGGCGAGCTCCTCATGCTTGGCCGAGACCTGGTCGCTCACCTTCGCCAGCCGGCGGTCGAGCGCCGTGAGCTCCTTCTCGGCTGCGCGCAGCGAGGCGCCCGACAGTGAGGGGGTGGATGCGGTGCCCGGCGTGATCGCGGAAGTGCCCGATCCCGATCCCGATCCCGCCGCGCTCTCCGCCCGCCGCAGCCGCAGGTACTCGTCCACTCCGCCCGGAAGATGCCGCAGCCGTCCGTCCAGCACCGCGTACTGCTGGTCCGTGACGCGCTCGAGGAGGTACCGGTCGTGCGAGACGACGAGCAGCGTCCCCGGCCAGGAGTCGAGCAGGTCCTCCATGGCGGCGAGCATGTCCGTGTCGAGGTCGTTGGTCGGCTCGTCGAGGATGAGCACGTTCGGCTCGTCGAGGAGGATGAGCAGCAGCTGCAGCCGCCGCTTCTGACCGCCCGAGAGGTCCTTCACCGGTGTGGAGAGCTGGGCGTTGGAGAAGCCGAGCCGCTCCAGCAGCTGCCCCGGCGTGACCTCCTTGCCGCCCGCGAGATACGTCGTCCGCTTGCCGGCGACGACCGCGCTCACCCGTTCGTCCTGCACGTCGTCGAGTTCGGCCAGTTGCTGGGTGAGGGTGGCGATCCGCACGGTCTTGCCACGCTTCACGGTGCCGGAGTCCGCCTTCACCGTTCCCGCGACCAGCCCCAGGAGCGTGGACTTGCCGGCGCCGTTGACGCCGAGGATGCCGGTGCGCTCACCCGGCGCGATGCGCCACTCCACGTCGCGCAGCACGGTCTTCGGCGGGTAGGAGACGGACACGTCGATCAGGTCGACCACATCCTTGCCGAGGCGGGAGGTGGCGAGGGTCGTCAGCTCGACCGTGTCGCGCGGCGGCGGCTCGTCGGCGATGAGGTCGGCCGCCGCATCCATACGGAACTTCGGCTTGGAGGTGCGCGCCGGGGCGCCGCGGCGCAGCCACGCGAGCTCCTTCCGCATCAGGTTCTGCCGCTTGGTCTCGGCGACGGAGGACATCCGGTCACGCTCCACCCGCTGCAGCACGTACGCGGCGTAGCCGCCCTCGAAGGGCTCCACGATGCCGTCGTGCACCTCCCACGTCTGGGTCGACACCTCATCCAGGAACCACCGGTCGTGCGTGACCACGACCAGTGCCCCCGAAGAAGCGGCCCAGCGGGACTTGAGGTGCTGCGCGAGCCAGGAGACGCCCTCCAGGTCGAGGTGGTTCGTCGGCTCGTCGAGGAACAGGATGTCGTGGTCGTGCACGAGCAGGGCCGCCAGCGCCACGCGTCGCCGCTGCCCTCCGGAGAGTTCGCCGATCGTCGCATCCCAGCGGATGTCGGAGACCAGCCCCGCAAGTACGTCGCGGACGCGCGGGTCGCCCGCCCACAGGTGCTCCTCGCGGTCGCCCACGATCGCGTGCCCGACGGTCAGCTGGGCGGGCAGATCGTCGCGCTGGTCGAGCATCCCGACCGTCACACCGCGTCGGCGGGTGACGCGACCGGAGTCCGGCTCCAGGCTCCCGGCGAGCAGCTGCAACAGGGTCGACTTGCCGTCGCCGTTGCGGCCGACGACGCCGATCCTGTCGCCCTCCGAGAGGCCGAGGGTGACGGAGTCGAAGACGGTCCGCGTCGGGTACTCGAGGTGCAGCGATTCCGCGCCGAGAAGGTGAGCCATGAGGGTCTCCAGCCTACCGGGCGGGCGGCGCTAGACTCCCGCCATGGTCACCCACGCTGTCGTGAACCAGGCTCCGCCGCGCGTCGACGTCGACGAGTTCGCGGTGAACCTCCCGCTCCGCGAGGGGGTGCAGCGGTACGACGCGGGATGGGCCACCGCCTCGCTCGACGCGGTCGGGCGGATCGTCGGGTCGGCAGCGTTCCAGCGGGATGCGGAGCTCGCGAACCTCCACGAGCCGCGACTGCGCGCGTTCGACCGGTGGGGCGATCGCATCGACGAGGTCGAGTACGACGACGGCTACCACCGGGTGATCGCCGCCGCCGTCGCCGCGGGGGCGCACACCTCGGCGTGGGCCGAGCCGAGACCCGGCGCGAACGTCGCCCGCGCCGCCACCTTCATGCTGTTCGCGCAGGTCGAGCCCGGTCACGCCTGCCCGGTGTCGATGACCCACGCGGCGGTCCCGGCGCTCGCCGCCTCAGAGGCCCTCGCAACCGAGTGGATGCCGCGCCTCCTCAGCCGCGACTACGACGGCCGGTTGGTGGCGGGCAAGTCCTCAGCGCTGTTCGGGATGGCGATGACAGAGAAGCAGGGCGGCTCGGATGTGCGCGCCAACACAACGCGTGCGCTCGCCGACGGCGACGGTCGGTGGCTGCTCACCGGGCACAAGTGGTTCTGCTCGGCGCCCATGTCGGATGCGTTCCTCGTGCTCGCGCAGACGGCGGTGGGGCTGTCCTGCTTCCTCGTTCCCCGGATGTTGGAGGACGGCGGGCGCAACGTCTTCCTCCTCCAGCGCCTAAAGGACAAGCTCGGGAACCGCTCCAACGCCTCCGCCGAGGTGGAGTTCGACGCGACGGTGGGGTACCTGCTGGGCGACGAGGGACGCGGCGTCCGCACCATCCTCGAGATGGTCAACCGCACACGGCTCGACTGCATCTTCGGGACGGCGGCCGGGATGCGGCAGGCCGTCGCCGAGGCAGCCTGGCACGTGCGGCACCGCGCAGCCTTCGGTGCGCGGCTCGTCGACCAGCCCGCCATGGCCGCGGTGCTGTCGGATCTGGCACTGGAGTCGGAGGCGGCGACCGCGGTCGCCCTGCGGTTGGCACGGGCGCACGACGCGGATGCACCCGAAAACGACGTCGCCTTCCGACGGCTGGCCACGGCGGTCACGAAGTACTGGGTGTGCAAGCGCGGCCCCGGGCACGCGTACGAGGCGCTGGAGTGCCTCGGCGGCAACGGCTACACGGAGGCGTTCCCGCTGGCCCGCCGGTATCGGGAGCAGCCGGTGATGGCGATCTGGGAGGGGTCGGGCAACGTCATCGCGCTCGACGTGCTCCGGGCGCTCCGGCGGGAGCCGGCGGCGTGGGAGGCGTTCGACACCGAGCTCGCCGCAGCACGCGGCGTGTACCGGACTTTCGATGGGCACCACGACCGCCTCCGGGCGCGGGTGGCGGCACTCATCGCCTGCGAGCCCACGGCGGATGCTGAGGCGGCCGTCCGTCCGCTGGTCGCCGCGCTCGCGTTGACCCTGCAGGCGTCGCTGCTGATGCGGGATGCGCCCGCCGCCGTCGCCGACGCGTTCGTCGCCGCGCGCCTCGGCCCCGAGCGGGGCTCCCTCTACGGCGAGCTTCCCTCCGGCCTCGACCTCGCGGCCCTCCTCGCGCGCGCCTGACCCACGCGCCCCGCGCATCCCCGCCTCCCTCGCGTCCCCAAGCCAACGGCTCCTGAGTTTTTCCGGGTCGCGACGGCGTGTCGGGCGAAAAACTCAGGAGCTGTTGGCTTGGGCGCCGATGGCGGCGTAGAACTCGGCTACGGCCTTGCGGTTGTAGGCGGCGTAGTCGAAGTGGCTGTCCGGGACGGCGCCGGCCAGGAACGCGCGCATCCCCTCGGCGACGCCCTCGACCGTCTGGGGCACCACCATGCCGCTTCCGGCGGGCAGGGCGTTCTTGGCAGAGGCGAATTCGACCGTGACGATCGGCAGCTGCAGCACCAGCGCCTCCAGCAGCACCATCGGCTGGCCCTCGTAGTCGCTGGAGAGCACGAAGCAGTCAGCCTTCGCCATGATCGCGTGCGGGTTGCGCTGCATCCCGGTCAGGAACACGGAGCCTTCGAGACCTAGTTCGGCGACGAGTCCCTCGAGCTCGGCGGCGAGGGGACCGGACCCCACGAGGACCAGCCGCGTCCGCGGGTTCTCCGCGTGCACGGCGGCGAACGCGCGGATGAGACGTGCCTGGTTCTTCTCCGGCGACAACCGTCCGACGTTCACGAACGTCGTCACATCGTCGTCGGCGAGCAGCAGTTCGGCCCAATCCGGGATGCTGCCGGTCTCCTCGTCGAAGGTCAGCTCGTGCAGGTCGGCGGTCGCGTTCTCCAGGATGTGCTCGGCGTCGACCGTGTTCAGCGCCGACACGAATTTCTCGGGGGCCGCGTACTCGGCCAGCGACGCGCGGTTGATCTCGGACAGCGTGGGCGAGACGGAGACCAGGTGGTCGTACTGCCGGTACAGGGTGAAGATCTGCGTGAGGCTGTGCAGCATCCGCTTCTGGCCGTTCACCTCGCGGTGTGCGTCGGACGCGAGGTCGTTGTGAAGCCAGATCGCCCGTTGCGCCTTGGGCGAGTGCAGCAGCAGGGTCGCCCAGAACGGTCCGTATCCTGAGAAGTCGACCACGTAGTCGAATCGGCTCTCGCCGAAGCAGCGGTACCACTCGTCATCCCACAGCCGGTTCTGCGCCGGGATGTCGGCGTGCTGCGCGATCCGCCCGCGACGGAAGTCGAGGTGGCGGGCGAGGTGCAGCAGCTTTGCGCCGTTCATCCCGCCGACGCGGGGGAACTGGCGCACGTCGGGATGGATCTGCCGCTGCTTGCCGATGATGACCTGCGACCGGCTCTGGGCGAAGAACGCGGAGACGTCGTAGCGCTCGTGGTCGATGTTGTTGAGCAGGTTGAGGGCCGAGGTCGTGATGCCGTTGGGGCGCATCCCGCCGAGGTACAGCAGGATCTTGCTGCGCCCGTCGTCGGCGAGCCCTGTCTGCAGACGGTACCCATCGCGCACGCCGCGGAAGACGATGTCGACGATGCGGCGGGAGACGCCGCCGTCTTCGCAGGGGGTGAACCGCCGCTGCATGTCGCGGTAGCGCTCCTCCCACTCGGCGGGCACTGCGCCGTCGTTCTCGGCGACCGCATGGAGCGCCTCGCCGACTTCGCGCGCCGACATGAGCACGGGGCCGGGCCACTCGTCCGGCTCGAAGTAGAGGCCGCGTGTGCCGGCGTAGTCGGCCAGATCGGGCGTGAAGAACACGATGGGGCGCCCGGTCTGCAGGAAGTCGAAGAAGATGCTCGAGTAGTCCGAGATCAGCATGTCGGTCGCGCCGAGCACCAGGTTGGTGGGGATCTCGTTGGGCACGAGCATCCGGGCGAGCTCCGGCCGGTCGGCGGCGAGCGCGTGGACACTCTGGTGGGTCTTCACCAGCACGGCGTACCGGCTGGTGTCGATGCCCTCCTCGATCTGCGCGATGTGGGCGAGTAGCGCATCCAGGTCGTCCTCGGGCCGGCCGAAGGTCTGACCCTTCCAGGTCGGCGCGTACAGGATGACTTTGCGGTCGCCGAGCGGGATGCCCGAGGCGATCAGTCGCTGACGCACGCTCTCGCGTCCCGCCTCATCGAGGAACTGCCGGTCGATCCGCGGGTACCCCTCCTCGACGAGGGTGCCGCGGTAGATGCCGTCCAGTTTGTAGCCGGTCCGGTACATCTGCTCGGACATGAACGGGTTCGCCGAGAGCAGGTAGTCCGCCTGCACGAAGTTGCGGATGATGTTGGCGGTGGCGAGCGCGCCGTCCTCGATGTCGTAGCCCATCCGCTTCAGCGGGGTCCCGTGCCAGGTGTTCAGGTACACCTGGCCGGGGCGCTTCGAGAAGTCGGGCGGGAAGGTCGCGTTGTTGACCAGGTACTGGCTCGTCGCGAGGGCTCGGTAATACGCGGCGGAGCCGTAACGGACGAAGCTGACCCGCGGCTCGTCGGCGAACTCCTCCACCGCCGCGCGGTACTGGCTGAGGTCGGACAGCGCCCAGATATGGGTCAGTCGCTCCAGGTCCGGCGCCGCGAGGAGCTCCCGGAAGATCGCCTCGGGGTTGTCGAGCATCCCGTTGCCGGAGAAGGACTCGTAGAGCACGGACCCCTGCACGATCGGCCGGCTGCGCCAGTGCGCGTGGATCTCGTAGCGCGCGGCGCGCTTCACCCGAGAGGGCAGTCGCTTCAGTCGGGAGAGTCTCATCGCCCCGATTTTATGAGAGCGGGATAACGGTCTGCTGGGAGCGGGGTCAGCCTTCGGCGTCGAACCCCAGGCTCAGCTTGCGCAGGAGGGCCGCCAGGCGCTCCGCATCCGCGGCCGAGAGGCCGTCGAGCAGCTCGGCCTCCGCATCGACGAGGCGGGTGATCGCGGCATCCACCCGGGTGAGGCCCTGGGCGGTCATCTGCACCAGGATGCCGCGGCCGTCGTTCGGGTCGGTCCGACGCTCGACGAGACCGCGGGCGACCAGGCGGTCGATGCGATTGGTCATCGTGCCGGAGGAGACCAGGGTCTGCTGCAGCAGCGATTTCGGGCTCAGCTGGTACGGTGCGCCGGCACGCCGGAGGGCGGCGAGGACGTCGAACTCCCACGAGTCGAGGTCCGAGCGCTCGAAGGCGCCGCGGCGCGCGCGGTCGAGGTGGCGCGAGAGGCGGTCGACGCGCGACAGCACCTGGAGCGGCGCGAAATCGAGGTCGGGGCGCTCCCGCAGCCAGGCGTCGACAATGCGGTCAACCTCGTCGCGTGCGTCGGCCATGCCCCCATGCTATTGGGGTTCGCCACGGGCGCCGTCTGGCAGACTGTCATCTGCGCGAAACGCGCGTTCCGCCTTGGTGTAATGGCAGCACGACAGCCTTTGGAGCTGTTAGGTCCAGGTTCGAGTCCTGGAGGCGGAGCGTCCGAAGCCCCACCCCTGGAGGAACATGACCGACCAGAATCTCGCCATCGTCGTTCTCGCGGCAGGGCAGGGCACGCGGATGAAGTCCGCCACCCCCAAACTCCTTCACCCGCTCGGCGGCATCCCGATCGTCTCCCATGTGCTGGCGACCGCCCGCGAGCTGGATGCTGCGCACGTCATCGCCGTCGTGCGGCACGAGCGCGACCGTCTCGCCGAGGTGATCGGAGCCGACCTGCCGGAGGCCGTCATCGTCGACCAGGACGAGGTGCCGGGCACCGGCCGCGCCGTGGAGCTCGCCGTCGAGGCGCTTCCCGCCGACTTCTCCGGCGACGTGCTTGTCGTGAACGGCGACGTCCCGCTGCTCGACGCTGCGACGCTCCGCGAGCTCATCGCCTCCCACCGCTCGGGCGAGGCCGCTGCGACCATCCTCTCGTCCTTCCCGGCAGACGCCACCGGCTACGGGCGCATCGTCCGCACCCCGCAGGGGCACCTGGACCGCATCGTCGAGCACAAGGATGCGTCGGAGACCGAGCGACAGATCGGCGAGATCAACGCCGGCATCTATCTGTTCGGGCTGGCTGCACTGCGCGACAAGTTGGCGCTCGTGTCCACCGACAACGCGCAGGGCGAGAAGTACCTGACCGATGTGATCGGGCTGCTCCGCGAGGCCGGCTTCGACGTGGATGCGCTCCCCGTCGCCGAGTCCTGGCTGGTCGAGGGCATCAACGACCGCGCGCAGCTGAGCGACGCGGCGGCGAAGCTGAATGCCCTCATCGTCCGCACCTGGCAGCTCGCCGGCGTGACGGTGCAGGACCCGGCGACCACCTGGATCGACGTGAAGGCGAAGCTCGCACCGGATGTCACCATCCTCCCGGGCACACAGCTGCGTGGAGCGACGGCCATCGAGACGGGCGCCACCATCGGCCCGGACACCACGCTCACCGACACCGAGGTGGGAGAGGGCGCCACCGTCACCCGCACGGATGCCACCCTCGCGGTCATCGGCGCGCGGGCCACGGTCGGCCCGTTCGCCTACCTGCGGCCGGGGACGGTGCTCGGCGCCACGGGCAAGATCGGAACCTTCACCGAGACCAAGAACGCGGTCATCGGCGAGGGCACGAAGCTTGCCCACTTCAACTACGTCGGCGACGCCGAGGTGGGCGAGAAGGGCAACCTCGGCGCGGGCGTCATCACGGCCAACTACGACGGCGTGAACAAGCACCGCACGATCATCGGATCGCATGTGCGCATCAGCACGAACACGGTGCTCGTCGCGCCGGTTAGGATAGGTGACGGAGCGTACACGGGGGCGGGTGCGGTCGTCCGAAAGGATGTCCCCGCTGGAGCCCTCGCCATGACGGTCGCCCCACAACGCAACATCGAAGGCTGGGTCGCCGACAAGCGGCCGGGCACCGACGCCGACAGGGCTGCTCAGGCGAGCAGTGCTGCAGATGGCAGTGCAGCTCGAACGAGTGGAGAGTAAGTGTCAGGGATCACCACGACCGGCCAGAAACGTCTCGTCCTGATCTCCGGTCGCGCGCATCCCCAGCTCGCACATGAGATTGCGGAGAACCTCGGCAGCGAGCTGATCCCGACCGATGCACGGACCTTCGCCAACGGCGAGATCTACGCACGGTTCGACGAGAGCGTCCGCGGGTCGGATGCGTTCGTCATCCAGTCGCACACCTCGCCCATCAACGAGTGGCTCATGGAGCAGCTCATCATGGTGGATGCGCTGAAGCGCGCCTCGGCGAAACGCATCACGGTCGTCGCTCCCTTCTACCCGTACGCCCGCCAGGACAAGAAGGGCCGCGGCCGCGAGCCGATCTCGGCCCGGCTCGTGGCCGACCTGTTCAAGGCCGCCGGCGCCGACCGCATCATGTCGGTCGACCTGCACGCCGCCCAGATCCAGGGCTTCTTCGACGGACCGGTCGACCACCTGTTCGCGATGCCGGTGCTGCTCGAGCACATGCGCCGCGAACTCGACCCGTCGACCCTGACCGTGGTGTCTCCGGACATGGGCCGGGTTCGCGTTGCCGACATCTGGAGCGACAAGCTCGGAGCGCCGCTGGCGATCATCCACAAGCGCCGTGACCCGCTGGTGCCGAACCAGGTGTCGGTGCACGAGATCGTCGGCGACGTCAACGGACGCGTGTGCCTGCTCGTCGACGACCTGATCGACACCGGCCGCACCATCGTCAAGGCCGCGGAGGCGCTCAAGGAGGCCGGGGCCACCGGTGTCGTGGTCGCCGCCACGCACGCCGTGTTCAGCGACCCCGCGGTGGAGCTGCTGCAGAGCGACGTGATCGACTCGGTCGTCGTCACCGACACCCTCCCGCTCCCCGAGCACAAGCGCTGGGACAAGCTGACGGTGCTGCCGATCGCGCCGCTCCTGGCGAGTGCGATCCGCGAGGTCTTCACCGACGGTTCGGTGACCTCGATGTTCGACGGCGCCGCGTAACCCGGGTCCTGTTTTCAGGACGCGCGCTCGACGCTCCACCCCGCTCGGCGGTGCGCGCCGACCGTCTGAGTGACGGCACGCTCGAGCCCATCCACACCGGAGGACGAGCGGATCGACCGCCCGATGCGCGCGCTCCGCTCCGCGTACGCCGGCTGGTCGAGCACCGTGCGCACAGCCCGCGCGATCGCGGCCGGCTCCGGGTGGTTGGTGCCGAGCGCGACGCCCACGCCCGACCACGTGACGCGCGCCGACACCTCCGCCTTGTCCTCCGTGGTCCCCGCGATCACCACCGGAACGCCGTGCTCCATGGCGTAGTGGATGCCGCCGTAGCCGCCGTTCGTGACGTAGACCGCGGTGCGGGGGAGGAGGAGGTCGTACGGCAGGTAGGTCGCGACGCGGGCATTCGCGGGCAGCGTCTCGCCGAGAGCCGTGAGCGGGCGTCCTCCGCTGCTCGCCACGACCCACACATCCTGCTCGGCCAGCGCGCGCATCGTCGGGAGGACGAGGTCGCCGAAGTCCCGATTGGCGACGGTGCCTTGGGTGACATGGATGACGGGGCGCCCGTCGTCGAGGTCGGCCCACCACGCGGGAAGGGCGGCGCCGGACGCCTGCGTGCGCGAGACCGGGCCGACGAAGTGGACGGGAACCGCGAGATCGCTGCGCGGGTACTCGAACTCGGGGACCGTGAACTGCACGACGCCGTCGGCGTGCGACGGCCAGTCGAGCACGAATCCGGGGAGCCCGGTGCCGGCCTCCTGACCGACGCGGACGGCGGCACGCTGCACCGGCGCGAACACGATCTTTTCGGCGACGACCGTGAGGGCGGCGTTGCGGACGCGGCCGAGGGCGCCTGGCCGTGGCGGCACCCCGAGGCCGAACGGTGCGGTGTCCCGGCTCTTCACCCCGAGGGGGACGATCCCGAGGTTGAGCAGCGCCGGTCGTCGGTCGCGCGGACGAGCAGCGAGGAGGGCGGCGCCCAGGAACAGGCTCTCGGCGAGGACGACGTCGATGTGGAGGCTGTGCAGGACCGCATCCATCGCCGCCAGCTGGCTGCGGGCGGGCCGCAGGAAGATCTCCGTCATGTCCCAGCGGATGCCGGCGGGACCGGTGAGTCCCACGCGCCCCGGGAACGCCGCGTCGATGTCGCTGTCGTCGTAGTCGGCTTCCGCGGGCAGGCGCAGGACGGAGGCGCCGGTCGCGGCGGCGGCCTCCAGGTAGCGCTCGCCGGTGAGAAAGTGGACGCGGTGCCCGCGATCGACGAGCGCGCGGCTCACCGCGAGAAGGGGTGTGACGTGGCCGTGCACCGGAGTGCTGCAGAGCAGGATGTCGAGCGAGCCGGCATTCATGGAGTGGTCCTCATTCCGGGTAGAGTCGAGTAAACGTCAACAGTATTCACTACACGCGAAAGGTAGTCAATAGTGGCCGGCACACGACCGTACCGCTCGACCCTGCGGCAGGAGCACGCGCGACAGACGCGGCGACGCATCCTGGAGGCGGCGGCCGAGGTCTTCTCGGCACGCGGCTACGCCAGCGCATCCCTCGCGGACATCGCCGCCGCCGCCGGCGTTTCGGTCGAGAGCGTCAAGGTGCACGGGCCGAAACGCGCCCTGCTCCTATCGGCGTTCGAGCTCACTTTCGGAGGCGAGGCGGGGGAGTCGTCGATCACCCAGCGGCCCGAGATCGCCGCGATCGCGGCACTCGACAACCCCGAGCGGATACTGGCCGAACTGATCCCGTTCATCGCCGCCGCCAACGCGCGGACCTCCGGGCTCTGGGCGACCTTCACGGCCGCGGCGCGCGACGACGCCGAGGTGGGCGCCGCCCTCGCGGGGCTCCTCGAGCGCCGTCACGCCGACTACGCGGCGATGGTGGGCCTGCTCGGTGACCGCGGCATCGCATCCATCGCCCGGCTCGATGCGAAAGGTCGCAGAGAGCTCGCCGATGCGCTCTCCTTCGTCATGTCGCCGGAGGGTTACCAGCAACTCGTCGGCGAGAGCGGCTGGAGCTTCCGCCGCTACACGGCGTGGCTGCTCGCTACGGTGCGGACGCTGATCGCTGCAACTGGTGCGGCGTCGCTACCGGTGCCCGACGAAGCCGCGTAGCTCCCCGCCGGAATTGCGTCATAAAAGCACGTTTTGCACGTCCTCTTCTAGTGGTGCCGCCGTTCGAGGCGCGCCACACGATATCGAGTGTTCCGAGGGGCGCAGCAGCGATGACAGACAGCAACAATCCAACGCAATCCGGAGGCGGAGACATCCCGCCGACCGCGAGCGCTGATCCGGCGGGCGGAGCGGCGCCGAAGCGCAAGCTCGGGACCGGTGCCCTCATCGGGATAGCGACCGGCGGACTCGCGGCGATCGCGGCGCTCGCCCTCGTGGTCGCCTTCGCGATCGTCCCGGCGATCGCCACGGCGGCGGGGCCGTCGCCGACGGACGTAGCCCGCGACTTCATGACCGCGCTGGCGAAGGCGGACGCGAAGACAGTGCTCGGCTACCTCGAGAGCGACAAGACCGCGAAGTATGCCACCACGGAGGTGCTGCGAGCCTCGAACAAGCTCGCCCCAATCCGGGTAGTCACGATCGGGAAGCCCACCAGGGAGACGTCGAAGCAGGCGTTCATCCCTGTCACATACAAGATGGGCGATAAGACGTTCCGGACCACTCTGGACGTGTACAGCACGGAGGACAGCGGTTGGCAGGTGCAGGACCCTTCCGTCCTCCTGTACGTCGACCGCTTCCGACCGCTCGGAGCGACCCTCAACGGTGTCAAGGTCACGAGTGAAACCGTCCGGGTGCTGCCCGGCACGTACGAGCTGGAGCTCACGAACAAGAATTACGCGGTCGAGGGCGGGTCGACGCTCACCGTCGCCTTCAAACAGGCTCCCGACATGACCACGAAGGAGCCGGTGCTCTCCGAGAAGGGACGCACCACGGTTCGCACCATGATCAAAGAGGCCGTCGATGCCTGCGTCGCATCCAAGAACCTGGACGCCGGGTGCGGCATCAAGCTCGCCGGTTCGACCTCGGATGGCATCACTCTGGTCGAGGGCTCGTTGTCCCGCTCGCTCAGCGCATCTGTCGCAGCGAAGGTCGATGCGATCGAGGGGGATGTGGGCATCGCGAATCCGCTCATCGTCGACGGCGGCTTCCTCGGAGCGGTCGAGACAACGGGCACCTGCCTGAAAGACGGCAAGGAAGGCACGTGCAAGGTGCTTTTCGGCAGTGGAGGATTCGGGCATCCGATCGTCGACTTCTCCTCCGACCCGCCCGAGCTCCGCTGGGATTCGCGGAGCTTCTGATCCGTCGGCCCGCGTCGGCTGCCGCGATGCCTACTGCAGCTGGTGCGGAGCAGAAGGGATGAGGCCGAGCGGCGCCACCCAGGTCCCGTCACCTTCCGTGTTGAGCGCGTAGCACTGCCAGCCGGGGCCGAGCGGCCCGAACAGCTCGAAGCGTGCCGAGGCGCCCACCGACTCCGGCTGGTACTGCCGGGCGTACACCGAGCAGGTGTAGTCGGCCGTCTGCGTCTGGATGCTGATGGTGAGCAGGATGCCCGGCAGCAGCAGTGCGGCGAGCGCGACCACGACGAAGACGCGGCTCGCGACGGTCATCGTGCGGCCGCGCAGGGGTCGCTCCCCGAGCGGCTCGTACTCCGCGAGCTCCGGATGGTCCTCGTACGTCACCACCCCATCCTCCCTCTCCGCGGCCGTCGAGTACACAAAAACTGCACGCAGATCATGCGATCTGCGTGCAGTCTGTGCGGACTCGGCTGGGAGGGAGCCCCGGCGGGAGGCGCGGGAGGGCTAGTGCGAGGAGCCCTCGGTGGCGATCTCGGTACGGTCGCCGGACCACAGGGTGTGGAAGACGCCGTCCTTGTCGACTCGCTTGTAGGTGTGCGCGCCGAAGAAGTCGCGCTGGCCCTGCACGAGGGCTGCGGGGAGACGCTTCGATGCCAGCGAGTCGTAGTACGACAGCGCCGCGCCGAAGCCGGGCACCGGCACGCCGGAGCGCGCGGCGGTGGCGACGATGCGGCGCCAGGCGGCCTCGCCCTCGCGCACCGCGTCGGCGAAGTAGGGCGCTTCGAGCAGTGTGGCGATATTCGGGTTCTCGTCGTACGCGTCCGCGATGCGGTTCAGGAACTGGGCGCGGATGATGCAGCCGCCGCGCCAGATCTTCGCGATGCGGTCCTTGTGGATGTCCCAGCCGTACTTCTCGGCGCCGGCGATGATCGCGTCGAAGCCCTGCGCGTACGCGACGACCTTGGAGGCGTACAGCGCCTTGGACACATCATCGGCGAAGGCGGCGACATCCGAAGCCTTCTGCACCTCCGGCCGCGACTGCACGGTGGCCTGCACGGCGGCGCGCTGGTTCGGCTTGGAGGAGACGGCGCGGGCGAAGACCGCCTCGGCGATGCCGCCGACCGGGACTCCGAGGTCGAGGGCGTTCTGCACGGTCCAGACGCCGGTGCCCTTCGAGCCTGCCTGGTCGAGGACGATGTCGATGAACGGCTTGCCGGTCTCGGCATCCACCTGACGGAGCACCTCGGCGGTGATCTCGATCAGGTACGACTCCAGGTAGCCCTTGTTCCACTCGGCAAAGACGTCGGCGATCTGCGCGGGCTCCAGCCCGCCGATCGTGCGCAGCAGGTCGTACGCCTCGGCGATGAGCTGCATGTCGGCGTACTCGATGCCGTTGTGGATCATCTTCACGAAGTGGCCGGCGCCGTCGGTGCCGACGTGGGTCACGCACGGCTCGCCCTCGGCCACCGCGGCGATGGACTCCAGGATCGGGCCCAGCGTCTCGTACGACTCAACGGAACCGCCGGGCATGATCGAGGGGCCGTTCAGTGCGCCCTCCTCGCCGCCGGAGATGCCCGCGCCCACGAAGTGGATGCCGGTCGGCGCGATCCGCTTCTCCCGCTCGATGGTGTCGTGGAAGTTCGCGTTGCCGCCGTCGACGATGATGTCGCCGGGCTCGAACCGCTCCACGAGCTGGTCGATGACCGCATCCGTGCCCTTGCCGGCCTGCACCATGATGATCGCTGTGCGCGGCTTCGACAGCGAGGCGACGAAGTCGTCCATCTGCTCGGAGGACACGAATCCGGCCTCCGGGTGCGCGTTCACCAGCTCCTCGGTGCGCGCGTAGGTGCGGTTGAAGACCGCGACCGTGTTGCCCTCGCGGGAGGCGAGGTTGCGGGCGAGGTTCGATCCCATCACCGCCAGGCCGACGACTCCGATGTTGGCCTTTGCTTCCTGTGACACGTCATGCTCCTTCGTGGTGCCGCGGCAGACGGAGGCCGTCCGCCGCGACGGGTATGGTCCGGGGGTCAGCTCTCCCGCTGGTGGCAAGAATCGAGCAGTCCTCTCAGCGTAGCGCGCGGCCGGACGACGCGAGGCCCGGGCGGTAATCGGGGGATACTGGCGGGACGTGTGGATAAGGAGGCGACGTGCGTGGACCGCAGGTGGTGGTGATGGGCGTGTCCGGTTCGGGCAAGAGCACGGTCGGGGAGGCGCTCGCGGTCGAGCTCGGCGTCCCCTTCGTCGACGGCGACGGCCTGCACCCGGCGGAGAACGTCGCCAAGATGGCCTCCGGGATCCCGCTCACCGACGAGGATCGCATCCCGTGGCTGCTGACCGTGGGGCGGGTCCTGACCGAGACGTCGCCTACGGGCGTGGTGGTCGCCTGCTCGGCGCTGAAGCGCGCGTACCGCGACCTCATCCGGTCGGAGGCACCGGAGGCGGTATTCGCCGAACTGGACGGCACGCGCGAGCTGCTCGCGGCGCGCATGGCCGCGCGTCCCCGCCACTTCATGCCCGTCTCGCTGCTCGACTCGCAGCTCGCCACGCTCGAACCGCTGCAGGCGGACGAGGCGGGCCTCCGCCTCGACGTCGGCCGCTCACCCGCGGAACTTGCGGCCGTCATCGCCGCCGCCGTGCGATCCAGCGGAGACGACACGCCGTAACCTGTCCCGCTATCGCGGCCCTGCCTAACCGGCCGAGGCGCCATCGCCCGCTTCGGCCAGCACCGACAGCTGACCGGCGAACGCCTCCACATCCACTTCGGCGAAGAACGCGGCGTCGGCGGCCTCCACGTCGGCGGTCGCGCGGCGGGCGGCCGCGGCGCCTTCGCGCGTCGGCCGCAGCACCCGGGCGCGCCCGTCGGTGGGATGCGGAAGCCGCTCCAGGAGGCCGCCGCGTTCGAGGCTGCGCACGACCTGCGAGGTCATCATCGGGTCGGTGGCGGCGAAGCCGGCGAGTTCGACCTGGCTGACCATCCGATCGGGCTCATGCTCGTCCAGCCACGTGAGTGAGGCGAGCAGGACGTACTGGACGTGCGTCAGCTCGTGCGGCGCCAGAGCGGCACGCATCGCCGCCTGCCAGCGGTTGGTGACACGCCAGAGCAGGAGTCCTGGGCTGCTGGACGCGGCGGGGAACCGGCTGCCCAGGCCGCCGTCAGCCACGCCCGGTAGCCGCCCGTCCCTCGGCCGCCGCGAGCAGTTCCGCCATGGCGACGGGTAAGTCGCCCGCGATCTGCGGGCCGAGCTCGGGGCCGACCGCGTCGGCGCCCGCGCCGTCGATCTCCAGCGTGTGGGTCACGTCCGTTCCGCCGTCGGCCCGCGCGGTGAGGGTGTGCCGGAAGGTGAGGGCGAGCTCCCCGAACGCCGTGCGGTCGGCGTAGACCCGTTCGGGTTCGAGTTCGACGATCTCGGAGGTCATCGCCTCCTGGCCCTGAGGGGTGACGGTCAGCGTCGTGCCGACCGCGAAGGGGCCGTGCAGTTCGAAGAGGTCGCTCGACGGCCCGAGCGGCGTGCCGCTGTGCAGGTCGCGGAGGGCCGACCAGACGTCCGACGCGGGAGCGTTGGTGCCGGCGGTGTACTCGGTGGTCCACATGATGGTCTCCATTCGTGCGTCGCATCTCGATCAGAAGTACTAAGCGCGCTTAGCTTATGGCGATCGGGTAGAGTTGTCAACTGAACTTCGGCGAGGGATGCGTCCGGCATCCGTGATCGACGCGGTGGAGCAGGCTACGCAGTCTTTCCTCGCGCACTTCGATGCGTTCGAGTTGAACAACCAATCACACTGCGAGCCTGCGGCTCGCCCGATAGCCGGCCCCCAGTCGGCGAGGAGACATCATGGCAGACGAGTCCAACAAGGTCGCAGCCGAGCTGCGCGAGAGCTTCGGTAAGGGCGCGGCGCGCAAGATCCGCGCCGTCGGCAAGATCCCGGCCGTCATCTACGGTCACGGCAGCGACCCGGTCCACATCACCCTCCCGGGCCACCAGGTCTCGCTGCTCCTGCGCAAGGCGAACGCGGTCCTCGACCTCGACATCGACGGCGCGCCGTCGCTCGCCCTGGTCAAGGACGTGCAGAAGGACCCGGTGTCGCAGGTCATCGAGCACCTCGACCTCATCCTCATCCGCAGCGGCGAGAAGGTCACTGTCGAGGTGCCCGTGCACATCGAGGGCGAGCCCTACTCTGGCACCATCGCCATGCTCGAGGTCAGCACCATCCGCCTCGAGACCGAGGCGACCCACATCCCGGAGCGCATCGTCATCGATGTCACCGACGCGGCGGAGGGCACCCAGTACCTCGCCAAGGACTTCGACCTGCCGGCCGGCTCGAGCCTGGCCGAGGACGAGGACCTCCTCATCGTCAACATCGCGGTGCCGGCTTCTGCCCGCGCCGAGGACGAGGAGACCGCTGCGGCCGAGGCCGCTGCCGACGCCGACCAGAGCGCCGAGTAGTCCCTTCATGGAACCCACCCGTCCGGCGTCGCCCACGGGACCGCCGGACGGGCCGTGGCTCGTGGTCGGGCTCGGTAATCCCGGGCCCGGCTACGCCTCCACACGCCACAATGTGGGCCAGATGGTGCTGGATGAGCTCGCCTCCCGCGGCCGTCTCACCTTCAAGACCCACAAGACGAACGCGACGGTCGCCGAGGGTCGGTTGACCCCCGGCGGCCCGCGGTTCGTCCTGGCCAAGCCGAACACGTACATGAACGTGTCCGGCGGGCCCGTTTCGCAACTGCTGCGCTTCTACTCGCTCGACCCGTCGCGCCTGATCCTGGTGCACGATGAGCTGGACATCCCGTTCGACACCATCCGGCTGAAGAGCGGCGGCGGCCACGGCGGGCACAACGGCGTCCGTGACGTCATCGCCGCCATCGGCACGGGAGATTTCGCCCGGGTGCGCGTCGGCGTCGGCCGCCCTCCCGGATCCTCCGGCGCGGCCGATCACGTGCTCAAGGCCTTCTCGGCCACCGAGCGGAAGAACCTGCCCATCCTGGTGTCGGATGCGGCGGATGCTGTGGAGCAGATCGCGACGGAGGGGCTCACCCCGGCGCAGAATCGCTTCCACTCGCGCTGAGCCTCCTCTGCGCGCTTCGCTCGTTGCGCTCCCTCCTCCCGATCAGGCGGGTGGCAGCGTCGCGACCGTTGAGCCGATGTACACAGCGAACGACACGATGGGCGCGGCGCCCGCGAGGCAGATCGCGACGATCCCGAACGGCCGACCGCGCTTGGTCGCGACGGCGATGATGCCGAGCACGAGCGCGAGGATGCCGAGTGCGGTCCCGAGCAGCATCTGCACCGCCATCAGCACCGCAACGGGAGCGAACGACGCCGCCTGCTCGGGCGAGAGGTCGTTGGTGTTGAAGTTGAAGCTGCTGCTGGTCCGCGAGGCGAGCGGCCCGGCCGACATGCCCACGACGACCGACGCGACGATCGAGAGGACGAAGACCGGTGCAGCGATGAACATCGCGCTAAGCCCGAGCGTGCGGGGGCGCGTCACCGGTGCGACCGGGGTACCCCATCCATTCGTTCCGTAGGGAGTGGATGCGGTCGGCGCGGGCGCGTACTGCGGGGCAGGAGCGTACTGCGGTGCCGGCGTGTACTGCGGCGGCTGGATCGGGTCGGTCACGGGTCCTCCTGGTCACGGCGATCGTTCAGCCGAAGCGTAGCGGACGCCCTGCTCGCGGTCGGGAACGGCGCGTACCGTGACCGGCATGCAGTTGTTCAGGCGCGAGTGGGGGTCGGGCGATCGGTACGCCGTCCTCGTCCACGGGGTCATGTCGGACTCGCGCAACTGGCGCCGTGTCGGGCCGGTGCTGGCCGAGCGCGGCTACCACGTCATCGCCGTCGATCTGCGCGGTCATGGCCGCAGCCCGCGGGCCGAGGAGTACTCGGCCGAGCTCATGGCGCAGGACATCGTCGACAGTGTGCCCGCACATCCCGAGCTCATGGTGGGGCACTCCCTCGGCGGCCTGACCGTGAGCCTGGCGATCGAACGCCTCGATCCGCAACGCGTCATCTACGTCGACCCCGCGTTCTCCTGCCCCGCCGCGAACCGGTTCCAGCAGATGCTGGCTCCGGCCTTCCTGCGGACACTCGCGCGGCAGTCGGCCGCCCGCATCGCCAAGCGCAATCCGCGATGGGATCCGGCCGATGTCGCCATCGAGGTGGAGACGTTCAAGTCGTTCGACCGCGCCGTGCTGCCGGTGGTCGTCACGCCGTCGGCGATGCGCGCGCCCGAGGTGATGTCGGTGCCCTCGATGGTGATGCTGGCCGACAACTCGCAGCTCGTGAAACCGGAGCTCGCGGAGTGGTTGCGCGAGGAAGGCTACGAGGTTCGAATTGTGCCCGGCTCCGGCCACGTCATCAACCGGGACGACCACGACGGGTTCATGCGGGCCCTCGACGGGTGGATCTGACGCGCGATCGGTGGATGAGGATGGCCGCGACCCCTCGACGTGTCGGTGGGTCCACGTAGAATCGACCGAGTGATACTCCAGGGTCTTGTCGACGCGCTCGCGCGCGAGTCCTCCTTCAGCGACGCGCTCACCCACGCGGCGCGCGACGCCGACTTCTCGCTGACCGACGGGCTGCGCGGTCCGCTGCTCGCCGGCCTCCTGCGCCGGCGCGCTGAGCAGGGCGCGTCGCAGGCCGTACTGCTGATCACCGCGACCGGGCGTGAGTCCGAGTCGATCCGCGGCGCACTGCCGTGCCTCCTTCCCGAAGCCGAGATCGTGGAGTTCCCCGCCTGGGAGACGCTGCCGCACGAACGGCTGAGCCCGAGCCCGGAGATCGTCGGAAAGCGCCTGCTGGCGCTGCGCCGCCTCGCCGATTGGGCGAAGGGGGAGCGGACGACACCGTTCATCCTGGTCGCGTCGGTCCGTGCCGCGCTCCAGCCGCTGGCCGACAATCTGACCGACTACTCCACCGTCGAGCTGCGTGCCGCGGCCCGCGGCTTCGATCTCGGCGGCCTCTCCACGCAGCTGGTCGACCTCGCGTACGGCCGCGTCGACATGGTGACCCGGCGCGGCGAGTTCGCCGTCCGCGGCGGCATCCTCGACGTCTTCCCGCCGACGGCCGACCACCCGTACCGGATCGACTTCTTCGGGGACGAGGTCGATCAGATCCGCGCCTTCTCGGTGGCCGACCAGCGGTCGCTGCCCGAGCCCATCGCGGAGGTCAGCCTCCCGCCGAGCCGCGAGCTGCTGCTGAGCGAGTCCGTGCGACAGCGGGCCCGCGAGATGGAGCACGAGTTCCCGAGCCTCTCGGCGATGCTGGCGAAGATCGGCGAGGGCATCCCGGTCGAGGGGATGGAGTCGCTGGCCCCCGCGCTCGTCGACCGGCTCGTGCCGCTCACCCACTACCTCCCGGACGGCGCGGCCGTCGCGGTGATGTCGCCCGAGCGCGTGGCGTCGCGCGCGGTCAGCCTCGCCGAGACGAATCGCGAGTTCCTCTCGGCGGCGTGGAGCGCCGCCACCGTGGGCGCGGCGGCTCCGATCGACCTCGCCGCGGGCGACTTCCTCACCCTGCAGCAGCTGAAGGACTCGGTGAAGTTCAGCCGTCCGGGCGCGGAGAGCCCGGACCACCCGTGGTGGACGATGAGCGGCTTCCAGGCAGACGAGGTTCTGCCAGAAGAGCGCGAGCTCGAGGAGCACCTGCAGGTGCGCATCCAGGCCGAGGCGGTGCCGAGCTACCAGGGCAATGTGTCCGGGGCGGTCGAGCATGTGGCCTCACGTTTGCGCGAGGGCTGGAGCGTCGCGATCGTCGCGGCGGGCACCGGTCTGGTCGAGCGCGCGGCGGATGTCCTCGCCGAGTCGGAACTGCCCGCGCGACCTGTGGACGAGTTCCCGGCCGACCCCGAGCCCGGCATCGCGTACCTGATCAAGGCGACCGCCGAGCACGGGTTCGAGGTGCCGGAGACGAAGCTCGCCCTGATCAGCGAGTCCGAGTTCTACGGCCGGTCGGTCGGCTACGACTCCCGCCAGGTGAAGAAGCTCGCCGCCCGGCGGAAGAACGTCGTCGACCCCATGGCGCTGAAGCCCGGCGACTACGTGGTGCACGAGACGCACGGCATCGGCAGGTTCGTCGAGCTGACGCAGCGCGAGGTGTCGAGCGGCGGCCGCAACGCGGTCAAATCCAAGCGCGAGTACCTCGTGCTCGAGTACGCGCCCTCCAAGCGCGGCTACCCGGGCGACAAGCTGTACGTGCCTACCGACCAGCTCGACCTGCTCACCCGCTACGTCGGCGGCGAGGCTCCGCAGCTCTCCAAGATGGGCGGCAGCGACTGGGCGGCGGCGAAGGGCCGCGCCCGTCGTGCGGTGCGCGATATCGCCGTGGAGCTGGTGAAGCTGTACTCGGCGCGCATGGCGAGCAAGGGCCACGCCTTCGGCCAGGACACCCCCTGGCAGCGCGAACTGGAGGAGGCCTTCCCGTTCGCCGAGACGCCCGACCAGCTGCAGACCATCGACGAGGTGAAGGCCGACATGGAGCGGCCCATCCCGATGGACCGCCTCGTCTCGGGCGATGTCGGCTTCGGGAAGACCGAGATCGCCGTGCGCGCCGCGTTCAAGGCGGTGCAGGACGGCAAGCAGGTGGCCGTGCTCGTCCCGACCACGCTGCTCGTGAAGCAGCACGCCGAGACGTTCCAGGAGCGCTTCGCCGGGTTCCCCATCCACCTGCGCCAGCTGAGCCGGTTCCAGACCGACAAGGAGGCGCGCGAGACGCTGCGCGGCATGGCCGACGGCACCGTGGATGTGGTCATCGGCACGCACCGCATCCTCGCCGACGGCGTCTCCTTCAAAGACCTCGGACTCGTCATCATCGACGAGGAGCAGCGGTTCGGCGTCGAGCACAAGGACTCGCTGAAGAAGCTGAAGACCAACGTCGATATCCTCGCGATGAGCGCCACACCCATCCCGCGCACGCTGGAGATGGCGGTGACCGGCATCCGCGAGATGTCGACCCTGGCGACGCCGCCGGAGGATCGGCACCCGATCCTCACCTTCGTCGGGCCGTACTCCGACAAGCAGGTCGCGGCCGCCATCCGGCGCGAGCTGCTGCGTGAGGGCCAGGTGTTCTTCGTGCACAACCGGGTCGGGTCGATCACGAGCATGGCCGCCAAGCTGGCGGAACTCGTGCCCGAGGCGCGCATCGGCGTCGCCCACGGCAAGATGAACGAGCACGCGCTGGAACAGGTCGTGGTCGACTTCTGGGAGCGCCGCTTCGACGTTCTCGTCTCGACGACCATCATCGAGACCGGGCTGGACATCGCCAACGCCAACACGATCATCATCGACCGCGCCGACAAGTACGGCCTGAGCCAGCTCCACCAGCTGCGCGGCCGGGTCGGGCGCGGGCGCGAACGTGCGTACGCGTACTTCCTGTGGGACGAGAACAAGCCGCTCAGCGAGACGGCCCACGACCGCCTGTCGACCATCGCGGCCAACAACGACCTCGGCAGCGGCATGCAGGTCGCGCTGAAAGACCTGGAGATCCGTGGAGCGGGCAACCTGCTCGGAGGCGAGCAGTCCGGTCACATTGCGGGCGTCGGCTTCGACCTCTACCTGCGGATGATCGGCGAGGCCGTCTCCACCTTCCGTGGCGAGGTCGCGGAGGGGCAGACCGAACTGCGGCTCGAACTGCCGGTCGACGCGCACATCCCGGAAGAGTACGTGGACAGCGAGCGGCTGCGCCTCGAGGCGTACCAGAAACTGTCGACCGCGGCCTCGCCCACGGCGAAGGACGACCAGATCGACCTGGTGCTCGAGGAGCTGACCGACCGCTACGGCGCGCCGCCGGAGCCCGTCACGAACCTGATCGCCGTCTCGCGGCTGCGCCGGTCGGCGCAGAAGGCAGGGCTCGGTGAGGTGGTCGCGATGGGTTCGAACCTGCGACTGGCGCCGGCCATCCTGCCCGACTCGCTGCAGGTGCGCCTGCAGCGCATGTACCCGGGATCGAAGTACCACGCCGCGCCGAAGGTCGCGACGGTGCCGCTGCCCCGAGTGAACGGCGAGGCCCTCGAGGACGCCGACCTGATCGCGTGGGTCGCCGACCTGCTCGGCGCCCTGTTCCCCGAGAAGGAGCCGGCCGCCGAGCGCGCGAGCTAGTTGTCATCCGTGGGTCGCAACACGCCGTCGGCCCGCAGGCGCAACAGCGTGTTGCGACCCACGGATGAGCCGTCAGCGGGCCTGGGGGTGCGGGTGCGGATGCTGCCGCCGGTTGCGCCGGGCCAGCGCGCTCACCAGGAACCCCGAGACGACGATCGCGACCGCCGAGCCGAGCAGCACGGCGAGCGTGCCCTCGGCCCGCACCTCCTCCGAGCCGGCGAAGGCCAGCTCGTTCATCAGCAGTGAGACGGTGAACCCGATCCCGCCGAGCGCCGCCACCGTGATCAATCCGAACACGGAGATGCGCCCGCGTTCCGCGCCGCGTTTCGTGAACGATCCGAGCCATCCACCCAGCGTGATGCCGATGAGCTTGCCGACCGGAAGCGCGACCAGGATTCCCCAGAAGGCCGGCGAGAGCTGGGACGGAGACACCTGCGGGATCACGACGAGCGCCGCGGAGAACGCGAACAGCGGGAGGATCACCCCGTTCGACCAGGGTTCGAGCATGTGCGTGACCCGTCCGGCCGGCTGACGCGCCATGACGAGTCCGAGCGCGACGCCGGCGATCGTGGCGTGCACGCCGGAGTCGTAGACCAGCCACCACGCGAGCACCGCCAGCAGCACCATGAGGACACCGAGCGGCCAGCGCATCCGCCCGCGCAGCATCCGGCTCAGCACGCCGAACAGCGCGATGGTCACGGCGGCGAGCAGCAGTTCCAGCAGGTTCGGATCCGTTGTGAAGAAGACCGCGATGATGAGGATCGCGATGAGGTCGTCGAGCACGGCGAGCGCCAGCAGGAAGACGCGCAGCCGGTTGGGGAGACCGCGGCCGAAGACCGCGAGCACGCCGAGCGCGAAGGCGATGTCGGTCGCCGTCGGGATGGGCCAGCCCTGTGGCAGCCCCGACCCGGCGGTCAGCGCCAGGTACAGTCCCGCAGGGACGATCACGCCCGCGACCGCGGCGATGGCCGGGTGGATCGCCTTCTGCACGCTGTTCAGCTCGCCGACGACCAGCTCGTGCTTGAGCTCGACGGCGACGATGAAGAAGAAGATCGCGAGCAGTCCGTCGCTGATCCAGTGGCCGACGCTGAGGTCGAAGGGTCCAGCGCCGAGGTGCGCATGCTGCAGGTCGACCAGCGCAGGCCCGACCGGCGTGTTGGCCAGGAGGAGGCCGAGGGCGGCCGCCCCCAGCAGGAGTCCGGCGGCGGTGCGCTCGGATCGGATGATGCTCATACGTCCACCATTCGTGCGGGGTCACAGAAACGACGCCGACCAGACTTCCCGGCACACCGGTTACGACTCTACCGGGTGGCAGGATGGTTGAAGGGTAGAGCGAGGAGGTCCGGATGGGCGAGGCAGTGAGTCCGAGCGCGACGCCGGCGGTGGTTCCGGAGGCCGCCACGAAGCTCGACGAGCTCGTCGCCGTGATGGCGCGCCTTCGCGCTCCCGGTGGGTGCCCGTGGGATGCGGACCAGACGCACGAGTCGCTGGTGCAGTACCTCATCGAGGAGACCTACGAGCTGATCGACGCCATCGAGACCGGCGACCGTGACGAGCTGCTGGAGGAACTGGGCGACGTCCTATATCAGGTGCTCTTCCACGCCGACATCGCCGCCCACACTCCGGACGAGGAGTTCGACATCCAGGATGTGGCCGCGCACATGACCGCGAAGATGGTGGGCCGCCACCCGCACGTTTTCGGCGACCGGGCCGCGGCCGACGCCCGCACGGCTGAGACCGCGGAGGATGTCGTCGGCTTCTGGGACGAGCTGAAAAAGCAGGAGAAGCCGGGCCGCACGAGCGTGCTGGACGGCATCCCCCAGGGCATGCCCTCGCTCGCGCTCGCCGACAAGCTGCTCGGCCGGGCGGACAAGGTCGGGCTGCTCGATCTGCAGCAGCAGGGCGGCGTGCAGGTGGGCAGCGAGGACGAGCTCGGCCCGCTGCTCCTGGCCATCGTCGCCTCGGCGAAGGCGCAGGGGCTGGATGCGGAGCGCGCGCTGCGCTCGACCCTCCGCGATCTGCAGGACGAGATCCGCGACCAGGAGGCCGCCACCTCCGCCGAGTGACTGACGTGCCGGTCAGCGGAGGTGGTGGCGCCCGAGCGGCACGACCAGCGGCGTCCCGGTGACCGGGTCGTCGGTGACGACCGATTCGACCCCGAACACATCGCGCACGAGCTCCGCCGTGACCACGGTCGCCGGGTCGCCCGCCGCGACGACGGCACCCTCCCGCATGGCGACGAGGTGCCCGGCGTAGCGCGCCGCGAGGTTGAGGTCGTGCAGCACCATCACGATGGTGGTTCCGCGCGCGGCGTTGAGGTCGAGCAGCAGGTCGAGCACATCCAGCTGGTGACTGATGTCGAGGAAGGTCGTCGGCTCGTCCAGCAGCAGGATGTCGGTCCGCTGGGCCAGAGCCATCGCGATCCAGACCCGCTGCCGCTGACCTCCGGAGAGCTCATCCACGGCGCGGTCGGCGAGGTCGGCGATACCGGTCGCGGTCATCGCCTCGGCGACGGCCGCATCGTCGTCCGCCGTCCACCGCCGGAACCAGCCCTGATGCGGATACCGCCCACGCGACACGAGGTCTGCGACGGTGATGCCGTCCGGCGCGGTCGGCGTCTGGGGCAGCAGGCCGAGCCGCTGAGCGACCCGCTTGGTGGGCAGCGAGTGGATGTCGGCGCCGTCGAGGAGGACCGTCCCGGATGCGGGTGGGAGCAGCCGCGACAGCCCGCGCAGCAAGGTCGACTTGCCGCAGGCGTTCGGCCCGACGATCGCGGTGACCCGCCCGGCGGGGATGTCGAGGTCGAGCGCGTCGACCACCGCCCGCCCTTCGTAGGCGAGCGACAGGGCGCGTGCGGCGAGTTCCGGCACGGCGGCCGGCGATTCGTGTGTCATGTGTCAGCCTCCACGGCCGATGCGGTTGGTCCTGGCGAGCAGCCAGAGCAGGTAGGGGGCGCCGATGATCCCGGTGACGACGCCGACAGGCAGCACGACGCCGGGGAGCGCGAACTGCGCCGCGATGTCGGAGACGACGACGATGAGGGCTCCGAGGAGTGCGGAGGGGATGAGAGCGAGCGATCCGCGTCCGACAAGCCCCCGGGCGATCGGTGCGGCGAGGAAGGCGACGAACGAGATGGGGCCGGCGACCGCGACCGCGATGGCCGCGAGGGCGACCGCGACGCCGACGACGAGCAGGCGCGTGCGCTCGGGCCGGACGCCGAGTCCCGACGCCAGGTCGTCGCCCAACGACAGCATCCCGAGGGGACGGCCGACGAGGAGGGCGCAGGGGAGCAGCACGACCGTCCCGATCGCCAGCACGGTCAGCGCTGCCGGGTCGACGGCGTTGAGGCTTCCGGTGATCCACACCAGCGCCTGCTGCACGTCCGAGAGGTCCGCCCGCGTGAGGACGTACGACACGATCCCGCTGCAGAAGGCGGCGATCCCGATCCCGACCAGCACGAAGCGGTAGCCGCTGACGCCGCGCCGCCAGGCCAGCACGTAGATGAGGGCGGCGGCCACCAGCGTCCCGGCGAGCACGATGCCGGAGAGCGCCAGACCGGTCAGCCCGAACCAGATGAGCGCGATGGAGCCGGTCGCACTCGCCGCCGCCGTGATGCCGATGATGTCGGGGCTCGCGAGCGGGTTGCGCGCCACCGATTGGATGAGCGCGCCGGACAGCCCGAGGCACGCGCCGACGAGCGCGCCGGCTACGAGCCGGGGGAGGCGGAGGTCCAGGATGACGAACGACGTCAGTCGATCGGCGCGGCCGACGAGCGCCGCGAGGACGTCGGCGGGCGCGACGGCGGCGGCACCGAGCGTGAGCGACACGGCAGCGACAACGACGACGATCAGCGCGAGGACCACGGAGACGCGGAGGGCCCGCACCTGCCCTTCGCGGCGGTCCGCACGCACGCGGGCGATCACGTCGTGCGCGGCGACCGCAGCATCCGGCTGTACCGTTCGCCCCGCGCTCACAGGCTCACCGTCCGGCGCCGACGGACAAGGGTGATGAAAACGGGCGCCCCGACTAGGGCGAGCACCACGCCGACCTGCAGCTCGCCCGGAGGGGCGACCACCCGGCCCAGGATGTCGCACCCCAGCAGCAGCGTCGGCGCGACCACGGCCGAGTAGGCGAGGATCCACCGGTAGTCCGCGCCCACGACCCGCCGCGCGATGTGCGGCACGATGAGCCCGGCGAAGGCGATCGGGCCGACCGCGGCGGTCGCAGAGCCGCAGAGCAGGACGATCGCGATGCCGCAGAGAGCCCGCGTCACCCCGACGCGCTGGCCGAGGCCGCGGGCGACGTCGTCGCCGAGTGCAAGCCCGTTCAGCAGCCTCCCGAGACCCAGGGCGAGGACGGCGCCGACTGCGAGCGTCGGAAGCACCTGCCAGAGCACTCCGAAACCCCGGCCGGCGAGCGACCCGACCTGCCAGAACCGCATGGCGTCCAACGACGTGCGGCTGGTCAGCTCCACCGCGATGATGAGCGAGCTGAGGGCCGCGGAGACCGCGGCTCCCGTGATCGCCAGCTTCACCGGCGTCGCCCCCTCCCGGCCGAGCGACGAGACGGCGTAGACCAGGGCGGAGGCGAGTGCCGCGCCGGCGAACGCGAACCAGAGGTAGCCGGAGGGCGCGGTCAGGCCCAGCAGCGCAATCGCGACGACCACGGCGAGGGATGCGCCGAAGTTGACGCCGAGGATGCCCGGGTCGGCGAGCGGGTTGCGCGACAGACCCTGCATGACCGTCCCGGCGAGCCCCAGGCCGAGGCCCGCCGCAAGCCCCAGCAGCGTGCGGGGGAGGCGGCTGTCAACGATGACGAGCGCATCGGCATCCGACCGGTCGTAGTGCAGCAGGGCGTGCAGCACATCGGCGGGGGCGATCGTTCGAGCGCCGACCATGAGACTCAGCACGGACACGACCACAAGCAGGAGGGCGGCGACGACGAAACCCGTCACCAGCCGACGCCGACGGAGGATGTGCGGGGGCGTCCCCGCACGTCCGCCGTCGGGTGTTCGTGCCGCCGAGGCGGCCACGCTCGCGGGCATCGTCTGCTAGTGGACCTTGTCGGCGGCCTCGGCCAGCTGCGGCACGTAGCGGTCGAGCATCCACGGGATGCTGAGCACGCTGGGGGCACTGGTGGCGGCGACGAACGACTCGCCGACGATCGGCGCGAAGCGTCCCTCCTTGATCGCCGGCATGGCGGCGACGAGCGGGTCGGAGGTGAACGCATCCACCGAGGACTGCTTGTCGAAGTACATCACCAGCAGGTCGGTGTCGATCTTCGAGAGGTTCTCGTAGCTCAGCTGGTAGAAGAAGCTGCCGTCGCCCTTCGAGCCGTCGAGGTCCGCGATGCTTGGAGAGTTCTTCAGCCCGAGGTCGTTCAGCAGCTGCACGCGTGGGTCGTCCGCGCGGTAGACGTTGAGCTTGCCGGGTTCGTTCGCGGCAGCGTAGAAGAAGGTCTTGTCTTTCAGGACCGGGTACTTCGCCGCGAGGGTGGTCACCTTCTCCTCGGTCTTCGTCACCAGTGCGTCCGCCTGCTTCGTGAGGCCGAGCGCCTTGCCGACGATGGCGGTCTGGTCGCGCCAGCTGGTCGACCACGGCTTCTCGGGGTAGGCGACAACCGGCGCGAGCTTGCTGAGGGTGTCGAACTCGGTCTGCGTGAGGCCCGAGTAGGGCGCGAGGATGACATCCGGCTTGGCCTTCACGACTTCCTCGAACGGCACCTCGCCGGTGTCGAAGGTGAGCAGCTGCGGGGTCTTGCCGCCCAGCTGCTTGATGCGGTCGGCGTCCCAGGGCAGCACGCCGTCGGCCGTGCCGCTGTAAGTGAACTTCGGCATGGCGGTCGGGATGATGCCGAGCGCCAGCACGATGTCCTGCGCCCCCCAGCCCCAGGTGACGATCCGCTCCGGCTTCTTCTCGATCGTGGTGTCGCCGAGGGCGCTCTTCACGGTCACCGGAAAGGCGCCGTCGCTGCCGGACGTCGCGGAATCGGCAGGACCGCCCGCGCTGCACCCCGTGAGCGCGAGGGCGGCGGAGGCGACGATCGCTGACGCGATCAGGGCGAGACGCGACCGACGGGCGGTGCGGGGGGCAGGCAGCATGGTTCTCCTCGAGACGGGGGATGGGATGCGGGACCCGCGCTAGCGCCGGTCGACCTTAGGCAAGCCTAACCTAATACGCTCAGGGGCCGGGCGCAAAGATGGCCGGCAGCGCGTCCGCCCGGGATACCCTTCGCCATTCGGGTGAGGCGGCGCCCTTCGGCGGCGCTCTCCTGGTCTCCGGCAGACGCGTTGTCGGCCCGTGTCTGGCAGCGAGCAAGCGCCGTGGTCGGACGGATGCGACTCATGCCAGGTCCTCGTTCTGAGGACACCACCGCTCCGGGCACATAGGCGCGGCATCAGGGTGGCAACGCACGTCATGATACGCGCGGGGTCCGGCAACTGCGATCCCCCGGGGAGGTGTCCACAGGCGCGCTCGGGCGTCGTCTCTCCACAGGTCGATGTGGGCGAGGTGGCGCCGGGGGCCTTCATGGAAGAATCGACCCATGGCCTCACCGATCACCCCGCCCCGCGGCATGCGCGACTTCCTCCCCGCTGAGAAAGCCCGCCGCGAGCATGCACTGGGGGTGATCCGCCGCGCGTTCGCCGCCCACGGCTTCGACGAGATCGAGACCCCGGTGGTCGAAGACGTCGAGCGGCTGCACTCGGGTCTCGGCGGCGACAACGAGAAGCTCTCGTTCAGCATCCTCAAACGCGGGCTCGATGGCGACGATCTCGCGGCCGCCATCGACTCCGGCGACCTGCTCGATCTCGCCGACCTGGGGCTGCGGTTCGATCTGACGGTGCCGCTCGCGCGCTTCTACGCCTCGCACAGGGCCGAGCTCCCTCCGGTGTTCCGGAGTATCCAGATCGCGCCCGTCTGGCGGGCCGAGCGTCCGCAGAAGGGCCGCTATCGGCAGTTCGTGCAGTGCGACATCGACATCATCGGCGAGCCCTCGCAGCTGGCCGAGGTCGAGCTCATCACGGCGACGGCGGCCGCTCTGGAGGCGCTCGGACTGACCGGCAGCACCATCCGGATCAACGACCGGCGCATCCTGAACGGCCTGCTGGAGTACTGCGGATTCGACGAGGCGCGCTGGCCGCAGGTGCTGATCTCCATCGACAAGCTGGACAAGATCGGTGCTACGGGCGTAGTGGCCGAACTCGCCGAGGGCGGGGCCGATTCCGCCTCCGTGCTCGGCGGCATCCTGGCGCAGCTCGAACCGCACCTCGCCGAGGGCGGCGTCGAGCTGACCGTCGAGGCGATCACCGGCATCCTTCCGGAGGGTGTCGACACGGACGCCGTCGCCGACCTGGAGGCGCTCGCGCACGCGCTCGACACGCTCCCGCCGGGCGTCAGCCTGCGTTTCGACCCGACACTCGTGCGCGGGATGGGCTACTACACGGGCACGATCTTCGAGATCGCGCACCCCGGATCCGGCTCATCCGTGGGCGGGGGCGGACGCTACGATGGGATGATCGGCCGCTTCCTCGGCACCGACGTGCCGGCGGCCGGATTCTCCATCGGCTTCGAGCGGGTCGTCGACCTGATCGAGCTGCCCGACGACGAGGCCCAGGAGTCCGTCGTGCTGGTCTACGACCGCGCCGTGCCCCTCGATCGGCTGGTCGCCATCAAGTCCGAACTCGTCGCGCGGGGCAGCCGGGTCCGGCTCGACCGCCGGGCCAAGAATCTGAAGGCGGTGCTCGACCGCGCCGCTGCATCCGGCTTCCGCTCCTTCGCGTTCGTGAACCCTGACACGGCGGACGCCGCGGGGCTCGAGCTGAAGCCGCTGGGTTAGCCCGTCACCCGGCCTCACTAGACTGACTTCGCAAACCCCACGAAAAACCACGCAAGGAGACAGTTGTGGCTGCAATCGAAGCTGTAGGCGCTCGCGAGATCTTGGATTCGCGCGGCAACCCGACCGTCGAGGTCGAGGTGCTCCTCGAGGACGGCACGGTCAGTCGCGCCGCCGTCCCGTCCGGCGCATCCACCGGTGCGTTCGAGGCCTACGAGCTGCGCGACGGCGACAAGGAGCGCTACCTGGGCAAGGGCGTGCTCAAGGCCGTCGACGCGGTCCTCGACGAGATCGGCCCGGAGATCGAAGGGTTCGACGCTGCCGACCAGCGCCTCGTCGACGAAGCGATGATCGCGCTCGACGGCACTGACAACAAGAAGCGCCTCGGCGCCAACGCCATCCTCGGCGTCAGCCTCGCGGTCGCCAAGGCCGCGGCCGACTCGGCCGACCTGCCGCTGTTCCGCTACGTCGGCGGCCCGAACGCGCACATCCTCCCGGTTCCGATGATGAACATCATCAACGGTGGCGCGCACGCCGACACCGGCGTCGACATCCAGGAGTTCATGGTCCTGCCGCTCGGCGCAGAGACCTACTCCGAGGGCCTCCGCTGGGGCGTCGAGACCTACCACTCGCTCAAGGCGCTGCTGAAGTCGAAGGGGCTCAACACCGGCCTCGGCGACGAGGGCGGCTTCGCACCGGAGCTCGAGAACAACCGTGCTGCGCTCGACCTGATCTCGGAGGCCATCGAGAAGGCCGGCTTCACCGTCGGCCGCGACATCGCGCTCGGCCTCGACGTCGCCTCCACCGAGTTCTTCGAGAACGGCGTCTACCGCTTCGAGGGCCAGGACCGCACGGCCGCCGAGATGAGCGCCTACTACCAGGAGCTCGCGGCGAACTACCCGCTGGTCTCCATCGAGGACCCGCTGGCAGAGGACGACTGGGAGGGCTGGGCGCACCTCACGGCCGAGCTCGGCTCGAAGCTGCAGCTCGTCGGCGACGACCTCTTCGTCACCAACCCGAAGCGCCTCGCCGACGGCATCAGCAAGCACGCTGCGAACAGCATCCTCGTCAAGGTGAACCAGATCGGCACCCTCACCGAGACGCTCGACGCCGTGTCGCTCGCCCAGCGCAGCGGCATGACCGCGGTGCTGTCGCACCGCTCCGGCGAGACCGAGGACACCACGATCGCCGACCTCGCCGTCGCCACCAACGCCGGCCAGATCAAGACCGGCGCACCGGCCCGCTCCGAGCGCGTCGCCAAGTACAACCAGCTGCTCCGCATCGAGGAGGAGCTGGGCGACGCCGCGGTCTACGCCGGCCGCAGCGCCTTCCCGCGGTTCACCGCGTAACGCGTCGCGCACGAACGGCCCCCGAGCACCGCTCGGGGGCCGTTCCGCGTTCCGCGCCCCTCCCCGCCCCTCCCGCTCCTTCCCCCGCCCGCTCCGCGCGCCTCGACCCGTCGAGGGGCACGTAGTCGCGGCCTCACGCGGCGTGTCGCGAGCAACTACGTGCCCCTCGGCGCCGGGTATCGTGCAGGCATGCGGGAAACCCAGGACGACGCCCCGGCCGAGGCCGTGCCGCTCGGGGCACCCGTGCGTTGGTACGAGGTCGCCCTCCCGCCCGTCCTTCTCGCGATCGCTGCCGTCGGGATTCCACTCGTCGTCACGACGAGGGCGACCACATTGGTGGGCGCCGTCGTCATCGCGGGCGGCACGGTCGGGTTCGCCGCAGCCGTGACGCTGGCGACCTTCGGATCCCTGGCGTATCGCGAGCTGAGCACCGCCTCGATCCGCCGGTACCAGGCAGCGATCTGCGCAGCACTGGTAGCTCTCGGGCTGCTCCTTGTGCTTTCGCCATCCTCCGCCGTCGTATTGGCTGCGGCGGGCTACCGTGCTGCGGTGCTCCGCTACGACTGGATCGAACACGTGGCGCGCCGGACGACCTCGGAAGCATGGCGCAAGGGCGCCGTGTGGACCGGGGTCGCCGCCCTGGTGGTCACGATCGGGAAGCCGCTGGCGGCGAATCTCGGCTCGCCCATCCTGCTTGTCGCGGTGCTCGTCCTGGTGGTCGCGCTGCCGACGGTCGCCGGATTCGCCTACCGCCTCGGACGCGGGGACCGAGCATCGTGACCACCGAGTCCGAGGCCGTGCCGCTCGTCCTGTTCCTTGCGCTGGCGGCACTGTTCGCCGTGCTGGGACTGTTCCTGCTGCTCCGGCCGGGGCGCACGGCGGCCTTCTTCGCCGACGCGGATGCCCGACGGCATTTCCGAGACCGCGACGCCCGCACCCTCGGGGCGGTGTTCACGGTCGGCGGGCTCGCCTTCGTCGCTCTGGGTGTCATCCGGCTGGCCCTCCTGCTGACCGGAGCCTGAGCGCATCCCGACACCCCGTCGTGCCTCCGGCGGCGAGCATGCCATCGCCTACGATGAGAGGGGGCCGACCGGCTCCGTTTCCACCGCCCGTGTCATCCCGGAGGGGCCCATGCCGAAGCCGCGCACGCATCGCGTCCCGGTGCGCATGTCGCGCCCGACCGGGTCCGGCCGCTGGCTGCGCCAGCTCCACTTCTCGGCGTTCTCGCTCGTGATGATGGGCGTGCTCGTGCTGGCCGTGCTCATCCTCGCGCCGACGGTGCAGGCGTTCCTCGCGCAGCGTCAGCAGATCGCAGACCAGCAGCGCCAGGTCGACCAGCTCGCGGCGCAGGTCGACACGCTGAAGGATCAGCGGGCGCGCTGGAACGACCCCAGCTACCTGCGTGCGCAGGCCCGCGACCGGCTGTACTACGTGATGCCGGGCGAGGTCAGCTACCTCGTCATTGACGATCGCCCGCCCGCGGCGAAGCAGGATGCGGCACCGGTCAGCTCCAAGCTCGTCAAGACGCAGACCGACTGGGTCTCCTCCCTGTTCGGCTCCATCATGGGAGCGGGCCTCACCGACGCCACCCCGCAGCAATTGAGCGGCACCCCGGCACCGGGTCCCGTCCCGACGCCGACGCCGTCCGCGCCCGCCCCGAAGAAGTAAGAACCGCTCATGACCAGACCCCCCTTCGACCCCGTGACCGACGAGGACATCGCCGTCGTCTCCGAACAGCTCGGACGTCCGGCCCGCAACGTGGTCGGCATCTCGGCGCGCTGCGTCTGCGGACGTCCGACCGTCGTCTCGACCGCGCCGCGCCTGGCCGACGGCACGCCGTTCCCGACCTTCTACTACCTCACCCACCCGGCCGCGACGGCTGCCATGTCGGCCCTCGAGGCGACCCAGGTCATGAACGAGTACAACGAGCTCCTGGCCGAGGACCAAGACGTGGCGGCGCAGTATCGTGCGGCGCACGAGCAGTACCTGTCCGACCGGGAGTCGATCGCGGTCGTCGACGAGATCGTCGGTATCTCCGCGGGCGGGATGCCGTCGCGCGTGAAGTGCCTGCACGCGCTCGCTGCGCACGCTCTGGCCGCCGGCCCGGGAGTCAACCCCATCGGCGACCTGGCGCTCGCCCGCGGTGGCTGGTCGCCCGCGGTCTGCGAGTGCCGCATCCACGTCGCCGAGTAGCCGGAGGCGCTCGATGGGGGTCGGGATGAGCGGTGTGCGGATGCGCGGGGCCGGGGCCGGGTCCAGCGACGCATCGCGCCGCCTGCGCCACCGCCTCGCCGTCGTCGCCTCAGCCCTGGCCATCGCCCTGGCGTCCACCCTCGTGCCTGCGACGACGGCACACGCCGACCAGGTCCGCGACCTCGAGTACTGGCTGAACGACTACGGCTTCCGGCAGGCCTGGAACACGACCAGGGGAGCGGGGGTGAAGGTCGCGGTCATCGACACGGGCGTCGACGGCTCGGTGCCAGACCTGGCAGGCGCGGTGGTCGGAGGAACGGACACGTCGGGCGTCGGTGCCGCATCCGGCCAGAAGCCGCTGGGGGATGCGGAGAGCGCCAACCACGGAACCTGGGTCGCGTCCCTCCTGGCCGGCCGCGGGACCGGTGCCGACAGCGGCGTTCTCGGCGCGGCTCCGGAGGCGGGCATCCTGGCGGTGTCGGTCGCCCTCGGCAAGGCGATGGGCCCGGTCGGCAGTGACGAGCAGATCGCGGAGGGGATCCGCTGGGCGGTCGACAACGGCGCCTCGGTGATCAACATGTCGCTGACCCGCAACACCCTCGACTGGCCGACCAGCTGGGATGAGGCGTTCCAGTACGCCTTCGACCACGATGTCGTCGTGGTGGCCGCCGCGGGCAACCGGGGGAGCGGCACCAGCGAGGTGGGCGCGCCCGCCACCATCCCCGGTGTCCTGACAGTGGCCGGTGTGGATCGGCGCGGGACGGCGAGTTTCGACGCGTCCGCGCAGGGCATCACGATCGGCGTCTCCGCTCCCAGTGAGCAGCTCGTCGGCGCGAATCCCGGCGGCGGCTACGTGCAGTGGGCGGGCACGAGCGGGGCGACGCCTCTGGTCGCCGGGGCCGTCGCGCTGGTGCGGGCCGCGCATCCCGAGCTGAAGGCTCCGGATGTGATCGAGCGCATCATCCGCACCGCCCGCCCCGCCGGCGGCGCCGTGCCGAGCCCCATCTATGGCTATGGGCTGCTGGATGCGGCGGCCGCGGTCACCGCTGAGGTGCCGCGGGTGACGGCGAACCCGATGGGGGATCTGGGGGAGTGGATCCGCATCCACCGCCGTGCGGAGGCCCCATCGGCCGCCTCGCCGCCGACCACATCGCCCGGGGAACCGCAGGCCGTTCCGGCGCCGGCGAAGCTGACCCCCGAACGCGCGCTACCATGGAACCGAATCTTCTGGCCGCAATGGAGCGTCCTCACCGCATTCTGGCTGCCGTTCGGCCTGATAGCCGGCTTCCTCGCTCTCGTCGCCCTCGGCGGCGCCGGCGCGTGGCTGCATTTCAGGCGGATGCGCAGCAAGGAGTAATGTAGGCCCAAACTTTTCGTGTTGAGGAGACGCATCACTGTGCCCAAAATCCTGATCGTCGGCGGCGGATACGCCGGCTTCTACACCGCGTGGAAGCTCGAGAAACAGCTCCGCCCGGGCGAGGCCGAGGTCACCATGGTCGACCCGCTGCCGTACATGACGTACCAGCCGTTCCTCCCTGAGGTCGCCGCGGGTTCGATCGAGCCGCGTCACGCGGTCGTCGCGCACCGCCGCCACCTCAAGACCACCAACGTCATCACGGCGAAGGTCACGTACGTGGACCACGCCCGCAAGGTGGCGACTATCCAGCCGCCCGTCGGCGAGGCGTACGAGTTCGCGTACGACATCGTCGTGGTGACGGCCGGCGCGGTCTCGCGCACGTTCCCCATCCCGGGCGTCGCAGACCAGGCGGTGGGCCTGAAGAACATCGAGGAGGCCGTGTACATCCGCGACCAGCTCCTCACCAACTTCGACAAGGCCGCAAGCCTCCCGGCCGGTCCGGAGCGCGACCGGCTGCTGACCGTCGTGGTCGTCGGCGGCGGCTTCGCCGGCATCGAGATCTTCGCCGAGCTGCGCTCGTTCGCGAGCAACCTGCTCAAGCGCTACCCGGAGATCGCGTTCGAGGACACCCACTTCCACCTGATCGAGGCCATGGGCCGGATCATGCCGGAGGTGTCGCTGAAGACCAGCCACTGGGTCATCAAGAACCTGGCCGAGCGGGGTGCGCAGATCCACCTCGACACGCAGCTGTCGAGCGCGGTGGATGGCGTCATCCAGCTGTCGACCGGCGAGAGCTTCGAGACGGACCTGATCGTCTGGACCGCCGGTGTCATGGCGAACCCCACGATCGTCCGTCACACCGACCTCCCCATCGAGGAGCGCGGTCGCCTGCGCGTCCGTGCCGACCTGCGGGTGGGCACCGACGAGGAGATCGTCGAGGACGCCTGGGGCGCCGGTGACGTGTCCGCCGTTCCCGACCTCACGGGGGCGGGCGTCGGCGGCTACTGCGTGCCGAACGCTCAGCACGCGGTCCGCCAGGGCAAGCTCCTCGCCAAGAACATCATCGCGACGCTCCGTGGCGAGCTGCCGCGCCAGTACTACCACAAGAGTCTCGGCGCGGTCGCCGGTCTCGGCGTCGGCATCGGCGTCCTGCAGTCCGGCAAGATCGCGATCACGGGCCCGATCGGCTGGCTCGCGCACCGTGGCTACCACGGTCTGGCGATGCCGTCGTGGGAGCGCAAGTGGCGCGTCATCTGGGGCTGGTGGAACAACTTCTGGCTCGGCCGCGACATCGTCTCGATTGAGGCGGTACAGCACCCGCGCGCCAACTTCGAGGAGTTCGCCGCCCGCCCGAAGCCGGCCGTCGAGGCCGCTCCGGCCGAGCCGGTGAAGAAGGCTCCGGCCCGCAAGAAGGCCGACCCGGCCAAGGAGCCGGCGGAAGTCACCGCGAAGTAGTCGCCGAGCGAACGCGGCGAAGGCCCGGTCCCGAAAGGGGCCGGGCCTTCGTGCGTATGCCTGCGTTTTATGAGCTGGGGCCCTAGCTCATAAAAGGGCGAACTAGATTATGACCTCTGAAGCCGCGCGCGCCGAGACACGCAGTACCCCCAGTGGGACTCGAACCCGATTGCTGCCGTACTGAGCGCGCGGAAGGCGCTGAACTGCGGCGATTTTTCGGCGATTTTCGTGCACATTCGGGGCATTTCGGTTACGACCTTGTGGGCGATTCGTGGGCGACAGGGCGGCGCTGCGCTGACGGGTGGCCCCCGCACTTGGGTCTGATGCTCTTGCGGCCATCTCCGCTACGGTCGAGCGCGTGACTTTTTGGATTCCCTCTCTATACATCGCTTCGATCGGCCTCCCGCTCATCCGCCTCGTGTGGGTGTTCATAGGCGCAGGATCAACGAGCCGGCGCATCGTTGAGGCTGGCGCGAGAAAGGGTGGTGAGACAACCTTCGGTATCGCCAATGTGAGGCTGGAAATGATGTTCGAGGAGTTGAGGCGCCGGAAGTGGTCGGCGGCTTGGGACGTCGCGTTCGTCGGCGCGGGGACGGCCGCTGGCGGAATTGCGAGCATGCTCGCGCTCAACGCTGTCTGACTCGTCGTAGGCTCACCTACGCTAAAGCGCAGGGATGCATTGGTCGGGATCATCGGCGGCACTGAGTAATAGCGACTCCGGCTGACGCCTCGCGCCCGCGCTTCCGCCTCCGATTGCTGAAGCGTAACCGTGCCTGAGCGTCGGCCGCTTCGGGACTGGACCTTGCGGTCACGCTCGCCTGCAGTTGGTGGCATGGTAGGGAGGGCATCGAGCCACCGCTCCAGGTCCGACGCGAGGATGATGGGCCGACTCGACGGGTATCTCTTGGGGAGGTCTCCGCGGTCGATTGCGGCCTTCAGAGTGGATAGCCCAACTGAGGCGACCTCCGCCGCCTCAGGAGGGTGTAGCCGAGTTTGTTGTTCTCCATCGCTCCAGCGAACCCCGCACCGGTCCGATCGTGGCTCGTGTTACGCGATCGCAACGGTTAATGTGGCCGTGCGGCGTCAGTCGGGCGCCGCACGGCCACATCTCCCGCTCTTGTGTTGCGGACACTGGAGCGCTCCGCTCACTGCGTCGTGAGCCGGCCTGCTGGGGTCATGCCCTGCCTAACCCAGGTCTTCAGCGCCCAGGTGAGGTTGTAGAGGTTCCAGGGTGCCCTGTCCCAGGTGTCCCACCGCTGTCCAACTCTTGCGGTCCATTCGGGGACCCGGCAGCAAGCGCGATGGCCGAAGACGCGGAAGAGAGTGTCGCAGAGGCCGCGTCGCCGCTCGCTGGGCGGGGCGTAGAGATGCTCTCCGTACATCGCACGGAGGAGGAGATTGTTGAGCGCAGACTTCATAGGGGTCTCCCTAATCGAAAGGCGCCGGCCGCCTGATGCGGCTAGCGTTGCTGCCTGCTCATGTGCTCAGCGTACTGCGAACGCCCATTCACCGGTGCTCCTGGGGCAGTGACCTGATCCAGGCCCGCAGATCTTCGGGAAGGATGATCATCTTGCTGCTGGCATAGTGCGCGACCAGGTCATTCTTGTTGATGAAGCCGCGAAGGAACTCGGGGGAGACGCCGCACTCTGCGGCTGCGTCCTCAAGCGAGTACGCGACACGTGATGAGGCCTCGCCCGGTAGCCGTACCGTGGCAATGTCAATTGGAACAGCGGGCAAGCCGTAAAGCCCCTCTTGCGTGGCCCTGAGCGCTACGCCCGTTTCGATGAGAGCCTCGATGTAGTCCGTGAGCTGGTCCCACGGGCACCGGAACTTCACAGCCAGGTCTTCGACCTCGGCCCCAGCGCCGTCGCGTACAACGATGCCGGCCGCGCGAACCGCGGTCACTTGCGTCAACCGGACGGGTTCGAGGCTGCCTTCCTGATCAGATCGCCAGGCCCAAAGCTGGCCGACTCCCATCCTTGATCTGCCCCACTTATGTCTCGGCGGCCGCGCTGCATTCGTGTCCATGGAATTCGAGGGAAGCGGTTGGAGCTGGGCAGCACCCGGATGTTACGCCGCCCCTTATGGGCGCCTTGCCCCGGAGCAAGGGAAGGTGTCCCAGCGGCGACGTTCTCTGGTGCTCTATGACGCTCGTCCTGGGGGTGGAACATGAGCTCACCTCAACAGTACGATTCAGGCCATGTCCGCTGACGAACATGCGCCGCACTCTTCACTTGGTTCCGCCGTCCCCGATCGCTCCCCAATCCGCAACCCCGCCGGCCTCGCGCTGGTAGTCGTGGGGATTCTCGCTGGCGTGCTGGGGGCCATCCTTTGGATCGTCGGGGCGAACCAGCTCAAGCATGATCAAAACGTCGCCGACTTCACCCGCGCTATCGGTTTGGACAGTGGGCTCGATCTCAGTGCGGCGAGTCCAGCAGTCGACGGGGATGTTGCGCTCATCTGGTGGGGCATCGCGTTGGTGATCCTCGGCGTGCTGTTGCTGGCGGCGCGGCTGATCATTGCTGCTGCAACGCCGCGGGGGAGCACCGCCGTCGATCGTCCTTCCCGCTCAGAGCGGATGGCTGAGCGAGGGCGAGATGAAGACGGGGCGGCCTGAGACTCGATCAGTAGCAACCGGCGTACCGTCTCCTACCGGGCGCGGGTCCTGGAACTTTACCCTTGTCGGACGGACGCCGATACGGCAGCGACGTGAGGGCGGGATGCCATGACTGAGTATGAAGTGACGGCTGAGCAGTCCGGGGGATGGTGGATCCTCCAGGCCGTAGAGGCGCCCGGGGCGATCAGCCAGGTGAAGAGCCTCGAGCAGGCCGACGACATCAAAGAGGCCATCGCCTTCGTTACCGGAGAGCGGGAGGAGTCGATCGTGATCCGCGTTCAACCCGTGTAGGCCTGGGTGCCGCGGCGAGGCGTGTAGCCCTTTGGGGTGTGACGCAGCGGGGAACCGCGAGCTAGCATCCGAACATGATGAGGAAAGCTCTGGCTATCGCAGTCCTGGCGGCGCTGTCGCTGGCTGGCTGCTCCGCACAGGGCGCCCCGTCGCGGAGTACTCAAGCGGTGGAGCACCCCAGCCCCTCTGCATCATCGACCCCTACTGTTCACGTGCTGACGGCGGCGGAGGCCGGCCAGTTCTACCTAGCGACCGTGTGTCCCGCCAACAAGGCGCAGGACGCAAACAATGCGGCGTTCACGGCACAGGACCTCGCTTCCATTCGGGCCACCGCAGCTGCGGCCCGCGACGCGTACCGGGCGCAAGCAGCCGCGTTCACCAAGCCGGATCTGATCTGGCCGACCGTGGTGTCCGCGGCAGACATGAAGCTGCTAACCGACTCGGATTTCAACATCATCTCGACGTACGAGGCGATATCGGGCGCTGGGTCAGTCGAGGCAGCCAACGCGATCTCGAAGGGCTACGTCGACAACGGCGCGGGAGCGGCAGCGCAACGCATCCGGCTAGCGCTGAACCTACCTGCCGACACGTCTGCGGGCTGCTAGCGTCCAGGCAAGGCGCGGTAGACGAACTTCGCCATACCGATCTCGTCTGATTCGACGACGGGGCCCAAGCCCTATCGACTACTTCCGAAAAGGTGCAAGGCATGCTGAGCGACCCACTGCCCCCGCAGTTCCCCGACACGGTCGGCGAGGACAACGGGATCGAGTTCATGAAGGACGGGGCGATGTACCGGATCATGCGGTACGACGATGACACCTGGCTGATTCACGCCAGGGGGCGCGCCGCTGACGATTTCCAGCTCGTTCTCACCCCGGACGGCAACCAGTGGACCGTGGTGGGAAGCAACGGGATGATGCATCCGTTTGCGACGGGCATCACCAAAGGTGAGATCTTCAGCAAGCTCTTCTGACCTACTCGGCGTGAAGGCGAGGCGTGAAGCCCACAGACCGGTAAACCCGCCGGCCGCCCTCCCACGAGCATCGGAGCTCAGGTCAGGCGTTGAGCGAAGCGCGCAGCGGGTCTGCCGGAAGATGAGTAGCGCCGCCGCCACATGCCTTCGAGGGCGACGTCGCGATGTGCAGGAAGGTACGGTCAGGTCATGACGGAGCTCGACGAAAGCCGAGACGGCTCTGAGCACGCTGCGGTGATGGTTCGGTATCGCGAGAATCTCGCTTTCGTGGTGAAGAGCGCGCAAGCCTTCGACGCCGGAGATCATGCTGAAGCGCTGCGGATGGCTACAGCCGTTCGCACTCTCTCATACGACGAGGGGCGGGGAGACAGCATACTCACGCAGATCGGCGCAAAGCCCGGGATGCCGTGGCGGTCGTTCTACACACCATTCGCCATGGATGTGCCGGAAGGGACTCCAACGTTCGGTTCTTCCGTGTATGGCATCGCCCTCGGTCCGGACGGGTCAACCTATCTTGAACCACTCGATTTTGGACCTATTGGCCGCCATGTGTCTTACAGCGACTGGTGGGCTGTCGAGCCTGTTGTGCAGTTCGGCGACGGTCACATCACCCGCAAGCAACTCGTCTTGGGGCTCGCCAACCAGGATGGCGGCGCCCACGTTGATCTAGCTGGCCAGCACATCACGGCCCTCTTTGCCAGTTCGCCGACGCTCGTCCGCACCAACGGCAGTGAGGTGCAGGAAGCTGAGCAACTCGCCTTCCAGCGCGGCCTTCTGCAGATCCAAATGCGAACCGTCGCGAGCGAGGTCTGCTACTCCATCAGAAATGCTGAGAGCTCCGGATTGATCCGAGACTGACTAAGCGGGACGGTTGGGCCGACTACCTTACGCATCCGGCGTGGGATTTTGTCCGATACCGAGCGCTCGGCCCCGCTGCGTGAGCATGCGCTTCGAGTCGTCAGTGTCACCACACCCATAAGCGCATCCAACCGGGCCGCAGAGGCGATGGCATGGGCGGCAAGGTCTCACTCGCTCTGCGGTCGCGCGAAGTGGACTTGGCGTGCCTACTCGACCCCAGCATCAGTTCATGCGTCGCAAGGTCGTTGTACCACGACATCACTGCGAGTACTCAGGAGCTTCGGTTGTGGGCGACTTTTGGACGATCGAGGGTATGCGAGCTTCGCATGCCCCCGCCGACCCCAGTGTTTACACGGGATCAAGGGCCCACTAGAGCAGTACCCCCAGTGGGACTCGAACCCACACTCGGGCGAGTTTAAGTCGCCTGCCTCTACCGATTGGGCTATGGGGGCCGACGATCTGCGGAAGACGGTCCGCGAGCGACGGACTAGCGGTCGCGGTACGGCGACTTGACCAGCTGGATGACAGCCCCGGTGGCGAGGCCGCCCCCGACGATCACGACGAGCCAGATAAGACCGATGAGCAGACCTTCCATGGGCTCAACGCTACACCGTCGCCGTCCGGCGGCGCGTCTGCGAACTCCCTCAGGCCATCCGAAGGGGGCGCCCATCCCCGCGGCACAAAATGCATTCGACACCCTTTCTGGTGAGGTTGTCCCCGATCCGGCCGGCGCCCGGGCTTCCCCGACGCGGGCGTTGGCCGGATCTCCACCGCATCCAGCTGCTCCACCGGCCGGCGGTTAGGCTCGACGGGTGACCTTCCGGTGCCCCTGCCTCAGCGGAGAGACGTACGACGCGTGCTGCGGTCCGTTGCACCGCGGGACGCCGGCACCGAGCGCCGAACGGCTCATGCGGTCGCGGTTCAGCGCGTTCGCCCTCGGTGACGCCGACTACCTGCTGCGCAGCTGGCATCCCTCCACCCGGCCGACCGAGCTGGGCCTCGACCCGGGCCTGCGGTGGTACCGGCTCGATGTCGAACGCACCGAGCGGGGAGGGCCGTTCGACCGCGAGGGCATCGTCGAGTTCGTCGCGCACTTCAAGGGGGCCGAGCGCGGCAGCCTCCACGAGGTGTCCCGCTTCGTGCGCGAGGGCGGCGACTGGTTCTACGTGGAGGCGTTGACGCCGTCGTCGGGGCCGGAGCGATCGAGCGCCGGCGCCACGTAACGCTCCCACAGCCAGACCGCGACGCTGGCCGCCGCGAAGCCGACCGCGAGTCCGACGATCAGGATGACGCCGACGCCGCGCTCGACGAGGGAGGCGACCGGCAGCAGCAGGGCGAACAGCACGGTGTAGACCACGAGGCTCAGCCCGGTCCACAGCCAGCGCGACCACTGCGCGACGGCCCGGCCCGCCAGCCCGCCGAGGGGCAGCAGCATCACGGCGGCGGAGCCGATGCCGACGAGGGCCAGCGCGTTCGCGAGTTCGAGAAGGAAGGCACTGAAAGCGTTCGTGGGCGCTCCGATCAGTCCGACGGTCAGCCATGCCAGAACGCCGAGGGCCGCCACCGCGGAGAGCTGCACGGCCGCGATGCGGCCACGCCGCACCCGGCCGGCGTGCGGGCCGAGGGAGAGGCCGACGACGAGAGCGAACAGCAGAGCGGGGGAGAGGCCGATCAGTCGCGATCCGATCGCCGCAACGGCCACGACGATCAGCAGACCGGGACGGACGACCACCCGCGGGATGGGCAACCCCAGGTGCGGCGCGAGGCCGCGCCCGGCGAGCAGCCAGACGGCATTGACCGCGGCGACCGCGATCGTCACCGCGAGCAGCACCCTCCCGAACGCGGCCGCGTCGGGCAGGGGAGTGGACAGGGTGACGAGCAGGGCGGAAGCCGCGGCGACCAGAGGGGCGAGCCACGCGGGCTGCCGGGTCGCAGAGGTGGCTGCGGCGGTTCCCGCCGCAGTGGCGGCAGCGGATGCGGCGACCGGCGGCTTCCTCACGCCACCGAACAGCGGCGAGGCATCGGACATCTCCGACCGGGGCCGGTTGCGGCCGAAGACGGACACGCTGCGTCGTCGGCCCGTGCCCGAGCGGCCGCGCGCGAGGGCGACGGTCAGCAGGCGCGCAGGGAGCACGAGAAGCAGGATGGCGGCCACCGCGAGTCCCGCGGAGCGCATCCACCCGGGCAGTGACGCCGTCGAGACGACGGGAGCCGACGCGGTCGAGAAGGGCGTCGCGATCCAGTCGTCGGTGTCGCGTGGAGCGGTGAGCCGGGGCGGCACGGCACCCGGCGCGGCCGGGACAGGCGCGGGCGTGGCAGAGGGGCTGGGCGTGCGCGTCGGGGATGGCGCGGGCGCAGCGGCGGCCGCCGCGACGGTCAGAGCGATGACGTTGCTCCCGGGGCTCACGTTGCCTGCAGCGTCGCGCTGCAGCGCGGAGAGCGTGTAGCCGCCCGCCGGGAGGGCGCCCTGGCAGGCCCAGGAGCCGCCCGCGACAGTGGCCGCGCAGACGACGGAGGCGCCCTGCGACGTCGACGCGTAGAGGGTGACGTGCGCCCCGGTCTCGCCGCTGCCGCCGAAGGCGACCGGCTCGCCGGCGCGCACGGAGGCGCCGCCCGCCGGTGTCGTGATGCCGGGTGCCGCCGGCGCCGTGCGGTCCACCTCGATCGGGACCCGGGCGCTGCTGCCGGAGCGCTGGGAAGAGAACCCGGCCAGTTGCGTCGCCGTGACGCTGTGGCGCCCGTCGGGCAGGTTACCGCTCAGCACGCATGCCCAGGCGCCGTTGGAGTCGGCCGGGAACGTGCAACTCGCGCCGGTCTCGGCCGTGACGGTCACCCGGGCGCCCGGGTAGGCGGTGCCGCGGACCCCGCCGCCGGTGGCGACGACGCCGTCGCCGGCGATGACCGGCGGGCGGAGCACATCCACTCGTCCGCTGTCGGCGCCGCCGCCGGTGGCGGACTCGGCGCGCACCGGCACTCCGGGTCCGTCGGGGAGCGATTGCAGCGCGCAGCTCCAGTGGCCGTCGTCGCCGACGGTCTCACGGCAGCTCTCGGCGGCGCCCGGTGACGAGCCGCCGGAGACGTCGATCACGTCGCCGGGGGTTCCGGAGCCGGAGACGGTGATCGGAAACGACCGGACGAGACCGTTCGGCAGGTCGTCGAGCACGGGCCGCTGCGGAGTGGGCGGCGGCGACGGGGTGTCGGACGGGGAGGCGGAGTCGGTGGGGGCGGATGCGGCCGCGGTGGGTGGTGCGGCCGGACGGACGGTGCCGGGAGAACTGGATGCTGCGGAACGGGCTGCTGCGGAACGGGATGCTGCGGAACGGGATGCTGCGGAAGCGGATGCTGACGAGGTGACTGCGGGCTGCCGTGCGGAGGCGGCGGGCGAGGCGGAGGCGGGAGGCGCTGTCCCGATCAGGCCGACGGCGCTGAGGAGAAGCGCGGCGACGGCGGCGACGGTCGCAAGAGACACCAGCCCGATAGACCCCCGTGGCCGGACTGGTGGTGACACGTCGCTCGTAAATCCCCGCATTCCACCCCATTCCAGGGGGTACGGCACTCCGCTGTCAAACGGATCGCCACATTTACGGCATACTGTGATCTGGGTCAGGTGTCCCACTTTCTCCCGTGCGACGGTGCGCGGCAGAGCCTTCAGGAGTCCGGATGACGCGCATCCCGGTCGCAGACCGCCGCACCGCACTGGTGCAGGCCGCGCTGCGGGTGATCGCCCGGGACGGCGTCGCTGCGGCGACCACGCGTCGCATCGTCGCCGAGGCGGGAATGCCGTTGGCGAGCTTCCACTACGTCTTCTCCTCGCGCGACGAACTGATGGCCGAACTGATCGAGGCGGCGGTGCAGGGCGAGCAGACCGACTTCGCCCCCGCGCTCGCGGCCGGCAGCGAGGCGATCCGGATGCGGGACGCGATCCGCCTCGCCCTCCAGCGCTACTTCGACGGCGTGCGCGCCGACCCCGACCGCGAGAAGGCGATGTTCGAGCTGACCCAGTGGGCGCTCCGCGAGCCCGGCTTCGGACCGCTGGCGCGGCGGCAGTACGCGCGCTACCACGAGGTCGCCGCGCACGCCGCGGCCGAGGTCGCAGCGCTCACCGGGAGCGAGTGGATGCGTCCCCTCGACGAGATCGCGCGCATCCTGGTCTCGTTCACCGACGGTCTGACAGTCGCCTGGCTGGTCACTCGCGACGACACCGCCGCGGCCGCCGTCATGGATGTCTGCGCGGACGCGCTGGCCGCCCTCACGACCCCGGCGCGAGCCGGATCCGCCACCCGCCCCTCGACGAACGCAGGTGCACGATGACGAACACCACGACGCCGGCGGTCTTCGCCGAGCCGGTCCGCAAGGTTCCCGGCCGGTGGATCGCCGCCTTCGCCGTCGGCTGGCTGGGGGTGTGGATGGCGCAGCTCGCGCCCATCCAGAAGCTCCTGCCCGACCAGGTGCAGACCCAGCTGAACACCACCGACTGGGTGCAGAACGTCATGGCGTTCGGCGTGATCTCGGGCATCTCCGGCGTCTGCGCGATCATCGCCTACCCGCTGACCGGCGCGCTCTCCGACCGCACCACCAGCCGGTTCGGGCGCCGCCGGCCATGGATCGCCGCGGGCGCAGTGGTGTTCGCCATCTCGCTCGTACTGCTCGGGCTGCAGAGCACCCTGGTCGGGATGGGCGTGTTCTGGTCGCTCGCACTCACCGGTTTCTGCATCCTCACCGCCGCCCTCACGGCGACGATCAGCGACCAGGTGCCCGTCGACCAGCGAGGCTACGTCAGCGGCTGGATCAGCGCACCGCAAGCCATCGGCATCATCCTCGGCGTCGCGCTCGTGACGTACGTCTTCACCGGGGCCCTCATCGGCTACACGGCAATGGCCGTGCTGCTGCTTGTCCTCGTGCTGCCCTTCCTCTTCCTGCCGGATGCGGTGCTGCCGCGCGAGCTGCGGGAGCGGATGACGATGCGCGGCGTCATCGAGGGGCTGTGGATCAGTCCGCGCGAGCATCCCGACTTCGGCTGGACCCTGCTCAGCCGGGTGCTCGTCAACTTCGGCAACGCGTTCGGCACGTCCCTGCTGCTCTACTTCCTCGAGTTCGGGCTCCGCGACCCGAATGCGGATGACGACCTGCTCATCCTGATCCTCGTCTACATGGTGTTCGTGATCGTCGCGTCGCTGGTGCTCGGGCGCCTGTCCGACCGGCTCGGGCGGCGGAAGGCGTTCGTGTTCGCCTCCTCCGCGGTTCAGGGCATCGCGGCGCTGCTGCTCGCCTTCGTACCGCAGCTGTCGGTCGCGATCGTCGCCGCAGGTCTGCTCGGGATCGGCTACGGCTGCTTCCTCTCGGTGGATCAGGCGCTCGCCACCCAGGTGCTGCCCGACGCCGAGAACCGGGGCAAGGATCTCGGCATCATGAACATCGCCCTCGCGGTGCCGCAGGCGGTGGCGCCGCTGTTCGGGGCGCTGATCGTCGCGGCCCTGGGCGGCTTCGCGGGTCTCTTCGTCCTCTCGGCCGTGTTCGCCTTCGCCGGCGCGCTCGCGGTCGCCCGAGTGAAAGCGGTGCGGTAGTGACCGACCTCGACCTGTCCACCCCTCCTGTCGCCTCCGAGCGCACCTGGACGACTCCGGACGTGTTCTGGCCGTCGTTGTCGGCGGCGACCACCCGGCTCGATCCGCCGCTGGGAGTGCTGCACCTGCCGGCGCTCCGCCACAACGCGCACGACATGCTGCGGCGGGCTGCAGCGCCGGGGCGAGCGCCGAAAGCGATCCGGGTCGCCTCCAAGTCGGTGCGCGTCCGCTCGGTGATGGATGCGGTGCTCGCCCTTCCCGGGTACGCGGGCGTTCTCGCGTACACCCTCCCTGAGGCCCTCTGGCTGGCCGAGGGCGACGCCGAGCATCCGCCGATCGAGGATGTGGTGGTCGGTTACCCGACGGCCGACCGCGCGGCCATCGCCCGACTGGCCGCCTCCCCGGAGCTGGCCGCGCGGGTGACCCTGATGGTCGACTCGGTCGCGCACCTGGACTTCATCGATTCGGTGGTCCCGCCCGCACAGCGCGAGACCATCCGGCTGTGCCTGGAGCTCGACGCATCGTGGCTCGCCCCGGTGCTCGGCCATGTCGGCGTGTTCCGCTCGCCGCTCTACTCGGCCGGATCCGTTCGCACCGTCGCCGAGGAGATCGTGCGTCGCCCGGGCTTCGCGCTGGTCGGGATGATGGCGTACGAGGCGCAGATCGCGGGCCAGGGCGACAACCCGCCCGGAAAGCCCGCGTGGGGCGCGACCCTCCGCTGGGTGCAGAAGAACTCGTGCGAGGAGCTGCTCAGCCGGCGCGGGGAGGCGGTGGCGGCGGTGCGCGGCCTCGCCGACCTCGAGTTCGTGAATGGCGGAGGGACCGGCTCGATCGAATTCACCGCCTCCGACGAGTCGGTCACCGAGGTCGCCGCCGGCAGCGGACTGTTCGGCGGGCATCTGTTCGATACCTACCGGTCCTTCCATCCCGCGCCTGCCGCCTCCTTCGCACTCTCGGTGGTGCGCCGGCCGAACGCCGAGACCGCCGTGCTGCTCGGCGGCGGCTGGATCGCCTCCGGCCCTCCCGGACCCGACCGGCTCCCGAAGGTGGAGTGGCCGACCGGGGTGTCGATGGTGGCGCGGGAAATGGCCGGCGAGGTGCAGACGCCGCTGACGGGAGCCGCGGCCGCGGTGATGCGCATCGGCGACCGGGTCTGGCTGCGCCACACCAAGTCCGGCGAGCTGAGCGAGCACCTCGACGGGTTCCAGCTCGTGGACACGATCGACGGTCGCGCTCGCGTGGTCGGTGTCGCGGCGACCTACCGCGGCGACGGCAGGCTCTTCCTGTGACCGCAGCGGGAGGGCTCTGGCGCAACTGGGGCCGGACGGAGGCCGTGCGCCCGCAACGCGTCGAACGGCCTGCGACGCCCGAAGCGGTGCAGCGCGCGGTGCAGGCGGCCGCCGCCAAGGGGATGCGGATCAAAGCGGTCGGCGCCGGACACAGCTTCACCGGCATCGCCGTCGCCCCCGGCGTCCAGCTCGACCTGGAAGATCTGACGGGGATCGTGGATATCGACCTCGAGCGCGGTCGGGTGACGCTCGCGGCGGGGACGCATCTCCACCAGCTCCCGCAGCTGCTGCGTCCGCACGGGCTGGCGCTTACGAACATGGGCGACATCGACCGGCAGACCATCGCAGGTGCCACCTCGACAGGCACCCACGGTACCGGAGGCTCCTTCGGCGGCCTGGCGACGCAGGTCGTCGGCCTCACCCTCGTCACCGGCACCGGCGAGCTGCTGCGGATCGACGAGACCGAGAACGCCGAGCTGCTGCCTGCCGCCCGCCTCGGGTTGGGCGCTCTCGGCGTCATCGTGGACGTGACCATCCAGTGCGTGCCCGCCTACCTCCTGCAGGCGGTCGAGCGACCGGAACCGTTGCATGCGACGCTCGAGAGCTACGTCGAGCGCTCGGCGGGGGAGGACCACTTCGAGTTCTACTGGTTCCCGCACACCGAGACCGCGCTGACCAAGACGAACACCCGGCTCCCGCTCACCGCCGGGCGTGCGCCGCTGCCCAGCGTCGGCCGCTGGATCGACGACGAGCTGCTGGCCAACGGCGTGTACCGGGGAGTGTGCGCGCTCGGGACGGTCGCGCCCGCCGTCATCCCGCCGTTCAGCCGGCTCGCGCAGCGCCTCACCGGCAACCGCGACTTCACCGACCACTCGCCGCGCGTGTTCGTCACCAACCGCACCGTGCGGTTCCGGGAGATGGAGTACGCGCTGCCGCGGGAGGCGGTGCCCGAGGCGCTCGCCGAGGTGCGGTCGCTGATCGAGCGTCGCGGCTGGCGCATCTCGTTCCCCATCGAGGTGCGCAGCGCTGCTCCCGACGAGAACTGGCTGTCGACCGCGTACGGGCGCGAGACCGGCTACATCGCGGTGCACCGCTACTACCGCGAGGACCACCGCGAGTACTTCTCGGCGGTCGAGGAGATCATGGTCGCGAACGAGGGCCGGCCGCACTGGGGCAAGCTGCACCGTCAGGATGCGGACTCCCTGCGGACGGTGTACCCGCGCTTCGACGACTTCCTCGCCGTGCGCGACCGCCTGGACCCGGAGCGCCGCTTCGAGAACGCCTACCTCCGCCGCGTCCTCGGCCCCTAGCTCAGTGCGCGCGACCGCGCCCCCGTGTAACGTCGGCCGCGGGGCGCGCGGGCGCGCACGCGACGCGAGGGCGCGCACGCGACGGCCGACGGCTAGAAGGTGCTGCCCATCTTCTCCAGGCGCTCGACGCGCTCGGGGATGGGGGGATGCGTCGAGAACAGTCGCGCCATGACGCCCGGCTTCAGCGGGTCGTTGATCCACAGGTGCGCCATCGAGGAGTTCTGCTTGCGCATCGGCCGGCCGTACGCCTCGAGCTTCAGGAGGGCGCTGGCCAGCGCATCCGGATGCCGGGTGGTCATCGCGCCTGTCGCGTCGGCCAGGTACTCCCGCTGCCGCGAGACGGCGAGCTGCACCAGCGTGGCGACCAGCGGGGCCACGATCGCGGCGATCAGGCCGAAGACCAGCACCATGGGGTTCCCGCCGCCGTTGTTGTTGTTATTGCGGTTGCCGCCGAAGAACGCCATGCGCAGGAAGATGTCGGCGATGAAGCCGATCGCGACCGTCAGCCCGAAGACGATCATCCCGAGCCGGATGTCGTAGTTGCGGACGTGCCCGAGCTCGTGCGCCATGACGCCCTCGAGCTCGGCGTCGGTCATGATGTCGAGGAGCCCCGTGGTCGCGGCGACCGACGCGTGCTGCGGGTCACGCCCGGTCGCGAAAGCGTTAGGTGCTGGGTCGTTCACGACGTAGACGGCGGGCATCGGGGTGCCGGTCGTGATCGACAGATTCTCGACGACGTTCCAGAGCCGCGGGTTGTCTGCCTTCGTGATCGGGACCGCGCCCGACATGCTCAGCGCCTGACTGCTCGCCAGGTAGTACTGGAAGACGGCGTAGAGCACCGCTCCGACGAGCACGACGACGAGGATCGTGTAGCTCTGGTAGATGTACGCCGCCAGCCATCCGAGCGCACCGATGAGGACCAGGAACAGCAGGATGATGAAGACGGTGTTGCGCTTGTTCCTGGCGATCGCCCTGTACATTTACGCCCTAGAACTGGACGCGCGGGGGCTCAGCGATCGCGGCGAGGTTGTCGACCTCGAAGAACTCGCGCTCGGTGAAGCCCAGACGTCGGGCGAACATGTTGTTGGGGAACACCTTGATCTTGGTGTTGAACTCCCGCACGCCGCCGTTGTAGAACCGGCGCGACGCCTGGATCTTGTCCTCGGTGTCGACGAGGTCGGCCTGGAGCCGGAGGAAGTTCTGGCTCGCCTGCAGCTGCGGGTAGGCCTCCGCCACCGCGAAGATGCTCTTCAGCGCCGTCTGCATGTGGCCCTCGGCCACGGATGCCTCACCGGGGCCCTGCGCGGACAGTGTCTCGGCGCGCGCCTGGGTGACGGACTCGAAGACGCCCTTCTCGTGCGCCGCGTAGCCCTTCACCGTCTCGATGAGGTTCGGGATGAGGTCGGCACGACGCTTGAGCTGCACCGTGATGTCGCTCCACGCCTCGTCGACGCGCACCTTCAGCGTGACGAGGGAGTTGTAGGTGGCCCAGAGGTAGATCCCGATGATCGCCACGATCACGACGACGATGATGACCGGAATGAGCCATTCCATGTTCGCAGAACTCCTTGTGTGCCAAGCCTCGGGTGACGCAGATGCGTTGTCGACATCCTAGCTTCGGGGGAGGCGGCTCCCACGGCGTTCCCATCACACTCGAAGCAAGCACGTGGCCCGCGGATAGGCGCCGGCAATCGGCCGCGCGAGACCCGTGTACGCGTCCGGGTGCACAATGGGGGCGTGAGCGAGGTGGCTGAGCGCCGGCGTCCCGGACGGCCGCGCAAAGAACGCGGGACGGGTTCGGCGCGCACAGGGATCCTCCGCGCCGCGGCCGAGGAGTTCGCCGAGCGCGGGTACGAGGCCGCATCGCTCCGGGCCATCGCCCGGCGCGCGGGCGTCGACTCGGCGCTCGTCCACCACTACTTCGACGGCAAGGCCGACCTGTTCGCGGCCACTCTGGAGGCGCCGCTGCGCCCGGACCGCATGCTCGAGATCGTGCTCGCCGGTCCTCGCGATGCGGTGGGGGAGTCGCTGGTGCGCTACCTCCTGGAGCAGCTGGATGACGAGAAGTCGGCCCGGCGCATCGTCGTCATCCTGCGCACGGTCCTCGGCAGCGGACCGGGAACCCGGATGGTACGAGAGTTCCTGACGCGCGAGGTGCTCTCCAAGCTCGCCGCACTCTCCGACGAGCCGGATGCGACCCTGCGGGCCGAGCTCGCCGCCTCCCAGCTGGTCGGGGTGATGATGACGCGTTACGGGCTGCAGGTGGAGCCGATCGCGACCGCTCCGGCCGACGAGCTGGTGCGCCGTGTGGGCCCCGTGCTCCAGTACCACCTGTTCGGAGGGCCGGGCACACCGGTGTCTTGACGGGAGGGCGCCGGCAGGCGAATAATTCAGCACATGATGAATTCGCGGGATGGTGCCGGTGCGACGGCCGACACGACGGTCGACGCTGCGCTCGAGCCCGCCGTGGCGATCGAGGGGCTGCGGGTTCGCCGGGGTCGGACCGACGTCATCCCGGACCTCGACCTGCACATCCCGCGCGGGCAGGTCGTCGGGCTGCTAGGGCCGAGTGGATGCGGCAAGACGACCCTGATGCGCGCGATCGTCGGCGTGCAAAAGGTGAAGGGCGGGACGGTGACGGTGCTCGGCCAGCCCGCCGGCTCGGCCGTGCTGCGTCACCGCGTCGGCTACGTCACGCAGGCCGCGAGCGTCTACGACGACCTGACGATCCGCCAGAACCTGGACTACTTCCGCCGGGTGCTCGGCGCCGGGCGCGACGACGTGGATCGGGCCATCAGTGCGACCGACCTGAACGAGCACTCCGGCCGGCTCGTCTCCACCCTCTCCGGCGGACAGCGCAGCCGCGTCTCCCTCGCCGCCGCACTGCTCGGCTCGCCCGACCTGCTCGTGCTCGACGAACCGACCGTGGGGCTCGACCCACTGCTGCGGGTCGAACTGTGGGGCCTGTTCCACCGCCTCGCCGACGCCGGCACGAGCCTGCTGGTCTCCAGCCACGTGATGGACGAGGCGACCCGCTGCGACCGTCTCATCCTGATGCGGGAGGGAGCGGTGCTCGCCGACGCGACACCCGCGCAGCTGCTCGCCGAGACGGGGGCCGCCGACGCGGAGGGCGCCTTCCTCGCGCTGCTCCGCCGCCATCAGGCGAGACACGCTCTGCCCGAGGCGGAGGAGGAGTCACGATGAACCCGACCCGGACGCTCGCGACCACGGGCCGCGTCCTCACCCAGATCCGGCACGACCCGCGCACCGTGGTGCTGCTGCTGGTGGTGCCGAGCCTGCTCATCGGCCTGGTCGCCTGGATCTTCACCGACACCCCGGTGTTCCAGACGATCGGTCCGGCCATTCTGGCGCTGTTCCCGTTCATCGTGATGTTCCTGGTCACCTCGATCACAACCCTGCGCGAGCGCCGCACGGGCACGCTGGAGCGGCTGCTGTCCATGCCACTCGGCCGCGGCGACTTCATCCTCGGCTACACGATCGCCTTCGGGCTGATCGCGATCGTCCAGGCGCTCATCGCCTCGGCGTACGCGATCTGGGTGTGCGGTCTCGACGTGAAGGGAGACCCCTGGCTACTCGTCGCGGTCGCGGTGGTGGATGCGGTGCTCGGCAGCACGCTGGGTCTGTTCGCGAGCGCGTTCGCCCGCACGGAATTCCAGGTGGTGCAGTTCATGCCGCTGTTGGTCTTCCCGCAGATCCTGCTCGGCGGCATCTTCCTCCCGCGCGACGACCTGCCGGCGGGCCTCCGCGAGATCAGCGACTGGCTTCCGCTGTCGCACGCGGTGGATGCGCTCAACGCCGTCGCAGGCGACACACACGACGCCGCCTACGTGGGCGGCCAGCTGCTCATCCTGGGCGCGTTCGCGCTTGCCGCCGTCATCCTCGGCGCCCTCACCCTCCAGCGCCGGACGGCCTGACGGCCGGCGATCGGGAGGACCTCGCTGCGGCTACGCCGTCGCCTCGTCCGGCACCTGCAGCTCGGCGGTGCCCGTGTAGCGGTAGCGGACGCGGGTGCCGGTCTGCGGTTCGTCTATCGCTCGCCACTCGGTGCCGACGTTGTCACCGCCGACGATCGAGACGTCGCGGATGCTCTCCTTCGGCGAGCCGTCGACGAACGACTGGATCACTTCCGCATAGACCTCGGAGTCGGGGTTCAGGAGCACCGCGATGTAGTGGTCCGACCGCCTCACCTCGTGTGCCGGCACCCAGAGCCGTTCGTCGAACTGCACGAGGGTCCGGCCGTCCGCCGCGCCGTGCGGCTTCACCCCGGTGACGATGCCGTCGAGCCAGGTGTCGCCGTCGCGGTAGGCGTACAGCTCGCGCATCGGCGATTCGTAGTCGGCCTCGTCGGCCCCGTCCTCGTCCAAATAGTCCAGCGGTGACGTCATGAACCGCACCCTACTCCCCGCTAGAGCGGTGTTGCGAGCGCGGTCGCGAGCAGCGGCGCGAGGTCTCCGCGGGCGCCCTCTGCGACCTCCACGCGCTCCAGCCCCTGCCAGGCCGCCGTAGCCGCGAGCAGCGGCAGGAGGCGGTCCAGCGTCGCGGGCGGCGCTCCCGGTTCCGTCCATGCCGACTGGATGCGCAGCACCCCCGCCTGCCGGTCGCTCTTCAGGTCGATGCGGCCGACCAGGGCGTCGTCGAGGAGGATCGGCAGCGAGTAGTAGCCGAACACCCGCTTCGGGGCGGGAGTGTAGATCTCGATGCGGTAGTGGAAGCCGAACATCCGGAGCGCCCGGTCGCGGTACCAGACCACCGGGTCGAACGGCGACAGCAGCGCGGCGGCCTCGAGCTGCCGCGGCTTGCGGGCGTCGCGGTGCATCCAGACGCGCACCGGTCGGCCCGCGCTCTCCCAGCCCGGGACCTGCACCGGGACGAGCTCGCCCGCATCCTCGAGCTCCTGCAGCGCGACGGCGACGCGCGGGCCCTTGATCCGGTAGTAGTCGGCGAAGTCGCGGGCGGTGCCGATACCGTGCGCGACAGCGGCGCGACGGAGCAGCTCGCGGATGGCGTCCTCGTCGCTCACCGTGCGGTCGAGGATGCACGCGGGCAGCACGTCGGCCGTGAGGGCGTACCGGCGCTGGAAGCGCGTCCGGCCCGCGATGGCCACTTCGCCGAACAGGAACATGCGCTCGAGCGCGCGTTTGACCTCCGACCATCCCCACCAGGGGCCGGTGCGGTAGTTCGCGTCGTGTTCGATCTCGCCCGCCAGCAGCGGCCCGTTGGCCGCGAGCTCACCGCGCAGCCAGTCGACGGTGCTTTCGTTGACCTCGTACCAACTGCCCGCGCCGCCGTAGCTCTTGCGGTATTCCCGCATCCGCCAGGCGAACAGCGGCCAGTCCTCTTTGCGCATGAAGGCGGCCTCGTGCGCCCAGTACTCGGTGTGCGGTCCGCGTGCGTCGAAGGTCAGCCGGTCGAGCAGCGTGCGGTCGTACCCGCCCAGGCGTGCGAACGCGGGGAGGTAGTGGCTGCGCTCGAACACGTTGACGGAGTCGATCTGGAGGAGCCCCAGCCGGTCGATGAGCCCGTTCAGCTGCCGCGTGCCGACGACGGCCGGCCGCGGCCTCCCGAAACCTTGCGCGGCGAGCGCGATGCGTCGCGCGAGCGCGGGGGAGACCTGTTCGACCACGGCTCGACCTTATCGACAACCTCGGACACTCGACGTTCATCATCCCGTCACCGGCACGCGACCGGCCGGACGTCTGGCCTTTCTAGCGTGACGACGTCCGGGCGCTCCGCCCGGGCGACACCTTGCACTGGAGGAACCCGTGATCAACAAGCGCGCACGTGTCGCAGGCTTCGCCGCCGTGGCCGCCGTCGTCGCACTCTCGCTGTCCGCCTGCTCCGGCGGCGCGAACGCCAGCACCACCGACTCCGCCGCGATCGCCACCGCCACCGACGCTACGTCGGCCGGCGGGATGGATGCGCTGGTCGCCGCCGCGAAGAAGGAGGGCAGCCTCAACATCATCGCGACGCCCGGCGACTGGGCGAACTACCAGGAGATCTTCGACGGCTTCACCAAGAAGTACGGCATCACGATCAACCCGAGCCAGGACAGCGCCTCCAGCCAGGAGGAGATCGACGCCGCGAAGAAGCTCAAGGGCCAGGACACGGCTCCGGACACCTTCGACATCGGCTCGTCCGTGGCCCTCGCGAACACGCAGTACTTCGCGGCCTACAAGCCGACCGGTTGGGACGACATCCCTGAGGCCCAGAAGGAGAAGGACGGCCTCTGGAAGGTCGGCTACTACGGCGTCATGGCGGTCGGCTACGACGCCAACAAGATCAAGACCGCGCCGAAGTCGTTCGACGACCTCCTGAAGCCGGAGTTCAAGGGAGCCGTCGCGCTCAATGGAAACCCGACCCAGGCGGCCGCCGCAGCCGGCGCCGTCGCCTATGCCAGCCTGCAGAACGGCGGGACGCTCGACGACCTGAAGCCGGGCGTGGACTGGTTCGCGAAGCTGAAGAAGGCGGGCAACTGGAACGCCGCCGACGGCAAGCCGAACACCATCGCCTCGGGCGAGACCCCTGTGCTGCTCGACTGGTCGTTCAACCAGAAGGGCTACGCCACCTCCGACACCATCAAGGGCGGCGGCGTGAACTGGAAGTACGTCGTGCTCCCGGGCACCGCGTACGTCGGCTACTACAACCAGGCCATCAACAAGGACGCCCCGCACCCCGCGGCCGCGCGCCTCTGGGAGGAGTACCTCTACAGTGACGCAGCCCAGAACGCCTGGCTGAAGGGCGGCGCCTACCCGGCGCGCGTCGACGCCATGGAGAAGGCCGGAACGCTCGATAAGGACGAGTTCCCGGGCAAGCTGGACGAGGTCGCCGTCATGACCGACAAGCAGGCCACCGACGCCGGCACGCTGCTCAGCTCCACCTGGGCCAACGCGGTCGGCTGATGACCGAGACCGTCACAGGCGCTGCGGCGCCGGCGGTCGAGCGCGCTGCCGCCGGAGTCTCCGTCACGGAGACCCGGCGGCAGCCGTCGTCGGCCAGACCACCCGCCGAGCGCACCCGCAGGCGCCGCCGGGGCATCGCGGCCGTCCTCGGCCTGACGCCCTTCGCGTTCTACGTCGTGGTGTTCCTGGCGGTGCCGACCGTGGTCGCGGTCGGCAGCGGCTTCGTGGATTACGCGGGCCGCTTCACCTGGTCGAACCTCACGGGCCTCGCCGAGCCGGCCATCGCCGGCTCCTTCTTCGGCGCCTTCTGGTTGTCTGCGGTGACCGCGGTGGTCGGCGCGATCGCCGGCGCAGCGCTCTGCTTCGCCATGCTCCGCTCCCGCCCCGGCGGGGTGGCACGCTCGCTGGTCGACTCGGCCAGCAGCGTCCTCGCCCAGTTCGGCGGCGTCATGCTCGCTTTCGCGTTCATCGCCACGATCGGCGCGCAGGGACTCGTCACCGTGCTCCTGCGGAACTTCGCCCACATCAACATCTACGAGAACGGCGTCTGGCTGTACACCGTTCCCGGGCTCATCCTGCCGTACCTCTACTTCCAGATCCCGCTGATGGTGATCACCTTCCTGCCGGCGCTGGAGGGTCTGCGACCCCAGTGGCTGGAGGCGACGGCGACCCTCGGCGGCAGCCGGTGGACCTACTGGACGCGCGTGGGCGGTCCCATCCTGCTGCCCTCGTTCCTCGGCAGCCTGCTGCTGCTCTTCGCCAACGCGTTCTCCTCGTACGCGACCGCCGCTGCGTTGGTCGGTCAGGCGAACAACATCGTCTCGCTGCAGATCCGGCAGGCGCTGATCAGCGAGACCGTGCTCGGTCGCGCCAACCTGGCGGGAGCGATGGCCCTCGGGATGCTGCTGGTCATGGTCGTCGTCATGCTCGGCTACTCGGCGCTGGTCCGCCGCACGGCGAGGTGGCAGCGATGAGCCGCGCCGTCGAGGCACGGCCGCGCCGCCGTCGTGCGCCGGAGCTCCGGCTGGGGCCGGGGCCGGCCGTCCGCGCGGTCATCTGGACCGTGCTCGGGCTCTTCTTCCTCATCCCGCTGTTCTCGATGGTGGAGTTCACCCTCCGCACCGCAAAGCCCGGTGTCTACAACTTCGACCGCTGGGTTGCCGTCTTCTCGGGCGAGACCACACGCTACGACCGCGTGTACCAGGGTCTCGGCAACTCTTTGGTGCTGGCCGTCGTGACGGTCGCCATCGTGCTGCTGGTGCTGCTTCCGACGATCGTGCTCGTCGAGCTACGGTTCCCGAAGCTCCGGCGGCTGCTGGAGGCGGTCTGCCTGCTGCCGATCATGATCCCGGCGATCGTCATGGTGGTGGGCCTCGCCCCGACGTACGCGGTCGTCACCGAGGTCTTCGGGTCGGGCGCCTGGACGCTCGCCTTCGCCTACGGCATCACCGTGCTGCCGTACGCCTATCGCGCGATCCAGAGCAACGTCGCGGCCGTCGACATGATCACCCTCAGCGAGGCGGCGCGGTCCCTCGGCGCAGGCTGGGCGACGGTGTTCTCGGCCGTGCTCGTGCCGAACCTGCGCCGCGGCATCCTGGCCGCCTCCGCCCTGTCGGTGGCCGTCGTGCTCGGCGAGTTCACGATCGCTTCGCTGCTGTCCCGCGTCAACCTGCAGACGTCCCTGCTGCTGGTGTCGCAGTCCGACCCCTTCGTCGCGGTCATCTTCGCGCTCCTCGCGCTGGTGTTCGCGTTCGTCCTCCTCATCGTCGTCGACCGCCTCGTGAGCGTGCGTCGCCGGCGTCCAGCGAAAGGCTGACATGACCGCCCTCGATACCGCACTCCTGTCCTCCCGCACCGGCTCGACGGTCGAACTCCGCGACCTCGTCCGCGACTTCGGCGGTGGAGCCGGGCTCTCCGGGTTCGACCTGGTCGCGGCGCCCGGCGAACTGATCGCCCTGCTCGGGCCGAGCGGCTGCGGCAAGACGACCGCCCTGCGCTCGCTGGCGGGCCTGGAGCGGGTGGACAGCGGCAGCATCCTCATCGACGGCAGCGATGTCACGGACGAGCCGACCAGCCGCCGCGACCTCGGGATGGTGTTCCAGTCGTACTCGCTGTTCCCGCACCTGACCGTCGGCCAGAACGTCGAGTTCGGCCTGCGGATGCGGAAAGTCGCGCCCGCCGATCGCCGACGCCGGGCGGCGGAAGCGCTAGAGCTCGTCGGACTCGACCACCACGCCGGCCGCTACGCCCACCAGCTCTCCGGCGGCCAGCAGCAGCGTGTCGCCCTCGCCCGGGCGCTCGTGACGGAGCCGCGCGTCCTGCTGCTCGACGAGCCGCTTTCGGCGCTCGACGCCAAGGTGCGGGTGCAGCTGCGGGATGAGATCCGCCGCATTCAGACCGACCTCGGCATCACGACGTTCTTCGTCACCCACGACCAGGAGGAGGCGCTCGCCGTCGCCGACCGCGTCGCCGTCATGCGGGCCGGCCGGATCGAGCAGATCGGCAGCCCGGAGGAGCTCTACCACCGCCCGGAGACGGCGTTCGTGGCAGAGTTCGTGGGGCTGACGAACCGCGTGGAGGGAACGGTCGCCGGCGGCAGGCTGCGGGTGCTTGGGCAGGAGGTTGCGCTGGCGTCCCCGGCGGCGGACGGCCCGGTCACCGCCTACCTCCGGCCGGAGGATGTGCTGCTCACGGCCGCCGGCATCCCCGCCGTCGTGCTCACCACGAGCTTCCTGGGGGCGCTGCGCCGCACGCGGGTGCGGCTCGAGGACGGCACCGAACTGTCGCTTCAGCACGGTGCGCGCGAGCGTCCCGAGCCCGGCGACCGCGTCGAGCTCGGCCTGACCGGGTCGCCGGTGACCGTGGCGGAACGCACCGTCGCGGGCGCGTGACCGCGACCGCGGATACACGCTGGGCCGCCACCTGTGAAGGGGCCTGGCGTGCCGCCAGCGCTGCATTGATCCGCAAGTCCCGCGGCCTACACTGACACGCATGTCAGACACCGACCGCCCCGTCCCGCCGCCCGTCACTGCGCCCGGCGCCGAGTCGGCCAACCAGGCGCCCGCGCGCTCCTGGTTCCAGCGCCGCCGCCGCGAGCTTGGCGAGCCCGCCGAGACCATCGACGAGGCTGTGCCCCGCGGGATGCGGATGGCGGGCGCGTGGTCGTGGCGGCTGCTGGTGGTCGGGGCGGTCATCGCCGTGATCATCTTCCTCATCATCCAGCTCAAGCTGATCGTCATCCCGGTGCTCATCGCCGTGCTGCTGTCGGCCCTGCTCGTGCCGTTCAAGGACTTCCTGGTGCGACACCGCTGGCCCAAATGGCTGGCCATCGTGGTTGTGCTGATTGCGCTGGTCATCGTGGTCGGCGGGCTGCTCTATCTCGCCATCTGGCAGATCACGCGCCAGAGCGGCGAGCTCCAGAAGCAGTCGGTCGAAGCGTTCAACGGCTTGCAGGCCTGGCTCACCACGGGCCCACTGGGACTCAGCCCGGACCAGATCAGCAACGCCTTCGCGTCGATCGGCAAGTCCTTCCAGCAAGACAGCCAGGTCTTCCTCTCCGGCGCCCTGTCGGTCGGCTCCACGCTCGGTCACGTCTTCGCCGGAGCGCTGCTGACCCTGTTCAGCACCATCTTCATCCTCATCGACGGCAAGAGCATCTGGGGGTGGATCGTCCGCGTCTTCCCGAAGAAGGCGCGGCCGGCGGTCGACGGAGCGGGCAAGCAGGGCTGGGTGACCCTCCGGAACTTCGCCAAAGTGCAGGTGCTCGTCGCTTCGATCGACGCGCTCGGTATCGGGCTCGGCGCGTTCTTCCTCGGCCTGCCGCTCGTCATCCCGATCGCGGTGCTGGTGTTCCTCGGGTCGTTCATCCCGGTTGTCGGCGCTGTCGTCACCGGCGCGGTGGCGATCTTCATCGCGCTCGTGTTCAAAGGCTGGGTGTTCGCGGTCATCATGCTCGGCGTCGTGCTGCTCGTCCAGCAGATCGAGGGACACATCCTGCAGCCGCTGATCATGGGGAGCGCGGTCAAAGTGCACCCGCTCGCGGTCGTGCTGGCGGTGGCCGCGGGTTCGCTCCTTGCGGGCATCCCTGGCGCCCTGTTCGCCGTGCCGTTCGTGGCCGTACTCAACGTGATGGTGCACTACATCTCCCGTGGCACCTGGCGGAATGCGCCTACGACCGGGTGGGAGCCGCCCGAACGCGCCATCTGGGAGACGGTCCCGCGGCCCGTCCGCAGACCCCCGGGCAAGGCATGAGCCGCCGCATCCACTGGCGCCCCATGCGGCCCGGAGAATACGACCGCCGCTAGGCTGAGCCCGTGGCAACCGCGACCGAACACACGCGCACCCCGTTCGCAGGTCCCAGCCTGGACGAGTTCGAGGCCGCGCGCGCCATCGTGGCGCGGGTGGCGCAGCCGACCCCGATGGAGAGCTCGCGCTTCCTGACCGACCTCCTCGGCGCACCGGTCCTCCTGAAGTGCGAGAACCTCCAGCGCACGGGCTCCTACAAGATCCGCGGCGCCTACAACCGGATGTCCAAGCTGACCGCCGAGGAGCGCGCCCGCGGAGTCGTGGCGGCGTCGGCGGGCAACCACGCGCAGGGCGTCGCGTTCGCGGCCCGGGAGCTGGGCATCCACGCGACGATCTTCATGCCCGTCGGCGTCGCCATCCCGAAGTTCCAGGCGACCCGGGCGTATGGGGCGGATGTGGTGCTGAGCGGTGGATATGTCGACGAGACGCTGCGCGCCGCCGCCGACTTCGCGGCGGAGACCGGTGCCGTCCTCATCCCGCCGTTCGACCATCCGGACGTTGTCGCGGGCCAGGGCACGCTGGGCCTGGAGATCCTCGAAGCGGTACCCAACGTCGAGACCATCGTCGTCCCGATCGGCGGAGGCGGGCTCATCTCGGGCGTCGCCAGCGCAGTCAAGCAGCGCGCGGCCGCCGACGGGCGGTCGGTGCGGGTCATCGGAGTCCAGGCGGCGAACGCGGCCGCCTATCCGCCGTCCCTCGCTGCGGGCGAACCGACCGACATCTCGCTGGTCGCCACCATCGCCGACGGCATCGCCGTCAGCCGGCCGGGAGCCCTGAACTTCCAGATCATCCGCGACGCCGTGGACGAGGTCGTGACCGTCTCTGAGGACGACATCGCCCGCGCCATGGTCGTACTGCTCGAACGGGCGAAGCTCGTCGTCGAGCCGGCCGGTGCGGCCGGGGTTGCGGCCATCCTCGCCGGAGCGGTGCACGCGCAGGGAACGACCGTCGCCATCCTCTCCGGGGGCAACATCGACCCGCTGCTGATGCAGCGCGTGATCAGCCAGGGCCTCGCGGCCGCGGACCGCTACCTCAAGCTCAGGATCATGCTTCCCGACCGTCCGGGGCAGCTCGCCCGGATCGCCGAGATCCTCGCCGGCGTCAATGCCAACGTGGTCGAGGTGCTGCACACCCGGCACGGGCGTGGGATGCAGCTCAGCCAGGTGGAGCTCGACGTCAGCGTGGAGACGCGCGGCACGGAGCACCGGGGCTACGTCATCGACGCGCTCCGCGCCGCCGGCTACGACCCCGTCGTCGACGACGAATAGCGCCGCCGCGCCGTCCTACACGCTTCACACCCAAGCAAACAGCTCCTGAGTTTTTCGCCGATTTCCTTTCGGAAAGGCGGAAAAAGTCAGGAGCTGTTGGCTTGGGTCGGTCGGTCGGTGGCGTGGTCAGCCGGTGTAGGTCTCGACCTTGGTGACCTCGACCGCGATCTGGCGGCCGTTCGGAGCCGTGTACTCCGTCTTGTCGCCGACCTTGAGGCCGAGGATCGCCGCGCCGAGCGGGCTCTGCTCGCTGTAGACGGGGAGGTCGGTGCCGGCGGCGATCTCGCGGTTGCCGATGAGGAACACGCTCTCGTCGCCGGCGATCGTCGCGGTGATGACAGTGCCGGGCTCGACCACACCGTGGCTTTCCGGCGCGGCGCCGACGGTGGCACTGCGCAGCAGATTGGTCAGCTGGACGATGCGGGCCTCGATCTTGCCTTGCTCGTCTTTCGCGGCGTGGTAGCCGCCGTTCTCCTTGAGGTCGCCCTCCTCGCGGGCCGCCTCGATGCGCTTCGCGATCTCGTTACGGCCGTTGACGCTGAGCTCTTCGAGTTCGGCCGAGAGACGGTCGTACGCGTCCTGGGTCAAGAAACTGACCTGCGACTCCTGAGACATGATGAACTCCTTTGCGCTGCGGCTGTGGCCGCAGTTGAAATAGCACCGTGGATGGGGCCGGTTCGGTACCGGTGCTAAAGCCGACGCCCCGGCGATGCCGGGGCGTATCCGCACAATACTAGGCCAGCCAGCAGGTGTTGATCAAACCTGTGTTGGGCTTCATGACCGTTCTGATCGCCTCGCTGTGGGTGGTCACGCGCGACGGCGATCCGGGGTATTCGACGATCCGCCAGCCCACGATCGCGAAGTCCTCGTTCAGGGCCTGGAGTGCGCACGTCACCGGCGTTCCGACCGGAGCGTTGATCGTGAACGAGATGTCGACGTGGTGGTCGTCGGGGATCGTGAAGGCGGTGTCGGTCGTCTCCAGGTTGGCCTGGTCGTTGTCCCAGCCGGCCCAGAAGACCCAGGCGGTGACGATCGCGACGACGGCCAGCGCTCCGCCGATCAGCAGCCAGCGGTCGCGGCGCTTACGTTCGCGGGTGCGCCCGTAGCGGGTGTCGAGGTTCGGGGTCGCCGTCATGCGTGCACCGCCATGCCGTCCAGCTCCGCCTCCCGCGTCTGAGGCCTGCCGCCGGGCGACGGTAGGCTGAGACCAGACTAGGAGAGAAAGCTGTGAATGCTGACGCCCGCCGGCTGATGGCCGTGCACGCCCATCCCGATGACGAGTCCAGCAAAGGCGCCGGGACGTACGCGTCATACGTGCGCCGGGGCGACGATGTCATGGTGGTCAGCTGCACCGGCGGCGAGCGCGGCGACGTCCTCAACGAGCGGCTGGCGCCGGACGCCCGGGCGATGGCGTCGCGCGACCTCCCCGGTCTCCGCCGTCGGGAGATGGCGGCGGCGCAGGCGGTGCTCGGCATCCAGCACCGCTGGCTCGGCTACGTCGACTCCGGCATGGCGAGGGAGGACGGCACATTGCCGCCCAACTCGTTCGCGTCCATCCCTCTGGAGATCTCGGTCGCGCCGCTCGTGAAGCTCATCCGCTCGTTCCGCCCGCACGTGCTCGTCACGTACGACGAGAACGGCGGCTACCCGCATCCCGATCACATCCGCGCCCACCAGGTCGGTGTGGAGGCGTATCGCGCGGCCGCCGACCCGTCCCGGTACCCGGAGCTCGGCGCGCCGTGGCAGGTGTCGAAGCTGTACTACGACCGGATCTTCAACGGCGAACGCGTCCGCGCTGTGCACGAGGCGCTGGTCGCCACCCAGCCGTCGTCCCCGCTCCTCGAACAGCTCACACAGATGCGCTCGTGGATGGACGATGCGCCGTCGGTCGTGACCACGCGCGTCCCCGTGGGCGACGTCCTGGAGGTCCGGGACGCGGCCCTCCGGTCGCACGCCAGCCAGGTCGCGCCCGACAGCGCCTTCTTCTTTTGGCCCAACGACATCCTCCGCCAGGCGTGGCCGACGGAGGAGTTCCAGCTCATCGACTCGAAAGTGGAGACCGAGATGCCCGAGACCGACCTCTTCGCCGGCGTGGTGCCCGAGTGATCGCGGACGCCATCCTGCGCCTCTCCGTCCGGCTGGCGGCGACGCCTGCGCCGACGCCGTCGGGCGCGCCGAGCGACGACTCCGTCACCCCGGGGGTGCTCGGCTTCGTCGTCACCTTCTTCCTCGCGGTGGCCGTCGTCCTCCTCGTCCTCGACATGGTCCGTCGCATCCGCCGGGTGCGGTACCGGGCGGAGATCGCCGAAAAGCTGGATGCTGAGCAGGCTGGCGAGGACCGGGACGATCCGGAACCTCCTGCCCGCTGAGCCGGTTCGCGGCCGGCACGCTCAGAGGGCCCTTCTCAGAACGCCTGGGCCACGCGCTCAACGAGCAATCCCAGCCCAATGAGCGTCATCGCGATCGCGGAGATGCGCGCCAGCACGATGGTGCCGCGTGGCCGCGCCGCGAGCAGCCGGCGCGCGAGCACGGCGACCGTCAGGTAGACGACCGCGCAGGTCGCCACGAATAGTCCACCGAGGAGCAGCATCTGCGCCGCGGGCGCCCACGCGCCGTGAGCCGTGGTCGTGGTGGTGAACTGCGGGACCAGGGCCACGAGCACCAGCAGGCCCTTCGGGTTGAAGCCGCTGACCCCGGCGCCGCGGAGGAACGACGTCAACGGCGAGACGCTTCCGTCGGCGGTGTGCGATGAGAGAGGTCCGGCGGACCGCACGAGCCCGTTGATGCCGATCCACAACAGGTACAGCGCGCCGCCGACGGTCAGCACGTCGAGCAGCACGGGGTTGGCGGCGACCAGGGCGCCGAGGCCGACGGCGACCGCGACGACGACCAGGAGATACCCGAACAGGATGCCGCCGATCGATGGCAGGAGCGCCCGCCCGCCGAGGCCGGCGGTGACCGCGTACGCCCAGTCGGCGCCGGGTGTGCAGACGAGCAGGGCCGCGACGCCCCAGAAACCCATGATCAGTGCCGGATCCATCTGTGCCTCCCTTTGCAGGAAAGCTATGGCGTTTTGGACCGCAAGTGCTTGCGACTTTGGCGCGCTCGCGTCTTTTCTGTGGAAGGATCTGCTTCATGGATGCGATTGATCGGGAGATCCTTGCTGCACTGCAGGAGGATGGCCGACTGAGTCTCACCGACCTGGCCGCACGGGTGGGGCTCACCCTCTCGCCCTGCCACCGCCGCGTCCGTGAGCTGGAGAACGCTGGTGTGATCGAGCAGTACCGCGCCGTGGTGTCGCCGGCGGCCATCGGGCTCGATTTCGAGGCGATCGTGTTCGTGACGATCGACCGGACAGACCCGGAGACGGTTGGTGCATTCGAGGAGGGCGTGCTCGCCATCCCGAACATCGTGCAGGCCGAGCGGCTCTTCGGCGACCCGGACTACATGCTGCGGGTGCTGACCGCCGATCTCACGGGCTACCAGGAGCTGTTCGACGGTCCGCTCGGGGCACTGCCGGGCGTGCGCAAGCTGTCCTCGACCCTGGTCATGAAGCAGGTGACCGGCCGGCGGGCGCTGCCGACATGAGTGCGGCGGTCGCGGTCACCCCGCGTTGTACGCAGGATGCAGCGCGATGAGCAGCGTCGCCGTCCAGTGGCACAGGAACGCCAGCACCGTCAGCGTGTGGAAGATCTCGTGGAACCCGAACCGCCCCGGGAACGGGTTCGGCCGCTTCATCCCGTAGATCACGGCGCCGACGGTGTAGAAGATGCCGCCGACGAGCACGAGCACCATCATGGCGACGTTCGCATCCAGCAGGTCGACGATGTACATCAGCGCCGCCCAGCCGAGCGCCACGTAGATCGGCACATACAACCAGCGCGGCGCGTTGATCCAGAAGACGCGGAACCCGATGCCGATCAGCGCTCCGGCCCAGACCAGAGTCAGAAGCAGGATGCCCTTCGACGGCGGCAGCGCGAGCACCGCGAGCGGAGTGTACGTCCCGGCGATGAGCAGGAAGATGTTGGCGTGGTCGATGCGCTTCAACACGACCTTGGTGCGCGGCCGCCAGTTGAAGCGGTGGTAAAGCGCCGAGTTGCCGAACAGCAGCATCGAGGTCAGCACGAACACTGCCGACGCCCACTTGGCGGGGGCGCCGTTCGCGAGGGAGATCAGCACGATCCCGAGGACGATGGTGACCGGGAACGTACCGGCGTGGATCCAACCGCGCCAGGTCGGCTTGACCTCGCTGGGGAAGGCGGGGGACGCATCCAGTAACGGGATGTTGGGGAGTTCCGGTCCGCCGCGCTCGTCCGCCTGCACGGCGGCGTCGGAGGCATCCAGCTGCGCCGCAGGCTCCTCCAGCAGTTCGCCGACGTCCTCGTTGGCGCGGTCGCGATCGCTCGTGCCGGGGTTCGGGGTGTTACGGGGCGACATGGATCAAGAGTAGGGGAAGACGGGTGCCGGGATGCTGTGAGATGGTTCGCCCTGGCGCGCTAACGTAGCAGCGTGAGTAGACGAGCATCGCCCGGGGCCAGCGGGCTGCTCTACGGGCTGTACCAGAAGCGTCTGCGCCGGGACATCGAGCGTGACGCCCTCCCGAAGCATGTCGCCATGATCATCGACGGCAACCGTCGCTGGGCTCGGCAGGCCGGCCTCACCACCGTTGCGCACGGCCACCGGGCGGGCGCGGCGAAGATGCGCGAGTTCCTGGAGTGGTGCGACGAGCTCGGGATCGAGGTGGTCACCCTCTACCTGCTGTCGTCCGACAACCTGACCAACCGCGAGAGCGGAGAACTCGGCGACCTGATCGAGATCATCGCGCAGCTGGCGGGCGACCTCTCCCGCTACCGCGACTGGCGCGTCAAGCACGTCGGCTCGGCGACGGGTCTCCCTCCGCGGTTGGTCGAGGCGCTCGCCGAGGCCGAGGCGCGGACGGTCGGGAAGACCGGGATGCACATCAACCTCGCGGTCGGCTACGGCGGCCGCAAGGAGATCACGGATGCGATGCGCAGCATCGTCGCGGCCCACCACGCCGACGGCGGGAGCCTGGAGACTTTGGCCGACCTCCTCACGCCGGACCTCATCGGCGAGCACCTCTACACGGGCGGCCAGCCCGATCCGGACCTCGTCATCCGAACGTCGGGGGAGCAGCGGCTGAGCGACTTCATGCTCTGGCAGAGCGCCCACAGCGAGTTCTATTTCGTGGAGGCCTTGGGCCCGGACCTGCGCGAGGTCGACTTCCTGCGCGCGGTCCGCGACTACTCCCGTCGCCAGCGCCGATTCGGCGGCTGATTTCGCGGCTCTCGGCGGCGTACGGGAGAATCGGACCGTGACGACGCTCGAGGAGTACGCCCGCGGATTCGGCGAAGAGCCCGGCTACCTGGACTACGGGCGGGTCGGCCCCCTGTCCGCGACGGTGCGGGCGGAGACGTTCGGGCAGTACGAGATCCTCTCGAAGGCCCGCTACGGCACGATCGAGCGGATGCGGGCGGAGGACGAGCGGCTGCGCGACGCCGTCAGCGCGCTGACGCGGTTCCCGGCCGATCAGGTCGTCTTCCAGCCGAACGCGTCCAGCGGCCTCCTGCACGCCGCGTTCGGTCTCACCGGCGGCGATGTGCTGCTGTCGCTTGCCGAGTTCCCGTCGATCACGTACGCCGCCCAGCGCGCCGCGCAGGCGCTCCGCGTCATCACGCCCACCTGGCTCGAGACCGACCACGGACGGGTGACGCCCGCGCGCATCCGGGAGCAGGTCACCGACAGCACGTCCGCCGTCATGGTGAGCCTGGTGGATTCGCGCACGGGCTATCTGGCGGACATCGACGGTATCCGGCAGGTCATCGGGGATCGCCTCCTGATCGTGGACGCCATCCAGGGATTCGGCGTGGTCGACGCCCCGTGGGAGGTCGCCGACGTCGTCGTCTCGGGCGGCCAGAAGTGGATGCGCGCCGGCTGGGGCACCGGATTCCTCGCGCTCAGCGAGCGGGCGATCGACCACCTGACGCCGGTATTCAGCGGCTGGACCGGCTCCGGGCCGGAGCAGCCCTGGGACGAGGTGCTCGAGCCCGCCCGCGGGGCGCGCGCCTTCTCGGTCTCCAACCCGGACCTCGTCGCGGAGGCGCGGTTCGCCGCGGCGCTCGAGGAGGTCGCCGCGGTCGGGGTGGATGCGGTGGCGGACGCTGTCGCGGACAACGTCGAGCAGGTATTGCAGCTCGCCGACGAGTTCGCCGTGCCCGTGAGCTCGTCGCGGAGCCCTGCCGAGCGCGCTGGGATCGTCGTGCTCGAGCCGCTCCCCGAACAGCTCACCGCGCTGAGCGCATCCCTCCACAACCACGGCGTCACGGCGTCGGTGCGAGCGAGCTCGGTGCGGCTCAGCGTGCACGCCGGGACGGGCGAGGAGACGCTGGACATGCTGCGTGCGGCCTTCACGTCGTACGCGACGGTGAGCTGAGGCGCGCGCTGAACTGATCGCAACCCCGAACTGGGGGCGAATGTTCACCTGGACGAAACACGACACGCGGCCCCCCAACGATGGCGTGTCGGTGGCCGGGCGTAGGTTCGAGCCATCGGGCACCGCGCCCGATCGAGACGGCCACGTAAGTTCGTTTCGAAACCCAAGCGGCCGACTCGCCAGTGAGATCCGCCGGCTCCCGAGGGAGCGGCGGGGTGGGAGTGGTCGTGGCGGAATCAACAAGCCGACAGGCAGCAACCCGGTCGAACGGCTCGGAGCCGGGAGCGGCGAAGACGGAAGAGCGCACGTACGTGCTCGACACGTCCGTCCTCCTCTCCGACCCGAAGGCCATCTTCCGTTTCGCGGAACACGCTGTCGTCATCCCGGTCATCGTGGTCAGCGAGCTCGAGGGCAAGCGCAACGATCCGGAGATCGGCTACTTCGCGCGGCAGGCGTTGCGGAACCTCGACGACCTGCGGGTTCAACACGAGCGCCTCGACTTCCCGATCCCCGTCGGTGACGGCGGCTCGCTTCGGGTGGAACTGAACCACTCGAACATGTCCGTCCTGCCGAGCGGGATGCAGCTCGGCGACAACGACTCGCGCATCCTCGCGGTCGCGCTCAACCTGTCCAACGACGGGCTCGCTGTCACGGTCGTCTCGAAAGACCTCCCGTTGCGCGTCAAGGCCGCCTCCATCGGCCTGGCCGCGGAGGAGTACCGGCACGAGCAGGTCGTCGACTCCGGCTGGACCGGGCTCGCGGAGATCGACCTGGGCAGCGACCAGATGGCCTCCCTCTACGAAGACGAGTGGATGCGCACCGAGCAGGCGGCGGGCCTTCCGGTGAACACCGGGCTCGTCATCCACTCGGACCGCGGATCGGCTCTCGGCCGGGTCGTGGCGGACGGCGAGGTGAAGCTGGTGCGCGGCGACCGCGACGTCTTCGGCCTGCACGGTCGTTCGGCGGAGCAGCGGCTCGCGATCGACCTGCTGCTCGACCCGGAGATCGGCATCCTCTCGCTCGGCGGTCGCGCCGGAACCGGAAAGTCGGCGCTCGCACTCTGCGCCGGACTCGAGGCGGTGCTGGAGCGGCGACAGCACAAGAAGATCATGGTGTTCCGGCCGCTGTACGCGGTCGGCGGTCAGGAGCTCGGCTACCTGCCCGGCGACGCGAGCGAGAAGATGAACCCGTGGGGACAGGCGGTCTTCGACACGCTCGGCGCGCTGGTGTCGCAGAACGTGCTCGACGAGGTGCTCGACCGCGGCATCCTGGAGGTGCTGCCGCTGACGCACATCCGGGGCCGGTCCCTGCACGACGCGTTCGTGATCGTGGACGAGGCCCAGTCGCTCGAGCGCAACGTCCTCCTCACGGTGCTGAGCCGCGTCGGCCAGAACTCGCGCGTGGTGCTCACCCACGACGTCGCCCAGCGCGACAACCTCCGGGTCGGCCGGCACGACGGCGTGGCCAGCGTGATCGAGACGCTGAAGGGACACCCGCTCTTCGCCCATGTCACCCTGACCCGCTCGGAGCGCTCGGCGATCGCCGCCCTCGTCACCGAAATGCTGGAGGCCAACGAGCTCGCCTGATCGCCCCTACCATCGACTACGCAGAGACTGCACGCCGAAACCGATTTCGGCGTGCAGTCTCTGCGTACTCGACGGTGGATCAGAGGGTGGCGTGGGTGAGCGGTCCGGTCAGCCACGCGTCTACTTCACGGGGCGAGCGGAGGCGGACGACGATGAGATCAGGATGCTGGCGCTCAGCGGCCGCCACGCGCTCGGGATAGAGGCGGCGAGTGGAGATCGACCAGCGGACGATGTGCTCCGGATCGGTGAAGAACGTGTGCAGCGAAGGCTCCTGATTGCCGTTCCACAGCCGCGTCCGATGCAGGCGTCGGCTCAGGGTGCGCCGGACCACCCGCGGGAGGGTCACGCGGACGTACGGGAGATCGAGCCAGACCAGGAGGTCGGCTCGCGCGGCGAGGACATCGCGGGCGAGCCGGTACTGCCGCTCCGTGGTCCATGCATCCGCCGCCGTGAAGGCGAGCACCTCATCCACGAACTCGGCTCTGGGCTGCCAGCTCGGTCCGTGGAACAGGCCGTCGATCTCGGTGTGCGGACCGCCGGTGATCACGGCTATCCGGGCGGCGAGCGTTGTCTTGCCGCTCCCGGCGACTCCCGCGACGACCACGCGTCGCGGTCGGTGCCGGAGTTCGTCGTCGTACCGGAGCATCCCCCGAGCTTAAGCGGTCGGGGGACGCTCCGAACCGGTCAGCCGGGGTGGGTCATCGACAGCACGTCGAGCGCACTGTCGAGCTGCTCCAGGGTGACCTCGCCACGGTCAACGAAGCCGAGGTCGATGACGGCCTCGCGCACGGTCATGCCGCGGGCGACGGCGTGCTTGGCGACCTTGGCTGCCGCCTCGTAGCCGATGACGCGGTTCAGCGGGGTGACGATCGACGGGCTCGACTCCGCGAAGGCGCGGGCGCGCTCGAGGTTGGCCTCGAGGCCGCGGACCGTCTTGTCGGCGAGCACGCGGCTCGCCTGCGTGAGGAGGCGGATCGACTCCAGCAGCGCGGTGCCCATCACGGGGATGGCGACGTTCAGCTCGAAGAGCCCCGATGCGCCGCTCCAGGCGATCGTGGCGTCGTTTCCGATGACGCGCGAGGCGACCATCAGCACGGCCTCCGGAATGACCGGGTTGACCTTGCCGGGCATGATCGAGGAGCCCGGCTGGAGGTCCGGGATGTGAAGCTCGCCGAGGCCCGTGTTGGGGCCGGAGCCCATCCAGCGGAGGTCGTTGGAGATCTTCGTCAGGGAGACGGCGATCGTGCGGAGCGCGCCCGACGCCTCGACCAGCGCGTCGCGGTTGGCCTGCGCCTCGAAGTGGTTCCGCGCCTCAGTGATCGGCAGCTCGGTCTCAGCCGTCAGCAGCTCGATGACGAGCTGCGGGAAACCGAGCGGGGTGTTGATGCCGGTGCCGACGGCCGTGCCGCCGAGCGGCACCTCCGCGACGCGGGGGAGCGCGGCGCGGATGCGCTCGATGCCGTAACGGATCTGCGCGGCGTAGCCGCCGAACTCCTGCCCGAGGGTGACCGGCGTGGCATCCATGAGGTGCGTGCGCCCGCTCTTGACGGCCTCCGCCCACAGCTCCGCCTTCTCCTCCAGCGCGACCGCGAGGTGGTCGAGCGCCGGGATGAGGTCGTCGGTCAGGGCGCCGGTGACGGCGATGTGCACCGACGTCGGGAAGACGTCGTTCGACGACTGCGACGCGTTGACGTGGTCGTTGGGATGCACCGGCCGGCCGAGGCGCTCGGAGGCGAGCGTCGCCAGCACCTCGTTCATGTTCATGTTCGACGAGGTGCCTGACCCGGTCTGGTACACATCGATCGGGAACTCGGCGTCGTGGGCGCCCGCAGCGACCTCGTCGGCGGCGGAGGCGATCGCGTCGGCGATCTCCTGGTCGAGCACGCCGAGGCGGGCGTTCGCCAGCGCTGCCGACTTCTTGATGCGGGCGAGCGCGGCGATCTGGGCCGGTTCGAGCACCGAGCCCGAGATGGGGAAGTTCTCGACGGCGCGCTGGGTCTGCGCGCTGTAGAGCGCGTATTTGGGCACGCGCACCTCGCCCATCGTGTCGTGTTCGATGCGGTACTCGGCGTCCGCCTGGGTGTCCACCACGGTGTGTCTTTCCTTTCTGTTGGCGGAGGTCGTGTCAGTCGCGCAGGCCGACGACGACGTCGGGCACGACCCGGCCCTCCGCGAGCCGGTAGTTGGCGCCGACGACCGCGAGAGTGTTCTCGGCGACCGCGGACGCGATGATCTCGGACTGCGCGAGCAGCTCCGACACGGTGTCGCGCAGGTGCTCGCGCCCGACCTCCGAAGCGTCGACCGTGGCAGGGTCGACGGCGCCTGGCCCGGTGACACGGTGCACGGCGGGGAGGATCGGCGCGATGAGGTCTGCGATGTGCGGGGGCAGCGGCTCGGCGTCCTCTGCCTGGGAGGCGATGGCCGAAGCCACCGCGCCGCAGCTGTCGTGTCCGAGCACCAGGATGAGCGGGACGTGCAGGACCGCGACCGCGTACTCCAGCGACCCGATGACCGAGTCGGAGACGACCTGCCCGGCGTTCCGGACCACGAAAGCGTCACCCAGCCCCAGGTCGAAGATGATCTCCGCGGCGAGGCGGGAGTCGGCGCAGCCGAAGATGGCGGCGGTCGGCTCCTGGCCTTCCGCGACCGACTCGCGGCGGGTCACATCCTGACGGGGATGCTGCGGTTCGCCTGCGACGAAGCGGGCGTTGCCGTCGAGCATCGAGGCCCAGATCTTTCCGGGGCGCGTTGTGGGCACTACTTTCCTCCTCCGAGTGAGCGGATCTGATCGGCGAGCGACGACGCGAGCGTGCGGAACTCGCCGTCGTCCGCTGTGCCGAAGACGATGACGGAACTGTCGCCGGACTGCGTGACCAGCGCGTACTCGACGTTGCCGTCGTCCGCGCTGGAGGTGCGGTTGTCGTAGACATCCCACGTGACGCCGTCGATCTCGCGCGTGCCCTTGATCATCGACTTGTTGACCTGCTGGGACACCCAGCTGTCATTGGCCGCGAATCCCTGCGTCATGCCGATGAACTGCTGCTTGGGGGTGATGAGACCGACATACCAGGAATCGACCTTGTCGGCGGTCTTGGTGCGCAGCTCGGCGTTGTTCGACTTCCAGGTCGACGGCAGCTTGGGGACGAGCAGCGCATCCGGCTCGCTGCCCTCCGCCTGCTGGGCGATGGAGGTGTAGTCGACCGGGGGCGTCGTCGACGTCGGATTGCCGCGCGGCACGACGAGGACGATGACGGCGACGAGCGCCAGGGTCGCCAGCAGCGAGAAGACGAGGTTGTTGATCGTCTGACGGGTGCGGTGGTTTGCCGAGTTCTCGGCCTTGCGGGCCGCCGTCTCCTCGGGCGTCTCTGGGCGGCCGAGCTCCGCGACGACCGCGGGCGGCTTGCTGCGAGGGCTCATTCGCGCTCAGCGGCTCCTACGGAGGCGCCGGCCCGGGCGGCGTCGAGCCGCGCCTTCGCACCGATCAGCCACTCCTCGCAGTGTCGCGCGAGGGCCTCGCCGCGCTCCCACAGGGCGATCGACTCCTCGAGGGTCGCGGCGCCCTGCTCGAGTTCGCCGACGACGCGGATCAGCTCGTCACGCGCCTCTTCGTAGCTGAGCGAACTGAGCGGATCTCCGGCGGGGGAGGTCTCGGGAGTGGGCATGCCGTCCATTCTATTTGCCCCGCTGGGGGTCCGCTGGGGTCTGTGGAGAACTGGCCGGGCCGGCCGCGCCGGCTGCGCCGGCCGGCGACGGCAGCGGTGTTCCGGCCGTGGCGGCCAGGGAGCCGCCCGAGACCGTGAGCCGCAGCGCCGTGCCCTCCGGCGACTCCACCGGGTCGGTGACGACGTGACCGGCGGCCGTCTGCACGATCGCATACCCGCGGTCGAGCGTGCCCTGCGGGGAGAGCGCACGCAGCTGGCCGCGCAGTTCGGCGACCCGCGTCGTCTCTCGCTCGACGCAGCGGCCGACCAGCTCCGTGCCGCGGGCGACGAACCGGGTGAGCTCCTCGGCGCGCGCATCCACGATCCACGACGGGGATGCGAGCACCGGGCGGGTGCGCAGGTGGCCGATCCGGTCGATCTCGTGTGCGATGAGGTGGGTGACCCGGGTGCCGAGGCGCGCACGCGCCTGCTGCACGCGCGCGAGCTCCTCCGCGACGTCCGGCACCACGCGCTTCGCGGCATCGGTGGGGGTGGATGCGCGCAGATCGGCGACGTCGTCCAGCAGCGGCCGGTCGGCCTCGTGCCCGATCGCGCTGACGATCGGTGTCAGCGCATCCGCCGCCGCGCGGACCAGCCGCTCGTCGCTGAACCCGAGCAGGTTCTGGAAGTCGCCGCCGCCGCGGGCGACGATGATGACCTCGACCTCGGGATCGGCGTCGAGCTTCCGGATCGCCGAGATCACTTCTGGGACCGTGCGGTCGCCCTGAACCGCGGCATGCACGACCCGGAACCGCACCTGTGGCCAGCGCAGCTGCGCGTTGCGCAGCACATCCTTCTCGGCGTCCGAGTCCTTGCCGGTGACCAGCCCGATCGTGTGCGGGAGGAAGGGGAGGCGCTTCTTCCGGTCGAGACCGAACAGACCCTCTGCGGCGAGCTGTTGCCGCAGGCGCTCCAGCCGCTCGAGCAGGTCGCCGAGGCCCACGTGCTTCATGTCGTAGACCTGCATGGTCAGGGTGCCGCCCTTGACCCAGAAGTTCGGTTTGATCGCCGCGACCACCCGGTCGCCCTGCTTGAGGTCGGCGGGGATGCGGGCCTTCACCGACGACCAGATGGTGAAGCTGATCGTCGCGTCTTCGTCGAGGTCCTTCAGCTTGCCGTAGACGTTGCCGCCGGAGATGCCCCACTGGGTGATCTCGCCCTCGACCCACGCGGTGCCGAGCCGATCGATCCATCCCTTGATCTTGTTGTTGAGGAGCGCGACCGGCCACGGTGCGTCAACGGTCGGGGGAGCGGGCTGCATGGTGACCGGCGAGGCGGTGCCCGGCGAGGCGGTGCCCGTCGCGGGCCGGGCGGTACCCGTCTGGCTCACAGGCCGTGCCTCCCATTTCGTGTTCAGCGTGCTCACCTAGGATTGAAGCGTGAGCGACGCAACCATCAGCCTCCCGATGCCGCGGATTCCCGGCGCGAGGCGACGGCTTCAGGATAACCCGGTCGTCGGACATAAGCGGGTCCTGCTCGCCGCTCCGCGCGGGTACTGCGCGGGCGTCGACCGGGCCGTCGTGGCCGTCGAGAAGGCCCTCGACCTGTACGGCGCGCCCGTCTACGTGCGCAAGCAGATCGTCCACAACGTCCACGTCGTGTCCGAGCTGGAGCAGCAGGGCGCGATCTTCGTCGACGAAGTGGATGAGGTCCCGCAGGGCTCCCACGTCGTGTTCTCGGCGCACGGCGTCTCGCCGGCGGTCGTGAACGCGGCCGCCGACCGTGGGCTGCGCGCGATCGACGCGACCTGCCCGCTGGTGACCAAGGTGCACCGCGAGGCCGTGCGGTTCGCGCGTGACGACTTCCAGATCCTGCTGATCGGCCACGCCGGCCACGAAGAGGTCGAGGGGACCGCGGGCGAGGCGCCCGACCACGTAACCCTCGTGAACGGCCCGGACGACGTCGACTCCGTGGTGGTCGAGGACCCCGACAAGGTCGTCTGGCTCTCGCAGACCACCCTCTCGGTGGACGAGACCATGGAGACCGTTCGGCGCCTGCGCGAGCGCTTCCCGAACCTGCAGGACCCGCCCAGCGACGACATCTGCTACGCCACCCAGAACCGCCAGGTCGCGATCAAGAAGGTCGCCGAGCAGGCCGACCTCGTCATCGTCGTCGGCTCCGCCAACTCGTCCAACTCGGTGCGCCTCGTGGAGGTCGCGCTCGAGTACGGCGCGAAGGCCGCATACCGCGTCGACTACGCGACCGAGATCAAGCAGGAGTGGCTCGACGGCGTCGCCTCCGTCGGTGTGACGAGCGGCGCATCCGTGCCCGAGGTGCTCGTGCAGGAGGTCCTCGACGACCTTTCGGGCGCCGGCTACCGGGACGTGCAGGAGGTCAAGACGGCGGAGGAGGACCTCATGTTCTCCCTGCCGAAGGAGCTCCGCAAGGACGTCAGCGGCAAGCAGGATGCGCGGGCCCTCGGAGGCCGTGGCCGCTAGCGGCCACGCGATTCGGCTGCCGCGCTACGGCGTGGGCAGCGGGCTGGCCGGCGTCATCCCGCTGTAGAAGCCGAGGAGGACGGGGTCGGTGGTGAGCACGGCGCCGGCGAAGATCAGCAGCGCCACCATCGCGACGATCCCGGCAACCAACGGTACCCAGAACGCCAGGCGGCGCTTCACCAGCAGCAGGGCTGCGATCACGGCGGAGACGACCCAGACCAGGGCCATCACGATGGACCCGATCGTCACCAGCGTGCCGACCAGCGGCACCGGTGTGTAGTCGCCGAGGCCGTTGGTGCTGTGCAGCAGCTGCATGGATGCGGGGATCGCCTGCAGCGTCGCGATCGAGTACGACATCCCGAAGAAGCCGAAGACGCCGAGCAGCACGGTAAGGGTCAGGTTCCAGGTCGGTGCCTGCCGGCCCTGCGGGTCGGCGCCTGGCATGTTCTGGCCGTGCGCGGTGTGGCCCGGTACGGCCGGATCGCCGGAGCGGGGCGCGGTCGCCCCGGGCGTCGCCACGCCATACGCCGGCGGCACGGCGTCCTCCCGCTCGAGTGGCCGCGACGTGTCGAGACGGTCGGCGTCCGCGGGCGGGTGCCACACCCAGCCGGGAGGGGCGAGCTCGCCGTATTGCGGCCGCGGCCGCTCATCCGGCTGTTCCTGATCTGCCATCGCGACGCCCTCCCTCCTGTTGCGTGTGGCTGAATGAGACGGGCGGCGGTGCGCGTGCGCATCCGCCGCCCGGTACTGCTACTTGCCGGAGTGGCCGGCCGAGCCGAGCTGCTGGGTCGCCTCGACGACGCGTGCGGCCATGCCGGACTCGGCGACCTTGCCCCAGGCGCGCGGGTCGTAGACCTTCTTGTTGCCGACCTCGCCGTCGATCTTGAGGACGCCGTCGTAGTTGTCGAACATGTACCCGGCGATGGTGCGGGTGAAGGCGTACTGGGTGTCCGTGTCGATGTTCATCTTCACGACGCCGTTGCGCACGGCCTCCGCGATCTCCTCGTCGGTCGAGCCGGAGCCGCCGTGGAAGACCAGGTCGAGCGGCTTCGGTCCGTGGCCGTACTTCGCGGCCAGGCCGTCCTGGATGTCCTTGAGGAGCTCCGGGCGGAGCTTGACGTTGCCCGGCTTGTACACGCCGTGCACGTTGCCGAACGTGAGAGCGGCCATGTAGCGGCCCTGCTCGCCGAGGCCCAGAGCCTCGACGGTCTTGATGGCGTCGTCGAGCGTCGTGTAGAGGTGCTCGTTGATCTCGTGGCTGACGCCGTCCTCCTCGCCGCCGACGACGCCGATCTCGACCTCGAGGATGGCGTTGATGGCCTTGGTGCGCTTCAGCATGTCCTCGGCGATCCGCAGGTTTTCGTCGAGCGGCACGGCCGAGCCGTCCCACATGTGCGACTGGAAGATCGGGTTGCGGCCCGCCTTCACCTCCTCCTCGGAGGCGGCGATGAGCGGCAGCACGAAGCCGTCGAGCGCATCCTTCGGGCAGTGGTCGGTGTGCAGAGCGACCGTGACGGGGTAGTTCTTGGCGACCTCGGTGGCGAACTTCGCGAAGGCGAGCGCGCCGGTGGCCCGGGCCTTGACGGTCTGGCCCGCGAAGTAATCGGCGCCGCCCGTGGTGACCTGGATGATCCCGTCGCTGCCCGCTTCGGTCAGACCCTGCAGCACCGCATTGATCGTCTGCGACGACGACACGTTGAACGCGGGGTAGGCGAACCCGCCGGCCTTCGCTTTGTCGAGCATCTCTGCGTACTGGTCCGGCGTGGCGATGGGCATTGCGGCTCCTTGGGATGGGGATGTCGAACGCCCTCATCATACCGGCGCGGTGTGTGCCGCTCGGCGGCCGGGCCTCTCCCGGGGAACTGCGCTTGGACGTTCGTGCACACCCCCTGACGGCGTGCAGGCCGCTCGGTACACTGGCAGCGACCGCACGGGTCCCGTCCCGCGGCGGCATCGACGACGACGTTCCGAATCCGTCCGGGAGGACCCATCATGAGCATGACCGACACCGCCACCAACTATCAGCACCCGGACCGGAACCTCGCGATGGAGCTGGTGCGGGCGACGGAGGCGGCGGCGATCCGGGCCACGCCGTGGATCGGGCGCGGCGATAAGAATGCGGCCGACGGCGCCGCGGTGGATGCGATGCGCAAGTTCCTCGGGACGGTCAACTTCGACGGCGTGATCGTGATCGGCGAGGGCGAGAAGGACAACGCGCCCATGCTGTTCAACGGCGAGCATGTCGGCAACGGGCGGGGACCGGCGGTCGACATCGCCGTCGACCCGATCGATGGGACGTCACTGACGGCCGCCGGTCGTCAGAACGCGGTGTCGCTTATCGCCGTGTCGGATCGCGGGACGATGCTGGATGCGTCGAGCGTGTTCTACATGTCGAAAATCGTGACCGGCGCCGTGGGCCACGGCGTGGTGGATCTCTCGCAGTCGATCGGTGACAACATCCGGGAGCTGGCGAAGGCGAAGGGCAAGCCCGTAGGGGAGATCCGGGTGGCGGTGCTGGATCGTCCGCGGCATGAGGGTTTGATCGAGGAGATCCGTGCCGCCGGTGCTGGCACGCGGTTGATGTTGGATGGGGACGTCGCGGGTGGGATCAACGCGGCCCGGTATGAGTCGAGCATCGACATGTGCGTTGGGGTGGGCGGCAGCCCGGAGGGTGTCACGACAGCCTGCGCGATCAAGGCGTTGGGTGGGTTCATGCAGGCCCGCCTGGCCCCGAAGGATGACGCCGAGCGCGCGCGGGGTATCGCCGCGGGTCTCGACATGGACAAGGTGCACGGCGCGGACGACCTGGTGAAGGGCGACAACACGTTCTTCGTGGCGACCGGCGTCACCGACGGTCAGCTGGTGGCGGGCGTGCGCCGCAAGGGCCCGATCATCCGGACCGAGTCGATCGTGCTGCGCTCGAAGTCGGGAACGGCCCGCCGTGTGGTCGCGGACCACCTCGCGGAGAAGTGGCTGGAGCCCGACCAGCTCTGACCGGCGATTACGCCACGCCGGACTCGTTCTCGGCGTCGAGCGCGTGGGCGCGCTCCTTCTCTTCGATGGCGAGCTTGTCGATGCCGTGCATATCGCGCGGCTCGAGCTCGCTGACCAGTTCGAACGCGGTCAGCTCGCGCGGCGACTCTTCGATGCCTGCCATCGCCCCGATGACCTTTGACTCGTCGAGGGCGTTGAGCTTGCGGGCGGCGGGGAACACCTGGCGCTCGAAGGATCCGACGAAGCCGTTGTAGTCCTTGACCGTGCGCTCCAGCGACCGGCCCAGCTTCTCGATATGACTAGCTGTGGTGGAGAGCCGGCTGTACAGCGTCCGGCTCAGGTCGAAGAGCTGCTTGGCCTCCTGCGTCAGGACATCCTGCTGCCAGCTGAACGCTACGGTCTTGAGCACCGACCAGAGCGTCACCGGCGAGGCGAGCGCGACCCGCTTTCCGAAGGCGAACTCCATGATCGACGGGTCGGCCTCGAGCGCGGACGACACCAGCGACTCGCTCGGGATGAACGCGATCACCAGCTCCGGCGAGGATTCCAGGCCGGTCCAGTACGCCTTGCTGCCGAGAGCCGTGATGTGGTCGCGGACGGCCTTCACGTGCTGCTTGAGCAGCGCCTCCCGCTGCGCGCCTTCCGCGCCCGTCGCGGTCGCCGGGATCTGACTGGCCTCCAGGTAGGCGTTGAAGGGCACCTTGGCGTCGAGCGCGATGTTCTTGCCGCCCGGAAGCCGCACGATCATGTCCGGCCGACCAGCGCCCGACTCCGAGTGGATGCTCGACTGCACGTCGAAGTCCACCCGCTCCAGCAGCCCGGCCGCCTCGACCACGCTCCGGAGCTGTGTCTCTCCCCAGACGCCTCGGGTGCTGTTCGAGCGCAGCGCGGAGGCGAGCGCTTCGGCGGTGCTGCGCAGCCGCTCCTCGGATTCTGCGGCGGAACGCAGCTGCTGAGTGAGCTGACCGTGCTGCTGGCTGCGCTGCGTCTCGAGTTCGATCACCTTGCGCTGCATGTCGCTCAGGCTCTCGCGCACGGGGGCCAGCGCCTGTAGCACCTTGCTCTCTGCGCGCTCCCGCTCCTCCCGCGCCGCGATTTCGGCGCGGTGCCGTTCGACCGTCTCGCGGTACTGCTCCTGGGCGGCGCGCACCTGCTCCTGGAGCGCATCGACTCGTCCGTGTGCAGCCGCGAGGTCGGCCCGGATCTCGGCCTGCACGGCCGCCTCGGCGGCGCGCACCTCTGCGACCTCCGCCTGATGCTGCGCGGCGAGCAGTGCGGGGTCGACCACCGGGACCGCCGGCTCTGCGGAGGCGCGCGAGCGCATGAGCTTCGCGACGGCGAAGCCCGCGCCGATGGCGCCGGCGAGCAGGCCGATCAGGAGGCCGAGGAGCAGGGCGAGGATGTCCATGTCCTCAGTGTGTCAGCGGCCGCCGACACTGGAGGTTCCGCGCCCCGCGAGTTCCGTCGAGACGTGAGTAATCGCGGGAATCGGGCGCGAGTTGCGACGAGATGTCGCCACTCGGCGAGGCGAGGCGAGCCGACGGGACGCGAGGGGCGAGGAGGCGAGCGCGGCTCAGGCCGCGACCGGCACCCCGATGCGGCCGAGTCGCGCGCCGGTCAGTGCCGCGAGGTCCGCGATCGTGGCGGCCTCGTGCCGCCGGGCCGCGTGAATCACGATCGCAGCGCACGCCTCGGCATCCGCCAGCGCATCGTGGTGCGCGAAGTCCTCGAAACCTGCCGCCATCGCCGCGACGGGCAGACGGTACGACTCCAGGTGGTACGTACGCCGGGCGACCTGGAGGCTGCAGAGGTAGCTGTATTCGGGGCAGGCGACCAGCGTCGCGGCGCACGCCGCGCGGATCACGCCCATGTCGAATCCCGCGTTGTGGGCCACCAGGTGGTCGTCCTCCGCGAACTCGACGAGGTCGGCGAGCTGGTCGACCCAGCCGGCCGCGTCGGCCACCTGCTCCGGCTGGATGCCGTGGATGCGCACGTTCCACTCCTGGAAGTGGTCGTGCCCCAGTGGCGGCCGGATGAACCATCCCGCCCGGTCGACGACCTTCCCATCCCTGACCTTCACGAGTCCGACCGAGCAGGCCGACGCGGCGGAGGAGTTGGCGGTCTCGAAGTCGATGGCGGTGAAATCCAGGGTCACGTCGTCATGCTGACACGGCCCACCGACGCCGCCTCGCATCCCGAACCGCGCGCCGCCGCATCCGCTGGTCTCTCTCGCCCGGCGCGCGCGCCGCCGAGGTGCTCGTTGTTGCGCCCGACACGCCGCACGTGATCGCAACTACGTGCCCCTCACCGACGAGCCGGGGTCACGGAGGCCGCCCGCGCGTACGATCGGCGGCATGCGATCCCGTCACCAGCGCGACCTCCACGCGGCCTCTTTCGAGCAGGCGGCGGACGTCTACGACGCCGCCCGGCCGTCGTATCCCGCGGATGCGGTGAGCTGGCTCACCGAGGGGATCGACGGCCCCGTTCTCGACCTGGGCGCCGGCACCGGCAAGCTGACCGCCGCCCTCGTCGAGCGCGGCTTCGACGTCACGGCGGTGGACCCGTCGCCCGAGATGCTGCGCGTGCTGGGCGAGCGCATCCCGGATGTCGAGGTGCGCGAGGGTGCCGCCGAGCGCATCCCCGCGCCCGACTCCGCCTTCGGACTTGTCGTCGTCGCACAGGCCTGGCACTGGGTGGATGCCGACCGCGCCATCCCCGAGGTCGCGCGCGTGCTCCGCCCGGGCGGCCGCTTGGGGCTGATCTGGAACGAGCGCGACGAGAGCGTCGCCTGGGTCGAGCAACTCGGCGAACTGATGGATGCGGGCTCGGCCTCCTTCGACGACGAGGCCGACCCGGTTCTGGCGTCTCCGTTCGGTCCGATCGAGAAGCACGAGACGCGCTGGGTGCAACCCCTCGATCTCGACGGGCTCCTCGACCTCGCCCGCTCGCGCAGCTACTTCATCACGAAGGATCCGGACGCCCAGGCAGCGGTGATCCAGTCGCTGCGCCGGCTCGCGCGCGAACATCCCGACCTCGCCGGCCGCGACATCTTCGAGCTGCCGTACGTGACGCGCAGCTATCGGGCCGCCCGCGAGTCCTGAATACAGCAGGACCGGCCGGGCGCATCCACCCCGGCCCGTAGAATGGACGACCGTGGCTCTCACTATCGGAATCGTCGGGCTGCCCAATGTGGGCAAGTCCACCCTGTTCAACGCGCTGACCAAGAACGACGCGCTCGCCGCGAACTACCCGTTCGCGACCATCGAGCCGAACGTCGGCGTGGTGAACCTGCCCGACCCGCGGCTCGACAAGCTGGCCGAGCTCTTCCACAGCGAGCGCATCGTCCCCGCTCCCGTCTCGTTCGTCGACATCGCCGGAATCGTGAAGGGCGCGAGCGAGGGTGAGGGCCTGGGCAACAAGTTCCTGGCGAACATCCGCGAGGCGGACGCTATCGCCCAGGTCGTGCGCGGCTTCAGCGACGAGGATGTCGTGCACGTCGCCGGCAAGACCGACCCCGCCGGTGACATGGAGACCATCAACACCGAGCTCATCCTCGCCGACCTGCAGACCCTCGAGAAGGCGGAGCAGCGCTACGAGAAGGAGGTCAAGGGCCGCAAGCTCGAGCCGATCGTCCTCGAGACCGCGCGCGCCGCGATCGAGTACCTGAACTCGGGCAAGCCGCTCTCCACGTCGTCCATCGACCTGGAACCGGTCCGTGAGCTGGGCCTCCTCACCGCGAAGCCGTTCATCTACGTGTTCAACGTGGATGAGGACGTCCTGACCGACGAGTCCCGTCGCGCCGAGCTGGCCGCTCTGGTGGCGCCCGCCCAGGCGGTGTTCCTCGACGCCAAACTGGAGTCGGAACTCATCGACCTCGACGCCGACGACGCCGCCGAACTGCTCGCGTCTACCGGCCAGGAGGAGTCCGGCCTCGACCAGCTCGCCCGCATCGGCTTCGACACCCTCGGCCTCCAGACCTACCTGACCGCGGGCCCGAAGGAGTCGCGCGCCTGGACCATCCGCAAGGGTTCGAAGGCCCCGCAGGCGGCCGGCGTCATCCACACCGACTTCGAAAAGGGCTTCATCAAGGCCGAGGTCATCTCGTTCGACGACCTGATGGACGCCGGAACCATCGCCGAGGCCCGCTCCCGCGGCAAGGCGCGTATGGAGGGCAAGGACTACGTCATGCAGGACGGCGACGTGGTCGAGTTCAGATTTAACGTTTGAGTGCATATCAGTCGCGTCGAGTGAGGGCGGCGCCCTGCGCAGCACGTGCGATGAGTGCGTCAGTCCTCAGGGTCGGAGTTAGGCGCCGTCCGATCGTCGATCCCGAATCGCGCGCAGAGCTTCTCGATCGATCGTCGCCCTGTCTCGTTGCCGAACGGAAGCCAGGACGGTTCGTCGGAGCGTGGGGAGAACCGGCCCATCGGAGCGCACATCAGGAGAGCCTCGAGGTCGGGATCCTGTGCCCACCACCACGTGAGTGTTTCGTCCCAGACGAGGAGCCGACCTGAGCCTCCGTGAACGTCCGATACCCAGTCCCCGAATGTGCGGGGCGTGCTGAGAGCGGCGCGAGGGACACGCTCAGGAGACATCGGAACAGTGAACTCCGTCGACTCCTCGGAGCCATCCGGGTGTCGCGTCGTCCATCCGTCTGTCACTGCGTGGTCGTCGATGCGGATGGTTTGGACCGCATGCAGGCCGAGACGTGCCCACTCCACGTCATCGAAGTACAGCGATCCAAGAAGAATCCCCGTCTCCCGAAGTGTGACGCGGCAACCGGGGAGTCCAACGGGCCAGCCATCCTCGATCCGGAATGGGAGGACGGATGCGTTGGGTGTGGGCATGCGTCGATTCTGCCGCCGGAGCGGGCCGCCTGCATACCGGCGAATCCCGCGGGCGGCGTTACAAGACGCCTATCCGTGATGTAACCCGTTGAAGTTCAGATCCTATGTGCAGCTGGTCTGGGCTCCCTGCAACCTTTACGAGATGTCCGGTTCTCTGATCAGTGATCGGGTTGCATGGATGATCGGAGAGTCAGTCGGCGGGGCACAGGGAGTTGAGTTGGCGACTGGCATGCGGAGAGCGCGCAGAACGCGTGCCGCCCGAACCGTCCGGTCACGCGGTGGCGTCAGCCGACCGTCTCGCCGGGCTCAGGCTCCCTGAGTGAGCGAGTCCGCAACGATTCCAGCGCCAGGAGACAGCGCGTCGAATTTGTGAAGGTCTGAGGGAAGAGGCCGCCGAAAGACTCGGAGCCAAAGGTGAGCCGCAGGGCGCTCACCTCTTCGTCGCGCTCCACGCCTGCTTCAATGACGAACTGAGGGAGGCGGCCAGCGGATGCCGACTGCCTGAGTGGTCCGAGTTGACTCCACGGCAGCGTCGCCAGTTGCCGTAGTTCCTCGCCCGGATCCCCGGCGCTCCACGCCGAAATGCCGTCCCGATCGGCGACCATGGTTAGGAAGAATGGAACCTGACGGTAGGTGATTCCTAAGGTGTCGACGTCGATGAAGTCGCGGAAGTCATCTCTGCGGGCATTCTCCACGACCGCATCGGGGAACCGCAGCCGGAGCTCGGCGCGAGCCTTCGCGCTGGAACGGACCCAGAGCCAGCAACCGATCACAAACGCGACGAGTCCACCGCCTACAACGACGCTTCCGATCCGCAACTCCGTGAAGGAACCGAGCGGCGAGGACTGCACGCGCGCCACCATCATCGCTGCGAGGGCCGCCAGCCAGAACAACCCAAGCGCGGAGTACGCCAGCCATCGGCCAATCACTCGAGTTCTCAAGTGAGCCACCTTATATTCGTTCAGGCCGTCGCGGGTCGATTCAATCTAAATGACTAGTACCCACTTCTGGACTGAGCTGCATCTCCTCCCCGGTTACGAGGACCGGCTCGGTCGGAAAACGGCCCGCGCACGAGGACCGTCGAGGTAATCCCGAGACTGTTTCGGGCGGGACCTGGGCCCCGCGATGTGGCGGTTCAGGCCGGGGAGATTCACCAGCAATCCGTGAGGTTACTTTCTGACGCGACGTGGTCGAGTTCCGCTTCAACGTGTAGCTGAGCTGGTCGTTGCGGTCGAGTCCGCTCGGATTCTCCTGAATTGCGGACTTGTCGCGGCGAGCCGGACACAAACTCCTGAACACAGGATGCCGTAGCAGTTCTGCGGCGAACCTGAAAGGGAACCATTTCGACTCCGCCGGACATTGGTAGGTAAAGGCCTATCGGAGGAAACATGAAGTCACGAACAGTTGCGGGAGCAGCATGGATCGCCGTGGTCTTCCTTCTCGGCGGATGCGCGTCAGCGGCCCCGGCCGTGCCGGAGAGCCCCGGCACGACGGTGACACAGGTTCCGACCCCCACTGCGATCGAGTCCGCGACTCCGGCGCCGACGCCGACGCAGAATCCTGCCGACCCGAGCACCTGGATTCTGGGGTTCGACCGGGTTGCCGACGTCCGTGTCGGTCAGTCGCTGGCCGCCCTCGCGTCCGCAGCCGACCTGGTGCCAGTGGAAGACACGGTCGACTGTCCGCCCGGGTACTGGACTGCCCCGGAGGCGCCGCCCGCTGCGATCAACATCTCGGTGATGCAAGAGCATTCGCGGGGGACCGCGGTGCCCGACCCGGCCTTCTCGTACGCGCGGTTCGCGGTGCGTGAACCGTCGGAGACGGTTGTCTCGTCTTCACCCTCCACAGACGCTGGGATCCGGATCGGATCAACGGAGTCCGAACTCCTGGCTGCGTATACCCGAGCATTCAGAAGACCCACTCCAAGTACGACGAATCGATGGGGTACACCACGTACGCGGACGGCCCGTTCGGTGGACGCTACCTCGTGTTCCAGGTCGCCGCGACACCGTCTGGCGCGCGAACCGTCATCAGCATGCTCTCGACGAGCAGGAACAACGTCATCGACGTCTGCGACTGACCGGGACGGTGGCGCACCCCCGCGTCAAACGTCTGGTTTCTCGCTGTTCGAACACCACCGTTCACCCTGACCCTTCCCGGTCGAGGGGTCGGGGTTCATACTGGGGCGATCCGCTGACTGTCGACCCGCAGACCGATCGGGCTTCCCTTCTCAGCGGAACACCTGATGAGGAGTGGACCGATGGTCGTCTCCACGATCGATCTGCCGGCGAGAGTACTGGCGGTGTGCACGCTCTGCGAACCCTTCGGTTGGCGAGGACGACGGTGACGGTATGCGACGCCGGGGGCGTAAAAGCAGAGCGCCGACGTCCGTCGTTCTGGCGCTGACTGCAGCTGTCATTCTCGCCGGGTGCACCGTCGCGCTGAACAGCCGCCAGGGGCCTCGTTTTGTGACATCGCCGCCCGTCAGTAATACCGCGGCGCTGTGGGCCGGGGACCTGCGTCTTGTGGATGTCGCGCCGGGCACTCGGATCCACCTCAGAGCGTGGCTCGACACGGAGCTGGGCAGGTGGACATCCTCAGCGAGCTACTCGGTGCCAGGATCGGGGATGCTCGATCTGGGCACTGCCAGGCCGCAACTTGCCGCGTTCAGGGAGCCCGATTCGACGGGGCTGTTCTGGTCGTTGCGGGGGCCCGACGTCGCGTCGTCTGAGCTGGTGCAACTTTGGACCCGGTCCACCGTGGCGGTGACGTTGGAGGCCAGCGAAAAGGGCCGGATCATCGCAAGCCGGGAATTTCCCCTCGGCGGGTACGGGGCAGGCGCAGCACCGATCACGGTCAGCACCTTCGATCTCGCTCAGTCAGCGGTCGCAGCGGGCGAGACGTTTCTGCCACCGAGCTCCCGGGAGGACACGGCGATCGGGTCCTATTTCGCCGCGAGCTCCGCGCCGGGATCGCGGGCGCCCGCGGTGATCGTCTTCGACGACCAAGCCGTGGGGGAGTCGTCCGATTACATCGGACCATTGCTGAGGCGATTCGGTGCGGGCGTCTTCGTGCTCCCGGTGCGGGTCAGCGACTCCGGCGTCCGTGTTGCCAGTATGATCGACACGACGACTTTTGCGGCGTTGCTCGACTGGCTCGACCAGCGTCCCGACGTGGACAAGCGCAAAGTGTTCACCTATGGCACTTCTCAGTCGGCTCAGTTCGCTCTGTGGGCGGCCGCCCGCTTCAACGATCGCGTAGCAGGCGTTTTCGCCGCCGGCGGAGCCACGTCATTGCTGTGCCTGCGCGGAGCCGGTGCTTCGCCCGTGTCAGAGAACGGTGTCCGTGTCCCGTGCCAGCAGCGAGCCGACCTGATCGACGACGGCGCCATCCTCCCGCTGGGATCGGTCACGGCCCCCGTCGTGCTCGGCTGCGCGGGTCGCGACGACGTGTTGCCGAACGCCTGCCCCTGGCTCGACGCGGCCGTGCGGACTCGGGGTCCACGGGTCGGGGATGTGATCATTCGCGCCCCCGACGCGGTGCATGAGATGACAGCGCCCCCGGGGCTGCCGATCGCGCTGCCGGAGGGCGTGACCGCCCAAGCCACGGAGAAGGCGAGGGTGCAGTTCTGGGATGCGGTCAGTCAGGTGCTGCGAGAAGTGGCCGACTGAAGAGGTGACGTCGCGGGGCGAGCAATTGTGCCGCGGCATGGAAGGCCTGTCGTTCTACTCTTGACCCGGGGGCGCAGCCGCTCCTGAGAGGAGACGCGCATGTCCGAACTCGAGGGGGACCAGCCGTCCACCCTGCCCGAAGGCCCCGAGGACGCTGGCGTCGTGCTCACGCCGCCGACCGCCGTCCCGGAGATTCGGGAGGAACAAGCGATCGGCATGGTCGCGGTCCCGGCGGGGAAACGCGCCGAACTGCAGGATAGGGCGCAGACCTTCGTGGACGAGCTGGCCGACCTTGAGCCTGGCAGCCCGGAGTTCACCCGCAAGATCGTCGATGTCACGCGCCTCGGCGAGAAGGAGATCCGCTCGTCCGCGGACATGGCGAACCGGATGCTCGAGCGGCCGTCGACCTCGCTCGCGGCCGCGCGGGGACGCGGCGCAGCGTCGGAACCGCAGGCGCAGGTGGCGCGTGCGCTGCAGGATCTGCGAACGACCATCACCGACCTCGACCCGGGCCGCGCGGACCTGACCGCCCCCAAGCGTGCGCTGATCCGCATCCCGGGCGGCCGCAAGTTGACGCGCTATTTCGAGCGGTACCAGTCGGCGCAGAAGCAGCTGGACGCGATCCTCAGAGCGCTGATCTCAGGTCAGGATGAGCTGCTGAAAGACAACGCCGCGATCGAGCTCGAGCGGGAGACGCTGTGGGCCACGATGGGCACGCTCGCCGAGTACAACGCCCTCGCCTCCGCGCTCGACAGCGCCACTGCTGCCCGGATCGCGGAGCTTCGGGCGTCCGACCCTGCGCGGGCCGACACGATGACCGCGGATGCCATGTTCCCCATCCGTCAGCGCAGGCAGGACCTGACCACGCAGATCGCCGTGTCGGTGCAGGGCTATCTCGCGCTGGATGTGCTCCGGAAGAACAACGCGGAGCTTATCAAAGCTGTCGAGCGCGCACGCACGACGACCATCTCGGCACTTCGCACCGCCGTGGTCGTCGCCGACGGGCTCGAGAACCAGCGGTTGGTGCTCGACCAGATCGGCGCCCTCAACGACACCACCAACTCCATGATCGACCGCACGAGCGAGCTTTTGAAACAGCAGACGGGGATGGTCCACGATCAGGCGTCGTCGTCAGGGGTGAGCGTCGAGACTCTGCAGCGCGCCTTCGACAACGTCTTCGCGACGATCGACGCCGTCGACGGGTACCGCGCGAAAGCGGTGGAGTCGATGGCCGTCACCGTGGATGCGCTCGAACAGCAGGTGGCGCGGTCGCGGAGCTACCTAGACCGGTCGCGTTCGGGCACGAGCTGAGCGCCGCGCGCGTCACGGCAGGTCGAGCTTCAGCCTCGACCCGGCGAATCGGTCGGCCAGGAAGCGGCCGTTGATCAGCAGGGCCGACGCATCCTGCTCGACCGCCGCATCCCTCATCGTCCGCGCCGCCGATTCGAGCGCGTCGAGCTGAGCGATCAGTGCCTGAGCCGGTGTCAGTCCGCCGGCCAGCACGTGCTCGGCAGCCCACTCGGCGGGCAGCGCGAGGTAGGCCCGCAAGGTGTCGGGAAGGTAGACGGTCGCCGCCACCCGCACGATCACTTCCGGCTCGCCCGACCCGGCCACCCGCGGAAGGGTGTCGGCGAGGAGCTCACCGATCCGGCCGACGGCCGCCACGGCCTCGTCCGGGATACGGCGCCCGACGCGCGCGGCGAGGGTCAGCAGGTCGCGTGCGAGGTTGGCATCGTCGACGTGGATCTCGGAGCCGGGCGGCAGGATGCCCAGCGTCTGCAGCGCACGCGCCGATACCGCCGACTCTTCGGCGGCGCGAACGGCCAGGCTGGCGACGAGCTGCGCAAACGCCGTCAGCCATTGACCGAGCGGGATAGTGCGGGTCGAGAGCGAGACCGTTCCGTAATGCTGCTCGACCTCTGCAGTCCATCGAGGTCCCGGCTCCCACCGGAGGGACAGCGCCTCGGTCTGGCCGGACAGCCGCACCCGGGTGATGGCGCCGGGGCGGTGGGCGATCCGGTCGGACAGGGAGCGAGTGCGCTCGACCGAGAGGGCGCTGGAGGCGACGTCGGCCGGGAGCGAACGCGTGACGCTGTCGATGAGTTCACGCAGGAGCGACTCCGCGTCGGAGTCCGTCACCGCCCTGCTCAGCCTGTCCAGCTCCATACGTGTGCTCCATGCCTGACCCGCTCATCCAAGCACGTCCGACGCGTTTGGAGAACACTGGCTGTGTCCTTCTCGGCCGCCGCTCGGAAGCCCGGTCGAGATTCGGCACGAATGTCGACTTTCGGGGCGCGAGTGTCGACATTCGTGCCGAATCCGCATCCTGAAACAGGAGCGCGGCGGGAGCGCGCGTCAGCCGGGCAGGCGCGCCGACTCCGGCACGTGCTCCAGGCCGAGCCCGGGCTGGCCGTAGGTGCTGAGCACCTGGCCGATGACCACGCGGTAGGGGCCGATCCATCTTTCGTGGAGACGCTTCGCCTCGCGGTGCGTGTCCATCCCGATCAGCTCGTGCAGCGCCTCCAGGCTGCTCCAGTAGTAGACCTCGGAGTGCAGGCCGGTCTCCGGGTTGTGCCACGACTCTTCGCCGAGGAAGCCGGGGATGACGCGGGCTCGCTCGGCGATCTCATCGTTGAGGCGGTGGAAGTCGTCGTCGTACGGCTTCGTCTCGAAGATGAAGGTGGAGGTGTACACGGCCGGGCTGCTCATGACGCGATCCTAGTCAGCGTCGGCCCAGGTGCGGCGGACGGCCGCCTTCGTCCCGGCGACGAGGCTCTGCGGCGGCACGTCGTCGGCCACGACCGCGCCGGCGGCGATGACCGAGTCGCGGCCGATGGTCACCCCGGGCAGGATGGTCGCGCCCGCGCCGATCCACACGTTCTCTTCGACGTGGATGGGGCCGCCGGTCAGCCACACGCGCCGGTCGTCGGTGTCTACCGGGTGGCCGACGGTGATGAAAGTCACCTTCGGCGCAACCATGACGCGCTCGGCCAGCCGGATGCCCGCGTAGTCGAGGAACGTGCAGTTCTGGTTGATGAACACCCGATCGGCGAGGTGCAGGTTGCGGCCGTGGTCGGTGAAGAACGGAGGGTAGATGGTCGTCCGCTGCGGCAGGGGAGCGCCGAGGATCTGCTCGAACAGGGCCGCCTTGCCGGCGTCGTCGTCGAACGGCAGCACGTTGAGCCGCGACGTCAGCGCGGTCACCTCCAGCACCCGCTCGGACATCGCCTGGAACTCGGGACTGTGGATGCGCATGAGCAGCTCGGACACCCCACCGATCCTGGACCGCCGCCGGCGCGGGGGATAGCGGACACGCCCGCGCGACCCCGATCGGCGCCGCACGGTACGGTTGGTCCGAACACCGCATCCCGGGAGGTCCCATGCCGTACGTCGTCGACTTCGAGAACGTCTCCACCACCGGGCTGGAGTCCTCTCCGGTCCCGGACGCCCTTGCCGGCCTGCGCGCGAACGAGGCGCGCTACTACCGCAACAAGTACGACCACACGTTCACGGTCGGGACGGCTGCGGAGGAGGCGGATGCGGTCGAGCGCGTGGCGCACATCCTCAAAGAGGAGCGCGACATCGTCATCGCGTCCCGGCCGCTCGAGGCGACGGACTTCGAGGTCGACGGCATCCACATGACCTACGTCTTCTACGCGTCCGGCCTGTCCATCAACGTGATGTACACGTTGGCCGAGGGCGGGAAGCGCGCGGTCGGGTTCAAACTCTCCGACGGGATGGATGTGCCCGACGAGCTGTCGACCTTCAAGTTCGCCCGCCAGAAGTCGAAGCTCGCGGGCACCATCCGCGGTTCGTACTTCGTCATCAAGGGCGAGTACTGACGGCGACTGACCGTCTTAGACCAGAGCGAGGACGAACTCGGCGACCGTCGACGTGACGAGGTCGCGGACGCCGGCCGCGCCGAGTGGCGACGCCTTGGGCACCTTCATGCCGTGATCGGCCCCAGGAACCTCGACGATCCGGATGCGGTCCGACGGCCCGACCGCCGGGCTGACGACCGCCGCACTGACGGCCTCCGCACTGACGGCCTCCGCACTCCCGAACGTGTCGCCTCCGCCCTGCACCACCAGCACCGGGACGACCGGCGCCAGCAGCTCCGCCAACCGCGACTTGTCGGGACTCCCCGGAGGGTGGAGCGGGAACGCGAGGCACACCACTCCCGTCGCCCCGATCTCGTCCGCGGTGCGGCAGGCGACGCGGGCGCCCGCGCTGCGGCCGCCCGTCACCAGCGGCAGGCCACCCGCGAGGTCGCGAACCGCCGGTGCGGTCTCGCGCCAAGCGATGTCGAGGGTCGCAGGCCTCGCCGCGACCCGCTTCCCGGCAACCCGCCACGGCTGTTCGTAGCGCACGACGGTGATGCCCTGTGCGGGCAGCCGGGACGCGAGAACGGACAGGTCCACGGCGTCGATGCCCCCGCCCGCACCGTGTCCGAGCCACAGCACGGCACGGGCGCCGTCGGCGGCGGCTACCGTCAGCCGCCCCGGCCCGACGGAGGTGGGAATGTCGACCTGCATGCGCCCGACGCTACTCGACTCCGCCCTCCGCCTCTTGATTCCGGCGCCGCGCGGGCGGACCATGGAAGTGGCGAAGCGGGCGCCACGGGTCGGATGGGGATGATCACGATGGTCGCGGACTCACAGGTGTGCAGAGTGTGCGGAGGGCCGATCTCCGCGGAGCGGCGGCTGATGCCGACGTCCCGGGGGAGCTGGGCGGTGGTGACGGTTCCAGTGGGCTGCCGGAATCCGCTCTGTCCGCTGTCGACGACGCAGCAGCGCACTGCTCCGCCCAGCAGCGCCACACTGGTCGCCTGAGCCAGTCGCCTCCCTCACTGCACGAGCGGCCCCGTGTGCACGCTCGTCACGCCGTCGAGGACAGTGAGCTCGGCGACCAGCCGCTGAGTGTCGGACGCGCTCGCGCGCACCCGCACACCGAGTTCAACCCGGTCGGTTCCGGCGATGCTGCGCAGGTCTCCGACGTGGGTCCGCGCGTCTGACGCCGTGCACACCTCCAACACGCGGGTGAGCGCGTTGCCCGCGCGTTCCGCCTGGATCGTGACCAGCGTCCCGGAGGTGCGGCGCAGCAGCCGTTCGGCGGTCGGGAGCGTTCCCACGGCAACGAGGTGAAGTGCCGTCCCGGCCAGGGCGATGATGGGCAGCCCCGCCCCGCACGCCATCCCGACGGCTGCCGTCACCCAGATGGATGCCGCCGTCGTCAGTCCCACCACGTTGCCGCGGTTGACGAAGATCACGCCGGCTCCGACGAAGCCGATCCCGGTCACGACCTGCGCGGCGATCCGGGACGGGTCCGTCGTCTCGAGCCCGAGCGGCGCGAACCCGTAGGCCGAGACCAGCGTGAAGAGGGCGGATCCCAGGCCGACCAGGATGTGCGTGCGCAGTCCCGCGCTCTTCAGCCGTCGCTCCCGCTCGATCCCGATCACGGCAGACAGCACGAAGGCGAACAGGAGCAGCAGCAGTTCTGTCACCAGTTCGGTCCCGCCCAGCCAGAGCGCCATGGGGGGATTGTAGGTGCGGCGACTCCTGCCGCGCACCGGTGATCTGCGTCAGCCCGCCGCCGGCTCCGCGGCCGACGCCGCCGCGCGAGGCCCCCGTGGGCGCACGAACACGAGCAGCGCGAGGTGCACGACGGACAACGTCGATGCGACGGCGACCACAGCGAGCCAGCTCGCGGCGGTGGTCCCGCTGCTGAACAGCAGGCCCAGCACGGTCGTCGCAACAATCGCGCCGATGTAGCGGGAGGTCTGGAAGATGCCCGCAGCGACGCCGCTGTCCTCCGGGCGCGCCGACGCGTACAGCGCCTGATTCATCCCGATGCTGACCACGCAGTAGGGGATGCCGAGGGCGGCCGTGAGGAGCAGCACGACCCACGGCGCGGTCGTCGCGGCGGCGACCGCCAGCAGGGCGGCTCCGGCCACGAGCGCGATGGCGCCGGTGATGAGCGTCGGACGCAGCCCGAGCGACTCGATCGCCCGCGCCGCCAGGGGCGTCACGACGATCGTGACGGCCGCCAGCGGGAACATCAGGAGACCTGCGACGCCCGCGGAGTAGCCGCCGTGGGTCTGCAGGTACTGCGGCAGGCCGAAGAACGCCGAGTAGTAGACCACGTTGAAGATCGCGAACGACAGGTACACCATCAGCAGCCGGCGGTTCTTCGCCAGAAGTCGCAGGTCGAGGAACGGGTGGGACGTGCGCAGTTCCCGCCAGACGAAGAGCGCCGCGGCGACCACGCTCAGCGGCAGCAGCCACCACAGCGGCTGCGGCCGCAGGTCGAGGAGGAACACCAGGAGAGACGTGAGCGTGGCGATGAACAGCAGGATGCCGGGGATGTCCGACTCGATCAGGGTGCGTCCGAGGGAGGTGCGCGCCCGCGCGGCGTCGCGGGGGGCGAACAGCCAGCAGCCCACGAACGCGATCAGCGCGAGCGGAACGTTCACCCAGAAGATCGACTGCCAGCCGAGGAACGTGATCAGCGCGCCGCCGAGGACCGGTCCGATGGCGGCCCCGGAGGTGTTGGCGATCTGGATGCGGCCGAGCAGCCGCGGGGTGCCGACGCCCGACCCCTTCGACAGCGGGCGAAGCATAGCGATCGCGGACGGGAAGGCTGTCGCCGTCCCGATGGCGAGCGCCACCCGGCCGGCGCACACGGCGGCGAACGACCCGGCGAACGGGGTGATCGCGCAGGCGAGCGCCACGACGAGCATCCCGAACAGGAAGAGCCTGCGGGGGCCGAAGCGGTCCGCCAGCCGGCCCATCAGCGGCTGGCCGGCCGCCGAGGCCAGGTAGAAGGAGGTGATGACCCAGGTGACGGCGGTCACATCCACCCGGAAGTCGTGCTGCAGCGGCACCAGCGCCACGGCGATCATCGACGAGTTGAGCGGGTTGAGGAGCGTGCCGAGGCTGAGCACGGCGACCGCTGCACCCGTGCGGCGGCGCGGCGATTCGTCGGAGGGAGTCACTCCGGCAAGGCTACCCGCGCCGAAAGGGCCGACGGCCGCTGGAGGTGATCAGTCGGCCAGGTCCTGGGTGGTCACGGGGACGGTGGAACGGTACGGATAGGCCGGCATCGAGGAGTACTCCTCCTCGTCGGCCAGCTCGTACACGTCGTAGGCGAGTGCACCGGCGAACGTGGTGGCGACGCGGATCTCGCCCGGCGGACAGCCGCCGATCAGCGGTACGACCACGACGCTGTCGAGGGTCCGGCCGTCCTCGTAGAGGAGGGCCGCTTTGATGGTTCGCGTAAGAGCGTCCATGACCGGACTTTACTTCGGCGCGCGGGGGCTGGACTTGACGGCGCGCGGTCGTTTGGAGAAAGTGATCACACGAGGAGGGAGACGCGTGGGAACGCTGATCTACGACGGTGCCGACGGCTTCACGTTCGACGACCGGGTGCTGGCACACCTGCAGGCGGTCATCCAGACCAAACTGCGGCGCCGAGAGGGGTTCCTCCTCATCTGGACGGACCGCACGGCGGGGGCGGACGGCATCCTGCGCTCGATCTGGCTCGACCCGTCGATCTCGGTGCAGTTCGTCTTCGCCGGCCCGACGCTCCCTGAGCTGAACCGCGACTGGCTCACCCTGCTCAGCGAGCGCGCCAACAGCAACTCCGGGCTGATGCTCGAAGACGACCTGCGCGCCGAGATCCGGGAAGAGGTCCCGCAGGGCAGCTACCGCGCGAGCAAGTCGAGGAACGGGAAGCGGCAGGACGGGGCGTGAGGTGGGCACCCTCATCTACGGCTACCTCAACCGGGAGTACGAGTTCGACGATCGAACGTTGTCGCACGTCAAAATGGCGATCGTCACGAAGCTCCGGAGGCACGAGAGCTTCCTCCTGAACTGGCAGGTTCCCGCCGACCGCGGCGGGGGCCGGATCAGCCTGTGGATCAGCCGCGAGGTGCCGATGGCGTTCCTCTTCACCAGCAACAGGCCGCCGAAGCTCAACGAGCGGTGGATGGAGGCGCTGCTCCGGTCCAGTCAGCGCACGGGAGGCATGGTCGTCATCTCCGAGGCGGAGGCCGAACAGGGCGCACGGGAGCACTGACCCCGGCATTCGCCTCCGCCGGTTCAGGCGAGCAGCGCGAGCTTGCCGCCCGGGTGCCCCTCCTTCAGGTACGCGAGTGCCTCCGGTGCCTCGGCGAGCGGATACGTGCGCGCGATGGGCACTTGCAGCCGGCCGCTGCCCGCGAGCTCGAGGAGGCGCCCGCGGACCGAGTCGCGGTATGCCTGGCTTTCGGGCTGGGCGCCGAAGACGGCGAGGAATCCCTCCTGCTCGGCCCGCTTCGCGTCGACGATCGTGACGATCCGCAGCCGGTCGGGGACGAGCTCGAGCGAGACGTCGATCGCCTCGGTGGTGCCGACGGTGTCGAGCGCCGCCGCGATCGGTCCCTGGGCCGCCTCGGTCGCGCGCTCGGCGAGGCCCGGACCGTACGCGATCGGCAGCCCGCCGAAGCGGCGCACGCGCGCGAAGCTCGCCTCGCTGGCGGTGCCGACCACGCGGACGCCCAGTTCCGCCGCTTGCTGCAGGATGCTGACGCCGACCGCACCGGACGCGCCGTGGACCAGGATGGTCTCGCCCGCGTGGACGTCGGTCACCTCCAGCATCTGCGCTGCCGTGCTCCCGGCGAGCAGCAGGTTCGCCGCCTCCTCGTCGGCCAGGCGGGCGGGCTTCGCGAACACATCCTTCGCGGGGACGGTGACCTCGGTCGCGTAACCGCCCTGGACGCGGAACGCCACGACCTCGTCGCCGACGGCTCCACCGCCGGAGGCGATCTCGGTGTCGGGTCCGACGGCGGAGATGGTGCCGGCGACCTCGTAACCGATCGGCGCGGGAAGCTCCAGACCTTCGCGCGGCGCCGAGACGTGCTTGTAGTCGGCGGGGTTCACCCCAGCAGCCCGGACCGCGATGGTCACCTCGCCCGTTCCGGGTTCAGGGATGTCGACCTCCGCGAACTCCCACTTCTCCGGTCCGCCCCACTCGGTTGCTCTCCACTGTCGTGCCATACCCGCAGTCAACTCCCGCTGTCTGAATTCCGGCTCAGGACGCGGCTCAGGATGCGGAGACCGGGTCGGCGGCCCGTCCGCTGTGCCGGGCGCGCCGCGTGCGCGTCGGCGCGAGGCGCAGCATCTGCGCCGTCGAGCTGTCGTCGAGCTCGACGAGGTCGCTGCGCGACTTGATGAAGTCGCTGAACGAGCGGTAGCCGAGGGCCTTCTCGCTGAAGGAGGGATCCATCCGCTTCATCTGGCCCTTCACCGTGGAGCTGTGCAGCCACGGCGAGTCGTCCTTCTCGTGTCCGAGCTGCATCGCCCGGGCGAGGAGCCGCGTCGCGACGTGCTGCGGGTCTTCGACCTGCTCTTCGCCGCCTTCTTCCTCGCTCTCGACGGGAGTCGACCGCCGGCGACCGCCGCGCTTGGCGCGCGTGGCCGGTTCGGCGGTCTCCTCGCCGGGCGCGGCTTCCGTCGGCGCGGATTCCTGGTCCGTGCCCACGGCGGCTGCAGTGTTCTCGGCTGCGCCGGCACTTTCGGCCGGCTCCTTCGCGGCCTTCCGGCTGCGGCTGCGGGTCGGGGCCGCGACCGGTGCTGCGGACTCGGCCGCACCCGCGCCGGCTGTGCTCGCCGCCGCCTCGCTGCCTTCGACCTCGCCGATCTCCAGCTCGTCGGCGTCGGCCGCCTCGTCCCGGGCGATCCCGGGCAGGTCGTCGTAGCTGACGAACTCGTCGCACGCCGCAGCGAGCGACTTCGCGGTGGAGCCGGCCACGCCGATCCCGATCACGTACCGGCCGAGGCGCTTCACCCGCTGGGCCAGCGGGACGTAGTCCGAATCGCCCGCGACGATCACGACGTGCGTCAGCTCGGGCAGGCGGAACAGGTCCTCGACCGCGTCGACGGCGAGCCGGATGTCGGCCCCGTTCTTCGCATAGGCGGCGGCGGGGAAGAGCTGGACCAGGTCCACCGCCCGGCCGACCAGCTGACCGCGGTACTCGGCGTTCACCGCCGACGACCAGTCGGCGTACGCCCGGGTCAGCACCAGGGTGCCGAACGACGAGGCGAAGTCGATGACGGCGCCGAGGTCGACGCGCGCATCGGCCAGCTTCTCCGCGAAACCGGCCTTCGGGGCGCTGGAACTCGACTTGGGCCGGTCGCGCATGTACGTGCCGCGGCCATGCACCTGGTCGTACCGCGAGATGATGATGTTGTCGAAGTCGATGTAGACCGCGACGCGGCCGTCTCCAGGTTCACTCATGGTGCCACGATATCCCGGGCCGGGTCAGGCGCGGACGTAGCGGTCGGCCACCTCCAGTGCCGCGTCGATCGCCGCGAGGCCCCGCCGCAGCTCGTCCTCGCTGATCACCAGCGGCGGCGCAACGTGGATGCGGTTGAAGTGGGTGAACGGCCACACTCCGGCCGCTTTGCACGCCGCGGCCACTTCGGCCATCGGTGCGGCGTCCGCTCCTGCCGCGTTGAACGGCACCAGCGGCTCACGCGTCGACGGATCGCGGACCAACTCCAGCGCCCAGAACAGACCGCGGCCGCGGACCTCGCCGAGCGACGGATGCCGCGACAGCCACGACCGCAGCTCCGGCTCCACGACGCGCGAGCCGAGGTCGCGCACGCGCTCCAGGATGCCGTCCCGCTCGAACACGTCGAAGGTGGCGACGCCGGCGGCGCAGGCGAGCGGATGCCCGGAGTAGGTGAGCCCGCCCGGGAACGCGACGTCGTCGAAGTGGTCGGCGATCGCATCCGAGATGACCACACCGCCGAGCGGCACGTAGCCCGAGTTGACACCCTTGGCGAAGGTGATGAGGTCGGGAACGACATCGAACGCATCCACGGCGAACCACTCGCCGATGCGCCCGAACCCGACCATGACCTCATCGGCGATGTAGACGATGCCGTAGCGGTCGCAGAGTTCACGGACGCCCGCGAGATAGCCCGGCGGAGGGACGAGCACGCCGTTCGTGCCGACCACCGTCTCGGCGATGATCGCGGCGATGGTGCCCGCTCCCTCCAGCACGATCACGTTCTCGAGGTGCTCGAGCGCGCGCTGCGTCTCCTCCTCGGGCGTGGCCGAGTGGAAGGCGCTGCGATACGGGTACGGGCCGAAGAAGTGGGCGACGGACGGGTCGCTCGGCTCGTTCGGCCAGCGACGCGGGTCACCGGTCAGCGCGATCGCGGTCGCGGTGCCGCCGTGGTAGGAGCGGTACATCGACAGCACCTTGCGCCGGCCGGTGACCAGGCGTGCAAGCCGGACGGCGTACTCGTTCGCATCCGCGCCCCCGTTCGTGAAGAACACCCGGTTCAGCGAGCCGGGCGCCACCTCGGCGATGCGCCGGGCGAGCTCTCCGCGCACGTCGTTCGCCATCGACGGCTGCACGGTGGCGAGCCTCCCGGCCTGCTGCTGGATGGCCGCGACGAGGTCGGGATGCTGGTGGCCGAGGTTCAGGTTGACCAGCTGCGAGCTGAAGTCGAGGTACGCGTTGCCGTCGTAGTCCCAGAACGTCGAACCCTCGCCCGCCGCGATCGGCAGCGGGTCGATCTTCGCCTGGGCGCTCCACGAGTGGAAGACGTGGCCGCGGTCGTCGCGGCGTACCTGGGCCTCGGCCGCGGCATCCCCGAACGGATGCTCGACGCCGTGCCGGTCGGTGTAGCCGGTGCGCGTGGAGGTGTGGATGGTGTCGGTCATGTCTGCCCCTTCAGGAGTTCCGGTGCTCAGGAGTTGCCGGGGAACGCGAGCTCGATGCGCGAGTGCTCCGGGTCAGGCCAGCGCGTGGTCACGACCTTGCTGCGCGTGTAGAAGTGGAACGATTCGGGTCCGTAGATGTGCGAGTCGCCGAACAGCGAGTTCTTCCAGCCGCCGAACGAGAAGGCACCGACCGGGACGGGGATGGGCACGTTGATGCCGACCATCCCGACCTCGACCTCGAACTCGAACCGGCGGGCGGCGCCGCCGTCGCGGGTGAACAGGGCGACGCCGTTGCCGTACGGGTTGGCGTTGATCAGTTCGATCGCCTCCTCGAACGTGTCGACGCGGACGACCGACAGCACCGGTCCGAAGATCTCGTCGTCATACGCCTTCATGCCCGGCTTCACGTGGTCGAGGAGACTGACCCCGACGAAGAAGCCGTCACCGTCGAACGGCCGCTGCGTGCCGTCCTCGACGACCGTCGCGCCCTCGGCGGCCGCACCGGTGACGTAGGAGGCGACCTTGTCGCGGTGCTCGCCGGTGATCAGCGGGCCCATCTCGCTCTGAGGGTCGGTGCCCGGTCCGATGCGGAGCGCGGCGAGGCGGGACTGGATGGCCGGCACCAGCCGGTCGCCCACGTCGCCGACCGCGACCAGCACGCTGACCGCCATGCAGCGCTCGCCGGCGGAGCCGTACGCGGCGGAGACGGCCGCATCCGCGGCGGCGTCGATGTCGGCGTCCGCCAGCACCACCATGTGGTTCTTCGCGCCGCCGAGCGCCTGGACGCGCTTGCCGGTGGCCGAGGCGCGCTGGTAGATCGAGCGGGCGATCGGGGTGGAGCCGACGAAGCTGACCGCCGCGACATCCGGCGAGTCGAGGATGGTGTCCACCGCCTCCTTGTCGCCGTGCACGACGTTCAGCACGCCGTCGGGGAGACCGGCCTCGCGGAACAGCTTCGCCAGGAAGACGGAGGCGCCCGGATCCTTCTCGCTGGGCTTCAGCACGACCGTGTTGCCGCACGCGATGGCGCTCGCGACCATCCACAGCGGCACCATGACGGGGAAGTTGAACGGGGTGATGCAGCCCACCACGCCGACCGGCTGCTTGACGCTGTGCACGTCGACACCGGTCGAGACCTGCTCGCTGTACTCGCCCTTCAGCTTGTCGATCAGTCCGCTGGCGAACTCGACGTTCTCGAGGCCACGGCCGATCTCGCCGGCGGCGTCGGACAGCACCTTCCCGTGCTGGCTGGTGACGATGGCCGCGAGTTCGTCCGTGCGCTCGGTCAACAGGTGGCGGAGGCGGAAGAAGACGTCGGCGCGCTTGGTGAGGCTGGTCGCCCGCCAGGCCGGGAAGGCGGCCCGAGCGGCGGCGATGGCGCGCTGAGTCTCGGCCGCATCGGCGAGGGCGACGTCGTGCTGGCGCTCGCCGGTGGCCGGGTCGAACACCGGCCCCGTGCGCAGGTCGGCGGAGTGCTCGGCGGGTGTCTCCACGCCGGCGATGAAGTGACGGATCAGGGCCACGGGGATCCTCCTCGAGGTGCGCCGGACGGATTGCCCGGCAAAGTCAGTAGGCTTGCCTCCCCATGATCACAGAGCGGAGGCGGGAACAGCGATGCCAGATCGTCGCGACCCGGCAGCGGGTCGAACAGTTCGTCCGGAGGCGTCTGTCACGGTGACGACCGTGCTCCCCTCGGTGCTCCCGTCGGTGCGCGAAGTGCTGCGGATGGAGCCTGTGGCCGTGGCGCTCCCCGAGGTGCTGACCGGACGTGAGCGATTGGATGCGCCGGTGCGCTGGGTGCACGTGGCCGAGACCGCAGAGGCCGCGCGGCTCGGCTCCGGAGGCGAACTGCTGCTGGCGACGGGAGTCGGCTGGCCCGCCGACGAGGCGGCCCTCCGCCGGCTGGGACGGGTGCTCATCGACGCCGACGTCGCCGGTCTCGTGCTGGAGCTCGGGCCGCCGATGCCGGTGGCGCCGGCCGCCCTCGTCGAGGAGTTCGCGGCGGCAGGGTTGCCCTTCGCGGTGCTGCATCGGGAGGCGCGGTTCGTCGCCATCACGGAGGCGGTGCACTCTCGGATCATCGCCGAGCAGATGGCCGCGCTTCGGGCGCGGGACGACATCCACGCGTTATTCACCGATCTGAGCCTGCGCGGGAGCCCTGCAGACTTCATCGTGGAGCAGGCGGCGCGGGTGCTCGGCTCGCCCGTGGTGCTGGAGGACACGAGTCATCGCGTGATCGCGGCGGGCGGGCTCGCGGCGGGCGGCGAAGCGGAGCTCGCGGACTGGGAGCAGCGCTCTCGCGCAGCCCATCGTGCGGGCGGCGACGGCTGGACGATCGTGCCGGTCGAGGCGCGCGGGATGCGCTGGGGGCACCTCGTCGGGCTTGCCGGAGAACCGCATCCCGCAGGCCGGTCGAACGTGCTCGAGCAGGCGGCGGTCGCGCTGGCGCTCAGCCGGCTGTCGGACCGCGACGAGGACGAGTGGACGCGCCGCAGCCACGATGCGCTGCTCGCGGCCCTGCTCGGCCGGCGGTTCGCCGCCGAGGGAGGCGTGACCGCGCGGTTCGAGGCCGCGGGCTTCCCGATCGCCGGTCGGCCGGTGGTCGGCGTCGCCATCCGGCTCCGGTCGGGCACCCTGCCAGTGTCGGCCGCCGCACGTGCCGTGGAGGCGGCGCACGCGGGAGGCGCGGACGCGGTCGCCGGGCGGCATCCTGAACAGGCGGGGACGCTGGTCGTCGCGGTCTCCGTGCGCCCGGGCCGACGGCTGGGCGACGCCGCGTTCGAGGTGATCGCGGAGGCGGCCTCGTCCGCCCGGCTCGACGACCCCGCGTCGGTCGTCGCGATCGGGTCGGACGCTCGGGGCATCACCGGGCTGTTGTCGTCGCTGGAGGAGGCGGTCGAGCTGGCGGCCGGAGCCGCGGCCCCCGCCGAGGCCCGCCTGGGCCGCCGGCCCGTGGTGCAGCGCGTGCAGCACCGTCCGCTGCTCCGTCTGGTCAACGCCCTCGGAAGCGATCCGCGGATGCTGGAGCACACCGAGCAGATGCTGCGTCCGCTCATCGAACACGACCTCGCCACCGACGGTGACCTGATCGAGGTGCTGCGCGCCTACCTCACCCACCCCGGCAACCGGACACGCGCAGCGGCCGCGAGCCACCTGTCCCGGTCGGTGTTCTACCAGCGCATCGCCCTCATCGAGGAGCTGCTCGGGATGGACCTGGACGACGGCGAGACCGTCGCGGCGCTCCACGCCGCCGTGCTGGCGCGCGGCCGCACCTCCACCTGACACGCGTCGAGTGGTCCCGACATGCCGTTAAGGGCAGGTGCGTGACGGCATATCGGGACCAGCGGATGGGCGCGTCAGGAGTCGAAGCCGAGGCCGACGGCGTCGAGCGTGCGTAGGAAGACGTTGCGGCGGCCCGCATTGTGGTCCGCCGCGTCGAGCGACCAGCGGGTCAGGTTGATCCCGAGGGATGCTGCGGGCTCGGGCGGGAACGGGATCGGCCGCGTCCGCACCATCTCCAGCTCGGTGCGCTCAGTGGTCCGCCCGGCCAGGAGGTCCAGCATGACCTTCGCGCCGAAGTGGGTCGCCGCCACCCCGAGCCCGGTGTAGCCGGCGGCGTAGGCGACGCGTCCCTCCCGCGCCGAACCGAAGAAGGCGCAGAACCGGCTGCAGGTGTCGATCGCGCCGGCCCAGCGGTGCGTGAAGGTCAGGCCCTCCAGCTGCGGGAACGTCGTGAAGAAGTGCGCGGCGAGCCTGCGGAAGGTCGCCGGGCGGTCCTCGTATGAGGCGCGCACGCGGCCGCCGTAGTGGTAGACCGCGTCGTAGCCCCCGAAGAGGATGCGGTCGTCGGCGGTGAGCCGGTAGTAGTGGAACTGGTTGGCCGAGTCGCCGATGCCCTGCCGCCCCTCCCACCCGAGGGATGCCCGCTGGGACGCGTTGAGCGGCTCCGACATCAGCACGTAGTCGTAGACGGGCACGGTGGCCAGACGGTTCCGGCGCAGCAGGCTGGGGAAGACGTTCGTGGCGAGCGCCGTGCGCTTCGAGCGGAGGGTTCCGGTCGGCGTCTCAAGGACGGTCCCGTCGCCGATCGACTCCACGGGACTGTGCTCGAAGATCTCGACCCCCGCGTCCGCGCACGCCCGGGCCAGGGAGCGGGCGAGCTTCGCCGGGTGGACGAGCGCCGAATCCCGCCGCCGCAGCAGTCCCGCCTCGTAGGTGGGGGAGTGGACGAGGGCGCGCATCGCGTCGCCGCCGAGGAATTCCGCGTCAGGGCCTGCGGCCTCTCGCAGCCACTCCACCTGGTGCGGTTCGGTCGCGACGTCGAAGGCGCCGTTGCGCTCGAACCCGGCGTCGAGCCCGAGCTCAGCGATGGTGGACTCGATCTCGTCCAGGTTCACCATCCCGAGCCGCTGGAGTTCGTCGAACTCGCCGGGCCAGCGGGTGCGGCCGTTCTCCTCGCCGTGGGTGAGGCTGGCCTCGCAGAAGCCTCCGTTGCGTCCGGATGCCGCCCAGCCGATCCGCTTCCCCTCCAGCAGCACGACGCGGGCCGACGGGTCCTCGCGTTTCGCGAGCAGCGCCGTCCACAGGCCGGTGTACCCGCCGCCGACCACAGCCAGGTCGCAGCCGATGTCGCCGCGGAGGCGGGGGTAGTGGTCGCCGGGGGCATCCTCGGTCCAGAACACCGCCTGACGGCTCGGCGCGAGCGCGTGCCGTACGATCGCGTCGTCGGGGCGGTGCCGTTCGAACACCGTGCTGGTCCGGGAGGGGCTCACGCCCACATTCTGCCGGAAGGCGGCTCGGCCGTTCGTCGCGAAAGGCGCCGGGCTCCGGCCATTCCGTCCGGCCCGAACACCCTGAGAGGGTCCGAGGGTGCACCGAACGGCCGAACAAGTAGTGTTGGCCGCGCAGCAGGAAAGGGAGGCGGCCGTGAACCACGGAGCGGGACGCGTCACCATCGCGGGCCTGGCCGACCAGCTGGGACTGTCGAAGGCGTCGGTGTCGTACGCGCTCAACGGCCTGCCCGGTGTGAGCGACGAGACGCGCTTGCGCGTGCTGGCGCTCGCCGAAGAACTGGGATGGCATCCCAGTTCGTCCGCCCGGGCGCTCTCCCGAGCACGCTCGGACACGATCGGCATCGTGCTGCGGCGCGACCCGGGGCTCCTCGGCGCCGAGCCGTACTACATGAGCCTGCTCGCGGGGGTCGAGAGCGAGCTAGCCGAGACGGGCCAGTCGCTGCTGCTGCGGATGGTCGGCGGTGATGCCGGCCAGGAGGTCGCCGCGTACCGCCGCTGGAGTGCGGAAGCTCGGGTGGACGGCGTGATGCTGTTCGACATCACCTTCGACGACCCGCGCCCCAGGCTGCTCGAGGACCTCGGCCTCGCGTTCGTGCTGCACGGCAACCGCGAGGCGGTCGCACCGGGGAAGGTGCTGCTGTACGACGCCGCTGCGGACGCGCGGATGCTGGTAGCGCACCTCGCCTCCCTCGGCCACCGGCACGCACTCCACATCGCGGGGCCCGCCGAGTTCGAGCACGAGCAGGACCGCCGCGACTCGGTCGCCGCCGCCGGGCACGAGCTCGGCCTCGAGTTCGTGTTCGCCACCTCCGACTACTCGATGGAGGCGGGGGAGCGGGTGGCGACGGAACTGGTGCGCGACGATCCGGGGATCACGGCGGTGCTCACCTCCAACGACCTGCTCGCCCTGGGCGCACAGACGGCGCTGAACCACGCCGGGCGCGAGGATGTGGCCATCGTCAGCTGGGACGACTCCCTGCTCTGCCGGCTCGGGACGCGACCCATCACGGCCCTCGACCGCTACCCGGAGGAGCAGGGGCGGCGCTCCACCCGGCTGCTGCTCGACCAGTTGGCGGGGACGCCCGCGTTCGACCGCCGCGCGCGGCCGAGCCAGCTGGTGCCGCGCGGGACGAGCCTCCCCGCGCCCCAGCACGCGTCGCGCTGACGCGCGCTCGCACCTCGCGCCTGGCGCCTCGCGCCCCCGCCGAACCGTGACATCTCGTCACCACTCGCGTCACATTTGCACAACGACTCACGGCTCGCGGCGGCCAGGGGCCCCAGCACGCGAGGGGAGCGAGACCCACCGGTATACCCTCGGACGAGGCGAAGTCAAGGATTGACACCTGAACCGGTTAAGTTAGGCTCAGCGTGGCGCTCCCGCGCTCGGCTCTCGCACCAGAGCCGGGATCGCCCCCATCAAGAGACGAAGGAGTCACAATGAGGAAACGCGCCATCGCCGTCGCGGCAATAGCCGCTGCGGTCTCGCTCGTGGTCGCGGGCTGCAGCAGCTCGGGATCCGGAGGGTCGTCCAGCGGGGCGACCATCACCTACTGGGCCAGCAACCAGGGGACGAGCCTCGCCAATGACAAAGAGGTGCTCACTCCGGTCCTGAACGACTTCACGAAGCAGACCGGTATCAAGGTCAAGCTCGAGGTCATCGGCTGGAACGATCTGCAGACGCGCATCCAGACCGCCGTCACCTCCGGCCAAGGCCCCGACGTGCTCAACATCGGCAACACGTGGGCCGCGTCCCTCCAGGCGACGGGTGCATTCCTGCCGTTCGACGACGCCAACATGAAGGCGATCGGCGGCAGCGACAAGTTCGTGAAGACCGCTCTTGAGACCGGTGGCGTGAAGGGCAAGCCCGTCACGAGCGTCCCGCTGTACGGCCTCGCCTACGGCCTGTACTACAACAAGAAGATGTACGCGGACGCCGGCGTCCAGCCGCCGACGACGTGGGAGGAGCTGGTCGCTGCGGCGAAGAAGCTCACCACCGGCAGCCAGTACGGCTTCTCGCTCGCAGCGGGCAGCTACACCGAGAACGTGCACTTCGCGTTCATCAACTCCGCCCAGAACGGCGGCGAGTGGTTCGACAGCAAGGGCAACCCGACGTTCGACACCCAGCCGAACATCGACGGCATCAAGCGCTACCTCGACCTGATGCAGACCGACAAGGTCGTCAACACCTCCAACGCGCAGTACGACAACGGCGTCCAGGCGGTCAACGACTTCGCCACGGGCAAGGTCGCGATGATCCTCAGCCAGAACAACGCGGACTCGTCGATCGTCGCCAACGGCATGAAGAACGACCAGTACGGTGTCGTGCCGTTCCCGGCTCCGGACGGCGGTGAGAAGGTGGCCAGCCACGTCGCCGGCATCAACCTCTCGGTCTTCAAGAACACCAAGCAGAAGGATGCGGCGCTCAAGTTCGTCAAGTACATGACGAGCGAAGACACCCAGACCACGCTCGGCAAGCCGTACTCGACCCTCCCGGTGCTGAACGACGCGAAGCCCAACTTCACGGACAACGCCGAAGAGGCCGCGACGTTCCAGAAGATCTACAACGACATGTCCAAGCCGCTTCCGCTGGTGCCGGCCGAGGACCAGTTCGAGAACACGGTCGGCAAGGCGATGAACGACATGTTCGCCAAGATCGCCACCGGCAGCACCGTCTCCGACGCCGACATCAAGACGGCACTGAAGAACGCGCAGGACCAGGTCAAGCAGTCGCTCGGCGGCTGATCCGCTGATGCCCCGCTCGCCGGGCGGGACGAGGAGCCCCTGATCGGCCTTCCCGTCCCGCCCGGTGACCAGCCACACCTGTAAGGAGACTCATGTCGACGACGACAGACGTCCGCGGCCCCGCACAGACCGTGCCGGTCCCCGCAGCCCCTCCGGCGCCGAAGCGCCGCCGCCCGAAGGGATGGTGGCTGCCGTTCGTCCTGCTGGCACCGGCCATCATCTTCGAGCTGCTCATCCATGTGGTCCCGATGCTCACGGGCATCTGGATCAGCTTCCTCCAGCTCACCAAGTTCTACATCGCGAACTGGGGCGAGGCCCCGTTCGTCGGTCTCAAGAACTACGCGGTGGCCCTCGACTTCAGCGGCTCCACCGGTGCGGCTCTGCTGAGTTCGTTCTTCGTGACCGTGGGCTTCACCATCCTGGTGGTGGGCCTGTCCTGGGTGTTCGGGATGGCCGCGGCCGTCGCACTGCAGGGCCGGTTCCGGGGGCGCGCGTTCTTCCGCACCCTGTTCCTCGTGCCGTACGCGCTGCCGCTCTACGCCGGCATCATCACCTGGAAGTTCATGTTCCAGAAGGACACCGGCGCGATCAACAACTTCTTCTTCGACACCCTCGGGTTCTCGGGGGACAAGCCATTCTGGCTGATCGGCAACAACGCTTTCTGGGCGATCGTCATCGTCGCGATCTGGCGGTTGTGGCCGTTCGCGTTCCTGATGCTGATGGCCGGCCTCCAGTCGATCCCGGCCGAGGTCTACGAGGCCTCAGCGGTCGACGGGGCGAAGCCCTTCCGCCAGTGGCACGCGATCACCCTTCCCATGCTGCGGCCGGTCAACTCCGTGCTGCTGCTGGTGATGTTCCTGTGGACCTTCAACGACTTCAACACGCCGTACGTGCTGTTCGGGAGCACCGCGCAGCCGGCCTCCGGAGACCTGATCTCGTTCCACATCTACAACGCCTCGTTCCTGACCTGGAACTTCGGCTCCGGCGCCGCGATGAGCGTGCTGCTGCTGATCTTCCTGCTGATCGTCACCGGAATCTATCTGCTCGCCGTGAATCGGAGGAACCGCAATGCGTGAGACCACCTCTTCCCACGTCTTCCGGTGGGTCACCGTCGCGGTGCTGACCGTCTTCACGGTCGTCCCGCTGTGGGTCATGGTCACGTCATCCATGAAGCCGTTGTCCGAGGTGCAGGCCTCCTTCACCTGGTGGCCGCAGAACATCACCTTCCAGCCGTTCATCGACATGTGGTCGACCGTGCCATTGGCCTCGTACTTCGTGAACAGCCTCATCGTGTCGAGCGCCGCCACGCTGATCTCGCTGGTCATCGCGGTGTTCGCCGCGTACGCGGTGTCGCGCTATCGGTTCAAGGGCCGGAACGTGTTCACCACGACCGTGCTCTCGACGCAGATGTTCCCGGGCGTGCTGTTCCTGCTCCCGCTGTTCCTCATCTTCGTCAACATCAACCAGGCGACCGGCATCCAGCTGGTGGGCACCCGTTGGGGGCTCATCATCACGTACTTCACGTTCGTGCTGCCCTTCTCGATCTGGATGCTCGCCGGCTACTTCGACGGCATCCCGCGCGACCTCGACGAGGCCGCGAAGGTGGATGGCTCCGGCCCGATGGGCGCGCTCTGGCACGTCGTCCTTCCGGCGGCTCGCCCGGGACTGATCGCTGTCGCGATCTACTCGTTCATGACCAGTTGGGGAGAAGTGCTGTTCGCGTCCGTGATGACGACGGATGAGAACCGGACGCTCGCGGTCGGGTTGCAGCTGTACTCCACGCAGACGAACGTCTACTGGAACCAGATCATGGCGGCGTCGCTGGTCGTCTCCATCCCGATCGTCGTCGCGTTCCTGCTGCTGCAGCGCAACTTCGTCGCCGGTCTCACGGCCGGCGCGGTGAAGTGACGCCTGCCGCGTCCCGCTTCGCCTCCTCTTAACGCTTCTCGTTCCCTCGTGTGAAAGGCATCATGGATCGCCCCTCCCCGGTCTTGCAGGTCGACGACGCCCCGGTGGTGTGGCTCGGCGCCAACTTCTGGTCGCGCACCGGCGGCCCGCTGATGTGGACCCGCTACGACGCCGCCATCGTGCGCCAGGAGCTGCGCGTGCTCGCGGAGCACGGCCTGAACATGACGCGCTCCTTCTTCTACTGGCCGGACTTCCATCCGACGCCGGACTCGCTCGACGAGCAGTGCGTGGCCAACTTCGCCGACTTCCTCGACGCGCACGAGGAGATCGGGATGACGACGGTCCCGACGTTCCTGGTCGGACACATGTCGGGGGAGAACTGGGATCCAGCGTGGCGCGAGGGCCGCGACCTGTACCGCGACGTCTGGTTCGTCGGGCGGCAGGCCTGGTACGTGCGGGAGCTGACGGCGCGGTTCGCCGCGCATCCCGCCGTCGCCGGCTGGTTGCTCACCAACGAGGTGCCGATCTACGGCGGCGAGGCGCCGCGTCCCATCGTGGATGCGTGGGCGTCGCTGCTGGTGAACGCGGTGCGCGCGGGCGGCGGCACTCAGCCGGTCGCCGTGGGCGACGGCGCATGGGGCATCGAGACGACCGGGCACGACAACGGCTTCTCGGTGCGCGACATCGCGGAGTTCACCGACTTCATCGGCCCGCACGTGTACCGGATGGAGACCGACCAGACCCGGCAGCACCTCAAGGCGGCGTTCATCGCTGAGCTGTCGGCGACGCACGGCCTCCCGGTGATCATGGAGGAGTTCGGGCTCACCAGCGACTTCGTGTCGGATGCGGGCGCCGCAACCTACTACCGGCAGCTGCTGTACTCGACGCTGCTGGCGGGAGCGACCGGATGGATCGCGTGGAACAACACCGACTACGACGACCTCGCCGACCAGCGGCCGTACTCGCACCATCCCTTCGAGATGCACTTCGGCATCACCGACCGGAACGGCGCGCCCAAGCCTCCGCTGCGCGAGCTCGCGCGATTCGCCGCCGACCTCGCGGCGATCGATCTGCCGTCCGTGCGGCGTGCGGCGGTGGATGCGGCGCTCGTCGTGCCGTCGCACCTCGCCGAGGACTACCCCTTCACTCAGGAGGAGGAGCGCGCCCACATCGTCGTCACCGGCGAGCAGGCGTACGTCGCGGCTCATGAGGCGCACATCCCCGTCGCCGTCGTGCGGGAGAAGCGGGACGGCGGGCTACCGACCGGATACGGCCTGTACCTGCTTCCCTCGGTCAAGCAGCTGTGCGCGACCTCGTGGGAGCAGCTGGTCTCGCTCGCAGGCGGCGGGGCGACCATATATGCGTCGTACTCGCACGGAACGAGCGGCGTGCAGCGCGGGCCCTGGTGGGCACACACCGAGGAGCTGTTCGGGGTGCGGATGGACAGCGCGTACGGGCTTGCTGCGCCGGTCACGGACGACACCGTGGTCCTGCGGTTCACGGAGTCGTTCGGGCCGCTCGGCGCGGGCACCGAACTGACCTTCGCGGCCGCAGGCAACGAGAACGGGCGCACCTATCTGCCGGTGCGGCCGACCTCGGGACGTGTCGTCGCGGTGGATGCGCACGGGCGGCCCGCCCTCGTCGTCAACGAGCACGGGGCGGGGCGCGCGGTGCTGTGCACGTATCCCCTCGAGTTCTTCGCCTCCGCACAGGCGCGGGTGAACCCCGAACAGACCTGGCGGCTGTACGACGCGCTGGCCGGGGTGGCGGATGTCGAGCGCGACGTGCGGCTGGAGGACCCCCGGGTGTTCAGCGACGAGCTGGTGCACGAGGACGGCCGCCGCTTCGTCTTCTTCGTCTCGCAGCACGAGAGCCCGGTGACCGTTACGCCGTCGGTGGCGGGCGAACTCCGCACGCTCGACGGCGAGCCGGCGCCCGACGTCCCGCTGAACCCCTACGGCGTAGCCGTCCGCCTCCTCACCCAGGACTGACCGTGCCCCGTCCAGCCATCGTTTCCTCACAAAGTACGGCTCCCAGCGGCGTGTCGGCCGCATTTTGTGAGGAGGCGATTGCTGCGGGTCAGGGGTGGGCGGCGAGGTACTGCTTCAGGACGGTGCCGTGGTCGAGTTCGGGGTCGCGCGCGCCGACGAGGAGGGTGACGGTGGGATGCTCGCGGCCGATGTCTCGCAGTTGCGCCACGGCGGGGTTGGCGTCGAGCTCCTTGTCGTAGCGGATGCGGAACTCATCGAACACTTCGCCCTCCACGGCCGGGTCGTTGTGGAACCAGCGGCGGAGCTCGGTCGAGGGTGCCACCTCCTTGAGCCACAGATCGAGGGCGGCGCGCTCCTTGCTGATGCCGCGCGGCCAGAGCCGGTCGACGAGCACCCGGTAGCCGTCCTCGGGCGCGGCCGGGTCGTAGATGCGCTTCACGATGAACACGGATGCCTCCTCGGCTCGTTCGCGCCGTCGTCGGCGGCGTGGGACCAGTGTGACCCCGGGGTCAGCCCGCGGCCAGCAGGGCGTCGGTCTCGGCGGCCGTCGGTGCGGTCGCCGGTCCCTTCCGGGTGACGGCGATGGCCGCGGCGGCAGCGGCTCGGCGGGCGGCATCCATGGGCAGGGCGCCACGCGTGAGGGCCGCGGCCAGGACGCCGCCGAAGGCGTCGCCCGCGCCTGTCGTATCGACGGCTTTGACGGGAAAAGCCGGGATGTGCGCCGGAGCCGGATCGCCGGTGGCGACCCAGCATCCCGAGGCCCCGTCCCTGACCACGGCGACACCGCCGTCCCGCAGCATCCCGCGCAGTGCGCCCGCCGCAGGGGCGGGATGCGCGTGGGCGCGCAGGATCCGCGCCTCCCGGGCGTTGGCGGTGAGCACGTCGGTCCGCCGCAGCATGGCCTCGAGCAGCTCCGAGTCGAGCGAGCCGACCAGGGGAGACGGGTCGAACACGACCCGGGTCTCCGGCCCGAGGTCGGCCAGCCACCCCGTGACCGCCGGGCCGGAGCCGGGGTGCGCGAGGCTGTACCCGGAGGCGTAGACGACGTCACCGGGATGCGGCTGGACCGCATCCAGGTCGGCGCGGCTCAGCATCCCCTCGGCGCCGGGCGCGGTGACGAAGGTGCGTTCGGCTCCGGCGTCGACCAGCACCACGCAGTACCCGTTGTCGACGGTCTCCAGCGGCGGGTTCGACACCGTGATGCCTTCGCGCCACAGCGCCTCGGCGACGGCCTCGCCGAACGGGCCGGTGCCGGAGCGCCCGGCGAAGACAACCTCGGCGCCGTCGCGAGCCGCCGCAGCCATCACGTTGAAGCCACCGCCGGCCGTCATCCCTGCAGACGACGCAAGGACGTCGCCGCCGTGCTCGGGCAGCGCATCCACGGTCAGGAGGAGGTCGACGACGACCGTCCCGGTGAAGATGAGGCGTCCGTCAGCCATGTCGTCTCCTCAGTTCGAGCAACCCGTCGACCAGGGGTTCCAGGTCCAGGGCGTTGACCCGGCGGATGGTGTCGAGCGCCGTGTGCGGCCAGGCGGCCGCTCCCGTCGCGCCCAGCACAGCGCCGGCCATGGCGGCGATCGTGTCGGTGTCGCCGCCGAGGGAGGCGGCGCGGCACAGGGTGTCCCAGGCGGAGTCCGGGTCGGGGTGCGCTGGCTCGCTCCCGGCCACCGTCACGGCGACCAGTGCCAGGGCCGCGACCACCGACTCCTGCGCGGCGACGGAGGTGCCGACCACCTCGGCGAGGGCGTCGTCCTGATCGCGTGGGGCGCGGTCCAGAAGGAACGGGATGGACCACTCCAGCCGCGCGGCGATGTCGCCGCCGGCGACCCAGTGTCCCCGCAGGGCGCCCTCGCGGGCTGCTGCGACGGCGACATCCAGCGCCTCTGGTGCGTCCGCGCCGTCGATTCCGGCGCTGACGGCCGCGCCAACGGCGGCCGCGCCGGCGATGCCGATGCCGGTGTTGTGGGTCAGGGCGCTCACCGCGACGACGGCGTCGACGAATCCCGTGAGCGGTTCGACGGGCACCGCGATGCCCACGGGCGTGATGCGCATGGCCGCGCCGTTCGTCGCGCCGAACCGTCCGGCCTCCTCGGGTGGCATGCCATCTTGCAGCCGTTGGAGGGCGGCGCGGGTGCTCGGGCCGAGAAGGTCGAGCGAACCGCGCGCCTCCATCGCCCGCTCCCAGGTCAGCAGTTCGGACGCGAGAACGGCCGGCCGCACGGTTCCGCCGCCGTCGATGAGGAGCCGCGCGACCAGCACCGCCTGCTCGGTGTCGTCGGTGATGGAGCCTGCCGGCATCCCCGCGGCGATCTGCTGGTGCGGGCCGGCGGCGACGAGTCCGCGGATGCGCCCGTGGTCGGCTTCGATCAGCCGCCGCGACATCGACTGGGTCGGCATCCCGAGGGCGTCGCCGAGCGCCAGGCCCTGAAAAGCGGCGAGGGCCCGGGTGCGTGCGGTGTCCCTCACTGCGGCGCCTGGGGTGTCTGGGGCGCCTGAGGTGACTGGGGCGCCTGAGGTGTCTGGGGCAGGCCGAGTTCTCGCAGGCGGACGTCGAGGATCAGGCGCAGGGTCGCTTCGCTCAACGGCTGGTTCGGTGGGAAGTGGATCGTTGCGCCGGTAATGGTCCCTTCCGGGAGGGTTCCGGCAAGCTCGGAGGCGGCGGGCGGGCTCATGAGCAGGAGACTGCATTCGCGTGACGTCACCGAGAGGCCGACGAGCGCCTTCCCGTTCACCCGAAAGGTCGGGACCCGGTAGCTGATCACCTGCTCTGATTCGGGAACGATCGCGGCGATCCGGTCGCGAACGGTCCGGAGGGCTGCTCCGAATGGTTCGCCGATCCGGTCCAGGTACTCCTCGACCGTGTCCGCCTCGACTCCGCGCGCCATCGCGACTCCTTCCGTCGCTGACCAGTCTGCCGTGACGGAGCGGGCCGTGGAACTCCCTCCTGCCGAAGCCCTAGTGCGCGAAGGCCGGCTCGTCGGAGGCGGAGTCGGCGGGCTTGCGCATGAAGAACGACCCGACCACCGCGAAGAGGGAGATGATCGCCCCGGCCATGAATGCGGCGCGGATGCCTCCCGCTTGGGCGGCGTCGATCCCGGCTCCACCTGCCGCGAGCGCGGTCGACTGCAGGGTGAGCACGGCGATGAGGAGTGCCGTGCCCGCTGCGCCGCCGACCTGCTGGATCGTGCCCAGGATGGCGCTGCCGTGCGAGTACAGGTGCGGAGGCACCGCCCCGAGGCCCGCAGTGAACAGCGGGGTGAACATCATCGCGAGCCCGAGACTCATCACGACATGTGCGGCGATGACCAGGCCGACCGGGGTGTGCTCGGTGACCATGGTCAGCGACCACAGCACGAGGCTGACCAGGATGGACCCCGGCACGACGAGCACGCGCGGACCGTACCGGTCGTAGAGCCGCCCAACGAACGGCGCAGCGAGCCCCATGATGAGCCCGCCGGGCAGCAGGATGAGACCGGTCGACAGCGTGTCGAGGTGCAGCACGTGCTGCAGGTACAGTGGGAGCACGATGATCACGCCGAACATCGAGGCGGTCGTGATCGCCATCAGCACGATCGAGATCGTGAAGATCGGGAACGTGAAGGTCCGCAGGTCGAGCAGGGCCCGATCCTTTCGCTGCAGGAGCAGCTGACGCAGGATGAAGGCGGCGAGGCCGACGACGCCGACCGTCAGGGAGCCCCACAGCATCAGTGGGCTCGCGGACGCCCCGCCGGATTCGCCCGAGAGCGTCAGCCCGTAGACCAGCCCGCCGAATCCGAACGCCGACAGGATCACGGAGAGCGTGTCGATCTTCACCTTCTGGGTCTCGGTGACGTTCTCGACGAAGCGCATCCCGATCAGCAGCATCGCGAGCGCGATGGGCAGGACGATCAGGAAGATCCAGCGCCAGTCCAGGAAGTTGAGGATGAGCCCGCCGATCGCCGGGCCGATGGCCGGTGCGACCGAGATGACGATCGAGACGTTGCCCATCGTGCGCCCGCGCATCGCCGGCGGCACGAGCGTCATGAGGGTGGTCATCAGCAGTGGGATCATGATGGCCGTGCCGGACGCCTGGACGACGCGCGCCGCGACGAGCACGAGGAACCCGGGCGCGAGGGCCGCGGACAGCGTGCCGAGCGAGAACAGCGCCAAGGCGGCGATGAACATCTGCCGCGTGGTGAACCGCTGCAGCAGGATGCCGGTGATCGGGATGACGACCGCCATGGTCAGCATGAAGGCCGTCGACAGCCACTGCGCCGCGAGGGCGTCGACGTGGAGGTCGTCCATCAGCTTCGGGATGGCGACCGCCATGATCGTCTCATTGAGGATCACGACGAACGTGGCGGCCAGGAGCAGCCAGATCACACGCTGGTCGCGCGGCGCGATGCGCGGCTCAGCGGCGGATTGCCGCAGGGCTTCTCCGGCGTCGATCGACGGCACAGGTGAGGTCTTCTCAGTCACCGGTCCAACCTATCGAGAGGCACCGACATCGTGGGTGTCGTCCGTGTGAACTGTGGAGAAGTTCGCTGTCCGCAGAAGCGGGGAATAGAACAACAAATGCAACCGGGGGGTTGCACTACAACGTGGTCATGTGCAACTCTGGGGTTGCGCAGGAGCGCGAAATCCCGTTGAGAGGAAGCACCATGACCGAGAACCCGGCGTCGATCGTCGACAACGAGGCGCTCACCGTGCGCCGCACCATCCACATCGCCGCACCGATCGAGAAGGTGTGGTCGGCCGTGACCGAGCCCGAGCACATCTCCCGCTGGTTCGGCAGCACTGTCCTCGACGGGTCGGGCCCTGGCGCACGCGGAACGATGACCTTCGAGGGTTACGGCGCCATCCCGATCCTGGTCGAGGATGTGGAGGCGCCGCAGCGCGTGTCGTATCGCTGGGGCGAGGTCGAATCGTCGACCGTCTTCACCTTCACCCTCGCCCCCATGGGGGACGGGACGCAGCTCACGGTCGTCGAGACCGGCTTCGAGCGGGCGAAGGACCCTGCGGCCGAGCTGGCCGACCACGCCACCGGCTGGGTCTCGGAGCTCGACAAGCTGGTCGCCCTCCTGGAGACCAGCGCCGTGGGGGCGACCGGCAGCGGCGCATGACCACCGACACGCTGGTCCCTGTGTTCGCCGCGCTCGGCGACGACACCCGCTGGTCCATCCTGGAGGCGCTCGGCGAGGGTGAGGCGTCCGCGTCCGCCTTGGCGGAGCGCCTCCCGGTGAGCCGGCAGGCCATCGCCAAGCACCTGGTCGTGCTGCAGGCGGTCGGGCTGGTGGAGACGGTCCGCGTCGGCCGTGAGGTGCGGTACCGGGTGCTCGGCTCCGAGCTCAGTGCGACAGCGCAGCGACTGGACAGCATCGGCGCCGAGTGGGACCGCCGTCTGGTCGCGATCAAGCAGATCGCCGAGACCCTCTGAACCTTGGAGTGAGCACGGGAGGCGTCCCGCTCATGAGGCCCACATCGGGACTCGCCGTGCCTCAGCGACCGAGCCCCACCCGGTCGACACGACGGTGGTAGCGCATCCCCGCGATGCCGCCCAGGATGGCGCCGCCGAGGCTGACGATCGCGACGACGATCGCCGTGATGATGCCCGTGACGGTCACCGACCCTTCATTGAGAGGGATGCGCGGGAAGCTGTTCAGGTTGCCCAGGATGTTGTACTGGCTGCCGAGAATCAGGCTCAGCACCGCCACCACCACCGCGATGATGACGGCCCACAGCCAGACGGCGATGCCTTGCTACGCTCCGTCGAACCGCGCCATCCGGCCGGCGACGTAGCCGCCGCAGTAGTACGCGACGAACAGGATGACGGCGAGCGCGATGGCGCCGACGATCCCGACGGTGGAGGCGTTGGCGTTGGCCTGGTCGACGGCGTTGTCGGCACTGCCGCCCGCTGCGCCGAGGCCGACGGCGGCGCCGGCCGCCGCGACGACCGCGGTCAGCAGGACCGCGTTGCCGGTGGCGGTCAGCCAGCCGAAGAAGGCCGAACCGAACTTCATGCCGCCGAACTCGCTCTTCTCGCGCTCGATCACGTCGTTGCGGAGGGTGTGGCTGCGGTCGACGGGAACAGCGGCTCCGTCGGCGTCGTGGTCGTAGGCGGCTTCGCCGGGCTGCCGGTGCTCCGGCGGTGGTGTCGGGTCGGTCATGGCGTCCTCTTCCCTGTGTCCCGCCTTCAGCGGGGTGCGGTCAGTTGAGAGGGACGCTAGGCGGCGCCGAGAGGCGGGCACAGGCGGTTGATTTCCTAGACGGGCGAGAGGATGCTTGCCGCACTCGGTGCCGCGGTGTCTTTGAGCATTCCTGAAAAAAGGACCCTCGGTCACCGCCCGAGTTGCGCCACCGTCCGCACCGCGTCGGCGACCGCCGGAGCGACGCTCGCCAGCTGATCAGCGGACATTTCCGGCCCCCAGGAGAACCGAACCGCGGTTCGTGCGACGTCCTCCGGGTACCCGAGCGCGAGCAGCACGTGCGATGCGTCCTCACTTCCCGCAGCACAGGCGGAGCCGCTGGAGGACACGACCCCGCGCCGTTCCAGTTCGAGGAGCACCGCCTCGCCGTTCGTTCCAGCGAACACGAAGGAGGCCGACCCGGGGAGCCGCGAGGTCGGGTGACCGGTGAGGGATGCGCCGGGCGCCTCCTCCAGCACGGCCGCGATGAACGCGTCCCGAGCCTCCGTCGCTGCCGCCGCGCGCGCATCCAGCCCTTCCGCCGTCAGCCGTACAGCCGTCGCCAGCGCGACCGCCCCGGCCACGTTCTCCGTCCCGGACCGCCGCCCCCGCTCCTGACCACCGCCGTGGATGACCGGCTCCAGCGGGATGCGCCCGCGCACGTACAGCGCACCGACACCCTTCGGCGCCCCCAGCTTGTGGCCCGAGATGCTCAGCGCGTCCACTCCGAGCGCTCCGACGTCCAGCGGCAGCCAGCCGGCGGCCTGCACCGCATCCGTATGAAAGGGGATGTCGTGCTCGTGCGCGAGCGCGGCGAGCGTCGCGATCGGCTGCACCGTGCCGACCTCGTTGTTGGCGAGCATCACGCTCGCGAGCGTGGTGTCCGGCCGCAGGGACGCGGCGAAGTCGTCGGGCGACACCATCCCGTCGCGGCCCACCGGCACGTACGTGACGGAGAACCCGTGCACGCGCACCAGGTAGTCGACCGACTCCAGCACCGCTTCGTGCTCGATCCGGGTCGTAACGATGTGCCGGCCGCGGGGATTCGCCAGCGCGATCCCTTTGACGGCCAGGTTGTCCGCCTCCGTTCCTCCGGAGGTGAACGTGATCTCGGACGCCCGGCAGCCGAGCCAGGCGGCGACCGCAGCACGCGCGTCCGCCAGCCCGCGCGCGGCAGACTCGCCGACGGCGTGGTGACTGGACGGGTTGCCGAAGTCGCCCGTCAGGTACGGCCACATCGCCTCCAGCACCTCCCGGCGAACCGGGGAGGTTGCGGCGGCGTCCAGGTAGATCACTCGACCACCACGTCCAGTCCCAGGTCGAGCGAGCGGACGCTGTGGGTGAGCGCGCCGGAGGAGATGACATCCACCCCGGTCTCGGCGATGTCGCGCACGGTCGCGAGGCTGACGTTGCCGCTCGCCTCCACGATCGCCCGGCCCGCGACCAGCGCGACACCCTCGCGCAGCTGTTCGAGCCTGAAGTTGTCGAGCATGATGGTGTCCACCCCGGCGGCGAGGACCGGCTCGATCTGGTCCATCCGGTCGACCTCGACCTCCAGGTGGGTGGTGTGCGAGAGCTGCTCGCGCACCCGCAGCAGCGCATCCGTCACCGAGAGGCCGGTCTGCGCGGTGAGGACCGCCAGGTGGTTGTCCTTCGCCATGACCGCGTCCGAGAGGGAGTAGCGGTGGTTGTGGCCGCCGCCGGAGCGCACGGCGTGCCGCTCGAAGGCGCGCAGCCCGGGCGTCGTCTTGCGCGTGTCGACGATGCGGGCGGAGGTGTGGGCGACCTCGGCGACGAAGGCCGAGGTGAGGGTGGCGATGCCGCTCATCCGCTGGGTGAAGTTGAGGGCGACCCGCTCCGCCTGAAGCACCGACCGGGCCGGGCCCTCGACCGTGGCGAGGGCGTCCCCGGCCTCGAACCGGCCGCCGTCGGGGAGGTGCAGCGTCACCGCGATCGCCGGGTCGGTGAGGGTCATCGCCGCGGCGAACACCTCGCCGCCGGCGAACGTTCCTGGCTCGCGGGCGACCAGCCGCGCGGTCGCTCTCGCCTCCTCGGGGATGAGCAGCTGGCTGGTCACGTCGCCCCAGGGTGCGTCCTCGACGAGGGCGGCCTGGACGGCGGTGTGGATGAGCTGGCGGGTCAACATGCGGCAGGCACCTCTGTGCGGGTCGGCTGAGCGGGGTCAGCGACGAGAACGGCGTGGGGGAGGAGGACGGTGTGGACGGGCGCGCCCGTGCCCGTCAGCGGGAAGTCGGACCGGAAGTGCGCCCCGCGCGACTCCTCACGCGTGAGCGCTGCGGCGACGACGAGCCGGCCGAGTGTGAGGAGGTTGGCGTCTTCACCCGGTTCCTGGTCGGCGGTCGCGGCCAGCTCGGCCGCGGCCTGGGCGAGGCGCGCCCCGTCGCGGTGCACGCCGGCGGCCTCCCACATCAGGCTGCGCAGCCGGTCGCGGTCGAAGGAGAGGGTCGCCGGATACGCGGCCGCGAGACGCGCGTCGTCGACCACCGCACCCTCCCGAACCCAGGCGGGCGCATCCTGCCACGGCTCGTCGATCGACTCGGCGGCCCGGTGAGCGAAGACCAGGCCCTCCAGCAGCGAGTTCGAGGCCAGCCGGTTGCCGCCGTGCGCGCCCGTGCAGGCGACCTCGCCGACGGCGAAGAGCCCCGGCACGGTGGTCCGTCCGGCGGTGTCGGTGACGACCCCGCCCATCGCGTAGTGCGCAGCGGGCGTGACGGGGATGGGCTCCCGCCCCCAGTCGTAGCCCGCGGCGCGCGAAGCGGCGTCGATCGTGGGGAAGCGTCGCGCGAGGAACGCCGCGCCGAGCGCCGTCGCATCCAGCAGCACCGGACGCCCGCCCTGCGCCGCCATCTCGACCGCGATGCCGCGGGCGACCACATCGCGGGGGGCGAGTTCGGCATCCGGATGCACGTCGAGCATGAAACGCTCACCCGCCGCATTGCGCAGCACCGCACCTTCGCCGCGGACCGCCTCGGAGATCAGGAAGGACCCGCCGTCGCCGGCGTGCAGCGCGGTCGGATGGAACTGCGTGAACTCCAGGTCGGCGAGGGCGGCCCCGGCGCGCCACGCGGCGGCCACCCCGTCGCCGGTCGCGACCTCGGGGTTGGTCGTGTGCGCGTACAGCTGGCCCCAGCCGCCGGTCGCAAGCACCACCGCGTCCGCGTCCACGGTCAGCGGCGACCCGTCGACCAGCAGGCGCACTCCGGCGGCACGTCCGTCGCGGACCACCACATCGCTCAGGAACGCGGCCTCGATGGCCGGGATGCGCGCAGCCGCCAGCGCCTCGGCGAGCGCCCGCTCCAGCTCGGCGCCCGTCGCATCCCCTCCGGCATGCAGTACCCGGGCGGAGGAGTGCGCGGCCTCGAGCCCCCGGGCGAGCGTGTCGCCGTCGCGGTCGAAGGCAGCGCCGCGAGCGATCAGCTCGCGCACCCGGTCCGGGCCGTCGAGGCAGAGCGCCTCCACCGCCTCCCGCACGTTCAGCCCTGCCCCCGCACGCAGCGTGTCGGCGATGTGCGCGTCGACGCTGTCGTCCGGGAACAGGGCGGCGGCGATCCCGCCCTGCGCGTACCGGGTGCTCCCGGTGGTGAGCGCCGCCTTGGTCACGACCGTGACGTCATGCCCGAGCGCCTGCGCGCGGAGTGCCGCGGTCAGCCCCGCGATGCCGCTTCCGACCACCACGACGCGGCTCATGTCACGCCGCCATCGTCGTGTCGGGACGCGCGGCGAGCATCCGCTCGAGTGCCACCCGGGCCGGCTCTGCGACCGACGCGGGCACGCTCACCTGGTTGACGACCTCGCCACGGACCAGACCCTCGAGTACCCAGGCGAGGTAGCCGGGGTGGATGCGGTACATCGTCGAACACGGGCACACCACCGAGTCGAGGCAGAAGATCGTGTGCTGCGGATACTGCGCCGCCAGCCGCTGCACCAGGTTGATCTCGGTGCCGATCGCGAACGTCGAACCGGCGGGCGCCGCCTCGATCGCCTTCACGATGTAGTCGGTCGAGCCGTACTCGTCGGCGGCATCCACCACATCCATCGGGCACTCGGGGTGCACGATCACGCGCACGCCCGGGAACTCGGCGCGGGCGTGCTCGATCTGCCCGACGGTGAAGCGCTTGTGCACCGAGCAGAAGCCGTGCCAGAGGATCACCTGGGCCTCCTGAAGAGTGGATGCGTCGGTCCCGCCCCACGCCTTGCGCGGGTTCCACAGCGGCATCCGCTCGATCGGCACGCCCATCGCCTTCGCGGTGTTGCGACCGAGGTGATGGTCGGGGAAGAAGAGGACGCGCTGTCCCCGCTCGAACGCCCACTGCAGCACGGTGGCGGCGTTGGACGACGTGCACACGATGCCGCCGTGCTCGCCGCAGAACGCTTTCAGCGCAGCGGACGAGTTCATGTAGGTGACCGGGATCACGGGCACGCGGCCCTCGGCGTCGGGCTCGGTGCCGTACAGCTCCTCCAGCTGCTCCCAGCACTCCTGCACCGAGTCGAGGTCGGCCATGTCGGCCATCGAGCAGCCGGCCGCCAGGTTCGGCAGGATGACGCGCTGGTCAGGGCGGGAGACGATGTCGGCGGTCTCCGCCATGAAGTGCACGCCGCAGAAGACGATCGCCTCCGCCTCCGGCCGGGCCTTCGCGGCGTTCGCGAGCTGGAACGAGTCGCCGATGAAGTCGGCGTACTGCACGACCTCGTCGCGCTGGTAGAAGTGGCCCATGACGGCGACGCGGTCGCCCAGGGTGGCCTTGGCGGCGCGGATACGGTCGCCCAGTTCGACGGCCGATGCGGTGCGGTACTCCTCCGGCAACTCGCCCTGGCGGGGCGCGTCGGCCGGGATCGGGTCGGCCATGGATGCGCCCGGCCCATAGGAGGGGAGCAGGCTGTCGAACTCCCACGGAGCCTGCACCAGGTCGGGGGTGCAGGTCTCGCCGTCGAGCTGACCCGACGCGATGAGCCCGATGGTGGTGTCGACCGAGGCGATAGTCATGCGTTTCTTCCTTCGAACGGATGCTGCTGGCGGGGGAGCGGCCCCGCGTCGGCGAGGTCGATCTGGTCGTTGTAGCGGTACAGCCGCGGCGGCCGGTGCGGCGTGCCGGTGAGGTATTCGTCGGTCGCGACGACGGGGCCGGAGCCTTCGATCGTGCGGCGGAAGTTGGCCGGATCGAGGGCCTTGCCGAGCACGGCCTCGTGCACCGCGCGCAGCTGGGCCAGCGTGAAGCGCTCGCCGAGGAACGCGTGGGCGATGCGCGAGTACTCCATCTTCGTGCGCAGCCTCCACAAGGCGTACTGCACGATGACCGTGTGGTCGAAGGCGAGCTCGGGGAGGTCGTCGGCCGGGAACCAGCGGACGTTCTCCCCGACGCTGGCGCGCTCGGCCTCCTCGCTGCGGACCAGGGCCCAGTAGACGACGGAGACGACGCGGTCGGCGCCGGGGGAGCGGTCGGCGTCGCCGAAGGCGTAGAGCTGCTCCAGGTAGCTGGGGGTCAGCCCCGTGGTGTCGTTCAGAGTGCGGGCGGCGGCGTAGGCCAAGTCTTCGCCGACCCGGAGCGGGCCACCGGGAAGCGCCCAGCGGCCCTCGAACGGCTCCCGGATGCGGCGGACCAGCGGCAGCCAGACCTGCGGCAGGCCGGTGGTCTCGTCGTCGTTGCGCAGGGCGAAGATCACCGTCGACACGGCGAGGATCGCGCTCGCGCGTTCGTGTCGTGCGGTCATGGCCCGCTCCTCGCCTAATGGTCAATCTGACTCTAACTGTCACCCATCTTAGTGTCATATCGACCAGAACGCCAAGCGGAGCATCCAGTGGTCGCAACACGCCGTCTCGCAGGCGGTCGACACGGCGTGTTGCGACCACTCGATGGAGCGGCGGCGCGCGATCGCCGCGGGAGGGAGCGCCGCGCGACCGAACCGGATATGCTGGCCGGACATCCAACTGAATACTGGGCCAACGAGGTCGATGCGGGAGAGCCGTGCACGCGTGAGCGGGCCGGCACCGAAGGAGCAATCCTCCCCGACAATCTCTCAGGTACGCGTACCGCATCGGACTGGCCACTCTGAAAAGCAGGACGGCGCCCGCCGTTCTCGCCCACGGTGAAAGCCGCCATCCCACGGGATGCGGTGAAACTCTCAGGCCGGATGACAGAGGGGGAGTTCTTCCCGGGAGCGGCGACGCCCCCGCAGCCCCCGGCCGGATGGCCGGCGAATCGGAGAACTCATGACCTCGCAACAGACCCCGCCGGACGGATCGACGCCCGGCGAACGTCTCTCCCCGCTCCACGACGTCCACACCGCCGCGGGCGCCTCGTTCACGGACTTCGCCGGCTGGCAGATGCCCGTCCGCTACTCCTCCGATCTAGCAGAGCACCACGCCGTCCGCACCGCCGCGGGCCTCTTCGACCTGTCGCACATGGGCGAGATCGTCCTCATCGGCCCGGAGGCCGGGCAGGCGCTCGACTACGCCCTCGCGGGCAAGCTCTCGGCGCTCGCCACCGATCAGGCGAAGTACAGCCTCCTGCTCTCCCGCTCCGGCGGGATCGTGGACGACCTCGTCGTCTACCGCACGGGCGACGACCGCTACATGGTGGTCGCCAACGCCTCCAACCGCGACGCCGTCGCCGAAGAGCTGCGCGACCGCACGGCGCCGTTCGACGTCGAGGTGTTCGACGAGTCCGACGACATCGCCCTGATCGCGGTGCAGGGCCCGGCCGCGCTGTCCATCCTCCTCGCCACCCCCGGGCTCTCGGCGGACGCCGGCGCCCTCGGCGGCGCGGACTTCGGCGAGCGCCTCTCCGCCCTCAAGTACTACTGGTCGCTCCCGGCCGAGTTCGAGACGCATCCCGTGCTCATCGCCCGCACCGGCTACACCGGTGAGGACGGCTTCGAGCTCTATGTCGCGCCCGACAACGCCCGTGCCCTGTGGGATGCGCTCACGGAAGCGGGCACCGAGCAGGGCCTCGTCCCGGCCGGTCTCGCCAGCCGCGACACCCTGCGCCTGGAGGCAGGGATGCCGCTGTACGGTCACGAGCTCGGCCCCGACACCATGCCGGCGCAGGCGGGCCTCGGCCGCGTCGTCAACCTCGCCAAGGACACCGACTTCGTCGGCCGCTTCGCCAGCGAGGAGGGCCCGCACCCGGACGCCCGCGTGCTCGTCGGACTCACCGGCGAGGGCAAGCGCGCCGCCCGCGCCGGATACCCCGTCTTCGCCCACGACGAGACGTCGGGGGAGGACGCCGAGGTCGGCGTCGTCACCTCAGGCGCGCTGTCTCCGACCCTCGGCATGCCCATCGCCATGGCGTACGTCGCCCCCCGCTTCGCTCGGGAGAACACGTCGCTCCAGGTGGATGTGCGCGGCACGCGCCTCCCCTTCACCGTCACCGCCCTCCCCTTCTACAGCAGAAAGAAGCGCTAGCCATGGCCGCAGAACGAGACCTGAAGTACACCGCAGAGCACGAGTGGCTCCTGGTCGAGGGCGATGTCGCGACCGTCGGCATCACGTCCTACGCGGCCGAGAAGCTGGGCGACGTCGTCTTCGTCGAGCTGCCGGAGGAGGGAAGCGACGTCACCGCCGGGCGCGTCGTGGGCGAGATCGAGTCGACCAAGTCGGTCGGCGAGCTGTTCGCGCCGGTCGACGGCACGGTCGCCGAGGCGAACGCTGCAGTGGTGGATGCGCCGGAGCTCGTGAACTCCGACCCCTTCGGCGAGGGCTGGCTGGTGAAGGTGAAGTTCACCCAGCTCCCCGACGACCTGCTGAGCTACGACGAGTACGCCGCACTGACCGGCGAGTAAGGTTCCGACACCTCCATGACCGACCTCTTCCCTACGCGTCACATCGGCACCGATACGGACGCGCAGAGCACCATGCTGTCCGCGATCGGCGCAGCGTCCTCCCGCGAGTGGGCCTCCGTCGAGGAGCTCGTGGCTGCCGCAGTCCCGGACTCCATCCGCGTGGATGCTGACCGCGCGCCCGCACTGCCCGAGCCGATCGGGGAGCGCGCCGCGATCCGCGAACTACGCGCCATCGCCGCCCGTAACACGGTGAACCGCAGCCTCATCGGCCTCGGCTACTACGGCACGATCACTCCCGCCGTCATCAAGCGGAACGTGCTCGAGAACCCGGGCTGGTACACCGCATACACGCCGTACCAGCCGGAGATCTCGCAGGGCCGGCTGGAGGCGCTGATCAACTTCCAGACCATGGTGTCCGACCTGACCGGGCTCGACACGGCGAACGCGTCGATGCTCGACGAGGGCACCGCGGTGGTCGAGGGGATGCTGCTGGCACGTCGCGCATCCAAGGCGAAGTCGTCCACGTTCGTGGTCGACGCCGACACGTTCCCGCAGACGCTCGCCCTGCTGCGCAACCGGGCGGAAGCGGTCGGCATCCAGCTGGCCGTGCTCGATCTGGCGAGCCTGCCGGCCGACGCCCCCGAGCTGAGCGACGCGTTCGGCCTCTTCGTCCAGTACCCCGGCGCCTCCGGCCGGGTGTGGGACCCGAGTGCCGTCATCCGCACCTCCAAGGACGCCGGCGCGGTCATCGTGGCCGCCGCCGACCTGCTCGCCCTCACGCAGCTCCGCGCCCCCGGGGAGCTCGGAGCGGATGTCGCAGTCGGCACCACCCAGCGCTTCGGCGTTCCGATGGGCTTCGGCGGCCCGCACGCCGGTTACATGGCGGTCCGCAAGGGACTCGAACGCCAGCTCCCCGGCCGCCTGGTCGGTGTGTCGCAGGATGCGGTCGGCAAGCCCGCCTACCGCCTGACCCTGCAGACGCGCGAGCAGCACATCCGCCGCGAGAAGGCGACCTCCAACATCTGCACCGCTCAGGTGCTGCTCGCGGTGATGGCCGCGATGTACGCGGTCTACCACGGGCCTGCCGGCTTGCGCGCGATCGGACGCCAGGTGCACCTGTCGACGGCCGGAGTCGCCGGGGCGCTCCGCGCATCCGGTGTCGAGGTCGTGTCGCGGTCGTACTTCGACACCCTCCAGGTCGAGGTGGATGACGCAGCCACCGTCGTCGCCCGGGCGCACGACCGCGGTCTGCTGCTCCACGCGACGGATGCCGGGCTCGTCTCGCTGAGCCTCGACGAGGAGTCGGCGGCCGACCTCCGAGACGGCACCTTCCCGCTCGCCGACCTCATCGAGGTGCTCGGCGGTACGGTCGATGCCGAGTTCTCCGTCGACCTGGCGGGGGAGCCGTCCTTCGACTCGGGGCTCGCCCGGGAGTCGGGATACCTCACGCATCCCGTGTTCAACACCCACCACTCCGAGACCGCGATGATGCGCTACCTGCGCCTGTTGCAGGACCGCGACTACGCGCTCGATCGCGGCATGATCCCGCTCGGCTCGTGCACCATGAAGCTGAACGCGGCGACCGAGATGGAGGCCGTGACCTGGCCCGAGTTCGCGGCACTGCATCCCTTCGCGCCGGCCGCCGATGTGGCCGGATCGCTCGAGCTGATCGACCAGCTGGAGAGCTGGCTGGCGGACGTCACCGGCTACGACACCGTCTCCCTGCAGCCCAACGCGGGCAGCCAGGGCGAGCTCGCGGGCCTCCTCGCGATCCGCGGCTACCACCGCTCGCGCGGCGACCTGCAGCGCACGGTGTGCCTCATCCCACAGTCCGCCCACGGCACCAACGCCGCCTCGGCGGTGCTCGCAGGGATGAGCGTGGTCGTGGTCGCGACCGACGAGCTGGGCAACGTCGACCTCGACGACCTGCGCGCCAAGATCGCCGAGCACGCCGACAGCCTCGCCGCGCTCATGATCACCTACCCGTCGACGCACGGGGTCTACGAGCACGACGTCGTCGCCATCACCCAGGCCGTGCACGATGCGGGCGGACAGGTCTACGTCGACGGCGCCAACCTCAACGCCCTGCTCGGCTACGCACGGTTCGGAGACTTCGGCGGCGACGTCAGCCACCTCAACCTGCACAAGACGTTCTGCATCCCACACGGCGGAGGTGGCCCGGGTGTCGGCCCGGTGGCGGCCAAGGCGCACCTCGCGCCCTTCCTGCCTGGGCATCCTCTGGCTCAGGATGCGACGCATCCGCTCGCAGGCGGCGGCCGTGTCGAGCACGGCGGCGCCCCGGTGTCCGCCGCGCCCTACGGCAGCCCGAGCATCCTCCCGATCAGCTGGGCGTACGTCCGGATGATGGGCGCGGAGGGGCTCAAGGATGCGACCGGCGCTGCCGTACTCGCGGCCAACTACGTCGCAGCCCGGCTCCGCGAGCACTTCCCGGTGCTCTACGCAGGGGAGGACGGCCTGGTCGCGCACGAATGCATCCTCGATGTGCGCCCGCTCACCGAGCGCACCGGCGTGACCGTCGACGACGTCGCCAAGCGGCTCATCGACTACGGCTTCCACGCGCCGACCATGTCGTTCCCGGTCGCCGGCACCCTCATGGTGGAGCCGACCGAGAGCGAAGACCTGGCCGAGCTCGACCGCTTCGTGGCCGCGATGGTCGCGATCCGCGCCGAGGCGGACGCGGTGGCGGCGGGGGACTGGCCCTCCGACGACAACCCGCTGCGCAACGCCCCGCACACCGCAGAGTCGGTCGTCTCCTCCGACTGGAGTCACCCGTACTCCCGTGAGCAGGCCGTCTACCCGGTGCCTGCCCTCGTCCGCACCAAGTACTGGCCGCCGGTCCGCCGCATCGACCAGGCCTACGGCGACCGCAACCTCTTCTGCGCCTGCCCGCCCCCCGAGGCGTTCGCCTGACCCCGTTTCCCAAGCCAACAGGTCCTCAGTTTTTCGCATCCTGCGCGGCGTGTCGCCTGAAAAACTGAGGAACTGTTGGCGGGGGTTGAGGGGAGTGGAATAGAGAGGGCTAGGCGAAGACGGACGGCCACCACGCGACGGCGAGGGGATAGCCGACGAACGAGACGATGTCGATGATGGTGTGCGCGATCACGAGCGGCATCACCCGGCCCCAGCGCGTGTAGCACCAGCCGAAGACGACGCCCATCACGGCGTTGCCGACGAACGGACCGAAGCCCTGGTAGAGGTGGTAGCTGCCGCGCAGCACCGCCGCCGCCAGAATGATCGTCCACTTTCCCCAGCCCAGCTGCCGCAGTCGGGTGAACAGGTAACCGACGACGATCACTTCCTCCTGAAGCGCCGCACGCAGCGCCGCGAGGATGAGCACCGGCACCGTCCACCAGTGCGCGTCGAGGGTCGATGCTTCGACCGTCACCGTGATCCCGAGCAGCCGCGTCACCGCGTAGAAGAGGATGCCCGGCACGCCGATGACGAGGAACAGCAGCCCGCCGCCGGCGAGGTCGCGCACGGGCCGGGTCAGGTCGAGGCCGATGCGGTGGAAGCCGCTCCGCTGCGGCTGCCACAGCAGATAGACGACCAGCGCGACCGCGAACAGCGGGAACAGATTGCCCAGCACCTGATAGAGGAAGTCGAAGACCTCCCGGCTCGACTGGGCCGGATTCACCTCCGTCTTCTGATCGGCGAGGGGCGTGCTCTGGGTGGCGCGGTCGACGATGCTGACGATGGAGTAGACGGCCGACTGACCGAGCGAGAGGCCGAGGACGATCGCGATCTCCCACCACAACCGCTGCCGTGATCCGCGGTCGACAGGAGACTCGGCGGCCCAGGTCAACGCGTTGCTCATAGGGGCATCCTGCCAGGCCCCGCGGGAAACCACGGAAACGTTGCATTACGCGAACGATTCCATCGTTTTTGTGCGCTTCGTGCAGGAATCCACCGACTGAGTTACCACTCTGTAACGTTTTGTGCCCCTGTTTTGCAATCGCTGCCGACGATACCTAGGGTCATTCTTATCCCGCGCGGGACAGGCGCTCTCGCACGCTTGCACCGTCGCACACTTCGCACAGGAGGAACATTGCACATCAACGGAAGAAAGGTCAGGTACGGGCTCAGTGCTGTCGCCGTGGCAGGCGTCGCCGCACTCGCCCTGTCAGCCTGCACCACGTCCGGCAGCACCAACACCTCGTCCGCTGCCAAGGGCGGCACCGTGACGGTGGCGGTCGTCAACGACTTCACCTCGTTCAACTCGCAGACGCCGCAGGGCAACCTGGACACCAACGGCCAGGTCGGGTACCTGAACGGATCGTACGGAACCGGGTTCCAGTACATCGACAACAACTACAAGATCGTCCACGACGACAAGTTCGGCACATTCGAGAAGACCTCGGACGACCCGCTGACGGTCAAGTACACGCTGAACAAGGACGACAAGTGGAGCGACGGCCAGCCCGTCACCGCTGACGACATGATCCTCGCGTGGGCCATCGCCTCCGGCCACTACGACTCGGCGAAGTTCGACGCCGAGGGCAACGTCTCCAGCGGCACCCAGTACTTCACGATCGCGGGCTCGACCGCCGGTGTGGACGCGACCGACTTCCCGACGGTCAGCAACGACAACCGCACGATCACCCTCAAGTACGCCACCCCGTACGTGGACTGGGAGCTCGTGAACCCGATCGCGCAGCCCGCGCACATCGTGGCCAAGAAGGCGGGCCTCTCCTCGGCCGCCGACCTGACCAAGCTGCTGAAGGGCCTGCCGAAGGGCGACCCGGCGAACCCGGCTCCTGTCGACCCGACGCTGAAGAAGGCGGCGGACTTCGTCAACACCGGCTACGACGTGACCGCGTTCCCGACCGACAAGGACCTACTGGTCTCCTCCGGTCCGTTCGTCGTCTCCTCGTGGACCCCGGGTCAGTCGCTGACGATGACGAAGAACAAGTACTACGCCGGCGGCCTCAAGCCGAACGTGGACAAGATCGTCTTCCGTATCATCCCGGACGCGAACGCCCAGGTCACCGCTCTCCAGAACGGTGAGGTCGACATCATCAACCCGCAGGCGTCCGCCGACACGATCACCGCGCTCAAGCAGACCAGCGCGAAGATCCTGACCGGTGCGCAGGCGTCGTACGACCACCTCGACCTGAACTTCGGATCGCCGGTCTTCGCCGACGCCAAGGTTCGCGAGGCGTTCCTGAAGACGATCCCGCGTCAGCAGATCCTCGACTCGATCGTCACCCCGGTCGACTCGAAGGCCAAGGTCCTGGACTCGCAGATCTTCCTGCCGAACCAGGAGCAGTACGAGGGCAGCGTCAAGCAGAACGGCTCTGACAAGTACAGCAAGGTCGACATCGACGGCGCCAAGGCGCTGCTCGCCGGTGCCACGCCGACCGTCCGCATCCTGTACAACACGAACAACCCGAACCGTGTCGACGAGTTCCAGTCGATCGCGACCTCGGCCGCCAAGGCCGGCTTCAAGGTCGTCGACGCCGGCTCGCCCGACTGGAGCAAGCTGCTCCCGGGTGGCGACTACGACGCCTCGCTCTTCGGCTGGATCAGCCCGGGTGCAGGCACCACGCAGCTGCCGCAGGTGTTCGCCTCGCAGGGTGGCGGTAACTACAACCGCTACACGGGCACCAACGACCCGGCCCTCAAGTCGCAGACCACCCTGGACAAGGATGAGCTGACGAAGATCGAGTACCAGATCGACAAGAAGACCTTCGCCGACGGCTATGGCCTTCCGCTGTTCCAGCTCCCGGGTGTCTTCGCGACCACCTCGCGGGTTGACGGCATCAAGTACAACGGCGGGCAGTCCGGCCCGTTCTGGAACTTCTGGGAGTGGAACGTCAAGTCCTCCTCCTCGAAGTAACAACTCCGCAAGTGAGAGTGCCCGGGCGAACCCCGGGCACTCTCCCTGCGGCGGGGGCGTCGGTTTCTTGACCGACGCCCCGTATCATGTAGTCGGTGGACGCGATCCGTCCGCCCCGTGAGATACGCGCCTGGCGGCGAACCCCCTCCCGCCGCACCCGAAGTTCGGCGCGTCCTGTCAGTGAAGGTTTTGAACCTATGGCGAGTTTCATCCTGAGGCGCCTCCTGGTCTCAGTGCTCATCATCATCGCCGCTTCGTTCCTGATGTACATGCTGGTGGCCTACAGTGTCGACCCGCTCCAGGACCTGCGAAGCAGCAACTCCCCGAATAAGACGCAGCTCATCAACGCGCGCATCCAGCTCCTCCAGCTCGACGTGCCGCCGCCGCTGCGCTGGCTGCTGTGGCTGGGTGGTGCGGCCAAGTGCCTCATCCCGTTCGCCAACGCGTGCAACCTCGGCGCCACGGCTTCCAACGCCCAGGTGACCGACATCCTGCCTCAGGCCCTCGGGTCGACGGTCCAGCTGGTCACCTTCGCCCTGATCCTCGCGATCCTCCTCGGTGTGACCATCGGTATCGTCACCGCCCTTCGCCAGTACAGCGGACTCGACAACGTCGTCACGTTCTTCAGCTTCTTCCTGTACTCGCTTCCGGCGTTCCTCGTGGCCGTGCTCCTGAAGGAGTTCGTCGCCATCGGGTTCAACAACTTCCTCGCGCATCCGACGATTCCGTGGTGGATCGCCGTCATCATCGGCGTGGTCGCGGGCCTCATCTGGCAGTCGCTGATCGGCGGTGACCGAAGGCGGCGTCTGATCACCTTCGTGGTCTCCGCTGTGGCGACCGCCGGTGTGCTGCTGCTGATGTCGGCTACGAACTGGTTCCTCGTGCCGGGCCTCGGCCCGATCGTGATGATCCTCCTCATCGCCGCAACCGTGATCGGCGCGACCGCGCTCATCTCGGGGCTGCAGAACCGGCGTGCGCTCATCTCGGCGGCCATCGCCGGCGCGGTCAGCCTCGTCTGCTACTTCGCCCTGCAGCCGCTGTTCGACGTCTCCACGGTCGCGACCATCGTCATCCTGGCGATCGTGGCCATCGTCGTGACGCTGGCGATCGGCTGGTTCGTCGGCGGCTACGACCGCGGCCAGAACATGCGCATCGCCGTCATCGTCACGCTCGTGTCCGGCTTCCTGATCATCGTCGACCGCTTCATGCAGGCCTGGCCGCAGTACTTCCAGGACACGAACGGCCGCCCGATCGCGACCGTGGGCTCCTCGACCCCCGGGCTCGAGGGCGACATGTGGGTCACCGGACTCGACACGTTCACGCACCTGGTGCTGCCGACGATCGCGCTGCTGCTGATCTCGTTCGCGTCGTACACCCGCTACTCGCGGGCCGGGATGCTCGAGGTGCTGAACCAGGACTTCATCCGCACCGCGCGCGCGAAGGGCCTGCCCGAGCGGACCGTCGTGGTGCGCCACGCCTTCCGCAACATGCTGATCCCGATCACGACCCTCGTCGCCTTCGACGTCGGCGCGCTGCTCGGTGGTGCGGTCATCACGGAGCGGGTGTTCGCGATCCCCGGCATGGGCTCGCTCTTCAACGCCGGACTCCAGCGCGGTGACCTCAATCCGGTCATGGCCTACTTCCTGGTGATCGCGGCCATGGCGATCCTGTTCAACTTCCTGGCAGACCTCGCGTACGCCGCACTCGACCCGAGAGTGAGGGTCCGATAATGTCCGACAACACACCTATCGCCGACGAGCTGCAGGCGCCGAGTGCGCCTCCGGTCAGTCAGGGCAAGCTGGTCTGGAAGCGGTTCCGGTCGAACAAGGTCGCTGTCGCCAGCGCCATCCTGTTCATCTTCATCCTGATCTTCTCGATCTCGGCGATCGGCCTCGGGCCCATCCCCGGATGGTGGAAGTACAACTACACCGAGCTGAACCCGCAGGTGCAGCAGGGTTCGCCCAGCTTCGAGCACCCCTTCGGTCAGGACCGCATCGGCAAGGACTACTTCGCGCTGACCATGCGCGGCATCCAGAACTCGATCCTCGTCATGGTCGTCCTCGGCCTGATCGCGAGCGTCGTCGGTGTCGTCGTCGGGGCGGTGGCGGGATACTTCCGCGGCGTCGTCGACGCCATCCTGATGCGCATCACCGACGTGTTCATCGTCATCCCGGCGCTGGTGATCGGCTCGGTGGTCGGGCACGCGTTCGGCGGGCTCGGCGCCTTCTTCCTGGCCCTGATGCTCGGGTTCTTCTCGTGGATGGGCATCGCCCGACTGGTCCGCGGCGAGTTCCTGTCGCTCCGCGAGCGGGAGTTCGTGGAGGCGGCGCGGGTCGCCGGCGCCTCGGACAGCCGCATCATCTTCAAGCACATCCTGCCGAACGCGATCGGCGTCGTGATCGTCGCCTCGACCCTGATCATGGCCTCCGCCATCCTGCTCGAGACCGCGTTGTCGTACCTCGGCTACGGCATCCGGCCGCCGGACGTCTCGCTCGGCCTCCTGATCAGCTCCAACCAGTCGGCGTTCCAGACCCGGCCCTGGCTGTTCTGGTGGCCCGGCGCGTTCATCGTCACCCTGGCGCTGCTCGTCAACTTCGTCGGAGACGGCCTGCGCGACGCGTTCGACCCGCGCCATCGCCGGTTCAACCTGCGCAAGATGCGTGAGCAGGAGCCGGAGGACGGCGAAGGCGACGACCGCAGCCCCAGGACTGGAGCGGCCCTCGCGGAGGACGTGCTGTGACGACCGCCTCCGCCGCGCTGCTCCCGGGCCTGTCAGGCCAGGAGCAGTGCGGCGACGGTGGCCGCGAGCAGCACCACCAGCGCGACCAGCGCCGTGATGTGCCAGCGCACGGCGACCGGCGTCTCGTCGGCACGGCCGGCATCGATCGCGCCGGAGTCCTGCAGCATCGTCCAGCGGCGGCGGACCACCTCCGCCGCGGCACCGGACTCGGTGCCGAGCAGGTCGCCGGGGCGGCGCACGCTGTCCTCGACGCGCGGCCGGCCGAGGCGTCCCCGCGTCTCGTTGCGGGTGGCGCGGAGCGTGCTGCCGGTGCCCGGGGCGGGCGCAGCCCACACCGGGAAGCGGTGGCCGGGCGTGTACAGCGTCAGCGCGAACTTGGTGTCGACGGCGATCAGCGCCTCCCACGGGATGTGGACGGTGCGGGTCACGTTGACGACCGTGATGCCGTCGTCGGCGACCGTCAACTGCGGACGCCACAGCATCGCCCAGGCGACGAAGGCGAACAGCGCACCCGGCACGATGTACAGCAGACGGGCGTCGTGGACGCTCACCAGCAGGCCGACGGTCAGGGCGACAGCAGCCGCCCAGATCAGCACGGCAAGGACCCGGTTGAACCGGGACACGAAAACCTCGCGCTCGGCGGGGGAGACGTAGGGCATGGGTCCATGCTCTCATTCCGCTCGTTCTCCTCCGACGCAGAGCGCGCCCCCGAAAGGAACCACGAATCATGACCGAGACCAACCCGGCTCGGACGACGCCTGCGACCGGCGGCCCCGTCCTCGAGGTGAACGGCCTCTCCGTCGACTTCGGTGTGGACGGCGAGTGGGTGCCGGCCGCGAAGAAGCTCGACTACCAGATCAAGGCGGGCGAGGTCCTCGCCATCGTCGGCGAATCCGGCTCCGGTAAGAGTGCGAGCTCGATGGCGATCCTCGACCTCCTGCCGCAGAACTCCCGCGTGCGCGGCTCGATCAAGCTGGACGGCCGCGAGCTGACCGGCCTCAGCCAGCCGCAGATGCGCCGGGTGCGCGGACGCCAGGTCGCCGTGATCTTCCAGGAGCCGATGACGGCCCTGAACCCGGTGTACACGGTGGGCTTCCAGATCGTCGAGACCCTGCGCATCCACTTCGGGATGTCGCCCCACGAGGCCAAGGAGCGCGCGCTCGAGCTGCTCGCCATGGTGGAGCTGCCCGACCCGAAGAAGGCGTTCAACTCCTACCCGCACCAGCTCTCCGGAGGCCAGCGGCAGCGCGCCATGATCGCCCAGTCGATCTCGTGCGACCCGAAGCTCCTGATCGCGGACGAGCCGACCACGGCGCTCGACGTGACCGTGCAGGCCGAGATCCTGGAGCTGCTGCGCAGCCTCCGCGACCGGCTGGACAGCGCCATCCTGCTGATCACGCACGACATGGGCGTCGTCGCGGACCTCGCCGACAACATCGTCGTCATGCGCAAGGGCGACATCGTCGAGGCGGGCACCGTGGCGGACGTGTTCGCCAACCCGCAGCACCCGTACACGATCGCCCTGCTCGACGCCGTGCCGCACCTCGGCCAGCGCGAGGACGAGGAGATCGACACCACGGCCGCCCTCGCCGCGGGCACCGAGCACCCGGATGAGTCGTTCACCGAGCGCATCCGCGCCAACGAGCGCGCGGCCCAGGCCGAGCACGAGAGATCCGAGATGGATAGGCGGAAGGTGGTCGTCGACTTCCAGAACGTCGCCATCGAGTACCCGAAGCACGGGCGTGTGCCGGCCTTCCGCGCCGCCAGCGACATCGATCTGAAGATCCACGAGGGCGAGGTCGTCGGACTCGTGGGCGAGTCGGGCTCCGGCAAGACCACGCTCGGCCGCGCCGCGATCGCGCTGCTGCCCATCCACTCGGGCAAGCTCGTCGTCGCCGGTCAGGACATCAGCAAGCCGAGCCGGGATGAGATCCGCCAGCTGCACCGCAACGTCGGCATCGTCTTCCAGGACCCGTCGTCGTCGCTGAACCCGCGCCTCCAGATCTCCGACTCCATCGCCGAGCCGCTTCGCCTCGCGAAGAACCTCAAGGGTGCGGAGCTGTCGAAGGAGGTCGACCGTCTGCTCGACAGCGTCGAGCTGCCGCGCGCCTACCGCAGCCGGTTCCCGCACGAGCTCTCGGGCGGTCAGAAGCAGCGCGTCGGGATCGCCCGCGCGCTTTCGCTGAAGCCGCAGGTGCTCATCGCCGACGAGCCGACGAGCGCACTGGATGTGTCCGTCCAGGCCCGCGTGCTGCAGCTGATGCAGACGCTGCAGAAGGAGATGAACTTCGCCTGCCTGTTCATCACCCACGACCTCGCCGTCATCGACGTGCTCGCCGACCGCATCGCCGTGATGCACCACGGCCGGCTGGTCGAGGTGGGCACCCGTGACGAGATCCTCCGTTACCCGAAGGAGGCCTACACCCAGCGCCTCCTCGCTGCGGTGCCGCTTCCGGACCCGGAGCAGCAGCGGGCACGTCGCGCGCTGCGCCTGGAGCTGCTCGCGGCAGGCTCGGACGAGTCCGCGCCGCCGACCGTCGCGCCGGAGCCGCAGACCCCCGAGCCGCCTGTCGCACAGGGGCTGTAGCGCTCGCTGACAGCGGACACAGGAGAAGGGGAGCGGATCCAGGATAGAATGGACCGTTCCCCTTCTTCCTTCTGACGAGAGTCGAGTCTTCACGCATGTCCGAGAACGCCGTCGCCCGCCGCGACGATCTGCGCAATGTCGCGATCGTCGCCCACGTCGACCACGGCAAGACCACGCTGGTCGATGCCATGCTGAAGCAGACGAACTCGTTCGATGCCCACGCGCACGTCGAAGACCGCGCCATGGACTCCAACGAGCTGGAGCGTGAGAAGGGCATCACGATCCTCGCCAAGAACACGGCGATCTCGTACAACGGCAAGCACGCCCCGAACGGCCCGATCACCATCAACGTGATCGACACCCCCGGCCACGCCGACTTCGGCGGCGAGGTCGAGCGCGGCCTCTCCATGGTCGACGGCGTCGTCCTGCTGGTGGATGCGTCCGAGGGCCCCCTGCCGCAGACCCGCTTCGTGCTGCGCAAGGCGCTCGAAGCCAAGCTCCCCGTGATCCTCGCGGTCAACAAGACCGACCGTGGCGACGCGCGCATCGACGAGGTCGTCGGCGAGAGCCAGGACCTCCTGCTCGGTCTCGCGAGCGACCTCTCCGACGACGTGCCGGACCTCGACCTCGACGCGATCCTCGACGTGCCCGTGGTCTACGCCTCGGGTCGCGCGGGCGCTGCGAGCCGCAACAAGCCGGCCAATGGCGAGCTGCCCGACAACGACGACCTCGAGCCGCTGTTCGAGGCCATCCTCGAGCACATCCCGGCGCCGAGCTACGACCCGGAGGCGCCGCTGCAGGCGCACGTCACCAACCTCGACGCCTCGCCGTTCCTCGGTCGCCTGGCGCTCCTTCGCATCTTCAACGGCACGCTCCGCAAGGGCCAGACCGTCGCCTGGGTGCGTCACGACGGCGACGTGCACAACGTGCGGGTCACCGAGCTGCTGATGACCAAGGCGCTCGACCGCTACCCGGCCGAGTCCGGCGGTCCCGGTGACATCGTCGCCGTCGCCGGCTTCGCCGACATCATGATCGGCGACACGCTCGCCGACCCGGAGGACGTGCGTCCGCTGCCCGCGATCCACGTCGACGAGCCCGCCATCTCGATGACCATCGGCACCAACACGTCGCCGCTCGTCGGCAAGGTGAAGGGCCACAAGCTCACCGCCCGCATGGTCAAGGACCGCCTCGACCGCGAGCTGGTCGGCAACGTGTCGCTGCGCGTGCTCGACATCGGCCGCCCGGACGCCTGGGAGGTGCAGGGCCGCGGCGAGCTGGCGCTGGCCATCCTCGTCGAGCAGATGCGCCGCGAGGGCTACGAGCTCACCGTCGGCAAGCCGCAGGTGGTCACCAAGAAGATCGACGGCAAGACCCACGAGCCGTACGAGCACCTGACGATCGACGCCCCCGAGGAGTACCTCGGTGCGATCACCCAGCTGCTCGCCGCCCGCAAGGGCCGCATGGAGAACATGGCGAACCACGGCACCGGCTGGGTCCGCATGGAGTTCATCGTCCCGTCGCGCGGCCTGATCGGATTCCGCACCGAGTTCCTCACCACCACGCGCGGCACCGGCATCGCGAACGCGATCTCGCACGGCTACGACGAGTGGGCGGGCCACATCGTGACCCGCAGCAACGGCTCGATCGTCGCCGACCGGTCCGGTGTCGTCACCCCGTTCGCCATCATCGCCCTGCAGGAGCGCATGACGTTCTTCGTGAACCCCACCGAGGAGGTCTACGAGGGCATGGTGATCGGCGAGAACTCGCGCGCCGACGACATGGACGTGAACATCACCAAGGAGAAGAAGCTGACCAACATGCGTCAGTCGACCGCCGACAACTTCGAGTCGATGACGCCCTCGCGTCAGCTCACGCTCGAGGAGTCGCTGGAGTTCGCGCGCGACGACGAATGCGTCGAGGTGACGCCTGAGGCCGTGCGCATCCGCAAGGTCGAGCTGGATGCGACCGCGCGCGGCCGTGCCGCCGCCCGCCTGAAGCGTCAGGACGCCGCGGCGGTCTGACCCGCGGTACTGCTTCCCTCGTACGGAAGGAGAATCGGACGTTTCCCGTCCGAATCTCCTTCCGTACTGCCATGTGAAGGAGAATTCGGCCCGATTCTCCTTCGATACGCACGACATCGTGCAGCCTCCCGCTCGGGTCGGTCCATGAGAATGGGGGCATGAACCGCCGCATCCTCGCCGTCCCGCTCGTCGCCGTGTTGCTGCTCGGCGCGGCACCCGCCCTGACCGCCTGCAGCTTCCAGGGCGTCGTCAAGGATGTGTCCGGCGGCAATGTCGACATCGGCGGCACCTCGGTGCCGTCGGACTTCCCCAAAGAGGTCCCTCTCGCGAGCGGCGACGTCGTGCTCGGCGCGGGGCTCGGCTCGGGTGACGACAAGGTGTGGAACGTCACGGTGAAGGTCGATGGCGCTGACTCGTATACCGCGATCGAGAAGCAGTTGACCGACGCCGGCTTCAGCGGCGAGTTCGGCGCCCAAGGCCCGAAGGGCGGAGGCACGGGCACGTTCACCAACGGCACGTACGGAGTGCTCGTGGTCGTCACCGACGCCGGCAGCAACGGCTGGGTCGCCAACTACTCGGTGTCGAAGGGGATGGCCCCCAGCGCGACGCCGACGCCGAGCTCCTGAATACGGGCTCCTGAATACAGGACCCTACGCGAACAGCCCCGCCCCCACGTACGACCCTTCCTTCGCCCCGGGCGGCACCGCGAACACCCCGGAGCCGACGTGGCGTACGTACTCGTTCATCAGATCGTTCGCCGCCAGGCGCTGCTGGATCGGGATGAACTGCTTCCGCGGGTCGCGCTGGAAAGCGATGAAGAACAGCCCGGCGTTGAGCCGCCCCAGCTCGTCGTTGCCGTCGACGAAGTTGTAGCCGCGGCGCAGCAGCTGCGCTCCGGCGTTGGCGGTGGGATGCGCGAGCCGGACGTGCGAGTCCGGGTCGATCTTGGTGCCGCCGTCTTTCGCCAGCGCGAGGAAGTTCGGCTCGGTGAACTCGGTGCCGCCGGACAGCGGCGCCCCTTCGCCCTTGTCCCGTCCGATGATGCGCTCCTGCTCGCCGAGCTGCTGCCGGTCCCACGTCTCGATCACCATGCGGATCTTGCGGGCGACCAGGTACGAGCCGCCGTCCATCCACCCGGCGCCGTCTTCGTGCGCCGCCCACACGTAGTCGTCGACGACCGACTGGTCCTCCGACTTGATGTTGGCCGTACCGTCCTTGAAGCCGAACAGGTTGCGCGGGGTGACCTGAGCGCGCGAGGTGGAGGAGGTGCGGCCGAAGCCGAGCTGCGACCAGCGGATGGCGGCGCGGCCGAAGGCGATGCGCGACAGGTTCCGGATGGCGTGCACGGCCACCTGGGGGTCGTCGCTGCAGGCCTGCACGCAGAGGTCGCCGCCGGTGATGGGTGCAAGCAGCGCGTCGCCGGGGAACCGCGGGAGGTCGACCAGCGCGGCCGGGCGGTCGGACGCGATCCCGAACCGGTCCTCTCCGGTCGCGGACCGGAACAGCGTGGCGCCGAAGCCGAAGGTGAGCGTCAGCCCGCCGGGCGGCAGGTCGAGGGCCTCACCGGTGTCGTCCGGGGGAGCGTCGGTCGGGCCGGAGGCAGGGCCGTACTTGCCCGCCGGACGCCCCTGCGTCATCCGGGCCGCGGCTTTGGTCCAGTCCTGCAGCAGCTCGATCAGGCCGTCGCGGTCGAGGCCTGGGGACGTGTCGAACGCGGCGAAGTGGAGGCGGTCCTGCGCGGGCGTCGTGATGCCGGCCTGGTGCGCGCCGTAGAACGGGTAGGTGGATGCCGTCGAAGCCGTCGCACCGAGCACGGCACGGTCGACGCCGACGCCCGCAGCGGCACCCACCAGGCCGGCTCCGACGGTCGCTCCGGCAAGGCCGAGCATGCCGCGCCGCGACAGCCCGGAGCGCCCAGAGCCCCCAGAGACGCCGGGGCGCCCGGCGACCTCCTCGGTCTCCGGGCGTTCGGCGTCGGGACGCTGCTTGCGGCTCACTCTCGGGTTCGTCCTTACTTGACGATGATCGAGGTCAGCCGGCTGAGCGGCTCGCTGAGCGCGTTCACCTGGTCGGACAGCTGCTTGACCTGGTCGGTGGTGAGCTCGGTGTAGCTGACGAAGCCGTCGCCGGACGTGTACTGCGCGAGCGTGGTGGCGACCGTCTTGAATTCCGCATCGAGCTTGGCGACGACATCCTTGCCGCTGCTGCCCTTCTGCGAGGCGGTGTCGCGGACGACGCCGTACGCGACCTGGGCGCCCTCGAGGTTCGCCTGGAAGTCCTGCAGGTCCGTGTGTGAGAAGGCCTCCTCCTCGCCGGTGATCTTGGAACCTGCGACCTCCTCCATCAGGCCGATGGCGCCGTTGGAGATCTGGTCGATGGTGAGGGTGAAGTCCTTTGCATGCACGAGGTCGTACAGACGCTGGGTGTCGGCGACGAGCTTGTCGGCGAGCTGCGTGCGGGTGGCCGCGTCGGCCGGGGTGTAGCCGGCGGGTGCCCAGAGGTCCTTCTCGATACGGTGCCAGCCTGTCCACTCCTGGCCTTCCGCCAGGTCGGCCTCACGGAGGTCGAGGGCCGGGTCGAGGTCGCCGAACTGCTCGGCCGTCGGCTCGATCCGCTCGTAGAAGGATCGGGTGGAGGCGTACTGCGCGCGGGCGGCGGCATCGTCACCGCCGGCGTAGGCGGCCGCGAACGTCTTGGTGGCGGTCAGGAGCGCGCCGGACTGGTCCTTCACGTACCCGACGTAGTTGCTGACGGCCTGCGCGACCTGCTTGCTCTCGCTCTGCGTGACGGTCTTGCCCGACCCAGGGGTCACCGTGAAGGCGGCGACGTGGTTGGGCTGGCCGACCATCCCCTTCCGGCACGCCGAGAAGTAGTCTCCCTCGGCGAGCTGCACCACGTAGTTGACCGTGGTTCCGGGGCCGATGTTCTCCTTCTCGCCGACGATGCGCAGCTTGTCGGTCGCGAGGAGCTCGAACTCGTTGACGTCGGTCCCGCTGTTCGTAACCTGGAAGGTGATCGGGCCGGCCTTCGCCGTACTGGTCGAGACGGTGCATTTGCTGTCGGTCAGCGTGACCGCGATCGCCTCGTCGGAGGCCGTGGCCTGGTTCGGCACGCAGCCGGTCAGAGCGGCAGCGAGCGCGGCGGTCCCGGCGAGGGAACCGGCCACGGCGACCAGGCGGCGGCGGACCGGGCGGGCGGCGCGGGCGGCCACCGGGCGGAGTCGAGGCATGGGTGTACTGCGCTTTCTGTTCGGGTGCTGCGTGGGGTTCAGGAGGCGATGGGCGCGTGCTGCGACGCCGGCGCGGACGTGGGTGCCGGCGCGCTCGGCGCCGGCCGGGCGGACGCCCGGTGCTGGCGCACGTAGAAGTAGCCGACGACGGCGAGGTAGGCGACCCACGCCCCGACCTGGAGCCAGGTGGGCGACGGGTTGAAGTTGACGATGCCCGCCGCCAGGGTGCCGTACCAGCTGGAGGAGGGGATGGCGCCGCTGATGTCGTAGGCGTGGACCCCGCCCCCCGGGATCAGCCCGGCCTCCTGCAGGTCGCCGATACCGTAGGCGAGCACGCCGGCGGCGACCAGGATGAGGAACGCGCCGGTCCAGGTGAAGAACGCGCCGAGGTTGATCTTCACCATGCCGCGGTAGAGCAGGAACCCGAGTACCGCTGCGGTGGCGAGGCCGAGGAGCGCACCGACGGCGGGCTCCCAGCTGTCTCCGGTGCTCGCGACGGTCGCCCAGACGAAGAGGGAGGTCTCGATGCCTTCGCGCCCGACGCTCAGCATGGCGAGGAGCACCACGCCCCAGCCGGCGCCCACGAGCGCCGAGTCGAGCCGGCCGTGCAGGGTGGATTTCATGGAGCGGGCGGTCTTGCCCATCCAGAACACCATCCAGGTGACGAAACCGACGGCGACGATGGACAGCGAGCCGCCGAGGATCTCCTGCGCCTGGAAGCTCATCCCCATCGGTCCCCAGGTGAGGACCGCGCCGATGGCGAGCGGGATGATAAGGGCGATCGCGACGCCGATCCACAGCTTCGAGAGCACTTCGGTCCGGCCCAGCTTCACGACGTAGGCGACCAGGATGGTGACGATGAGCGCCATCTCGAGGCCTTCGCGGAGGCCGATCAGGTAGTTCGCGAGCACGGGGAACCTTGTCGTCGATCGAGGGATGTGGTTGGTAAGGCTAACCTTACCCACTCGACTGTAGATCACCCTTCTGAGAGTGTCCAGCTAGGATGCGAGGATGTTCAGCCGGATCGTCAGCGCCATCCTCCTCGTGCTGGCGGGAGCGGTGTTCGGAGCGATCGGTACGATCGCCCATCAGATCTCGGTGACCTGGGGCATCCCCATCCCGCTCGGGCTCATCGGGTCGCTGCTGGCGTTCACATCCCTGCTGCTCGGGCTCCGGCTCCTCGGCCACAGCCGCTTGCCGGCCCTCCTCGCCGCGCTCGGCGCGATCGTCGTCATCCTGCTGTTCACGCAGGAGAGCGGGGGAGGCTCTGTGCTCATCCCGAACAATCTCGCGGGGCAGGTGTGGCTGATCGGGCCGATCCTGATCGCCGCTGTCGTCGTCGCGTGGCCGGACGTCAGCGTCCGCCGTCCCGCAGTGAACGGCCTAAGCTAGAAGCACAGCTCCTCGTGAAGGGATCCGAACCACTGTGACCTATGTCATCGCTCTCCCGTGCGTCGATGTGAAGGACAGGGCCTGTATCGACGAGTGCCCCGTCGACTGCATCTACGAGGGCGAACGGTCGCTGTACATCCACCCTGACGAGTGCGTCGACTGCGGCGCCTGCGAGCCGGTCTGCCCGGTCGAGGCGATCTACTACGAGGACGACCTGCCCGAGGAGTGGAAGGACTACTACCGCGCCAACGTGGAGTTCTTCGACGACATCGGCTCGCCGGGCGGCGCCGCGAAGGTCGGTGTGATCCAGAAGGACCACCCGCTGATCGCAGCCCTTCCTCCGCAGGCCCACTGACCGTGACGGCCCACTGACGTGGCGCTGCAGCAGCTCCCGGACTACCCCTGGGACCAGATGGTGCCGTACGCCGAGCGCGCGCGGTCGCACCCTGGCGGCCTGGTGGACCTGTCGATCGGGTCGCCGGTCGACCCGACGCCCGACCTCATCCGTGAGGCGCTCGCCGAGGCGACGGATGCGCACGCCTACCCGCAGACCGTCGGGACGCCCGCCCTGCGCGAGGCGATCGTCGACTGGTTCCAGCGGCGCCGCGGCGTGCGCGGACTGACCGTCGACAACGTGCTGCCGACCATCGGCTCGAAGGAGCTGGTGGCGCTGCTGCCCTTCATGCTGGGACTCGGGGAGGGCGACATCGTCGTCCACCCGCGCGCGGCCTACCCGACCTACGCGATCGGCGCCTCGATCGCAGGGGCGACCGCTCTCGCGAGCGACGACCCGGCGGAGTGGCCCGAGGGCACGCGCCTGGTCTGGCTGAACTCTCCGGGAAATCCGGACGGTCGCATCCTGTCGGTCGCCGAGCTGCGGGCCGCCGTCGCGCGGGCCCGGGAGCTCGGCGCGTACATCGCGAGCGACGAGTGCTACGCCGAACTCGGCTGGGAGGCGCCCTGGGATGCCGACCGTGTCCCGAGCATCCTCGACCCCCGGGTGATCGGGCAGAACCGCGAGAACGTCCTCGCCGTGTACTCGCTCAGCAAGCAGTCGAACCTCGCCGGGTACCGTGCGGCCTTCGTCGCCGGGTGCCGGTCGATCATCGACCGCCTGGTGAACGTCCGCAAGCACGCGGGGCTCATGCTCCCGGCGCCGCTGCAGGCCGCGATGGTGACCGCCCTGGGCGACGAGGAGCATGTGCAGGCGCAGAAGGCGCGGTACCGCGCGCGGCGCGAACTGCTGAAGCCGGCGCTTGCGGCAGCCGGGTTCCGGATCGACCGGAGCGAGGGCGGGCTGTACCTGTGGGCGACGGAGGGACGCGACGCCTGGGAGAGCATCGGGCGCCTCGCCGACCTCGGGATCCTGGCCGGTCCGGGCCACTTCTACGGGGAGTTCTTCCCGCAGCACGTCCGCCTATCGCTCACTGCGACCGACGAGCGGGTCGCCGCTGCGGCGGAGCGGCTGCGATCCTTTGGAGAGTCCCTCTAACGCCTTTCCGCGCTCTTTGACCGATGCCACAGTTGTCGCCGACGTTCGTTAGGCTGTACCGGCAGGCCCGTGAGCGCACGGCACTGTGCAGCGCTGCCACAACCGGCGCGCAAGACCCCGACTATCCCCACCAGGAGGCGTTGTGAGCGGACTCGGCACCGAAAACACTGGCACCGAGAAGGCCCCGAACCAGGCGGAGGGCTCTGTCGAGGCGGGATCGGCGGAGGCCGAACTCGCGACGGCCTCGCTGACCTACCCGGGTGGCGTCGCCGAGTTCCCGATCCGCCCGAGCGTCGACGGCGCGTCGAGCATCGACTTCTCCTCGTTGACCAAGCAGACCGGGCTCACCAGCCTCGACTACGGCTTCGTGAACACCGCGGCCACGCGCTCGTCCATCACGTACATCGACGGCGAGCAGGGCATCCTGCGCTACCGCGGGTACCCGATCGAGCAGCTGGCCGAGAACTCCACCTTCCTCGAGGTCGCGTGGCTGCTCATCCACGGTGAGCTGCCGACGCCTTCGGAGCTGTCGGAGTTCGACGAGCGCATCCGTCGGCACACGCTCCTCCACGAGGATCTGCGCCGCTTCTTCGACGCGCTCCCGCACGACGCGCACCCGATGTCGGTGCTGTCGAGCGCCGTCTCCGCACTGTCGACGTTCTACCAGGACTCGCTCAGCGTCAGCGACCCGGAGCAGGTGGAGCTCTCCACCATCCGGCTGCTCGCCAAGCTCCCCGTCATCGCGGCGTACGCGCACAAGAAGAGCCTCGGCCAGGCGTTCCTCTACCCGGACAACTCGCTGAGCTTCGTGGACAACTTCCTGCGCCTCAACTTCGGCACGCTCGCCGAGCCGTATGAGGTGAACCCGGTGTTGTCGCGGGCCCTGGAGCGTCTGCTGATCCTCCACGAGGACCACGAGCAGAACGCCTCCACCTCTACGGTGCGCCTCGTCGGTTCCACCCAGGCGAACCTGTTCGCCTCCGTCTCGGCCGGCATCAACGCGCTCTACGGCCCGCTGCACGGCGGCGCGAACGAAGCGGTGCTCCAGATGCTCGCCGGCATCCGCGACTCGGGCGAGAGCGTCCAGAAGTTCGTCGAGCGGGTGAAGAACAAGGAGTCCGGCGTCAAGCTCATGGGCTTCGGCCACCGGGTCTACAAGAACTTCGACCCGCGCGCCAAGCTCGTCAAGCAGTCGGCCGACGAGGTGCTCGAGGCGCTCGGCGTGCACGACCCGCTGCTCGACATCGCCAAGGAGCTGGAGGAGGTCGCGCTCGCCGACCAGTACTTCGTCGACCGCAAGCTCTACCCGAACGTCGACTTCTACACGGGCGTGATCTACAAGGCCATGGGCTTCCCGACGCGGATGTTCACAGTGCTCTTCGCGATCGGCCGGCTGCCGGGATGGATCGCGCACTGGCGCGAGATGAACCTCGACCCGCAGACCAAGATCGGGCGCCCGCAGCAGCTGTACGTGGGCTCGCCGGAGCGCGACCTCGGTCGCTGACCCGCGTCGCTGACCCGCGTCGCTGACCCGCGTCGCTGACCGCGTCAGCGGGGCGGACGCAGGGTGAGCGTCTGGGCGGCGGCGTGGCGCACGGCCGCGGCGGTGAAGGGCCACGGGCGGGTCTTCCCGGCGGCCCACAGGTCTGTCTGGTCGGTGTAGTGCGCGTCGAACGCGTGGCCGGACGCTCCGGTGAGGTTGACCCAGGTGCTCGCGTCGAAGCGGCTGAGGTCGATGACCATCCGCATCGAGGGCAGGCGCGAGACTGCGTAGCCGACCGAGGCGTCCCATCCCGTGGCGTCCACGACGGCCGACCCTCCGCCGACGTGCCAGGGGCCGCGGTTGAACAGCCACTCGATCGGCGCGACACCCGACTCCCCGAGGCTGGCGTTCTTCAGCGTCAGCGTGTGGATGCGGTCCCAGCGCCACGCGGAGGTGTCGTCTCCGAGCAGCTTCCGCGCGGTGCCCCAGGCGCGGTCGGCCGCGTAGGCGAGCATCGAGTCGCGGTCCGAGGTGCCGAGGTCCGAGTCCGCCCACCACGAGGAGTCGGGCTGCGACACGAGTGAGCCTACGACGGAGAACCAGCGGTCGCCGCCCGTCGGCGCCGTCGCCACGGGGAGCTTGCGGCCGAACATGTCGTGCAGGAGCTCCTTCCAGAACACGGCGAAGTACGCGGCGGCAGCGCTGTCCGCGTCGTCGCGGTAGTCCCAGTTCTCGAGGAGCCGAGCGGCCCGCTGCAGGTCGGCGGACGCATCCGGCTTGTCGGCGACCTCCCGCAGCACCGGGACGACGGCGGCCGCGTTGGCGTCGTAGGCGTCGGATTGGATGGCCGACATGTCCTTCGCGGCCACCTTCTTCCCGGCGCCGAAGAGGCCGCTGAGCCGCAGCTCGATCTGGTTCGCGCGGTAGCCGAGGTCCCAGTCCGCGGTGATGAGCTGCGGGAATCCCGGCCCGACCGCTGCGTTGTTGGCCGTCACGATGTAGCCGGAGGGCGGGTCGAAGACCGACGGCAGCTGGTCGAAGGGGATGGTCCCGGTCCAGGCGTACTGACTGCTCCAGCCGGGCATCGGGATCGTGCCGTTGCCTCCGGTCCGGATCGGGATGAGGCCGGGCGCTTGATAGCCGATGTGCCCATCCACGTCGGCGTAGACCAGGTTCTGCGACGGCACCTGGAACTGCTGGGCTGCCGCTCGGAAAGCGGTCCAGTCGCGCGCGGCGTCGAAGGCGAAGATGGCGTTCGCGGTCGTGCCCGGCGTCAGGGCCGTCCACGCGAGCGAGATCTGGAACTGCTGCGCGGGAATACCGAGCTTGCCCGCCTGGTCTTTCGCGATCGTTGCGTAGGCATCGCCGATGTTCGTCACGATCGGCCCGTGCAACGTCGAGCGGACGGTGATCGTCACATCAGCACCTCCGGCGACGCGGATGCGCTCGGTGCGCTTCTGAAGCGGCACCTGCTTGCCGTCGTACTCGTAGGTGTTTCCGGTCACCTTCTCGACGAACAGGTCGGCGACGTCGGGCCCTAGGTTGGTGAAACCCCAGGAGATGCGGTCGTTGTGCCCGATGACGATGCCGGGGAAGCCGGAGAAGCTGAAGCCGGCGACGTCGAACGGACACTTCGGGCCGACGGCCGTACAGTGCAGGCCCATCTGATACCAGACCGAGGGGAGGGCGGCGCCGAGGTGCGGGTCGTTGGCCAGCAGCGGTTTGCCGCTCGCGGTGTGCGCTCCGCCGACGACCCACGAGTTGGAGCCGATGCCGTCGCCCGCAGGCCCCATCAGCTGGGGGAGTGCTTGGACGCTCGCGGCGAGTTGCTCGAGCCCGGACGCGTACTGCGCGGGGTCGACAGCGGCCGAGGCGCTGTCCTCCGCACTGCCCGAGGACGCGGCCGCGCCCGGTTGCGCATCCGGAGTCACCGTCCGTGGGCTCCCACCACCGAGGTCGGTGATCGTCGGATGGGTCGTGTACGAGTAGCCGGGATGCAGTTCGGCCACCTGCTCCGGCTTCAGCTTGGTGGCGAGCAGAGCGCGATCGACCTCCTCTTCGAGGTTGGACCGGAGGTCCCACGCCATCGCCTTCAGCCAGGCGACCGAGTCGGCGGGGGTCCACTGCTGCGGCGTGTACGACGGATTCTGCAGCCCCAGCACCGCGTATTCGAGCGACAGCTCGGCGCCGGAGTGCTGCTTCAGGTAGGCGTTCACGCCGTCCGCGTAGTCCTGGTAATACCGCAGGGAGGTCGGATCGAGGAGCTTCACCTCCTGCTCGGCGACGCGACGCCAGCCGAGCGTGCGGATGAAGGTGTCCGTCGGCACCTGGCTTGCGCCGAACATCTCGGACAGCCGGCCGGAGGTGACGTGGCGACGGAAGTCCATCTCCCAGAAGCGGTCCTGCGCGTGCACGTATCCCTGGGCGCGGAACAGGTCGTCGGCCGTTGAGGCGTAGAGCTGAGGCACGCCGGCGTCGTCGCGGTACACCGTGACCGGCTGCGTGAGGCCGGGCACGTCGACTGAGCCGGAGGTCTGAGGGAACGAGCGCGTGACGGTCCACACGCCGATACCGCCGGCGACGACGACGAGGACGAGAAGTACGGCGACCACTCCGCCGATCACCCGCAGAACCCGATGGTGCCGTCTGAGTCGGGGGGTGTCGTCGCCCACGTCACTCCTTCGCCGGGTCGGGGTACGCCGTCTTCTGGACACTATCCCATGGGCCCGACGGCGGTGCGGGTGGTGTTTCAGGGCGCGGTCAGCGCGGCCCATGCCATCCGCTCGAGCACCGGGCGCACCGCGTCGGGAGCGACCTGGTGCGTGCCAACGCGGGCGGTGTACGGCGTGGAGTTCAGAAGGCCGAACGTTCCCTGAACCCGGACGCGCAGTTCGTCGTCGACGAGCCGGGGATGCAGTGCTCCGAGCTCGCGCATCCACACCTCCACGTAGCGACGCTGAAGCCGGCGCACCTGACGGCGGGCGCTATCGGTGAGGGAGTCGAGGTCGCGGTCCTGGACGCGGATGGTGTCCGGCTCGCCGAGCGCGAAGTCGATGTGAAAGCCGATCAGGGACTGCAGGGCCGCATCGGCATCCACCGCCGTCTGCTCCACGGTTTCGCCGCCGGCGAGGAGGCGCTCGCTGACCCCGACGAGCAGCGCTTCGAGCACCGCCTGCTTGGAGGCGAAGTGCCGGTAGACCGCCGGCCCGCTGACGCCGACCGCAGCGCCCAGGTCTTCGATCGAGACGCCGTTGAAGCCGCGCTCGGCGAACAGCCCGGCGGCCGCTTCGAGCAGAGCGGCACGGCGGTCGGCTTTCGCCTGACTGCGCTGCGTCGGGCGCTCGAGCGGAGCGGCGGGGTCGAGCTGGGTCATCGTCCTCGATGGGGTGTCGGCCGGTTTCCGGCGGTGCTGGACTTTTCGGTTAATGAACACTAACCTAAAAATCGAGTTAGTGACCACTAACCGAATGTCGACGACGACACACGGAGCAGTATGCCGACCCTGACCAGCGAGGCGTCCGCCACGGACACCCGGTTCGAGCAGAACGACGCCGCCCAGCGCGAGCTCGTCGCCGATCTGCGGCGACGGCTCGCCGTGGCGGCTGCGGGCGGCCCCGAGCGCGCCCGCGAGCGGCATGTGGCGCGCGGCAAGCTCCTCCCGCGCGACCGCATCGACGCGCTGCTCGACGAGGGCAGCCCGTTCCTCGAACTCGCCCCGCTCGCAGCGACCGGGATGTACGGAGACGAGAGCCCGGCCGCCGGCGTCATCGCCGGCATCGGGATGGTCGCCGGGCGCCACGTCATGGTGGTCTGCAACGACGCGACCGTCAAAGGCGGCACCTATTACCCGATGACCGTGAAGAAGCACCTGCGAGCGCAGGAGGTGGCGCTGGAGAACCGCCTCCCGTGCATCTACTTGGTCGACTCGGGCGGCGCCTTCCTGCCCATGCAGGACGAGGTCTTCCCCGACCGCGACCACTTCGGCCGCATCTTCTACAACCAGGCGCGGCTCTCGGCCGCCAAGATCCCGCAGATCGCGGCCGTGCTCGGCTCGTGCACCGCGGGCGGCGCCTACGTGCCCGCGATGAGCGACGAGACGGTGATCGTGCGCAACCAGGGCACGATCTTCCTCGGCGGACCGCCGCTCGTGAAAGCCGCGATCGGCGAGATCGTCACTGCGGAGGATCTCGGCGGCGGCGACCTCCACGCCCGTACTTCGGGAGTCGTCGACCACCTCGCCGAGGACGACGAGCACGCCCTCGCGATCGTCCGAGACATCGTCGCCACGCTCCCGGCGCCCGCCGAGCCTGCGTGGACCGTCGCCGAGACGGTTCCACCGGCAGCCGACCCCGCCGAGCTGTACGGGGTCGTCCCCGTCGACGTACAGGCCCCGTACGACGTGCACGAGGTCATCGCGCGGATCGTCGACGGCAGCGGATTCCACGAGTTCAAGCCCGAGTACGGGACGACGCTGGTGACCGGCTTCGCCCACATCCACGGGCATCCCGTCGGCATCGTCGCCAACAACGGCGTGCTGTTCAGCGAGTCGGCGCTGAAGGGCGCCCACTTCATCGAACTCTGCGACCAGCGCGGCATCCCGCTGCTCTTCCTGCAGAACATCTCCGGGTTCATGGTCGGCCGCGACGACGAGGCGGGCGGTATCGCCAAGAACGGCGCCAAGATGGTCACCGCCGTCGCGACGACCCGGGTGCCGAAGCTCACGGTCGTGATCGGCGGCTCCTTCGGCGCGGGCAACTACTCCATGTGCGGCCGTGCGTACTCACCGCGGTTCCTGTGGATGTGGCCCGCCGCCCGCATCTCGGTGATGGGCGGCCAGCAGGCATCGAGCGTGCTCGCGACCGTCAAGCGTGACCAGCTGGAGGCGCGCGGCGAGGAGTGGTCCGCCTCCGACGAGGACGCCTTCCGGGCGCCGATCACGGCGCAGTACGAAGAACAGGGCAACCCGTACTACTCCACGGCGCGACTGTGGGACGACGGCGTGATCGACCCCGCGGACACCCGCACCGTGCTCGGACTCGCGCTCGACGTCGTCTCCCGTTCGCCGCTCCCCGACACGGCCTTCGGGCTCTTCCGGATGTGATCGCCGTGACCTCGACGCCCGTGACCTCTACCCCGTTCCGCACCGTGCTCGTCGCCAACCGCGGCGAGATCGCCTGCCGCGTCATCCGCACATTGCAGCGCCTCGGCATCCGCTCGGTGGCCGTCTACAGCGACGCCGACCGCGAAGCGCCGCACGTCGCGCTCGCCGACGTCGCGGTCCGGCTCGGCCCGGCCGCCGCGCGCGAGAGCTACCTGAACGTCGACGCGATTCTGGATGCGGCCCGCCGCACCGGCGCGGAGGCCGTGCACCCGGGCTACGGGTTCCTGTCCGAGAATCCGGCGCTCGCCGAGGCGTGCGAGCGCGCCGGCATCGTCTTCGTCGGCCCGGGCGTGCACGCGCTCGAGGTCATGGGCGACAAGATCACGGCAAAGCACGCGGTCGCCGAGCACGACGTCCCCACCATCCCGGGCATCGCGGAGCCGGGGCTGAGCGACGACGACCTCATTGCGGCCGCCGAGCGCATCGGCTTCCCCGTGCTGGTGAAGCCCTCGGCGGGCGGCGGCGGCAAGGGCATGCAGGCGGTGCATGCGGCCGCAGATCTGCCGGAGGCGCTGCGCGCCGCCCGGCGCGTGGCCGCCGCGGCCTTCGGAGACGACACGCTGTTCCTGGAACGCCTGGTCGCATCCCCGCGCCACATCGAGGTGCAGGTGCTGGCCGACCAGCACGGCGGCATCGTCCACCTGGGGGAGCGCGAGTGCTCGCTGCAGCGCCGCCACCAGAAGGTGGTCGAGGAGGCACCGTCGCCGCTGCTGGATGCCGTGACGCGGGAGCGCATCGGCGAGGCGGCCTGCCGCGTCGCCGCCAGCGTGGGCTACGTCGGGGCCGGGACGGTCGAGTTCCTGGTGTCCGCGGACGCGCCGGACGAGTTCTTCTTCATGGAGATGAACACGCGGCTGCAGGTCGAGCATCCCGTCACCGAGCTGGTCACCGCTGTGCGCGGCGTGCGGGGCGTGGACCTCGTGGAGCAGCAGTTGCGGATCGCCGCGGGGGAGCGGCTCCCCTTCGCCCAGACCGACCTCACGCTGCAAGGCCACGCCGTCGAGGCGCGTGTCTACGCCGAGGACCCGGAGCGCGGGTTCCTTCCGGCCGCCGGCCAGGTGCTCGCGCTGCGACAGCCGCGCGGCGAGGGCATACGGGTCGACAACGGCATCGCGGCGGGCATCCCGATCGTCACCGACTACGACCCGATGCTCGCGAAAGTGATTGCGTGGGGCGAGGACCGTCGCGAGGCGTTCGCACGCCTGCGCGGCGCCCTCAGCGGGACGAGCATCCTCGGTGCCGTCTCCAACCTCGCCTGGCTCGTGGGCCTCGTCTCCGACGACGACGTGATCGCCGGGCGGATGGACACGACCCTCATCGACCGGCGTTTCTCGGACCTCGAGCCGGTTCCTGTCACGGAACAGGAGCAGGTCGCGGTGGCGCTGCTGGCGCACCACCACCGGTGGGCCGAGAAGCCCGCTGTCGGTGCGCTCTGGGCGGCGCCGACGGGATGGCGGCTCGACCGGGCGCGTCCCGTGCGCTACGACGTCGACGGTGTGACCGTGACTGTTTCCGGGGCAGGGGAGGATGCGGTCGTCAGCATCGTTCGGGAGCCGGAGGCCGAGGGCGCCGAAGCGCGTCACGCCTCCCTGCGTCTGCGCGAGCCGGACGTCGCCGGCGAGCCCGCGGTCGCCCTGCTCGACCTCGACGGCGAGACGATCCGTTACGACCTCGCCCGTGACGGCTCGACCGTCTGGCTCGCCCGCAACGGCCGGTCGCGACCGCTTCGCCTGCGCGACCGCGCCACCCGGCTCGCCGAACGGCTCGCGGCCGTCGACCGCGGCACGCTCGCCGCGCATCCCGAGCTCCGCTCGCCCATGCCCGGGACCGTCGTCGCCGTGCCCGTCGAGGCAGGAGCGCGCGTCGAGGCAGGCGACACCGTCGTCGTCGTCGAAGCGATGAAGATGGAGCACCGCCTGGTGGCCCCGGTCGCCGGAACGGTATCCGTGCACGTCGCACCGGGCGACCTCGTCCGGCTCGACCAGCTCGTCGCCCGTGTCGACGCGGACGAGGACGCATCCACTCCCTCCACCACCGAAGTGCCGCCCCTGCAGGCGGACGCGACGCCGGCACAACCGGCCGCCGCAAGAGAAAAGTCACCACAAGAGACAGGACCCGCATGACCATGCAGATGACCCGACCCGGCACGACCGGCGGACGCGCTGCCGCCGCCGACACCGACATCGCCGGCTTCCAGCTCACCGACGAGCAGCGCCGCCTCCGCGACGAGGTGCGCGACTTCGCCGACACCGTCGTCGCCCCCGCCGCCTACGAGTACGACACCAAGCGCAGCCTCCCGTACGACATCATCGCCGAGATGGGACGGATGGGCCTGTTCGGCCTGCCCTTCCCGGTCGAGTACGGCGGACAGGGCAAGGACTACCTCTCGCTCTGCCTAGCCGTCGAGCAGCTCGGCCGGGTGGACCAGTCCATCGGCGTCACCCTGGAGGCCGGCGTCGGTCTCGGCGTCATGCCGATCTACCGCAGCGGCACCGAGGAGCAGAAGCAGGAGTGGCTGCCTATGCTCGCGCGCGGCGAAGCACTCGCCGGGTTCGGGCTGACCGAGGCGGAGGCCGGGTCCGACGCCTCCGGCACCAAGACCACGGCCGAGCTCGTCGACGGCGAGTGGGTCATCAACGGCACGAAGCAGTTCATCACCAACTCCGGCTCCGATATCACGCGGCTGGTCACCATCACCGCCGTGACCGGCGAGTCGACGCGCGCCGACGGCTCGCGCAAGAAGGAGCTTTCGGCCATCATCGTGCCGACCGGGACGCCCGGGTTCGTGGCCGAGCCGGTGTACGACAAGGTCGGATGGCACACCTCCGACACGCACCCGCTGACGCTCACCGACGTCCACGTCCCCGAGGCGAACCTGCTCGGGGAGCGCGGCCGCGGCTACGCCAACTTCGTCGAGACGCTCGACGAAGGGCGCGTCGCGTTCGCTGCGCTGTGCACCGGCGCCGCCCAGGGATGCCTCGAGGAGGCCATCCGCTACTCCCAGAGCCGCAACGTGTTCGGGCGCCCGATCGGCTCCAACCAGTACATCGCCTTCAAGATCGCGCGGATGCAGGCCCGGGTGCACGCGGCACGACTCGCGTACTACGACGCCTGCTTCAAGCTGATGGCCGGCAAGCCGTTCAAGCTGGAGGCGTCGATCGCCAAGCTCACCGCGAGCGAGGCCGCCATGGACAACGCTCGGGATGCGACGCAGATCTTCGGCGGCTACGGCTTCCTGAACGAGAACCCCGTCGCCCGGCACTACCGCGACTCGAAGATCCTGGAGATCGGCGAGGGAACCACCGAGGTGCAGCTCATGGTGATCTCCCGCGCGCTGGGCTTCACCGCCTAACCTGAACGCACACGCCGACAGCTCCTGAGTTTTTCGACCGCCAGGCGGCGTGTCGAGCGAAAAACTCCGGAACTGTTGGCTGGGACCTCGACGAGGAGGAGGACGGATGATCGACAAGACGGTCGCCACCGCGGCGGAAGCGGTCGCGGACATCCCGGACGGGAGCACGCTCGCCGTCGGGGGGTTCGGGCTGTGCGGCATCCCGAGCGGGCTCATCCAGGCTCTGCTCGACGCGGGCGTCACCGACCTCGAGGTCGTAAGCAACAACTGCGGCGTCGACGACTGGGGGCTGGGGCTGCTGCTCGCCGAGCGGCGCATCCGCAAGATGGTCAGCTCGTACGTCGGCGAGAACAAGGAGTTCGCGCGCCAGTTCCTGTCCGGCGAACTGGAGGTCGAACTCACGCCGCAGGGCACGCTCGCCGACAAGCTGCGCGCGGGCGGCGCCGGCATCCCCGCCTTCTACACGCCTGCGGGCGTTGGCACCCAGATCGCGGCAGGCGGCCTGCCCCGGCGCTACGCGGCCGACGGCTCGGTCGCCGTTGCCAGCGAGCCGAAGGAGGTAAGGACCTTCGACGACGCCGAGTACGTGCTGGAGCGGTCCCTACGCCCCGACTTCGCCCTGGTGCACGCCGCGAAAGGCGACCGGCACGGCAACCTCGTCTTCCACGCGGCGGCCATGAACTTCAACCCCCTGGCCGCGATGGCCGGCCGCATCACGATCGCCGAGGTGGAGGAGCTGGTCGAGCCGGGCGAGCTCGACGCTGGCGCGGTGCACTGCCCGGGGATCTTCGTGCAGCGGGTGGTGCACGTGCCGTCGGTCGAGAAGCGGATCGAGCGGCGCACGGTCGCAGCTGCCACCGAGGGGAGCGCCCGATGAGCCTGTCACGCACCGAACTCGCCGCCCGGGTGGCCCGCGAACTCGAGAACGGCCAGTACGTCAACCTCGGGATCGGGATGCCCACGCTCATCCCGAACTACATCCCGGAGGGCGTCGAGGTCATCCTCCACTCGGAGAACGGTGTGCTCGGCGTCGGCCCGTATCCGGCCGAGGACGCGGTCGATCCCGACCTCATCAACGCGGGCAAGGAGACCGTGACCGTGAACCGCGGCGCCGCCTTCTTCGACTCGTCGCTGTCGTTCGGGATGGTGCGCGGCGGCCACGTCGACCTGGCCGTCCTCGGCGCCATGGAGGTCTCAGAGACAGGCGACCTCGCCAACTGGATGATCCCCGGCAAGATGGTGAAGGGGATGGGCGGAGCAATGGACCTGGTGTTCGGCGCCAAACGCCTCATCGTGATGATGGAGCACGTGGACAAGGAGGGCCGTCCGAAGATCCTCCGCGAGTGCTCCCTCCCGCTGACCGGCACGGGATGCGTCGACCGCATCATCACCGACCTCGCCGTCATCGACGTGACCGGCGACGGGCTGGTGCTCCGCGAGGTCGCGCCGGGCGTGACCGTCGACGAGGTGGTCGCCGCGACCGGCGCGCCGCTTCGGGTGGAGCTGGAGGAGGCGGCATGAGGGAGATCGAGCAGCGCGGGCTGTACTACGAGGAGTTCGAGCCGGACACCCGCTACCTGCACCGGCCCGGACGCACCGTGACCGAGGCCGACAACGTGTTCTTCACGACGCTGACCATGAACACGCAAGCGCTGCACCTCGACGCCGCCTGGTCGGCGCGGCAGCCGTTCGGGGAGCGCCTGGTGAACTCCATGTTCACGCTCGCGACGATCGTGGGCGCCTCGGTGACACAGCTCACCCAGGGCACCATCGTGGCGAACCTGGGCTTCAGCGAGGTCGCGTTCCCGCATCCGCTGCACCACGGCGACACGCTGTACTCGGAGACGGTCGTGCTCGCGAAGCGGCTGTCCGCCTCCCGCCCCGGCCAGGGCATTGTGACGCTGGAGCACACCGGCCGGAATCAGGACGGCGTGGTGGTCGCGACCGCCACCCGCCAGGTCATGGTGTGGTGCCGGGATGCGTCGCCCGCGGGCACGGTCGACGACCCCGCGGCGGATGCAGACGCCCTCGACCCGGGAGCATCGGCGCCGGACGGCATCCTGTGACCGAAACCGTCGCTCCGGTCTTTCCGTGGGGGCCGGCCCTGCTGTTCTGCCCGGCCGACCGGCCCGAGCGCTATGCGAAGGCGCTGGAGCGGGCGGATGCGGTGATCATCGACCTGGAGGACGCCGTCGACCCGGCGCGACGATCCGGGGCGCGGGAGGCGCTGGTCGCCTCCGACCTCGACCCGTCGCGCGTGATCGTGCGGGTGAACCCCGCCGGGAGCGACGACCACGACGCCGACGTGTCGGCGCTGGCCGCGACACCGTACCGCGCGGTCATGCTCCCGAAGGCGGAGCGGGTCTCCGACTTCGCGGCGCTCGCCGACTACGACGTGATCGCCCTCTGCGAGACGGCGGCCGGGGTCGTGGCGGCGCCCGCGCTCGCGCAGGCGCCGGGCGTGCTGGCCCTGATGTGGGGTGCGGAGGATCTGGTCGCGTCGCTCGGGGGAACCTCGAGCCGGGATGCGTCCGGCCGCTACCGGGACGTCGCCCGGTACGCGCGTTCGGCGGTGCTGCTTGCGGCCGGGGCGGCCGGTGTGCACGCCGTGGACACCGTCCATCTGGACATCGCCGACCTCGACGGACTCGCGGCCGAAGCGGAGGATGCGGTGGCCGTCGGATTCGCGGCGACCGCGTGCATCCATCCCGGTCAGGTCGAGACGATCCGTGCCGCGTACCGGCCCGATCCTGCCGAGGTGGAGGCCGCGCGGACGCTGCTGGCGGCCGCGGAATCAGCGGGCGGGGGAGTGTTCCGCCACGACGGCCGGATGGTCGATGGACCGGTGCTCGCGCACGCCAGAGCGGTGCTCCGCCGTTCGTGATGAAACTGTGACCTAGCTTTCCTCCGAGGTTCACCCGTTTCGTCATTCGCCTGTCGGAGGCGTGTCGTACGCTGCAAGTGTTCAATCAGAAGTTCAGGGTTGTCGAATCGATTCGAGGGCCGTAGAACTCAGGGGAAGGGGGAAGACATGCCACAGCTGCTTCCCCTGCGTCTCCTGGAGACAGTCGGTCTCCGCGCGAGCGCCGAGACGCGTGCCGCGCGCGCGGCAGAACGGCCGAACGCGGCCGGTACCGGTGCCTCGAGTACCGATGCCCCAACCGCGAGTGCCGACGTCGCGGATCGCGACCTCGCGCGTGCCGGGACGGCCGATCCTCCCACGGGCGTGATCGACATGGACCCGGCGATCGCCACCACCGGACCGCTCTCGATCATCGCTCCCCGTCGCATCGGCGAGAGCGACCTCGCGGTGTACCCGCTGTCGCTCGGCGCAAGCGTCTTCGGCTGGACGGCCGACGGCGACACCTCCCTCGCCATCCTCGACCGCTTCGCCGACCTCGGCGGCAACTTCATCGACACGGCCGACAGCTACGTCGGCGGCCGGAGCGAGGTGCTCATCGGCAAGTGGATGCGCGAGCGCGGCATCCGCGACCGCATGGTCGTCGCGACCAAGGTCGGCCGGCACCAGGAGAACCCGGGTCTCGGCTCCGTCAGCGTCGTGCGCGCGGTGGAGGCGTCGCTGGAGCGGCTGCAGACCGACCGCATCGACCTGCTGTACTTCCACGAGGACGACCCGGAGACGCCGCTGGAGGACAGCCTGGCGACAGCCGAGTGGCTGATCGAGAGCGGCAAGGTGCGCTACCTCGCCGCATCCAACTTCACGGCCGATCGCCTGATCGAGGCGCGCATCCTCGCGTCGTCGGGGCTGCCGAAGTTCGTCGCCATCCAGACCCAGTACAACCTGATGCACCGCACCGAGTTCGAGAGCGCGCTACGCATCGTCGCCGCGGCCCAGGGGCTCGCCGTCATGCCGTACTACGCGCTGGCGAACGGGTTCCTGACCGGCAAGTACCGCACCAAGGGCGACCTCACGGCAGGTGCGCGCAGCGTGCGGGCGTCGGCCTACGTCAACCGGCGTGGGCAGCGCGTGCTCACGGTGCTCGACCGGATCGCCGCGGAGCACTCGGTCGCGCCGGCGAGCATCGCGCTCGCGTGGCTGCTCGCCAAGCGCACGATCGCGGCGCCCGTGGCGAGCGCGAGCCGGCCGGAGCAGGTGGACGCCCTCATGGCGGCCGCGGGCATCCGCCTCACGCGCTCGCAGATGCTCGACCTCGACCGAGTCTCCGAGTAGCGCGCGGCGCCCGGCGCATTGGCGGCGGGGAGCGCTGCTCGAGCGGGCTACGCCTCCGCGAGGATGCGGTCCAACGCGCGGTGCAGCGCGGCGCCGGCGGCGACCGGGTCGCCCACGTAGCCGCCGGCGAGCGCGCCGTCGCGGGCGAGGATGAGGTCGTCGGCCGCATCCCCGGGGCGGGGGTGCCCGATCTGGCGGAACAGCTCTTCGATGCGTCCGGCGTACCAGTCGCGGTGAGCCGTAACGGCGACCCGGACCGGGTCGGTCTCGTCGGCGAACTGGGCGGCCGCGTTGATGAACGGGTCGCCGTGGAAGCCCGGGTCGACCGCATCCTGGTTGATCGCGTCGACGAGCGCGCGTGCGATGTCGCGCGGGTCGTCGTGCTTCGCTTCCTGCTCGGCGAACCACTCGCGGACCTGGCGGTCGCGGCCCTCGACGTAGGCGATGATCAGGAGGTCCTTCGACCGGTAGTGCTTGTAGAACGTCGCCTTGGTGACACGCGCGCCCGCGATGATCCGGTCGACGCCGACGGTGTGGATACCCTCTTGGTAGAAGAGCTGATCCGCCGTGGCGAGGATCTTGACCTTCGACGGCGCGGGCGGCCGGATGGTCGCTCGGGCACTTACGACCATCCGGACGACTCCTTCTGCTGGGGAGACCTGCAAGGCCTCCGGCGTATGTTCTGGGGCCACCGGGCTCCGGCGCAGGGGGTGCCGGCCCCGGTGGCTCCCCTCAGTATACCCGTAGACAGACCAGTCTGTTTGTCCGCAATTTCCCAGACCGGTGGCGGAGTCGGTCTGGCGTAGGGTGGAAGAGATGAACAGCGCAGTCGACCTTCCGCTCGGTATGGCCGACCTCACCTTCGCTGCGTCCGGCGAAGCGCTGGTCCGTCGAACCGTACTCCCAAGCGGCATCCGCATCCTCAGCGAACAGGTTCCCGGCGCCCGCAGCGCCACGCTCGGCTACTGGGTGGCCGTCGGCTCGCGAGACGAGAGCGAGGGGCACGCCGGGCACCCCGGCACGCTCGGCTCGACCCACTTCCTCGAGCACCTCCTCTTCAAGGGCACGAAGACGCGCACCGCGCTCGACATCGCCGTGAGCTTCGACTCGGTCGGCGGCGAGCACAACGCCATGACGGCCAAGGAGTACACCTGCTACTACGCGAAGGTGCAGGACCGCGACCTCGCCATGGCCGTCGAAGTCATCGGTGACATGCTGACCTCGTCGGTGCTCGATCCCGCCGAGTTCGAGAACGAGCGCGGTGTCATCCTCGAAGAGCTGTCGATGGCCGAAGACGACCCGGGTGACGTCGCCAACGAGCGGATGTTCCGCGCGGTCCTGGGGGAGCATCCACTCGGCCGTCCGATCGGCGGCCGCCCTGACACCATCCGCGCCGCCACCCGCGACCGGGTCTGGGAGCACTACCGCGCCAACTACCGCCCGCAGGACCTCGTCGTGACCGCGGCGGGCGCCGTGGACCACGACCTCCTGGTCGCCGGAGTCGAGAGCGCCCTGACGTCGGCCGGTTGGGACCTCGACCTCGCTGCCGCCCCGGTGGCTCGCCGCGGTTCTTCCCCGGCGCCGATCGAGCGCGGCAGCGCCATCGTCACCGTGGAGCGCCCCACCGAGCAGGCGAACCTGCTGATCGGGATGCCGGGCCTCCTCGCCACCGACGAGCGCCGCACCACGATGAGCGTCCTCAATTCCGTCCTCGGGGGCGGGATGTCCAGCCGGCTGTTCCAGGAGGTCCGCGAGCGGCGGGGCCTCGCGTACGCGGTCTACTCCTTCTCCGGCTCCTACTCCGACGCCGGTGTCTTCGGCCTGTATGCCGGATGCGCGCCGGCGAAGGCGCGCCAGGTCGCCGAGTTGATGCTCGACGAGCTTAAGCGACTCGCCTCCGGCGGCGTCACCGCGGACGAACTGCGCCGCGCCGTCGGCCAGCTCTCCGGCGGGGCCGCGCTCGCCCTCGAGGACTCCGACACCCGCATGTCCCGGCTCGGCCGGGCAGAGATCACCCTCGGCGAGTTCGCCGATCTCGATGAGAGCCTCCGCCGACTGCACCTCGTCACCGCCGACGACGTGCAGGCCCTCGCCGCCGACCTGGCGGGCCGGCCGGTCTCCATCGCCGCGGTGGGGACGCTGACCGACGACGTGTTCGCCGGTCTCGTCCCCTGACCCGCCTTCCATCCGTTCCACCTGAAAGGTCCAACGTGCCCCATTACCTCTACCTCGTGCGCCACGGCGAGCAGCAGGATGCCGAGCACGGTCTTCCGGACGGCCCGCTCTCTCCGCGGGGCAAGCGTCAGGCGCAGCTCATCGCCGAGCGGTTGAGCGGCATCCCGTTCACGGCGATGTACCACTCGCCGCTCAATCGGGCGACCGAGACCGCAGCGATCATGGCCGAGCGGATGCCTGCGCTGGTTCCGCAGCCGTCGAGCCTGCTGTTCGACTGCATCCCCTCGGGGCCGACGCCCGACATGCCGAAGGCGTTCGAGTCGTTCTTCGGCCCGGTCACCGAGGCCGAGATCGAGGCGGGGCGCGCTCAGATGGAGGACGCGGTCCACGAGTTCCTGACTCCTGCGATCGGAGACCGGCACGACCTGCTGGTGACGCACAACTTCGTGATCGGCTGGTTCGTGCGTCACGTGTTCGACGCTCCGGCCTGGCGTTGGCTGGGGCTGAACCAGGCGAACTGCGGGCTCACGATCATCCGGGTGCGATCCGCGAAGCCGCCGGTGCTGGTGGTGCACAACGACCTCGGCCATCTGCCGGTCGAGCTGCGCACCGGCCTCCCGGAACTCCAGCCGGTCTGACGCGTCGCGTGTGGGGCAGGAGCGCGGCTCAGGTGAGCTGCTTGCGGAACCAGTCCGTCGCGTTCGGGTTGTCGTTGTACGGCTGGATGGGCTCGTAGCCGTGCGTGCGGTAGAGGCCGCCGGCGGCCTCCAGACTCGCGTTGGTGTCGAGCACGATCTCGGTGGCGCCGAATCCGCGGGCGCGATGCTCCAGCTCGGCGAGGATGGCACGGCCGAAACCGTTCCCGCGACGCGACGGCGGCACCCACAGGTGCTTGATCTCGTAGCGCACGACCGGCGGGCCCTCCTCACGCTCCGCGAGCGGGATGGGCAGTTCACGGATGCCGCCGCAGCCGACCTCGGCGCCGTCGTCGTAGGCGAGCAGGAAGACGCCGTTCGGCGCGACGAACTGCCCGGGGTCCGGGAAGGAGGTCCTGTAGGCGCCCTGCACGGTCGGGAAGGTCTCGGCACGCTCGGCGAAGTAGTCGGACAGCATGCGATGGGCGGTCGCGTCGGTGACGGCGACGTCTGCGAAAGACACCATCGGCCCAGCGTATCCCCGACGGGTGCCCAGGCCCCGCAGGTAGGCTGGGGGAGTGAGCATTCGCGTGGCCGTCGCCGGAGCGACCGGAAAACTGGGAAGCGTGGCGGTGCGCCTCATCGAGCAGGCGGACGACCTCGAACTCGTGGCGCAGCTCGGCTCGCGCTCGCCGCTGGAGGACATGCTGGGCGCCGATGTGCTCGTCGACATGACGCTGCCGCAGGTCAGCCCGGGCATCGTCGCCTTCGCGGTCGACCACGGCCTCCGCGTGCTGGTCGGGACCTCCGGCTGGTCGGCGGACCGCATCCTCGACCTGGAGCGACGGGTCGCGAAGAACGAGGGCACCGGAGCCGTCGTCATCCCGAACTTCTCCCTCGGCTCCGCCCTCGGCACCGCCTTCGCCACCGTCGCAGCACGGTTCTTCGACTCGATCGAGATCGTGGAGGCGCACGGCGCGGGCAAGACGGATTCCCCCTCCGGCACCGCGGTGCGCACCGCCGAGCTGATCGGCGCCGCCCGGGCGGCGAAGGGGCCCGTGGAGGCCCCGCACTCCGACCAGCGCGCCCGCGGGCAGCAGGTGGCGAGCGTGCCCATCCACAGCCTCCGCATGCGCGGCGTCGTCGCCCAGCAGCAGGTCATCTTCGGCGGAGTGGGGGAGCAGCTGACGATCCGGCACGACACGGTCGGCTCGGAGGCGTACGAGACCGGCATCCTGCTGGCGCTGCGCGCCGCCGCCACGGCGACCGGCGTCACCGTCGGCCTCGACAAGCTCATCGACCTCGGGATCGCGGAGCCGAACGGCGAACCGCCCCGGCGCACGGTGCGCGACGCCGGGGACGACGGCACGGACCCGGCCCGATGAGAAGGCGGCAGCGCGCATGAGGAACCGACTGGCCGCCATCGTCATGGCGATCATCCTGCTGGTCTACCTGGTGCTGGCGGGGCAGCGGGCGGTGATGCTGATCGCGACCGGTGAGGGGATCGCGATCGCCATGGGCGTCGCGCTCCTGGTACTGCCGATCGTCGCGGCGTGGGCGATCGGGCGTGAGCTGCTGTTCGGCGCGCGCACCGAACGGCTCGTGCGACAGCTGGATGCGGAGGGCGGCCTCCCCGTGGAGGACCTCCCGACCCGGGTCAGCGGTCGTCCGCTGCGCGATGCGGCGGACGAGCAATTCCCGCAGTACCGCGCCGAGGTGGAGGCTGCTCCGGAGAGCTGGCGGGCGTGGTTCCGGCTCGGGCTCGCTTACGACGCGTCCGGAGATCGCCGTCGCGCGAGGGCAGCGCTCCGTCAGGCGATCCGGCTGGAGCGCACGAGAGTCGCCTCGGGCGATACCCCGGCCCATTAGGCGAGCTGCCGCTTGGCACGCTGCGACTAGGCGGCGCGCACCTCCACGAGGCGGTCCATAGCGTCTTCGACCGTCGGATCGCGGAAGGCGAAGCCGTCGGCGAGCAGCTTCTCTGGGACGACCAGCTGATCGGCGAGCAGCAGCTCGCGCCCCGCCTCCTGCAGTGCCAGTTCGATGGCGAACTTCGGGACGGGGACGAAGTACGGGCGTCTCACCGCCTGGGCGAGCGCTCGCACCACCTCGCCCGCGGTCGCCGGGGTCGGTCCGGCGATGTTCACCGGGCCTTCGAGGGTCGACATGAGCAGATGGATGAGCGCCGCCGCTTCGTCGTGCAGGCTGACCCAGGGCCAGTGCTGGCGTCCGCTTCCGAGCGGGCCGGCGAGGCCGGCCTTCGCGATCGGAAGAAGTGGCGTGAGCGCACCGCCCCGGCCGATCACGACGCCGGTGCGGGCGAACGCGACACGCGTCGCCGTGGGGGCCAGGCGCGCGGCCGCTTCCCAGGCGTCCACGACGTCGGTGAGGAAGCCGCGGCCCTTGCTCGCCGACTCGGTCAGTTGCTGGCCGGGCCGGTCTCCGTAGTAACCGACCGCCGACCCGCTCACGAAGACGCGGGGCGGATCGTCGGCCCGACGCATCCCCTCGGCCAGGGTGCCGGTCGCCTGCAGCCGGGAGGAGAGGATGCGCCGCTTGGTCGCTCGTGTCCAGGGCAGGTGCTGCAGCGAGCTGCCCGACAGGCCGATCACCGCGTCCGCCCACTCGAACAGGTCGACGTCGACCTGGCGTTCCTCCGGCGACCAGCGGAACTCGTCCGGTGAGCCGGGGTCGTGCCGCACCAGTCGCCTGGTCTCGTGGCCCGCGGCCGCGAGCTGGGCGCGGAGTTCGCTGCCGATCATGCCGGAGGATCCGGCGAGGAGCACCCGCATGTCGCTAGCGTCCCGGACTCAGGAGAGGGACGCGTCGAGGGTGATCGGGATGCCGACCAGCGCGCGCGAGACGGGGCAGGTGCGCTTCGCCTCATCGGCGAGGCGCTGGAAGTCCTCCTCGGACAGCCCGGGCACCGTGGCGACGACCTGCAGGTGGCTGCCGGTGATGCCCTGCGCCGGGTCGAACGTCACGGCGGCGGTGGTGCGGATGCTCTCCGGAGCGTTGCCGAACTGCGCCAGAACGTTCGAGAACGCCATCGAGAAGCAGGCGGCGTGCGCTGCTCCCAGCAACTCCTCGGGCGTGGTGACCTCGGCGCCGCCCTGCGAGCGGGCCTTCCAGTTCACGTCGAGTTCCGCGGCGTGCGACGAGTCGAGCGTGACGGTGCCCGAGCCGCTCGTGAGATCGCCGTTCCAGACGGTGGTGGATTCGCTCGTGACTGCCATGGAGACCTCCTAGGGATGCCCGGGCCGCCGAGCGCGGCCGGGCCCGACCCACACTACTGACCGGGTCCGACACCGTCACCGGGCGTTCGGCGGATTCCCGGCTGGGGCGTGTTCAGGCATCCGCGCGGCGGCGGATCAGGCGCGCCCGCACAAGCAGGAGGTACAGCTGACAGCCCAAGCAGTAGGCGAAGACCGCGTTGAGGAACGCGGCGGCGAAGGCGAGCGCCGCGGCGATCGGAAGGGCCAGTGGCACGCCGGCGAGGTGGAGCACGAGCCCGAGCCCGGTGACGAGGAGCCCGACCGCCTGGGCGAACGTCGGGGGAGCCGGATCCTCCAGCTCGGACGGAGCAGCGAGACGCGGGCGGACGAAGCGGCGGAAGAGCACGCCGTAGGGATGCCGCCGCACCCCGGCGAAAGCGCCCCAGGCGAAGAGCAGGGCAATGGCGAGGAGCAGCACGAAGGCGGCGACGGTCGCCCCGACGAGGGAGAGGAACAGGTCGGCGAGGAGGAGCACTGCGGTGATCCCGGCGCCGAACCGCGGCGATCGGGGATCGATTCCGGCGGCGGTTGCGGCGGCTCCGGCGGTCCCGGCGCTCACCGTGGGGTCAGGCTGTGGCATGGTCGCTCCCGAGGATGGTGTGGAGGGTGTCACGGACGGCGTCCGGGCGTGCGGCGCCGCCGATCCGGGCGCGAACGGCGCCGGACGCGTCGAGCACGAGAGTGGTGGGGGTCTGGAGGATGCCGAAACGGCCTGCGAGGTCTGGCCGGCTCGTGAGGTCCACCTCCACATGGCGCACGCCGTCGAGGTCGTCCGCGGCGGCACCCAGAACCCGGGCGGTGGAACGGCACGGTGCGCAGAAGTCGGTCGAGAACTGCAACAGCGTCGCCCGCGGGCCGAACGCTTCGGCCGCGACATCGGCCGGGGTGACCGTCTCGCCCGGACGGGCCGCACGCACGCGGCCCGAGGTCGCACGCCAGGCGACGCCTGCCGCCGTCACGACGGCGACGAGCCCGAGCAGGATGCCGAGCGCCGCGAATCCGTTCACAGCCGGGAGGCTACGCCGCAGTTCTCCCCAGCGCAGCGAATGTGTCGCCCCGTGACGGCGACCCGATAGCCTGGAACCATGGCTGCTCACCAGAACCCGTTCGGCCAGGTGCTCGTCGCCCTGGTCACCCCGTTCACCGCCGACGGCGAAGTGGACTGGGCGGCGGTCGAGAAGCACATCGACGACGTGATCCAGGCGGGTGCCGACGGCATCGTCGTCACTGGGACGACCGGCGAGACTTCCACGCTGACCGACCCCGAGAAGCTGCGCCTCGTCGAGGTCGGCAAGTCGGTGGCCGACGGCCGCGCCAAGATCATCACCGGTGGAGGCTCGAACGAGACGGCCCACGCCATCCAGCTGTACCAGCACAGCGAGAAAGCCGGCGCCGACGGCGTCATGGTCGTCACGCCGTATTACAACAAGCCGACGCAGGCGGGCATCCTCACGCACTTCCGGATGATCGCCGACTCCACCGACCTGCCGGTCATCCTCTACGACATCCCGGGCCGCACCGGGGTCCCGATCAAGTACGAGACCATCCTCCGGATCGCCAAGCACCCCAACGTGCTCGCGATCAAGGATGCGAAGGGCGACTTCAGTGAGGTGAGCCGCGTGCTCAACCAGACCGACCTGATGTACTTCTCGGGCGACGACGCCAACGTGCTGCCGCACCTCGCCATCGGCGCGAGCGGGCTCATCGGCGTGACGGCGAACATCGCCCCGACGCCATACCGGCAGATCGTCGACGCGGTGAACGCAGGCGACCTGGCCACGGCCACGGCGGCCCACATGAAGCTGGAGCCGCTGGTGCGCGCCGTGATGACGCACGTGCCCGGTACAGTGGCCGCGAAGTACATCCTCCACGGCCTCGGCCGCATCTCGAGCCCCCGCGTGCGACTGCCGCTCGTCGGGCCCGAGGAGTGGGAGGCCGCCCAGATCGAGGACGAGCTCGACCTCGTCAAAGACATTCCCGGCGTCGACTTCTCCAACTTCCGCCCAGACCGCAACGCGGCCGCGGGCGGAGCGCTCCCGAAGATCGCCGGGACCACACGCTGACGGCCGCACGAGCGGCCGAGAAATAGGGCGGGTGCGCGAAGCCCCGCTGCCAGAACACAGAAATAGGAGGGCACATGCCCATCTCCGTCGCCGAGCCTCCTGCGCTCGAACCTGGAACACTCCGTATCATCCCCACCGGCGGCCTGGGGGAAATCGGCCGCAACATGACCGTCTTCGAATACGAGGGCAAGCTCCTCATCGTCGACTGCGGCGTGCTCTTCCCGGAGCAGGACCAGCCGGGCGTCGACCTGATCCTCCCCGACTTCTCGCCGGTACGCGACCGACTAGACGACGTGGTCGGCGTCGTGCTGACGCACGGCCACGAGGACCACATCGGCGCCGTCCCCTACCTGCTGCGACTGCGCCGTGACATCCCGCTCATCGGATCGGGCCTGACTTTGGCCCTCGTGGAGGCGAAGCTCAAGGAGCACCGCATCCAGCCGTACACGCTGACGGTGAAGGAGGGGCATGTCGAGCAGTTCGGCCCGTTCTCGCTCGAGTTCGTCGCGGTCAACCACTCCATCCCGGATGCGCTCGCCGTCGCGATCACGACACCGGCGGGCGTCGTCCTCCACACGGGCGACTTCAAGATGGACCAGCTGCCGCTGGACGACCGGATCACCGACCTGCGCGCCTTCGCCCGGCTGGGGGAGAAGGGCGTCGACCTCTTCCTCGCCGACTCCACGAACGCCGACGTGCCCGGATTCACCCCGCTGGAGCGCTCGATCGGCCCGGTGCTCGATACCGTCATCGCCCGAGCGCCCCGCCGGGTGATCGTCGCCAGCTTCTCCAGCCACGTGCACCGGGTGCAGCAGGTGCTCGACGCGGCGGCCGCCAACGGCAGGCGCGTGGCGCTGCTGGGCCGCTCGATGGTCCGCAACATGACCATCGCCGCCGACCTCGGCTACCTCAAGGTGCCCGAGGGCGTGCTCATCGACTACAAGAAGGCCGCCGACCTTCCCGACGACCAGATCGTCTACATGTCGACCGGGTCCCAGGGCGAGCCGATGGCGGTGCTCGCGCGGATGGCGAACCTCGATCACCAGATCGAGGTCGGCCACGGCGACACGGTCATCCTCGCCTCCAGCCTCATCCCGGGCAACGAGAACGCGGTGTACCGCGTCATCGACGGGCTCACCAAGCTCGGCGCCAACGTCGTCCACAAGGGCAACGCCAAGGTGCACGTCTCGGGCCACGCGGCCGCGGGCGAGCTGCTCTACTGCTACAACATCCTGAAGCCGAAGAACGTGATGCCGGTGCACGGCGAGTACCGCCACCTGGTGGCCAACGCACGGCTCGCGATGGACACCGGCGTGCCGGAGGAGAACACGATCCTCGCGGAGGACGGCTCCGTCATCGACCTGCGCGACGGTCTCGCTCGTGTGGTGGGCCAGCTGGACCTCGGCTTCGTCTACGTCGACGGCTCCAGCGTCGGCGAGATCACCGACGCCGATCTGAAGGACCGTCGCATCCTCGGCGAGGAGGGCTTCATCTCGATCATCGTCGTCGTGGAGGCCGCGACCGGACGCATCGTCACCGGGCCCGAGGTCCACGCCCGCGGTTTCGCGGAGGACGACGCGGTGTTCGACACCGTGAAGCCGAAGATCGCCGCGGCTCTCGCGGAGGCCGCCCAGAACGGTGTCCGCGATTCCCACGCGCTCTCGCAGGTCGTGCGCCGCACGGTCGGCCGTTGGGTCAACACGAGCTACCGGCGGCGTCCGATGATCGTCCCGCTCGTCATCGAGGCCTGAGTTCGGGGCCCGATCTCGGGGCCCGATCCAGCACTTCCGCCAGGAACGTTACCCGCGGGAAACACGGCCGCGGGTAGCGTTCGTGCATGAACTCGTTCCGCATCCGTCCGGCCACCCGGCAGGATGCGCGCGTGCTCGCGGACATGCTGGTAGAAGCCGCCAACTGGAATCCGGTACGTGCGCGGTCCCGGCTGACGGTGCTCGACGACCCTGCAGTCCGGCACTACGTGGTCGGCTGGCAGCGCCCCGGCGACTTCGGCTGCGTGGCCGAGGACGCGAGGGGCGTCGCCGTCGGCGCGTGCTGGGCGCGGCTCTTTCCGGCGGACCACCCGGGGTACGGATTCGTCGCTGCCGGGGTGCCAGAACTCACCCTCGGCGTGTATCCGCAGTGGCGCGCCCAGGGCGCGGGTCGATCACTCCTGCGGGAACTCGGGCGCACGGCCGCCGCGCGCGGGCATGCGCGGCTCAGCCTGAGCGTGGAGCGGGCGAACTTCGCCCAACGTCTCTACCTGAGCGAGGGGTACGTGATCGTCGCCTCCCGGGACGGCGCCGACACGATGGTGCGCACGGTCCGCTGACGGGGCCGATTTTCCACAAAGCAGGCGCGGGAACCGCGTGATGACAGGGGTACGACGTACCGTTGATCCCATGGCCACGAGCACCAAGTCGAATTCCCGCGCCCGGGGCTCCGGTCGCGGCGGGTCGACCGCGCGCAAACCGGCGTCGAAGACCGTTCCGCAGAAGACGGTCGCCTACCCGGCAGCTGACGCGGGTCCCAGTCCGCTCATCCGGGGCTGGATGGGGTTGGCGCACCTCACGGGCGCTGCCTTCCGTGCGCTCGGTCCTGAAAAGCTCAGCAAGGAGGAGCGCCGCGACGGCTTCCCCTTCTTCCTGGTGCTCCTGGCGATCGCAGGCGCGGTCGTGGAGTGGTTCCTCATCAACGACCAGGTGGCCCGGACGCTCGACGCCTGGACCTTCGGCGGGCTGTTCGGGCGGGTCGCGTTCGCGCTCCCGGTCGTCATGGTGCTGTTCGCCGCCTGGCTGTTCCGGCATCCGAGCTCCGTACACGACAACACGCGCATCGGTATCGGTCTGAGCATCCTGCTTCTCATGGTCTCGGGCCTGTGCCACCTGTTCAGCCCGCATCCTTCGCCGAGCGACGGCATGGCCGCCCTCGCTCAGGCCGGCGGCGTTCTCGGCTGGCTGATCGCCGCGCCGCTGTCCCTGGTCATCACACCGTACGGCGCGGGCGCGGTCGTGATCCTCCTGCTCATCCTGAGCCTCTTCATCATCACCAAGACGCCGCCCAACAAGCTGCCCGCGCGCATCCGCGAGCTCTACGCCTACCTCTTCGGTGCCCAGTTGCCGACGGAGGACGAGCGTCTGGAGGCGAAGGAGTCCGCGAAGGGCGCCAAGTCGAAGCAGGTCGAACTCGACGGCATCGACGACGAGGCGGAGCCCGAGGCGAACCTCCCTTGGTGGCGGCGCAACAAGTCGCAGCGCGAAGAAGACCCGGACTACGGTGACGCGCCCGCGGACGGCCTGACCGATGTGTTCGGCGCGGGCGGGCGCGGCAAGGGCGAATTCGCGACCGCGCTCGAGCCCGACCCGGCCAGCGACCACTACAACACCGAGGTGCTGAGCGAGCTCGCTCACGCGGAGGACGCGCTGCAGCGATTCACGGGCGAGCAGCCGCCCACCGCGGTGGCGCCCCTTCCGCCCATGACCGGGACGCCGGGCGCGCCGGCGGTGCTGCCCGGCTTCCCTGCCGGCTCGGCGGTCGTCGATGAATTCGACGAGGAAGCCGCGGCTCCCGCCCTCCCGCAGCCGACAGCCCCGTACAACCTGCCGTCCGCCTCCATGCTCTCCGCCGGAACGCCCGCGAAGACGAGGTCGGGCGCGAACGATGAGATCGTCGCGGCGATCACCACCGTTCTCACACAGTTCGGGGTGGATGCGAAGGTCACCGGGTACTCGCGCGGGCCGACGGTCACCCAGTACGAGATCGAGCTGGGCCCGGGCGTCAAGGTGGAGCGCGTCACCGCGCTGAGCAAGAACCTGTCGTACGCGGTCGCCAGCAATGAGGTCCGCATCCTCTCGCCCATCCCGGGCAAGAGCGCGATCGGCGTCGAGATTCCGAACAGCGACCGTGAGATCGTCTCGCTCGGTGACATCCTCCGCTCGCCCGCGGCCGCCAAGAGCACCCACCCGATGACGATCGGCGTCGGCAAGGACGTCGGCGGCGGCTTCGTCGTCGCCAACCTGGCGAAGATGCCCCACCTCCTCGTGGCGGGCTCCACCGGCTCCGGCAAGTCGAGCTTCGTGAACTCGATGATCACGAGCCTCTTGATGAGGGCCAAGCCGTCCGAGGTGCGGATGGTGCTCATCGACCCGAAGCGGGTGGAACTGACCATCTACGGCGGCGTCCCGCACCTGATCACGCCCATCATCACGAACCCCAAGAAGGCAGCGGAAGCGCTGCAGTGGGTCGTGAAGGAGATGGACATGAGGTACGACGACCTCGCCAGCTTCGGCTTCCGCCACATCGACGACTTCAACAAGGCCGTCATCAACGACGAGATCGTGCTGCCCGCCGGGAGCGAGCGCAAGCTCAAGCCCTACCCGTACCTCCTGGTCGTGGTCGACGAGCTCGCCGACCTCATGATGGTCGCTCCGCGAGACGTGGAGGACTCGATCGTCCGTATCACGCAGTTGGCGCGCGCGTCCGGCATCCACCTGGTGCTCGCGACGCAGCGGCCGTCGGTGGACGTCGTCACCGGCCTCATCAAAGCCAACGTCCCCTCGCGGCTGGCGTTCGCGGTCACCAGTGTCACCGATTCCCGCGTCATCCTCGACCAGCCCGGAGCCGACAAGCTGATCGGACAGGGCGACGGGCTCTTCCTGCCGATGGGTGCCTCGAAAGCGATCCGCGTGCAGGGCGCGTGGGTCAACGAGGACGAGATCCAGAAGGTCGTCCAGCACGTCACCCGTCAGGCGCAGCCGGAGTACCGGCAGGACGTCACGGTCAGTGCCGAGAAGAAGCAGATCGACTCCGACATCGGCGATGACCTCGACCTTCTCTTGGCGGCCGCGGAGCTCGTGGTGTCGTCGCAGTTCGGGTCGACGTCCATGCTGCAGCGCAAGCTCCGAGTGGGCTTCGCCAAGGCCGGCCGACTGATGGATCTGCTCGAGTCGCGGGAGATCGTCGGTCCGTCCGAAGGATCCAAGGCGAGGGATGTGCTGGTGACGGCGGAGCAGCTGCCGCAGGTGCTCGCGCGCCTGCGCGGTGAGGAGCCGCCGGCGGGTGCGCCCGCAGCGGCGGCGCCCGCAGCGGCGGCGCCCGCAGCGGCAGCAGCGTCGGCGTCTGGCCCCGCGATGACGGACGACGAGGACCGCTACGGTGCCGATCCGGTCGCTGAGATGACCGCGGGCTATCCTGAGGTCGAGGGCGATCCGGACGAGGACGCCTGGCAGCTGACCGGCAGAGAGTAGAAGACCGCGATGTCGGTGCCCGACACGCCTCCGCCCGCCGCGGCGGACGGCGGAGCAGACCGTGTGAGCAACTGGAACCTGCCCAACGCGATCACGGTGGTGCGCATCCTGCTCGCCCCGCTGTTCGTCTGGATGCTGCTCGCCGATGGCGGCGACGACGGCTGGCTGCGCTGGGCGGCCGCTCTGCTCTTCATCCTCGCGATCGCGACCGACGGCGTGGATGGCGCCCTGGCCCGGCGTAAAGGTCTGGTCACCGATCTCGGAAAGCTGCTCGACCCGATCGCCGACAAGGTGCTCACCGGGGGAGCGCTGATCGCCCTGTCGATCCTGCAGGAGCTTCCCTGGTGGGTGACCATCGTCATCCTGGTCCGCGAGGTGGGCATCACGATCTACCGCTTCGTCGTCATCCGCCAGGGCGTCATCGCGGCGTCGCGCGGCGGCAAGATCAAGACGATCGTGCAGTCCGTCGCCATCTCCTTCGCGCTCGTACCGCTCTGGACGATCTTCGGCGATTGGATCTTCTGGGTGAACGGCATCCTCATGACCGCCGCGGTCATCCTCACCGTCTGGACGGGGCTCGACTACCTCTGGCAGGCCTGGAAGGGACGAAGGGCGAAGCGTGCGCTCGCCTGAGTCCTCGGCCACTGTCGCGGTCGTCCGGACTCTGATCGATCGGGGGCTGACGGTCGCCGTGGCGGAGTCGCTGACCGGCGGCCTGGTGACGGCCGAGCTCACCGGCGTCCCCGGCGCGTCGGCCGTGGTGCTCGGGGGAGCGGTGGTCTACGCCACGGAGCTGAAGCACACGCTGCTCGGAGTGGACGCCGACCTGCTGGCGGCCGAAGGTCCGGTGCACCCGGAGGTGGCATGTCAGCTCGCCTCGGGCGTACGCGAGCGCCTCGCGGTGGGAGGGCGGCCGGCCGATCTCGGTGTCGCCACCACGGGTGTCGCGGGTCCCGACCCGCAGGGAGGACGGCCCGTGGGCACGGTGTACGTCGGAATCGCGTCGTCCGAGGGGGCGCGGGCCGTCGCTCTCGAGCTGTCCGGTGACCGCGACGCGATCCGTCGCGAGACCGTCGCGGAGGCCGTGCGGGCGCTCGCGTCGGAGCTCGGCATAACAGTCGTTTGAGTCTCCCGGATTACCGCGGGAATACGCGGTGTTTCGGTCTCGTTACACCTGCTGCATTCACAAGAAAAGCCCAGTAGCCCTCGATATCGTGGAGCGCAGGGATGCGGTACATTCGTATCCCATCGATACGTCGGCAGGGTAAGAGAGGGAGGCTCCGAATGATTCTTGTACGTCAGGAAATAGGCGACGTGCTCAGGGACTTCCGCCTGCAAAAGGGTCGTACGCTCCGACAGGTCGCCAGCAAGGCCAGCGTCGCGCTCGGGTACCTCAGCGAGGTCGAGCGCGGTCAGAAGGAGGCGTCGAGTGAGATCCTCGCCTCGGTGGCCGACGCGCTCGAGACACCGGTGTCGGTGATCATGCGCGAGGTCGGCGACCGGATCGCGGTGCTCGAAGGTCTCGAGCCGGTGATTCCGGACACGGTTCCGGACGAGTTCGTCACGGCGATGGATTCCGACCTGGTCGCCCGCTGATTCCCAACGCTCACGAGGACGCCCCGCTGATGCGGGGCGTCCTTCGTTTTCTCATCCATCCGTTCTCCTGAAGTAAGGACCCATGAAGCTCAGCGAGTTCCAGCGAGCCGTCTCGGACGAGTTCGGCAGCACCTACGGTCAGGCGCTGCTGACCGACCTCGTCATCGGCGAACTGGGCGGACGCACGGCCTCGGAGGCGCTCTCCGCCGGCCTTCCGCCCCGCGAGGTGTGGCTCGCGCTGTGTAGGGAGACGGGCGTGCCCTCCTCGCACTGGTACGGCGCCGGCAAACCCGCGCCCAAACGCTGATCGCACCGCGACACGCCGGTTCGAACCCCTCGAAGATATGTTCGGATCTGGCTAGACTTCTTCACAACGGCAGTCGAAAACCGGTTGTCCACAGATGCGCGTCCCTCGCTTCGAGTGTCGGACGTCCCTCCTAGAGTCGAACCGAAGCGAAGCCCACGAAGGAGAACCGTAATGCCATCACCTGCAGACCGCGAGAAGGCCCTGGAAACAGCCCTCGCGCAGATCGACCGCCAGTTCGGCAAGGGCTCCGTCATGCGGCTGGGCAGCGACGAACGCGCCCCTGTCGAGGTCGTACCGACCGGATCGATCGCGCTGGATGTCGCGCTCGGCATCGGTGGTCTGCCGCGCGGCCGCATCATCGAGATCTACGGCCCGGAGTCGTCGGGTAAGACCACTCTGACGCTGCACGCGATCGCCAACGCACAGCGCGCCGGTGGTATCGCGGCCTTCATCGACGCCGAGCACGCGCTCGACCCGGAGTACGCCCGCAAGCTCGGCGTCGACATCGACGCCCTGCTGGTCTCGCAGCCCGACACCGGTGAGCAGGCGCTCGAGATCGCCGACATGCTCGTCCGAAGCGGCTCCATCGACCTCATCGTCATCGACTCCGTCGCGGCCCTCGTGCCCCGCGCTGAGATCGAGGGCGAGATGGGTGACTCCCACGTCGGCCTCCAGGCGCGCCTCATGTCGCAGGCGCTCCGCAAGCTGACCGGTGGCCTCAGCCAGACGAACACCACGATGATCTTCATCAACCAGCTGCGCGAGAAGATCGGCGTGTTCTTCGGCAGCCCCGAGACGACCGCCGGCGGCAAGGCGCTCAAGTTCTATGCGTCCGTGCGACTCGACATCCGTCGTATCGAGACTCTGAAGGACGGCACCGACGCGGTGGGTAACCGCACCCGCGTCAAGGTGGTCAAGAACAAGATGGCGCCGCCTTTCAAGCAGGCCGAGTTCGACATCCTCTACGGCGTCGGCATCTCTCGCGAGGGCAGCCTGATCGACTTCGGTGTTGAGCACGCGATCGTGAAGAAGTCGGGTGCCTGGTACACCTACGAGGGTGACCAGCTCGGTCAGGGCAAGGAAAACTCGCGTAACTTCCTGATCGCGAACCCCGACATCGCCGCAGAGATCGAGCAGAAGATCAAGATCAAGCTCGGAATCATGGCCGACCCGAACGCTGTGGCGGAAGAGCCGTCGAACGTCGGATCCATCGAAGACAAGCTGAAGGCTCGCAAGGGCGCGTGATCGTGCCGTCCGCCTCCCGAAGGGAATCCTCGTGGTGGTGAAGTTCCCGTCCTCGTCCGAGGACAACGCGGGCGACGGATCGTCGCGCGACGGAGCAGAGGAGCAGGAGCGGCTCGCTCCCGTTACTCCACTCCGCCGTGCGGCGCCCGCCCGGCGTCGAGATGGCGACGATCATCCGTCGCGCGGCGGTGGCACCCGGCCGGTGGCCGAGCTGCCCGGTGGCGCGGGGTGGAACAACACCTGGGGCTCGGAGTCCCGTGCGCTGGCAGCGTCACCCGTCGCGGCGGAGGACGACGAACAGGATGACGAGGCCATCCGGCAGGCGCGCAAGACCAACGGGCTCGCGATCCGGCAGCTGGCCCGTCGGGGCATGTCGCGCTGGGAGCTCGAGCAGCTCCTGAACAAGCGCGAGATCGATCCGGAGGTCTATGGTCCCGAGCTCGATCGGCTCGAAACGCTCGGCGTGATCGATGATGCGTCTCTCGCCGCGACGCTCGCCTTCACCCAGCACAGCCGCAAAGGACTCGGCCGCACCGCGATCCAGCAGGATCTCGCACGCAGGCACATCGATCCGGAACTCATCGAGGCGGCCCTCGCCGACATCGGTGAGGACGATGAGCTCGATCGCGCCACCGAGCTCGCCGTGAAGCGCATCGGCCAGCTGTCGTCGTACGACGATGAGACGGCCCGGCGCCGGTTGCACGGGTTTCTGGCACGCAAGGGGTACTCCTCCAGCGTGATCCGTCAGTCGATGGATGCCGCGTTCGCCGGGCGGCGGTCGCGCGGCGGCTCGGGCGTCCGATTCCAGTGAGCGGCACGGCGGCCCACGGGTCGTCGGGCGGCCCACGGAAAACGTAGACTTGTCGCCATCATGAGCATCCTGGAACAGCGCAGCGTCATCGAGCCCTCCGAGGCCGCGGTCCGTGCCGATGGCCGGGCGCGCACCTACGAGGTGCGCACCTTCGGCTGCCAGATGAACGTGCACGACTCCGAGCGGCTCAGCGGGTCGCTCGAAGCGGCCGGCTACGTTCCGGCGAACGGCGAAGAGGCGGACATCGTCGTCATCAACACGTGCGCCGTACGCGAGAACGCCGACAACAAGCTGTACGGCAATCTGGGCCACCTCGCAGGCGTGAAGCGGCGTCACGAAGGCATGCAGATCGCGGTCGGCGGCTGCCTCGCCCAGAAGGACAAGAACGTCATCCTCGAGAAGGCCCCCTGGGTCGACGTCGTGTTCGGCACCCACAACATGGGCGCCCTCCCCAGCCTCCTGGAACGCGCCCGCCACAACGATGCGGCCGAGATCGAGATCCTCGAGTCCCTCGAAACCTTCCCGTCGACACTCCCGACGAAACGCGACTCGTCGTACTCGGGATGGGTGTCCATCTCGGTCGGCTGCAACAACACGTGCACGTTCTGCATCGTCCCGTCGCTGCGCGGCAAGGAGAAAGACCGCCGCCCGGGCGACATCCTGGCCGAGATCCAGGCGCTGGTCGACGACGGCGCCATCGAGGTCACGTTGCTCGGACAGAACGTCAACTCCTACGGCGTCGAGTTCGGCGACCGGCAGGCCTTCGGCAAACTGCTCCGCGCCGCCGGCACGATCGACGGGCTCGAGCGCATCCGCTTCACAAGCCCGCATCCCGCCGCCTTCACCGACGACGTGATCGACGCGATGGCCGAGACGCCGAACGTCATGCCGCAGCTGCACATGCCGCTGCAGTCCGGCTCCGACCGCATTCTCCGCTCCATGCGGCGCTCGTACCGTTCGGAGAAGTTCCTCGGCATCCTCGACCGGGTCCGGGCGAAGCTGCCGGACGCGGCCATCAGCACCGACATCATCGTCGGCTTCCCGGGCGAGACCGAGGAAGACTTCCAAGAGACCCTCCGCGTCGTCGAGGCCGCGCGCTTCGCCTCCGCCTTCACCTTCCAGTACTCCATCCGCCCGGGAACCCCAGCGGCGACCATGGAGGAGCAGGTGCCGAAGGAGATCGTTCAGGAGCGGTACAACCGGCTCATCGCCCTTCAGGAGCGCATCTCCGAGGAGGAGAACCGAGCGCTCATCGGCCGGGAGGTCGAGCTCCTCGTCGCCAACGGCGAAGGGCGGAAGGATGCCGACACCCACCGCCTCAGCGGGCGCGCCCGTGACAGCCGGCTCGTCCACTTCGAGGTCCCGGCCGGGTCCGAGATCCCGCGCCCCGGCGACGTCGTCACCGTGCGGGTGACGCAGGCGGCTCCGCACCACCTCATCGCCGACTCCGCCGACGGTGAGCCGCTGCGGATCCGGCGCACCCGCGCGGGGGACGCCTGGGACCGGGCCGAAGCCGAGTCCTGCGCCGTCCCCGCACACGGTGGTGCCTCGACCGCAGAGGCGGGACGTGTCTCCCTCGGCCTTCCGACCCTACGCGTCGGCGTGCCGGCCCTCCGCACCCGCGAGCCGCTGACGTCGCCCGGCGTCGGCACGATGCCCATCTACGACCCGACGGACGGGCAGCGCTGAACCCGGTGCCCGCCCTGCCGCTCGTCGCCATCGTCGGGTCGACGGGAACCGGCAAGACCGACCTCTCGCTCGCCCTCGCAGACGCCCTCCGCACGCGGGGCCAATCGGCCGAGGTCGTCAACGCCGACGCGATGCAGCTGTATCGGGGCATGGACATCGGCACGGCCAAGCTGCCGTCCGACGAGTGGCGCGACATCCCGCACCACCTCTTCGATGTGCTCGACGTGACCGACGAGGCGACCGTCGCCCGATACCAGCCCGAGGCCCGCGGGACCATCGAAGCGATACTCGATCGCGGCGCGGTCCCCATCCTGGTCGGCGGTTCGGGTCTCTACGTCTCCAGCGTCCTCTTCGACCTTCAATTTCCCGGGACCGATCCGGAACTTCGCGCCCGGCTCGAAGCCGAGCTCACCCAGCACGGACCGGGGATGCTCTTCCAGCGATTGGCCGAGCGCGATCCCGACGCGGCCCGCCGGATCGGATCGCGCAACGGCCGGCGCATCGTCCGCGCCCTCGAAGTCGCCGAGCTGACCGGAACGTCCGTCAGCGGAGAGCTGCCCGAGGAGCCTCGGCTCTGGCACGAGCCGTCAGCGATCGTCGGCCTCGCAGCGCCGCGGGAGCAGCTCGTCGAGCGGCTCGACGCCCGAGTGGAGCGGATGTGGGCGGACGGCCTCCCCGCAGAAGCGGCCGCACTGATCCCGCGGGGCATCGACGACGGCGTCACCGCTCGTCGCGCCATCGGCTACGCGCAGGCACTCGCAGAGCAGCGTGGCGAACTGTCCCGCGTGGAGGCGATCGCGCAGACGCAGCAGCTGACCCGTCGTTACGCTCGTCGCCAGGTCAGCTGGTTCAAGCGCTACCCGGGCATCCACTGGCTCGACTACGACGCCCCGGATCTGGTGGATGCGGCGCTGACGATCGTCGACACAGCGGGAGCCCCTCCCACCGGTCGCTAGGCTGGAGACCATGGCGACCATCCACTTCACCAAGGGTCAGGGCACCGGCAACGACTTCGTGCTGTACTCCGACCCGGAGGGACGTCTGCCGCTCACGGCCAGCCAGATCGCCGAGATCTGCGACCGTCACTTCGGCGTGGGTGCCGACGGCGTGATCCGCGCCGTCCGCTCGGCGCATCTCCCGGAGGGTGAGGCCGCGCTCGCGGAAGACGACGCCGCGACCTGGTTCATGGACTACTACAACGCCGACGGGTCGCCCGCCGAGATGTGCGGCAACGGCATCCGCGTGTACGTGCGCTACCTGCTGGAGAGCGGGCTGGCCGAACTCCCGGAAGGCGGGACGCTGGCGATCGGCACCCGCTCGGGCGTGCGCGACGTGCAGCGCAGCACGACCGGTTTCCAGGTCGACCTGGGCCGCTGGGACCTCGCCGGCGGCGAGCCGCTCGTCCGCGCGAAAGAGCTCCCCGTCGCCCGCCCGGGGCTCGGCATCGACATGGGCAACCCGCACGTGGTCGTCGCCGTCGCCGATGACGACGAGCTGGATGCTGCCGACCTCTCCTACATCCCGCACCTGGAGCCGACTCCAGAGCACGGGGCGAACGTCGAGTTCGTGGTGCCGCGCGAGCCGCTCGTGAAGGACGGCGTCGGCCGCATCCGCATGCGCGTGCACGAGCGCGGCAGCGGCGAGACCCTGTCCTGCGGCACGGGCGCGGCGGCTGCGGCTCTCGCTGTCCGCTATTGGGCCGGTGAAGGCGCCCCGAACCAGTGGCGCGTGGATGTGCCGGGCGGCACCGTGGGCGTCCGGATGTTCCCGACGGAGGATGGCGAGCACGTCGGTCTCTCCGGCCCCGCCGAGCTCGTCTTCACCGGCACCCTAGACCTCGCCTGACCCTCTATCCTGCCGGCGAGCCGGTCAGGCGTCGGCGTGGGAGCGGGAGCGGAGCACGCGGTAGCCCTTCGAGGTGGCCACCCGGGCGGTGGTCAGCTCGGGGAAGGTACTCTGGATCCACCGGTGCAGCGAGTCGCTGCCGAGGTTGCGCTGCACGACGAGCCACGCGTCCGATCCCGGCTCGAGCCGAGGAAGCCAGCGCTCGAGGATGTTGTGCAGCTCGTTCTTGCCGACGCGGATCGGCGGGTTCGACCAGATCGTCGTAAACCGCACGTCATCGGGAACATTATCGGGCGTCACCGGGTTTACATTGGTGAGGCCGAGCTTCTCTGCATTCCTGCGGACCAGATCCAGAGCTCGGTTGTTGACGTCGACGGCCCAGACCGTCGCATGAGGGGATTCGAGAGCAAGTGTGAGAGCCAGCGGCCCCCAGCCGCAGCCGAGGTCGAGGAACTGACCCCCGGGCGGCGGTGAGGGGACATGGTCCAGCAGCACTCGCGTGCCCATGTCGACGCGCTCGGGGCTGAAGATCCCATTAGCTGTCACCAGCTCGTAGGTCTGACCGGCGAGGTGCGCGGTGAACGGCCGCAGGTTCATCTCGCTCTCGGGCGCCGAGGAAAAGTAGTGATCTCCGCTGGCCATAAGCAGACCGTACAGGACACGAACAAACTAGGGTTAACCCGGATCGGGGAACTGAATGACTGATAAGACCGACATCCGCGAACACGACGCAGACGACGTGGTCGCGCGCGTGCTCGCCACCGAGGGGAACCGCGCGAGCGTGACGCTGTTCGGCGCCGCCGGGTCCTCGCGGGCGCAGGCGCTGCAGAGCGACGCCGTCGACGGCGGCAACCACGACGGTGAGCAGTTCGACCGTGAGGAGCGCGCGGCGTTGCGCCGCGTCTCCGGGCTGTCGACCGAACTGCAAGACGTCACCGAGGTCGAGTACCGGCAACTCCGGCTGGAGAATGTGGTGCTCATCGGCGTGTACTCGCAGGGCTCCCTGCAGGACGCCGAGAACTCGATGCGGGAGCTTGCTGCACTGGCCGAGACGGCCGGAGCCGCGGTGCTGGACGGACTGCTGCAGCGCCGTCCGCATCCCGACCCCAGCACCTACCTCGGCCGCGGCAAGGCGGAAGAGCTGGCGGGCGTCGTCGCCGCGCTCGGCGCGGACACCGTGATCGCCGACACGGAGCTTGCCCCGAGCCAGCGCCGTGCGCTGGAGGACGTGGTGAAGGTGAAGGTGATCGACCGCACGGCCGTGATCCTCGACATCTTCAGCCAGCACGCCAAGAGCCGCGAGGGCAAGGCGCAGGTCGAGCTCGCGCAGCTCGAGTACCTGCTGCCGCGTCTGCGCGGCTGGGGCGAGTCGATGTCCCGCCAGGCCGGTGGCCAGGTGGGCGGCGCGGGCGCCGGCATGGGTTCGCGTGGTCCAGGTGAGACGAAGATCGAGCTGGATCGTCGCCGCATCCACACCCGCATGGCCCGGCTGCGCAAGCAGATCGCCGGTTTCAAGCCGGCACGGGAGGCGAAGCGGGCCAACCGCAACCGCAACTCGGTGCCCTCTGTGGCGATCGCCGGCTACACCAACGCCGGCAAGTCGAGCCTGCTGAACCGCGTGACCAAGGCCGGCGTGCTGGTCGAGAACGCGCTGTTCGCGACGCTGGATGCGACGGTCCGCCGCAGTGTCACCGCCGACGGCCGCCTGTACACGCTCGCCGACACCGTCGGCTTCGTGCGCAATCTGCCGCATCAGCTGGTGGAGGCGTTCCGCTCGACACTGGAGGAGGTCGCCGACTCCGACGTCATCCTGCACGTCGTCGACGGGTCGCACCCGGATCCGGCTTCGCAGCTGGCGACCGTGCGCGACGTGATCGGCGAGGTGGGCGCCCGCGACATCCCGGAGATCGTGGTCTTCAACAAGGCCGATCTGATCCCCGCTGACGAGCGGCTGGTGCTGCGAGGGCTGGAGCCTGGCGCGATCTTCGCGTCGGCCCGGACCGGCGAGGGCATCGACGAGGTGCTCGCCGCCATCGCGCGGCTGCTGCCGGATCCGTCCCTCGAGGTGGAGCTGGTGGTGCCGTACGACCGCGGCGACCTGATCTCCGCTCTGCACGAGCGGGGCCGGGTCATCTCGACCGAGTATGTGGAGGAGGGCACCCGCGTCACCGCGCGGATCATGCCCGAGTACCACGCGGCGTTCGAGCCGTTCGAGGTCACCCCGGCGAAGTAAGCGCGACGCAACACGAGAAGGGCCGGACGGCCGTCTGTGTCACTGGATGACGCGGGCGATTCCGTCCGGCCTTTCGCGTTGCTAGATTGCCTGACAACGTCACGCGGGCGACCGCCGACGTTGGTGCGACAGCCGAGCCCGGCACCCGCCCGTGTGAACCCCGCCCTGTGAGAGCAGGAGCGGAGTGTCGCCGTGCCGCTGTCCGACCACCATCCGAGGAACCCATGAGCTGTACTGAGGCCCGGTTCTCTTTCGAGCTGTACCCGCCGCGCACCGAGCGCGCCGCGACGGCGCTCCCGGGCACGATCGACCTGCTCGCTGCGACGCGGCCCGACTTCATCTCGGTGACCTACGGCGCCGGCGGCTCCTCCCGGACGGCCTCCCTCGACGTGCTCCGCTACATCCTGGAGCACACGGACGTGAGCGCGATGGCGCATCTCACCTGCGTCGGGTCGTCGCACGAGGAGGCGCACCGGCTGATCCGCGACTTCCTGGATGCGGGCGTGCGCCGCTTCCTCGCCGTGCGCGGCGACCCGCCGGCGGACCTCCCGGAGGGCGAGGACGGCATCGGCGACATCCGCACGACCGCGGAGCTCGTGCAACTCATCCACCGGGTGCAGGCCGAGCGCGCCCCCTACGGCGAGCTGCTCGTGCCGGAGCTGCAGGCGCAAGCCGTTCTCGAGCACCGTGAGCACGTGCAGATCGCCGTCGCCGCCTTCCCGAACGGCCACCCGTCGTCCCACTCGGTCTCGCAGGACATCGACGCCCTGCTTGCCAAGCAGGCCGCCGGCGCCAACCTCGGGATCACCCAGCTGTTCTTCCACGCGGAGGACTATCTCCACTTCGCGCAGCGGGCCGCCGAGGCGGGCGTGACGTTCCCCATCCTGCCGGGCATCATGCCGGTCACGAGCCCTGCCCGCCTGAAGCGGATGCTGGAGCTGAGCGGGGAAGACCTTCCCAGCGACCTCGCCATCGAGCTGGAGGTCGAGCCCACCGACGAGGGCCGGCGGGAGATCGGCATCGCGTGGGCGGCGCGGCTCGGCCAGCGGCTGCTCGAGGGCGGCGCCCCCGGCCTCCACCTGTACACGTTCAACCAGCATGAGGCGGTGCTGTCTGTCCTCGACCGCATCGGCGGCCTTCCGCCCGCCGCGCCCGCCGCATCCACCCGCGCTTCATCCACCCGTGCTTCATCAACCACCCCGCCGAAACCGGCCACTGCAAAGGAACCAGCATGAGCAACACGACCCCCGCTTCGGCCCGCCCCGCGTTCCCGGTGGGCACCATCATCGGCTACCCGCGAATCGGGCGTCGCCGCGAGCTCAAGAAAGCCGTCGAGGCTTTCTGGGCCGGCAGCATCGACGCGGACGGGCTGGAGGCGACGGCCGCCGGGTTGCGCGCGGCGACCCGCGAGCGGCTGGCGGCGCTGGGGCTCGGACGCACCGATGCATCCATCCCGGAGAGCTTCAGCTTCTACGACCAGGTGCTGGATGCGGCCGTCACGGTCGGCGCGGTGCCCACCCGCTTCGCCGCCCTCGCTGACTCGACCGGCGCTGTCGACCTGGCCGGCTACTTCACGATCGCCCGCGGCGAGGGGGAGAACCCGCCGCTGGAGATGACCAAGTGGTTCGACTCCAACTACCACTACCTGGTGCCGGAGATCGGCCCGGCGACGGAGTTCCGGCTGGCCTCCGACCGCATCGTGCGCGAGTTCGAGGAGGCCCGCGAGGCAGGCTTCGTCACGCGCCCGGTGATCGTCGGACCCGTGACGTTCCTGCTCCTGAGCAAGCCGGCGGACGATGCGTCGGAGGGCTTCCGTCCGCTCTCCCGTCTCGCCGACCTGCTTCCGGTGTACCGCGAGCTCCTCGCACGACTGGCGGCAGCCGGCGCTCCGTGGGTGCAGCTCGACGAGCCGGCCCTGGTCAGCGAGAGCATCGACGAGCCGCGGGATGCGGTCCTCGCCGCCGTGCGGCAGACGTACGACCTGCTCGGCTCGGCGACCGACCGCCCGGCGATCTTCGTCGCCGCGCCGTACGGCAGCCTCGACGACGCCCTGCCCGCGCTCGCCACGAGCCCGGTGGAGGCGCTCCACCTGGACCTGGTGCGGGGAAGCATCCCCTCGGGCCTCGATGCGACCACCGCATCCGGCTTGTCGCAGAAGACTGTCGTCGGCGGCGTGCTCGACGGGCACAACATCTGGCGCGGCGATCTGGAGGCGGCGTTCGGCACGCTCACCGAGCTCCTGTCGCTGAGTCCAGAGGTCACCGTGTCAACCTCCACTTCGCTGCTCCACGTGCCGCACGACGTCGACGACGAGCCGGACCTGGATGCGCGGCTGACGTCATGGCTGGCCTTCGCCGACCAGAAGGTGGCCCAGGTCGCGGTGCTCGCCCGCGGGATCGTGGATGGGCACGAGGCGATCCAGGAGGAGCTCACGGCCGCGACGGCCGCCCTCGCCGACCGGGCGTCGGCGCCGGGCGTGCGCGTGCCGGCGGTGCGCGAGCGCGAGGCCGCTCTGACCGAGGCGGACTTCCGTCGCGGCGACTACGACGACCGGCTGGCCGCGCAGGACGAGGCGCTCGCGCTGCCGTTCCTGCCGACGACCACCATCGGCTCCTTCCCGCAGACGGCCGACATCCGCCGCTCGCGGGCGCAGCTCGCGGCAGGCCTCATCAGTGAGGCCGAGTACCTGGGGCGGATGCGCGACGAGATCAAGCGCGTCGTCGACCTCCAGGAGGAGATCGGGATCGATGTCATCGTGCACGGCGAGCCCGAGCGCAACGACATGGTGCAGTACTTCGCCGAGAATCTCGAGGGCTTCGCCGTCACCCGCAACGGTTGGGTGCAGTCATACGGCTCCCGCTGTACGCGCCCGTCCATCCTGTGGGGCGATGTCTCTCGTACGGCGCCCATCACGGTCGACTGGTCGGCGTACACACAGAGCCTCACCGAGAAGCCGGTGAAGGGGATGCTGACCGGCCCGGTCACGATCCTCGCCTGGTCGTTCGTGCGCGACGACCAGCCGCTGGGCGAGACCGCGAGGCAGGTCGCCCTGGCTCTGCGGGACGAGATCGCCGACCTGGAAGAGGCCGGCATCCGGGTCGTCCAGGTCGACGAGCCGGCGCTGCGCGAGCTGCTGCCGCTCAAGAAGGCCGACCAGGACGACTACCTCGAATGGTCGGTGGGCTCGTTCCGGCTGGCGACGTCCGGTGTCGCCGACCGCACCCAGATCCACACTCACCTCTGCTACTCGGAGTTCGGCGTGGTCATCGACGCGATCCGCAACCTCGACGCCGACGTGACCAGCATCGAGGCGGCCCGCAGCCGCATGGAGGTCGTGCACGACATCCAGCGTTCCGGGTTCGAGCACGGCATCGGGCCGGGCGTGTACGACATCCACTCGCCGCGGGTGCCGTCGGTCGAGGAGGTCACCGAGTTGCTGGAGACGGCGCTCAGCGCCATCCCCGGGCGGCAGCTCTGGGTGAACCCGGACTGCGGCCTGAAAACGCGCGGCTACGACGAGACGGTCGCGTCGCTGCGGAACATCATCGAGGCGACGCGCGGGGTGCGGGAGCGGGCGTCGGTCAGCGCCTGAATCGTCGCTCCTCGGTCTGACGCCGGCCCCGGTACGCGCACAGCGAACCGGGGCCGGCGCCGTGTGAGGATGACCACATGGTGTACATCTCGGACGGCGAATTCGAGCGGATGGTCGGCGACATCTTCGACGAGCTGCCGGACGACATGGTCGGGCCGGTGGAGAACGTTGCGATCCTCATCGAGGACCAGCCCGCGGGCGCCCGCCCGCGGCTGTTCGGGCTGTACAGCGGGCGACCGCTGACGCGCCGATCGGTGTACGGGTTCGGCGAGCTACCGGACCGGATCACGCTGTTCCGCAACAACCTCGAGGCGTCGGCGTCGACGGTCGAGGAGTTGCGTGCGCGGGTGCGGATCACCCTCGTGCACGAGATCGGCCACTACTTCGGCCTCTCCGACGAGCGGCTGCAGGAGCTCGGCTGGGCGTGACCGCGTCCGAGTCGTGAGTCGTTGCTGCTATTCCGGCCGGATGGTGACATCTGGTCACCACTCAGCGGGGGATCGGCTCAGACCGCGCGGAGGACCGCAACGACCTTGCCCAGCACCTGTGCGAAGTCGCCCAGGATCGGCTCGAAGTTCGAGTTCCGCGGCAGCAGCCAGGTGTGGCCGTCGCGTTGCCGGAAGACCTTGACCGTCGCCTCGTCGTCGAGCATCGCCGCGACGATGTCGCCGTTCTCCGCGGTGTTCTGCTGGCGGATGACGACCCAGTCGCCGTCGCAGATCGCCGCGTCGATCATCGACTCGCCGATGACCTTCAGCATGAAGAGCTCGCCGTTGCCGACGAGTTGACGGGGAAGCGGGAACACCTCGTCCACCTGCTGCTCGGCGGTGATCGGGATACCGGCGGCGATCCGCCCGACGAGGGGGACCATCGCGGCGTCGCCGACGGGGGTCTGGTTCTCGTAGTCCGGGGTCACCGAGGACGAGGCCGGCAGGTCGATCAGGATCTCAAGGGCCCGCGGACGGTTGGGGTCGCGCCGGAGGTATCCGCTCAGCTCCAGCTGGTTCAGCTGGTGCGTGACGGAGGAGAGGGAGGAGAGCCCGACGGCGTCTCCGATCTCGCGCATGCTCGGCGGATAGCCGCGCTGGCCGACCGACCGCTGGATGAAGTCGAGGATCGCCAGTTGCTTGTCACTCAGGTTCTTGCGGCGGCGGGTGCCTCCGCGGGCCTGGTTCTCGTTCGACACGGGAGTCCTCTCGTGACCTCGGCGACCTCCGGGATGCTCCCCGGCAGGAATGTCGGTGGTACCTGATCTGATGTTCTCAGACAGTCGAAACTGTATCCGCGTCGGGAAGGGAAGACAAACATGTGTTCGAGCGTGTCGCGAACTTTTCCCCGTAATTCCTCGGAAGAGGGCCGCTTGCGGATTCAGACATTCGAAGATACATTCGGAACACAGCTTCGCACCCGCGAGTCTGAGGAGGTCACGGCCATGAGTGCAGTACTGATGAGCGAGTCGGTTCCCACCCTTCGTGCGGTCCCGTCCCTGCCTGAGGGAGCGCGTGTTCGCCTGCGCCTCACGCGGCGTGGTCGCGCGGTGCTGTCGGCCCTGGTCGCGCTCCCGCTGGTCATCGGCGCGATGGTGTTCGCCCTCAACGGCGGAGGCGCGGTCGCGACCGGCGACCAGACGCACGTCGCCTTCCAGTACGTCTCGGTGCAGTCGGGTGACTCACTCTGGTCGGTGGCCGAGCGCATCGCGCCGAACGCCGACGCGCGCGACGTGATCGCCGACATCGTGTCGCTCAATGGTCTCGACTCCGCGGTCGTGTCGCCCGGGCAACAGCTCGCCGTCCCGACGAAGTACGCGCACTGACGAGTCCTTCCACGAATCGCCCTCGGCTCGTCACGCGGCGAAACCGCGGGGAGCGCTGACTACGATGAAACGGTGACTTCTCTCTCCGAGCTGCCGATCCGGGAGGACCTCCGCGGTCGCTCCCCGTACGGCGCTCCGCAGCGTCCGGTGCCCGTCGCGCTCAACGTGAACGAGAACACGCATCCGGTGCCGGAGGATGTCGCCGCCGACATCGTCGCTCGCGTCGCAGCGGCGGTTGGCGGGGTGAACCGCTACCCGGATCGGGAGTTCACCGAGTTGCGCGCCGCGTTCGCCCGCTACCTGGGTCACGGGCTGACGCCGGAGAACATCTGGGCGGCCAACGGCTCCAACGAGGTGCTGCAGCACATCCTCCAGGCCTTCGGCGGACCCGGGCGCACCCTGCTCGGCTTCGCGCCCACCTACTCGATGTACCCGCTGCTGGCCTCGGGCACAGGCACCGGCTACCTCACCGGCGGCCGCGACGCCGACTACGAGCTCTCTCCCGAGACGGCAGTCGCCGAGATCCGTCGCACCGACCCGGACATCGTCATCCTCTGCTCCCCGAACAACCCCACGGGAACGCCGCTCGGCCTCGACACCATCGAAGCGGTGTACGACGCCGCCCGGGGGATCGTCGTGGTGGACGAAGCGTACGCCGAGTTCATGCCCGAGGGCGAGCTCTCCGCTCTGACCCTCCTTCCCGGCCGCCCGCGACTGCTCGTGTCACGGACCATGAGCAAGGCATTCGCGTTCGCCGGCGCCCGCGTCGGCTACCTCGCCGCGGGCCCGGCCGTGAACGATGCCCTGCGCCTCGTCCGCCTGCCGTACCACCTGTCCGCGCTCACGCAGGCGGCGGCCCTGGGCGCTCTCGCGCACTCCGACGAGATGCTCGCGACCGTCGGCGAGATCCGCGGGCAGCGCGACCGGCTGGTGTCCGAACTCGCACGCCTGGGATACACACCGCACCGCAGCGGGAGCAACTTCGTCCTGTTCGGCGGCGTGGCCGACCCGCACGCGACCTTCGAGGCCCTCGCCGAGCGCGGCATCCTCATCCGCGACGTCGGGATCCCGCACCACCTGCGGGTCACCGCCGGCACCGAGGCCGAGACCACCGCATTCCTCGAGGCGCTGGCAGCGCTCGGCCGTCCGGGCGCGGACGCCGCGGCCGACACCGCCGCCGACCCGGCCCCGGAGAGGGTGCAGGACGCCCCGGTAGACTCGGACGCATGACGAATCGCGCCGCCACGGTCACGCGGGAGACCAGCGAGTCGAGCATCGAGCTGAGCCTCGACCTCGACGGCACGGGCACCTCCGACATCCAGACGAGCGTCCCCTTCTACGACCACCTGCTGACCGCATTCGCCAAGCACTCGCTCACCGATCTGCGCATCCGCGCCACCGGCGACACCGACATCGATGTGCACCACACGGTCGAAGACATCGGCATCGTGCTGGGGCAGGCGATCCGGGAGGCGCTCGGCGACAAAGCCGGCATCTCGCGCTACGGCGATGCCCTCGTTCCGCTCGACGAGGCCCTGGTGCAGGCGGTCGTCGACATCTCCGGGCGTCCTTACCTCGTGCACACCGGCGAGCCGGCCGGTTTCGAGCTGCACCTGATCGGCGGGCACTTCACGGGCTCGATGGTGCGCCATGTCTTCGAGGCGATCTCGTTCAACGCGCGCATCACGACGCACATCACCGTCGTCGCCGGCCGCGACCCGCACCACATCGCCGAGGCGGAGTTCAAGGCGTTCGCGCGCGCGTTCCGACAGGCGAAGGCGTTCGATCCGCTGGTGAGCGGCATCCCCTCCACCAAGGGGGCGCTGTGAGCGAGGGGAACAAGCCGGATGTCGTCGTATTCGACTACGGGACGGGCAACGTCCACTCGGCCGTCAAGGCGCTCGAAGCCGCCGGAGCGAACGTCGAGCTGACCGGCAACCGGCGACGTGCGCAGGAGGCCGACGGCCTCCTCGTGCCGGGCGTCGGAGCCTTCACCGCCGTCGCCGAGGCGCTCCGCGCATCCCACGGCGACGAGGTCATCGACCGACGGCTCGCGGGCGGTCGCCCCGTGCTCGGCATCTGCGTCGGCATGCAAGTCATGTTCGAGCGCGGCGTCGAGAACGGCCTCGAAACCGAGGGGCTGGGGGAGTGGCCGGGGACGGTCGACCTCATCCGCGCCGAGGTCGTGCCGCACATGGGCTGGAACACGGTGCGGGCCCCGGATGACTCCACGCTGTTCGCGGGGCTTGCGGACGAGCGCTTCTACTTCGTCCACTCGTACGCGGCCCAGGACTGGACCCTGGAGCCGTCGGGGCCCTTCCCTAAGCCGAAGGTGACCTGGGCCGATCACGGAGCGCCGTTCGTCGCCGCGGTCGAGAACGGCCCGCTGAGCGCGACGCAGTTCCACCCCGAGAAGTCGGGGCAGGCGGGCATCCAGCTGCTCCGCAACTGGGTCCGCTCGCTCTAGCCGTCCGCTCGCTCCAGCCCGGCGCTCGCCACTTTCGTCCGCTCGCGCACCGACATCCAAGGAACCCCATGACCGATTTCATCTCCACGCCCCGACTCGTCCTCCTTCCGGCGGTGGATGTCGCCGACGGCAAGGCAGTCCGCCTCACGCAGGGTGAGGCCGGCAGCGAGACCAGCTACGGCGACCCGGTGGATGCGGCGGCCGAGTGGGCCGAGGCGGGCGCCGAGTGGATCCACCTGGTCGACCTGGACGCCGCCTTCGGTCGCGGCGAGAACCGCTCGCTGCTGCGCAAGGTCATCCACGAGGTGCACGGCGTGAGCATCGAGCTCTCCGGCGGCATCCGCGACGACGACTCGCTGAAGCAGGCGCTCGACGCCGGCGCCACCCGCGTCAACCTGGGCACGGCGGCGCTGGAGAACCCCGAGTGGGCGGCCAGCGCGATCAGCCAGTTCGGCGAGGCGGTGGCCGTGGGCCTGGATGTTCGCGGCACGACCCTTGCGGCCCGCGGCTGGACGCGCGAGGGCGGCGACCTGTGGGAGGTCCTGGACCGGCTCGAGGACGCCGGCTGCGCGCGCTACGTCGTCACCGATGTCACCAAGGACGGCACCCTGCGCGGCCCGAACCTCGACCTGCTGCGTCAGGTGCTCGACCGCACCGAGCGTCCGGTCGTCGCCTCCGGCGGCATCTCCAACCTCGACGACATTGCCGCTCTGCGCGAGCTGGTGCCGCTGGGGCTGGAAGGCGCCATCGTCGGCAAGGCGCTCTACGCCGGCGCGTTCACACTTCCCGAGGCGCTGGATGTCGCCGGGCGCTGACGACGTGGATCCGGCATCCGGCCCGTCGCGGTCGGATCCTTCCGAGCACGGGCCCAGTGACGAGGGCGCTGCCCGGCTCGCGGGCTTCGCCGCATCCCTCGCCGACTCCGCCGGCCAGCCGTGGGAGGGGCGGGCATTCGACGACAACCCGTTCGGCGACGACGACGGGTCGGCGCCTCCGGCCCTGCTCGGCGCGCTGGCGGCGTTCCGCGCGGGCGAGGCCGGCCCGGATCGGGTCGTGGATGCTCTGCGCGAGTCCCGGCTGCTCATCCCGCTGATCGCCGAGCTCGGTGAGGAGGGCGAGAACGACGCCGGGATGCTCGTCGACAAGACTCAGGAGCTGTCGATCGTGCGGGTGGCCGGCCCGGACGGTCGCACGGTACAGCCCGTGTTCTCGTCGGTGACCGCCATGCAGGCGTGGAATCCGGCCGCCCGGCCGGTGCCTGCGCAGGGTCGCCGCGCTGCGCTCGCGGCTGCAGCCGAAGGCACCGAGCTCATCGTGCTCGACCCGACGTCCGAGACGGAGTTCGTGCTCCGCCGGCCCGCGGTGTGGGCGGTCGCGCAGGGGACGCCGTGGCTGCCGAGCGACCGCGATCCTCTGGTCGGCGAGGCGTTCCGCGCATCCATCGCTCCGGAGCTCGGGGTGCACGAGGTCCACCTGGTCGCGGGCGACCCGGCGAGCCGTCTGGCCGGCGAGGAGCTGGTGGTGCGGCTGTCGCTCGCCGCCGGGCTCACCCGCGAAGAGCTGGATGCGATCCTCGCCCGGCTCGCCCAGCGCTGGGCGAACGACGACGTGATCGCCACACGCGTCGACTCCCTCCGCGTGCAGCTGGTCGCCTCCGCCGATTGATGCGGCGGACGGCGACGGCTCGCGCCGCCGCCTAGGCTGGAGGGACCATGACCGTCTTCGCCGCCATCGTGCTGTTCCTGAACGCCGTATTCAACGTCTTCGCCTGGCCGCGGTTCTTCACCCGTGTCCGGAAGGATGCGCGGGCGCGGGATGCCGCCGGTCGCGCGACCCCGTTCCTCGTCGTGCACGCCGTGCTCCTCGGGGTCGCGCTGCTGCTGGCGGTGCTGTCCACTGTGGCGGGCATCCTGCTGCTGGTGGCAGGCTGAGGGGATGGCCCTCAACATCACCGGCGACGCGGAAGCCGACGCCCTCCTCGACCAGTCCCCGTTCGCCCTCCTGACCGGGATGCTTCTCGATCAGCAGGTGCCGATGGAGACAGCCTTCGCGGGCCCGGCCAAGCTGCGCGACAGGCTCGGCTCGCTGGACCCGGCGACCCTGGCGGCGACCGATCCGGAGAAGCTCGCCGAGGTCATGAAGCAGACTCCGGCGGTCCACCGGTTCCCCGGCTCCATGGCGGGCCGGGTGCAGGCGCTCGCCGCCGCGATCGTCTCGGAGTGGGGTGGGGACACCGCCGCGATCTGGACGCAGGGCGACCCGGACGGGGCCGAGGTGCTGCGCCGGCTGAAGGCGCTGCCGGGATTCGGCGAACAGAAGGCCAAGATCTTCCTGGCGCTGCTGGGCAAGCGGAAGGGCCTCCAGGCGGCGGGGTGGCAGGACGCGGCCGGCGACTACGGGCTGGACGGCTATCGTTCGGTGGCCGACATCGTCGACGCCGATTCGCTCACGCGGGTCCGGGAGCACAAGCGCGCCGTGAAGGCGGCTGCGAAGGAAAAGTGATCACAGGCGGACGCCGGTCCGCCGTTTCCGGCCGGGCCTGTGGACAACGGCCCGCTGTCGGTGGTCGCCGATAGTCTCGCAGAGCGGATGGCCGATCGTCCGCACGAAGGGAGGTCGCCGTGTTCCTGCTCGACGGGATCATCGTCACGAGTGCGAGCGACCTCACCGAGGCGTCGAAGTGCGAGTTCGCCTTCCTCCGCACGGTGGATGTGAAGCTCGGTCGCCTCGAGAAGACCGAAGAGGTCCAAGATCCGATGTACGTGCGGTCGTCGCGCATGGGCGACGAGCACGAGCACCGCATCCTGGAGCGCTATCGCGAGCGGTTCGGTGCGGGCGTCGCGGAGATCGAGCGGCCGACGCCGCTTACGGCGGAGTCGCTCGCGGAGGCGGTGCGACAGACGGCTGACGCCTTCGCGCGCGGTGCTGAGGTGGTGTTCCAGGCGACCTTCTTCGACGGATCGTTCGTGGGTTTCGCCGACTTCGTCGTGCGACTGCCGGACGGGCGATATCGGGTGCAGGATTCCAAGCTCGCCCGTAGCGCCCGGGTCACGGCGCTGCTCCAGCTGGCGGCGTACGCCGAGCAATTGCGCGGCATGGGCGTCGACGTGGACGACACGGTCGAGCTTCTGCTGGGCGACGGCTCCGTCAGTGAACACTCCTTGAGCGACATCGAACCGGTGTACCGCAAGCGGCGCGCGCGGCTGCTGACGATCATCGCCGAGCACGTCGCTGACGACGGACCGGTGGCATGGGGAGACCCCCGCTTCACGGTCGACGGCCGGTGCGACACGTGCGACGCGGAGGTGCAGGCGGCACACGACGTCCTCCTGGTGGCCGGGATGCGGGTCACGCAGCGCGAGCATCTTGTCGCCGCGGGCATCGGCACCATCGACGCGCTCGCCGCATGCACGGGGCCGATCGACGGCATCCCGGAGGGAACGCTCGACGGGCTGCGCGAGCAGGCGCGGCTGCAGTTGCAGGCCGAGCCGGGCACCCCGCCGCCGGTCCGGGTGTTCAACGCACCGGTTCTCGCGGTTCTACCGCATCCGAACCCGGGCGACATCTTCTTCGACTTCGAAGGCGACCCGCTCTACACCGAGGGTGCGGGTGAGCGCTGGAACCTCGACTACCTGTTCGGCTTAGTGGACGACGCGGAGCAGTTCACCGCGTTCTGGGCACACGACTTCGCCGCAGAGCGCGTGGCACTCGAGGCGTTCCTGGCTTACGTTCGCGAGCGGCGAGCCCAGTACCCGGGCATGCACATCTACCACTACGCCGCCTACGAGCAGACGCACCTGCTCGCGCTGGCCGCCCGGCACGGGGTCGGCGAGGAGGAGGTCGACGCACTCCTTCGTGAGAACGTGATGGTCGACCTGTACCCGCTGGTGCGCAAGGCGGTTCGTGTGGGCTCGCGGTCGTATTCGATCAAGAAGCTCGAGCCGCTCTACATGGGCGACGAACTGCGCGAGAGCGATGTCACCAACGGCGCCGACTCGATCACCGAGTACGCGAACGCGCGCGATCTCATCGCTCTCGGCCGGCTGGATGAGGCACAGCCCCTGCTCGACGACATCGGAGAGTACAACCGGTACGACTGCGTCTCGACGCTCCGCTTGCGCGACTGGCTGCTCGCCCGGGCAGCCGAGAACGGCATCCCGATCGGGTCGGTGCCGATGGAGGAGCTCGAGGCGGCGACCGAGGAGTCGCCCTTGCGGGCCGGGCTCCTCGCCTTCGCGGGCGATCCTCTTGATCCGCACCGCAGCGGCGACCGCCGGGCCATGGCCTTGGCGGCGGCGGCCATCGACTTCCACCGGCGTGAGCAGAAGAGCTTCTGGCAGTCGCACTTCGCGCGGCTGATCCAGCCGATCGAGGAGTGGGGCGAGACGCGCGACGTCCTGGTGGTGGAGAAAGCCGTCGTGTTGCGCGACTGGTACCTCGACGAGGGGCAGCGGGTGGAGCGGCGCGAGCTCCTGCTGTCGGGCGCGTGGGGCGCCGGAAGCGCCGTGCGCGTCAGCGAACGAGGCGGGCCGTACCTGGTCTACGAATACCCGGGGCCGTTCCGGCAGCCGAGGGCGCAGCCCGGAGCGCGGGCAACGCGCACCGTGGCCGTCATCGAGGCGCTTCCGGACGGGTCGATCGTCGTGCGCGAGACGCTTCCTCCAGAGATTCCGCCCTACCGTGACCTTCCCAGCGCGCTCACTCCCGCGGCGCCGCCCGACTCGCGTCGGCTCGGGGAGGCGATCCGCGAGTGGGGCACCGCGCTCCTGATCGCTCGGCATCACGAGACCTGGCCGGTCGACGCGACGATCGACCTCTTGCGACGGACACCGCCGCGGACCCGGTCCGGCGCACTGTCGGATCGTGTCGCGAGCGACGGAGGCGGCCCGATCGATGCCGACGGCCCGATCGATGCCGACGGCCCCATCGACGCCGTCGTCGCGAGCCTGCTCGACCTCGACCGGTCCTACCTTGCGGTCCAGGGCCCTCCCGGCACGGGCAAGTCGTACCTCGGCGCCCACGTCATCGCACGGCTGGTCAGCGACCACGGCTGGAAGGTCGGCGTGGTCGCGCAGTCGCACGCCGTGGTCGAGAACCTGCTCGACCGCGTGATCGCCGCCGGGCTCGACGCGGCGATGGTCGGGAAAGTGCCGAGCGGGGGAGCGGGTGGCGCGGCGAGCGGGGTGAGCAAGCCCGACGATGCGGCTGCAGAGCCGGAGGAGTCCGCTTCGCACCGGTTCACACCGCTTGCGGCCAACGGGCACCTCGAGTTCGCCGACGTCAACGAAGGCCACGGGTTCGTGCTCGGCGGCACGGCGTGGGATTTCGCGAATCCGGCGCGCGTACCACGCGACAGCCTCGACCTGCTCGTCGTCGACGAGGCGGGGCAGTTCTCGCTGGCGTCGACGATCGCCGTCGGCGTCGCATCCAAGAACCTCCTGCTGCTCGGCGACCCCCAACAGCTTCCGCAGGTGAGTCAGGGCCGGCATCCCGAACCGGTGGACGGGTCGGCCCTCGGCTGGGTCAGCGACGGGCACGATGTGCTCCCGCCGGAGTACGGCTACTTCCTCGCCGAGACGCGGCGCATGCATCCGGCGCTGGCCGCCGCGGTGTCGAGGCTGTCGTATGAGGGCAAGCTACGGGCACACGCGTGCGCGTCCGAACGGGAGCTCCGCGGGGTCGTGCCGGGCGTGCATCCCGTACCCGTGCTGCACGTCGGCAACTCCACCGCGTCTCCCGAAGAGGCGGAGGCGGTCGTCGAGCTGGTCCACGACCTGGTCGGGCGCTCCTGGAGCGACGAAGCGGCCGGGCGTGACGATCAGCCGCTCGGCGAGGACGACATCATCGTGGTGACCCCCTACAACGCGCAGCTTGCAGAAGTGCGAGCGCTTCTCGACGCGGCAGGCTATCGCGGAGTGCGCGTCGGGACGGTGGACAAGTTCCAAGGGCAGGAAGCGGCCGTCGCCATCGTGAGTCTGGCGGCATCGTCCGCGGTGGATGTTCCGCGCGGGATGTCGTTCCTGCTGATGAAGAACCGGCTGAACGTCGCGATCTCGCGGGCCAAATGGGCCGCGTACCTGGTCCACTCGCCAGAGCTCACGGAGTTCCTGCCGACGACTCCGGCCGGGGTGACCGAGTTGAGCGCCTTCATCCGTCTCGTGGAGGGTGCGGAGCAGCCGGCGCCGGTGGTGGTGGGCTAGCGGAACGGGCCTGCCGCCGGCACGGCCCACGATGTTACGCTCGACGCGTGTCACCGGAAGAGCTGCAGACGCTGGCGCACCTGCGCCGCGCCCGGGACCTCATCGACCGCGACTACGCGAAGCCGCTCGACGTCCCGATGATGGCCGCGCGCGCCTTTATGTCGCCCGCGCACTTCTCGCGCCAGTTCCGTGCGGCCTACGGCGAGACGCCCTACAGCTACCTCATGACGCGACGCATCGAACGGGCGATGGCCCTGCTCCGCGGCGGGATGAGCGTCACCGACGCCTGCATGGCGGTCGGGTGTACGTCGCTCGGATCGTTCAGCGCGAAGTTCAGCGAGATCGTCGGGCTGACGCCCAGCGAGTACCGTTCCCGCGAGCACGCGGCGGTGCGCGCGATGCCCGACTGCATCGCCCGGCAGCGGACGCGCCCGGTCCGATCCCGTGCCGTCTGACCTGAGCAGTTTTGGAGAAGCGGCGCCGTTCCGGGGTTCCTAGAGTCGACTCATGACCGTTTCACTTCAGTACTCACAGATCACCGTCCTCGACCCCGAAGAGTCGCTCGCGTTCTACCGCGACGCCCTCGGCCTCGACGTCATCCAGGATGTCGCCTCCGGCGACCACCGCTGGATCACCCTGGGGGTGGCCGGCGACGAGAACGCCGCCGTCGTCCTCAGCGACCCGCACGCCGGCCGTTCGCGGGCTGACGGCGACGCCCTCCAGGAGCTCGTCGTCAAAGGCTCGATGAGCCCGATCGTGTTCCGCACCGACGACCTCGACTCGGCGTTCGAGCGCGTCCGCGCCGCCGGCGCCGAGGTGCTCCAGGAGCCCATCGACCAGCCGTGGGGCCCGCGGGACTGCGCGTTCCGCGACCCGTCCGGCAACATGGTCCGTATCCTCCAGTCCGCCCCGGCGAAGCAGAACGCCTGACCCGAGATTCGGCACGAATGTCGACTTCGGCGCCGCTGGAGTCGACATTCGGCACGAATGCCGAGGGGCGGCGTCCTGAAACAGGACGGGAGTCATGACGCGGGTCAGGAGCGCGCGACGGAGACCGGGACGAACTCTCGCACCGGGTGCGCGATCGTGGCGGCGCAGGTGCTCAGCATCGGCTCCGAGAGCCGCTCGCCGACTTCGACCGTGAGGCGATCGTCGCCGTGCGCGAGGGCGACCGTCCAACCGTGGGGATGGGGGTGCTCGCCCAACACGCGGAACGCACCGATCCGGTCGTCTCCGGTTTCGGCGCGGGCGAACGCCTCCGCCGCCTGTGCGACGGTCGAAAGCGACGTGCGACCGCGCAGCAGTTCGGGCACCACCCGGCCGGCCGCATGCTGCTCCACGACCGTCGCTGCGTCGTCCGCGCGCACCCGGCCGTAGAGCAGGCCCTCGGGGAACACCACCATGGTGGCGGCGAAGCGGTCGCCGCCGAGGTGCGAGCACTCCCAGGTGAGCTCGGGATGCACGGCTGCCAGCGCCTCCACGACCGGCCGCCCGCGGACCGCGCAGCACTGGTCGTGCCGGGCGTGCGTGCAGACGGCGTAGATCGGGGCGTCGCTGGGTTCGCCGGCGGTGCCGTCGAGCGGAACCGTCAGAAGCTCCGCGGGATCGTCGACCCGGCCCCATCGAATGCTCTCGGTACCGGGGCGCGCATCCACCAGTGCCCACCGCCACGACGACTGGTCGCGGCGAAGCGGTGCGCGCAGGCGGGTGCGACGGATGGCCAGCGGCCGGATCGCCGCCTCCTCCGCCCGCGCGACGATGCGGGCGCCGAGCGCCGGATCGAGCGCCGAGTCGAAGAACGCGTGGCGTCCCCATCCGCTCTCCAGCTCCACCAGCAGCCAGCGCTCGCCGAGGCCGGCGGTCCCGGGAAGCGGGTCGCCGCGATCCAGCGCCCGGTCGCTGCACGGCAGCCAGTCGACGACTACGCCCGCGTCGGTCACGTTCGCGTCGGTCACACCCGCGTCGGTCACGTACGCGTCGGTCACGTCGCCGTCGCGGTGCCGAAGTCGGCGGTGGCGCTGCGCTCGCCGTCGGAGGAGACGCCCGCCTCGTCGTCCGGGTCCACGTCCGCGACGCTCTCGGCCTGCCCGGTCCCGTCCGCGAGGTCCACGTCCGCGCCGCGAGCACCTACGACCACGACTACGCCTTCGCGCACGAGTCGCCGGGCGACCACGACTGCCGATGACCCGTCGAGGGGCAACTCGCCGACCACGACCGCCCGCCCGTCGAGCAGGCGCTCCACGGCAGCGCGTGCGGCGATCGGAAGGCTCACCTTCTTGGTGGGAAGCCGCACGGTCACGGTCTCCACCTCCGCCGTGACGTCCGGCCGCAGGCCAGACCGCGCAACGACGGTCGTCGTGGCCGACAACTCGTCCGCCGCAGCGATCGTCGCAAGCGGGCGCACCGGCGCCGGCGGCGAGTCCGACCGCTGCCGCCGGCGCAGACTCTGCGCGACCGCTGCTGCGACCTCCGCTCGGGCAGCCGGGTCGCTGAGCGCCGCGATCAGCGCCTCCACTGTGTCCGCGACCACCGGCGCCACCGCCGAGGGGTCACCCGGGTCGAAACCGAGCGGTAGGGAGGACCGCAGCTCCGCGGTGTCCGCCGCGCGCGCGATCGCCTCCCGCACCACATCGTGGCGCGTGTACGCGGCCACCCCGATGGTCAGGTGCACCGAGACACCTCCCAGCGCCTCCGCGGAGTGGATCCACCCGCGCGGCAGGTACAGCGCGTCCCCCGGGCGGAAGATCTCGTCGATCGCCGGCGCCTCCGAAGCGCGCGCGGCGACCGCCTCGCGGTGGTCGCTCCACGGCTGATCCCGCAGCGGGTCGACGTGCACCGGTTCGTGGATGCGCCAGTGCTTCTCGCCCGCGATCTGCAGCACGAACACGTCATGCACGTCGTAGTGCGGGTCGAAGCCCCGAGAGGAGGCGGGGGTGATGTACGCGTTCACCTGCGCGGGATGTCCGAGCTCGCCAGCCAGCAGGCGCGTGAACTCGGCGATCGCCGGCCACGTGCGGTGCAGGCCCTGGAGGACGAGCGTCGCACCGTTCGCGAATTCGGACAGCACCTTGGCGGAATCGAGCTGGTCGCCCACCTCGGCACCGAAGCCGCCCGGACCGGTGAAGCGAGCGGACGGCAAGACGTCGCCCTCCTTGGCCATCCGCACGAAGGGCGTGCGAAGCGCACGTGAGGAGACCAGCTCATCCACCGCGGCAATGCTGAACAGGTCCGAGAAGTCCTGCTGAAGGTCGGCCGCCCGCGTGAACAGCGGCCGCCGGCCCCAGTAGTCCGCCGCGAACTCGTCCCGACCGATGGGCAGGCAGCGCGAAAGCGCGGGCCGGTTTCCCGGCCCGCGCCCGTCCGTCGCCATCAAGCGGACCCGTCGGCTCCGCCGTCGTGGCCGCCCGCGTTGGCGCCGCCGTCCGCGGTGCCTTCGCCCGCCGAGCCGTCGGCTCCGCCGTCGTGGCCGCCAGGGTTCGCTCCGCCGTCCGCGGGGCCTTCGCCGGTGGCCGAGCCGTCGGCTCCGCCGTCGTGGCCGCCGGCGTTCGCTCCGCCGTCCGCGGGACCTTCGCCGCCTCCGACCGCGTCGGTGCTGATGTCGTCGTCGTTGATGTCGCTCATTCCATCTCCGTCTCGCTCCACTGGCGTCCGCCTGGCGGCCGACGCCCCTCACATTACGCGTGGCCGGTGACGACCGTAAGAGCGCGCGAATGAACGCCGTGCGTCACATTTCGCAAGACGTTTTGACCCGTGTCGGAGGCTCGGGGGAGGCTCTTCGTGAGCCGCCACCCGTCCGCCGGCACATCCCCCTTCACAAGAGAGGCACAGCCATGTCCGACGCCACCCCGCCCACCCCCGCCCTGCCGGAGAAGCCGAAGCGCTCCCGCACCGGCCTGTTCGTCGGAATCGGCATCGCCGTCATCGCCGTCATCGTCGCGGTCGTGCTTGTCGTCGTGAACGTGGCGGGCTCCGGCTCCGCCACGGCGAAGTCGGTCACCGTGAAGATCGGCACGACCGAGGCGTCCTCCCCGTACTGGGCCGTGCTGAAGAAGGAGGCGGCGAAGGAAGGGATCACCATCCAGACCGTCAACTTCCGCGACTACACGCAGGCCAACCCCGCGCTCGCCGATGGTCAGCTCGACCTGAACCTGTTCCAGCACCTGCAGTTCCTCGCCAACTACGACGTGCAGGCGAAGCAGAACCTCGTGCCGATCGGCGCGACCCTCGTCGTCCCGCTTCCGCTGTACTCGACCAAGTACAAGAACATCGATGACATCCCGCAGGGCGGCACGGTCGCGATCCCCAACGACCCGACCAACCAGGCGCGTGCGCTCCTCGTGCTGCAGAAGGCCGGCCTCCTGAAGCTGAAGAACGGCGGCAGCACCCTGGCGACCCCCGCTGACATCGACGCGACCGCCTCCAAGGTCAAGGTCATCCCGGTGGATGCGGCCCAGACCGCACCGGCGCTCAGCTCGGCCGACGCCGCCATCATCAACAACAACTACGCCCTGACCGCGGGCATCGACCCGAAGTCCGCCCTGTTCCAGGACGACCCGAAGTCGTCGACCGCCGAGCCGTACATCAACGCCTTCGTCGCCCGCGACAAGGACAAGGACAACAAGACCTACCTGAAGATCGCGGAGCTGTACCACACCAAGGCCGTGACGGATGCTGTCCTCGCGGAGTCGAAGAACACCGCCGTGATCGTCAAGCGCGACGGGTCAGAGCTCCGCGGCATCCTCGACGACCTGAAGAAGACCATCAAGGCGGCGCAGTAGTGCCCGAACGCGACACCGCGGGCGCCATCATCGAGTTCCGCGGCGTCACCAAGAGCTTCGGCTCGGGTGACGCCGCGGTTCCGGCCGTCGACCGGCTCGACCTGACGATTGCCCGGGGCGAGATCTTCGGGATCATCGGGTATTCCGGTGCAGGCAAGAGCACGCTCGTCCGCCTGATCAACGCGCTCGAGCATCCCTCCGCCGGCGCCGTGATCGTCGACGGCCGCGACCTCACGACGATGAAGGAGCGCGAACTACGCCGCGTCCGCGCGGGGATCGGCATGATCTTCCAGCAGTTCAACCTGTTCCGGTCGCGGACGGTCTTCGGCAACGTCGCCTACCCGCTCAGGGTGGCCGGCTGGCCCGCGGACAAGCGGAAGCAGCGGGTCGCCGAGCTCCTCGCGTTCGTCGGGCTCACCGACAAGGCCTGGAGCTATCCCGACCAGCTCTCGGGCGGCCAGAAGCAGCGCGTGGGCATCGCCCGGGCGCTAGCCACCAACCCGGACATCCTGCTCGCCGACGAGGCCACCAGCGCGCTCGACCCGGAGACGACCTCCGACGTGCTCGCTCTGCTGAAGCGCGTCAATCGCGAGCTCGGCGTCACCATCGTCGTCATCACGCACGAGATGGAGGTCGTGCGCTCCATCGCCGACCGCGTCGCCGTGCTCGACGCCGGACGCGTGATCGAGTCGGGCAGCGTCTTCGAGATCTTCTCCGATCCCAAGACCACGACCTCGCAGCGGTTCGTCGGCACGGTGCTGCGCAACCAGCCGGGGGAGGCCGACATCGAACGCCTCCGGGGCAAGCACTCCGGGCGCATCGTGTCGGCGCGCATCCACGACGACGGCAGGCTCGGCTCGGTGCTGTCGGATGCGGTCGGGCGGCACAACGTTCGCTTCGAGATCGTCTACGGCGGCATCTCGGCGCTGCAGGGCCGCTCGTTCGGCAGCCTCACGCTCGAACTGCTCGGCGAGCCGGCCGACGTGGATGCACTCATCGCCGACCTCCGGGCCGTCACCGAGGTCGAGGAGGTGGCCGCATGACCGACTGGTCGACCCTGTGGCCGGTGTACCTGGAGTCCATCGGGCAGACACTGTGGATGGTCGTCGCGACCCTCGTCCTCGGTGGCATCCTCGGACTGGCGCTCGGCGTGCTGCTCTACACCACCCGCCGAGGCGGGCTGCTCGAGAACCGCGGCCTGTTCACCGTCCTGAACGTCGTCGTGAACTTCATCCGGCCGATCCCGTTCATCATCTTCATGACGGCGATCGCGCCACTCACGCAGCTGGTGCTCGGCACCTTCCTCGGCACTCCCGCGGCCATCTTCCCGATGACCATCGCTGCGACCTTCGGGATCTCGCGGATCGTCGAGCAGAACCTCGTCACCATCGAGCCGGGCGTCATCGAGGCGGCGCGTGCGATGGGATCGAGCCCGTGGCGGATCATCACGACCCTGCTCATCCCGGAGGCCCTCGGGCCGCTCATCCTCGGCTACACGTTCATCTTCGTCGCGATCGTGGACCTGTCGGCGATCGCCGGCAGCATCGGCGGCGGCGGCCTGGGCGACTTCGCGATCTCGTACGGCTACCAGCGCTACAACTGGGCCGTCACGTGGATCGCGGTCATCACGATCGTCGTGCTGGTGCAGGCCGCGCAGTTTCTCGGCAACTGGCTGGCGCGGAAGGCGCTGCGCCGCTGAGCGCTGCGGCGGATCAGGTGCCGGTGTAGCGGCCGACGGGACGCAGGCGCAGCGGCGGCTGCGCGTACTCGTCGAGCGCGTGCACCATCCAGCCGACGGTTCGCGCCGTGGCGAAGACGACCTCGCCGGCGTCGTCGCGCATCCCGGTCGCCAGCGCAACCGCGCCGAGCGCGAGGTCGACGTTGGGATGCGCTCCGGTGCGATCCGCGATCACGCGGGAAGCGGCATCCAGCGCCGCCGAAACGACGGCGTGCCGGTCGTCGGCGGCGAGCATCCCGAGCAGGATGCGTGCCCGCGGGTCGCCGTCGGGGTAGAGCGGCTGGCCGAAGCCCGGCACCGGCCCGTGCGTGGCGAGGACAGCATCCGCGACAGCGCGCGCCGGGTCATCGCCCGAGACCACCCGTTCGAGCAGACGGTACGCGGCGCGGCTCGCGTTGCCGTGCAGCGGTGAGTCGAGCGCGCCGAGACCGGCGACGACGACGCCGTACGGGGTGGCCCGCGCGGACGCGGCGGCGCGGGCGGCGAGGGTCGAAATGGGGATGTCGTGATCGAGCAGCAGCACGAGCGCGGCGTTGAGGAGCGCGAGGTCGGCCTCCGTCGGGGCGGTCGGCGAGAGACGGCGGAAGAGTCGTTCGGCGAGGTCGATCCGCTCGTCGTGGTCCATTTGCTCGTCGTGTCCAGTCGTGCCGCGCGGTGTTGCGCCGCTGTCGCGCCCCGGGAGAACCTCGACCATCCCCGCCACCAACCGCTCGGTGGCGGATGCGACCACGGCGGGGTCCAGCGACGCGCGCAACGGGTCCGCGGCGGCCAGCGCGCTCACGGCGACCAGTTGCCGGTCGCGGTCGCCCGCTGAGGCGGGCAAGCAGGCGGCGACGGCGCGCGCGGACTCGAGCCCGGCGCCCGGGACGAAACGCGCAGCCGCGTCCCACTCGCCGGTGAGGGCCCATCGCGCGACGGTCTCGAACCGCTCGCCCGCGAGCCCCCGGACCGGGCGTCCCCGGTAGGTCAGTTCGCCGTCGTCGATGAGCGCGAAGGTCGTCTCGATCACCATGAGCGGGCGGCCCTCCGAGTGGCCGGGCGACGATGCTGCCCGGCGCCGTCGCGTCGCGGCGAAACGCTCGACCTCGAGCGGGTCGAAGCTCGATCCGTCCGCGGTCCGCACCCGCGTCAGCCGTCCGCGGGCGACGTAGGAGTAAAGGGTCTCGACCTTGACGCCGAGGCGCTCGGCGGTCTGCTCGGCGGTGAGCCGGGGAAGCGCATCCATATTGATCCGATCAACGTTGACGAGCGATTACATCCAGTTCACACTACCGGTATGGACAGGATGGACGACACCCTCATCGACGTTCCGCGCGGGCTCACCAACGTCGTCGCGGCGCGCACCGAGCTGGGGGATGTGCGCGGACTCGAAGGCTTCTACCACTACCGCCAGTACTCGGCGGTCGACCTGGCTCGCGAGCGGACCTTCGAGGAGGCGTGGCACCTGCTCCTGTTCGGGTCGCTGCCCACCGCGGTCGAGCTGGACGCGTTCCGCGCCAGGATCGCGGCCGCCCGGGTGGTGCCGGAGCCGGTGCGTGCGCTGCTTCCGGCGATCGCGCAGCTCACGGCCGACGGGGATGTGCTGGCCGGGCTCCGGATGGCGCTGGCTGCGGTCGCGGCGGCCGACGGTGCGCGACCGTTGTACGACGAGTCGGCGGACGAGCGGGTGGCCGACGCCATCCGGGTGGCCGCCATCGCACCGGTGCTCCTCGCCGCCCTGCATGCGCTTGCCGAGGGGCGCGAGCCGCTGGAGCCGCGGGAAGAGCTCGGGCAGGTCGCCGGCTACCTGTATCTGGTCACGGGGCGAGCGCCGACGGCCCATCAGGAGGCGGCGCTGAGCGCCTACATGACGGCGGTCATCGATCACGGCTTCAACGCATCCACCTTCACCGCGCGCGTGATCGCCTCGACGGGAGCGGACCTCGCGTCGGCGGTCGGAGGCGCGCTCGGTGCGCTGTCCGGACCGCTGCACGGCGGCGCGCCCAGTCGTGCGCTCGACACGCTCGACGAGATCGGGACGCCCGACCGCACCGACGAGTGGGTGCGTCGCACGCTCTCCGAGGGCGGCCGCGTGATGGGGTTCGGGCACGCCGTCTACCGCACGGAGGATCCGCGCTCGCGCATGCTGCGCGGGTTCTCCGAGGGGTTCGGCGGACCGCGGGTCGACTTCGCTGTGCAGGTGGAGCGTCGGGTGCAGGAGCTGCTGGCGGAGCTGAAACCTGGTCGGGAACTGCACACCAACGTCGAGTTCTACGCAGGGGTGGTGATGGAGGCGTGCGGCATTCCGCGCGCGATGTTCACGCCGACCTTCGCCGCGGCACGGGTCGTGGGATGGACGGCGCACATCCTCGAGCAGACGGCGGACGCCAAGATCCTGCGGCCGTCGTCGCGGTACGTCGGCCCCTCCGCGCCGCAACCGCTGCCCGCGCGGGTGCCCGCCGCGTCCTGAATACAGGTGCGGTGCCGCCCGCCGTGTCCTGAATACAGGTGCGCGGGCGTAGGGTGCGGGGCAGACCGACGTGAGGAGGAACGGTGACCGCGAGCACCGAGCTGCTGATCGATGCGTTCGACCGGGTCGCCGGGGTGGTGCGCAGTACCGTCCGCGGTGCCGACGCCGACATCCTGGGCGGGCGGGTCGACCCCGACGCGAACTCCATCGCCTGGCTGGTGTGGCATCTGACACGCATTCAGGACGACCACGTCTCGGAGGTCGCCGATCGCGCCCAGGCGTGGACCGAGGAGGGATGGGCGGAGCGCTTCGGCCTGCCGTTCGACGTCTCCGACACGGGATACGGCCACAGTTCGGAGGACGTCGCTCAGCTGGCGGACGTCAGCGCGTCGGACCTGGTCGGCTACCACGAGGCGGTGCGTGCCCGCACCACGGAGTTCCTGCGCACCCTGACCGACGGTGACCTCGATCGGGTGGTGGACCGTAACTGGGATCCGCCCGTCACCCTCGCCGTCCGGCTGGTCAGCGTGATCTCCGACGACCTGCAGCACGCCGGCCAGGCCGCGTACGTGAAGGGCGTGCTCGAGCGGCGCTGAGGTCCGCAGCCTCAGTCCCGCGGCGCCTCAGCTCCGCGGCGAATACACGCGCAACGCTCCTGGACGCACCGTGATCGTGAGCCGCTTGGGTTCACCCGGCGTCTCGGTCGACGCTTCGCCGTCATGCGCGTAGCCGGGGTCGTCGCTGCCGGCGCCGGCGATCGTGATCGTCTCCACCGTGCGGGCATCGAGCGCGGGGGGCCCCTGAAGGAACGGCATCCGGGCCGCGAGCGCATCCGTCCGTCCGCCGAAGGCGAGGGCGACCGCGCCGCGAGTCCGCGGCTTCCCGTCGGCGAACAGGATCCGCACGTCCAGCAGGTGGTCATCGAGCCGTCGTCGTTCGATCGGGGCGACGGCCACCGGATAATAGCGGTCGACGCCGACGAACACCGACCACACCTCCCGCCGTCGTCCGTCGATCTCGACCTCCAGCGGGTTGCCGCGGCGGACGACGCGGATCGCCGCGAGCAGGGCGGCGATCGGCTTGCCGAGGCGTTTCTCGTGCTTCTCCCGCTCCTCGACGAACGCAGGGTAGATGCCGACCGAAGCGGTGTTGAGCACGGTGATGGTGTCGCCGTCCGCGAAGGAGAGGTCTGCGACGTCGACCTCGCGCCCGGACCCCTGGGCGAGGGCGTCGAGCGTCGCCTCGACCGTGTCGAGCAGGGCAGCCTTGGCGAAGTGGTTGAAGGTGCCACCCGGGAACACCAGCAACGGCACATCGGCTTCCCGTGCGCGCGCCGCGACGGCCGCCACCGTGCCGTCGCCTCCCCAGACGCCGAGTACAGCCGGAGGGTCATCCGACCGGAACACCTTCTCGATCACGTCACCGATGTCGTCCCCCTCGGCCAGCTCGTGAACCCGCGCCCGAGGCAGCCGTTCACGAAGCAGCGGACCGGGCTCCTGGCGGCCGAGGCCCTGGCCGGACCCGGGATTGACGACGATGAACACGCCTTCGCCGGTGTCCGTGGCGGGCAGGTCGATCACTCGCGCGGTAGGCGGATCCCGTCGCACGGATTGCGTGATCGCGGGCACGGCCGCCTTCAGCGCGAGCGCCGCCCCCGCTCCGATGGCGGCGCCGCCCGCGACATCCGACAGCCAGTGCGCGCCCGTATGCAGCCGCGAGTAGCCCACCCCCGCGGCGAGCGGCGCAAGCACCGCCCCGGCGACAGGCCATTCCAGTGCCACCCCGGTGGCGAACGCGGCGGCGCTCGCCGTATGCCCGGAGGGGAAGGACGGCGACGTGGGGGAGCGCTCCAATCGTCGCGCGATCGGGATGGAGGTCAGCGCCGGGCGGTCTCCGCCGACCAGGCGCTTGCCCACGAGGTTCGCGACGAGGCTGGCAATGCCGAGCGACGCGAGCCCACGGGCCGCCGCACGCGGTCGGCCGAGGGCCAGCAGGACGGCGGCCGCCGCGAACCAGAGCTTGCCGTGATTCGCCGCGCGGGTCAGGCCGCGCCAGAAGCCGTCGGACGCTGCGCCGGTCGTGCGGGCGTTGATGCGCTCCGCCACCCGGGCATCCGCCCGCTTGATCCGGGCGGGGAGGGGGATGCGCGAGTGCGTGCGACGACGGGATGCTGCCATGGCGTCAATCTACGCCGGAGCGGTTGTGGGGCCACCCGATCCCCTCGGGTTGTGCATAACCCGCGTTGTGGAGAAATCCGCCTGTGCACAACGCTCCGCAGCCGCTCCCGGCGGGCGGTAGGATCGACCTCGTGAGCACGCACGTCATCTCCCAGCCCAACGAACACCAGCGCGAGGTCGTCGGCAGCGACGAGCACGGCACGCTCGTCCGCAGCCTGAGCACGACAGTGCCCAGTGCCCTCGGCAACCTCCTCGCCACCCTTGTGGTGCTGGCCTCGCTGGTCATCGGCATCTGGAGCCTCGTCGCGACCTGGACCGGCAACGCCGAGTCGTTCCTCCCGTTCTTCCAGGTGACCGTCGCGGCAACCGTGGTGTCGCTCAACGCGCTCTACGCCCGCCGCACCTTCAGCTACGTGATCACGCTGATCGGCGCCATCCTCTGGCTCTGGGTCTCGGTGACGCCGTTCGCCCCGTTCGTCCAGGTAGTCCTCCAGGCGGTCACCGTGACGATCATGCTCGCCGGCGTCGTGTTCTCGACGGCGGCGGTGCGCCTCAGCAAGCAGCCCCGCTTCTGAGCGGGGAGCAGACGCCCGGACGCCGCACGGGCGCGTCGGGCGAGTTCCGCGCGCCGGCGGATCCCTCCATCCCGCCCGGTGAGTTGCCGCCGGGACAGCTGCCGCCGGGACAGCTGCCGTCGCGCCGCCGGCACTTCGTCGACCTGTCGCCGCTACGCGAGTCGCCCGCTTTCGCCCGTCTATGGCTGGGCGGTGCGATCTCGGGCATCGGCTCGCAGATGACCGTCGTCGCGGTGGGCCTGCACATCTTCGACCTGACACATTCCACCCTCGCGGTGTCGCTCGTCGCGCTGTTCGCCCTGGTGCCGATGATCGTCTTCGGCCTCTACGGTGGCGTGCTGGCCGACGCCTTCGACCGGCGACGTGTCGCCCTCGTCACGGCGATCGTCGCGTGGATGTCGACGGCCGCGCTCGCGCTGCTGGCGTGGATGCACATCCCGGTCGTCTGGCCGTTGTACGTGATCACGACCATCAACGCGGTCGCGGGCGTCATGATCGGCGCGACCCGGCAGGCGATCACCCCGCGGCTGCTGCCGGTGAGCCTCCTGCCCGCCGCCAGCGCCCTGGGCGGCATCAGCATGGGCATCATGGTCACCGTCGGGCCGGCCCTCGCGGGCCTCCTGGTCGCGACCGTGGGTGTGGCGTGGACCTACACGGTGGATGTGGTGCTCTTCACGGCCGCGTTCCTCGGCATCTTCACGCTGCCCTCGATCGTGCCGGAGGGCGTGCGGCAGGGCGCTGGGCTGTCGTCGGTGCTGGAAGGGTTGCGCTTCCTGCGTTCCGCGCCGAACCTCAGCATGACCTTCATCCTGGATGTGATCGCGATGACGTTCGGGCAGCCGCGAGCACTCTTCCCGGCCGTCGGCGCCCTACTGATCGGCGGCGGCCCGCTCACCGTCGGCATCCTCACGGCGGCGGGCGCGGTCGGCACGCTCGTCTCCTCCGTCTTCTCGGGCCGCCTGGGCAGTGTCCGCTGGCAGGGCCGCGCCGTCGAACGGGCGATCGTGGTCTACGGCGCCTGCATCCTGGGCTTCGGCATCGTGCTCGCGGTGGTCGCCTTCACCGGGACGGCCGGTGGTGGCGCATCCCTCGCGCAGGCCAACCTGCCGGCGCTCCTGGTCGCGACGGTCCTGCTCGCCGGGTCGGGAGCGGCGGACAATGTCAGTTCGATCTTCCGCATGACGATCCTGCAGGCGTCGGCACCGGATGTCATGCGCGGTCGGCTGCAGGGCGTGTTCACCGTCGTCGTGACGGGTGGGCCGCGCCTCGGCGACCTCTACATCGGCGTGCTGGCGCTCACCGGTGCGCTGTGGTTCCCGCCGCTGCTGGGAGGCCTCGTGATCGTGGTCCTGGTGGCTGTCGTGGTCCGCATCCAGCGGTCCTTCCTCCGCTACGACGCGCTCGCCCCGACGCCCTGAGCACAGCGCGGCAAAGGGCCGTTCAGCCCTCCCGCACCACCTGATCGGGTCGCTTGTCCGGCCGGAGTCCCCGCCAGGACGGCTGCCGCAGCCGGCCGGGACCGGTCCACTCGGCGAACTCGACCTCGCCGACGAGCTCGGGCCGCACCCAGTGGGCGCCGCGGGCGTCCGCCGACGGAACGCCCTCCAAGGGACTCGTCTTCCGCTCGTGCGCTCCCAGCTTGGCCGCGAGGTCGTCCAGCACGCGGTCGGTGAACCCGGTGCCCACCTTGCCCACGTAGCGGAGCGTGTCGCCGTCGGGGATGCCGAGCAGCAGTGCGCCGATCGTGTTCGCCCGGCGTCCGTTGCCGGGCGTCCACCCGCCGATGACCACCTCCTGGGTCTGATGGTGCTTGATTTTGATCCACGAGCGGGAGCGACGCCCGATGGAGTAGGTGCTGTCTCGCCGCTTCGCCATGACGCCCTCGAGGCCCAGCTGCTTGCTCGAGGCGATGGCGTGCTCGAGGTCGCCGTCGAACGCCGGCGGCACCTGCACCGGGTCATTGCGGCCCGGGCGCAGAACATCGAGGAGCAGTTTCCGCCGCTCGTCGTAGGTGTCGCGGGTGTGCTTCGCACCGTCCAGTTCGAGTACATCGAACACCATGTAGTGCGCGGGCGCCCGCTTGAGCGCCGACTGCACATCGCCCGGTCTGGTCAGCCCCATCCGCGTCTGCAGCAGGCCGAAGTCGGGGCGGCCCTGCGTGTTGAGGGTGACGATCTCGCCGTCGAGGACGAGGTCGTGGTCGCCGGCGAGGTCCGTGAGCCCGGCGAGGTCGGGATAGGTGGCGGTCACGTCGTTCCCATTGCGCGTGGTGAGGCGCAGCCGGCCGCCGCGGATCTCGGCGACGGCGCGGATGCCGTCCCATTTCATCTCGAACGCCCACTCGTCCTCGTCCGTGATTTCGGCCTGCGAGCCGAGCGTGGCGAGCATGGGGGAGACCGGGTCGCCGGTGATCGGGCCCCCGGAGCCGCGGGATGCGGTGCTCCGGGATGCGGTGGACCGGGATGCCTCGTGCGCCCCCTCCGTCTTCATCAGATGGATCAGCCAGTTCTTCTCGTCCCCGCCCTGCGCGGTGCGGATCAGCGCGAACTTCCGCGGCCCCCCGCCGAGCCCGCCGTCGGCCTGGCCGTGCAGCGTGGCGATCACTTCGTCGTCGCGCCATTTCTCGAGTTCGTAGTCCCCGTGGTCCCAGATGTCGACGTGGCCCGCGCCGTACTCACCGTGCGGGATGTCGCCGGCGAAGCTCCCGTACTCCAGCGGGTGATCCTCGGTGTGCACGGCGAGGTGGTTCTGTTTGGTGTCGGTCGGCGGCCCCTTGGGCAGCGCCCAGCTGACCAGCACGCCGTCGTTCTCCAGCCGGAAGTCCCAGTGCAGGCGCCGGGCGTGGTGCTCTTGGATGACGAACGAGCGCCCCTCCCGTGCCGCCGGCCGGTGCTCCGGGACGGGCTCGGGAGTCTTTTTCGCGTCGCGCATCGACCGGTAGGTGGAGAGGCGGTCCGGCTCGGAGGCGTGGCCGGCGGACGCATGCCCGCCCGACCCCGCGGACAGTTCCGCCAGCGGGTCGCCCCGCCGCTTGAGCCGCTTCATCACCTCCCGGTAGTCGAGATGCTGCAGGTCCTTCGACGCGAGTTCCCGCCAGGTGCGCGGCGCGGCCACTGTCGGCCGGAACCGTCCGCGCAGCGAGTACGGCGCGATGGTGGTCTTGTTGCCGTTGTTCTGGCTCCAGTCGACGAGCACCTTCCCCGCCCGCAGCGACTTCTTCATGTCGCTGACGACGAGGTCCGGATGGTCCGACTCAAGCGCGCGTGCGAGCTCGTGCGCGACCGCCGAGATCTCGTCGCTGGTCTGCGAGCCGTCGAGCGCCGCATAGAGGTGGATGCCTTTGGACCCGGACGTGACCGGCATCGGATCGAGGCCCATGTCGCTCAGGATGGCGCGGGCGAGCCGCGCGACCTCTGCGCAGTCCGTCAGCGTGACTCCCTCGCCCGGGTCGAGGTCGAGCACCAGCCGATCGGGGTTCCGCCGCTCGCCTCCCGGGTTCACCCGCCACTGCGGTACGTGGATCTCGAGGGAGGCGATCTGCGCCAGCCAGATCAGGGTCGCCCGGTCGTTCACCAGCGGGTAGCTGTTGGTGCTCGTCCTGTGGGCGATCGAGGCCGTGCGCACCCAGTCCGGCGTGGATGCGGGGTCCAGGTTCTTCTGGAAGAACACCTCGGCCGGGTCGTCGGGGGTGCCCACGCCGTGCACCCAGCGTTTGCGGGTGGCGATCCGATCGCGCACGTGCGGGATCATCGCCTCGGCGACGGCGTTGTAATAGCCGAAGATGTCGGCCTTGGTGGTCCCGGTCTCCGGGTACATCACCTTGTCGAGGTTGGTCAGCTTGAGGCGGTGACCGTCGATCTCGACGACCTCGGTGTCCTGGGCGGCCATAGCCACACCGTACGCCCGGAGGTGCCCGCAAGCCGCGCATTCCCTGATCACTGCTTGAAAAGGCGCTGATCTCCGGACACGATGGGCACATGAGGGCCATTTGGACGGGCGCCATCACCTTCGGACTGGTCAATGTGCCGGTGAAGGTCTACAGCGCAACCGAGGATCACGACGTCCCGCTGCACCAGGTGCACGACGCGGACGGCGGCCGCATCCGCTATCAGCGCCGCTGCGAGATCGACGGCAAGGTGATCCCGTACGAGCACATCGTGAAGGCGTACGACGACGGTGAGCGCACGGTCATCCTGACCGCGGAGGACCTCGCGTCGCTGCCCGCCGAGCGCAGCCGCGAGATCGACGTGGTCGAGTTCGTGCCCAACGACCAGCTGGACCCGCTGATGTTCGACCGGAGCTACTACCTGGAGCCGGACTCCAAGTCGCTCAAGGCGTACGCGCTGCTGCGTAAGACGCTGGAGGACGAGGAGCGCACGGCGATCGTGGAGTTCGCCCTGCGCCAGAAGACCCGGCTCGGTGCCCTGCGCGTGCGGGGCAACCTGCTCGTGCTGCAGACACTGCTCTGGCACGACGAGATCCGGGAGGCGGACTTCCCGTCGCTCGACCAGACGCCGCGGATCACCGACCGCGAACTCCAGCTCTCCAGCGCGCTGATGGAGAGCTTCGCCGGCGACTTCGAGCCGGAGAAGTTCAGCGACGACTACCAGGAGGAGCTGCGCAAGCTGATCGACGCGAAGCTCGAGCAGGGTGAGAGCGTGGACACCGCTGCCACCTTCGGCGAGGAGGAGGAAGCGGCCAAGGGCGGCGGCGAGGTCATCGACCTGATGGAGGCGCTGCAGCGGAGCGTGGAGCGCAGCCGCTCGTCGAAGTCCGGCTCGAAGTCGTCGTCGTCTGAGAAGAAACCGGCCGCGAAGTCCACCTCCTCGAAGTCGACCCGTAAGGCTCCCGCCAAGAAGTCCGCGAAGAAGCCTGCGTGACCCGGCTCAAGCGCAGCAACCCGTCCGGCCCGGGGTACCACCGCACCATGACCGACTCCGGACCGACCTACGAAGATGAGGCGGGCAATACGATCGTCGACGAGCGGGAGCTGGAACGCATCCGCTCGCTCGTCATCCCTCCCGCCTGGCAGGACGTGTGGATCTCACCGGATGCCCGCGGTCACATCCAGGCGGTCGGCACCGACCAGGCCGGTCGCCGCCAGTACCGGTACCACGACTCGTGGAGGCTGCACCAGGACCGCGTGAAGTTCGAGCGGGCGTCGCTCCTCGCCGAAACGCTGCCGTCGGCGCGGCGCAAGGTGACGATGGACCTGCGGCAGGAGGGGTTCGGCCGCGACCGCATCCTGGCCGCGGCGTTCCGCATCATCGATCTGGGCAGCGTCCGGATCGGCAGCGAGGAGTACCTGCACGCGAACGGCAGCCGGGGCCTGACCACGCTGCTGTGCCGTCACGCCCGGATCGAGGACGACGACATCACGCTGACCTTCCCGGCGAAGTCCGCGCAGAAGTGGACGAGCACGATCACCGACCCGGACCTCGCGGAGCTGCTCCGGCAGATCCAGGCGCTGCGCGGCCAGCGGTCGCGGCTGCTGTCGTGGAAGGACAGCACCTGGCACACGATCCGCCCAGCCTCGCTGAACGAGTACATCCGGCGGCAGACACGCGGCGAGTTCACGGCGAAGGACTTCCGGACGCTGCACGGCACGATCGTTGCGGCGCAAGCGCTCGCCGACCTCGGTATCGCGGGGACCGACTCCCAGAGGAAGAAGCGCATCAGCGCCGCCGTCAACGAGGCGGCGGCCGCCCTCGGCAACACGCCGACGATTGCGCGCAACAGCTACATCGACCCGCGCATCTTCGACCGCTACCGCAGCGGCGAGGTCATCGACACCTCCGGCGGTCGCGCTCCCGAGCCCGCCCTCCTCGAGCTCCTCTCAACCAGCTAACCCCGTCCTCCGTGACTTCCCACGCCAACAGCTCCTGAGTTTTTCCGCCGACACGCCGTGGCGGAGGCGAAAAACTCAGGAGCTGTTGGCTTGTGACGGGGGACGGGGGGAGAGGGGTCAGCGGGAGCGGGTGGGGGATTGGGAGGGGGTGCTCGCCGAGAGCGGGGCAGCGATGTCCTCCAGGGACTTGCCCTCGGCATCCACGCCCAGGAACAGTTCCACCAGACCCGCCGCGATCATCAGGCCCGCTCCGATGAAGTACCCGATGGTGACGGCGGGGATGCCGCCCTCGATCAGGTTTCCGAACAGGATCGGGCCGATGATGCCACCGATGCCCGTGCCGACCGCGTAGAAGAACGCGATCGCCATGGCCCGCGTCTCCATCGGGAAGATCTCGCTCACGGTCAGGTACGCGGCCGACGCACCCGCCGACGCGAAGAAGAACACGACCATCCAGCACGCCGTCAGCCAGAATGCGTCGAGCACTCCCGAACCGAACAGGAGGGCCGTTCCGACCAGCAGGATGCCGCTGCCGACGTAGGAGAGCGTGATCATGAAGCGGCGGCCGACCGTGTCGAACAGGTGCCCCAGCAGGAACGGCCCCAGGAAGTTGCCGATCGCGATCGGGACGAGCGCCCACGGCGCCACGTCGTCGGGCACGCCGAGCAGCTTCGTGAGCACCAGCGAGTAGGTGAAGAACACGGCGTTGTAGAGGAACGCCTGACCGATGAACAACGAGAGCCCGAGAACGAACCGCTTGGGATACTGCCCGAGCGCGACGCGGACGATCTCACCGAAGCCGGTGGAGCGGCGCTGGTGGATCTCGATCCCGCGGTCATCCGGCACCTTCTCGAGGTGCTGGTGGGTGTTCTCCTCGACGCCCTCCTCGATCTCGCCGACAAGCTTCTCGGCCTCTTCGTCGCGGCCGTGGATGAACATCCACCTGGGCGATTCGGGCACGTTCCGGCGGACGAGCAGGATGACGAGACCCAGCACCGCGCCGAGGCCGAACGCGATGCGCCAGCCGACGTCGGCCGGGAAGTTGTCCGTGTTGAGCAGGAAGACGGTGAGGACCGCTCCGAAGGCCGTGCCGAGCCAGTACGACCCGTTGATGGCGAGGTCGACGAGGCCCCGGCGGCGAGCCGGGATCAGCTCGTCGATGGCGGAGTTGATGGCCGCGTACTCGCCTCCGATGCCCGCGCCGGTGAAGAAGCGGAACAGGAAGAACATCCACGGCGTGAACGAGAAGGCGGTCAGCACCGTCGCCACCAGGTAGAGGCCCAGGGTGATGATGAACAGCTTCTTCCGACCGAACCGATCGGTGAGGTAGCCGAACACCAGCGAGCCGACACAGGCGCCGGCGACGTAGACGGCCGCGGCCTGGCCGACCTGAGCCGTGGTCAGGCCGAGGCCGCTGTCCGGCTCGGTGAGCCGGCTGCCGATCGCGCCGACGATGGTGACCTCGAGCCCGTCGAGGATCCACACCGTCCCGAGCCCGATGACGACGAGCCAGTGGAAGCGGGACCAGGGGAGCCGGTCCATGCGTGCAGGGATTGTCGTGCGGATCGTCTTCAGCGACGCCGCTTTATCTGAAGTGTGCGCAGTCACCCGTGTGACTGTAGGAGGGCTGTAAGTCTCCCGGCAGAGCCTTGACAAATCCCGTCAAACACGCTTGCAGCGCCGGTAGCGTACGCGCAGCGCAACTGTCAACCCCTTGTTGGGGAGTAGGGGCCATTGCTTATCGTGGCTAACGAACTACTCGTCCACAAGATAAGTGGAACACCCGAACTGAGAGCACCAACGGCAGTGCCCGTGAGTACACGGGCTGAATGGGATGAAACGATGACGACGCTCGAAGTGACCAGCGACCCGGTACGGGACTACCTCAACTCGATCGGCCGCACCCGGCTCCTCACCGCCGACGAAGAAGTGGCCCTCGCCAAGCGGATCGAGGTGGGAGTGCTCGCCGGCGAGCGGCTGGCGATCCGGCCCAACCTGACCCCCCGCGAGAAGCGCGAACTGCAGTACCTCGCCGATGACGGCAAGCGTGCGTTCGAGCGCTTCATCGAAGCGAACCTCCGACTGGTCGTGAGTATCGCCAAGCGCTACGCGGGACGCGGCCTCCCCGTCATGGACCTGATCCAGGAGGGCAACCTGGGCCTCGTCCGCGCGGTGGAGAAGTTCGACTACCGCACCGGCAACAAGTTCTCGACCTATGCCACGTGGTGGATCCGCCAGTCGATCCTGCGCGGCATCGCCGACACCGCCCGCCTGATCCGCATCCCGGTGCACACCGTGGAGAAGATCGACAAGCTCGACCGCATCCGCCGTGACCTCGGTGGAGAGCTCGGCCGCACCCCCACGCTGGAGGAGATGGCCGAGGCGTCGAACCTCGACCCGGCCGAAGTCCACAAGCTGCAGATGAGCGACTCGGAGACCGTGTCGCTTGCCGTACCGGTCGGCGAGAACGAGGGCGCCGAGCTCGGCGACCTGATCGAGGACGGCGACTTCGCCGGCCCGCCCGAGGCCGTGGAGGTGGAGTTCCGCCACCGCGACCTCGAGGAGCGCCTCCGCGAGCTGCCGCCGCGCGACGCGAAGGTCGTGCGCATGCGCTTCGGCCTCGACGGCCAGAAGCCGATGACGCTCGACGAGGTCGGCGAGGTCTACGGCATCACCCGCGAGCGGGTCCGCCAGCTGGAGACCCGCAGCCTGAAGCGCCTCCGCTGCCCGGAGCTTCTCGAGTACCTCCGCTGAGGGCTCGGCAACGAACGAAGGACCCCGCACCGGTCAGGCGCGGGGTCCTTTTCGCTTGGCCGCGTTCAGCGGCCGGGGGGCGAGTCGGCGTCGACCTCGTCCGCGCCGAGTGCGCCGATCTCCTCGGTGAGCTGCAAACCCTGGGCGCTGTTGGAGGACAGGGTGAGCTGTTCGAGCCAGGTCTTGTTGATCCGTGGGCTGCGTCCCCCGCTGTAGCGGAACAGCAGGGGGATGGCCGGGTCGATCCAGATCGCGCTGCGGCCGTCACCGACGCTCTGCTCATCGCGCCAGGAGAAGAAGAAGCCTTCCTTCCGGCGCAGCTTGAGCCCGATCACGATCTGCAGATGCGCCAGGACCCGGTCCTCGAAACCGATCTCGGTGGTCCCGCCGTAAATGAGCTTGCCCATACAAAAAACGTACAGGACGTTCGGTCGTCCCCCGCACCGGCGTTCGTTCGCGTCGCGCTCCCGTGTTCGCAGGCGAGCGTAGTGTTCGGCCCATGAGTCCCTCCCGAGTCCTCGTCACCGGCGCGACCGGCTACATCGGCGGTCGGCTGGTGCCGCGTCTGCTGGCCCGCGGTCACACCGTCCACGTGCTGGCGCGCTCGCCGCAGAAGCTGACGGATGTCCCGTGGGCGGGCGACGTGGAGGTCGTCGAGGGCGATCTGCACAACCCCGAGGCGGTCGCCCGTGCCGTGGCAGACGTGGATGTCGTCTACTACCTGGTGCACTCGATGCGGGCCCGCGGTGATTTCGACGAGGAGGAGTCGGCGGCGGCCCGCACGGTCGCGGATGCCGCGCGTGCGGCGGGCGTCAGCCGCATCGTGTACCTCGGCGCCCTGCACCCGGACGGGGAGCTTTCGCGGCATCTGCGTTCACGGGTGGCTGTCGGCCGCATCCTGCTGGATTCGGGGGTGCCGACGGTGGTGTTCCAGGCCGGCGTCGTGATCGGGTCCGGGTCGGCGTCATTCGAGATGATCCGGCACCTCACCGAAGTATTGCCGTACATGCCCGCGCCGCGCTGGGTGCGCAACCGCATCCAGCCGATCGCGATCCGGGATGTGCTGCACTACCTTCTCGCGGCGGCCGAACTGCCGCCGGAGGTGTCCCGTGCCTTCGACCTGGGCGGGCCCGACATCCTGCGCTACGGCCAGATGATGAACGCCTACGCACTGGAGGCTGGACTGCCCCAGCGTCCCATCGCCGCCCTCCCGGTGTTCACGCCCTGGCTCGCGTCCCAGTGGGTGAATCTGGTCACGCCCATCCCGCGCAGTCTCGCAGTGCCGATCATCGAGTCGCTGCAGTACGACTGCGTGGCGCGCGAGCACGACATCGACGGGGTGATCCCGCCGCCGCCCGACGGCCTGACCGGCTACCGCCGCTCGGTGCGGCTGGCCCTGGCGCGGGAGCGCTCCGGGCAGGTGGAGACCAGCTGGCAGGACGCCTCGGTCGCCGGAGCCCCGAGCGATCCGCTGCCGAGCGACCCGGAGTGGTCGGGGCACACCGTGTACACGGATCTGCGCGAGCGGGCGTCGTCGGCCGATCCGGAGCTGCTCTGGCGCGTCGTCGAGGGGATCGGCGGGGAACGCGGGTGGTACTCGTTCCCGCTCGCCTGGGCGTTGCGGGGCTGGGCCGACAAGCTCGTCGGCGGTGTGGGGCTTCGCCGGGGGCGTCGGGATGCGGACCACCTGAACACAGGCGACGCGCTCGACTGGTGGCGGGTGGAGCGGATCGAACGGGGGAGGAGCCTGCGGCTGCGCGCCGAGATGGTGGTCCCGGGCCGCGCGTGGCTGGAGTTGTCCGTCCGCCCGCGGGAGGGTGGCGGCTCGGAGTACCGCCAGCGCGCGGTGTTCTTCCCGCGCGGACTGAGCGGCCGGCTGTACTGGTTCGCGATCCTGCCGTTCCACGGCGTGATCTTCAACGGGATGGCGAACCGCATCGTCTATGAGGCGGAGCACCCGAAGGCGGCTAGCCGAGTGGCGCGGCCGCCGACGGAGCCGAATCCGGATCCGTCACCGGAGCAGCCACACTCGTCAGCGTCGTCTCGCTGAGCGCGTGCAGGAACCGCGTCACGGTGTCGCGGTCCTGCGGGGTGAGCGCCCGGACCACCTCGAACCGGCGGGCATGCTGGAGTCCCATGGTCCGGCGCACCTCGCGGTGCGTCTCCGGGGTGATCTCGACCGTGACGGCCCGGCGGTCGGTGGGGTGCGGGCGGCGCACGACGTGTCCAGCCCGCTCCAGGCGGTCGAGGAGCTTGGTGGTGGATGCGGTGGAGATGTGGAGGTGGTCGGAGAGGGCTCCGGCCGTGACCGGCACGTCGGAGTTCATCGACGCGATGATGTAGCGCAGCGCACGCATGTCGGTCTCGTTGAGCTTCATGTGGGCGCGGGATTCGAAGCTGAGCCGCTGGTCGGCGTCGCGCCAGTCCCGCATGGCGGCCAGAAGGCGCACGATCTGTTCCAGCTCTTCTTCGCTGAGGTCGTCGTGGCGGACGAGTTCCTGGCGCGGATCGATGACGCGGGGGTCGGTCAGGGATTCCGAGATGCGCCGTGCGTCGCGTCGCGCGTCGCCGCGCGCATCTCCGGCCGGTGTCATGAGCACATCCTATTCCCATTTGTAAGAATCGTGCTAAGTTATTTGCTATCCAAGCTAGACAAGGGAGCTTCGCGCATGACACAGCTGCACCCTGAGACACGAAGTCCTGTCGAGCGGGATGTCACGAGCCGGTCGAGCGAAGACTTGGCCGGCGACCTCGCCTCCGTCGAGGAGCGCCTCGACCGCTTCTTCTCCGCGCGCGTCACCGCAGCCGCCGCCTACGACGCCTCCTACCGCCGACTGTGGGAGGGTGCCCGTGACGCCGCGGACGGCGGTAAGCGCATCCGCCCGCGATTCGTGCTGACCGCCTACCGCGGACTCGGCGGTACGGAACCGGACGTCGCCTGCACGGCCGCCGTCGCGTACGAGCTGCTGCACACCGCCTTCCTTCTCCACGACGACGTCATCGACGGAGACACCGTCCGCCGCGGCCGGCCGAACGTGGCAGGCGGGTTCGCCGCCGCCGCCGAAGCCCGGGGGACGAGTGCAGACCGCGCTCGCCGCTGGGGCGAAGCCGGGGCCATCCTGGCCGGTGACCTGCTGCTTCACGCAGCCTCCACGGTGCTCGCCCGCATCGACACCGACGAGTGGACGCGGGAGCGGCTGCTCGACATCCTCGACCACGGCGTGTTCGTCACCGCGGCAGGGGAGCTGGCGGACGTCGCGCTCGCCGAGCAGCTGGGCGCCCAGGACCCCGCACTCGAGGACGTACTCGCCATGACGGAGCACAAGACCGCCGCGTACTCGGTGGCCGGCCCGCTGATGACCGGCGCCCTGCTCGCCGGCGGCAGTGAGGATGTGCTGACCCCGCTCGCCGAGTACGGTCGGCTCGTGGGCATCGCGTTCCAGCTGGGCGACGACCTCCTCGGCGTCTTCGGGTCAGAGGATGTGACCGGCAAGAGCATCGTCAGCGACCTCCGGCAGGGCAAGGAGACGTCGCTGATCGCCTATGCGCGCCGCACCGCCCGCTGGCGGGAGGTCGCCCTCTCGCTCGGCCGCACGGATCTCGACCCGCACGAGGCCAACCGGCTCGCGACGGTGCTCCAGGAGTGCGGCGCACGGGGGTTCGTGGAGGACCTGCTCGCGCAGCATGTCGCCGCGGCCGTCGCGGTGCTCGACACCCCGTCCATCCCACGCTCTCTAGCCGCGCCGCTGGAGGACGTGGCACGCTCGTGCATCGGGAGGATCGCATGACCCGTGCACCCGAGGCTCCGACGGGCACCGCGCCGACCGACCTCACCACCTACTCCGATGCCGCCCACGCGGGCGCCGCCACCATCATCCACGCCTACTCCACCTCCTTCGGCATGGCCACGCGATTGCTGGCGCCGCAGATCCGGCCGCAGGTCGAAGACGTGTACGCGCTCGTGCGCGTCGCCGACGAGATCGTCGACGGTGCGGCGACAGAGGCTGGACTGAGCCTCGACGATCAGCGCGAGCTGCTCGACGCGCTGGAGGCGGACACCGAGCGCGCCATGCGCACCGGCTACAGCGCCAACGTGGTCGTGCACGCGTTCGCGGTCACCGCGCGCACGACGGGCATCGGGCCGGAACTGACCCGGCCGTTCTTCGCGTCGATGCGCCGCGACCTCAGCCCGGTGGACTTTCGCGGCGATGAGCTCCGCGCCTACATCTACGGCTCGGCCGAGGTCATCGGGCTCATGTGCCTGAAGGTGTTCCTGGCGGATCGCCCGGTGCCCGAGGACGTGCGGCTGCGTCTCGAGGCCGGAGCCAGGAGGCTCGGGGCGGCCTTCCAGAAGATCAACTTCCTGCGCGACCTTGCCGTCGACTGGACGGAGCTCGGCCGCAGCTACTTCCCGGGCATCGACCCGGCCCGCCTGACCGACCGGCAGAAGCTGGCCCTGGTCGTCGACATCGACTGCGACCTCGGGGCCGCGGCGGATGTCATCCCGGAACTGCCGGACAACTGCCGCCGGGCCATCATCGCGGCGCACGGTCTGTTCGGGGAGCTGAGCGACCGCATCCGGGCGACGCCGGCCACAGAACTGCTGAATCGTCGTATCAGCGTGCCGACGCGGGTGAAGCTCGCCATCCTGGCTCGGGCCACCGTGACGGCGGCCCTGCCCCGACCCACCGGGGCGGTCGCGCGCACGGGAGCGCCCTGATGACCGGGCGGCGGGTCGCCGTCATCGGGGGCGGGATCGCCGGACTCGCCACCGCGGCGCTGCTCGCTCGCGAGGGCTACGCGGTCACGCTGCTGGAGCAGCGGACGATGCTGGGAGGCCGCGCCGGCTCGTGGGAGCACGACGGCTTCCGCTTCGACACCGGCCCGTCCTGGTACCTCATGCCCGAGGTGTTCGACCACTTCTTCCAGCTGATGGGCACCTCCACCGCGGAGCAGCTGGACCTGGTCACGCTCGACCCCGGCTACCGCGTCTTCTCGGAGGACGGCCGTGCGCCGCTCGACATCCGTGCCGACGGGGCCCTGAACCGTGCCGCGTTCGAGCAGGAGGAGCCTGGTGCGGGCGCGGCCCTCGACCGGTATCTCGCCGGGTCCGCCGAGACCTACCGGATGGCGGTCGACCGTTTCCTCTACAGCACCTTCGCCGACCTCCGGCCGATGGTCGCCCCGGAGCTGCTGCGACGCCTCCCGCGGCTGGCGCGTCTGCTGCTGGAACCGCTCGACCGCTATGCGGCGGGCTTCGTTCGGGATGTGCGCCTCCGGCAGGTGCTCGGTTACCCGGCCGTCTTCCTGGGTACGTCGCCCGATCGCGCACCCAGCATGTACAGCCTGATGAGCCACCTCGACCTCGACGACGGTGTGCGCTACCCCCTGGGAGGGTTCGCCGCCCTCATCGACCGGGTGGTCGCACTCGCCGAGGAGGCAGGCGCGCGGCTCGTCCTCGGCGCCCGGGTCACCGCCATCCGAACGGTCGACGCCTCACCGCGTGCCCGCACCACCGGTGTGGAGTACGTGGATGCGGCCGGCCGCATCCACACGGTCGACGCCGATCTCGTGGTGTCCGGGGCGGACCTGCACCACACCGAGACCGCGCTCCTGCCGGAGAAGCTCCGCACGCATCCCGAGAAGAAGTGGGACAAGCGCGATCCCGGCCCGGGGGTCGTCCTGGCGATGCTGGGTATCCGCGGCCGACTGCCGCAGCTGACCCACCACAATCTGTTCTTCACCACCGACTGGGAGGCGAACTTCCAGACGATCTACGGGCCGGACCCCGGCATCCCGGACCCCGCGTCGCTGTACGTCTGCAAGCCCAGCGAGACCGACCCGACGGTCGCGCCGGAGGGCTACGAGAACCTGTTCGTGCTCATCCCGGTGCCCGCCGATGTGTCCCTCGGCTCCGGCGGGATGAACGGCGCGGGCGACCGGGCGATCGAGCGTGCCGCAGATGCGGCGATCGCGCAGATCTCGGCGTGGGCGGGCATCCCGGACCTCGCCGACCGGATCGTGGTGCGCCGGACGGTCGGTCCCGAGGACTTCGCGACCGACCTGAACGCGTGGAGCGGAGGGGCGCTCGGCCTGGCCCACACGCTGCGGCAGAGCGCCTTCTTCCGTCCGGGCAATGCGTCCAAGAAGGTGGACGGGCTCCTCTACGCCGGCTGCTCCACGATCCCCGGCATCGGCCTTCCGATGTGCCTGATCAGCGCAGAACTCGTCTTGAAGCGGCTGCGTGGCGACGGCAGCTCCGGTCCGCTCCCCGAGCCGCTGCCCGCCCCGCAGGCGGAGCGGGTGACGTGACGTTCCTGTACCTCGCCTGTCTGCTGGTGTCGCTCGCGGCGATGGTGGCGCTGGATGCGCGGTACCGGCTGGTGTTCTGGCGGGATGCGCGGCGCGCGACGATCGTGCTGGCCGTGGGCCTCGCGTTCTTCCTCGCGTGGGATGCGGCCGGTATCCTGCTCCACGTGTTCGCACGGGGGGAGTCGCCGTTCATGACCGGTGTCGAGTTGGCGCCCGAGCTGCCCCTGGAGGAGGTCTTCTTCCTCGCCTTCCTCTGCTATCTCATCCTCGTGCTCGTCTTCGGTGCGCGCCGGATGCTCGACCGGACGCCCGACCGGATGCCCGCGGCCGAGCGGGAGGCCGAGCGATGACCTACGCCCTGTTGAGCGCAGTCTTCCTCGGCGTGGCCGCGCTGGTGCTCGTCGTCGCGCTGGCGATCGCGCGCGACCGCGCGTCGCTCATCCGGCGCTGGTGGGCGCCGGTCCTGATCGCCGCAGTCATCGTGCTCGTACTGACCGCCGTGTTCGACAACCTGATGATCGGCGTGGGCTTCATGACCTACGACGAGGTGCGGATCAGCGGCGCCCGGCTTGGCCTCGTCCCGATGGAAGACTTCGCCTACCCGCTGGCAGGACTCCTGCTCCTGCCGGCGCTCTGGCTCCTGACCCGACGCCGGGGGAGCAGGTCGTGACAATCGTGGCGCCTGCGCCCTTCCGTCAGCTCGTTCTCGTATCCCGGCCGCTCAGCTGGATCAACACGGCGTTCCCCTTCGCAGCCGCCTACCTGCTGACCACCGGGAGGGCCGATGCGACCTTCGTGGTCGGGACGATCTTCTTCCTGATCCCCTACAACCTGGCCATGTACGGGATCAATGACGTCTTCGACTACGAGTCGGACCTCCGCAATCCGCGGAAGGGCGGCGCCGAGGGGGCGCTGCTCGACCGGTCGGCGCACCGCCGCACCCTGATCGCGGCCGCGGTCACGACGATCCCGTTCGTGGTCTATCTGGTGATCGTCGGGTCCCCGCTGTCGTGGCTGGTACTGGCCGTCTCGCTCTTCGCCGTCGTCGCGTACTCGGTCAAGGGTCTGCGTTTCAAGGAGGTGCCGTTCCTCGACTCGGCGACCTCCAGCGTCCACTTCGTGAGCCCCGCCCTGTACGGGCTGGTCCTCGCAGGGGCGATCTTCACACCGGCGCTCTGGCTCGTGCTCCTCGCCTTCTTCCTGTGGGGCGTCGGCAGCCACGCGTTCGGGGCGGTTCAGGATGTGGTGCCCGACCGCGATGGCGGCATCTCCTCCGTCGCCACGGCGATCGGCGCCGCAGCGACCGTGCGTCTGGCCATCGGCGCGTGGACGCTCGCCGGCGTCGCGATGCTGTTCACGCCGTGGCCCGGACCGCTCGCCGCGCTGCTCGCTCTTCCGTACATCGCCACGGCTGCGCCGTTCTGGTCGGTGCCGGATGAACAGGCGAGCGGCGCCAACCGGGGCTGGCGCCGCTTCCTGTGGATCAACTACGCCTGCGGCTTCGCCGTGACGATGCTCCTCATCCTCTGGGCGGCGGTTCGATAGTGGGTATGTCGCGTCGGGGATGGCTCCTGCTCGTGGCGGTCACCGCTGTGGTGGGCGTCGTGCTCCTGGTCGTCGCGGTCTTCGCGACGGGGATTCTCACCGGGAACGCCCGGGCGGCCGAGCCGTCAGCACCTCCGGCCGCCCCGCGGCACACGCCGGACCTGGAGACCGCTCCGAGACGGCTGGGACTCCCTCCACGACCGACCACGACCCCCGTCGCCACCGTCCCCTCGCAGCCCATCGGCTCGCTCACGGACGGTGACTGCCTGCAGACGTACGAGTCGAAGTGGGCGGCCGGCTACCCGGTGGTCGATTGCTCGGCGCCGCACATCGCACAGCTGCTGGCGTCGGGGACGCTCGCCCAGGCCGCAGGGGCGAGCTTCCCTGGCACGGCCGCACTGGACAGCCAGGTCAGCGACCTCTGCGAACCCTTCCTGAACTGGCACTGGGTTGCGATCTGGGGCGAGGACGTGCAGCTCGACCTCCGCTACCCGGACACCAGCGAGAAGTGGGCGACCGGTGACCGGTCCTACTACTGCATCGTGTACACGTTCTCGCGCCACGAACTCACCGGCAGCGCGGTGGCGGGTCAGTAGCATCCTCCGTCGCCGGCTGGGAGCGTCAGGGACGCGGGGGCAGCTCCTGCAGCGTCCAGGCGTTGCCGTCCGGGTCGGTGAAGTCGACGAAGCGGCCCCACGCCAGGTCGGCGACGCCGCGAGCCTCGACGCCGTGCTCGGTCAGGTGTGCCAGGGCGGCGTCCGCATCCGGCACCACGATCTGCAGGCCCTTCATGGTGCCGGGCGCCATGTCCGTCAGACCCTCGCCGAAGGAGATCGAGCAGGCGGACCCGGGAGGGGTGACCTGCACGAAGCGCAGCTCGGGCGAGACGCGCTGGTCGTGGTCGGCGTTCCAGCCGAGGGCGTCGACGTAGAACGCCTTCGCACGGTCGACGTCGGTGACGGGGACGATGATGAGCTCGATGCGCCAGTCGCTGATGGTCATGGTGACCGCCTTTCGTGTTCGGTTGACTCCACCGTAGAAGCACATCCGGTCACTTTCCGGCCGCAATACGAATTCGGCGATTTCGCGGATGCGCGCGATATCGTCATAGTCCTGACCACGCCCGTACCGAAAGCGACTCCCCAGCGATGAGCGACTCCCCGGCCGCCCCGAGCCCGTACGAGGTGCTCGGCGTCCGCCCGGACGTGGGCCACGACGAACTCCGTCGTGCCTACCGCCGGCTGCTGCGCGAGACGCACCCGGACACCGGCGGCACGGCCGCTGCCTTCCAGGCGGTCCAGCAGGCGTGGGAGCTCATCGGCGACCCGGAGGACCGCGCCCGCTACGACCGCGGCGAAAGCGTCGGCGTCGCCGACATCTCGGGCGACTCGGCGGCCGGCGGCTTCAGCGCGACCTTCCACTCGGCGCGCTCGTCCTCGGGCGGTTCCTCGGGCGGCGCCACCGTGCGCGCCCGCAGCTACGGACACCCCGGCGGCCGGTCGCGCGAGCGGTTCCTGTCGCTCATGCGCGAGTGGATGGGCCGGGGCACCGACGACCGCGATCCGTACGATCCGGGCCTCGTGCGCTCGGCCCCGCGCGAGATCCGCCAGTTGCTGGCCGTGGCGCTCGCCGAGGAGGCGACCGCCCGCGCCGTCGCCGGCCTCGGCATCGGCTTCACGATCTGGAACGACGTGGCCGTGCATCCCTCGACCGACGCGAAGATCGACCACATCGTGCTGGGCCCGGCCGGCCTGTTCGCGATCCGTTCGGCCGACTGGGGCGCCCCGGTGAAGCTCGCCAAGGGCGAGATCGTCGGCGACGGAATCGGGCCGGACGAGGAGCCGTTCCATGACCTCTACCGCGCGGCCAAGAGCTTCGGCAGGCAGGCGGGGGTGCGGTTCACCGGGTACATCGTGGTCGTGCCCGACGACGACCTCGAGGTCCCGTTCGACGTCGTCCGTAGGGGCCGGCTCACCGGCTCCCTCCTGGTGCGCCGCTCCCTGTTGCCCCGCGTCCTGCGCGACGGCGCGAACGCCGCCGGCCGCGAGAGCGTCGACCGCGCGTTCGAACTGCGGACGCGCCTGCAGGAGGCCGTGCGCTTCGTCTAGGCGGAGCGCGGCGACCTGAGACCGGGCGCGCTCTAGACACCGCGGCTCCCGGGCGAGCAGAGTGGACGCCATGGTCACCCCACTCGATATCTTCAGCGGCTTCAGCGTGGACGACATCCCCGCGGCGAAGGCCTTCTACGGCGAGACGCTCGGTCTGCGCGTGTCCGACGGCCCCATGGGCAACCTCGACCTCGAGCTTCCGGCCGGCGGTCACGTCTTCATCTACCCGAAGCCGGATCACACGCCCGCCTCGTTCACCATCCTGAACCTCGTGGTGGAGGACATCGACGCGGCCGTCGACGACCTCAACGCCCGGGGTGTCGCGACGGCCATCTACGACAACCCGGAGCTTCCGACCGATGCCAAGGGCGTGCTGCGCGGCCGGGCGGCCGACCGCGGGCCGGACATCGCCTGGTTCCGCGACCCGGCCGGAAACGTACTTTCGGTGCTCCAGAACTGAGTTCGGCGTCAGGCCCGTTCGTCGTCGCTGTCGAAATCGCGTGCGTCGTCGCGACTCCGCGCCGGCAGATCGTCCGTAGAACGGGGGACCGTCGACTGAAGCTGGAACGTCGCCTCTTCCGGCCAGCCTCGATCATCGGCCAGTTCGTAGACGTCGAAGGCTGACGCGCCGGCGAACTCTGACGGCACGCGGATGCGGCTGGGCGGCACGTCGACGTCCCGCGGCAGCGTCAGAACCCGCGGGGTGTCCTCATCATCGCGGAGGAGGACGGCCCGGAACGTCCGAGACTCTGAATACGGCACCTCAATACGTTAAGCGCGTACGTGACAGACTGCGACCCCCCATTGGCGTGTTCCCAGGTGCCTTGCGCCTCCCTGGCAGCGAGCGTGCCGAGCCCTAGGATGTGCACGTGGAGCCCTTCATCGTCTGTCTCTGGGTACTGGGCGTCGCCTGTGCCGCCACCTGGGTGCTCTCGCTCATCACGAACGAGCACTCCTGGGTGGACCGCATCTGGTCGATCGTGCCGGTCGTGTACGTCTGGGTGTTCGCGGGCGCCGCCGGCCTCGCCGATACCCGCCTCGACCTGATCGCCGTGCTCGTCACCCTGTGGGGCGCGCGCCTCACCTTCAACTTCGCGCGAAAGGGCGGCTACCGGCCGGGTGGCGAGGACTACCGCTGGGTGGTGCTTCGCGGGCGGATGCGCCCGGCGGGATTCCAGCTGTTCAACCTGTTCTTCATCGTCATCTACCAGAACGTGCTGCTCCTGCTGATCACGCTGCCTGCCTGGACCGCGTACCAGCACCGGACACCGCTCAACCCGCTCGACATCATCCTGGCCGCGATCTTCGTCGCGTTCCTCACAGGCGAGACGATCGCCGACCAGCAGCAGTGGCGTTTCCACCAGTGGAAGCACGCCGAGATGGCGGCCGGCCGCGAGCCCTCGCCGCGCTTCCTGCAGTCGGGGCTCTTCCGGTTCTCTCGCCACCCCAACTTCTTCTTCGAGCAGGCGCAGTGGTGGGTGGTGTTCCTCTTCGGCTGCGTCGCCGCCGGATCGATCCTGCAGTGGACCGTCATCGGGCCGCTGCTGCTGACCGGCCTGTTCGTCGGCTCCACCGTCTTCACCGAGAGCATCTCGCGCAGCCGCTACCCGGAGTACGCGGAGTACCAGGCGCGCACCTCGCCGGTCGTGCCGTGGTTCCCGGGACGCGGGGATGCGGCACGCGTGCGGTCGCAGTCGAGCTGACAGCCCTCCGGGGCTACCGTAGAAGCATGTCGTGCATCCGGTTCAACACTCCTGCCCAGCGCCAGGCCATGCGTGACCACCGGCCGGCGATGCTCACTGCGGAGCAGGCCGCCGCGCTGCATCCCGCGCCCGAGGTGACCGAGAGCAAGATCCGCCGGCTGCGGCTCCTCGCGACCGACCCGAACCCGAAGATCCGGGAGGCGGTCGCCAGCAGCTATAACACCCCGGAGGACGTCATCGCGTCCCTCGCGAAGGATCCGGACGAGGGTGTGCGCGGGTGCGTGGCGAAGAACGAGGCGACCCCCTGCGACCTCCTCCGCGAGCTCGCCGACGACCGCTCGGAGACCGTCCGCGGTTGGGTGGCCGTGAACTACTTCGTGCCCTCCGATGTGATGCAGAAGCTCGCGTCTGACCGCAGCCGAACCGTGCGCAGCCTGGTGAAGTGGAAGGCGTCGCTGGCCGAAGAGGCGGTGTGAGATGCCCGGCACCCCTGCGAAGCCCGGCGCGTCCGGCGCGTCCGGCGCGTCCGGCTCATCCGGTCCGGGCAGCGTCCGCGTCGACTCCTGGGCCTGGGCGGTGCGGCTCTTCAAGACCCGGTCGGCGGCGTCGGACGCCTGCAAGGCCGGGCATCTGAAGGTCAACGGCGATCGCGCGAAGCCCGCGCAGCCGGTGAAGGTGGGGGATGAGGTGCGCGCGTTCGTCGGGGACGTCGAGCGCATCTACATCGCCCGGCGGCTGATCACCAAGCGGGTGAGCGCGGCGATGGCCGCCGACTGCTTCGAGGACCGCACTCCGCCGCCCCCGCCGCGCACGGAGACGCCCGCGGCCGTGTTGCGCGAACGCGGTGCCGGCCGGCCCACGAAGCGGGAGCGCCGCCTGCTCGAACAGCTCCGGGGCCGTTGATGGCGCTGGCCCGCGTCGGCATCTCGGGCTGGACGTATGCCCCCTGGCGCGGCGTCTTCTATCCGCCCAAGCTGCCGCATCGCCTGGAGCTCGAGTACGCCTCCGAGCGGCTCGACTCCATCGAGATCAACGGCAGCTTCTACTCCCTGCAGCGGCCGACGAGCTACCGCACGTGGGCCGAGCACACGCCGGACGAGTTCGTGTTCGCCGTGAAGGGTGGCCGGTACATCACGCACATCCTGCGCCTGAAGAACGCCCGCACCGCCGTCGCCAACTTCTTCGCCTCCGGCGTGCTGGCGCTCGGCCCGAAGCTCGGTCCGCTGCTGTGGCAGCTGCCGCCCACCCTGCAGTTCGAGCCGGAGGCGGTGGACGCGTTCCTCGGGATGCTGCCTCGCACGACGACCGAGGCGGCGGCACTGGCGGGGGAGGCGACCCTCGACGAGGACCGCACCCACACCGCCGTGACCGAGGACCGGCCGCTGCGGCACGCCGTCGAGGTGCGGCACGCCTCCTTCGACGTGCCCGCCTTCGCGGCGCTGGCCCAGGCGCACGGTGTCGCGATCGTGCTGGCGGACACCGCTGGCCGCTATCCGGTCATCCGGGAGCACACCGCCGACTTCGCGTACGTGCGCCTGCACGGCGACGAGGAGCTCTACACCAGCGGGTACACCGACGAGTCGCTCGACCGGTGGGCCGCGGAACTCGGCGGGTGGCTGGCGGCCGGCAGGGATGTGTACGCCTACTTCGACAACGATGTGAAGGTCCGCGCCCCCTACGACGCCATGGGGCTGCGCGACCGGCTCGCGGAGTGGACACCCCGTGTGCACTGAGGACGCTCACTAGACTCGAAGACGTGGAGGGTGAGAGCGCTGCCGTGAGCGCGCGGGTCTGGACGATCCCGAACGTGCTGAGCTTCTTCCGGCTCGCGCTCGTGCCCGTCTTCCTCTGGCTGGTTGTGACGGGTCAGGACGGGCTCGCGCTGCTGGTGCTCGTCTTCTCCAGCGTCACCGACTTCCTCGACGGCTACCTCGCCCGCCGCCTCAACCAGATTTCGCGTCTGGGGCAGCTGCTCGACCCGGCCGCCGACCGTCTGTACATCTTCGCCGCCCTCATCGGGCTTTGCTGGCGCGAGGTGATCCCCTGGTGGCTGTTCATCGTGATCGTGGCGCGGGATGTGATGCTCGCCGTCCTCGGCGTCATCCTCGCGAACCACGGCTTCGGGCCGCTTCCGGTGCACCACCTGGGGAAAGTCGCCACCTTCTGCCTGTTCGTGGCCCTTCCGCTGCTGATGCTGGGTGAGGCGTTCGCGCCCCTCGCGCCCTTCTCGCTGCCGCTCGGCTGGGCCTTCGCGCTCTGGGGCGCGTTCCTCTACTGGTGGGCCGGGATCGTGTACATCCGGGAGACGTCGCGGGTAATCCGCCTTCCGGCCGATGACACCGGCGTTCGATCCGATACGCTGGACGGCAAGGAGGTTGACGGTGCCTGAAGACATTAACCCGAACGGTCCAGCCGGCGGAGCCGACGACGCCGCCCGGGGCCCCCTGCGGGATGCGGCCGGCAATGAGGACACGACCGCGCGTTTCGGCGAGGAGTTCATCTCGAAGATGTACCCCTCGGGCGAAGTTTCGCCGGAAGAGCAGGAGGCCATCGCCGCCCTGCCCTCCGGCTCCGCCCTGCTGATCGTGCGACGGGGCCCGAACTCCGGCGCCCGCTTCCTCCTCGACGCCGACGTGACGACCGCTGGTCGCCATCCCAACGCCGACATCTTCCTCGACGACGTGACGGTGTCGCGCCGCCATGCGGAGTTCACACGCCGCGGCACCTCCTTCGAGGTCCGCGACCTGGGCTCGCTGAACGGCACGTACTACGACGGCGTGCGGATCGAGAGCGCCCTGCTCTCCGATTCCGCCGAGGTGCAGATCGGCAAGTTCCGGCTCACGTTCTACGCTTCGCGTCACGACCTCGCCGCAGCGGCGAACGGCTAGTGGCCCGGCCGGCCACCAGGGCCGCGGGGGGCGCTCCGGCCCTGCTCAGCATCGGTCAGGTCCTCGCTCGGCTCAGCCCCGAGTTCCCCGACCTGTCGTCGTCGAAGTTGCGTTTCCTGGAGGAGCGCGGGCTCGTGTCACCATCGCGCACCGCCTCCGGGTACCGCAAGTTCTCGTCGACCGACGTCGAGCGCCTGCGCGCCGTGCTCGCCATGCAGCGCGACCACTACCTCCCGCTCAAGGTCATCAAGAAGTACTTCGCCGACGTCGATGCGGGGCTCGACCCGGCATTCCCGGGAACGGCGTCAGCCGGGTCCATCCTGTCGGGGTCCCGGCGTTACCGTCGCGACGACCTGCTGCGTGAGGCCGGTGCCGACGCCGAACTCCTCCAGGAGGCGATCAGTACCTCCCTCATCGCCGCGTCGGACGTGTACGGCGAGGAAGCCCTGACGGTGCTCCGCGCCCTCGCGGAGTTGCGTCGCAGCGGCATCGAGCCGCGGCACCTGCGCGGTTTCCGCGCGGCGGCGGAGCGCGAGATCGGCCTCATCGAGACCGCCCTCGTGCCGATCGCGCGGCGCAACGACGTCAGCAGCAAGGCGCGCACGGCCGAGCTCGCGCGGGAGATCGCGGCACAGCTGGATGTGGTGCGCGGCAGCATCATCCGCTCATCCATCGCTCGGCTTCGTCCATGAACCGGGGCCCGAGGCTCGACACGCCGGAACCGAAACAGCGGATGTCGTTGCCCGGCGAGGTCCGCATGGGTACCGTTGATGAAGCGACGCGGATGCGACGCGCGATCCGCAACCCGGGGTGAGAGGCGACGAACATGAGCGAACTGAGTCGTGAAGACGGCGCCGCCCGGTACGACCTCGGGCTCCTGTTCACCGACGGCCTTCCCGAGATGGACGACGTGAACGGCTACCGCGGTGCCGTCGCCGCCCGCGCTGCGGGTATCTCGTACCGCCAGCTCGACTACTGGGCCCGAACGGGCCTCGTCGAGCCGACCGTCCGTGGCGCCGCCGGGTCCGGTTCGCAGCGCCTGTACGGCTTCCGCGACATCCTCGTCCTGAAGCTCGTTAAGCGACTCCTCGACACCGGAATCTCGCTGCAGCAGATCCGCACAGCGGTCAACCAGCTCCGCGAGTCGGGTGTCAGCGACCTCGCGCAGACCACGCTGATGAGCGACGGCGCGAGCGTCTACCTGTGCACCTCCAACGACGAGGTCATCGACCTGGTCAGCCGCGGCCAGGGCGTCTTCGGCATCGCCGTCGGCAAGGTCCTCCGCGAGGTCGAGTCGAGCCTGGTCGAACTGGACACGCAGGCCGAGTCCATGGACGAGCTCGCCGCCCGTCGCGCGGCGCGCACCCGCGCGTCGTAGACCGCGCGCAGTCCTTCGCATAAACGCCCGCTAGCCGGGCGTTTTCGTTGTGCCCTCGTCTTGTTCTGAGGAGATCCGCGAGGTCTCCTGAGAACGCGGTCCTGAAACCACGGACGTCATCGGCAGCCGGAACCCCAGACGGGAACCTCGACCCGAGCGTCAGGACGAAGCGTCCGCGTATTCCCCGATGCGTGCGGTGCGCAGTACCCGCTCCAAGAGCAGGTCGAAGTTGTGCGCCATCTCCTGCGCGCTCTCGCCCGGCCACACGTGCAGTGGCTTCGCCGCGCCCTGCGCCTGCTGCAGCGACGTGCGCTCCGGCAGCTGGGGCGACAGCACCAGCGGCCCGAACATGTCGCGCAGCTCCTTGATCCGGAACTGGTGCTCCAGCGACTGCACGCGCGCCCGGTTCACGATGATCCCGAGCGGCTGGAGGCGAGGGGACAGTCCGCGGCGGATCTCTTCGATCGCGCGCAGCGCACGGTCGGCGGCCGCCACCGAGAACAGGCCGGGCTCGGTCACCACGGCGACACGGTCGCTCGCGGCCCACGCCGTGCGGGTGAGCGCGTTGAGCGAGGGGGCGCAGTCGATCAGCACGAGCTCGTAGTCGTGCTCGACGTTCGCCAACGCCTCCTCGAGCTTCCAGATGTCGCGGATGCTGGGATGCGGGCCGTCGAAGTTGATGGCGGACGGGCTGCCGATCATGACGTCGATGGTGCCGGAGCGGCCCTTCGTCCAGCCCGAGGGGGCGATGGCCGCGCGCACGATCTTCTCCTTGGGAGAGGCGAGCACATCGGCCACGTTGAGGTGGCCGGCGACCTGGATGTCCATGCCGGTCGACACATCCGATTGGGGGTCGAGGTCCACGATCAGCGTGCGAAGGCCTTTCGCGAACGCCGCCGAGGCAAGTCCGAGCGTCACCGTCGTCTTTCCGACACCGCCCTTGAGGGAGCTAACGCTGAGTACGTGCACGAGAGCCACGTTACCTTTACTAGTCTTAGAGAACCTAACCGTTTGCTGTGTGGTGTCGACCCCTGCTCGAAAGGTCCCCATGTTCCGAAAGATCCTCGTTGCCAACCGCGGTGAAATCGCCATCCGGGCCTTCAGGGCCGCATACGAGCTCGGCGCCGAGACCGTCGCCGTGTTCCCGTACGAGGATCGCAACTCGATGCACCGCCTGAAGGCCGACGAGGCGTACCAGATCGGCGAGCCCGGCCACCCGGTCCGCGCCTACCTGGATGTGCAGGAGATCATCCGCGTCGCTCAGGAGTCCGGCGCCGACGCGATCTACCCGGGCTACGGCTTCCTGTCCGAGAACCCGGAACTGGCTGAGGCGGCCCGTGCCGCCGGAATCACCTTCATCGGCCCGCGCGCCGAGGTGCTCGAGATGGCCGGCAACAAGGTCACCGCTAAGGAGCACGCGATCGCCGCAGGCGTCCCCGTCTTGAAGTCGTCGCATCCCTCGCGTGACATCGAGCAGCTGCTGAGCGAGGCGGATGAGATCGGCTTCCCGATCTTCGCGAAGGCCGTCGCCGGCGGCGGCGGACGCGGCATGCGCCGGGTGAACACGAAGGCTGAGCTGCGTCCGGCTCTCGAGGAGGCCATGCGCGAGGCGGACAGCGCCTTCGGCGACCCGACCATGTTCCTCGAGCAGGCCGTGCTGCGTCCGCGTCACATCGAGGTGCAGATCCTCGCCGACTCGACCGGCGACACGATGCACCTGTTCGAGCGCGACTGCTCGGTGCAGCGCCGCCACCAGAAGGTGGTCGAGATCGCCCCGGCCCCCAACCTCGACGACGACATCCGTCAGGCGCTCTACCGCGACGCCGTCGCCTTCGCGCGCTCGATCGGCTACGAGAACGCCGGCACCGTCGAATTCCTGCTCGACACCGCTGGGGAGCGCGCCGGCCAGCACGTGTTCATCGAGATGAACCCGCGCATCCAGGTGGAGCACACGGTCACGGAGGAGATCACCGACGTCGACCTCGTCCAGTCGCAAATGCGCATCGCGGCGGGGGAGACCCTGGCCGACCTGGGCCTCAGCCAGGAGACGGTCCACATCCGCGGCGCAGCGCTGCAGTGCCGCATCACGACCGAGGACCCGACTGCCGGCTTCCGCCCCGACACCGGCAAGATCACCACGTACCGCTCGCCGGGCGGCGCGGGCATCCGCCTCGACGGCGGCACCATCAACCCGGGCGCGCAGATCAGCCCGCACTTCGACTCGATGCTGGCGAAGCTCATCACCCGCGGCCGTGACTTCCCGGCCGCCGTGCTGCGCGCCCGTCGTGCACTGGCCGAGTTCCGCGTCCGCGGCGTCTCCACGAACATCCCGTTCCTGCAGGCGGTGCTGGAAGACCCCGACTTCATCGCCGGACATGTCTCCACGTCCTTCATCGAGGAGCGGCCCGAGCTGTTCAAGGGCCGCGAATCGAAGGACCGCGGGACCAAGGTGCTCAACTGGCTCGCCGACGTCACGGTCAACCAGCCGAACGGGCCCCGCCCGCTGAGCGCCGACCCCGCCGAGAAGCTGCCGGCGATCGACCTCACCGCGCCGGCCCCGGCCGGCTCGCGTCAGCGGTTGCTGGAGCTCGGGCCGAAGGGCTTCGCGGAGGCACTGCGGGCGCAGAAGGCGCTCGCGGTCACCGAGACGACGTTCCGCGACGCGCACCAGTCGCTGCTGGCGACCCGTGTTCGCACCCGCGACCTGGTCGCGGTGGCGCCGTATGTCGCCCGGATGACGCCAGAACTGCTCTCGGTCGAGGCCTGGGGTGGCGCGACGTACGACGTCGCCCTCCGGTTCCTCGGTGAGGACCCGTGGGAGCGCCTGGCCACGCTCCGCGAGGCGCTGCCGAACATCAACATCCAGATGCTGCTCCGCGGCCGCAACACCGTCGGCTACACGCCGTACCCGACCCAGGTGACGGATGCCTTCGTTCGCGAGGCCGCGTCCACCGGCGTCGACATCTTCCGCATCTTCGACGCCCTCAACGACGTCTCGCAGATGCGTCCGGCGATCGAGTCGGTGCTCGCGACCGGTTCCGCCATCGCCGAAGTCGCCGTCTGCTATACCGGCGACCTGCTCGACCCGGCCGAAGACCTTTACACCCTCGACTACTACCTGCGTCTCGCCGAGCAGATCGTCGAGTCGGGAGCGCACATCCTCGCGGTGAAGGACATGGCGGGCCTGCTGCGTCCCTCGGCCGCCGAGAAGCTCGTGGCCGCGTTCCGTGAGCGGTTCGACCTGCCGGTCCACGTCCACACGCACGACACTCCGGGTGGCCAGCTGGCCACGCTGCTTGCGGCATCCCGTGCCGGTGCGGATGCGGTGGATGTGGCGAGCGCGCCCATGGCCGGCACCACCAGCCAGCCGAGCGCCTCCGCCCTCGTCGCCGCCCTCGCCCACACCGAGCGCGACACCGGCATCTCCCTCAGCGCGGTCGAGGACCTCGAGCCGTACTGGGAGGCCGTGCGCCAGGTGTACCGCCCGTTCGAGTCGGGCCTGCCCGGCCCCACGGGCCGCGTGTACAAGCACGAGATCCCGGGCGGCCAGCTCTCCAACCTGCGCCAGCAGGCCAAGGCGCTAGGCCTCGCCGAGGACTTCGAGCTGGTCGAGGACATGTACGCCGCGGCCAACCGCATCCTCGGACGGATCCCCAAGGTCACGCCGTCGTCGAAGGTCGTCGGCGACCTGGCGCTGCACCTCGCGGCGGTCAAAGCCGACCCGGACGACTTCGCCGAGAACCCGCAGAACTACGACATCCCCGACTCGGTGGTCGGCTTCATGGCCGGCGAGCTGGGCGAGCTGCCCGGTGGATGGCCGGAGCCGTTCCGCACCAAGGTGCTGGCGGGCAAGACGGTCAAGATCGGGGTCGAGGACCTCTCGACCGACGACGCCAGTGCGCTGGAGGGCTCGAGCGAGGAGCGCCGCTCCACGCTCAACCGCCTGCTCTTCCCGGCGCCCACCCGCATCCAGGAGCAGATGCGCGAGCTGTTCGGCGACCTCTCGGTCGTCGACTCCCTCGACTATCTCTACGGCCTCAAGCAGGGCTCGGAGCATGTCGTGGAGTTCAGCCGCGGCGTCCGCCTGTACGTCGGGCTGGAGGCGATCGGCGAGGCCGACGAGAAGGGCATGCGCACGGTCATGACCACGCTCAACGGCCAGTTGCGGCCGGTGTTCGTGCGCGACCGCAGCATCGTCGTGGAGGCGAAGGCCGCCGAGAAGGCCGACACGGCGAAGCCCGGCCAGGTGGCCGCGCCGTTCTCCGGCGTCGTGACCCTGCAGGTGAGCGTCGGCGACTCGGTCGCCGCGGGCCAGGCCGTCGCCTCGATCGAGGCGATGAAGATGGAGGCCGCGATCACGGCTCCGGTCGCCGGAACCATCGAGCGGCTTGCCATCCCGAAGACCCAGCAGGTCGACGCGGGCGACCTGCTCGTGGTCATCCAGCCCTCCTGACCTGTGGAGAACGGGCGCCCCGGCGACGGGGCGGCCTACAATGACGAGTCGCGGGACCCTCCCGCGGACGAAGGAGAACGAGAACACGTGGCAGACAGGCCCGACGCCGACACGCCGGAGGCGCGCGAACCGCGCGACCTCGTGCCGGCCGACGACGAGCTGACGCCCGCGCGCTCGTTCGAGACGACACCGTCGCTGGATGTGGATACGGCGCTGGACGTGCAATCGACGCTGAGTATCGCCGTCGACCTGCCGCCCGCGCCCGCGCCCGAGATTCCGGAGGACGAGGCGGCCGTCGCCATCGACGACGTTCCGGTCGACCCCGGTTTCGTCGCGTCGCCCGCCGAGCCGACCACGATGTCGGTCGCGATCGTGGCGTCCCGGCTCGCGCAGACGCCGGATGCCGCGGAGACGCCCGCGGACGAGGTCCCTCCGCTCCCGGCCGCCGAGGCGTTCGCGGGTTCGCGCCGCGATCGCCTGCGCGGTGAGCAGTCCGCGCAGCCGGAGCCTGCCGCCATGCTGACCGCGGACCGGCTGCTCGAGGTCAACCGCAAGACGCGTCCGGGCCCCGAGGGTCCGTGGCAGCGCTTCGTCTACAACGTGACCTTCCGCACCGTGAACCTGGGCGACTCCGCCAAGGTACGGGCGCGCAAGGAGCTCGACCACCGCATCCAGAAGCAGCTGGAGGGCGGTGCGCGGTTCGTGCCCGTGCTGACCCGCAAGGGAGGCGTCGGCAAGACCACCGTCACCACACTGCTCGGGATGGCGCTGGCGTCGGCTCGCGAAGACCGCATCATCGCGATCGACGCGAACCCCGACCGCGGCACGCTGTCCGAGCGGGTGCCGCGGCAGACCCGGTCGACGGTTCGGGATGTGGTGCACAAGGCTGCGAGCATCGGCGGCTTCACCGACTTCTCGACGTTGGTGTCGCGCGATGAGACGCGCCTCGACATCCTGGCGTCGGACACCGATCCGATGTTGTCCGAGGCGTTCGACGAGAACGACTACAACGTCGTCGCCGACCTCTCGGCCCGGTACTACTCGATCGTGCTGACCGACTGCGGCACTGGCATCGTGCACTCGGTGATGCGGGCGACGCTGCAGCGGGCCGACTCGCTGGTGATCGTCTCCGGCGGCAGCGTGGATGAGGCGCGCCTCGCCTCCGAGACGCTGACCTGGCTGGAGGCCAACGGCTACGGCGAACTCGTCCGCAATGCTGTCGTCGCCCTCAACACGGCGACGCACGCCACCAATCTGGTGAAGCTGGACGAGATCGAGGCGCACTTCCGCTCGCGGGTGCGCGAGATCGTCCGGGTGCCGTACGACCCGCAGCTCGCCGCCGGTTCGGTCGTGTCGTGGAAGGACCTCAAGCCGCTCACCCGCCTTTCGGCGCGCACGCTGGCCGCCCTCGTGGTCGAGGGCCTTCCGGCCGAGCGCGACTGAGCCCGCCCGACCGTCCGTCTGTTCTCTCGAGGAGTACCTGTGACCGAACGTCAGATCCGCCTGTTCGGCGACCCCGTGCTGAAGACCCCGTCCGATCCGATCGGCACGATCGACGACGGTGTGCGGGGCCTCGTCGAAGACCTGGTGGACAGCGTCCTGCCGCCCGGCCGCGCCGGCGTTGCCGCCCCGCAGATCGGCGTCAACGAGCGCGCATTCAGCTACAACGTGGACGGGCAGGTCGGGTACGTCATCAACCCCGTGCTCGTGGAGGTGTCCGGCGAGCCGGAGCTGATGGACGAGGGCTGCCTGTCCGTCCCGGGCCTCTGGTTCAAGACGCTGCGGTATCCCTTCGCGCGTGTCACGGGTACCGACCTCGAGGGCAACGAGATCGAGGTGTCCGGGACCGGCGTCCTGGCCCAAGCGCTCCAGCACGAGACGGACCACCTCGACGGAAAGCTGTACCTGGACCGCCTCGACAAGGAGTCGCGCCGCGAGGCGATGAAGCAGGTCCGCGAGTCCGACTGGTTCTGACGCCTGGCCTCCCGGCCACCTCGTAGACTGACCGCATGCGTATTGCGGTCACCGGAGGATCAGGCAAGCTCGGACGCACGGTCGTGCGCGAGTTGCGGAAATCGGGGGATGACGTCGTCGTCCTGGATGCGGCGGGGGAGCGCGGTTCCGGTTTCGTCCGGGTGGACTTGACCGACTACGGCCAGACGGTGGATGCGATCCTCGGCGTCAACGACAAGCACGACGGACTCGACGCGATCGTGCACCTGGCGGCGATTCCCGCCCCGGGCATGGCGAGCGATGTGGCTACGTTCCACAACAACATCCGTGTGACGTACAACGTGTTCCAGGCGGCTCGCCGTGCGGGCATCCGCAATGTCGTGTACGCGTCGAGCGAGACCGTGCTGGGGTTGCCGTTCGATGTGCCGCCGCCGTACATCCCGGTCGACGAGGACTACCCGGCGCGTCCGGAGAGCACCTACTCGCTGGTGAAGCACCTCGAGGAGCAGATGGCCATCGAGCTGGTGCGCTGGGATCCGGCTCTGAAGATCGTGGCGCTGCGCTTCTCCAACGTGATGGACCCGGAGGATTACGCCGCGTTCGCCGCCTTCGACGACGACCCGTTCGCGCGCAAGTGGAACCTGTGGGGCTACATCGACGCGCGCGACGGCGCGCAGGCCATTCGCCGGGCGCTGGAGTGGGACACCACCGGTTTCGACCGGTTCATCATCGCCGCAGCCGACACCGTGATGAGCCGGCCGAACGACGAACTGGTCGCGGAGGTGTTCCCCGGCGTGCCGCTGAAGCGGGAGCTGGGCGTCAACGACACCCTCCTTTCCATCGACAAGGCCCGCCGCATCCTCGGCTACGCCCCGCAGCACTCCTGGCGCGACGAGGTGTAGCTCACCGATAGACCTCGCGGCGATGCTCGAGGTCGACGACGACCACCAGCAGGACGTCGTCCTCGACGGTGTACAGGATGCGGTAGTCGCCGACGCGCACCCGGAAGCCAGGCCGCCCGCGCAGCGCCGTCGCCCCCGGTGGCCTCGGGTCCTGCGCCAGCAGCGCGATCGCACCCTGCAGCCGGGGGAGCTGTCGCCGATCCACTTTCCGGAGCGCGCGAACAGCGGCCGGCCGCAGCTCGATCCGGTAGCTCATGCGAGACCGAGGTCGGCTTTCACCTGATCCCAGGGGATGTTCTGCCCTTCTTCGGCCATGGCTGTGTCATAGGCGGCGGCGTCCTCGATCGCCTCGAGCGCCTCCATGAGCCGGTCGTACTCCTGCGGGCTGACGATGACGGCCGCGCGCTCGCCTCGACGTTCGATGGCCACGGGTGCGCGCGACGCACGCTCGATCACTTCGGCGAGGTGGTTGCGCGCTTCAGCGGCACTGACGATGTCCATGAGACCAATTGTACATCGGAACAATGCAAATGTACATGAGGGCAGTCTCCGTCAGTGCGCCAGCGAGAAGCCCTCGGTGCGCGGGTTGTCGCTGTAGATGCCGTCGATCACATCGGCGAAGTCTTCGAGGATGACGTTCCGCTTGATGCTCAGCTTCGGCGTCAGGTGGCCGCTCGCCTCGCTCAGCTCCGTCGCGAGCACGACGAACTTCCGCACGCTCTCGGCGCGCGACACACCGGCGTTCGCGTGGTCGATCGCGCGCTGGATCTCGGCGTGCACGGCCGGGTTCACGGACGCCTCGGCGAGCGTCATGTCCTTGTCCTCGCCGTTGTTCGCGAGCCAGGTGGGCAGCATCTCGGTGTCGAGCGTCACGAGGGCCGAGATGAACGGCTTCTGGTCGCCGACCACGATCACCTGGCTGACCAGCGGGTTCGCGCGGATGGGGTCCTCGAGCGCCGCGGGGGAGACGTTCTTACCGCCGGCCGTGACGATGATCTCCTTCTTGCGACCGGTGATGGTGAGGAACCCGTCGTCATCGAACGATCCGAGGTCGCCGGTGCGGAACCAGCCGTCCTCGAACGCCGCGGCTGTGGCCTCCGGGTTCTTCCAGTACTCCTTGAAGACGTTGATGCCGCGCACCTGGATCTCGCCGTCGTCGGCGAGACGCAGGTCGACGCCGGGGAGCGCAGGTCCGACGGTGCCGATCTTGAACTTGTCCGCACGGTTCACCGTGGCGGGAGCCGTGGTCTCGGTGAGGCCGTAGCCCTCGAGGATCTTGATGCCGAGGCTGTGGTAGAAGTGGCCCAGGTGCGACCCGAGCGGGGCGGAGCCCGAGACGGCGAACTTCACGCGGCCGCCCATGGCGGCGCGCAGCTTCGAGTACACCAGCCGGTCGTAGAGCGCGAACTTCAGCTTCAGGCCGAACGGCACGGAGCCTGCCTCGACCGCTTTGGAGTGCTCGACTGCGACCTCGGCGGCTGCGCGGAAGATTTTGCCCCGGCCGCCGGCCTCCGCCTTCTGTTCTGCCGAGTTGTAGACCTTCTCGAACACGCGCGGCACGGCGAGCAGGAACGTCGGCTTGAAGCTCGCCAGCGCCGGAAGCAGCTGCTTGGTGTCGGCCTGGTGACCGACCCGCACGCCGCCGGTGATGCAGAGCACAGCGATGAAGCGCGCGAAGATGTGCGCGGTGGTGATGAACAGCAGAGTGGATGCGCCCCCCGGCTGCTGCACGACCTCCTTCAGCGCCTCGGCCGACTGGCGAGACAGCTCGACGAAGTTGGAGTGGGTGAGCACGCATCCCTTCGGCCGTCCGGTCGAGCCGGAGGTGTAGATGAGGGTGCCGATGTCTTCGCCGCGGGCGAGGTTGCGCCGGCGCTCGATCTCGCCGTCCGGCACATCCACACCACCGGCCACCAGCTTGTCGAGGTCGCCGAGGTGCAGCTGCCACACGTTGCGGACGAGCGGAAGCTCCGGGTGCACCTCGTCGAAGCGCGCATGCATCTCCGCCGTCTCCAGGATCACCGACATGGCGCCGGAGTCGGACATGTTCCACTGGATCTGCGTGGGGGAAGAGGTCTCGTAGACCGGCACGAGGACGGCACCGGCGAACCAGACGGCGAAGTCGATGAGCGTCCACTCGTAACGGGTCTTCGACATGAGGCCGATCTTGTCGCCCGGCTCGATCCCCGCGGCCACGAGGCCCTTCGCCAGCGCGATCACCTGGCGGTGGAACTCGGCTGCGGTGACGTCCTTCCACCCGGCGCCGTCGGGCAGGCTGAACAGCGGCTGATCGGGCGTCAGGGCCACCCGCTGCACCAGCAGGTCGGTGGCGTTCGCCTCCGGGTCGAGCGGGACGATCACGGGTGTTTCGATCTGTTTCACGGTAGCTCCCTCGATACCGGCGGGCGGGCGTACTGCCGAATGGCCTCGGCCGATTCGGTTGATTACACTCTAGATGGTCCTCCCGCGGGTCAGCTGACCGGCTCTGGCGGCCGCTCCCTCACGCCCTGACTCCGAAAGGCCACACGTGCACGCCATCGGCATCGACATCGGAGGGACCAAGATCGCCGGAGCCGTCGTCGACGAGCTCGGCACGATCGTCCGCGAGGACAGGGTGCCGACCGACGCGACCCGGCCGGCGGAGATCGAGAACGCCGTCGTCGCGATGATCGAGCGGCTCTCGGACGGCCCGGAGGAGATCGCAGGCGCCGGCGTCGCCGCCGCCGGCTTCATCGACGCGGCGCAGTCCACCGTCTACTACGCGCCGAACATCAACTGGCGCCACGAGCCCTTCCGGGAGAAGCTCGAGGCGCGCCTCGACATCCCGGTGATCATTGAGAACGATGCGAACGCCGCCGGCTGGGCGGAGTTCCGGTACGGCGCCGGCCGGCTGGTCTCGGACATGGTGGTCCTCACGATCGGGACGGGCGTCGGCGGGGCGATCGTCAGCAACGACCGGCTATTCCGCGGCGGCTTCGGTGCGGGAGCCGAGATCGGCCACATGCGCGTCGTCCCCGGCGGGCTGCCCTGCGGCTGCGGCGCTCACGGCTGCATCGAGCAGTACGGATCGGGACGCGCGCTGCAGCGCATGGCGAACGAGTTCGCGGATGCGGGCGGTATCGGTCAGGGTCTGGCGGATGTCCGCTCCCGCACCGGCACGCTCACCGGCACCGACATCAGCGCGCTGATCGGCGCAGGGGACCCGGGCGCGCTTGCGGCCCTGCGGCAGCTGGGCGACTGGCTCGGCCAGGCCTGCGCGAGCCTGGGCGCCATCCTCGACCCGCAGCTCTTCGTCTTCGGCGGCGGCGTCGCCCAGGCGGGCGAGCTGCTGCTGGAGCCGATCCGCCTCGCCTACGTCGAGAACCTGCCGGCTCGCGGCTTCCACCCGGAGCCCGAGTTCACGATCGCCGAACTGGTGAACGACGCCGGCGTGGTGGGCGCCGCCGACCTGGCGCGCCTGCACGCATCCTCGCTCTAGGTCGCCGGCAGGGTTAGGCTTCGGTTCGATGTTCTACTGGCTGATGAAGTACGTGGTGGTGGGGCCGATCCTGCGCGGGATCTTCCGGCCGTGGGTCGTGGGCCTCGAGAACATCCCGGCCGACGGCGCCGTAATCCTGGCCAGCAACCACCTGTCGTTCATCGACTCCGTCTTCCTCCCGCTGGAGGTCGACCGGCACGTCTCCTTCCTCGCCAAGAGCGATTACTTCACCCGCAGGGGCCTGAAGGGATGGGCGACCAAGGCCTTCATGAACGCGACCGGCCAGCTGCCGATCGACCGCTCCGGTGGCAAGGCGTCGGAGGCGTCGCTGAACACCGGCCTCGCCGTCCTCGCGCGCGGCGAGATCCTCGGCATCTACCCGGAGGGCACGCGCAGCCCCGACGGCAAGCTGTACCGGGGCCGCACCGGCGTCGCGCGCATGATCCTGGAGGCGGGCGTGCCCGTCGTCCCGGTCGCCATGGTCGACACCGCGAAGATCATGCCGATCGGCAGGCGCCTTCCGAAGGTCGGGCGCATCGGGATCATCGTCGGCGAGCCGCTCGACTTCTCCCGGTTCGACGGCATGGAGGGTGATCGCTTCATCCTGCGCTCGGTCACCGACGAGATCATGTACGAGCTGCAGCGCCTCGGTGCGCAGGAGTACATGGACGTCTACGCGACCACGGTCAAGGAGAAGCGGGCGACGCTGTCACGGTAGGACCCGCGGCGACCAACGTGCCGCCCGGCGCGATAGGCTCGGTTATCCACCTATCCACCGATCTATCTGAGTGAGCGGAAGACCAGTGCTACAGACCACAGAGCCCGTCGTGCGACCTGACGAGTCCGTGATCGAGGGCCTGGAGTATTGGCGCACGCTGCCCATCAAGCAGCAGCCGGCCTGGCCGGATCCTGAGGCCGCGGCTGCCGCGTCCGCCGAGATCGCCACGCTGCCGCCGCTCGTCTTCGCCGGCGAGGTCGACCAGTTGCGCACCCGCCTGGCGCGAGCCGCCGAGGGCAAGGCGTTCCTGCTGCAGGGCGGTGACTGCGCGGAGACGTTCGCCGGCGCGACCGCCGACGCCATCCGCAACCGCGTCAAGACGGTGCTGCAGATGGCGGTCGTGCTGACGTACGGCGCCTCCGTCCCGGTGATCAAGATGGGCCGCATGGCGGGGCAGTTCGCCAAGCCGCGCTCCAGCGACAGCGAGACCCGCAACGGCGTCACGCTTCCCGCCTACCGCGGCGACATCGTCAACGGCTACGACTTCACGCCCGAATCGCGTCAGGCGGATCCGCGACGGCTGGTGCAGGGGTACCACACCGCTGCATCCACCCTGAACCTGATCCGCGCGTTCACCCAGGGTGGCTTCGCCGACCTGCGCCAGGTGCACAGCTGGAACCGCGGTTTCGCCGCGAACCCGGCCAACCAGCGCTACGAGGGCCTGGCGAAGGAGATCGACCGCGCCATCAAGTTCATGGAGGCGGCGGGCGCCGACTTCGACGAGCTGACCCGGGTGGAGTTCTACTCCAGCCACGAGGCGCTGCTCATGGACTACGAGCGGCCGATGACCCGCATCGACTCCCGCACGGGTACGCCGTACAACACGTCGGCGCACTTCGTCTGGATCGGCGAGCGGACGCGTGAGATCGACGGCGCGCACGTCGACTTCCTGTCGCGCGTGCGCAACCCGATCGGCGTGAAGCTCGGGCCGACGACCTCGCGCGACGACATGCTGCGCCTGATCGACAAGCTGGACCCGGAGCGCGAGCCCGGCCGGCTGACGTTCATCACGCGCATGGGCGCGGGCACGGTGCGCGATGCGCTGCCGCCCCTCCTCGAGGCGATCAAGCGGACCGACGCGAAGCCGCTGTGGGTCACCGACCCGATGCACGGCAACGGACTGACCACGCCGAACGGCTACAAGACGCGCCGCTTCGACGACGTCGTGGATGAGGTCAAGGGCTTCTTCGAGGCGCACCGCGCCGCGGGGACCAACCCGGGCGGGATCCACGTCGAGCTGACCGGCGACGACGTCACCGAGTGCCTGGGAGGTTCCGAGCACATCGATGAGGAGACGCTGGCGACGCGGTACGAGTCGCTGTGCGATCCGCGGCTGAACCACATGCAGTCGCTCGAGCTCGCATTCCTGGTGGCTGAGGAGCTGTCCCACGCCTGACGCGCGTTCACACTGACGGAGAGTCCGGCGGCCCACAGGGTTGTCGGACTTCTTCGTTTTGCCGGTCAGAACCCGGCGAAGTTGATCGTGATCGTGGAGCCCTTGGGCTGCTGCGTGCCGGAACCGGGGGAGATCTTCGAGACGACGAAGGCGGACGGCGCGACGTCGGCGATGGCGCTGTACTTCAGCTTGAACCCGGCATCGGTGAGCGCCTTCTTCGCGTCGGCCCAGTTCTTGCCCACCACCTCCGGCACCGTGACCGGCTCCGGGCCCTTCGAGGTCTCGAGAAGCAGGGTGTCGCCCGGGCGCACCGGATCGTGCTGCGGCTGGGCCGAGATCACGTCGCCGTCGGCCACGGTGTCGCTGTAGCTCTCGGGGCCGGCCGAGGTCAGCAGCCCCACCTTGGTGAGGATGGCGGAGGCGTCAGCGACAGACTTGCCTGCCACATCCGGGATCGCGCCGGCCGACACGACGAGGTTGACCGCCGCCGCCTCGAAGTAGCCGCCGCCCCCGGAGATGTCCGCGCCGTTGTCCGCGCGGGTCGCCGAGATGACCGTGTTCGCCGGGACCTTGGCGTCGAACTGCTGTGCGACGTCGCCGACCTTGGCGCCGACGCCCGTGATCGACGCTTTCGCAGCGTCGACGGTCTGACCGGCGAGAGCCGGGATGGTGACGGGCTTCGGACCCTGCGACACGCGGAGCGTCACGGCACTTCCGCGCCCGGCGGGGACTCCGGCCGCAGGGTCGGTGCTCGACACCATCCCCTTCGCCACGGTCGTGCTGTACTCCGGTGCCTGCTTCGTCGTGAAGCCGAGCTTGTGCAGCTTCACGGCCGCCGCATCCGGCGCCGTGTTCACCACGTTCGGGACCGCGACCAGCGAGCCGGGACCTGCCCCGAAGTACCAGCCGGTGCCACCGGCGAGCCCTGCGAGCACCAGGACGAGCGCGAGCAGCCACCAGCCCTTCGTCCGCCGCTTCGCGGCAGCCTTCGTCAGCGTCGCGGTGGCGGCGGGAGTCGCGGACGCGACCTGCTGCCGGATGGCCGGATTGATGATCTGGGTGTCGCCCGCGTCGAGGTCGAGCGCCGGCGGGAGGACCATGGTGGGCTGCAGCACGGCCTCGCCGCGCAGCACCTTCTCGGCCTCGAGCAGCCGGTCGAGCATCTCCCGTGCGTCACGCGGACGTCGATCCGGGTCCTTCTCGGTCGCCCACAGCACGAGCTCGTCGAGTTCCGCGGGAACCGCCGGGTTCTTGCCGCTCGGGGCGGGCACCGAATCGTTGGCGTGCTGGTAGGCGATCTGCATCGGCTGCTCGCCCTGGAACGGCTGCTGGCCGGTCAGCATCTCGTACATCATGATCCCGAGCGCGTAGATGTCGCTGCGGGCGTCGGCGACGCCGCGGGTCACGAGTTCGGGGGAGAGGTAGGCGATCGTCCCGAGCAGCGCCTGACCGGTCGCCGTGTTCGCGCTGGCTGCGCGGGCGAGGCCGAAGTCGCCGATCTTGATGCGCCCGTCGTCGGCGAGCAGCACGTTCTCGGGTTTCAGGTCGCGGTGGACGATGCCCGCCTTGTGCGCGGCGGCGAGACCCGAGAGCACCGCCTCCATGATGTCGATGGTCTGCTCGGGCGTGAGCTTGCCGTAGTCCTTCAGCAGATCGCGCAGCGTGATCCCGGGGAGGTACTCCATGACCAGGTACGCCATGTCAGAGTCCTGGCCCTGGTCGAAGACGTTGACGACGTTGGGATGCGCCAGGCGCGCTGCCGAGCGCGCCTCCTGCACGAAGCGGCTCTTGAAGGTGGAGTCGTCGGCCAGGTGGCCGTGCATGATCTTGATGGCGACGCGGCGCTCCAGGCGCAGATCGGTGGCCAGGTAGACGGTGGCCATGCCGCCCCGGGCGATCCGCGAGCGCACCTGATACCGGCCGTCGATGAGACGGCCGATCATCGGGTCGGTCTGGCTCGTGGTCACGAATCGAGTCTAGGGAACGACCCAGCCGAGAACCCTGCAAAACACCGGTGGACGCGGTGGCTGTGATCGGGCTGTGACATTCGGGCTCAGCCGAGCTGGGCGAGCCACGTGCGCGCCGACGCCTCCCACTTGCCGTAGGCGTCGGGGTAGGCGGAGATCTGCACGGACTGGGCGGCCTGCGACACGCCCATCGCCGTCCACCCGGGGATGTCCAGCAGGCCGCGGGTGCGGCCCTTGTTGGGGTTGGCGGCGCCGCCGTAGAACGCGAGGGTCGCACGCGTCGGGTCGAGCACCTGCTCCGCGGTTCCCCATCCGGTGCTCGGACGCTGCTGGAAGAGGCCCAGCGAGTCGCGGTCACCATAGCGGACATTGCGGAGCCCGGATTCTTGAGCCGCCGCAGCCAGCGCCACCACGATGCCGTAGTCGGGGACGCCCTGCTGGCGGCCGATGCGGATGATGAGCTGGGCGTTGCCGCGCATCTCGTCCGTGAGCGCCACGACCTGGCCGGCGGAGGCTTTCGGCAAGGGCGCGGGCGCCGCGACGGGGGCGGGAGCCGGTGCGGGGGCCGGGGCCGGGGCGATCGGCGTGTTCAGCGACGCCGTGGTCATGCCCGGGATGCGTACCTTCTGGCCGGGGAAGATCAGGCTGGAGGTGCTCAGGCCGTTGGCGGCGAGCACGGCGCGGGTGGTGACGCCGAAACGGCCTGCGATCCCGCTGATGGTGTCGCCGCGGGCGACGGTGTACGTCGTCCCGGCGGGTGCCGGAGCGGGTGCGGGTGTTGCCGGCGCTGGTGCGGGAGCTGCGGGTGCCGGGGCTGCGGCCGCCGGGCCGGCGAGGGCGAGCACCTGACCGGGGAAGATGAGGCTTTTCCAGCTCAGACCGTTCATGGCGAGGACGGCGGCGGTCGAGAGCCCGAACCGGGCGGCGATGCCCGACACCGTGTCGCCCGACTGCACGCGGTACGACGCGGGCACAGCCGCCACGGTGGTCTGGGCAGCGGAGGTCTCGGCGGCGGCGCGCCCCGCCCCGATGGTGCTGACGAGGGTGGCGCGCTCGAGCGGAGTCACTTCGCCGGTGTCTCCGGCGTGGTCGGTGGCGTGGTCTTCGCGCGGCGCCGCTTGGGCGGGGGTGACGAGGTTCAGGGTCACGGCGAGCGAACTCGCGACCGCTATCGGGACCGTTCCCAGAATGCCGCGCGTCCTGCCGGTGTCTGCCAGAGCCATGAGACCCCCCTCTTTGAGTGACACATCCCCGCCCACGCTGACACACAGTAATAGAGGAGTCAACAGGAGTGACGGATGTGAAAGCAGTTTACCTGATCGTAACAATTGGACCGGCTCTCGGATCCGCGCATTCCATGGCACGCTGGAGGGGTGACCGAGCACGTGCAGACCACCGAGTGGTTGACCGTACCCGACCTCGTCGAGACGTTGGGCCTGAGTGTGAGCCGGGTCCGTCGACTGATCGAGGACCGCCACCTGGGGGCGAAACGCATCGACGGCGTCCTCAAGGTCCCCGCGCTGTTCCTGAAGGATGGTGAGCCGCTGAGCGAGCTGCGCGGCACGCTGATGGTCCTCGCGGACGACGGCTTCGGCGACGAAGAGGCGGTGGACTGGATGCTGACCGAGGAGGAGAGCCTCGGCACGTCGCCTATCGTGGCGCTGCATGCCGGCCGCAAGGCGGAGGTCCGCCGGGTGGCGCAAGCCCTGGCCTGACCGCCGCGCGCGCTGTTTTCAGGACTCGAGGCGCTCGGATTGTCACCCGCGCCGATGCTTGTCACCTGCGCTGCTGCGCGCGCGGGAGCGCACGTTACAACGGGCGTCGGAGGCCGATGCTGGCGACGGCGGGTCAGGCGCTCCGGCGCGTCACCGTGATCGCCAGGTCGCGCAACTGCGCCTTGGCAGCGATGCCCAGCGGCGCAGCGTCCAGCGCCGCGATCGCCCGGCCGACGTTCTCCGCGATCATGCGCTCCACCACATCCACCGCCCCTGATTCGCGGATGGTCAGCTGCAGTGTGCGCACCTGCTCCGCCGTCAGGTCGGGGTCGCCGAGCAGTTCGTCGAGGGTCGCACGTGCGCCCGACGGGATGGCCTGGCGCGTGAGCGCGATCAGCACGGTCCGCTTACCCTCCCGCAGGTCGTCGCCGCTGGGCTTGCCGGTGACGTCGGCGTCCCCGAAGACCCCGAGCAGGTCGTCGCGCAGCTGGTAGGCGATGCCGAGCGGGAGCCCGAACGAGCGGAGCGCATCCAGCTGGCCGACGGTGGCTCCCGCGAGGCTCGCGCCGATCAGCAGGGGCGACTCGATGGAGTACTTGGCCGACTTGTAGACGATCACGCGTTCGGCGCGGGCGAGTTGGTCGGCGTCGGGCCGGCCGGCCCAGCCGATCTCCTCGAAGATGTCGAGGTACTGGCCGGCCGTGACGTCGATCCGCATCCTGTTGAACTCGGCCCGCGCGGCCCGCCGTGCGGCGGCGCTGACCACCTGCGTCAGGGCCTCGTCGAAGAGCTCGTCGCTGAGGATGAGAAGCAGATCGCCCAGCAGGGTGGCGGCGCCCGTCCCGAACGAGGCGCCCGACCCGCCCCAGCGTTCCTCGTCGTGCAGGCGTTCGAAGCGCTTGTGCGCGGCCGGCGCTCCACGGCGGGTGTCGGAGTTGTCGATCAGGTCGTCGTGGACCAGCGCAGCGGCGTGGAACAGTTCCAGAGCGCTCGAGACCGAGACGACGGCGTCGAGTGCCCCGCCGGCCGCGATCGCACCGAGGTCGTCGTCGCCGCTCTCCTCGCCCGCCGTTCGGACCGCCTGCCAGCCCCAGAAGCAGAACAGCGCCCGGAAGCGCTTGCCGCCGCTGAGAAATTCCCTTGAGAACGCTGCCACAGGAGAGAGCTCATCGGCGATCGAGACGAGAATGGAGGCACGCGCATCGAAGAATCCATCGATTCTTGACTGGATGAGGTCGACGAATCGGATGCTTTCAGACACACGCCTAGCCTAGCCAGACACGTGAGGTCTAGAATCAGCCTCACTGAAGCTACGACCCGCGAGAAAGAGGGGGAATCGGATGCCGCTTTCGGAACACGAGCAGCGCCTCCTCGAAGAAATGGAACGCAGCCTGTATCAGAACGATGCAGACTTCGTCGCGAAGGTCGGGGGCAAGCGGGAGAGACCCGCCTACCGCTCGATCGTTCTCGGCATCCTGTTGGCCGTGGTGGGAGTCGGCGTATTGATCGCCGGCGTCTACTACCAGCAGCCCCTCATCGGCATCCTCGGGTTCATCGTCATGTTCGCCGGTGTGCTGGTGGCCATAGCCCCGGGTAAGCGGGTCGCCGTCGAGCCGGGCACGCCGGAGCAGAAGCGGGCGAAGACCCGCGGCGGGCAGGCCGGCTTCATGGATCGCATGAACGATCGCTGGGACAAGCGCAACGACGGCGGCGAGAGCTAGTACTCACCGAGAGCTAGAGGCTCCACTCCGCTCCACTATCTGACCGACTCAGGGTCGATCCTTACGGATCGGCCCTTTTTCGTGTCCTCGGGCGCGTCCAACCGCTCCACTTTCCTCCACCCAAGAATTCCGCGCGATTTCGGGGCTTGACGTACCCATTTCGGGGCAATTTCGCTGCAAACCGCTGCAGTGTGGATGGAAGTGGAGTAAAGTGGAGTCACACCGCAACCTGGGCCAGGAGAGTGGGGGTGGCAGCCGATGTTCCTCGGTACGCATGCCCCCAAGCTCGACGAGAAGGGGCGCATCATCCTTCCGGCGAAGTTCCGGGACGAACTCGAATCCGGGCTCGTCCTGACTCGCGGGCAGGAGCACTGCGTCTACGTCTTCTCGAAGGCCGAGTTCGAGTCCCTCCACGAGAAGATCCGGCAGGCGCCGGTGACCAGCAAGCAGGCCCGCGACTATCTGCGTGTCTTCCTCTCGGGGGCGAGCGCAGAACTGCCGGACAAGCAGAACCGGGTCACCATCCCGGCCTCGCTCCGGTCGTACGCGGGGCTCGATCGCGACCTGGTCGTGATCGGCGCGGGCAGCCGTGCAGAGATCTGGGACGCCCAGGCATGGGAGACCTACCTGGCCGAACAGGAAGCAGCATTCGCGAACACGGAGGAGGAGGTGATCCCGGGACTCTTCTGACCGCGCGTCCCTGACGCCGGACTCCCAGCCATACGCCCTGACACCACTTCCCCGGTGTCAGGTCGGGATGGATGGGGATCCGGGATCAGGGCCGGCGGATCGTCCCGAAAGACCATGACCGATTCCGACTCCTCCCGCATCCACACCCCGGTCCTCCTCGAGCGCTGCATCGAGCTGCTCGGACCTGCCCTCACGAAGCCCGGCGCGGTGTTCGTCGACGCGACGCTCGGGATGGGCGGCCACTCCGCCGGCGTCCTGGAGCGTTTCCCCGACGTCACGCTGATCGGGCTGGATCGCGACCCCGAGGCGCTGGCGATCGCGGGGGAGCGGCTGGAGCGCTTCGGCAATCGCGTCCACCTCGTCCACACCGTCTACGACGGCATCCAGGAGGCGATCGAGAGCGTCGGGTACACGGAGATCGACGGCGTGCTCTTCGACCTCGGGGTGTCCTCGCTGCAACTGGACCGCGTCGAGCGCGGGTTCTCGTACTCGAAGGATGCACCGCTCGACATGCGGATGGACTCGACCAGCGAGCTGACCGCGGAGACGGTGCTCGCGGAGTACTCCGAGGCCGACCTGCGCCGCATCTTCCGCGACTACGGCGAAGAGAAGCTGGCGGGCCGGTACGCCGCCCGGATCGTCGAGGCGCGCGAGCAGGAGCCGCTGGTGCGCTCGGGCCAGCTCGTCGACCTGATCACCAAAGTGACCCCCGTTGCGGTGCAGCGGCAGGGTCACCCGGCGAAGCGGGTGTTCCAGGCGCTGCGGATCGAGGTCAACCAGGAGCTCGCTGTGCTGCAGCGCGCCATCCCCGCGGCGGTGGATGCGCTCGCCCTCGGTGGCCGCATCGTCGTGGAGGCCTACCAGTCGCTCGAGGACCGCATCGTGAAGCGCGAGCTGCAGGCGCGGTCCGTATCGAGCGCCCCGGCCGGGTTGCCGGTCGAACTGCCCGAGCACCGCCCTGAGCTCAAGCTCCTGATCCGGGGCGCCGAGCTGGCCGACGACGACGAGAAGGCGGCGAACCCGAGGGCGACCCCGGTGCGCCTGCGCGCTGCGGAGCGGATCCGCCCCGCTGCGACGAAAGACGACACGAGGAGGCGTTCGTGACCAGCAACCTGGCAGAAGCGATCCCGGCGACGCCGCGGCGGCGTCCTGCGGCGCTGTGGCACGGCGGCTCGCTTCCGGCGGAGGCGGCGCCGGCAGTTCCGTCGGAGGCGCCGAAGCGCACCCACCTCGAGGTCGTCTCCACCCGGTCCCAGCGGCGCGCCCGTCCCCGTGCCCTGTATGCAGGAGTGGCCGTCGCCACGCTGCTGGTCGTCGTCGTGGCACAGCTGCTCCTGAGCATCGGGATCTCGCAGGGCGCCTACCAGCTGCAGACCCTGGAGTCGCAGCAGACCAGGCTCCAGCGGTCGTACCAGTCCGTGTCCGAAGACCTCAATCGTGTCTCGTCACCGCAGAACCTCGCCGCGAACGCCAATGCACTCGGGATGGTGAGCAACAGCAGCCCGGCATACCTGCGGCTCTCCGACGGCGCGGTGCTCGGTGCGCCGCTGGCGGCGAACGGAGCGGCGGGTACGGTCACGGGCAGCCAGGGCAACCTGGTCCCGAACTCGCTGCTCGCGGGCGTCCCGCTGGTCACCCAGCCACACGCGCCGACGACCTCGAAGACTTCTGCCCCTCCGGCTGTGAATTCCACAACCTCGGGTGCGGCTACCGCATCCGGGACCACCCCGACCGTACCGTTGCAGGGAGCGTTGCCGACCCCGGTGACGCACTGACGACGGGACGGATGCGGCATGGTCGGCAGGAAGATGCTGAGGCGGAGGACCGCCGTGACGGTCCTCGCCGTCGCTGCGACCGTCGGCATCCTCGGGGCCAAGCTGGTCGACATCCAGGTGGTGCAGGCGGATGCCCTGCAGAAGAAGTCGGTGACCGCCAAGGAGGTGTCGACGCCGCTGCTGGGCGACCGCGGTGACATCGTCGACGCCGACGGCACCGTCATGGCCACCACGATCTACACGTACACGGCTGCCGCTTCCCCGTCCGACGCCATCGCGGGCGGCCGCAGCAAGATGATCGAAGCGGCCGCGAAGATCGGCGCGATCACCGGCCAGGGTGGCGATGCGATCGTCGCACTCATGGACGCCTCGTTGAAGAAGGACGCGAAGTCCAAATACGTGCTCATCAAGTCCGGGATGGATGTCGGCACGTTCGACAAGCTCGACAAGCTGCCCTATCCCTGGCTGACCTTCAGCAAGAAGCAGGCGCGCAGCTACCCGAACGGCGCTGTCGCCGGCAACCTGCTCGGCTTCCTCTCCGAGGGCGGCAGTGCGGGCCTGGAGGAGAGCGAGAACGGCTGCCTCGCGGGCGTGGACGGCGAGGAGACCTACCAGCGCGGCGCCGACGGTGTCGCGATCCCCGGCAGCACGGTCGTGCAGAAGCAGGCCAAGGACGGCGGGACGCTCAAGCTCACCATCGACGGCGACCTCCAGTGGTTCGCCGAGCAGACGCTGGCCCAGCAGGTCGCCGCCACCGGCTCCAAGTTCGGCTACGTCACCGTCGCCGAGGCGAAGACCGGCAAGATCAAGGCCGTCGCCCAGTGGCCGGCGCTCGACCCGAACAACATCGAGGCGACGGATCCATCCTTCTGGCGCCTCCAGCCGTTCACAGACCCGCGAGAACCGGGCTCCACGTTCAAGGCGCTCACAGCAGCGATGCTGATCGACCAGGGCAAGGCGTCGCCCACAACGCAGGTGCTCGCGCCGTACTCCTGGAAGTCGGGTAACGGCGCGGATCTGCACGACTCCGGCTACCACGATCCGCTGCGGCTCACCCTCACGGGCGTGCTGATGATGTCGTCCAACACGGGGATGTCGCAGCTGGGTCGCGCGCTGTCCGATCAGACCCGCTATGACTACCTCAAGAAGTTCGGGATCGGCAGCGACACCGGCCTGCCCTATCCCGACGAGTCCTCCGGGCAGCTGAACCCGGTGAAGGACTGGGACGACCAGACCAAGTACGCGACCATGTTCGGTCAGGGCGTCTCGGCGACCCAGCTGCAGATGGTCGGCGCGTACCAGGCGCTCGCCAACGGCGGCACCCGCATCCCGCTGTCGATGGTCGAGGGGTGCGAGCACCCGGACGGCTCGATCACCGATGTCCCGAGCGCCAAACCGACCGCCGTCGTCTCGCCCCAGGCGGCCGCCACGACGCTCGGGATGATGGAGTCGGTGGTCACCTCCGGCGACCTGAAGAAGCAGCTGCAGATCCCCGGCTACCGCATCGCCGCGAAGACCGGAACTGCGCAGCAGCCGGACGGGAAGGGCGGCTACCTGCCCTCCTACTACGTCTCGGTGATGGGCGTCGCCCCGGTCGACGATCCGCAGTACGTCGTTTCGGTCAACCTCGGGTTCCCGACTACCATTACTTCGTCGGCAGCCGCCGCTCCGCTGTTCCACACGATCATGAGTCAGGTGCTGAAGACCTACCGGGTGAAGCCTTCGACGTCCAGCCCGGCGGACTATCCGCCCTACTACTGAAAGTGAGCCCCGTGACAGGACCGGCGCCTTCTTCTCTGCGCCCCGAGCATCCCGTCGCCCGCCCGCTCGCCCAGCTGGTAGCGGAGTTCGGGCTGGACAGCCGGGGCGATCTCGACGGCGTCGAGGTCACCGGCGCTGCGCTGGCGAGCTCGGCCGTTGAGCCGGGAGACCTCTACGTCGGCGTGCCCGGCCGCAACGCCCACGGGGCGAGCTACGCGACCGCTGCGGCGGAAGCGGGAGCGGTCGCCGTGCTCACCGATGAGGAGGGCGCGGAACTGGCCGCGGAGTCCGGCCTGCCGGTCATCGTCACGCCCGACCCACGCTCGGCGCTCGGCGCCGTCTCCGCCTGGATCTACCGCACCGACGAGAACTCGGCGACGCTGTTCGGCGTGACCGGGACGAACGGCAAGACGAGCGTCGTGTACCTGCTGAACGCCATCCTCGGCCAGCTCGGCGTCGTCTCGGGCCTCAGCTCGACTGCGGAGCGCCGCATCGGCGACACCGCGATCACGAGCAAGCTCACGACGCCCGAGGCCAGCGAGCTCCATGCGCTGCTGGCGCGCATGCGCGAGGAGGGCGTCCGCGCCGTCGCGATCGAGGTCTCGGCCCAGGCGCTCACGCGCCGTCGCGTCGACGGGATCGTCTTCGACATCGTCGGCTTCACGAACCTCAGCCACGACCACCTCGACGACTACGCGGCGATGGACGACTACTTCGCGGCGAAGCTGGAACTCTTCCAGCCCGACCGCGCGCGCCGCGGCGTCGTCACCGTCGACTCGGAGTGGGGCCGCTCCCTGGTCGAGCAGTCGCGCATCCCCGTCGCGACGCTGACCAGTTCGCCGGGCACGGATGCCGAGTGGATGCTGACCGTGCTGGAGGAGTCGCTGACGCACACCTCCTTCGCGCTCGAGGGTCCCGACGGCCGCCGGCTCGAGACGCGCATCCCGTTGCTGGGTGCGTACAACGCCGGGAACGCGGCGCTCGCGATCGTCATGCTCGTCGAGTCGGGGTACGACCTCGACGCGATCGGTGCGGCGCTGGAGCGCGACGGCGGGATCGACGCGTACATCCCGGGACGCGCCGAGCGGCTCTCCGGGGATCGCGGCCCCGTCGTGTTCATCGACTACGGGCACAGCCCTGATGCCTTCCTCTCGACCCTGAACGCCCTGCGCAAGGTCACCGACGGCCGCATCGTCATGGTGTTCGGCGCCGACGGCGACCGCGACACCACCAAGCGGACCGACATGGGCGCCATCGCCGCCCGCGGCTCCGACGCCGTGGTGATCACCGACTTCCACCCGCGCTGGGAGGACCCGGCGAGCATCCGTGCCGCCCTGCTCGACGGCGCACGCAACGCCGTTCCGGAGTTGGAGCTGTACGAGGTCCCCGACCCGCGCGCCGCCTTCCGCACCGCGCTGTCGCTGGCGGGCGAGGGAGACGTCGTGCTCTACGCCGGGCCCGGCCACGAGGACTACCAGGAGGTCGCCGGTCAGCGACTGCCGTATTCCGCCCGCGACGACGTGCGCCTCGCCCTGCGAGAGGCCGGGTGGCTCTGATGATCGCGATGACCCTGGCCGAGATCGCCGCGGCCACCCGTGGCACGCTGCTGCTCGACGGCACCCATGTCTCACCGGAGACCGAGATCGCCGGACTCTCCACGACGGATTCGCGCGAGGTCGTGCCCGGCACCATCTTCTTCGCGAAGCCCGGCGAGGTGACCGACGGTCACCTGTTCGCACCGCAGGCCGTCGAGGCAGGCGCGGCGCTGGTCGTCGTCGACCATCCCCTCGAACTCCCCGTCCCGCAGCTCCTCGTGGAGGACACGGTCGTCGCCCTCGGCGACCTGGCCACCGAGGTCATCGCGCGCGTGCGCGCCCTGGGTCTCTTGAAGATCGTCGGGATCACCGGTTCCAACGGCAAGACCACGACGAAGAACCTGCTCCGCGCGGTGCTCGAGCAGGTCGGCCCGACCATCGCCCCACGCGCCTCGTTCAACAACGAGGTCGGCGCTCCCGTGACAATGCTCCAGGTGACGGAGGAGACGCAGTTCCTCGTCGCCGAGATGGGCGCGAGCGGCATCGGCGAGATCGCGCGGCTGGTGCGCATGGCGCGACCCGACGTCGGTGTCGTGCTGAAGGTCGGGCTCGCCCACGCCGGCGAGTTCGGCGGGATCGAGAAGACGCTCCAGGCGAAGACGGAGATGGTCACCGATCTGCTGGAGTCGGACGTCGCGGTGCTCAACCTGGACGACCCACGCGTCGCCTCCATGGCCGACAAGACCGTGGCCCGCGTGCTCTGGTTCGGGCTCGACGACCGCGCCGACGTGCGCGCGAGCGACATCGTCTCCGATCGTCGCGGCACGTCCTTCACGCTGCACCTGCCGTCGCGCGACGGCGGCGAAGGTCCATCACGCCCCGTGCGCTTCCAGGTGCTCGGTGAGCACCACGTGATGAACGCGCTGGCGGCCGCCGCCTCGGCGTACACGCTCGATGTGGACATCGACACGATCGTCGAGGCGCTGCAGACGGTGAAGACCGCCGAGCGCTGGCGAATGGAGGTCATGGGCGGCCGCGAGGTCACCGTCATCAACGACGCGTACAACGCCAGTCCCGACTCCATGTCCGCAGCACTGAAGACCCTGGCGCAGATCGCGGAGCCCGGCGGCCGCACGATCGCCGTCCTCGGCGAGATGAGCGAGCTGGGCGAGTTCTCCGGCGAGGAGCACGACCGTATCGGCCTGCTCGCGGTGCGGCTCGGCATCGACCAGCTCGTGATCGTCGGCCCGGCCGCGCGCCGCATGCACATCTCGGCGATCAACGAAGGCTCGTGGGATGGCGAGTCCCTCTACTTCGACACGCAGGATGCGGCCTTCGACCACCTGAAGGGCGCCCTGCGCCCGGGCGACACGGTGCTCGTGAAGTCCTCCAACTCGGCCGGGCTGCGCTTCCTGGGCGACCGACTGGGAGAATCCTTCTCGTGAGAGCCCTGCTGACCTCCGGTGCGCTGTCGATGGCGTTCACGCTGTTCCTGACGCCGCTGTTCATCCGGCTCTTCCGCCGCCTCCAGTGGGGGCAGTTCATCCGCGACGACGGCCCGCAGAGCCACCACGCGAAGCGCGGCACCGCCACCATGGGCGGGATCGTCGTCATCCTGGGCACGCTCTTCGGCTACTTCACGGCACTGCTGCTGACCGGGGATGAGACGAGCGTCTCGGCTCTGCTCGTCCTGTTCCTGATGGTCGGGCTCGGCGTGGTCGGCTTCATCGACGACTTCCTCAAGACCCGCCGCGAACGCAGCCTCGGCCTGACGGGCTGGGCGAAGGTCGCCGGCCAGGTGGTCGTGGCGACCGTCTGGGCGTTCCTGGCGATCCGCTTCCCGAACGGCAACGACGCCACGCCGGCGTCGATGAGCGTCTCGTTCATCCGCGACCTTCCGGCGATCGACTTCGGCTCGATCACGAAGTTCGGCGTGATCGGCGTACTGGTCGGCTACGGCCTGTATCTGATCTGGATCAATTTCCTGGTCGCCGCCGCGTCCAACGGCGTGAACGTCACGGACGGCCTGGACGGCCTCGCCTCCGGCGCCTCGATCCTGGCGATCGGCGCCTACATCATCATCGGGTTCTGGCAGTCGATCCAGTCGTGCGCGAGCATCAACCTGAACCCCGAGAACGTCGCCAAGTGCTACGACGTGCGCGACCCGTTCGACCTCGCCATCGTGGCGACGGCGATCGTCGGCGCCGTGGTCGGGTTCCTGTGGTGGAACACTTCGCCCGCGCAGATCTTCCTCGGCGACACGGGCTCGCTCGCGCTCGGCGGCGCGGTCGCCGCGCTCGCCATCCTGAGCCGCACCGAGCTGCTGCTGGTCCTGATCGGCGGCATCTTCGTCATCGAGGCCGGGTCGGTGATCCTGCAGCGGGCCTACTTCAAACTCACCCACGGCAAACGCATCTTCCTGATGAGTCCCATCCACCATCACTTCGAGTTGAAGGGATGGGCGGAGGTGACGGTCGTCGTCCGCTTCTGGATCATCGGGGGCCTGCTGGTCGCCGCCGGCGTCGGCTCCTTCTACCTGGAGTGGCTCGCAACGTGACCGCGCTCGAGGACAGACTCGCCGCGCTGACCAGCTGGCACGCCGACTGGAGCGGGCTGCGCGTCGCCGTGTACGGCCTCGGCGTGACCGGCTTCTCGGTGGCGGACACGCTGGCGGAGCTCGGCGCGCAGGTGCTCGTGGTCGCGTCGAAGGCCGACGACGAGCGACGGATGCTGCTGGAGGTCATCGGCGCCGACCTGCTGGAGCAGTCCGACCTGAGCTCGCCGCCGGAGCGGCTCAGCGAGTTCGATCCTGAACTCGTCATCGCCTCGCCGGGCTTCCACTGGGACCACCCACTGCTGTTGTGGGCCGAGGAGCGCGGCACCGCCGTGTGGGGCGACATCGAGCTGGCGTGGCGACTGCGCGACAAGGTCGCCCGGCCCGACGGCGTCTCCGGCCCCGCGGAGTGGATCTGCGTGACCGGCACGAACGGCAAGACCACCACCGTGCAGCTCACGGCGACGATGATCCTGGCGGGAGGCAGCCGCGTCGCCCCCTGCGGGAACATCGGTGTGCCGGTGCTCGACGCCATCCGCGACACGCAGGGCTTCGACGTGCTCGTGGTGGAGCTCTCCAGCTACCAGTTGCACTGGGTGAACCGCAACGCGGGCGGCGAGCTCTCTCCGTTCTCGGCAGCGTGCCTCAACATCGCCGACGACCACCTCGATTGGCACGGCTCGCTCGAGGCGTACATCGCCGCCAAGGCGAAGGTGTACCAGAACAGCCGGGTCGCGTGCGTCTACAACAAGGCCGACGAGAACACGCTGCGCATGGTGGAGGAAGCGGAGGTGGTCGAGGGCGCCCGCGCCATCGGCTTCGGTCTGGGCGTCCCGGGGCCGAGCGACTTCGGCATCGTGGACGGCATCCTCTGCGACCGCGCGTTCCTCGAGGATCGCGCGCACTCCGCCATCGAGCTGACCACGCTCGACGAGCTGCTCGAGGCCGGCCTCGCGGCGCCGCACGTCGTGGCGAACATCCTCGCGGCCAGCGCCCTGGCGCGCTCGTGGGGTGTCGAGCCGCAGGTCATCCGTGACGTCCTCACCGCGTTCCGGCTGGATGCGCACCGCATCGAGCTGGTGCGGGTCGCCGCGGGCGTGAACTGGGTGGACGACTCGAAGGCCACGAACCCCCACGCGGCAGACGCGTCGCTGCGCGCGTACCCCTCGGTGGTCTGGCTCGTCGGCGGCCTCTTGAAGGGTGTGGATGTGGATGCCCTGGTCGGCCGTCACATCGGCCGCCTCCGCGGCGCGGTGCTGATCGGGGTCGACCGTGAGGCGCTCCTGGCGGCATTCCGGCGACACGCGCCCGACCTTCCCGTTCTGGAGGTCGACGCCGACGAGACTGAACAGGTCATGCCGACGGCGGTGCGGCTGGCCGGCGGTCTCGCCCGTGAGGGCGACACCGTGCTGCTGGCTCCGGCGGCGGCGTCGATGGACCAGTTCGCCGACTACGCAGAGCGCGGACGTCGTTTCCAGGCGGCGGTGAACGAGTACTTGGGAGGTGAGGCGGATGACGAGCCCGCCTCGCATCCCGACCCGCAGCAGGGCTGACCAGCAGGCCGCTCAGGCATCGACGCGGCTGGGCGCGCTGACCACGCGCATCCAGCTGGGCCGGTCGATGACCTCGGAGTCGGCCAACTACTTCCTGCTGCTCGGGATCACGCTGTTCATGGTGGTCTTCGGGCTGGTGATGGTGCTGTCGTCGTCGGCGGTCGAGTCCCACAACGACAGCGACAACTTCTTCTCGCGGTTCTGGTCGCAGGGCGCCTACACGCTGGTTGGGCTGCCGCTGATGTTCGTGGTGTCGCGCATCCCGCGGGCGTTCTGGAGGAAGACCATCTGGTTCTTCCTCGCCGCCGCGTGCTTCCTCCAGGTACTCGTGCTGCTGACGCCGCTCGGTATGGAGATCGGCGGCAACCGCAACTGGCTCAAGATCGGTTCGCTGACGGTCCAGCCGTCGGAGGCGATCAAGCTCGCGCTCGTCGTCTGGCTCGGCGTGGTGCTGGCCCGCAAGCGGGACGTGCTGGACCAGTGGAAGCACGTTGCGATCCCCGTGGTCCCGATCGCGGGTGGTGCGGTCGCACTGGTGCTGCTCGGTGGCGACCTCGGCACCACGATGATCATGGCGGCGCTGATCCTCGGCGCACTGTTCTTCGCCGGGGTGCGGATGCGGTTCCTCTTCACCGGGGTCGTGGTCGTCGGCATCATGTCGTTCTTCGTCGCGATTTCGAGCGCCAGCCGTCTCGGGCGCATCGCCGCGCTCTTCGGCGGTGCGAGCGCGGCCAACCCGGACGTCAACTGGCAGATCGACAACGGTTTCTACGCGCTCGCCTCGGGAGGCGTGTTCGGGGTCGGCCTCGGTAACTCCCATTCGAAGTGGTCCTGGCTGCCCGCAGCCGACACCGACTTCATCTTCGCGATCATCGGTGAGGAGCTCGGGCTGATCGGCGCGGTCGTCGTCCTCCTGCTGTTCGTGATGCTCGCGATCGTGTTCCTCCGCATCATCCACGCGTCGGACGACCCGTTCGCGCGTGTGACGACCGCCGCGATCATGGTGTGGCTGATCGGCCAGGCATTCGTCAACATCGCGGTGGTGCTCGGCGTCATCCCGGTGCTCGGGGTGCCACTCCCACTGATCTCTGCGGGTGGCACTGCGATGATCAGTTCCATGATCGCCATCGGAATCGTGCTTTCGTTCGCGCGGCAGTCCCATCGTGACTCCCTGGCCGCCCACGACACCGGGTCGGCGGGGCCCCGGGCATGACGCGCTACCTTCTCGCCGGCGGGGGCACCGCCGGCCACGTGAACCCCCTGCTCGCCGTCGCCGACCGGCTGCGCCGTGACGACCCGGAGGCCGAGGTGCTGGTGCTGGGCACGAAGGAGGGGCTGGAGGCTCGGCTGGTCCCGCAGCGCGGATACGAGCTGGCGACCATCCCGAAGCTGCCGTTCCCGAGGCGGCCGAATGGCGCGGCCCTGCGCTTCCCGGGGGAGTACCGCCGGTCGATCCGCAGTGTCCGGGAGCTCATCCGCTCGCGCGGAATCGACGCCGTGGTCGGCTTCGGCGGCTACGCCGCTGCGCCCGCGTACTCGGCGGCCCGCTCGGAGCGGGTGCCGCTGATCCTCCACGAGGCGAACGCCCGCCCCGGCCTCGCGAACCGGCTCGGCGCCCGGTACACCCCGTGGGTCGGAGTGGCGTTCGAGGGGACGCCGCTGCCCCATCCCACCTTCGTCGGCATGCCGCTCCGGGTGGAGATCGAGCAGCTCGATCGCGCGGCCGCGCGTCCGCAGGCCGCTGCAGAGTTCGGGCTCGAGACCGACCGGCCCACGCTGCTGGTGACCGGCGGTTCTCTCGGGGCACGCCGCATCAACCAGACCATCGCCGACCGTGCTCAGGAGCTGACCGCGGCCGGCTGGCAGGTGCTGCACATCCAGGGCGGCCGTGGCGAGTTGACCGACCCTGGCATCGAGCACTACCGCCTGCTCGACTACTGCGACCGGATGGACCTGGCTCTCGCCATCGCAGACCTCGCGGTGGCCCGCGCTGGCGCGGCCACGGTGTGCGAGTTCGCCGCGCTCGGCATCCCAGCCGTGTATGTGCCGTTCCCGATCGGGAACGGCGAGCAGCGCTACAACGCAGCTGGCGTCCTCCGGGCGGACGGAGGCTTGCTGGTCGACGATGCCGAGTTCCAGCCGACGTGGGTGGATGCACAGCTCCTGCCGCTGCTCGCCGAGCGCGACCGCGTGGCCGAGATGGGCCGCCGCGCCGTCTCGGTGGGGGTACGTGACGGCTCGGACCGGATGGTCGCGCTCATCCGCGGCGCCCTCCCGGTCGGCTGAGAGCGAACGGTGAGCCTGGGGCCGATCCGCACCTTCGCCGCGTAGCCTCATACTTGATGGAGTCCTTCTCGCGTAACCGAAAGCTGTACCTGTGACGATCAAGCCCGACCCGACCCTCACCCTGCCCGACGACCTCGGGAAGCTGCACTTCGTCGGCATCGGCGGTTCCGGGATGAGCGGCATCGCCCGGCTGTTCCTGGAGGCCGGCTACACGGTGACCGGCTCGGATGTGCGGCACTCCGCCAACATCGACAGCCTGCGTGCGCTCGGCGCCACGGTCGCCATCGGCCACGATGCGGCCAACGTCGGCGACGCCGACACGCTCGTCGTGACCGGCGCGCTCTGGCAGGACAACCCCGAGTACCAGTTGGCGCTGTCGAAGGGTCTGCCGGTGCTGCACCGGTCGCAGGCCCTCGCCTGGCTGATCAACCGCTCCCGCCTGGTCGCCGTCGCCGGCGCCCACGGCAAAACGACCTCGACCGGCATGATCATCACCGGCCTACTGGGTCTCGGCGAGGACCCGAGCTTCGTCAACGGCGGCGTGATCGCCTCCCTCGGCAAGAGTTCGCAGACCGGCACCGGCGAGCTGTTCGTGGTGGAGGCGGACGAGTCGGACGGCTCGTTCCTGCTCTACGACACGGCAGTCGCCCTCATCACCAACGTCGACCCCGACCACCTCGACCACTACGGCTCTCTCGAGGCGTTCGAGGACGCCTTCGTGACCTTCGCCCGCGAGGCGGACGAGTTCGTCGTCGTGTCCTCCGACGACGCCGGCGCGGTGCACGTCACCAATCGGCTCCGAGAGCAGGCGCCGGAGAAGCGCATCGTCACGTTCGGCGAGGCAGAGGATGCGGAGGTGCGCATCCACTCGATCGTCACCGACGGTCCGGTGTCGTTCTCGATCAGCTACGGCGGCGAGGAGTACTCGGCGCAGTTGCGCGTTCCGGGTCGCCACAACGCGATCAACGCCGGCGGCGCCTTCGCGGTGCTGACCGGGCTCGGCTTCGATCCGGCCGCTTCGCTGTCCGCTATCGCGGAGTTCGGCGGCACCGAGCGCCGCTTCGAGCTGCACGGCACGGTCGCCGGCGTCAGCGTGTACGACGACTACGCCCACCACCCGACCGAGGTCGCCGCCGCCCTCGCGGCCGCGCGCACGGTCGTCGGCGAGGGCCGGATCATCGCCGTCCACCAGCCGCACCTGTACAGCCGGACGCGCCTCTTCGCCAAGGAGTTCGCCGAGACCCTCGAGCGCTACGCCGACGAGACCGTGGTGCTCGACGTCTACGGAGCCCGGGAGGACCCGGAGCCGGGCGTCACCGGTGCGCTCGTCGCCGACCGCTTCGAGCATCCCGACCGGGTGGCGTTCATCGCCGACTGGCAGCGCGCCGCCGACCACACCGCACAGATCGCGCGCGAGGGCGACTTCGTGATCACCCTCGGCTGCGGTGACGTCTACCGCATCGTTCCCCAGCTGCTCGACTCACTGCGCCGGGAGCACCCGGACGCCGCCACGGAGTAACAGGGCCGGTCGGTGAAGCGTCCCCAGGGTTTCCAGCGGCAGGAAGTGCCGGCGAACGCGCCTGCCTCCGCGCCGCGCGAGCAGGAGGCGCGCGACCGGAGCGGGGAGCGGCGCCTGGCCGCCGCGTCGCGTTCCGTCGGGACGGTGACCGAGCCCATCCCGGTGGTGCGCCCGGGGGATGGTGCTCCTGCGTCCCTCCTCGGCGCGCCTGCGCGCGAGCGCGACGCCGACGCTCCGCCGTACTCGCGCATCCCGAGCAACCGTGAGATCGACAAGGCCCTCCGCGAAGCCCGCCGCGAGCGGAAGCGCGTGGAGCGCGGCGAGGTGCGTCGCTTCACCAAGCGTTCCCGGCGCCGTCGGCTGGCCTGGCTCGCCGCGGCAGGCGTCGTCGCGCTTCTGGTGCTCGCCGTGGCGCTGGTCGCGTACTCTCCGCTGCTCGCGCTCAAGCACATCCAGGTCACCGGCACATCGCGGCTGGATGCGGCGACAGTCGAGAAGAAGCTCTCCGACCAGCTCGGCACACCGCTGCCGCTGCTCGACCAGGCGGGCATCTCCAGCGATCTGGCCGCCTTCCCGCTGATCCGCAGCTACACGGTGGAGAGCCATCCGCCCGACTCCATCATCGTGCGCGTGGTGGAGCGCGCGCCGGTCGGCGTCATCCAGCAGGGCAACGTCTACACGCTCGTGGACGCGGCCAAGGTGCCGATCTCGAGCAGCGAGACGCGGCCGGACGGCTTTCCGATGATCGCCGCGAGCGGCGGGGCGGCCGACGTGGAGGCCGACTCGGGATTCGCGGCGGCGGCGAGCGTGCTGAGCGCCCTGCCGGCCGACGTCCTGGCCCAGGTCGACACCATCGCCGCGAAGACGAAGGACGACGTGAGCTTCACCCTGCGCGAGAGTCACGCGACGGTCGTCTGGGGCAGCGCGGAGGACTCGTCGCTGAAGGCCGCAGACCTGGCGGCGCTGTTGAAGAGCGCGGCCGGATCATCCCGCTACGACGTGTCGTCGCCGCACAGTGTGACGACGGGTTAGGCGTGTCGTGACCCCGACTTTTCCGACACGCCTGCCGCGTTACCGAGGCGCGGCGGCGGCGCACCTAACGTCGGATCAAGAATTGCATACTCAGCAAGACTTTAAGCCTCAGCTAGAGGTTGAAGGTTCCCGTGGAGGCCGGACGTGACAGCACAACAGAACTACCTCGCCGTGATCAAGGTCGTCGGCATCGGCGGAGGCGGCGTCAACGCCGTCAACCGCATGATCGAGCTCGGCCTCCGCGGCGTCGAGTTCATCGCCATCAACACGGACGCGCAGGCGCTCCTGATGAGCGACGCCGACGTCAAGCTCGACGTCGGCCGTGAGATCACCCGCGGCCTCGGTGCCGGGGCGGACCCCGAGGTCGGCCGCCGTGCGGCCGAAGACCACGCGGAGGAGATCGAGGAGGCGCTCGCCGGCGCCGACATGGTCTTCGTCACCGCGGGCGAGGGCGGCGGAACCGGCACGGGCGGCGCGCCGGTCGTCGCACGCATCGCCAAGTCCATCGGCGCGCTCACCATCGGTGTCGTCACCAAGCCGTTCTCGTTCGAGGGCAAGCGCCGTCAGCAGCAGGCCGAGGCAGGCGTCCAGCGCCTGAAGGAAGAGGTCGACACCCTCATCGTGGTGCCGAACGACCGGCTGCTCGAGATCAGCGATCGCGGCATCAGCATGCTGGAGGCGTTCTCCACCGCCGACCAGGTGCTCCTCGCCGGTGTCCAGGGCATCACCGACCTGATCACCACGCCGGGCCTGATCAACCTCGACTTCGCCGACGTCAAGTCGGTCATGCAGGGGGCGGGCTCCGCCCTGATGGGCATCGGCTCGTCGCGGGGCGCGGATCGGGCCATCAAGGCCGCAGAGCTGGCCGTGGCCTCGCCGCTGCTGGAAGCATCCATCGACGGTGCCCACGGCGTCCTGCTGTCCATCCAGGGTGGCTCGAACCTCGGCATCTTCGAGATCAACGACGCCGCCCGCCTGGTGCAGGAGGCGGTGCACCCGGAGGCGAACATCATCTTCGGTGCGGTCATCGACGACACCCTCGGCGACGAGGTGCGCGTGACCGTCATCGCGGCAGGATTCGACGGCGGCGAGCCGAACTCGCGCCCCGTCACGGCGGACTCGCGTCGCGCGAGCTACGTCGAGGCGGGCTCCGAGCAGTCGCAGATCGCCTCCTCCGCGGAGGTCGAGGCGGGCGAGATCCCCGCCCCGGTCACGACCGACGCCTGGCAGACCGGCGAGAGCCCGGTCACCGAGGCCGCACCGCAGAAAGACCCGGCGTTCGACGACGAGAATGACGACCTCGACATCCCCGACTTCCTCAAGTAACGGTCTGGCCGAACGGCTCGCCGCGGTCCGGGAGGGCGTCTCAGACGCCGCCCGGGCCGCCGGCCGTTCGCCCGACGAGTTGACGACGATCGTCGTGACGAAGTTCCACCCGGCATCGCTCGTCCGCGAGCTCGCTGCGCTCGGTGTGCGCGACGTGGGGGAGAACCGTCACCAGGAGGCGCAGGAGAAGGCGGCGGAACTCGCCGACCTCGACCTCCGCTGGCACTTCGTCGGACAGCTGCAGAGCAAGAAGGCGCGGCAGGCGCGGCGCTATGCGTCCGTCATCCACTCGATCGACCGCTTCTCGCTGGTGGATGCGCTGGCCACCCGCGAGGGTGACCCGCCCGGCGAGCTCGACGCCTTCGTCCAGCTCAACCTCACCGACGACCCGGGGCGCGGCGGCGTGGCCGACCGCGACCTCGAACCGCTCGTGGAGCACGTCCTCAGCGCGTCCGGGTTACGCCTCCTGGGCGTCATGGCGATCGCGCCCCTGGACGAGGAGCCTGCGCGCGCATTCGAGCGCGTCCGGGCCGCCTCCGAGCGCGTCCGGGCGCTCGCGCCCGAGGCCACCAAGATCTCGGCGGGGATGTCGCAGGACTACCGCGAAGCGATCGCTGCAGGCGCGACACACCTTCGGATCGGGACCGCCATTACCGGGAATCGGCCGGAGCTTCGTTAATCTCGAAAGGAAGAGTTCGAGTGCGTGGCGAGGCGTCGACGCGCAGGTCTGTACGGAGGAAGCCATGGGCAACCCGCTGAAGAAGACGATGGTCTACCTGGGCCTCGCCGACGAGGAACTGGAGTTCGAGGAGCAGCCGCAGGAGCAGGCTCAGCACCAGCCCCGCCGCGAGACTCCGGTCCACACGCCGGCGGCATCGCCGGTGCAGGCCGTCCCCCATCCCGCACCGGTCGCACCCGCGGCCGGCCGCGCTCCGGTCACGCCGCTGCGCAAGTCGTCCACCGCACGGAATGCATCGGTACAGGAAATGAACGAGATCCTCACGGTCCACCCCCGCCAGTACCGCGACGCTCAGGCGATCGCCGAGTCGTTCCGGGAAGGCATCCCGGTCATCATCAACCTCTCGCAGATGAGCGAGGGCGACGCCCGTCGTCTCATCGACTTCGCCAGCGGCCTTTCGCAGGGCCTGTACGGCAAGATTGAGCGGGTCACGCCCAAGGTGTTCCTCCTCTCGCCCAGCCACGTCGTCGTCTCCGGCGAACACGGCGGCCAGGATGCCGAGGTCGACGCCTCGTTCTTCGCCCAGGCCTGATTCAGCGGGCCGCGGCCCGTCGACGCACGAAGCGCACCGTCTCCCAGGGGAGCCGGTGCGCTTTCGTACATACTGAGAGGGTGTTTGTCGTCTCGATCCTTGCGACCGTGCTCTATTACGCGCTGCTGATCTATTTCTTCGTGCTGTGGGCGCGTTTCGTCCTGGACCTGGTACGCGTCTTCGCGCGGCAGTGGCGCCCCCGCGGCGTCGGCCTGTTCCTCGCCGAGTCCACCTACGTGGTGACCGATCCGCCCATCCGCTTCTTCCGCCGGATCATCCCGCGGGTGTCGATGGGGCCGGTCGCGATCGACTTCGGCTGGAGCCTGACCATGCTCGTCGTCATCATCGGCTTGTACGTCACGCTGGGATTCCGCTGAGCGTTGCTCCCGGCCGCAGCGGTCCGCCCGTTGTATCGTTGACGAGCCGACGCGCCGACCGTACGGCGGAGTGCGCGAGTCCCGCCCGCTTTGCTAGCGTTGGCTGAACGCGTTTCTGTTCCAATTTCACGAAGGTGGCTCACCATGGCGCTGACTCCGGAAGATGTAGTCAACAAGCGGTTCCAGCCGACGAAGTTCCGCGAGGGCTACGACCAGGACGAGGTCGATGACTTCCTCGATGAGGTCGTCGTCGAGCTGCGTCGTCTGAACCAGGAGAACGAGGAGCTCAAGCAGCGCCTCGTTGCCGCCGACTCGCGGATCGCCGAGCTGCAGCGCAGCGGCGGGCAGGGCGCAGCAGCAGCCGCCCCCGCAGCGGCGGTTGCGGCCGCCGACAACGGCGAGGCCGAGCGTCTGCAGCGCGAGAACGAGGAGCTCAAGCAGCGCCTCGCCCAGGCGCAGCAGGAGGCCGCACAGGCCAAGCAGCAGGCCGAGCAGGCCCAGCAGTCGCAGGCTGCTGCTCCCGCCGCCGGCTACCAGTCACCCGCCGACGACGCGAACGACCCCAACGCCACCAACAACCTCCTCCAGCTCGCACGCCGGCTGCACGAGGAGCACGTTCGTGAGGGTGTCGAGAAGCGCGACCAGCTCATCGCCGAGGGCCACGCCACCGCCGCGCGCATCGTCGCCGAGGCGGAGTCGAAGCAGCGCGCGCAGATCAGCGCCCTCGACCAGGAGCGCTCGGGTCTCGAGCGTCGCATCGACGAGCTCCGCACGTTCGAGCGCGACTACCGCAAGGGCCTCAAGAACTACATCGAGAGCCAGCTCCACGACCTCGACGCACCCGTCCAGGGCGGTGGCGCGTCCGGTCAGGGCGGCGCACGGTCGGCCGCGCCGGTGAGCGCGGGCAGCAACGCCGTCCCGACGCCGGTCCCCGCGGGCGGCTCCGACGACTCGAGCAACCAGGGCCAGGCCCCGGGCTTCCCCGGTTTTGGAGGCTAGTCCCTCCCGGTCCAAGGTCAGCATCAGGGCCTTGGCGGTCCTGGCGGTGGTCGCGCTGTGCGTGTACCTCGTCGACCAGATCGCCAAGGTCCTGGTCGTCTCGAACCTGTATGAGGGCCAGCAGGTCGAGGTCCTGGGGCAGCTGCTCCAGTTCCACTTCGTCAAGAACGCGGGCGCTGCCTTCTCCATCGGCAGCGGCTCGACGTGGATCTTCTCCATTGTGGGGATCGGCGTCCTCGGCTTCGTGATCTGGTACGCCCCGCGCATCCGCTCGGTGGCCTGGGCGGTGCTGTTCGGCCTTCTGCTGGGCGGCCTCCTGGGCAACCTGACCGACCGCCTGTTCCGCGCACCGGGCTTCGGAGTCGGCCACGTCGTCGACTTCCTGCAGATCCCGCTGCTGCCGGCGATCTTCAACCTCGCCGATGTCGCGATCGTGTCGAGCATGGTGCTGTTCCTCATCCTGACCCTGCGCGGTGTCGGGCTGGACGGGCGGCGAACGAACGATGACGACGACGATGCAGTGATCGATGAGGCCGCTGACACTGACACTGACACCGACACCGACACCGAAACCGGCGCCGTCGAGGCGGAGACCACCACGGATCCGCGCGACAAGCCGCAGAGCTAGATGGAGTCGCGCAGCTTCCCGATCCCGGACGGGCTCGACGGGTCACGCGTGGACGCGGGACTCGCCAAGCTCCTCGGCTTCTCGCGCAGCTTCGCGGCCGAGATCGCGGAGAGCGGCGGGGTGACGCTGGACGGCCGCGAGGCGGGCAAGTCCGATCGCCTCTCCGCCGGCTCCTGGCTCGAAGTGTCGTGGCAGCCGAAGTCCGACGTCGAGATCGTCCCGATCGCCGTCCCCGAGCTCACGATCGTGCACGACGACGACGACATCGTGGTGATCGACAAACCGGTCGGCGTGGCCGCGCATCCCTCGGTCGGCTGGGAGGGCCCGACGGTCCTCGGGGCGCTGGCCGCTGCGGGCTTCCGCATCTCGACCTCGGGTGCCGCCGAGCGTGCGGGCATCGTGCACCGGCTCGACGCCGGAACCAGCGGCCTCATGGTGGTCGCCAAGTCGGAGCGCGCCTACACGGCGCTCAAGCGTGCCTTCCACGACCGCACGGTGGAGAAGATCTACCACGCGGTCGTCCAGGGCCACCCGGATCCGCTGACCGGCACGATCGACGCGCCCATCGGGCGCCACCCCCGGTCGGACTGGAAGTTCGCCGTCGTCGCGGGAGGCAAGCCGTCGGTGACGCACTACGAGACGATAGAGGCGTTCCCCTCGGCAAGCCTTCTCGAGATCCACCTGGAGACGGGCCGCACGCACCAGATCCGCGTCCACATGGCCGCCCAGCGGCATCCCTGCGCCGGGGATGCGATGTACGGCGCCGACCCGGTCCTGAGCGCGAAGCTCGGGCTGACCAGGCAATGGCTGCACGCGGTGCAGCTCGCGTTCGACCACCCGGGAACAGGGGAGTGGGTCACCTTCACGACGACGTATCCGGCCGACCTGCAGCACGCCCTGGATGTGCTCCGAGAGTCGTAGAAGCAACGTCGGCGGACGGCCTTAGGCTTAGAGGCGATGTCCGACTCCTTCGTCCACCTCCACGTCCACAGCGAGTACTCGATGCTCGATGGGGCCGCACGTGTCAAACCCCTGGTCGAGGCCGCTGCAGCGCAGGGGATGCCCGGCGTCGCCATCACCGACCACGGCAACATGTTCGGCGCGTTCGACTTCTGGCGCTCGGCGACCGACGCCGGGATCAAGCCGATCATCGGCACCGAGGCCTACCTGACGCCGGGCACGCACCGGAGCGATAAGACGCGCATCCGCTGGGGCGACGGCGGTGGCGACGACGTCTCGGGCTCCGGCGCGTACACCCACATGACCCTGTTGGCGGCGACGACCGAGGGGATGCACAACCTCTTCCGGCTGTCCTCGATCGCGTCGCGTGAGGGCTACTACTTCAAGCCCCGCATGGACCGCGAGATCCTCAGCAAGTACTCGAAGGGGATCATCGCGACGACCGGCTGCCCGTCGGGCGAGGTGCAGACGCGTCTGCGGCTCGGCCAGTACGAGGCGGCCCGGGCCGCGGCCGCCGACTACCGCGACATCTTCGGCAAGGAGAACTTCTTCGCCGAGATCATGGACCACGGGCTCGGCATCGAGCGCCGGATCATGTCCGACCTCATCCGGCTCGCCAAAGACCTGGGGCTGCCCCTCGTCGCGACCAACGACCTGCACTACACGCACGCCGAGGACGCGAAGAGCCATGCAGCGCTGCTCTGCGTGCAGTCCGGCTCGACCCTCGACGACCCGAACCGCTTCAAATTCGACGCGGACGAGTTCTACCTGAAGACTCCGGAGCAGATGCGGCAGCTGTTCCGCGACTACCCGGATGCGTGCGACAACACGCTCGCGATCGCCGAGCGCTGCGACGTGCAGTTCGACACGGCCGCGAACTACATGCCGCGCTTCCCCGTGCCCGAGGGCGAGACCGAGCAGACCTGGTTCGTCAAGGAGGTCGAGCGCGGCCTCGAGCAGCGCTACCCGGGCGGCATCACGCCGGAGGTGCGCGCGCAGGCCGACTACGAGATCGGCGTGATCTCGCAGATGGGCTTCCCCGGATACTTCCTCGTCGTCGCCGACTTCATCAACTGGTCGAAGCGCAACGGCATCCGCGTCGGACCGGGCCGTGGTTCCGGTGCCGGCTCGATGGCCGCGTACGCGATGCGGATCACCGACCTCGACCCGCTGCGCCACGGCCTGATCTTCGAGCGCTTCCTCAACCCCGACCGCGTCTCCATGCCCGACTTCGACGTCGACTTCGACGACCGTCGCCGCGGCGAGGTCATCAAGTACGTGACCGAGAAGTACGGCTCGGAGCGCGTGGCGCAGATCGTCACCTACGGCACCATCAAGGCCAAGCAGGCGCTGAAAGACTCCGGGCGCGTGCTCGGCTTCCCCTTCTCGATGGGTGAGCGGCTCACGAAGGCGATGCCGCCGCCGGTCATGGGCAAGGACATCCCGCTCACCGGGATCTTCGACAAGGACCACCCGCGCTACAAAGAGGCCGTCGACATCCGCGCGGTCGTGGAGACCGACCCCGAAGCCAAGACGGTCTTCGACACGGCCCTGGGGCTCGAGAACCTGAAGCGCCAGTGGGGCGTCCACGCGGCGGGCGTGATCATGTCCTCCGACCCGCTGATCGACATCATCCCGATCATGAAGCGGGAGCAGGACGGCCAGATCGTCACCCAGTTCGACTATCCGGCCTGCGAGTCGCTCGGCCTGATCAAGATGGACTTCCTGGGGCTTCGCAACCTCACCATCATCAACGACGCCCTGGACAACATCCGCGACAACCGCGGCGAAGAGCTGGTGCTGGAGGAGCTGGAACTCGACGACCGCCCCGCGTACGAACTGCTGTCGCGCGGCGACACCCTCGGCGTGTTCCAGCTCGACGGCGGCCCGATGCGGTCGCTGCTGCGGCTGATGAAGCCGGACAACTTCGAGGACATCTCGGCGCTCATCGCGCTGTACCGGCCCGGCCCCATGGGTGCGAACTCGCACACCAACTACGCGCTGCGCAAGAACGGGCAGCAGGCGATCACGCCCATCCACCCAGAGCTCGCCGAGCCGCTCGCCGAGATCCTCTCCACCAGCTACGGCCTCATCATCTACCAGGAGCAGGTGATGGCGATCGCGCAGAAGGTCGCCGGCTTCTCGCTCGGTCAAGCAGACATTTTGCGCCGCGCGATGGGCAAGAAGAAGAAGTCGGAGCTGGACAAGCAGTTCGCGGGCTTCGCGCAGGGCATGCAGGACAACGGCTACTCGATGGATGCCGTCAACAAGCTGTGGGAGATCCTGCTCCCGTTCTCGGACTACGCGTTCAACAAAGCCCACTCGGCCGCGTACGGCGTGATCTCGTACTGGACCGCCTACCTGAAGGCGCACTATCCGGCCGAGTACATGGCGGCGCTGCTGACCAGCGTCGGCGACTCCAAGGACAAGATGGCGCTGTACCTCAACGAGTGCCGCCGGATGGGCATCAAGGTGCTGCCGCCGGACGTCAACGAGTCCAACCTGTACTTCGCGGCCGTGGGCGAGGACATCCGCTTCGGGATGGGCGCGGTGCGCAACGTCGGCGCGAACGTGGTGGAGGGCGTCCGGGACGCTCGCGAGAGCAAGGGCCGGTTCGAGTCGTTCCACGACTTCCTGAACAAAGTGCCCATCCACGCCGCCAACAAGCGGACGGTCGAGTCACTGATCAAGGCCGGAGCCTTCGACTCGCTCGGCCACACCCGCCGTGCGCTCGTCGAGGTGCACGAGGATGCAGTCGAGTCGGCCGTCAAGATCAAGCGCAACGAGGCCAACGGCGACGTCGGGTTCGACTTCGACAGCTTGTGGGGCGAGGACGAGGCGGCGCAGACCCAGCACCACATCCCGCAGCGGCCGGAGTGGGCGAAGCGCGACAAGCTCGCGTTCGAGCGCGAGATGCTCGGCTTGTACGTCTCCGACCATCCGCTCGCGGGGCTCGAGCTGCAGCTGGCGAAGCTCGCCAGCACCGGGATCGCCGAACTGGTCAGCTCGGACAACATCCAGGACGGTGAGACGGTCACCATCGCGGGGCTGGTGACGAGTGTCCAACACCGTGTGGCGAAGGCGTCGGGCAACCAGTACGGGATGATCCAGGTCGAGGACTTCGGCGGTGAGCTGACCGTCATGTTCATGGGCAAGGCGTATCAGGAGTATTCGTCGCAGCTGCAGGGCGACGCGATCGTGGTCGTGCGCGGGCGGGTGAGCCTCCGCGACGACGGCATGAACCTGCACGCGTTCTCGCTCATGGCGCCCGACCTCGGGCAGGCGGACGACGCCGGCGGGATGCTGATGATCACGATGCCGGACCAGCGGGCGACGACCGACACGGTGCTGTCGCTGAGCGAGGTGCTGGCCCGTCATCCTGGCGAGAGCGAGGTGCGCCTGCGGCTGGTCAAAGGCCAGGTCGCGCGGGTGTTCGAGGTGCCGAAGCCGGTGAAGGTGAGCGCCGACCTCTACGGCGAGCTCAAGGGCCTCCTCGGCCCGAACTGCCTGGTCTGACCGCGAGGTGCTCGTTGTTGCGGCCGACACGCCGTGCCGGGCCGCAACGACGAGCACCTCGCGCGGTCAGACGGGGGTGCCGGGGCGCCAGTAGGTGCGCTCGTGGTAGACCAGGGGCGCATCGTCCTCGCCGAGGCCGCCCTCCTCGATCTGCACGATCACCACGGCGCTGTTGTGCACTTGCACGCGCTCGATGATGCGCCCGACCATCCACGCGGTGGTGTCCTTGATGACGGGCAGTCCATGAGGTCCGCGATACCAGTGGTCGCCGATGAATCGCTGCTGGTTGTCGCCCGACAGCGTCTGCGCCACCTCGCGGTTGCGCACGCCGAGCGTGTGGATGACGACACGGTCGGTCTCCGCGATGGCCGGCCAGCTCGAGGCGGACAGCGCCATGTTGAACGTGGCGAGCGGCGGGACGGCGGCGAGTGAGGCCAGCGAGGTCGCGGTGAACCCGACCGGTGTGCCGTCATCGCGCTGCGCCGTGACGATGGCGACGCCGGCGGCGTGGCGCCGGAAGGTCTGGCGGAACGCCGCGAGGTCGGGAGTCGCGTCGGTGATCGCGCCATCGGTGGGGTCGGGGGATGCGCTGTTCATACGTCCTGTACAAGCTCCGATCGACGGCGGGCATTCCACAGGCCGCGACTTCTCCACAGCGGAGGAGGGGTCGCGCGACCGGGGATTCGGGGCGGGATAGGCTGGTCTGGCCATGATCCAGACCATCGATCTCCGCGGTGTCCAGCCTACCCGCGCCGCTTTTGAGCGCCTCGTGCCCCGTCCCGTCGTGGATGTGCAGGTGGCGATGTCCGTGGCGTCCGAGCTCATAGACGACGTGCGTCATCGCGGGCTTGCTGCGCTGGTCGAGCAGGCCGAGCGCTTCGACGGCGCGGCGCCCGCTTCCGTCCGCGTCCCGCAGTCCGAGATCGACGCGGCCGTCGCGGCGCTCCCGGCCGACGTGCGCGAGGCGCTGGAGGAGGCCATCGCGCGCGTCCGCGAGGCGACCGCCGCCCAGGTTCCGCCGGCCGCCGAGACCGTGATCCGTCCGGGGGCGACGATCGTGCAGCGCTGGCAGCCGGTCGAGCGCGCGGGCCTGTACGTTCCGGGCGGCAAGGCGGTGTACCCGTCGAGCGTGGTCATGAACGCGGTCCCGGCGCAGGTCGCCGGCGTGGCGTCGGTCGCACTCGCCAGCCCGCCGCAGCGGGAGTTCGGGGGAGCGGTCCACCCGGCCATCCTCGGAGCAGCCGGCCTGCTCGGCATCGACGAGGTCTACGCGATGGGTGGCGCCGGGGCGATCGGCGCCCTCGCTTTCGGTGTCGAGGAAATCGGCCTGGAGCCGGTCCAGGTCATCACCGGGCCCGGCAACATCTACGTGGCTGCGGCGAAGCGCGTGGTTCGCGGTCAGGCCGGGATCGATTCGGAGGCGGGGACCACCGAGATTCTCGTGATCGCCGACGACACGGCCGATGCCGGGTACGTCGCCGCCGACCTGGTCAGCCAGGCGGAGCACGACGAGGCCGCCGCATCCCTGCTGGTCACCGACAGCCCGAAGTTCGCCGAGCGCGTCGTCGCCGAACTCGACCCGCTGGCCGCCGCGACGAAGCACGCCGAACGGGTGCGGACCGCTCTCGGCGGACCGCAGTCGGCCGTCGTGCTCGTCGACGACCTGCAGGCGGCGGCCGCCTTCAGCAACGCGTACGGGCCGGAGCACCTCGAGCTGCAGACGGCCGATCCGGAGGGGCTGCTCGCGTCGATCCACAACGCCGGCGCCATCTTCCTCGGGCCGACGTCTCCGGTCAGCCTGGGCGACTACTTGGCTGGGTCGAACCACGTGCTGCCGACGGGCGGCCAGGCGCGGTTCTCGTCGGGCCTCGGCGCCTACTCGTTCCTCCGGCCCCAGCAGGTCGTCGCTTACGACCGCGACGCCTTGCGGGACGTGGCCGACCGTATTGTGGCTCTCTCGACGGCGGAAGACCTGCCGGCGCACGGAGAAGCGGTCACCCAGCGGTTCCGCATCCGCTGAGCGATAGAATCCCACCATGTTCTGCCCCTTCTGCCGTCACCCCGACTCCCGTGTCATCGACTCGCGGACGAGCGACGACGGACTCTCCATCCGCCGACGCCGGCAGTGCCCCGAGTGCGGCCGTCGCTTCTCCACCACCGAGACGGCGAGCCTCAGCGTGATCAAGCGCAGCGGCGTGGCGGAGCCGTTCAGCCGCGAGAAGATCGTGCTCGGCGTGCGCAAGGCCTGCCAGGGCCGACCGGTCACCGACTCGGACCTCGCGGTGCTGGCAGGCAAGGTGGAGGAGACGATCCGTTCGACGGGTGCGTCGCAGATCGAGGCGAACGACATCGGCCTCGCCATCCTCCCGGAACTTCGCGAACTCGACGAGGTCGCGTACCTGCGCTTCGCGAGCGTCTACCAGGCATTCGACTCGCTCGACGACTTCGAGGCGGCCATCAGCTCGCTGCGTCTGGCTCACCAGCCGGAGCCGGCAGAGGCCAAGTAAACAGCTGGCGGAGCTCGGCAGCCGGTCCAGCCGGTATTCTCCAAGTGGCATGTATCGCGCACTCTTCACCCTCGTCCTGTCCCGCCTCGATCCTGAGCGGGCCCATCACCTCGCCTTCGTGGTGATCCGCCTTCTCGCGACCCTGGGGCTCGGCGGTCTCGTGCGCCGGTTCACCGCGCCCGACCCGTCCCTGGCGGTGGAGGCCCTCGGGCTGCGATTCGACTCGCCGTTCGGCGTCGCGGCGGGCTTCGACAAGGACGGCGAGGCGGTGCTGGGCCTCGGCGCACTCGGGTTCGGCCACGTCGAGGTCGGCACGATCACCGCGCGCCCGCAGCCCGGCAACGACAAGCCGCGGCTGTTCCGCCTGATCCCGGATCGCGCCGTGATCAACCGCATGGGCTTCAACAATCACGGAGCAGGCAGAGCCGCCGACCGGCTGCTGCGTGTCCGTCGCTCCCACCGTCGCCCCGTCCTCGGTGTCAACATCGGCAAGTCGCGCATCGTCGCGGTCGAGGACGCCACGGCCGACTACCTCACCAGCGCCCGGGCGCTCGCTCCGGTCGCCGACTACCTCGTCGTCAACGTCAGCTCGCCCAATACTCCCGGCCTGCGCGGCCTGCAGGAGCTCGAACTCCTGAGCCCGCTGCTCTCCGCCGTGAAGGAGGTCGCGGGGGAGACCCCGCTGCTGGTGAAGATCGCACCCGACCTCACCGACGAGCAGGTCGAGCGGATCGCGCGTCTCACCGTCGAACTCGGGCTCGCGGGCATCATCGCGACGAACACCACGGTCTCTCGAGACGGGCTCCGCACCGATGCCGCCGTCGTGGAGGCGGCCGGCGCCGGAGGCCTGAGCGGTGCTCCGCTGGCGGCGCGCTCCCTCGCCGTGCTGCGCCTCATCCGCACGGTCGTCCCGGCCGAGCTCTGCGTCATCTCCGTCGGAGGTGTCGAGACGGCCGAGGATGTGCAGGAGCGAATGGATGCCGGAGCAACCCTTGTGCAGGGCTACACGGCGTTCCTCTACCGCGGCCCGCTGTGGGCATGGCAGATCAACCGGGGACTGCTACGCCTCCGGCGTTCCCTGGTGGAAGCGTAGGCGCCAGCGACCGGAGCTGCGCACCCAGAGGGAGCTGCGCAGGGTCGCGCCCCGCGCATCCATCGTCCGGGCGGTGAGGAGCAGCGTCTCGGGGGAGACGCGGTCCACTCCGAGCACTTCGATGCCCGCAGCGGGGGCGTCCTCGTCGGCGAGCTCGGAGACGAGCGCGTCGCGGCCCCAGAGGCGGCCGGACCGGCCGATTTCCTCGAAAGACGGATGCAGCAGCTCGGCCAACCGCGAGGCGTCGGAACGCACGGCCGGCTCGAGCAGCTCGCGCTCCAGGCGGGCGACGACCTCTTCGTCCGTCTCCTCGGGCGGCAGGTTGTCGAAAAGGTCGAACTCGAGCGGCACGTCGGTGCTCGGCTCGGCGGGTGGCGCTGCACTCGGCTCGGCAGCAGGAGTCGCAGCAGCCTCGGGCGTCGCAGCAGCCTCCGGGGCCGCGGCGAGGCTGGGTTCATGACCACCCCACCCGGGCCCGATCGGGATGGGATCGCCGTTCTGATACGCGGATGCGACGGCGCGGGCGCGTACGTCGGCCGCCTCGTTCAGGTCGTGACCGGCGTGCCCCTTCACCCACTCGAACTCGTAGCGGCGCCCCTGCAGGGCGCGATCGAGCCGTTCGAGGAGCTCCCGGTTCATCACCGGGGCGCCGTCGGCCTTACGCCAGCCTTTGCGCTTCCAGCCCGGCATCCACTTCGTCACCGCGTTGATGACGTACTGGCTGTCGCAGAAGATGTGCAGGTCTTCGCCGAGGTGGGCCGTCGCCTCCAGGAGGTCGATGACGGCCATCAGCTCGCCCTGGTTGTTGGTGCCGTGGGGCCAGCCACCCGCGGACCAGTGCGCGTCATCCACATACCAAGCCCACCCGGCGGGGCCGGGGTTGCCGAGGGCAGAGCCGTCGGCCGCTGCGACGATCGCCACGTCAGCTCGGGAACTGGCCGCGCTTGACCTGCGGCTTCGGCAGGCGCATCACGCGCAGCTGGAGCGCACGCATGGCGCCGTACCAGCGCACGCCGCGCTCGACCTTCGACGCGCCGAACTTCGCCGCGAGGCGCTTCCGGACCAGGAATCCGAGCACGAAGCAGTCGATGACGGCGATGAGGAAGAAGCCCCACAGCGCGAACAGGCCGTACACCTGCAGGGCCGCCACGGGGAGGAAGGTCAGGATGATGACGATCAGCATGACCGGGATGAGGAACTCGCCGATCGAGAAGCGCGCGTCGACGTAGTCGCGCACATAGCGACGCTGAGGGCCGCGGTCGCGAGCGGTCAGATAGCGGTCGTCGCCGGCTGCCATGCCCAGGCGCGCCTTCTCGCGGGCCTCCGCCTGCTTCTGCCGGGCGACGCGGGCCGCCTCCTTGCGGTCGGTCGGGACCAGTGGACGCTTGCGGGCGGCCTCCTGCTGGCGGCGGGTGGGTGTAGGAGCACCCTTGCCCTGCCGAATACGCTCAGCGGTCTCTTCGGGGGTCTCCGGTGCGGGCGTCTCCGCCTCGCTCGCCGCGTTCTGTCGTTTCGCCAACTTCGAGCCTTCGTTCGTGGGGTCGGCTTAAGATTACCCGCATGACAGACAGCCAGGAGACCCCCGTTCCGCCCGTCAGCGACACCGCCGACCCGAACACGCCGGACGCCGTCGAGACGCAGGTGCGTTCCGCGGTCGACGCCGGGCTGCCGTCGGCGATCGCCGACCTCTCGCAGCTGGTCCGCATCCCCTCGGTGTCGTGGTCGGCGTTCGACCCGGAGAACGTCCGGAAGAGTGCTGACGCGGTCGCGGCGCTGCTGACGGAGACGGGCGCCTTCGACCGCGTCGAGGTGAAGCAGGCGGCTATCGGCGACGGTGGCACCCTCGGGCAGCCTGCCGTGCTCGCCACGCGGGCCGCCAAGAACGGCCGGCCCACCGTCCTCCTGTATGCGCACCACGACGTGCAGCCGGAAGGCGATGCGGCGAACTGGGAGACCTCGCCCTTCGAGCCGACCGTCCGCGGCGACCGCCTGTACGGCCGGGGCGCGGCCGATGACAAGGCGGGCGTCATGACCCACGTCGCCACCGTCCGCGCCCTCACTGAAGTGCTGGGGGATGACCTGGAGGTCGGCCTCGCCGTCTTCATCGAGGGGGAGGAGGAGTTCGGCTCGCGCTCGTTCGCCAACTTCCTGGAGGACAACAAGGACGCCCTGGCGGCCGACGTCATCGTGGTCGCCGATTCCGACAACGTCGACGTGAACACGCCGGCGCTCACCGTCTCGCTTCGTGGCAACGTGACCTTCCGCCTCACGGTCTCGACGCTCGAGCACGCCTCGCACTCCGGGATGTACGGCGGCGCCGCTCCGGATGCGATGCTCGCCGTGGTGAAGCTGCTCGCCACCCTGCACGACGAGGACGGCGCGGTCGCTGTCGACGGACTGACCTCGTACACCGACGCCGACGAGCCGCCCGCGTTCAGCGAGGAACAGCTCGCGGAGGACGCCGCATTCCTCTCCGGTGTCACGAGCATCGGGAGGGGCCCCATCCTGTCGCGGATGTGGTCGCAGCCGACCATCACCGTCACCGGCATCGACGCGCCCAGCGTCGCCAACGCCTCCAACACGCTCCTTCCGAGCGTCGCCGTGCGCATCAGCTCCCGCGTCGCGCCCGGGCAGCCGGCCCGCGAGGCGTACGAGGCGCTCGAGCGCCACCTGCGCGCGCACGCGCCGTTCGGAGCGCACATCGCCATCGACGATGTGGATCTCGGCGACCCGTTCCTGGTCGACACGGCCGGCTGGGCGGCCACCGAGGCGAAGCGTGCGATGACCGACGCGTGGGGGAAGGAAGCAGTGGAGACGGGGATCGGCGGGTCCATCCCGTTCATCGCCGACCTGGTGCGTGAGTTCCCCTCGGCGCAGATCCTCGTCACCGGTGTCGAGGACCCGGACACCCGCGCACACAGCCCCAACGAGTCGCTCCACCTCGGGGTGTTCAAGCGGGCGATCCTCACCGAAGCGCTGCTGCTGGCGCGCCTCAACGCACGCACCGCATCCTGAGTCGGTGACGTGCTCTCCCGAATTCGCAGGAGAGCGACGTACAATCGACGCAGATTTCGTTCCGAAGCCTGAACCATCCTGAAGAGGAGCCCCATGACCGACACAACGCTGACCGCGACCAAGGCCCACGGAGTCGGCCTCACCGACACCGCGGCGTCCAAGGTCAGGAGCCTGCTCGAGCAGGAAGGCCGCGACGACCTGCGCCTGCGCGTCGCCGTCCAGCCCGGTGGATGCTCGGGTCTGATCTACCAGCTGTACTTCGACGAGCGGATGCTCGACGGAGACGCGACCGTCGACTTCGACGGGGTGGAGGTCATCGTCGACAAGATGAGCGTGCCGTACCTCGACGGCGCGACCATCGATTTCGAGGACACGATCCAGAAGCAGGGCTTCACGATCGACAACCCCAACGCGACCGGTTCCTGCGCGTGCGGAGACTCGTTCCACTAGGTCGTATAGCACACCAGAACACACAGGGCCGCCCTCCACAGGGCGGCCCTTTTGTTCGGATCAGGGTGTCAGTCGGAGTAGGGTAGAAACAGCCACATACAGTTACATGTGAACTGTCCCAGTAGTCACTCGAAAGGTCACCGGTGCGTCACAATCGCCGTCTCCGATGGGCTGCCATCCCGATCGCTGCGACGCTCGTCGTGGCACTCGCGGGCTGCACGCAGGCTCAGCTGCACGGATTCCTCCCGGGCTTCGCGGAGGGCGAGCCGCCCGTCACGAACCACACCGACCGCATCAGCGGCCTCTGGGTGACCAGCTGGATCGTGCTCCTCATCGTCGGCATCGTCGTCTGGGGTCTGACACTGTGGGCGGTCATCGTCTACCGCCGCCGGAAGGGCCAGACCGGCCTCCCCGTGCAGCTGCGGTACAACATGCCGATCGAGATCTTCTACACGATCGTTCCGCTCATCCTGGTGCTCGGCTTCTTCGCCTTCACCGCCCGCGACCAGAACGCCATCGAGAAGCCGTACGCCGACCCGGACGTCAAGATCCAGGTCTACGCGAAGCAGTGGGCGTGGGACTTCAACTACGTCACCGACAACGTCTACGACCCGGGAATCCAGGTCCAGCCCGATGACAACAGCGCCACCCCCGGCTCGGTCCAGGAGGGCGAGGTCCCGACCCTGTACCTCCCCGAGAACAAGAAGATCACGATCCAGCTCGACTCGCGCGACGTGATCCACTCGTTCTGGGTTCCCGCGATGCTCTACAAGAAAGACGTCATCCCGGGCAAGACTAACTACATGTACTTCGAGACGACCGACCGCACCGGCACCTTCGTCGGCAAGTGCGCCGAGCTGTGCGGCGAGTACCACTCGGCGATGCTCTTCAACGTGAAGATCGTGTCGCAGTCCGAGTACGACGCCCACATCCAGAAGCTCCGCGACCAGGGCTACGAAGGCCAGCTGGGCTCCGAGTACGACCGCAACCAGAACCTGCCAGGACGGGGAGCTCCTTCGGGCCCCCAGGGCGGCAACGAGTAGGACGCAAGATGACGACGACTGCACCGGCTCCTGGAGCCACCGCCGCTCCGAAGCCAGCGCCCACGATCCTCACCGCGAACGGTGCGGCTCGTAAGGGCAACATCCTGGTGAACTACATCACGTCGACGGACCACAAGACGATCGGGTACATGTACCTGATCTCGTCGTTCATCTACTTCCTCGTCGGCGGCGTGATGGCTCTGATCATCCGCGCCCAGCTGTTCGAGCCGGGTCTGAACGTCGTGGCCACCAAAGAGCAGTACAACCAGCTGTTCACGATGCACGGCACGATCATGCTGCTCATGTTCGCGACGCCGCTGTTCGCCGGATTCGCCAACGTGCTCATGCCGCTGCAGATCGGTGCGCCCGACGTGGCGTTCCCGCGACTGAACGCGCTGGCCTACTGGTTCTACTCGTTCGGCTCGCTCATCGCCGTGGCCGGCTTCCTCACCCCGCAGGGGGCGGCGTCCTTCGGCTGGTTCGCCTACGCGCCATTGTCGAGTACGACGTTCTCGCCAGGAATCGGCGGAAACCTCTGGGTACTGGGCCTCGGCCTCTCGGGCTTCGGCACCATCCTCGGTGCGGTGAACTTCATCACCACGATCATCACCATGCGTGCGCCGGGTATGACCATGTTCCGGATGCCGATCTTCACCTGGAACACCCTGGTGACCTCGATCCTCGTGCTGATGGCCTTCCCGGTCCTCGCGGCCGCGCTGTTCGCTCTGGCGGCGGATCGCGTCTTCGATGCGCACATCTACGATGCGGCCAACGGCGGAGCTCTGCTCTGGCAGCACCTGTTCTGGTTCTTCGGGCATCCCGAGGTGTACATCATCGCGCTACCGTTCTTCGGCATCGTGTCCGAGATTTTCCCGGTGTTCAGCCGCAAGCCGATCTTCGGGTACAAGACGCTGGTGTACGCGACGATCGCCATCGCTGCCCTGTCGGTCACCGTCTGGGCGCACCACATGTACGTCACCGGCTCGGTGTTGCTGCCCTGGTTCTCGCTGATGACGATGCTCATCGCGGTCCCCACCGGCGTGAAGATCTTCAACTGGATCGGCACCATGTGGCGCGGCTCGCTGACGTTCGAGTCGCCGATGCTGTGGTCGATCGGCTTCCTGATCACGTTCACGTTCGGTGGTCTCACTGGCGTCATCCTCGCGTCGCCGCCGCTCGACTTCCACGTGTCGGACACGTACTTCGTGGTCGCGCACTTCCACTACGTGGTGTTCGGCACGGTCGTGTTCGCCATGTTCGCCGGGTTCTACTTCTGGTGGCCGAAGTGGACGGGCAAGATGCTCAATGACCGTCTGGGCAAGTGGCACTTCTGGCTGCTGTTCATCGGGTTCCACACGACCTTCCTCATCCAGCACTGGCTGGGCGTCGTGGGCATGCCCCGTCGGTACGCGACCTATCTGCCGTCGGACGGTTTCACCTGGATGAACCAGGTGTCGTCGATCGGCGCCGGCATCCTCGCGATCTCGATGATCCCGTTCTTCGTCAACGTGTACCTGACCGCGCGCAACGCGCCGAAGGTCACAGTCAACGACCCGTGGGGCTACGGCCGTTCGCTCGAGTGGGCGACCAGCTGCCCGCCGCCGCGACACAACTTCACGTCGATCCCGCGGATCCGTTCGGAGTCGCCGGCGTTCGACCTGAACCACCCCGAGGCCGGCATCCCGATCGGCATCGGCCCGGCGAAGGACGCCCCGGACGCTCCCGTCCACGACACCGCGAAGGACGAGGTGAAGTAACTGATGCGCGCTAACGCCCTGCTGTTCTGGATCCTGTCCGCGTTCTTCCTGCTGTCGGCGATCGTTTACACCCTGTGGAACCTGCTCGATCAGGCCCACCGCAACGTGGAGTGGGTCGGCACTGTCGGCATGCTGCTCGCTGCGATCCTGGCCGCGTTCATCGCCTTCTACGTCGGCCGCTCCCACGCCGCTCAGGGCGGGGAGCTGCCCGAGGACCGCCTCGACGCGAACATCGACGACGGCGACCCGGAGCTCGGGCACTTCAGCCCGTGGAGCTGGTGGCCGGTCGCCCTCGCCTTCGGCGCGGGCCTCGTCATCCTCGGTCTCGCTGTCGGCTTCTGGATCTGCTACATCGGTGTGGCTTTCAGCCTCATCTGCATCGTCGGCTGGGTCTACGAGTACTACCGCGGCTACTTCGCCCGCTGACCCGCGCACCCGAAAGGGCCGTCTCCCTCCGGGAGGCGGCCCTTTCTGCGTTCTCTGTCATCGAGTGGTCCCAACACGCCGCGTGGCCCCTCACGCCGCGGCGTGTCGGGACCAGCAGCTGGCGTGAGGTGTCGTCTCGGGCGCGCGCGGCACTCCCGCTCTCCGATCCAGTTGACGCGACACGCCGTCGCGACGGCTGCGCGGATGGCGTGTTGCGTCATCTGGACGAATCCGGGGTTGCCGTCGTCGAATGGAGGCGACATGCCGTGTTGCGTCAACTCGAGCGCGGGAAGAGATCGTCGCGGCGATGAAGAGTGCGGGTCAACGGGCGGCGAAGCGCAGGACGTCGACGGAGACGCGCGTGACGGAAGGGTTGGCGGTGGGCGTGCCCGCGGCGGCGGCGTGGCGGGCCGACGGGCCCATGCCCGCCAGAGCGGCGGCGAGTTCGTCGGTGAGCGGCAGGTCGTACGCGACAGGTTCGCGCGCCTCCAGGGCGTACAGGGGCTCTGAGGCGGCAATGACGTCGTCCGCCTTGTCCGACGGGATGTCGAGCATCGAACCCGCCGCCCGCAACGAACCGAGGTGGTCGGCGCGGGGTACCACGATGACCAGCACGCCGCCGGGACGCAGCACACGATGGAACTCGGGGAGATTGCGGGGAGCGAAGACGTCCAGCACCGTGTCGGCGGTTCCCGTGCGGACGGGGAGGGGCCGCCAGGTGTCCGCGACCAGACCATCCACCCGGTCGGATGCGCGCACGGCGCGGGACACGCCCTGCGGCGACAAGTCCATCGCGAGCCCCTGCGCTGCCGGGAGAGCCGCCAGCGCCGCGCGGAGGTAGTGGCCTGTGCCGGCGCCCGCATCCAGCACCCGGCCACCGCCGGCAGCACCCACCGCCGCACCGACCGCAGCACCGGCGACGGCGTCGGCGATGGGGGAGTAGGCGCCGCCTTCGAGCACGCGGTCGCGCGCGTCCAGCATCTCGGTGGTGTCGCCCAGGTGCTTGCTTCCACCGCCCAGCAGCGACACGTAGCCGCGCTTGTTCACGTCGTGCCGGTGTCCGTTCGCGCACCCGAGCGTCAGGGCGTCGACCGGCTCCAGGTCGGCGGTGCACACCGGGCAGCGCAACCAGGAGGCCAGACGGCTCAGTTCAGCGGGCATCGGCGGGCACCTCGCAGAGTGACGGACGGACGGCGGAAACGCGGAAGCGCCGGCGCGAACGCACCGGCGCTTCCGACGGAGACGGATGACCGTCAGTGGTGGTCGTGGCCCGACTCGAGCTCGCCCCTCGTGGGCGGCAGGATGCGGTCCTCGAAGAACCAGCGGGACAGCCCGGCACGCATCCGGTTGGCCGCGGTGATCTTGCCGCGACGGTTCGGACGGAGCATCAGCGGCTCGTACGACTCGAACGAGACCAGACGCCAGCGCTCGTAGTCGCTCAGCTGCTCGTGCACCTCGATGAACTCACCACCGGGCAACTTCACGATGCGGCCCGACTCGTAGCCGTGGAGGGCGATCGAGCGGTCCTTCTTCTGGAGTGCGAGACACACGCGCTTCGTCACGACGTAGGCGATCAGCGGCCCGATGAACAGCAGGGCCTGGAGAGCGTGGATGACACCCTCCATCGTCAGCTTGAAGTGCGTCGCGATGAGGTCCGAGCTCGCCGCCGCCCAGAAGACCGCGTAGAACGTGACACCGGCTGCGCCGATCGCCGTACGGCTGGCCGCGTTGCGCGGACGGTCCAGGATGTGGTGCTCACGCTTGTCGCCCGTGACCCACGCCTCGAGGAACGGGTAGATCATGACCGTCACGATGAACAGGCCGAGGATCGCGACCGGGACGATGATGTTGAACGACCAGGTGCGGTCGAGCCACACGAACTCCCAGCCCGGCGGGACCAGACGCAGGGCGCCGTCCGCGAAGCCGATGTACCAGTCCGGCTGCGTACCCGCAGACACCGGGGAGGGGTCGTAGGGGCCGTAGGTCCAGATCGGGTTGATCGTGAAGAACGAGGCGATCAGCACCAGCACGCCGAAGACGATGAAGAAGAAGCCGCCGGCCTTGGCCGCGTACACCGGGAGGACCGGGTAGCCGACCACGTTGCCCTGCGTGCGGCCAGGGGCCGCGTACTGGGTGTGCTTGTGGATCACCACGAACATCAGGTGCAGCGCGATGAACGCCACGACGAACGCGGGGAGAAGCAGGATGTGCAGCGTGTACAGACGACCGACGATAGCGGTACCGGGGAACTCACCCCCGAAGAGCAGGAACGAGATCCAGGTGCCGACCACCGGCAGGCCCTTGACCAGGCCGTCGATGATGCGGAGGCCGTTGCCCGAGAGCAGGTCGTCCGGCAGCGAGTAGCCGGTGAAGCCCTCGCCCATCGCCAGGATGAAGAGCACGAAGCCGATCACCCAGTTCAGCTCACGCGGCTTGCGGAACGCACCCGTGAAGAAGATGCGGAGCATGTGCAGGCCGATGGATGCCACGAACAGCAGTGCCGCCCAGTGGTGGATCTGACGGACCAGCAGACCGCCGCGCACCTCGAACGAGATGTTCAGCGTGCTCTGCATCGCAGAGGACATCTCGATGCCCTTCAGGGGCACGTACGAGCCGTTGTAGACGACCTCCGCCATGGAGGCCTGGAAGAAGAACGTGAGGAAGGTGCCCGACAGCAGGATCACGATGAAGCTGTAGAGCGCGACCTCGCCGAGGAGGAAGGACCAGTGGTCGGGGAAGATCTTCCGGCCGAACTCCTTGACGGCGCCTGAGATGCTGGTGCGGTCCTCGAGGTAGTTCGCGGCTGCCGCCGTGAATCCGCCCTTCGGGGCCGTCGTCGTTGCCGCGGGTGCGGCGGTCGTGGTGCTCAATGGCGCTCCCAGAAGCTTGGGCCGACGGGCTCGTGGAAGTCGCTACGGGCGACCAGGTAGCCATCGGCGTCGACGGTGATCGGCAGCTGCGGCAGCGGCCGCTTCGCCGGTCCGAAGATGACCTGCGCTTCGTGCGTGATGTCGAACTGCGACTGGTGGCACGGGCAGAGCAGGTGGTGCGTCTGCTGCTCGTAGAGCGCCACCGGGCACCCGACGTGCGTGCAGATCTTGGAGTAGGCGACGATGCCGTCGTAGTTCCAGTTCTCGCGGCCCTTGGACACGTGCAGGTCTTCGGGCTTGAGGCGCATGAGCAGCACGGCCGCCTTGGCCTTCTGCTCCAGCAGGTCGGGAGCCTCGTTGAGGCCCTCGGGGATGACGTGGAACGCACTGCCGAGCGTCACATCCGACGCCTTGATCGGGGTTCCCGACGGGTCGCGGGTGAGGCGCACGCCCTTGGCCCACATCGTGTTGGAGAGCAGCTCCACCGGGTCTTCGTTCGCCGGTGCGAGACCGCGGAACAGGACGACGGCGGGGAGAGGGAAGGCGATCAGCGCGCCGATGAGGCTGTTGCGGACGAGGGTGCGACGGCTGAAGCCCGACTCCTCGTCGGCCTGGCGGAAGATCTCCGCTGCACGCTCGGTCGTCGGCTCGCTCCCGCGGACCGGGTGCCGGAGGTCGACGCCCTCCTTCTCGTGCATGAGCGCCTTGCCCCAGTGGACAGCGCCGATGCCGATGGCGAGGAGCGCGAGGGCGCCGCCGATGCCGATGAACAGGTTGTTCAGGCGGACAGAGCCCGGGTCGCTGGCGACGATCGGGAAGGCGAGGTACGCGGCGACCGCCCAGACCGAGCCTGCGATCGACAGGTAGAACAGCGTGTAGACGACGCGCTCGGCGCGCCGCTCCTTGCGCGGGTCGAGGTCCGTGACGCGAGGGCGGTGCGGCGGGAAGCCGGGGTTCTCGACGGCGTCGCGGATGATCAGCGCCGTTCCGGGGTCGCCGGTCCGGTGCTCCTCAGACGAACTGGCAGGCGTCAGCTCGCGACCGCCGTTCTCGTCCTGTGCCATTGCTCTCCTTCTTACGACTAACTCTGTGTGACCGTGTGCGGCGGTGGCCTAGTTGGACTTCGCTGTGATCCACACGGTGAGGGCGACGATGGCGCCCAGACCGAAGATCCACAGGAAGAGGCCCTCGGCCACCGGGCCCAGGTTGCCGAGCTCGAAGCCGCCCGGGGACGGGTTGTTCTGGATGTACTTGAGGTACGTGATGATGTCGGCCTTGCCCTGCGGCGTGATGTTCAGGTCGTTGAACACGGGCATGTTCTGCGGGCCGGTGACCATGGCCTCGTAGATGTGCTCGGCGCTGACGCCGGTCAGCGGCGGGGCGTACTTGCCCTCGGTCAGTGCGCCACCGGCTCCGGCGACGTTGTGGCACATCGCGCAGTTGATGCGGAACAGCTCGGCGCCGTGTGCGGCGTCGCCCTTCCCGTCGAGGTACTTCTGCTCGGGGATGGAGGGGCCGGGGGCGAGGGACGCGACGTAGTCGGCGAGCGCCTTGACCTGGTCGTCGGTGAACTGGACCGGCTTCTCCTGCGCCTGCGGGCCCTGCATCTGCATGGGCATGCGGCCGGTGCCGACCTGGAAGTCGACGGCGGCGGCGCCGACGCCGATCAGGCTGGGGGCGACCGAGCTGCCCTGGGCGTTCAGCCCGTGGCAGGTGGCGCAGTTGGCCTGGAAGAGCTTCTTGCCCTCGTCGACCGAGTTCTGGCTCGCCGCGGCGACCTGCGGCTCGTCGGCGGAAGCGGTGGTGGTCGTGAACGCGGCGTAGGCGCCACCGGTCAGTCCCAGCCCGATCGCGAGAAGCGCGACAGTGGCCAGCGGGTGACGGCGGCCGGCCTTGCGGGCAGGCTTGGCCTTGGTGGCCTGCTTGCCGGTGCCGGTGTTTTTCGGACGCATGGGGTGAAGAACGCTCCTGTTTCCTTATCGGATGATGTAGATGACCGCGAACAGGCCGATCCACACGACGTCGACGAAGTGCCAGTAGTACGAGACGACGATGGCACTGGTCGCCTCCTTGTGGCCGAAGGTCTTGACCGCGAAGGCGCGGCCGATGACGAGCAGGAAGGCGATGAGCCCGCCCGTCACGTGCAGGGCGTGGAAGCCGGTGGTGAGGTAGAAGGCCGAGCCGTAGGCGTTGGCGCTCAGCGAGATGCCCTCGGAGACGAGCGTGGCGTACTCGAGCACCTGGCCGGAGACGAAGATCGCGCCCAGCAGGTAGGAGAGCGTGAACCACTCGACCATGCCCCACTTGGCCGGGCTCCAGCCCGTCCGGCGGGGCTGCAGGCGCTCCGCGGCGAACACTCCGAACTGGCAGGTGAACGAGCTCGCGACCAGGATGATCGTGTTCGTCAGCGCGTACGGGACGTTCAGGTGCTGCGTCTCGGCGGCCCACAGATCCGGAGACGTCGACTTGAGAGTGAAGTAGATCGCGAACAGACCCGCGAAGAACATCACCTCGGAGCCGAGCCAGACGATGGTGCCGACGGCCACGACATTGGGCCGGTTGATCGCCGGCGCACTCGTTGCAGGAGAAATGGAGGTGCTCGTCACGTAACCCATTATGGCTGAAAAGGACCCGTGGTTTTCCCACCTGAGGGGCTTGAATCGACCGGATTTCCGGTTAGGGCAGCCTTATTAGCGGCCGTCGGGCCGGTATCGCCGTGGCGTGTCGCCCGCCGATAGGATCACAACATGAGTTCCACGCAGTCCTGGTCGTCCGTGCTGACGTCGCTCCTGGCCGGGGAGCACTTGAGCGTGGCGGACGCGGCGTGGGCCATGGACCAGGTGATGACGGGCGAGGCGACGGACGCGCAATTGGCCGCTTTCCTCATCGCGCTGCGGGCCAAGGGCGAGACGGTGGATGAGATCGTCGGCTTCCGCGACGCCATCCTCGACCACGCCGTGCCCCTGCCGGTCGACCCGATGGCGCTCGACATCGTGGGGACGGGCGGTGACCGCTTCGGCACGGTGAATGTGTCGACGACCGCGTCGATCGTGGCCGCCGCCGCCGGCGTCTCGGTGATCAAGCACGGCAACCGCGCGGCCAGCTCCTCCTCCGGATCGTCCGACGTTCTCGCCGCGCTGGGCATCGACCTCACCCTCTCGGCCGAGCGCGTCGCGGAGGTGCTCGACCGGGTCGGCATCACGTTCGCGTTCGCAAGCGCCTTCCACCCCGGTTTCGCCCACGCGGGCCCTGTGCGGGCCCAGCTCGGCGTCCCCACCGTCTTCAACTACCTCGGCCCGTTGTGCAACCCGGCGCGGCCCGAGGCATCGGCGGTCGGCGTCGCGACGCTCGACCGCATCCCGCTCATCGTCGGCGTGTTCCAGACCCGCGGCGCCACCGCGCTGGTCTTCCGAGGCGACGACGGGCTCGACGAGCTGTCGACCACCGGTCACAGTCACGTCTGGGAGGTCTCCAGAGGCCTCGTCACCGAGCACGACATCGATCCGCGCGATCTGGGCATCCCGCGCGCACGGATCGACGATCTGCTCGGAAAGGACGCCGCGTACAACGCGGCTGTCGTGCGTGCCGTGCTCGCGGGTGAAGAAGGCCCCGTGCGCGACATCGTCCTGCTCAACGCGGCGGCCGGGCTCGTTTCCTACGAGCTCGCGTCCGACCCGTCGAGGGTCCAGGAATCCATCCTGGATCGGTTCCGTTCGCAAATGGCGGTCGCTGCCGCCGCGATCGACTCCGGGGCTGCGGCCACGAAGCTCGACCAGTGGGTGGCGGCGACGCACTGACAGCAGTGGAAGGAAGGGTTTCGATGAAGAAGCTCATCAACGACGTACCCGACGTCGTGACCGAGTCCCTCGCGGGCTTCGGCCGGGCTCACGCCGACATCGTGCGGGTGTCGCAGGATCCGAAGTTCGTCTCCCGGGCCGATGGTCCGGTTCAGGGCAAGGTCGGGCTCGTCAGCGGCGGTGGTAGCGGCCATGAGCCCCTCCACGCCGGCTTCGTCGGAAAGGGGATGCTCGACGCCGCGGTGCCGGGCGAAGTCTTCACCTCTCCGACGCCCATGCCGATCGTCGAGGCCACCAAGGCCGCGGACGGCGGCGCCGGCGTGCTCCACATCGTCAAGAACTACACCGGCGACGTGCTCAACTTCGAGACGGCGGCCGACCTGGTCGGCGCCGAGGGCATCAGTGTCCGCTCCGTCGTCATCAACGACGACGTCGCGGTGCAGGACTCCCTCTACACCGCGGGTCGCCGCGGCGTCGCCGGAACCGTCCTCGTCGAGAAGATCGCCGGGGCCGCGGCCGACCGCGGCGACGACCTCGACGCGGTCACCGCCGTGGCGGAACGGGTCAACGCGAACGTTCGCTCGATCGGTCTCGCGCTGACCGACGGCACCGTTCCGCACGCCGGAGAGCCGGGGTTCGTGCTGCCGGAGGACGAGATCGAGTTCGGTGTCGGCATCCACGGCGAGCCCGGACGCGAGCGCATCAAGCTGGAACCGGCCGACCGCCTGGTCGATCGGATGATGGACGCCATCCTCAGCGACCTGTCGTTCGACGGCTCGCCGGTGCTGCTGTTCGTGAACGGGATGGGCGGCACACCGCTGTCGGAGCTCTACATCCTGTTCCGGCGCGCCGCCGAGATCCTCGACGAGCGGGGCATCACGCTGAGCCGGTCGTTGGTCGGCAACTTCGTGACCTCGCTGGAGATGCAGGGCGCCTCCATCACGGTCCTGAAGCTCGACGACGAGTTCACCCAGCTCTGGGATGCGCCCGTCCACACCGCTGCGCTCCGCTGGGGCCTGTAGAACACCGGAACGACAAGGAAGGAGGCGTCGATGACGCTGGACACGAACTGGGTGACGTCGTGGATCACCGCGGCCGCCGCATCCATCGCCGAACACAAGCACGAGCTCAACACGCTCGACCGCGAGATCGGCGACGGCGACCACGGCGAGAACATGGATCGCGGGCTGCGTGCCTCCGTCGAAGCGCTGGGGAAGCTCCCCGACGAGACGACGCCGAACGCGGCTCTGCGGTCTGTCGCTATGACCCTGATCTCGACGGTCGGCGGCGCCTCCGGTCCGCTGTACGGGACCGCCTTCCTCAAGATGGCTGACCCGGTCGGAGACGGGGACGCGATCGACGAGAAGGCGCTCGTGGCGGCGCTCGGCGCTGCGCGCGACGGGATCGTGTCCCGCGGGAAAGCTGCTCCGGGCGACAAGACCATGATCGACGCATGGACGCCGGCTGTGGATGCCGCCGCTGCGGCCCAGGAGTCCGGGGCCTCGGTCTCGGGCATCCTGGACGCTGCGGCGGACGCCGCGGAGAAAGGGGCGGAGGCCACTGAGCCGCTCGTCGCCCGGAAGGGACGCGCGAGCTACCTCGGCGAGCGTTCGGCCGGGCACCGCGATCCGGGGGCGCAGTCGACGGCGCTGCTGCTGCGTGCGGCGGCGAACACGGCAGAGGCGGCGGGATGACCGGGAAGGTCGGCATCGTCTTCGTCTCGCACAGCTCGCAGATCGCCGCGGGGATGGTGCAGCTTGCCGGTCAGATGGCGGGCTCCGTGCGACTCGTCGCCGCCGGCGGAACGGACGACGACGGGATCGGTACCAGCTTCACCAAGGTCATGTCGGGCGTCTCCGAGGCGGACAGCGGGGACGGAGTGGTGGTCGTCAGCGACCTCGGCTCTGCGCTGCTGACCGCGGAGACGGTGCTCGACATGCTCGACGAGGATCAGCGCTCCCGTGTCAGAGTCGTGGACGTCCCGTTCGTCGAGGGCGGCGTCGCAGCTGCGGTGGCGGCGGAGTCGGGCGGGAGCCTGGACGCGGTCGTGGCTGCGGCAGACGGCGCCGTCGACGCCTGGGCGGGGTCGAATGCGGGAGGCGGTGGCGCTCCGGCAGAGGAGGCCGCGCCTGCGCCCGTGGAGGCCGCCGACACAGGCGGTCCCTACGAACGCGAGGTGCTCGTCCGCAACCCGGAGGGCCTGCACGCACGCCCCGCCGCCGAGTTCGTCAAGCTGGCGAACACGTTCCCCGTCAAGGTGACCGTCAACGGCAAGGACGCGAAGAGCCTCCTGGGCATCATGTCCCTCGGGCTCACCGCCGGCTCGACCGCACGGATCGTCTCCGGCGACCCGGATGGGCGCGCCGCCGTCGACGCTCTCGCCGCCCTCGTCGACTCCGGCTTCAACGAGATGTGAGGTCGCCGAGGAGCGGGAGCGCCATCTCGCGCTCCTCGGCGGTGCGGTCGAGGGGATACGGCTGGGTGCGGCCGGTGAACGTGAAGCCGCGCCGCAGGTACGAGCGGATGGCGGGCTCGTTGTCCTCGTGGACGTCCAGCATCAGCCGCTCGCCGCGCCCGCGCGCCCAGTCGATGACCGCGTCGAGGAGGGCGTCCGTCATCCCGTGCTCCCGCCCGCGCCAGGGCGGCGAGACGTACACGCCGACGAGGAACGGGTCGTGGGACGCGGCCGACTGGTAGCCGCCCATGCTGCCGAGCCAGCGCCCGTCCTCCGCCACGGCGGCGAACAAGCGGCTCGTCGGGACGATGTTGGATGCGCGGCGCCTCCAATGCTCGTCGGGATGCGCGCGCGCCTGCTCCAGCGTCTCCAGGAACGCGATCGGCGCATCCTGGAGCATCTCGAACCGCAGCGCGCGGTACTCCTGCCAGTCGTCCTCTGTGCTGGCGCGGACGACCCAGCCGGTCATCCGGTCAGTCCCGGGCCGACAGCAGGGTCTCGGCCGAGGCGAGCAGGATCGCCGTGCAGAGGCCGTCGAGCGCCGTCGTCAGCTCGTCGAGCGGCGGGAAGGTCGGGGCGATGCGGATGTTCGCGTCGCGCGGGTCGTCACCGTACGGGAAGGTGGCTCCGGCCGGCGTGACCGCGATGCCCGCCTCCTTCGCGAGCTGCACGGCGCGCTTCGCCGCGCCGTCGACGATGTCGAGGCTGACGAAGTAGCCGCCTGCCGGCGCCGTCCACGACCCGCCGCCCCACGGCGCCAGGCGCTCACGGAACGCGGTGTCGACGGCGGCGAACTTCGGCTGCAGGATGGCGCGGTGCTTCTCCATGTGCGCCGCGAGCCCGTCGCGGTCCTTCAACAGCTCGACGTGACGCAGCTGGTTGAGCTTGTCGGGGCCGATGCTCTGCGCGGAGAGGTTGTGCAGCATCCACTCGATGTTCGCGGGAGAGCCGCCGAAGAACGAGACGCCCGACCCGGGGTAGGTGACCTTGGAGGTGGAGGCGAACACCAGGGGGCGGTCCGGGTTGCCGGCCTCGGCCGCGAGGGCGAGCACATCGATCGGCTCGGGGCGCTCGTCGGTGAGGTGGTGCACCGCGTACGCGTTGTCCCAGATGAGACGGAAATCGTCCTCCGCCGGCAGCGACACGAGGGCGCGCACGACCTCCTCGGTGTAGACGGCTCCCGTCGGGTTCGAGTACACCGGCACGCAGAACATCCCGCGGATGCTGTCGTCCGTCTCGAGGAGCGTCTTCACCGCCTCGATGTCCGGCCCGTTCTCGTCGGAGGGAACCGGGATGAGGCGGATGCCGAGCCGCTCGGCGATGGTGAAGTGCCGGTCGTAGCCGGGAACGGGCGCGAGGAAGCTGATCGGCCGGCTGCTCCACGGCAGCTCGCTCCCGGGCACGCCGTGCAGCAGCGCGAACACGATGGTGTCGTGCATCAGCGTCAGACTCGAGTTGCCGAGGGCGAGGAGCTGCTCCACCGGGACGCGCAGGGCGTCGGAGAAGATCGCGCGCAGCTCGGGCAGGCCCGTCGGGCCGCCGTAGTTGCGGAGGTCTGTGCCCGCGGCGTCGCGGTACCGGCCGTCGGGCAGGTGCAGCAGGTCGTTGGAGAGGTCCAGCTGCTCGGCCGACGGCTTGCCGCGGGTCAGGTCGAGCTTCAGGCCCGCGGCCTTCAACTCGTCGTACGCACGCGCGAAGGACGCCTTGGCGTCGCGCAAGGAGGCGGTGTCGAGGTCGGCCAGGGGGGAGGGCGAGATCGGTGCGGGGGTCACGTCATCGATCGTAGCGGCGTGCTGGACGGTGTGCTCAGGCGTCGTGTGCGAACATCCGGAGTGTGACCGACGAACTGGAGCACGGCCGCGGCCGGACCCGCGCGAAGATGGCGACCGCGATCGGAGCCGGGGTGATCGTCGCGATCGGCGTCGGCCTCCTGAACGCCTGGCACTACGCAGTCATCGCGGGCTGGGCGGCCGCCTGCATCGTCTACATCGTGTGGGTGTGGGCGTCGGTCTGGCGGCTCGACGGCGCGGCCACGAAGAGTCACGCGACACTGGAGGATCCGGGGCGTCGGACGACGGACCTCGTGCTCATCCTGGCGTCCGTGGCCAGCGTCGTCGCGGTCGTGTTCATCCTGGTGGATGCGAAATCTCTCAAGGGCGGAGCGCAGCTCAGCGTCGCCCTGCTCGCTATCGTGAGCGTCGCCCTCTCGTGGACGCTGGTGCACACGGTCTACACGCTGCGGTACGCACGCATCTACTACCGCACCGGCGGCGGCATCGACTTCAACCAGGAGGAGAAGCCGCAGTACAGCGACTTCGCCTACCTGGCGTTCACGCTCGGGATGACGTTCCAGGTGTCGGACACGAACATCCAGAACGCGTACATCCGTGCGACGGTGCTGCGCCACACGCTGCTGTCGTACCTGTTCGGCACCGTGATCGTGGCGGCGACGGTGAACCTGGTGGCCGGGCTCACCTGAGCGCGGCCGTCAGCGGTCCAGGTCAGCGGGTGTAGGTGAGGAAGCGGTAGCGCGTCCCGTTGCCGCCGGTGAGCCACTCGCCGGCCTCGACGGACCATCCCGTACCGGGATCCGGCGCCTGCGTGTCGCCGTCGACCTCCAGGTCGATCTCGGTGACCTCGAGCCGGTCGGCGACCGGGAGGGTCTGCCGGTAGAGCTCGGCGCCACCGATCACCCAGGCCGTGGATGCGCCGGTCACCGCGGTCAGCGCCTCGTCGACCGAGTGCACGACGAGCGCGCCGGGCGAACTCCAGTCCGCCTGGCGGGTGACGACGATGTTGTCGCGGCCGGGCAGCGGCCGGTACCGCTCGGGCAGGGACTCCCAGGTGCGTCGTCCCATGATCACAGGATCCGTGCCGGTGAGGGCGCGGAAGTGGCGCAGGTCCTCGGTGAGGTGCCACGGCATCACGCCGCCGGCGCCGATCACCCGGTCGTGGGCCTGCGCCCAGATCAGTGCGAGGGTCATACGGCGACCGCGGCGCGGATCGCGGGGTGGTGCTGGTAGTCCTCCACTACGAAGTCCTCGAAGCGGTAGTCGAAGATGCTGTCCGGGTTCCGGGCGAAACGCAGCCGCGGGGCAGGATACGGGTCGCGCGTCAGCTGCTCGGTCACCTGCTCCACGTGGTTGTCGTAGATGTGCACGTCGCCGCCGGTCCAGACGAACTCGCCGGGCTCCAGGCCCACCTGCTGGGCCACCATGAGGGTGAGCAGCGCGTAGCTGGCGATGTTGAACGGGACGCCGAGGAACATGTCGGCACTGCGCTGGTACAGCTGGCAGGAGAGCTTGCCGTCGGCGACGTAGAACTGGAAGAAGGCGTGGCAGGGGGCGAGCGCCATGTTCGGGATGTCAGCCACATTCCACGCGGAGACGATGATGCGGCGGGAGTCCGGGTCGGACCCGAGTGTGTCGATGACCTGCTGGATCTGGTCGATGTGCTGCCCGTCGGGTGTCGGCCACGACCGCCACTGCACCCCGTAGACCGGGCCGAGCTCGCCATCCTGGTCGGCCCATTCGTCCCAGATGGTCACGCCGTTCTCGCGCAGCCAGCCCACGTTGCTCTCGCCGCGGAGGAACCACAGAAGCTCGTAGGCGATCGACTTGAAGTGGACGCGCTTGGTCGTGATGAGCGGGAAGCCGTCGGCCAGATCGAACCGCAGCTGACGGCCGAAGACGCTGCGCGTCCCTGTGCCGGTGCGGTCGGATTTGTGGGCGCCGTTCGCCAAGACGTCGCGCAGGAGGTCCTCGTACGGGGTCGCAATCTCGCTCACACCCTCGATGCTACTTGGCCGCGGGCGCACATGTCCGGAAGCCTCTGCTGTGGGGGACCGGCGCGTCGTAGTCTGGCGTCATGGAGCGGGGAGCGGACGCCGAGAGGCACAGCGACGACGAGCTCGCGACTGCTCTCGAGGAGGAGGTCGCGCGCATCACCTCCGCCATCCCGATCGTCGCCCCCCGGCAGGTTGCCGTGCAGCAGCCGGATGCTGCCGACTCGGATCCTGTCGCAGCGGTGCACGAAGATGAACCGGAGCAGGACGAGGACGACGACTGGGTCGGCCCTCCGACCCAGGTCATCAGCTTCGACGACCTGCCGGTGAGGCGCGAGCCGACCGGGCTGGAGCCGACCTTCAGCCCGTGGGTGGCGACGTCGGCGATCCCCATCCAGCGGGCCGAGCCGGAGGAGAGCCGAGAGCCGGAGCCGGAGCCGGAGCATGGGTCGGGCCGCAGGCCCCGGCACGCGCTCGCGCCGGAATCCCTGCGCGATCCCGTCGTCGATGAACCGGAAGCACCCGAGCAGCCCATCGCGCCGCCGGCGTTCCTGCCGGTCGCGCGCGCCGAACCGCTCGGGCTCGTGCCGGCGGAGTTGGCGCCTCGTGACTCCGAGCCGGTGCCGATCCTCACGGCCGCGGCCGTCGAGCCCGTTCCGAGCACAGCGGCGCCGACCACCGGCGCCGGTTCTGAGCCCTCGACGCCCTCGTCCATCGACCGTGACGTGCCCGACGACGCAGACGACACGCAGGAGTCCGACGACCCTGCCGAGGGGATGGCGCCCCTGGCCACCCCGCGCACCGGTGTCATGTCCGGCCTCCTTGTCTCCCGGCCCGGAGCGCAGCCCCTGTTCGTCCCGGAGGCCGCCGATCTCGAGCCGACCCGGGTCGACCTCCGCGTCGGGCGCGCCGCCCGGATGTTCTGGCTCTGGTTCGCGGGAACCTCGTCCCTGATCAGCGTCGGCGTCGGCGCGACCCTGTTCGTGCTGGGCCTCAGCCTCCGCCAGCTGCTCGTGGCGACGCTGGTGGGCGTGGCGTTGTCCTTCCTTCCCCTCGGGCTGGGCACACTCGCCGGCAAGTGGAGCGGACAGCCGACCCTGGTGGTGTCGCGGGCGTCTTTCGGGATGCTCGGCAACCTCCTCCCGACGGCGATCGCCCTGGTCGTGAAGCTGTTCTGGGGTGCGGTGCTGCTGTGGCTGGCGGGGTCCGCGGCGGGCTCGCTGACGACTGCGGAGCACTGGCCGGGCAGCGCCGCCGCCGCGACTTCGGTGGCTCTCGGCGTGACGGTGCTGGTCGCCGTCGCCGTGGCGTACTTCGGATATGCGCTGGTTGCGCGCGTCCAGCTCGTGCTGACCATCGCATCCGCCGTGCTGATCGGGCTGATGATCGCAGCGACGTGGAGGCATGTGGACATGGCGCGGGCGCTCGCCGTCCCCGACGCGCTATGGACGCACGTCGTCACGGGGGCCGTGCTGGTGTTCAGCTACGTGGGGCTCGCCTGGGCGATGAGCAGCGCAGAGGTCGCGCGGTACCAACAGCCGCTTTCGTCCGGCGGGGCGGCGATGCTGTGGGCGACATTCGGCGCAGGCGTGCCGCCGTTCGTGCTGGTCTCCTACGGGGGACTGCTGGCCGCATCGGACCCGGGTGTCGCCGCCGAGTTGGCACGGGACCCGGTCGCCGGGCTCGTGGGCCTCGGGCTGCCGGCCTGGTATCCCGTGCCGCTGCTTCTGGCCGTCGGGCTGTCCCTCATCTCCGCCCTCGTTCTGACGGTGTACTCGGCCGGGTTCACGCTCGATGCGGCGGGCGTGCGGCTCGGCCGCCGCTGGAGCACGCTCGCGGCGGGCGCCGCCATCGCCATCGTGGGCGCGGTGCTCGCGGCGACCGTGACCGACCTCTCCACGGTGATCCGGGGCGTTCCGACCGCGCTGTCCGTGCCGGTTGCCGCGTGGGTCGGCGTCTTCTCGGGCGAGATGATGCTGCGCACGCGGCGGTTCCACCAGCCGTCGCTCGTCGCTCGCGGCGGGGTGTACCCGGACTGGCGGTGGACGAATGTCGGGCTGCTGCTGGCGGGGACGATCGTGGGTCTCGGCACGGTCAGCTCGCCGCTGCCTTGGCTGGCGTGGGAGGGGTACCTCTTCCGCCTCGTCGGGATCGATCCGCACGCCGGGATCGGGGCGAGCAACATCGGAGTGCTGGTCGCGCTCGCCATCGGGTCGATCGGCGTGCTCGTCAGCGGGGTGCCCGCCGTCCGCCGGCAGGAAGTGGCGACGGCCGAGCGGGTGAGCGTCGAAGCCCATCCCGTAGGCTGAACGACGTGCCGCCTACCCTCGCTTCCGTCCGTGACACCATCGAGCGCCTCTGGCCGCTCGCGGGCGCGGAGAGCTGGGATGCCCCGGGTCTCGTCACCGGCGATCCCGCCGCGAACGTGGAGCGCATCCTGCTCGCCGTGGATGCGGTCGCCGCCACTGTCGACGAGGCCGTCGAGCAGCGCGCCGACCTGCTGATCGCCCACCACCCGCTGCTGCTGCGCGGCGTGACGAGCGTCGCGGAGGACCGTTACAAGGGCGCGCTCCTGGCCCGCTTGATCCGCGGCGGCGTGGCGCTGTACGCCGCGCACACCACCGCGGACGTGGTCGAGAACGGTACCAGCGACGTGCTCGCCGCCCGCCTGGGGCTGAGCGACACCACACCGATCACTCCGGCGCCGGACGGCGTGACGGGCATCGGCCGGGTGGGCGACCTCCCGCAACCGACAACGCTCGGCCAGCTCGCCCGTGCGCTCGCCGATCTCCTGCCTCCGACGGCCGGCGGGGTGCGGGCAGCGGGGGAGTACCACCAGCCCATCACCCGTGTCGCGGTGTGCGGCGGCGCCGGCGATTCGCTGCTCGGGAGTGACGCCGTCCGCGGCGCCGACGTCTACATCACCGCCGACCTGCGCCACCATCCCGCCTCAGAAGCCCGCGAACAGGCGACGCTCGGGGGCGGCCCGGCGCTGATCGACGTCTCCCACTGGGCCAGCGAGTGGCTGTGGCTCGATACGGCGGCCGAGCAACTGCGCGCGGCCCTTCCCGAAGTGGACGTGCAGGTGAGCGAGCTGCGCACGGACCCCTGGGATTTCGCCATCCTCCAATGACCCGCCCCTGTACGTAAGGAAGCACCGCATCGTGAAAGCCAGCCCCGCCGACCAGAACGAGCTCCTGCGCCTGCAGGCCGCCGACAACCGCCTCGCACAGCTCGGTCATGCCGCGAAGAACCTGCCGCAGTCGGTCGAGCTCGCGAAGCTCCAGCCGGAGGTGGATGCGCTGCGCGCCCGCTGGATCGCCGCCACCGGTGAGCTGGAGGACGCCCGCACAGAGCTGAAGCGCGTCGAGTCGGACGTCGCGGTCGTGGATGCGCGCGCGAAACGCGACAACGAGCGCGTGCAGCACACCGCCTCCGTCAAGGACGTGCAGGCGCTGGAAGCCGAACTCGCCTCGCTCAAGAAGCGCAAGGACGACCTCGAAGAGATCGAGCTGACCGTCATGGAGCGTGTCGAGAGCCTGGAGCAGGCACTCGCCGCCATCGAGGCCGAGCGCGGGGAGCTGAACGGCCGCGTCCAGGTGCTCGAAGCGCAGCGCGACGAGGAGGCGGGCAAGCTGGAGGCGCAGCGCAAGGCTCTCGCCACCGACCGCGCCACCATCGCGGAGGCCCTCCCTGCCGATCTCGTCGAACTGTACGAGCGCCAGCGGGCCCGGTACGGCATCGGAGCGGCCGCCCTCATCCGTGGTGTGTCGATGGGCTCGAACGTGAAGCTGACCGAGTCGGACCTGTCCGACATCCGCCGCGCCGCGCTGGACGATGTCGTGATGTGCCCGGACAGCGGCGCCATCCTGGTGCGCGGCGAGGACTCCGGGCTCTGACGGCCGCCGCGCATCCTGGCGCACATCCTGCCGTCGCATCCCGCTGCGCTATCGTGGAGGCCGGAATGGGTCGGCAAGACGGTCGCGTCGGTCCCGCGAGAGCGGGCCGCCGAGGAACGTCCGGGCTCCGCAGAGCAGGGCGGTGGGTAACACCCACCCGGGGCAACCCGCGAGAAAGTGCAACAGAAAGCAGACCGCCTGCGGCCGCATGGCCGCCGGTAAGGGTGAAACGGTGGTGTAAGAGACCACCAGCGGCCGGGGTGACCCGGCCGGCTGGGTAAACCTCGCCCGGAGCAAGGTCGCACAGGGGACCATGAGGCTGCTCGCCTCGTCCCCGGGTAGACCGCTAGAGGGCGGCGGCAACGTCGTCCCGAGATAGATGGCCGTCCGCGGTGCACGCACCGCGACAGAACCCGGCGTATCAGCCGGCCCATTCCCTTTCTTCGCCGGCACTGTCGCCGTCGGGCACGAAGCGGTAGCCCATCCCAGGCTCGGTCAGCAGGTAGCGCGGGTGCGAGGGCACGGGCTCCAGCTTCTTCCGCAGCTGCGCCAGGTACAGGCGCAGGTAGCCCGTGTCGCTCGTGTATTGCGGGCCCCACACCTGCGTGAGCAGCGCCTGGCGGGTGACGAGCCGCCGCGGGTTGCGCAGCAGCACCTCGACAATTGCCCACTCGGTCGGCGTCAGGCGCACGGTCTCCGTCGTGTCGCCGGTGCGCCGGGTGACCTGGCGCGCGGCGAGGTCGACCGAGACGTCGCCGAAGGTGACGACCGGCTCGTCCGTGACCGGCGCCTGGCGGCGGGTGAGGGCGCGGATGCGCGCCAGCAGCTCGTCGGCGGCGAACGGTTTGGTGACGTAGTCGTCGGCGCCCGCGTCGAGCGCATCCACTTTGTCGGCGGAGCCCGTGCGGCCGGAGACGACGAGGATGGGGACACTCGACCAGCCGCGCAGCCCCTCGATCACTTCGATGCCGTTCAGCTCCGGCATCCCGAGGTCGAGCATGACGAGGTCCGGGTGGTGCTCCACCGCCTGCGACACCGCCTCGGCGCCGGTGCGCGCGGTCAGCACGTCGTAGCCCCGGGCGGTCAGCAGGATGCGCAGCGCGCGCAGGATCTGCTGGTCGTCATCCGCGATGAGCACCCTCACGCCGTCTCCTCCCCGGCGGCCGGAAGGGAGACCACCATCGTCAGGCCGCCGCCGGGGGTGTCCTCGGCGTCGAGTGTGCCGCCCATGCCCTCGACGAAGCCCTTCGAGAGGGCGAGGCCGAGACCGATCCCCGTGTCGTTGTCGGTGTCGCCGAGGCGCTGGAACGGCACGAAGACGGCTTCACGGCGTTCGTCCGGGATGCCCGGTCCGTGGTCGATCACGCGCAGCTGCACCATGCCGGCGAAAGTGCTGGCGGCGACGACCGGCCGAACGCCCGGCGGACTGTAGCGGAGGGCGTTTCCGAGCAGGTTGACCAGCACCCGCTGGAGGAGAACGCCGTCGGCGAGCAGCGGAGGGACGCCCGGCGGCAGGTCGAGTTCGACCTGGGCCGGCCCCAGTCCCAGCTCGTCGAGCGCAGGCAGCACGACATCGTCGACCCCGGTCGGGGCGAGCGAGACGCCGAGGACCCCCGCCTGCACGCGGCTCACGTCGAGCAGGTTCGTGACCAGCGTCGCGAGAGTGTCGAGGCTCTCCTCTGCGGTCTCCAGCAGCGCCTCGCTGTCGTCGTCGCTGAGGCGCAGGTCGGTCTGCCGCAGCGTGGTGACCGCGGCGGTCGCTGCCGCGAGCGGTCGCCGCAGGTCGTGGCCGACGGCGGCGAGCAGCGCACTGCGTACACGGTCGGCCTCGGCGAGGGGGGCGAGCTCGGAGGCCGTGGCGGCGAGGTCGCGGTGCTCGAGCGCCGCGTCCAGCTGGGCGACGATCGCGGCGAGCAGTCGACGGTCGTCCGCGGCGAGGTCGCGGCCGGACAGCTCCAGCGTGCCGCGCGTCCCGACCGGAAGGTTCTGAATGCGCGGCGGGTCTGCCGCCTCGCCGGAGAACGCGACGACCTCCGGTTCCGGGGATCCGGGGACGGGCACGAGAAGACGGACGCCGCTCAGCCCGAACGCCTCGCGCGTCCGCGAGACCAGCTCGTGCAGCGCATCCTCGCCGCGGATCACCCCGCCGGCGACGGTCGCGAGCAGCTCGGCCTCCGCACCCGCCCGCTGCGCAGCGCGCGATCGACGCGCAGCCTGGTCGACGACGAGACTGACGAGCACGGCGATGACGACGTAGAGCACGAGCGCCAGGAGGTGCAGGGGCTCGCCGACGGTGATCGTGTACAGCGGCTCGACGAAGAAGTAGTCGAGGGTGAGGCCCGACAGGAGTGCCGCGAACAGGGCCGGCCAGATGCCGCCGACCAGCGCCACGACGACGACGAGCAGCTGGTAGCTGAGCACATCCGCCGTCATCGACTCGTGCGAGCGGAAGCTGGTCAGCAGCAGCGTGAGGAGCGGTCCGCCGATGAGCGCGAGGACGAACCCGTAGACGCGCCGGCGTACGGTGAGGCCGCCCGTCGGCCGGGGGAGCGCGAACCGGCCCCCGGCGCGGGCATGGGACACGATGTGGACGTCGATGGCGCCGGACTCGCGGATCACCGTCGCGCCGATCCCAGGCCCCGTGAGGAGGGCGGCCAACCGGCTCCTCCGCGACACGCCGATGACCAGCTGCGTCGCGTTGGCACCGCGGGCGAAGTCGACGAGAGCCTTCGGGATGTCGCTGCCCACCACCTGGTGGTAGCTCCCGCCCAGCTGCTCCACGAGCGAGCGCTGGGCAGCGAGGGCACCCGGTGCGGCCTCGCGCAGGCCGTCTTCGCTGGTGACGTGGACCGCCAGCAGCTCGCCGCCCGAACTGCGCGCCGCGATCCGCGCGCCGCGGCGCAGGAGCGTATCGCCCTCGGGGCCGCCGGTGAGCGCGACGACGACGCGCTCGCGCGCCTCCCAGGATCCGGCGATCCCGTGCTCGGCGCGGTAGCGCTGCAGCGCGCTGTCGACCTCGTCAGCGAGCCAGAGCAGCGCGAGTTCCCGCAGCGCGGTGAGGTTACCGAGCCGGAAGTAGTTCGACAGCGCCGCATCGATCCGGGCCTCGGGATAGACGACGCCGTCTGCGAGGCGGTCGCGCAGCGCCTGCGGCGCCAGGTCGACAACCTCGATCTGGTCGGCCCGGCGGAGCACCGCATCCGGGATGGTCTCCCGCTGATGCACACCGGTGATCTGCTCCACGACATCGTTCAGCGACTGGATGTGCTGGATATTGACCGTCGACATCACGTCGATGCCCGCCTCCAGCATCGCCTCGACGTCCTCCCACCGCTTCGTGTGCTCGGTGCCGGGAGCGTTGGTGTGGGCCAGCTCGTCGACCAGCGCGACCTGCGGTGCCCGGCGGAGGACCGCATCCACGTCGAGCTCCGTCAGCGTGACCCCGCGGTGCTCGACCTCACGACGCGGGACGACCTCCAGGCCATCCAGCATGGCCGCGGTGGCGGCGCGGCCGTGGGTCTCAGCGACCGCGACCACCACATCGGTGCCGAGCGACTGCAGGCGCTTGCCCTCTTCGAGCATCGCGTAGGTCTTCCCGACGCCGGGAGCGGCACCGAGCATCACGCGCAGGTGACCACGAGGCATCTATCGGCCCATCTGCGCTCAGTGCTGGAGCCTCGCCAGGGCGAGGTTCAGCTCGAGCACGTTCACGGTCGGTTCCCCGAGGTAACCGAGGTCCCGTCCCTGAATCCTAGACGCGACGAGGGACCGAACGGCGTCCTCCGGCAGGCCCCGCGCGTCGGCGACGCGCTTCACCTGCAACAGGGCGTAGGCGGGAGAGATGTGCGGATCGAGCCCTGAGCCGGAGGCCGTGAGGGCGTCCCCGGGGATCTGCGAGGCCGTGACGCCGTCGGTCTTCTCGATGGTCTTCGTCCGCTCCTCGACCGCTTTCTGCTGCTCCGGATTGGACGCGGCGAGATTGCTGCCGGACGAGGCGCCGGCGTCGTAGCCGGCCGGTGCATTCGCCGTCGCGGCCGACGGGCGCGACTGGAACCACTGGGGGAGCGGTGCTCCCTTCGCGTCGGTGAACGACTGTCCGATCAGGGAGGAGCCGACCGTCCGGCCGTTCTGCGAGACGGTCGAGCCGTTGGCGGGCGCGTTCAGCGCGAGCTGGCCTATCCCGGTGACGACGAGGGTGTAGCCGGCGCCGAGCGCGACGGTGAGGACGATCATCGCGCGGAGGGCCACCCAGTAGTGGCGCCAGGCGCCGCGGAGGGGGTTCATGATGTGCCTTTCAGGGGTCGGAGAGAATCAGGGCCGGGGCTTCAGAAGCCCGGGATGAGCGACACGACGAGGTCGATCAGCTTGATGCCGATGAAGGGGGCGATGATCCCGCCGAGCCCGTAGATCAGGAGATTGCGGCTGAGCAACGACGACGCCGACACGGGTCGGTAGCGCACGCCGCGCAGCGCCAGCGGGATCAGCAGCACGATCACCAGGGCGTTGAAGATCACCGCCGAGAGGATGGCCGAGGCCGGCGAGTGCAGTCCCATCACGTTCAGCGCGGCGAGCCCGGGGAAGGACGCCACGAACATCGCAGGGATGATTGCGAAGTACTTGGCCACATCGTTCGCGATGGAGAACGTGGTCAGCGCGCCGCGGGTGATCAGCAGCTGCTTGCCGATGCGGACGATGTCGATGAGCTTCGTCGGGTCGGAGTCGAGGTCGACCATGTTGCCGGCCTCCTTCGCAGCAGAGGTGCCGGTGTTCATGGCCACACCGACATCTGCCTGGGCGAGGGCGGGCGCGTCGTTCGTCCCGTCCCCGGTCATGGCGACCAGCCGGCCACCCTCCTGCTCCCGGCGGATCAGGCCCAGCTTGTCTTCGGGCCGCGCCTCGGCGAGGAAGTCGTCGACGCCGGCCTCTGTGGCGATGGCCTGTGCGGTGAGCGGGTTGTCGCCGGTGACCATGACGGTGCGGATGCCCATCCGGCGGAGGTCGGCGAAGCGGTCTGCCAGCCCGGTCTTGACCACATCCCGCAGGTGGATGACGCCCAGGAGGGTAGAGACGCCCTCCGGCGACCGGTGCGCCACGGCGAGCGGGGTGCCGCCGGAGCGCGAGATGCGCTCGACCTCCGCATCCAGCTCTTCGAGGTCGGCGCGGGAGGGCGCTGTGGACTCGCGCACCCAGGCGACGACGGCGCTCGCCGCGCCCTTGCGCAGTTGCGCGCCGCCAGGGAGGTCGAGGCCGCTCATGCGTGTCTGGGCGGTGAACGGCACGATGACGCCCTCGGCGTCCTCCGGCCTGTCGTAGCCGAGGGTGGATGCCAGGTCCACCACCGAGACGCCCTCGGGTGTCGGGTCGCTGAGCGAGGAGAGCGCGGCTGCCCGGACCAGCGTCTCGTTCGTGGTCGCGCCGACCGCCGTGAACTCTGTCGCCCGGCGGTTGCCGTAGGTGATGGTGCCCGTCTTGTCCAGCAGCAGTGTCGTCACGTCGCCGGCAGCCTCAACGGCCCGGCCCGACATCGCGAGCACGTTGTACTGCACGAGCCGGTCCATCCCGGCGATGCCGATGGCCGAGATCAGCGCACCGATCGTGGTCGGGATGAGGCACACCAGCAGGGCGACCAGCACCGGGACAGCGGGGGAGGCATTCGAGTAGCCGGCGACCGGCGGCAGCACCAGCACGACGATCACGAACACGATGGAGAGGCTCGCGAGCAGGATGTTCAGGGCGATCTCGTTCGGCGTCTTCTGGCGCGATGCTCCTTCGACCAGGGCGATCATCCGGTCGACGAACGTCTCGCCCGGCTTGCTGGTGATGCGCACCACGATGCGGTCGGAGAGCACGCGGGTGCCGCCGGTGACGGCGCTGCGGTCGCCACCGGACTCGCGAACCACGGGTGCCGACTCCCCGGTGATCGCCGACTCGTCCACGGTTGCGATGCCGTGGATGACATCCCCGTCTCCGGGGATCAGCTCGCCTGCGGTCACCACGACCACGTCGCCCAGCCGAAGGTCGCTCGAGGCGACCGGGGCGATCGTGCTCCGGAGCGCATCCGGGTCGCCCTCGTCGTACCCGGTCACTCGGTTCGCCAGGGTGGTGGACCGAGTCTGCCGCAGGCTCGCCGCCTGCGCCTTCCCGCGCCCCTCGGCGACGGACTCGGCGAGGTTGGCGAAGACGACGGTCAGCCAGAGCCATACCGCGATGCTCCAGGTGAAGGCGAGAGTCGCGGTGCCTGCACCGCCGCCCTCCGCGCCGACGAACGGCTGCACGATCGCGATCACCGTGGTCAGCGCCGCGCCGACCTCCACGATGAACATGACCGGGTTCCGCCACATCGAGCGAGGGTCGAGCTTGCGGAGCGCACCCGGCAGGGCGGCGCCCAGCTGCGCCGGCGAGAACGCGCTCTTCGGTGCGGACGACGGCCGGTGAGTGGACGGGAGAGTGGTGGTGGTCATGTCAGTTCAGTCCTTCTGCGAGGGGACCCAGCGCGAGAACGGGGAAGTAGGTGAGAGCCGAGACGAGGATGATCGTGCCGGCGAGCAGCCCGACGAACTGCGGGCGATGGGTCGGAAGCGTTCCTGCGGTGGCCGGAATGTGCCCCTGTGCCGCCAGCGAGCCCGCCAGTGTCAGGACGAACACGATCGGCACGAACCGTCCGAGGAACATCGCCGCACCGAGGGCCGTGTTCAGCCAGGGCGTTGCCGCGGTGAGCCCCGCGAAGGCCGAGCCGTTGTTGTTGCCCGCCGAGGTGAATGCGTAGAGCACCTCGGTGAAGCCGTGCAGCCCCGGGTTCAGGATCGACGTCTTCTCGATATCGGCCCGGATCGCCGGGATGGCGAAGCTCAGCCCGGTGCCGAGCAGCACGATGGCGGGCGTCGTGAGGATGTAGAGGCTCGCCAGCTTGATCTCCCGCGTCCCGAGCTTCTTGCCCAGGTACTCCGGGGTACGGCCGACCATCAGCCCGGCGACGAACACGGCGATGACCGCGATGACGAGGATGCCGTAGAGCCCCGACCCGACACCGCCGGGCACGAGCTCGCCCAGCATCATGTTGATCAGCGCCATCATGCCGCCGAGCGGACTGTAGCTGTCGAGCATCGAGTTGACCGCACCGGTCGAGGTGGTCGTGCTGGTGGTGTCGAACAGCGTCGAGCCGAACAGGCCGAACGCCGTCTCCTTGCCCTCCATCGTCCCGGCCGATGCCTCCAACAGCGTCATGGCGACCAGCGACACGGTGAACAGCAGCGCCATCGTCCCGAGGATCGCGTAGCCCTGCCTTCGGTCGCCGACCATCGTCCCGAACGTGCGGGGAAGCGAGAACGGGATGAGCAGCATGAGCAGCACCTCGACCAGGTTCGTCCACGCGGTCGGGTTCTCGAACGGATGCGCCGAGTTGACGTTGAAGAAGCCGCCGCCGTTCGTCCCGAGCAGCTTGATCGCCTCCTGCGACGCGACCGGACCACCCGGAAGGCTCTGTGTGGCCCCGGCGAGCGTGTGCACATCCTGAAACCCGTTGAGGTTCTGAATGACGCCGCCCGCGATCAGCACGACCGCAGCGATCAGGGAGAGGGGGAGCAGGATGCGCACGGTCGCGCGCAGCAGGTCCACCCAGAAGTTGCCGATCGTCCCGGTGGAACGCGACGCGAAGCCGCGGACCAGGGCGATTGCGACGGCGATGCCGACCGCGGCCGACACGAAGTTCTGCACGACGAGGCCGAGCGCCTGGACGCCATAGCCGAGGGTCACCTCCGGCGAGTACGACTGCCAGTTCGTGTTGGTGACGAACGATACGGCGGTGTTGAACGCGGTCCCCTCGGGCACGGCGGGCAGTCCGAGTGCGTAGGGCAGGAACTGCTGCAGCCGCTGCAGACCGTAGACGATCACGATACCGACCACCGAGAAGGCGAGCACGCCACGCAGGTATGCCGGCCACGACTGCCCGGAACGCGGGTCCACACCGATCAGGCGGTAGACGCCCCGCTCGACCGCGAGGTCGCGGTCGGAGGTGAAGACGCGGGCCATGTAGTCGCCCAGCGGACGGTACGCGACCCCGAGGAGGAGGACGAGCGTGGCGACCTGCGCGACGGCGAACCAGGCGCCGTCACCCCAGCCGGCCATCTAGAACCGCTCCGGCTTCACGAGAGCGACCAGCAGGTAGCCGATCGCCGCGATGGCCAGCACCGCGGCGATCACGGTCAGCACGATCACAGCTTCTCGACCCCCCGCGCGACCAGACCCACGCAGAGCGCGAGCACGGCCACGACGAGAAGGTAGACGACGTCGAGCACGACTCTCTCCATCCTTCAGGATGCCGCGACCGATCGGTCACGGCAGGAGAGAGTCCACACCCGTGGGAGGCGCGGGAGACGCGTCCTAACGGGTCCCTAACGCGCGGCCGCGAAATCCTTGCGGGACGCTGACGCCGGGGCCGGATCAGCCGGCGGCGGCCGGTGCCTTGTCCGGGGTGAACACCTCGGCGGTGCGACCACGCTCGCCGGCATCGCGGCGCTCGCCGCGGACCGCGAGGGCGGCAGCGCCCAGGATGCCCGCGTTGTTGCGGTGCACGGCCGGCACGATCGGTGTCTTCAGTTTCAGCAGCGGCAGGAACTCCTCGTAGTGCTTGGAGACGCCGCCCCCGACGATGAAGAGGTCCGGCGTGAAGAGGAACTCGACCGTCGAGTAGTACTTCTGCAGGCGCTTCGCCCACTTCTCCCAGCTCAGGTCTTCGCGCTCCTTCGCCGAATATGCGGCGCGGGACTCGGCGTCGTGCCCGTCGACCTCCAGGTGGCCGAGTTCGGCGTTCGGGATGAGGACCCCGTCGTAGATGAGGGCGGAGCCGATGCCCGTCCCCAACGTGGTCATGATGACCAGCCCGTCCTTGCCCGCCGCGGCCCCGAAGCGCGTCTCGGCGTAGCCGGCCGCGTCCGCGTCGTTGACGAAGTGGATGTCGCGGCCGAGTGCCGCTTCGAAGAGGTCTTCGGCGTGCAGCCCGATCCAGTCCTTCGCGACGTTGGCGGCGGACAGGGTGACGCCGTGGCTGACGATGGCGGGGAAGCAGACGCCCACCGGCGCATCCGGCTCTTCCTTGGCCAGCCGGTCGACGATCTCCTTCGTCGTCTCGACGATGTCGTCGGGCTTTCCGCCGTCCGGTGTGGGCAGCTTCACCCGGTCACTGATGAGTTCGCCGGTCGACAGGTCGACCAGCCCTCCCTTGATGCCCGTGCCGCCGATGTCGATTCCGATCGCGTGGTTCTGCGAAGTCATGCCACGAATCTACCGCGCATCCGGCTCGGTCCGCCTCGCGGACGCCAGAGCGAGCGGGAAGGGTCACGTCGCCGACGAATCCTGGAACTGTCCTGAACTCGGCCGCTAGGGACCGTGGGACCACAAGGTCTCCTAGCCATGTGATGACGCCCGATCGGGATGCTCTTGCTTCTTCGGACGATGAGATCCGAGACGTTCTGGTCTGGGCTCAGAGGGTGCCGCTTCTTGAGAACTCCTAGGTTGAGGTGGAACCGGGCGAAGGGGAATACGTAGTGAAAGTAACGTCGAGTGTTGCTGTTGCACAGGATGCGGTGGCGGGTATTGCCGAGATCAAGGCTGGTGCCCGGACGCAGACAGTGGATCTCGGTTCCAGCAACATCGCGTGCATGAAGGATGCGGCGGTGGTGACGAACACTGCTTTGGAGGGCGTCTTCAAGCTGTCCGCGTCGTTGATCACGGAGGCTCGAAATGTTGAGTCTCTTGCGACAGATTGAGCAGCGCGACAGTCTGGACGCAGCAATGTGGGGTGCTGACTCATGAGCGGTCCGTCGCGTGAGGGTCAGGGATTGAGCGCGTCCGAGGAGGACGTCGTGGGGGCGCTTAACAACATTCGTCTGCATGAGGAGCGGTGGGACGAGTATCGGCGGGCGATGAGGCAGCACACGTCCCGGTTCGAGGAGGCTGCTACCGGGTCGGGGGCGACGAACTACTTTGTGCAGAAAGGGCTGGCGGCCCGAAAAGAGCTCGACAGTTATGTCAGTCAACTCGCGTACCAGCAAACAGAGCTCTTGACCGAGGCCACCCGAGAGATCAACTCGGCCTCGGAAAATGAGGCCGAACGGGTAGCCCGCGAGAGAGCTGGCCTGTGATGGGGCTGATTTATGATTCGGCCGACTCCACCAAACTGAAGACGGCGCTGTCCGGGAATCTGACCACGGCGCTGTCCGTGCTGGAGAAGACGGAGAGCGCCTCTCGTCGTCTGATCGACGCGTTGAGTGGCGGTGAGTTGTCGGGTGAGGGGTATTCGGCTGCGGAGGGTGTTCTTTCGCGGGTTATCGCTCCGCAGATTGCGGTTGCACGAACTGAGATCGGCGTCATCCGGGCCGATCTCACCTCGTACACGTACGAAGACGGCAAGGTCAATCATTTCGGTGTGCTGAAAGAAGATGAGCTGAACGCGCAGCTCACCGCGACGCGGGCTCAGCAGCATCTCACGGAGCATCTCAAGGAGATGAACACCGCCCTGGTCACTGCGGTGAACGCGGCGCTGCCGGGGGCAGGGGAAGCCCTGAGCGCGGTGGATTCTCAGTTGGAGCTGGTGTTGGCCCAGCTCGAGAAGGATCTTCGTGATCTGCAGGACAGGTTGGATGCGTTGCACGGGTTCAACTCGGGGACCAGGGGGCTTTTCCACAAGACGGTGTCCAAGGGCAAGGGTGTGGCCATGTTCGCCCCGTCGAAGGTGAAGCCGGATCGGAAAAAGGACGCGCAATACCTGACGGATCTGTTGAACGGGATGACTCCGGAGCAGCGGTCCGCGTATCTCAACAGTGCGGAGTTCCGGGAGTGGGCGTCGAAGCATTGGGAGGGCGCGAAGGCCGCGATGGACGCGGCAGCCGACTCCGGACTCATCGTCGCGAACTCGAAGGCGTATCGAAACTTCCTGACGGGATATTGGAACCACAAAGCTCTGGTCAAGGCCGGGATCGACCCGGGGACCTGGGACATCGGTCGCGGGACGGAGGCGAACTGGGCGACGATCAAGAAGGTCTACGACTACTACGGCCGCCTCTACCTCGACCATCCCGATCTTCAGTGGGCGGGGATGGCGAATATGATCGGCCCGTCGTTCGCGGGCGGATTCCGTGACCCTGCCATGCCGCGCAGCATCCTGAAATCGGGAGTACAGCCCCCCTTCCTTCCCGACGACGTGTGGGCGTACTTGAAGCAGATGAGTGACGAGGAGTTGCGGTTCTACGAGACGACTCTGCTGGGGATGCAGAAAGAGATCTTCCTCGATCAGGCCCGCCAGCACGAGGCGTTCCTCGCCGGCGGGATGAAAGAGATCGAACGCCTGCGCGCCTCTGGCGCCATCGACCGAGACACCGCAACTGCGTGGGGTCAGATCGCATCGGGCGACCCGGCGCAGATATCTGCGGGCAATGGATTCCTGCTCAAGCGTGAGCAGAAGCAGATCATCAACGACAATTACGATGCCATGCGCAATCACCCCGGCACGGGGGAAGCGATGACGCAAATGATCACCCTGATTGGTGCGGCGTCGATTCCCGGGGCGAAAACGTTCCCTGAGGTCTTCTCTGGGGGGAACATTGCCGACAAGGACGACCGCTGGTCACTGATCAAGGAAGACACATTGCCGGTCTACCGGGACCTGGTGAAGGACCAGCCGGACAAGGTGCAAGAGATCATCGAATCTGACTTCACCAAGCGCACCGAGGATATGCGCATCCCGAACCGGCTCCCCGAGATTGTTGACCGGCTGCGGCAAGGGTTCACCGGGAAGAAGACCCCATGAACTACGGCAGGCTGGCCCGGACTGCGGTAGTTGGAGCGCTGGCATTCTCACTTTCCGGCTGTGGGGTGGTGCAAGTCCTCACGGCAACTTCTTCCACCCAACAATGCGACACCCGAACGGACAAGGGAGCGACGATGAACGATCACAAGAACTCACGCCTGGATGAGGCGGGCAAGAAAGAGATCTACGCGACCTGCCGAGTCAGCTTCGATCTCACCAAGAACCAACTGCTCAAGGAAGACCTCGGACTCCCCGCCAACGCCCGATATGTGCCCGACATTGTGACCGACGGCCTGATGACCCTCCACCTGAAGGGTTCACAGGGAACACTGGAGGCGCACACCGACCACATCACGTTCTTCTCGGTCGAGGAACAAGCTGAGGTCGGTGAGATTGCGTATTTCCTGACGGCGGATACGCCGGAGGAGTTCTTCAAGATTGTCCGCGACGGTGCCGAAGCATACGGCTTCGACAAGAGCGTGGTGGAATATCAGATCAAGGAAATGAAGGACCGTCCGGATGAGGGTGACAAAGTTGCCCTTGACCCGGGTTACAAACTGGGGTTCCAAGTGGTCTATGACCTTAGCTACAGAGGTCCCGGGCATGTCAACTCCGTCATCGTCTCGGTCAATCCGACGGCCAGCGAGTGGACACCGATCCTGTAGGGGCTGCGGGCGCTGATCAGGGAAGACACGTTGACGGTATCGGGACTCTCTCGGGTAGGGCGTAGGTACAGCAGAGTCCTGTCAGGCCACCTTCTTCGGGCATGCCAGATCAGATGTCACGTACGGTGCAGCATTCCACCTCGGTACGGAGCGGTGCACCAAGTGCGATTGATCACGGCCGAGCCTTGGGTTCGCTACTAGTGGAACGGAGGCCATCGCAATCGAACCTGCCACCGATCCACTGTGGCAGCCGAGGTCAGGGGAGCGTGAGCACCTCGGCGCCGCGCTCGGTGACGACAAGGGTGTGCTCGAACTGAGCGGTGATGCTGCGGTCGCGGGTGACGACCGTCCAGTCGTCGGCCCACATCTCCCACTCGTGCGTGCCGAGGGTGAGCATCGGCTCGATCGTGAACACCATCCCGGGCTCCATCACGTCGTCGTAGGCGGGCGCGGCGTCGTAGTGCGGGATGATGAGGCCCGAGTGGAAGGCCGCGCCGACGCCGTGCCCGGTGAAGTCACGGACGACGCCGTAGCCGAAGCGTTTGGCGTAGGACTCGATCGCCCGGCCGATCACGTTGACATGGCGGCCGGGCGCGACCGCCTTGATCCCGCGGTTCAGCGCTTCGCGGGTACGGTCGACCAGTTCGGTCACCTCGTCGGACGCCGTGCCCGCGATGAAGGTCTGGTTGCTGTCGCCGTGGAAGCCGTTTTTATAGGCGGTGATGTCGATGTTGACGATGTCGCCGTCCTGCAGCACCGTGTCGTCGGGGATTCCGTGGCAGATCACCTCGTTGACCGAACTGCAGATCGACTTCGGGTAGCCGCGGTAGCCCAGGGTGGACGGGTAGGCGTCGTTGGCGAGCAGGAACTCATGGCCGATCGCATCCAGCTCTTCGGTCGTGATGCCCGGGCGGACCGCCTGGCCGACGCGCTCGATGGCCCGGGCGGCGATGCGCCCAGCCTCCCGGATGCGCTGCACCTCGTCGGGTGTGTACACGTCGCCTCGGGTGTAGGGAGCCGGCCCCGGGCGGCCCACATACTCGGGCCGGCCGATGCGGCTCGGCACGGTGCGCATGGGGCTGACACGGCCCGGGATCAGGTGACCGGCGGAATCCTTGGGCATACCATCAACCTTATGACGACCGATGACCACGGCATCACGCAGGACGCCGAGCACAAGTACTGGTACAACATGAAGACCGGCGAGGTCGAGCAGGGCTTCCTGTCACCGGCGCCGAACCGCGTCGGACCGTTCGACACCCGCGCGGAGGCCGAGCACGCGCTCGAGAAGCTGCGCGAGAACTCCGCCAAGTGGGCCGAAGAGGACGCCGCCGACAACCGCTAGAAGCTGTGCTCGTCGGTCGGGAACGATCCGCCCTGCACGTCCGCCTTGTAGGCCCGGGCCGCATCCGACAGCACGGTCTTGAGGTCGGCGTACTGCTTCACGAAGCGCGGCACGCGGCCGGTGGTGAAGCCGGCCCAGTCCGTCCACACGAGCAGCTGGCCGTCGACGTGCGGGCCGGCGCCGACGCCGACGGTCGGGATGCGCAGCTCGGCCGTGACGCGCTTGGCGACCTCGGCCGGCACCATCTCGAGCACCACCGCGAAGGCTCCGGCGTCCTCCACCGCGTGCGCGTCGGCGAGGAGCTCGTCGGCCGAGTCGCCGCGGCCTTGCACGAGGTGACCGCCGAGTCCGTGCTCGCTCTGCGGGGTGAAGCCGATGTGCGCCATCACGGGGATGCCCGCGTCGACGATGCGCCGGATCTGCTCCGCGCTCCGCCGGCCGCCCTCGAGCTTGACGGCGTGCGCGCCGGTCTGCTTCATGAAGCGCACGGCGGTGTGCAGCGCCTCCTGCGGGCCCGTCTCGTACGAGCCGAACGGCATGTCGGCGACGACGAACGCGCGCTTCACCGCCTTCGCGACGGCGCGCGTCAACGGGATGAGGTCGTCCACCGTCACCGGCAGCGTGGTGTCGTAGCCGAGGACGTTGTTCCCGGCCGAATCGCCGACCAGCAGGAAGTCGATGCCCGCCTCGTCGAAAATCTGCGCGGTGAGCATGTCGTAGCTGGTGAGGCCCGTGAACGGAGCACCCTCCTCCTTCGCCGCCTGGAAGTGGCGGGTGCGCACGCGCTTCAGCCCCTGCATCGACGAGGTCGTGGGGTGGACGGAAGGCACCGGTGACTGGTCGCTCATGCGGCTCAGTCTAGTGAACCACTAGTCTGGGAACGGCCGAGGAAAGGGGCAGGATGGACAAGCAGCGCGACTTCGTTCTTCGTACGATCGAGGAGCGTGGCGTCAAGTTCGTGAGGCTGTGGTTCACCGATGTCGTCGGCACCCTGAAGTCCGTCGCGATCGCCCCGGCCGAGGTCGAGGGAGCCTTCTCCGAGGGCCTCGGCTTCGACGGCTCCGCCATCGAGGGCCTGACCCGCGCCTACGAGTCCGACCTGCTGGCGCTTCCCGACGCGACGACGTTCCAGATCCTGCCGTGGCGCGGCGAGATCGACCCGACCGCGCGCATGTTCTGCGACATCACCACGCCCGACGGCCAGCCGTCGGTCTCCGACCCGCGCAACGTCCTCAAGCGGACCCTGGAGAAGGCGGCCGACCGCGGCTTCACCTTCTACACGCATCCCGAGATCGAGTTCTACCTGCTCAAGTCGTCGCAGTTCGGCGCCGAAGGCCCTGAGCCTGTGGACTCGGCCGGGTACTTCGACAACGTGCCCGGCGGCACCGCCCACGACTTCCGCCGCCGCTCGGTGCGCATGCTGGAGGACCTGGGCATCTCGGTGGAGTTCAGCCACCATGAGGCGGGCCCCGGCCAGAACGAGATCGACCTCCGCTACGCCGACGCCCTCACCACCGCTGACAACATCATGACGTTCCGCACGGTGATCAAGGAGGTGGCGATCGAGCAGGGCGTGTACGCGACCTTCATGCCGAAGCCCCTCTCCGACCACCCGGGTTCGGGGATGCACACCCACATGTCGCTGTTCGAGGGCGACACCAACGCCTTCTTCGAGCCGGGCGCCCAGTACCAGCTCTCCAAGATCGGCCGCCACTTCATCGCCGGTCTGCTGCGCCATGCGCCGGAGATCACCGCGGTGACGAACCAGTTCGTGAACTCCTACAAGCGACTGTGGGGCGGCGACGAGGCGCCCAGCTTCGTGAGCTGGGGCCACAACAACCGCTCGGCGCTGGTCCGCGTGCCGCTGTACAAGCCCAGCAAGGGCCAGAGCTCGCGCGTCGAGTACCGTGCGATCGACTCGGCGGCGAACCCGTACCTCGCCTTCTCACTGCTGCTCGCTGCAGGCCTCAAGGGCATCGAGGGCCAGTACGACCTGCCGCCCGAGGCGGAGGACAACGTGTGGGCGCTCTCCGACGCAGAGCGTCGCGCGCTCGGCTACAACCAACTCCCGGCGAGCCTGGATCATGCCATCTCGCTGATGGAGGACTCGGAGCTTGTCGCCGAGACGCTGGGGGAGCAGGTCTTCAACTACGTCCTGCTCAACAAGCGCAAGGAGTGGGCGGAGTACCGCGCGCAGGTCACCCCGTACGAACTGCGGACCAACCTCGAGATCCTCTGACCCGTTCGTCGTGACCCGACAGCAGCTCTCCCTCACCGCCCTGGCGCGTGCCGGTTTCGTGGGGCTGAGCTCTGTCCGTGACGAGTTGGATGAGCTGGCCGAACTCAGCGGTCTGCCGACGGATGCGCTCATGGGCGCGCTGTCGACGGCGGCCGACCCGGACACGGCGCTCGCGCTCGCCCTCCGGCTGCTGCGTCAGGCGCCCGAGCAGGCCCGGGCGGCGCTTGGCTCCGAGGAGGACGCCCGGCGACTGTTCCGCGTCATCGGCGCGTCGGAGGGCGTGGGGGAGTTCTTCCTCCGCCAGCCGGCCCAGCTGGATGCGCTCGCGGCGGCGATCACCCATCTTCCGGCCGCCGACGAGCTACGAGCAGACCTCCTCGACGCGGTTGGGGCGGTGGACGGCGTGGCGGCGAACGGCGAGGAGTCCGCCTGGGCCGCGCTGCGCATCCACTACCGGCGTCGTCTCGTGCAGCTGGCGAGCTTCGACCTCGAGCAGCCGGACCCGGTCGAGGGCTTCGACGCGGTCGCCGCCGCCCTCTCCGATCTCGCCGCCGCGGCCCTGGAGGCCTCGCTCGCCGTCGCCCGGCGCATGACCATCGGCACCGGCCCAGGTCGCTTCCCCGAGGAGCAGGTGCGGGCGACCCGATTCGCCGTGATCGGGATGGGCAAGGCCGGCGCCCGCGAGCTCAACTACCTCAGCGATGTCGACGTCATCTTCGTCACGGAGGGGGATGCGGAGGCGGGCCTCGAGCCGGGCCGGGCGGTCGACATCGCGACGCGACTGGCGATGCTGACGATGCGCGGCATCCACGAGCCGGCGATCGAGCCCGGCCTCTGGGAGGTGGATCCCAACCTGCGCCCAGAAGGCAAGGCCGGTGCGCTCGTCCGCACCCTCGAATCGCACATCGCCTACTACGACCGCTGGGCGAAGGGGTGGGAGTTCCAGGCGCTCCTCAAGGCGCGTCCGCTCGCCGGCGACCTCGACCTCGGTGAGCGTTACGTCGCCGCCCTCGCGCCCAAGGTCTGGAGCAGCGCTTCCCGAGAGAACTTCGTCGAATCGGTACAGCGGATGCGCGAGCGCGTCACCGACAACATCCCCGACGACGAAGTGCACTACCAGGTGAAGCTCGGCCCGGGCGGCCTGCGCGACGTGGAGTTCACCGTGCAGCTGCTGCAGCTCGTCCACGGCCAGACCGACGAGCAAGTCCGTCAGCGCGACACCCTGTCGGCCCTCGCGGCGCTGGCCGCGCAGGGCTACATCGGCCGGGAGGAGTCGGCCACCTTCTCGCGCGACTACCGTTCGCTGCGGCTGATGGAGCACCGCCTCCAGCTGCGGCGGCTGACCCGCACCCACCTGATGCCGCGCGACGAGGCGGACGTGCGCATCCTCGCCCGGTCGACCGGGCTCGCGGCGAACGCCGACCAGCTCATGGTCCTGTGGAACGCGATCAAGCACCGCGTCCGGGGCCTGCACGAGCGGCTGTTCTACCGGCCGCTGCTGAGCGCCGTCGCCGCGGCGCCCGCGGACGACGCCCGGCTGGCCGGAGGAGCAGGCCTCACCAGCGAGCAGGCGGAGGCGCGGCTCGCGGCGATCGGGTTCCGCGATCCGCGCGGCGCGCTCGCCCACATCGCGGCGCTCACCTCCGGTGTTTCCCGGCGCGCCACCATCCAACGGCACCTGCTTCCGGTGATGCTGCAGTGGTTCGCCGACGGTCCCGACCCCGACTACGGCCTCCTGACCTTCCGGCGGCTGAGCGAGGAGCTCGGCGGCACGCACTGGTATCTACGGATGCTGCGGGATTCGACGGGAGCTGCCGAGCGGTTGACGCGGGTGCTGTCAGGCTCGCGCTTCGCGGGCGAGCTTCTGGGCCGCATCCCCGAATCCGCCGCGTGGCTCGAGTCGGAGGACGACCTGCGCCCCCGCCCAGCGGCGCTGCTGCGCGAGGAGACCGCCGCGATCCTCGGCCGGCACGAGTCGGTCGATACGGCTGCCGCTGCCTTGCGGGCCATGCGCCGGCGCGAGGTGCTGCGGCTGGCGCTGTCGGGCATCCTCGGCTTCGCCACCATCACAGAACTGGCCCACGGCCTGACCGACGTGACCGAGAACATCATCGCGGGCGTGCTCCAGGCGATCCGCTCGGCCCGCGGCGACGGCGACGGCGACGAGCTGGAGTTCGCGGTCATAGGGATGGGCCGGTTCGGCGGCCGGGAACTCGGCTTCGGGTCCGACGCCGACGTGATGTACGTGTTCCGCCCGCTCGCCGCCGAGCAGGAGGCGGCCAACCGTGCCGCCCTCGCGATCGTGTCGGAGCTGAACCGCCTGACGGAGGACAACCGCCTTCCGCTCGACCTCGACATCGGGCTGCGCCCGGAGGGGAAGAACGGTCCGCCCGTCCGCTCCCTCGACTCCTATCGCGCCTATTACCGGCGCTGGTCGCTCACCTGGGAGGCGCAGGCCCTGCTGCGCGCGCGCGGTGTGGCAGGCGATGCGGGCCTCCTCGCCGACTTCGAGCAGCTCGCCGACGAGGTCCGGTACCCCGAGAGCATCGGCGAGCAGGCGGTGCGCGAGGTCAAGCGCATCAAGGCGCGCGTCGAGAACGAGCGCCTGCCGCAGGGCGCCGACCCGTCCCGGCACCTGAAGCTCGGCCGCGGTTCGCTGAGCGATGTGGAGTGGTTCGTCCAGCTCATCCAGCTTGAGCATGCCGCCGGCATCCCGGGGCTGCGCACCACCTCGACTCTGGATGCGCTGGCTGCGGCCGCCGAGCACGGCTTCGTGGCCGAGGAGGATGCGGCGCGCCTCCGCGACGCCTGGCTGTTCGCCTCCCGGACCCGGTCTGCCATGACCCTGTGGGCGGACAAGACGGCCGACGTGCTGCCCTCCGACCGTGTCGCGCTCGACGGTGTCGCCCGGCTCATGGAGTACCCGCCCGGTTCGGCGAGCCGCCTCGAGGAGGACTACCTCGCGGTGACGCGCCGCGCCCGGCAGGTCTTCGAGCGCTCCTTCTACGGCATCCAGCCCCGCCCCGCGCCCACCGGCTGAGCGTGGGTCAGGCGTCACGCAGGCGGGCGGCCTTGGCGAGCAGCACGTCGCGCTCGCGCTCGTTCGCGGTGAGCCCGGCCGCGGTGGTGAGCTCCGACACCGCTTCATCGGTCCGTCCCAACTGCGCCAGCAGCTCTCCCCGCACGCTGGGGAGGAGGTGCGAGCCGCGTAGCGCGTCCTGCGCGGCCAGCGCATCCACGATCCGTAACGCGCTCGCAGGCCCCGTAGCCATCGAGACGGCGGCCGCCCGATTGAGCTCGACCACCGCGCTCGGCGCGATCCGGCCGAGCGCCTCGTAGAGCACCACGATCCGGTCCCAGTCGGTGTCTTCCGCCGTCGGGGCGACCGCGTGGCATTCCGCTATGGCGGCCTGCAGCGCGTACGGGCCCCGGCCGCGACCGAGACCGTCGGCGTGGGCCAGTGCGGCACGACCCCGGACGATCTGCGCCCGATCCCAGCGCGTCCGGTCCTGCTCGGTGAGCAGGACGGGCGTCCCGTCGGCACGCGTGCGCGCTGGAAAGCGCGCGGCCTGCAGCTCCATCAGCGCCACCAAGGCGTGCGCCTCCGGCTCGCGGGGGAGTAGCGCCGTCACCGTGCGGCCGAGGCGGAGGGCCTCGTTCGCCAGCTCGCTGCGCATCCACTCTCGTCCGGTCGTTGCCGCGTAGCCTTCCGTGAACACCAGATAGACGACGCTGAGCACGCCAGCAAGCCGCGTCTTCCACTCGGACGGCTCGGGTGAGGCGAACGGGATGCGCGCCGCCGCGATCGTCTTCTTGGCTCGCACGATCCTCTGCTGGATCGTCGCGACCGGCACGAAGTACATCCGTGCTATCTCCGCGGTGCTCAGCCCCGCGACGATCCGCAGGGTCAGGGCCACCTGCCCCTCCCGGGAGAGGGCTGGATGGCACGCGGTGAAGACGAGACGCAGCACGTCGTCGTCGATCGGCTCCCACCGGTCCTCGGCCGCCTCGTCCAGCGTCGCCGCGATCGCGCGGTAGCGGTCGTCGAGGCCTTCCCGCCGGCGCCAGTGGTCGATCGCACGCCGCTTGGCGACCGCGGTCAGCCAGCCGCCCGGGTTGTCGGGCACACCATCCCGCGGCCACTGCCTCAGCGCTTCGACCAGCGCCTCCTGAGCGAGATCCTCGGCCAGGACGACGTCGCCCGTCACCTTCGCCAAGGTCGCGACGACGCGCGCCCCGTCGATGCGCCAGACGGCGTCGACCCGTGCCGGGATCCCGTTCATGGTGTTCTGACCTCGAGCCCGGCAGCGCTCACGCCTTGTCGGCGGCGGCCCGCCACTCGGTCTCCTTCTGGATCCACTCGTTGTCGGCGAAGGCCGCGAAGTCGCTCTCATCGGTCACGCGCCGCACCTCGAGCTTGGACCCGGGCCCGAGCGGGCAGCGGCTGGCCCACTCCGCCGCCTCCTCCTTCGAACTGACCTCGAGGATCCAGAAGCCGTTGAACAGCTCGTGCGTCTCCCCGTAGGGGCCGTCGGTGATCGCGGGCGGGGTCGTCGAGAAGTCCACGACGAAACCGGTGGTGGCGACGTCGTCCGCGAGACCGTCACCCGCGAGCAGGACGCCGGCCGAGATGAGCTGCTCGTTGTACTGGCCCATGCGGGCGATGACCTCGGTGAAGTCCATCTCCTCGTAGGCCTCCTTGGCGGCGTCGTTCGAGCGCATGATCAGCATGTACTTCATGGGTGTCTCCCTCAGTCCCGGGGTGCTTCTCTCGCACCCTCCTACCATCGTGTCGAACGGTGGGCCAAAAGGTCGACACGCTCGAAAAAAGAAATTCGCGGGCCCCGATTCAGGGTGCGCGTTTCGGCCGTGCGCGGGCTATCCTGCGAAAGTGAGTAATACTCAGGGGCAGCGATATGCGTCGCTAGATGGACTCAGAGGGGTCGCCTCCCTCGTGGTCATCGGCTACCACGCATTGCTCGTGGTGCCCGCGATCTCCGCCCTGTACATCGACAAGGTGAACCCGGCGGCGTTCAGCCTCGAATGGTGGCTGTTCCACACGCCGCTCCGCCTTCTGTTCGCGGGACACGAAGCGGTGCTGGTGTTCTTCGTCCTTTCCGGGTTCGTGCTCACGCTGCCCTTCCTCAAGCGGCCCCCGACCGGGCGCAGCACTCTCGCGTACTACGGACGCCGCATCGTGCGACTGTATGTGCCGGTCTGGGCATCGGTCGCACTGGCGTTCGCTCTCGCCGTGGCCGTGCCCCGCGACCCGTCGATGGGCGGCTGGATGGGAACCCATCACGCACCGACCCTCAGCAGCACCTGGCATGACCTGACCCTGCTGTTCGGAACCTCCAACCTGAACAGCCCTTTGTGGTCGCTCACCTGGGAGGTCTGGTTCTCCCTGCTCATGCCGGTCATGTTCCTGCTCATCCGGGCGACCCGTGCCGCGCGCTGGTGGTGGGCCGCCATCCCGCTGCTGATGGTCATCTCGGCGGTTGCGCGGTTCGATGCCTTCCGCCACGCCCTGCCCGCCGCGTGGATCACCGCTGACCTGCTGCAGTATCTGCCCGTGTTCGCGATCGGCATGCTGCTGGCCTTCAACCGCGACCGGCTGGCGGCGACGGCGTCCCGCGTCCGCACCTGGTGGCCGATCGTCGCCGGCGCCCTGTTGCTCACGGTCAGCCCGACGGTGATCGCTCCGAACGGCTATGGGCCGCTCCAGGCGTTCGCCTACCTGCTCAGCCTCACCGGTGTCGCCGCCGTCGTGGTGCTCGCCTTCGCCTCCCCGGTCCAGCGACCGCTGGAGGCGCGACCGGTGCAGTGGGCGGGAACGCGGTCCTTCAGCATCTACCTCGTCCACGAGCCGATCCTGGTCGCGGCCGCGGTGCTCGTCGGCGCGAACGGCTGGTGGTGGCTGCTCATCGCGGCGGCGCTCATCCCGGTCATCCTGCTGACGGCCGAAGTGTTCCACCGCTTCGTGGAGCGTCCCTCGATCACCCTCTCGCGCAGGGTCGGGCGGGCGATCGAGGCCCGGCGTCCCGCGCCGGTGGTGCCTGTGGCGCAGGAGAACGCCTGACGCTTCTGTTCTCGTCCGGCTGAAGCCCGATACGCGGAAAGGGCCGCATCCGTGGTGGATGCGGCCCTTTCGGTGAGCGATTCGGGATCAGACCCCGTAGTACAGCTCGTACTCGAACGGGTGCGGACGCTGCGCGAGGGGCTTGATCTCCTTCTCGCGCTTGTACTCGATCCAGGTCTCGATGAGCTCCGGGGTGAACACGCCGCCCGCGGTGAGGAAGTCGTGGTCGGCCTCGAGCGCGTCGAGCGCCTCGCCGAGCGTCGCGGGCACCTGCGGGATGTTGCGTGCCTCCTCAGGCGGGAGCTCGTAGAGGTCCTTGTCGACCGGCTCGTGCGGCTCGATGCGGTTCTTGATTCCGTCGAGGCCGGCCATGAGCTGGGCGGCGAACGCGAGGTACGGGTTGCCGGAGGCGTCGGGCGCACGGAACTCGATGCGCTTCGCCTTCGGGTTGCTGCCCGTGATGGGGATGCGGATCGATGCCGAGCGGTTACCGGCCGAGTAGACCAGGTTGACCGGCGCCTCGAAGCCGGGGACCAGGCGGTGGAACGAGTTCACCGTCGGGTTCGTGAAGGCGAGAACCGCGGGGGCGTGCTTCAGCAGGCCGCCGATGTACCAGCGAGCGATGTCCGAGAGCCCGCCGTAGCCGGCCTCGTCGTAGAACAGCGGCTTGCCGTCGTTCCACAGCGACTGGTGCGTGTGCATCCCGGAGCCGTTGTCGCCGAATAGGGGCTTCGGCATGAACGTGGCCGTCTTGCCCCACTCGTTGGCCGTGTTCTTCACGATGTACTTGAACTTGAGGATGTCGTCCGCCGCGTGGACCATCGTGTCGAAGCGGTAGTTGATCTCGGCCTGGCCGCCGGTGCCCACCTCGTGGTGCGCGCGCTCCAGGATGAGGCCCGCGTCGATCAGCTTCAGCGAGATGTCGTCGCGCAGGTCGGCCTGCTTGTCGACCGGGCTGACCGGGAAGTAGCCGCCCTTGTACGGGGTCTTGTTGGCGAGGTTGCCGCCCTCTTCGACGCGGCCCGAGTTCCAGGCGCCTTCCTCCGAGTCCACGGAGTAGAAGCTGGAGTTCTGCTTCACCTCGTAGCGCACGTCGTCGAAGATGTAGAACTCGGCCTCGGGGGCGAAGAACGCGGTGTCGGCGATGCCGGTGGAGGCGAGGTACTTCTCGGCCTTCTTGGCGACCTGGCGCGGGTCCTTCGAGTAGATCTCGCCGTTGCGCGGGTTGTAGATGTCGAACACCATGATCAGCGTGCGCTCGGCGCGGAACGGGTCGACGTAGGCGGTCGACACGTCCGGGATCAGCTGCATGTCGGACTCGTGGATCGACGCGAAGCCGCGGATCGAGGAGCCGTCGAACAGCTGTCCGACGGAGAAGAACTCCTCGTCGACGGTCGAGGCGGGGATGTTGAAGTGCTGCTGCACGCCAGGAAGGTCGGTGAAGCGGATATCAAGGAACTTGACGTCGGTGTCCTTGATGAACTTGAGCACCTCGGACGAATCACGGAACATGCGGACGACTCCCAATGGCTTTGCGGGTGACCGGACTGCGCGTGCAGCCCACGTCAAAGCTAGAGGGAGGGGGTTTCCCGGGGGTCACGCGAATGTTTCCGGCATGTTACGGGTACCCGGGTCGGGGATGGGCGGCGCCGATTTCCCGAGTTCAGGATCGCCCCTGTCGCGCTCGCTACAATCGGGCACGTGCCGCAGAACCCCACGAACCGTCCGGGCAACATCGCCCCCAGCCGCTATCCGGGAGAGCGACTCGGCCTTCCCGAGGCCGGTCCACGCTCGGTCGGGCGGGTCGGCCGTCGAATCGGGGCCATCGCGATCGACTGGGCGATCGCATCCCTGCTGTCGTTCGCCTTCTTCCGCTACGACTCGTGGGCGACGATCCTCATCTTCGCCGCTCTCCAGATCGTCTTCATCCCGACCATCGGCGGCAGCATCGGGCACCGGGTGCTCGGGATGCGCGTGGTCGCGGTGCGCGGCGGTTGGGTCGGAGTATGGCGCCCGGTCCTCCGCACGCTGCTGCTGTGCATCGTCGTCCCGGCCCTGGTCTGGGATTCGGACCAGCGCGGGTTCCACGACAAGATCGCGGGAACCGTCCTCATCCGCGCCTGACACGGAGTTCTCCACACCTTTCGCTCCACCGACTTCGACCTGACCGTCCTCTTCATACGCTTGCGAAGCAGGCCAGCGACGAGAGGGGACGGCGATGGGAGACAGACCCGCTCACCCTGACAAGCACATTGAGAACACCATCAGGCGTTGCGAGACGGCGGGATGGACGTTCAGTAGAGGCCGCAAGTACTACAAGGGTCGGTGCCCATGCGGCGTGCACCTTAAGACCATCCATTTGACGCCCAACCGCGCGTACCTCCTCAACCTGAGGCGATACTTCACGCGGCTAGACTGCTGGAAACGGGAGGACCGGTTGTGAAGAGCTACCATCTGGAGGTCGCAGTCGAGGCGCGGCTTGAGTCGAGCGAGGACTTCGAGTCCATCTTCGAGACTCTCGCCGATGCGCTGGCTGATTGCGACGGCGTGATGAATGCCGACCTTGCCGCCGACACCCCCAGCCACGTGCTCACCTTCGAGATGGACGTCGCGGGCGGGCGCGAAGCCGAAGCTCTTGAACGCGGACTGGTGGCCGTTCGTACAGCTCTACACGCGGCCGGTGGCTCCACGGCCGAATGGGAGAAGCACTTCCGCATGCTTCGTCAGACCGTTGAAGTGCCTTCTGATGAGCAGGCCAAGCTGATTCAGGCCTGATCCGGCTCTCAGCCGTGATCGCGGCGGCGCCGTCAGCGCGCGCGCTGGGCGCGCACCTTCATGGGGTCGATGCCCTTCGGGATGGGCATCTGGTTCTCCATGGACTGGAGGCGGTTGCTGATCGCGAGCACCTCGGCCTTGGTGAGGGTCGGCTTGATCTTGGCCAGCCTGCGCGGGACCTTGTGGAGCGGAACCGAGTCCGCATCCGGGCCCACGCTGATGATCGTGACGGGGACGTTCGGGAGCACGCGGTTGACCTTGCGCCGCTCCTCGTCGACCATGCGCTTGGTCCGCGTCGCGGGGCCTTCGCTGATGAGGACGACGCCGCCGCGGCCGGTTGCCCGATACACCGCATCCTGCGTCTTGCCGTTGACCGCCACCGGCATCTCCGAGCCCCGCCAGCTGCGCTTGAGCGACGAGCGCAGCACAGCGCCCACGGCACCGGGCTGACCCTCGATCTGGGAGTAGGCGGCCCGCTCGGCACGGCGGCCCAGGATGATGAGCGCCAGCAGGACGCCGGCGAGCACGCCCGCGACGATCCACAGCACCATCGTGAAGACGTTGCCGCCGGAGAGGAACACGGCGAGCAGGACGCCGAGAAGGATCGGGAGGACAGCCCCGAGCGCGATGTACAGCACCGCACGATCGTCGTAGCGACGGGTCATCTGGAAGACCTGCCACATCTGCTTCAGACGGCCGGGCTCCTTGGTGGACTTGTCCTTTGCCATAGCTCCAAGGATACCGGCTCGGCGAGGTTTCAGATGACCCGTTCGCTACGGGGAGAGCGGTCTCAGGAGACCGCCTGCGCGAAGCCGAGGGATGCGTCGGCCAGGTGCTGCAGTTCGGCCGGAACCGGCCGTCCCTTCGCCGCCATCGACTGCGCCCACAACCGTCCGGCTCGGTACGACGAGCGCACCAGCGGGCCCGCGAGGACGCCGAGGAAGCCGATCTCCTCTGCCTCTGCCTTAAGCTCGACGAACTCGTCCGGATGCACCCAGCGGGCGACCGGCAGGTGGCGCGGACTGGGCCGCAGGTACTGCGTGATGGTGATGATGTCGGTGCCCGCGTCGTGCAGGTTTCGCAGGGCGGTACTGATCTCGTGACGCTCCTCGCCCATCCCGAGGATGAGGTTGGACTTCGTGATGAGGCCTGCGGCGCGCCCCTGTGTCAGCACATCCAGCGACCGCTCGTAGCGGAACGCCGGTCGGATGCGCTTGAAGATGCGCGGGACGGTTTCGACGTTGTGCGCGAAGACCTCCGGCCGCGCGGAGAACACCTCGGCCAGGTGCTGCGGGTTTCCCGAGAAGTCCGGCACCAGGATCTCCACGCCGGTTCCCGGCGACTGCCGGTGAATCTCACGGATCGTCTCGGCGTACAGCCACGACCCCTCATCCTCCAGATCGTCGCGGGCGACCCCGGTGACGGTCGCGTAGCGCAGGCCCATCCGCTGGACGGACTCGCCGACGCGCCGAGGCTCGTCCCGGTCGAAGTCGGCCGGCTTCCCGGTGTCGATCTGGCAGAAGTCGCAGCGGCGCGTGCACTGCGAGCCGCCGATGAGGAAGGTGGCCTCGCGGTCCTCCCAGCACTCGTAGATGTTCGGGCAGCCCGCCTCCTGGCAGACCGTGTGCAGGTCTTCGGACTTCACCAGGCTCTGCAGCTGGCGGTATTCGGGCCCCATCTTGGCCTTCGTCTTGATCCACTCGGGCTTGCGTTCGATCGGGGTCTGGGCGTTGCGGACCTCAAGGCGCAGCATCCGGCGCCCCTCGGGAACGGCGCTCACGCGACGGCCTCCGCTGAGGTGAACTCCAGATCGAACGCATCCTGAACCAGTGGCGCGACCTCCTGCGGGGTGACGGTGCGGCCCAGCACGCGCGAGATCGTGGTCACCCCGGCGTCGCGGATGCCGCACGCGACGATGCGGTCGTAGGCGTCGAGGCTGTTCGAGCAGTTGAGCGCGAAGCCGTGCATCGTGACGCCTTCCGCGACACGGATGCCGATGGCGGCGATCTTCTCGTCGCGTTCGGCTCCCGGATTGTGCGCGGGTCGCATCCAGACGCCGGATCGGCCTTCGATCTGCTCGCCGGTGACCCCGAGACGTGCGAGGACGTCGATGAGGACCCGTTCGAGCGCACGGACGTAGCCGACGACGTCGATGGGATCGTGGAGGCGGAGGATCGGGTATCCCACGAGCTGCCCCGGCCCGTGCCAGGTGATCTTGCCGCCCCTATCGACGTCGACGACGGGGGTTCCGTCGGTCGGACGTTCGCTCGGGTCGGTGCGCTTGCCCGCGGTGTACACGGGCGAGTGCTCGAGGAGGATGACGGTATCGGGCGCCCGGCCTGCGACGACAGCGGCGTGCAGGGCACGCTGCTGCTGAAGGGCCTCGAGATACGGCACGGAGTTGGCGCTTAGCCCCGTGACGTCATACGTGGTCACCCGGTCAGTCTATGCGGGCGTGGCGCGGATCGCCGACGTGCTGAGATGTGGGTGCGGCATGCGCCGATGTGCTCACAGCAGGATGGCGGTGGATGCTGTCCACGGATTCTTCGGCGGAAGGTCTGCGACGGGCGGTTCCGGCTGGAATGAACGGGTGATTCCCCTTCGCTCGTCTTCGCGTTCCCGGCCCGCGGTCCCCGCTGAACTCCTGCGCGCGGCGAGGGCTGTCGCCTTCCGCCAGGGGTGGGAGGTGCACGGCAGTCCTGGCGGAGCCCCCGAGCATCCTCACGGCGAGATGCGCCTCGTCGTGTCCGGCAGCGGGCTGCCCGGGCGATGTCTCCTCCGGGTCCGCCCACGTCCGGCCGCACGGGGTTCGGTCGTGGATGTGCTCGCGCGCCGGGCGGCGGCGAGCGAGCACGTGGTGGGTGTCGTGGACGAGCCGCCGGTGCTACGGGTGCGGGGCGCCGAGTTCGATGCCGTGCTGCTCGGGTACGCCGAGAGCGGCACTCTCGAGACGCTGCTCGCCGACCGGCGCGGAGTGCGTGGAGGCGAGGCGGCGACGATCCTGCTCGGCGTGGCGGCGGGCATCCGTTCGTTGCACGAGGCCGGATGGAGCGCACCCGAGCTGACGCCGGCGAGCGTCGTGTTCGTGGGCGACGGGTGTCCGGCTCTGGATGCGCTGGACCAGGTCGTCGAATGGACGCCATCGAGCGCCGTCGTCGATGCAGAAGCGTTCTACCGGCTCGCCCGCAGCCTCTGCCTGCAGGTCGTCGATGGGACCGGGATGATGCTGCTGTCCTCCGTCGAGACGGGGCTGCGGCACGGTACGTGGAGCGCGGTGGAGGAATCGATCCTGAGGACGGTCGCCCCGGAGGCGGTGCGCCTGTCGGGCGCATCGTCGTCCGGCGATTCGGCGGGGGTGAAGCCAGCCGTCGGCGCGGCGCCGGCGCGTTCACGCGAAGTCAGTGCACCGCGGGGCAGAGGAAGGGGAGCGGGCGTTGGCGGAAGGCTCGGCTCGATGCTCGGCTCGGCGATGGATGCTCTGGACGACAACCCGGGACGGGTGCTGGTCCGGTGGCTGCGAGGACGGGTGCGGCGCCGCCCCGCGCTCGTCGTGATCGGACTCGTGCCGGTCGCAGCCGCGCTGGCGCTGATCGTGCTGCTGCCGGCCTCTCCCGCTGAAAGTGCTTCTGCCGTGGGGAGTTCGTCTCCCGCGCGAGGTTCGTCGATCGTCGAAGAGGCGCGACGAGGGACGGCGTCACCGACTCCCGCGCGGACGGGGTTGCCTGTGGCCTCAGCCCCGGCCACGACGAAGGCACAGCCTGCGAAAACTGAGGCCGGTGCGACGGCCATGGTGGGGGACGACCCGGTGGATGCGGCACGCGCCCTGCTGGACGCACGGTTGGTCTGCTTCGAGGCCCGAACGGCCGCGCCCGCCTGCCTGGAGGACGTGCTCGACGGCACGTCGGCGCTGATGGACGAAGAGAGCGGGGCGCTCGGTGTCACCGGCGCCCGAGCATCGCGGGACTACTCGGGTGCCCGGCTGAGTCTGGTGGAGAGCTGGGGTGGCGCTGCGCTGGTGAGTGTCGTTCCCGACGCGGCGCGATCGCCGAAAAGCGAACCGGCTTCGCTCCTGCTGGTGAGGAGCGAAGCCGGTTGGCGCTTGCGGGCGGTGTTCCCGTGAGCGGGTCAGATACCCAGGTTGGCCTCGAAGTTGCCGCCTTCGAGGCGGTTCTTCACCGCGACGAGGAAGCGGGCCGCGTCGGCGCCGTCCACGATGCGGTGGTCGTAGGACAGGGCGAGGTAGACCGTCGACCGGATGGCGATCGAGTCGCTGCCGTCGGCCGACACGACAACCGGCTTCTTGGCAACGATGCCGGTACCCAGGATCGCGACCTGCGGGAGGAACACGAGCGGGGTGTCGAACAGGGCTCCACGCGAACCGGTGTTGGTCAGCGTGAACGTCCCGCCGGCGAGCTCGTCGGGCTTCAGCCGGTTGTTCCGGGTCCGCTCGGCCAGGTCGGCGATCTCCGCGGCGAGGCTCGCGATGTCCAGCTCCGAGGCGTTCCGCACCACCGGGGTGAGGAGGCCGCGCTCGGTGTCGACGGCGATCGAGAGGTTCTCGTGGTCCGGGTAGACGATGCTGTCGCCGTCGACCGTCGCGTTGATGACGGGGTACGTCTTCAGCGCCTCGGAGGCGGCCAAGGCGAAGAACGGGAGGAAGGAAAGCTTCACGCCGGTCTTCGCCAGGAAGTCGCCCTTCACGCGGTCGCGGAGAGCAGCGACCTTCGTGACGTCGACCTCGACCACGCTCGTGAGCTGTGCGGTCGACTGCATCGAGACGACGGCGCGCTCGGCCACGACCTTGCGCAGGCGCGACATCGGCTGCGTGGTGCCACGCAGCGGCGACACCTCCGGAGCCGGAGCGGACGCGGGCGCCGGAGCCGCGGACTCGGCCGCGGCGGGAGCGGCAGCCGAGAGGATGTCCTCCTTGCGGATGCGTCCGCCGACACCGGTTCCGGTGACGGTCGAGAGGTCGACGCCCTGCTCGTTCGCGAGCTTGCGGACGATTGGGGTCACGTAGCCGGCGTTGCCGGCGTGGGCGCCGCCCGATGACGCGGGAGCTGCAGCGGCGGGCTGGGCAGGGGCCGCCGGAGCCGCCGCCTGAGGGGCCGGAGCGGCCTGAGCGGGAGCCTGCTGCGCGGGCGCCTGCTCTGCGGGTGCGGCCGGTGCGGCGGGCGCAGCCTGCTGAGCGGGGGCCGCCTCGGCCGGAGCGGCCTCCTGTGCGGGCGCGGCCTGCTGTGCGGGCGCTGCCTCAGCGGGAGCTGCCTCCTGTGCGGGCGCTGCGTCAGCCGGAGCTGCCTCCTGGGCCGGCGCGGGCTGCTCAGCCGGCGCGGCCTCCTGTGCGGGCGCAGCCTCGGCCGGAGCGGCCTCGGCGGCCGGAGCGGCCTCGGCGGCCGGAGCAGCAGGCGCCTCAGCGCCCGCGCCGGAGCCGTCACCGATCGTCACGAGCGCGGTACCCACCTCGACGGTCTCGTCCTCCTGCACCAGGATCGCCTCGATGACGCCGGCGACCGGCGACGGGATCTCGGTGTCGACCTTGTCGGTCGAGACTTCGAGCAGGGGCTCGTCCACCTCGACACGGTCGCCAACATTCTTCAGCCAGCGTGTGACCGTGCCTTCCGTGACGCTCTCGCCGAGCGCCGGGAGGCTGACGGATTCGCTCATGAGCTTCTCTCCTTCAAAACCTGATCGTTCAGTAGCTTATTGCAGGCGGGTCCGCGCGAGACGGACCCGCCTGGTCGTCCTAGAGGGTGTGCAGCGGCTTGCCGGAGAGGTACAGGAAGGCCTCGCCGAGGGACTCGTTCTGCGTCGGGTGCGCGTGCACCAGCGGCGCGATGTCCTCGGGGTAGGCCTCCCAGTTCACGGCGAGCTGCGCTTCGCCGATGAGCTCGCCGACGCGGGCGCCGATCATGTGCACGCCCACCACCGGGCCGTCGTTCACGCGCACGACCTTGACGCTGCCGTTGGTGCCGATGATCTCGCTACGGGCGTTGCCGGCGAGGCTGTAGTCGTAGCTGGTGACGCCCTCGGCGCCGTACTTCTCGACGGCCTTCGCCTCGGTCAGGCCGATGGACGCGACCTCCGGGTCGCAGTACGTCACCTTGGGGATGTTGACGTCGGGGATGACGATCGGGTTGAGCCCGGCGATCTCCTCGGCGACGAAGATGCCCTGCTGGAAGCCGCGGTGGGCCAGCTGCAGGCCGGGGACGATGTCGCCGACGGCGTAGACGCCGGGGATGTTGGTGGCGAGGCGCTCATCGGTGATGACGAAGCCGCGGTCCATGGTGACCCCGACCTCGTCGAAGCCCAGACCCTGCGTCAGCGGGCCGCGGCCGACGGCCACGAGCAGCAACTCGGCCTCGACGGTGTCGCCGTTCTCGAGGGTGACGACGACGCCCTCCTCGTTCTGGGTGACTCCCTGGAAGCGGATACCGAGGCGGTAGTCGATGCCGCGGCGGCGGAACGCGCGCTCGAGCGACTTGCTGATCGACTCGTCCTCGTTCGGGACGAGGTGCGGCAGCGCCTCGATGATGGTGACCTCGGAGCCGAACGACTTCCAGACGCTCGCGAACTCGACGCCGATGACGCCGCCGCCGAGCACCGCGACCTTCTTCGGCACGAAGTCGAGCTCGAGAGCCTGCTCGCTGGTGATCACGCGGCCGCCGATCTCGAGGCCCGGAAGCGAGCGCGAGTAGGAGCCGGTGGCCAGGATGACGTTCTTGCCGACGATCTTGTCCTCGCCGACCTGAACGGTGGTGGGGGAGACCAGGCGGCCCTCGCCCTCGATGACGGTGATGCCGCGGGCCTTCACGAGGCCCTGGAGGCCCTTGTACTTCTTCGCGACGATGCCCTGGCGGTACTGGGTCACGCCGTTGATGTCGACGCCCTGCAACTGCGTGACGATGCCGTACTTGGACGACTCCCGCGAGTAGTCCGCGACCTCGGCCGCGTGGAGCAGCGCCTTGGTCGGGACACAGCCGCGGTGCAGGCAGGTGCCGCCGACCTTGTCCTTCTCGATCATGCCGACGGTGAATCCGAGCTCGGCCGCACGCAGCGCTGCTGCGTAGCCTCCACTCCCACCGCCGAGCACCACAATGTCAAAGTTCTGCTCAGACACCCAGCTACTCCCTCGCGCATCAGGATCATGTGACACGATGTGCCGCCCAGGAGGGGTGGCTCCGGGAGGCGTGTTGATGGGCGGGATTTCCCGCCCATACGACCCTACTACTTCCCGGAAAAGCTCTCGGCCAGACGGATGAGCGCCCGTACGCTGACGGCGGACGGGCCCTTGCCGGTGAAGCCGTAGGGCGCGGCCGGGCTCTTCGCGGGACCGGCGATGTCGAGGTGCGCCCAGGGGATGCGCGGCGCGTCGTCCTCCTCGCCGGTGCGCCCGACGAACTCCTGCAGGAACACTCCGGCGAGCAACGCGCCACCTGCGGTGTTGCCGGGATTCGCGTTCGCGATGTCGGCGACATCCGAGTTGATCGTGGCGCGCAGCTCGCCCGGGAGCGGCATCGGCCAGAGCAGCTCGCCGGTCCGCTTCCCGGCCGTGAGGACGTCGTCGACGAGGTCGTCGGAGCCCATCACGGCGGCGTAGCGCGTGCCGAGCGCGACCATGGCCGCGCCGGTCAGGGTCGCCACGTCGACGATCGCATCCGGCTGTTCTTCGCTGGCGGCGACGAGGCCGTCGGCGAGCACCAGGCGCCCCTCGGCGTCGGTGTTGAGCACCTCGACGGTGCGTCCGCCGCGGATGCGGAGCACGTCGTTGGGCCGGATCGCCGAGCCGGACGGCATGTTCTCGGCGAGGCACAGCCACGCCGTCACCCGCACCGGCAGCGCGAGCCGCGCGGCCGCCAGGGCGACGGCGAGCACGGTGGCGGCTCCCGTCATGTCGTACTTCATGCCGACCATCCCGGTGGCGGGCTTCAGCGAGAGTCCGCCCGAGTCGAAGGTAATGCCCTTGCCCACGAGGGCGAGGTGGCGCGCCGCGCCTTCGGGAGCGTACGACACCTTCACCAGCCGCGGCGGACGCGTCGAGCCCTGACCGACGCCGAGGATACCGCCGAACCCGTCGGCGGCCAGCTGCTTCTCATCCCAGACGGTCACCGTGACGGGAAGGTCGGATGCGGCCTGCTCGGCGCGGTCGGCGAAGGTTTCGGGGTAGAGGTCGAGCGGGGGAGTGTTCACGAGGTCCTTGACCAGCGCGGCCGCCTCGGCCACCGCGTCGGCCCGCGCGACCAGCGCATCCGTGTCGGTTCCCGGAGTGGCTCCGAGCACCTCGATGGAGGACACCGGGTCCTTGGCGGCGGCCCGGCTCTTCTCCCGATAGTCCATGAACGCGTAGGCGCCCAGGGCTGCGCCCTCGACGATCGCACCGAGTTGGGCGTCGCCCTCGGTGGGGAAGTCGATCGCGACGGCCGCGGCGCCGGCCAGCTGCCGCACGGCGCTGCCCGCGGCGTACCGCAGGCCATCCTCGCCGCCGTCGGGAAGGCCGATCACGGCGAGCGACGGGCCGGACCCGTCGCCGGGCAGCCGCACCAGCTCGTCCTTGCCGCCCCCGAATCCGACCGCGCGCAGTTGCTGCGCGAGCTCCTCCCGCTGTGACCCGGAGAGCACGGTCACGCCGTCGCGCCCGGCCCGGGCGGCGACCACGAGCACGTCTGCCGAAGTGGTGGGGGTGGATGCGTCGGTCACGGTCAGTGCAGGAGCGGTCATGCCTCGACCCTAACCCGCAGCCGGCGGACGGACGGCTCGCGCGCGTGTTCGCTGTGGGCGTGCCCGCACGCGGCCCGGAGCCGGCATCCGCCACCGGGGTCCGCTCTAGAGTTGAGGTATGCGTGACCCCGGCGAACTGTTCGAGCTCAATCCGGCCCTCCAGGTGCCGGAAGGGTTGCCGCTCGTGGCCGGCCTGACCGGCTTCGCGGATGCCGGCTCCGGAGTGAGCCAGCTGGGCACCTATCTGCTCGGAACGCTGGACAGCGAAGTGGTCGCCACCTTCGACGCGGACATCCTGCTCGACTACCGCGCGCGCCGACCGATCATCTATTTCGATCAGGATCACCTGACCGACTACCAGCCGGCCACGTTGAAGCTGTACCTGGCCTACGACGAGCTCCGCCAGCCGTTCCTGCTGCTGTCCGGCTTCGAGCCGGATTTCCGGTGGGAGGCGTTCACTGACGCGGTTCTCGGACTGATCGAGCGCTTCAAGGTGAAGAGCATCACCTGGGTGCACGCCATCCCGATGCCCGTACCGCACACCCGTCCGATCGGAGTCACGGTCAGCGGCAACCGCACAGAGCTCATCGAGTCGATGTCCATCTGGAAGCCGCACACGCAGGTCCCCGCCAACGCGCTGCACCTACTGGAGTACCGGCTGCAGAAGCTGTCCTATCCCATCGCCGGATTCATCCTGCTCATTCCGCACTACCTCGCGGACACCGAGTACCCGGCGGCCGCGGTGGCGGCGCTCGACTCGATCAGCGCCGCGACGGCCCTCATCTTCCCGACCGACCGGCTGCGCCAGGAGGACCGCGACTTCATCGCGAACATCGACGAGCAGGTCGCCGGCAACGCCGAGCTCGGCCGTCTGGTGGGGACGCTGGAGGAGCGCCACGACTCCTATATGGAGGACACGCAGCTGCGTTCGCCGCTGACCGACAGCGACGGCGAGCTGCCGAGCGCCGACGAGATCGCGGCGGAGCTGGAGAACTTCCTCGCGTTCCGCCGTCACGGCGAAGAGGACAACCCCCGCGGGGAGCGCTGAGCGCACACACGCCGTCGTCGGTGCATCGCCCCGGGCGGACCCGGTCCGCAGGCGGGCGTAGGATCGTTCGGTGAATTCGCGTCGCTCCTGGGTCGTCTACGGGATCGGCGTCTTCGCCTACCTCATCGCGGTCATGCAGCGCACCACGATCGGTGTCGCGGGCGTCGCTGCGACCGACCGGTTCCACGTCTCGGCGTCTGTTCTGTCCACGTTGGCGGTCGTCCAGCTCATCGTGTACGCGGGCATGCAGGTGCCCGTCGGCGTCCTGATCGACCGGATCGGCTCGCGAATCCTGATGCTCGTCGGGACGGCGCTCATGGTGATCGGGCAGGTCGCTGTGGCGCTCGCACCGAGCATCGCCATCGCGATCGTCGGGCGGATCCTGGTCGGGGCCGGGGATGCCACCGTCTTCACCTCGCTGATGCGGCTGACGAACTCCTGGTTCCGCGGGCGGATCGTGCCGCAGCTCTCGCAGTGGATCGGCAACGTCGGTCAGCTCGGCCAGGTGCTGTCGGCTGTCCCGTTCGCCCTGCTGCTCCACCTGTCCGGGTGGACGGTCGCCTTCCTGTCCGCCGCGTCGCTCTCCCTCGTGGCGCTCGTCGGCATCCTGATCGGTGTCTCCGACCGTCCGGTGGGCGCGAGCGAGGGGCCGCGGCCGGCGACCTGGTCGGACTCGTTGCGGCAGCTCCGCGTGAGCCTCACCCGGCCAGGCACGCAGCTGGGCTTCTGGTCGCACTTCGTGACGCAGTCGTCGGGGACCGTGTTCAGCCTCATGTGGGGCATCCCGTTCCTGGTGTTCGCGATCGGCATCGAACCGGCGGAGGCCTCGGCGCTGCTCACCGTGCTGGTGGGCGCCGGACTGATCTCAGGACCGATCCTCGGCATCCTTACCGCGCGGTTCCCGCTGCGTCGCAGCAATCTGGTGCTCGGCATCGTCGCCCTGATGGCGGCGGCATGGACGCTGGTGCTGCTCTGGCCGGGCGAACCACCGCTGTGGACGGTCATCGTCCTGATCGCGGCCATCGGGATCGGCGGGCCCGGATCGCTGATCGGGTTCGATTTCGCGCGCACCTTCAATCCGCTGCACAGCCTCGGATCCGCGAACGGGATCGTCAACGTCGGCGGCTTCCTCGCGAGCTTCGTGATGATGTTCCTGATCGGGGTCTCGCTCGACGTGCAGGCGCACGGCGCCGAGGGCGACGCTCAGCTGTACCAGCTCGACCACTTCCGCTGGGCGTTCGCCATCCAGTACGTCATCGTCGGGATCGGCGTGGGCTTCCTGGTGCGCGCGCGGCGGCGCACCCGGCGCCTTCTGAAGGACGAAGAGGGAATAGAAGTGGCCCCTCTGTGGGTTGCACTCGTCGGAGCGTGGAGGAGGCGCGGGGGGCGCGAAGCGCTATAGGGCGCGAGACCAGCGTCCCAATTCGATCCGAGATGGCCAATCGTGGTCGGGGGCTCACGTGGAACGTGCAATAATTAACGTCTGGACCCGTTCATGTCCCTGGGCCGGAGCATTCGACGATGCCCGGCGCAACCACCCAGGACTTGACATGGGTCTTAGTAGTGTCCGCACGCAACCCTGAGCCAGGCTCGGCCGTCAGGATCCCGGCCCCTCTGCTTGGTATGAAAGGTGTTCACATGGCAACCCGTGCAGCAACGAAGACCCGCGATGCGGAGGTCGAGGTCGAAGAGACCGTGACCGTCGCCGCGGACGAGACGACGAAGCCCGCAGCGAAGAAGGCGGGCGCGAAGGCAGCGCCCAAGAAGGCGACGGCGAAGGCCGGTACCGCCAAGACGGCTGCGAAGAAGCAGACCGCGCCCAAGGGCAAGGCGACCGACGACGACGACCTCGACGACGACGCCGAAGTCGAGATCGACGATGAAGAGGTCGTCGCGGCCGCGGACGACACCGAGGCGACAGACGAGACCGAGACGGCAGACGAGACCGAGGCGGCTGACGACGCCGACGCGGAGGACTCCGACGACTCCGAGACCAAGAAGCCCGCTGCGGCTGCGCCGGTCGACGAGCCGCTGCCGAGCGACGCCCTGGTGCTGCGTGCGGTCGACGAAGAGGATGACATCCCCGTCTACTCGACGACGATCACCGGCGCCACCGCCGACCCGGTCAAGGACTACCTGAAGCAGATCGGTAAGGTCCCCCTGCTGAACGCGGCCGAAGAGGTCGAGCTCGCCATGCGGATCGAGGCGGGTCTGTTCGCCGAGGACAAGCTGGCCAACACGCCCAACCTCACCAAGGAGCTGGAGCGCGAGCTGAAGTGGGTCGCCCGCGACGGCCAGCGTGCCAAGAGCCACCTGCTGGGCGCGAACCTGCGTCTGGTGGTCAGCCTCGCAAAGCGCTACACCGGCCGTGGGATGCAGTTCCTCGACCTCATCCAGGAGGGCAACCTGGGCCTGATCCGTGCCGTCGAGAAGTTCGACTACACGAAGGGCTTCAAGTTCTCCACCTATGCCACCTGGTGGATCCGTCAGGCGATCACGCGTGCGATGGCCGACCAGGCGCGCACCATCCGCATCCCGGTCCACATGGTGGAGGTCATCAACAAGCTGGCGCGGGTGCAGCGCCAGATGCTGCAGGACCTCGGCCGCGAGCCCACCCCGGAAGAGCTGTCGAAGGAACTCGACATGACGCCGGAGAAGGTCGTCGAGGTGCAGAAGTACGGTCGCGAGCCCATCTCGCTCCACACCCCCCTGGGTGAGGACGGCGACAGCGAGTTCGGCGACCTGATCGAGGACACCGAAGCGGTCGTCCCGGCCGACGCGGTCGGCTTCACCATGCTGCAGAAGCAGCTGGAGAGCCTCCTCGACTCGCTGTCCGAGCGTGAGGCGGGTGTGATCCGCATGCGTTTCGGGCTCGGCGACGGCATGCCGAAGACGCTCGACCAGATCGGCGACACCTTCGGTGTGACGCGTGAGCGCATCCGTCAGATCGAGTCCAAGACCATGGCGAAGCTGCGCCACCCGTCGCGCTCGCAGTCGCTGCGCGACTACCTCGAGTAAACCGTTGCGGTACCGACTGGCGGTCATCGCCGGCCGCCTCGCCCGCGGGCTTCTGCGCCTGCGGGGAGGCGGCTCCGCGGTGCCGGGCCGGGTCGCGCTCGCGATCGCGCCGAAGTTCCTCGAGCGCGCGGTCAGCCGGCTACCCCTCGGTGTGGTCTTCGTGTCCGGCTCGAACGGCAAGTCGACGACCACGAACATGCTCACGGCGATCCTGCGCGAGCACGGGCTGGACGTCTTCACCAACCCCTCGGGAGGTAACCTCCCGCAGGGCATCGCCTCGGCGCTGCTCGCCGACGTCCCTCTCGACGGATACGTCCGCGGCGATGTCGGGGTCATCGAAGTCGACGAGGCGTACGGCGTCGACCTGGCGCGCGTGCTGAAGCCGCGCGGATCCCTGCTGCTCAACGTGCAGATCGACCAGCTGAACCGCTTCTTCGAGCCGACCCGCGTCATCGGGATGCTGCGCTCGATCGCCGACGGGTCCTCCGACTTCGTCGTGGTCAACGCCGACGACGACAGTCTGGCCCGCGTCGGTGCGGACCTGGCCGCCCAGGGACGCGACGTCACGACGTTCGCCGTGGCCCCGTCCATCATCGAGTCCTCCCCGAACGGGCTGGCCAACGTCAAGGACCTGTCCGGCGCTGTCGCGGGCACCCTGCCCATCCCGTCGGTGTTCGTCAGCAAGCTCGAAGTGCAGAGCGCGCAGCTGACGATCGGCGGCGAGAGCGTGCGCATCGGGCTCCCGGCGCGCGGGCTGCACTACGCGGTGGATGCGGCGGGCGCGACCGCGATGGCTCAGCGGCTGCTGGGCGACCGCTTCCAGCCCACCGGTGTCGTCGCCGCCATGGCGGCGCTTCGCACCGTCTATGGCCGCGGCGAGACGCTGCGCGTCGGCGATGAGGACATCGAGATCATCATGATGAAGAACCCGCCGAGCCTCCAGCTCAACCTCGACTACCTGAGCGAGTCGCCGGAGCAGGTCTTCGTCTCGGTCGACGAGGGCACGCCCGACCCGTCGTGGGTGTACGACATCGACCTGTCGAAGCTGACCCACGTGGATGTGGTTTCCGGTACGAAGGCGTGGCAGTTCGCCACGAGGTTCGCGTACGCGGGCATCGAGGTCGACCAGGTGGTGCCGGAGCTGAAGCCCGCGCTGCAGGCGTTCTTGGCGCTCCCGAAGCCGTCGCGCGGCACGAAGACGATGATCGTCAACTACGAGCAGATGATGCTGATCCGCAAACAGCTCGGCTTCCTCGACCTGGAGGGTGGGGACCGATGAGCGTGCTGCGCATCCTGCACCTGTACCCGGCCGAGCTCGGCATCAACGGCGACGCGGGCAACGTGCTGGCGCTGAGCGAGCGCGCCCGCTGGCGGGGCGTCGACGTGGATGTGGTGACCCACGGTATCGGCGACGACCTGCCGCAGACCGTGGACCTCATCCACATCGGGTCCGGGCCGTTGTCCGGGCAGCGTGCCGTCCACGACGATGTTCTGCGCATCGGTCCGCGCCTGCGCGAGTGGCGCGACGCGGGCATCCCGATCCTGGCGATCGCCGGCGGCTGGCAGCTGCTCGGCACGGAGCTGGAGACCGGCGAAGGCGAGATGCTCGCGGGAGCCGGCGTGTTCCCGACGCGCGCCGTGCTCGGCGTCACGCGTCACGTCGGCGAGATCGTCGTGCGCCTGGCCGACGGCACCGCGGTCGCCGGTTTCGAGAACCACTCGGCCCGGACGATCCTCGACGGCGCTGAGCCGCTCGGCCGGGTCGTCAGAGGGCTGGGGAACGACGGAAGCCTGGAAGGCGTGGTCGTCGGCGCGTCGATCGGTACGCACCTGCACGGTCCCGTGCTCCCGATGAACCCGGTTCTCGCCGACCGCTTCCTGGCGACGGCGCTGCGCGCGGAGCTGCCGCCGGTCGCACAGACCGAGCGGGTCGACCGCTACGCGACCAACGCGCGCCGCGCGATCGCGGACCGTCTCGGCGTCTCGCTCTAGCGGTCAGTTCACGTAGACGCGCGGGACGCGGGCGGCCACGCCCGTAACCATCTCGTCGGCGATGGTCTCCGCCCAGTCGGCGTACTTCTCGGCGGTCGGCTCGCCGTGCGTTCCCGGACCGAAGAGGATGGCGGTGTCGCCCACCTCGATGCGGTGCTGTCCCGCCTCCACGAGCATGCTGTCGGCCGCGACCTCCACCACCTGGCAGCGACGGCCGCCGAGCTGCACCGACGTCTTCGCGATGCCGAGGGTCGGGACGCCGTCCGCGTAACCGATGCCCAGCCGGGCGAGCGTGGTGCCGCCCACGTGCACCTCGGTGACGGGCGCCTCCAGACGCATGACGGGAACGAGTCCGAGCTCGGCGCCCGTGGAGTCGTCGAAGGGCGAGAACCCGTACGCGGCGATCCCGAACCGCACGAAGTCGAAGCGGGCTTCCGGCATCCGGATCCCCGCGGAGCTTGCGGCGAGGTGCAGCACCTCGAAGCGTGCGCCGAGCTGTTCCGCCTCGGCCACGGCATCCCGGAACTCGGCCAGCGCTGCCTCGTCGTCGGCGATGGAGGCGTCGGCCAGATGCGACCAGGCGCCGCGGATGTGGAGTGCCCCCGCGTCTTGGAGCTCGAGAGCGGCGCGGATGAGGCCCGGCCACTCCTCGCGCGTGGCCCCGTTGCGGCTGAGTCCGGTGTCGACCTTGAGGTGCACGACGGCCGGGCGGTCGGCGCCCGCGGCGGCGATCGCCTCCAGTTGCCAGAGCGCGGACACGCCCAGCTCGATGTCCGCCTCGATCCCGGCACGCCAGTCGGTGTCGCGGCCGTGCAGCCAGGCGAGGAGAGGGACGTCGATTCCTGCGCGGCGAAGCACCAGTCCCGCGGAGATCTCGAGGACGGCGAGAGACGTCGCTCCGGCTTCCAGACCCGCCTCGGCGATCGGGAGCAGGCCGTGCCCGTATGCATCCGCCTTCACCGCGAGCATGGTTTCTGCTGGCGCGATCAGGCGCGTCAGGTGGGCGACATTGTGCCGCAGCGCGGCCAGATCGATGACGGCTGCAGGGAGCGGCTCGGCGACGGCGTCCACGATGGTCACGCGCTGTACGTCCTCTCGATGCGCCGGCCCAGGCGGCTGGTGATCACGGGGGCGGCAACGCCGAGCGCATCCGCCCAGTCCAGCACGGTCGGTTCGCCCTTCCGGGCGTCACCGAAGAGGATGACCGGATCGCCGGGCGCAGCCGCATCGTCGCCGATGTCGACCACGAACTGGTCCATGGCTATCCGTCCGGTGATCCGCCCGACCGTGTCGCCGACCTTCACAGGAGCCTTGTTGGACGCCACGCGCAGGATGCCGTCGGCGTAGCCGAGAGCCACCAGCGCCAGGGTCGTGGGCCGCGCGGTGCGGTACGTGTAGCCGTAGGAGACGCCGCGGTCGGCGGGCACCCGCTTGACCGCGATGACCTCCGCCTCCAGGCGCATGGCCGGAGCCGACCGCTGCGTGGGGTCGAGACCGAACAGTTCAGGGCCGACCAGGGTGCCGGCCGGGATGTCTGCGGGCGTCCGGGCGACGACGACCCGAGCGGGGAGTCCTTCGTCGGCGATCGCCGCCGCATCCTCGACTCGCGAGACGAGAAAACCGCCGACCCCCGCATCCGTCAGCGTGCGAGCCACGGGGATGAGCCCGTGTCCGTACGCGTCGGCGCGGAGATCGGCGGTGCAGTCGGGGAGCGAAGACGCTACGGCCGAACGGATGACGGAGAGGTCGATGTGGGCGCGCCTGCGCACGCCTGTACCTGTCGCCATCCTCCGGTCAGCCTCGCGTTTCGCGACGCGGCCGCGTTACGCGCGCTGCTCTTCGAACAGGCGAGCGGTCTCGTCGTGCCAGCTGTGGGCGATCTGCGAGAGCTTCTCCTGGTGCTTCTTGCCGTGGTGGGCGCAGAAGAGGAGTTCTCCGTTGTTGACGACGACGCGAATGTAAGCCTGCGCGCCGCAGCTATCGCAACGGTCGGCAGCCGTCAACTGCGGCCCCGATGCGAGCTCGTCAACCGCCCCGTTCTCCGAGGTGAGTGTCGACATGTGATGCTCCTTTCCGTCGCAACCGCTTGAACTCGGTACGTCTATAGAACCACGGATGTTCGGTAACCAGGCGCGTATCGCCTGCTATTTCGCTCAACGCGTAGCCAAGCGGCCGGAAAGGGTGTCGTGGCGTAGGCTCCGGCCGCCCGGCGCTTACTCTGGAAGAGCACGTGCGCCCGCACCCGGATGGGCGCCCACGATCCTTAGAAGGAGCACCCGTGGCGAGTTCGGACTATTCGGCCAGGCACCTCTCGGTGCTCGAGGGGCTGGAGGCCGTCCGCAAGCGCCCGGGTATGTACATCGGCTCCACCGACTCCCGCGGTCTCATGCACTGCCTCTGGGAGATCATCGACAACTCGGTCGACGAGGCCCTCGCCGGCCACGGCACCGACATCGAGGTCATCCTCCACTCCGACGACAGTGTGGAGGTGCGTGACACCGCTCGCGGCATCCCTGTCGACATCGAGCCGAAGACCGGGCTCTCCGGTGTGGAGGTGGTGTTCACCAAGCTGCACGCCGGCGGCAAGTTCGGCAGCGGTTCGTATGCGGCCTCCGGCGGTCTGCACGGCGTCGGCGCCTCGGTCGTCAACGCGCTCTCCGAGCGCCTCGACGTGGAGGTCGACCGCGACGGCAAGACGTGGGCGATGTCGTTCCACCGCGGTGAGCCCGGCACCTTCGACGACAAGAAGGGCGAGCCCGGCCCCGACAGCCCGTTCACCCCGTTCGTCAGCGGAAGTGAGCTGCGTGTCGCCGGCAAGGTCGCCAAGGGGAAGACGGGCACGCGCATCCGCTACTGGGCCGACCGTCAGATCTTCACCAAGGGCGCCGAGTTCTCGACCGACGACCTGGTCGGCCGCGCCCGCCAGACGGCATTCCTGGTGCCCGGCCTCTCCATCTCCATCGACGACAGGCGCCCGGCCGCCGACGGCGCGGCTCCGGGGCGCACGACGTTCCGCTACGAGGGCGGCATCTCGGAGTTCGTCGACTTCCTCGCGCCGGACAGCCCGATCACCGAGACGTGGCGCCTGACCGGCGAGGGACACTTCACCGAGACCGTCCCGGTGCTGTCCGAGACGGGCGCGATGCTGCCGACCGAGCTCACGCGCGACTGCCAGGTCGACATCGCTCTGCGCTGGGGCACCGGCTACGACACCGTCATGCGCAGCTTCGTGAACATCATCGCGACGCCGAAGGGCGGCAGCCACCAGGCCGGCTTCGACCAGGGGATGCTGAAGTTCCTGCGCCAGCAGGTGGAGCTGAACGCACGGCGCCTGAAGGCCGGCACGGACAAGCTCGAGAAGGACGACGTGATGGCCGGGCTCACGGCCGTGCTCACCGTGCGCCTTCCCGAGCCGCAGTTCGAGGGCCAGACAAAGGAGATCCTCGGCACGCCCGCCGTGCGCGCGATCGTCGCCAACGTCGTCCAGAAGGCCATGGCCGAGCGGTTCGGTTCCTCCAAGCGCGACGACAAGGCGCAGTCGGCCCTGGTGCTCGACAAGGTCGTCGCAGAGATGAAGTCGCGCATCTCCGCCCGGGCGCACAAAGAGACGCAGCGCCGCAAGAACGCGCTGGAAACGTCCTCCCTCCCGGCGAAGCTCGTCGACTGCCGCTCCAACGACGTCGCGAACAGCGAGCTGTTCATCGTCGAGGGCGACTCGGCGCTCGGCACGGCCCGGCGTGCGCGCGACAGCGAATACCAGGCTCTGCTCCCCATCCGCGGCAAGATCCTCAACGTGCAGAAGGCATCCATCTCGGACATGCTCTCGAACGCCGAGTGCGCCGCGATCATCCAGGTCATCGGCGCCGGCTCCGGCCGCAGCTTCGACCTGTCGGTCGCCCGCTACGGCAAGGTCATCATCATGTCGGACGCCGACGTGGATGGTGCGCACATCCGGACACTGCTGCTCACCCTGTTCTTCCGCTACATGCGGCCGATGATCGAGGAGGGCCGCGTCTTCGCTGCGGTGCCCCCGCTCCACCGCGTCGTGGTCGTGAACCCCGGGTCGAAGCCGAACGAGACGATCTACACGTACTCGGAGGCCGAATTGCAGGCCGTGCTCGCCGACCTGAAGAAGCGCGGCAAGAAGTACCAGGAGCCGATCCAGCGCTACAAGGGACTCGGCGAGATGGATGCGGACCAGCTGGCGACCACGACGATGGACCGCGCCCACCGGACGCTCCGTCGGGTGCGCGTCCCCGACGCCGAGTCGGCCAACCGCGTCTTCGAGCTGCTGATGGGCAACGACGTGGCCCCGCGCAAGGAGTTCATCATCGCCGGCGCCGACGACCTCAGCCGCGCCCGCATCGACGCGTAACCGCCCATCCCCGCCGCATCCCCACCTCCCAAGCCAACAGCTCCTGAGTTTTCGCCTCCAAACACCGCTGGAGCCCGAAAAAGTCAGGAGCTGTTGGCTTGGAGCGTGGGTCCGCGGTCAGGCGATGCGGCGGCCGATGGAGCCGATGACGGTGTCGAGGGGGGTGCCGGAGCCGTCGCGACGCGCGCCGCCTTCGGGAAGCGTGCGTGCGACGCCGTCGGGCGCGACCGCCAGGGCTGGGCCGCGACCCACCCAGGCGAGGACGAGTTCGCTCTCGCCCTTCAGGAACCGCTGAGCACGGACGCCGCCGGTAGCGCGTCCCTTTGCTGGGAACTCGGACAGGTCGCTGACCTTCGCCGTGCCGGGGTCGGCCCCGGGAAGGGTGGCGTCGCTGGCGGCGATGGTCGCCACGACCGCCTCCTCGGCTTCGCCCGCCGCGACTGCGCCGAAGAAGATGACGTGCGCACCAGCGCCGAGGTTGATCCCGGCCATGCCGCCGGCCGCCCGCCCCTGAGGACGGACGCTGGACGCGGCGAACCGCAGCAACTGCGCGTCGCTGGCGACGAACACCAGCTCGTCGGCATCGGTCACCGTGGTGGCGCCGACGACCTCGTCGCCCGGCTTCAGCGCGATGACCTCGAAGTCGGGCTTGTTGGCCCAGTCGCCGGCGGTCACGCGCTTCACGACGCCCTGCTTGGTGCCGAGCGCGATGGTCCGCTCCGACTCCAGCGAGACGAGCGCGAGGATGCGCTCCTTCTTGTCCGCCAGCGCCAGGTAATCGCCGATCTTGACCCCGGCGCCGAGCTGGATGGAGTTGGCGGGCACCCCGGGCAGATCGACGGGGGAGAAGCGGATGAGCCGGCCCCTGTTCGTGACCGCACCGATCTCGCTGCGGCTGGTGGTGTCGAGCTGCGACAGGATCGCGTCATGCTTGCTGCGCCGCGCGGGCGGCTGGATGCGGTCGAGCCCGCCGCTCTCGCCGCCGTCTGTGCCCTCGGCGCCGGGAGTCGCATCCACGCGCAGGATCCGCCCCGTCGTCGACAGGTAGACCCGCGTCGGGACGTCGGCCACCTCGAGCTGCACGGTCGCCGCCTTGCTGCGCGACGCTCCCGCGATCGACGGCTTGGCCTCGGTCAGGAGAGTGCGTCGCGGGGTGCCGAAGGTCGCGGCCACCCGCTCCAGCTCGTCCGACACCAGCTCGTGAATGCGCTGCTGCGACGAGAGGAGGGCTTCGAGCTCCGCGATCTCTGCACGCAACTGGTCGCGCTCGGTCTCGAGCTCGATGCGGCTGAACTTGGTGAGGCGGCGGAGGCGCAGCTGCAGGATGTAGTCCGCCTGCAGTGTGCTCAGGTCGAAGACCTGCATCAGCCGGCCGCGGGCCTGCTCCGTGTCGTCGGAGGAGCGGATGACCTGGATGACCTCGTCGATGTCGAGGATCGCCACGAGGAGGCCTTCGACGAGGTGCAGGCGCTCCTGGCGCCGGGCCAGGCGGAAGCGGGAGCGACGCGTGACCACGCTGATGCGGTGGTCCAGGTAGACCCGCAGCAGCTCGCGCAGCCCGAGGGTCTGCGGGCCGCCGGCGACGAGGGCGACGTTGTTGATCGCGAAGCCCTCCTCCAGTGGCGTGTGCCGGTAGAGCTGCTCGAGCACCGCGTCCGCGCTGAACCCGGTCTTGATGCCGATGACCAGCCGGAGGCCGTGCTGGCGGTCGGAGAGGTCGGTGACGTCGGAGATGCCGTTCAGCTTCTTGCCGTTGACGCCGTCCTTGATCTTCTCGATGACCTTCTCGGGGCCGACACCGTACGGGAGCTCGGTGACGACCAGCCCGCTCTTGCGGGCGGTGATCGACTCGACGGTGACCTTGGCGCGCATCCGGAAACTGCCGCGGCCGGTCGCATAGGCGTCGCGCACGCCGGCGAGCCCGGCGATGGTTCCGCCGCCGGGGAGGTCGGGACCCGGGATGTACGCCATCAGGTCGTCGAGAGTGGCGTCCGGGTTCCCGAGCAAGTGGCGGGCAGCGCCGACGACCTCGATGAGGTTGTGCGGCGCCATGTTGGTGGCCATGCCGACCGCGATGCCGCTGGCGCCGTTGACGAGCAGGTTCGGGAAGGCGGCGGGCAGCACATCCGGCTGCATCAGCTGGTTGTCGTAGTTGGGGACGAAGTCGACGACGTCCTCGTCGAGGTCCTCCGTCATCGCCAACGCCGCGGCGGCGAGGCGCGCTTCGGTGTAGCGGGCGGCGGCCGGGCCGTCGTCGAGCGAACCGAAGTTGCCGTGGCCGTCGACGAGCGGGACGCGCAGGGTGAAGTCCTGCGCCATCCGGACCAGTGCGTCGTAGATCGCGCTGTCGCCGTGCGGGTGGAGCTTTCCCATCACCTCGCCGGTGACGCGCGCCGACTTCACGTGGCCGCGGTCGGGGCGCAGGCCCATCTCGGTCATCATGTACAGGATGCGGCGCTGCACGGGCTTCAGGCCGTCGCGGGCGTCCGGCAGCGCGCGCGAGTAGATCACCGAGTAGGCGTACTCGAGGAACGAGCCCTGCATCTCTGTCGTGACGTCGACGTCTTCGATGCGTTCCGTCGTTCCGGCGGCGGGCTGGTCGTCTGCTGGTGTCATTCGTGCAATCTCGGGAGGGGCGGGGAGTCGCGGTGGGGCGGCTCGGCCGGCGGCGCGATGGCTGTGCCAGACTGGGCCGGATGCCACCCATGCTACCGGCCGCGTTCACGACGAGAGCGAGCCTCGCCACGGTTCTGCCGAGTTCGCTGGCCGCGCTCTCGGGTGCACAGAACGACCTCGGGCTGCCCCGGCTGGAGCATGTCGTCGTCATCGTCGTCGACGGCCTGGGAGCAGCCGCACTCCGCGCCCGTGCCGGTCATGCCCGCACGCTGGCGCCCATGCTCGGGAAGGCCTCGACGATCGACGCCGGCTTCCCGACCACCACGGCCGCGGCACTCGCCACCCTGACGACCGGGACGACGCCCGGCGAGCACGGCCTGGTCGGCTACCGGGTGCGTGACGCGGCCGGCCGGCTCACCAACCAGTTGAACGGCTGGGACGATCGGATGGATCCCGCCGTCTGGCAGCGGTCGCGCACCGTGTTCGAGCGCGCGGCCGAGCAGGGAGTGAAGACGCGTGCGATCGGCCTGCCGAAGTTCACGGGCTCGGGATTCACGGCCGCGGTGCTACGCGGGGCGGAGTTCGTCGGCGTGCAGTCACTCCCGGGCCGCTTCGACGCGGCCGCCGACGCCATCGCGGCATCCGGCCCCGGACTGACCTACCTGTACGTCGCGGAGCTCGACCAACTGGCCCACGCGCGCGGCTGGGAGTCTCCGGACTGGACAGCCGCCCTGGAGACCGTCGACGCGCTGGTCGCCGACTTCGCTCGCCGGCTCGGGCCGGGTCGCGGGGCGCTGCTGACTGCCGACCATGGAGTGGTGGATGTGCCCGAGAGCGGCCACATCCTGTACGACACCGCGCCCGAGCTTCTGACCGATGTCGCCGAGATCGCCGGAGAGCCGAGGCTGCTGCACGTGTACCTCGACGAGGGTGCGTCGGCGACCGCCGTCGCTGAGCGCTGGCGCGACGCGGAGGGCGACCGCTCCTGGGTCGCCACCCGGTCGGAGGCGATCGACGCAGGATGGTTCGGCCCGGTGGTGCACACGGAGGTGGCTCCACGGATCGGGGATGTGCTGGTCGCCCCCCGCAAACGGATCGCGTACTACGACGGCCGCGACCCGCAGGGCACCGGCCGCAACATGGTCGGCCAGCACGGTTCGCTCACGCCGGAGGAGACGCGGGTTCCGCTGCTGCGGTTCGGAGCGGCAGGCTGAGTTCAGTCGCTAACGGATGCGCCAGCGACTACGCCAGGTCGTCGTCCGTGCGCGCGCCGAAGACGATCTCATCCCAACTCGGCATCGAAGCGCGTCCCTTCTTACGGGAGGACGGCTGCGGGCCAGAGTCGTTCGAGCGTGTACTCGGCGGGGCCGGCACGTCGAGGGGGAGCGGCGGCTGCTGGGAGACCGGCTGTTGGGAAACCGGCGGCTGAGAGGCCTGCGGCTGCTCGACCGGCGGCTGCTCGTCGATGACGCGGAACGGCGACAGATCGAGTGGAGCGGTCTCCTGCGGAGGCTGCGGGGTCGTCCGACCCGACGGATGCGGTGCGGACTGCTGCGGCTCGGAGAGCGTCGGCCGCTCCTCGTAGGTGGCCGCTTCGCGCTCGCCCCGGCGGCGGCGCAGCGCCTCCAGCAGGTCGGCGGTCTGGTGCAGGTCGCGCGGGGCGCCGTCGTCGGCACGCTTGATCGCCGACACCGCGATGGAGTTGTTCGCGCCGGGCGTGCGGCCCTGCGGGAGCGGCTCGATCGGTGCGGTGATCTCCGGGCCGAGGAGGTCGGCGGCGGGCGCGGGGAACGTGAAGGCTCCGCTGTCGAAGCGGGAGTTGTCCGGCTCGCCCTCGTTGGGCAGCACGGCGCGCAGCCGGGGGATGAGCGCCCCGCCGCGCAGCTCGCCCGCCTGGGAGAGCGTGGTCGCCTCGGAGTTGATCGGGGCGAGGGCGTGCTTGCGCGCGTCGTAGGTCCACCGCGCGTCGTGGTCGATCGTGTCGGCCGTGAACTCGAGCTTCACGATCCAGCCGGTCTCGCTGTCCTTCCAGCTCGCCCAGCGCTCGCCCGCCACGCCGAGCGACGCGAGCCGCTCGCGGATGACGGTGCCGAACGTCTCGGGGTCGCCGAGCGGGTCGACCGCGTCGGAGGTGTGCACCGGCACGCTGAGGGCGCTGGCGACGATGTGCTCGCGCTCGGCGATGATGGGTCCCTCGAACCGCTGAACGTACTCGAGGGGCGCTCCCGTGACCGCTGCGACGTCCTCCGCGGACATCCCTGAGCGGATGTGCGCCTGGACCTCGCGCGGTGAGAGTTTGGGCGCGTCGGCGGGCGTCTCCTGACGCACCTGGCGCACTTTGGACTGCAACGCCTCGTCGACGGCGATGCGGAACCGCTCACCGTCGTCGCCGACGGCGACGAGTGCACCGTTCTCGACCCCGATGACCTTCAAATCCTGCATGTGGATTGCCTTCCGAGCTCGTACGTACGGCCTCAGGATGCCACGGCACGGAAGGCATTTCGGGGAATACAGCGGGCGTGCCGGAAGTTGCACACCGAGCAATCGCTGAAAGGCTCCTGCGTAGTTTTGCTATTCGGGTGCGATTGATGCAAACTATGGCCGCCGATTGCGAGAATCGGCCGTTACGACGAGAAGTGGATGGGCATGGCAACGGATTACGACGCACCGCGGAAGACCGAGGACGACTCCGAGTCGATCGAGGCCCTCAAGGAGCGTGTCCCGGACAAGATGTCGGGTGTCGTGGACGTCGAAGACGCCGACAACCCCGGCGGCTACGAGCTCCCGGGTGCCGACCTCTCTGACCTCGACCTCGACGTCGTCGTGCTGCCTCCCCAGGCCGACGAGTTCACCTGTGTGAACTGCTTCCTGGTGAAGCACCGCTCCCAGATCGACCACGACACCAAGCTTGGTCCGATCTGCGTGGAGTGCGCCGCCTGACGTCGGTCGACACTAAGAACTGAGGCGAGCCTCATCGAGAACCCGGACCAGCTGGTCCGGGTTTCTTGTTGAGAGCAGCCAGTACGGCGTCGGGTCGTCCTGGTCGAGCAGCGGCACCTTGACGACGGGCTTTACCCAGCCGCGGATGAGCAGCCAGGCCCGAGCGTCGAGCAGGCGTCCGCGCTGCTGCGTCGCCTCCTCGCCCTGGTACGCCGTCGGCTCACCGGTGAGGGCGAGCGGGATGCGCGCGTGGCCGGCGACCAGCTCCTCCTTCGTGACCCGGATGACCGGCGCCGTCGCGACCAGGAAGACCGCGAACGCGACGTAGATCAGGACCGCCAGGACGACGCCCACGGTGAAGTTGATCGGCGCGAACACCAGCATGACGGCCGGGATGACGAGCAGGGTCGAGATGAAGAGCCAGGGGGTCGCCCACAGCCGTTCTCGGTACAGGTCCATGACCTCTATTCGATCAGACTTCTGCACTAGCCTCTGACACGTGACCGAATCCGTCGACGTCCCGATCATCGCCACCGTCTCACCCGCATACGCGCACCCGGGAGACGCCGGCGCCGATCTCTGCGCCGCGGAGGCCGTGACGCTGGGCCCGGGGGAGCGCTTCACCATGCCGACCGGCGTCTCGATCGCGCTTCCGGAGGGCTACGCCGGGTTCGTCGTCCCGCGGAGCGGCCTGGCGATGCGGCACGGCCTCACGATCGTCAACGCGCCGGGAACGGTGGATGCGGGATACCGCGGCGAGATCCGGGTCACCCTCCTCAACACGGACAGGTCGATGCCGTACGATATCGCCGTCGGCGACCGGATCGCCCAGCTGATCGTCATGCCGGTCACGCGAGCCCGGTTCATCCCCGTCGACTCCCTCCCGGACAGCCACCGCGGCACCGCGGGCTTCGGCTCGTCCGGGTACACCGTGACCGAGGCAGGAGAACACGCGTGAGCGACATCAGCGACACCCCTCGCGGGTCCGAGGAGGCCGCAGAGCTCGAACAGCAGGATGGCGACGCCGTCGAGTTCGAGAAGTCGGCGCCGGAGGACCGCGCCACCGAGGGGCCGCTCGACGAGAGCGAGGCCAACCCGGTCCGGCCGTACGTGGACCTCGGCGGCGTGAAGATCCTGCCGCGCGAGGGCCTGCACCTGCGGCTGGAGGTCGAGGAAGAGACGCAGCGCGTCGTCGCCGTCGGCCTCGACTACGCGAATTCGACCCTGCAGGTGCAGCCGTTCGCCGCACCCCGCTCCTCCGGGCTGTGGCACGAGATCCGCGACCAGATCACCGACCAGGTGCAGCGCCAGGGCGGCCGCGTCACCGAGCGCGACGGTGCCTTCGGCCCAGAGCTCGTGGCCGAGATCCCCGTGGCGGCGCCGCAGGGCGGCCCGGTCGAGACGCGTGTCGCACGCTTCGTGGGCGTCGACGGCCCGCGCTGGTTCCTGCGTGGCGTGATCGCGGGCGATGCGGCGGTGCAGCCGGAGGCGGCGGCCCTCGTCGAAGACCTCTTCCGCAGCATCGTGGTGGTGCGCGGATCCGTGCCGATGCCCCCGCGCGACCTCATCCCGCTCCGGATGCCCGCCGCACCCACTGCGGGCACCGAGAACGACTACTCCTCTCTGTAGGCGCGCGATGACCGATCACGACCGACCGGAACGCGAGACGGACGGGGCAGGCGCCGCACGGGCCGCGGAGCCGGCGGACGGCGCAGACGGCGCGGACGGAGCCCAGGCGCCGGCGCTCGGCGACAGCATCGCCGCGGCCGCCCGTCGCTCGGGCCTCGGCCAGCTCGCCGAGACGGACGCCTCCACCGGCGCCGCCCTGATGGGCGCCCTCGGCGGCATCCGCGGACTGTGCGAGACCATCCTGCCCGGGCTGGTGTTCCTCATCCTGTTCACCTTCACGCAGAACGTGCCGCTCTCGATCGGCTGCTCGGTGGCGGTCGCCGTCGTGTTCACTGCTGTGCGCATCATCGGGAAGACGCCGGTCACCCAAGCCATGGCCGGGCTGATCGGGGTCGGCGTCTCCGCCATCCTCGCGCTCATCACCGGCCGCGGCGAAGACAACTTCCTGCTCGGGATCTGGACGAACGCCGCCTACGCGGCCGGCATCCTGATCTCGATGCTGGTGCGCTGGCCGATCATCGGCCTGGCCGCCGGCTACCTGATGGGGGACGGCGTCGCCTGGCGCAGCGACAAGCGCAAGTACCGCGTCATGCAGGCGCTGACGCTGCTCTGGCTGCTGCTGTTCGTCGCGCGGCTCGTCGTGCAGGTCCCGCTGTACCTGGCGCACACGGATGCCGCGACGAGTGCGCTCGCGCTCACCAAGCTCCTGATGGGCGTGCCGCTCTACGCTCCGCTCCTGCTCGTCACCTGGTTCGTCGTGAAGGGTCAGTTCCCGCAGAAACCGTCACGAACCAGCGCCGAAGCACGTCCGAACAAGTAGACACAGCTCGCGACGCGACGGAGGGGGACCGATGCTCGAGGCGGGGACGCAGCAGGGCCTGACCGCGTCGCAGGTGGCCGAACGGGTCGCCGACGGCCGGGCCAACACCCAGACGCAGCCGAGCTCCCGGTCGGTGGGCGACATCCTGCGCGAGAACATCTTCACGCTGTTCAATGGCATCCTCACCGCCTGCTTCGTCGCCGTGCTGCTTCTCGGCGACCTGCGTGACGGCTTCTTCTTCGGCATCGTCGTCGCCAATGCGCTGATCGGCATCGTGCAGGAGTACCGGGCGAAGCGCGTGCTCGACCGCGCGGCCCTCCTCGCGGCCCCGCACAGCCGCGTACGTCGCGACGGCGAGGTCGTGACCGTCGCGCTGGAGGATGTCGTCCTCGACGACCTGCTGGTCCTCCGGCCCGGCGACCAGGTGCCCGCGGACGCGGTCGTGGTCGAGAGCACTGGTCTGTCGTTGGACGAGTCCATGCTGACGGGCGAATCCGATCCGACGTTCAAGGACGCCGACGCGCCCCTGCTCTCCGGCTCGCATGTCGTCACAGGCACGGGGCTCGCCGTCGTCACCGCGGTCGGCGCCGACTCGTACGCGAGCAAGCTGACCAGCGAGATCCGCAAGCACTCGCTGGTGCGCTCCGAGCTGCGGGAGGCGACCAACCGCATCCTCGTCTACCTCTCGTGGATCCTCGGCCCGCTCATCCTGATCACGCTGCTCGGGCGGGTGTTCGCGTACGGCGGGTTCTCGGAGGTGTTCGCCGACGACCGCTGGCGCCGGGCACTGCTGGACGCCGTGGCCGCGGTCGTCGGGATGATCCCCGAGGGCCTCGTGCTGCTGACCAGCCTCGCGTTCGGCGTCGCCGCCATCCAATTGGCCGCCCGCAAGGTGCTCGTGCAGGAGCTCGCCGCCGTCGAGGTCCTCGCCCGAGTGGATGTGCTGTGCCTGGACAAGACGGGCACCCTGACGACGGGCGAGCTGGCGCTGCACGGAACCGAGGTCTGCGCCGGTGCAGCCGACACCGAACTGGCGGAGACGGCGCTGGCGGCGTTCGGGTCGGACGAAGCGGGCAACGCGACCTCGGGGATTCTGGGGTCGCACTTCCGCAGCGACCGGTTTCGGGTGTCGCGACGCATCCCTTTCAGTTCCGCCACCAAGTACAGCGCCCTCGCGATGACGGTGGACGGGGACGAGACCGGCTGGGTCCTGGGCGCACCCGAGCGGGTGCTGGAGGGGCACCCCGACGCGCTCGAGCGGGCCACCTCGCTGGCCGCGACCGGTTTACGCACACTGGCGCTCGCGCGCGCACTCGACCCGTTGCCGGCCGACGTCCACACCCCTCTGGCGGGGATGCGGGTGCAGCCCGCCCTGCTCGTCCTGCTGGCCGAGACCGTGCGCCCTGAGGCTCGCGACACGCTCGCCTACTTCCGCGAGCAGTCCGTGCGGGTGGTCGTCATGTCGGGCGACAACCCCGTCACCGTGGCTGCGATCGCGCGGGAACTGCAGTTGGAGGGCGAGACGGTCGACGCGTCCACGTTCACGACCGACGAAGCGCTCGCCGGGGCGCTCGAGACCGCGAGCGTGCTGGGCCGGGTGAGCCCGGACCAGAAGCGCACGGCCGTCCGGCTGCTGAAGGAGCGCGGGCGAACGGTCGCGATGACCGGCGATGGCGTCAATGACGCCATGGCGGTGAAGGATGCCGACCTCGGCATCGCCATGGGCACCGGCACTGCAGCGACCAAGGCGGTCTCCCGCGTCGTGTTGCTGGACGACCGGTTCGACCGGCTGCCGGACGTGCTCGCCTTCGGCCGTCGCGTCATCGCCAACGTGGAGCGTGTCTCCAACATCTTCCTGGCGAAGACCACCTACGGCATCCTGCTGGCGCTTGTCAGTGCGGTGGTGCTGTGGCCGTTCCCGTTCCTCCCGCGGCAGCTGACCCTGGTGTCGACGCTCGCGATCGGCATCCCCTCGTTCTTCCTCGCGCTGGCTCCCAACCGGCGCATCTACACGCCGGGGGTGCTCGGCCGGGTGCTGAGGTACTCCGTCCCGACCGGACTGATCGCCGGGCTGACCGCCATCGTCGCGTACGCGCCGCTGTACCGCAGCATCCCGCTTCATGAGGCGCGCAGCGTCACGACCGTCGCGCTGTTCTGCGTGTCGCTGTGGATCCTGTGCGTGCTGACGCGTCCGCTGACCGGGATCCGGTGGCTGCTGCTCGCCGCGGTCGCCGCCGCGTTCGCGCTGGTGTGCATCATTCCGTTCACCTCGACCTTCTTCGAGATGCATCTGAAGGCCGACGGGGCACTGGCCTGGGGCATCGCGGTGGGCGCTGTGGGCGCGGCGGGCGTCGAGCTCTTCTACCGGTTCGCGAAGCGGCGCGGGCTGGTCTTCGACCGCATCTGAACGTGATAGTTTTATCTCGACGTCAAGATACTTTTGCAGCATCAGGAATTAGGCTTACCTTGCTGGAAAGGCGCTTCGACGGACGAGGAAGATGGACGAGGCGTGCGTGAACATCGCCTGCCGATGAAGGAGAGGGCATTGTGGCTGCTACGAACAGTTTCGGCGCGAAGAAGACGCTGACCGTCGGGTCGAGGGACTACACGATCTACTCGATCGACCAGGTGGACGGGTACGAGCGGCTGCCCTTCAGCCTCAAGGTCCTGCTCGAGAACCTGCTCCGCACCGAGGACGGCGCGAACATCACCGCTGACCACATCCGTGCCCTCGGCGGCTGGGACCCGGCGGCCGAGCCTGACACCGAGATCCAGTACACGCCGGCCCGCGTGATCATGCAGGACTTCACCGGCGTCCCCTGCATCGTCGACCTCGCCACCATGCGCGAGGCGGTCTCCGCTCTCGGCGGCGACCCCAAGAAGATCAACCCGCTCGCCCCGGCCGAGATGGTCATCGACCACTCCGTCATCGCCGACCTGTTCGGCCAGGCGGACGCGCTGGAGCGCAACACCGACCTCGAGTATGAGCGCAACGGGGAGCGCTACCAGTTCCTCCGCTGGGGCCAGACCGCGTTCGACGACTTCAAGGTCGTCCCGCCGGGCACCGGCATCGTGCACCAGGTCAACATCGAGTACCTGGCCCGCGTCACCATGACCCGTGAGATCGACGGCGAGCTGCTTGCCTACCCGGACACCTGTGTCGGCACCGACTCGCACACCACGATGGTCAACGGCCTGGGCGTGCTCGGCTGGGGCGTCGGCGGCATCGAGGCCGAGGCGGCCATGCTCGGCCAGCCGGTCTCCATGCTCATCCCCAAGGTCGTCGGCTTCAAGCTGACCGGCGCCATCCCGACCGGTGTGACCGCGACGGATGTCGTGCTCACCATCACGCAGATGCTGCGCAAGCACGGTGTGGTCGGCAAGTTCGTCGAGTTCTACGGAGCCGGCGTCGCCGAGGTCCCGCTGGCAAACCGCGCCACCATCGGCAACATGAGCCCCGAGTTCGGCTCGACCGCCGCGATGTTCCCGATCGACGAGGTCACCCTCGACTACCTGCGCCTCACCGGTCGCAGCGAGGAGCAGGTCCAGCTGGTCGAGGAGTACTCCAAGGCGCAGACGCTGTGGCACGACCCCTCGGTCGAGCCGGTCTTCAGCGAGTACCTCGAGCTCGACCTCTCCACGGTCGTCCCGTCGATCGCCGGCCCGAAGCGCCCGCAGGACCGCATCGAGCTGAGCCACGCCAAGGACCAGTTCGAGAAGGACCTCGTCGACTACGCCGACGTCTCGCATGACCTGGTCGACCTCACCATCTCGGAGTCGTTCCCGGCCTCCGACCCGGGCGAGCTGCAGCCGGAGGATGCGCGCAGCACCCACCAGCACACGCACCACAGCCACGCGCCGAAGGTCGTCTCCAACCCGACCCCGGTCACCCTGACGGAGAACGGCGAGGACTTCGTCCTCGACCACGGCGCCGTCGCCATCGCTGCGATCACGTCGTGCACCAACACCTCCAACCCGTCGGTCATGCTCGCCGCCGGCCTCCTCGCCCGCAACGCGGCGAAGAAGGGCCTCAAGGCGAAGCCGTGGGTCAAGACCACCCTGGCTCCCGGATCGAAGGTCGTCACCGACTACTACGAGAAGGCCGGCCTGACGCAAGACCTGGAGGCGCTCGGCTTCTACACGGTCGGCTACGGCTGCACTACCTGCATCGGCAACTCGGGCCCGCTGCCCGAAGAGATCTCGCAGGCGGTCAACGACAACGACCTCGCCGTCACCGCGGTGCTCTCGGGCAACCGCAACTTCGAGGGCCGGATCAACCCGGACGTCAAGATGAACTACCTGGCGAGCCCGCCGCTCGTCATCGCGTACGCTCTCGCCGGTTCGATGAACTTCGACTTCGAGGTCGACCCGCTGGGAACCGACACCGAGGGCAACGACGTCTTCCTCAAGGACATCTGGCCCGACGCGGCCGAGGTGCAGCAGACCATCGACTCGTCCATCAACGAGGGGATGTTCGTTCACCAGTACGCATCCGTCTTCGAGGGTGACGAGCGCTGGAAGTCGCTGCCCACGCCGACCGGCTCGATCTTCGAGTGGGATGAGAAGTCCACCTACGTGCGGAAGCCCCCGTACTTCGACGGCATGACGCTCGAGACCACCCCGGTCAGCGACATCGTCGGCGCCCGCGTGCTCGCGAAGCTCGGCGACTCGGTCACCACGGACCACATCTCGCCCGCAGGCTCGATCAAGGGCGACAGCCCGGCCGGTCAGTACCTGACCGAGCACGGCATCGACCGCAAGGACTTCAACTCGTACGGCTCGCGCCGTGGCAACCACGAGGTGATGATCCGCGGCACGTTCGCGAACATCCGTCTCCGCAACCGGCTGCTGGACGGGGTCGAGGGTGGCTACACCCGCGACTTCACCCAGGAGGGCGCGCCCCAGTCGTTCATCTACGACGCGTCGCAGAACTACCAGACGCAGGGCACCCCGCTCGTGATCCTGGGCGGCAAGGAGTACGGCTCCGGCTCGTCCCGCGACTGGGCGGCGAAGGGCACCAGCCTCCTCGGCGTCCGCGCGGTGATCACCGAGAGCTTCGAGCGCATCCACCGCTCCAACCTCATCGGCATGGGCGTCGTCCCGCTGCAGTTCCCGGCCGGCGAGACGGCCGACTCGCTCGGTCTCGACGGCACTGAGGTCTTCACGATCACGGGTCTCGAGGCGCTGAACGAGGGCACGACGCCGAAGACCGTCCACGTGGTCGCCGAGCCGAGCGAGCACTCGCCGGCAGGTAAGCAGCCGGTCGAGTTCGACGCGGTGGTCCGCATCGACACCCCCGGTGAGGCGGACTACTACCGCAATGGCGGCATCCTGCAGTACGTGCTGCGGAGTCTCGTCTAAGGACGCGCACCAACGGAATGCCCGGGGCCACTGGTCCCGGGCATTTCGCGTCAGGGGGCGGGCGTGCTGTCGCGGCTCGGGCCCGTCCGCCCGGCTGGCTCCTCCTCCTGCGCCGCGACGGTCGAGGGCAGGTTGCGGGAGAACGCGAGCGCGGAGATCGAGATCAGCGTCAGCACGGCGAAGGAGAGACGCAGCGCCTGCAGTTGCGCGTCCTGGTAGAGGTCGGTCAGTTGCCGACCCTGCTCCTCGCTCAGCCCGGCGGCCTTCGCGATCCGGGGGACCTCGGACACCGCGACGATCGGCACGCCGCTCTCGGTGCGCTGGGTGACCTCGGTCTGCACGTCGTGCGGCAACGCGCTCGCGGCGACGCCGCCGAGGAACAGCGACCCCAGAGCGGCGATCATGATGGAGCCCAGGATCGCCGTCCCGAGCGAGGAGCCCAGGTTCTGGAACACTCCCTGCACTCCACCGGCCTCGCTGAGCTCGCTGCGGTCGACGGCCGACATGGTGACGTTCCCGAGCTGCGAGGCCAGGAGGCCGAGCGCCGCCCCGGCCAGGAACATCCCGGTGGCGAAGACGCCGTTCTGCAGCTCCGGGTCGATGGAGAACAGCAGGACCAGCGAGGCCAGCACCAGCAGCAGTTGACCGATCCGGGCGATGCGCTTGGGGGAGAGGCGGCGAGCCAGCGCCGTGCCGATGATGGAGAACAGCACGAGTGCGACCGAGAGGGGGAACAGGCGGATTCCCGTGTTCACGGCGTTCAGTCCGAGGGTGAACTGCAGATAGACCGGGACGATGAAGAACAGCCCGGCGGTGACGGTGTACTGGAGGCCGATGCTGCCCACTCCAGCGCGAAGGTGCCGGATGGTCAGCATGTCGGTGTTGAGGAACGGTGTCCTGCCGCTGCGCCGCAGAACACCCTGACGGCGCAGGAACAGCCACAGCAGGACAGCACCGGCAGCGACGATGAAGGGGACGGGCGAGAGGCCCAGCACCTGGGTGTCCGTGGTGGGAAGGATCCATCCCCAGGTCTTGGTCTGCAGCAGACCGTAGACGATGAGGAAGAGCGCCAGGGCGGACAGGATCACCGAAAGCACGTCGATGCGGGTGGGGAGCGGCTCGCCGGAGTGCCGGATCACCTTGTTGAAGATGAGCACCACCGCCATGACGACCACCTCGGCGGCGAAGACGTAGCGCCAGCTCGCGTAGGTTGTCACGAATCCACCGACCAGCGGCCCGACGGCGACGGCGACACCGGAGGCGGCGCCGATGATCGAGAAGGCGGTGACGCGGGCGTGCCCCGAATAGTTGTCGGCGATCAGCCCGGCGATGGCGGGGATCACCAGCACCGCACCCAGACCCTCGACGACCGACCACCCGACGACCAGCATCGCCGCGTTCACGCTGAGCGCCGTCGTCGCGGACCCGATCGAATAGATGATGGAGCCGATGACGAGCGCGCGCCGCCGTCCCCAGCGCTCGCCGAGCTTGGCGCCCAGCAGCATGAACGCCGCCATCGTCAGCGTGTAGAAGGTGATCGCGGACTGCATCACGGCGATCGTGGTGTCGAGGTCCGAGACGACCTGCGAGATCGAGACGTTCATCACGGTGCTGTCGAGCACCATCACGAACTGCGCAGCACCGAGAGCCGTGACCGCGCCCCATCGACCAGCCATGTCGTGCTCCTCCCGGCCGTTGCCGTGATCGTAGCGAGCGCGCTCTTGCGCGCACCAGACGGCGCGTTTGCCCGTGGATGCCGGGGATGGGCTTCCTGGCGAACACGACGATCAGGACGTGACCGGGATCGGAGCCTAGACTCGATTTCATGGGCATTCTCGAGACCATCCACGGTCCGCGCGACCTCGACCGCCTGACGGATCGCGAGCTCGTCCAGCTCGCCGCCGAGGTGCGGGCGTTCCTCGTCGCGAATGTGGCGAAGACCGGCGGGCACCTCGGCCCCAACCTCGGCGTGGTGGAGACGACCATCGCCATCCACCGTGTCTTCGACTCCCCGCGTGACGCCGTGGTGTTCGACACCGGCCACCAGTCGTACGTGCACAAGCTCCTCACCGGCCGGCAGGACTTCTCGCAGCTGCGTCAGCGCGGCGGGATGGCCGGGTACCCGCAGCGGTCCGAGTCGGAGCACGACATCGTGGAGAGTTCCCACGCCTCCTCGTCCCTGTCCTGGGCGGACGGCATCTCCCGCGCCTTCGAGCTCACCGGCCAGCGCGACCGCCATGTCATCGCCGTGGTCGGCGACGGCGCCCTCACCGGCGGGATGACGTGGGAGGCGCTGAACAACATCTCCGACGACAACAACCGCCGGCTGATCATCGTCGTCAACGACAACGGCCGCTCCTACGCGCCGACCATCGGCGGAATGGCGCGCTTCCTGAACACCGTGCGCACTCGCAGGAGCTACCGCAACCTCTACCTCACCTCCCAGCGCGCCTTCGCAAAGCTGGGGACGCCCGGCCGGTCCTTCTACCGCGGCGTGCGCGGCGGCCTGCACGGCTTCCTGAGCCGGTTCGTCAACAACGAAGCCCTCTACTCGAACCTCGACATCAAGTACATCGGGCCGGTGCACGGCCACGACCTGGAGGCGATGGAGGAGGCTCTGCGCCAGGCGAAGAACTACGGCGCCCCGGTCATCGTGCACGCGATCACGCAGAAGGGGCGCGGCTACGAGCCGGCCCTGCGCGACGCCGCCGACCAGTTCCACTCGGTCGGCCAGATCGACCCGGAGACCGGTGAGCCGATGGTGGGATCGAGCAAGCCGCAGTGGACCGACGTCTTCTCCGACGAGATCGTCAAGCTCGCCGAGAAGGACCCGAAGATCGTGGGCATCACCGCGGCGATGCTGCGCCCCACCGGTCTGCATCGGTTCGCGGAGCGCTTCCCGGACCGCGTCCACGACGTCGGCATCGCCGAGCAGCACGCGGTGGCAAGCGCCGCCGGCCTCGCATTCGGTGGGCTGCATCCCGTCGTCGCCATCTACGCCACCTTCATGAACCGCGCGTTCGACCAGGTGCTCATGGATGTAGGGCTCCACAAGGCGGGCGTCACCTTCGTTCTCGACCGCGCCGGCGTCACCGGCCCCGACGGCCCGAGTCACCACGGCATCTGGGACCTCGCCATCCTCCAGGTCGTGCCGAACATCCGGCTGGCCGCGCCGCGCGACGGCACGCGCTTCCGCGAGGAGCTGGCGGAGGCCGTCGCGGTGGATGACGCCCCGACCGTCCTGCGCTTCCCGAAAGGCTCCGTGCAGCCCGACCTGGAGGCGCTGCGCCGGCTCGACGACGGCGTGGACGTGCTGCGTGAGGGCGACCGGAAGGACGTCCTGCTGGTCACCGTGGGCCCGATGGCCGACCTCGGCCTGAAGGTCGCCGACCGCTTGGCCGCCCAGGGGATCGGCGCGACGGTCGTCGACCCGCGCTGGGTGGTGCCCGTGCCCAAGAGCATCCTGTCGCTGGCCGCCGAGCATCGCATCGTCGTGACGATCGAGGACGGCATCCGTGTCGGCGGCATCGGCACGCGCGTCCGTCAGGACCTCCGCGAGGCCGGAATCGACACGGCGGTCGACGAACTGGGACTGCCCGACGCCTTCATCGACCATGCCACGCGCGACCAGATCCTCGAGGATGCCGGGCTCACGCCGCAGAAGATCGCCCGCGACCTCGTCGCGCAGGTGCTCGGGAGCCGCGTGCCGATCGCGCGTCCGCTGCCCGATGAGGAAGCCTCCGCCGACGCCGCCGTCCCCGCCAAGAAGCGCCGCAGCTGATTTCGGGGCGCATCGACGTACCGGCATTGACTTCGAGCGCACTCTAAGTCTTATCGTGGCGGTATGACCGACACACGGACGGCGATGTCGATTTCCGACGTCGCTGAGCGGACCGGACTCACCACCCACACCCTGCGGTATTACGAGCGCGAAGGCCTGATGCTCGCGCCCGTCGAGCGCGCATCCTCGACCCACCGTCGCTACACCGAGGCGGACGTCACGTGGGTGACGTTCCTCACCCGGCTGCGGTCGACCGCGATGCCGATCGCCACCATGCGTGAGTACGTCGTGCTCGCGCGGGAGGGCGAGGGGACGGAAGCCGAGCGACTTGAGCTGCTCCTGCTGCACCGCATGGCGGTCATGCGGCAGCTGGAGGACATGACGGCGAGTCTGGCGGCCATCGACTACAAGATCGGCCTCTACCGGCAGCAGGTCGGAGAGGCCACGAAAGGGAATCACGCATGAAGAAGATCGCACTGGGAACCGAGAAGCTGGAGGTCTCCCAGCTCGGCCTCGGCTGCATGGGCATGTCCGCGTTCTACACGGGCGCGGGAACCGACGAGGCCGGATCGATCGCCACCATCCACCGCGCGATGGACCTCGGGGTGACGTTCTTCGACACCGCCGAGATCTACGGCCCGTACACGAATGAGGAGCTGCTGGCGAAGGCGTTCGCCGACGGTCGCCGCGACCGTGTCGTCATCGCCACGAAGTTCGGCACCATCAAGCACCGCGAGAACGACGAGCGGGGGATGGACGGGTCGCCGGCGAACATCCGACTCTCCGTCGGGGGCTCGCTGAAGCGGTTGCAGACCGACCACATCGACCTCTACTACCAGCACCGCATGGACCCGGGCACGCCGATCGAGGAGACGGTCGGCGCCTTGAAGGAGCTGATCGAGGAGGGCAAGATCCGACACTACGGACTGTCCGAGGCGGCGCCGGAGACGATCCGCCGAGCGAACGCGGTGCACCCGGTCACCGCCATCCAGACCGAGTACTCCCTGTGGACGCGGGACCCGGAGGCGGAGGTGCTGCCGACCGTGCGCGAGCTCGGCATCGGCTTCGTACCCTACTCGCCGCTGGGCCGCGGGTTCCTGACCGGGACCATCCGCTCGCTCGACGACCTGTCGGAGGACGACTTCCGCCGGTTCAACCCGCGTTTCGAGGGCGACAACCTGGAGGCGAACATCCGCATCGTGGAGCAGGTGGACGAGGTCGCCCGCGAGGTGGGCGCGAAGCCCGGCCAGGTGGCGCTCGCCTGGCTGCTGTCGAAGGGCGACGACATCGCCCCGATTCCGGGCACCACGAAGGTCGCCAACCTCGAGCAGAACGTGGCCGCCGCCGACCTGCAGCTCAGCCCCGAGCAGCTCGCCCGCCTGGATGCCGTGGCGGCACCTGTCGGCGACCGCTACCCGGACATGTCCCCGCTCAACCGCTGACCCGTCCGCTTGACGCGACACGCCGTCCGGCCCCTCGGCCGGACGGCGTGTCGCGTCAATTCCGCGGCGCAGTTACGCGACGCCCTTGATCGGCGGGTGGTGGAAGGTGTCGCCCCTGTGCCCGTCGATAGAACTGGCCCGCTCGGACGCGCCCACGCGATCCAGGTACGGCGTGATTCCGCCCATCTGGAACGGGAAGCCCGCCCCGAGGATCATGCAGAGGTCGATGTCCTCCGGCGCCTCGACGACGTGGTCGTCGACCAGCATCCGGTGGATCTCGTCGGCCAGGCCGTCTTCGAGGGTGCGGAGGATCTGCTCCTTCGTCCACGGGTTCTTGCCGCCCGAGACGATCTTCGCCGCGCCCTTGTCGAGGCCCTTCACCTTCCCCTTGGCGTCCTTCTCCAGCAGCGTGCCGTACTCGGCCAGCTTGTGGAGGTTCTCCGAGCGGTAGAACCGGTCGGGGAACGCCGCGTGGTGGGTGTCGAGCACGTGAGCGCCGACCTTCAGCCCGACGAGGTCGAGCAGGACCGACGGGGGCATCGGGAGGCCGAGCGGAACGATGGCCTCGTCCACGACCTCGAACGGTGTGCCATCGTCGACGGCGTGCATCGCATCCCCGAGGATCTTCGCCAGCACACGGTTGACGACGAAGCCGGGGGTGTCGGCCGTGATGACGGCGTTCTTCTTCAGCGCTGCAGCCGTCACCATCGCGGTGGACAGGGTGGCCTCGTCCGTGAGCGGCGTCTTGACGACCTCGATCAGCGGCATGACCGCGACCGGGGTGAAGAAGTGGAACCCGACTAGACGCTCCGGGTGCTTCAGCTTCGCGCCGATCTGCTCCACCGAGAGGGAGGACGTGTTGGTCGCCAGCACCGCCTCGTCGGAGATGAACTGCTCGACCTGCTCGAAGACGTCCTGCTTGACCCCGAGCTCCTCGAACACGGCCTCGATGACCCAGTCGCAGTCGGCGAAGTCGGCCTTGTTCGTCGTGCCGGTGACCAGCGCACGTAGGCGGTTGGACTCGTCGGGGGAGATACGACCCTTCTCCTGCAGCTTGCCGATCTCCTCGTGGATGTAGGCGACACCCTTGTCGACGTGCGCCTGGTCGAGGTCTGTGATGACCACGGGCACGCGCAGCCGGCGCACGAACAGCAGCGCGAACTGGCTGGCCATATACCCGGCGCCGATGACGCCGATCTTGGTGACCTTCTTCGCGACCTTCTTGTCGGGCGCTCCGGCGGGACGCTTGGCCCGCTTCTGCACGAGGTTGAACGCGTAGATGCTCGCCTGGAACTGGTCGCCGGCGATGAGCTCCGCGAGCGCGTCGTCCTCGAGGGCGAAGCCGGCCTCCCGGTCGTTCGACTTGGCGGCCTTCAGAAGGTCGAGCGCTCGGTACGGCGACTTCGGGACGGTGCCGATGCGCGACTCCAGCATTTTACGGGCGATGCCGATGGCAGCATCCCACTTGACCATCCGCTCGAGCTTGCCCGGCTCGTTGGGTCGCTTGACCACAATCTGGCCGGTGAGCACCTTGTCGGCCCACTTCAGCGAGTCCTCGAGGAAGTTGGCCGAGTCGAAGATCGCGTCCGCGATGCCGAGGTCGAAGACTTCCTGGGCTTTAAGCATCCGGTTCTGCTTCAGCGGGTTCTCGATGACCACCTTGAGGGCGTTCTCGATGCCGATCAGGTTCGGGAGGATGGTCGCGCCGCCCCAGCCCGGGATGAGGCCCAGGAAGACCTCGGGCAGGGCGAAAGCGGCCGCATTGCGGTCAATGGTGCGGTAGTCGGCGTTGAGGCCGATCTCCACGCCACCGCCGAGCGCCAGGCCGTTCGTGAACACGAACGACGGCACGCCGAGGGTCGCCTGCTTGCCGAGCACGTAGTGGCCGAGCTGCGGGAGCAGCTTCGCGACCTCCACGCTCGGGATCTCGTTCACGCGGCTGAGGTCGGCACCGGCGGCGAGGATGAACGGCTTGCCCGTGACGGCGACCGCGTCGATCTCGCCCTTCTTCGCCCGCTCCGCCAGCTGGTCGAAGGTCTTCCCCAGCTCCAGCAGGGTGGCCGGACCCATCGTGTTCGGACGCGTGTGGTCGCGGCCGTTGTCGAGGGTGACGAGGGCGAGGGTCTTGCCGCTCGGGAGCCGCACATCCTTCACCGGGGAGTGGGTGACGACCTCGTCGTCGGTGAGCGCCGCGAGCGGGCCGAAATCGATCGTGCTGTAGTCGGTCACTGTGGCTCAGCCCTTCCGCGCGGCGCGCTTGTCGTAGTTCGGGTTCTCCCAGATGACGGTGCCGCCCTGGCCGAGGCCCACGCACATCGCCGTGATGCCGTACCGCACCTCCGGGTGCTCGGCGAACTGGGCCGCCAGCTGGATCATGAGACGCACGCCGCTCGCAGCGAGCGGGTGGCCGATCGCGATCGCGCCGCCCCACTGGTTGACCCGCGGGTCCTCGTCGTCGATCCCGAAGTGGTCGAGGAAGGAGAGCACCTGGATGGCGAACGCCTCGTTGAGCTCGAACAGGCCGATGTCCTCGATCGTGAGGCCCGCCTTGCGGAGCGCCTTCTCGGTCGACGGGACCGGGCCGAGCCCCATGATCTCCGGCTCGACGCCGGCGAACGCGAAGCTCACCATGCGCATCTTCGGGGCGAGGCCCAGTTCCTTCACGGCGTCGGAGGACGCGAGCAGGCTGGCGGTCGCGCCGTCGGTCAGCGGCGAGGAGTTGCCCGCCGTCACGCGGCCGTGGGGGCGGAACGGGGTCTTCAGTGTTGCGAGACCCTCCATGGTGGTCTGCGGGCGCATCCCCTCGTCTTCGGTGGCCAGGCCCCAGCCGGACTCCGAGCGGATGGCGACGGACACCAGGTCGGGCTGGATCTTGCCGGCCTCGTAGGCTGCGGCGAGCTTGTGCTGGCTGCGCATGGCGAAGCGGTCGGAGCGCTCCTTGGTGAGCGCCGGGAACCGGTCGTGGATGCGCTCAGCCGTCATGCCCATGTTCAGCGCGTCCTCCGCGACCATCTTCTCGGAGAGGAAGCGGGGGTTGGGGTCGGCGCCGAAGCCCATCGGGTGCCGGCCCATGTGCTCCACGCCGCCCGCGATCACCAGGTCGTAGGCACCGAACGCGACTCCCGAGCCGAGGGTGGTGACGCTGGTCATGGCGCCCGCGCACATCCGGTCGATCGCGAACCCGGGGACCGACTTGGGAAGGCCCGCGAGGAGCGCGGCGGTGCGGCCGAGGGTCAGGCCCTGGTCGCCCTGCTGGGTGGTGGCGGCGATGGCCACATCGTCGATCCGGTCCTTGGGCACCTGGGGGTTGCGCTCCAGCAGACCGATCATCGCCTTCACGACGAGGTCGTCCGCGCGGGTGTTCCAGTACTGCCCTTTTTCGCCGGCCCGTCCGAACGGAGTGCGGACTCCGTCGACGAACACGACATCGTTCTTCTCGGCCACAGTGCCTCCCATTTCAAGGTCGGAAACGATCCTAGGTACACCGCTGTGCACGAAAAGAATCGTTTGATCCTTCCTACGAAATCGGCTCGGGCCCCTCGTCGGCCGTTTGGGTGCTTTCCACAAAAGCTTGGGCGATCACCTGTGAGGTTGCGGCAACCTGCCAGGGGCGGGCGCCGTGCGCCGCGAGCGCTTCTCCGACGCTCTCGGGCGTGATCTCGGCGGGGGGAGTCCACGCGACACGGCGCAGGGTGTCCGGCGTCAGCAGGTTCTCCAGGGGGATGGCCCGCTCCTCCGACACGGTGCCGAGCGCCGTGCGGGCGGCCTTGAGGCGGGCGTCCGCCTCCGGGTTCCGGTCCGACCAGGCGCGCGGCGGGGGGAGCGTGTCGCCGTTGCCGCGCAGCACGGGGAGGTCGTCGGTGGTGCGGCCGGCCTCGATGGCCGCCCACCAGCGGTCGAGCTCCGTGCGGCTGGCGCGACCGGTGAACTCCCGGATCGCGGCGAGGGCCCGCTTGCTGTCCGGCATCGCCTTTGCGGCAGCGGTGAGGGACGCATCCGGCACCAGGCGCCCGGGTGCGGTGTCCGTGTCGCGGGCCAGCGCATCCCGCGCCAGCCACAGCTCGCGTGCGACGGCAAGATTGCGGATGCCCCGGATGGAGTGGATGCCCGACAGCCGGCGCCAGGGCTCGGAGCGCACGGGTACGAGCTCGCGAACCAGCTCGTCGGCGAACTCCTGCCGGGCGATGTCGGTCTTTCCGGCCTCGTCGAGCAGCGCGGCGATCGAATCGCGCAGGTCGGGCAGCAGTTCCACATCCAGAGCGGCGTAGTCGAGCCACGGCTGGGGCAGGGGACGCGTCGACCAGTCGGCGGCGCTGTGTTCCTTCGCCAGGTGGATGCCGAGGAGCTCCTCCACGACCGTCCCGAGTCCGACACGCGGCATCCCGAGCAGGCGTGCGGCGAGTTCGGTGTCGAAGACGATCGACGGATCGAGGCCGACTTCGCGCAGGCAGGTCAGATCCTGGGTGGCAGCGTGCAGCACCCACTCCTCATCGTGGATGGCCTCGTTCAGCTCGTCGAAGCGGCCGACCGCAGGGGGGTCGAACAGGAACGTGCCGGAGCCGCGGCGGAACACCTGGATGAGGTACGCCCGCTGCGAGTAGCGGAAACCGCTCGCGCGCTCGGCGTCGACGGCGACGGGGCCTGTTCCTTCGACGATGCGGTCGACCGCAGCCAGATAGGCGCTGCGCGAATCGATGACCGTGTATTCAGCCACGCGGCGCCTTTCTGGGCGTCGCCGCCCGGGAACTGAGCAGGCTCACCCCCTCGCCGGTCGGGGGCAGGCCGGCGAGCATGCACAGCAGCTCGCCCCATCCCTCGACGTGGGCTGAGACGTCCGACTCGAGCGGGCTCCAGGAGGCGCGCAGCTCGATCTGGGCGCCGTCACCCTGGGCCGCGAGTTCGCCGAATCCGGTGGAGATGACCTTGGTGGCCGTCCCGCTCGCCGCGGTGTAGCGGGCGTGCCGGGCATCCAGCGCATCCACCAGCCAGGACCAGGCGACGTCGGCCAGGAACGGGTCCAGCCCGATGTCGGTCTCCAGCGGCGCCTGGGCGAAGCAGACGATGCGGAACGGACCGCCCCACGCCTCCGGCTCGTCCGGGTCGTACAGCAGGATGAAGCGCCCGGTGCCGAGGTCGGAGTCGCTGCCGTGCCGGGCCGGCCGCACGTCCGCGGCGAGCGCGACCGAGAACGGCGCGAGCTGCGCGGGGGCGGGGATCTCTTCGATCACGAGCTCCGGACGCGACACTGCGGCGCGAATGGACTGCAGCGCCGTGGCGAACTCCGCCGGATGCTGCGGTGGGGATGTCGGTGTCGGCACGCTTCGAACACTAGAAGCCTTTCGGGTGTCGCGGCAGTAAGGCACGCCGCCTGGGGAACTCCTGAGGGCGTGCGCGGAGGCCCGCCGGTACGCTGCTCACTATGGCGGGCACGGGTACGGGATCAGTGATCGGGAAGACCGTCGGCACGGCGGCGTTCGTCGCAGGAGGCCTCGTCCTGGCGACCGCGGGTCTCGCCGCCTGGGCCACCACCCGGGTCGCCCGCACCGTGATCACGCCGGTGCGGCGTCGCCCGCAGAACCAGACAATCCGCTCGTTCGACCAGACCCTCGGCACGGTGACCCTGCGGGAGACGCCGGATGCCGCCATGCCCGGCCGCTTCGGGATGTGGTGGGGAGGAGACACCTGCTTCGCCAAGGTCGGAGGACTGATCGAGCGCGGGGACGGCAGCGTCACGCGCGAGCTCGAGCGCATCCAGTTCGGGCAGCTGCGGGCCGGGCGCGCACGGATCAGCGGTTACTACTACCTGGAGCCGGAGGAGATCGGCCTCCCGGTCACGAGCGTCGAGATCCCCACCGACCTCGGTCAGGCTCCCGCGTGGGTGTTCCCCGCGCCCGAGGATGCCGAACCGGGCCGCTGGGTCATCCAGGTGCACGGATGGGGCGCCTCCCGGCAGGAGGGGCTGCGTGCCGTGCGGGTGTACCACGACGCCGGCTTCAGCTGCCTGCTCGCCTCCTACCGCAACGACGGGGACGCCCCGGAGAGCGCCGACCGCCGCTACGGGCTCGGCGGAACGGAGTGGCGCGACATCGAGGCGGCCATCGACTACGCGGTGGAGCACGGCGCCCGGTCGATCGTGCTGATGGGCTGGTCGATGGGAGGAGCGGTCGTACTGCAGACGATCACCCGCTCTACGTCGCTGGAGCACGTGACGGGCATCGTCCTCGAGTCCCCGGTGATCGACTGGATCGACACGCTCGAGTACCAGGGGAACCTCCTCCGGCTGCCGGATGTGATGACCCGGGCGGCCATGCGCCTCATCGAGGCGGAGTGGAGCGGCCCGATCACGGGGCAGGGCGCGCCGATCGACCTGCGCAGCATGGACTTCGTCGCGCGCGCCTCCGAGCTCAGCCTGCCGATGCTCATCCTGCACAGTGACGACGACGGTTTCGTGCCCTCCACCGGCTCGCGCGCGCTCGCCGAGGCGCGCAGCGACATCGTCACGCTGGTGCCGTTCGACACGGCCCTTCACACGAAGCTCTGGAACTACGACGAGGCCAAGTGGACGGCCGCGATCGCCGGCTGGCTCGCCGAGAACGTGCCTACTCGTCGTGCGGCGGAAGCTCGCCCGCAGTGAGCGCGATCATGCGCGACGTCGAGCGCAGGTACTTCTTGCGGTAGCCGCCGCCGAGCATCTCATCGTCGAACACCTCGCTGAGCGGCACGCCCGTCTGCACGATAGGGATCTCGGCGTCGTAGACGCGGTCGATGAAGGCCACGAGGCGAAGGGCCGCCATCTGGTCGTGGAGCACCTCCACATCCCGCAGGCCGATCACATCCACGCCGCCGATCATCTTGATGTAGCGGGACGGGTGCACGGTCGCCAGGTGCGCGATGAGGTCCTGGAAACCGTCGCTGGTGACGGTCTCGCCGCGGCCGGCCATCGCCTCGAGGGCCCGGTCGTACTCCGGCTGCTCCACGGTGATCGCGGCGCCCGTGGTGTCGCGGCGGCGGTAGTCGAGGCCGTCGATCCGGATCGTCTGGAAGTTCGCAGACAGCGACTGGATCTCGCGCAGGAAGTCGCTGGCGGCGAAGCGTCCCTCGCCCAGCGCGTTCGGGGGTGTGTTGCTGGTGGCGGCGATACGGGTTCCGGAGGCGACCAGCTCTCCCAGCATCCTGGTCATCATCATGGTGTCGCCCGGGTCGTCGAGCTCGAACTCGTCGATGCAGATCAGGGTGGATCCGCGGAGCAGGTCGACCGCGCCCGCGTACCCGAGCGCACCGACGAGGGCGGTGTACTCGATGAAGGTGCCGAAGTACTTGGGGCCGGGGGCCTCATGCCAGAGCGCCGCGAGCAGGTGCGTCTTGCCGACACCGAAGCCGCCATCCAGGTAGACGCCCGGCTTCATCGCCTCGACCTTCCTGCGACTACGGCTGAACAGCCCTGCGGGACGCTGCGGCTCCCACGTCTTCGCGAAAAGCTTCAGCAGAGACACGGCCTCGGCCTGCGACGGGTAGTCGTGGTCGGGACGGTACGAGTCGAAGGTGGCGTGCTCGAACTGCGACGGCGGGACCAGACTGTCTGCGATCTCCGCCCCCGTGATGGCGGGCGAGCGGTCGGAGAGACGGGGGAGGGCGCCGGTCTGTTCGAGGGTCATGACGGGTTGTGCACCTTTGTGTCGAAGTCTTACCGCGGCCGTTCCGGGCCGCCTACGCTGGACATAGATTCGCAGCTGTCGCAGGCCTCCCAGCCTAGCCCCGCGATCTCGACCGATCCCTGGAGGACACCGAAGCATGACCATCGCAACCGACCCGTCGCCCGAGTTCGCCGGCTACGCCCACCCCGAGCGTCTGGTGACCACCGAATGGCTCGCGGAGCACCTGGGTGAACCGGGGCTCGCGGTGGTGGAGTCCGACGAGGATGTGCTGCTGTATGACACCGGACACATCCCGGGCTCGGTGAAGATCGATTGGCACACGGACCTCAACGATCCGGTGATCCGCGACTACGTGAGCGCCGAGCGTTTCGCCGAGCTGCTCGGGTCCAAGGGCATCGCCCGCGACACCACCGTCGTCATCTACGGCGACAAGAACAACTGGTGGGCTGCGTACGCGCTGTGGGTGTTCACCCTGTTCGGCCACGAAGACGTCCGCCTGCTCGACGGAGGCCGCGACAAGTGGATCGCCGAGGGCCGGGAGGTCACCCGCGAGGTGCCCAAGCGGGCTCCCGTCGAGTACCCGGTGGTGGAGCGCGACGACTCCGTCATCCGAGCGTTCAAGGATGATGTGCTCGCGCACCTCGGACAGCCACTCATCGACGTGCGCTCGCCCGAGGAGTACAGCGGCGAGCGGACGGAGATCCCCGGCTACCCGACCGAGGGTGCCCTGCGCGCCGGTCACATCCCCTCGGCGAAGTCGGTGCCGTGGGCCCGCGCCGCCGCTCCGGATGCGACGTTCAAGCGTCGCGCCGAACTGGAAGAGGTATATCTCGACGGCGCGGGGCTCGCTCCCGGCGACGACGTGATCGCCTACTGCCGCATCGGCGAGCGGTCGAGCCACACCTGGTTCGTGCTCACTCACCTCCTGGGCTTCGAGAACGTTAAGAACTACGACGGCTCGTGGACGGAGTGGGGTTCCGCCGTGCGCGTCCCGATCGCGACCGGTGCCGAGCCGGGCGAGGTTCCCGCGCGCTGATCCGCACGCTGCTCCTGCGTTCGCAAAACGGACGTAGCCTTAAGGGATGACCGAACTGACGCGCGCGCTCGCCGAGATCCGCGACGACTTCCAGGCACTGGAGCAGAACGACCGCCTGCAGCTGCTGCTGGAGTTCTCCGACGAACTCCCGGAGCTGCCGGAGCGCTACCGCGACCACCCGGACCTGCTCGAGCGGGTGGAGGAGTGCCAGGCGCCGGTCTACATCTTCGTCGAGGTCGACGGCGAACAGATCGTGCACCTGTTCGCCACAGCGCCGCGCGAGGCGCCGACGACGCGCGGCTTCGCATCCATCCTCGTGCAGGGTCTCGCCGGCCTGACCGCCGACGAGGTCCTCGCCGTGCCCGACGAGTACCCGCAGAGCCTCGGGCTGACGCAGGCCGTGTCGCCGCTGCGCCTCCGCGGCATGTCCGCCCTGCTCGGCCGCGCCAAGCGTCAGGTGCGCGAGAAGCTGGCCCTCTGAACTCCAGGCGTTTCGTGACGACCCGCTGAGCGGATCGGCAGCGTCCCGAAACACAGTGTTTACACACCGTGAGGATGCGTAACACTCGCGAAACACGAGCATCCCTCTGACGAAACCTCTCACGTCAAGACTGGCCCCACCCCGAAAGCGCCCCCCACCCGGATCGGGATCGCGTCACCCCGCGGGGCAGAAGCACAGAGAGGTAGACAATTCGCATGGTGCTCCACACAGCAGCGGACTACGCGGAGGCAGGGACGGTCAACGCCCTCTGGCTCCTTGTCGCCGCAGCCCTTGTCCTGCTGATGACCCCCGGCGTCGCCTTCTTCTACGGCGGCATGGTCCGCGCCAAGAGCGTCATCAGCATGATGATGATGAGCTTCGGAGCGATGGCCCTGGTGGGCGTCCTCTGGGTGCTCTACGGCTACGGACTCGCTTTCGGCACGCCCAGCATCCCCGGCCTCCTCGGAACCCCCGACTGGTTCCTGTCTAGCCTGATGGGCAAGGACGGCATCACCCCCGACCTCGGCGGCCTCGCGTTCGCGGGCTTCCAGGCCACCTTCGCCATCATCACCGTCGCCCTGATCTCCGGCGCGATCGCCGACCGCGCCAAGTTCAGCTCCTGGATGGTCTTCGCCGGCGTCTGGGTCACGCTCGTCTACTTCCCGGTCGCCTTCTGGGTCTTCAACCTCTCCCAGGGCTGGATCGTCGCGGGCCTCCACGTGAACGACTTCGCCGGTGGCACCGCGGTGCACATCAACGCCGGTGCGGCCGGGCTCGCGCTCGCCCTGGTGCTCGGCAAGCGCGTCGGCTTCCAGAAGGGCATGAACAAGCCGCACAACGTGCCGCTGACCCTCCTCGGCGCCGCCCTGCTGTGGTTCGGCTGGTTCGGCTTCAACGCCGGGTCGGAGGCCGCGGTGGACGGCGTGGCCGCCCTGGCCTGGGTGAACACCCTCGCAGCTCCGGCCGCCGCCACCATCGGCTGGCTGATCGTCGAGAAGTTCAAGGACGGCAAGCCCACCTCCATCGGTGCCGCTTCCGGCGCCGTGGCGGGCCTCGTCGCGATCACCCCGGCCTGTAACATCCTGACGCCGGGCTGGGCGATCGTCCTGGGCCTCGTCGCCGGTGCAGTCTGCGCCCTGGCGATCGACCTGAAGTTCCGCCTCGGCTTCGACGACTCGCTCGACGTGGTCGGCATCCACCTCGTCGGCGGCATCATCGGAACGCTCTGGATCGGCTTCTTCGGCTTCACCCACGTGGACGGCGACGCCTCCAAGCCGTTCTCGAGCCTGCTGTACGGCGGCAGCTTCCAGCAGCTCGGTGTGCAGGCGCTCGGTGCCTTCTCGGTGCTGATCTACTCCTTCGTCCTGGCGTACGCCATCGGCTGGATCATCCAGAAGACGATGGGCTTCCGCATCAAGAACGAGGACGAGCTGGCCGGCGTCGACACCGTGGTGCACGGCGAAGAGGGCTACTCGCTCGAGACGGTCTGATCCGACCATCGGACGCGAAAGCGGAACGGGGTGTCGCCGGCAGGCGGCGCCCCGTTCCGTCGTGCGGTGACCGCATCCGAAGCGTCGCTAGGGTGAGGTGGGGATTCTCGAGGCGAGGGAGCACATGGCACAGGCGACACCCGACCAGGTGGATGCGCTGCTCCTATTCTTCTGCGGCGCGCTCGTGCTGCTGGCCGCCTTCGGACTCGCCTTCTTCGCCGGCGGAATGGCAGGCCGGGCCAGGGCCGCGCGCGCACTCCGGTTCGTCCTGGTCGGTGCGGCGGTGGTGATCCCGCTGGCCGTGCTGGGCGGATACGGTCTGATCACCGGGCCGCCGCTGCTGCCGCACCTCGTCGGCAAGCCGGATCCAGGACTCGCGTCGGTCGCGAGCGTGCACCCGGCGGCATCATCGCCCTACCCGGCCGCCCACGCCGGGTACCTGATCGCCGTGGTGGTGCTCTGCGCCGCGATCGTCGGAGTCGCCGTCGCCTCGCGGCTGACCCTGCGCGCGTGGATCCTGTTCTCGATCCTCTGGCTGCCACTGGTCGTCGTCCCGGTCGCTTACGGGGTGTTCTCGCTGGAGGACGGCTGGGCCATCGCCGGCCTGAAGGTGGTCGACTTCGGCGGCGCCCTCGTCGTCGTGGCCGCGGGCGGGAGCGCCGTCGGCATCCTGCTGGCCTGCGGCCGGCTCGAGCATCTCCCCGCGCACCCGAGCCGCCCCACGCTCGTCTCTATCGGCGGCGCCATGGTGTGGGTCGGCTGGCTCGGGCTGGTGGTCGGCTCGGAAGGCGCGCTCGACGAGTACGCGCCGCTGATGGCGATGAGCGCGTTCATCGCTTCCGCGACCGGCGTCCTGATGTGGATGCTGGTGGATGCAGTCCTCCTCCGCCACCCGACCCTCACGAGTGCTCTCTGCGGAGCCTTCGCCGGGCTGGTCGGCGCGACCGCCGCCTCCGGGGCCCTGACCCTCGGCTGGTCGATGCTCGTGGGTGCCCTGTCGGCACTGGCGTGCGCGACCATGGTCGACCTCGCCTCCCGTGCCCGCTTCGGGCCGGCCCTGACACTGTGCGTCATCACCATCGTCGGCGGACTCGTCGGGCTCCTGTTCCCCGGACTCTTCGCGACCGGGAGCGGGATGGTCGACAGCGGCAACTTCGACCTGTTCATCGCCCAGGGGATCGCCGGGATGTCGGTGCTGCTGTACGCGACGACCGTGTCGCTCCTGCTCGCACTGGCGCTGCGCTTCACGGTCGGGCTCACGCGGGTCCGCTATGGTGCCGCTCGTGGCATCCATGAGACGCATCCTGTCCGCGCTGAGCGGGCTGTTCCGCCCGTCGGGGGAGAACCGGACCCCGGGTCCGCCCGCTGAGCCGGGGCGCGCCGGTTCGGGTGCGACCGTGCAAGTTGACCCGCGTGGGCTCGGCCGCATCCGCACCTCATACGAACCCCGGCTCGACGGTGACGCCGACCCGGGCGAAATCGTCTGGACCTGGGTGCCGTACGAGGAGGCCGACGGCCGAGGCAAGGACCGCCCGGTGCTGGTTGTCGCCACCGAGCCGTCCGGTGCGGTGCTGGCGGTGGCGCTGACGAGTCAGGAGCATCCCGGCCGCCCCCAATACCTGCCGATCGGCTCGGGGGAGTGGGACGGCCGGCGCCGCCCGAGCTACGTTCGGCTGGACCGCGTGTTCCGGGTGCAGCAGTCGGGTATGCGCCGGGAGGGCGCCGCGCTCGACGCGCGCCGCTTCGACACGGTGCGGGGCGCACTGTCGGCCCGCTACGGCTGGCGGTAGCGGGCTGTCCTGGTGCCCGTCCGTTTCCGTGTCCGTTTTCCGTAGGAGTTTCGAACGAATCCCGGCCGAATCTCCTTCACTACTGCCAATCGAAGGAGATTTCGCGCCCGATCTCCTTCGATGGCGGGGAGGCCCGAACGCACGAAACCCCCGGCGTGACCGGGGGTTTCGTATGGTGGGCGATACCAGACTCGAACTGATGACCTCTTCCGTGTGAAGGAAGCGCGCTACCAACTGCGCCAATCGCCCAGCGCAACCACCGAGCGGCTGCGAGATTCGATACTAGCCGACTCAGGGGGCACGATGCACATCGACACGACCCCTCCAAACGACACACCCGGCAGGCGTAACCGGTTTTGTTTTGCCGCTGCGAATCGGATAGAGTCTTTCAAGTGCCGCAGGGAACTGGGGTGCGAAATGCGGATGTAGCGCAGTTGGTAGCGCATCACCTTGCCAAGGTGAGGGTCGCGAGTTCGAGTCTCGTCATCCGCTCGAGTCGGCCCGATCTTCGGATCGGGTTCTCTCAAGTACGGTACGGTTTTTTCCGTGTTGTGGCGTTCGGTGGATTGGCCGAGAGGCGAGGCAGCGGCCTGCAAAGCCGTATACACGGGTTCGAATCCCGTATCCACCTCGATCCTGAGCTTCGCGTTCAGGCTCGGGCGATTGGCGCAGCGGTAGCGCGCTTCCCTGACACGGAAGAGGTCACTGGTTCGATCCCAGTATCGCCCACCAAGAGAAACCCCTGAGAAATCGGGGGTTTTGTCGTTTCCGCCTGGTGCCCCAAGACTGGGGTACTGAGGATGAGTCACTGGCCTGCCACGATGGAAACGATTATGAACAAGCTCACACCCTTCGCGCTCACCGTCACCATCTCCGCCGCAATCGCCCTCACCGGATGCGCCAGCACACCGTCTGCCCCCGTTTCGCCGAGCTCTCACGGCACCCCGGTCGCTGAGGCGACCAAGGAACCGGCCAAGCCGGCCGATCTGACGGGCACGTGGAAGCAGACCAACTCGGCTGCCGCTGACTCGTACCAGGAGGCGGAGATTTCCGGGAACGTCATCACAATCAACTGGGTCGCCGACAACGGTGACACCAAATCGATCTACTGGATCGGCACGTTCACTGCACCTACGGATGCGACCACGCCGTACAAGTGGACCTCGACCCGCGATAAGGCCGCAACCGAGTCGGCGATGCTGGCGTCGCAGGACGACACCAAGGACTTCACCTTCCAGGACGACACCGTCAGCTACACCGCCAGCGCGCTCGGCACGACGACGACGATCAAGCTCAAGAAGAGCTGAGGCGCTCGGCGCTCAACTATTCGATTCGCCCCGGCGAGCTTTCGTGCTCGTCGGGGCTTCTTGTTCATTGCCGTGTTGCCGCGATGATCGCGCGAGCACCTTGTGGCCAGCCGTCCCAACCCCGGAGGTAGAACCGGTAAGTCGATCCCGCCTGGAGCGAGCGGGCGAGGTGCTGCGCCGCCGCGTCAGGGAATCGCTCGCCGTTGCGAGTGACCTGCAGGTTGCCGCAACTCGTCGTCAGGTCCCAGTCCGTCCCGAGGAACCCAGACTTGGAATAGACGGGGTGATGCGACGTCGCGGTGACCGTGCAGACAGCTTGGGACTCGACGTTCCACCAGACGCCGTCGACCACGAGGTAGCTGAGCACGAAGAGGACGATCCCGAACGCGACACCGGCCATCGCGAAACCGAACGCACCCAGTCGACGCCGACCGGGTGTGACTGGCGGCTCCGCGGGTATCGGCCGGTGGTCCGTGGGCGGATGCGACTCGAAGCCGTCCTGCAATCGGTCGGCCATCGTCCTGCGCGCCATCGACCCTCCCGAAGGCGATAGTAGTGGGCGGCGCCCCTGACCGATTCACGGGAGGATGGAGACCATGACGGCGAAGGACCAAGCAGTCGAACGATCCGAATGGCGGATGCTCGGCTGGTACGCCATCCCAGCCTTCCCGCTGTTCTTCCTGTACCTGTTCATGGGCGCTCTCCCGTTTCGAGCCGGAGCCAGCCTCGGCTGGTGGCACGCCGACTACAACACCGACGCCGGCGAGGCGTCTCTTGCGTTCTTCGGGGGAGGGTTCCTGGCATTGGTCGTCCTTGCGTTCGCCGTGCCGCTGATCTCCGCTCAGACCCAGAAGGGGATGCGGCTCCGCGTCAACGGCACAGCCGTGCTGCTGCTGGTGCTTGTGCTGCCGCTGGTCGCCTGGGCCTTCGGCCTGGCTCTGTGGTTCGCATGAGGAGTTACGGGTACAGATTTCAGCTCGAGCTGCAGCTCGCCGAGACGTTATCCCCTAGGCGCGATCCGAGAACCGCCTCACCAGTGAGTGCACCGCCTGGGCGCTCCGCGAACCGGATCACGTTGCGGTCTCCGCGGAAGACGAGTTCGTATTGACCGGTCGAGAAGGCGTCATAGCCGTCGACCGGAAGTGGTCCGCCGCAGACGGCGACCTCGTGGAAGAACGTCCCGTCCTGCTCCAGGATGTCGAGACTGCGGTGATGCCACGTGAAGACCCGGATGACGACGTTGTGTCCGGGGATGTCGAGCGACCAGTACTCGTTCACTGTGCTGAACGCCGCCGAGAGCATCAGCAGATATCCGATGGGCACCGCCGCCAGAAGCAGCAGAGCGGAGGTCAATCGCACGAGCACCCGAAGTACCGGCCGTCGTAGCCGGGCCGCCAGGATGGCTGCCTGGATGACAGCGAAGACGCCGCATGCTGCGGCGACCACAAGGAGCAGCGCACCAAGTTGCGCGGAGTCGAGCGTTCCGACCAGGAGGACACCCGAACCTCCGAAGTGAATGGCGCACAACCCGATGCCTGCAGCTACGAGCGAGACGAAGAGCGTGACGGGCGTCCACCCCAGAGCTCTCCTCCACCGCACTGTTCCACCGTGCCCCTGCCGAGCGGCGAGAACATCAACCGAGCGGCGGAGCCGCCTCACTCGTCAGGCGGATCCGCGGTGCGGCCACGAGATCTCTGGGTACGGGTAGTGCGCGTCAGGGACCGCGTAGAAGACGACGAACATCGCGAGGATCGCGACGCCGACGACGCCGAGCGCGATGAAGGTCACCCAGTACGGCCGCAGGCACACGGCGATGATGACCAGCGCGACCGGGAACCAGCCTGCAAAGACGATCAGCCCGAGGATGAAGAACCTCGTCACCGGATTCAGCTGTATGACGAGGTACCAGTCGGCGGCTGCCATGATGGCCAGCGCGAGGCCGGCGATCGCGACGAGGATGTTCGCTGCGTTGGTGCGCCGGCGGAACCGGGTCGCCGACTGCGTGACAGCGATGCCGCCCTCCGATACGGTCATCTGATTTCCCCGATGTCGATGCAGGCTGGTATCGCGCGAGCTGGCTGCTTCAGACCGCCCGGTGCTTCTCGGGGCGGGAAGACGTGCCCGTCACCAACTTCCGCCAGGCTGCCCGTCCGAAGACAGCTGCCAGCAGGCCCGCAGGTGCAAGGCATCCGACGTACAGCGAGATGAGCAGCAGCCTTGTGGTTTCGGACACGGGGCCGAGCATAACAGCGGGCGTGAGCGTCGACGTCTGGGAACGATGCAGAGTCGCGGACGCTCACACCGCGATGTATCGACTGCCTCGGAGCGAGGCGCGGCAGGGACACCGCCTCGAAGCACCAGCGGGCTGCTCTACCGCTGAGAATCCGAGTCGGACTTATCGGCGTGACGGAGGTGGTATGTCACTCCGAGCCACGCCAGGAGCGTGAGCAATCCCCACAAGACGCAGACGAGCACGATCCATGGGTTGCGCGGAGGAGTTGCGATCAAGAGCGACACATAGAGGGCGAAGATCACGCTGTACCAGATCGCCTGGTTTCGGGCGTTCCGGGGAGTCGCACTGATCACCCACCACGGCAGCTTTCGAGATCGCTTGCTCGCATCAAGGCGTTCCACGTCAGGTCTCATCTCTCTCGCTCAATCCGAGAACCGCGCCCGCACCACGGTCAGGCACACACGGCGTCGCGAGCAGGCTTCAGCTCGTCCACGACGCTGTTGATGACATCGGGCAGCTGCTCGATCGCAGTCTCGCTGTCGGGGCCCGACAGGAGCTTGACCTGTTCCTCGAGCCGAGATGCGGCGTCGCGGATGCGTGAGGACGTCGCGGTGTCTTCCGTTGCGCCGGCCTTCAGCGAGTTCTCGATCCCGGTGACCCATCCTGCGGCGGCGGCCGCGTCATGGCGGTCGAGGCACCATGCTCGAAGTGCTTCCAGGTTGGTGACGGTCGAGCGCACGTTCACGCAGGCAGCACCACCGGATGCGGTCGCCTCCTGAGTCGGCAGCGTGGAGCATCCCGCGAGACCGATGGCCAGAGCGAAGGCGGCGATCGCCGTGGTGCTGAAGGCGCGGGCGCGGTTGTCCATGATTCCCCCTGTCGACGATGACATCCACGGCCACCTTACAGATCGGGCCGCGGACGTCGACTTCAGTTCAGTTCGAGAACCACGCCAGCACCACGGTCGCCTGGTCGTCGTCCAGCTCCCAACGCGTCTTCGAGCTCGCGGGGCGTCGTGCTCATGTGTGTCAGCGTAGAACGAAGAGCAGGAAAGCCAAGAAGCGTCCGCTGGGGCGGTTCTCGAACTCCTCGGGAAATCGCTCATATGCAGCAGGCGTAGGCGCGGGCTCGCTGATCGTCTCGATGCGGAACCCCGCTGCAGCGAATGCGTCGGTCATCGCGTGGAGCGGTCTGTCCCAGAACGTGAGCTCGGCCGTGCTGTCGCCCATCGTCCATTCTTCGGTGCGCGCCCGTGTTCCGAAGTACTCCGACGTACCACCGGAGAGTCGATCGCCGAGGAAAGTTGCGGACGGGTGTTCCTCGGAGACGATCAGTCGGCCGCCCGGCTTCAGCACACGTCGGAACTCCGCCAGAGTCGGACCCCAATCCTCGAGGTAGTGCAACGCCTGCGACACGATGACATCGTCGAAGGTGTCGTCTGGGAACGGCAAAGGATCTGCAAGGTCAGCCTGGAACAGGTCTGCGTCAGTGCCGAGACGCTGCCTGGCCTGGTCCAGCATCCCGGCGCTCGAGTCAAAACCCGTGACTATGGCGCCGCGGTCGCGTAGACCCGCGAGGATCGGTCCCGACCCACAGCCGGCGTCGAGAATCCGGTGTCCAGTGACGTGGCCTGCGAGCTCGACCAGGGCAGGCCGGTTGTAGTACTCGTTCAGAAGGCTGGTCTCGTTGAGCACCGCGTAGCCTTCCGCGATGCTGTCATACGCAGTCACTCCGGAATCTTCGGCGCGCGTCGTGGTCATGGCGCTCATCGTATCGAGAGCCCACCGACCGGCAGCGGACCCCGCCGGAATATGCGCACGTAGCTGCTCGGGCATGCGGCGTCGACCCGGCAGGACATGCTGCCGACGGCCAGAGTCCGCGACAACACCTCTTGCGAGACCAAGCTGCTGTGTGGTCGGGTGGCCACTGTGAGCTTCTTCCCGCCTGACCCGCCCGAGGACGAGACCGAGAGCGCCGAGCATGTCGCGGCGCCATGGTGGAAGCCTTCCGATGACGAACTCGCTGCTATCTTCCCCATCGGTGAGACGATCGCCAGCAACGACACCGTCACCCTCATCCTGACTATGGCGCGCGTCTACAGCAACGGCGTCGAGTTCCTGATCGACCGCCGTATCCGACGTGGCGGCAGGAGTCGTCAGGAATGGCAAGGAATGCAGTTCCAGATGCACGATCACTTCGGCGGCTGGGATCCGAAGCGACTTCGCTACGGCGTCGTTCTTGGCGACGGTCAACAGCTGATCGCCGATCTCGGGCCTGGCATGTTCGGTGTCACCCCCGAGAAGCACAGCCTTACCCGCTCTGGCGGAGGCGGAGGCGGTGGGGAGGACACCTACCGGTTCGATGACGGCATATGGCTCTGGTCGCTGCCTCCCGAGGGTCCGCTCGAGGTTGTCGTCCAGTGGCCGGCCTTCGACATACCGGAGTCGCACGTCGTGCTGGACAGCGCACCGCTTCTTCAGCTGGCCTCTCAGGCCCGTCCGGTGTGGAGTTCTGACTAATGCGGAGGCAGGTCGTTCGAGACGTCGACATCGTCGGTGACAAGAAGACCACCCGCTCGTACTCGTCCGCGGCGATCAGTCTCTGTTCGACAGCAATCATTTTCGCGTGGCTCTGGTTCGCGTTCGCACTAGGCGAGGCCTACGAGGAAGAGTGCCGGGCGCGTATGGCCGATACCGGCGAAGTCGGCTTCTTCGTCATGTTCGGTGTGGTGCCGCTGGTGCTTGTGATCGTAGGCGCACTGGTCGCTCTGGTGGTCACGACCCGAGGACCAGCGGTGTATCGGCTCAAGGTCGTCGCCGGGGTCTTCGCCGCGGCCACAGCGGCGGGTGTGCTGTTCGGCTGGGGAATGAGTAATTGGACGCTGTTCACGCACTTCGCGATCGGCGCGAACTGCTACACGTGAGCCGCAGCCAGGCTTTGCCGACCCGACGGTACCGCACCCCGGACCATCACGGCTGATTCAGGAGCCGTCGCCGATGGCCCGGTCTCCCGCCGGCGGGCGGCGCCGCTGCTCGCGCCGGTCCAACTCGTCCCGGAGCGCGACGAAGAAGCGGTCGATCTCGCCCAGCCGACGCGTGTAAAGCAGCGTCTCGGCACCGCCGACCCGTCCCACCGCGTCGAACTCGACCCGGGTGTGCCCCTCATCCACCGGAACGAAACGGAGGTGCGGCGCGAAAAGCGCGTAGCCGCCGAGTATCTGCGCGAACGGATCCCGGAGGCTGGTTCCCCGCAGGGCGTCGCGAACGAAGTCCTTCACTTCGTCGAAGGGCACCGGGACGACCTCGCTCGGGATGCGGCGCGGAACGACGGCCTTCTTACGGAAACCGCGAAGACTCCGGCTCTTCCGTGGCTCTAGCTCGCTCACACCTGAAGCGTACGCCGTCCCATGTCGGCACGGCCTGGGTTCCCGGCTTAGGGATGTGCGCCGGGCCGAACCCACCCGGCGGCCGCCAGCACGTCTTGTGCGACCTCTGCGACGGAACGTCCATCAGTCTGGATCCGGTGCGCATCGCTGGCCGCGTCGAGATGTGCCGCCGCCGCTCTACTGCGGTCGATGTGCTCTCGAAGGGCGCTCCCGACTTCACGGAGTGACAACCTGTCGGCGACCGTCTCGTCGGTCGCCGTCAGCAGCACAGGGAACGCGCGCACTTCTCCACCGAGCGCTGCGCTCAACTCGGGCAGCTGCAGCACGCTGACGGTGTTGGTGAAGAGCAGGCGCGAGTATCCGACCGCCCGGTAGTTCCTCCACATCGCGGCCAGGTTGCGCTCGGCCAGGTCGATCCCCTTGCGCCAGGGCTCGGGATACGCCTGGTCCAGGTTGTCGCCCTCGATGACGGCATGGCGGATGTCCGCCTGCGCGAGAATCCGAGAAGCCTCGGCCGCGACGCTCGTCTTCCCGACCCCGGATCGCCCGCCGATGAAGATGACATCGGTCCCAGTGGTCATGTGCGTCTCCGGCGCGTCCTGATCAAGCTCAGGACGACGCCGATCACGATAAGCACTGCGAGGATCGCGAGCGGCAGCAAGGACGGGATCGGCGACGAGAGCACAACCGTATCCACACACGTGTGACCGCTCGGCGGCGGACTCGCGCAGGACGCGAGAACCAGGGGCAGAATCGACGTCACCACCCCACCATCCGTCCCCCCATGCGCGCTAGCCTACGGGCATGCGACGACGCCGGAGCAGAGCCACCGCCGCAACCATCGCGGGTCTTGCGGTGGGATTCGCCCTGTCAGGGTGCGCGCTGGGCGCCTGCCCGGCGGTCGGGTACCTGGACATGTCACCCGTGACGCTGGAGTTCGAGGGCACGCTGCCGGCGGGCAGCACGGTGTCGGCGTGCTTCGGGAGCAGCTGCGATCCGGCGGCCGTCCCCGCGGGGCGGGACGGCATCCATCGAGTGCCCCAGCGGGCGCCCTTCCTCGACGCAGCGACTGTGCGACCTTCGACGGTCCGGGTGATCGTGGCGACGGGTTCGGAGGTGATCCACGACGACGTCCACGAGATCCCGGTCCGGTCGGAGCGAACAGGCCTGTGGGGCCAGTGCCCGGGCCCGTGGTCGTATGAGCCGTTGGAGATCCGGCTGAGCTGACGGCACCGTCGGTGTGTTCCTCCCTGCTTCGGCGTGGGAGCCTCGGGAGGACACGCGCTCATTCCGGCCAGCAGGAGAAGATTGACGGTCGTCAGCGCACCGCAGGCATCGCGTCTCGGATGGCTTCCGCATCCCTCTCGAGGAGTGACCACTCACGTTCATGGGAGACGGCATTGAGCGTCCAGCCGTCGCCCGGCGAGCGGGGGATGACGTGGAGGTGGACCTGGAACACGGTCTGGAAGGCAGCCTCACCGTCGGCGACGAACATGTTGATGCCCTCGCATCCAATGCTCGAACGGCGCAGGGCTCGCGCGATCTCGTGCCCGACCCGCCAGACGTGCGCGCCGGTCTCGGCATCGAGGTCGTCGAACCCGACCGCGTGCTCGCGCGGCACGACGAGAAGGTGCCCGTGGGTGACGGGGTTGATGTCCATGAAGGCGACGACGGTCTCGTCTTCGTAGACCACGCTGGCGTCGACGTCGCCCGCCGCGATGGCGCAGAAGACGCAACGCGGTTCGCCGGATGCGGTGCCCGTGTCCATGACGGAAACCTATCCCGCGTCCGCGATGACGCGGTCGATCCAATGGCGCCTCGGTAGGCCGGCGATCGCGTCGCGCTCGAACCATCCGAGCTCGAGCAGTTCGTCCATGTCCGGTGCCGCCGGGCTCAGCAGCCGGCACTCGTATGCGATGGTGACGTAGCCCACGCTGTCGCCGTTCGGGTATTCGACCATCATCGGCTGGCCGCCGTAGGCGCCGATGATGCCCCCGACCCGAACGTCGGCACCGATCTCCTCCAGCACCTCGGCGCGAGGGCGACGGCAGGCTCCTCACCGGGCTCGACGCCCCCACCGATCAGGCTCCAGAGACCTGAGTGAGCGTGCCGCGCGAGCAGGAACCGCTCGCCGTCGCGGATGACCGCTGTGACGCCCGGCAGAAGAAGGAAGTCGTTGCCGATCCGACCGCGGATGGACTGCACATATTCGGACATCGCCATGACCGAAGCCTACGAAATGCGTTGGTCTGCGGCCTGCGGGAGCCAGGCTCCGAACCACTGTGGCGCGCCTCAGCGGCACCGGCGTCCGGCTAGAGTTGGAGGGTTCTCTTTCAACCCACGACCAAGGAGTGGACAGGTGGCCGACGGCTTCGAGCTCTTCACCGACCGTTCCGTTGTCGCAATGCGCGTCAACGGTGAGCTGAAGGACCTCGCGACCACCGTCACGACGACCGACGAGGTCGAGCCGGTGACCATCGACTCGCCCGACGGCCTCAGCATCCTGCGCCACTCCACCGCGCACGTGCTGGCGCAGGCCGTGCAGGCCGTGAACCCGGAGGCGAAGCTCGGGATCGGCCCGCCCATCACCGACGGCTTCTACTACGACTTCGATGTCGCCGAGGCGTTCACCCCGGAGGATCTGAAGGCGCTGGAGAAGGAGATGTCGCGCATCGTGCGAGCGGGCCAGCGGTTCGTCCGCCGCGTCGTCACCGACGAGGAGGCACGCGCGGAGCTTGCCGACGAGCCCTACAAGCTGGAGCTGATCGGCCTCAAGGGCGGCGTGCAGCACGGTGACACCGCCGCGTTCGACGAGAGCGAGTCCGTCGAGGTCGGCGCAGGAGAACTGACCATCTACGACAACGTCGACCCCCGTGGCGGTCAGGATGGGTCGGGCGAGACGGTCTGGAAGGACCTCTGCCGAGGTCCGCACCTCCCGAACACCCGGATGATCGGCAACGGCTGGTCGCTGACCCGTGTCGCCGCGGCTTACTGGCGCGGCAACGAGAAGAACAAGCAGCTGCAGCGCATCTACGGCACCGCCTGGGCGAGCAAGGACGAGCTGCGCGCCCACCAGACGCGAATGGAGGAGGCCGCCAAGCGCGACCACCGCAAGCTCGGCGCCGAAATGGACCTCTTCAGCTTCCCGGACGAGATCGGTTCGGGCCTGGCGGTGTTCCACCCGAAGGGTGGCATCATCCGCAAGGAGATCGAGGACTACATGCGCGATCGGCTGATCGCGAATGGCTACGAGATGGTGAACACGCCGCACATCACCAAGGCGCACCTCTTCGAGACCAGTCAGCACCTCAACTGGTACAAGGACGGCATGTTCCCGCCCATGCACCTCGACGAGGAGCGCGACGCCGAGGGCAACATCACCCGGCAGGGTCAGGACTACTACCTGAAGCCGATGAACTGCCCGATGCACAACCTGATCTTCCGTGCGCGCGGCCGCAGCTACCGCGAGCTCCCGCTCCGCCTGTCCGAGTTCGGCACGGTGTACCGCTACGAGAAGTCGGGAACGCTCGCCGGTCTCACCCGAGTGCGCGGCCTGACCCAGGACGACGCCCACATCTACGTGGCCGAGGAGCAGATCAAGGACGAGGTGGCCCGCCAGCTCGAATTCGTGCTGGAGACACTGCGCGGCTACGGCCTCACCGACTTCTACCTGGAGCTCTCGACGAAGGACCCGGACAAGTACGTCGGCAGCGACGAGAGCTGGGAGACCGCGACCGAGACCCTCCGTCAGGTCGCCGTCGAGTCGGGGCTCGAGCTCGTGGACGACCCGGGAGGAGCGGCGTTCTACGGCCCGAAGATCTCGGTCCAGGCACGGGATGCGATCGGCCGCACCTGGCAGCTCTCCACCGTCCAGCTCGACTTCAACCAGCCCGAGCTGTTCGAACTGGAGTACAACGCGGCCGACGGCACGCGCAAGCAGCCGGCGATGATCCACCGTGCGCTGCTCGGCTCCATCGAGCGGTTCTTCGCCATTCTGCTGGAGCACTACGCTGGCGCGTTCCCGGTGTGGCTGTCGCCCGTGCAGGTCGTCGGCATCCCGGTCGCGGACCAGTACGCGCCGTTCCTCGACGACGTCATCTCGCGTCTCCGCGCCCGGGGTGTGCGCGCCGAGGTCGACCACTCGGATGACCGCATGCAGAAGAAGATCCGCACGCATACGAAGGCGAAGGTCCCGTTCCAGTTGATCGTGGGCGAGGAGGACGCGTCGGCCGGAACGGTCAGCTTCCGCTTCCGCGACGGCACTCAGCGCAACGGTGTGACGGTCGACGAGGCGATCGAGCGGATCGTTGCGAGCATCCGCAGCCACGAGCTGGTCGACACGGCATGGCACGACTGAACCTCGGCTCCTACGACGGCGCCCCCGGTGGCGGGGCGGATTCGTCCGCTCCCGTTCCCGGGGACTACGTCCGCGTCGACGACCCGTCGTACCTCGTCGGGGTGCCCGACGAGTTCCAGCGGCTGTGGACTCCGCACCGGATGGTGTACATCCAGCAGGGCCAGCCCGGCAAAGACGACTGCCCGTTCTGCGTCGCGCCGACACTGAGCGACGAGGATGCGCTCATCGTCGCCCGAGGGACGCACGCGTACGCGCTCCTCAACCTCTTCCCGTACAACAGCGGCCACCTGCTGCTGTGCCCGTACCGTCACATCGCCACTTACGACGAGGCGACGCCGGAGGAGGTCGCCGAGATCGGCAGCCTCACGCAGACGGCGATGCGGGTCATCCGCGACGTGTCGAAGAACGACGGCTTCAACATCGGCATGAACCAGGGCGCCATCGCGGGGGCGGGCATCGCCGCGCACCTGCACCAGCACGTGGTGCCGCGGTGGGCTCAGGATGCGAACTTCCTGCCCATCATCGCCAAGACGAAGGCGCTGCCGCAGCTGCTTGGCGACGTGCGCCAGGCGATCGCCGGCGCCTGGCCGCCGGCCTAGCGCCGCGCGCAGTACCCCGGTCAGCGCACGCGGGTGACCGCGAACTGCTCGCGAGGGTGCGCGTACGACTCCTGCGACTCCACGAGCTGCAATTCGCGCTCGCCCGACTCGAGGGTGCGCGTGAGCAGGTCGAACACGCTCGACACCGTCTTACGGAGGGCCAGTTCGGCATCGCCCGTGCGGACGTAGTGCGCCGTGAACAGCGCCGCCGTCACGTCGCCCGATCCGTTCGCCTTCATCGGCAGTCGGGGGGTCTGCACGATCCAGGCGCCGGCGTCATCCACGGCCAGCATTTCGATCGTGTCCGCCGGTGCATCCGGCCGCTCGACGCTCGTCACGAGCACCGTCCTCGGGCCCATCGCGCGCGCCGCATCCACCGACTCCAGCGTCGATTCGAGCGTGTCGGGGGAGGTCTCGGTGAGGAAGCCGAGCTCGAACTGGTTGGGGGTGATGATGTCGGCGACCGGAACGACGCGTTCGCGCAGGAGCACCGGGATGGCAGGAGCCACGAAGCAGCCCGACTTCGCGTTGCCCATCACGGGGTCGCACGCGTACACGGCGTTCGGGTTGGCGGCCTTGACCCGGGCGACGGCGTCGATGATGACATCCCCGATGCCCTCGCTGCCCTGGTACCCGGAGAGCACCGCGTCGATCTGGCCGAGCACGCCGCGCTCCTCGATGCCGGTGATCACGTCACGGACGTCGTCCGGGGAGATCAGTGGTCCACGCCACGCGCCGTAGCCGGTGTGGTTGGAGAAGTTCACCGTGTAGACGGGCAGGACCTCGACGCCGATGCGCTGTAGCGGGAAGACGGCGGCCGAGTTGCCGACGTGACCGTAGGCGACCGCGGACTGGATCGAGAGGATCTTCATCCCTCGATCTTCTCACCTCGCGAGACCGTCACTTCGCGGCATCCGCCAGATCGTCGAGCAGGCGTGCGCTCTCCTCGTCGGTGAGGTCGTGGACGGTCAGCCGGAGGTGGTGCGACGGCACGGGATGCTCGGCGAGCTGGAACTCGTCGCCGGTCCGCGCGAGCCAGCCGCGCCGCATCAGTCGCTCGGCGACGAGCCGGGCCTCGACGGGCAGGTCGACCCAGAGGTTGAGCCCGTCGAGCGCCTCCGTCGGCAGTCCCCGTTCGGTGAGCCCGGCGGCGAAGGCGGTGTTCCGCTCCGCGTAGTGGCGTCCGGCCGCGGCGATCTGCTCTAGCGCCGCCTCATCGGTGAGCTGAGCCAGCACGAGGCGTTGCAGGATGTGACTCACCCAGGTCGTGCCGGGGCTCAGCCGGAAGGCGAGCCGTTCGGCCGTCTCCGGATCGGTCGCCGCGACCGCGAGGCACATGTCCGGCCCGAGGAACTTGGACACGGACCGCACCAGCGCGAACCGCCGGTGCTCCGGCCCGATCAGCGACTCGTACCGGCGCTGGGAGAGCATCGAGAAGTGGTCGTCTTCGATGATGAGCACGTAGGGATGCTCGGCGAGCAGCCCGCGCAGGTCGGCCGCGCGGCCGGGGGAGAGGGTCGCTCCGGTGGGGTTCTGCGCGCGCGGCGTGCAGATGATGGCGCGGACGCCCGCATCCAGTGCCGCCCGGAGTCCCTCGACCGTCATCCCTTCCGAGTCGACGGGAACGGGGACGGCGCGGTAGCCGCCGTGCCGGACCGTGTGGATGCTCGCCAGGAAGCACGGGTCCTCCAGGGCGACCGCGTCGTCACGGAGGAGCGCCTGCGCGAGCAGCCGCTCGACCGCATCCACCGCTCCGTTCGTGACCGTGATACGCACCGGCTGGCCGGGGAGGTCGCCGCTGACCCAGGCGAGCGCGCGTTGTTCGAGGGCGGGATCGATGACGTGCTCGCCGTAGAGCACGGGTCGCCCGATCGCTCCGGCGAGGGCCGCGGTGAGGTCGGGGATGCGTCCGGCGTCCGGGTTGCCGGTGCCGATATCGCGCAGGATGCTGTCCTGCGCGTAGCCCTCCTGGGCGACGGCTTCGATCCCGGCGATCACCGTTCCAGCGCGGCCCCGGGCGGTCACGACGCCCGCCTGCGCGAGGAGCCGGTAGGCGGCCACCGCGGTGTTGCGATTGACGCGAAGCTGGGCCGCGAGTTCGCGCACCGGGGGCAGGGCGTCACCGCGCCGCAGCGCTCCGCGCTCGTGCAGCGCGCGCACGCTCGCGGCGATCTCCGACGCCGTCGTGCCCGTGATGTTTCCGTCCATGTCGCTCCCCGCGCGAGTGTCCCGCTGGCGAGTCTATCCACCGGAGAGGGGATGCTATCGTTCGGCATAGGCCAAAAGATTCTTTGTTCCGCACGAGAGGGCGATGATGACAGACAACAACCAGGGCGCCACCGGCTCGAGCCGCGTCAAGCGTGGACTCGCCGAGATGCTGAAGGGCGGCGTCATCATGGACGTCGTCACCCCCGAGCAGGCGCGCATCGCCGAGGACGCGGGAGCCGTCGCCGTCATGGCGCTCGAGCGCGTCCCGGCCGACATCCGCGCCCAGGGCGGCGTCGCGCGCATGAGCGACCCGGACCTCATCGAGGCGATCATCAGCGAGGTCTCTATCCCCGTGATGGCGAAGGCCCGCATCGGCCACTTCGTCGAGGCGCAGGTGCTGGAGGCGCTGGATGTCGACTACATCGACGAGTCGGAGGTGCTCTCGCCCGCCGACTACATGAACCACATCGACAAGTGGAAGTTCACCGTCCCCTTCGTCTGCGGCGCCACCAACCTCGGCGAGGCGCTGCGGCGCATCAACGAGGGCGCGGCGATGATCCGATCCAAGGGCGAGGCCGGCACCGGCGACGTGTCGGAGGCGACCAAGCACATCCGCAAGATCACCTCGGAGATCAACGGGCTGAAGTCGATGACGAAGGACGAGCTGTACGTCGCGGCCAAGGAGCTGCAGGCGCCGTACGAGCTGGTCGCTGAGATCGCCGAGACCGGCAAGCTTCCCGTCGTGCTGTTCACGGCCGGTGGCGTGGCCACCCCCGCGGACGCCGCGATGATGATGCAGCTGGGCGCCGACGGCGTGTTCGTCGGCTCGGGCATCTTCAAGTCGGGCAACCCCGAGCAGCGCGCGGCCGCGATCGTCAAGGCGACCACGTTCTATGACGACGCGAAGGTCATCGCCGAGGTGTCCCGCGGACTCGGCGAGGCGATGGTGGGCATCAACGTATCCGACCTGGCCGCGCCGCACCGCCTCGCCGAGCGCGGCTGGTAAGTGCTGCCGGATAACGTGCTGACAGAAGACGTGCTGACAGGGAACGTGCGGACGGGAAGCGTCCGCACGAAGGTCGGCGTCCTCGCGCTGCAGGGCGATTTCCGCGAGCACATCGCGGTCCTGCGGGGCCTGGGCGCCGACGCCGTCCCGGTGCGGCGCCCGGCCGAACTGGAGGAGATCGGCGGGCTGGTCATCCCGGGCGGCGAGTCGAGCGTGATGGACAAGCTGTCCCGCGCCTTCGGGCTCGCCGTGCCGCTGCGCGAGGCGATCGCCGACGGGATGCCGGTCTACGGCACCTGCGCAGGCCTGATCATGCTGGCCGACCGCATCCTCGACGGCATCGCAGGACAACAGAGCCTCGGCGGCCTGGATGTGGCGGTGCGCCGCAACGCGTTCGGCTCGCAGCTGGACTCGTTCGAGACCGACCTCGACATCCCGGCAGTCGGCGAGGAGCCGATGCACGCGGTCTTCATCCGCGCTCCGATCGTGGAGCGCGTCGGTGAGAAGGCGACGCCGCTCGCCCGGGTCGGCGACGGCCGGGTGGTCGCGGTGGAGCAGGGCAACCTCCTCGGGACATCGTTCCACCCGGAGATCACGGGAGACACGCGCTTCCACGAGTACTTCCTGCAGAAGGTCCGGCAGGCGGCGTAGCGTCCGGGCATGGCACGGCGGGTCGTCGCGCCTCTAGGATCGCGGCGAGCCCCATCCCGCCGCGTCACCCGAGCTTGCGAGGACCGCCATGACCGAGCGCCCGACCTTCCGCGTCCCCGTCGGCAGCGCCGCGAATCCGGTGCTCGACAGAGAATCCCTCGAGCGCCTGAGGTCACTGGGCACGGTGGAGGACGTCTCGGATGGGGACACCCTCTTCCGGGCCGGAGACGAGAACCTCGACTTCTTCGTGATGGAGGCCGGTCGGGTGAACATCGTCCGGGAGGCCACGGCCGGGTCGCGCGCGAGGACGGTCGCGCAGTGGCAGACCGGAGAGTTCCTCGGCGAGCTGAGCATGCTGACCGGCCAGGCGTCCATCCTCACGGCGCTGATGATCGAGCCCGGGCGCGTGCTGCGCATCCCGAACGCGGTGTTCAAGCAGATCATGGCGACGGATGCTGCACTCTCCGAGACCCTGCTCGAGGCGTTCCGGGCCCGCCGGCGGCTGCTCATGGCCGCGGCGGACCGCACCGTCGAGCTCTTCGGCCGCGAGGGCAGTGCCGGCGCGCTCGCTCTGCGCCGCTACGCCGCGCGGATGGAGCTTCCGCACCGCTGGATCGACGTCGCAACCGACGCGGGCCGCGAGGCATTGGCGGCGACGGGTCGGACCGAGGCGGACCTCCCGCTCGTCCTGACCAGGGGCACGGCCCTGCCGAACGCGACACCGCGTGAGCTCGCCGAGACCGTGGGGCTCGCCTTCCGCTACCGGGACGGTGACTCGTTCGATCTGGTCGTGATCGGCGCCGGGCCCGCCGGTCTCGCCGCGGGCATCTACGGTGCGTCCGAAGGCTTGAGCACGCTGGTGCTCGACGCCCTCGCCCCGGGCGGCCAGGCCGCGGCGAGCTCGCGCATCGAGAACTACCTGGGATTCCCGTCCGGCCTCTCCGGGGCGGAGCTGACCGAGCTCGGGCTCGTCCAGGCGCTCAAGTTCGGTGTCCGCCTCTCGGCACCGGCCGACGTGGTGCGGCTGCGGCACGAGGGGGACGGGATCGTGCTCGAACTCGGAGACGGCGACCGTCTCACCGCCCGCTCCGTCGTCGTCGCGACCGGCGCCCGGTACCGACGACTGCCCTTGGACAACTGGGCGGAGTTCGAGGGCGGGAGCATCTTCTTCGCCACCACAGAGCTGGAGGCGCGGACGGTTGCACAGCGTCCCTCCGTCGTCGTCGGAGGAGCGAACTCGGCGGGGCAGGCGGCCCTGTACCTCGCCGGGCTCGGCGGTGACGTGTCGCTAGTCGTGCGCGGGCCCTCCATCGAGGCGAAGATGTCGGCCTACCTCGTCGACCGGGTCGTCGCGCACGAGCGCATCCGCATCCACGTCTCCTCCGATGTCACCGGCCTGCACGGCGGGGAGCAGTTGGAGGAGGTCACCATCACCTCCTCGGCGACCAGTGAGGGCGAGCGGGTGACCGCCGCCGCCTTGTTCTGCTTCGTCGGCGCAGAGCCGGGGGCGTCGTGGCTTTCCGGGGCGGAAGTGGACGGGAGCGGATTCCTCCTCACCGATGTCGACCTGCCGGCGCCGGAGGACGGGAGTCGCGGCCCGCTGCCCTTCGAGACGAGCCTGCCGCGGGTCTTCGCCGCAGGGGATGTGCGGCACGGCTCGATGAAGCGGATCGCCGCCGCGGTGGGCGAGGGTGCGAGCGCCGTGGCGTCGGTGCACCGGGCGCTGGCCGTCCGCTGAGCCGCGCATCCTTTCGTGCGTCTTTCGCGCATCCTTCTGGGCATCGTTCCTGGCGCCGCGTCGTCCAGGGGCCGGCACGCACGAGGCACTATTATGGACGGGTTCAGAACGTAATCCGAGGGAGCACCAGTGTCCGGGCATTCCAAGTGGGCAACGACCAAGCACAAGAAGGCGGTGATCGACGCCCGCCGCGCGAAGTCCTTCGCCAAGCTGATCAAGAACATCGAGGTCGCGGCGAAGACCGGCGGCGCCGACATGTCCGGCAACCCGACGCTCGTCGACGCGGTGCAGAAGGCCAAGAAGACCTCCGTCCCGAACGACAACATCGACCGCGCGATCAAGCGGGGCGCAGGCCTCACCGGCGAGTCGATCGACTACGCGACGATCATGTACGAGGGCTACGGTCCGGGCGGCGTCGCCCTGCTGATCGAGTGCCTCACCGAGAACAAGAACCGCGCGGCCGCCGAGGTGCGCACGGCGATGACCCGAAACGGCGGCACCATGGCCGACCCGGGCAGCGTCGCCTACAACTTCCACCGCAAGGGCGTCATCGTCGTGCCGCACGCCGATGGTGTGGATGAGGACACCGTCCTCGCCGCCGTGCTCGACGCGGGTGCGGAAGACGTCACCGACCGCGGTGAGAGCTTCGAGGTGGTGACCGAGGCGTCCGACCTGGTCGCCGCCCGCACCGCGCTGCAGGACGCCGGCATCGACTACGATTCCGCCGACGCGGAGTTCGTGGCGACCGTCAACGTCGAGGCCGACGCCGAGGTCGCCCGCAAGGTGTTCCGCCTGATCGACGCGCTCGAGGATTCGGACGACGTGCAGAACGTCTACACGAACCTCGACATCAGCGCCGAGGTGCAGGCGCAGCTCGACGAAGACGACGAGTAGAGGCGGGGGCGGGCCGAGACCATGACGATCAGGGTGCTCGGCATCGACCCGGGGCTCACGCGCTGCGGCGTCGGGATCGTCGACGTGCGCCCCGACCGTCGGGCGACTCTGGTCCACGTGACCGTCATCCGGACACCGCCGACCATGGCGCTGGAGGAGCGGCTTCTCGCGGTAGGCACCGGGATCGAGGGCCTGCTCGACGAGTTCGGCCCCGCCGTCGTTGCGATCGAGCGCGTGTTCGCCCAGCACAACCTCCGCACGGTCATGGGGACCGCGCAGGTCAGCGGCGTCGCGCTGCACTCGGCGGCGAAGCGCGGTCTGCCTGTCGCCCTCCACACACCGAGCGAGGTAAAGGCGGCGGTGACCGGCTACGGCTCGGCCGACAAGAAGCAGGTGCAGACGATGGTCGCCCGCATCCTGGGCCTCGCCGAAGCCCCGAAGCCGGCGGATGCGGCGGATGCGCTCGCCATCGCCATCTGCCACGCCTGGCGGGGCGGACCGGTCGCTCCGGACGCCGGGGGAGCGACGGGCGCCCTGACTCCCGCTCAACAGGCGTGGCGCGCCGCGGAGCGCTCCGGCCGGACGTCGGCGGCCGCCCGTAGGCTTGCACGGTGATCTCCTCCCTCCGCGGTACCGTGCTCTCGGCGAGCGGCGGCACCGCCGTCATCGAGGTGGGCGGCGTCGGTTTCGCGCTGCAGCTCACACCCGACCACGTGCTGTCGCTGCGCATCGGCGAGGAGGCGTTCCTCCACACGTCTCTCATCGTCCGCGAAGACGCCCTGCAGCTGTTCGGCTTCGCCGACCGCGAGCAGCTGGAGGTCTTCGAGCTGCTCACCAGCGTCTCGGGCGTCGGCCCCAAGTCGGCCATCGGCGTGCTGTCGGTGCTGACTCCGGACGACATCGCCGCGGCCGTGGCCGCGGATGACGACGCGCCGTTCCGCAAGGTGTCCGGAATCGGACCCAAGACGGCCAAGCTCATCGTCGTCTCACTGACCGGCAAGCTGGTAGCCACGCGCCGTCCGGTGCGTGCGGCCGCGAGCGGTGGCGCCCCGTCGTCCGTCTCCGACAGCGTGCTGATCGCCCTCGTCGGGCTCGGCTGGCCCGAGAAGGTGGCCGCCGAGGCGGTCGCCGAGGTGGTCGCGGACACCGACGAGAAGCAGCGCGACAGCGTCCAGACCCTCCTGCGGCTGACGCTCGCACGACTCGGCCCGGGCCAGACCTCCGGCGCAACGAAGGCGTCCCGATGAGCGACGAGGATCTGACCACGCCCGAACTCGAGTCGGAGTCGGAGCTCGCCTTCGAGGGCGCTCTCCGGCCGCGCAGCCTCGCCGAGTTCGTGGGACAGGCCAAGGTGCGCGGTCAGCTTCAGCTGCTTCTGACGGCGGCCCGGATGCAGGAGCGCACGGCCGATCACATCCTGCTCGCCGGTCCTCCCGGGCTCGGCAAGACGACGCTGGCGATGATCGTGGCCCATGAGAGCGGCCGTCCGCTCCGGCTCTCGAGCGGCCCGGCCATCCAGCACGCCGGCGACCTGGCGGCGCTGCTGTCGTCTCTCACGCCCGGCGAAGTGCTGTTCATCGACGAGATCCACCGCATGGCGCGTTCCGCCGAAGAGATGCTGTACCTCGCGATGGAGGACTTCCGCATCGACATCATGGTCGGCAAAGGGGCGGGGGCAACCTCCATCCCGCTCGATCTCGCGCCGTTCACCCTCGTCGGGGCGACGACGCGCTCCGGTCTCCTCCCGAACCCTTTGCGCGACCGCTTCGGCTTCACTGCCCACCTCGAGTTCTATGACGACGCGGAGCTGGCGCAGGTGCTGTCGCGCGCCGCGACGATGCTCGAGTTCGACATCGACCGCGAGGCCCTGGCCGAGATCGCCGGGCGCTGCCGCGGAACGCCGCGTATCGCGAACAGACTCCTCCGCCGGGTGCGCGACTACGCGCTGGTGCACGGCGGACGCGGCGACCTGGATGCCGTGCGGGCCGCCCTCGAGCTCTACGACGTCGACCCGCTCGGGCTCGACCGGCTCGACCGCGCCGTGCTGCACATTCTTCTCGAGCGCTTCGATGGCGGTCCCGTCGGTCTGAACACCCTCGCCGTCTCGGTGGGGGAGGAGGCCGAGACCATCGAGTCGGTCGTCGAGCCGTTTCTCGTCCGCATCGGACTGCTCTCCCGGACCCCTCGGGGGCGCATGGCGACCGCCGCGGCATGGCGTCATCTCGGGATCCCCAGCCCGCGGCTGGATTCCTCCCAGCCACCGACGCTGATCGATGACATATAATCCAAGCTGGCCGTTCGGCCAACCCCCTTGCCCCCCATTGAAAGGCTCGGCAGCTCCATGGTCTTTGACCCGTTGACCATCCTGATGGTCGTCATTCTGGCGGCCCTCGTCTTCTTCATGTTCCGGAACAGCCGGAAGCGCCGCAAGGAGCAGGAGGACACGCGCTCGAAGATGGTGCCCGGAGCCGAGGTCATGACCAACTTCGGCCTCTACGGCACGCTGGTCTCCGTCGACGAGAGCGACAACACGGCCGTCATCGAGACGAGCCCCGGCCACGTCGTGAAGGTGCACCGTCAGGTGCTCGCCCGCGTCGTCGAGCCCACCACCCCCGAGCCCGTCGCCGACGACGCTGAGGCTCCCGGAGTCGAGCTCAACGAGGACCACGCCATCACGGCCGACACAGCGGACACCGCTGCGCCGGAGTACGGCGAGCGTCTGGACGAGCCCTCCAAGAAGCCCGGCTCGAAGAGCGACGACTAAAACATTTTCCTGTGCTCCGGCGCCGTAGCGGCGTCGGAGTGCTCGTAGAAAGCTGAGTTCCTGGTGGCAAAGTCGACCCCGGTCAAGAAAGCCTGGCGTTCGCTGACATGGCTCGGCGTCCTCGTGGTGGTGCTGCTCGGCACCCTCACGGCGGGCGTCCTGTTCAGCAACGCAACCTGGCTGCCGAAGCTCGCCCTCGACCTCGAGGGCGGCACGCAGATCATCCTCGCGCCGCAGGTCGAGAACGGTCAGTCCGTGCAGCAGGAGCAGCTGGACCAGGCGGTCTCGATCATCCGCCAGCGCATCGACGCGTCCGGAGTGTCCGAGGCGCAGATCTCGACCGAGGGCTCGCGCAACATCGTCGTCTCCCTTCCTGGCAAGCCGGACCAGGCAACCCTCGACCGCGTGAAGTCGAGCGCCCGCCTCGACTTCCGCCCGGTCCTCGTCGCCGGCGGACCGACGAACGAGGTGGTAGGCGCCGACGGCAAGTCGACGCCCGCGCCGACTCCCGCGCCCGGCCTCCAGTCCACCCCGTCGACCAAGCCGACCAACGGCAGCGACCTCGCGTGGGTGACGCCGAAGCTCCAGGCGGAGTTCGACGCCTACGACTGCAAGGCGAACGCGAAGAAGACGTCGAGTTCGGCGCCGACCGATGAGCCGCTCATCACCTGCGACGACCAGAACACGGTCAAGTACCTGCTCGGTCCGGTCGAGGTCAAGGGCCAGGACATCAAGGACGCCAGTGCCGGCCTCGTGCAGAGCTCGCAGGGTGTGACGACGGGCCAGTGGGCCGTCAACATCGTCTTCAACGACGCAGGGACCAAGGCCTTCTCGGACGTCACCACGCGGCTCGTCGCTCTGCAGGGTTCGCAGAACCAGTTCGCGATCGTGCTCGACGGCAAGGTGATCTCGGCCCCCACCACGCAGGCGGCGATCACCGACGGCAAGCCGCAGATCACCGGTAACTTCACCGAGACCACCTCGAAGGCCCTCGCCGACCAGCTGAAGTTTGGCGCTCTGCCGTTCAGCTTCAAGGTGCAGAGCCAGGACACGATCTCGGCGACGCTCGGAACCTCCCAGCTCTTGAGCGGGCTCATCGCCGGTCTGATCGGCCTCATCCTGGTCGCGATCTATACGTTCTTCCAGTACCGCCTGCTGGGTCTCGTGACGATCTTCTCGCTGGTGGTCGCGGGCGTGCTCACCTGGCTGACGATCTCGCTGCTCTCGTGGCACTACGACTACCGCCTGTCGCTCGCCGGCGTTGCGGGTCTGATCGTCGCGATCGGCTTCACGGCCGACTCGTTCATCGTCTACTTCGAACGCATCCGAGACGAATTGCGTGACGGTCGAGGGTTGGAGTCTGCCGTCGAGGCGGGCTGGGGCCGCGCCCGGCGCACGATCTACGCGTCGAAGGCGACCAACCTCCTCGCCGCGATCGTGCTGTACATCCTCGCTGCTGCGAACGTGCGCGGTTTCGCGTTCACGCTGGGATTGACGACCATCATCGACGTCATCGTGGTGCTGCTGTTCACTCATCCGACCCTCCAGCTGCTGGCGCGCACGCGGTTCTTCAGTTCCGGGCATCCGCTGTCCGGTCTGGACCCGCAGGCGTTGGGCGCGGTGTACCGCGGTGCGGCACAGTTCCGCGCACCGACCGCCACTGTCAAGGCCGGAACTGCCGCCCGGAGTGGCAAAGAAGCGGCTCGCCGCCAGACGATCGCCGAGCGCAAGGCGGAAGAGCTCGCCGGCGCCTCGACATCCTCGGATCGTTCGACCGAGGGGAAGGACTCCTGATGGCCAGCCGTCTTGTGAAATTCGGTAACGACCTCTACACCGGGGCACGTTCGATCGACTTCGTCGGCAAACGGAAGATCTGGTACGCGATCGCGGCCGTCATGGTCGTGGTCGCCATCCTGATCCCCGTCGTCAAGGGCGGCTTCAACTTCTCCATCGAGTTCCGTGGTGGATCGCAGTTCCAGATCAGCGATGTGTCGAGCACCGACACGACGAAGGCGCAGGCAGCGGTCACCAGTGTGGTGCCGAACGCCGTCTCGCACGTGAGCGTCGTGGGCGACAACGCCGTGCGGGTGCAGACCGACCAGCTCTCCGAGGCGCAGACCCGCGACGTGTCCGAGGCTCTCGCGAAGGCCTACAACGTCGACGGCGAAGAGGTCTCCGCCACCTTCATCGGCCCCTCGTGGGGCGCGGATGTGACGCAGCAATCGATCCAGGGCCTCATCGTCTTCCTCCTGCTGGCCTTCATCGCCATGGCGCTGTACTTCCGCACCTGGAAGATGTCGGCGGCCGCCATCATCTCGCTCTTCCACGACCTGATCATCACCGCGGGCGTCTACGCGCTGGTCGGCTTCGAGGTCTCTCCGGCGACGATGATCGGCTTCCTCACCATCCTCGGCTACTCGCTGTACGACACCGTCGTGGTGTTCGACAAGATCCGCGAGAACACCAAGGAGGAGCTGGAACTCACCCGGCGGACCTTCGCCGAGTCGGTCAACCTCGCGGTCAACCAGACACTCGTGCGATCGATCAACACGGCCGTGGTGGCCGTGCTGCCGGTCGCGTCGATCCTGTTCATCGGTGCCTACGCGTTCGGTGCTGCGACGCTGCGCGACATCTCGCTCGCACTGCTCATCGGCATCATCGTCGGTACGTACTCGACCATCTTCCTGGCGGCCCCGATGTACTCGCAGTTCCGCGAGAAGGAGCCGGCGATCCGGAAGCACGACCAGAAGGTGCTCTCCATCCGGCCCAAGGCCTCGGTCAAGGCCGACGCCGTCGCAACGGCCGCGGAGTAGTCGCGCCGGATGACCGACACCGCCGCGCAGTCCGGCTTCCTCCCCGACGACGAGGTCTCCGCCGCGCGTGCGCAGGAGCTGACGGAGGCGGGAGCGGCGTGGCTGCTCGACGTGCGCGAGCCATACGAATGGGAAGCCGGTCACGCGCCCGCCGCCCATCACATCCCGCTCGCTGAGCTGGGGGACCGGCAGGACGAGCTGCCGGAGGACCGCCAGCTGTTGGTGATCTGCCGGAGTGGCGCGCGGTCGCGGATGGTGACGGACGCGCTCAACGAGGCGAACTACCCGGCAGCGAACGTCGCGGGCGGGATGGGCGCCTGGCAGGCGGCCGGCGGCCCCGTCCAACGCGACGACGGTACGCCAGGAGCGATCGTCTAGGTTCCGCGACGTTGACCATGACAGAACGGTCAGCGGGAGCGGCCATAATAGACGACAGGAGGCGCGCGAATGGTTGACACGACGACATCGCAGAGCGCTTCCCTGCGCCGTCTGGTGCCACGCATCTTCTCTCGCGCGCAGCCCTCCGGCGCCGTGGACACGCTGATCCGCACGGTGCGGACGCACCACCCGAAGGCCGACCTGTCGCTGATCGAGCGCGCGTACTCCGTCGCCGAGCGTGCCCACCGCGGTCAGAAGCGGCGCTCGGGTGAGCCGTACATCACCCACCCCGTGGCCGTCGCGCAGATCATCGCCGACCTGGGCATCGGCGCGAAGACGATCGCGGCCGCGCTGCTGCATGACACGGTGGAGGACACCGAGTACACGCTCGATGAGCTGCGTGACCAGTTCGGCGACGAGATCGCGATGCTGGTCGATGGCGTCACGAAGCTCGACAAGGTCAAGTACGGCGACAGCGCGCAGGCCGAGACCGTCCGCAAGATGATCGTGGCGATGTCGAAGGACATCCGCGTGCTGATCATCAAGCTCGCCGACCGGCTGCACAACGCGCGTACGTGGGGCTTCGTGCCTGCGGCCTCCGCCACGCGTAAGGCGACCGAGACCCTCGAGATCTACGCCCCGCTGGCGCACCGCCTCGGCATCCAGGCGATCAAGTGGGAGCTCGAAGACCTTTCTTTCGCGGTCCTGTACCCGAAGCTGTATGCCGAGATCGAGAGCCTTGTGAAGCAGCGCACGCCGGAGCGCGAGCGACTGGTTCAGGCGGTCATCGATGCGATCAACGACGACCTGAAGTCCGCCAAGATCCGCGGCAAGGTCGTCGGACGACCCAAGCAGTACTACTCGATCTACCAGAAGATGGTGGTCCGCGGTCGCGAGTTCGACGACATCTACGACCTCGTGGGCATTCGCGTCCTGGTCAACACCGTCCGTGACTGCTACGCCGTGCTCGGGCAGATCCACGCGCGCTGGACTCCGATGCCCGGTCGGTTCAAGGACTACATCGCGACGCCGAAGTTCAACCTGTACCAGTCGCTGCACACCACGGTCATCGGCCCGCAGGGTCGCCCGGTCGAGATCCAGATCCGCACCGAGGAGATGCACCAGCGTGCGGAGTTCGGAGTCGCGGCGCACTGGAAGTACAAGGAGCAGACCACCGGTAAGAGCAGTGGTGGGCCGGCGAAGGTCGATAACGACCTCGCCTGGCTCGCCCACCTCTCCGATTGGCAGGCCGAGACCGCCGACCCCAGTGAGTTCCTCGATTCGCTCCGTTTCGAGATCGGTGCGAAAGAGGTCTACGTCTTCACACCGAAGGGTCGGGTGATCGGCTTGCCGGCCGGCGCGACGCCGGTCGACTTCGCCTACGCGGTGCACACGGAGGTCGGTCACCGCACCATGGGTGCGAAAGTGAACGGCCGTCTGGTGCCGCTCGAGAGCAGCCTGAACACCGGCGACGTGGTGGAGATCTTCACCTCGAAGAACCCGGATTCCGGACCCAGCCAGGACTGGCTCAACTTCGTCCAGAGCCCTCGGGCGCGCAACAAGATCCGGCAGTGGTTCACCAAGGAGCGCCGAGACGAGGCCATCGAGCAGGGCAAGGACGCGATCGCGCGTGCCATGCGTAAGCAGAATCTGCCGCTGCAGAAGCTGATGACGCAGGATGCTCTGGTCGAGGTCGCGTCGTCGCTCAAGTACCCCGACGTGTCGGCGCTGTACGCGGCCGTCGGCGAGGGACACGTCTCGACCCAGTCGGTGATCGAGAAGATCGTCGCGTCGCTGCAGACCGAGGCCGAGTCGGACGGCGAGCTGGAGATCCCCGCCAAGGGGCGCCGCCAACTGCGCAACAGCGACTCGGGCGTACTGGTGCGCGGAGCGCCGGACATCCTGGTCAAGCTCGCCAAGTGCTGCACCCCGGTGCCCGGCGACCCGATCGTCGGCTTCGTCACGCGCGGCCAGGGGGTCTCGGTACACCAGGCGAGCTGCCACAACGTGCAGTCGCTGCTGCAGGAGCCCGACCGCATGATCGACGTCGAATGGGCGCCGAGCTCGAAGAGCGTCTTCCTGGTGCAGATCCAGGTGGAGGCGCTCGACCGTTCCGGGCTTCTCAGCGATGTGACCCGCGTGCTCTCCGAGCATCATGTGAACATCCTTTCGGCGACAGTGACGACCTCCAGCGATCGTCTGGCTCTCAGCAGGTTCGTCTTCGAGATGGGTGACACCACCCACCTCGACCGTGTGCTCAACGCGGTGCGCCGCATCGACGGCGTCTACGACGTGTACCGAGTCAGCGCGGGCTGACGGGGCAGAGCGGGAGCACGGCGCGCGCGACGGCCGGCATCCGGCTCCGTGCGAGGCCGCTTCCCTTGCGTCGACTGGCTCGGAGCAGCTCGTCCAGTTCGACGGGAGTCACCGCGGCGAGTGCCAGCAGATGGCGCACCTCCAAAGCCTCTGCATCGCCGAAGGCCGTCGACACGCTGAGCAGGTCGCAGGCCGTGCGAAGGGGAGTGGTCACCCGCACCGCGGCGAACGACTGCGTGTCGTCCAGGCCGAGCGCCCGATGGCTCACGTCGACGGACGGTGCGGTCATGCCGCCCCGTCGATGCGGGGGAACGCACACCTGCGGGATCGGCGGAGGCAGTGCGCGCGTGCCGTGGATCCAGGCGGCGGATCCTCGGTCGGCGACCGCCCACAGTGGCACTGACCGGGCGAAGGCCTGCGCCCGGAGGTCCGGACCGTCGGGCGCGCCGACCGGGGCGAACTCGTCACCCACCTGGAAGAGGTGGCCGTCGAGACAGAGAGCGAGCAATTCGACGAACGGCAATACGCCGGTGTCGAGCAGAGGGGGTGAGATCGAGGTCATGAACTCAGCCTCGTCGCTCTGCTGCCCCGTCTGGCGGTGCAGGACGGAACGGTGGAGAACCTGCCGCTCAGTGGCGCTGTGGACAGCGCCGCTCGATCACCGCCCGCGAATCACCGCCCGCGAATCACCCCAGCGCGTCGAGCCAGATCTTGCGTGCGTCCAACGCTTCCTGGGCAGCCTTCACCTTGCCGGCGTCGCCGGTGGCCTGCGCATCGGCCAGCTCCTGCTCGAGCTTGGCGATCGCCGCGTTGAGCTGACTCGCCAGCCCCTCGGAGCGGGCCTTCTTCTCGGGGTTGTTCTTCTCCCAGTGCTCCTCGTCGAGGCGGCGCACCGCGGCCTCGACCCGGCGCAGGCGGTCCTCGATGGGGCGCACCTGCTCCCGGGGCACACGGCCGATCTGGTCCCAGCGCTCCTGGATGGACAGCAGCTGGGCGCGCGCGGACTCGCGGTCGGTCGCCTTCAGCAGGGGCTCGGCCTCTTCGAGGAGGGCGAGCTTCGCCTGGAGGTTGCCCTCGTACTCGACACTGTCGCGCGCATCCACTTCGGCCTTCGCGGAGTAGATCGCGTCGCCTGCGGCCTTGAAGCGCGCCCAGAGGGCGTCGTCGTTCTTCTTGCCTGCGCGGCCGGCGGCCTTCCACTGGTCGAGCAGCCGCCGGTACTCGGGAACACCGTCGGCACCCTGGGGGATGAGGCGCTCGGCCTCCTCGATGAGGGCGTTCTTGCGGTTGCGCACATCGCGGTGCTGGGTGTCGAGCTCGGCGAAGAACGCCTTGCGGTTGTGCTCGATCGTCGACCGGGCGGCGCGGAACCGCTTCCAGAGCTCATTGGCCTCGTTCTTCGGGAGGCGCGGGCCGTCGTGCTGGTGCGCCTGCCAGCGGGCGAAGAGGGCGTCGAGATCGGCGCTCGTCGTCTTCCACTGCGTCCGCGCCGGGTCTTGAGCGGCGAGAGCCTCGGCCTGCTCCACGATGGACGTGCGCTCCGCGAGTGCGGCCTCGAGCGCGGCCTTCGCCTCGGCGCTCTGCTGCTCCGTGAGCTCCTCCACCGTGCCGCCCAGCGCATCCAGTCGCGTCAGCAGCGACGCGAGGTCGCCGACGGCGTTGGCGCCCTCGACGGACGAGCGGAGGTTCGCCACCGACTTGGCGATGTCGTTGGCGGGGGCGCCGCGGCGCGCGCGCTGCTCCAGCAGGCTGACCTGGCCCGCGAGATCGGTGTACTTGCGCTCGAAGTAGGCGATCGCCTCCTCGGCCGTACCGTCGGGGTATTCGCCGACGACGCGTTCGCCGTCGCCCTCACGGACGTACACGGTCCCGGTGTCGTCGACACGTCCCCAGGGGTGCTGTTCAGAAGTAGCCAAGAGCCTCACCTTGCTGCTGCGCGATACGGGCGGGATGCCGCCCCACGTTTGGGAATCAGCCTATTGCACGTGCCGTGGTCACTGCAGGGTGAAGCTGTCGATGGTGGTCTTGACGGCGGGTGCGCCATCCGTCTTCCCACCCTCGACGCCCTTGTCGGTGACCTGGCTCTTCAGCTGGTCCAGCCCGCTGGTGACAGTACCGATGACCGTGTAGCCGCCGGCCTGATCCGCCGAGATCTTCGTGTCGTCGTAGACGATGAAGAACTGGCTGCCCTGGCTGTCGGCATTGTTGCCCTGACGCGCCATCGCGATGGTCCCGGCCTTGTAGACGTTGTCCGCCGGGGCGTTCTCGATCGGCCCGTACTCGTAGCCCGGTCCACCGCTTCCGTCGCCCTGGGGGTCACCGCACTGCAGCACGTAGAAGCCGCCGTTGGTGAGCCGGTGGCAGGTGAGTCCGTCGTAGAACTTCTTCTGCACCAGGGAGACGGTGGAGGAGACCGCCTGGGGCGCTGCGGCGCCGTCGAGGGAGACGCCGAGCGGGATGCCGTTGATCGTCATCGTGCCGGTCCACGTGCGGTCTTCCGCCAGTGTCTTCGGCGGGACGCCACCGGCGGACGGCGCGGCCGACGGGGAGGGAGACGCCGACGAGGACGCCTTCGCGACGCCCGGGCCCGCCGAGAAGTAGAGGAGCTGCGTGCCGACCGCCAGCGCCACGATCACGACCGCCGCAATTCCGGCCACCCAGTTGTCACGCTTGCGGCGCTTCACCTTGTGCTCGTGCACGGTCTGCCGCGCCTGGTAGGCGCGCAGGCGCTCCCGCGCCTGTCGCGCTTCGCGGTCGTTCTGCTTCGGTGCCACGTGTGTCCTCCGGCGGTCCGTACGGGGGATGTCCGCGAGACCTCGCCCGCTGGATCATGGAGAACCCTATCCGGCGGCCCTATGGAGGACAAACCCGCCGTTCCCAGGCGGAGTGTCAGCGGTCACGACTAGCCTTGTGAGGTGGTCGACGTGCAACCTGGGCTCCGCACTGGAGCGACTCCTCTCGCGGTGCGCATGCGCCCGAAGTCGCTCGACGAGGTGGCGGGCCAGCGTCACCTCCTGAAGCCCGGGTCCCCGCTGGTCGCCCTGGCCTCCGACAAGGAGGGGCAGACGGGTTCCGTCTCCGTCATCCTGTGGGGCCCGCCGGGCACCGGCAAGACGACCCTCGCGCAGGCCATCGCGCACTCGTCCGGCCGCCGGTTCATCGAACTCTCCGCGGTGACGGCGGGGGTGAAGGATGTCCGGCTGGTGATGGACGAAGCACTGTCGACGCGTGACCTGTACGGCGTCTCGACGGTGCTGTTCCTGGACGAGATCCACCGTTTCACCAAGGCACAGCAGGATGCGCTGCTCCCGGGCGTCGAGAACGGCTGGGTCATCCTCGTCGCGGCGACGACCGAGAACCCGTCGTTCTCGGTGATCTCGCCGTTGCTCTCGCGCAGCCTGCTCCTCACGCTCGAGACGCTGAGCGACGACGACCTCGGCGTGGTCATCGACCGTGCGGTCGAGGACGACCGCGGACTCGGCGGGCACTACACGGTCGAGCCGGAGGCGCGTGCCGTCCTCATCCGGCTCGCCTCGGGCGACGCCCGCCGCGCTCTCACGGCGCTGGAGGCGGCGTCGGTGACCGCTGCCTCGGCGACGCCGGCCACCTCGAAGAAGAAGCCGGTGATCACGGCTGAGCTCGTGGCCCAGGCGGTCGACCGCGCTCTGCTGCGTTATGACCGCAATGGCGACGAGCACTACGACGTGATCAGCGCGTTCATCAAGTCGGTGAGGGGCTCCGATGTCGACGCGTCCCTCCACTACCTCGCGCGGATGATCGAGGCGGGGGAGGACCCGCGCTTCATCGCACGCCGCATCATCGTGCTGGCGTCGGAGGATATCGGGATGGCCGACCCGCAGGCGCTCGGCGTCGCGATCGCCGCCGCCGACGCCGTCCAGTACATCGGGATGCCGGAGGGCCGCATCCCCCTCGCCCAGGCCGTCGTGCACCTGGCCACGGCGCCGAAGTCGAACGCGGCCTACATGGCGCTGGATGCGGCCATCGCCGACGTGCGTGCAGGCAAGATCGGGCGCGTGCCGAAGCACCTGCGCGACGCCCACTATTCCGGAGCCAAGCGGCTCGGGCACGGCAAGGGCTACAAGTACCCGCACGACGACGCCCTCGGCGTGCTCGAACAGCAGTATCTGCCCGACGAACTGACCGGGACGACGTACTACACGCCCACCGAGCACGGCAACGAGCGGGATGTGTCCGCGCGCCTGGCGAAGCTGCGCCGCATCGTGCGTGGACGCTGACCGCGATCTGTTAGACTTTCCGGGCCTAGAAGCGTGTTCGGGGTGCGGCTGCCGCGTCCACGTTTCGAAAGGACTGGCCCTGTAGCCGGGCGTCCCGGCGACAATCCCTCTCTCTGCGGGCAGTGCCTAATACAGGCGTGTATGCCCGCATCCCATTTGTCAGAGAGAAATTTCGAAAGGAAACCGTGTCTTCACGTTCCCGCAGCAAGACCCGCGAGTCGCGGGCCCTGGGCATCCCGCTCACCCCGAAGGCGGCGCGCTACATGGAGAAGCGCCCCTACGCTCCGGGTGAGCACGGCCGCACCAAGCGCAAGGCCGACTCGGACTACGCCGTGCGTCTGCGCGAGAAGCAGCGTCTGCGCGCCCAGTACGGCATCCGCGAGAAGCAGCTCCGCATCGCCTTCGAGGAGGCCCGCCGCACCCAGGGTCTGACCGGTGAGAACCTGGTCGAGCTCCTCGAGATGCGTCTGGACGCTCTCGTGCTCCGCGCCGGCTTCGCCCGCACCATCACGCAGGCCCGCCAGTTCGTCGTGCACCGCCACATCCTCGTCGACGGCCAGCTCGTCGACCGCCCGTCCTTCCGCGTGAAGCCGGGTCAGCTCATCCACGTCAAGGCCCGCTCCGAGGGCACCGAGCCCTTCCAGGTCGCGGCCGCCGGCGGTCACCTCGACGTGCTGCCGAAGACGCCGGGCTACCTGGAGGTCGAGATCGACAAGCTCCAGGCCCGCCTCGTGCGCCGCCCGAAGCGCGCCGAGGTCCCCGTGACCTGTGAGGTCCAGCTGGTCGTCGAGTACTACGCGGCTCGCTAAGACCCAGCAACACCCGGAACGGGGTCGCGGCTTCTTGCCGCGGCCCCGTTTCGCGTTCCCGCCGACGCCGCATACGGCTACGCTGGTGCGGTATGCCCGTGGCGGAATGGAAGGAGCCGACGTGTCCGGAGGAGACATCGCAGGGTTGATCGCGGCCGTCGTGTTCGCGGTCCTCGTGGGCTTCATCGCCATCCCGCTGATCAAGCTGGGGCGGGTGCTCGATCAGACCCGCGCCGCGATCAAGGAGGCGAGCGACGGCATCACGCCGATCCTCGACGAGACGGCGACGACGCTGCAGGAGACGAACAAGCAGCTCGCGCGCGTCGACGTCATCACCAAGAACGTGGCGGATGTGACCGGCAACGTGTCGTCCCTGGTCGCGCTGTTCGCCGCGACGGTCGGCGGTCCGCTGATCAAGCTGGCCGGATTCAGCGCCGCCGCACGTGCGGCATTCCGCGCGGCCGGCGGCTTCGGCTCCCGAGGGTCGTCGGGCCGGAAGACCGCATCCCGGTAAGGGCCCAGCGGCCCCCACTAGACTTGTCCGGGTGCGCCGGCGCTCACGCGTGGCGTCGTCCAGAGAGGGAGGAACAGCATGAAGAGTTTCCTGTGGCTGCTCATCGGTGCCGCCATCGGCTTCGCCGTGGCCCACAAGGTCAACGAGACCCCCAAGGGTCGCGAATTCTTCAGCAACATCGACAGGAGGGCGCGCGACTTCGGGGAGGCCGTCACCGACGGCTACCGCCAGCGCGAGGCCGAGATCCGCTCGGCCATCCAGGGCGACTGACGCCCGACATCCCTCACCCCGCCAGACTTCGATCGACCGGAACCCATGCAGACCGCTGAAATCCACCGCCGCTGGCTCGACTTCTTCGCCCAGCGCGGCCACACCGTCGTCCCCTCCGCGTCCCTGGTCAGCGACGACCCGTCGCTGCTGTTCACGGTGGCCGGGATGGTGCCTTTCGTCCCGTATCTGACGGGCGTCGTCCCCGCGCCGTTCCCGCGCGCGACGAGTGTGCAGAAGTGCATCCGTACCCTCGACATCGAGGAGGTCGGCAAGACGCCGCGGCACGGCACGTTCTTCCAGATGGCCGGCAACTTCTCCTTCGGCGACTACTTCAAGGAGCAGGCCATCACGTTCGCGTGGGAGCTCCTGACCACCTCCGAGGACGAGGGCGGCCTCGGCTTCGACCCGAAGGACCTGTGGGTCACCGTGTACGAGGAGGACGAAGAGGCGCGCGAGATCTGGGAGCGCGTCTCGACCCTGCCGCGTGAGCGCATCCAGGACCTCGGCAAGGACACGAACTACTGGTCGACCGGCCAGCCCGGGCCCGCAGGTCCATGCTCGGAGATCTTCTTCGACCGCGGCCCTGCGTACGGCGCCGACGGCGGACCGGCGACCGATGACGACCGGTATGTCGAGATCTGGAACCTCGTCTTCATGCAGTACCTCCGCGGCGAGGGTGACGGCAAAAAGGACTTCGAGATCCTCGGCGACCTGCCCAAGAAGAACATCGACACGGGCCTCGGGCTCGAACGCGTCGCGTTCATCAAGCAGGGCGTCGACAACATGTACGAGATCGACCAGGTGCGTCCGGTGCTCGACCGCGCGGCGCAGCTGGCGAACAAGCCCTACGGCAATGAGGCGCACGAGGACGACGTGCGGCTGCGCGTCGTCGCCGACCACGTCCGCAGCGCGCTGATGCTGATGGCCGACGGCGTGACGCCGTCGAACGAGGGCCGCGGCTACGTGCTGCGCCGCCTTCTCCGCCGCACGGTGCGCTCGATGCGACTCCTCGGGGTCGAGACCGCGACCTTCCCGGAGCTCTTCCCGGCGTCGCGCGACGCGATGAAGGCGGCGTACCCGGAAGTCGACAGCGACTTCTCCCGGATCTCTCAGCTCGCCTACGCGGAGGAGGAAACCTTCCTCCGCACGCTCACGGCGGGCACGAGCATCCTGGACACCGCGGTCGCGTCGACGCAGAAGGAGGGCCGGAAGCAGCTCGCGGGCGACACCGCCTTCCTGCTCCACGACACGTACGGCTTCCCGATCGACCTGACGCTGGAGATGGCGGACGAGGCGGGCCTCACCGTCGACCGCACGGCTTTCGACAAGCTCATGGCCGACCAGCGCGCGCGCGCGAAGGCGGATGCGAAGGCGAAGAAGACGGCGCTTGCCGACCTGTCCGTCTACAGCTCGTTCCGCTCGCTGGGCGAGACCGTCTTCACCGGGTACACCGACCTACAGACGGAGTCGAGCGTGCTCGGCCTGATCGTCGACGGCCGGTCCGTCGACCGGGCGCGCGAGGGCCAGGTCGCCGAGATCATCCTCGGCGCGACGGCGCTCTACGCGGAGTCCGGTGGTCAGGATGCGGACGCCGGCTCGATCGTCGGCCCCGGCTACGAACTCGACGTGCTCGACGTGCAGAAGCCCGTGAAGGGCCTGATCAGCCACAAGGTGCTGGTCCGCAGCGGTGAGGTCGGCGTCGGTGCGCCGGCTACGAGCATCGTGGATGCGGACTACCGCCGCGGCGCGCGCCAGGCGCACTCGGGCACCCACATCATCCACGCGGCGCTGCGCCAGGTGCTCGGCTCGAACGCGCACCAGTCCGGCTCGTACAACAAGGCCGGCTACCTGCGCCTCGACTTCTCGTGGAACCAGGCTCTCTCGGCTGACACCCGCAGCGAGATCGAGGAGATCTCGAACAACGCCATCCGGCAGAACCTCGAGGTCACCACGCGTGAGCTGCCGCTCGCCGAGGCGAAGTCGCTGGGCGCCATGGCGCTGTTCGGCGAGAAGTACGGCGACACGGTGCGCGTCGTCGACATCGGCGGCCCGTGGTCGCGCGAGCTCTGCGCGGGCACGCACGTCGCCACGAGCTCCGAGATCGGGATGATCAACCTGATCAGCGAGTCGTCGGTCGGCTCGACCAATCGCCGCGTCGAGTCGCTGGTCGGCCTCGAGGCGTTCAAGGACCTCGCCGTCGAGCGGACCATCGTGTCGCAGCTCTCCGGGTCCCTCAAGACGCCGCGCGAGCAACTGCCCGAGAAGATCGCCGACCTCATGGCGAGCCTCAAGGCGGCGGAGAAGCGCATCCAGGCGTTCGAGGCCCGTGCGGTGCTCGACAAGGTTCCGGCCCTGCTCGAATCGGCCACGCGTCGCGGCAGTGTCTCGGTCGTGGCCGAGGACGCCGGGACGCTGAACACGGCCGACGACCTGCGCCTGCTCGCGACAACGGTCCGCGAGCGGCTGGGCTCCGACCCCGCGACCGTCGCGCTGGCTGCTCGTGCGGGCGGCAAGCCGGTCGTCATCGTCGCCACGAATCAGGCGGCGCGGGACGCCGGCGTCAACGCGGGTGCGCTCGCCAAGACCGCGGCCGGCGTGCTCGGTGGCGGCGGAGGCGGCAAGGCCGACCTGGCGCAGGGCGGCGGAACGGACGCGGATGCGATTCCGGCCGCTCTGAGCGCCATCGTCTCGGCGATCGGATAACTCCCCGTGCGTAGCGGGGTGCGGATCGGCATCGATGTCGGCAAGGTCCGGATCGGGGTGAGCCGTTCCGACCTGCATGGGATGCTGGCCACCCCCGTCGAGACGGTGCCGCGCTCCGAGGATGCTGCGGATCGCCGACGAATCGGCGAGATCGTCGGTGAACTCGGAGCCTTCGAGATCATCGTCGGGCTACCATTGGCGCTTTCCGGTTCGCACACCGCCTCGACAGCAGACGCTGTCGGCTTCGCCGAAGCGTTGGCCGTCGAGGTGGGCGTTCCGGTGCGGCTGGTCGACGAACGACTGTCGACCGTGTCGGCGACCCAGGCGCTTCGCGCGTCGGGGCGGAACACGAAGAAGGCGCGGCCAGTGGTGGATCAGGTCGCGGCCACGATAATTTTGCAGCACGCCCTCGATGCGGAACGGGCCACAGGCCTTCCGCCGGGTGACCCCGTCGAATCGAGCATTGGACACTAGCTTGGCTCAGAACCCTCCGGAGCGGCCCGAGCCGCCCGCCTTCCCGGCCGTGAACCGGCCGCCAGCGCCGCAGAACCCGCCCGCGTCACTGTCGACGCCCGGCGGCGAACGCGCGCCGATGACGCGCCGGGAGGCGCGTGCGGCCCGCGAAGCGCAGGAGAACGCGGCGAAGGAGCAGGCCGCGGAGGAACAGGCTGCGCCGGAGCAGGCCGCGCCGGACCAGCCGGCCCCGGACCTGCCCGCCCCGCCGGTCTCGGCCGCGCAGTCCCCGTCGGCCGCGCCGTGGTCGCTCTCAGACAAGGGCCCCATCTCGTCCTCGACGCCCACGCAGGAGTCCCCGGCCGACATCGCCGCCCTCGCGGGCCTCGACTTCGACGCCGTGATCACGGGCCCTGTCGCCCAGGTGGAGGACCCCCAGCCCGTCGGCGTCGCCGCGCGGCACGGAGCCGAGGAGCACGTTTCTTCGCACTCCGACCATCCTGCGCGTACTGTCTTCAGCGTGCTGGAGGATACCGAGACCGATTCCGCCGAGGATGGGCATCCTCTCATCTGGCGACAGCAGAACTATCTGTCGCATGAGGAGCCGCCGAAGAAGCGCCGCTGGGTGAAGCGGCTGATCGTCACCATCGTCATCCTTGCTGTCCTCGGCGGCATGGCCGGAGGCGCCTACGCGATCTTCCAGCCGCAGATCGCGAAGCTGCAGACCGCCCTGTTTCCCCCGGAGAACGACTACAAGGGCAGCGGCACCGGAGAAGTCCTGTTCACGATCGCCTCGGGCGATGACGGGTCGACGATCTCCGACAAGCTGGCGAAGGCCGGCGTGGTCAAGACCTCCGACGCGTTCTACTCCTTGCTGCTCCGCCAGAAGCCCGAGGTGGAGTTCCAGCCCGGTGTCTTCAAGGTCGCAAAGCGGATGAGCGCGGCAGCTGCCCTCGCTGCACTCAAGGATCCGGGCTCGCGCGTGGAGAACACCGCGGTCATCCCGGAGGGGACGGCCGAGAAGGACATCCTGCAGACTGTCTCCGACGCCACGAAGATCCCGTTGGCGGACCTGCAGGCCGCGGCCGCGAATCCCGCCGCATACGGGCTCCCTCCGGAGGCCAAATCGCTCGAGGGGTTCCTCTTCCCGGCCACCTACACCTTCGCCCCGGGCACGACGGCCCAGCAGGCGATCAAGACCATGGTCGACCGGATGTTCCAGGCGCTCGACGAGGCCGGTGTCGCCCCAGCGGACCGCTGGAACCAGGTGGTACTCGCGTCGATCGTGCAGCGCGAAGCTGGGCTGAAGGACGACTACCCGAAGGTCGCCCGCGTCTTCCTCAACCGGCTGGCGCAGGGCTGGGATCTGCAGTCCGATGCGACGGTCGCCTACGGGACCGGCCATACGGACCGCGTGGAGACGACCGACGCCGAGCGGGCGGACGCCGCGAACCCGTACAACACGTACGTGCACCCCGGCCTGCCGGTCGGCCCGATCTCGAACCCGGGTGACCTGGCGATCAATGCGGTGCAGCATCCCGCCGACGGCTCGTGGATGTACTTCGTGACCTGGAACCTGCAGACCGGAGAGACCATCTTCTCGACCACGCAGGCCGAGCACGAGGCTGCGGTGGAGAAGTGGCAGCAGTGGATGAGGGACAACCCCAGCTATGGATGAGACCAGCAAGGCACGCCGCGACGAGGACCTGGCGGAGCCGGCCGTCTTGGAGGATGACGCCGTCGCGCTGAGCGACCAGGGCGACGCTGAGAGTGCCGACGAGGAAGCGGCCGTCGAGGACGGCGTCTCGGAGGCGTCGGCGGAGGCCTCGATCGCGGAGCTGGTAGAGCGTGAACGCGAGCGGGAGGCCGAGGAGGCCGCCGTCGAGGAGGCGGAGGATGCGGTCGACCGCGAGTCTCCGCACGACGACGAGGTGGAGCCCGGGACGGACGAGGCAGAGGCCGGAATCGACGAGGCGGAGGCCGCGGACGAAGCGCCCGAAGCCGAGCCGGAGCCCGAACCCGTTTCCGCTCCGGCCGCGCCCGCATCCAAGCCGCGCAAGCGCAAGACTCCGAGCCGCCGCCTGGCGGTGCTCGGATCGCCGATCGGCCACTCCCGGTCGCCGGAGTTGCACCGCGCCGCCTACGCGGCTCTCGGCCTGAACTGGTCGTACGATGCCATCGACGTCACCGAGGAGGCCTTGCCGGAGTTCGTGGCGAGCCTCGGGCCGGAGTGGCGCGGGCTCTCGCTCACCATGCCGCTGAAGAAGGCCGTGCTGCCGCTGCTCGCGGAGACCGACCGGAACGCTGCGCAGACCGGCGGCGCGAACACCGTGCTGATCGACGGCGAGGACCTCCGCGGGTTCAACACGGATGTGGCCGGAATCGTGCGGGCCCTGCAGGCGGCGGGGCTGTCGGAGGCGCGCTACGTCCACATTCTGGGCGGGGGAGCGACGGCCGCGTCCGCCTTAGTCGCGGCGGCAGAGCTCGGCGCCGAGCGGGTCGACGCGCATGTGCGCGACCTGGCCCGCAGCGAGTGGATCGAGCCGCTGGCGAACGAGCTGGGCCTCCGTGTCCGCATCCGGCCGTTCTCGCAGGCCGACCGGTCGCTCGATGTCCCGGAGCTCGTGATGAGCACCCTCCCGGGCGGGGCGATGACCGAGGCGGTGTACACCGACTCGACCCGCCGCCGCTCCGTGCTGTTCGACGTCGCGTACGACCCGTGGCCGACGCCGCTCGCCCGCCAGTGGGAAGCGGTCGGCGGGCGGGTCGTCTCGGGCCTTCCGATGCTGGTGCACCAGGCGCTGCTGCAGGTGCGCGTGTTCGTCTCCGGCGACCCGCTGCAGCCGCTGCAGGATGAGCAGGATGTGCTCGCCGCGATGCTGGATGCCGTCGGGATAGACGAGCAGGGCGCTCCGCTGGAGGAGTGACCTCTGGGTTACCTCGGTCGCAGGCTCTGTCCTCGGTCGCAAGCTCCCTCGGCGCTGGGGTCGCGGCACCGCTTCGCGCTGCCCTGAGCTCCACCGCGCGGCGCTGGGGTCGCGGCACCGCTCCGCGCTGCCATTGAGCTCCACCGCGTATGCCAGAATCGAAGCATGCTTCGTTGGCTCACGGCCGGAGAATCCCACGGTCCCGAACTCATCGCCGTCCTGGAGGGTCTTCCTGCCGGGGTCCCGGTGTCGCTCGACGCGATCCGTGCCGATCTGGCGCGCCGCAAGCTGGGCTACGGCCGCGGGGCGCGCATGAAGTTCGAGCAGGATGCGCTGGATGTCTCGGGCGGCGTCCGTCACGGCCTGAGCCTCGGCAGTCCCATCGCACTCCGCATCGGTAACACCGAATGGCCCAAGTGGGTCGAGGTGATGAGCCCCGAGCCGGTCGACGCGGAGGTCCTGAATTCGGGTCGCGGCGCCGCCCTGACCCGTCCGCGCCCCGGCCACGCAGACCTCGTCGGCATGCAGAAGTACGGCTTCGACGAGGCCCGCCCCATTCTCGAGCGTGCGAGCGCCCGCGAGACCGCGGCGCGCGTGTCGCTCGGTGCCGTCGCCCGGTCGTTCCTGAACGAACTCGGCATCACCCTGGTCAGCCACACGCTCTCGATCGGTCCTGTCCGCGTCCCCGAGGACGCCCCGCTCCCGCGCCCGTCGGATGTCGACACGCTCGACGCCGACCCGCTGCGCTGCTTCGACCCGGCGACCTCCGAGCGGATGGTCGCCGAGGTGGATGCGGCGCACAAGGACGGCGACACCCTCGGCGGGGTCGTGGAGGTGCTGGCGTACGGCCTCCCGCCGGGGCTCGGCTCGCACGTGCACTGGGATCGCAAGCTGGATGCGCAGCTCGCGGCCGCGCTGATGGGCATCCAGGCGATCAAGGGGGTCGAGATCGGCGACGGCTTCCTGACGACGACCCGTCGCGGGTCCGAGGCGCACGACGAGCTGCTGGCGGAGGACGGCACGATCGTCCGCACCAGCGACAAGGCGGGCGGCACCGAGGGCGGCATGAGCACGGGCGGCGTGCTGCGGGTCCGCGCGGGCATGAAGCCCATTGCCACCGTGCCACGCGCGCTGCGGACCGTGGATGTCTCCACCAGCGAGGCCGCGCCGGCGCACCACCAGCGTTCCGACGTCTGTGCGGTCCCTGCGGCGGGTGTGGTTGCCGAGGCGATGGTCGCCCTGGTTCTCGCGAATGCCGTGCTGGAGAAGTTCGGCGGCGACTCCGTGGCGGAGACATCACGCAACCTGCACTCCTACCTGGACAGCATCCCGCAGAACCTCACCACCGAGCGCGTCAGCGCTCCGTACGCCTGACCGCCGTGTCGCGGGAGACCATCGCGCTGATCGGACCGCCGGCCGCCGGGAAGTCGCGGGTCGGAAAGCGCCTCGCGAAGCTCCTGGACCTGCCGTTCGTCGATACCGACGCCGTCGTGGTGGCGCAGCACGGCCCGATCGCCGAGATCTTCACCGCACACGGGGAGCCGCACTTCCGCGCCCTCGAGCGCACGGCCGTCGCCGAGGCGCTGCGGAAGCCGGGCGTGGTGTCGCTGGGCGGGGGAGCCGTCCTCGACCCCGCGACGCAGGCGGACCTCGCGGACGCGCGTGTCGTGCTCCTCACGGTCCAAGCCGAGGCCATCGCGAAGCGCATCACCAACGGCAAACGTCCGCTCATCACCGACCTCGAGTCGTGGAAGCGGCTGGTCGCCTCCCGAAGCGACCTATACCAGAAGCTTGCGGACTACACCGCCGACACCTCGTCCCGGCCGATCGACACCATCGTGGCGGAAATCGCGCAGTGGGCGCAGAAAGAAGGACACGCATGACCGACGCACCCACCGAGATCCTCGTCTCTGGCGCTGAGCCGTACCCGGTGCTCGTCGGCCGAGGCATCCGGTACCAGCTCGGCGAGCACCTCGGCAACGCGGTGAACAAAGTTCTGATCGTGCATCCGCCGACCCTGGGCGCTGCTGCCGCCGAGCTGCGTGAGTCGCTGCTCGGGCGCTACGAGGTGCTTCTGGCGGAGATTCCGGATGCGGAGGCCGCGAAGCGCGTCGAGGTGGCGTCGTTCCTGTGGCAGATCATGGGGCAGGCCGACTTCACCCGCTCCGACGCCGTGATCGGCTTCGGCGGCGGCGCGGTCACCGACGTCGCAGGCTTCGTCGCGGCCACCTGGCTACGCGGTGTGAAGCTCATCCAGGTGCCGACGACCGTGCTCGGCATGGTGGATGCCGCGGTCGGCGGCAAGACCGGAATCAACACCGCCGAGGGCAAGAACCTGGTCGGTGCGTTCTATGCGCCCGCCGCGGTCGTCTGCGACCTCGACACGTTGACTTCGCTGCCGCGGAACGAGATCCTCGCCGGTTTCGCGGAGGTCGTGAAGTACGGCTTCATCGCCGAGCCCGAGATCCTGGACATCATCGAGGCCGACGTCGAGCGGGCCACCGACCCGGAGACGCCCGAATTCCGCCGGCTGGTGGAGCTGTCCATCGGCATCAAGGCGCGGGTGGTGGGGGAGGACTTCACCGAGCAGGGGCTCCGCGAGATTCTCAACTACGGCCACACGCTCGGGCATGCGATCGAGCACGCGGAGCGCTACCAGTGGCGGCATGGCGCCGCGGTGTCGGTCGGGATGGTCTTCGCCGCCGAGCTCGCCCGGCTGAGCGGCCGGCTGAGCGACGAGGTCGTGGACCGGCACCGCCGCATCCTGGAGTCGCTCACGCTGCCCGTCTCGTATCCGCTCGGCCGCTGGCAGACGCTGCTCGCCACGATGCAGCGCGACAAGAAGGCGCGGGGCAGTATGCTGCGGTTCATCGTGCTCGACGACGTGGCCCGGCCGACCGTGCTGGCCGGCCCCGACCAGAGCCTGCTGTTCGCCGCATACCAGGAAGTGGGCTCGTGAGCGAGAAGACCGTGCTGCAGAGGTTTCAGGCGAAGCCGGGCGACCGGATCGCGTTGGTCGCCGCATCCGACGACGACCGCGCGCTGTTCGGCCCGCTGCCCGACGGGGTGACCGAGGGCGACGTCGCGTCGGCGGCCGTCGTCGCGACCGTCGTCCGGTCGCGCGACGAGCTGCTGGCGCGCTACGCCGAGCAGCTGCCGGTCGCATCCGGAGCCCGAGCCGTATGGGTGGTCTATCCGAAGGGCGGCAGGGCCGACGTGAACCGGGATGTGGTCGCCGGTGAGGCGCGCACTCACGGGTGGCGCGGCGTGAGCAACATCGCGGTGGACGGCATCTGGTCGGCGGTGCGCGTGCGCCCGCTGAAGGACGGGGAGGAGTGACGTGGCGAGCATCCTCGTCCTGAACGGACCGAACCTGGGCCGCCTCGGCACCCGCGAACCCGATGTCTACGGCTCGGGGACGCTCGATGATTTGCGGGCGGTGCTCGCGGAGGACGCCCGGGGCGACGAGATCGACCTGCGGCAGACCGACGACGAGGGCCAGCTGCTGCGGTGGCTGCACGAGGCGGCGGACTCCGGCGCGCCCGTCATCCTGAATGCAGGAGCGTGGACGCACTACTCGTTCGCGCTGCGTGACGCCGTGTCGCTGGTGACCAAGGCGGGAGGGACCGTCATCGAGGTGCACCTGTCGAATCCGCACGCGCGGGAGGAGTTCCGGCACACCAGCGTCATCAGTGCCGTAGCGACCGGCGTGATCGCCGGATTCGGGTTCGAGTCGTACCGGTTGGCGCTGGCGTTCATTCGCCGAAATGCGCGCTGACGTCTAGAATCTTCTGGGGTCGCCGTGCGCGGCCTGCTGTGGGCCGCCTCATCGAGGCGCGGCATCCACCCGAATCTTCACACCGAACGAACGGAACATCCTCTTGGCCTCAACCGCTGACATCAAGAACGGCGTCGTCCTCAGCATCGACGGGCAGCTCTGGACCGTGATCGAGTTCCAGCACGTCAAGCCGGGCAAGGGCGGAGCGTTCGTCCGCACCAAGCTGAAGAACGTCACCACGGGCAAGACGGTCGACCGCACCTACAACGCCGGCGCCAAGATCGATATCACGAACGTCGACCGCCGCGACTACCAGTACCTGTACCAGGACGGCGCCGACTTCGTGTTCATGGACACGTCGGACTACGACCAGATCACCATCCCGGGCCCGGTCGTCGGCGACTCCGCCAACTTCATGCTCGAGAACCAGAACGTCACCGTCGCGCTGCACGAGGGCTCGCCGCTCTACGTCGAGCTCCCGGCCTCCGTCGTGCTCGAGATCACCTACACGGAGCCTGGCCTGCAGGGCGACCGCTCCACCGGCGGCACCAAGCCCGCCACCGTCGAGACTGGCTACCAGATCCAGGTCCCGCTGTTCCTCGAGACCGGCACCAAGGTCAAGGTCGACACCCGCACGGGCGACTACCTCGGCCGCGTCAACTAGATGAGCGCTCGGACCAAGGCGCGCAAGCGCGCGCTCGACGTGCTGTACGGGGCCGACCTTCGGCAGATCCCGCTGCGCCAGGCGCTCGCGACCGAAGCCGAGCGTGCGGCGACCCAGCCGGCGCGCGAGGCGTCGTGGATGTACGCCCGCGAGATCCTCGACGGAGTGATCGACCACCAGGACGAGATCGACGAGCAGATCGAGACGTACGCACAGGGCTGGACTCTTGCCCGCATGCCCGCTGTCGACCGCGCCATCCTGCGCATCGGCGTCTGGGAGGTCCTGTACAACGACGAGGTGCCGGACGGCGTCGCGATCTCGGAGGCCGTTGAGGCTGCGACCGTGCTCTCGACGGACGACTCGGCCGGGTTCGTGAACGGGCTGCTGGCCAAGATCGCGCAGACGAGGTCGGTGTGAGCGGCGAGGTCGGTGTGAGCGGCGAGGTCGGTGTGAAGAGCCGGATGCGCCGGGCGGCCGCGGCCGTCGTGCTGGCCGCCGCGGTCGTCGCGAGCGTCGCCGGGTGCTCGCTGCTGGGCGGCGCATCCAATGTTCCCGTCGCGACGGACGCCCCTCCCACCGGGACCGACGGCGCCGTCGACTTCGACGGCGGGTTCATCACGGTCGGCGACGGCGCGAAGAAGGTCGACGTCTGGTTCGACGCGATGTGCCCGGTGTGCGGCGCATTCGAGCAGACCAACGGCGACACGTTCGACTCTGCAGTCGAGGACGGCTCGATCACCCTCCGGCTGCACCCGCTGACCTTCCTCGACGCCGCCTCGAACGGCACCGGGTACTCGACGCGCGCCGCGGCGGCGCTGACCTGCGTCGCGGTGACGGACCGGAACGCCGTGCTGCCCTTCTACCAGGCGCTGTACACCGACCAGCCCAAGGAGAACTCCGACGGGCTCACCGACAAGGAACTGGTGAAGCGCGCGATCGACGCCGGGTCGAGCGACATCTCCTCATGCCTCGCCGACAGCGGCCCGTACAAGGCGTGGGCGCAGGCGAACACCGCCAACTCGCAGAAGGGCCCGATCGAGGTCGACGGCAAGAAGGTGCTCGACACGATCAAGGGAACGCCGACCGTCCTCGTGAACGGGAAGATGTATCCCGGCGGCGTCACCGACAAGAAGGCGTTCACGGCGTTCCTGGCCGACCACTGAGTCCGGCCCCTATTTTCAGGTTGAGGGCTATCGAAGGAGGACGGGGCTCGAATCTCCTTCGAATGACAGTAGGGAAGGAGATTCGGCCGGGGAGTGGCCGGATCTCCTTCGGAGCGCGGGCCCGCCGGAAGGCGGCCGGAGGCCCTGCTAGACTGGCAGCAGGTAGACATCCTTTAACAGCCGTCCTGTGAGGCGGGGAAGGAGGTCGGCATGACAGCGCGCACAGTGCTGCAGCAGGCTGACATAGCCCGGGCGTTGACTCGGATCTCCCACGAGATCCTGGAGTCCAACCGGGGAACAGACGATCTGGTGATCCTCGGGATCCCGACCCGCGGCGTCCTGCTCGCGAGGAGGATCGCCGAGAACATCCAGCGCATCGAACCGGCGGCGGTCGCATCCCCGACGGACATCGTGGGCGCACTGGATGTGACCATGTACCGCGACGACCTGTCGCGGCATCCCACCCGCACCCCGCAGCCCACCTCCGTCCCTGGCCCGATCGACGGCAAGACCGTCGTGCTGGTCGATGACGTCCTGTTTTCAGGACGCACGATCCGCGCCGCACTCGACGCGGTCAGCGACCTGGGGCGTCCGCGGGCCGTCCGCCTGGCGGTGCTGGTCGACCGCGGTCACCGCGAGCTGCCCATCCGGGCGGACTTCGTCGGCAAGAACCTCCCGTCGGCCGCCTCGGAGCGTATCTTCGTGCGCCTGACCGAGGTGGACGGCGAAGAATCGGTGACCATCGAGGAGCCGGGGGCCGAGGCATGAGGCACCTGCTCTCGACCCGCGACCTCCCGCGCGAGGACGCCATCCAGCTGCTGGATGTCGCCGAGGACATGGCCGACGTCCAGGAGCGCGAGGTCAAGAAGCTCCCGACCCTCCGTGGGAAGACGGTCGTCAACCTGTTCTTCGAGGATTCGACCCGTACCCGCATCTCGTTCGAGGCGGCCGCGAAGCGGCTCTCGGCCGACGTGATCAACTTCTCCGCGAAGGGGTCGAGTGTCTCCAAAGGCGAGAGCTTGAAGGACACCGCCCAGACGCTGCAGGCGATGGGAGCCGACGCGGTCGTCATCCGGCACGGGTCGTCGGGCGCGCCGCAGACGCTCGCGACGAGCGGGTGGATCGACGCGGGCATCCTCAACGCCGGCGACGGCACGCACGAGCACCCGACGCAGGCCCTGCTGGACGCGTTCACCATGCGCCGGCGCCTTCACGGCACGGCATCACGAGGTAAGGACCTGGACGGCGTCAGCGTCGCGATCGTCGGCGACATCCTCCATTCGCGCGTCGCACGCTCGAACGTCTGGCTGCTGCAGACCCTCGGCGCGCACGTCACCCTTGTCGCGCCGCCGACCCTGCTGCCGGTGGATGTGTCCGGCTGGCCGGCGACGGTCGGCTACGACCTCGACGCCGCGATCGCGGCGGGACCGGATGTCGTGATGATGCTGCGCATCCAGGCCGAGCGGATGAACGCGGCGTTCTTCCCGACCACGCGCGAATACGCCCGGCGCTGGGGGCTGGACGAGGAACGGTTGGGCCGTCTCAAGCCCGATAGCATTGTGATGCACCCGGGACCGATGAACCGCGGGCTGGAGATCTCGGCCGCGGCCGCGGACTCCCCGCGCTCGACGGTCCGGGAGCAGGTCGCGAACGGCGTCTCCGTGCGGATGGCGGCGCTGTACCTGCTCCTGTCGGGTGCCGGTCCCGAGCAGTTAGTACGGCCAGGCGGTGTGAGGTGAGCGCGGTGAACCAGGTGAACACGGGCGAGACGTATCTGATCGCCGGCGCGACGCTCGCCGACGGGAGCCGCAGCGACCTGCTGGTCGAGGGCGGCCGCATCGTCGAGACGGGGTCCGGGCTGAGCGCCGCGGGCGCCGCCAGGATCGACGCGGATGGGCTGCTCGCCCTGCCCGGGCTCGTCGACCTCCACACGCACCTTCGCGAGCCCGGCTACGAGCAGAGCGAGACCGTGCTGACCGGCACGCGCGCCGCGGCGGCGGGCGGTTTCACGGCGGTGTTCGCTATGGCGAACACGTCGCCGGTCGCCGATACCGCGGGCGTCGTCGAGCAGGTGCTGAGCCTGGGTGAGGCCGCAGGCTACGCCACGGTCCGCCCGATCGGCGCCGTCACGGTGGGCCTCGAGGGCGAGCGGCTGGCGGAGCTCGGAGCGATGGCGCAGTCGCGCGCTCGCGTCCGGGTGTTCTCGGACGATGGCAAGTGCGTCTCCGACCCGCTGCTGATGCGGCGGGCGCTCGAGTACGTGAAGGCGTTCGACGGCGTGATCGCACAACACGCGCAGGAGCCCCGGCTGACGCAGGGCGCGCAGATGAATGAGGGCGCCCTCTCCGGCGAGCTGGGCCTGACCGGCTGGCCGGCTGTCGCCGAGGAGTCGATCATCGCCCGGGATGTGCTGCTCGCCGAGCACGTCGGCTCCCGCCTGCACGTCTGCCACGTGTCGACCGCGGGCAGCGTCGACGTCATCCGCTGGGCCAAGGCCCGGGGGATCGATGTGACGGCCGAGGTGACGCCGCACCACCTGGCGCTCACCGAGGAACTCGTGACCGGCTACGACGCCCGCTACAAGGTGAACCCACCGCTGCGCAGCCGCGACGACGTCGAGGCGCTGCGCGCCGGGCTCGCGGACGGCACGATCGACATCGTCGCCACCGACCATGCTCCGCATCCCGTCGAGGCGAAGGACTGCGAGTGGGATGCCGCCGCCTTCGGAATGGTGGGCCTCGAGTCGGCGCTGTCGGTGGTCCAGGCGAGCGTGGTGGACAACGGGATGCTCGGCTGGGCCGACATCGCACGCGTCCTCTCGGCGACCCCCGCCCGCATAGGCCGGCTGGAGGGCCACGGCGGACCGCTCGCCGTGGGAGCCGCCGCGAACCTCTTCCTGTACGACCCGACGGTGTCGCGAACGTTCTCGACGTCCGACCTCGCAGGTAAGGGCTCGAACTCGCCGTACCTGGGGCTGGCGCTTCCCGGCCGCGTCGTCGCGACCTTCCATCACGGTCGACCGACGGTGCTCGACGGCGCCGTGGTCGACGCCGAACTCGTCGCGGGAGGGGTGGCACGTGGATAGGGCGCTCCTCACCATCCTGATCGTCGCCGTCGTCGTCATCGTCCTGGCGCTCGCGCTGTTCGGCTGGCGCCGGCGGGTGCGGCGCGATGCGGCATCCGGTGGCGGCTACTCGACGCCGGGCACGCTCGGCGCGCCGACCGCGGAGGCGGACGTGCTCTACGTCGCCACGACGAGGGCCGGCCAGCACCTGGAGCGGCTCGCCCTTCCCGGGCTCGCCTTCCGCGGTGCGGCGACCGTCACCGTCCGGCCAGAGGGCGTCGAGCTCGCCGTGACGGGCGAACCGCCGGTCTTCGTGCCCTCAGCCGTGGTCTCCGGCGTCGGCCTCGCGAGCGTCGCGATCGACCGCGCCGTGGAGCGCGACGGACTGCTCCGCCTCGGCTGGACCACCAGCGGCGGCACCGCCGCCGACAGCTACTTCCGGGTCGTCGACCCGGCCGGCCGCGCGCAGCTCGCCGCGGCCATCGAAGACATCGTCCCGCGGGCCTCGGCCCCCGATGACCAGGGTGCTCCGCGCCCGAACGACAAGGAGGTGTGACGTGCTCGCTGCAGAACCCGCGGTGCTCGTCCTCGAAGACGGAACACGGTACGTCGGCCGGGCCTACGGCGCCCGAGGGCGCACGCTCGGCGAGGCCGTGTTCGCCACCGGCATGACCGGCTACCAGGAGACCCTGACCGACCCGTCGTACGCCGGCCAGATCGTCCTCATGACGGCGCCGCACATCGGCAACACCGGCACCAACGACGAGGACATGGAGTCCCGGCAGATCTGGGTCGCCGGGTACGTCGTCCGCGAGCCCAGCCGCGTCGTCTCGAACTTCCGCGCCCAGCGCAGCCTCGACGACGACCTCGTCGCACAGGGAGTCGTCGGCATCAGCGGCATCGACACGCGCGCGGTTACCCGCCACATCCGTTCGGCGGGGGCCATGCGTTCCGGGATCTTCTCCGGCGACGACTTCGAGCTGAGCGACAGCGAGCAGCTGGAGCTGGTGCTCGCGGGAGCGAAGATGACGGGCCGCAACCTGTCGGCCGAGGTCTCGACGGTGGAGCCGTACACGGTTCCCGCGGTCGGCGAGAAGATCGGCTCGGTCGCGGTCCTCGACCTGGGCGTGAAGAAGTCGACCCTCGAGAACCTGGCCGGCCGGGGCCTCGACGTGCACGTGCTCCCGCAGCAGGTGTCCGCTCAGGATGTGCTGAGTCTCGGCGTCTCGGCGCTGTTCTTCTCGAACGGCCCCGGCGACCCGCAGGCCTCCGACAAGCACGTCGCGCTGCTGCAGGAGACGCTCCGGGCGGGCCTGCCGTACTTCGGCATCTGCTTCGGCAACCAGTTGCTCGGCCGCGCGCTCGGCCTCGACACCTACAAGCTGCCGTTCGGGCACCGCGGAATCAACCAGCCGGTCCTCGACAAGCGGACCGGCCGGGTCGAGATCACGGCGCAGAACCACGGCTTCGCGGTGAAGGCGCCGATCGATGCGACCTTCGACTCGCCCGCCGGCTTCGGCCGGGTGGAGGTGAGCCACTTCTCGCTGAACGACGACGTCGTGGAGGGGCTGAACTGCCTCGACCTGAACGCGTTCAGCGTCCAGTACCACCCGGAGGCGGCCGCCGGCCCGCACGACGCCAACTACCTCTTCGACCGGTTCCTCGACATGGTCAGGGCCCAGCACGGCGAGCAGACCACCGCATCCACCGAAACGCAGGAGAACGCCTGATGCCCAAACGCGACGACATCCAGTCGGTCCTCGTCATCGGCTCCGGCCCCATCGTCATCGGCCAGGCGGTCGAGTTCGACTACTCGGGCACCCAGGCCTGCCGCGTGCTGAAGGCCGAGGGCGTGCGCGTCATCCTGGTCAACTCCAACCCGGCGACCATCATGACCGACCCGGACTTCGCCGACGCGACCTACGTCGAGCCGATCACCTGGCAGGTCATCGAGACGATCATCGCCAAGGAGCGTCCGGACGCCATCCTGCCGACCCTGGGCGGCCAGACCGCGCTCAACGCGGCCATGCAGCTGCACGAGCACGGCATCCTCGAGAAGTACGACGTCGAGCTGATCGGCGCGAAGTTCGAGGCGATCCAGAAGGGCGAGGACCGCCAGATCTTCAAGGAGCTGGTGGTCGAGGCAGGCGCAGAGGTCGCCCGTTCGCACATCGCCCACACGGTGGAGGAGGCCCTCGAGTTCGCCGAAGACCTGGGCTACCCGCTCGTGGTGCGCCCGTCGTACACGATGGGCGGGCTCGGGTCCGGCTTCGCCTACACGCCGGAGCAGCTGCGCCGGATCGCCGGCGATGGCATCCACCAGAGCCCGACCAGCGAGGTGCTCCTGGAGGAGTCCATCCTCGGCTGGAAGGAGTACGAGCTGGAGCTCATGCGCGACACCGCCGACAACACGGTGGTCGTCTGCTCCATCGAGAATGTCGACCCGGTCGGCGTGCACACCGGCGACTCGATCACCGTCGCCCCGGCGCTGACGCTGACGGACCGCGAGTACCAGCGGATGCGCGACATCGGCATCGACATCATCCGCGCGGTGGGCGTCGACACCGGCGGCTGCAACATCCAGTTCGCGGTGAACCCGGAGAACGGCCGGATCATCGTCATCGAGATGAACCCGCGCGTGTCGCGCTCGTCGGCTCTCGCATCCAAGGCGACCGGATTCCCGATCGCGAAGATCGCCGCGAAGCTCGCCATCGGCTACCGCCTGGACGAGATCCCGAACGACATCACCAAGGTGACCCCGGCTAGCTTCGAGCCGACCCTCGACTACATCGTCGTGAAGGTGCCGCGGTTCGCGTTCGAGAAGTTCCCGGCCGCCGACCCGACGCTGACCACGACCATGAAGTCGGTCGGAGAGGCCATGGCGATCGGCCGGTCCTTCACGAGCGCGCTGCAGAAGGCTCTGCGGTCGCTGGAGAAGCGCGGATCGTCGTTCCATTGGGGCAACGAGGCGCGCAGTGTGGATGAGCTGCTCGCCTCCATCGCCACCCCGACCGACGGCCGCATCGTCGACGTGCAGCAGGCGCTCCGGCTGGGAGCGACGGCCGAGCAGGTGTTCGAGGCGACCAAGATCGACCCCTGGTTCCTCGACCAGATCGTGCTCATCAACGAGGTGGCCGAGCAGATCCGGGACGCGCCGACGCTCGACACCGACACCCTCCGGTACGCCAAGGACCACGGCTTCTCCGATGCCCAGATCGGCGAGCTGCGCGGCTTCGGCGAGGCGGATGTGCGCGAGGTCCGCCACATCCTGGGCGTGCGCCCGGTCTACAAGACGGTGGACACGTGCGCGGGCGAGTTCCCGGCGCTGACGCCCTACCACTACTCCAGCTACGACCTGGAGACGGAGGTCGAGCCGAGCGACAAGCGCAAGGTCGTCATCCTGGGCTCCGGCCCCAACCGTATCGGCCAGGGCGTCGAGTTCGACTACTCGTGCGTGCACGCGTCGTTCGCCCTGCACGACGCCGGGTTCGAGACCATCATGATCAACTGCAACCCGGAGACGGTGTCGACCGACTACGACACCAGCGACCGGCTCTACTTCGAGCCGCTGACGCTGGAGGACGTGCTGGAGGTCATCCACGCGGAGTCGCAGTCGGGCGAGCTCGTCGGCGTGGTCGTGCAGCTCGGCGGCCAGACGGCGCTCGGGCTCGCGAAGGGCCTGGAGGCGGCGGGCGTTCCCATCCTGGGTACGACGCCGGAGGCGATCGACCTGGCGGAGGAGCGCGGGCTGTTCTCGGGCATCCTCGACGCCGCGGGCCTCGTGGCGCCGCGCAACGGCACCGCCTCGGACTACCCGACCGCCGCCCACGTCGCCGAGCAGATCGGCTACCCGGTGCTGGTGCGGCCGAGCTTCGTGCTCGGCGGCCGCGGCATGGAGATCGTGTACGACAACGCCTCCCTCGCCGACTACTTCGAGCGGGTCGCGGGCCAGGGCATCGTCGGACCATCGCATCCACTGCTCGTTGACCGCTTCCTCGACGACGCGATCGAGATCGACGTCGACGCGCTGTACGACGGCGAGCGGCTCTACATCGGCGGCGTGATGGAGCACATCGAGGAGGCGGGCGTCCACTCGGGCGACTCCTCTTGCACGCTGCCGCCCATCACCCTCGGGCGTCGCGAGATCGACCGGGTGCGCGAGGCGACGCTGAAGATCGCCGAGGGGATCGGCGTCCGCGGCCTCCTGAACGTGCAGTTCGCGATCGGCGCCGGAGTGCTCTACGTGCTGGAGGCCAACCCGCGCGCGTCGCGGACCGTGCCGTTCGTCTCCAAGGCGCTCGGAATACCGCTCGCGAAGGCCGCGTCGCGCATCATGGTCGGTGAGACCATCGAGGGGCTCGTGGCGGAGGGGCTGCTGCCCGACGAGGACGGCTCGCGCATCCCGATGGACTCGCCGGTCGCCGTGAAAGAGGCGGTGCTCCCGTTCAAGCGCTTCCGCACCGCGGAAGGCACCGTGGTGGACTCGGTGCTCGGCCCGGAGATGCGCTCCACCGGCGAGGTGATGGGGATCGACAAGGACTTCCCGACCGCGTTCGCGAAGAGCCAGTCGGCCGCGTACGGCGGCATGCCGCTGGAGGGCACCGTGTTCGTCTCGGTCTCGGACCGCGACAAGCGCGCGGTGGTGCTCCCGGTGCTCCGGCTGCACCAGCTCGGCTTCGAGATCGTGGCGACGGAGGGCACCGCCGAGGTGCTCAACCGCAACGGCATCGCGGCGCGGATCGTGCGCAAGCACAGCGAGGCGCAGGAGACCGGCGGCGACTCGATCGTCGACATGATCACCCGGTCCGACGTGGATGTGGTGATCAACACCCCGAGCGGACGTTCGGCCCGCGCGGACGGCTACGAGATCCGTGCGGCGGCCGTCGCAGCGGACAAGCCGTTGTTCACGACCATCGCCGAGCTGAGCGCCGCCGTGGCGTCGCTGGACGCCATCCGGGAGGGCTTCGACGTGAAGTCGCTGCAGGAGTACGCGCTGGACAGGGCCGCCCGAGCATGACGCCGGAGCCCACGCCTCGGGCCTTCGGCGACCGGCTTGCGGGGGTGTTCGCGGAGCGCGGCCGGCTGTGCGTCGGCATCGACCCGCACGCGCACCTGCTCGAGGCGTGGGAGCTGCCGGTCTCGGCCGACGGCGCCCGCGCATTCGGACTGGCCGTGGTGGAGGCGGCATCCGGCCGGGCCGGGATCGTCAAGCCGCAGGTGGCGTTCTTCGAACGCTTCGGCGCGGCCGGTTACGCGGCGCTGGAGGACGTGCTCGCCGCCGCGCGGGCTGCCGGTCTGCTGGTCATCGCGGACGTCAAGCGGGGCGACATCGGGACGAGCGTCACGGCGTACGCGGAGGCGTGGCTGACGCCGGGATCGCCGCTGGAGGCGGACGCGATGACCGTCGCGGCCTACCAGGGCGTCGGGTCGCTGAGCGACGCGATGGCGCTCGGCGAGCGGAACGGGAAGGGCCTGTTCGTCTTGGCCGCCACGTCCAACCCCGAGGCAGCGGCCATACAGCAGGCGACCGTACAGAGCGGCCCGTGGGCAGGACGGTCCGTCGCTCGTGCGATCATCGAAGACGTGCATGCATTCAATCAGGAGCAGGCCGGGCGAGCGCCGTTCGGGTCGGTCGGGCTGGTGCTCGGCGCGACCGTCGACCTCGCCGACTACGGCATCGACGTCTCGACGGCGGGGGAGCGGACTCCCGCCCTCCCGGTGCTTGCGCCCGGATTCGGGCACCAAGGCGCCCGCGTGGAGGACGCCGCGCGGCTGTTCGGGTCGCTGGCCACCGGTGTGATCGTCAGCGAGTCCCGTGGTCTGCTCGTCGCAGGCCCGCGCGGTCTCGCGGACGCCGTCGAGCGCCGAGCCGACGAGGTGCGGGCCGCGCATGTCTGACGCTGCGTCCGCATCCACCGGGTCTGCCTCCGCCGGGTCCGCATCCACCGGGTCCGTATCCACCCGGCCGGGCCCCCCAGAGGTCGACCGTCAGGCCGCCTCGCAGGCCGCCGTCGCCGCCCGCCGGGCGCGCGCCGCGGTGAAGGCGTCGATCGCCGGCCGCGAGGTTTCGCCGCTGACCGTGCTCGACCACGCCACCGCCGATCCAGACGGTGTGGAGGGCAGGCTGCGGGTGACCGAGTTCCTGCTCAGCGTGCCCGCGATCGGGACGACCAAGATGCAGGATGCGCTGGAGCGCCTGGCCATCTCACCCGCCAAGCGCCTGGGCGGGCTGGGCCGCCACCAGCGTCTTCGGCTCCGGCAGTTCCTCATCGAGCGGGAGAGCCGGAGCGAACGCCAGCGCAACCGTCTGCTCGTCCTCGCCGGCCCGACCGCCGTCGGCAAGGGCACTGTCTCCACCTACATCCGCGAGAACTACCCCGACGTGCTGCTGTCGGTGTCTGCGACGACCCGGGCGCCGCGCCCCGGCGAGGTCGACGGCGTCAACTACTACTTCGTGGACGACGCCGAGTTCGACCGGATGATCGCCGCGGGCGAGCTGCTGGAGCACGCGACCGTGCACAACGCCTACCGCTACGGGACGCCGCGCGCGCCGATCGAGCAGGCGTTGGCCGCCGGCCGCAGCGTCCTGCTCGAGATCGACCTCCAGGGCGCGCGCCAGGTGCGCGAGTCGATGCCGGAGGCGCGCCTGATCTTCCTGCTCCCGCCCACCTGGGAGGAGCTGGTGCGCCGCCTGATCGGTCGCGGCACCGAGGATGCGGCCGAACAGCAGCGCCGATTGGAGACGGCGAAGGTCGAACTGGCCGCCCAGGACGAGTTCGACTACAAGGTCGTCAACCACGACGTCGCCGAGGCGGCTCGCGAGGTCGTAGACTTGATGAAGGTCCGCGCGGCGCCGACGCGTCCGTGAGACCTCTCTCCGCGCCCTCGCCGGCGCGCCCACCGTCCCCGGTCGCGCGACGCGACCGTCCGATCCGGGTCACGCGCCCGATCGCCCAGAGCAAGGAGCACCTCGCATGGCCACCAGCAACAACGGCATCATCGACCCGCCCATCGACGAGCTGCTGTCGCGCGTCGAGTCCAAGTACGCGCTCGTGATCTTCGCCTCGAAGCGCGCACGCCAGATCAACGACTACTACGCCGACCTCCACGAGGGCAGCCTGTTCGACAACGTCGGCCCGCTGGTCGACTCCTCCGTCGACGACAAGCCGCTGTCGGTCGCGCTGCACGAGATCAACGAGGACAAGCTCGTCGTGAAGCCCATCGCCGCCTCCGAGTAGGAGCGCAGCAGTAGCAGCAACGCAGCAGTACACCCGCAGGACGACCGCAGCCGGGAGCGCCCGGCCGAGGAGAGGTGCCGCCGTTGAGCCCACGATTGACCATCGTCGTCGGAGTGACCGGCGGCATCGCCGCGTATAAGGCCGTCGGTGTCATCCGGTCCCTGGTCCTCGAGGGTCATTCGGTCCACGTCGTCGCCACAGAGAACGCCCTGCGCTTCGTCGGCCGGCCGACCCTGGAGGCGATCAGCCGCAACCCGGTCGCGACCGATCTGTACGAGGGTGTGGCCGAGGTGCGGCACGTCGCCATCGGGCAGTCCGCTGACCTCATCGTCATCGCCCCCGCGACGGCGAACACCATCGCGAAGCTCGCCGCGGGGCTTGCCGACGACCTCCTCGGCAACACGGTCCTCGCGTCCACCGCGCCGCTGGTGATCGCGCCCGCGATGCACACCGAGATGTGGCGCAACCCCGCCACGGTCGCGAACATCGCGACGCTCCGCAGCCGCGGGGTGACCGTCATCGGCCCGGCGAGCGGGCAGCTGACCGGTGCCGACTCCGGTCCCGGACGGATGGAGGAGCCGGAGGTCATCGTCCGTGCCGCGCTCCGTGCGGCCGGGGCGGCCCCTCGCGCTGTCGAACCGCCGGCGCCCGCCGCTCTCCCCGTGGGAGCATCCTCCCTCAACGACGTCGTGGTGCTCTCCGAGCGCCGTCGCGCCAACGAGGCCGCCCGCAGGCCGCGCGGGGGCGTCGACCTCGCAGGCAAGCGCGTCGTCGTGACCGCGGGCGGGACGCGCGAGCCGCTCGACCCCGTGCGGTACCTCGGCAACCGGTCCAGCGGCCGTCAGGGCGTCGCCATCGCGAGCGCCGCGCAGGCCCGCGGCGCCGACGTGGTACTGATCGCCGCGCACCTCGAAGTGGAGCCGCCGGAGGGCGTCGAGCTGATCGAGGTGCAGACCGCCCTGGAGCTGCAGGAGGCCGTGCAGGAGGCTGCCCGCGCCGCGGACATCGTGGTGATGACCGCAGCGGTCGCCGACTACCGTCCCGCGGAGACCCGCGACGCGAAGATCAAGAAGTCGGACCACGGCGAGACGCTCACGCTCGAGCTGGTCGTCAATCCCGACATCCTCGCCGGCCTCGCAGCCCACAAGCGCGACGACCAGGTGGTCGTCGGCTTCGCCGCGGAGACCGAGCCCGACCCACAGGCCCTCATCGAGCTCGGCCGCACGAAGCTCGCCGCCAAGGGCAGCGACTTCCTGGTGCTCAACCAGGTGGGCTGGACGCACGGCTTCGCAACGGAGAGCAATGAGGTCGTGGTCCTGCGGAAGGGCGGCGATATAGTGATGGAGGCCTCGGGCAGCAAGCTGTCGGTGGCCGACCGTATCCTCGACGTCATCGCTTAGCGCGGTGGAGCTCGGGGAAGCGTGAAGCGGTTCTGCGACCCCAGCGCCGAGGGAGCCCGCGACCGCGGTCACATCCACCACCCAGGGAGAACAATGGCAGATCTGCGTCTCTTCACGTCCGAGTCCGTCACCGAGGGTCACCCGGACAAGATCTGCGACCAGATCTCCGACAGCATCCTGGATGCTCTGCTCACCGTCGACCCGCACAGCCGGGCCGCGGTCGAGACGCTGGTGACCACAGGCCTCGTGCACGTCGCCGGCGAGGTGACGTCGAACGGGTACGTCGAGATCCCGGCCCTCGTGCGCAACAAGCTGGTCGAGATCGGATACGACTCGTCCGACGTCAGCTTCGACGGCACACAGTGCGGCGTCTCGGTGTCGATCGGTGCGCAGTCGCCCGACATCGCACAGGGCGTCGACAACGCCCTCGAGACGCGCGCCGAGCAGAGCCACGACGACCTCGACCGCCAGGGCGCGGGCGACCAGGGCATCATGTTCGGCTACGCCACGACCGAGACGCCGCAATACATGCCGCTACCGATCTGGCTGGCGCACCGGCTCGCCGAGCGTCTCGCGGAGGTCCGTAAGGACGGCACGCTCGACTACCTCCGTCCCGACGGCAAGACTCAGGTCACCATCGGCTACGAGGGTGCGGTGCCGAAGTCGGTGCAGACGGTGGTGCTGTCGACGCAGCATGCGCCGCACGTGAGCAACGAGCAGCTTCAGGCCGAGATCGTGGAAGAGGTCATCAACCCGGTGCTCCACACCGCGGGCCTCGAGACCTCGCACATCCGCACGCTCATCAACCCCACCGGGCGGTTCGAGATCGGCGGGCCGAAGGGCGACGCAGGGCTGACCGGCCGCAAGATCATCGTCGACACCTACGGCGGGGCATCCCGGCACGGCGGCGGCGCGTTCTCGGGCAAGGACCCGTCGAAGGTCGACCGCTCGGCCGCGTACGCCATGCGCTGGGTCGCGAAGAACGCCGTCGCGGCGGGCTTCGCCGACCGACTCGAGGTGCAGATCGCGTACGCGATCGGCAAGGCCGCGCCCGTCGGACTGTACGTCGAGACGTTCGGCACCGCGAAGGTGCCCGAGGAGCGCATCATCGGCGCGATCCGCGACGTCTTCGACCTGCGTCCGGCCGCGATCATCCGCGACCTCGACCTGCTGCGGCCGATCTACGCCAGCACCGCCACCTACGGTCACTTCGGCCGCGAGCTCCCCGACTTCACCTGGGAGCGGCTCGACCGCGTCGACGACCTGCGCTCGGCCGCGGGGATCTAGCGATGGCGGCGGCCGTTCGGGTCGCCCGGGTGGTCCTGGATTCACCGCTCCCGCAGCTCGATCACCTCTTCGACTACAGCATCCCGGAGCACTTGGCGGCGGAGGCCGTGCCGGGCGTGCGCGTGCGCGTGCCGCTCCGGTCGGCGGGCCGGGTGGCGGACGGCTACCTCATAGAGGTGGGCGAACCGGACGACGGGTACGAGGGCACGCTGAGCCCGTTGGAGTCAGTCGTCTCGCCCGCTCGGGTGCTCACCCCGGGGGTGTGGCGGCTCGCGCGGCGGCTTGCGGACCGCAGCGCCGGGACGGCCAGCGACATCGTGCGCCTGGCGGTGCCGGGACGGATGGTGCGCGTCGAGAAGGCGTGGCTGGCGGCGCGGGCCGCGGCGGCCGCTGCGCCGCCCGCGTCGGGTGGTGAGTCGTCGTCGGAATCTCCGGCGAGTGGCGACGAGATGTCGCAACTCGCCGGGACGCGCGCGTTCTCGGTCCGCGGGTACGGCGAGCGGGTGCTCGAGGATGCGGTCGCCCGCGATGAGCGGATCGCGCTGCGCGCCATCCCGAGGCTCGTCCCGCTGCCCGACGGAACCTGGGTCGGGGAGTGGGCCGTCACCCTGGCGACGCTCGCGGCGGAATGCTGGCGCGGCGGCCGCACCGCCATCGTCGCCGTGCCCGACCACCGCGACCTGGAGCAGCTGACGGCGGCCCTGGCATCCATCGCGCCCGCCGAAGCCGTGGTCCGCGCCGACGCCGGCCAGACCAATCCCGAGCGCTACCGCGGGTTCCTGGATGCGCTGTCCGGCCCGCGCATCGTCATCGGCAACCGGTCGGTCGTCTACGCGCCCGCCGAGCGACTGGGCCTCCTCGTCGTGTGGGAGGACAGCGACCCGCTGCACGCCGAGCCGCTGAGCCCGTATGTGCACACGCGGGATGCGGCGCTCGTCCGCCAGGAGCTCGAAGGCTGCGCGCTGGTGGTGAGCGGCAATATCCGGAGCGTGGAGGCGCAGCGCCTCGTCGAGCTGGGCTGGCTGCGCGACATCGGCCCGGAGCGGGTGCAGACGCCGAAGGTCGTGCTCACCGCCAACATGCAGGCACCCGAACCGATGGCGCGCGCCGCGCGCATCCCATCGACGGCGTGGCGGACCGCTCGGGAGGCACTCGACGGCACGAGCGGCCGGCCGCGCGGCCCGGTGCTGGTGCAGGTCGCCCGTCCGGGATACGCACCCGTGATCGCGTGCGCCAAGTGCGGGCAGGCGGCGCGGTGCACGACCTGCAAGGGGCCGCTGCATCAGTCGCGGGCCGGCGCTCCGCCCTCGTGCACGGTGTGCGGGCGCCTCGCGACGGACTGGCAGTGCGAGCACTGCGAGCACCGGCGCATCCGGCTGGTCACTGTCGGCTCGGGCCGCACCGCTGAGGAGCTGGGACGCGCCTTCCCGGGGACCCGCGTCATCCTCGCCGATGGCGACCATCCCGTCCAGCGTGTCGGGCCGGCCCCTGCGCTAGTCGTCGCGACGCGGGGCGCGGAGCCGATCGCCGAGGGCGGCTACCAGGGGGTGCTGCTGCTCGACGGTGAGCGGATGCTGGCCCGCGAGAGCCTGCACGTCGCCGAGGACTGCCTGCGCTGGTGGCAGAGCGCAGCGGGGCTCGCCGCCCCGGGCGCTCCGACGGTGCTCGTCGGCGTCGGGGGACCGCTCGCTCGCGACTTCGCGACCGGGCGGCTGGTGGACTTCGCCCACGAGGAGCTGGCCGATCGCCGCCAGCTGCGCTTCCCGCCGGCGGTGCGGCTCGCATCCGTCACCGGAGCCGAGGCGACCGTCGCCGAAGTGCTGGCGGCGGTCGATCCCGAGGCCCTGATCGACGTGCTGGGTCCTGCGCCCGTGGAGGTGGAGGCGAACGCGTCGCGCGGTGCAGCGGCCCGACCGGATCAGGTACGCGCCGTGCTCCGCTTCGAGTACGCGCAGGGTGCCGAGGTCGCGTCCGCCGTGCGTGCGGCGGTGGTGAAGAACGCGACCCGCCGCCGCCGCGCCCCGGCGGGCAAGGCGGGATACCGTCCGGCGCCGACGCTCCGCGTCCGCTTCGACGACCCCGAGATCCTCTGACCGGCGGGCCAGACCGGCGGAGTAGGCTTGATGGCCGTCCCCACCGAAAGAACCTTCACCCATGCGCATCGTCTTCGCAGGCACCCCCGCTGTGGCCATCCCGTCCCTTGAGGCGGTCGCCGCGCGCCACGAGGTGGTCGCCGTCGTCACCCGGGAGGATGCGCCGCTCGGCCGCAAGCGCATCCTCACGCCCTCGCCCGTCGCCGAGGCCGCCGACCGTCTCGGTCTGCAGGTCGTCAAGGCGAATCGTCTGGGGGAGGACGTCACCGCGCCGCTCGCTGCCCTGCAGCCGGACCTCGGCGTGGTCGTCGCCTACGGCGGCCTGGTGCGCGAGCCGCTGCTGTCGCTGCCCCGGCTCGGCTGGGTCAACCTCCACTTCTCGCTGCTGCCGCGCTGGCGTGGGGCCGCTCCCGTGCAGCGCGCGCTGATCGCGGGCGACGCCGAGACGGGCGCAGCCGTGTTCCACCTGGTGCCCGAGCTTGATGCGGGCGACGTGTACGCCGAGCTGCGGCGACCGATCGGGCCGGATGAGACGGCCGGCGACCTGCTCACCGCCCTCGCCGCCGACGGCGCGACGCTGCTGGCGGACACGACGGACGCGCTCGCGGCCGGCACCGCGGTCGCCACACCGCAGACCGGCGAGGTCGTCCTCGCGCCGAAACTGAGCCTCGACGACGCACGCCTCGACCTCGCACAGCCCCTCGAGGTGGTCTACGCCCGTCTGCGCGGAGTGACCCCCGAGCCCGGCGCCTTCGTGCTGCTGGGGGAGGAGCGGTTCAAGATCCACGAAGCACGTGCTGCGGTCGGCGAAGCGCCGCTTCCGGCGGGGGTGGTGGAGGCGCGCGACCGCCGAATCCTCGTCGGCACCGGTTCGCACCCGCTGGAGCTGCTCACCGTGCAGCCTGCCGGGAAGCGGGCCATGCCCGCCGCCGACTGGCTGCGCGGCGTAGCAGGATCAGCTTCCGACGCCACGGTGGTGTTCTCGTGAGCGGCGCACGCAACGGCGGCCGCGGAGGCGCCAACCGCGCCCAGGGCCGCTCGCAGGGACGACCCGCGGGCCGCTCCAACCGCCCGCCGGAGACCGCGGTGCAGCCCGCCCGCCAGGTGGCGCTGGATGTGCTCCTCGCGGTCCGCGAGTCCGACGCGTACGCCAACCTTCTCCTCCCGACCCGCATCTCGCGCGCCGCCCTGAGCCCGGCGGATGCCGCGCTCGCGACCGAACTCACCTACGGCACCCTGCGCATGCAGGGCTACTACGACCGGGTGATCGCGATCGCCGCCGGGCGCCCGGTCGACCAGATCGACGCCCCGCTGCTCGACGTGCTGCGGCTGGGCGCGCATCAGCTCCTGAACACCCGGGTCGCTCCGCACGCCGCGGTGAACGAGTCGGTGGGGCTCGCCCGGACGGTCGGAAGCCGGTCGGGCACGGGCTTCGTGAACGGCGTGCTCCGCGAGATCGGCCGGCACACCCCCGACGAGTGGCGCGAGGAGGTGGCATCGCGGGCGAAGAACGAGGACGACCGCCTCGGCGCGCTGTACTCGCATCCGGTCTGGGTGGTCCGCGCGTTCCGCCGGTCGCTGGATGCCGAGGGCCGCGTCGACGAACTGGAGGCGCTGCTGGAGGCCGACGACGTGGCCCCGCGCGTCAACCTGATCGCGCTCCCGGGTCTCGCCGACCTGCCCGACGACGCGCGTCCCGACAGGTTCTCGCCTCCCGGCTTCACGGCAGCGGGCGGCGATCCGCAGGCGATGGTCGAGGAGGCCGACGGGCGCATCCGCGTGCAGGACGAAGGATCGCAACTGGCCGCCCTCGCGCTGACCCGGGCGCAGCCGGTGATCGCGGGCGAGCGCTGGCTCGACCTGTGCGCGGGCCCCGGCGGCAAAGCCGCGTTGCTGGCGGCCGAGGCGCTCGCGGGCGGAGCGTCGCTCGTCGCGAACGAACTGGTGCCCGCGCGCGCCGAGCTGGTGCGCCGTGCGCTGGCACCCGTCCCGCTCGATGTGCCGGTCTGGGAGCAGGACGGCACGGTCATCGGCGACGAACACCCCGAAGCCTTCGACCGCATCCTGCTCGACGCTCCCTGCACGGGCCTCGGCGCCCTGCGCCGGCGTCCGGAGGCCCGCTGGCGAAAGACACCGCGCGACGTCGCCGAGCTCACCCGGCTGCAGACCGCCCTGCTCGACTCGGCGATCGCGGCGCTGAAGCCCGGCGGCGTGCTCGCGTACGTGACCTGCTCGCCGCACCTGGCCGAGACGAAGGGGATCGTCGTGGATGCGCTGGAGCGTCACGGGGACGTGCTGGAGGCGCAGCCGACGGCTGAGACGGTGCAGGCCTTCACCTCCGAGCGGCTCGATCTCGCCGGCAATCCGGACACGGTCCAGCTGTGGCCGCACCGCCACCTGACCGACGCCATGTTCATCGCGCTGCTGCGCAAGCGATCCGCCTAGGCTGGAACCATGGCATCGACCCCCTCCGCCGACCGGATCGACTCACGCGCCCGTATCAACCCGAGCATCCTGGCGGCCGACTTCGTCAACATGCAGAGCGAGTTGGAGCGCATCGCGACCGCCGACCTGGTCCACGTGGATGTGATGGACAACCACTTCGTGCCCAACCTGACCTTCGGGCCGCAGATGGTGGGCCGCATCCAGGATGTGAGTCCCATCCCGCTGGATGTGCACCTGATGATCGACGACCCCGACCGCTGGGCGCTGGGCTACGCCGAGCTGGGGGCGTACTCGGTGACCTTCCATGCCGAGGCCGCGCATGACCCGGTGTCGCTCGCGCGGCGCCTGCGGGCGATCGGCGCGCGGGCGGGCATCGCCCTGAAGCCGGGAACGGGCGTCGGGCGCTACCTGGAGCTCCTGGACGAGTTCGACCAGGTGCTCGTGATGACCGTCGAGCCCGGCTTCGGCGGCCAGTCGTTCATGGCCGAGATGATGCCGAAGCTGCAGCTGCTCCGCGAGGCGGTGGAGGCGCGCGGCCTCGACGTGTGGCTGCAGGTGGATGGCGGCGTCACCGAGGAGACGATCGTCACGGCGGCAGCGGCCGGCGCCGACACCTTCGTCGCCGGGTCGAGCGTCTTCCGCGGCGAACCTGCCGAGCGCATCGCCGCGCTGCGCGACGCCGCACTCGCCCACGCCCACTGACCCGGACCGCTACGCTAGAACGGTGAAAACCTTCGACGACCTCTTCGCCGAACTCCAGCAGAAGGCGGAGTCCCGTCCGGAGGGCTCCGGCACCGTCCGCGAGCTCGACGCCGGCGTGCACGCCATCGGCAAGAAGATCGTCGAGGAGGCCGCCGAGGTGTGGATGGCCGCCGAGTACGAGTCCGACGAGGCGATGGCCGAAGAGGTCTCGCAGCTGCTCTACCACCTCCAGGTGCTGCTGCTGGCGAAGGGTCTCACCCTGGCCGACGTGTACCGACATCTGTGATGGCTCGACCCCATCCACTTGTCCGATCACGTCACGAAAGACTCCTCCATGCTGAAGATCGCCGTTCCCAATAAGGGCTCCCTGTCCGAGACCGCGGCGCAGATGCTCCACGAGGCCGGCTACGTCGGTCGCCGCGACCCGAAGGAGCTGATCGTCACCGATCAGCGCAACGGGGTCGAGTTCTTCTACCTGCGCCCGCGCGACATCGCCACCTACGTCGGCTCGGGCGCGCTGGACGTCGGCATCACCGGCCGCGACCTGCTCCTCGACTCCGGCTCATCCGCCGCCGAAATCACCGCGCTCGACTTCGCCGCCTCCACGTTCCGGTTCGCCGGGCCCGCCGGGCTGTTCACCGACCTCGCAGAGCTCGAAGGGAAGCGCGTCGCGACGAGCTACCCGGGGCTCGTCGGCGCGTTCCTGGCCGACAAGGGTGTCAGCACCTCCCTGATCAAGCTGGATGGCGCGGTCGAGTCCGCGGTCCGGCTCGGCGTCGCGGACGCGGTCGCCGACGTCGTCGAGACCGGCTCGACGCTCCGCAAGCAGGGGCTGGAGATCTTCGGCCCGGTGATCCTGGAGTCGGAGGCCGTCCTCATCTCCTCCGCTTCGCCCGCCGCCGGGGTGGACACCCTGGTGCGGCGCCTGCAGGGCGTCATGGTCGCGCGGCAGTACGTGCTGATCGACTACAACCTGCCCGTCGCGCTGCTGGAGAAGGCGGTCGCGCTCACGCCGGGCGTCGAGTCGCCGACGGTGTCGCCGCTGGGCGAGCCGGACTGGGTGGCCGTCCGCGTGATGATCAAGCGCGAGCAGACCAACCACATCATGGACGACCTGTACGAGCTGGGCGCCCGCGCCATCCTGGTCACTTCCATTCACGCGGCGCGGATCTGATGGGCGTCGCGGTCCGGGTCATCCCCTGTCTCGACGTGGCCGCGGGCCGCGTCGTGAAGGGCGTGAACTTTCAGAACCTGCGCGACCAGGGCGACCCGGTCGAGCTTGCCCGACGGTACTTCGAGCAGGGCGCCGACGAATTGACTTTCCTGGATGTGACGGCAACGGTCGACGACCGCGCCACCACCTACGACGTGGTGCGAGCGACGGCCGAGCAGGTCTTCATCCCGCTGACGGTCGGCGGCGGCGTGCGCAGCCCGGAGGATGTGGCGAAGCTGCTCGGCCACGGCGCCGACAAGGTGGGCGTCAACTCCGCCGCGATCGCACGGCCCGAACTGATCGCCGAGATCGCCGCGCGTTTCGGCGCACAGGTGCTGGTGCTGTCGCTGGATGTGAAGCGGTCGGCGGCGACCTCGTCCGGCTTCGTCGTCACCACGCACGGCGGCCGCACCGAGACCGACCTCGACGCCCTGGAGTGGGCGACCCGCGCCATCGAGCTGGGCGCAGGGGAGCTGCTGGTGAATTCGATCGACGCCGACGGCACCAAGGAGGGCTTCGACCTGGAACTCATCCGCGAGATGCGCGCGCTCAGCAGCGTCCCGGTGATCGCCTCGGGAGGCGCCGGCGCGCTGGAGCACTTCGTGCCGGCGATCCAGGCGGGAGCGGATGCCGTGCTCGCGGCGAGCGTGTTCCACCAGGGTGAGCTGACGATCGAGCAGGTGAAGGACGAACTGGCTGCGGCCGGGATGGAGGTCCGCCGATGAACACGGCAGCGAGCGATGTGGTCCTGGAGCGCATCCGCTTCACCGATGCGGGCCTCGTGCCGGCGATCATCCAGCAGTGGGACACCCGCGAGGTGCTGATGATGGGCTGGATGGATGCGGAGGCGTTCCGCCGCACCATGAGCGAGGGCCGGGTCACCTTCTGGTCGCGCTCCCGCAAGGAGTACTGGCGCAAGGGCGACACCTCTGGTCACGTGCAGTACGTGAAGGGCGCAGCGCTCGACTGCGACGGCGACACGCTCCTGATCACGGTCGATCAGATCGGCGCGGCCTGCCACACCGGCACACGCACCTGCTTCGACGCGGATGTGCTGGAGCCGGCCGTCGGCGCGAGCCCGGAGATCGAGGCGGGCGACCTGTGATCGATACGGCCGCAGGCACGACCTCCCGTCCGGATTTCGACGCGCTGGTCGTCGACCACCGCGTGGTTCCGGTGATCCGGGAGCTGTTCGCCGACGGGGAGACGCCTGTGGGCATCTACCGGAAGCTCGCCGCGGGTCGCCCGGGAACCTTCCTTTTGGAGTCGGCGGAGCAGGGCGGCATCTGGTCGCGCTTCTCGTTCGTCGGCGCGGCCTCCTTCGGCGTGCTGACCCAGCAGGGCGACGAGGTGCGCTGGCTCGACTACGGCCTGCCGGCCGAGCGCGCGCTCGGCACCGCCGCATCCCTCCGCCCGCTGCAGGCCCTCGCGGCGCTGCACGCCCGCTGGCAGAGCCCACGCATCCCGGGCCTCCCGCCGCTGACCGGTGGTCTCGTCGGCTTCATCGGGTGGGAGGCGATCCGCCAGATCGAGCGGCTGCCCGACGCGCCACCGGCCGATGTGGATGTGCCCGGCCAGGCGCTGGCCTTCGCAGCCGACCTCGTGGTCATCGACCACCGGTCGGGCACGGTGAAGCTGATCGCGAACGCACTGGCCGACGGCACGGACGACGCGGACGCGCTGTGGGCGGATGCCCAGCAGCGCCTCGATGCGATGCAGGACCGCCTCGCACAGCCGTCCGAGGCCTGGCTTGAGGAGGTCGACCTCGCCACTCAGGCGGAGCCGGTCTCGCACACGCGCCGCGACGACTTCCTCGGCGCGGTGGTCACGGCGAAGGAACGCATCGTCGACGGCGACATCTTCCAGGTCGTCATCTCGCAGCGGTTCGAGCTCGAATGCACCGCGCCGGCGCTCGACGTCTACCGGGTGCTCCGCGCGCTCAACCCCAGCCCCTACATGTACCTGCTGTCGCTGGAGAAGCCGGACGGTGAGGCGTACCAGATCGTCGGCTCCTCGCCGGAGGCGCTGGTGAAGGTGCAGGAGGGACGCGCGTTCACGCATCCCATCGCCGGCTCCCGCCCGCGCGGGGCGAACCCGGAGCAGGACCTCGATCTGGAGGCGTCGCTGCTCGCCGACGACAAGGAGCGCGCCGAGCACCTGATGCTCGTCGACCTGGCCCGCAACGATCTGCTCAAGGTGTGCGAGGCGGGCACGGTCGAGGTGACGGAGTTCATGCGCATCGAGCGGTTCAGCCACATCATGCACATCGTCTCCTCGGTCGAGGGCGACCTGCTCCCGGACGCGACGGCGATCGACGTGTTCCGGGCGACGTTCCCGGCCGGGACGCTGTCGGGCGCGCCGAAGCCGATGGCGCTGCGGATCATCGACGAGCTGGAGCCGGTGCAGCGTGGCGTCTACGGAGGGGTGATCGGCTACTTCGACTTCGCCGGCGACGCCGATCTCGCCATCGCCATCCGCACCGCCACGATCATGGGCGGTGTCGCGCGCGTGCAGGCGGGCGGGGGACTGGTCGCCGACTCGGTGCCCGAGAGCGAGTTCCAGGAGTCTCAGAACAAGGCGGCGGCGCCGCTGCGGGCGGTCGCCGTCGCGAACGCGATGAAGCGGGTGCCCCGTGGCCGCTGAGAGCGGGATCGGCCGGAGGGTCAAGTACCTCACGATGCTGCTGCTCCTCGTGGGCAGCGGGCTCGCGCTCCTCGCCGCGACGCAGCCGTGGTTCGCCATCCGGCTGACCGACACGGCGAATCACGCCAGCACGATCACGGTCGCAGGCTCCGTGGCGGCACCAGCACTGACGGCGCTGTCGCTCGCCGGTCTCGCCTTGACGGCGGCGCTGGCGATCGCCGGTCCGGTGTTCCGCATCGTGCTCGCGCTGCTCGGCGTGCTGCTGGGCGTCTCGGTGATGATCTCGGCGATCACCGCGGTGTCGGATGCTGTGGGCGCGTCGTCCGCGGCGATCACCACGGCGACGGGTGTAGCCGGTGGGGCGTCGGTGCGGCGGCTCGTGCAGTCGGTCGAGACCGAGGTCTGGCCGTGGCTGGCGATCGTGGCTGCGGTGCTGATCATTCTCGCCAGCGCCGCTGTGGTGGTGTTCTCGCGCCTGTGGCCGGGCCCGTCGCGCAAGTACCAGACCCGCTTCGCGGGCGAGGACGGCCGCCCGGCTGACGAGGTACTGGGCGAGGCGACGGACGACGGGGCGGACGACACGCCCGACGACGGGCCCGACGCCGCTCCCGCGACGGACGACGACGAAGCGCGCGCCGCCGCGGAGTCGCCGGAGGCCGACCGCCCGGGTGGTCCCGATCGCGACACCGCGATCGACAGCTGGGACGAACTCACCCGCGGCGAAGACCCCACCCGCTGAGCGAGCCCCGGGACGCGACGACCTCCCACTAGACTGGATGCGTTCCAATTCCCGTGCGCGCAGGCAACGAGCGCGCACCCGACGTGCAGGAGTCCCATGAGCAGCGAGTCAGTCGAGCCAGGTCACGGTCACTCGCCGGCGGCGTGGACCGCCGTGATCATCATGCTGGTGGCGTTCACCATCGGTGCGATCGCGTTCTTCTACGACGCTCCCATCATCGTCTGGGCCGCCGCGGGACTCGCGGTGATCGGCCTCATCGTCGGCGGCGTCATGAAGCGCGCGGGCTACGGAGTGGGCGGGTCCAAGTACACCCCGAAGGGTCACTGATCCGTGCTGGCCGACCTCGTCGCCGGCGCGCTCGAGGACGCTGACCGGCGACGGAGCGAGCGTCCGCTCGCCCAGGTGGAGGCCGCAGCGCTGGCCCGCCCTGAGGCGCTGGACGCCCTCGCGGCGCTCGCTCCCGCCGAGCGCGTCAAGATCATCGCCGAGGTGAAGCGCGCGAGCCCGTCCCGCGGGTCGCTCGCCGCCATCCCGGACCCGGCCGCCCTCGCCGTCTCGTACGAGACCGGTGGTGCGAGCGCTATCAGCGTGCTGACCGAGGAGCGGAAGTTCCGCGGTTCGCTGGCCGACCTGGAGGCGGTGCGTGAGGCCGTGTCCATCCCGGTGCTGCGCAAGGAGTTCGTCAGCGATCCGTACCAGGTGTTCGAGGCCCGCGCGGCCGGGGCCGACCTGGTGCTGCTGATCGTGGCGGCGCTCGACCAGAAGCGCCTCGTCGAGTTGCACGAGCTGATCACCCAGCTGGGCATGACCTCGCTGGTGGAGGCGCACTCGGCCGACGAGCTGAGCCGGGCGCTTGACACCGGCGCCGGGCTCGTGGGCGTGAACGCCCGCGACCTCACGACGTTCGAGCTGGATCGGGATCTGTTCGGCCGCCTGGCCGGAAGCATCCCGTCCGGCGTGATCCGCGTGGCGGAGTCGGCCGTGAAGTCGGCCGACGATGTCGCGCACTACCGGGCGGCGGGCGCCGATGTGGTGCTCGTCGGCGAGGCGCTCGTGACGAGCGACCCCGTCGCCACGCTCGAAGAGTTCTTGGGAGTCTGATGTCCCTCCGCACTGAGCAGGGTCCGTATTTCGGCGACTTCGGCGGGCGGTTCGTCCCCGAGTCGCTGGTCGCAGCGCTCGACGAGCTGTCGGCGGCGTGGGAGGAGGCGAAGGCCGATCCCGCGTTCCACGCCGAGCTGGATGAGCTGCACCGCAGCTACACCGGCCGCCCGTCGATCATCACCGAGGTGCCGCGCTTCGCGGAGCACGCGGGCGGCGCGCGCATCATCCTGAAGCGCGAAGACCTCAACCACACCGGGTCGCACAAGATCAATAACGTGCTCGGCCAGGCCATCCTCACCAAGCGCATCGGCAAGACTCGCGTCATCGCCGAGACCGGCGCCGGTCAGCACGGCGTCGCCACCGCGACCGCAGCCGCGCTGTTCGGCCTGGAGTGCACCATCTACATGGGCGAGGTCGACACCGAGCGCCAGGCGCTGAACGTCGCCCGGATGCGCCTGCTCGGCGCCGAGGTCGTGGCCGTCAAGACTGGCTCGCGCACCCTCAAGGACGCGATCAACGACGCGATGCGCGACTGGGTGACCAACGTCGAGCACACCAACTACATCTTCGGCACCGTCGCGGGCCCGCACCCGTTCCCCGCGATGGTCCGCGACCTCCAGAAGATCATCGGCGAAGAGGCGCGCGAGCAGGTGCACGAGCTCACCGGCCGCCTGCCCGACGCCGTCGTCGCCTGCGTCGGCGGCGGGTCGAACGCGATGGGCATCTTCCACGCGTTCCTCGACGACGAAGACGTGCGCCTGATCGGCTACGAGGCCGGCGGCGAGGGGGCTGACACCCCGCGCCACGCGGCCACGATCACGAAGGGCCGCCCGGGCGTTCTGCACGGCGCCCGCTCGATGCTGCTGCAGGACGAGGACGGCCAGACGATCGAGTCGCATTCGATCTCCGCCGGGCTCGACTACCCCGGGGTCGGGCCGGAGCACGCCTGGCTCGCGAAGATCGGCCGCGCCGAGTACCTGCCGGTGTCGGACGCCGAGGCGATGGCGGCGCTGCGTCTGCTCAGCAGGACCGAGGGCATCATCCCGGCGATCGAGTCGTCGCACGCCCTCGCCGGCGCGCTGGCTCTCGGGCGCGAGCTGGGGCCGGAGGGTCTCATCCTGGTCAACCTCAGCGGCCGCGGCGACAAGGACATGGAGACCGCCGCCCACTACTTCGACCTCCTCGACGCTGGCGCGGTGCAGTCGTGAGCGCGGCAACGGCCAGCCGCGTTGCCGACACCATCGCCCGGCGGAACGCGGACGCTGCCGGCGCCCTCATCGGGTACCTGCCCGCGGGCTTCCCCGACCTCGTCACCAGTGTGGATGCGGCGGTCGCGCTCGCCCAGAACGGCGTGGACGTCATCGAGCTGGGCCTGCCGTACTCCGACCCGGTGATGGACGGCACCGTCATCCAGGCGGCCACGCAGCAGGCGTTGAGCACGGGCTTCCGCCTGCGCGACGGCTTCACCGCCGTGCGCGAGATCACCGCGCAGGTCGACATCCCCGTCCTCGTCATGACCTATTGGAACCCGGTGCTGCAGTACGGCGTCGAGCGCTTCGCCGACGACCTGGCGGAGGCCGGGGGAGCGGGCCTCATCACGCCCGACCTCATCCCGGACGAGGGCGCCGACTGGCTCGCCGCCTCCGACCGCGTGGGCCTCGACCGCGTGTTCCTCGCCGCTCCCAGCTCGACCGACGCCCGCCTGCGGCAGGCGGTCGAGGCAAGCCGAGGCTTCGTCTACGCCGTCTCGACCATGGGAATCACGGGTGCACGCACCGACGTGGATGCGGCAGCGCGCACCCTCGTCGGCCGCCTCCGCGAGGCGGGCGCCACGAGCGCCTGCGTCGGCCTCGGCATCTCCTCGGCGGCCCAGGTGGCCGAGGTGCTGGAGTATGCCGACGGAGCGATCGTCGGTTCTGCGCTCGTCAAGGCACTCGGCGACGGCGGCGTGGCGGAAGCGGGTCGAGTGGCGGCCGCCCTCGCCGGTGGCACGAGCAGGTCCTGACCGCGTCCTAAACTAAGGGGGCAGTTCGCGACTCACGCGTCGCCTCCCCATGATCGAAAGGTAGTCATCCGGTGGCCCTCACCATGAGCAGCTGGCTCACCAGCATCCCGAGCCCCGGGCCCGAGTGGCAGCAGATCCCGATCGATATCTTCGGTCTGCACTGGCGCATCCAGACGTACGCGATCATGATCCTGATCGGTATCGTCGTCGCCTCCCTCTGGACCTCGCGCCGTTTGACGAGGCGGGGCGCGGAGCCGGGCGTGCTGCTCGACGTGCTGATCCCGGTGATCGTCCTCGGCATCGTCGGCGCGCGGCTGTACCACGTCGTGACCCACCCGGGCGACTACTTCTACGACGGTGCGCCGCTGTGGAAAGTCTTCGCGATCTGGGAGGGCGGCAACGCCATCTTCGGCTCGCTCATCGGGGGTGCCGTCGGCGCCTGGATCGGCTGCCGCTGGACGGGCCTGCGCTTCTGGACCTTCGCCGACGCGCTGGCCCCCGCACTGCTGCTGGCGCAGGCGATCGGCCGCCTCGGCAACTGGTTCAACCAGGAGCTCTTCGGCCTGCCCACCGACGTTCCGTGGGGACTGCAGATCGACTCCACCAACAAGGCGATCCCGGTCGGGCTACCGGACAACACGCTCTTCCAGCCGCTGTTCCTGTACGAGATCATCTGGAACGTGATCGGCGTCGTGCTGCTCGTGCTGCTGGAGCGGAAGTTCCGCCTGCAGTGGGGCAAGGTCCTCGCGCTGTACCTGATCTGGTACGGCCTCGGCCGCTCGTACCTGGAGTCGATCCGCATCGACCCGAGCGAGTTCTCGTTCCTCGGCATCCCGACCAACGTCTGGGCAGCCTTCGTCGCGGTCGTCCTGGGTGTCATCATCTTCATCGTCCAGTCGCGCAGGCACACCGGCCTCGAGCCGAGCCCCTACCGGCCGGGCCGTGAATGGGTCCGTCCGGATGCTGAGGTAGACTCTGACGACACGGACCTGGACGACGAGGGCACCGCCGACGACGACGGTGTGCCTGCCGGGTCCGCTTCGGCCAAGGCCACAAGCCCCACGAACGGATGATTCCGGACGATCCGAAGCCACATGAGCGGCGGTAGACAAACCGTCGAGGCGATCATCCCTTCTACCTGACCGCACCGAGAGACCGGGCCGCACACAGCCCGGTGGATGCGGCGGGCCTCCTCCCAAGCATCGGGCCGATGGCGTCCCCGCACCCCAACATCCCCACATCCACGACACTGTGAGGACGGTCGACAGATGGCGCTCAAGCCTCCCCATTCCCGCTTCGGGACCGTGCCTGGCCCGCAGGGCCTGTACGACCCTGCCCACGAGAAGGACGCCTGTGGCCTCGCCATGGTGGCGACGCTGCGTGGCACGGCCGGGCACGACATCATCGATGCGGCACTCGAGGCGCTGCGCCACCTGGAGCACCGCGGCGCGGTCGGCTCCGACGCCGGTACCGGCGACGGCGCCGGCATCATCACCCAGGTTCCGGACGCGTTCCTGCGAGCCGTCGCCGGGTTCGACCTCCCGGCCGCGGGACGCTACGCCGTCGGCAACGCCTTCCTGCCGAGCAGCGCGGACGAGCGCGCCGAGATCAAGGCCGCGCTCGAGGGCATCGCCGCCGAGCACCAGCTGACGGTCCTCGGCTGGCGCGAGGTGCCCGTGCGCCCCGAGGAACTGGGCACGCTGGCCCGCCAGGCGATGCCGGTGATCGAGCAGCTGTACGTCGCATCCACCCGCGCCGGGGAGGACGGCGAGCAGGCGTCGGGGATCGAGCTCGACCGCCAGACCTTCTTCCTGCGCAAGCGCGCGGAGCGCGAGCTCGACCTGTACTTCTCGTCGCTGTCGAGCCGCACCCTCGTCTACAAGGGCATGGTGACGACCCTCCAGCTGGAGCCGTTCTACCCGGACCTGTCGGACGAGCGCTTCGCCTCCAAGCTCGCGCTGGTGCACTCCCGCTACTCGACGAACACGTTCCCGTCGTGGCCGCTCGCACAGCCGTTCCGCATGATCGCGCACAACGGCGAGATCAACACCGTGCAGGGCAACCGCAACTGGATGCGCGCGCGGCAGTCGCAGCTCGAGAGCGAGCTGCTCGGCGACCTGCGTCCCATCTTCCCGGTGGTCACGCCGGGCGCGAGCGACTCGGCCTCCTTCGACGAGGTCGTCGAGCTGATCTCGCTGAGCGGTCGCCCGCTCCCGCACGCCGTCATGATGATGGTGCCGGAGGCCTGGGAGAACCAGACCGAGATCGACCCGGTCCGCCGCGCCTTTTACGAGTACCACTCGATGCTCATGGAGCCGTGGGACGGGCCGGCCGCGATCGTCTTCACCGATGGCTCGCTCGTCGGTGCGACCCTCGACCGCAACGGGCTGCGCCCGGGCCGCTACGTCGTCACCAACGACGGCCTGGTGGTGCTCGCGTCCGAGATCGGCGTGCTCGACTTCGACCCCAGCCGCGTCGTGCGGAAGGGCCGGCTGCGGCCGGGCCGGATGTTCCTGGTGGACACGGTCGCGGGCCGTCTCATCGAGGACGAGGAGATCAAGTCGGAACTCGCCGCCGGCGCGCCCTACGGCGAGTGGCTGGACGAGGGCCGGATCAACCTGAAGGACCTCCCGGAGCGCGAGCACATCGTCCACACCCCGGCGTCGATCGTGCGCCGCCAGCGGACGTTCGGCTACACCGAGGAGGAGGTCCGCGTCCTCCTGAAGCCGATGGCGACGACCGCGGCCGAGCCGCTCGGCGCCATGGGATCGGACACGCCCGTCGCGGTGCTCTCCGAGCGCCCGCGCCTGCTGTTCGACTACTTCACGCAGCAGTTCGCGCAGGTCACCAACCCGCCGCTCGACTCCATCCGCGAGGAGGTCGTCACCTCCCTGAAGCTGGGCCTAGGGCCCGAGCGCAACCTCCTCGACGCCGGTCCGGAGCACGCCAAGCAGGTCGTGCTCGACTTCCCGGTGATCGACAACGACGAGCTGGCGAAGATCCAGCACATCGACCCGCGGCCGGGCAGCACGCTGACCACCACGGTCCGCGGTCTGTACCGCTCGGACGCCGGCCCGGACGCGCTGGAGCGCCGCCTGGCCGAGATGTGCGACGAGGTGGATGAGGCGATCGCCGCCGGCGCGAAGTTCATCGTCCTGAGCGACCGCGACTCCACGAAGGACCTCGCGCCCATCCCGTCGCTGCTCATGCTGGCCGCGGTGCACCACCACCTCATCCGCTCGGAGACCCGCATGAAGGTGGGCCTGATCGTGGAGGCGGGCGACGTCCGCGAGGTTCACCATGTCGCGCTGCTCATCGGCTACGGCGCTTCGGCGATCAACCCGTACCTGGCGATGGAGACCTGCGAGGAGCTCGTCCGCAGCGGGATGATCACCGGCGTGACCCCGGAGAAGGCGGTCAAGAACGTCATCAAGGCGCTCGGCAAGGGCGTGCTGAAGATCATGTCCAAGATGGGCATCTCGACGGTCTCCTCCTACGCCGGCGCTCAGGCGTTCGAGGCGGTCGGCCTCAGCCAGGCGTTCGTCGACCAGTACTTCACCGGCACGACCAGCAAGCTCGGCGGCGTCGGGATCGACGTCATCGCCGCAGAGAACCTGGCGCGGCACGAGAGCGCCTACCCCGCCGAGGGTGCGGCCCTCGCGCACGAGCGCCTGGCGACCGGTGGCGAGTACCAGTGGCGCCGCGACGGCTCGCCGCACTTGTTCAACCCGGAGACGGTGTTCCGCCTGCAGCACTCGACGCGCACTCGGCGGTACGACGTGTTCCGCGAGTACACGAAGCTCGTCGACGACCAGTCCGAGTCGCTGATGACCCTCCGCGGGATGTTCTCGCTGAAGGAGGGGGAGCGGCCGCCCGTGCCGCTCGAGGAGGTCGAGTCCGTCGCCTCGATCGTCAAGCGCTTCTCCACCGGCGCGATGAGCTACGGCTCCATCTCGAAGGAGGCGCACGAGACCCTCGCGATCGCCATGAACCGGCTCGGCGCCAAGTCGAACACGGGTGAGGGCGGCGAAGACCTCGACCGTCTGCTCGACCCCGAGCGCCGCAGCGCGATCAAGCAGGTCGCCTCCGGCCGGTTCGGTGTGACGTCGATGTACCTGACGCACGCCGACGACATCCAGATCAAGCTCGCTCAGGGTGCGAAGCCCGGTGAGGGCGGCCAGCTGCCGCCGACCAAGGTGTACCCGTGGGTCGCGCGCACCCGGCATGCGACCGCCGGAGTCGGCCTGATCTCGCCGCCGCCGCACCACGACATCTACTCGATCGAAGACCTCAAGCAGTTGATCTTCGACCTGAAGCGCGCCAACCCGGGCGCCCGCGTCCACGTCAAGCTGGTGTCCGAGTCGGGCATCGGCGCGGTCGCTGCGGGAACGGCTAAAGCGCTGGCCGACGTCATCCTGGTCTCCGGCCACGACGGCGGCACGGGCGCCTCCCCGGTCAACTCGCTGAAGCACGCGGGCACACCATGGGAGCTCGGCCTGGCGGAGACGCAGCAGACCCTCATGCTGAACGGGATGCGCGAGCGCGTCGTCGTGCAGGTCGACGGTCAGCTGAAGACCGGGCGCGACGTCATCGTCGGCGCGCTGCTCGGCGCCGAGGAGTTCGGCTTCGCGACCGCGCCCCTGGTCGTGTCCGGCTGCGTCATGATGCGCGTCTGCCACCTCGACACCTGCCCGGTCGGCGTCGCCACGCAGAACCCGGAGCTGCGCGCGCGGTTCTCGGGCAAGCCGGAGTTCGTCGTCAACTTCTTCGAGTTCATCGCCGAGGAGGTGCGCGAGTACCTCGCCGCACTCGGCTTCCGGAGCCTGGAGGAGGCCATCGGCCACGCCGAGCTTCTGGATGTGGACCGCGCGATCGACCACTGGAAGGCGTCGGGCCTCGACCTCGCGCCCATCCTGCACGGTCCGGCGTTCGGACCGGAGGCGCCGCGGCGCAACGGCCGCGCCCAGGACCACGAGCTCGAGAAGCACTTCGACGTCCAGCTCATCGATGCCGCCCGCGACGTGCTGGAGCGGGGCGGACGGATCGAGCTCGATCTGCCGATCCGCAACACCGAGCGCGCCGTCGGCACGATGCTCGGGCACGAGGTGACCGTCCGCCACGGCGAGAACGGCCTGCCCGCCGGCTCGATCGATATCACCCTCACCGGTTCGGCCGGTCAGTCGCTCGGAGCCTTCCTCCCGTCGGGCATCACGCTGCGGCTGGAGGGCGACTCCAACGACTACGTCGGCAAGGGGCTGTCGGGCGGCCAGATCGTCGTGCGGCCGCCGCGCGACAGCGTCTTCGCCGCCGAGCGCAACGTGATCGCGGGCAACGTGATCGGCTACGGCGCGACGCAGGGCAGCATGTTCATCCGTGGAATCGTCGGTGAGCGGTTCCTGGTGCGCAACTCCGGCGCGACCGCGGTCGTCGAGGGTGTGGGCGACCACGCGCTCGAGTACATGACCGGTGGCCTCGCGGTGATCCTCGGGAGCACTGGACGCAACCTCGGCGCGGGCATGTCCGGCGGCACAGCGTACGTGTACGACCTGAAGCGCGAGCGCGTCAACCGCGATGCGCTCGCGACCGGTGAGTTGGAGGTGCTGCCGCTCGGCAGCGCCGACATCGAGATCGTCCGCGACCTGCTCGAGCAGCACGTCGCCGAGACCGGATCGACGCTCGCCGCTCAGTTGCTCGACGACTTCGACGCGACCGTCGCGAAGTTCGTAAAGGTGCTTCCCCGCGACTACGCCGCGGTGCTGCAGATGCGGCAGGAAGCCGTCGACGAGGGGCTCGACCCCGACGGCGACATCGTGTGGAACCGAATCTTGGAGGTGACTGGCGGATGATGCTGTCTGATCCTAAAGGCTCCGTCGAACTGGAGGTGACTGGTGGCTGACCCTAAGGGCTTTTTGAAGACCACGGAGCGGGAGCTCCCGAAGCGGCGGCCGGTCTCCGTCCGGCTGATGGACTGGAAAGAGGTCTACGAGAACCAGGATGCCGCGCAGCTGCGCCGGCAGGCGGGCCGCTGCATGGACTGCGGCATCCCGTTCTGCCACTCCGGCTGCCCGCTCGGCAACCTGATCCCGGAGTGGAACGACCTGATGTGGCGCGGGGAAGGCCGCCAGGCGATCGACCGCCTGCACGCGACCAACAACTTCCCCGAGTTCACCGGGCGTCTCTGCCCGGCGCCGTGCGAGTCGTCGTGCGTGCTCGGCATCAACCAGCCGGCCGTCACGATCAAGCAGGTCGAGGTCTCGATCATCGACCAGGCCTGGCAGAACGGCTGGGTGCAGCCGCACCCGCCGGAGCGCCTGACCGGCAAGACCGTCGCCGTCGTGGGCTCCGGCCCCGCCGGCCTCGCCGCCGCCCAGCAGCTCACGCGCGCGGGTCACACCGTCGCCGTGTACGAGCGGGACGACCGCATCGGCGGTCTGCTCCGCTACGGCATCCCCGACTTCAAGATGGAGAAGAAGCACCTCGAGGCGCGCCTCAACCAGATGATGGCCGAGGGCACCCGCTTCCGTGCGGGCGTCAACATCGGCGTCGACATCACCTGGGACGACCTGCGCGCGCGCTACGACGCTGTCGTGGTCGCCACTGGCGCTCTGGTGCCGCGCGACCTGCCCATCCCGGGCCGCGACCTCGCCGGCGTCCACTTCGCCATGGAGTACCTGGTGCAGCAGAACAAGGCGGGCGCCGGCGACGGCATCGCCGACCAGATCACGGCGGACGGCAAGCATGTCGTCGTGCTCGGCGGCGGCGACACCGGTGCGGACTGCATCGGCACCGCCCACCGCCAGGGCGCGGCCAGCGTCACCAACCTCGCTATCGGCAAGCAGCCGCCGTCGGAGCGTCCGGGCCACCAGCCGTGGCCGATGACCCCGACCCTGTTCGAGGTGTCGTCGGCGCACGAGGAGGGCGGCCAGCGCGAGTTCCTCGCGTCGACCGTCGAGTTCCTCTCCAACGAGTTCGGCGAGGTCCGCGCGCTTCGCGTGGCAGAGACCGAGTTCCTGGACGGCCGGCGCGTGCCGAAGGCAGGAACCGAGCGCGAGATCCCGGCCGACCTGGTGCTGCTGGCCCTCGGTTTCACCGGCCCTGAGCAGCAGGACCTCTCCGGCCAGCTGGGGCTGCCGTTCGACGAGCGCGGCAACGTCGCGCGCGACGGCGAGTACCAGACCTCGCAGGAGGGCGTCTTCGTCGCCGGCGACGCCGGCCGCGGTCAGTCGCTCATCGTGTGGGCTATCGCAGAGGGCCGGGCAGCGGCCGCGGCCGTTGACCGGTATCTTGAAGGGGAGACGCAGTTGCCGTCTCCGATCCGTCCCACCGACCGCGGCATCCTCGTCTGAACGAGGAGATGCCCGCACGACCGGGCGCAACCACCGAACCACGCGCCGTCGGCGCAGAACAACGGAGCGAACAGAAAAGCATGAGAAGGGCGAAAATCGTCGCGACCCTCGGGCCCGCGACCTCAAGCTATGACAACATCCGCGCGATCATCGACGCGGGTGTGGATGTGGCCCGGATGAACCTGAGCCACGGCAGCTACGAGGTGCACGAGGGGGTCTACGCCAACGTGCGCAAGGCTGCCGACGACGCCGGCAAGCCGGTCGCGGTCCTCGTCGACCTCCAGGGCCCGAAGATCCGCCTCGGCAAGTTCGAGGCCGGCCCCTACGACCTCGCCGAGGGCGACATCTTCAAGATCACCACCGAAGACATCATCGGCACCAAGGAGATCTCCTCCACGACGTTCAAGGGCCTCCCGAACGACGTGAAGCCGGGCGACTTCCTGCTGATCGACGACGGCAAGGTCCGCGTCCGGGTCGTCGAGGTGGAGGGCCCCGTGGTCACCACCGAGGTGATCGTCGCCGGTCCGGTCTCGAACAACAAGGGCATCAACCTGCCGGGTGTCGCGGTGAACGTGCCGGCCCTGTCCGACAAGGACGAGGCCGACCTGCGCTGGGGTCTGAAGCTCGGCGCCGACCTGATCGCCCTGTCGTTCGTCCGCAACGCCAAGGACATCGAGCGCGTGCACGAGATCATGGCGGAGGAGGGCCGCAAGGTCCCCGTCGTCGCGAAGATCGAGAAGCCGCAGGCCGTGGATGCGCTCGAGGAGATCATCGAGGCGTTCGACGCCATCATGGTCGCCCGCGGCGACCTGGGCGTCGAGCTGCCGCTCGAGGCCGTCCCGATCGTGCAGAAGCGCGCGGTCGAGCTGGCCCGCCGTGCGGCGAAGCCGGTCATCGTGGCCACGCAGATGCTGGAGTCGATGATCTCCAGCCCCGTCCCGACCCGCGCAGAGACCTCCGACGTCGCGAACGCCGTGCTCGACGGGGCGGACGCGGTCATGCTCTCGGGCGAGACCAGCGTCGGCGAGTACCCGACCGTCACGGTGCAGACCATGGCGAAGATCGTGACCTCCACCGAGGAGCACGGCCTGGAGCGCATCCTGCCGCTCGGCACCCGCCCGCGCACCCAGTCCGGTGCCATCACGCTGGCCGCCGTCGAGGTCGCCGACTTCGTCGAGGCGAAGTACCTCTGCGTCTTCACCGAGTCGGGCGAGTCCGCACGTCGCATGTCCCGTCTGCGCAGCCGCATCCCGATCCTGGCCTTCACGCCGGAGGAGTCGACGCGCCGCCGCATGTCGCTGTTCTGGGGCGTCGAGTCGTTCGTCGTCGGTCGCGTCACCCACACCGACCAGATGGTCGCGCAGGTGGATGAGGCCCTCAAGTCGACCGGCCGTGCCGTCGACGGCGACAAGGTGATCATCATCTCGGGTTCCCCTCCCGGAATCCCCGGAACCACCAACGACATCCGCGTGCACCGGGTCGGCGACGTCCTGTAGCACCGGCGAGAAGGGCCCCGCTCCGGCGGGGCCCTTTTGGCGTCCTCCCGGGGTATGACGCCGCGTCAGACCACCGGATGATCTCCGGTTTTCCCATGCAACCCGGAGGGTCGGATGGGGTGCCGCGCGCGTATCCTCAGGCTATGGAACACCGTTGGATGCGCTGGGCGCCCGCCGTCGTCGTCCCGGTCGCGATCGCGGCCGCTGTGATCGTCACGCCACTGGCTGCCGGTGCGAGCGACCTGCCCGTGAAGTCGCCGGCCGACGTGCTCCGGCTGGTCGCGGCCAGCCACACCGAATCGTTCTCGGGCACTGTCGAACAGAATTCGGAGCTCGGGCTGCCGAGCCTGCCCGTGACCACCTCGAAGGGCATGGACGACGGCAGCGCCGCCGATGTGCTGGAGCTGGCCCTCGCCGATCACACCGCCAAGGTCTGGGTCGACGGCCCGTCGCGCCTGCGGGTGGAGGTGCTCGACAACCTGGCCGAACGGGATGCGATCCGCGACGGCTCCGACCTGTGGCTGTACCAGTCCTCGGGCAAGATGGTGGCGCACGCCACCATCCCGGCCCGTCTGAAGGAGTCGCCCGCTCCCGACGCGACCTCGCTCACCCCGTCTCAGCTCGCCCAGCGGTTCCTCGCCGCGGTCGACCCGACGACGAAGGTCTCGCTCGGTGACGACACGTCGGTCGCCGGACGCGATGCCTACGATCTCGTCCTCACGCCCAAGGCCGACACGACCCTGATCGGGACGGTGTCCATCGCGGTCGACGGCAAGACGGGCATCCCGTTGAAGGTCTCCGTGACCGCGCGCGGCGCGAGCAGCCCGGCGTTCGAGGCCGGCTTCACCGCCTTCAGCGACCAGAAGCCGGACGCGTCCATATTCTCGTTCACCCCGCCGAAGGGCGCGACCGTCACCGAGCAGAAGCTGCCGACGGGCGACCAGGTACGGGATGCGGCGGGCTCGCACCCGAAGCCGACGGTGTCCGGCACGGGCTGGGCGACCATCGTCGCACTGCCTGCGGGCTCTGCTCCGAGCGCCGTGGCCGACGATCCGCTGTTCGGGCAGCTGACGCAGCCGGTCGACGGCGGGCGTGCGCTCAGCTCCTCCATCGTGTCGGTGCTCGTGACGGCCGACGGCCGGGTGCTCGCGGGCTCGGTGCCGGTCTCGGCCCTGCAGGCGGCGGCGCAAGCGACCGGCCGGTGAGCGAACCGGCGATCGCGACCAGCGGCCTCACCAAGCGCTTCCGGTCGCGGGCGGTCGTCGACGGCCTCGAGCTGAACGTGCCCCGCGGATCCGTGTTCGGATTCCTCGGCCCGAACGGTTCGGGCAAGACCACGACCATTCGGATGCTGCTGGGCCTGGTGTCGCCGTCGGCCGGGTCCATCCAGGTGCTCGGGGAGGCCATGCCCGACCGCGGAGCTCGCGTGCTCCCGCGGATCGGCGCCCTCGTCGAGGGACCCGCGTTCGCGCCCTACCTCTCCGGCACCGCCAACCTCCTGCGCCGCGACACCGCCGACCGTTACGCGCCGGGCGCGACCCGGCGTGCGCGGGTCGGCGCGGCACTCGAGCGCGTCGGCCTCTCGCACGCGGCGAGCAAGCACGTGCGCGCCTACTCGCTGGGCATGAAGCAGCGGCTCGGGATCGCCGGGGCGCTGCTCACCGACCGTGACCTCCTGGTGCTCGACGAGCCGACCAATGGGCTCGACCCGCAAGGGACGCGCGAGGTGCGCTCGCTCGTGCGGTCGCTGGCCGACGAAGGCAGGACCGTGTTCCTGTCGAGTCACCTGCTGGCCGAGATCGAGCAGGTCTGCACGCACGCGGCGATCATGCGCACGGGCCGTCTGGTGGCTCAGGGGTCGCTCGACGAGCTGCGCCAGGCGTCCGGCCCGCGGCTCGCGGTCGAGACTCCGGATTCGTCGCTCGCTGTCTCCGTGCTCGCTCGCTTCGGTCTCGAGGCCGTCGTCACCGGCTCGGGCGTGGAGGCGGCCCTCGGTGAGAGTGCGCCGCCGCCCGAGGAGCTCGCTGCGGCTCTAGTGCGAGACGACGTCCGCCTCCGCGGCTTTGCAGTGCGCGCATCCAGCCTGGAGGAGCGCTTCGTGGAGCTCACCGGGGAGGGCTTCGATGTCGAGCAGTGAGCTGACGGTCGACCCCGACCGCGTGGATCCCGCAGCGTCGGCCGCCGCGCGCCGGGAACGCCCGTCCGGCGGCTGGGCGCTCCTCGGGTCCGAGATCTCGGTGATGTTCCGTCGCTGGCGCACTTGGGCGATGCTCGCCGCGCTGGCCGCCATCCCGATCCTGATCGCCGTCGCCGTGCGGCTGACCGGGGGCAGTTCGCGCGGTCCGGCCTTCCTCAGCGAGATCACCTCGAACGGCCTGTTCGTGGCGTTCACCGCCCTCGTCGTGTGCGTCCCGCTGTTCCTCCCGCTGACGATCGGCGTGGTCGCGGGCGACACGATCGCGGGCGAGGCGAGCCACGGCACCCTCCGCTACCTGGTGATCGCCCCGGCCGGACGGCTGCGCCTGTTGGCGGTGAAGTACGCGGGATGCGCGGTGTTCTGCATCGCTGCAGCGCTGGTCGTGGGGATCGCCGGCGCACTGATCGGAATGCTGCTGTTCCCGATCGGTCCAGTGACCCTGCTGTCGGGCGTCGAGGTGAGCCCGGGGGAGGCGTACGTCCGGCTGCTCCTGATCGCCCTCTACATCGTGGTGTCGCTGCTGGGACTGTGCGCGATCGGGCTGTTCCTCTCGACCCTCACCGACGTCCCGGTCGGGGCGATGGCGGCGACGGCCGTGCTGGCCGTCGTCTCGCAAGTGCTCGACCAGCTGCCGCAGCTGGAGGGGCTGCACCCGTGGCTGTTCAGCCACTACTGGCTGGGGTTCGGCGACCTGCTCCGCGACCCGATCTCGTGGGATTCGTTCGGCGACAACGCGCTCCTGCAGCTCGGCTACATCGCCGTCTTCGGCGCGCTGGCCATCGGCCGGTTCACGTCCAAAGACATCCTGTCCTGATCGGTCACCTCGATCACGGCACCGATTCGGCCGTCTGCTCCAGCTCCGACCGCGGGTGGTCGCGCTGCGTCGCGATGGTGACCCCGGCGGCCGCGCACACGATGAGGATGCCGATCAGCTGCACGAGGGTGAAGTGCTCCCCGAGCACGAGCACGCCGAAGACGGTCGCGACGACCGGACCGAAGCTCGTGATGACGGCGTAGAGGCGCGGCGTGATCCGGCGCAGGATGAACGTGTCCAGGCTGTACGGGACGGCGGACGACAGCACGCCGAGGGCCAGCAGCAGGAGCAGCACGCGCGCGTCGATCCGGCTGTAGTCGACGACGATGAGGGCCAGCGGCACCGTCAGGACGGTGGAGACGATGCTCGCCACGCTGAGACCCTCGAGGCCCGGCAGCCGGGTCGCGACCTGGCGGGTCAGCAGGATGTACGCCGCCCACGCAGCCGCCGCGGTGAGCGCCAGTGCCACGCCGAACGGATCGACACTGCCCTCGGTCGCCGTCAGGAGCAGGACGCCCGCGGCGGCGGCAACGGCGCATCCCGCGTCGAGAAGTCGCCGGGAGCCGGCGAGTGCGAGCGCGAACGGCCCGAGAAACTCGATGGTGGCCGCCATGCCGAGCCCGAGCCGGCCGACCGACGCGTAGAAGCTGAGGTTCATCACCGCGAGCACCACGCCGAGCGCGAGAGCGGGCCACAGCCGGCGCCAGGTCAGCTCGGAGCGCCGCGGACGGTAGAACGGCAGCACCGCGACCGCGGTGACGACCTGCCTCGCGGCGACGACGACGATCGATCCGACGACCGGGATCAGCAGGCCGGCCAGCGCCGAGCCGTAGTTGATGCTGATCTCCGTCGCGACCTGGGTGCTCGCGCCGACGAGGCGGTCGCGACGGGTGGAACTCACCCGATCGAGCTTACCGGCGCCCGATCATGCGTTGCGTCACACTGCCCGGCGCATGATCGCGCGCGTGGCGCTCGGCCTCCGCACCACCTCGAAGCCGCCATCCCGGAACAACGCGACGGTGCCGTGGTACCGCTCGGCCGCAGAGAGCGAGGGCCGCACCTCCGGGTCCACCGGGTACCCTTCGACAAGCTCCGCGCCCTGAGCCCTGGCGTGCTCGACGGCCCCGTCGAGCAGCACCCGCGCGACGCCCTGCTTCCGGAACTCAGCACGCACGACGAAGCATGTCACCGCCCACGGATCGGCCGGATCGTCGGCGAGCCGCTTCGTGATGGGGGAGCGGGCCAGGGTCGGATACGCGGTGTACGGCTCGACGGCCGCCCATCCGGCGGGCTGTCCGTCGATCCAGGCGAGGACCCCGGGCGAGCCGGAGCGCACCTGATCGTGGAGCAGTTCCCGGCGTTCCACGTTCGAGAGCTGGTCGTTCTGCGCGCGCGGCACCTTGAACCACTGGCACCAGCATCCCGAAGGGTCTCCCGGCGTGCTGAACACGGTCTCCAGATCGCCCCAGATCGCATCGTCGACCGGGCGGACCACTGTGTCGCTCATGCTCCGACGCTAGCGTCCCGCCCCGTGGTCGGCCAAGAGGTATCCACCCCGAGACAGAGTGACGCCACCAGCGAGGGATGCTCGACGTGAGCGAAGTGGCCGGTCGCGGGCACGACGAGAGTGCGGATGCCGGGCACCGCGGCCGCGAGCCGGGCGTCGTCGGCCCGAGGAACGAAGACGTCGCGGTCGCCGTGCAGCGCGAGCACCGGGCAGCGGATGCCGCCCCAGCGCTCCGCCGCAGGGTAGCGGCGGGCGCACGCCACGGCCCGGACGAAGGCCGCCGGCCGCAGGTCGCGCGCGAGCTCGTGAACCACCCCGGCGACCGGCCGGCGGAACAACGGGGCGGCCAGGAGGTCGAGCAGGCGCGATCGGTCAAGAGCGTGCACGAGCACAGCGGCGAAGGGTCCGAGCGTCGCGAGCAGGCGCATTCCCTGCAGCAGCAGCATGAGCGGCGCGTAGGCCCGGAACAGGGCCGCCGTGCCGAGCCGGTCCGCCCGCCCACCGAAGGTCGTCGCCGAGACGAGGACGACCGACTCGGTGGCCGACGGCTCCAGCACGGCCAGCTCCAGTCCGACGAACCCGCCCAGCGAATGTCCGACGACGCGCCACCGTTCGTACCCGAGTGCGCGGGCGGCCGTGGCGGCGGCGGCAGCGAGCACATCCACATCCAACCGGGACGTCGATGCGGGGGAGTCACCCCAGCCTGGGAGGTCCGGCACGATCAGGTCCGGCACTTCGCCGCCACGCTCGGACGCGGCCGCCGCCATCAACGGCTGCCAGCTCGTCCACGACCCCGCCGCGCCGTGCAGCAGCAGCGTCGCCACCCCGGATTCACGCGCGGTATAGCGCACGGCCATCGGACCGGCACCGCTGTCCACCATCGTCTGTTCCACGCCTGTTCTTCGGAGCGGACCCGCCGTAGGATGCGCGGCACACCCACCTGGCGCCGGGCCTGCCCGCGCACGGGACCCGTCAGCGAGGAGAGAGCACCGATGACCGAGACCAGCACGGCGTCCGCGCAGCACGAACTGACTGAGGAGATGCTCGACCGCATCGACGCCTGGTGGCGGGCGGCGAACTACCTTTCGGTCGGCCAGATCTATCTGCTCGACAACCCGTTGCTGCGGCGCCCGCTGTCGCGAGACGACATCAAGCCCCGACTGCTGGGGCACTGGGGCACGACGCCCGGGCTCAACTTCATCTACGCGCACCTCAACCGCGCCATCCGTGAGCGCGACCTGAACACACTCTTCGTCGCCGGACCCGGTCACGGCGGACCGGGCGTGGTGGCGAGCGCCTATCTCGATGGCACCTACAGCGAGCTGTACAGCGTGATCGACCAGAGCGAGGACGGCCTGCGGCGACTGTTCCGCCAGTACTCGTTCCCCGGCGGCATCCCGAGCCACGCGGCACCGCAGACGCCCGGGTCGATCCATGAGGGCGGCGAGCTCGGCTACGCGCTCTCGCACGCCTTCGGCGCCGCCTTCGACAACCCCGACCTGCTGGTCGCGGCGGTGGTCGGCGACGGGGAGGCGGAGACCGGTCCGCTGGCGACCGCCTGGCATTCGAACAAGTTCCTGAACCCGCAGCAGGATGGGGTGGTCCTGCCGATTCTGCACCTGAACGGCTACAAGATCGCCAACCCGACCGTGCTGGCGCGCATCCCCGAGTCAGAGCTCCTCGACCTCATGCGCGGCTACGGTTACGCGCCGTACATCGTCTCCGGTGGTTTCGACGGCGAGGACCCCCGCGCGGTGCACAAGCGGATGGCCGCGACGCTCGACGAGATCCTCGACCGGATCGCCGAGATCAAGCGGAGCGCGGACGCGGGCGAGCTGGATGCGCGTCCCGCGTGGCCCATGCTCATCCTGCGCACCCCGAAGGGCTGGACCTGCCCGGCAGAGATCGACGGGCACCCGACCGAGAACAACTGGCGGTCCCACCAGGTGCCGCTCGCGAACGCGCGCGACACGGAGGCGCACACGCGGCTGCTGGAGAACTGGCTGGCCTCCTACCGGCCGGAGGAGCTGTTCGACGAGCAGGGACGACCGGTCGAGTTGATCCGGAGCCTGGCCCCCGAGGGCGAGCGCCGGATGAGCGCCAATCCGGTCGCGAACGGCGGGCTGCTGCGGCGCGACCTCCGGCTGCCCGACTTCCGCGAGTACGCGGTCGATGTCCCGGCTCCCGGCGAGACGGTCGCCGAGGCGACACGGGTGCTCGGCGATTGGATCCGGGATGTGATGATCGCCAACCCGCACGACTTCCGCCTGTTCGGCCCGGACGAGATCGCCTCCAATCGCCTGCAGGCCGTGTTCGAGGACACCAGCAAGCAGTGGAACGCCGAGTACCTCCCGATCGACGACGACAACCATCTCGCCCCGCAAGGCCGGGCGATGGAGGTGCTCAGCGAGCACCAGTGCCAGGGCTGGTTGGAGGGGTACCTGCTGACGGGCCGGCACGGCGTCTTCACGTCGTACGAGGCGTTCATCCACATCGTCGACTCCATGTTCAACCAGCACGCCAAGTGGCTGAAGTCGGCGAGCGAGGTGTCTTGGCGGCGGCCCGTCGCGTCCCTCAACTACCTGCTCAGCTCGCACGTGTGGCGGCAGGACCACAATGGCGCCTCCCACCAGGACCCCGGCTTCATCGACCACGTCGTCAACAAGAAGGCCGACGTCGTGCGCGTCTACCTGCCGTTCGACGCGAACACCCTGCTGTCGACCTACGACCACTGCCTGCGCTCGGTCGACTACGTGAACGTCGTCGTCGCCGGCAAGCAGCCCGCACCCAACTGGCTGACGATGGAGGAGGCGATCGCGCACTGCACGCGCGGCATCGGCATCTTCCCGTGGGCGGGCACCGAGAAGGAGGGCGAAGAGCCGGATGTGGTGCTCGGCTGCGCGGGTGACATCCCGACCTTGGAAGTGCTGGCGGCCGCCGACATCCTGCGCCGCCGACTGCCGGACCTCAAGGTGCGCGTGGTCAATGTGGTCGACCTGATGCGGCTGCAAAGCGAGGGCGAGCATCCGCACGGGCTCAACGACCGCGAGTACGACGCGCTCTTCACCGCCGACAAGCCGGTCATCTTCGCGTACCACGGCTACCCGTGGCTCATCCATCGGCTCACCTACCGCCGCAACGGCCACAGCAACCTGCACGTCCGCGGCTACCGTGAGGAGGGCACCACGACGACGCCGTTCGACATGGTGATGCTCAACGACCTCGACCGTTACCGCCTGGTGATCGACGTCATCGACCGGGTGCCGGGGCTCGCCTCGCGCCAGGCCGAACTGCGCCAGGAGATGCAGGATGCGCGCCTGCGCGCCCGCCAGTACACGCGCGAGCACGGGGAGGACATCCCCGAGGTCGCCGAGTGGACGTGGGGCGGAGGCGAGCACACGACCCGCTTCGACACCACCGGGGGCGACAACGACTGACGGCGTCGCGCTTAGAGCGGGTGCGCCGATTCCGGGTCGACGACGGTCAGTTCCGCGATCTTCGCGGCTCGGCCGTCGCCGGAGGAGCGGCCGGTGAGCCGGCGTCCGACCCACGGGAGCACGAAGCGGCGGTAGTAGTCGGCGGTGCGGCGATTCCGCTCGCCGGGTGGCGCGGCCGCCACCTCCGCGACGCCCCACTCCTCGGGCACCGGGACACCGAGCGCCGTCAGCACGTTGCTCGCGACGCGCGCGTGCCCGAGCGGACCGAGGTGGAGACGGTCCTCCGACCAGTAGCGGAAGTCCTCCAGCCCTTCGTCGGCCCAGTTGTCGACGAAGGTGATGCCGTCGCGCGGCAGCATCGCGCGCACGGCCACCGCGAGCTCCTCGCCGCGCCGCCGTATCAGGCCGCCGAGCGGCAGGTGAGCGCTCGGGTTCGCCCCGCTGAGGAGCAGCATGTGGCTGCCGGAGGCGACCACCCGGTCGGCCGCATCCATCAGGGTCCTGGCGACGCCCTCGATGGAGACGCGGGGGCGCATGATGTCGTTCCCGCCGCCGTTCAGGCTGACGAGGTCGGGATGCTGCGCGATCGCCGGCTCCACCTGCTCGGCCACGATCGGGCCGAGCTTGCGCCCGCGCACCGCGAGGTTCGCATAGCGGAACGGGGCGTCCGAGGCCGCGGCCATCCCGAGCGCGACGAAGTCGGCCCAGCCGCGGACGCGGCCGTCGGGGAGATCGTCGCCGACGCCCTCCGTGAAGCTGTCCCCGATGGCGATGTAGCTGCTGAATGCGGTGCTCGACACGGGTGCAACGCTACCGCTCCCGGCTACCATGGGCGGCATCGACCGCGTCCGACGGAGGGCGCGGGGAGGGGGCTCCCATGCAGAAGGTCACGACGTTCCTCTGGTACGCCGAGGGGGTGGAGGAGGCGGCGGAGCTGTACACGTCGCTCATCCCGGACTCGCGCATCCTGAACGTGCAGCGGTTCGGCGAGGGGATGCCGGACGGCCTCGTCGTCGTGCAGTTCACCCTCGGCGGCGTCGAGTATCAGGCGATGAACGGCGGCCCGGCCGCGAACTTCACCGAGGCGATCTCGCTGTCGGTGATCTGCGACGACCAGGCTGAGGTCGATCGGCTGTGGGATGCGCTCACCGCCGACGGAGGCGAGGAGAGCCAGTGCGGGTGGCTGAAAGACCGCTGGGGCGTCAGCTGGCAGATCGTGCCGCGCCGCTTGCTCAAGCTGCAGGCCGATCCGGACCCGGTGCGCGCCAGCCGCGCGAACCAGGCGATGCTGACCATGCGCAAGCTCGACATCGCGGCCCTCGAGGCCGCAGCCGACGGCCGCTGAGGCGTCGAGGCGCTCGCGCCGCGACCGCGCCCTCGCGTCACACGCGCGCCTGCGCGCGCAGCAGCGCTCGTAACGCCGGGGTGCGTTCGCGCGGCGTCGAGAGCGCGCTGCTCAGCGGGCGAGGAGGTCCTGCCAGGCCAGCAGGTGCTCGACGGTCACTCCGCCGTAGCCGCGGAGGCCGGAGAGTTGCGTGCGTACCGCCGCCGTCTCCGACTCCAGCAGGGCCGCGCTGTCGTCGCCGAAGGTGGCGCCGGGTCCGCCGGCGACCTCCGGCGTGTCCGTCTCCACCCCGATGGTGAACGGGATGCGCTTGGCGGCCGCCGCTTGCGCCGCGGGCTTCGCGAACGCGACGATCCCGTCCGTCCCGGCCGCGTGGTCGCTGAACGCGACGATCGCCACCGACTTCAGGTGGGGGAGCAGGGCGTCGAACGCGGTGCCGCCGCCCGGCTGCGGCTTGGCGGCCAGCCACCACGGCAGGTCGGCGCCGACCGGCGTCGTACCGGCCGCCGCACGGGCCCGGTCGTACATCGTCTGCAGCTTGGTGACCACGGCGGGAAGCTCGGAATCCGAGGAGACGACCCACGGCTCCACGTCGAACTGCACCGCGTCGAACGGAGCCGCCCGCAGGGCTGCGGTCGTCCAGGTGGCGGCGAGCGACGGGTCGTCGGCCCAGGCCGGGTCGCCTCCGAGGGCGGCGACCTTCGTGACTCCGGCTGCGTGCAGTGCGTTCACTGCGTCGGTCAGCCAGACGACGAAGGGACCCTCGTCGGCCGCCCACGGCACGGACAGGAAGACGGTGCGCAGGTGGTGCGCCGCCGCGAAGTCGGCCAGCGCCTGCGGCTCGAACTGTGCACGTCCTTCGCCGCGCGCATCCACTGCCGGGTCGATCGGGTTGCCCCAGGCCCACATCCCGGTGATCGCCGACGAAGCAGGGCCGCTGTCGATCCGGGCGGTCACGGCCGCCGCCGGTGCCGCGGCGAGCACGGGCGCTGCCAGCGCCGAGCCGCCGATCGCCACAGCCATGGCCGTGGCGGTGACGACGGAGCGGAGACGCGGAGCTCGCATGGCACACCCTTCGAACGCGGAACGGAACAGTCACCGCAGATTCGGGTGTGCGGTACGTCCATCATGTCAGTCTCCGCGCTGGCGTCTATGCCGCGTTCGGGGTACACGCGCCGGCCTCCGCTGTACCCCGCTCAGCCCCGGCTCAGTCCCGCCAGCCGAGGGCGGGCGCGATCTGCGTGACGATGGTCTCCAGAAGGTGCGCGTTGTACTCCACGCCGAGCTGGTTCGGGACGGTGACGAGCAGAGTGTCGGCATCGGCGACGGCGGCGTCCTCGCGCAACTCCTCGACGATCTGCTCCGGCTCTCCGACGTAGCTCTTGCCGAACCGCGCGAGGCCGCCGTCGAGGTGCCCGACCTGGTCGTGGCGTTCGGCGAGGGCGGACGCGCCGAAGTAGCGGCGGTCGAGGTCGGTGGTGATCGGCAGGATGCTGCGGCTGACGGACACGCGCGGCTCCCGGTCCCACCCGGCCGCTGTCCACGCATCCCGGTACTGCTGCAACTGCTCCGCCTGGAGGTCGGAGAACGCCACGCCGGTGTCTTCGGTGAGCAGGGTCGAACTCATCAGGTTCATGCCCTGCTCGGCCGCCCACACGGCGGTCGCTCGCGTTCCCGCGCCCCACCAGATCCGGTCCGGGAGGCCGGGTGACTGCGGTTCGATGGCGAGGCCACCGCGCTGCCCTCCCGTCATCGCCGGGTTCGCCTCGGCGACCCCCGCTCCGGCGATGGCGGCCCGGAACAGTTCCGTGTGCCGGCGGGCCATGTCCGCATCCGTCTCGCCCTCGGCGGGCACGTAGCCGAACGACTCGGAGCCGCGCAGCGCCGTCTCGGGTGACCCCCGGCTCACGCCGAGCTGCAGCCGCCCGTCGGAGATCAGGTCGGCCGCCGCCGCATCCTCGGCCATGTAGAGGGGATTCTCGTAGCGCATGTCGATGACGGCCGTGCCGATCTCGATGCGCGAGGTGCGCGCGCCGATGGCCGCGAGCAGCGGGAACGGCGAGGCGAGCTGCGGCGCGAAGTGGTGGACGCGAAAGAACGCGCCGTCGGCGCCCAGCTCCTCCGCGGCCACGGCCAGGTCTATCGCCTGGTGGAGGGCGTCCGCCGCGGTGCGCGAGACGGAACCTGGGATGGGCTGGTAGTGCCCGAAGCTGAGGAACCCGATGCGTTTCACATCCACTCCAATCGGTCCTCGTCGCAGCCTATTCCGTCGCGCTAGAGTCCGGGATGTGGCGGAGTGGCTGTGCGCGGCGTGCGCTGTGGAGTTCGGGGACGGGGAGCACCCGCCCATATCGTGCCCGATCTGCGAGGATGAGCGGCAGTACGTCCCGCCGACGGGCCAGGAGTGGACGACACTCCAGCGCCTGCAGCGCGAGGGCGAACGCGTCGTGGTCACCGAGCTCGAGCCCGACCTGTACGGGCTGCGCAGCGAGCCGAGGGTCGGCATCGGCCAGCAGAGCATCCTGCTGCGCACGCCCGAAGGCAACCTGCTCTGGGACCCGACCGGGTACGTCGACGAAGCGGCGGTTGCCGCGGTGCAGGACCTCGGCGGCGCCGCGATCATCGCGACCAGCCACCCGCACATGTTCGGCGCGCAGGTGACGTGGTCCCGGATGCTCGGCGACCCTCCGGTGCTCGTCAACGCCGCAGACCGCCACTGGGTGCAGCGGGAGGACCCGGCCATCCAATCCTGGACCGGGGAGGTGGAGGTGCTGCCCGGGGTGACCCTGCGGACGATCGGCGGGCACTTCCCGGGCAGCGCGGTGGTCCACTGGGATCGCGGCGTCGTGCTCAGCGGCGACACCGTGTTCCCGGGGCCGTCGCAGCGATGGGTGACGTTCCAGCGCAGTTTCCCGAACGACATCCCGCTCTCCGCCGCTGTGGTGCGCCGCGTTGCCGACACAGTGTGCGACCGGCCCTTCGAGCGGATGTACGGCAACCTGGGCAACGTCATCCCGCGGGATGCGCGCGCGGCGGTGCTGCGCTCAGCCGACCGCTACATCGGCTGGGTCAGCGGGGCGTTCGACCACCTGACCTGAACTCAGCCGACCTGAATACAGGTCCCTGAATTCAGGAGCCGCTCATAGGAACGGCGCCAGCTCCAGCTCCATGGCGGGCTTCGGCTTCGCGCCGATGATCGTCTTCACCACTTCGCCGTCGCGGAACACCTTCATCACCGGCAGCGCGAGCGCCTTGTAGGCGACGGTGCTCTCCATGTTCTCGTCGGCGTTGATCTTGACGATACGGATGCGGTCGGCGTGCTCTTCCTGCAACTGCTGCAGGATGGGGCTGAGGGCCCGGCACGGACCGCACCATTCCGCCCAGAACTCGACGACGGTGGTGCCCGGGGCGGCGAGCACATCCTCCTGGAAGCTGGCGTCCGTGACGCTCTCGATCGTGGTCATGCGAGCACGCTAAGCCCTGACCACGGGGGCAGGGTCAAGCGGTGACACGCCGATCCTGTGCGAGCATGGGAGGAGGAGGTGCGCATGGAGATCCTGAGTCCGCAGCAGATCCGCGAGTCGTTCGTCAACTGCTCCCGCAGCGAAGCCGAAGAGCTTCCGCTTCCACCGGGACTGCACGAGGTGGATTGGTCCCGCCGCGAGTACCTCGGCTGGCGCGACCCGAAGCTGCCTCAGCGCGGCTACGTCGTCATCCCGACGGCGGATGGCCCCGTCGGCATCGTTCTGAGGGCCTCCGAAGCGTCGATGCGGTCGAACGTGCCGTCGATGTGCGGATGGTGCCAGGATGTGCACCTCACCAACGATGTCTGGTTCTGGTCGGCCCGACGGGCAGGTCAGGCTGGCCGCAATGGCGACACCGTCGGAACGCTGGTCTGCGGGGCCTTCGAGTGCAGCGCCAATGTGCGGCGCACCCCTCCGCCGTCGTACGTCGGATTCGACGTCGACCGGGTCGTGGAAGACCGGATCGCCGGTCTTGCCGAGCGCGCCAGGCGCTTCGCCGCGACGATCGTCGGCGCCCGGATCTGAGGTCGTGCCGCTGGTGGGATTCGAACCCACACGCCCTTTCGGACAAAGCATTTTGAGTGCTCCGCGTCTGCCATTCCGCCACAGCGGCGCACAACAACCCCTGAAGAATACCGTAGGCTTTTGACCGTGACTGACCAGGAGACCTCTTCCACCGCACCCCGCCGCGTCGTCGTGGCGGAGGACGAATCGCTCATCCGCCTCGACATCGTCGAGATCCTGCGCGACAACGGTTTCGAGGTCGTCGGCGAGGCCGGAGACGGCGAGACGGCTGTCGCGCTGGCCACCGAGCTGCGGCCCGACCTGGTGATCATGGACGTCAAGATGCCCCAGCTCGACGGCATCTCGGCGGCCGAGCGGCTGTCCAAGGACCACATCGCGCCCGTCGTGCTGCTGACCGCCTTCAGCCAGAAGGAGCTCGTCGAGCGTGCGACCGAGGCCGGCGCCCTGGCCTACGTCGTGAAGCCGTTCACGCCGAACGACCTGCTGCCCGCGATCGAGATCGCGCTGGCGCGCTACCAGCAGATCATCGCGCTGGAGGCCGAGGTCTCCGACATGGTGCAGCGCTTCGAGACCCGCAAGCTCGTCGACCGCGCGAAGGGCCTCCTCAACGAGAAGATGGGCCTGTCCGAGCCGGAGGCATTCCGCTGGATCCAGAAGGCGTCGATGGACCGCCGCCTCACCATGCACGACGTCGCCCAGGCGATCATCGACCAGCTCGCGCCGAAGAAGTAGCGCGTCCCCAGCGTCCCCAGCCAACAGCTCCTGAGTTTTTCGACCTCGCCGCGGCGATTCGGCTGAAGAACTCAGGAGCTGTTGGCGCGTTACAGGTCCTTGATCAGGTTCGTGATGCGGATCGTCGAGCAGCGGCGGCCCTGGTCGTCGGTCACGGCGATCTCGTGCGTGGTCAGCGTCCGTCCCAGGTGGATGGGCGTGCAGACCCCGGTCACGTAGCCGCTCGTCGCCGAGCGGGTGTGCGAGGCGTTGATCTCGATCCCGACCGCCAGGCGTCCCTCGCCGGCGTAGAGGTTTGCCGACATCGAGCCCAGGGACTCGCCCAGGACGACGTAGGCGCCGCCGTGGAGCAGGTCGGCGGGCTGGGTGTTCCCCTCCACCGGCATGCGTGCGACGGCCCGCTCCACGGTGAACTCGAGCATCTCGATGCCCATCTTCTCGGCCAGACGGCCGAGACCTCTCTCCTGCACGAACGCGAGCGCGTCTCCGGTCATCCTCGGCCTCTCTGAGCGTCGTCTGCGGTGTCACCGGCCCCTTGTAGGCTTGCCTGGTGTCAGACTCCGAAAAGCCTACCCTCCTCGTGATCGACGGCCATTCGCTCGCTTTCCGGGCCTTCTACGCACTTCCGGTGGACAGCTTCGTGAATCGCGAGGGTCAGCACACGAATGCGATCCACGGCTTCATCGCCATGTTCATCAACCTGCTCCAGCAGCAGAAGCCGACGCACTTGGCTGTCGCGTTCGACATCTCCCGCTACTCGTTCCGCACCCGCGAGTACCCGGAGTACAAGGGCACCCGCGGTGAGACGCCGTCGGAGTTCGCCGGCCAGGTGCCGCTGCTCGAGGAGGCGCTGCACGCGATGAACGTCACCACCATCGCCAAGGAGGACTACGAGGCCGATGACATCCTTGCCACCCTTGCCAAGCGCGGTGTGGACGAGGGCTACAAGGTGCTGCTGGTGTCGGGTGACCGCGACACCATCCAGCTCGTCAATGACGACGTCACGCTGCTCTACCCGAACGTCCGCGGCGTCTCCGAGCTCAAGGTGTACGACCCCGCGGCCGTGCGCGAGAAGTACGGAATTGATCCGCACCAGTACCCGGAGATCGCGGCCCTCGTCGGTGAGACCAGCGACAACCTGATCGGCATCGACAAGGTCGGCGAGAAGACCGCCGTGAAGTGGGTGCAGCAGTACGGCACGGTCGAGAACATCGTGGCGCACGCCGACGAGATCAAGGGAGTCGTCGGTCAGAACCTGCGCGACCAGAAGGAGAACGCCCTCCGCAACCGGCGGCTCAACCAGCTTCTGGACGACGTCGAGCTGCCGATCGCCCTCGACGACCTCGAACGCAAGCCGCTCAACGAGAATGCGGTGCGCGACATCTTCGCGCGGTTGCAGTTCAAGACCCTGCTCGACCGCCTGATGAAGACGGCGGCGGAAGAGGGGATGCTCGACGGCGTCCTGAGTGTCGCCGAGGTGGGCGACGCGGGAGCCGTCAGCGCCCCCGCCGTGCGCACGATGGTCGACGAAGAGCTCGCCTACTGGCTGTCGAAAGCGTCTGCCGACGGTGCGGCCGTCGCCGTCCAGCTGGAGGTCGGCCCGGCCGGGATCACCGGGTTCGGCCTGGCCACGGGCGATGACACCGTGTACGTGCCCTGGGTGGCGGGTCGCAAAGACTACGAGGCCCTGGAGGAGTGGCTCGCAAGCAGCGCGCCGAAGTACTTCTTCCACGCCAAGCCGCAGTTCAAATCCCTCAGCCGCGCCGGTTTCGTGGTCGACGGCCTCGCCTTCGACACGCGGATCGCCTCGTGGCTCGTCAAGCCCGGCGCCGCCCCGCAGTCGCTCGCGGAGCAGGTGTACGAGGTGCTGGGGGAGACTTTGCCGGTCTCCGACCCGAACCAGCTCGTCCCGATCAACGACGCCGTGAGCCCCGCGACCGAGGCCTGGTACATCCGCCGCGTCGCCGAGGGCCAGATGATCGCGCTCGACGAAGGCACACGCGCGGTGCTCGACGACATAGAGCTGCCGCTGGTGGCGGTGCTCGCCGAGATGGAGCTGAACGGCGTCTCGATGGATGCGGAGGTGCTGGCACGGCTCCGCGGACAGCTCACCGACAAGGCGAACGACTACGCGGCCCAGGCGTACGCGCAGATCGGTCACGAGATCAACCTCGGTTCACCGAAGCAGCTGCAGCAGGTGCTCTTCGAGGAGCTCGGGATGCCGAAGACCCGCGCCACGAAGACCGGGTACTCCACCGACGCCGGCTCGCTCGCCGACCTGCAGGAGAAGAACCCGCATCCGTTCCTCGGGCTGCTGCTGCAGCACCGCGACGCGACCAAGCTGAAGCAGATCATCGAGACGCTGGAGCGCTCGGTCGAGACGGATGGGCGCATCCACACGACCTATGACCAGACCGGTACGAGCACGGGCCGCATCTCCTCGAACGACCCGAACCTGCAGAACATCCCGATCCGCACCGAGGAGGGCCGCGAGATCCGCTCCGCGTTCCGGCACGGCGAGGGATTCGAGACGCTCCTCACAGCCGACTATTCGCAGATCGAGATGCGGATCATGGCTCACCTGTCCGAGGACCCTGGGCTGATCGAGGCGTTCAACGCGGGGGAGGACCTCCACCGGTTCGTCGGCTCCCGCGTGTTCGGCGTCGACCCCGCCGAGGTCACCTCCGCCATGCGCACCAAGGTCAAGGCGATGTCGTACGGGCTCGCCTACGGCCTGAGTGCGTTCGGACTGTCGAAGCAGCTGCGCATCGAAACGTCCGAGGCGCGGCAGCTGATGACCGACTACTTCGAGCGGTTCGGCGCGGTGCGCGACTACCTGCGGAACGTCGTCGAGCAGGCGCGCGTGGACGGCTTCACGGAGACCATCTTCGGCCGTCGGCGTCCGTTCGCCGACCTGACGTCGACCAACCGTGTCCTGCGCGAGAACGCGGAGCGGCAGGCGCTCAACGCGCCCATCCAGGGGTCGGCGGCCGACATCATGAAGGTCGCGATGCTCGGGATCGCCGGCGACATCATCGACCAGCGACTCGAGTCGCGGATGCTGCTCCAGGTGCACGACGAGCTCATCTTCGAGGTGGCGCCCGGCGAGTGGGATGCGCTGGAGTCCATCGTGCGTGCACGCATGGCGGGCGCTGCCGACCTCCGCGTGCCGCTCGATGTGCAGGTGGGCCGCGGCTCGAACTGGGACGCGGCCGCGCACTGACCTGCGCACAGCCGCGCTTCCGCCGAGGTTCTCCACAGCTGCATTTCGATCGTGTGCCGCCGACGCGTTGGTCGATAGGGTCGAAGCATGACCAACGATCAGAAGCGCGAACCCACTCCGGTCGACACGATCGCCGACGAGTGGGTCGACACCCAGCTGGAGCTGTACCCCGAGTACCACGTGTGGCTCGGCCGACCGGGGCGTGAGGGCGAATACGCCGACTACTCGCCGGCCGGTGCCGAGAACGCGACGGCCAAGGTGAAGGAGACGCTCAGTCGCATCGAAGCGGCCGAGCCGGTCGACGAGATCGATCGCATCACCAAAATGGACCTCGCTCGTGAGCTTCAGCTCCACATCGAGAAGCACGAGGCCGGGTTCGCGCAGCGAGACCTCAACGTGATCGCGTCGCCCCCGCAGGAGCTGCGCGACATCTTCGACCTGGTGCCGACGGACACCGAAGACGACTGGGCCAACGTCGCCAAGCGCCTTCACAACCTGCCCGCGGCGATGAACGGATACATCGAGACGCTACGCAGCGGGATCGCGGCCGGCAACGTCCCCGCGATCCGCCAGGTGCGGGAAGTGCTCGCCCAGGCGCGCAAGCAGGTCGCCGACACAGGCTTCTTCTTCGAGTTCACGCAGGAGGCGCGGCCGCTGAACGGCGAGCTGCCGGCGTCGCTGAAGAGCGACCTCGCGAACGGAGCGCAGGAGTCCGCCCAGGCGTACGCGACGTTGGCCGAGTTCTTCGAGAACGAACTGGCTCCGCAGGCGCCGGAGAAGGATGCGGTCGGCCGGGAGCTCTACGCCCTGGCGTCCCGCAGCTTCCTGGGCGCGACCGTCGACCTCGACGAGACGTACGAGTGGGGAATCGAAGAGCTCGCCCGCATGCGTGCGGAGCAGGAGTCCATCGCACGCGAGATCAAGCCGGGCGCGAGCGTTCTGGAGGCGATCGAGTTCCTCGACGGCGACCCCAGCCGCAAGCTGCACGGCACCGACGCCCTCCAGCGGTGGATGCAGGAGACCAGCGACCGCGCGATCGAAGAGCTCGGCAAGTCGCACTTCGACATCCCCGCCGAGATCCGTCGCCTCGAGTGCATGATCGCCCCGACGCAGGAGGGCGGCATCTACTACACCGGCCCGAGCGACGACTTCTCGCGCGCAGGCCGTATGTGGTGGAGCGTCCCCGAGGGCGTGACGGAGTTCGACACCTGGCGCGAGCTGACCACCGTCTACCACGAGGGCGTGCCCGGCCACCACCTGCAGATCGCCCAGGCCACCTACAACAAGGCTCAGCTCAACTCGTGGCGCCGGATCGCCGGCACCTCCGGTCACGCCGAAGGGTGGGCGCTGTACGCCGAACGCCTCATGGAGCAGCTCGGTTACCTCGACGATCCGGCCGACCGGCTCGGGATGCTCGACGGTCAGCGCATGCGCGCCGCGCGTGTGGTGCTCGACATCGGCGTGCACCTGGAGAAGCCGCTGCCGGACGGCTCGCGGCCGTGGACGGGGGAGGACGCCTTCCCATTCCTGCGCGAGAACGTCAACATGAACGACCAGTTCGTCCGCTTCGAGGTGAACCGCTACCTCGGCTGGCCGGGTCAGGCGCCGTCGTACAAGATCGGCCAGCGCATCTGGGAGCAGCTGCGCGACGAGTACGCCCGCCGGGAAGGTGCCGCCTTCGACATCAAGGCGTTCCACAAGAAGGCGCTCGACATCGGCGGCGTCGGCCTCGACACGCTCAAGGCGGCGCTGCTCGACTGAGCAACGCAGCGCATTCCTCGGTGACCTCCCCTTACCGCGCCGTGCTGGGCGCGGCGTTCGACGAGCTGCATCCGCGACTGCGGGCGTATTTCGACGCCATCCCGGCCGGCGCGGTGGGGCGCGGCGCAGGCGTGTTCGACACCGTCGGCACGCCGCGGCGGTGGCTCTGGCCCGTGCTTGCGGTGTTCGCACGCTCGCACGTGATGTTCCCGGTGTGGGAGCGGCAGGTTCCGTTCACCGTGGAGAACCGTCCCGGAAGCCGCCCGGACGGGTCGCCTGTGGTGCACGCGACGCGGGTGTTCGACCTCCGTGGCCGCACCGCGATGATGGTGGATGCGATCGGGGTGGACTCAGCCCGCATCGACGGTCCTCACCTGGTCGACCGCCTCGGCGGCCCGGTGAGGACGGAGGCCCGGTTCGCCGCGAGCGTGCTGGACGGTGGGCTGCGGCTCCGATCCACGGCCGTGTGGTGGGTCGTGACAGGCAAGCGGGTGCGCATCCCGCGTCCGCTCGCTCCCGTCGTCGTGCTGACGGAGGGCTGGGACGGGGAGTCCGGGCAGCAGCGGGTCTCCATCACGGTGACGGCGCCCATCGTCGGCCGTGTCTACCAGTACGCGGGCCGGTTCCGTTACGAGATCATCAACGAACACGAGGAGCAGTCGGAGTGAGCGAGCGCATCGTCATCGCGGGGGCGTCCGGTTTCGTCGGCCAGTACCTTGAGCAGCATTACCGCAGCGTCGGCGCGGAGGTCGTCGTCGTCGGCCGGCACGGGCCCGGCGCGCGCTGGGACGACGCCACCGGACTCCGAGAGGCCGTCACCGGCGCCGATGCCGTCATCAACCTCGCCGGCAAGAGCGTCAACTGCCGGTACGGCGACGCCAACCGGGCCGAGATCTTCCGATCGCGGCTCACGACGACCCGCGCGGTGCGCGAGGCGATCGCATCGAGCGACGCTCCGCCGCCCGTCTGGTTCAACGCATCCACGGCGACGATCTACCGTCACGCGGAAGACCGGCCCATGACCGAGTCCACCGGCGAGCTCGGCACCGGATTCTCGGTGGAGGTGGCCAAGACGTGGGAGCGCGAGCTGTTCGAGGGCGAGCTGCCGGACACCCGGCGCGTCGCTCTGCGCATGGCGATCGTCCTCGGCGACGGCAGCGCCCTCACCCCGCTGGTGAACCTCGTGCGATTCGGGCTCGGCGGCCCGCAGGTCGACGGACGCTGGTTCGCCACGGCGGCCCGCCGCAACGCCGGGACCTTCCACGAGTTCCGGGCGCGCGGCGGCACGCAGCGGTTCAGCTGGGTGCACATCGCCGACGTCCTCGGGTCGATCGAGTTCCTGCGGACGCGTCCAGACCTCGATGGTCCGGTGAACGTGGCGGCGCCGCATCCCACTGACAACCGCACACTCATGGCTGAGCTGCGGCGACTCCTGGGCCGCCCGGTCGGTCTCCCGGCCCACCGGTGGATGCTCGAGCTCGGCTCGATCGCCATCCGCACGGAGACAGAGCTGGTGCTGAAGAGCCGCTGGGTCGTCCCCGAGCAGCTGCTCGACGCGGGTTACGAATTCGCCTTCCCCGAGCTCGCGCCAGCCCTCCGCGACATCCTCGCCGACCGCGGCTTGCTGACCGCGTCCGCAGCCCGGTAGACTAGAACGTCACTTGTGTGACATCCCTATCCGCCTGCCGTTCGCGGAAAACTACATGATCATCATCGCGACCGGCCTGATTCCTGTCCATTACGGAGCACCCACTACATGACAACCGCAACGACCGACAAGGCACCCAAGCAGGTCGCCGTCAACGACATCGGATCTGCTGAGGACTTTCTTGCCGCGGTCGAAAAGACGCTGAAGTTCTTCAACGACGGAGACCTCATCGAAGGCACCGTCGTCAAGATCGACCGGGACGAGGTCCTCCTCGACGTCGGTTACAAGACGGAGGGCGTCATCCCCTCCCGCGAACTTTCCATCAAGCACGACGTCGACCCCAGCGAGGTCGTCGAGGTCGGCGACACCGTCGAGGCCCTCGTTCTCCAGAAGGAGGACAAGGAAGGCCGCCTGATCCTGTCCAAGAAGCGTGCGCAGTACGAGCGCGCGTGGGGCGACGTGGAGAAGATCAAGGAAGCCGACGGCGTGGTCACCGGTACGGTGATCGAGGTCGTCAAGGGCGGCCTGATCGTCGACATCGGCCTCCGCGGCTTCCTGCCGGCTTCGCTCATCGAGCTGCGCCGCGTCCGCGACCTCACCCCGTACCTGGGTCAGGAGATCGAGGCCAAGATCCTCGAGCTCGACAAGAACCGCAACAACGTGGTGCTCTCGCGCCGCGCGCTGCTGGAGCAGACCCAGTCGGAGTCCCGCACCACGTTCCTCAACAACCTGCACAAGGGCCAGGTCCGCAAGGGCGTCGTCTCGTCGATCGTCAACTTCGGTGCGTTCGTCGACCTCGGCGGCGTCGACGGTCTCGTCCACGTGTCGGAGCTCTCCTGGAAGCACATCGAGCACGCCTCCGAGGTCGTCGAGGTGGGCCAGGAGGTCACCGTCGAGATCCTCGAGGTCGACCTCGACCGCGAGCGCGTCTCGCTGTCGCTCAAGGCGACGCAGGAGGACCCGTGGCAGGTCTTCGCCCGCACCCACGCGATCGGTCAGGTCGCACCGGGCAAGGTCACGAAGCTGGTTCCGTTCGGTGCGTTCGTCCGCGTCGCGGACGGCATCGAGGGTCTCGTCCACATCTCCGAGCTGTCCGGCAAGCACGTCGAGCTGGCCGAGCAGGTCGTCTCGGTGGGCGACGAGGTGTTCGTCAAGGTCATCGACATCGACCTCGAGCGTCGCCGCATCTCCCTCTCGCTGAAGCAGGCGAACGAGGGCGTCGACCCCGAGGGCACCGAGTTCGACCCGGCGCTCTACGGCATGGTCACCGAGTACGACGACCAGGGCAACTACAAGTACCCTGAGGGCTTCGACCCGGAGACCAACGAGTGGAAGGAAGGCTTCGAGACGCAGCGCGACGAGTGGGAGCAGCAGTACGCTGCCGCCCAGGCGCGCTGGGAGGCGCACAAGCGCCAGGTCGCGAAGGGCCTCGAGGAGGCTGCTGCCGACAGCGGTACCTCGACCTACACCTCCGACTCGGCTGGTGGCGGAACGCTCGCCGACGACGAGTCGCTCGCGGCTCTGCGCGAGAAGCTCAGCTCCAACTCCTGAGCATCCTCTCTCTGAGACGGCCGGTCCTTCGGGGCCGGCCGTTTCGGCGTTTCCGGGCGGAATCGCGTCGTGGCTAGGCTGGTGGGGTGCAGCTGATCGGACTCACGGGCGGGATCGCCTCCGGTAAATCGACCATCGCCTCCCGGCTCGCCTCGCACGGCGCCGTCGTCGTGGATGCCGACCGCATCGCCCGCGAGGTCGTGGAGCCGGGCACACCGGCGCTCGCCCAGATCGCCGAACGGTTCGGCGACGGGGTGATCGCGGCCGACGGCAGCCTCGACCGCCCGGCACTCGGGGCGATCGTCTTCGGCGACGCGGAGGCGCTGAAGGCACTGAACGGGATCACGCATCCGGCCGTCCTCGCCGCGTCGACCGCACGGTTCCGCGCCGCTGCCGAGGCCGACCCCGGGGCGATCGTCGTCTACGACGTGCCGCTGCTGGTCGAATCGGCCAACGAGTATCCGTTCGACCGCGTGGTCGTCGCCCACGCCGACGAGCGGACGCGCATCGACCGGCTGGTACGCCTCCGCGGGATGGACCCGGCCGAGGCCGAGCGCCGCATCCGCTCGCAGGCGACCGACGAGGAGCGGCTCGCGGTGGCCGACGTCGTGATCGACACCGGCGGCACTCTGGAGCAGACGGATGCGCAGGTCGACGCCCTCTGGGACGAGCTGCGCGCCGGGGCCTGACGCCGAGCGTTCCGCTGTGAGCGAGAGCCGGATCGAGTGTCGGTGGTCGTTCCTAGACTAGAAGCATGCTTCCCACGCGCGCCGTCCGTCCCTTCGAGGTCGTCAGCGAATACAGCCCCAGCGGTGACCAGCCGCAGGCGATCGCAGAACTCGCGGGCCGCATCAACGCAGGCGAGACGGATGTGGTCCTCCTGGGCGCGACCGGTACCGGCAAGTCGGCGACCACGGCATGGCTCATCGAGCAAGTGCAGCGGCCCACGCTGGTGCTGGCGCACAACAAGACCCTCGCGGCTCAGCTCGCCAACGAGTTCCGTGAGCTGTTGCCCAACAACGCGGTCGAGTACTTCGTCTCGTACTACGACTACTACCAGCCCGAGGCGTACGTCCCGCAGACCGACACCTTCATCGAGAAGGACTCGTCGATCAACTCCGAGGTCGAGAGGCTGCGCCACTCGACCACGAACTCCCTGCTGAGCCGTCGTGACGTCGTCGTGGTGTCCACCGTGTCCTGCATCTACGGTCTCGGTGCGGCGGAGGAGTACCTCGAGGCGATGGTCGCGCTGCAGGTGGGCCAGAACGTGGGGCGCGATGCGCTCATCCGTCGTTTCGTCGGCATGCAGTACGAGCGCAATGACGTCGACTTCTCGCGCGGCAAGTTCCGCGTGCGGGGCGACACGATCGAGATCATCCCGATGTACGAGGAGCACGCGGTCCGGATCGAGTTGTTCGGCGACGAGATCGAGGCGCTGTACTCGCTGCACCCGTTGACGGGCGACGTGCTGCAGACGATGGATGCGGTGTCGGTGTTCCCTGCGACCCACTACGCCGCGAGCCCGGCGACGATGCAGCGTGCGATCGTCACCATCCAGGAGGAGCTGCACGAGCGACTGCAGGAGCTGGAGCGCGAAGGCAAGCTGCTCGAAGCACAGCGCCTCCGCATGCGCACCCAGTTCGACCTGGAGATGATGGAGCAGATCGGCTTCTGCTCCGGTATCGAGAACTACTCGCGGCACATCGACGGCCGCCAGCCGGGCGAGGCGCCGAACTGCCTGCTCGATTACTTCCCGGACGACTTCCTGGTGGTCATCGACGAGTCGCACGTCACTGTGCCGCAGATCGGGGCGATGTACGAGGGCGACGCGTCGCGTAAGCGCACTCTGGTGGAGCACGGATTCCGTCTGCCGAGCGCGCTCGACAACCGGCCGCTGAAGTGGAACGAGTTCAAGGATCGCGTCGGCCAGACGGTGTACCTGTCCGCGACCCCCGGCAAATACGAGCTCGGGATCGCCGACGGTGTGGTCGAGCAGATCATCCGCCCGACCGGCCTCATCGATCCCGAGATCGTCGTCAAGCCGACAAAGGGCCAGATCGACGACCTGCTCGAAGAGATCCGGGTCCGCGTCGAGCGCGACGAGCGCATCCTGGTCACCACCCTGACCAAGAAGATGGCCGAGGAGCTCACCGACTTCCTCGCGGAGGCGGGGGTGAAGGTCCGGTACCTGCACTCGGATGTCGACACGCTCCGCCGCGTCGAACTGCTCACCGAACTGCGCGCGGGCGTCTACGACGTCCTGGTCGGCATCAACCTGCTGCGAGAAGGACTCGACCTTCCGGAGGTGTCGCTGGTCGCGATCCTCGACGCCGATAAGGAGGGCTTCCTGCGGTCGTCGACGTCGCTCATCCAGACCATCGGACGAGCGGCTCGTAACGTCTCGGGTGCCGTGCACATGTACGCCGACGTGCTCACCGACTCGATGAAGAACGCGATCGAAGAGACGGATCGCCGGCGCGAGAAGCAGGTCGAGTACAACCGTGTGAACGGCATCGATCCGCAGCCGCTCCGGAAGCGGATCGCCGACATCACCGATGTGCTGGCGCGTGAAGAGGCCGACACCGCGCGGATTCTTGCCGGTCGTGACCAGAGGCGCAAGAGCCCGACACCGAACCTGCGCAATGGCGGCATCGCCGCGCAGGGGGCCGCTGAGCTCGAGGGACTCATCGCCGATCTCAACCAGCAGATGCTGGCCGCGGCCGGTGAGCTGAAGTTCGAGCTGGCGGCTCGGCTGCGCGACGAGCTCTCCGACCTGAAGCGCGACCTGCGTCAGATGGAGAAGGCCGGGCACCTGGGCTGACACGACCGGGTTCTCCGTGCCGGACAGAGGCCCGAGTCGGACTACGGTGGCAGAGTGGCAGCGAAGGCGACGGGACCGCGGCGGTGGACGCTCGCCGTGTGCGTCGCACTGGTCGGGGCGGCGCTGATCGCGGTGGCATTCCAGGGCGCACCGCAGTTCAGCGGGCCCCGCGTGTTCCTGCCGCCTGGGCCCGTCCGCACCGGCGAGCCGGGTCAGCAGACCACGGGCACGCCGGAACCGCAGCGGACCATCCACGAGGTGCGACTGGACCTCTCGTGGATCCTCGTGGCCCTGATCGTTCTCGCCGTGATCATCGCGTTGGCGGTGATCTGGCGACTGCGCCGCCGCAGGAGTGCGCCGCCCACGCTCCCGCCGCTGGGGGTCGTCACCGGAGTCGAGGCGTCAAGCGCGCCGTCGGCGTCCGACCCGGATCCGGAACCTGAGCCGGAGCAGGTCCGGCGCGGACTCGACCGCGCGGCGGAGGTGCTCGCAGAGCCCCGTGAGCCGCGCGACGCGGTCGAACGCGCCTGGGTGGGGCTCGAAGAGGGTGCCGCTGACTCCGGGGTCCGCCGTCTCCCGGCCGAGACACCCGCCGAATTCGCCGCCAGGGTCGTCGCTCGCGTCGCCGCAGACCGGGATGCGGCCGGGCGCCTTCTCGCGCTGTACCAGCGAGCGCGCTTCAGTAGCGCGCCGGTCACACCGGGCGACGTCGAGTCCGCGCGCGAGGCTGTGGACGCGCTCCGCGCCTCCTGGAACGCCGGCGGCCGTGCGAGCTCCGCGCGGGGAGCGGGCAGCGAGCCGCGCGGGGGTCACCGATGACCGGCCGCCGGCTGCCGCCCGGCATGCTGCGCCGCCTCATCCTCAGCGCCGTGCTCGGCATCGCGCTCGGCGCTGTGGCCTGGTACGTCGGGATGGACGCCCCGCACGCGATCGGGCTGGGAGCGGTCGTCTTCGCTTTCTCGGCCTGCCTCTCCGCTCTCGGGGAGGCGGTCGACCTGAGCTGGCCGCTTCCGCCACCCCCGCTGCGGCCGGGTGCCAGAAGGGATGTCGTCCAGCTGGGCTGGTCCTTGAGCTCGCGCGGTGGCCGCGCATCGCCGGAAGGGATCCGCGCCCTCCGCCTGGTCGCCGAACGCGCCCTGCAGCTGCGCGGGCTCGATCTGGAGGACCGCTCCGCCGACGCGCACCTGGAGGCGATCCTCGGCGCCGACCTGCTCGCGCTGCTACGGCGCGGATCAGCCGTCCAGCCGCCGCGCACGGCGCAGGTAGCTGCGGCCCTCGACCGTCTGGAGGCGTTCGTCCGCGACGACGACGCGCCGACCCGCGCGACGGTACCGAACCGCCCCCCAGCACCGCCCCATCCAACCGCCCCGACCCCTGAGGAGACGCCCCGTGCCCGCTGACCCCCGCACCGCATCCGCACCGCCCCTTCCGCTCGCGGACGTGGCGCGCCTCGGCGCCGACGTCCTCGACCGGGTGGGGAGCGTCGTCGTGGGGATGCGCGAACCGCTGCGGATCGCGTTCGCGACCATCCTCGCGGGCGGGCACGTGCTTTTCGAGGACGTCCCCGGTCTCGGCAAGACGCTCGCAGCACGCAGCATCGCCGCGGCCGTCGGCCTTGACTTCCGCCGCCTGCAGTGCACGCCCGACCTGCTCCCGTCGGACATCACGGGTTCGTTCGTGTACGTGCCGAGCACCTCCGACTTCGAGTTCCGGCCGGGGCCGGTTTTCACGGGGCTGTTCCTCGCGGACGAGATCAACCGCACCTCGCCGAAGACCCAGTCGGCGCTGCTGGAGGCGATGGCGGAGGGGCAGGTGTCGGTCGAGGGCCGCAGCTTCCCGCTGCCGTCGCCCTTCCACGTCGTCGCGACGGCGAACCCGATCGAGTCAGAGGGCACGTACGCGCTGCCGGAGGCCCAGCTCGACCGGTTCATGGTCCGGCTGAGCGTCGGCTACCCCGACGAGGCAGGGGAGGCGCGGGTGCTGCTGGCGCGCGTGGCCCGGCGGCACGAGGTGGCGACGGTGGAGCCGGTGATCGACGCCGAGACGCTGGCCGCCATGCAGGCTGGTGTGGAGGCCGTGGATGTCGATCCCGACATCGCCGAGTACTGCGTCCGGCTGGCTGCGGCCACCCGACGGCACAAATCGGTCGACGTGGGCGCGTCCCCCCGCGGTTCCCAGGGGCTGCTCCTGGTCGCGCGGGCGCTGGCCGTGCTCGCCGGGCGCGACTTCGTCATCCCCGACGACATCAAGGCGGTCGCCGTCCCGGTGCTGGCGCACCGCCTCACGCTGACCGTGCAGGCGTGGACCAGCGGGGTGCGCGCCGAGGAGATCGTCACCGAGGTGGTCAACACGGTGCCAGGACCGCCCGCCGTCGGGGCGGCGCAGCGTGCCGGCGACGAGACGGCCGCCCGATGAACCAGCGGTCGGTGAGGCGGCAACCGGTGAGCCTGCAACCGGCGCACCAGGCACGACGATGACACTCCGCACGAGCACGACGACGCGGACCGCGTGGATGCTCAGCCCGGCTCTCGCCGCGGCCGTCGTGGTCGGCGCCATCGGAGTCGTCGCGGGGTTCGTGATGTCGCGGCTGGAGCCGGCCCTCGTCGGCGCGCCGCTGCTCCTCGCGGCCGCCCTGGCGTGGGATCGCCGACCAGGCCGTGACCGCGAAGATCCCGCGGCGGGCGACGCGGTCGCGGTGGCTGCCGAGGTGGCCTCCGACGGCGCCGTGCACAGCGACCGCGGTGTCGACGCGCTGACGGTCGCGGTGGCTGCCGAGGTGGCCTCCGACGGCGCCGTGCACAGCGACCGCGGTGTCGACGCGCTGACGGTCGAGGTGCGGGCGACCGCGACACAGCATCCCGACGCCCTGCAGGTGCGGCTGACGCTCGGGACGGCCGCCCCGGTGGATGCGGTGCTCACGCCGCGCGCAGCGGCGAAACTCGCCAGCGAGGTCCCGGTGGTGCACTCCGGCCGGCAGCGGGTCGCCGCCGTCGAGGTGCGGGCGGTTGGCGCGGATGCCGTCTGGGCCGGAGAGCCGGGGGAGGAGGCGGCGGTGGAGCGCGTGGTGCGCCCGGGAACCGTGCCGATCCGGAGCATCCCCCTCCCGAGCCGTCTGCTCGGTCTGACCGGTCAGCACGTCTCGACGCGACCGGGCGAGGGCGGCGAGTTCCGCGACATCGACGAGTTCCATCCCGGTGACCGGCTGCGTCGCATCGACTGGCGGGCGACCGCGCGCGCCGGGCGGGCGGGGGAGCTGTACGTGCGCCGCACCACCGCGACGTCGGACGCCGCCGTGCACCTCGTCGTCGACGCCCGCGACGATCTCAGCGCTGTCGTGGCCGACTGGTCCCGCGCCTACCCGCGGCCGGCGGTCTCTTCGCTCGACCTGGCGCGCGAGGCGGCGTCCTCGCTCGCCGTGGCGTATGCGGCGGCCGGCGACCGGGTGGGGTTCGACGATCTGGGGCAGTCGAGGCGCGTCCTCCCTCCGCGTGCGGGCGCTCGTCATCGGGAGCGCGTGCTCCGGGCGATCGAGCTGACCGCAGCGGACAACAGGGCATATCACCGAGTCCGGGCGCCGCGGCTTTCGCCGGGTTCTCTCGCCGTGATGCTCTCGACCTTCCTCGACGACCAGGCGCTGACGCTCGCGCTCACCTGGCGGGCGGCGGGGCACCGCGTGATCGCCGTGGACGTCCTCCCTGCTCGCGATGCGCGCGACCTGCCCAGGCGCGACCTCCTGGCGCTGAGGACCATAGAGCTGGAGCGGCGCCTCCGGCTCGACCAGCTGCAGGCCGGGGGAGTGGAGCTGCTCGCGTGGGATGATGCGGCCGCTCGGCAGGGCGCCCTGCGGGCGCTGGCCTCGGCGCCGGCCCGGGCCTCGGCGAGGGCGCGGCGATGAGCGCGCGGCCGGAGTTCGGGGGACCGCCCGTCCTCGACGTCGTCACCGTTCCGGGCTGGTCGCTGCGCGTTCTCTTCGTCGCGATCGCCCTTCCGCTGGTCCTGGTGGGGGTTCCGGGGGGCCCGTGGACGGCGATCGCGGCGCTCCTCGTCGGCGTGGCCGTCTGGCGACCGCGGTGGCTCACCGCCTGGGTGCTGCTCGGCGTGCTGGTGCTGTCGTCCCTGATCGAACCGGGCACGGCGAGTCCGCGGCTGCTCGCGCTGATCGCTGGGGCGCACGCCCTGCACCTCGTCGCCGCGTGGACGCTGGTGGTTCCGGCTGCGGCTCGGCTGCAACCCGCGGTGCTCCTGCCGTCGCTGCGCCGTTTCGTGCTCATCCAGGTGCCCGTTCAGGGGGCCGCCGTCCTGCTTCTGATATTCGGTGGCGGGACGGGCGAGCCGGTCTTCGCGGTCGTGTCGGGACTTGCGCTCGTGGCGCTGGTGGGAATGCTCCTCCCGGCGCTGCTCCGGCGGTCACCACGGTGACGGGGTTCGAATGTCGGTGGTCGAGCCTAGACTCGCGGCTGCATGGGTGAACCGTGTCCATCCGGTAGAATCGAACACACGTTCGATCTAGTGGACGAGGTGCGCGGTGGGCGAACAGCCCCGATTTCCCAGCACGGATGGCGGAGAATAGAGCGAGTGAGCAGCGGGCGAGTGAACAGCGAGACGGGAAACATCAGCAGAGTGACGGGGTCGCACCTCAGCGTGCGCGGAGCACGCGTGCACAACCTCCACAACGTCGACCTCGAGATCCCGCGCGACTCGATGGTCGTCTTCACCGGCCTGTCCGGATCGGGCAAGTCGTCGCTCGCGTTCGACACGATCTTCGCCGAGGGGCAGCGGCGCTACGTCGAGTCCCTCTCGGCGTATGCGCGCCAGTTCCTCGGCCAGGTCGACCGGCCGGATGTGGACTTCATCGAGGGCCTGAGCCCCGCCGTCTCGATCGACCAGAAGTCCACCAACCGCAACCCGCGGTCGACCGTGGGCACGATCACCGAGATCTACGACTACATGCGACTGCTGTGGGCCCGCATCGGGGTTCCGCACTGTCCTATCTGCGGTGAGCGCATCCAGCGCCAGACGGTGCAGCAGATCGCGGACCAGCTTATGGAGCTGGAGCCGGGCACCCGGTACATGGTCGTGAGCCCCGTGGTCTCGCAGAAGAAGGGCGAGTTCGTCGACCTCTTCAAGGAGCTCGCCGCGAGCGGCTACTCGCGTGCGCTCGTCGACGGTGAGCAGATCCAGCTCGCCGACCCGCCCACCCTGAAGAAGCAGTACAAGCACGACATCTCGGTCGTCGTCGACCGTCTCGTCGCCGGTCCCGACATCCTCGGCCGCCTCACCGACTCCCTCGAGACCGCGCTCCGGCTCACCGACGGCCTCGTCCAGGTCAACTACGTCGACCGCGAGGGCACCGCGGCGTGGCAGAACTTCAGCGAGAAGCTCTCCTGCCCGAACGGCCACCCGATCCAGCTGACCGAGATCGAGCCGCGGACCTTCTCGTTCAACGCGCCGTTCGGCGCCTGCCCGGAGTGCTCGGGCCTCGGCACCCGCATGTCGGTGGATGACGAACTCCTGCTCGGCGACGACACGCTCAGCATCGCCGAAGGTGTCATCGTGCCGTGGACCACCCAGGGCAAGGGACTCTTCAACTACTACGAGAAGCTGCTCGACGGCCTCGCGCGCGACCTGAAGTTCTCGCTGAAGACGCCGTGGAAGAAGCTGCCGGACAACGTCAAGGACGCGGTGCTCCACGGCGACAACTTCGAAGTCAAGGTGAAGTGGAAGAACCGCTACGGCCGTGAGATGTCGTACACCTCCGGCTTCGAGGGCGTTGTGCCGTACATCGAGCGCCAGTACCTCCAGGCCGAGACCGACACGCAGCGCGCCCGCTGGGCCGAGTACCTGCGCGAGGTGCCCTGCCCGGTCTGCGGTGGCAAGCGGCTCAAGCCCGAGGTGCTCGCGGTGCTCGTGCACGGCAAGAGCATCGCGGACGCGTCGCAGCTGAGCCTCAGCGACGCCCGCACGTTCATGGAGAAGCTGCACCTGACCGAGCGCGAGCAGAAGATCGGCGCGCAGGTGCTGCGCGAGATCAAGATCCGCCTCGACTTCCTCATCCAGGTAGGCCTCAGCTACCTCGACCTGGCCCGCGCGGCCGGCACCCTGTCCGGCGGCGAGGCGCAGCGCATCCGCTTGGCGACGCAGATCGGTTCGGGCCTCACCGGAGTGCTCTACGTGCTCGACGAGCCGAGCATCGGCCTGCACCAGCGCGACAACCGCCGGCTCATCGACACGCTCGTCGCCCTCCGCGACCTCGGCAACACGCTGATCGTCGTCGAGCACGACGAGGACACCATCCGCACCGCCGACTGGATCGTCGACATCGGCCCGGGCGCAGGAGTCAACGGCGGGCATGTCGTCCACTCGGGCTCGTACGACGACCTGCTCACGAATACCGATTCGCTGACCGGCGACTACCTGGCCGGCCGTCGCGAGATCGCGCTCCCCACCAAGCGGCGCAAGGTCGACAAGAAGCGAATGATCCGCGTCGTGGATGCGGAGGCCAACAACCTGAAGAAGGTCACGGTCGACTTCCCCCTCGGCACGTTCGTCGCGGTCACCGGCGTCTCCGGCTCCGGCAAGTCGTCGCTCGTGAACGACATCCTGTACCGGGTGATGGCGAACAAGCTCAACGGCGCCCGGAAGGTGCCCGGAAAGCACCGCACCGTGACCGGACTCGAGAACCTGGACAAGGTCGTGCACGTCGACCAGGCCCCGATCGGGCGGACGCCCCGGTCGAACCCTGCGACCTACACGGGCGTGTTCGATCGCATCCGCAACCTGTTCGCCGAGACGCTGGAGGCGAAGGCTCGCGGATACCTCCCCGGCCGGTTCAGCTTCAACGTCAAGGGCGGGCGCTGCGAGGCGTGCTCGGGTGACGGCACGATCAAGATCGAGATGAACTTCCTGCCCGACGTGTACGTCGCGTGTGAGGTGTGCGGGGGAGCGCGGTACAACCGCGACACCCTTTCCGTGCACTACAAGGGCAAGAACATCGCCGAGGTGCTCGACATGCCGATCAGCGAGGCGGCGGAGTTCTTCCGGCCGATCTCGGCCATCCACCGCTACCTGCAGACGCTGGTGGATGTGGGGCTCGGCTACGTCCGGCTCGGCCAGAGTGCGACCACCCTCTCGGGTGGGGAGGCCCAGCGCGTGAAGCTCGCGACCGAGCTGCAGCGCCGGTCCAACGGCCGCAGCGTCTACGTGCTCGACGAGCCGACCACCGGTCTGCACTTCGAGGATGTCCGCAAGCTCCTGCTGGTCCTCAACGGATTGCTCGACAAGGGCAACACGGTGATCGTCATCGAGCACAACCTCGACGTCATCAAGTCGGCCGACTGGATCATCGACATGGGTCCGGAGGGCGGCGCCGGCGGCGGCGAAGTCATCGCGACCGGGACTCCGGAGAAGGTCGCCGAGACACCGGGCAGCCACACCGGCTTCTTCCTCAAGGAGATGCTCCAGGGCGAGTCGGCTCGGGGCGCCGCGTAAGACGCGCCGTGGCAGACACCGTCAGCTACCGGCCGAAGGCCGGCGAGATCCCGACGCAGCCGGGCGTGTACCGGTTCCGCGACAAGAACCGGCGCGTGCTCTACGTCGGCAAGGCGAAGAACCTCCGCGCCCGGCTGAGCAACTACTTCCAGCCGCTGCGGAGCCTCCACGAGCGCACCCGCCGCATGGTCACGACCGCGTCGAGCGTCGAGTGGACGGTGGTCGGCACCGAGTACGAGGCGCTCCAGCTCGAGTACACCTGGATCAAAGAGTTCAATCCGCCGTTCAACGTCAAGTTCCGCGACGACAAGACGTACCCGTACCTCGCGGTGACCCTCGGCGACCGCATCCCGCGGGTCATGATCACGCGTAACCGCAACCTGAAGGACGCGCGCTACTTCGGCCCGTACACGAAGGTGTGGGCCATTCGCGAGACCGTCGACCTGATGCTGAAGGCGTTCCCGATGCGCAGCTGCTCGGACGGCGTCTACAAGCGCGCGGAGCAGACCGGCCGCCCCTGCCTGCTGGGCGACATCGGCAAGTGCGCGGCGCCGTGCGTCGGCCGCATCTCGCCGGAGGATCACAAATCGCTCGCCATCGACTTCGCCTCGTTCATGGCCGGCAACGACACCGGCTACCTCCGCGATCTGAACGAGAAGATGAAGCAGGCCGCCAGCACGATGGACTACGAGTCCGCAGCGCGGCACCGGGATGCCATCCAGGCACTGGAGGGCGCGCTCGGCAAGAGCGCGGTCGTCCTGACCGAGAACATCGACGCGGACGTGTTCGGCATCGCCCACGACGAGCTCGCTGCGGCCGTGCAGCAGTTCATCGTGCGCGGCGGCCGCGTCCGCGGTGTCCGCAGCTGGGTGGTCGACAAGGAGCTCGACATGGAGCTCGGCGAGCTGGTCGAGACGGTCGTCCAGAACGCCTACGACGGCCCCGACGCCCCGCCGCGCGAGATCCTCGTCCCCGAGCTGCCGGAAGACACGGCGGAGCTGGAGCAGTGGCTCACGCAGCGGCGCCGCGAGACGCCCGATCCGTCCGCCCCGCGTGGCCGGCACACCGGCCGGGTCGAATTGCGGACAGCGCAGCGCGGCGAGAAGGCCGCGCTCGCGCAGACCGTCTCGATGAACGCAAAGAACGCGCTCATCCTGTACAAGACCCGCCGCAGTTCCGACTTCGTGGCGCGCTCCCAGGCGCTGAACGACATCCAGGACGCCCTCGGGATGCCGGACGCGCCCCTGCGGATGGAGTGCTACGACGTCTCCCACCTGAGCGGCACGAACATCGTCGCGTCGATGGTCGTCTTCGAGGACGGCCTGCCCCGCAAGGACCAGTACCGCCGCTTCAGCATCCCGGAGTCCACGGACGACACGGAGTCGATCTACCAGGTGATCTCGCGCCGGCTGGCGTACCTGAAGGACGACTCGTCGCCGGATGCCGCGACCGACGCCGCGGCGGACATGGCTGCGGAGGACACCGCGCTGGACGCCGAGGGCGCCGCAGGCGCCGACGAGGTGGTGGAGGCGGCGGCCGAACGCCGTCGCCGCAAGTTCTCGTACCCGCCGAACCTTCTGCTCGTCGACGGTGGCCAGCCGCAGGTCGCCGCCGCGAAGCGGGCGCTCGACGAGTCGGGCGTGACCGGAATCCAGCTCGCCGGCATCGCGAAGCGCCTCGAGGAGATCTGGCTGCCCGACTCCGACTTCCCGGTGATCCTGCCGCGCAACAGCGACGCGCTGTTCCTCATCCAGCGCCTCCGCGATGAGGCGCACCGCTTCGCCATCACGTACCAGCGTGCGCGCCGGAAGCGCGACATCGGCACGGTGCTGGGCGAGATCCCGGGCCTCGGCCCGTCGCGGGTGAAGGTGCTGCTCAAGCACTTCGGATCGGTGGCCCAACTGCGAAAGGCGACTCCTGAGGAGATCGCCGAGGTGCGCGGGGTCGGCCCGACCCTCGCCACGGCCATCTTCGAGCGGCTGGCGGAGGGTGTCGGGAGAGACAGCGCAACGGACAGAGCAACCGACAGCGCAGGTGAGCAGAGCGGCCAGGCGTCCGGGGTCAGTCGCTAGGCTGGACGTACACCGACACGGAGGAGACCGGACGATGGCCACCGACGACGACACTGTCGCAAGCGGGGAGCAACAGGAAGTACTCATCGTCACCGGGATGTCGGGCGCCGGCCGTTCGACGGTCGCCAACGCGCTGGAGGACCTCGACTGGTACGTGGTCGACAACCTCCCGCCGCAGATGCTGCGCCCGCTGATCGAGCTCGCCAACCGGGCGGAGTCCGGGCTGCCGCGCATCGCGGCGGTGGTCGACGTGCGGGGCCGCAACTTCTTCGTCGACCTGCGCGACATGATCCAGAGCCTCCGTGAGGGCACCAAAGTGCGGGTGCTCTTCCTGGAGGCGTCGGATGCGGTGCTCGTGCGCCGCTTCGAGCAGGTGCGCCGGCCGCACCCTCTGCAGGGCGACGGGACGATCCTCGACGGGATCTCCGCCGAGCGCACCCGCCTCCGGGAGATCCGCGAGGCGAGCGACATCATCGTCGACACGACCGATCTGAACATCCACCAGCTGGCGACGAACATCACCGACACGTTCGCGGCGGAGGATGCGGCAGACGTCCAGGTCACGGTGATGAGCTTCGGTTTCAAGTACGGTCTGCCTGCCGACGCGGACCTGGTCGCCGACGCGCGGTTCCTCCCGAACCCGTTCTGGAACCCCGAATTGCGGCCGCACACGGGTCTCGAAGAGGTCGTGCGCGACTACGTCCTGGCGCAGGACGGCGCCGCCGAGTTCATCCAGGGGTACATCGCGGCGCTGCGCCCGATCATGACCGGCTACCAGCGCGAGAACAAACGGCACGCCATGATCGCGATAGGCTGCACTGGCGGAAAACACCGGTCCGTCGCGATTGCGGAAGAGCTCGCGGCGCGGTTGCGCAGTTTCCCCGGTCTTGCGGTCAACACCAAGCACCGCGACCTCGGCCGTGAATGATCACGGCCTTTCCCTCCACGGCACCACCCCCGCCTTGAGACAGTAAGGAATCCGATTGGCTCTCACCTCCGACGTCAAGGACGAGCTCACGAAGGTCGAGGTCAGCAAGACCACGGTCCGAGCAGCAGAGCTGGCGACCATCCTCCGGTTCTCGGGCGGCCTGCACCTCATCGGCGGCCGGATCGCGGTGGAGAGCGAGCTCGACACCCCGGAGCTCGCACGCCGGGTCCGGAAGGACCTGGCAGAGCTCTACGGCGTCCGGTCCGAGGTGTCCGTCATCTCCGCTTCCGGCCTGCGCCGCAGCAGCCAGTATCTGGTTCGCGTGCTCGACGGCGGCGAGACGCTCGCCCGGCAGACCGGCCTTCTGGATGCGCGCCGCCGGCCGATCCGCGGCCTCCCGAACCGGCTCACCACGGGTTCGCGCGACGAGCTCGCCGCCGTCTGGCGCGGAGCGTTCCTCGCGCACGGATCGCTGACCGATCCCGGGCGATCCGCGGCGCTCGAGATCACCTGCCCCGGCAATGAGGCCGCGATGGCCCTGGTCGGTGCGGCCGGCCGGATCGGCATCTCCGCGAAGGCCCGCGAGGTCCGCGGCGTGCACCGCGTCGTCATCCGGGATGGCGAGGCGATCAGCGCGATGCTCGTGGCCATGGGCGCCCTCCAGACCGTCACGAACTGGGAAGAGCTCCGTCAGCGCCGCGAAGTGCGCGCCAACGCCAACCGCCTGGTCAACTTCGACGACGCCAACCTGCGCCGGTCCGCCCAGGCCGCCGTCGCCGCCTGCGCCCGCGTCGAGCGCGCCCTCGAGATCCTCGGCCCCGATGTGCCGAAGCACCTGCGCTACGCGGGTGAGCTGCGGCTCGCGCACCGCGACTCCAGCCTCGACGAGCTCGGACATCACGCCGACCCGCCCATGACGAAGGATGCCGTGGCCGGCCGCATCCGCCGGCTCCTGGCCATGGCGGACAAGCGGGCGAGCGACCTGGGCATCCCCGGCACAGAGGCGAGCCTCCCCGCGGATCTGGACGAGGTGTAGCTTTCCCGGTGTACGTTCGACACGGGACTTGAGGCCGTCAGGAAGCATCCGACGGCCGCTCGGGTTGCTCTCAGTAGACTCGAGAAGTCGCTCGAATCACAACAACAGTGGAGATGAGTAATGGCTGACTACACGCTGCCGGACCTTCCGTACGACTACTCGGCCCTGGAGCCGAACATCAGCGGCCGGATCATGGAACTGCACCACGACAAGCACCACAAGACGTATGTGGACGGGGCCAACACCGCTCTCGCGAAGCTGGCCGAGGCCCGCGACGCCGACGACCTGACCTACGTCAACAAGCTCGAGAAGGACCTGGCGTTCAACCTCGCCGGTCACGTCAACCACACCGTGTTCTGGAACAACCTCTCCCCGGACGGCGGCGACAAGCCGGTCGGTGAGCTGGCCGCCGCGATCGACGAGTTCTTCGGCTCGTTCGACAAGTTCCGCGCCCACTTCACGGCGTCGGCTCTCGGCATCCAGGGCTCCGGCTGGTCGATCCTCGCGTGGGATTCGCTCGGCCAGAAGCTCATCATCGAGCAGCTCTACGACCACCAGGGCAACCTCGCCGCGGCGACCGTGCCGCTCCTCATGCTCGACATGTGGGAGCACGCCTTCTACCTCGACTACGTCAACGTCAAGGCCGACTACGTCAAGGCGTTCTGGAACATCACGAACTGGTCCGACGTCAATGACCGCTTCATCCGGACGCGCGAGAAGACCGCGGGTCTGCTGCTACTGTCGTAGGCGGGCTGGCGTCCCGGGAGGGAGCCTCCCGGGACGCCGCCGTCCGCACACAACACCTGACAAAGCGCGCCCTTCGGCGCCCATCGAGTAACTGGAGACATCTGTGTCCGTAAAGATCGGAATCAACGGGTTCGGTCGCATTGGTCGTAACTACCTGCGCGCGGCCCTTGCGAAGGGCAGCGAGCTCGAGATCGTCGCGGTGAACGACCTCACCGACAACAAGACGCTCGCGCACCTGCTCAAGTACGACTCCATCACGGGCCGTCTCGACGCCACCGTCGAGCTGGATGGCGACAATATCGTCGTCAACGGCAAGCCCATCAAGGTGCTCGCCGAGCGCGACCCCGCCAACCTCGGCTGGGGCGACCTGGGCGTCGACATCGTCATCGAGTCCACCGGTCGCTTCACCAAGGCCGACGACGCGCGCAAGCACATCGCGGCAGGCGCCAAGAAGGTCATCATCTCGGCTCCGGCGACCGGCGAGGACGCCACGTTCGTCATGGGCGTGAACGAGCACCTGTACGACCCCGCGTCGCACAACATCATCTCGAACGCTTCCTGCACGACGAACTGCCTCGCGCCGCTCGCCAAGGTGTTCAACGACGAGTTCGGCATCGAGCGCGGTCTGATGACCACGGTCCACGCCTACACCGCCGATCAGAATCTGCAGGACGGCCCGCACTCCGACCTCCGTCGTGCCCGCGCTGCCGCGATCAACATCGTCCCGACCTCCACCGGCGCCGCGAAGGCCATCGGCCTCGTGCTCCCGGAGCTCAAGGGCAAGCTCGACGGCTTCGCGCTGCGCGTCCCGGTGCCCACCGGCTCGATCACCGACCTCACGGTCACCGCCTCGCGCCCGGTCACGGTCGACGAGGTCAAGGCGGCCTACAAGAAGGCGGCCGAGGGCCCCCTCAAGGGCATCCTGAAGTACACCGAGGACGAGATCGTCTCCAGCGACATCGTCTCCGACCCGCACTCCTCGATCTTCGACTCCGGTCTGCTGCGCATCCTCGGCGACCAGGTGAAGCTCTCGAGCTGGTACGACAACGAGTGGGGCTACTCCAACCGTCTCGTCGACCTGACCGAGTACGTCGCCGAGCGTCTCTGACCCCGGGGAACCGACGTGACGCTCCGCACTCTCGACTCACTCGGTTCGCTCGCCGGCAAGCGTGTCGTCGTCCGCTGTGATCTCAACGTGCCCCTTGAGGGCTCGAAGATCACGGACGACGGACGCGTGCGGGCGTCGATCCCGACCCTCAACGCCCTGATCAATCAGGGTGCGAAGGTGGTCGTCGTCTCACACCTGGGTCGCCCTGACGGCGCACCCGACGCCAAGTACAGCTTGGCGCCGGTCGCGCAGCGGCTCTCCGAGCTCCTCGGCGCGCCGGTGACCTTCGCCAAGGACACCGTCGGCGGCGGCGCGAAGGAGGCCGTGGACGGCCTGAAGGACGGCGACGTGGCGCTCCTGGAGAACCTCCGGTTCAACCCGGGGGAGACCTCCAAGGACGACGCGGAGCGGAAGGCGTTCGCCGAGAAGCTCGCGGCGTTCGGTGACGCGTTCGTGTCCGACGGCTTCGGCGTCGTGCACCGCAAGCAGGCGAGCGTCTACGAGCTCGCGCAGCTGCTGCCGAGCGCGGCGGGCACACTGATCCAGGCCGAGCTCGAGGTGCTCGACCGGTTGACCGAGAACCCGGAGCGGCCGTACGCGGTCGTCCTCGGCGGATCGAAGGTCTCCGACAAGCTGGGCGTCATCGGGCACCTGCTGCCGAAGGTCAACTCGCTGCTCATCGGCGGCGGGATGCTGTTCACCTTCCTCGCGGCGAAGGGCCTGAAGGTCGGCTCTAGCCTGCTCGAGGCCGACCAGATCGAGACCGTGAAAGGCTACCTCGCCACGGCGGAGGAGCTCGGGGTCGAGATCGTGCTTCCCCGTGATGTCGTGGTGGCCTCGAAGTTCGGCGCCGACGCGGAGCACGCCGTGCGGCCGATCGACGCCATCGAGGACACCGACTGGGGCGACAAGGGTCTCGGCCTCGACATCGGCCCGGAGACCGCTGAACTCTTCTCGGAGTACGTCCGGGGCGCGCGCACCGTCTTCTGGAACGGCCCGATGGGCGTGTTCGAGCTGGCGCCGTTCGCCGCCGGCACGAAGGCGGTCGCGCAGGCGCTGACCGAGGTCGACGGCCTGAGCGTCGTCGGCGGAGGCGACTCCGCCGCGGCCGTCCGCGCGCTCGGCTTCCGTGACGACCAGTTCGGTCACATCTCGACGGGCGGAGGCGCCAGCCTCGAGTTCCTCGAAGGCAAGCGTCTCCCCGGTCTGGAGGTCCTCGGATGGCAGCAGTGAGCCCCTCGGTGCGGCGTGTGCCGCTCATCGCCGGCAACTGGAAGATGAACCTGGACCACCTCCAGGCGATCGCTTTCGTGCAGAAGCTGGCGTGGACGTTGAAGGACGCCGGGCACGACTACTCCGCGGTCGAGGTGGCGGTCTTCCCGCCGTTCACCGACCTGCGCAGCGTCCAGACGCTGATCTCGGCCGACAAGCTCCCGCTCGCCTTCGGCGGGCAGGACGTGTCGGAGCACGAGTCCGGCGCCTACACCGGCGAGATCTCGGCCGCGTTCCTCGAGGCGCTGGAGTCGCGCTACGTGATCATCGGGCACTCGGAGCGGCGCACGCTGCACGGCGAGACCGACGAGCAGGTGGCCGGCAAGGTGGCGGCTTCTCTGAAGCACAACATCGCGCCCATCATCTGCGTCGGAGAGACGGCGGAAGACCTGGAGACCCACGGCGCGAGCGCCGTGCCGGTCGCGCAGCTGCGTGCCGCGCTCTCGAAGGTCGACTCCGCGGCCGACTTCGTCGTCGCGTACGAGCCGGTCTGGGCCATCGGCTCCGGCCAGGCCGCGACTCCCGAGCAGGCCGAGCAGGTCGCTGCTGCGCTGCGCGCGGTGATCGTGGAGCTGCTCGGCGAGGACGTGGCGGCGAAGACGCGCATCCTCTACGGCGGGTCGGTGAAGTCGGGCAACATCGCCTCCTTCATGCGCGAGCCCAACGTGGACGGCGCCCTGGTCGGCGGAGCGAGCTTGGATGTGAACGAGTTCGCCGCGATCGTCCGCTATCAGAAGCACGTCGGTCTCTGACCGGGTCGCAAGTTATACTGGACGTTGGTCTTACCCGGGCGGAGCCCGGACGCTTCCCGAAAGGTACCCCGTGCTGATTCTCCAGGTCGTCCTGCAGGTGCTGCTGGGCATCACCAGCCTGCTGCTGACGCTGCTCATCCTGCTGCACAAGGGCCGTGGTGGCGGCCTGTCCGACATGTTCGGCGGCGGAGTCACCTCCAATCTCGGTGCGTCCGGTGTGGCCGAGCGCAACCTCAACCGCATCACGGTGATCCTCGGGCTGATCTGGATCACCTGCATCGTGGTGCTCGGTCTGATCACCAAGTTCAGCGCGTAAGCGCACACTGAAGAAGGAGAGACTGCATGGCTTCCGGAGGCAGTGCAATTCGTGGCTCGCGCGTCGGCGCGGGCCCCATGGGCGAGCAGGACCGCGGATTCCACGCGGACCGCGTCGCGGTGTCTTACTGGGACGCTCTCGGCAACGAGACCGTGCGGTACTTCGCGGCGAATCTTCCTGAGGAAGAGATCCCCGACATCATCGACTCGCCGTCGTCCGGCCTTCCCGCCGGCCGCGACAAGGAGAACCCGCCGTCGGTCGCCAAGACGGAGCCCTACAAGACGCACCTCGCGTACGTGAAGGAGCGCCGCAGCGAGGAGGAGGCCGAGCAGCTGCTCGACGACGCCCTCAACCAGCTGCGCGCGCGCAGGGGCCGACCCACCACCAACTGACGCGTCGCGTCGAACAGGCCGTCCACCTCTCCGGGTGGGCGGCCTTTTCGCGCGGCTGCCGGGCTACACTGCGTCCCAGACGAGAGGGGCCAGCGATGCGCGGGTCGCCACAGGAACCACAAGGCTTTCCAGGAGCGCTCGGAGAGACGGTCACCCGGGTGAGCCTGCTCGCCCTCCTCGAGGAAGCGGTGGTCGCCGCTGACCGCGCGGAACAGGTTCTCACCCGGGCCGAAGACGGCGCGCCGCCCACGGCCGCCGACGCACGCCTCGCCCTTCACCTGCGCATCCGATTCGCCGAACTGCAGCGCTGGGTCGACGATCTGGAGCTCTCGGGCCGTGACGCGGAGGTCCGGGACGAGACGGCGCGGTTGCTGGCGTTCTACCTGCACTTGCTGACGCATGCGTTCGACCGCCGCATCGCCGAAGCAGGGCGCGACCGGCTGGCGATCCGCAGTCGCGGACCACTCACCGGCGCGCCCTGCGCGCGCCTGACGACGCTTCGGGAGCGGGTCAGTAGCTGGGTGCGATGAGGTTCTCGGGCACGTCGACCGAGGCTTCCTTGTCCACGAAGAACACGGTGCGCTTGCGGCCCTTGGCGCCTGCCACCGGAACCTCGGTGAAGCTCGCGCCGGCGAGGGCGAGCCCGAGAGCGCTCGCCTTGTCGCTGCCCGCCAGCACGAGCCAGATCCGGTCGGATGCGTTCAGCACCGGGCGGGTGAGGCTCAGGCGCGCCGGCGGAGGCTTGGGCGACTCACGCTCGGCGATCACCGTCTTCTCCGTCTCGCGGATGCCGGCGCGGTCCGGGAACAGCGAGGCGATGTGTCCGTCCGGTCCCACGCCGAGGAAGGTGATGTCGAACTTCGGGAACGGCGCGCCGTCGGTGCCGAACGCCTCCAGCTCGGCCGCGTACAGGCGAGCGGCCCCGTCGATGTCCGAGACCTCGTCCGACGACGGGAACGGGTGGATGTTCTCCGGAGGAACCGCGATGTGGTCGAGCAGGGCCTCCCGGGCCTGGCGCTCGTTGCGGTCCGGGTCGTCCCGCGGCACGAACCGCTCGTCGCCCCACCAGAAATGCACCCTCGACCAGTCGATGGTGTCGCGGGCGGGGGAGGAGTTGACCGCCTCCAGCACCGCGATGCCCATCGTGCCCCCGGTCAGCGCGATGTTGGCGCGGCCGAGATCGTCGAGGATGTCGATCGTCTTGGTGAGGAAGCGCGCGGCGACCGACGCCGTCAGGGCCTCCTTGTCCGGGTGGACGAGCACCCGCCGTTCGTTCGTCATGCCCTGGCGCCTGCTCCTTCGTCAGAGGTCTCCAGCAGTGCGAGACCCTTCGTGATCACCTCACCGTAGAGGTCGTCCGGGTCCAGCCTACGCAGTTCCTCGGCCAGGCAGTCCCGCAGGTTGCGGCGTGGCAGGGAGAGGTCGTGGGTGGGCTGGCCCGGCTGCGACAAGCGGGCGACGTTGGGGATCTCGCGCTGGAGCTCGATGTCGCCGGTGGCGCGCGACATCTTGACGCCGTGGATGCCGCCGGAGCCGATCGCGCGCGAGGCGAGGTCGTACTGCACGGGCACCTGCAGCTGCAGACGCAGCCACGCGGCGAGGAGCAGGGTCGAGGGGGAGTCGGATGCGCCGGCCACGTCGACGGCCGTGATCGGCTCGTACGGCGGCTGGTCGAGCACGGCGGCGAGCTGCGCCCGCCACAGGGTGAGCCGCGTCCAGGCGAAGTCCGTATCGCCGGGGGCGTACGTCTTCCCCAGGTGGAACAGGAACTCCTGCGGGTTCAGCTGAGCCGAGGCGTCCGTGATCCGCCGGGTCGCGATGCGACCCAGGGGAGAGGCGGACGCCTTCTCAGGCGCGATCCCCGGCCACCAGACGACGACGGGAGCGTCGGGCAGGAGCAGGCCGGTGACCAGTCCCTCCTCGTCGCTCGCCGTCTCGCCGTAGGCGCGGAGGACGATGACCTCGCTCGCGCCGGCATCGCCGCCGACCCGGATCTGGGCGTCGAGGCGGGCCTCGCCGCCCTTGTGCTCGCGGTCCTCCTCGGTGGACACCACGATGACGCGCATCGGGTGCTCGCGGGAGGCGTCGTTGGCGGCCTCGATGGCCTCCTCCTCCTGCCCGAGGTGGGTAGCGATGATCAGCGTGAGCACGCGCCCGAGGGCGACGGCGCCGCCCTCTTCGCGGATCTTGACCAGCGCCTTCGAGATGTTGCTGACGGTCGTCGCGGGAAGGTCGACGATCATGGACGCCTCCAGACCCGGCCGTCGCGCTCAAGGAGCTCGTCGGCCGATTTCGGGCCCCAGGTTCCGGGGCGGTACTGCTCGGGCTGGCCCTGCGTGGCCCAGAAGTCCTCGATCGGGTCGAGGATCTTCCAGGAGAGCTCGACCTCCTCGTGGCGGGGGAACAGCGGCGGGTCGCCGAGCAGCACATCCAGGATGAGCCGCTCGTACGCCTCGGGGCTCGCCTCGGTGAAGGCGTGCCCGTAGCCGAAGTCCATGCTCACGTCGCGCACCTGCATGCCGGCGCCCGGGACCTTCGAGCCGAAGCGGATGGTCACACCCTCGTCGGGCTGCACGCGGATGACGAGCGCGTTCTGGCCGAGCGCGCTGGTCTGCGACTCCGCGAAGAGCTGCTGCGGCGCGCGCTTGAAGACGACGGCGATCTCGGTGACGCGTCGGCCGAGGCGCTTGCCCGCGCGGAGATAGAACGGGACGCCGGCCCAGCGGCGGGTGCCGATCTCCAGCTTGATCGCGGCGTAGGTCTCGGTGGTGGACTGGGGATTCATCCCGTCCTCCTCGAGGAAGCCGACGACCTTCTCGCCGCCCTGCCAGCCGCTGCCGTACTGTCCGCGGGCCGTCGACTTCGCGAGGTCCTTGGGCAGGCGGACGGCGGCGAGCACCTTCTCCTTCTCGGCGCGCAGGTCTGCGGCGTTGAACGAGATGGGCTCCTCCATCGCGGTGAGGGCGAGGAGCTGCAGCAGGTGGTTCTGGATGACGTCGCGCGCCGCTCCGATGCCGTCGTAGTAGCCGGCACGGCCGCCCACTCCGATGTCCTCGGCCATGGTGATCTGCACGTGGTCGACGTAGTTGGCGTTCCAGATCGGCTCGTACAGCTCGTTGGCGAAGCGCAGCGCCAGGATGTTCTGGACCGTCTCTTTGCCGAGGTAGTGGTCGATGCGGAACACCGAGTCCGGCGGGAAGACCGTCTCGACCACGGCGTTCAGCTCGCGCGCCGACTGCAGGTCGTGACCGAACGGCTTCTCGATGACGACGCGCCGCCAGCCCTCGCCGGACTGGTCGGCGAGACCGGACCGCTTGAGCTGCTCGGTGACGATCGGGAACGCCTTCGGCGGGATCGACAGGTAGAACGCGTGGTTCCCCATCGTGCCGCGTTCGGCATCCAGGTCTTCGACCGTCTGCTTCAGGCGCTGGAACGCGTCGTCGTCGTCGAACTCCCCGGGAACGAAGCGGATGCCCTGCGCGAGCTGCTGCCACACGTCATCGTCGAACGGCGTGCGTGCGTACTGCTTGACCGCGTCGTAGACGACCTTCTCGAAGTCCTGGTCCTCCCAGTCCCGTCGAGCGAACCCGACGAGGGAGAACCCGGGCGGCAGGAGGCCGCGGTTCGCGAGGTCGTACACCGCGGGCATCAGCTTCTTGCGGGACAGGTCGCCCGTCACTCCGAAGATGATGAGGCTGCTGGGCCCCGCGATGCGATTGAGACGACGGTCGGAGGGCAACCGCAACGGGTTGAACTCCGGGGTGATCTCCACCGGTGACAAGTGACTGTTCTCCTTTATCGACGGCTTCAGTTGACGGTCTCGAACAGCGAGACGACATCCGCCTCGGGGTTCGTGAGGGTCAACGTGAGCACCGGGCGGCCGTGCTCGCCGAGGACGCTGGCGTCGCCGGCGGCCTGAGCCTGGATGAGCTGCCCGAAGGTGAAGGGACGGCCGGGGATCTCGAGGTCCTCCGAAGGCGTCGCGGTGAGCTGCAGGAACACGCCCACAGCCGGGCCGCCCTTGTGGAACTGACCGGTGGAGTGCAGGAACCGCGGACCCCAGCCGAAGGTGACCGGACGGCCGGCCTTCGCGGCCAGCAGGTCGCGGATGCCCGCGAGCTGGGGGAGGGCGAGCCGGTCGACGTAGGCCTGCACCGCGACGTAGCCGTCGGGGCCGAGCTGCGCGAGGAGCGCGTCCACGGCCGCGTCGAGCGTGGTCGCCGCACCGAGGAACGAACCGGTCGTGCGCACCTCGATGCCGCCCGCGGTGAACGCGGGGGCGACGGGCTCCGGACGGTTGTCCAGCAGCGAGCGGGCGGCGACCTTGGCGGCCTCCACGTCGGGCTGGTCGAACGGGTTGATGCCGAGCAGGCGACCAGCGACCGCGACGGCGTACTCCCACACGATGAGCTGCGCGCCGAGGCTGCCCGAGACGAGGATCTCGCCCTCGTGGCGGTCCGCCGGGAACAGATGGTGGGCCTCGGCGTTGGCGACGAGACGCACGACCTGCAGGTCGGCCGGCTTCGACTCGAGCTCGGGGGCGAGCTTGTCGAGCACGACGGGGAGGAGCCCCGTGCCGTTCTTTCCGGTGGACTCGGCGATCAGCTGCTCGGCCCAGTCGGCGAAGCCGACGATGTGCGTCCCGTCGGCGACGATGCCCAGCTTGTCCTTCAGCGGGCTCGTGCCGGCGATGGCGGCGCCGAGCACGAGGCCCGGGTTCTGCTCGTTGTCGACCGCGAGCTCGATCTGCGTGGCGTCCGCCTCGTCGAGCAGAGCGTCGAGGTCGACTCCGGCGAGACCGGAGGGGACCAGGCCGAACGCGGTCAGCGCCGAGTAGCGTCCGCCGACGTTCGGGTCGGCGTTGAAGACGCGATAGCCGGCCTCGCGCGCCGACTGGTCAAGCGGCGAGCCCGGGTCGGTGACGACGACGATGCGCTCGCGCGGGTCGATGCCGGCATCCTGGAACCACTTCTCGTATACCCGGCGCTGGCTGTCCGTCTCGAGCGTCGAGCCCGACTTGGAGGAGACGACCAGCGCAGTGGCCTGCAGACGGTCGCGGAGCGCCGAGAGCACCTGGCCCGGGTCGGTCGAGTCGAGCACGGTCAGCTCGGCCTCGTCCGTCCGGGTGATGACCTCCGGCGCGAGCGACGAGCCGCCCATGCCTGCAAGGGCGATGTGGTTCACGCCCTTGGCGCGGAGCTCGTCGCGCAGGGCGACGATCTCCGGAACCAGGGGACGGGAGATGGCGACCGCTTCGGTCCAGCCGAGGCGCTTGCTCGCCTCGGGCTCGGCCTCCGGACCCCAGAGGGCCGGCTCCTGCGCCGCGATACCGGACGCCACCCTGTCGGCGACGAGCTGCGGAACGACGGTGCGGACGGCCTCGGCGGCCGGGCCCGTGACGTGGATGCGGAACGTCACTTGGCTGCTCCCTCGAGGGCGTTCTTCACGGTCTCGACGAGCTCGCCCCACGACACGACGAACTTGTCGACGCCCTCGCGCTCGAGGGTCTCGGTGACATCGTCGTAGGAGATGCCGAGGTCGGCCAGCTTGTTGAGCACGTCGTTCGACTCGGCGTAGGTGCCGGTGACCGTGTCGCCGGTGATGTTGCCGTGGTCGAAGGTCGCGTCGAGCGTCTTCTCGGGCATGGTGTTGACCACGTTCGGGGCGACGAGCGCCTCGACGTAGAGGGTGTCGGGCAGGCTCGGGTCCTTCACACCGGTGGAGGCCCACAGCGGGCGCTGCTCGTTCGCTCCGGCCTCGACCAGGAGCTTGGCGCGCTCGGTGGCGAACTGCTGCTCGTACACCTCGTAGGCGAGGCGTGCGTTGGCGATGCCGGCCTTGCTCTTGAGGCCCTCGGCCTCGTCGGTGCCGATGGCGCTGAGGCGCTTGTCCACCTCGGTGTCGACGCGGGAGACGAAGAACGAGGCGACCGAGTGGATGCCGGACAGGTCGATGCCCGCCTCCTTGGCCTTCTCGAGACCCGTGAGGTACGCGTTGATGACCTCGCGGTAGCGCTCCAGGCTGAAGATCAGGGTCACGTTGACGCTGATGCCGGCGGCGATCGTCTCGGTGATCGCCTCCAGGCCCTCGGCGGTCGCGGGGATCTTGATCATGACGTTGGGCTTCTGGATCTTGTCCGAGAGCTTCTTGGCCGCCTCGATGGTGGCCTTGGTGTCGCGGGCGAGCCCCGGGGCGACCTCGATGGACACGCGACCGTCGACGCCGTTCGAGCGCTCGAAGACCTCGTGGAAGATGTCGCTTGCGTTGGCGACGTCGTCGGTGGTGATCTCGAAGATCGCGTCGTCCACGCTCACGCCGGCGGCGGCGAGCTGGCGGACCTGCTCGTCGTACGCCTCGCCCTTGGAGAGGGCGGCCGCGAAGATCGTCGGGTTGGTGGTCACGCCGACCACGTTCTTCTGGGCGATGAGGTCGACCAGGCTCCCGGAGTTGATGCGCTCACGCGAGAGGTCGTCCAGCCAGATGCTGACGCCGGCAGCCGACAGGGCTGCGGTGGGGGTGTCGGTGGTGGAAGTGGTGTCGGTCATTTTCTCTTATCTCCTCTTGTGCTCAGCGGTCAGAGCGACGCGAGCGATTCCTTGGCGGCGGACACGGCGTGCTCGGTGGTCATACCGAACTCGCGGAACAGCGTCTTGTAGTCGGCCGACGCACCGAAGTGCTCGATCGACACGCTGCGGCCGTGGTCGCCGACGATCTTGTCCCAGGCGAGCGCCAGGCCGGCCTCGATGGAGACGCGGGCCTTGATGTCGCTGGGGAGCACCTTCTCGCGGTACTCGGCGGGCTGCTCGGCGAACCATTCGAGGCTCGGAGCGGAGACGACGCGGGCGTTGATTCCTTCGCCGCGCAGCTCCTCGCGGGCTTCGAGGGCGATCTGCACCTCGGAGCCGGTGGCGATGAAGATCACGTCGGGCGTGCCGCCCGGCGCCTCGGCCAGGATGTACGCGCCCTTCGACACGTTCTTGGCCGACGCGAGGGTGTCGCCCTCGGCGTCGCCCTCGCCGCGCTCGAACACCGGGATGTTCTGGCGGGTCAGCGCGATGCCGGCCGGGCCGTTGCGGCGCTCGAGGATGGTCTTCCAGGCATAGGCGACCTCGTTGGCATCGCCCGGGCGGACGACCGCGAGGTTCGGGATGGCGCGGAGCGTCGAGAGCTGCTCGATCGGCTGGTGCGTCGGGCCGTCCTCACCGAGGGCGACCGAGTCGTGCGTCCAGACGAAGATCGACGGCACCTGCATGAGAGAGGCGAGACGGATCGCGGGGCGCTGGTAGTCGCTGAAGATCAGGAAGGTGCCGCCGAACGGACGCGTCGGTCCGTGAAGCACGATTCCGTTGAGGATCGCGGCCATCGCGTGCTCGCGGATGCCGAAGTGCAGCACTCGGCCGTACGGGTTGCCGGTCCACTCGTGCGTCGACCGCTCGGCCGGCACGAAGGAGGCGGCGCCCTCGATGGTGGTGTTGTTCGACTCGGCCAGGTCGGCGGAGCCACCCCACAGCTCGGGCATGACGCCGGCGATCGCGTTGATCACCTTGCCGCTCGCGGCGCGGGTGGAGACGTCCTTGCCGGGCTCGAACACCGGGAGCGCACTCTCGAGCTCCTCCGGGACCGCGCCCGAGAGCAGACGGTCGAGCAGCTGCTTGCGCTCGGGGTTCGCCTCGGCCCAGGCGTCGAAGCCCTTCTGCCATTCGGCGTGCTCCTCGGCACCCCGCTCGATCGCCTTGCGGGTGTGCTCGATGACCTCGTCGGCGACCTCGAAGGTCTGGTCGGGGTCGAAGCCGAGCACCTCCTTGACGGCGCGCAGCTCGTCGGCGCCGAGGGCCGATCCGTGGATCTTGCCGGTGTTCTGCTTCTTCGGCGACGGCCAGCCGATGATCGTCTTCAGGACGATGAGCGACGGCTTGTCGGTCACCTCCTGGGCGTTGACGATGGCCTGGTGCAGCTCCTGCACGTCCTCCTCGTAGACGCCCGTCTTCTTCCAGTCGACGACCTGGACGTGCCAGTGGTACGCCTCGTAGCGCGCCTTGACGTCCTCCGTGAAGGCGATGTCGGTGTCGTCCTCGATGGAGATCTGGTTGCTGTCATAGATCGCGATCAGGTTGCCGAGTTCCTGGTGGCCGGCGAGCGACGACGCCTCGGAGCTGATGCCCTCCTCGAGGTCGCCGTCGGAGGCGATCACGTACACGTGGTGGTCGAACGGGCTGGTGCCGGGAGCGGCATCCGGGTCGAAGAGCCCGCGCTCGAAACGCTGCGCATATGCAAAACCGACGGCGGAGGAGATGCCCTGACCGAGTGGTCCGGTGGTGATCTCCACGCCGTCGGTGTGTCCGAACTCCGGGTGGCCGGGGGTGAGGGAGCCCCAGGTGCGGAGCGCCTTGAGGTCGTCGAGCTCGAGCCCGTAGCCGCCCAGATACAGCTGGACGTACTGGGTCAGCGAGGAGTGGCCCGCCGAGAGGATGAAGCGGTCGCGCCCCAGCCAGTGCTGGTCGCGCGGGTCGCGGCGCATCACCTTCTGGAAGAGCAGGTAGGCGGCGGGGGCGAGGCTCATGGCGGTGCCGGGATGCCCGTTGCCCACCTTCTCCACCGCGTCGGCCGCGAGGACGCGAGCCGTGTCTACTGCCTTGTTGTCAATGGGATCCCACTGCAGTGCTGCCACGTGAAAACTGACCCTTCGTAGAAATGGTGAGGGTCGTCGTAGGGAACCCGCACCGGTTGAGGTAGTGCGCGCCGTGGACGTCATCGGCGCCGGGCCCCACGGGGCCTCGGCTGGCGAGCATCTCCAAGTATAGGTAACACGCACGAAACGTGGGGTGTTCCCCCAGACGGTTGTGCCAGAGGCGTACACGGCGTATCCGCCCGGCGGCACCTCTACGTGTCGTAGACTTGCCCGGGGTCCCGCACCCATCCGCCGAGCACACACGAGGAGCAATGGACGTCGCTGTAGAGAGCCGTGTCGCACCGGGCCGCATCGGCGCCGCTCGCAAGGTGAGGGCGTACTTCTCGCTCACGAAACCGCGTGTCGTCGAGCTGCTGCTGGTCACCACGGTCCCGACGATGATCCTCGCCGCGCACGGCATCCCGAATCTCTGGCTGGTGCTCGCGACCGTGGTCGGCGGCTACATGAGTGCCGGGTCCGCCGGCGCGTTCAACTGCTACATCGACCGCGACATCGACCGCGTGATGCGCCGCACCAAGAACCGGCCGCTCGTGACGGGCGAACTCTCCGACCGCGAGGCCCTCGTGTTCGCGTGGGCGCTCGGCATCGCGTCCGTGCTGGTGCTCGGCTTCTTCACGAACTGGCTCGCGGCGGCGCTGTCGGTCGCGGCCATCCTGCTCTACGTCGTCTTCTACACGCTCATCCTCAAGCGCCGCACGCCGCAGAACATCGTCTGGGGCGGCGTCGCCGGCTGCATGCCCGTGCTGATCGGTTGGGCGGCCGTGACCGGCTCGCTCGACTGGGCGCCGTTCATCCTGTTCGGGATCATCTTCCTCTGGACGCCGCCGCACTACTGGCCGCTGTCGATGAAGTACCGCTCCGACTACCAGGAGGCGGGCGTGCCGATGCTCGCCGTCGTGCGCGGCCGTGCCGTCGTCGGCCTGCAGGTCATCCTGTACGCCTGGGCGATGGTCGCCTGCTCGCTGCTGCTCATCCCGGTGGCACACATGGGGCTGGTCTACACAGCGGTCTCGCTGGTCGCCGGCGGCTGGTTCATCTACGAGTCGCACCGGCTCTACAACCTGGCCATCCGCCACGAGACGGTGTCGCCGATGCGCGTGTTCCACGGTTCGATCGCCTACCTGACGCTGATCTTCCTCGCGGTCGCGATCGACCCGCTGCTGCCGTTCTAGGCTCCGGCCGCTGGAACGTAGGAGAAAGGGCCGCAAGAAAGCCGTGCCGGCACAGCCGCCCGGCCTCTAGCATGTGCGCATGACAGCGCAGTTGCTGACGACGCGGCTGGTGACGTCGCGCCTGGTGCTCGACGCGCCGACCGACGACGACATCCCGGACGTGCTCGAGGCCTGCCAGGACGCGGAGACCCAGCGCTGGGTGCCTCTTCCTGCGCCATACACCCGGGAGAGCGCGGAGTTCTTCGTCCGCAGCTACTGCCCGCACGGCGTCGCCAGCAGGCGGTACACCGTGTGGGCGCTGCACCGCCGGGGCGGTGGCCGGCTGCTCGGCGCGCTGGAGGTGCGCAAGGACGAACGCGCCGGTTCCGCCTCACTCGGCTGCTGGTCCGGCCCGTGGGCGCGCGGCCGCGGCTACATGCGGGAGGCGCTCGGCGCGGTGACGCGTTACGCGCTCGACCCCGCCGGTCTCGGCTTCGATCGGCTGAACTGGGAGTACGTGCCCGGCAACGACGCCAGCAGGAGGCTCGGCGAGTCGGCCGGGTTCGACTTCAGCGATGACCTACGGACGATCGTGAGCCTGCACGGCGAGGCGCTCGAGGCGCGCGTCGGTTACCTACGCCGCGACGACGTCGGCGGCTGAGTCCGCGTCCACAGCCGCAGCGACCGGCTCGTACAGCGCGAGCACGACCGCGGTCATCGTGCTCGCGAGCAGCGCGGCCAGGGTCATGTGGATGCCGACGAGCACCCCGGGCAGCCCGGTGTTCGCCTGGATCAGACCGACGACGATCTGGAGCAGCTCGACGGCGAGCAGGTACTGCGTGAAGCGGCGCAACGCCGGCCCGCCGACCCGGAACGCGCCGACGACGAGCAGGATGGTCAGCGCGAAGGTGACGTACGCCGGGATGGCGTGCACGTGCTGCAGGATCTCCGGGTTCAGGCCACTGCGGGGCGTGTTCTGATCGCCCGCGTGCGGACCTGCGCCGGTCGTGACGATGCCCACCAGGATGGTGACCAGGACGACGACGCTCGTCAGGTAAGCGACCCCCGCGTACCAGCCGGGGACCGCCCGGTAGCGCGCGCCGGGGACTGCGTAGAGCCGGACGAGGTACGACGTGGTGAGGGCGACCAGCACGATCGAGGTCACGAAGTGGATGCCGACGACCCACCAGGTGAGCCCGGTGAGCACCGTGATCCCGCCAAGGATCGCCTGGAAGGGGACACCGAGCCCGGCGATGAGCGTCAGCCAGAACAGGTCCGAACGCGATCGGTAGAGCTTCACGACCTGCAGGAACGCGATGATCGCGAGCACTGCGAGTACGCCGCCCAGCATCCGGTTGCCGAACTCGATCACCCCGTGGATGCCCATCTCGGGCGTGTTCACCAGGGAGTCGGCCGTGCACTTCGGCCAGGTCGGGCATCCCAGTCCGCTGCCGGTCAGCCGCACCGCCCCGCCCGTCGCGACCAGCAGGATCTGCGCGGCCAGGTAGATCCATGCGACGACCCGTGTACGCCTGTCGATGCGGTCCGGCAGCCAGGCGATGATGCGCTTCATGGTTCGGGGGCTTCCTCGGGTCTGTTCGGCGGTTCCGGATGCGGATACTCGGGCAATGCGCAGGCGCGCCTCTACTAATACCGCGCCGCACCTGTAGAATTGGTGGGTTCGAGGAACGCGCCTTGCAGCGCGTGCGCGCGGTCGGATTCTCCGGCCGTGGCCGGGGCATCGTGGCCCGTCTCCACGGACAGTTTAGGTACGCACGTGTTGGTACGCACACCGCCACCCGCGCAATCAGGACTCTCCAGTCGACCGGCATGAGCCGTGCGTCTGGGGAGGGAATGAGCCGGACTGATATCCGGTTACGAGTGGAAGGAAACGAGGTAGATATGTCAGACATCCTGATCGATCGGCCAGAGCTCGCCTCTTTGGGGCAGTACGAGTTCGGCTGGGCCGATTCCGACGCGGCGGGCTCGTCCGCGCGTCGCGGGCTCTCACCGCAGGTGGTGAAAGACATCTCCGCACTGAAGAACGAGCCCGAGTGGATGCTGCAGCGTCGCCTCAAGGCCCTCCAGCTCTTCGAGCGGAAGCCGATGCCCACCTGGGGTGCCGACCTGTCGGAGATCGACTTCGACAACATCAAGTACTTCGTCCGCTCCACCGAGAAGCAGGCGCAGAGCTGGGAAGACCTCCCGGAGGACATCCGCAACACGTACGAGAAGCTCGGCATCCCGGAGGCGGAGCGTCAGCGCCTCGTGGCCGGCGTCGCCGCGCAGTACGAGTCCGAGGTCGTCTACCACCAGATTCGCGAAGACCTTGAGCAGCAGGGCGTCATCTTCCTCGACACCGACACCGCGCTCCGTGAGCACCCGGAGATCTTCGAGGAGTACTTCGGCACGGTCATCCCCTCCGGCGACAACAAGTTCGCCGCGCTGAACACGGCCGTCTGGTCGGGCGGCTCGTTCGTCTACGTGCCGAAGGGCGTGCACGTGGAGATCCCGCTGCAGGCCTACTTCCGCATCAACACCGAGAACATGGGCCAGTTCGAGCGCACGCTGATCATCGCCGACGAGGGCAGCTACGTGCACTACATCGAGGGCTGCACGGCGCCGATCTACAAGTCGGACTCGCTGCACTCCGCGGTCGTCGAGATCATCGTCAAGAAGAACGCCCGGGTGCGCTACACGACCATCCAGAACTGGTCGAACAACGTCTACAACCTTGTGACCAAGCGGGCGACCGCGGCCGAGGGCGCCACCATGGAGTGGATCGACGGCAACATCGGCTCCAAGGTGACGATGAAGTACCCGTCGATCTACCTGATGGGGGAGCACGCCAAGGGCGAGACCCTGTCCGTCGCGTTCGCCGGCCCCGGCCAGCACCAGGACGCCGGCGCGAAGATGATCCACATGGCTCCGTACACGCAGTCGTCGATCGTCTCCAAGTCGATCGCCCGTGGCGGCGGCCGAGCCGGTTACCGCGGAGAGGTGCGGGTGGATGCGGCAGCGCACCACTCCGCGAACACCGTGCGTTGCGACGCGCTGCTGGTCGACACCATCTCGCGCTCCGACACGTATCCGGCGATCGACATCCGGGTGGACGACGTGCAGCTCGGCCACGAGGCGACCGTGTCGCGCGTGAGCGAGGAGCAGCTGTTCTATCTGATGTCGCGTGGACTCCCGGAGGACGAGGCCATGGCCATGATCGTCCGCGGCTTCATCGAGCCGATCGCCCGTGAGCTCCCCATGGAGTACGCACTCGAACTCAACAAGCTCATCGAGATGGGCATGGAAGGCTCTGTCGGATGACGCAGATCGAGACGACGACGACCGACCCGGCCGCCCCCGCCCCGAAGCACCTGCGCGCGCCCGTCCCCGTCCAGAGCCGCGCCGAGCGGTTCACCTCGACGGAGGTCTCGGACTTCCCCGCGGTGACCGGTCGGGAGCCGATGTGGAAGTACACGCCGGTGGCCCGCATCCAGGAGCTCATCGCGGGCGACCTGGACGGCTCGCCCTACGTGTACGACGTGACCACGGCGCCCGGTGTGACGACCGCATGGCTCGGGCGCGACGACGCCCGTATCGGCACGGCAGGCATCCCGGAGGACCGCGCGTCCGCGAACGCGTGGACCGCGTTCGAGCAGGCGCTGCTGGTCAGCATCGGTGAGAACCTCAGTGGTGACCACCGCGAGGTGACCCTCACCCGTTCCGCCCTCGGCGGCGCCGCCCGCGCGGCGCACACCGTGGTGGAGGTCGCCCCGGCTGCCGTCGCCACGCTGATCCTTCAGAACACCGGAGCCGCGCACCTGACCGAGAACGTCGAGTTCCTGCTCGGTGCCGACTCCGACCTCACGGTCGTCTCGCTGCAGGAGTGGGACGACGACGCCATCCACGTGGCCGCCCACTTCGCCGAGATCGGCGAGGGCGCGCGCCTCAAGCACGTCGCAGTCACCCTCGGCGGCGGCGTCGTGCGCCTCAACCCGTCCGCGCACCTCTCCGGTGCTCGCGCCGACGCCGAACTCCTCGGTGCCTACTTCGCCGACGCGTCGCAGCACCTCGAGCAGCAGGTCTACGTCCACCACGACGGCCCCGAGACCCGCAGCCGCGTGACCTACAAGGGCGCGCTGCAGGGCCAGGGCGCCCGGACGGTGTGGATCGGGGATGTGCTGATCGGCCCGAAGGCCGTCGGCACCGACACCTACGAGCAGAACCGCAACCTTGTGCTCACCGACGGTGCCCGCGCCGACTCGGTGCCGAACCTCGAGATCGAGACCGGCGACATCGTCGGCGCCGGCCACGCCAGCGCCACCGGCCGGTTCGACGACGAGCAGCTGTTCTACCTGCAGTCGCGCGGCATCCCGGAGGAGGAGGCGCGTCGCCTCGTCGTCCGCGGGTTCCTCTCCGAGATCGTGCAGCAGATCGGGTCGCCGGCGCTCCAGGAGCGCCTGCAGGCGAAGATCGAGGACGAGCTCCAGTCGTCGACGGTCACAGCGTCCTCCTCCGCCGTGTCGGCTCCGTCCTCAACGCCGACCCCGTCCACCGGGGCCGAGCGCTGATGGCGGGGCAGCGCGTCGCCGCCGTCGCGGAACTGGTCGAGAACCAGGCCACCCGCGTGGTGGTCGACGGTGTCCCCATCGCCGTCGTCAAGGACTCCGCGGGCGCCATCCACGCGATCGGCGACACCTGCACCCACGGCGAGATCTCGCTGTCCGAGGGCTTCGTCGAGGACGAGACGCTCGAGTGCTGGGCCCACGGGTCGCAGTTCTCGCTGGTCACCGGCAAGCCCCTCAACCTCCCGGCCTACGAGCCGGTCCCCGTCTTTCCCGTCGAGATCATCGATGGAGACGTCTACATCGACTCCAGCGTTACGAAAGTGAACCAGTAATCATGTCAGTCCTCGAGATCCGCGACCTCCACGTCACCGTCGAGACGGACCAGGGCGTCAAGCCCATCCTGAACGGCGTCGACCTCACCATCAACGAGGGTGAGATCCACGCGATCATGGGCCCGAACGGCTCCGGCAAGTCGACCCTCGCGTACACGATCGCCGGGCACCCGAAGTACACCGTCACCCAGGGCACCATCACGCTCGACGGTGAGGACGTGCTCGCCATGACCGTCGACCAGCGTGCTCGCGCCGGGCTCTTCCTCGCGATGCAGTACCCGGTCGAGATCCCCGGTGTGACCAATACGAACTTCCTCCGCACCGCGAAGACCGCGATCGAGGGCGAGGCGCCGTCCATCCGCACCTGGGTGAAGGATGTCCGCGAGTCGATGAACGCGCTGCGCATGGACTCCTCGTTCGCCGAGCGCAACGTCAACGAGGGCTTCTCCGGTGGCGAGAAGAAGCGCAACGAGATCCTCCAGCTCGAGCTGCTGAAGCCGAAGTTCGCCGTGCTCGACGAGACCGACTCCGGCCTCGACGTGGATGCGCTCAAGGTCGTGTCCGAGGGCGTCAACCGCGCCAAGACCAACACCGGCCTCGGCATCCTGCTCATCACGCACTACACGCGCATCCTGCGCTACATCAAGCCGGACTTCGTGCACGTCTTCGTCGCCGGCCGGGTCGCCGAGCAGGGTGGCCCCGAGCTCGCCGACCGCCTGGAGGAGGAGGGCTACGACCGTTACGTCGACGCCCCCGAGCCCGCGTCCGCTTCGGCAGCCGAGCTGGCCGAGGCCTGAGGACCGAGAGGTACAATCGCATCATGCCCGCCACGCTGAGCCCGGCGCTCTTCGACCAGGTCGAGGAGGCGCTGAAGAACGTCATGGATCCCGAACTCGGGATCAACGTCGTCGACCTGGGCCTGATCTACGACCTCGCCTTCGATGAGGAGAACAACGCCCTCATCATCTCGATGACGCTGACCAGCGCCGGCTGCCCGCTCACCGATGTGCTCGAGGAGCAGACCGCTGAGAGCCTGGACGGCATTGTGGAAGCCTTCCGCATCAACTGGGTGTGGATGCCGCCGTGGGGTCCCGAGCGGATCACCGACGACGGGCGCGACATGATGCGCGCCCTCGGCTTCGCAATCTAAGACATCCCTCTCCAACAGTTCCGGACTTTTTCGACCGCGCCGTGGCGTGTCGGGCCGAAAAAGTCCGGAACTGTTTGCTGAGAACCAAGAGAAATGGAATCACTGTGCTTGCCGTGCAGGGTCTTGAACTGCGCGTAGGCGCGCGCCTCCTGATGGAGGACGTGAGCTTCCGTGTCGCCGACGGCGACAAGATCGGGCTCGTCGGGCGCAACGGCGCCGGGAAGACGACGCTCACCAGGGTGCTCGCCGGCGACCTGCTGCCGAACGCCGGCAAGGTGGACCGCTCGGGCGACCTCGGCTACCTGCCGCAGGACCCGCGATCCGGGAACCTCGACGACCTGGCGCGCACGCGCATCCTCGACGCCCGCGGCCTCGGCTCGATCGTGCTGCAGATGCAGCAGGCGACGCACGACATGGCGAGCACCGACGAGGCCGTCTCCGCGGCCGCGATGAAGAAGTACGGGCGCCTGGAGGAGCAGTTCCACCTGCACGGCGGTTACGCGGCCGAGGCGGAGGCCGCCTCCATCGCGTCGAACCTGAACCTGCCGGACCGCATCCTGGATCAGCCGCTCAAGACGCTCTCGGGCGGTCAGCGGCGTCGCATCGAGCTGGCCCGCATCCTCTTCTCGGATGCCCGCACGATGATCCTCGACGAGCCGACCAACCACCTCGACGCCGACTCGGTGATCTGGCTGCGCGAGTTCCTGAAGAACTACACCGGCGGGTTCATCGTCATCTCCCACGACGTGGAGCTGGTCGGCGAGACGGTCAACCGCGTCTTCTATCTGGATGCGAACCGTCAGGTCATCGACATCTACAACATGGGCTGGAAGCACTACCAGCGCCAGCGCGCCGCCGACGAGGAGCGCCGGAAGAAGGAGCGCGCGAACGCCGAGAAGAAGGCCGGCGCCCTGCAACTGCAGGCGGCCAAGTTCGGCGCGAAGGCGACGAAGGCGGCCGCGGCCCACCAGATGGTCGCGCGCGCTGAGAAGCTGCTCGCGGGTCTCGAGGACGTCCGCCAGGCCGACCGCGTGGCCAAGCTGCGCTTCCCGACGCCGGCCCCCTGCGGCCGGACCCCGCTGCAGGCGAGCGACCTGTCCAAGAGCTACGGGTCCCTCGAGATCTTCACGGCCGTCGACCTCGCGATCGACCGCGGCTCGAAGGTCGTCGTGCTCGGGCTCAACGGCGCCGGCAAGACCACGCTGCTGCGCATGCTCGCGGGCGTCGACCGCCCGGACACCGGACAGGTCGAGCCCGGCCATGGCCTGCGCGTCGGGTACTACGCGCAGGAGCACGAGACGATCGACGTCGAGCGCAGCGTGCTGCAGAACATGGTGTCGTCGTCACCGTCGCTCACCGAGACCGAGGCCCGCAAGGTGCTGGGCTCCTTCCTGTTCACCGGGGATGACGCGCACAAGCCGGCGGGCGTCCTGTCCGGCGGCGAGAAGACGCGTCTCGCGCTGGCGATGATTGTCGTCTCGGGCGCCAACGTCCTGCTGCTCGACGAGCCGACCAACAACCTCGACCCGGCGAGCCGCGAGGAGATCCTGGATGCGCTCGCGCACTACGAGGGCGCAGTCGTGCTGGTCAGCCACGACGAGGGCGCCGTGGAGGCCCTGAACCCGGAGCGCGTGCTCATCCTGCCCGACGGCGTCGAGGACCACTGGAACCGCGACTACCTCGACCTGATCTCGCTGGCGTAGCGCTCGGGAGCCCGGCTCAGCGGGCTGCGTCGAGCAGCTCGTCCTCGACGTCGGCATCGGTGCGCTTCGCGCGGCGCCGACGCTCGCGCTCGGCCGCGCGCGCCCGCTCGGCGGGGTCGTCGGAGTTGCGCTTGCGGTACTCGGTGACCAGCGCGTAGCCGAGCCCGAAGAACCCGATCAGCGCGAAGATGATCCACTGGATCATGTACGACCAATGCAGTCCCTCATCCTGTGTCGGGGGAGAGGTGACGGTGGGCGTCGGAGCGGTCGCGGGCGCCGGGTCCTCGCTGTCGAGCAGTCCGTACGCGCCGGTGTAGACGTCCGCGCCGCCGAGCTTCTGCTGGACGACGGAGAGCTGGATGGTGCCCACCTGCGAGCCCGTCGCCGTGCGCCCCGGGATCGCCGGTTCGCTGGCCTTCAGCCGTGCCACCACGGTGACCGTGCCCGCTGGGGCGGCCGGCACGTGGTCGGGCGTGTCGGTGGTGTTGCCAGTCGGAACCCATCCCCGGTCGACGATGAACAGCGCACCGTCCGCCGTGCGCAGCGGCGTGAGCACCTCGAAGCCGGGGCTGCCGTTGAAGGGCCGGTTGCGCACCAGCAACTGCTTGTCACGCTCGTACGTTCCGGTGACGGTGACGCGCCTCCACTCCTGCTTCGGCGAGTAGGCGGACAGGCCCGGCAGTTCCTCGGTCAGCGGAACCGGCTTCGAGTCGAAGTTCTCGGTGACGAGCGCATTGGCTGCCGCCGCCTCCTTGCTCCGGGCGAGCTGCCAGTTGCTGAGGAATCCGCACGCGATGGCGAACACGATGGCGAACGCCAGGTAGCCGAACCACCGCCGGGAGATCGCGAAGCGCCACCCCTCGGGCTGACGCGCGCTCACGCGGTCGGCCTCTCGGGTTCGACCTCGGCCCCGGCGACCTCGGCCTCCTCCACGGAGACAACCCGCAGCGGGAAGTCGCGGGCGGCGAGGAATCCGCGCAGGAACTCTTCGTGCTCGTCGCACGCCAGCCACACCTTCACACGGTCCTCGGCGTGGATGCGCGGGTTGCGCCATTCGATGCGCCAGGACGCCGTCTCGCGGCATCCCGCACGGGAGCACGTCAACGGCGCAGGCGCGTCCGATCCGAGCCCGATCACTGGTCCTCCCGAGGGTCCTGGCGCGGCCCCGGTGGCGGGGGCGCCACTGGAAGGATATTGCCTGGTCGCTGAACTTCCTCTCGGCGCGGGTCCACCGACACGTTCGCGATGACCACGGCGAAGTACGGCAGGAAGATCGCGCCGATCAGGGGAACCGCCGCCCACCATCCCGGGACGATCACGGCGACGATCAGGCAGACCACACGAATGCCCATGGCGACCGAATACTTGATCATCCGGTGCCGACGTTCCTCGTCGGGGGAGAGGGGCAGGCTCGTGATCGACGGAGCTGTGGGCTTCTTCATGTGCGTTGAGTCCAGCGTACGTCCATAAACTAGGTGGCGGTCCGTTCACGGACATCTTGCAGAAAGCTGTACTCCTTGAAGGGAACCGCATGACCACGCCACGCACCGTCCTCGTCACCGGAGGCAACCGGGGGATCGGCTTCGCCATCGCCGAGGAGTTCGTCGCCCAGGGCCACCGGGTCGCGGTCACCGCGCGTTCGGGCGAGGGCCCGCAGGGCGCGCTGACGGTGCGGGCGGATGTCACGGACGCCGCCTCGGTCGACGCAGCGTTCACCGAGGTGGAGCAGAAGCTCGGCCCGGTGGAGGTCGTGGTCGCGAACGCGGGCATCACCAAGGACACCCTCCTGATGCGGATGACGGACGAGGAGTTCGACTCGGTGATCGAGACGAACCTCGGTGGCGCGTTCCGTGTCGTCAAGCGCGCGAACAAGGGGATGCTGAAGGCCCGATTCGGCCGCATCGTCCTCATCTCCAGCGTGGTGGGCCTCTTCGGCGGTGCCGGCCAGGTCAACTACGCCTCGTCGAAAGCCGGACTTGTCGGCATGGCCCGCTCGATCACGCGCGAGCTGGGCGCCCGCGGCATCACGGCGAACGTCGTGGCACCCGGCTTCATCGAGACCGACATGACCGCCGAGCTGCCGGAGGCGCAGCAGGCTGAGTATAAGAAGAGCATCCCCGCGGGCCGCTTCGCCTCGCCGACCGAGGTCGCGAAGGTCGTGACCTGGATCGCGGGCGACGACGCCGGGTACATCTCCGGTGCGGTCATCCCGGTCGACGGCGGCCTCGGGATGGGCCACTAGCGGCAGCTCAGTCGTAGGTCAGCCGCGCAGGCCGAGCAGGGGGAGCACCTGCGAGAGGTCCGGCCGGTCGATGACCACGTCTGCTTCGGCGCGCACCTTCGGCTTGGCGTTGAACGCCACGGCGAGGCCGGCTTCGGCCATCATCCGGAGGTCGTTGGCGCCGTCGCCGATCGCGACCGTCTGCGAGAGGTGCACGCCCGCAGCGGCGGCCCAGAACAGCAGGGCCTGCGCCTTGGCGGCCGCATCGACGACCGGTCCGTCGACCTCGCCGGTGAGCACGCCGTCCTCGACGACGAGCCGGTTGGCGCGCCAGTGATCGAGGCCCAACCGCTCGCCGATCGGGTCGAGGAGCTCGTGGAAGCCGCCGGAGACGACGCCGACCACCCCACCCGCCTCGTGGACTCCCGCCACCAGCTCCGGCACGCCCTCCGTCACCCGGATGCGCTCACCCACGTGCTGGAAGACGGCTGCGGGGAGGCCGGCGAGCGTGCGGACACGCTCCCGCAGACTGGCTTCGAAGTCGAGTTCGCCGCGCATCGCGCGCTCGGTGATCTCAGCGACCTCGGTGCGCGAGCCCGCCTCCTCGGCGAGCAGCTCGATGACCTCGTCCTGCAGGAGGGTCGAATCGGCATCGAGGACGACCAGGACGGACGCTGTGCTGTGCTCAGGCGTCATGGAACGACGTGGACGCCCTTGCCGACCACGGTGATCCCCGAGTCGGTCACGGTGAACCCACGAGCGCGGTCGCGGTCGGGGTCGACCCCGATCTGGGCGCCCTCGGCGACCACCACATCCTTGTCGAGGATGGCGCGGCCGACGAACGCGTTCGGCTCGATGATCGCGCGCTCGAAGACGACCGAGTCGATCACCTTCGCGCCGGAGTCGACCTTCGCCCACGGGCCCAGCACGCTGCGCTCCAGGTGGGCGCCCGAGATGACCGAACCGAGCGAGACGATGGAGTCGATCGTCGTGCCGAGCGCTCCGCGCCCATCCCGCACGATCTTCGCCGGCGGGGAGTTGAGCACCTGGCTGAAGATGGGCCAGCGGTTGTTGTACAGGTTGAAGATCGGCAGGGCCGAGATGAGGTCTTGGTGGGCCTCGAAGAAGGAGTCGATCGTTCCGACATCCCGCCAGTAGTAGCGGTCGCGGTCGGTCGAGCCCGGCACGTCGTTGTTGTTGAAGTCGTAGACGGCCGCCTCGCCGCGCGCCACGAAGTCGGGGATGATGTCGCCGCCCATGTCGTGGTTGGAGTCGGGGCGGTCGCCGTCGCGGATCACCGCGTCGATGAGCGCATCCGCGTCGAAGACGTAGTTGCCCATCGAGGCCAGCACCTCGTTCGGGGAGTCGGGCAGACCGATCGGGTCGCGCGGCTTCTCGCGGAAGGCGCCGATGCGGTCGGGGCGCTCCGGCTCGACCTCGATGACGCCGAACTGGTCGGCGAGCCCGATCGGCTGACGGATTGCGGCAACGCTCGCGGGGGCACCGGATGCGATGTGCGCGTCGATCATCTGGCCGAAGTCCATGCGGTAGACGTGGTCGGCGCCGACGACGACCACGATGTCCGGCTTCTCGTCGCGCAGCAGGTTGAGGCTCTGCAGGATGGCGTCGGCCGACCCGCTGAACCAGCGCTTCCCGAGGCGCTGCTGCGCGGGCACGGAGGCGATGTAGGAGCTCGTGATGCCGTCGAGCCGCCAGGTCTGCGAGACGTGGCGGTCGAGGCTGTGCGACTTGTACTGCGTGAGCACGACGATCTGGCGCAGCTGCGAGTTGATCAGGTTCGACAGGGCGAAGTCGATCAGGCGGTACTGCCCGCCGAACGGGACGGCGGGCTTTGCCCGGTCCGCCGTCAACGGCATCAGCCGCTTTCCCTCGCCGCCCGCGAGGACGATGCCGAAAATCTTCTTGCCTGGTGCCATGCCCTCAACAGTAGAGGCGAAGTGTTCGCTGTACTAGCGTTTTGGTCATGCGCGTTGATCTTCTGACCCGGGAGTACCCGCCGGACATCTACGGCGGCGCCGGGGTGCACGTCACCGAGCTCGTGAGGGCTCTGCGAGTGGACACCGAGGTGATCGTGCGCGCCTTCGGGGAGCCGCGGGAAGAGCCGGATACCGCGTCGTACCGCGTGCCCGCCGAGCTCGCGGATGCGAATGGCGCCATCGCCACGCTGGGCGTCGACCTGCAGATGGCGCAGGACTGCGGGGGAACGGACATCGTCCATTCGCACACCTGGTATGCGAACGGCGCCGGCCATTTGGCGAAGCTGCTGCACGGGGTGCCGCACGTCGTCACCGCGCACAGCCTCGAGCCGCTGCGGCCGTGGAAGGCGGAGCAGCTCGGCGGCGGCTACCGCGTCTCGAGCTGGATCGAGAAGACCGCGTTCGAGTCCGCCGACACCGTCATCGCGGTGAGCGACGGGATGCGGCGCGACATCCTGGCCGCGTATCCCGAGCTCGACCCCACCAAGGTCGTCACGATCTACAACGGCATCGACCTGGAGCGCTGGCAGCCGCTGCGCGACGACGAGCGCGCACGGGCGCTGGGCATCGACCCGGACCGCCCGGCCGTCATCTTCGTCGGCCGGATCACCCGGCAGAAGGGGCTGCCGTACCTGCTGCGGGCGGTGCGGCTGCTGCCGCCGGAGGTGCAGGTCATCCTGTGCGCCGGCGCGCCCGACACACCCGAGATCCTCGCCGAGGTGAGCGGTCTGGTCGAGCAGCTGCAGCAGGAGCGGGGCGGGGTGGTCTGGATCGACCGGCTGCTCCCGAACGACGAGCTGCGGATCGCCCTCACCGCCTCCACCGTGTTCGTGTGCCCGTCGATCTACGAGCCGCTCGGCATCGTGAACCTCGAGGCCATGGCCTGCGGGCTGCCGGTCGTCGGAACGGCGACCGGCGGCATCCCCGAGGTGATCGTCGACGGAGTGACCGGACGCCTCGTCCCCATCGACCAGCTGCAGGACGGCACCGGCACCCCGACCGACCCCGAACGCTTCGTGTCGGACCTCGCGGCCGCTCTCACAGAGGTCGTGAGCGACCCCGCGCGGGCCGCCGAAATGGGCCGTGTCGGGCGCGAGCGGGCCGAGACCTCGTTCAGCTGGACGGCGATCGCGGAGCAGACCCGCGACGTGTACCGATCGCTCTCCGGCCGTCACTGATGCGCTTCGGGCGACGGTAGGCTGGATGGCATGGCCGACAGCGTTCTCCAGCTTTCCGACGTGTCCGTTGTACGGGACGGCAACCCCGTCCTGAAGGGAATCGACTGGGCGGTCGAGCCGGACGAGCGGTGGGTCATCCTGGGCCGGAACGGCGCCGGGAAGACGACCCTCCTGCAGATCGCGGCGGCCGCGCTGCACCCGAGCTCCGGCGAGGCCACGGTGCTCGGCGAATCGGTCGGCCACACCGACCTCGCGGAGCTCCGCCCGCTGCTCGGGTTCGCGTCCAGCGCGGTGGCCCGGCGAATCCCGCGGAACGAGCGGGTGCTGGATGTCGTGATGACCGCCGCGTACGCGGTCACCGGCCGCTGGAACGAGCTGTACGAAGAGATCGACGAGCGCCGCGCCCACCGAGTGCTCTCCGAGTGGCACCTCGACCACCTGGCCGAGCGCACGTTCGGGAGCTTGTCGGACGGAGAACAGAAGCGCGTGCAGATCGCGCGCTCGGTGATGACGGACCCGGAGATCCTGCTGCTCGACGAGCCGGCCGCGAGCCTCGACCTCGGCGGGCGCGAGGAGCTGTTGCAGCTTCTCGGCGGCTACGCCAGCGATCCGAAGTCACCCGCGATCGTCATGGTCACCCACCACGTCGAGGAGATCCCGCAGGCCTTCAACCGCGCGCTGCTGCTCAAGGACGGCGAGGTCATGGCCCAGGGCCCGATCGGCGAGGTGCTGACGAGCGAGAACCTGAGCACGACCTTCGACATCGACATCGAGATCAGCGAGTCCGACGGCCGCTACACGGCCCGGGCGCGTCAGGGCGTCGAAGGCTGAGCACCGCGACCCGATCTGCTAGACTCGATAGCTGGCTCCCGAACCGTTCGCACCGTCTTGGCTGCGTGCGCTCTCCGAGGGCCTGAAGCTTCCCGTCCACGCGGTCTGCGCGGACACGACCGAACCGACTACTAGCTGCAACAAGGAAGTCCTGATGAAGACTGGCATCCACCCCGACTACGCCCCCGTGGTTTTCCGCGACCTGGCCTCGGGTGCGACGTTCCTCACCCGTTCCACCGTCTCGAGCGACAAGACGATCGAGTGGGAGGACGGCAACACCTACCCGGTGATCGACGTCGAAATCTCGTCGGAGTCGCACCCGTTCTACACGGGCAAGCAGCGCATCCTCGACTCGGCCGGCCGCGTCGAGAAGTTCAACTCGCGCTACAAGAGCTTCGGCAAGTAAGCCGCACGTACGAAGGCCCCCGTCCTGTGGACGGGGGCCTTCGTCGTTCCCGGGGTCGCGTCCCTCGGTAGTGCGGGCGCCATCGAAGGAGATTCGGCGCTGTAGCCCTCGAATCTCCTTCACCACTGCCTTGTGAAGGAGATTCGGGGGCTTTTCTCCTTCGATACCGGCGGGCTAGTTGCTCTGGTAGTAGACGGCGGAGTTGGCGGCGGCGACGACCACGATGATCGTGACGATGATGCCGAGGGCGAGCGCCACGAAGCCGATGATGATGGCCGCGAGTGCGAGGCCGCGGCCCTGCTCGCCGGTGCGCTTGATCTGGGACAGGGCGATGAAGCCCAGGATGATGCCCAGGATGCTGATGAAGAACGTCGCGACGAACGCGACGATGGACATGGTGTTCCAGCCGGGCTGGCCGGAGCCGTAGGGCTGCGCGTATTGCGGCTGCTGCTGCGGCGGGAGGGGCTGCGGGTTCAGGTTCGAGTCGCTCATGGCGCTGAGACTAGCGGGAGAGGCGGACGCGCGAGTAGACCCCAGGTGGAGGGCGAGCGGCCGGGCGGTCCGGCGGGCGACTCAGCGCAGTGGCCAGGCCCCGGAGGTCGTGAACTGCGGGTCGCGCTCGCGCCGCATGTACTCCTGGAAGTCGGCCGCCTGCTCCTTGCACCAATCCACCTGGCGGCGGTGCAGCTCGGCCGCCTCCAGCGCGAGAGCTTCGGCGTGGATGCGCGCGAGCGCCTGGGCCACGCGCCCGGCGGCGATCGCATCCGCTCCCGCATCGTGGGCGGCGATCAGGTCGACGCCGTAGTGGGTCGCTGTCATCGTGAGAGTGCGCTTGCCCCGGCGGAACTTGTCCACCGCCTTGTCGATGACAAGCGGGTCGACGATGGGGCCGGGGGAGGCGAGCGGCGCGACGTCGTAGCGGCGAGCCTCCCGGTCGAGCAGGGTGAAGTCGTACGGAGCGTTGTAGGCGACCACGGGAATGCCGCGGTCGAACAGGCTCCGCAGCTGCGCGACGATCGCGGCGACGGCGCGTGCCGGATCCATCCCGTCGGCCCGCGCCTGCTCGGTGGTGATGCCGTGGACGGCGGTCGCCTCCGACGGGATCTCGACCCCCGGATCCACCAGCCAGTCGCGGCGGTGCAGCACCTCACCGGTCTCGTCGAGCAGCCCGACGTGCGCGGTCACGATCCTGGCCGTCTCGACGTCGATGCCGGTGGTCTCGAGGTCGAAGACGCCCAATCGGTGATGCCATGTGCTCGTTCCCATGCCCCAACGCTAAGCACCACCACCGTCATCCCCGCGGAACGGCACGCCGAACGGTGAGGTCAGTCGCGGCGCGGCTCGATGTGCAGCCAGTAGAAGTTCTGCGTGCCGAGGGTGAGCGTGAAGCGGCCGTCGTCGGCGACCGTCGGGAACTCGGCTCCGCCGAACAGGTCGTACAGGGTGGCCCCGGCGAACTCCGTCGCCTCCAGCGAGACCGAGACGGGATTGTGCGCGAACGAGAACACGCACAGCACGTCCTCCGGCTGGTCGCCGAAGTGCGAGCCGCTGCCCGCGTACGAGCGTACGAACGCCAGCACCGACTCGTGGTCGGTGGGAAGCACTCGGATGTCACCGAGCCCGAACACGGGATGCGCCTTGCGCACGTGGATGACGTTGCGGATCCAGTGCAGGAGCGACCGGGACTGCGCGAGCTGCGCCTCCACGTTCACCTGGTTGTAGTGGAACACCAGCGACTGGACGATCGGCAGGAACAGCTTGCCGGGGTCGGCGCTGGAGAAGCCGGCGTTGCGGTCCGGCGTCCACTGCATCGGCGTGCGGGAGCTGTCGCGGTCGGGCAGCCAGATGTTGTCGCCCATCCCGATCTCGTCCCCGTAGTAGAGGAACGGGCTGCCGGGCAGCGAGAACAGCAGGGCGTGGGCCAACTCCAGCTCGGCTCGGGAGTTGTCCAGCAGGGGAGCAAGGCGGCGGCGGATGCCGATGTTGGCGCGCATCCGGGGGTCGTAGGCGTACCAGCCGTACATCGCCTGCCGGTACTCCTCGCTCACCATCTCCAGCGTCAGCTCATCGTGGTTGCGGAGGAACACGCCCCACGCGGCGCCGTCGGGCACGTCGGTCGTCTCGGACAGCACACGGACGAGCTCGCCGGCCTGCTGGGAGCGCAGCGCGTAGAAGATGCGCGGCATGACGGGGAAGTCGAAGGCCATGTGGCACTCCGGCTCCTCCTCGCTGCCGAAGAACGCCGCGACCTCGCGGGGCCACTGGTTCGCCTCGGCGATCATGATGCGGCCGGGGTACTCGCGGTCGACCCACTCGCGCAGCTTGATGATGAATTCGTGGGTCTTCGGCTCGCCCTCGCCGTTGCCCTCGTCGGACTCGTACAGGTAGGGGATGGCGTCGAGCCGGAAGCCGTCGACGCCGAGGTCGAGCCAGAACTTGACGATGTCGTACATCGCCTCGTGGACGGCCGGGTTCTCGAAGTTGAGGTCCGGCTGGTGCGAGAAGAAGCGGTGGAAGTAGAACTGGCGCCGCGCCTCGTCGAACGCCCAGTTGGAGTCCTCGGTATCGACGAAGATGATGCGGATGTCCGGCCACTTGTCGTCCGTGTCGTTCCACACGTAGAAGTCGCCGTAGGGGCCTTCCGGGTCCGAACGCGACTGCTGGAACCACTCGTGCTGGTCGGAGGTGTGGTTGATCGGCAGGTCGATGATGATGCGCATGTTGCGCTCGTGGGCCTTGGTGACGAGCTCGCGGAACTCGTCGATCGTCCCGAACTCGGGAAGGATCGACTTGAAGTCGGCGACGTCGTAGCCGCCGTCGCGCAGCGGCGACTGGAAGAACGGCGGGAGCCAGAGCGCGTCGATGCCCAGCCACTGCAGGTAGTCGAGCTTGGAGGTGAGGCCGGCGATGTCGCCGGAGCCGTCACCGTTGCTGTCGACGAACGACCGCACCATGACCTCGTAGAAGACCGACCGGCGATACCACTGCGGGTCGAGGGCCAGGCCGGGCAGCGTGATGGGCGCGGTGAAGCTCACGGTTCTCCTTCTGCGCGGCGGGCCGCGGACGGGTGCGGGGAGGTGGGGCAGTGCGGGGGGCGATGCGGGTGGTGGCGGGGGAGCGCGAGGTGCTGCAAGCGATTGCAACCAGAGAAGTCTAGGACGTGCGGACGGTGCGCTGTCCAGTCCCTGCCTAGACTGGAGGACGATGACTGTGACCTCACCCTACGCCGCCGCTCTCGGGCGGGTGCCCGTGCGCGAGGGGGCGACCATCGTGCTCGGCTCGACGACCCGGTTCTGGGACTACGGCGACCCGGATGCGGCCACCACTCTGGTGCTCGTCCACGGGTTCCGCGGCGACCACCACGGGCTCGAGCCCGTGGTGGCGCAGCTGGAAGGCATCCGGCTGGTCTCGCCCGATCTGCCCGGGTTCGGCGCGTCGACGCCGCTGACCGAGGCGGCGCACGACATCGACGGGTACGGCTCCTGGCTGAGGGGGTTCGTCGCCTCGCTCGAGCTGAGCGGACGCGTGGTGCTGCTCGGCCACTCGTTCGGGTCGATCGTGGTTGCAGCGTCGCTGGCGACGGTGGACGCAGCAGATTCCGGCGACCGTCCCGACGCCGTCGTGCTGGTCAACCCGATCGGTCAGCCCGCTCTCGAAGGTCCGCGCGGGATCTTCACGCGGCTCGCGATCTTCTACTACTGGCTCGCCTCGGTCCTCCCCGAGCGGCTCGGCTTTGCCCTGCTCCGCAACCGGCTGATCGTGCGAGTGATGAGCGTGACAATGGCAAAGACAAAGAACCGGACGCTGCTCCGCTGGATCCACGACCAGCACGACCGCTACTTCTCGGCATTCAGCGACCGGACGGTGGTGCTGGATGCGTTCCGCGCGTCCGTATCGCACGACGTCAGCGAGTTCGCGGCGCGCATCCCCGAGCGGACGCTGCTGGTGGCGGCGGAGAAGGACGACATCACGCCGATCGCTGCCGAGTACCGGCTGCAGACGCTGTTCCCGGAGGCGGAGCTGGTGGTCATCCCAGAGGTCGGCCACCTCATCCACTACGAGACGCCCGTCGCCGCGGCCCGTGCCATCCAGCGGTTCCTGGAGGAGCCGTCGTGAGGATCCTCTTCGACTGCCGCTACACCCGGATCGGGCGTCATGACGGCATCAGCCGCTACACCGCCGGGCTCGTCACCGCGCTGGCGAAGCGTCACCCGGTCACGATGCTGATCAGCGACCACCGCCAGCTGGAGCTGCTTCCCGAGCTGCCGTGGGAGCTCATCCCGTCGCCGACCTCGCCGGGGGAGCCCTGGGTGGCTCGCACGGTGAACCGCCTGAAGCCGGACATCGTCTTCACACCCATGCAGACGATGGGCGGTTTCGGGCGGAAGTACCGCCTGGTGCTGACCGTCCACGACCTCATCTACTACCGGCACCCCACCCCGCCGCGCGACCTTCCGGCGTTCGTACGCGGGCTGTGGCGGCTGTACCACCTGGCCTGGTGGCCGCAGCGGCTTCTGCTCAACCGCTCCGACGCTGTCGTCACAGTCTCCGAGACGACCAAGGGGTTGATCGCCGAGCACCGGCTGACCAAGAGGCCGGTGCATGTCGTGCCGAACGCCGCCGACATGCCGGAGCTCGCTCCGGGCCGCGCCGAGCGAACGGCGCCGGAAACCAAGAGCCTGGTCTACATGGGCTCCTTCATGCCGTACAAGAACGTGGACACGCTGGTACGCGCGGTAGCGCTGCTGCCCGGGTACGCGCTCCATCTGATGAGCCGGGTGTCGGAGTCCGAGAGGCAGCGGCTGAGCGAGTTGGCGCCGGGCGCGGAGCTCGTCTTCCACGACGGCGCGAGCGACGAGGAGTACGCGGAGACGCTCGCCGCAGCCACCGCGTTGGTGTCTGCATCGCACGACGAAGGGTTCGGCATCCCGCTGGTGGAGGCGATGACGGTCGGCACGCCGGTGGTGGTCAGCGACATCCCCATCTTCCGGGAGATCGGCGGGGAGGCGGCGCTGTTCTTCGAGGCGGACTCGCCGGAGCAGGTGGCCACGCGGGTGCGTCACCTGGAGCAGGACGGCGTGTGGGCCGCGCGCTCGGCGGCCGGTCACGCGCAGGCACAGCGGTACACGTGGGAGGCGTCGGCCGAGAGGCTGCTGACGGTGCTCACCGCGACGGCGTCGCGTCGCAAACGCTGACGCAGTCGACTGGGCGCCGCGCGCGTCACATGACGGAGGCGGTGAAGAGGTCGCGGTCCTCCGGGCCGAGATTGAAGCGGTCGAGCGTGAGGTCGCCGTCCAGGTAGCGGAAGCGGTGCACGGAGCCGTTCGGGATGAGTTCGCCCGGGCCCGGCAGCGCGTGGTCGGTGACGTGCCGGACGAGCGACGAGATGACGCCGCCATGGCTGACCACGATCACGTTCTCGCCGGGATGCTGTTCTCCGAGCTCCTGCAGCGCGGGCAGGGCCCGGGCGACCACCTGGTCGCGCGTCTCGCGGCCGGGAACCGGCGTCCCATCCGGCCAGCGCGCGAGGATCTGCTCGCCGGTGAGGCCCTCGGCCTCGCCGTACTGACGCTCCGCCACCGCTGCCAGGCGGCCCGGCTCGCTGAGGCCGACGTGGCCGGCGATGATGCGGGCGGTGTCGAGGGCACGAGACAGCGGGCTCGCGTAGATGGCATCGAACCGCCCGCCGGCGAGCGCGCGGCCGGTCGTCTCCGCCTGCGCGCGTCCCGTCGCGTTCAGCGGGATGTCGCTGGATCCCTGGATGCGCTTGGCGAGATTCCAGTCGGTCTGGCCGTGCCGCACCAGCGAGATGAAGGTCACACGCGTCCTTTCGTCGCCGGGACGCGGGTGAGGAGGTCGGTGGTCAGCCCAGCCGCTCGGCGAGCTCGACCAGTGTCTCGGTCGTCCCGCCATCCAGCTTAATGGTCGCCCGGCCGTCGCCCTTCGTCTGGCCGCGGTTGACGATGACGATCGGCAGGCGGCGGCGCCGCGCTTCCTCGAGCAGCCGGATGCCGGAATTGACCACCAGTGACGACCCGGCGATGACGAGCGCATCGGCCGAGCGCACCAAAGCGCTCGCTTCGCGGTACTTCTCCGCGGGGACGAATTCGCCGAAGAAGACCACGTCGGGCTTCAGGTGCCCGCCGCAGACCGTGCAGTCGGGAACGACGAAAGCGTCGATGTCGGTCACGATCGCATCGCCGTCGGGGGCGATCTCCACGGCACCCTCGGTGTCGAGCCACGGGTTGGCGGAGTCGATCCGGGCGGTAATCGCCTCGCGGGCGAAGATCTGGCCGCATACCAGGCACAGGACGCGGTCCATCGCGCCGTGCAGGTCGACGACCTTGCGCGATCCCGCCTGCTTGTGGAGCCCGTCCACGTTCTGGGTGATGACGCCGTTGGCCGCGCCCGCGGCTTCGAGGCGTGCGAGAGCGCGGTGGCCGTCGTTGGGATGGGCGGCCGCGAACCGCCGGTAGCCCAGGTGGCTGCCTGCCCAGTAGCGCTTGCGGAAGCGGTCGTCGGCGAGGAACTGCTGGAACGTCATCGGCGTGCGCTGGGGAGCGCCCTCGCCGCGGTAGTCCGGGATGCCGGAGTCGGTGGACACGCCCGCGCCGGTCAGCACCGCGAAGCTTCGGCCCTGCAGCAGGTCGACGGTCTGGTCGATGCCGCGGGCGAGCTCCGGCGGAAGCGTCGTCGTCAGCGTGGTCACATCCACCTCCCGATCCTTCTGTGAGTCTAAACACCCCAGTTTTCCGATTTGTTTCGTCGGGCTGGCAATGTTGACGCATGCTCCTGCACCGCATCGACGATCTGGAGGCCGACGGCCTCGCCGACTACTCCCGCCTCACCGACGTCGCGCTGCGCCGGGTGACGGAGCCGGCGGGCGGGCTGTACATCGCGGAGTCGACCAAGGTGATCACGCGCGCGCTGGCCGCAGGGCACATCCCGCGATCCGTGCTGCTGCAGGAGCAGTGGCTGCCCGACGTGGAGCCGTTGCTGGAGCCGTTCCCCGACGTCCCCGTGTTCGTCGGTGACCCGGCTGTTCTCGAACGCCTCACCGGGTATCACCTGCACCGGGGCGCGCTGGCGGCGATGCACCGGCCCGAGCTGCCCGATCCCGCCGACCTGCTGAGGGATGCGCGGCGCGTGGTCGTGCTGGAGGACATCGTCGACCACACCAATGTCGGGGCGATCTTCCGCGCCGTCGCCGGCCTAGGCGCCGACGCAGTGCTCGTCACGCCGCGCTGCGCGGACCCGCTGTACCGCCGCAGCGTCCGCGTCTCGATGGGCACGGTGCTGCAGGTGCCGTGGACGCGCCTGCCCGAGTGGGATGCGGCGGTGCCGCTCCTGCACGACGCCGGGTTCGACATCGCGGCGCTCGCCCTCGCGGATGACGCGGTCACCCTCGATGCGTATGCCGCCGACCCGCCGGAGCGCGTCGCCCTGGTGTTCGGCGCGGAGGGGGACGGCTTGAGCAGGCGCGCGCTGGCGGCGGCGGACACGGTGGTCACCATCCCGATGCTGCACGGCGTGGACTCGCTCAACGTCGCGTCCGCTTCGGCCGTCGCACTGTGGGCGTTGCGGGCGCGTTCTCAGCCCTCGCATGAGTAGCCCCCGCTAAAATCGTGCCAATGTCCCAGCAAGCCCTCGCCGATCCGCCGCGCCGTCTCTCGCGGAAGGTCTACCGTCGACGCCGCATCGTCGTCTTCGGTCTTGTGATCGCCGTGCTGGTGGCGTTCGTCTACGTCGTCGGATCGCTGGTGGCGCCCGTCCCCGCAACCGCTGCCGCCGTCTCGCACGAGAAGGCGCTGGTGCAGCCCGCCGTGCAGCTGGCGTGGCCCGGCTACGGGTCGTCCGCGATCGTCGCACCCGACTATCCCGGAGCCTCCGCCTCGCACGGCACCGAGGCGAGCGTGCCGATCGCGAGCGTCACGAAGACCATCACCGCTCTCGTCGTGCTCGAGAAGAAGCCGCTGAACGGTGACGAGCAAGGGCCCGACATCGCGTTCACGCAGCGCGACGTCGACATCTGGAACGAGGTCGTCGGCGAGGGAGGCTCCTGGGCGCCGGTCGTCGCCGGTACGTCGCTGACCGAGAAGCAGGCGCTCGAGGCGATGCTGCTTCCGTCGGCCAACAACTATGCGATCTCGCTCACGAACTGGGCCTTCGGATCGACCGGCGCGTACGTGAAGGCGGCCAACGACTGGCTCGCCCAGAAGGGTTTCACCGGCACCAAGATCGTCACGCCCGACGGCCTCGATCCCGGCAACGTCAGCACGACGAAGGATCTGATCGGGATCGGGAAGCTCGTGCTCGCGTCGCCCGCGCTGACCTCCATCGTCTCGCAGAAGAACGTCAACCTGCCCGGCGCAGGGTCGCAGGACAACACCAACACGCTGCTCGGATTCGAGGGGATGGACGGGATCAAGACCGGCAACACCGACGAAGCGGGCAACTGCCTGCTCTTCTCGGCGCAGGTGCCGGTCGGATCGACGAAGGTCCGGGTCATCGGGGCCGTGCTGGGCGCGCCCACCCATGACGACCTCTGGGCGGGAGTGCAGGCCCTGCTGACCAGCATGAAGGCGGGCTTCCACACCGTCACGGCCGTCGAGAAGGGCCAGGTGTTCGGGACCTACACCACGGCCTGGGGCGCGCGTTCGAAGCTGATCGCCACGGAGACCAAGACGTTCGTGGTGTGGTCGGACACGCCCATCACGGTCGATCTTCAGACGCGTCCACTGTCGTCCGGCTTCACGGGCGACATCCTCGGGCAGGGGACGTTCACCCTCAACGGGAAGACCGCGACGGTTCCGCTCGCGCTGGCGAGCGATGTGCCGGACCCCGGGTTCGGCTGGCGGTTGGCGCACCCGGGCGGTCTGGGGACCTAACGGCCCGGGCACCGTCAGGTGGCGCGGTCTGTCGCGACGCTCAGTCGCCGCTGAGGAGGAACGGGCCCGCCTCCGGGCGCTTCGCAGAGATGTGATCCCCGGACGACTGGTGCCGGATGCGCCGGACCACCCACGGCACCAGATACGCGCGCGCCCACGAGAGGTCCTCCGAGCGGGCCTGCCGCCACGTCCGCAGCGGCAGCGGCTCGGGTTCCAGCGGCTGCAGGTCGTTCTCCACATTCAGCGCGGAGAGCACCATGCGGGCGACGGTGTGGTGTCCGAGCGGCGCGAGGTGGAGGCGGTCGGGCGCCCACATCCGCTGATCCTGGATGTCGGTGAGCGCCCACTGGTCAGCCACGATGCAGTCGTAGCGGGCGGCGATGGCGCGGACGTTCTCGTTGTAGATGGCGACCTTGCCGCGGATGCCCCGGAAAACCGGCGAGAAGCCGACATCGACGCCCGTGAAGACGACGATCGTGGCGCCGTCGACGCTGAGTCGTGAGACCGCCTCGTCGAACAGCAGGGCGATCTGGTCCGGGTCCGTTCCGGGGCGGATCACGTCATTGCCGCCCGCCGAGAGGGTGATGAGGTCGGGCCGCAGGGCGACCGCCGCATCCACTTGCTCGTCGAGGATCTGCTTGATGAGCTTGCCGCGGACGGCGAGGTTCGCGTACGCGAAGTCGTCCGTCTGCCGGCTGAGCACCTCGGCCACCCGGTCCGCCCAGCCGCGGTGCCCGCCGGGGCTGCCGGGTTCCGGATCGCCGATGCCTTCGGTGAACGAGTCACCCAGTGCGACGTAGCGGGACCAGGGATGCAGTGCTTCGGCCATTGCTCCATTCTGCATCGGACCGCGGTGTCGGCGGGCTCGGGTAGATTTGATCCAAGTGGAGACATCAGCATTACCCGAGCCGGACGAGCCTTTCGAGGAGTCCGATCGGCCCGGCGTGCACGCGGGCAGTTTCGCGGCCGAGCATCTCTCGCCCTCCTTCCCGGAGCGCGCCGCCTGGGGGACCGCGGGCAAGCTCCGCGCCTGGCAGGCGGAGGCCCTCGACGCGTACTTCGTGAATGAACCGCGCGACTTCCTGGCCGCTGCGACGCCAGGAGCCGGTAAGACGACGTTCGCACTGCGGCTCGCGACCGAGTTGCTCTCGCGCCGGATCGTCGAGCGCGTGACCGTCGTCGCGCCGACGGAGCACCTCAAGCGCCAGTGGGCAGAAGCAGCGGCACGTGTCGGCCTGAACCTCGACCCGGATTTCAAGAACTCGGACGGCCGCTACGCGCGGCACTACCGCGGCGTCGCGGTGACTTATGCGCAGGTGGCGATGCGGCCGAGCCTGCACAAGGACATCACGGAGTCGTACAAGACCCTGGTGATCCTCGACGAAGTGCACCACGGCGGCGACGCGCTCAGCTGGGGCGACGGCATCCGGGATGCGTTCGAGCGGGCGACCCGCCGACTCTCGCTCACCGGGACGCCGTTCCGCTCCGACACGGCGCCCATCCCGTTCGTGACCTACCTGCCCGACCGGCAGGGCATCCGGACCTCGCTCACCGACTACAACTACGGCTACGGCCGCGCACTGGCGGACGGCGTGGTGCGTCCGGTGATCTTCATGGTCTACGCCGGCCACATGCGGTGGCGCACCAAGACCGGCGACGAGATGGAGGCGCGCCTCGGCGAGGGCAACACGAAGGACATCACCGCGCAGGCGTGGCGTACCGCGCTGGACCCGCGCGGCGAGTGGATCCCATCGGTGTTGGCGGCGGCCGATCGCCGGCTGACCGAGGTACGCAACTCCATCCCGGATGCGGGCGGCCTCGTCATCGCCACTGACCACTACGGCGCGCGCGCCTACGCGGACCTGCTGCAGCAGATCAGCGGCGAGCCAGTGACCGTCGTGCTGTCGGACGAGAAGGAGGCCAGCGACCGCATCGAGGCGTTCTCGAAGGGTGACTCGCGGTGGATGGTCGCGGTGCGGATGGTCTCGGAAGGCGTGGACGTGCCCCGTCTGGCGGTCGGCGTGTACGCGACCAGCGCATCCACACCGCTCTTCTTCGCGCAGGCGATCGGTCGCTTCGTGCGCGCGCGCCGGCGCGGCGAGACGGCGTCGGTGTTCCTGCCGAACGTGCCGACACTCATGGCGCTGGCCAACGCGCTGGAGCTCGAACGCGACCACGCGCTCGACCGGGTGGTCGAGGAGAACGCCGAGGGCGACCTCTGGAACCCCGAGGATGCGATGGTCGCCGAGGCGAACCGCGAGGAGCGGGCGTCGGAGGGGCTCACCGAGGAGTTCGCGTTCGAGGCACTCGGGTCGGAGGCGAACTTCGACCGCGTGCTGTACGACGGCAAGGAGTTCGGGGGATACGCCGTACCCGGTAGCGATGAGGAGCTCGACTTCATCGGACTTCCCGGCATCCTCGAACCGGAGCAGGTGCACGAGCTGCTGCAGCAACGGCAGCAGCGGCAGTCCCGGCGGCACTCGTCGCGGCCGGCAACGGCCGAGGGCCACGCGCCCGCGCCGCTGCACCGGACGCTGAAGGAGCAGCGGCAGCTGCTCAACAGCCTCGTCGGTTTGTACGCGAAGAAGTCGGGGGAGCCGCACGGGCTCGTCCACGCCGAGTTGCGACGCGCGTGCGGCGGTCCGGCGGTCGCACAGGCGAGCGTGACGCAGCTGCAGGCGCGCATCGACTTCCTGCGGAGGCGGCTGGGGAGTCACTAGCCGGGCCCCGGCGGAGTTGAGGTTCGCCGAACCTTCGTGGCGCCGGGATGCGATGCTTCCTAGGCTGAGCGCATGAGCGAGACGATAGGGAACGGCGGGACCGACCCGCAACCGCATCCGGACGAACCCCATCGCGCCGGGCTCGCGCAGCGACTGAATTGGCTGCGCGCGGGCGTACTCGGCGCGAACGACGGGATCGTCTCGGTCGCCGCCGTGGTGGTCGGTGTTGCGGGGGCGACCAGCTCTGTGCCGGCGATCGTGACCGCGGGCCTCGCCGCGCTCGTCGGTGGGGCGATCTCCATGGCGCTGGGGGAGTACGTGTCCGTGAGCAGCCAGCGCGACAGCGAACGGTCGCTGATCGCGAAGGAACGCCGCGAACTGGCGGAGATGCCGGAGGAGGAGCTCGAGGAGTTGACCGGCCTGTACGAGCAGCGCGGGCTCTCGCCTGCGACAGCTCGTCAGGTCGCCGTCGAGCTGACGGCGCACGACGCGCTGGCGGCGCACCTCTCGGCGGAGCTCGGCATCGACCAGGACGACGTGGTCAGTCCCTGGCACGCGGCTCTGGCGTCTGCCGTGGCGTTCACCTGCGGCGCGGTACTGCCGATGCTGACCATCCTGCTGCCGCCGGAGCTGCGAGTCCCGGTCACGTTCGTCGCGGTGCTGATCGCGTTGGCGATCACCGGGTACGTCGCGGCGTGGATCGGGGGAAGCTCTCGCGGACGTGCCATGGTACGAGTGGTGGTGGGTGGCGCACTGGCGCTGGCCGCGACGTTCCTGGTCGGCACGCTCCTCGGCACGGGCGTCGCGGGGTAGCGGGCGCCGGACCGTCGCCGGATCGGGTACGACGAAGGGACACGACGCATGGTGGATGCGGAGAACACGGTAGACACCGCTCCGGCGGTGCCTCCGGAGGCGTCGCTGAAGGATAAGGCGGCGATCGTCCACGACTGGCTGCCGCGTTACACCGGCACGCCGTTGGAGGAGTTCGGCGAGTACGTGCTGCTCACGAACTTCGGCGACTACGTCGAGCGGTTCGCCGAGTGGTACGGCACGGAGGTGCGCGGCCGGGACCGGTCGATGCCGAACGCGACTGCCGACGGCATCACGATGGTCGACTTCGGGATGGGGAGTCCGAACGCGGCTACGATCATGGACCTGCTCTCGGCTGTGTGTCCGAAGGCTGTGCTGTTCCTGGGCAAGTGCGGCGGGGTCAAGCGCAAGAGCCGGCTCGGTGACCTGGTGCTGCCGATCGCTGCGATCCGTGGGGAGGGCACGTCGAACGACTACCTGCCGCCTGAGGTGCCCGCGCTGCCGGCGTTCCAGTTGCAGCGGGCTGTGTCCTCCACCATCCGTGACGTCAAGCAGGATTACTGGACCGGCACGGTCTACACGACCAACCGGCGGGTGTGGGAGCACGACGAGACGTTCAAGGAGTACTTGCGGCGTACCCGGTGCATGGCGGTCGATATGGAGACGGCGACGGTCTTCGCCGCGGGCTTCGCGAACCGGATCCCGAGCGGCGCGCTGCTGCTCGTGTCGGATCAGCCGATGACGCCGGAGGGTGTGAAGACGGCGGAGAGCGATCTCGGGGTCACGCGCGACTTCGTGGAGCAGCACATCCGGATCGGCGTGGAGGCGCTGCGGCTGGTGCGCCGCAACGGCCGCAGTGTCCGGCATCTGCGCTTCGAGGACGACTGACCCGGCACGGCGGATCATCGGAAGTCCCGGGAGACGGTGCGGATGCCGGTGTCGAGCGCCTCGAGCCGGTCGGCGACCACGTTGACGACGCCCTCCTCGCTGCGCTCAAGGATGCCCCGGACGATCATCGCGGGCGCCTGGCGGGCGACCCGGCGGTAGCGGTTCCAGACTCCGACTGGACACACCACGTTGACCATGCCGGTCTCGTCCTCGATGTTGAGGAACGTCACTCCCGCCGCCGTCGCCGGACGCTGCCGGTGTGTGACCACCCCGCCGACCTCGATGCGGCGCCCGGACTCGCCGGCGGCCAGCGTGTCGGCCGGGCGCACGCCCCGCGCAGCGAGCGCCGGCCGGAGGAACCGGATCGGGTGGTCGTCCGTCGAGATCCCGGTCGACCACAGGTCGCTGGCGAGCTGCTCGGCGGGGGAGAGCATCGGCAGCAGGGGCGGCTGCACGGTGATCGCCGTTCCCGCGAGGAATTCGGGGCGCTCCTGGGCGGCGTTGCCGGCCTCCCAGATGGCCTGACGGCGGCTCAGGTCGAAGCCCTCGAACGCACCGGCTGCGGCGAGCGCCTCCAGCTGGCCGGTGTTGAGGCCGGTGCGGCGGGCGAGGTCGCCGAGGTCGCGGAAAGGCCCGAACGCCTCCCGCTCGGCGACGATCCGTTCCGCGAGTTTCTCGCCGATGGAGGTGACGCCCGCGAGCCCCAGCCGTACGGCGTGACCGGCGTCGCGGCGGTGGGCGGCGAAGTCGAGCGGGACAGCGGGGTCGAACGCGGGGATCGCGGGCTGCTCGGTCTCCAGGCACGGGTCGGTTCCAGTGGGGCCGGGCCGGGCCTCATCCAACGGCTCCAGCAGCGGGAACACTCCGGACCGTTGGATGTCCGGCCGGTGCACCACCACGCCGTGGCGTCTCGCGTCGGCGGTCAGCGTGCGCGGTGAGTAGAACCCCATGGGCTGTGCGCGCAGCAGGGCGGCGAGGAACGCGCCGGGGTAGTGCAGCTTCATCCACGAGCTCACGTACACCAGCAGGGCGAAGCTGATCGCGTGGCTTTCGGCGAAGCCGAAGTTCGCGAACGCCTCGATCTTCGCGTAGATGGCGTCGGCGTCGTCCCCGGTGATGCCGTTGTGCGCCATCCCGTCGTATAGCTTGGCCTTGAGCGCTTCTATCTTCTCCACTCCGCGCTTGGAGCCCATGGCGCGCCGGAGCAGGTCGGCGTCCTCCGCGGTGCAGTCGCCGACGGCGACCGCCATCTGCATCAGTTGCTCCTGGAACAGCGGGACGCCCATCGTCCGCTCCAGCACCGGAACGAGCGACGGGTGCAGGTAGGTGACCGGCTCCTTCCCGAGCTTGCGGCGGATGTACGGGTGCACCGCACCGCCCTGGATGGGGCCGGGACGGATGAGCGCGATCTCGATCACGAGGTCGTAGAAGCTGCGCGGCTGAAGCCGCGGCAGCGTCCCGATCTGTGCCCGGCTCTCCACCTGGAACACGCCGATCGAGTCGGCGCGGCAGAGCATGTCGTACACGCCCTGCTCTTCTTTCGGGATGCTGTCGAGCGTCCACCGCTCGCCGAGCGACGCCTCGATGGTGCGCATCGAGTAGTCGAGCGCCGACAGCATTCCGAGGCCGAGCAGGTCGAACTTCACCAGGCCCATCCAGGCGCAGTCGTCTTTGTCCCACTGCAGCACCGTGCGGTTCTCCATGCGAGCGTGCTCGATCGGGCACACCTCGCCGACAGGCCGGTCGGTGAGCACCATGCCGCCGGAGTGGATGCCGAGATGCCGGGGAAACTTCAGCACTTGCTGCGCGAGCCCGACCACGTCGTCCGGGATGTCGTGGTCGTCGCTGGTCTGGACGGTGCCCCACGAGTCGATCTGCTTGCTCCAGGCGTCCTGCTGGCCGGTCGAATAGCCGAGCGCTTTGGCCATGTCGCGCACCGCGTTCTTGGGCCGGTACGTGATGACGTTGGCTACCTGCGCCGCGTTGTGCCTGCCGTACTTGCGGTAGACGTACTGGATGACCTCCTCGCGGCGGTCGGAGTCGAAGTCGACGTCGATGTCGGGTTCCTCTTCGCGCATGCTGGAGAGGAAGCGCTCGAAGGGTAGGCCGTACTTGATGGAGTCGACCGCGGTGATGCCGAGCAGGTAGCAGACCGCCGAGTTGGCGGCGGATCCGCGGCCCTGGCAGAGGATGCCTTGGCTGCGGGCGTACTGGACGATGTCGTGGACGATGAGGAAGTAGCCGGGGAAGTCCTTCGCCTCGATCACATCAAGTTCGCGCTCGATGCGCTCCCGCTTGGCGGGGGTGCGGTCGAGGTCGGGGTAGCGTTCGGCGGCGCCGCGCCAGGTGAGCTCGCGCAGCCAGCTCATGGGGGTGTGGCCTTCCGGCACCTCCTGTTTCGGGAGTCGTGGACGCGCGCTGCGGAGGCGGAACGACAGGTCGTCGGCGATCTCGACCGTGCGCTCGACCGCACCGGGGTAGCGCGAGAAGCGCCTGCTCATCTCTGCGCCGCTGCGCAGGTGGGCGGCGCCCGCGGCGGGCAGCCAGCCGTCGAGCTCGTCGAGGCTGCGCCGGGCGCGGACGGCGGCGACGGCGGTGGCGAGCGGGTACTGGGCCGGACTCGCGTAGTGGACGTTGTTGGTCGCGACCGTGGGGAGCCCGAGCCGGCCGGCGATGCGGGTCAGGATGTCGTTGTCCGTCGAGTCGCGCGGCCCGCCCTGGTCGATCAGCTCCACGAGGACGTTGTCGTGGCCGAACAGCTCGGCGAGCCGGGCGACCTCGTGCTCCGCCGCTCGCTCGCCGCGCTCGGCGAGTGCCAGCCGGACGTCGCCTTTGCGGCAGCCGGTCAGCACCATCCACTCGCCGGCTGCCTGCGCGGCGAGCTCGTCGAGGCGGTAGACCGGGCGTCCCTTCTCTTCGCCCGCGAGCTGCCCCGCGGTGATCGCGGCGGCGAGCCGGTGGTAGCCCTCCTGGCGGCGGGCGAGCACCACCAGGTGGCTGCCCTCAGGGTCAGGCTCGCCGTTCTGCGGCTTGGTGAGCGAGAGGGACAGCTCGGCGCCGAACACGGTCTTCACCCGGTCGTACGCCTCGGCCGCCTCCGCCAGGTGCACGACGCCGTACATGCCGTCGTGGTCGGTGAGGGCGAGCGCGTGCAGATTCAGCCGGGTGGCCTCCTCCAGCAGTTCCTCGGGGGAGGAGGACCCGTCGAGGAAGCTGAAGTTGCTGTGCGCGTGCAGCTCGGCGTAGGGGACGGCCTCGCCCTCCGGGATCTCCGGGATGGGCTGCGGCACGTACTTCTGCCGCTTGCGCGACGATGGCCGCTCGTCCGGCTGTTGTCCGGTGCGGCGCCCGGAGAGCCGGCGCTCGAACTCGGCCCACGGGATCGGCGGGTTGTTCCATCCCATCAGCGCCGCCTCGCCGTCGGGGAACCGCTGCGGTCAGTCATAGCGCGCCTCGGCGAACCAGCCGGACCCAGCCAGTGACAGCAGCCACGCGGTCCCGTCGGCGTCGACCAGCTGGAAACGGTGCATCGCCCGGGTGAGCGAGGCGTCCCACCAGCGCTCCCGGACCGGCCACGGACCCGCCCAGGAGTCGACCGGTCGTGCGTCGCGCGCCTGACCGGTGGGGGAGAAGCGGGCGATCGGCGCGGTCACATCGCCCCGGTCGGTCACCTCGACGGAGGCGCCGTCCTCCGTCAGCACGGCGACGGGACGGGGAACCTCGAACACAGTCGACGGTGCGGGCGCGGGCAGCGACCCCGGCCACGGCCGGTCGGCGCGTGCGACGCCCACCGGACGGTCGCCCCAGGGCACCAGCACCTGCCGCTCACCGGGCGCCCGGCCGCCGCCGATCGTGGCCGTGACCACCGCCTCATGCCCGAGCATGCTCTGCACGCGGGTGAGGCCGTGGTGGATGCGCTCGTCGGCGCCGCCACCCCACAGGCCGTCCTCGTGATGGCCGATGTCGTCGACCGCCTCGGGGTCGAGCACTACGCGGGCGATCGGCGAGGCCAGCCCGGAGTCGATCGCCCCTGCCCCCTGCAGCTGCCAGCGCACCCGGTCGACCACATCGGGTGCCGAGAACAGCCGCGGGTGCAGCCAGGTGCGCTCGCTGACCCGGCCGGATTCGTCGGTCACCTCCACCCGCAGCGAGGTGCAGACGAGCCCCGCCTTGGTGAGGCTGGCGACGAACTGCTCCGCGGTGCCGCGGACCGCGAAGGTCACCTGGTCGACACGGTCGAGCGGTGGCTCGAACTCGATGGCCCTGTCGAGCTGCTTGGGCGGAGTGCGCGGCACCACCGCGGTGCCGTCGAGCCCGCTCGCGAGGGTGTGCGCGTGTTCGCCCCGCTCGCCGAACCGCTCCCGCATGTCGGTGCGAGACAGCGCCGCGATGTCTCCGAGTGTGTGCAGGCCGAGCCGGCGGAGCAGCGGGGTCAGCTCGAGGAGGCCGAGCTGGCTGACCGGCAATGGCGCTAGGAAGGCGGGGGAGTCGCCGACCGGGATGACACGCACCCGCGCCCGCCCGGTGGACCGGGCGGCCTGCTCGGCCGCGAAGGGCCCGTCGGCGATGCCGACCCGCGCATCCGGCACCCCCAGCGCCTCCAGACAGCGCAGCAGCTCGGCGGCCGCCGCCTCCTCGCTGCCGTAGTAGCGTGCCGGCCCGCGCGCCCGCAGCACGCAGGTGCCGGGGCGCACCGGCTGCACACCGGGCGCGATCTCCTCGATCGCCGCGAGCACCGGCTCGAACGTGCGGGCGTCGAGCAGCGGGTCGTACGGCACCACCTCCAGTTGCGGGCAGCGCGCCTGCGCTTCGCGCATTCGCAGCCCTCGCTTCACGCCGTCGGCGCGGGCGGTGGGCGAGCACGCGAACACCAGGCCCTTCTCGACCAGCGCCAGCGGGAGGTCGGCGGCCAGATCGAGCGCCTGCTGCGCCGCGATGACCGGCCAGTCAGGACACCACAGCACGATCGCGCGGGTGACGACCGGCTCGTGTGCTCCGCGCGCCACCTAGCTCACCGCTTCGAGCCGGGTCGGTGCGGAGACGCGGAAGCTCTCATCGACGGCTGGCAGCCACAGCTCGGCGGTGCGCCGCGGGCCGGACCCGCCGCGCGGAGCCGACTCGACCGTCACCCTGCGCGACGAGAGGTAGCCGTTGCCCGTACCGAGCCCCTCCCAGCCGCTGCGTGCGACCGCGAGGGTCGCCTCCACCTGCGGCCAGTCACCGGCGACGATGAGGGTCGCCTCACGCTGCCGCAGACGGGCGCTGAGCCGGGCAATGTCACCGTCCCTCGCGCGGGAGGGAGGAGCCACGACCACCACACTGAGCACGTCGACCACCGCAGCGGTCACGGTCAGCCAGTCGTCGCCAGGATGCGGCACCAGCACGAGTCGCTCGAGGTCGATGCCGAACCGGCCTGCCGCCTCGGCGCCGAAATCGGGCATGCCGACCACGCCGCACCAGGCTCCGGCAGCGCTCGGACCGGCCAGCATGGCCATCAGCAGTGTGGTCGATCCCCGCACCGAGTAGGCGGCGCCGGCTTTCAGCGAACCGCCGGGCAGCAACGGGGAGAGTGCGGGATGCGTCGGAAGTGTGCGGCTCTCGAGTTTGGTGGCCTGCATCTGGCGGATGCGGGTCTGCAACTCGTGCACCTGCGCCCGGTCGGGGACCGGAGCGTCGAGGTGCGGAGCTGCGAGGGACATGCTCCTATTTTCGAACACATGTTCGAATGAAGCAAATAGAATTTCGGGGTTGTGGACAACCGCCCGGCTAGCGCCCCTGTGGCTCCGTGACGAAGTCGATCAACTGCTCGACCCGACCGAGCAGTTCCGGCTCAAGGTCGGAATACGACCGTACCCGACCCAGGATGCGCTTCCACGCCCGCGCGATGTCGGCCTGCGATTCGTGCGGTAGACCGAGCGCGGCGCAGATCCCGTGCTTCCACGGAACCGACCGGGGGATGGTCGGCCACTCCGCAAGACCCACCCGGGCCGGCTTCACCGCTTGCCAGATGTCGACGAACGGATGCCCGACCACGAGCACGTGCGAACCGTACGGCCCGCGCGCCACCTGTTCGGCGATCCTGCTCTCCTTCGAACCGGCGACAAGATGGTCCACCAGAACGCCGATCCGCCGCCCGCGGTCCGGACGGAATTCCTTCACGATCGCGTCCAGATCGTCGACGCCCTCCAGGTACTCGACGACGACCCCTTCGACGCGCAGATCGTCGCCCCAGACGCGTTCGACGAGCTCGGCGTCGTGACGGCCTTCGACGAAGATGCGGCTCGCACGGGCGACCCGCGCTTTCTGGTCGGCCACCGCGAACGAACCAGACGCCGTGCGCGACGGCCCCGAGGGTGCCCGGGACGGCGCGACCAGCCGCACAGGTTCGCCGTCGATGAGGAACGACCCGGTGAGGGGGAACACGCGCTTCTTGCCGAAGTAGTCCTCCAGCTCGATGGTCTGCGCCTCCAGGCGTGTGATCGCGCCGCAGAAGCCCGTCGCGGTCTCCTCGATGACCAGATCTCTGACGGCCTCGACCGTGGGGATCGATTTGCGCCCGGCGTTCCGCCAGTCGGTGGCCAATACATCGGGTCCGTAGCGATCGTCCATCACCCGATGGAGGCTATGCGACCCGATGCGGCAGCCGTGGATGCCACGCTGCGCCCGCGTCGATCACGGCTTCCCCGCTCAGTCGAACACCCGCACTAGCCGCCAACTCCGATCGTCGGCGTCGTGCCGGACGTCGAACACGTGCGCGGCCCCCTTCTCGTCCGTGCCCTGAAAACGCCAGCCGCCGATCTCACGAGGGAGGCTCCCGATGGCGTAACGGTGCTCACCGAAGGGCCGCCACCACCCGCAGACCGCAGCCCAGACGGTCGGGGTGTCGGACACGCGGTAGCGAGTGGATCTCCACACCAGCCGCGTGGGGACCCCGTCGTCGGTCGTCCACACGGCGACCGCTTCGTCGATATCGGTCATGATGCTCACCTCGCTCATCGAACATATGTTCGAATCCGAGTGTAGCCGTGGCCCGCCGACATCGCATCCCGATCATCGGCCGGCCGCGCGAGCTCGGCGGAGTAACTGCCACCCGGCGAGCCCGAGCACTGCGGTCATCAGGCCGCTGCCGGACAATGTCAGCAGGTCCGTACCCAGACCGCCCGTCAGGGGAATGGTCGGAACCGGCAACTGCGTGTTGACGATGTCTGCGAGGGGCACCGTCACGGTTGTCGAGCCGATGGTCACCGCGATCGGCGTCGGATTCAGCACGAACCCCACCGGGGCGCGCGTCTCCACGAGCCGGTAGCTGCCGGGCCCGAGATTCGTCAGGCGGAACAGGCCGCCGAGGGGTTCCGTATCTGCACCCGTGCAGGCGGAGGCCGCTTCGGCCGCGCAGTCGCTCACGACGATGGCGGGGCCGATGGGCGTGCCCGCGGCATCTATCGGTGTCAGTGTCCACTCGGCGCCCGGCAGGACGTTCTTGGCGTCCGTCGCATCCACCTTGTGCCACAGCAGGTCGCTCACCTGCACCGTGATCGTCGTCGTGCAGGCCGGGTCCACCGAACCCTGTGCGCAATTGCTCTGTGGCGAGGTCGAGACCACCGTGTTGACCAGGTGGTGATCGCCGGGGTCGGGGCTGATCACGGTGACGCTGTAGGTGATCGTCGCCGAGGCACCCGCGGGCAGAGGACCGGACCACGAGAGGAATGGCTGCGCGTACGTCAGCGTACCGGTGGTGGCGTGCTGGTCGCCGACGAAGACAGCCTCGGTGAGCACATCGGTGAGGTCGTCCACGAACCGGGCGGCGCCATACGCCTGAGTTCCGGTGTTGCGCACGGTGATTGCGTATTGGAGCCTGTCGCCCGGCCTCGCTGTCTGCACCGGCGATGTCTTCTGGATCGCGAGCGAGCACTGCGACGGATCGGCGCGCTCGGCGAACTGCACCGCACCGGTCGAGTTCCCGCCGGGGGCATCGCTCCCGGCGGCGGAGACTGTGACCGCCTTCGCGGTGTTCGACAGCATCCTCGCCGACGATGCATCGCACGATGCCGGGGGAGCGGTCGTGCGGAAGCACAGCTGTGGCGGGTCGCCCTGCCAACTGATCGAGATCTGCGCCGTTTTGACGCCTGCCGGGTCCTTCACGCCGATGAGCGACACCGTCGCCGAAAGCGAGGTCACCGAGGCAGGGACGGTCGTCAGGCTCAGTGTCGCTCCGGCGGACAGCCGCACGGTGTCGAAGTTCGGTATGACCACGCCGTTCTGATCCCGCAGCGTGACCAGGGCGCTCGTGTAGGCGGTGGTGACGGCGCCGAGGAGGCTGAGTCTGTTCCACCCGCGGAACGATCCGGTGCCTGTACCGCAGTAGTAGGCGCCGGCGTCGACCGCGACGGCCTGTGGGCCGGAGTTGGTGCAACTGCCTCCGCTGAGGGCGTTGAAGAACCGGATCTGACCCACGTCACCGGAGGCCACGAGGCAGTCGACATCGAGCCCCTCCGCCGACCGCACGGTGTAGTTCTTCGGGTTCGGAACGGTGGTGAACCCCGCACAGGCGGGGACGGTCCCCGTTCCCGAGTACGCGCCGAAGTCGCGACACATCACCTGGTCGCCAGTCGAGAGGTAGACCTTCGCCCCAAGCACGAAGGCGTCGCCTGCGGGCCATCCGCCTGCATTGAAGTTGGCGCCCGTGCCGGTGTAGGGGTTAGCGATGACCGTGCCTGCCAGGTTCCAGCAGACCGACGACGTTCCAGCCCCGTTGGTGATGGTGCAGACTCCGATGAGGGCTCCCGCGGTCGAAAGTACCGGCGCGAAGTTGTTGCCCTGCAATGCCGTGCTGGGAGAGCCGTTCGTCGGCCAGAACGTCGGTCCTGTGCACAGAGCGGATGTTTTGACGTTGTAGCAGTATGTCTTCCAGCTACTGGTTGCCGTCTGCTGGATGCTCGCGAAGACGTAGTCACCGAACGTCGCCGCCGTGAAGAGATTCGGACTGGTCACGCCAGCGATCAGGCTGGCCACCCCTGTGCACGCTGCGCCAGCCGGGGTGACGCACATGATGGCGGCCGAGCCGTTGTTGGTTGTCGCGCTGTACCGGTTTCCGTCGGAGGCAGGGATGCCGGTGCCACCCACCTGGGGTGAGATCACCGTGTTGCTCACGACCCTGCCGGTGCGGGGAAGGTACCCGCAGCTGATCGGCGTCGGCGATGAGAGGTCGAGGCAGCCGAGGCCGGCGCTGGACGAGTCCGACGGCCCGGCATACCAGTAGAGCTTGTCGCCCGCGACCCAGGTGCCGTTCGTCTGGGCGGTGCTACCGGCGAATGTCGTTCCAGTGCCGATCGGAGCGCCGGGCGTGGCGGACCAGTACTGGAGGTTGCTGTCCGTCGGCCAGCCGACGCATGTCGTGCCGTCCAATCGCGCGCAGTACACCACCCTTGCGGACCGGTGGTGGTTGAGGGCATAGACCTGGGCCTTGTAGACGACGGCGTTGTAGGCGTCGCCTCCGGCCATGGTGATGGCGGCAGCCGGGGGAGTCACGAAAGGAAGTGAGAGTTGCTGTGTGCCCTGCGGCACAACGGTGCCGGTGAACCCCACCCCGGACGCGCCGGCGGGAGGAGCGCCCGCTGTCCAAGAAGTGCCGCCGTTCGTCGAGTACTGGGGCGACAGGGCACCCACGGGGTTCTGATTCGGAGGGAGTTGCAGCGAGCCGGGGACGTATGTTCCAGCATCGGTCAGGACGTCCGTCAGAGTCACGGAAGCGTTCGCCGCAGTGTTGTTCTGATAGCTCGCCGTCCACTTCAGCGTGTCGCCCGGTTTGGCCGTTCCGCTTTTGGCACCGCCGGGGGCATCGGATGAAGCCGCCGTCGATCCGTTCGTCTCGTTGACGCCGCTCTTGAACGTCGTAGACGCCGTGCTCGTGGTGGCATTGGAGTGGTACTGAGGGAGGACCAGCGCCGCAATCAACGCACCGGCCATCGCGCAGGCGACGACGTACGCGATCAGGCGCCGGCGTCGTGCCGTGTGTGGACGGGAACCGAAACTGGCCATCGTGAAGCCTTCCCCTTTCGCGGCCGGGTGCCGCTCGCAGCGAGGCCGGTGGCCTCCACCTATGAGGACTCGGTCGGGAGGCGTCTATTACGGGGCCGGGGACCCTATACAGATAACCGATCTAATGCGTATATTGCGTTCCCCACGAGCGCCCTCTCCCTGCGGCCTGACGTCGCTGGCATACTGACCTCCATGACCGACATCACGGATCCCTCCGGTGCTTCGCTTCGTCTCAGCAACGACGAGAGGGAGCGTGCCGTCGCCGCCCTGCAGGCGCACGCCGCGCAGGGGCGGATCACCGATGCAGAACTCCAGACGCGCTCGACGGCCGCCAGAGCCGCGGTCACGCGGGGAGACCTCGCCCCGCTGTTCACCGACCTACCCGGCGGGCTGCACCTCGATGCTCACGCCCCGCAGCCGGGCGCCCAGCCTGCATCCGGAGCGGCCTACCCCGGTCCGCAGAACGCCCAGCAGCCGTATCCACCCCAGCAGCCGTACGCGCAGCCGTACCCGTCGCAGCAGTCCTATGACGGCCGCGGCGGCTCGGGATGGAGTGGACGCGAGCCGTCGAGCCGGTGGGGTCTGCTCGCCGTCTCGATCATCCCGTTCGTCTCGCTGATCCTCTTCTTCATCACCGGGGCGGTGTGGGGGTATCAGTTCTCGTGGCTGTGGTTCCTACTCATCCCGCTGGTCGGCGCCATCGCGTACGGGACGGACGGCGGGCGACGGCGCTAGCAGCGCACTCCCGCGCAGCCGCTCGGCCCGCTCAGCCGACCGTGGCGCCGAACAGCAGTCCGAGGAGGTATGTCGCCGCCGCGGCCCCGTAGCCGATCAGCAGCTGCCGCACGGCGCGCTTCAGCGGTGATGCCCCCGACAGCAGCCCGACGACCGCGCCGGTCCCCAGCAGGGTGATCCCGACCAGGATGGCCGAGACGATGATCGCGGTCGTGCCGGTGAGCCCGAACAGGAACGGGATGATCGGGATGAAGGCGCCGGACGCGAAGAAGCAGAAGCTCGACAGCGCCGCGCTCCAGCCGTTTCCGACCGCCTCGTGCTCGTCCTCGGTGTCGCCAGCAGCGACGGGGATGGGGGAGGTCACGGCCTGAAGTCCGGTGAGCACCTCACGGGCGTGCTCCGCCGCCTCCTCGGCCGACATGCCGCGCGCGCGATAGACCAGCGTCAGCTCGTTCGCGTCCACATCGAGGTGCGGCAGTACCGAGCCCGTCTCCGGGTTCGGGCTGGATGCCTCCAGCAGTTCGCGCTGCGACCGAACGGACACGTACTCTCCCGCGGCCATCGAGAGGGCTCCGGCGAGGAGGCCCGAGATGCCGGTGAGGAGGACGATGTGCGTCGCGACGCCGCTGGCGCTGACGCCGAGGACCAAGGCCAGGTTGCTGACGAGGCCGTCGTTCGCGCCGAACACGGCGGCACGGAAGGTGCCCGACAGCCGCTGCCGGCCGCGGGAGGCGAGCGCGCGGACGACCTCCTCGTGCACCTGCTCGTCGGCGGCCATCTGCGGGGTCGCGTCGTCGTCGGCCGCGTACGGGGACCGCGCTTCCGCGCGCTGGGCAAGCGCGAGGACGAACACCGAGCCGAACCGTCGCGCCAGCCAGCCGAGCATCCGCGTGCGGACATCGCCGCGCAGCGGCCGGCCCGCGTGGTCGCCCAGCAGCTCGACCCAGTGCTGTTCGTGCCGGCGTTCGGCCTCGGCGAGGGCGAGCAAGATCTCGCGCTCTTCGCCCTGCCGTCGGCTGGCGAGGTCGCGGTACACGGAGGCCTCGGCACGTTCGTCGGCGAGGTAGCGGCGCCACCGCCGGATGTCGGCGGGGCTCGGGGTGCGGGCGGCGGTCGTCATCCCCTCCAGTCTAAAGTGCGTTCCCGCCGCTCACCGGCTCGCTGCGCTCGATCCCGAATTCCGCCGCCGACCGGGTGAATCGCTCGCCCCAGTCGGCCGCGGCGACGACGGCATCCTCCGGCCCGAGGATGCGAAAGGGCGCATCGACCGCCGCGAGCCCGAACAGCGCCCATTCCGCGCTGTCGGCCGTGATGTGGACGGCGCTGGTGCCGTCGCCCAGGTCGTCGACCGTCGCCCATCGTCCGAGCCGCTCGAGGACGCGGTCGTGGGGCGCGTCGATGACCGCTTCGACGACCACGGATTCCGAGACCGTGTGCAGGGATTCCCGGACGTACTCCGCGGCGTCCTCCGCCGGCAGCGACCGGGGGCGGAAGCGCGTGCCGGTCGGCCGCGGTTCCGCGATGCGGTCGAGCCGGAAGCTGCGCCAATCGAAGCGGGTGAGGTCGTAGGCGACCAGGTACCACCGCCGTTCGATGGACACGAGGCGGTGCGGCTCCACGGTGCGCTTGGATGCCTGACCGTCGCGTGCCACGTAGGCGAACTCGATCCGCTCCTCATCGCGGCAGGCCTGTGCGAGGGCGGTCAGGATGCCGGCGTCGGCGGTCGGGCCGGGGCCGAACGTGGTCGACAGCGTCGTGGTGCGTAGCGCATCCACCCGCCGACGCAGCTTGGGTGGCATCACCTGCACGATCTTCGCCAGAGCGCGGACGGATGCTTCGTCCACTCCTGCGATCCCGCTCTGGGCTGCCGTCCTCAAGCCGACGGCGAGGGCGACGGCTTCGTCGTCGTCCACGACGAGCGGCGGGAGGGACGCGCCAGCGGCGAGCTGGTACCCGCCCGCGACACCGCGCGTCGCGTCGACGGGGTAGCCGAGGTCGCGCAACCGCTCGACGTCGCGCCGGAGGGTGCGGGGGGAGACGCCGAGGCGCTCGGAGAGCTCCTGCCCAGGCCAGTAGCGGTGGGTCTGGAGGAGCGAGAGGAGCTGGAGCGCGCGGGAACCTGTGCTGGCCATGTCTCTAGTGTGCACACACTTGTGGACAGAACCTGACCGCTATGGCCGCAATCGTGAGGCCCTACTCGGCGAGGGAGGGATGCAGCGCCGTCGACCCGGGTCGCGACAGCGTGAGCACAGCCTCGGTGACCCACTCCGAACGCTCCAGCTCCTCCTCGACCACCTGCAGATCGGCCGCGACATCAGCCTCGCGATCGTTGCCCACCAGATCGACGGCCGCCACCAGGTAGAAGCGTTCGGGGCCGACGTACTCCAGGTGCAGATACGTGACCTTCTCGACCTCGGGATGCCGCAGCAGCGCCCCGAGGGCGGCCTGCCACGCCCGATCCGAGCCCGGCTGCCCGAGCAGGAAGCGCCGGTTCCGCTCGATCAGCACGACAGCGACGATCGCGAGAAGCACCCCGACCAAGATGGAGCCGAGCGCATCCCAGAAGGGATTACCGGTCAGCTCGTGCAGCAGCACGCCGAAGAAGGCGATCACCAGCCCGATGAGGGCGGCCGAGTCCTCGGCGAAGACCGCCCGCAACGTCGGGTTGGAGGTCGTGAACACGTGCTCGAACGTGCCCGTACCGGAAGATTCGGCTTTCGCGTGCGCCTGCCGGTACGACTGGATGAACGAAATACCCTCGAAGACGAACGCGGCGGCCAGCACCAGGTAGGCGATGAGGTAGTCGGTGTCCTCTTCCCGCGACCCGAGCGCGGACACACCGTGCATGATCGAGACGACGGCACCGGCGGTGAACAGCCCGACCGCGGCGAACAGGCTCCACACGTAGGCGTCGCGCCCATAGCCTCCGGGATGCGCGTCGTCCCGCGGCTTCACCGCCGAACGCTCGGCCTGGATGAGGAAGACCTCGTTGCCCGCGTCGGCCCAGGAGTGCGCCGCCTCGGCCACGAGCGATGCGGATCCGGTGACCGCTGCGGCGAAGGTCTTGGCGATGGCCACCAGGACGTTCGCGCCGAAGGCGAGGAGCACCGTGAAGAAGCTGGAAGACCGTTTCCTGCGGGGCATGGCGACACCATATCCCCGCCCGGTGACGGGGGTGGATGGCGGCGGAAAGCAGAAGGCCCCGGTTGCTATGACCGGGGCCTTACCTTCTGTGTCCGAGGGGGGACTTGAACCCCCACGCCCTATACGGGCACTAGCACCTCAAGCTAGCGCGTCTGCCATTTCCGCCACCCGGACGGGTGAGATCGACGGCCGGATCGCTCCGGCTGCCGAAGAAAGACGATAGCACGGATTCACCGGCCGGCATCACTCGGAGGCACACCCCGGGCGTGGCGGAGCGGGCGTCGGTCGGGGCAGGTAGCGTGGAGGGATGACCGACGAACTCCGCGCGACCGAGCAGGACCTGGACGAGACCGCGATCATCGCACGTGACCTCATCCGGTTCGACACGACGAACTACGGCGAGGGCCGGTCGAACGGCGAGGCCGACGCCGCGGAGTACGTCGAGGCGAAGCTCACGGAACTGGGGCTGAAGCCGCAGGTGTTCGAGTCGGATCCCGGCCGCGCGAGCGTCGTCGCCCGGGTGGAGGGACGCGATCCCGGCAAGCCTGCGCTCGTCGTGCACGGGCACCTGGATGTCGTGCCCGCCGACCCGCGCAACTGGTCGGTCGATCCGTTCGGCGGCGAGATCAAGGACGGCCTGCTCTGGGGCCGCGGCGCCGTCGACATGAAGAACATGGATGCCATGATCCTGACCGCGGTCGGCGACATCCTGAACGCCGGGGAGCGTCCGGCCCGCGACCTCGTGGTGGCGTTCTTCGCCGACGAGGAGGACGGCGGACGTCGCGGCTCGCACCATCTCGTCGACACGCATCCCGAGCTCTTCGCCGGGGCGACCGAGGCGATCAGCGAGGTCGGCGGCTACTCGATCGACCTCGCCGGCCGCCGGGCGTACCTCCTGCAGACGGGGGAGAAGTCCCTGGTCTGGATCAAGCTCATCGCCCGCGGCCGCGCGGCGCACGGTTCGCGGCTGATCCGCGAGAACGCGATCACCCGCCTGGCCGAGGCCGTGGTGGCGCTCGGACGCGAGGACTGGCCCATCCAGCTGACCGCGACGACGACGCGGCTGATCAGTGAGCTCGGGCGTCTGCTCGAGGTCGACCCGCAGCGGATCCGACACGACGAGGTGGTCATCCGCACCGGGACGGCGGCCGGTTTCATCCTGGCCACCCTGCGCACGACGACGAACCCCACGCTTCTCGAGGCCGGGTACAAGCACAACGTCATCCCCGACACGGCTGAGGCGCTGATCGACATCCGCACGCTCCCCGGCGAAGAGGATGCGGTGCTCGACCGCGTTCGCGAACTGATCGGCGACGATGTCGAGATCCAGATCATGCATCGGGACATCGGGCTCGAGGCGGACTTCGGCGGCAGCCTGGTGGATGCGATCACCGGCACGCTGGAGCAGCACGACCCGGGCGCGCCCGTGCTCCCGTACCTCCTGTCGGGCGGCACCGACAACAAGGCGCTGAGCCTCCTCGGGATCACCGGCTACGGCTTCGCACCCCTCCGGCTGCCCGCCGACCTCGACTTCCCGGGCATGTTCCACGGGGTCGACGAGCGGGTCCCGCTCGACGCGCTAGTGTTCGGTAGGACCGTGCTCCGCGACCTGCTGCGCTCCTACTGACCGCGCGCTCCTCTCGACTCCAGGAACCACAGCCCTTATGGACTTCATCAATGCCCTGATCCTCGGCCTCGTTCAGGGGCTCACCGAGTTCCTCCCGATCTCGTCGTCTGCTCACATCCGTATCGTCGGTGAGCTGCTCGGCACGGGGGCCGACCCCGGTGCACGCTTCACCGCGATCATCCAGCTCGGCACAGAAGCGGCCGTGCTGCTGTACTTCTGGCGCGACATCACCCGCATCATCGCCCAGTGGTTCCGTGCGCTGTTCGGCCGCATCCCGCGCAACGACCCGGACGCCCGGATGGGATGGCTCGTCATCGTGGGCAGCATCCCCATCGTGGTCCTCGGCATCCTGTTCCAGAATCAGATCGAGACGACGTTCCGCTCGCTCTGGATCGTCGCGACGACACTGATCGTCTTCGGCATCCTGCTCGGGATCGCCGACTGGGTGGGCTCGAAGCGCAAACGTCTGCGCGAACTCACCTGGGGCGACGGCATCATCTACGGGTTCGCCCAGGCGCTGGCGCTAATCCCGGGCGTGTCCCGCTCCGGCGGCACGATCACGGCGGGGCTCTTCATGGGCTACCAGCGTCGCGCGGCCGCCCGCTACTCGTTCCTGCTTGCGCTTCCTGCGGTGTTCGGCAGCGGCTTCTATCAGCTGTACAAGGCGGTCAAGGAGCCGTGCACCCAGGCTCTCGCGAGCGCGGGGACGTGCACGCCCGAGGTCTTCGGCCCGGTCGAGACGGCGGCCGCGACGGTCGTCGCTTTCGTCGTCGGCCTGCTCGTGATCGCCTTCTTCATGAGCTACATCTCACGACGCAGCTTCCTGCCGTTCGTGATCTACCGCATCGCGCTCGGCGTGCTGCTCATGATCCTGCTCGGCACCGGCGTGCTGGCGGCGTGACCCGGATGGTCGGCTGACGCCGTGCGCGCCTGGACGTCACCCGAGGTCCCGCGGGTCGAACCGGTGCCCGGTGCCGCGGGGGACGTGCCGCTGTTGTTCGACACCGCGAGGCAGCAGCTCGTCGAGGCGCGCCCGGACGACATCGCGCGGCTCTACGTCTGCGGCATCACCCCGTACGACGCGACGCACCTCGGTCACGCGTCCACCTACCTCGCGTTCGACACCCTGCAGCGGGTGTGGCGGGATGCCGGCTACCGCGTCCACTACGCCCAGAACATCACAGATGTGGACGACCCGCTGCTCGAGCGCGCCCAGCAGACGGGCGTCGACTGGCGCACGCTCGCGGACGAGCAGGTCGAGCTCTTCCGCGGCGACATGGAGGCGCTCCGCATCCTCCCGCCGGACGACTACGTCGCCGTCACCGAGGTGATCGAGCAGATCGGGCGCGCGACGCGCATCCTGCTCGACCGCGACCTGGCGTACCGAGTGGAGGACGACGTCTACTTCGACATCGCTGCTGCTCAGGATGCGGCGCCGTGGATCCTCGGGGAGGAGAGCGGACTCGATCGGGACACGATGCTGTCCCTCTCGGCCGAACGGGGCGGCGACCCCGACCGCCCGGGCAAGCGCGACCCGCTCGACCCGCTCCTCTGGCGGGCGCCCCGGCCCGGCGAGCCGAGCTGGCCGTCGGAGGCGGGGGAGGGGCGCCCCGGCTGGCACATCGAGTGCTCGGTCATCGCCCTCATGCACCTCGGGCGCGACTTCACGGTGCAGGGCGGAGGGTCGGACCTCGTGTTCCCGCACCACGAGCTGAGCGCCGGGCACGCGGCGGCGCTGAGCGGGCATCCACTCGCTCGTGTATACAGCCATGCCGGCATGGTGGCGTACCGGGGCGAGAAGATGAGCAAGTCGCTCGGCAACCTGGTGCTCGTCTCGCGGCTCCGCGAGCAGGGCGTGGACGCTCGTGCGATCCGGCTGGCGTTGCTGGCCCACCACTACCGCAGCGACTGGGAGTGGTTCGACGAGGCGCTCTCGGAGGCGCAGGTGCGGCTCGCGACGTGGCAGGCGGCGATGGCGGATCCGATCACCGAGGTGGATGCGGCGGCCGCGCTGGACGAGCAGGTGCTGGTCGCGCGCCTGCGCGCGGCGTTGCGGGACGACCTCGACACACCCTCCGCGCTGCGCGCGATCGATCAGTGGGCGGCAGCGTCCCCGCAGGCGCTGACCGACCTCGTCCCGCGCGCCGTCGACGCGCTTCTCGGCATCCGTCTCTGACCCGGAGGACCGAGTCAGCCGCGGCGGGGGTCGTCGGGCGCGCGGCCCGCAGTGCCGCCGTCGCGGCCGTCGCCCCGGCGGCGCAGGTAGCGCTCGAACTCCTGTGCGATCGCCTCGCCGCTCGCCTCCGGCGAGTCGACGGTGTCACGCGCCTGCTCCAGCTGCTGGATGTACGAGGCCATCTCTTCGTCGTCGGACGCGAGCGCATCGATGCCCGCCTCCCACGCTGCTGCCTCGTCGACCAGCATGCCGCGGGGGATGGTCACATCGACCAGTTCCTCGAGCTTGTCGATGAGCGCGAGCACCGCCTTGGGGCTGGGCGCGTTGTGCACGTAGTGCGGCACCGACGCCCAGATCATGATGGTCGGGATGCCGACGTCCTCCGCGCCCTCGGCGAGCGCGCTCAGGATGCCGACCGGCCCCTCGTAGTTCGACCGCTCCACGCCGAGCTCGGCGCGGACGGCCGCATTGTCGCTGGAGGCGAAGACGGAGATGGGACGGGTGTGCGGCACGTCGGCGAGCATCGCGCCGAGGAAGACGACGGCTCCGATGTCGGCGGCGAGCGCCACATCCATGATCTCGGCCGTGAAGCTGCGCCAGCTGCGCGAGGGCTCCGTTCCGAGCAGGAGGAAGATGTTGCCGGCGTTGTCGCCGGTCACCGTCAGCTCCGCATCGCCCGCGAGGCCTTCGCCCACGTGCCCGGGGAGCGACGGCCCGTAGACGACCGCGGACGGCCAGATCAGGCGGCGCCGCCCATCGTCGTCGGTCACCACCGGCCGGTTGAACTGGAAGTCGAAGTACAGTTCGGGGTCGACCTCGGCGAGGGGCACGACGTCGAGCTGCTCCTTGAGCGTCTTCACTGCGCCGCTGGCCGCCTCGCCCGCGTCGTTCCAGCCCTCGAAAGCCACCACGAGGATGCGGCCGCCGAGGATGTTGTGTCCGTCAGTCACGAAGCTGTCCCTCGTCCCTTCCTGGCGCCCGGTCGGGACGCCATCCCATCCCAGGATAGGCCCGCGGCTCTCCCGATAGACTTGCCCGTTGTGACCGCGTCTTCTCCCCGCAGCGAACATCCCCCCGCCGACACCGCCGATACAGCCCACGGCGGCGGCACAGACGGCGGCGGCCTCCCCGCGGCTGTCCTCTGGGACATGGATGGCACGCTCGTCGACACCGAGCCCTACTGGATGGCGTCCGAGCAGGAGCTGGTCGGTTCGTTCGGCGGCACCTGGACGCACGACGACGGCCTGCTGCTCGTCGGGCTGGGACTGTGGAACTCGGCCGAGATCCTCCGCTCGCGCGGTGTCGCGATGGAGGCGGACGAGATCGTGCACTGGCTGACCGACCGGGTGCAGCAGAAGCTCGACGACGAAGGCGTGCCGTGGCGCCCTGGCGCGCGCGAGCTCCTCGAATCGCTGCGCCGGCGCGGCATCCCGACTGCCCTGGTGACCATGTCGGTGCGACGGATGGCGGAGCAGATCGTCGCGCACATCCCGTTCGACGCGTTCGACGTGATCGTCAGCGGCGACGAGGTGGATGCGCCCAAGCCCGACCCCCAGCCGTACCTGCGTGCCGCCGAACTCCTCGGCGTCGAGGTGCGGGACACGGTTGCGATCGAGGACTCGCTGGTCGGGCTCGCGTCCGCCGTGTCGTCCGGGGCCGCGACGATCGGCGTCCCGCACATCGTCCCGCTTCCGGTCTCGGAGGAGCACACCTTGTGGGAGTCGCTGGACGGCCGCACGGCGGACGATGTGGTCGGTGTCGCCCGCGCACGCCGAGAGGCGGCCACCCGATGAACGAGATGCGTCGTAGCTCCGGTCCGTTCCGCGCGGGCGACCGCGTGCAGCTGACCGGCCCCAAGGGGCGCATGAACACGATCACGCTGGAGCAGGGCAAGCTGTTCCACAGCCACCGCGGGGTGCTCGAGCACGACGCGATCATCGGTCTTCCCGACGGCTCGGTCGTCACCAACAACGCCGGCGTCGAGCACCTGGCCCTGCGTCCGCTGCTCACCGACTTCGTGATGTCGATGCCGCGCGGCGCCGCCATCGTGTACCCGAAGGATGCCGCGCAGATCCTCGCACTGGCCGACATCTTCCCCGGCGCGACGGTGGTGGAGGCGGGCGTCGGCTCCGGCGCGCTGTCGCTGTGGCTGCTGCGCGCGATCGGCCCAGAGGGCCGGCTGCTGTCGTTCGAGCGCCGCGAGGAGTTCGCAGACGTCGCGCGCGACAACGCGGCAACCTTCGCGGGCGGCGAGCCCGAGAACTGGACGCTGACCGTCGGCGACCTGCAGGACGCCCTGCCGTCGGCAGTGGAGCCGGGCAGCGTCGATCGCGTCGTGCTCGACATGCTCGCGCCGTGGGAGACGCTCGACGTGGTGACCGAAGCCCTCAAGCCCGGCGGCGTGGTCATCTGCTACGTCGCCACCGTCACCCAGCTGTCGCGCGTCGCCGAGGCGATCCGCGCCTCCGGCAACTACACGCATCCCCAGTCGAACGAGACGATGGTGCGCGGCTGGCACGTGGAGGGCCTCGCCGTCCGGCCGGACCATCGCATGATCGCGCACACCGGGTTCCTCATCACAGCGCGCCGGCTGGCTCCCGGAACCGTGCTGCCCGAGCTCAAGCGCCGTCCGTCGAAGTCGGACTACTCGGATGCGGACGTCGAAGCCTGGACCCCTGGCGCCCTCGGCGAGCGGGAGTCGAGCCCGAAGAGCTTGCGGAAGAGGATGCGGGAGGCTGCCGCCTCCGCCGATCTGGCGAAGGGCCGGGAGGCGGCTATGGACTCCGCGGACACGGACGAGGACGCTCCGGGCGTCGGCTAGCATGAGACACCGGGATGCCGTGCACGCCTGCGGCCGTCCCACATCCCCCATCGATCGGATCGAAAGAGGACCCGTGCCGAACGCAACTGGTCGCCGCGCAACCGCACTCGGCAGAGCAGCCGCCGTCATCGGAGCCGTCGGCCTGGTGGCCGTCGCCCTGACCGGATGCTCGAGCAACCCGAACGCCGACTGCGGCACCGCCCTGCCGTCGGGAAAGGCCTCGCAGCTGGTCGAGGCGACGGGGAAGATCGGCTCGAAGCCCAAGATCACGGTCCCGAGCCCGCTCGACACCACGAAGTCGGAGCGCACGATCATCTCCGAGGGCACCGGTGAGCAGGTGCACAAGGGCCAGGTGGTCGAGATCCAGTACACGATCCTCGACGGCAAGACGGGTCAGGTGCAGCAGACCTCCTTCGGGAGCGGCGACACCTACCCGCTGGCGCTGGGCTCCGGCAACGCGGCCCTGACCAAGGGCCTGCAGTGCGCGCCCGTCGGTTCGCGGGTCGCGGTGGTCATCTCGCCGAAGGACTCCGGCGGCACCGGCGCAACGTCGTCCGGGATCTTCGTCGCCGACATCCTGAAGGCGTACCTGCCGAGTGCGAACGGCGCCGTCCGTCCGTCGGTGTCCGGGTTCCCGACCGTGGTGCTCGCGCCGACCGGACAGCCCGGCATCACCATCCCCTCGTCGGGTTCCGCGCCGAAGAAGATCCGCACCGAGGAGCTGAAGGCGGGCGACGGAGCGACCGTCAAGAAGGACTCGATCGCCATCCTGCATTACACCGCCGTCGGCTGGGACAACAAGAACGTCGTCCTCTCCAGCTGGCAGTCCGGCTCGCCGGACCTCGTCTCGATCGGGAACGGTCAGAGCCAGCTGAACCAGGCGCTGCCGCAGAGCGTGCTCAAGGAATTGGTCGGCAAGAAGGTCGGCTCGCAGGTCGTCATCGAAGCCCCCACCGACGGTCAGGTTCCGGCCGCGGCCTGGGTGGTGGACATCCTCGGGATCCGTTAGCGCGCGCACTAGGATGGTCGGGTGTCCCGTTCATCCGTCTCGCCCTCGCGCGTCCCGGTCGAGGAGCGTCTGTTCAGCCTCGTGCTGGCTCTGCTCGCGACCGAGAACGGCCTGACCAAGAGCGAGATCCTCTCGACCGTGCAGGGGTACCGGCAGCGGTACGAACCCCACGGCGACAACAGCAGCCTGGAGCGGCAGTTCGAGCGCGACAAGGATGACATCCGCGAGTTGGGCGTGCCCCTGGAGACGGTGGAAGCCCCCGAGGCATCGGGCAACAATCAGCTGCTGCGCTATCGCATACCCAAGGGGGCATACGACCTTCCGGCCGATGTGAGCTTCTCGCCGGAGGAACTCGCGCTCCTGGGCCTCGCAGCGGCCGTCTGGCGTGAGGGGTCGCTGTCGGGGGAGTCGCGGCGCGCGCTGATGAAGCTGCGCTCGCTCGGCGTCGAAGCCGATGACCCGGTCGTCGGTTACGCACCACGCCTGCGCGTGCGCGAGAGCGCTTTCGAGCCGTTGAGCCAGGCGCTGGAGCGGCACGTCATGGTCCAGTTCCCGTACCTCAAGCCCGGCGAGAGCGCATCCCGGTCTCGCACGGTCGCGCCGCTCGCCCTCGTGCAGCACCAGGGCCGGTGGCACCTCCAGGGCATCGACCAGGAGGCGAAGGCGTCGCGTACCTTCCTGCTGTCGCGGATCGTCGGCGCGGTGAAGGTCACGTCACGCGTCTTCGGTCCCGAGCAGTACCGGGTCGACGGGGAGGCGTTCGCCGAGCGAGCCCTGCTGGAGCTCGAGCGCATCTGGGAGTCGAATCTCGCCGAGATCGAGGTGACCGCCGGCACGGATGCGGCGACCCGCCTGGGCAAGCGCTACGGCGACGCGATCCCGGTCGGGGCGGAGGGGGAGCCCGTGCGGCTCACCGTCAACTTCTCCGACAGCAACATCCTGGCCGATCAGTTGGCTTCGTTTGGCCCCGAAGTCCTGGTGCTGGCGCCCCCGGAGCTACGCGAGCAGGTGCTCCGCCGGCTCCAGGCCACGGTGGAGGCGCACGATGGCTGAGCGCCGGAAGCCGATGCAGGCCCAGGACAAGCTGGCCTTCCTGCTCGCGCTCGTGCCGTACCTGATGGACCGCGACAGGGTGAGCGTGGCGGAGGCGGCCGAGCACTTCGGCGTCGAGCAGGAGCAGCTGCGCGACGCCGTGCGCCTGATCGCCGTCTCCGGCATCCCGGGCGAGACGAACGCGTACCAGCCGGGCGACTTGTTCGACATCGCGTGGGACGACTTCGAGGAGAACGACCAGATCGTCCTCACGCACCAGGTCGCGATCGACGACTCGCCCCGGTTCTCCGCCCGTGAAGCCGCGGCGCTCATCGCCGGGCTCCAGTACCTGACCGCCCTGCCCGAGAACGCCGACCGGGATGCGATCGGCTCGCTGATGGCGAAGCTCGCACGCGGCGCCTCCGCGGCGCCGAGCCAGCTCGCCGTGGCACGTTCCGAGTCCGATGAGGCCCTTGGCATCATCCGCGACGCCGTGCTCGGCGGCGTCCAGGTGGAGTTCGACTACCTCAGCTCGCGGGGCGAGCGGGAACGCCGGCGCGTCGATCCACTGCGGATCGAGTCGGTCGACCAGGACTGGTACCTGCGCGGCTGGGACCACCTGCGCACGGCGATCCGCACCTTCCGTCTCGATCGCATCGACAACCTGGTCGCCACGGACGAGACGATCACCTACCGGCCGGGCGACGTGAAGCTGCCGGAGACGCTGTTCACCGGCACCCCCGACGACCTCCTGGTCACCGTGGAGATCTCTGCCTCGGCCATCCCGCTGATCGAGGACTACATCCCCGAGGGCGCGGCACGCGAGGCCCGGGGCGACGTCATCCGCACGAGCCTCCGGGTGGCGCACTTCCACGGTCTGAAGCGCCTGGTCGCCGGGCTCTCCGGTGTCCTGACCGTGCTCGACCCTCCCGAGGCCCGCCAGGTGGTCGCAGGATGGGCTCGCGCCGGCGTCGAACGCTACCTCTAGGCTCCGAGCGCGACCGGTAGGCTGGGCGCATGCCCTGGTGGTCGTGGCTGGTGATCTGGACCGTGCTCGTGCTCGGTCTGCTCGGCATGCTCGCGTTCTTCGCCTGGTGGCTGTTTCGCAAGGTGGTCGCCGCCGGCCGCGAAGCTGCCGCGCTCATGGAGAAGGCGGAGGTGCTGTCGCGCCGCGCCGAGGAACTCCATGACACCTTCGAGCCGGCCGTGCTGGCAGACGCCGCCGAGCTCCACGCCGCGCGCCAGGATGCGATCGCGGAGCGGTCCTTCGCGCGGCAAGCTCGCAGGGACGCCCGGGTCAGGCGCGGTAGACTACTCGTCGATGTGGACCCGGCAACGGTGCCCGCTCGCTTCGCCCACCTTTTGAGAAGGATCTGATCTCATGTTCGCAGGACTGACCGGATGGCATCTGCTCATCATCCTCGCCGTGATCCTGCTGCTCTTCGGTGCGCCGAAGCTGCCCGCTCTCGCCAAGAGCATCGGCCAGTCGATGCGGATCTTCAAGGGTGAGGTCGACGAGTTGAAGAAGGACGGCAAGGACGACAAGTCGGCCGACGGCTCCGTCCAGAACACCGCTGCTCCGGCTCCGTCCGCGCCGACGGTCACTCCGGTCGCCCCGGTCGACCCCTCGACCGAATCCAACCCGAAGTCGTAGCCCTGTGGCCTCCACCAAGCGAGGCACGGACCGCGACGGACGGATGACGCTGGCCGAGCATTTCATCGAGCTTCGCAAACGCCTCTTCCGTTCCGCTCTCGCCCTCGTCGGCGGCGCCGTGATCGGCTGGTTCCTCAGCGACTACGTGATGAACGCGATGCGCGGCCCGATCACCGCCATCGCCAAGGATCAGGGCCGCGAGGCGATGCTGAACTACGACAGCATCACCGGAGCCTTCGACCTGAAGATGCAGGTCGCCATCACCATCGGCGCGATCATCTCGAGCCCGGTGTGGCTCTACCAGATCTGGGCGTTCTTCGTTCCCGCGATGACGCGCAAGGAGAAGAAGTACGGGTTCGGGTTCTTCTTCACTGCCGTGCCGCTGTTCATCGCCGGGGGAGTGTGCGGCTGGCTCCTCGTCCCGCACATCGTGAGCCTGCTGACCGGCTTCGCTCCAGAGGCGGACTCGGCGATCATCGGAGCGAAGACGTACTTCGACTTCATCCTCAAACTGGTCATCGCGGTCGGAATCGCCTTCGTGCTGCCGGTCTTCCTGGTGCTGCTCAACTTCGTCGGCGTGCTGAGCGCGAAGTCGATCATCGCCTCCTGGCGCTGGGCGCTCATCCTCATCGCGCTGTTCACCGCCATCGCAACGCCGGCTGCCGACGTGCTTTCGATGTTCCTGCTGGCCATCCCGATGGTCGCGCTGTACTTCGCGGCCTACGGCGTGGCCTGGCTGCACGACCGGCGTGCGGCCAAGATCCAGCTCCGGATCGAAGCGGAACTCGCCGCCTGACCTGACCGCCGCCTTTCCGCTCCACCGCCGTCTGTCTCTGCGGCAGGCATAGGCTGGGCGTGTGACCGACCAGACGCTCTCGCCGGCGGAGCGGTTCGCCGCCTCCCGCGACCGGGCCCGCCAGCCCCTGCTCGAGACTTTCCGCACGGGGCTCCGCTTCGACCTCGACCCGTTCCAGCGGGAGGCGTGCGCGGCGCTCGAGCGCGGCCGCAGCGTGCTGGTCGCAGCGCCCACGGGCGCGGGGAAGACCATCGTCGCCGAGTTCGCCGTGTTCCTCGCCATGCGCGAAGCCAACGCGAAGGTGTTCTACACGACGCCGATGAAGGCGTTGAGTAACCAGAAGTTCCAGGAGTTCCAGGAGGCGTACGGCGCCGAATCCGTCGGTCTCCTCACCGGCGACACCAACATCAACTCGCACGCCCGGATCGTCGTCATGACGACCGAGGTGCTGCGCAACATGCTCTACGCCGACTCCGACCTCCTCGACGACCTCGCCTACGTCGTCATGGACGAGGTGCACTACCTGGCCGACCGGTTCCGCGGCGCTGTGTGGGAGGAGGTCATCATCCACTTGCCGTCGGAAGTGCGGATGGTGTCCCTCAGTGCGACCGTGTCGAACGCGGAGGAGTTCGGCGACTGGCTGCAGGCCGTCCGCGGCGACACGGATGTGGTGGTGTCGGAGGAGCGCCCGGTGCCGCTGGAGCAGCACATCCTGATGCGCTCCAAGCTGATCGACCTGTTCGACTCGTCGGGCCTGGCGGCGACCAATCGGGTCAACCCGGAGCTCGTGCAGATGGCGCGCTACGGCGGGCGCGTGCTCAGCAGCCGGCAGATGCGGGATGTGGGGCGGTACCACTCCAAGGGCGGTCGCCCGGACTCGTTCCGGATGAATCGCGCCGACCTGGTGGCACTGCTGGGCGAACGCAACCTGCTGCCGGCGATCTTCTTCATCTTCAGCCGCAACGGCTGCGACGCCGCGGTGAAGCAGGTGCTGCGGGCAGGCGTCCGCCTGACCGAGAAGCACGAGCGCGACGAGATCCGCGAGATCGTGGAGGACCGCTGCCGGACCCTGCTCGATGAAGACCTGGCCGTCCTCGGCTACTGGGAGTGGCTGGAGGGCTTGGAGCGCGGGGTCGCCGCGCATCACGCGGGCCTGCTCCCTGCCTTCAAGGAGGTCGTCGAGGAGCTGTTCCGCCGGAAGCTCGTGAAGGTCGTCTTCGCCACCGAGACGCTCGCCCTGGGCATCAACATGCCGGCGCGCACAGTGGTGCTGGAGAAGCTGGAGAAATTCAACGGCGAGGCACGCGTCCCGATCACGCCGGGGGAGTACACGCAGCTCACCGGGCGCGCCGGCCGTCGAGGAATCGACGTCGAGGGGCACTCCGTCATCCAGTGGGAGGACGTGCTCGACCCGCAGTCGGTCGCGTCCCTCGCCTCCCGCCGCAGCTACCCGCTGAACTCGAGCTTCCGGCCGACGTACAACATGGCCGTCAACCTCATCGACCAGTTCGGACGGGGACGCACCCGCGAGATCCTGGAGTCGTCATTCGCGCAGTTCCAGGCCGACCGCGCGGTCGTCGACCTGGCACGCAAGGCGCTGCAGCAGGAGCAGTCGCTCGCCGGATACGAGGAGGCGATGACCTGCCACCTCGGCGACTTCAAGGAGTACTTCGCCATCCGGCGCGAACTCACGGACCTGGAGCGCGCCGGTTCGCGCCTCGAGTCGACATCGAACAGCGACCGCGAGAAGCGGCAGCGGAAGCTCGCCGACCTGCGCAAGCGGATGAAGGATCACCCCTGCCACCGCTGTCCCGAGCGCGAGCAGCATGCGCGCTGGGCGGAGCGCTGGTGGAAGCTGAAGCGCGACACCGATCGGCTGCGGTCACAGATCCAGTCGCGAACCGGAGCGGTGGCCAAGGTCTTCGACCGGGTGTCGGATGTGCTCCTCGAGCTCGGCTACCTCACCCAGGAGGACGGCGAGGTGGCCCTGACGGTGCACGGCCGCACGCTGAAGCGCATCTACGGGGAGCGCGACCTGCTCGTCGCCGAATGTCTGCGGCGGAACGCGTGGAAGGACCTCGACGTGGCGGGGCTCGCGGCGATGGCGTCCGCGCTGGTGTTCGAGCCGCGGCGCGAGGAGGGGCTCGCCAGCGACCGCAACCTTCCGCGCGGTGCGTTCCGTCCGGCGCTGGAGAAGACGGTCGGGTTGTGGAGCCGCCTCGACGACCTCGAGCAGGACCACCACCTCCCGGGCAGCGAACCGCCCTCCACCGCCATCGCGCTGGCCATGTGGATGTGGTCCCGCGGTTCGGGGCTGGATGCGGTTCTCACCGAGGCCGACATGGCGGCCGGGGACTTCGTCCGCTGGACGAAGCAGACCATCGACCTGCTCGACCAGCTGTCGCTCGTGGCGCAGGGGAATGTCGGGCGGGTCGCCCGGCAGGCGCTGGAGTCCATCCGCCGCGGGATCGTGGCGTACTCGTCGGTCGCGTAGCGCCGCGCGTGCCTCGCGGCGCATCCTGAGCGGGGATCACACGCGGATGCCTTAGGCTCTCCCTTCGTGCACATCGTCCCGCGAGCCCCGCTCCCGCTCTGGTTCGCGGTGCTCGTGGCCGCCGGTGCTGGGCCGGTGCTCGACGCCGGTTTCCCCGACAAAGACTGGTGGCCGCTCACCTTCGTCGGGATCGCGATGGTCCTGCTCGCACAGCGTGGGCGTCGCGCAGGCTCGGCCTTCCTTGTCGGCTGGATCGCGGGGGAGTCGTTCTACCTCGTCCACGTCGCCTGGACGGCGCTGTACCTCGGTCCGGTGCCCTGGGTGGCCCTCTCGACGCTGGAGGCGCTGTTCTGGGGTGTTGGCGGCATCCTGATCACGTTGGCCTACCGCTGGGTGCCCCGGGCCTTCCCGACGGTGCTCGGGCGGCTGGGACTGCTGCCCGTCGTCGTGGGCGGGCTGTGGGTGCTCCGGGAGTTCGTGACCGGCACCTGGCCGTACGGCGGCTTCTCGTGGGGGCGCGTCGCGGAGTCACAGTCCACCAGCCCGCTCGCGCCGCTCGTCGCCTGGCTCGGAATCTCCGGGCTCAGCTTCGTGATGGTCTGGCTCGTCGCCCTGCTGCTCGAGCTTCCCCGGGTCGTGGATGTGCGCGCCGTCTCGCGCGCGTTGCTCGCCGGCGCAGCCGTCGCGCTCGTGTTCGCCATCCCGGCGTGGCCGGCCACGACGCATGGGTCGACGCGCATCGCCGCCGTGCAGGGCAACGGACCGGCCGGCTACTTCGACAATGCGCCGCCGGGAGCCGTGTTCGATTCGCAGGTGGCCGAGACGCTCCGCATCCCGCGTTCACAGGTCACGGGGTCGAACGCGGTCGATATGGTCGTATGGCCGGAGGGATCGGCGCTGCCGGACCCCACCCGCGACCCCGACAACGCGGCGATCCTGGATGCGCTGAGCCGCAAGTTCGGCGCGCCGTTCGTGGTCGGCACCATCACCGCCCGCGACGACCGCCTGTACAACACGTCGCTGCAGTGGGAGGCCGGAAAGGGCGCCGTCGACTATTACGACAAGAAGCATCCCGTGCCGTTCGGCGAGTACGTCCCCGATCGCGCGTTCTGGCGGCCATTCGCCCCGAGCCTGATCGACCTGATCGGCCGGGACTACACCCCGGGCACGCGCGACAACGTGTTCGACGTCGGAGGCGTGCGGGCCGGCATCTCCATCTGCTTCGACATCGTCGACGACCAGCTGCTCACCGACATGATGCGCGGAGGAGCGCAGGTGATCCTCGCGCAGACCAACAACGCCGACTTCGGCGAGACGGACGAGAACCAGCAGCAGCTCGCCATCGCTCGGCTCCGCGCCATCGAGGCGGGGCGTTCGCTGGTGAACATCTCCACGGTCGGCAGCAGCCAGATCATCGGACCGGACGGCAGCACCATCGCCTCCACCCCGCCGTTCAAGCCGGGACACATGGTGGCGGATGCGCCGCTGGGGACCACGACGACGCCCGCGACGCTGCTCAGCCGGGGGATCGAGTTCCTGGTCGCAGGCCTCGGGCTGTTCGGGCTCCTGGCCGCGTTCGTCGGGCGACGCAACGGGTCCGACTACGGCGCTCCGGACATGCAAAGGCCGCTCTCACCGCGAGGGTGAGAACGGCCGAAGCTGGTGGTCAGGCCCTGGTCGGGCCCTCGTCAGGCGCTGTGGCGGCGCTCGCTGGTGCCGCGACGGGCCCGCAGGTACTGCAGGCGCTCCTCCAGGAGCTCCTCGAGCTCGGCGCGGCTGCGGCGCTCGAGCAGCATGTCCCAGTGGCTGCGGGGGGTCTTGACGTCCGAGTGGTCGATCTCGACCGGGATGTCACCGACGAGAAGGTGCGCCTCGTGGCCGCAGTGCTTGCACTCCCAGCCCTGGGGAGCGTCGGCCTCCGCCGAGAAGACGACGTCGGTCTCTTTGCCGCAGGCGGGACAAAGATAGGTGTAACGGGAACGCGGAGAGTAGACGACGCCTTCTTCGCTCTGTAGGCTTTGAGCGCCGAGTCTCATTCCGCGCAAGCTGCGATCTGCCATTGTGTGGTTCTCCTCTGTGCGCGCGAATCCTCACAGTTATAAACCGTCAAGCTGGGGATTCTCTTTCCGGTGGCGCGTTTCTCCCAGGGGCCTCTCAGAGTCCACCCACTCTGGGGGCGCGATTCAGTGGCGCGAGCCCACCAGCGCGGCGAGCACATCGCACCGGTCGGTCACGATGCCGTCCACGCCGAGATCCAACAGGCGCACCATGTCCGACGGGTCGTCGACCGTCCAGACGTGCACTTCCGCACCCGCGGTGTGGATGCGCTCCACGGTCCGTTCCGTCACGATGCGCACCGGCCCGCGTCGCTCGGGCACCTGGACGGCCACGAAGCCGCGCAGCGCCCGGCTGACGAGCGGCCGAATGCCGAGCTTCGCCCCGATCAGGGCCGGCACGAACTCGGAGACCGAGGGGGAGGAGGCGATGCCGGGGAAGTGCTCAGCGACGGCCGTGCGGCGGTCGGTCGCGAAGCTCGTGATGAGCACGCGATCGGCGGCACGGGCGTTACGGATGGCATCCACGGCGGGTGCTGCGGCCCGCGCATCCTTCACGTCGATGTTGAAGCGCGCGTGCGGGAAGGCGTCGAGCGCCTCGGCCAGCGAGCAGAACGCCTGCCCATGACCGAGGTCGATGCGGCGGAGCTCCCGCATCGTGAGCTGTGCGACCTCCACCTGACGCCCGGCGACCCGCGAGAGGTCCGCATCGTGCGAGATCACCGCGACGCCGTCAGCCGACGCGTGGATGTCGGTCTCGAGGTGGGTCGCCCCGGCGGAGAGGGCGCGCAGGAACGCCAGCAGCGTGTTCTCGGGCGCGTCGAGCGCCAGACCGCGGTGCGCGATGATCCGCGGCCCCGGCCCGTCGAGGAAGGTCACGGCGCGGGGGTCGGAGGCGTTCCCGGCTCGGGGGAGTCGGCCGCAGAGTCCGCGGCAGACTCCGCGGCAACTGCGGGGGCATCCGCAGCGCCTGCATACGCGGTCGCGTCGACTGGCGCAGCAGCCGCAGCACCGCCGGAGCCGAACGCGTTCCCGATGCCCTTCAGCGCCTCCGTCAGCTCGCTCGGGATGATCCACAGCTTGTTGGCCTGACCCTCCGCCAGCTTCGGCAGCGTCTGCAGGTACTGGTAGGCCAGCAACAGGTTGTCCGGATTGCCGCGGTGGATCGCGCCGAACACCGTCGTGATCGCCTGCGCTTCACCATCGGCTCGAAGGACGGCGGCCTTCGCCTCGCCCTCCGCCCGCAGAATCGCCGCCTGGCGCAGACCCTCCGCGTTCAGGATCTCGGACTGCTTCGTGCCCTCAGCCGTGAGGATCACCGCTCGACGGTCGCGCTCTGCGCGCATCTGCTTCTCCATCGAGTCCTGGATGGAGTGAGGCGGATCGATCGCCTTCAGCTCGACCCGGGAGACGCGGATACCCCACTTGCCGGTCGCTTCGTCCAGGACGAGTCGGAGCTGGCCGTTGATGTTGTCACGGCTGGTCAGCGCCTCTTCGAGGTTGAGGCCACCGACCACGTTACGGAGGGTGGTGGTCGTCAGCTGCTCGACCGCGCCGAGGTAGTTGGCGATCTCGTACGTCGCGGCCCGCGCATCCGTCACCTGGAAGTAGACGACCGTGTCGATCGAGACGACCAGGTTGTCCTCGGTGATGACCGGCTGCGGCGGGAAGGAGACGACCTGCTCGCGCATGTCGATCAGTGGCCGCACCTTGTCGACGAAGGGGACGACGACGTTGAGGCCCGGCAGGAGGGTCTTGTGGTAGCGGCCCAGCCGCTCCACGACCCCGGCGCGCGCTTGCGGGATGATCCTGATGGATCGGAACAGCGTGACCAGCACGAAGATCGCGATCACCAGGATGATGACGCTGACCACGATGGTCACGATCAACTGGCTGACTTCGTTCACGGGGCGATCCTCTCGGTGAGGCCGTCGGTTCCTGCGGAGACCGGTGCGGGAGCCACGACGGCTGTGGCTCCCTCGATCGAGACGACGACGACATGTTCGCCGGGCACGAGCTCGCCCGGGACGACGTCAGGATTCGCGAGGCGCGAGGTCCAGGTCTCGCCCACCTGCAGTTTCACCAGGCCGGTCGAGCGGGTGACCGTGGAGACCACGACCCCGCCCATCCCGATCAGCCGGTCGACATTGCTCTTCGCCGGGTCACCGCCGCGCTTCAACGCGCGGAGGAGTGGCGGACGGATGCCGAAGAGGAGCACCACCGACAGGATGGCGGCGATGATGAGCTGGAGCCACCAGGGGGCTCCGAACAGGCCCGAAAGCAGACCACCCAGGCTACCGACGGCCATCATCAGAAAGACGAGATCGAGCGTCAACATCTCGATGATCACGAAGATCAGGATGAGGACAAGCCAGGCAATCCAGGCGAAGGACGTGATGTCCATGACGTCCCCCTTTCACTCTTGATATGACGGTAGCAGGTGCGGCCGACGCCGCTTCGGACGCTCTTGGTAGTCTCAGGATGCTGTACATCGACGCCGAGGAGTTTTTCGTGGCCAACCCCCTTTCACCTGGTTCGCTGACGGGCAAGCGCGCCCTCGTCACCGGCTCGTCGCGCGGGATCGGCGCGGACACCGCGCAGTATCTCGCCGAGGCGGGCGCGGGTGTCGTCATCAACTACCGCAACAAGGAAGCGCGGGCGCAGAAGCTCGTCGACTCCATCGTCGGAGGCGGTGGAACGGCCCTCGCGGTCGGCGCTGATCTGACGGACGCCGAGTCCGTAGAGGCCATGTTCCGGACAGTCGCGGACGCTTGGGGCGGCCTCGACATCCTGGTGCTCAACGCCTCCGGCGGCATGGAGTCCGGCATGGCCGAGGACTACGCCATGCAGCTGAACCGGGATGCGCAGGTGAACGCCCTGACGGCGGCACTTCCGCTGCTCGGCGAAGGCGCCCGCGTCGTATTCGTGACCAGCCACCAGGCGCACTTCATCAAGACCACTCCGACGATGCCCGAGTACGAGGCCGTCGCCCTGAGTAAGCGTGCGGGCGAGGATGCGCTGCGCGAGCTGCTGCCGACGCTGGAAGACAAGGGCGTCGAGTTCGTTGTCGTCTCCGGCGACATGATCGAGGGCACCATCACCGCGACGCTGCTCAACCGCCTGAATCCCGGAGCCATCGACGCCCGCAAGGAGGCCGCGGGCCGCCTCTACAACGTCAGCGAGTTCGCCGCAGAGGTCGCCTCTGCCGCCGTGGACCCGATCCCCGCGGATCACACCCGCCTGGTCGGCGACGTCTCCAGCTTCACCCCGGTGGACGAGTGAAGGCCGCCGATCTCGGGCTGCTGACCAGCGTCTCGACGCCGACGGTGCACCCGGGCGGCGGCCGCGCCGTCGTCTCGGTGACCCATCCCTCGCTCGACGCCGATGCGACCGTCGGGCAGCTGTGGAGCATCCCGCTCACCGGTCATGCCGCGCCGAAGCTGGTCAGCCGCGGGTTCCGTGACACGGCCCCTCGCTTCTCGCCGGACGGCCGGCTCCTCGCCTTCCTCCGCTCCGAGCCCAAGCGCCCGCCGCAGTTGTACGTCGTCGACGCCGCCGGAGGGGAACCCGTGGCCGTCACCGACCGCACCCTCGGCGTCTCCGAGTTCGACTGGTCGCCCGACGGCCGCACTCTGGCGTTCGTCAGCCGCGAGCCGGAGCAGGGCCGCTACGGGACCGTCGAGGGGATCGATCCGTCCGGCGAGCCCGCACGTCGCATCGACACACTGAAATATCAGGCGAACGGGCTCGGCTACACCATCGACCGTCAGGCGCACGTGTTCACCGTGCCGGTGCCCGACGTCTGGGCCGAGCCCATCCCGGCGCCCGTTCCGCTGCCGGACGGTTCGACGGGGGCCGCGCCGACGGTGGCCGAGCCGCGGCAGCTCACCGACGGGCCATGGGATGACGGGGCGATCTCGTTCTCACCGGACGGCCGGAGCATCGCCTTCGTGTCGGCCCGCCACGCCAGCCGCGACATCGACCTCCGCTCGAACGTCTTCCTGGTCTCTGTCGATGGGGGAGACGCGAAGGACCTCACCGGTCGGCACGGCTCCTACAGCGTCCTGGATGCCTCCTTCACCGGCAACGGCGCGCTGTTCTTCACGGCTCAGGATGTGGGGGAGAGCGGCCGCGACTTCGTCGCACGCAACGCGGCGCTCTATGTCATCGAGCCGGACCGGATGGACGCCGCACCGAGGCGACTGACCGACCCGGAGACGGTCGACTTCACGGAGTCCGCGATCGCCCCACATGGCGACGACTCTGTGCTGGTCCTCGACCGCAGCCGCGGCGCCTTGGTCCTCACCGAGGTGGATGCCGCGGGGGAGAGCCGCCGCCTCACCGACGACCGCACCGTCGTGAACGGCGCGGACTCGGTGGGCGACACCATCGTCGTCTCCTACGCCGATGCGCGGACGATCGGTGACGTCGGCCTGATCGCCGGCGGAGCCGTGAACCGGTTGACCGACCTGAGCGCCCCGCTGCGTGCTCGCGGTGTCGTCACCGCCCAGGAGCTGACCGTGACCGGCCGCGACGGCTACCCGGTGCACGGTTGGGTGCTGGTCCCGGAGGGCGAGGGACCGCATCCGGTGCTCCTCAACATCCACGGCGGCCCGTACGCCGCCTATACCCATGCGCTCTTCGACGAGGCGCAGGTCTACGCGGCGGCCGGCTACGCGGTCGTCATGTCGAACCCGCGCGGAGCCGCCGGATACGGTCAGGAGCACGGCCGGGTCATCCGCCAGAAGATGGGGACGGTAGACCTGGACGACGTCCTCGACTTCCTCGACGGAGCCATCGCGCAGGTGCCCGGGCTCGACGCCGAGCGCGTCGGCATCATGGGCGGGTCGTACGGCGGCTACCTGACGGCGTGGACGATCGCGCACGACCACCGGTTCGCCGCAGCGATCGTCGAGCGCGGATTCCTCGATCCGGACGCGTTCGTCGGAACCAGCGACATCGGTAGCTTCTTCGGCGACGAGTACACCGGCACCGATCCCGAGCTCATGCGGTCGCAGAGCCCGCAGGCCGTGGTCGACCGGGTGCGGACGCCCACGCTGGTGCTGCACTCGGCGAACGACCTGCGCTGCCCGCTCGGGCAGGCGGAGCGCTACTACGCCGCGCTGAAGCGCAGGGGAGTGGAGACCGAGCTCGTCATCTTCCCGGGTGAGGACCACGAGCTGAGCCGGGGCGGGCGTCCCCGCCACCGCCAGCAGAGGTTCGACGTCATCCTGGACTGGTGGGCGCGGCACCTGCCCAGCCGCAGCAACCACCGCTGAAAACGCCTGGCCGGTCCCGCTCGTGAAGAGCGGGACCGGCCAGCCCGTTCAGCAAATACGGCATAAAGCGGATCGTATACGATCAGGCGACGCGGGGTGCCGTCGCAGGGGAGTCGGTCGCCTTCAGAACGTCGCGCCCGAACGTGAACGCTCGCACGATACCGATCACACCGAGCACGATCAGCGCGAAGGCCGCGAACCAAAGCAGGAAAACTGCGGACGACGCCGGCAGAACCAGCACGACGATGCCCGCGATGATGCTCAGGATGCCGAACGCGATTGCCCAGCCCGACGATGCGGCACGGCCGGCTTCGGCGAGTGCCATAACGCCTTCGATGATCCACGCGACTCCGATGAAGGCGACTGCGAAGATCACCAGCGTGACGGCTGCGGCGGAGATGTTCTTGAGCGCCAGGATGCCCGCGAAGATGAGCAGAACTCCGAGAATGATGTTGAGCACGCGTGAGCCGCCGCGCAGCCCATGGGCGAAGATTCCGATGGCCAGTCGCAGGACGCCGGCGATCAGGAAGTAGATCCCGAGGAAGACAGCGAGAACAGAGAGCGTCTTCTCGGGCCAGAACAACAGGACGATGCCGAGGATCAGCGCGACGCCGCCGCTGACGCCGAGCGCCGTCCGGACGGCATTGATGGCAGAGCGCGTCATGTCACGCGCATTCAGAGAGAGTTCGTTCACTATCGGATCGGTCGCGCTCATTGCTTCATCCCTTCGCAAGTGCGCCGGTGCTCGGCGATTGCTGCTGACACTAGCGCCCAGCGGGCCGCGTGTCAGGAGCCGAGACAGGCCTGTCGCGTATCGCTGATAATGCACATTATGTCAGCTTGAAGACAATCGATTCCCGCTGATGCGGACGACCACTGGTAAACGGACTCGGTCATCGACGAGGCCTGCCTGCCCCTACCCCGGCTGCGAGCCGGTGCACACGCCTCGCCCGCCAACGACTCGGGACGAGTTCACACCGTCGGCGTCGATATTCGCGCAGTCTCCCACGGCGTGCTCGGATGGACTGCACATCGCACGCGATCCGACATGGGCAGAACGCACGCAAGGCCGAATGGGCACAAAAAAGCGAGGAATATCACCTCGCATTTCCAGAATATATCACGCCAGGGGGCTTGCCGCAAGAGCCCCTCTCCCGGGCAGAATGCCTTCCGCAAACGAAATCCTCCAACGAGAGAGCAGCACCATGGGCATAGTCGTCGCCAATCAGACCATCACCGCTGACGGCTACGCGGCCGGGAGCGACCAGACCGAGGAGCGCCCGTTCGGCCAGGACGGCGGCGACGGATGGGGTGATCGGCTCCACGCCTGGATGTTCGACCAGGGCGACGAGAACAGGGCAGAGGTGGAGCAGATGGCCGGTGCGCGCGCACACATCATGGGCCGGAACATGTTCGGCCCGGTGCGCGGCGAGTGGGATCGCGACTGGAAGGGATGGTGGGGCGACAATCCCCCGTTCCACGGCCCGGTTTTCGTCCTCACCCATCACCCGCGCGACCCACAGCCCATGGAGGGAGGCACGACCTACCACTTCGTCACCGACGGCATCGAGTCGGCACTCGCGCAGGCGCGTGAGGCGGCAGGCGACGGCGACGTCTCCATCCAGGGCGGTGCGGACACGATCAACCAGTACCTCGCGGCGGGACTGGTCGACGAGCTGCGGCTGCACATCGTCCCCTTCACCCTCGGCGCCGGCGCCCGCCTGTTCGACGGTGTGCCGCCACTGAATTTGGAACAGGTGGACGCCCGCGCCGCGAGCACGGTCATCCACGTCACCTATCGGGTGTCGCGGTAAGCGACGAGAAGGAGCAGCTGATGGCAACAGTCCTCTACATGTCGGTCTCGCTCGACGGTTACGTGTCGACGCCCGACGACTTTCTCGGCGGCGCCGACGGCAACCGCCTGCATGACTGGTACGCGCCTGGCGGAGACTCGGCAGCGCTGACCGGCGAGGCGAAGGCACTCGCAGGAGAACTGGACGAGATCGGTGCTGTCGTCACCGGCCGGCGCACCGCCGAGCTGATGGACCATTGGGGTGGAGACGTGCACAACGGCGTACCCATTTTCGTCCCCAGCCACCGGCCTCCCGGCCCCGCGGCCCGCTGGGGCTACCCGAACGTCACGTACGTGCTGGACGGAGTCGCAAGCGCGATGAAACAGGCGGTCGCCGCGGCCGGCGACCGCGATGTGTACGTCCAGGGCGGGTACACAGCGCAGAAAGCGCTCGAAGAAGGGGTGCTGGATGAGATCCAGGTCCACCTGGTACCGGTCCTGCTCGGCGGCGGGCATCGTCTGTTCGACGTGCTCCCGGCCGAGATCGAACTCGAGATCGTCAAGGTCATCGACACTCCCAACGCCACCCACATCCGTTACCGGGTTCTCCGCTGACCCCGGTGGCGCTCCCCTCCCCTGCCGACCGGACCGCGATGACCCTTGCCCTTCCGACCCCGTTCGCCCTCGACGCGCACCCCGCCAAGGCATTGCCCGCGCTGATCGACGAGGATGCCCGCCACTTCGCCCGGATCGAGGCCCGCCTCGCGGCGGAGCGCGACGAGGTCGAGGTCCGCCTCGCCGCGTTGTTGGCGACACCCGGCGGGAACGGGCAGGAGGCGTACGAGCGAGAGGTGGAGATCGTTCGGCTGAACCGGCGGGCACGGTTGCTGCGCCGCTTCGGTGCGGACCTCTGCATCGGGAGGGTGCTGACCGGCACGGAGAGGATCTACATCGGTCGCGTCGGCTTGACGGACGCCGATGGCAACCGGCTCCTGGTCGACTGGCGCACCCCGGCCGCCGAACCGTTCTTCGGAGCCACCCTCGCGCACCCGATGGGGGCCACCTCCCGCCGCCGCTATCGCTGGACCGACCGCCGCGTGACGGACTACTGGGATGAGACGTTCACGGACGACGCCGCCTCCTCCCCCGCGGCGCTCGACGACCAGTCCGCCTTCATCGCCAGCCTCGGCGCCAGCCGGACGCCCCGGATGCGGGATGTCCTCGGCACCATCCAAGCGGACCAGGATGCGATCATCCGCGCGGACGGGCACGGCGCCCTCGTGGTCGACGGCGGTCCCGGCACAGGTAAGACCGTGGTCGCGCTGCACCGCGCCGCGTACCTCCTCTACTCCGACCCGCGGCTGCAGAGCGGGCACGGAGGCGTGTTGTTCGTCGGACCGTCGCACGCCTACACCGACTACGTCGCCGAGATCCTGCCCGGCCTCGGAGAGGAGGGCGTCCGCACCTGCACGCTCGCAGACCTCGTCCCTCAGGGCGAAGAAGCGGTGCCCGAACCCGACCGCCGCGTCGCGCAGCTCAAGGGCGACGGCAGGATGCCCGGAGCCGTCGAGGCTGCCGTCGGGCTCTCCGAGCGCCCGCCGTCGCGTCCGACCCTGCTCGACACTCCCTGGGGCGAGCTCCGGATCGGCCCGCGGGAGTGGGCAGAAGCGCTCGGCGCGGCAGACCCTGCGGCGCCGCACAACGACGCACGGGGGCAGATCTGGGAGGCGCTCCTCGACATCCTCGTCGATGTGGTGACTGCGCAGGCGGGCGAGAGCGATTCAGGGCGCCACGACCGGTGGAGCAACGAAGGATGGGGCGACGCGGGCATCGACCGGGACGAAGACGCTCAGCGCCGGGGGTTCGACGATGAAGATGAATTCGACGCCTACGGCCTGGTCGCCGGGAGGACTGACGCCGACGCGATCCGGCGCGTTCTGACCGACGACACCGACCTTCCTGCGGTGTTCGACGCGGTGTGGCCGCTCCTCGACCCCGCTGCGATTGTCCGGAAGCTGTGGAGTTCACCCGCTCTCCTTGTCCACTGCGCGCCGTGGCTGACCGCCGACGAGGCCGCTCTGCTCCAGAGAGCGCCGTCCGAACCGTGGACGCTCTCCGACCTCCCCTTGCTCGACGCGGCCCTGCAGCGTGCGGGCGACCCCGACCGGGACCGCCGCCGCCGGGCGGAGCACGCACGTGCTGCCGCCGACCGGGCGGTGATGGACGATGTCATCCATGACCTCATCGCAACCGACGACTCAGACCTCAAGACGATGTCGATGCTGCGAGGTCAAGACCTTCGTGCCGCGCTCGACACGTATGGGGGTCCGGCCCCGTCACCTGTGGAAGTGCTCGCCGGCCCGTTCGCGCACATCATCGTGGACGAGGCGCAAGAGCTGACACCGGCCGAATGGACGATGATCACCCGACGCGTCCCTTCGCTGAGCCTGACCGTCGTGGGCGATCGCGCGCAGGCCCGCCGCGGCTTCACGGAGAGCTGGACGGTGCGCCTCGCCGACGTGGGCGTCCCCGGCGCGACCGTGGCGACGCTGTCCATCAACTACCGGACACCGGTCGCCGTCATGGAGCAGGCGGCGCCGGTGATCCGAGCGGTCCTCCCCGACGCCAACGTCCCCACCTCGATCCGCGACAACGGCATCCCGGTGCGGCGTGCGCGTGCGACCGATCGCGACCGCATTGTCCACGACTGGCTGGAGGCCCACGCCGACGGCACCGCCTGCGTCATCGGCGACGACGCCTACACGGGAACGCCGCGCGTCCGGTCTCTCAGCGCCGTCCAGGCGAAGGGACTCGAATTCGACCTCGTGGTTCTTGTAGAGGGCGGCTCGCGTCAGGGTGGCGTCCGCCTCGAGCGCGCGGCGGAGATCGAGGCGGCGGTCGACCGCTAGGTGGCCATGACCCGGACGACCGGCGAACTCGTCATTCTGGATGCGAGTCGCTGACCCGCGACCGGCGCAGATCGGAGTATGAGCCGCTCACCTAGATAGTCCCAATTTCGTCAATATCGCCTTGCCTGCCACGAGACTGTCCGCGAATTCCACCAGTTAGGTTGTCCCTCTGCAGTCCGGCCATACAACCGGATGCCGTAGTAGAACTTCTGCCCCTCGGTCGTCTCGATCCGGTTCGGCAGGCCGGGCTTTCCGGTTGCCGGTTACTGCCCGTGCACCGAGCCTGGGGATCATGCTCCCCCACCTGTAGGGCCGAAGGCCCCGCGCAATCATGGTCTGGGGTACGCGAGTGTCTCGCGCCGCGATACCTGCCAGTCCACGACGACCGCCGCTGCTATGAGGAACAGCCCGCCCAGGAGAGCCAGCGTCAGGTAGACGATCGTCTGGGACGCGCGTAGTTCAGTTCGTTCAAGAGATTGCCCGGAAACAAGCACTTCCCCACCGGAAACGGGCTGCGCCACGATCGCGAAACGGAGACCGTTCGCCGGTTCCCAGGTCACCGCATCCTCACCGGATCTTCGAGCCGCGTCCAGCACACCGGCTGGGATCGTCGCTAACCGGTTGCGGAGGTAGCCGTTTCCCGCGATCGGCTCGTTCACCGAGTTGTAGCGAAGCCAGAAGGTCCCCTCGAAGCGTGCAAGGTCGAGCTGCGCTGGCTGGTCGGCGACATCCTGGGACGACAGCAGCGCACGCGGCGCGTCTTCCGCCGCGTTGCGACCACCGTGTTGTGCCACGATGCCGACCGCTCCCAGAGCGAGGGCGAAAAGTGCATACGCGACGACGGCGATCAGCGTTCGGCGGACCCACATGTCCCGAGGATGGACCCAAGAGCTGACCGCGTCGTCATCCTAGGGAAGGATTCTTCAACCCGTCCGCCCATCCGGCTCGTGCGCTGCTGCGTCCCCGCGGTCGAGGGTCGAACGTCCCTAGCCACACCGACAGTGCCGCTGTCATCATGCCCTCGTCGGCGACGAGTATCCCGTCCACCGGCATCCATCGTTCACACGAAGGGGAAGAACATGGCTGAGCGGAATCTGTTCCTGGTGGTCGGCGCCTACGGCGAATCCGACGCGGCCGACGAGGACTACAAGACCCTCAAATCAGGAGAGAGCGCCGGCGACTACGACATCGTCGGAGCCGTCGTCATGAACCGCGACAAGGACGGCAAGGTGCGCGTCACCGAGCACGAGACCGGCAAAGTCACTAAAGGAGCCGGCATGGGCGCCGGTGCCGGTGTCGTCGTCGGGCTCTTCGCACCGCCGCTTCTGGCGGCAACCGCGATCGGTGCCGGTATCGGTGCCGTCGTCGGCGCTCTCCGCAAGCGCCACGACGAGAAGGCGCTGGGCGTCGACGTGGACGAGTACCTGCCACCGGGGTCCTCTGCCGTCGTCGCGATCGTCGATGACAAGTGGGCCGACAAGGTGGAGGCGGCGCTCGTGAAGGCAGACAAGAGGATCTCGAAGGCGATCGATTCTGGCGACTACGACGAGCTCCAGCACGCGGTTGAGAAGTCGGAGACAGAGGTCAAGGACGCCGCGCAGTCCTGACGAGACAGGCAACACCCTTCCCGCCTGGCAAGAGCCTGAACGCACCTGGAGGACTCGACGGAATAGGTCTACCGTGCGACCTCGGTCTACGCACCCTCGCTGCATGGACCGCGGAAGGAACACTTTGACCCTCGACCTGTCCTCGACCCCGCAGCTGACCGCGCGATTCGACTCGGATGCGACCGGCGAACTCATCGGAGACGGCGTCCGCGAGACCTTCGCGGAGGAGAGCACGGAGCGCCTGCGCGAGGCCGTGCTCGGCCGTGTGGGCGAGCTCGCGTCCGCGGCAGGACGACCGGTGCAGCTGACGGTCTCCGACGAGGAGGGCGACTGGCTGCTCGCTGTGCAGCCCGACGGGAGCATCGGCGACGAGGCGGCGCTCTCCGCCGCCCAGAGCGGCGAGCACGTGCCCGTCTCCTCGCGCGGCTCGCTCTCGGGCGGCTCGTCCTCGGGCGGCTCGTCCTCAGAAGAGGCGCCCGCGAGAGACACTGCGGCACGAGAGGCGCCGACACGGGAATCGTTCCTCCACGTGGAACGACCCCGCCCCGACCGGGCGAGGCAGGGAGTCCGCGGTGCCCTCGCCCGCGCGGGAGTGCCCCTCTCCCCCTCGGCGGCGGAACTGCGGGAGCGGATCGAGCTGGACGCGGTCAGCCGCCACTGGGCCGGCCCGCGCACCATCGCCATCGTCAACGGCAAGGGCGGCGCCAACAAGACGCCGACCACCGCCCTCCTGTCCGCGGTCTTCGCCAGGAACGGCGGGTCGGGCGTGCTCGCCTGGGACAACAACGAGACCCGCGGCACGCTCGGGTGGCGCACGGAGAAGGACGAGCATGACTCCACCGTGCAATCCCTGCTCCCTGCCACGGACATGCTCATGTCTGCCGGTGCCCGCACCGCCGACATCGGCCACTTCGTGCACCACCAGAACGCCGACAAGTACGACGTGCTGCGGTCCAACCCCACGATGCTGGCCACCGAACAGCGCATCTCCAGCGCCGACTTCGACCGCCTCCACGCCGTCGCCACCAAGTTCTACCGCCTCGTCATCATCGACAGCGGAAACGACGAGTCGGCCGAGCGCTGGCTGCGGATGATCGACCACACCGACCAGCTCGTCATCGCGACCACCGCGCTCGGCGAGCACGCCGAGGCGGGGGCGCTGCTCCTGGAGGCTCTCCTGCAGCGCGATTCGCACTCCGCCCGGCTTGCGCGCGAGGCCGTCGTGATCGTTTCGCAGTCGGAGCGTACCGGTCCGGCCGCCGACGTGCGACGGGTCGCCACGGGCTTCGAGCCGCTCGCGCGGCGCGCGGTGACCATCCCCTTCGACCCCGAGATGCACGGCGGCCGGCTGTCGTTCGAGTCGCTCGCGCCGCGAACCCGTCGCGCGTGGCTCCACGCGGCCGCGGCCGTCGCCGATGGGCTCTAGCCGCTCTTCCCCGATTCCCCGTGGGCTCTCACCGCAGGCACGCGATCGGTAAGCCGCTGGCGAACGCTCCCCCAGCGTTGGCTTGGGGCGCGCACACTCGTGTCATGTCGAATGCCGATGCCGATGCCGATGCCGATGCCCTGGACGCATACTCCACTGTCGTCGTGCGCGTCGCCGCCGCGGTGAGCCCGGCGGTCGCCGCCGTCACCGCACGCACCACACGAGGCGTGGGCCTCGGCAGTGCGACGGTCGTCTCGTCCGAGGGACACCTCCTAACCAGCGCGCACGTCGTGGAAGGCGCGATGAGCGTCGACCTGGCGTTCGGGGACGGGACCCGGGTCCGAGCACAGGTCGTCGGCAAAGATCCGCTCTCCGACCTCGCCATCCTGAAGGCCGACGCGCCCACACCGCCTCCAGTGGAGTTGGGTGATGCCGCCGCTCTCCGGGTCGGCCAGCTCGTCGTCGCGGTCGGCAATCCGTTCGGCCTGGCGGGAAGCGTCACGGCAGGGATCGTGTCGGCGCTCGGCCGCTCGCTGCCGACCCGTGCGGGGAGGGTGGTCGACGAGGTCATCCAAACCGATGCCGCGCTCAATCCCGGCAACAGCGGCGGAGCGCTGGCCGACAGTTCGGCCCGCATGATCGGCGTGAACACCGCCGTTGCGGGAACAGGCCTGGGTCTCGCCGTACCCGTCAATGCGACGAGCAGGCAGATCATGGTCACCCTCATGCGAAAGGGTCGCGTACGCCGCGGCTGGCTTGGCATCGCGGGCGCGGAGATCGCGCTCCAGGAGGCAGTCGCGCGCAGGGCAGGCGCCCGCACCGGGATCCAGGTGATGACGGTCGTGCCCAGCAGCCCGGCGGACCTCGCCGGTGTCCGGCCCGGCGACGTGCTGATCTCGCTCGACCGGACCCCGATCCATTCTGTGGCAGACGTGCAGCGCCTGATGATCGCGAGCACGATCGGCCGCCGCCTCGAGCTGACCGTCTGGCGCAACGGCGCCCTGGTGGACGCAGTCGTCGAGCCCACCGAGCTCTCCAACGCGTGACTGTCGCTTGCGTCTTACACGCGCCCACAGCCAGAGAATCGATGTCCCCGCTATCCAGTTGAGCGATGCTTGTTTGCCGTGCCGGCCGACGTGCCATCATCATCTTTTGTGGTCGCACTCATTCCGATTGTCCTCGTGCTGGCCGTCGCGGCAGTCGGCGGCTCGTCCATCTGGCTCATGGAGCGCTCCAGGCGCCGGGTCATTTCGACTGAAGGCGTGGTCGGAACGATTCACGAGAAGCGGCATGTGCGTGAACACGGTGAACTGAGGCTGCCTTATCGGGGCGCCGGTGGCGGTTTTGTCAGCGTCTCCCCCGACTCGTACGTACTCGGCATCCAAACGACCACGGATTACAGGGAGATAGTCGTCGATCGCGATGTCTTCAATGCGTTCGAGATCGGCGATATGTTCCCCGGCGCAGACCGACTGCCACGCGCATAGTTCGGAGGCGCGCACTCGCTACTCGACGACGAGGGTCGGAGTTCCGAGCGCCAACGCATCGATGGGGAGGGACGATCGTTCCTGGAGCTCGACGCGGCCAACAGTTCCTTAGTTTCTCCGCTGTGTACCGGCGTGTCGGGCAGAGAATCCGGGGAACTGTTGGCGGGTGACCAGGGCGTAGGCGGCTCGTACGATGACGGCGTGAGCGGTGCAGGTGGATGGGGTGTCGTCGGGGTGCCATCGAGTGCCGGAGGTCACACGCCCGGAATGGACCTCGCGCCCGCCGCGATCAGGGCTGCAGGCCTGATACCTCGCCTCGAAGCGCGTGGCCAGGCCGTCTGTGACTTCGGCGATGTTCGCGCGTCACGGCGGCGACCCGATCCGGACAACCTGGATCGGCAGAACATCGGCGAGGTGCATCGGGTCGCATCGGAGACCGCGGGTGCCGTCGCCGAAGTTCTCTCAGCGGGCCTCACACCGTTGGTGATCGGCGGCGACTGCACCGTGACGCTCGGAGTGGTGGCCGGCTTCCGCAGCGCCGACCGCCCGACCGCACTGCTCTACATGGATGGCGGTCCGGACCTCTACACGCCGGGCGGCATCGCGTACGGCAATGTCGACGCCATGGGGCTCGCCCACCTCCTGGGCCTCCCGGGCAGCGATCCGCTGCTCACCACGCTGCAAGGCGCGCACCCGCTGCTGCGTCCAGACGAGGTAGTGCTGTACGGCGACGCGCTGCCGGAGGACGGTGAGGATCTCGAGCGGACGGTCGCCGAACAGCTGGGGCTCGTCCGGGTGCCGGCGACGCGCATCCATGAGGACGCAGAAGACGCGGCTCGCACAGCGCTGCGAGCCGCGGAGCGCGCGGGCGCGCGCTTCGTCGTGCACTTCGATGTGGATGTGCTCGGCCACGTGCACCTGCCCCTGGCGAACATGCCGAACCCGGACTCCGAACCGTGGGGTCTCACCACCGAGGAGGTCGTGACCAGCCTGAGGGCCTTCTGCCGCAGCGACCGGTTCGCCGGCGTCGTCCTGACGGAGGTCAACCCCGCGAACGCGCCGGACCTGTCCGCGATGGTGGACTATGTGGAGCTGGTCGCGAGCGGTCTCGACACCGCGCGGTTCCGTGCGTGACGTCTCGGATCATCGGTCGGATTCGATTGCGAAGGTGTTGCCGTCCGGGTCTTGGAACCAGGCGATCCGCCCGCCGCCGGCTCTTTCGGTGATGCCGCGCGAGTCGTGGTCGAGCCCCTCGTAACGGGCGAATCGGACGCCGGCCGCGGTGAGTTCGTCGACGATCGCGTCGAGGTCGTCGACGTACCAGGTCGCCATCGTCGCCTCTGACTTTCCCGCAGTGGCCGACTGGAACACGTTGAGGGCCACCTCGCCGCCGGATCGATAGACGCGGCTCCCGTCGGTGATGTTCGCGCTCGGTCCGGACTGCACCAACGGCAAACCGAGCTTTCCCTCGTAGAACTCGACGGCCATTCCGATGTCGGACACGGCGATGGAGGTGCGCACGGGAAAATCACTGAGCGGCATGGTCAGTGTCTACTCCCCCCGGCCTCAGCGAGGCAATCGCATCGTGCGGCAGGTCCGTTAGCGCTCCCTCACCCGGCGGTAGGTCAGCAGGAGGCATCCTCCCGATCGCTCGCACTCCGCCAACTCGAAGGCGCGCAGCGGTGCATCGTCGGAGAAAAGGCGCTTGCCGTGTCCGGCCAGCGTTGGAGCGACGAGGAGCCGGAGTTCGTCCACCAGGTCGGCCTCAAGCAGTGCACGGGCGAGGCTCAGGCTGCCGTGGATGCCGATGTCTTCGCCTGGTCGCGTCTTCAGTTCGCTCACAAACCCAGCCGGCGGTTCCGTGACCTGCGTCGCGTTCGCCCAGCCCACGAAGGCGCCCAGGGTGAGGCGCACCCCCAGGAACTCCGCCTGGGGCGGCACCGGAGCCTCCGACGCCTGTGACTCGGGCCCCTGAATGCCGGCGTGCGACCCGTCGGCGTCCTCCCAGAACACGAGATCCCAGTGGACACGGGCGACCGACGTCATCGTCGTCGTGTCGGTACTGCGGCTCCGCCAGACCCGCTCAACCCACGCGGACTCGGACGCCCGGTGCTCGAATTCGAGGGTCATGCGCGCTCCTTGGTGTGCCGGCTACCAGGTCTGCTCCGCCGCCCGCACCAGCAGCTCGTTCACGGCCACCCGGCGCGGCCGGGTCACCATGTATGCCACGGCATCCGCGATGTCCGCCGGCTGTAGAGCTTCGATCGTCGCGAGTTGACGCTCCGTCGCCTCGCGGACGGCCGCCGAGTTGTGAGTGACCAGCTCAGTGTCCACCGTCCCCGGCTCGATCACGCCGACACGCACGCGTTGCGGCACGAGTTCCTGTCGCAGGGCCTCCGAGAACGCGTTGACCCCGAACTTCGTCAGGTTGTAGACGCTGCTCCCTGGCCGCGCCACCCGGCCCGCGGTCGAGCTGATCGTCACCACGTCCGCCACTCCTCTGGCGGAATCCTCCGCCGCCCGCACCAGGTGCGGCAGCGCGGCGTGGGTGACGGCGAGCACGCCGTTGACGTTGATGGAGAGCATCCTCTCCCAGTCGTCCAGACTCGCCTGCTGTGCGGGCCCCAGCAGCATCACGCCCGCGTTGTTGACGAGGATGTCGAGCCGGCCGAGCGATTCGACGGCCTGCTCCACTGCGGCCTCGGCGGATGAGCGGTCGGAGACGTCACCCTCGACGACGACCGCACGGCCGCCGGCCTCCACGATGTCGGCCGCGACAGCATCCAATCGTTCCCGGCGACGCGCGACGAGCGCGACCGCGGCACCTTCACGGGCGAGGCGGCGCGCTGTCTCAGCGCCGATTCCGCTGCTCGCGCCGGTCACGAGTGCGACGGTCCCGTCCAGAACTCCGCTCACAATGACTCCATCTCTCTAGAGGTTGCATGGTCGCGATAATCGCTGGGGGTGAGAGACACCCGGTTCACCGTCAATCGAATCCAACAGCCGCCGCGCAAGCGCTTGCACCTCGGTGTCCTTCCAGGTCAAGGACCTCTTACCGTCGTCGGAGACCGGCACGATTGGAATATCCCTGGTGCCGTAGCCACTACGCACGCTCAACACGATGGCAAGCTCGACCCGCGGATACGGCGGAGACGATCGCGTTTCACGAACGGATATGGCTTCAACGCTCGACACCGGAATCTCCCAGACGAGTTCCTGGCGACGCTGGCCGATCAACCTCACCTTGCCCGCTTGGACCGCCACCACATAGGCGACCGGGAGGTGCCGTATGCCGAACGCTTTCAGAGCCTGTTTGGTCGTCGGGAATCGCATGGCGCGCACAGCAGAGCTGTCGGGGAAGAGCGTCAGCAACTCGGACATGTTCGGAGCCTATGGGCAATCGGTCTCAGCGCCAGCCATCCTGACACCGCTCCCCCCTCCGCGCCACACTGGACGCATGACGACCAACCGACCGAAACAGCTCCGCCTGATCATCGAGACCGACGACTTCGACGGTGCCCTCCGCTTCTACCGGGATGTGCTCGGGATGCCGGAGCAGGCGGCGTTCGCCACCGAGGGCGATGACCGGGTGGCGATCCTCCATGCCGGCATCGCGACCATCGAACTGGCGACGCCTGCTCACGCCGCGAACATCGACGTGGTCGAGGGGGTGCCGGAGTCGGCCGCGCATTCTTTACGCATCGCCCTCGAGGTGGATGACACCCCGGCCGCCGTCGCCGCGGCCGAAAACGCAGGGCTGGCCTCGATCGCGCCTCCCATCGAGACGCCGTTCCGCAGCCTGAACGCGCGCATCCAAGGACCGGCGGGGTGGCAGATCACGTTCTTCCAGGAGCTCGAGCCGCTGGAGACGCGTGAGACGCGCGAGGGGTTCACCACGGACGACCAGCGCGAGCGCTGAGAGAGCTAGCCGGCGGGCTTGGTGGCGATCCCGTCCAGCCACAGGGTCTCCGACTCGTCGCGGTGGACGCCGTCCGTCCCGACGTGCTTGGTGCTGATCGTCGGGCCTTTCTGGATGACGTGCACCAGCGCCATCCCGTGCCCACGGCCGAGGTCGTAGTCGTCCTTCAGCCAGCTCAGGATGTCGCCCGCCTTGACACCGGGTGCGTCGAGCCCCTTCTCATGCGCGATGTCGACCAGTTCGCGCGGGGTGAGGCCGGTCTTCTTCTCGATGGTGTCCAAGTACGCCTGAAATGACATGGGTCCTGTCTAGCCGCACACCGCACCTCGGCGCTACTTTGCGCACATCCCGAGCCTGTTCGTGCGACTCACGCAGCGCTCCTGGAGGGCATCGTGGCCGTTACACCCGAAAACCGCCGCGCGGCGGAAGAGAAGCCGGACGAACCGTACGCCTCAGAGGCGCTCGACCGGGTCTTCGACCTGGATCTGAGGAAATCGCGGAACGCCTACCTGCGTGCTTCGCGGCGCGCTGAACAGGTGGCCGAGGTCGTCTCCCGTGACGAGCGGTTCGCCAAGCTGACGGCTGCGATCGGGCGGCTGGAGGCGCCGGTCTCGATCCCGCGGGAGGCGAATCCGTCGCCGGGCGAACTGCACACTCTCAGCCTCGTGACGACAGGCAGCAGCGATCGGCTGTTCTTCGCCGCTCCCCCGTACGACGTGACCTGGACCACGTTCCAGCCGCCCGGGGCGGCCGGCACTGCGGCACGCGGTCCGAGCGTCAATAAGCAGCAGGCCAGCATGTTCATCGACCTCACCGAGACCTACGTCGACCGGCCGGTCGCCGAAGGCGGCTGGATGTACGCCGGCGCAGGTCTCGGGCTCTGGTTCAAACCGAAGGCACCGAACACCTACGTCCGCGTCTCCGGGTTGGTGGAGTACTCGTACGACTGGGCGGACAGCTCCAGCCTGCAGGTCGCGCACAACCGCGCACAGCTGGCCGTCATGGTGCAGCACCGGCGCGGGCCCGGCGATATGGAGACGATTCTGGACACCCGCGACCAGCTGTGGTCCGACGGCACCTCCTGGTACGAGGACCACAGCGACAGCGGGGACGGCTACTGGCCCAACCAGAACTTCTTCTGGGGCACCAGCAACGACTGGTACCTGGTGTGGTTCTGGATGAACGGCGGAATCGACTTCTCGACCAAAGACACGATCGGGTCGAGCAAGGCGTTCCAGTCGTGGCACGCGCGGGTGCCGCTGATGGTCTTCGAGGAGTGGGCCTGACCGATCGCAGCCGCCTCTGTGGGTCTCGCGTTCAGTCGGTGATGGCGAACAAGATGAGAACAGCGGCCGAGAAGAGGCCGGCGAGGATGTTCGCGTAGCCGATGACGAGGCCCGTGATGGCCATGCCGCGACCACTCTGGCCGGTCCTGCCGATCTGCACGAGTGCGATGTGACCGGTGATGACCCCGACCAGGCCGATGAAGAACGACGAGATCAGGGAGATGATCGACAGGGTGTTCGTTCCCCGCTGGCGAGCGGGGGCGCTCGCCGGGTGAGGGGGAAGCTGGGTATCGGGTGCAGCGGACATGGGATGCTCCATTCACAGGGTGTGTTCGTGTGGAGCGCTCGTGGGCTCCACCACCCGATGAAGAAGACGCCATTCCGTGCGTTTCATGACGCGAACAGCTCCGTCGCGTCACGTCTCGTTATGCCTCGTCACGTCGACGCGTGAGGTACGCGACCTCGGCCGTATTGCCCGCCAGTCGGATCGCGGCGTCGTAGGCCGCTCGGGAGGCGCCTGGCCGACCAAGCCGCGCGAGCAGCCCTGCTCGCGCGCCATGGTACGCGTGGTACCCGTCCAGCGCAGGGCCGAGCTCGTCGATGAGGGCGAGTCCAGCCTCCGCCCCGTCCCGCTCCCCCACGGCGATCGCCCGGTTCAGGCGTACGACCGATGAGCCGTCGAGCCGGAGCAGCTGGTCGTAGAGAGCGACCACCTGGCTCCAGTCGGGCGCGTCCCCGTCAGTGTGGACGGCATTGATGGCGGCAAGTAGTTGGTAGCGGCCCGGCGCCTTTCCGGCGGCCAGGCGCTCGCGCACGAGAGCGTGCCCTTCCTCGATGAGTGCCGCATCCCACAGACCGCGATCCTGCTGGGCCAGCGGCACCAGCTCCCCCGACGATGACACTCGCGCGGAACGGCGTGCGTCCGTGAGCAGCATGAGCGCCAGCATCCCGGTCGCCTCTCCGTCGTGCGGCAGCAGCCCGTGAACCAGGCGGGCCAGCCGGATCGCCTCCCGCGTCAGTTCCTCCCGTACCGGTGCGGTGTCCGGGCCGGTGGCGAGGTAGCCCTCGTTGAAGATCAGGAACAGCACGGCGAGGACGCCGGTCACCCGGCCCGGCAGATCGTCCGCTGCCGGAACGCGATACGGGATGCCGGCGGCCTGGATCTTCGCCTTGGCCCGGGTGATGCGCGCGCCCATCGTGGTCTCCTGCACCCGGAACGCGCGGGCGATCTCCGGCACGCTGAGCCCGCCCACCATCCGCAGCGTGAGGGCGACACGGGCTTCGGCCGCCAGCGCAGGGTGGCAGCAGATGAAGATCAGGCGCAGCCGGTCGTCGTCGATCACGCCGAGTGGATCGGGCTCCGTCTCGTACACGAGCATCGCCTCCCTGTGTCGCGCATCGCGGGTGCTCTCGCGGCGGATGCGGTCGATCGCTTTGCGGGTCGCTGTGGTGGTGAGCCAGGCTCCCGGTTGCGGCGGGATGCCGTCCACCGGCCAGCGCTCGGCCGCGGTCGCGAACGCCTCGGCTGCGGCCTCTTCGGCTGTGTCGAGGTTGCCGAACCGCTTGGCGAGGGTTGCCACCACCCGCGCCCACTCGTCGCGGTGGGCGCGGGTGAGGGCCGCGTGCGCGTCGATCACGGCTCCAGCAGAGGGCGCACCTCGAGCCGGCGATTGCAGGCTTTCGAGCCTTCGCCCATCAGCTTCAACGCCACGTCGAGATCGGGTGCCTCGATGATCCAGAAGCCGGCCGCCCACTCCTTCGACTCGACGAAGGGGCCGTCGGTGAAGGCCGGCTCATCCCCTCGGCCGTCGATCACCGTCGACACGGTCGGGTCGGCCAGCCCGGCGCCGAAGACCCAGTGGCCGCCGGCGCGCAGCTTGTCGTTGAACGCGTCGATGGCGACTGCTTCCTCCTCGGTGCCCGAGTTGCTGCGGCTGTCGATGACGTTCACCAGATACTGCATGTTCGCTCTCCCTCTCAATCCGCGTTCCGGGGCTTCGGACCGACGCCCTCGGGGATCTCGCCGTGCACGTGCGGTGCGTACACGAGCTTCTGGGTCCGCCCGTCGAGCACGGTCGACTCGAGGAGGTCCAGGTCGAACTCCGCGCCGCCCTGGAAGAGGGAGGCGTATCCCGCACGGCCGGTGATCGCCGGGAACATCATGATCTCGATCCGGTCGACCAGCCCTGCGGCGAGCAGCGCCCGGTTCAACGAGATGCTGCCGTGCGAGCGCATCGGAACGTCGGTGGTCCGCTTCAGGCGCTCGATCGCCGTCACGGCGTCCTCGTCGATGACGGTCGAGTTCTGCCACTCCAGCGGCTCCTGGAGGGTGCTGGAGAAGACGATCTTCGGAAGCTCGTTGAGGCTGCCGTAGTACGGCTCGTCGAACAGCGTGACGAACTTCCGGAACTGACGGAACGTGGTGGCGCCGAACACGAGCACCTGATCCTGGGCGAAGGTGCGGACGCGGTCCTCGATCACTTCGGGCCCTTCCTTGCCCCAGTATCCGGGCCAGCCCTCGGCCGAGCCGTACCCGTCGACGCTGCAGAAGAAATCGACAGTGAGAGTAGTGCTCATGGTGGTGCTCCCCTTCGTTCGTGCCACCTCCCGTGGGCGGCTTCACTCCTGCTACGAACGCGGCGGCGCCGATTCAACAGTCCGGTCTGAAATATTTGTCGCCTTGACGTGACGCGTGAAGAAAGCGCGCTCGAAACCGTCGTCCGTGCGACGACCCGTCTCGACGAATCCACGCCGCGGGTAGTACGCCAGGTTCTCGACCATCGTCACGTGCGTGTACAGCCGGACCTCGTCGACTCCGGCTTCCCGGGCACGGTCGTCCGCGATGGCGAGCAGCCGGCTCCCCAGCCCCATGCCGCGCTCGCTCGCGGCGACGGCGATGTTCTCGACAAGGATGTGGTCGGGATGCTGGGACAGGATGAGCAGCCCGACGATCGTGCCATCGCGGCGGGCCACCAGCGCGCGGCCGTCCGCGACGATGGCGGCGTAGTCCTCCAGTAGCGGTCCGGGCTTCCTTCCGATGCGTTCCACGTACGGCTCGTAAGCCTCGCGCACGAGCTCCTCCACCGCGGGAACGTCGACGGCGACGGCGGGGGTGATCTGGATCCGGACGTCCATGCCGATCAGGGTAGAGCACGGCTGCTCTCCGGCGTAGCGTCGAAGCATGCTGATACTGGTGATCGTCCTCGTCGTCCTGTGGGTCATCCTCGCGATCGTCGGGTTCGCCATCAAGGGTCTGCTGTGGCTGGGCATCATCGGGATCGTTCTGGTGCTCGGGACGCTCGTCATCGCCTTCGTGCGGCGCTCGGCGCTGTCGAAGCGCGCCGGCGCGAAGCGCGACCCTCGGCCGAAGGCTTAAGACCAGGGCTTGCGTGGGGCGGCCGCGCCGTCACGCGCCGACCGCCTCCCACACCGGGCGGCAGATCGCCTCCACACGGTCGCACACCTGCGGGAGGGCATCGGGGTCGGCGGCTGTGACGATGTCGTCGAGCTCGCGCATCCCGGCGTAGTCGAGCAGCCGCTTCTCGTTGGTCACCCACTCCCCCTGCGCCGCGAGCACCGCGTGTGCGGTCTGGAGGGCTGCGACGGTGAGGGTGGACACGCACTGCGCGACCCGACCCGCGGCGGCGTGCGACCGGGCATAGGACGCGTGCATCCGCGCGTTTCCCGACCACAGCCGCGGCGCGTTTCTCCGCAGGGCCGGCGGATAGGACGGCCTCGGGACCTCGCCGTGCAACGGCCGCGCGATCGCAAGCTCTGCCAGCAGGAGGTAACCGGGGATGCCCGCCAGATGGAAGGCGAGCGGCTCGATGTGAATGCGGCCGGCCTCGGCATCCGCCCACTCACGATCCACCACGTCGAGGTCGCGCCAGTGCAGGTCAACGGGGACGCCGTCCACTCGCAGCCACGCGCCGCCGTTGAAGACTCCCCCGCCCCAGGCGCCCAGCTCGGCGACCTCGCCGGGGTAGCCCAGTGCACGGACCTCGGCCGGTTCGAAACGGCCGCGATAGTAGACGCCGAGATCCCAGTCGGACTCGTCGCGCGCCTCGCCGGTGGCGCGCGAGCCGCCCAGGGTGATCGCTTCGACTCCCTCGATCGCGGCCAGCTGATCGACGAGGCGCAGGAGTGACGGGTCCATGGACGCGATGCTAGCCGGGGCCCTGGCCTAGTCGCCGAGCAACTGAGTTGCCAGGGTGGATGCGAGCCACTCCTGGAAGCGAGCAGGCGTCCATCCCGAGTTCACGACCAGCTCTTGATAGACACCGGTCGCCGCGAAGGCGCGGTAGACCGCCTGCGCTTCCGCCAGCGGCACGACCAGTACGGATTCCACGGACGCGATCAGGCTGTCCATCACGCGGTTCCGGCCGCGGAGTTTCGACCGCAGCAGCGCCTGCGTCTCCGCGTCCTCGTCCATGGCGCCGTCGAGGATGCGGACCACGTCGAAGTCGGTCGAGTACAGGACGGTGAGCCACCGCGTGGCTCCGGCGACGCGTGCACGCTCCCCCGGCTCCTCGAGGATCTCGGCGGCTAGTTCCCGGGCACGGGCCCGCTCCAGCCAACGCTCGCAGATGACGTTGAGGATCTCGCGTTTGGCCCCATACGCCGCGTACACGGTACGGGTTCCGACCCCCGCCTCCTTCGCGATCGCCTCGATGCTCGTGACCGCGTAGCCGTCGCGAGCGAACAGCACCTGCGCGGCTTCGGCGATGCGCAGGCGGGTCTGCTGCGCCTGCTCCTGGCGATAGGACGATCCGGTCTTGACGTCGGCGTTCACGAGATCGATACTAGTGGTGCATTGAGTGCAGTGATACTGCACTCACCGCAGTAAAGGTGCAGACAAGGGAGTTGTCATGATCACCACACACACCGAGTCCACCGCACTCCACATCATGGAGCGCATGTTGAGCGAGGGCTTCGCGCAGGGCCGGACCGAGGTGGTGGACGAGCTCTGCTCCCCCGACCTCGTCGAGCACCAGTTCGGCCTCTCGGGAACGGGGGCCGACGCCATCGCCAAGGTCAAGAAGGGGATGACCGACGTCCACACCGCCTTCCCCGACCTCCGCTTGACGGTCGGCGACTGGGTCGAGCGCGACGACACCATCTGGGTGCGGGCGGAAGGATCGGCCACCAACACCGGCCCATTCTTCGGCCAGCCGACCGGTCTGCCCGTGCAGTTCACCGTCATGGATGTCGCACGCATCGCAGGCGGCCGGATCGTCGAGCACTGGGGCGTGCCGGACCGCTTCGAGATCCTCATCCGCCTCGGGCGGATCGAAGTGCCGACGGGTCAGCGCCCCTGATACAGCGCCCCTGACTCATCGCCCCTGACTCAGCCCACGTCGTAGGTCAGGTGCGTGGCGTTGCTGGTCACCACGACATCGCGCTGCACGAGTGTTCGCGGGACCGGGTTGCGGAACAGCGGCGTGCCCGATCCCAGCAGCACCGGCGCCAGGTGCAGGACCAGCTCATCCACCAGACCCTCGTTGACCGCGGAGCCGACGAGCTCGCCACCGCCCATGAGGACCACGTCGACGTTCTCCCCCCGTTTCGCGGACACGGCCTCCGCGCTCTCCCGGGCGGCGCTGACGGCGTCGGCCAGACCAGTCGTGACGAACGTCCAGTCGAGTTCGATGAGCCTGACCGACTCGGGCGCGGACCGGGTCACCACGAAGAACGGCGGCCGGCCCACCTCTTCGGCGCCGTAACCGACCTCGTCGCTCCACCCGTCAGGGCCGTCGACCACGTCGAACAGGGTGCGGCCCATGATGACGGCGCCGGAACGGTCCGTGCCCCGCTGCAGCAGTCTCCGTTCGTCCGGATCGTCGGAGAACGCCCAGGCGTGCAACTGCATTCCTCCGTCGCCCATGCCGTTGCGCACCCCCGCATTCGGACCGGCGACGAAGCCGTCGAGCGAGACCGAGATGTCGGCCACTACGCGCGTCATGCCGGTCACGCCCTGGCCAGCAGCTCGTCGAGCTTCTCGTAGCCTTCGACCACGCCGTGCTCCATGCCGGAGGCGATCATCTGCTCCAGGGCTTCCTTGGACGTGAAGACCGAGCGACCCACCAGGCGGGAGCGGTCGTTGCCGAGCGCCTCGAAGCGGGTGCGCTCCAGGCTCACCTCGCCAGGCGCTCCGAGGAACTCGAACGTCTGGATGATCAGCTCATTCTCGAGCACGGTGTGGATGACGCCCCGGAAGCCGTAGACACCGCCTTCCGGGTCGCGCTGCTCGAACCCGTAGGCACCGCCGGTGCGGAAATCCCACTCGGTGATGGTCGTCTCGAGGCGCCGGGGACCGATCCACTCGGCATACAGCTGCGGGTCGGTGTGGGCGCGGAACAGCGCCTGCACCGGCACCTCGAATTCGCGCGTGAGGTCGGCGTACGAGGTGCCCGGGACCGCGTCGATGATGACGGGATTGCTCATGATGATTCGTCCTTCTTCTACTGGGGTGAGGGTGGGGCGGCGTCGCCGTCGGGGCGACCCGGTGAGCGGGCGGCGAGGATGCCGTCGAGCTGCCGGTAGCGCGCTTCCGCGTCGAGGCGGTAGCGGTCGATCCAGGCGGTGAGCTGCTCGAGGGCGGCCGCATCCAGGTGGACGGGGCGGCGCTGCGCCTCCCGCGTCCGCCAGACCAGCCCGGCCGCCTCGAGAACACCGATGTGCTTCGACACCGCCTGGAGGGTGATCCGGAACGGCTCGGCGAGCTCCCCGACGGTCGCCGGCCCGCGGCTCAGGCGCGCGACCATCGCGCGTCGCACCGGATCGGCGAGGGCCGAGAATGCCCTGTCGAGTTCGTCATCGTCCACCATGGTCAACCGTCCGTTTAATCAACTACTTGATTGATTAAGAGTACGACCCGACCGGTCCCGCGTCAACACCTCCCCGCCCACTCACCCGACGAGGCGCGCCAGGTTCTCCAGCTCGTTGGCGCGGCCGGCCAACAGGCGCTCCGTCCACACCTCGTCGTGCAGCGGCTCCGCCTGCATGACGACACGGGTGCCCTCTTCCGTCGGCACCAGATCGACGACGGTCAGCTGCTCGTACGGGGCGTGATCGGGGACGAAGTCGATCAGCGACCGGTACGCGACGCGCGTCAGCTCGTCCAGTTCCGTGAACACCTTGCGGGATTCGGTGCTCAGAGGCATCCCGTTCTGCTCCATGAACGCGACCATCTCGGGTGCGATCGCCGTCATGGTGTAGACCAGCTCTTCCCCGGGCCTGAGGTCCAACTGCGACACGTCGGTGCGGAAGCCGTCCGGCGCCCACCACTGCGCGATACCCTCCGGTGTCGTCCACAGCCGCCAGACCGTCTCGACCGGTGCGGGAATGATTCTCTCGATCGTTTCCATGGTTTGCTCCTTCGCTCGGTCGAACGTTATATTCGTCGTGACGAATGTGTCAAGTACTGAATCGAGGTCACCGGATGGAGCTGACGAACGACGCTGTGCGGCAGGCGCTGGCGACGCTGTCCGAGCCGACGCGCTTCCGCATCCTGACCACGCTCGCCAGGCGCCCGCACACCGTCGGCGAGGTCGCCGCGGCGATCGGTGCGCTGCAGCCGCAGACGACGAAGCACCTTCAGGCGTTGGAGGCGGCCGGCGTCATCCGGATCCACCGCCTCGGCCGGCGACGGCTGGCCAGTGTCGACCGCGAGGTGGTGGCCGCGCTCGCCGACTGGCTCGGGCAAGTGGCCATCCCCTCGGCCGACGACGGGATCCTGGACGAGTACGTTCGCTCGGTCACGGCGGCCGAGGCGGCGGGAGCCGAGGGTGCCGCCGGCCCGACTCTGATTCGGCTGGCGCGAGCAGTGCCTGCTTCTCGGCAACGGCTGTGGGCCGCCTGGACCGACCCATCGGTGCTCGCCCGGTGGTGGGCTCCCCAGCACTTCACGGTGGTGCACTGCCGAATGGATGCCGTCCCCGGCGGCCGTGTCGAGCTCCAGCTGCAGGAGGGCGACGGCGCGCGCTACGCGTCCGCCGGCGTGGTGACGGAGGTGGAGCCCGGTCGGCGGCTCGTCTTCACTCTCGCTCCCCTGGGCGCCGATGGGGAGCCGCTGTTCGACGCTGTCCACGAGCTGGAACTGTCCGGCGAGGAGCCGTGCGTGCTCGAGCTGACCATCCGCGCCGACGCCCCGACAGAGGCGTCCGCCTCCATGACCGCGGGACTGGAGCCGGGCTGGACGCAACTGCTGGATGCGTTGGAGGAGGTCGTCACCGCGCCGGACGAGTGAGGGCGGTCGGACAGCTCGTCTCAGCCGGCCGACTCCCACAGCTCGATCGGGAGCCCCTCCGGATCGTGGATGCGGGCGAAGCTGCCGTACTCGCCATCCCACTCGGGCCGCCGCTCGACGGCAATGCCCGCCGCTTCCAGGGACGCGACCAGGTCATCCAGCTCCGTCACCCGGAGGTTAAGCATCAGAGGCTGATCGGCGGCGAAGTAGTCGGAGTCGGCCGGGAACGGCGCGAACACCGTCATGCCCGCCTCCTGGTGCCACACGGCATCCGACCCGGCGTCGATGCCCAGATGCTCCCGGTACCAGACCGCCCTGGCCTCCGGATCGCGGCTGCGGAGGAACACCCCGCCGATTCCCGTCACGCCCACCTCTGGCCTCCCCTCGTCGTGGGAATGAAGGTAGCGCATCCATCGCGGGCTGCTGCTGTGCTCATCCGCGTGCGTCGTACACCGTGAGCGCGGCCGGGCCCACCTGCTCGGCAGAGAGCAGCCGAAGCTGCGTCTCCGCGCCGAAGAGCCGCCGCCCCGCACCTACCGCGAGCGGAAAGGTCAGCAGGCGGTACTCGTCGACCGCGTCCTTCTCGGCCAGTTCCGTCGCCACCGAGCCACTGCCGATCACCACCACATCCCGGTCGGGAAGCGTCTGCCCCAGCCAGCGGCTGACCTCGCCGCCGATCGCCTCGGAGTTCGACCACGTGTCCTCTGGAAGCGCCCGCTCGGTCACCACCGCCTTGCGCGCCTGGTTCATGGCCCGCGAGAAGTCATCGTCGCGCGTGGGCCACAGCGTGGCGAAGTGCTCCCACGTCCGGCGGCCGAAGAGCAGCACCCCGGTCTCCAGGATGCTGCCCAGGCGGAACTTGTCCCCCGCGACCCCCTGCGGCCCGAACCGCATCGCCCAGCCTCCGAACGGCATGCCGTCGCTGCCGTCCGGGTCCTCCACCACGCCATCCAGCGTGATGAACTGCACCACGATCACTCGTCTCATCGTCCGTCTCCCTCATGTCGGTGGATGCTTCACCAGGACATACGGTCGGCGGACTCGAAACTCATCGCTGCGGCAGCGCCGACCTCTCGAACAGCGCGAAGAGGCGCGCATCCTGATAGACGAGGACGTGCCCGATCACGCCGCCGCTGTCGGCGCCGTCGACACCGTCGGCGCCGTCGAAGAGCTGGACCGTGTGCGGCTCGGCGGCGTCGCCGGTGCCCCGATAGAGCAGGAGACCGCTCTGGCCGTTCGCCGTGATCGGCGTGGTCGACCACGCGGTGCCCCGCCAGTCGAACAGGTGCGCCATGAAGGCGGCGTACGGTGTGCGGCCCAGCGACCACTCCGGCACAGGCGGCATCTCGAACACCACATCGTCCGCTACCAGCGACGCGAGCGCCGCGACGTCGGCCCGCTCGATGGCGCGTGCGTACCGCTCGACGGCGTCGGAGGCCAGTGGAGCCGCCCGCTGAGTCCCCGCCCGAATCGCCGCCCGCGCACGCTGAAGCGACGAGTTCGCCGACGCTATCGACACCTGGAGCACGTCCGCGGTCTCGGTCGCGGAGAGCCCGAGAATGTCGCGGAGGACGAACGCCCCGCGCTGCGTCGGCGAGAGCGCCTGCAGCATGGCGGTCACCGCGAACCGCACCTCCTCGCGGCGCTCGGCCGACGCTTCGGCCTCCGACCCGCCCATCCACCCGGATGGTGCCGGAAGCAGCCACGGCACGTCGAATGCGGGAACAAGCGGTGCCCCGGCCTCCAGTCCCGGCTCCCGCAGGTCCCGCGGGAGCGGACGGCGAGGGGTCTCGCGCAACCGGTCCACGCACACGTTGTGCGCGACCCGATACGCCCAGGTCGCGAACGACGCACGGGCGGGATCGAACGAGTCGCGGGAGCGCCAGAGTCGCTCCATCGCATCCTGGACCGCGTCCTCCGCCTCGAACGGGGAGCCCAGCAGCTGGTACGAGAACGCCAGCAGCCCACGACGGACGCCCTCGAGTTCTGCCTCTCCGAACGCCGCCATGGGCCGATCCTAGTGAGTCGCCGGTGGGCCACCCGTCAACTGTTGACGGTTTCTGTCCTCCGAATTGAGGACACCCCCACCGGCCGGATAGCGTTGTGAGTACCCGGGGATGCCGCCCCAAGCGGAAACGAATTCGTGAACGAAGACGTCTCAACCCGACGTGGACGGAACGGCATCCCGGGAAACCCCCACTGCGCTCAGACCCCGCTCATCCCGGTGTCGCCCGCACTGTGGTCGACCAGCGGCTGCACCTGGACACCGCTGTGATCGTGCCGGGCCTCCGCGAGCCCCGAGGCGAGAGCGACCGCGGCCGCCTGATCGGGGACGTCGATCACGTAGAAGCCGCCGACGACCTCCTTGGCCTCGGTGAACGGTCCGTCGACAGCGACCGGCTCGCCGTCCTCTCCGCGCCGCACCGTGACGGCCGTGACCGAACCCTGCAGCTCGCCCGACGCGAGAACGGCATTCCCCGCCTTCGTCCGGAACTCGCCGTGCGCAGCATCGATCTCCGCACGCTCGGACGCCGACATCGCATTCCAGCGCTTCTCGTCGCCGTGGATCAGGATGATGAATTCACTCATGGTGTAGCCCTTCGTCGTGGTGGATGATCTCCTGACATGACGTCGAACGGAAGCGGCGCGAATCGACAGGGGGCACCGGTCAGGCGACCCGGTCGAGCACGATGAGCGGCGTCAGGTAGTGCTCCGTCACTGTCCCGCCGAGGTCGCGCGCGTTGCGTGCCGCCTCGTCCGCCTCCTCGGATGTCCAGTCGCTGAAGGTCGTGAAGAGGGCGCGGACGACCTCCTCGTCGAGGTCGATCGTCCAGCGGAACTCGTCCATCGCCGCCACCGCGAAGAGCCCGCCCACCTCGAGGAGACGCGCCCACTGCGCAGTGTCCGACTCTCCCGGAACCGGACGCGGCGGGGCGTTGCGCCGCGCGACGATCTCCTGCATCCGCCGCCGGAACGGCGTGGGCGGGACCGACTCGTCGCCGTAGGCGTTCCGCCAGACGGCGAGGCGGCCGCCCGAAGCGAGGGCCGCGTGCAGCTTCGGCAGCACCACGTCCAGGTCGAACCAGTGCACGGCCGTGGCGATCGTGACAACGTCGAATGCTGCCGGCGGGAGGTCGGCGCCCTCCGCCGTCGTCTGAAGAACCCGGACGGACGGGAGCCGCTCCCGAAGGCGCGCGGCCAGAGCGGCACCCGGCTCGATGGCGGTGACGTGCATCCCGGCGCTCACCAAGGCTTGGGTGGCCTGCCCGGTGCCCGCCCCCACGTCGAGCGCGCGCTTCCCCTCGGACAGCAAGCCGAGAGCCCTCAGGCGCTCCCAGAGCGCGTCGGGATACGGCGGCCTGGCACGGTCGTACAGGTCGGCATGCCGGTCGAAGTGCATCGGGTCAGGCATGGATGCGACTGTACCCGCGGCGGAGCCGCCAGGCTTGTGGAGGTCGTGAGCCGGAGCAGGGCTGGGTCGAGGGGCTGGTCGAGGACGTCGCTCGGGTAGATGATGCGTTCACGACCTGGAAGGACGCTCATGGACAACGCAGCAGACCGCGACGGAACCTCGAACGGCGCGGAGTACCCGGACGACGCGGGATACCCGGACGGCGCCGGGACGCTCGACGAAGGCACGGGCGCCTTCCGCACGGGGCCGACGGGCGACGAGGCGGCCGATGACGGTGGCCGCGACGACACGGGCCAGGAAGGCGAAGAGATCGTCGAGGAGCTGACCGAATTCGACGCACCCGACGCACGGGACGAATAACGGCGGGCTGGCGCCGCGTCAGCTCGGGACGGCGGCGACCGCCTCGATCTCGACCAGTGCGCCCGGCCGCCCCGGAGCGACCGTCAGCACGGTGACCGCCGTCCGGTGATCGCCCCAGACAGTCCGCGTGGCACCGTACGCGTCGGTCGGGTCTATCCCGGGCGCCAGGTGGATGGTCAGCTTGGCGACGTGCTCCGGTCCGCTTCCCGCCTCGGCGAGCACGATCAGGAGGTTGCGCAGCGCCTGCTCGGTCTGCGCCTGCAACCCGTCGAGCAGCGCGCCTTCCGCATCCACGCCGTTCTGACCCCCGACGAAGAGGATGGGCCCGGCGGGCACGATCATCCCCTGCGCGAAGGCCGGGCTTCGGTGCAGCTGCGGCGGATCGACCGCGATCGGTGTGTCGGACATGGCGCCCCCTTCTTCTTCGGTGTGACATCCACTCTCCCGCCGACCGCCGACATCCGTACGGGCGCGCTGCGGCGCGCCGTCCTGAAAACAGGACCGGCAGGTAGAGTGGTGGGGTGAACCCGCTCGTCTCTGAGCCCAGTGCGCCCTCTGCGGTCGCCGGGCGTCTGGAGGTCGTCGGCGCGCATCGCGCCGGCGCGAGATAGCGCTGTCCCCTTCTCGGTGATTCCGCGCGCCCTCGGGCGCGACCCCGCCGCAGCGGCATGCCCGCCGGCGGTTCTCTCCGGCATCAGCCTGCCCGCGGCAGGTCGACCCATCGTCACGACAGACAGGCGTTCATCCATGCTTCCCCTGACCGAGCAACAGCTCCGCTCCTCCTTCGTCAACGCGTCCCAGCGCGAACGCAAGGAGCTCACCCTCCCCGATCTCGCGCAGGTGCGCTGGGACGACATCGACTTCCTCGGCTGGCGTGACCGCAAGCTCCCCGGCCAGGGGTACGTGGTCGCGCACATCGACGGCGAACCCGTCGGCGTCCTCCTGCGACAGGCAGAAGGACGGACCCGTTCGCGACCGCAGTGCTCCTGGTGCGAGGACGTCCACCTGCCCAACGACGTGGTCTTCTTCATCGCCAAGCGCGCCGGAAAAGCCGGACGGAACGGCAACACCCTCGGCACGCTGGTGTGCGCCGAGTTCCAGTGCTCGGCGAATGTGCGGAAGCGCCCGCCCACCGCGTACGTCGGATTCGACGTCGAGGCGGCACGGCTCCGGCGCATCGACGCCCTACGCGACCACGTCGATGCGTTCGTCCGCCGGGTTCAGGCCGACGACTGAACCCGACCCTGGAGGCGGTGGCGGCTTAGACCGCCACCGCCTCCATGAAGGGCTCATGGTGGTAGCCGGAGTCGTCCAGGATCGCGACGGTCGACTCCGGTACTTCGACGAAAGTCCCCGGTAGGTCGCTGAACGGCTCGGAGACCACGACTTTCGCGTTGTCTCCGAAGATCTGGAGCCGTTCCGCGTCCGGGTAGAGCTCGCGCAGCTCCGGAATCGCCACCGAGTGGAACAGGCTTCTGGTGTTGTGCGAAGTGGAGTATCGGAACGCCCATAGCGTGTGTCCGTCGCTCACCGCGACGGTGCCCTGCATGGGGAAGCTGATGCCCTTCTCGTGGCCCACCTTCTCCACCATCTGAACCGCCCGGCTGAGGCCGGCCACCGGGTCGTCCCTCAGGCCCAGGGTGAGCGCGAGGTAGAACAGCACCTCGGTGTCGGTGGTCCCATGGATGAGCGGGTACAGCGACGGGTCGACCGCGAAAGCGAGGTCGCGCTTCATCTCGCTGAACCCGTCGAGGAAGCCGTTGTGCATGAACAGCCAGTTCTCGTACCGGAAGGGATGGCAGTTCGTCTGCTGAATCGGCGGACCGGCCGCCGCGCGGACATGCGCGAAGAACAGCGGACTGGCGATGGCGCCGCTCAGCTCGCGCAGGTTCTCGTCGTTCCAGGCCGGCTCGATGCTGTGGTACAAAGCCGGGATGTTTCCGTGCGACGGGTCCTCGGGGTACCACCCGATGCCGAAGCCGTCGCCGTTCACGGTCTCCACCCCGAGTTCGGAGTTGAGTGACTGGGCGACCAGCGAATGCTGGCTGTTGAGGATGATTTCCGAGGGCTTCAGGGGCTCCCCGGTATACGCAAGCCAACGGCACATGAATGACCTCCTCGTCCTAGGTGGACGGGCTGAACATATCCCGCGCGAGGACCGTTCGGGAATACAGCAAATCGACGCATCGACCACCGTTCGGGATCGTTGTCAAGCTCTGGCCCTGAACTCGCCGGTCTACTTGGCTGGGCTTATGAAAACGCACGCGCGCTTCCTCCGCCAAGGGCTGGAGGTGTCGGAGATCTCGGACCACGAGTGGAGGGTCAGTGACACTCGGGTCGCGGCGGTGGGCGCGCCTCCGGTGGTGGGCTTCATCCTGCAGCTGGATGCGATGTTCGAGGTGACGCAGATCGGGCGGCCCGGCCAGCGCAGCTACTTCCGCTCCTTCGACGCGGCGCTCGACGCGCTGCACTCCTAGGCAAGGGTCGGTCGGCCCCGCTCCTTCGTGGGAACGGGGACCACGACCACAGGCACGAGTTGGTCATGGGCAAGCCGTGCGGCGACGGAGCCTGCGAGCCGGTCCTCGACGGCATTCGCGAAGCCGCGCCGCCGGGTGCCGACGACGATCAGCCGGGCCTCCACCTCGGCCGCGACCCGAGCGAGGGCTTTCGCCGGATCGCCCGCGAGGAGACGCAATGACCAATCCGTGGCGCCGGATGCGTCCAGCACCTCCGCAACGGCTGCTGTGAGGGCGAGCACCGCCTGCCCCTCCCCCGCACCGACCTCCGTGGGGTGCAGCGATTCACCGGCGACCGTGTCCGGCTTGTCCCATTCGGTCAGGTAGCTGTCCTCGCTGGCGTAGGCGCACAGCAGGGGCCGACGGAGCTCGCCGGCCAGGCGGGCGGCCTCCTCGACCACTATCCGGTCCTGTCCGCGGAGGACGCCGACCACGACGGCGCCCGCCGTCTGCGGCGACCCCGCGTCAGCCTCCGTCTCGACGGCGTCCGTCACGTCAGCCTCCGTCACGTCAGCGGCGGGTACCGACCCGTTCTCGTCCACGTTCCCCGCCGGACCAGTCGCCTAGCCCGCGGACGCCGCCGGAGCTCCCGCGATGTTCACCAGCCACTGGATGCCGAAGCGGTCGACCGCCATGCCGAAGCTGTCACCCCACGGCGCTTTGGCGAGCTGTTCAACGACGGTGCCGCCATCGACGAGCTTCTCCCAGTACCCGGTGAGCTCCGCTTCGTCGTCGCCGCTCAGGGAGATGCTGATGTTTGTGCCCTCGTTGAAGTCCATGTGCGCGGGCACGTCGGCTGCCATCAGTGTGAAGCCGGATGGAGACGTCAGCTGCGAGTGCATGATCAGGTCGTTGTCGGCCGGGTCTTGCGCCATCTGGTACTCGGCGAAGGTGCTGCGCTGCACCTCCCCGCCGAAGACGGACTGATAGAAGTCCATCGCCTCGCGCGCGGACGCGCGGAAGTTGAGGTATGGGTTCAATGTCGACGGCATGGTGTGTCCTCCTCGTGAGAGCGTGTGGATGCCGGTTCGCCGCCCAGCGTAGCGATGGGTGCGCGCCGCGTACCAGAGTGCGAATGCGCGAAAATGCGCGCACACCGATCAGCGCAGGTACGCCGCCACGAACAGGTCGCCGCGGATCTCTCCCAGCCGCCCCAGGATGCGCTCGACGAGCGTGTCATTGACCGCTCCGGCCGTCAGGTCGTACGGCCCGATCGGCTGCAGCTTGCCGCAGCGCACCCGCACCACCTCCCAGCCGGCCGCCCGCAGCAGGCGGTCCTTGCGCCGGTCCGAGGCCTCCCGTGGGCCGACGTGCTCCAGCCCGTGCCGCCCGGTGGTGTCGTACTCGATCGCGACTTTCAGCTCCGGCAGCAGGATGTCGGGCCATACCTCGAGGTGGGAATGGAACGGCTTCGCGACGCGGACCGCGTTCATGCCCAGGTCGAGTTCCAGGCGAGCGGCGAGCCGTCGCTTCAGTTCGGGCTCCGCCGCGGAGGCCGGGACGGGCGCCCAGCGGCTCACGAACGCCTCCCCCACCGGCACCGCGACCGCGCCGCCGTGTGCGTGACGGCACACCGGGCAGCGCCGCCCGCCGAGGATCCGCTCGATGTTCGCCTGATAGGTCGGATGTCCGGCCTCGCACTGCCAGGAGTGCTTCGTCGCCGTCCCGTTGTCAGCGGAAACGGCGACACGTGAGCCGGGCGCCGCCATGCTCACCAGCTGCTCCCGGGTGATCGATTCGCGGTCGAGCCTGCGACAGAGATAGCAGCGGTCATCGGCCGCGTCGTTCTCGATCCTCCGCAGATCGCGGACATGGCCGCAGAGGTGGACGCCGGCATCGTGTTCCGGGGTGCGCACCGGCCGCGGCGCCGCCGCCTCGAAGCACTGCGGGCACCACACCGATCGACGCCGCGTGCCCCCGGGCCGCGACCGCTGCTCCTCGGGCGTCGCGACGAAGCGGTGACCAGAGTCGCACTCCCACACCAGATACACGTCGGCGGCGGGCGGGACCTGCGTCAGGGTGATCCCGTGATTGAGGTCTGGATGGTACTGCCGGATGAGCACCGGGTACCGCTCCCAGTCGCTGCGGTAGCTGCCGATCGGGTACGGAACGGCGACTCCCTTCGACCACTGGCGGCGTGCCCACCACTGTTCGACGCTCTCCGGCACCAGCGATCCCTTCTCCCGCCGCCAGCGTAAGCGGGACCACCGTCATCGGGGCGCACATCGCGTTCAGAGCACGAACGGGATCAGCGCGCGCCGCTCCTGCGGATAGTCGTCGAACGTCTCCCGGTACCACCGGTGGTTCGCCATCGCCCGCGGGGCCAGGTTGGCGATCGTGTACAGCGCGAATGCCGTTCCGGCGAGCGACCATGTGGCGACGGCCCAGCCCGTCCACTCCACCATCTCGCCCAGGTAGTTCGGGCTCGACACGTACCGGAAGCCTCCCCCGCTCGGGATGCGGTAGCCGCCGCCTGCGCGACGCAGGCGCCGCAGCGTCCGGTCCGACCGCGCGTTCAGCGCAAGCCCTCCCGCGAACAGCACCACGCCGATCCAGAACCGTGGATCGGAGAGCCAGGCGACCGGATACGTCCCGTACTCCGAGATCCAGCGCGCGTTCACCCAGGCGTTCAGCACGTTGAACCCGATCGCGAGCAGCATCACCAGCACCGGCATCCGCGACCCCGAGCGCATCAGAAAGGGGTAGACGAACGCGCGATAGACGTAGTGCACGAGCCAGAGCGCAAGGAAGACCAGCGGCACCAGCTCCGCCCGGTGCGAACCGAGCAGGTAGAAGACGACGAAGAGGATGGACGCGGGCGCCTCCATGACGACCCAGCCGACGCGGGCGGGCACGGTCGGTCCCCAGCCCCCGCGTCCGTGGCGGCCGCCGTATGGCGCCACGACGAACTGCAGCGCGATGTAGGTGACCGCCGCCAGCGCCAGCTCGGCGTAGACGAACCAGCGGTACGCTCCCTCGGGCATGCGGTCAGGCTAGCGCGATCGAGTGGTCCCGACACGCCGCGACGAGCGGTGCCGTCGCGGCGTGTCGGGACCAGTGGATGCGCTACTGCTGCGGCGCGTTGGCGGCGGCCAGGAGGCCGTCGATCATTTCCGGGGTGACCTGGCCTCCGGCCATCATGCCGATCCGGCCGATCGGGAACGACGCCATCATCCGCTCCATCGAGACGCCCTCCGGCATGATCGAGGATGCGCCCTCCAGCATCTGCGACATCCCGGCAAGGGCCCCCTGCACCAGCGGGCCGGCGACGGGATGCGCGAGCACCTCGCCGAGCGACGACTCCCGGGTGAGTGGGAGGTGCACCACGTCACCGTCGACCGCGACGGTGACCGTGGACCGCAGGTCGCGGCTCGACGCCCCCACCTCGACCACGTAGTCGCCGCCCTCGACCGCCCAGCGCTCGGCGCGGAGGTCCCAGTACTCCAGGTCCTTCCGCCGCACGACCACGACCACCTCGCGGGAGGCGCCCGGCTCGAGCTCCACCGACGCGAAGCCCTTGAGCTCGCGCGGCGCCCGCTGCACACGGGATCCAGGGAGCGACGTGTACACCTGCACGACCTCGCGCCCCGCGCGATCGCCCGTGTTGGTGACGGTGATCCGCACCTCCAGGTCGCCGCCGTCCGTCTCGGAGACACGCGCCGCGTCGTACCCGAACGTCGTGTAAGAGAGCCCGTGGCCGAACGGGTACTCGACCTCCATCCGGCGCGCGTCGTACCAGCGGTAGCCCACGAACAGGCCCTCGCCGTAGCGGACGTGCCCCTCCTCCCCAGGGAAGTTGAGGAACGCGGGGGTGTCCTCCAGCCGCAGCGGGATGGTCTCGGTGAGCTTGCCGGACGGGTTCACCGCACCGAACAGCACGTCGGCGGTCGCCGAGCCTCCCGCCTGGCCGAGGAGCCATCCCTCGACGATCGCCGGCACACGCCGCGCGAACGGGAGGGTGACCACGCCGCCGTTGGAGAGCACGACGACCGTCCGCGGGTTCACTGCGGCGACGGCGTCGATGACAGCCAGCTGGTCGGCTGGGAGGTCGATGTCGTCGCGGTCGTAGCCTTCCGATTCGAGCCGCGCCGGAAGTCCGGCGAAGACGACGGCGATGTCGGCAGTGGATGCGGCAGCCACCGCGTCGTCGCGCAGCCGCGCCGTCTCGGCGGGGTCCTGGTCGGCCGCCAACGTAAAGCCGGGCGCGAACGTCGCGTCACCGGCCGCCGCGCGGATCGCCGTCAGCGCGTCATCCACCCGCGTCGGGTTGATCATCGACGAGCCCGCGCCCTGGTAGCGCGGCTTCTCGGCGAAGGCGCCGATCACCGCGATCGAGCGGCCGGTCGTCAGCGGAAGGAGCGGTTCGCCGTCCACCGGCTCGTTCTTCAGCAGCACGATCGACCGCGCGGCGGCCTCGCGGGCGAGGGCATGGTGCGCCTCCACATCGAGCGGTCCCTCCACTCGCGGAGTGGCCGCCCAGCGGGTCGCCAGCGAGGCAACGCGTTGCGCGGACGCATCCAGGAGCGCCTCATCGAGCGAACCGTCGGAGACGGCTGCGACGAGTTTCGCATCGGTCTCCCCTCCGTTTCCGGGCATCTCGAGGTCGAGGCCCGCGCGCAGGGCGGCGACGCGATCGGAGACCGCGCCCCAGTCCGACACGACGAGGCCCTCGAAGCCCCACTCGTCACGGAGCACGTCCGTGAGCAACCAGCGGTTCTCCGAGGCGAAGACGCCGTTGATGCGGTTGTAGGAGCACATCACGGTGTGCGGCTGCGCGTCCTCGACCACCCGCTGGAACGCGCGCAGGTAGATCTCGCGGAGCGGCCGCGGGTCGACGTCCGAGGAGGACCGCATCCGGTCGTCCTCCTGGTTGTTCGCCGCGAAATGCTTCAGCGACGCGCCGACGCCCTTCGACTGGATGCCGCGCACGAGCGCCGCGCCCAGCACGCCGGAGACGATCGGGTCCTCGCTGAGGTACTCGAAGTTGCGGCCGCAGAGCGGCGACCGCTTGATGTTGATGCCGGGGCCGAGGATGACGGCGACGTCCTCGATCGACGACTCGACACCGAGGGCGGCGCCGACGCGCTCGACCAGCTCGACATCCCACGAGGAGCCGAGGGCGACCGCCGGCGGGAAGCACGTGGCGGGAATACTGTCGCCGATCCCGAGGTGATCGCCTCCCTCCCTCTGCTTGCGGAGCCCGTGCGGGCCGTCGGTGAGCATGACCGACGGGATGCCCGCGCGCTCCGCTCCCTTGGTGCGCCAGAAGCTCGCGCCGCTGGTGAGCGACGCCTTCTCCTCGGTGGTGAGGCCGGTGATGTCGGCGGCCTGGTCGTGCGTGATCGTGTCGGTCATGTGTTTCCTTCCGTGCGGAACTGTGCGGAACTATGCGGTGTTGGATGCGGCGCGGCGGGCGCGCGAGCGGGTCAGCGGGTCGCCTTGATCGGCCACACGGCCAGTGCACCCAGGATGCCGAGGACGATGGCCACGGGGAAGAGCCCCGCGAAACCGAAGGCCAGGACGATGGCGCCGGCGACTCCCGGCGCGAGCGTCTGCGGCAGGGTCGCCGCGATGTTCACGACGCCCAGGTCCTTCGCGAACGACTTCGCCGACGGGAGCACCTCGCTCATGAGCGCCGTGTCGACCGCCTGGAACATCCCGAAGCCGAAGCCCGCGATCACCGTCATGACGATCCAGGCGGTGATGTCCGGCCAGATCCACGGGATGAGGAAGGCGAGGCTCACGACGGCCGCCGACGCGAACACGAAGGGCTTGCGGCGACCGACCCGGTCGGAGAGCGGCCCGGCGACGAGGGTCGACACGATGATGCCGACCAGGCTGAGCAGCCCGAGGAGCGGGATGACCTGCTCCGGATGCGCGATGTGGAAGTAGTCGGTGAGGAAGAACAGCTGGTACCCCGTGACCGCGAAGTAGCCGGTGTAGAGCAGGAGCCGTCCGGTGAACGCCCAGAAGAAGTCGGGATGTGCGATCGGGTTGACCCAGAACGTCTTCAGGAACTCGGTCAGCGTGAACGGCTCACGCTGCAGCTGACGGCTGGGGTAGTCCGGGTTCGCGAGCACGAAGAGGCTCAGCATGACGAGCGCGAACACGGCGAAGAAGATGTACCCGACGGCGATGCTGTTGAAGAACAGGGCTCCGACGATCGATCCGCCGAGCGCGCCGACCATCAGGCCGATGCCCATGAGGGCCGCGAACGTGCCTCGCCGCTTGAGCGGGACGCGGTCGGGCATCACCGCCGTCAGGGGCCCCTGCGCGAAGTTGAACGAGATCTGCACGAGGGTCCAGGCGATGATCACGCCGATGAACGAACCGGCGAACGCGAGTCCGACGAGGGAGAGCCCGCCGGCGAGTGCTCCGATGATGATCCACGGCGCGCGCCGGCCGAAGCGCGAGCGCGTGCGGTCGGAGATCTGCCCGGCGATCGGCTGCGCCACCATGGCGGCGAACGCGCCGATGGTGGCGACGATGGCCAGGTTGGCGACCTTGTCCTCCTCGCCGAACAGCACGGTGATCTGCTGCGGGAGCAGGATGCCGGGCACGGCTCCCCAGATCAGGTAGATGCCGATGTTGGCGGGGATGATCCACGCCATCAGGCGCCGGAGGCCCTTGAGCGGCGTGGGCGGATCGTCGCTGCCGGAGGCGGTGCCGACGAAGGTGTTCGTCGTGATGGGACGGACGGGTTCGGCGACCGGGTCGCCGGTCGGCACGGAGGTGTCTGACGTCATTGTCGAAGGTGTCCTCTCACCATCCACCGTGGATGGTGGCAAAACCTTACGTCACTCGGTTTTGGAAATGCAAGCGATGTTCGGGTTTAGTGTGGAGGCATGGCACGACGAGGGGCCTACGCCAAGGGCGTGGCCAAGCGCGACGAGATCCTGGAGAGCGCGCTGGAGGTGATCGCCCGCGAGGGATACCACGGCGCGTCCGTGAAGGAGCTCGCGGAGGCGGTCGGCCTCAGCCAGGCCGGGCTGCTGCACTACTTCGACAGCAAGGACGAGCTGTTCACGGCCATCCTCCGCAAGCGAGACGAGGTCGACTCGCGGCGCTTCGGCGCCATCGACGAGCACCCGTCGCTCGATCGCATCCGCGAGGGGTTCGTCGGGATCGTCGCGCACAACGCGGAGGTTCCGGGCCTCGTGGAGCTGTTCTCCCGTCTCGCGGTCGAGGCCGGCGAGCCGCAGCATCCCGCCCACGACTACTTCGTCGAGCGGAGCGCCGCGATCCGTCAGACCTTCAGCGAGGCGATTTCCGACCGGCAGCGCGACGGCCGCCTGACCGACCGGGTCGATCCCGACACGCTGGCGCGCCTCGTTCAGGCGGTCTCCGACGGCATGCAGCTGCAGTGGATGCAGGACCCTGCCGTCGACATGGCCGCGACCGTCGACGCCTTCTTCGAACTCCTCGACGCGAAGGTCCCCGCTCGCGGCGTCTAGTGAGTGGGCCCTGCCGGGATCGAACCGACGACATCCACGGTGTAAACGTGGCGCTCTACCAGCTGAGCTAAAGGCCCGGGATGACCGCCAGCCTAGTGGATGCGATCAGACGCGAGCGGTCAGACGTGGGCGGGCAGCCGGTCGAGCGCGGCGCGGTACGCGTCGATCGAGCGGGCCTCGCCGGGAGCCGTGATGAACGAGGCGCGGATGATGCCGCGCTCGTCGATCAGGAAGGTGGCGCGGTTCGCGAAGCCCTTCTCGGGGAGGAACACGCCGTACTCCTTCGCGATCTCGCCGTGCGGCCAGAAATCGGCCAGCAGCGAGAAGTCGTAGCCCTCCTGCTCGGCCCACGCGCGCAGCGTGAACTTGGAGTCGACGGAGATGCCCAGCAGCTCGACGCGGTGGTCCTCGAACAGGCCGATGTTGTCCCGCAGCGCGCAGAGCTCCCCCGTGCAGGTGCCGGAGAAGGCCAGCGGAAAGAAGACGAGCGCCACCGCCTTGCGTCCACGGAAGTCGCTCAGCCGAACGGTCTCGCCGTACTGGTTGCGAAGCTCGAAGTCGGGAGCCAGGGTGTCGTTCTCGAGTGCCATCGATAGTCCTTTCACGCCGGCGCGGCGTGGCTCGCGCGCAGGCACGAGAACAGAGCATAGACCTCGCTTCCGGGAGAGCCAAGCGGCGGTCATCAGTACCCGCGGAGTGAGGCTAGGCTGAATGTTGGTGCCCACGCTTGTCGTAACCCGACAGCGTTGTGGCCCGTCCACGATCCATCCGACACAAGAAAGAGGTCGAGGGTGACTGTAAACGACCAGGACCCGTACTCGATGAATAACATCGATTCGGACCCGGAGGAGACCGCCGAGTGGCGCGAATCCCTCGACCAACTGGTTGCGGCCCAGGGCCATGAGCGTGCTCGCGAGATCATGCTCAGCCTGCTGAAGCGCTCGAAGGACCTGCACGTCGGCGTCCCGATGGTGCCGACCACCGACTACATCAACACCATCTCCCCCGAGAACGAGGCGGAGTTCCCCGGCGACGAGGAGATCGAGCGCCGCTACCGGGCGTGGATCCGCTGGAACGCGGCCGTGATGGTGCACCGCGCGCAGCGCCCCGGCATCGCCGTCGGCGGCCACCTCTCCAGCTACGCCTCCAGCGCGACGCTGTTCGAGGTCGGCTTCAACCACTTCTTCCGCGGCCAGGACCACCCGGGCGGCGGCGACCAGATCTTCTTCCAGGGCCACGCCTCCCCCGGCGTCTACGCGCGCGCCTTCCTCGAAGGCCGCCTGAGCGCCGACCAGCTCGACGGCTTCCGCCAGGAGAAGTCGCACGCGGGCGGCGGGCTCTCCAGCTACCCGCACCCGCGCCTCATGCCGGAGTTCTGGCAGTTCCCGACCGTGTCGATGGGTCTCGGCCCGATCAACGCGATCTACCAGGCGCAGCTCAACAAGTACCTCACCAACCGCGGCATCAAGGATGCGTCCGACCAGCACGTCTGGGCCTTCCTCGGCGACGGCGAGATGGACGAGGTGGAGTCACGCGGCCAGCTCCAGGTGGCGGCGAACGAGAAGCTCGACAACCTCACCTTCGTCATCAACGCGAACCTGCAGCGCCTCGACGGCCCTGTGCGCGGCAACGGCAAGATCATCCAAGAGCTGGAGAGTTACTTCCGTGGCGCCGGCTGGAACGTCATCAAGGTGATCTGGGGCCGCGAGTGGGATGACCTGCTCGCCCACGACGCCGACGGTGCGCTGGTCAACCTGATGAACCAGACGCCGGACGGCGACTACCAGACGTACAAGACCGAGAACGGCGCGTACGTCCGCGAGAACTTCTTCGGCCGCGACCCGCGGACCCTGGAGCTCGTCAAGGACTACAGCGACGACCAGGTCTGGGGCCTCAAGCGCGGCGGCCACGACTACCGCAAGGTGTACGCGGCCTTCAAGGCGGCAGTCGAGCACAAGGGACAGCCGACGGTCATCATCGCGAAGACCATCAAGGGCTACGGCCTCGGTCCGTCGTTCGAGGGCCGCAACGCGACCCACCAGATGAAGAAGATGACCCTCGACAACCTGAAGGCGTTCCGGGATGCCATGCGCATCCCCGTGTCGGACGCCCAGCTCGAGGAGAACCCGTACCTGCCGCCGTACTTCAACCCGGGCGCCGAGGACGAGACGATTCGCTACCTGCACGAGCGCCGTCGCGACCTGGGCGGCTACGTGCCGGAGCGCCGTGCGAAGTACACGCAGCTGAACCTCCCGGACGACTCCGCGTACGCGATCTCGAAGAAGGGATCGGGCACGCAGGAGATCGCCACGACGATGGCCTTCGTCCGCCTGCTGAAGGACCTGCTGCGTTCGAAGGACTTCGGCCACCGCATCGTCCCGATCATCCCGGACGAGGCGCGGACCTTCGGTATGGACGCCTTCTTCCCCAACGCGAAGATCTACAACCCCAACGGCCAGCACTACACGTCGGTCGACCGCGAGCTGCTCCTGGCCTACAAGGAGAGCCCGCAGGGCCAGATCATCCACGTCGGCATCAACGAGGCGGGCGCACTGGCCGCGTTCACCAACGTCGGCACGTCGTACTCGACGCAGGGCGAGCCGCTCATCCCGGTGTACGTCTTCTACTCGATGTTCGGCTTCCAGCGCACCGGCGACGCGATGTGGGCGGCGGGCGACCAGATGGCGCGCGGCTTCCTGATCGGCGCCACCGCCGGCCGCACCACGCTGACCGGTGAGGGCCTGCAGCACGCCGACGGCCACTCCCCGCTGCTGGCATCCACGAACCCGGCGGTCGTCTCGTACGACCCCGCGTACGGCTACGAGATCGGCCACATCGTGCGCGCCGGCCTCGAGCGGATGTACGGCGGCAACCACCCCGACCCGAACGTCATGTACTACCTCACGGTGTACAACGAGCCGATCGTCCAGCCGGCGGAGCCCGAGGGCGTGGATGTGGACGGCATCGTCCGCGGCATCCACCGCATCAGCACCTCCGATGTGGCGGGCCCGAAGGCCCAGCTGCTCGCGTCGGGCGTTTCGGTGCCATGGGCTCTCGAGGCGCAGCACCTGCTCGCGCAGGACTGGGGCGTGTCGGCGGATGTCTGGAGCGTCACCTCGTGGAACGAGCTGCGCCGCGACGGCCTGAAGGCGGAGGAGCACAACTTCCTCTACCCGCAGCAGGAGAAGCAGGTGCCGTACGTGACCCGCAAGCTGCAGGAGGCCGACGGCCCGTTCGTCGCCGTGAGTGACTACGAGCACGCCGTCGCCGACCAGATCCGTCAGTTCGTCCCGGGCGAGTACGCGACCCTCGGCGCCGACGGCTTCGGCTTCTCGGACACCCGCCCGGCCGCGCGCCGGTTCTTCAAGATCGACGGCCCGTCGCTCGTGGTCCGCACGCTCGAGCTGCTCGCAGCTCAGGGCAAGGTCGACCCGAACGCACCGGCCTGGGCGATCGAGAAGTACCTGCTGCACGACGTCAACGCCGGCACCACCGGCTCCGCGGGCGGCGAGGCGTAACGCCTCCCGTGGCCGGCAAGCCGGTGGAGAGGACGAAGCCCGAGACGCTCGCGTGGCTGCGCAAGATCTCGGGTGAGCTGGCGACGACCACGCTCAAGCGACTCGAGGACACCCTCCCCTGGTACCGCGACATGCCACCGGGCCGACGCAGCGCCGTCGGCCTGGTGGCCCAGGCGGGCATCTCGTCGTTCATCTCCTGGTACGACGACCCGCGGTCCACGCCGTGGATCGCCGCGGATGTGTTCGGTGCGGCTCCGCGCGAGCTGCTCCGCAGCGTCAGCCTGCAGCAGACCCTCCAGCTGATCAAGATCACCGTCGAGGTGGTCGAGGAGCGCGTGAAGAGCGGCGGCGGGGAGGATCTTCGGGAGTCGATCCTGCTGTACTCCCGCGAGATCGCGTTCGCGGCCGCCGATGTGTACGCGCGCGCCGCTGAGGCCCGCGGCCTGTGGGACGCCCGGCTGGAAGCGCTCGTCGTCGACAGCATCCTCACCGGCGAGTACGACGACGAGCTGCCCAGCCGGATCGCCGCCCTCGGCTGGCACGGCCACGGCGAGGTGAGCGTGCTGGTCGGCACCGCGCCGAAGATGCTCGACGTCGACCAGCTGCGCCGTACGGCGCGGCACATGTCGGCCGACGTGCTGATCGGCGTGCAGGGCAGCAGGCTCGTGCTCGTCATCGGCCGGGCTTGGCCGAGCAACAGCACGCCGGAGGACCAGATCGGTCCTGCGCCGATCGTCTCGTTCATGGAGATCGCGCAGCAGCTGGAGCCCGGCTTCGGCGCCGGCCACCTGGTGCTCGGCCACGAGGTGCCGAGCCTGGTGGATGCGTCCAAGAGCGCCAAGGCGGCCCTCGCCGGGTTCGCGGTGGCGAAGGCATGGCGCAACTGCCCGCGCCCGGTGCACGCCGACGACCTGCTGCCCGAGCGGGCGCTCGCGGGCGACGGCCTGGCGCGCGCGACCCTGATCAGCCGCATCTACCGTCCGCTGCAGGGCTACTCCACCGAGCTCCTCACCACGCTCTGGTGCTACCTCGACAACGGCCGGTCGCTCGAGGCGACGGCACGCGAGCTGTTCGTGCACCCCAACACCGTGCGGTACCGCCTGAAGCGGGTCTCCGAGGTGATCGGGTGGGATGCGACCGGCGCGCGAGAGGCCCTCATCCTGCAGGCGGCGCTGATCGTCGGCTCCATCAACGAGCCGGATTCTTCGCGTCGCGGCAGTTGAGTTTGTAGACAACCACAAAGCATCCGCGGATACTTCGTATCCGTTCGACACATCCGCTGGGCGGAAGATTGGCAGACTGGAAACCGTGATCGTCATCGTGTGCCCCGGGCAGGGATCCCAGACCCCGGGCTTCCTGGACCCCTGGCTCACCGAGTCCTCGTTCCGCGATCAGCTCACCGGCATCTCCGACGCCGTGGGCATGGACCTCGTCGCCCACGGCACCGTGAGCGACGCCGATACCATCCGCGACACCGCGGTCGCACAGCCGCTCATCGTCTCGGCGGGGCTGCTGACCCTGTCGGCTCTTCTGACTGACGGGCGCCGCGAGCGTGTCGGCGGCATCGCCGGCCACTCGGTCGGCGAACTGACCGCTGCCGCGGGCGCCGGGGTGCTGAGCGAGACGGACGCCGTCGCCTTCGTGCGCGAGCGCGGCGCCGCCATGGCCCGGGCCGCGGCCGAGGCGCAGACCGGCATGAGCGCGGTGATCGGCGCCGACGAGACGGAACTGCTCGCACGTCTGGACGAGCTCGGCCTCTCCCCCGCCAACTACAACGGCGGCGGCCAGATCGTCGTCGCGGGCGCCGTGGATGCGCTGGCCCAGCTGGCCGAGAACCCGCCGGCCCGCGCGCGCGTCATCCCGCTGCAGGTCGCCGGCGCCTTCCACACCCGCTACATGGCACCGGCCGTGCCGGCGCTGGAGCAGTTCGCCTCCACCCTGACCACGAACGACCCGAGCCTGCGGCTCTGGACCAACAAGGACGGCTCTGAGGTCACCGACGGCGCCGAATTCCTGCGCCTGCTGGTCGGCCAGGTGTCGTCGCCGGTGCGCTGGGACCTCGACATGAAAGCGTTCGAGCAGGCCGGTGTGACCGGGCTGATCGAGGTGGCCCCCGCCGGCGCCCTGGTCGGTCTCGCCAAGCGCGGCCTCAAGGGCGTCCCGACCGTCGCGATCAAGACGCCGGACGACCTGGCCGCCGCCTTCGACCTCATCGACCAGGCCGCCTGAGCCGCAAGGAGCATCACGATGACCCACCCCACCCTGCAGCAGTCTCACGGCCCGCAGTACACCCGCATCCTCTCTATCGGCGCCGCCCGCGGCGACCTCGTCGTGCCGAACGACGACCTCGTCGGCCCGATCAACTCCTCCGACGAGTGGATCCGGCAGCGCACCGGCATCATCACGCGCACCCGTGCCAGCGCCGATGTGCTCGCCGTCGACCTCGCTACGGAGGCCTCGAAGGAGGCGATCGAGAAGTCGGGCGTCGACCCCAAGCTCATCGACGCCGTGATCGTCGCCACCGTCTCGAACGTGCAGCAGACCCCGTCCATCGCGGCCGTCCTCGCCGATCGTGTCGGCGCGAACCCGGCAGCGGCCTACGACATGAACGCCGCCTGCGCCGGCTACGCCTACGGCATCGCTCAGGCCGACGCGCTCATCCGCACCGGCGCGGCGCACTATGCGCTGGTCGTCGGCGCCGAGAAGCTGTCCGACGTCGTCGACCCGACCGACCGCACCATCTCGTTCCTGCTCGGCGATGGCGCCGGTGCCGTCGTCATCGGGCCGAGCGACTACCCCGGTATCGCGAAGACGGTGTGGGGCTCGGACGGCTCCAAAGCCGACGCGGTCGGGATGGGCAACACGCTCCTCGAGTACCGTGACGGGGAGAAGCCGTGGCCGACCCTGCGCCAGGAGGGCCAGACGGTCTTCCGCTGGGCCGTGTGGGAGATGGCCAAGGTCGCCAAGCAGGCTCTCGACGAGGCCGGGGTCAGCCCCGACCAGCTGGCCGCGTTCATCCCGCACCAGGCGAACATGCGCATCGTTGACGAGTTCGCCAAGCAGCTCAAGCTGCCGGAGACCGTCGCGATCGCCCGCGACATCGAGACGACCGGCAACACGTCCGCCGCCTCCATCCCCCTTGCAACCCACCGACTGCTCCAGGAACGCCCGGAGCTGAGCGGCGGTCTGGCGCTTCAGATCGGCTTCGGAGCCGGTCTGGTGTTCGGCGCGCAGGTCGTCGTGCTGCCCTAGACTGTTCCACGGTCAAAACGACACCCCCCAAGGAGAGAAAAACCATGGCATTGTCCACCGAAGAAGTTCTTGCCGGCCTGGCCGAGCTCATCAACGACGAGACCGGTATCGCGACCGACACGGTTGAGCTGGACAAGTCGTTCACCGACGATCTCGACATCGACTCGATCTCGATGATGACCATCGTGGTCAACGCCGAGGACAAGTTCGACGTCAAGATCCCCGACGAAGAGGTGAAGAACCTCAAGACCGTCGGAGACGCGGTCGAGTTCATCGTCAAGGCGCAGGACGCCTAAGCGCCGCCAAGGACTTCCGCGCGGGCGGCGCCACCTCGAGTCGCCGCCCGCGCGTGCGAACGCGCTCTAGCTGAGCGCGCCGCTGTTCTTTCTCACGGAGAGTTGCCGTTATGACCAAGAAGATCGTCGTCACCGGTATGGGTGCGTCCTCGCCCCTCGGTGGCACCGCCCCCGACAGCTGGGCAGGCCTGCTCGCCGGTACATCCGGCGCCCGCGCCCTCGAGCACGACTGGGTCGCCAAGTACGAGCTGCCCGTCACGTTCGCCGCGGAGGCGAAGGTGCGGCCGGAGGAAGTGCTGGAGCGCCCCGTCGCCAAGCGGCTGGACCCGTCCAGCCAGTTCGCCCTGATCTCCGCCATGGAGGCGTGGGAGGACGCCGGACGTCCTGAGGTCGCCCCTGAGCGCCTCGGCGTCGACTACGCGACCGGCATCGGCGGCGTGTGGACGCTACTGGATGCGTGGGACACCCTGCGCGAGCGCGGACCCCGGCGCGTCCTCCCCATGACCGTGCCGATGCTCATGCCGAACGCCGCCTCCGCCGCAGTGTCGATGCACTTCGAGGCGCGGGCCTTCGCCCGTACGGTCGCCTCCGCGTGCGCCTCCAGCACCGAGTCGATCGTCAACGCCTACGAGCACCTGCAGGCCGGCCTCGCCGACGTGATCATCGCCGGCGGAACGGAGTCGGCCATCCACCCGATCACGGTGGCCTCGTTCTCCTCCATGCAGGCCCTCTCGCGCCGCAACGACTCGCCCGAGACCGCGTCGCGGCCGTACAGCGTCGACCGTGACGGCTTCGTCATGGGCGAAGGCGCGGCCAGCCTCGTGCTCGAGACCGAGGAGCACGCGCTCGCCCGCGGCGCACGGATCTACGCCGAGCTCGCCGGTGGCGGAGTGACCGCCGACTCGTACCACATCACCGCCAACGACCCGGAGGGCCGTGGCGCGAGCCGCGCCGTGCACATCGCGCTGGAGCGCGCCGGTGCGGTGCCTGACGACGTCACCCACATCAACGCGCACGCGACGAGCACGCCGGTCGGCGACCCGTCCGAGTACGTCGCCCTGCGCGAGGTGTTCGGGGAGCGGGTGCACGACATCCCCGTGTCCGCCACCAAGGCGTCGACCGGTCACCTGCTCGGTGGCACCGGCGCCCTGGAGGCGGTGTTCTCGATCCTGGCCATCCGCGACCGTAAGGCGCCGCCGACGATCAACATCACGGAGATGGACCCGGCGATCCCGCTCAAGGTGGTCGGTGAGCCGCAGCCGCTCGGCGAGGGCGCGCAGCTGGTCATCAGCAACTCGTTCGGCTTCGGCGGCCACAACGCCGTCGCCGCGTTCCGCAGCTACGGAGACTGACGCGCTGACACACAGACACACTGACGCAAGAGAAGGCCCCGGTCGATGCGACCGGGGCCTTCTCTGTGTCACCGCCGGCGGGCGGCTGAGCCGGGCCCGCTGCGGGAGTGGTGGCGTGGTCAGCCGACGTTGTGCAGCCAGATGACCGAGGTGTCGTCGTGGGCGTGCCGGAACGGCTCCAGCTCGTCGTCCCACGCCTGCCCGAGCGCGAGCCGCAGCTCGCGGTGCAACTCGAGGGTGTTCGAGCCGGCGATCTCCATGGCGTAGCGGATGCGGTCCTCCGGGATCACCATGTTGCCGGCCGTGTCCACCTGGGCGAAGAAGATGCCGAGATCGGGAGTGTGCATCCACCGGCCGCCGTCGGTGCCGTGACCGGCATCCTCGGTGACCTCGTAACGAAGATGCTCCCAGCCCCGCAGCGCGGATGCGAGGCGTGCGCCCGTGCCCTGGGGGCCATCCCAGAAGAACTCCGTGCGCTGCGAGCCCTTGAGCACGGGCTGCGTCTCCCACGTGAAGTTGACGGCGCGACCGAGCGCGCGTCCCGCCGCCCACTCGATGTGAGGGCAGAGCGCGCCAGGTGAGGAGTGCACGTAGAGCACCCCTCGAGCTGTCTGTGCCGACATGGTTCTCCTCCGTTCGTTGGTGCGTCTTCCCCTACGACCAGGAACGGATGAAGTGTTTCGGCATATGCAATTGTGCAGGCGCTCGCGCGCGTTGCCACGATTATGCCCGAGAACCGCGGGTAGTTACAAGATTGTGATTCGGCGATTCGCTCGTCCCGCGAACGTTCGGCGCAATAGCATACCGAGTATGTCGGTGCAGAACGGTTTCCTGGCCCTGCTGACGCAGGGAGCGGCGTACGGGTCGCAGCTGCAGAGCGAGTTCCTGTGCCGCGCGGCGCACCGACGGCAGTTGAACCCTGGGCAGGTGTATTCGACCCTCGACCGGATGACCGACCAGGGACTCGTCGCCTCCGCCGGGGCGACCGATGACGGCCTCCCGCTCTACGAACTGACGCCCGCCGGCCGCGAAGCCGCGGCAGTGTGGCTCCGGAGCGGGCCGTCGGACGCGCGGCCCGACTGGGACGAGATGCAGGATCAGGTGCTGATCGCCGCCTCCCTCGACGGAGCCGATGCCCTCGCGATCGTCGACGACTACCGCGCCGCCTTCGCCGAGAAGATCCGGTACCTCACGCATGAGGCCGACTCGCGGGCGCTCCTCGCGGCCAACCGGGCGGGGGAATTAGGCGCGAAAGCGGCCATCGAGTGGCTGGACGAGGTGGCGGCGACCCTGCGGGCGCACCCCGGCGCGCTGGTGCAGCCGCGCTCCCCCGAGCGTCCGCGGCGCGGGCGTCGGCCGGCGGCGGAGACGACCGAAACCGTCCCGCCCGTCGGCTAGGAAGCGCCCGTGACGGACTAGTGGAGCAGCTCGCCCTGCTTGTTCAGGACGTTCTTCTCGCCGGCCTCGATCGGCACGGCGAACCGGTTCTGCGCCGGCGGGAGCGGGCAGTTGAAGTTGTAGCTGAACGCGCACGGCGGCAGCACCGCGAGGTTGAAGTCGAGGGTGACCGTGCCGTCCTCGTTCGGAACGACGAACAGGAAGCGTCCGACCGAGTAGGTGCTGTCGCCGTTGGTGGTGTCCGAGAAGACGAGCTGGAGCGCGCGGCCCGCCTTGAAGGCGGCCAGGTTGTAGTCGACGCCGTCCTTGCTGAACGTGATCTCGCCCGGGATCACCATGTCGCGGGTGGCGCCGTCGTCCTTCAGGTGCTCGAAGCCGACCGTCTTGCCGCCCTCGATCGGGCTGAAGGTCGCGCTGATGATCCACTCGGGGTTGAACGGGAAGGCGTCGATGGAGCCGAACTCCTGGATCGCCTCGGACTGCGCATCCCACACCCGCAGGGCGTAGTCGCCCTCCTCGCTGGCGATGACGAAACCGGTCTGCGTGTCGCTGAAGCGGATGGCACCCGGATTCGGGTCGTCCTTGCCGCGAACGATCGCCGAACCGTCCACGAGGACCTCATCCACGAAGATGTTGTCGGTCGCCTGGGCGGTGACCTTCAGGCCGGACTCGCCCTTCGGCAGCGGCGACCAGAGGCCGGGAACGCCCCACACCGGCTGCTCGGAGTCGGGCTCGCCCGTGATCCACTGCGTGTTCACGAGAGCCAGGTTGCCCTGGGGCGCGGTGACCGCCTGTTCGCGGCGTGCGCGGTACCGGGCGAGAACCGAGTTCGGGTCGGTCCGGGGGGCTTCGTTGCTCTGCGTGGCGGTGTCGGTCATGATCTCCATCCTCGGCCAGGTCTGTGGTGACAACCAACTCCGACACTCGGGCATTCCGCGCGGGCGGTCATTTCGCCTCGGCGTAGGTGTCGACGATCGCCGCGGTGACCGGGAACTCCACCGGGAAGTCCCCGAAAAGCAGCCTCCCGGCCTGTTCCGCCGAGGCGCGGACGGCCGCGGCGACCGGCTCCGCCAGCGCCTCGGGAGTGTGGACGATCACCTCGTCGTGCAGGAAGTACACCAGGTGCGGCGCGGCGGTGAGGGGCGCGTCGGGTGTGAGCGCGGTGAGCCGGTTGCGGAGTTCGGCCATCCAGCACAGTGCCCACTCGGCGGCGCTCGCCTGCACGACGAAGTTGCGGGTGAACCGGCCCCAGTCGCGTGCCTGGCCGCGCGCCCGGCGCTCGTCGGCGTCGGTCGAATCGGCGGCGGAGGCGGCGGACTGGGCCACGGCCCACGCCCGTCCGGGAAGTGGCGAGCTCCGGCCGAGGCGCGACGTCACCTTCTCGCCGCGCTCCCCCGCCCGCGCGGCCTCCTCCACGAGCCGGACGGCGCGCGGGAAGGCGCGGGTCAGCCGGGGCATGAGCCGGCCGCTCTCCCCTGTCGTGGCGCCGTACATGGCGCCCAGCATGGCCACCTTCGCCTGCGCGCGCTGCTCGACCGCTCCCGACGCGACGATGCCCTCGTACAGGTCTTTGCCGCGACCCGCCGCCGCCATCGCCTGGTCGCCGGCGAGCCCGGTCAGCACGCGCGGCTCCAGCTGCGCCGCGTCGGCGACGACGAGCTTCCAGCCGGGATCGGCGACGACAGCACCGCGCACCTGCCGCGGCAGCTGCAGCGCGCCCCCGCCCCGGGTGGCCCAGCGGCCTGTCACCACGCCGCCGGGCACGTAGTCGGGCCGGAAACGGCCGTCGTGCACCCACGTGTCGAGCCAGGTCCAGCCGTTCGCGGTGAGGAGCCGAGCGAGCTTCTTGTAGCGCAGCAGCGGGTCGATGACGGGATGCTCGAGCTTCTTCAGCTCCCACGAGCGAGTGGATGTCGCCATGACGCCAGCGCGCTGCAGCGCCTTGAGCAGATCGGGCGGACTGTCGGGGTTCAGCTCGGGCGCATCCAACGCCTCGCGGATCTCCCGCACCAAAGCATCCAGTACCGCCGGCCGCCCGTACGAGGGCCGGGGGCCGAGAAGGTCGGTGAGGAGCTCGTCGTGACGGTCGGCACGGTACGGGAGGCCCGCATGCTGCAGCTCGACGCCGATGAGCGCGCCCGCCGACTCTGCCGCGAGCAGCAGCCGCAGGCGACGCGGGTCGGTGCTGGTGGCGACCGCGTCCTCCTGGGCGGCGAACTCGGTGCGGGCGGACGGCCGAGCGGTTGCAGCGGTCCGCGGGGCGTCGTCGAGATCGAAGAGGGCGGTGTGGGCGGTTCGGGCGGCCGGAACCTCCAGCTCGGGCTCGGCGGCGACATCCCAGGGCCCCGGCTCAGCGCGGGCCAGAGCGCTTGCGGCGGTCAGCGTGGAGTTGCGCAGGATGGCATGGCTGAGCCGGAGGTCGACGCACCGCTCGACCCGCACGCCCCGTGCCAGGAGCGGCGGGTACCAGGAGCGCGTGTCATCCCACACCCAACGGGGCCGGTCGGCAGCCGCTTCTTCGGTGCCGACGAAGGCAGCGAGGTCGTCCGCCACGATCGTCTCGGCGCGCTCGCTGTCGCCCGCGCCGCCTGCCTCCAGTCGCGTGGCGCGGACGACGCCGCGCTCGGCGCGCTCGAGGAGGATGTGCACCCTCCCATTCTCGCGCCCACCCCCGACACCCCCTTGCCGGCCCCAAGCGATCCGCTCCTGAGTTTTTCGTCCCCGCGACCGCGTGTCGAGCGGAAAAACTCAGGAGCGGATCGCTTGGGACAGGGGCAAGGGGGACGGCGGGGCGGGAGAAGCGGGCGCGTCAGTCGGAGAGGGCGGTGAGGCGGGAGCGGAGCTGCGGCCACGAGGCCGCGAAGCCGGGGTGCAGGGGCAGTTCGGTGACCTCGTGGATGGGCACCCAGCGCAGCTCGATGCTCTCGACGTCCGCCATGTGCGGCTCGAACGGCCGGACGGCCTGCGCCACGACGGTGGTGTACGACCAGAACCCCAGGTCGAGAACACTCTCGAACAGCACCTGGACCGCATCGGGAGGCACGGCAGCCTCCTCCGCCGCCTCACGCAGCGCGCCCTGTACCGCACTCTCGTCGGCGTGACGGGCGCCGCCCGGGAGACCCCAGGTGCCGCCGAAGTGGCTCCAGTCGGCCCTGTGCTGCAGCAGCACCCCGCGCCGGAGGTCGTGCACGAGCAGACCCGCGGCACCGAACCGGCCCCAGAACCGCTGGCCCTCCGGCCCTTCCACCCACGCGTCTCCCGAATCCACGTCTCCACGTTAGTCGCCGCCGCCGAACCCAGCGGACGCGGTGTCACACGGCGACGCGAGGTGGCAGGCTGGGCGGCATGACCGTCCGCAGCGCCGCCCTGCTCCTGTACCGCCGCCGCACGGACGTGGAGGTGTGGATCGGGCACATGGGCGGCCCGTTCTGGGCGCGCAAGGACGAGGCGGCCTGGTCCCTCCCGAAGGGCATCGTCGAGTCGGACGACCTGGGCGACGAGCTCTCCGCCGCCCGCCGGGAGTTCGCGGAGGAGATCGGGACGTCCGCACCGGATGCCGACTACGTGCCGCTGGGCGAGTTCCGCGGCTCGGGTAAGACCATCGTCGTCTTCGCGGCCGAGACCGAGTTCGATCCCGGCACCGTCGAGAGCAACACCTTCGAGCTCGAGTGGCCGCCGCGCTCCGGCCGGATGCAGGCGTTCCCGGAGATCGACGACGCCCGCTGGTTCACCGTCGACGAGGCGCGCGTGAAGCTGACGAAGGCCCAGCGGCCCATTCTGGATGCGCTCCTCGCCCGCCTGGAGCAGGACGCGGAAATCCACTAGCCCGCAGAGGCGCTTGGGGCCATAGGGTAAGCCCCATCCAGGGGGCCGAACCCGAAGGAGGCACTGTGGCCAAGAGCAAGGCGGAGAAGGCAGCGGAGAGCGCGCTGGATGCGGCGAGAGTCGCGGTCGGCGAGGCGGAGCACGCCGTGAAGAAGCTCGACAAGAAGACCCGGCGGCAGGCTGAGGACCTCGCGGACCGCCTCCAGGTGGCCGCGAAGGATGCGCAGAAGGCGATCCGGCGGGCGAAGAAGACCGCCACGGAGGCCCGCACCTCGGCGAAGCAGATCGCCGAGCACGTGGCTGCCCCAGCGGCGAGCACCGGCATCCCGACGTTCCGCGAGCTGCGCGACCGGGCGAAGTCACGCGGAATCCAGGGCTACTCGCGGATGAACAAGGCGCAACTGCTGCACGCCCTCGGCGAGGGATGAGCGTGCGGGCGCACCCGCCGTTCACCCGCGCTTAACCCGCCACCCGTAGCGTGCGGCCGTGCCCGATGCTTCCGTGACCCCTGCGCCGGGAGTGCTGTTGCGCGCAGAGAGCGCCCCTCCCGCCCGCACCCTTTTCGACATCCTGACGGAGACCGCGCGGCGCTTCCCGGACGCCTCCGCTCTAGAGGATGCCGCAGGCGCTCTCAGCTACCGCGAGCTGCTCGCCCGCGTCTCCGCCGGGGCCGCGCGGCTGCACGACGCCGGCGTGCGTCGTAGCGACCGGGTCGGCGTGCGGATGAGCTCGGGCACGCGCGACCTGTACCTCGCCATCCTGAGCGTGCTCGCCGCGGGCGCCGCCTACGTGCCCGTCGACGCGGACGATCCGGAGGAGCGGGCCGACCTGGTCTTCGGCGAGGCCGACGTGCGCGCGGTGATGACCGACGAGGGACTCGTGCTGCGGGGGGAGGATGCCGCCCGCCCGGTCTTCGACGGCGGAGCACCGCACCCCAGCATCTCCGCCATTCCGGTGAGCACGGCGCCGACTCCGGAGGACGACGCCTGGATCATCTTCACCTCCGGGTCGACCGGGACGCCGAAGGGCGTGGCCGTGCGGCACCGCTCCGCGGCGGCGTTCGTGGACGCCGAGTCCCGACTGTTCCTCCAGGAGGAGCCGATCGGGCCGCAGGATCGCGTCCTGGCCGGCCTGTCGGTCGCGTTCGACGCCTCCTGCGAGGAGATGTGGCTGGCGTGGGCGCACGGCGCGTGCCTGGTTCCCGCGCCGCGATCGCTGGTCCGTACCGGCATGGACCTCGGCCCGTGGCTGTCCGCACGCCGCATCACCGTCGTCTCGACCGTGCCCACCCTCGCGGCCCTGTGGCCCGTGGATGCGCTGGACAGCGTCCGGCTGCTCATCTTCGGTGGGGAGGCGTGCCCGCCGGAGCTGGTGAGCCGCCTGGCGGTGCCCGGCCGCGAAGTCTGGAACACGTACGGGCCGACCGAGGCGACGGTCGTGGCCTGCGCCGCACCGCTGGTGGCCGGCGAGCCGGTGCGGATCGGGCTTCCGCTCGACGGCTGGGACCTCGCGGTGGTGGATGCCGCAGGGCAGCCGGTCGCCGACGGCGAGGGCGGCGAGCTGGTCATCGGCGGCGTCGGGCTCGCCCGGTACCTGGACCCGGCGAAGGATGCGGAGAAGTACGCTCCGATGCCGACCCTCGGCTGGGAGCGCGCGTACCGCAGCGGCGACCTGGTGCGGTTCGACCCGGCGGGCCTGTTCTACCTGGGCCGTGCGGACGACCAGGTGAAGCTCGGCGGCCGCCGGATCGAACTGGGCGAGGTGGAGGCGGCCCTCCAGCAGCTCCCGGGCGTCTCGGGCGCAGCGGCCGCGGTGCGGAAGTCCGCGGCAGGCAACGACGTGCTGGTCGGCTATCTCGCCGTCCCGGATGCCGCCGCCTTGGATCGCCGAGCCGCCGTCGAGCATCTGCGCGAAACGCTGCCTGCGGCACTGGTCCCGCTGCTCGCGGTCGTCGACGAGCTCCCGGTCCGCACCTCCGGCAAGGTCGACCGGGCCGCCCTCCCCTGGCCGCTGGATGACGCCGGGGGTGACACGGCGGGCGGTGACGACCCGGTTGCCGAAGCGCTCGCGGCCGACTGGCACAGCGTCCTGGGCCTGCGGGTCTCCGGCCCCGACGACAACTTCTTCGATCTGGGCGGAGGGTCGCTCGCCGCCGCCCAGCTCGTGTCGCTGATCCGCCGGCGGCATCCCGACGTCACCGTCGCGGACGTGTATGCGACGCCCCGGTTCGGAGCGATGGCCCAGGCACTCGCCGAGAGCTCTCCGTCGTCGTCCGCCGCCTCCACGCATGTCGTGCCGCCGACACCGCTGCGGATGCGTGCGCTGCAGACGGTGCTCGGCGTCCCGCTGTTCATCCTGGGCGGGATCCGCTGGCTCCTCTACCTGCTGACCGCGTCCGCGCTGCTCCGCCCGTTCGGCGGTTTCGACGTGCTGCCCGCCGTCGATCCCGTGTGGCTGGTCGTCGGCCTTCTCGTCTTCGTGACGCCGTGGGGCCGTATGGCGATCTCGGTGGTGGCCGCGCGCCTGCTGCTCGCCGGCGTGAAGGCTGGCGACCATCCCCGCGGCGGCGGGGTGCACTTGCGGCTGTGGCTGGCCGAGCAGGTGGCACACCAGATCGGGGCCGCGAGCCTCGCCGGAGCCCCCTGGATCCTCTATTACGCCCGTGCGCTGGGCGCGACCATCGACCGCGGTGTCGACCTGCACACGTTACCGCCGGTGACAGGGATGCTGCGCATCGGCGCCGGCGCCTCCATCGAACCGGAGGTGGACCTCGCCGGGTATTGGATCGACGGGGACGTGCTGCGGATCGGCGAGATCCGGATCGGCGCAGGGAGCGCGGTGGGCGCACGCAGCTCACTGATGCCGGGCACGAAGATCGGCCGCAACGCCACGGTCGCCCCCGGCTCCGCGGTCTTCGGCCGGGTCCCGGCCGGCCAGAACTGGTCCGGCTCCCCCGCCGTGCGTGTCGGCCGCGCCCGAGAGTGGTGGCCGGAGGCACGCCCGGAGCGACGGACGCGGTGGGTCGCCGCCTACGCGCTCGCCTCGATCGTCGTCTCCCTCGTTCCGGTGATCGCTCTGGCCGCAGCGGCGGCCGTCGTCGCCGCGTTCGTGCGTGGCGCATCCACCTGGGGAGACGTCGTCGTCCGGACAGCCGCGGGGCTGGTGCCCGGAACGCTGGCCGCGGGCCTGGTGCTCGCCGGACTCATCGTCGGTTTCGTGCGCCTGCTCGGCATCGGGATGCGCGAGGGCGTCCACCCGGTGCGCAGCCGGCCCGGCTGGCAGGCCTGGTCGACCGAACGACTGCTCGACCTATCCCGCACGGTGCTGTTCCCGCTGTACTCCAGCCTGTTCACGCCGGTGTGGCTGCGGATGCTCGGTGCCCGGGTGGGCACGGACGTCGAGGCCTCCACCGTGCTGCTCCTCCCCCGCATGACCCGGATCCGCGACGGCGCTTTCCTCGCCGACGACACCCTCGTCGCCTCCTACGAGCTCGGCGGCGGCTACGTGCGCATCGCCGCCGTCGACATCGGCGCGCGGGCGTTCCTCGGCAACTCGGGGATGGCCTTCGGCGGCAACCGCGTTCCGCGCGACGGGCTCGTCGCGGTGCTGTCCTCAGCGCCGCGGAAGGCGAAAGCCGGATCCTCATGGCTCGGTTCCCCTCCAGTCCGGCTGCGGCGGCGGGCGCAGGAGGGCGACCTCTCGCGCACGTTCGAGCCGCCGACCGCTCTCCGCGTGGCGAGGACCGCCTGGGAGCTCCTGCGGTTCGTACCGGTCATCGTGACCTGCGGCATCGGCTTCGGCGTCGTCATCGCGCTCGGCGCGATCGACACCGCGTGGGGGCTCGCCTGGGCCGTCGTGCTCAGTGGACCCGCGCTCATCGTGACCGGAGCGGTCGCGGCGGGCATCAGCACAGCGGCCAAGTGGATCCTGCTCGGCAGGCTGAAGCCGGGCGAGCATCCGCTCTGGTCCTCGTTCATCTGGCGGAGCGAAGTGTCGGACACTTTCACCGAGATGGTCGCGGCGCCCTGGTTCGCCTGGGCGGCCACCGGAACCCCGGCGCTGGTGTGGTGGCTGCGCAGCCTCGGCGCGCGGATCGGGTCCGGGGTGTGGATCGACAGCTACTGGCTGCCGGAGGCTGACCTCGTGACGCTCGGGGACGCATCCACCGTCAATCGGGGCTGCGTTGTGCAGACGCACCTGTTCCATGATCGAATCATGAGCATGGACCAGGTCACCATCGAGCGGGGCGGCACCCTCGGGCCGCACAGCGTCATCCTGCCCGCCGCCGATATCGGCTCCGACGCGACCGTCGGGCCCGCGTCGCTCGTGATGCGCGGCGAGACGGTTCCGGCGAGAAGCCGTTGGAGCGGCAACCCCATCGGGCCGTGGCGCGAGGTCGTGGTGCGCGAGTACCGGGCGCGGTCCGGCGGATGAGCGACGCCCCACACGCCTACCTGCCGCGCTCCGGCACCACCGACTACTCCGTCCTCCGGTACGACCTGGACCTGAACTACCGGGTGGCGACCAACCGGCTGGATGCGACGGCGGTCATCCGTGCGCGCGCCAACGTCGCGCTGTCGGCGATCATCCTCGATCTGGTGCACCTGAAGGCCAAGCGGGTCCGAGTGGACGGCAACAAGCGCGTCCGCTTCAGCCAGACGCCGACCCACCTGCGGATCGCGCCGGCCGCGCCCCTCCCTGCCGGCATGGAGTTCACCGTCGAGGTCGCGTACGACGGGTCGCCCGTCCCGCGCCGCACCCGGTGGGGCGCCCTCGGCTGGGAGGAGCTGACCGACGGAGTGATCGTCGCAGCGCAGCCCTCGGGGGCGCCGACCTGGTACCCCTGCAACGACCGACCGTCAGACCGCGCCGCCTACGGCATCCGGGTCACCACCGAGCAGGCCTACACGGTGCTCGCGACCGGCGAGCCGACCGGCCACAGCGTGAGCGGTGGACGCGGCACCTGGACCTTCGAGCGGCCGGAGCCCACGGCGAGTTACCTCGCAGCCGTGCAGATCGGCCGGTACACGCTCGAGCCGAGACGCTCCGCCGGGGTGGAGTGGGTGGTGGCGTACCCGCCGGCCCTCGCCCGCCGGGTGCTGCACGACTTCGAGCCGGTCGGGCGGATGCTGGAGACCTTCCAGGACCGGTTCGGGCCCTATCCCTTCCCGTCCTACACGGTCGTGGTGACGGAGGATCCGCTGGAGATCCCGTTGGAGGCGCAGGCGATGGCGACCTTCGGCTCGTCGCACGCCGACGGCCACGGCGGCTCGGAGCGCCTGATCGCGCACGAGCTCGCCCACCAGTGGTTCGGCAACAGTGTGGGCCTTGCATCCTGGCGCGACATCTGGCTCAACGAGGGCTTCGCCTGCTACGCGGAGTGGCTGTGGTCGGAGGCGTCGGGCGGACTGTCGGCCTCGGCGCAGGCGCGGGCGCATCACGCCGGCCTCCGCCTCGCGCCGGCCGACCTGGTGCTCGGCGATCCCGGGCCGGACTCGATGTTCGACGACCGGGTCTACAAACGGGGCGCGTGCCTGCTCCACGCCCTGCGGCTGCGGCTGGACGACGGGCCGTTCTTCGACCTGCTGCGCGGGTGGACGCGGGAGCACCGCTTCGGGAGCGTCACCACCGCCGACTTCGAGGCGCACGCCGAGAGGTTCTCCGCCGAGCCGCTCGGCGGATTCTTCGACGCCTGGCTGCGTCAGCCCCGGCTGCCGTCACTGACGCGCTGACGGGTCGCGACGGTCACCACGCAGCCAGACACCCGGATGGTGCGCAGGCGGTAGCGGACGCCGTCGAGCGAGCCGGTCCACCGGCCGACATGGACGCTGTCCGGCGGCAGGCGCAGTCCCCGTCCGTCGGCCTTCAGCACCGCCTCTACCGCGGTCCATCTCCGCAGAGCGTTCCCGTGGCCGGGTGCGAGGTCGTCGATGGCGGCAGTGCGGTCCGCCCCTGTACGGTCCGCCTCTGTACGGTCCGCCCCTGTACGGTCCGCCTCTGTACGGTCCGCCCCTGTACGGTCCGCCTCTGTACGGTCCGCCTCGGGGCGGGCCGGTTCGGCGTCGATGCCGACGGGGCTGCGAGCGGCGACCGCGAACGCATACCCGTCGGCATGGGCGAGCCCGAGGTACAGCGAGCGACCTCTACCGGAGGCGGTCGGCTGCCCGTGGGACAGGCCGCAGTCGGCACAGGGCGCGGCGATCTGGACGCTGGGCTCCCCCAGGCGTTCCGCAGCGGCCAGCAAGGCCCGGCGACCGGAAAGGAACCGCCGGATGTTCTCGTCGTCCGCTGCGTACGACGTCAGCCGCGCACGATCGCCCGCATCCAGGCGGGCTGTCACGCAGGAGGCGGTCGCCGCATCCAATTCGCTGTACGGCATCACGACGAAGGCGGGCATCCGACCTCCGTCCGTGCACCCCGATCCGCCTCGATGCTAACGCGCGGAGGCGCGAACCGCCGGGTCGTGGTCGGGCTCGGCCCGGCGATTCGCGCGATCTGTGGAGGATGCGGTCAGCGAGTGGTGCGGCCGGTCCCGTCATCGAATCGGGGAGCCTCGTGGCGGGCGGTGCGACGGGTCGCGTCGTCGTCCACGGGGGCGGCTGTCGCGTCCTGAGCGGGGACGGTGCCTGCGGGTGCGTCGGTGCGGGCTGTGCCCGCGGGGGCCGTGCCCGCCGGGGCCGCGGCGTCCGTGCGCGTCCCGTCATCGATGCGGTTGCCGTTCTTGTCGGTACGGACGTCGGGGTCGACGTGGTCCGCTCGGCGCATCGCTTCTTCCGACTCTGAGCGGGCGCTGGCCGCCGAGGACTCGCGCTCCTCCGCCTCGCGCCGCAACCGCTCGGCGTCGACCTCCGCCTGCTTGGCGTCCGCCGCTGCGCGTGCCGCCTTCGCTTCCCGGTCCCGCGCGTCGAGTTCGGTCTGCGCGGCCGACTGCCGCATCTCTTCGGCACGGCGGCGGTCCGCCTCGCGCTTGCGGTTGCGGCCGACGGTCGCGATGATGGCGATCACTGCGATCACGACCACGACGACGACGATCAGGATGATCCATCCGGTTGTGTTCATGCTGCATCACGGTACCCCTGAGAAGCGGAATCGCTAGGGGATTGAAATACTTCGCGCGCGCTGGACGCTGACTATCGCCGCCTCCCCGCAGAGACCTACCGTTTGCCTGCAGCCGCACTTCGCGCGCGTGCAGACCGATTGGAGCGGCGACATGGCCGACAAGCCCTACGTGGCGATTACCGCGCAGTATGCGAGCGAAGACGAGGCCGTGGCGGACTTCGACGCGCTCAAGGAGCACTACAAGGACGACGGACGCAAGCAGTCGTTCGACGCCGCCGTCGTCGTGCGCGACAAGGAGGGGAACGTCTCCATCCCGAAACGCGACAACGAGGCGAAAAGCCATGGCGGACGCAAAGGCATCGCGGTCGGGATCGCCGGCGGCGTCGTCGTCGCACTCTTCCCCGCAGTCGCCCTCGGTGGTGCACTCCTCGCCGGAGCCGGCGTGGGCGGAGGGATCGGCGCCCTCGCCGGTCACATCTCCAACAAGTCGTCGGCGAAGGAACTGAAGAAGATCAGCGAGACCCTGCACGCGGGCAGCGCCGGGATCGTCGTCGTGGTGTCGCCAGAGCAGGCCGACGCGGTGCAGCAGCAACTCACGCACGCCACCGGGGTCACCCGAGCCGAGCTCGCGGTCGACGAGGAGAAGCTGGACGAAGAGGTGAAGAACGCGTCCTGAGGGGCGTCACTGAGCGGGTGGCACCGCTGGGACGCCAGCCCTGGGTACGATCCCGGTATGAGACGCCTCGCCGCACTGATCTCCATCGGCGTGGCGTTGGCGTTGACCGGCTGCACGACGCTGCCAGCGACCGGCACTCCCGACACTCCGGAGCCGACCCGGTCGACGCCGTTCAGTGTCAACGGAACGTTCACGTTCGGGCTGGGCAACGCGAGCACGCAGCAGTTCCCCGAAGGCAGCCGGTGCGACACCCGGGACTCGCTCCAGGGACGCCGCGTCAGCGTCCTGAATCAGTCCGGCATCGTGATCGCCACCGGGAAGCTCGGACCGGGGACAACGAAGTGGGCTGCCAACCAGGCTGAATGCACGTTCGAGATGCAGGTTCACGCGGTCCCCGGGCGCCAGGAGTTCTACCGACTCCACGTCGACGACTACAAGGACACCGGCGACCTCACCGCCGGCTCACTCGAGCACTACCACTGGCTGGCGGAACTCATCTGACGGAGGCTGCCGTTCGGCGCTTGCTAGTTCACTACCTTCGACCGTCCACCCGTCGTAAGAGACTTCGCGGCACTCCTCAGCCGCGGCGCCGCGCCCGAGGCGAACGCAGAACGGCCATCGTCACGCCGACGGTCAGCAGGACGCTACCCGCCCAACCGGCACCGAGCTCGAGCAGCGCGGACCAGTCCCTCGACGACGGCGTCACCACCGCGGACCAGATGGCGAAGCCGAGGAATCCGGACATGAGCACGGTGGCTGTCCACCGCACGGTCAGCCGCCAGGTCATCTCCCACGTGCTCAAGGGCCACGCAGGCATGGTGACACGCGCCAGCCAGGCGCCTGGGCGCGCAAGTCCCGGTGCTCGTCCGCGGGCCAAGAGTCGACCACGAGGTCGTGACTTCCGACGCGGGTCGCTCACACGCCAGAATCTACACTGACGGCGCGCACCCGCGCTGAGCGAGCGTCGACAGGTACAGCTCAGCTCGCAGTCGTAGGGCGGACGGGACTTGAACCCGTGACCGAGGAATTATGAGTTCCCTGCTCTGACCAGCTGAGCTACCGCCCCGATCGTGCGCCGGCCCGGGTCACTCCGGTGCGGGCACGCTGGGGGCCGCATCCGTCACCGGGTCGGCCACCGGCTCACCACGATACAGGCTTTCGAAGGTGCTGATCGTGGTCTGGATGTCGTGCGTGGCGACGATGCGGAGTGAGCCGCGCTTCAGCACATCCAGCTCTTCCTGGGGCAGCGTGAGCACGCCCTCCAGCTTGTCCGCGAGGTCCTGCGCGTCGCCCGGGCGGAACAGGTAGCCGTTCTCGCCATCGTGGACGAGGTGCGGCAGGGCCATCGCGTCAGCGGCGACCACGGGGAGGGCGGACGCCATGGCCTCCATCGTCGCGATCGACTGCAGCTCGGCGATCGACGGCATCGCGAAGACGGTCGCGCGCGTGTACGCCTGGCGCAGCTCCTCGTCGCTCACGTAGCCGAGGAAGTCGACCCGGTCGGCGATGCCGATGGTCTCCGCCATGGTCTGCAGGTTCTTCAGCTGGTCGCCGCCACCGACGATCTGCAGGCGGGCATCCAGGCTGGCGGGCAGCAGCTTGATGGCGTTGAGCAACACGTCGATCTGCTTCTCGCCGGTCACCCGGCCGACGAACAGGATGTGGTTGCCCGCGCGCTTAGAGAAGTCGGGGATGTAGTTGTGGGCGTCGATGCCGCAGGAGATGGCGTGCACGCCGCGCAGGCCGGTCGACGCTTCGAGGAACTCCGCCGCCTTGCGCGTCGGCGTGGTGACGGACTCCGCCCGGTCGAAACTCTTGCGCGCGTCTGCCCAGGAGAGCTTCACGAAGATCTTCTGCAGGAACTTCGGCAGGAGGGTGAACTCGACGACGTTCTCGGCCATGACGTGGTTCGTGGCGACGATCCGGATGCCGCGCTTCTCAGCTTCGGCTGCGAGCCCCCGGCCCACGACGATGTGCGACTGGATGTGCACGACATCCGGCTTCACCTCGTCGAGGATGCGGCGGGCGTTCGCCTTGCTCGTCCACGGGAGCGCGAACCGCAGCCAGTCGTGCGGGTACCAGCGCCAGCTGAGGAGCCGGTGGACCGTCATCTTGTTGCCCTGGTGCTCTTCCACCCATGTGCCATGCGCGCGGCTCGCGGCGGGGGCGACGACGTGGACGTCGTGGCCGCGTTCGACCAGCCCGGCAGCGAGGCGCTCGGCGAAGCGCGCAGCCCCGTTGACGTCGGGGGCGAAGGTGTCGCAGCCCATGACGATGGTCAGCGGCTTGTGGGCTGCCGGGGCGGGCGGGGTGGGATGCGGTCCGCTCGTATCAGGCACGTTGTTCGTTCCCTACGGTCGTGTGCTTCGGAAGGCGAACCCTGCGACGGTGTTCGCGGTCCGGGCGAGTGGGTGTGCCCGGTCGATTCAACGGCCTAGTCTAGGCGGCTTTCCCTTGCGACGTCCGTAATGCGGTCAGCCACCGGCGCGTCCGAGGCGCTCTGCGGGTGGTACTTCGACAGCCGGAACACGCCGAAGACGGCGACGGCCCCGGTCAGCGCGAAGCCGACCATGGCCCACCAGGGGGCGCCGGCCGCCTCGTTGAGCACCACGATTCCGATGGTGACAGCGACCATCGGGTCGATGACGGTGAGCCCGGCGATGACGAGATCGGGCGGTCCGGAGGAGTATGCGTTCTGCACGAAGTAGGCGCCGAGGACGGCGGCCAGCAGCAGCGCGACGATGCAGGCGACCAGCAGCCAGTCCCACTCCTGGTTGGAGATCCGGTCGATCGCGACCTTGGCGAGGGTCGCGACGAAACCGTAGAGGACGCCGGCGCCGACGATGTAGATCAGTGCCTTGAGCCGGTGCCGCAGAAAGTAGAACACGACGCCGAACGCGATGAGCACGACGGCGAGGATGATGAGGATGACGATCAGCGCCCGACTCGTCACCGGCAGATCGCGGGCGAACACCGCAGCGAGCAGCACGAACGCACCGACGCCACTGACGCAGAGCGTCACCGCCACCACCGATTGATGGTTCAGCTTCACACCGCTGACCCGGGCGTTCAGGATGCTGGTGATGACGAGGCCGACGACGCCGAGCGGCTGGACGAGGATGAGGGGCGAGAGTTTCAGGCTGACCAGCTGGAACACGATCGCGAGGCCCAGGAGCAGCGTCCCGATCACCCAGGACGGCCGGGCGAGCAGGAGTCCGAGTGCGCGGACGCCCAGGCCGGACTCAGCGTGACCGGCGGTCGCCTCGACCTTGGCGACGCCGTGGTGCTGGAGCTGCGCGCCGACAGACAGGAAGCAGGCACCGACCAGCGCGACCGGGATGCCCAGGAGCTGGCTGGGCTGATAGGACAGGTCGAAAGCGTCCATCAGTTCCGTACCCACCCCACGACCCTACCGGGAATGATCCGGATAGTCTTGCTGAATGGCCGTCCTCCCGATCCGGATCACCGGTGACTCTGTGCTCCACTCCCCCGCCAGGCCCGTCGCCGAGATCGATGATGAGGTGCGCGCACTGGTCGCGGACATGTTCGAGACGATGGATGAAGCGCCCGGCGTGGGGCTCGCCGCGCCGCAGGTGGGCGTGCCGCTGCGGCTCTTCGTCTACGGGTGGACCGATGACGACGGCGTGCTGCACCGCGGGGTCGCGATAAACCCGACCCTCTGGCAGAGCCCGCTCACTGTCGGCGAGCTCGATGAGGACAGCGAGTCGGAGGGATGCCTGTCGTTCCCGGGCGAGCGTTTCCCGCTGCGGCGCGCCGAGCGCGTCATCCTGCAGGCCACCGACCTCGACGGCGCCGAGTACGAGGTGCGCGCGGACGGCTGGCTGGCCCGGATCTTCCAGCACGAGTACGACCACCTCGACGGGGTGCTCTACGTCGACCGCCTGGAGCATCCATTCGGCAAGGCGGCGCTGAAGACGCAGCGGAAGAACAGCTGGGGCGTGCCCGGGCTGAGCTGGCTGCCGGGCCGCGACCACCTGGAGGACTGAGGCGGTCGGCGCCCGGAGACGCGTCGGCGGTCAGCGCCGCAGATCGACCCCGTGCACGCCGTTGTGGTGGCGGAGCGCTGGGAAGACGACGGACAGCGTGAAGCCGACCCCTGGCACGGTCTGCGCGTTCAGCGTCCCGCCGAAGAGGGCAGCGCGCTCCCGCATCTCGATCATCCCGGCGCCTTCGTAGTGCTCCGTGAGGGCGCGGACGTCGTCCGCGATGCTGTACGCCGTCGCCTGGTCGACCCCGTCGCGATCGAGGCCCAGCCTGCGGGCGGCCGCACGGATCCCGTCGTCTTCGACGCTCACCTGGAGCCCGTCCGGCGTCCAGGCGAACGCCACGGCGACGTTCGTGCCGGCGCCGCCGTGCTTGAGCGCGTTCTCGAGGCTCGTCTGCAGGATGCGGAACACCGCCAGTTCGGCGCCCGGCCGCAGGTCGAAGCGCTCACCGCTCTCGGTGAAGGTGACGGCGAGTCCGGCATCCCGCATCACCCGGAACAGGTCGCGGGCGGAGTGCAGGCTCGGTTGTGGGAGCGCGGACTCCTGCGCCTCCCGTGCGACAGCCTGCAGACGACGGAGGTCGGCGAGGGCGTCGCGGGCTGAGGTCTCGAGCGCGCCGACCGAGCGGAGCGCGGTCGCTGGATCCGCGTCGGCGGCGTAACGGACACCCTCGGCCTGTGTCACCAGACGGGAGACCGACTGGATCGCCACATCGCCCAGATCGCCGATGATGCGGAACCGGCCGGCCTGCTCGGCGAGGTCGAGCTCGCGGTCGATGCGGTCCCACTCCGACTCCTGCCGGGTGTCGCGCAGGCGGATGCGGCGGCTCCGCTCCCACAGCCAGACCGCGAGGAAGACGAGCGCGGCGAGCCCGAGCCCTGCGGCCGCAAGCACGGTGGCATCCATCTACTGCCCGTTCCTTCTGTCCGTTCCGGCCACGCGGCTGCGCGGCCCGGTTGATACTACCGGGCCGCGCAGGCGGGGCGACGGGCGGCCGCCGAGCGTTGTGGATAACTCGGCGGCCGCCCGATCGGGGACGGATCAGGCGGTGTCGCGGTTGGCGCGCAGCACCTCCAGTCGTGCCCGGTACTCCTGCTCGTCGATGTCGCCGTTGGCGTAACGCTGTGCGAGCGTCTGCTCGGCGGAGCGGGTTCCACCGTTCGGGCCCCAGCCGGAGTATCCACCGCGTGCGATGGCGGCCCGGCGCCAGCGCCGCCCGGCGAAGCCGAAGATGAGCACGAAGACGAGGATCCAGAAGATCGGGATGAAGATCCACCACCAGCCGAAGAAGTGTGGGCCGTACGCGACGGCGCACGGCGCGGCGGCGACGGCGGTGGCCAGTGAGCTGAGCATGATGTCTGTCCAATCGGTGTGCGGCCCGCGCCATCCGCGAACCGTCACCCACAGCCTCGCCGGGCGGCGGCGCCCGCGAATCGGCCGGCGGGAGCGTTCGTGCCTACTCCCCCGGGAGCACGGCCCCGTCCAGGCCGCTTCCTTCCGAAGGAGATTCGACGCCCCTCCAGCCGAATCTCCTTCAGTACTGCCATTCGAAGGAGATTCGACGCCCGATCTCCTTCCCTGGCCGATCGGTCCCTGTCGGCAACACCCACCGACGACGTACGATGCGCCCATGGAGCATGACGACGGCAGGCACGACGCGGACGACCGCAACAACGAGGATCCGGACGACCCGGTCACCGAGTACGAGAACGACCAGGCGTCCAACCGCGAGTCGCTCGAGCGAGAGGCCGGCCTGACCGCCTTCGGAGGCCCGACGTTCGGGCACCTGTTCGACCAGCAGCCGGACGACGGCGGGTTCGACGCCGAGCACAACCCGTGAGCCGCCCGGGCGCCCGCCGGGTACTCCCCGGGTACTCCCAGGGGAGTAGCCGCGAGACACCCCGCGGCCGACGCCTGGGGCATGCGCCCTGGCTAGCATGAGGTAATGCCCTCGAACGCGTCCGCCGATCCCGGCTGGAGCGCGCCTCCCGAGTCCGGGCCCCACACCTCCGACCGCTGGTCCAACCCCTCCGAGCGGTGGTCACGTCCGCCATGGGGAGAACGCGGCCGCCCGCCGGGCACGCGCTGGTTCGCCCCCATCGTCGCCGCGCTCGTGCAGATCCCCGGACTCTTCATCGCCGGTCGGGATGCCGCCAACGACCCGGTCGCGCTGGGATTCGCCCTGCTCGCCTTCGCCGCGTCGTTCCTGCTGCTCGGCGCACGCCGGTATCCCGGACCGACGGTCGCGGCCATCGCGGTGCTGTGCGGGCCCGCGATCGCGGTGACGACCGGTCCCCCTTTCTCGGCGGTCCCTCTAGCCTTCGCCGTCGTCAGCGCCGTCGTGCGCGGCGCCCGGGTCTGGGCGTGGTGGACGCTCGCCGGGTTCGCAATCGCAGGTCCCGTAGCCGCCTACCTGCTGCGCGGCCAGCCCGCCGCGATGCTGCGCCCTCTGATCATCGCGCTCATCCTGGTGCTGCTCCTGGGGGTAGGTGAGGCACTCCGCAACCGGCGGGAACGCTACCGGGAGGTGGCACGCGCGGTCGCGGCGAGGCGCGAGTCGGCGGCCGAGGCGGAGCGGTTGCGCATCGCCCGCGAACTCCACGACGTGTTGGCGCACTCGCTGTCGCAGATCAGCGTCCAGGCCGGTGTGGGCCTGCACCTCTTCGACTCGCGCCCGGAAAAGGCGCGGGAGAGCCTCGAAGCGATCAAGGCCACGAGCGGACAAGCGCTGGAGGAGGTCCGCGGTGTGCTGGGATTCCTCCGCGGGACCGAGCAGTACGCGTCGCGGTCGCCGGAGCCGGACCTCGGGCGCATCCCCGTGCTGGTCGAGACGTATCAGAAGGCGGGACTCCGCGTGTCGTATGACCGCGAGCTGGCCTCGACCCCGTCGGCGGCGACCCAGTTGGCGCTGTACCGGATCGTGCAGGAGTCGCTCACGAACGTCGGCCGTCACGCCCAGGCGCGCTCCGTGTCCATCCGGCTCGTCGAGGAGGCTGGCTGGTATGTGCTCACCGTGCAGGACGATGGGCGCGGGCTTCCGGAGGAGAAACCCGGTGGCCTGGGGGGCGGCGTCGCCGCCGACCTGACCGGCGGTGGTTCGACGGGCAGAGGGATGCTCGGGATGCGCGAGCGCGCCGAGCTGCTCGGCGGGCGGTTCGAGGTGCGCGGCGCAGAGGGCGGCGGTCTCGTCGTGGAGGCGCGCATCCCGTCCGGCCGGACGACTTCGTCGCCTGCTTCGGGGCGCGCATCGTGATCCGGGTCGCGCTCGCGGACGACCAGCTGCTGGTCAGGGCCGGTTTCCGCGCCCTGCTCGAGTCTGAGGACGATGTCGAGATCGTCGGCGAGGCCGGCACCGGACGCGCGGCCCTCGACGTGGTGCGGGAGACGCATCCCGACGTCGTGCTCATGGACATCCGCATGCCCGACGGCGACGGGCTCTGGGCGACCGGCGAGATCGTCGCCGACCCGGCACTGGCCGGTACGCGGATCGTGATCGTGACCACGTTCGAGCTGGACGAGTACGTGGCGCAGGCGATCGTGGCCGGGGCGAGCGGATTCCTGGTGAAGGACACGGAACCGGTCGAGCTGATCCGTGCGGTGCGCGTGGTCGCCGCCGGGGACGCGCTGCTCTCCCCCGGGGTCACGCGCCGCTTGATCGAGCGCGTCTCGGGCGGACTTCGCCCGGCCCCGGACACCGCCCGCCTCGAGCAGCTGACCGACCGCGAGCGGGAGGTGCTCGCGCTGGTCGCCCACGGCCTGACGAACACGGAGATCGGCGAGCGGCTCTACCTCAGTCCGTTGACCGCCAAGACGCACGTGTCGCGGATCATGAACAAGCTGGATGCGCGCGACCGCGTCCACCTCGTCGTCCTCGCATACGAGACCGGGGTCGTGCAGCCGGGGTGGCAGTAGGGCTCGGTCCTGAATACAGGATGGCGTCAGCCGCGCCAGATACCGAAAACCCCCGGCCTTCCGCAGAAGACCGGGGGTTTCACTGGCTCCCCGACTTGGACTCGAACCAAGAACCTGCCGGTTAACAGCCGGCTGCTCTGCCAATTGAGCTATCGAGGAATGCTTGATCAGCGAAGCTACTCTAGCAATATTCGCGGCCCGTCGAGAAATCGAGGCCGCATCCCGCGCGCGTCATATTCAGCACCGGCTCAGTACCCCGCCGACGGGTCGACGACGCCAACGAACCGGCCGTCGTCCAGGAATGCACGCACGTTCACGCGGATGCGCTCGGCGAGCAGCGGCGCCGTCATCTCCGGGGTGTCCGCCTGATGGGGCGTGATGATCAGGTTCGGCTCGTCCCACAGCGGGTGTCCGTCGGGCAGCGGCTCCGGGTCGGTCACGTCGAGTCCGGCGCCGGCGATCGCACCGGAGCGCAGGGCGTCGAGCAGGGCATCCGTGTCGACCAGGCCGCCGCGCGCGATGTTGACCAGGTACGCGCTCGGTTTCATCGCGGCGAATTCGTCCGCGCCGAACAGGTGACGCGTTCCGCCGGTGAGTGCCGCAGCGACCACGACGAGGTCCGCGGCGGGCAGCACTTCGGCTAGCCGGTCGGCGGACACCGTGCTGACGGCGCCTGAGACCGGAGCGGAAGACCGTCGCACGATCGTCACGCGCACGCCGAACGGCTCTAAGAGCCGCATCAGCTCCAGCGCGATCCCGCCGGCGCCGACGATGACGACGTCGAGGCCGTACAGAGAACGCCCCTCCGGCTCGGTGGCCCACGATCGCGCGCGCACGCGCTTGGGCAGCACCCGCAAGAGCGCGAGGCTCAGCACCAGGGCGTGCTCGGCGACCGGCTGCGCGTAGGCACCTTTCGCGCTCGTCCACACGAGACCGGGGCGGTCTTCGGCCGCGAGGATGTCGGCGAACGCATCCACGCCGGCGAACGGCAGCTGCACCCAGCCGATACCCGGATGCGCCTCCAGCACCGGCGGGAACGCCGCGGCATCCTTGTTCGAAAGCCAGACGACGCCACGGGTCCGCTCCGAGAGCGGCTCGACCGTGCCGCCGGCGGCCTCGACCGCATCCACGAACTGCTTCTCCGGCTCGGGCAGCACCGCGATCGGGCCGGGCTCCGGTCGCTCCTCGGCGGACAGCTGCGTCGCTTCGACGGCGAGCACCGCCCGGTGACGCGCTCCTGCAGAACCGTCGCTCATCGCATCCCCATTCGTCCGTTCGTCTGCCATCAGAGGTCCTTTGCGGCCCGCCGCGTAGCGGCACGCTGCGGCCGCCGCTCGGTCCGCTGCGCCGGCGGCTTCAGGGCGCGCGCGAGGCCGGCGACGAAGGGATGCGTCGGGTCGGCGAGCACCTCCTCGATCGGCCCGTAGCCGACCGGCCGTCCGCCCTGCAGCACCAGCGAGGTGTCGGTCGCCCGGCGGAGCACGGAGAGGTCGTGGCTGACGACCACCGCGGAGAATTCCGGATGCCCGCGCAGCTGTGCGAGCAGGTCGATCACCGCGTCCCGCACCGTCGCGTCGATGCCCGCCGTCGGCTCATCGGCGATCAGGATGCTCGGCCCGAGCACCAGCGCTCGCGCGAGCGCGACGCGCTGCCGCTGGCCCGAGCTCAGCTCGTACGGGTACTTCTTGAGGACGCTCAACGGCAGGTGGACCGTGTCGAGCATCGTGGCAGCGCGCTCGCCCGCCGCTCGGCGCGGGTAGTGCTCGTCGCGTTCGAAGATCGGCAGCGTGACGTTGTCCTGCACGCTGAGCGAGGGCTCCAGGGTCGCCGCCGCCTCCTGCGGCAGGTACCCGACGTGGAAGGTCACCTCGGCGATGTCGCGCTTGCGCGCCTTTCGGAGCGGGTGCCCGAGCACGGATGCCTCGCCTCCGCTGATCCGCGGGCCCGGGTCGGACGCACGCGCCGGGAGCACGCGGCCTGCCAGCACCTGCGCGAGGGTGCTCTTGCCGGAGCCGGTCTCGCCGAGCACGCCCAGCACCTGCCCGTGCTCGAGGCGGAAGCTCACCCCGCGCAGGGCCACGCACGATGCGCTCGGGCCCCGCGCGGGGTATTCGACGGACAGGTCGCTGACGACGATGGCGGGCTCGGAACTCACATATTCGACCCTAAGCGCTCTCCGACTGCAGTTGGTGCAGCGCCTCCCGCCGGTCGGCCTGTTCGATCGGGTTGGGGACGGGCAGGGAGGCCAGCAGTCGCTGCGTGTACGCCTCGCGGGGATTTCCGAGCACCTCGGCGCCGGTCCCCTCTTCGACCAGTGTGCCGCGGTGCAGCACGGCGATGCGGTCGGCCAGCAGGTCCACCACCGCCAGATCGTGACTGATGAACAACGACGCGAAGCCGAACTCGCGCTGCAGGTCGGCGAACAGTTCGAGCACGCGCGCCTGCACCGACACATCCAGAGCCGAGGTGGGCTCGTCGGCGATCAGGAGGGACGGCTCCAGGGCCAGCGCCCGCGCCAGGCTTGCACGCTGCCGCTGTCCACCGGACAGCTCGTGCGGGAAGCGGTCGCCGTAGGCGCGGGGCAGCTGAACGGCCTCGAGGAGCTCATCCACCCGCTTTCGGGCATCGCCCGCAGAACTTGCACGGCCGTGCACCACGAGCGGCTCGGCCACGCACTCGGCGATCGTGAGCAGCGGGTTGAAGCTAGAGGCCGGGTCCTGGAACACGAATCCGATGTCGCTGCGCACCTTGCGGAAGTGCCGCTCGCGGACGCCGTTCATCTCCTGACCGAGCACCTGCAGCGAACCGCCGGTGACCCGGTTGAGCCCCGCGATGGCACGGCCGATCGTGGTCTTGCCCGAGCCGGACTCACCGACGAGGCCGAGCACCTCGCCCGGGCGGATGTCGAAGGACACCCCGTCGACCGCCACGAACCCGGGGCGACCCAGGCGACCCGGGTACTGGATGCGCAGGTCGCGCGCCTGTACCACCGGCGCCTCGATCGGACGCTCGGCCCGTGCGATCGCACGGTCCTGCGTCGCCACCAGGCCCTGCCCGATCTTGGGCACGGCAGCGAGCAGCTTCTTCGTGTACTCGTCCTGCGGATCGGCGAACAGCGTCCGCACGTCCGCCTGCTCGACGACCTTGCCCTGGTACATGACGGCGACCCGGTCGGCCAGATCTGCGACCACGCCCATGTTGTGGGTGATCAGCACGATCGCCGCGCCGAACTCGTCGCGGCAGCGGCGGAGCAGGTCGAGGATCTCGGCCTGCACGGTCACATCGAGTGCCGTGGTCGGCTCGTCGGCGACGATGAGCCCCGGGTTCAACACGAGCGCCATCGCGATGACGATGCGCTGCTTCTGGCCGCCGGAGAACTGGTGCGGGTAGTACTTGACCCGCTTCTCCGGCTCCGGGATGCCGACCCGCTGCAGGATCTCGATCGCCCGGGCCTGCGCCTCCTTCTTCGACAGCTTCCCGTGCGCCCGCAGGCCTTCGGCGATCTGCCAGCCGACCGGATAGACGGGGTTGAGCGCGGTCGACGGCTCCTGGAACACCATGGCGACGTCGGTGCCGCGCACCTCGCGCAGCTTGCTCTTGCCGACCGAGACGATGTCCGCCTCGGTGCCGCCGTCGCGACTGCGGAGGATGACAGCGCCGGATGCGGTCGCCGTCTCCGGGAGCAGACCGAGGATCGTCTTCGCCGTCACGGTCTTGCCCGAGCCGGACTCGCCGACGATCGCGAGCACCTCCCCCGGCGCCACGGTGAGGCTCACACCGTCGACCGCCTTGACGGCGCCCGCGTCGGTGGAGAAGGTGACCGACAGGTCCTTGATCTGTACGACGTCGTCGCTCATGGACGCACCTCGATTCCATGCTCGTCGAAGGATTCGCCGCCCTCGAGGCCGTCCACTCCGCCGGGGCCGGCGATGAGAGTGCCGCCGGGCACCACCGAGGTCTCTGCGACCTCCCCGGAAGCCGCCGCCGCTCGGCGACGACCGCGGAGGCGCGGGTCGGCCAGGTCGTTCAGGCTCTCACCCACGAGCGTGATGCCGAGCACCACCAGAACGATCGCGAGACCCGGGTAGATCGAGGTCCACCAAATGCCGCTCGTCACGTCATCCACGGCCTTATTGAGGTCATAGCCCCACTCGGCTGCGGCCGTCGGCTCGATGCCGAACCCGAGGAACCCTAGGCCTGCGAGGGTCAGGAGCGCCTCGGACGAGTTCAGCGTGAAGATCAGCGGCAGCGTGCGGGTGGAGTTCCGCAGCACGTGGCGGAACATGATCCGGCTGTTGCTCGCCCCGACGACCTTTGCCGACTCGACGTACGCCTCCGCCTTGATGCGGACGACCTCCGAGCGGATGACCCGGAAGTACTGCGGGATGTAGACGACGGTGATCGAGATCGCCGCGGCCAGGATGCCGCCCCAGAGGCTCGACTGGCCGCCGCTGATCGCGATGGCCATGACGATGGCGAGGAGCAGCGACGGGAACGCGTAGATCGCATCGCACAGGACCACGAGCACACGGTCGAGCCAGCCGCCGAAGTAGCCGGAGATCAGGCCGAGGAACACGCCGAGGAAGATCGAGAGGATCACCGCGACGATCATCACCAGAATGGCCGTCTGGGTGCCCCAGATCACGCGCGAGAAGACGTCGTAGCCGCCGGAGGTGGTGCCCCAGATGTGGGCGGGGCTCGGCGGCTGCTGCGCGCCGAACGAGACGCCGTCGGCTTTCGACTGCGCGAACCCGTAGGGCGCGACCAGTGGAGCGAAGATCGACAGAAGGATGAAGACGGCCGTGATGACGAGACCGGCGACGAGCATCCCACGCTGCAGTCCGACGCTCTGACGCAGCTGGTGGACGACGGGGAGGCGGTCCCAGAGGGACCGCTTACGGGTTGTGAGGGAGGCCGTGGACATCTCAGTACCTCACTCTCGGGTCGAGGAGGGCCGCGATGACGTCGACCACGAAGTTCGTAAGCGTGACGATCACCGCGAGCAGCACCACCATGCCCTGCACGGCGACGAAGTCGCGCGCCTGCAGGTAGTGCACGAGCTGGAAGCCGAGGCCCTTCCACTCGAAGGTCGACTCGGTCAGCACCGCACCGCCGAGCAGAAGGGCGATCTGCAGACCGATGACCGTGATGATGGGGATGAGCGCCGGCCGGTACGCATGCTTCCGGAGCAGCCGGGATTCGCTCACGCCCCGCGAGCGGGCAGCATCCACGTAGTCGGTGGACAGCGTCCCGATGACGTTGGTCCGGACCAGGCGCAGGAAGATGCCGGCTGTCAGGAGACCCAGTGCGACGGCGGGCAGGATGGCGTGGGTCAGCACGTCGCCGACCACCGCCGGGTCGCCGGTCTGGAATGCGTCGATCAGGTAGATGCCGGTCTTGTTCTCCAGCGTCTGCATTTCGAGTTCTGAGCCGGTGGAGGCGCGCCCCGACACGGGGAGCCAGCCCAGCCATATCGAGAACACGAGCTTCAGGACGAGGCCCACGAAGAAGACGGGCGTCGCGTAGCAGAGGATGGCGAAGACACGCAGGCTCGCATCCTGAGCCTTGTCGCGGAAGTACGCGGCCACGAGGCCCAGCGGAATGCCGACGACGAACGCGACGATGAGTGCGTAGAAGGCGAGTTCGAGCGTGGCGGCGCCGTAGGTCAGCAGCACCTCGGTGACGGGCCGGTTGTCCGTGAACGTCGTGCCGAAGTCGCCGCGGAGGAGCTGGCCCAGGTACTCGAAGTACTGGACGAAGATCGGGCGGTCGTACCCGGCCTCGTGCACGCGCTGGGCGAGCTGCTCGGGGGGCAGCTTGCCGCCGAGCGCTGCGGTGATCGGGTCACCAGTCGACCGCATCAGGAAGAAGACGACGGTGACCAGGATGAAGATGGTGGGGATGATGAGGACGGCGCGGACCAGGATGTAGCGGCCCAGGCCGCCTCCCGAGCGTCGCTTCGCCTTCGTCCGTTCTGGCCCGGGGGCGGGTCCCGCCGCCGGAGCGCTGACAGTCGCTGTCATGGAAGCCAATCGTGGTGGTTCGTGGAAAGGGGGCGGCTCGCTGCGTGAGCGAGCCACCCCCCGGTTCGGCTCAGAGCTGGTGGCTCAGTGCCGGATTACTTCGAAAGAGCCGCGTAGCGGAACTTGAACGAGGCGTCGAGCGTCTTGTCGGCGCCCGAGACGTCCTTGCCCACGACGGCGATCTGCGAACCCTGCAGCAGCGGCAGGGTGCTCAGGTCGGCTCCGACCTTGGCCTGGATCTCCTCGATCAGCTTGGTGCGCTCGGCCTTGTCGGTCGTGCCCGCCTGCTTCGCGATGAGATCCTGGACCTCGGCGTTGTCGTAGTGGTTCGCAAGGAAGTTCTTCTTGATGAAGAACGGCGACAGGTAGTTGTCGGCGTCGGAGTAGTCCGGGAACCAGCCCAGCTGGTAGGCCGGGTAGACGTCGGAGGTGCGGTCCTTGGAGTACTGCACCCACTCGGTCGACTGCAGGTTGACCTTGAACAGGCCGCCGTTCTCCAGCTGCTCCTTGACCAGCGCGTACTCGTCACCGGAGGACGGGCCGTAGTGGTCCGGGTTGTACTGCAGGTTCAGCGAGACCGGGGTGGTCACGCCGGCGGACTGCAGCGCCTGCTTGGCCTTGTCGAGGCTCGGGCCGCCGTTGCCGTCGCCGTACAGGTCCTTCAGGACCGTCGTGGCGCCGGTAAGACCGTCCGGAACGAACGAGTACAGCGGGGTGTAGGTGCCCTTGTAGACCTGGTCGGCGATCGCCGAGCGGTCGACGAGGTCCGCCGCCGCCTGACGCACGGCGAGTGCCTTCTTCGGGTCGGCCTCGGGCGTTGTGGCGCCGTACGGCTGGGTGTTGAAGTTGAAGACGATGTAGCGGGACTCGCCACCCGGTCCCTTAACGACCTTGACCTTGTTGTTGCCCTGGAGGCTCGAAACGTCGGTCGCCGAGAGGCTGCGGTAGGCGACGTCGATCGCGTTCTTCTGGATGTCGAGCTTCAGGTTCGACGACTCGGCGTAGTACTTGACGTTGACCTTGTCGGTCGCCGGCTTTCCGAGGAGGCCCTTGTAGTCCGGGTTCGCCTTGTACGCGATCAGGTTGTTGAAGTCGTAGCTCGTGATGTCGTACTGACCGGCGAAGGGGTGACCCTTGACGATGGTGTTGTCAGCCGTGACCTTGTCGGCGGAGAAGACCTGCTCGTCGACGATCGGACCGGCGGGGCTCGAGAGCACCTGCGGGAACGTCTGGTCGTTCGGGACCTTCAGCTTGAACACGACCGTGGTCTTGTCCGGGGTCGAGACGCTGTCGAGGTTCGCCAAGAGGGATGCCGGCCCGTTCGGGTCGTTGATCTTGCTCTGACGGTCGAACGTGAACTTCACGTCCGACGAGGTGAGGTCGTGACCGTTCGCGAACTTCAGGCCCGGCTTGAGCTTGACCGTGTACTCGGTCGGCGAGGTGAAGTCGGCGCTCTCGGCGATGTCCGGCTTCACGTCCGGGCTGCCGTAGGGCGTGTTCAGAAGGAACGGGTACACCTGGTTCATCACGGCGAAGGAGCCGTTGTCGTACGAGCCGGCCGGGTCGATCGACGTGATCTTGTCGGTCGTGCCGACGGTCAGGGCGCCGCCGCCTCCGCCGGAACTGTTGTTGCTCCCCGAGCAGCCGGCGAGCACCAGTGCCGTTGCTGCGAACGCGGCGGATACGGCGAGCAGGCGCCGTCCGCCGTTGTGTGCGGATGTCATATCCGATTACCTCTTCCTGGTGTGGGATCGCGGCGGCGTCGTCGCAGGCATGCGGGTCGCCCAAACGCGTGAGAACTTTCCTAGCACGGAAAGCTCATGATTCATGCATTCGGATAGGGATCCGGGCGCGATCTTTACAGGGACGCAACAAAAGAGCGACTATCGAGGCCAACGACGACGGATTTCGCAAGAGCGTCATTCGCCGCGGAGACGGCGCCGTTCGGTCTCGATCGCGACCATCGCCCGCTCGATCTGGCGGCGCAATTCCGGCTCCTCCGTGCGGCCCAGCCGGGATGTCAACTCCGCCTTCTCGCGCAGCAGATCGCGGTCGATCAGGCCGTCGACGATCGACCGGGCGTAGCGCCCGGGGTCGCCGCCCTGCGGCAAGGCCGCGACCGCGAGGCCGTTCACCGTCGGGGCGTACGCCTGCGGCACCTCGGCGAGGACGCGGTCGACCCAGCCCGGTTGCGTCATCGTGGGGAGCTGGCTGGCGATCGCATCCCGCACCACGGCATGCGTCGGGTTCACGAAGGGAACCTGGACGGCGCGGGCGGCCCGCTCGGCGCCCACCTCGCCGGGCAGCTGCAGCAGGACCATGAGGCTCTCGCGCTCGGTGCGCTGCGTCGGGTCGGCGAGCTCGGCTCGCGACAGCTGGACCTGGCCTTCGCCGCCCGGGCCGGAGGTGCCGTCGGCGCCGCCCTGCGCGGTGCCGCCCTGGCCGTCGCGGGAACGGCTGCGGGGGTCCCCGCCCGAGCCGTCTCGGGAGCCGCCGCGCTGGGCCGCGCGCACAGCTCGCACCGCATCCTGAAGGTCGCCTCCGGAGAGTCGCGCGAGTTCGCGCGTGTAGCCGTTCTGCGAGGCGGGGTCGCGGATGGTGGCGACGATCGGCGCGCCCGCCCGGAGCGCGGCGGCGCGGCCCTCCACCGAGTCGAGGTCGAACCGCTCGACCACCTGGCGGATCATGAACTCGAACATCGGCTTGCGCGCGTCGATCATGCGGCGCACCGCGTCGTCGCCCTTGGCGAGTCGCAGGTCGCACGGGTCGAGGCCGTCGGGACCCACGGCGACATAGGTCTGCGCCGAGAAGCGCTGCTCCTCGCCGAACGCACGCGTCGCCGCCTTCTGGCCTGCGGCGTCCGGATCGAAGGTGAAGATCACCGAGCCCTGACTGTTGTCGTCGCCCATCACGCGGCGGATCACCTTGATGTGATCTACGCCGAACGACGTCCCGCAGGTCGCGACGGCCGTGGTGATGCCGGCCAGGTGGCAGGCCATGACGTCGGTGTAGCCCTCGACGACGACCACCTGGTCCTGCCGGGAGATGTCCCGCTTGGCGAGGTCGAGGCCGTAGAGCACCTGCGCCTTCTTGTAGACCGGTGTCTCGGGAGTGTTCAGATACTTCGGGCCCTTGTCGTCCTCCAGGAGCCGGCGGGCGCCGAAGCCGATCGTCTGGCCAGTGACATCCCGGATCGGCCAGATCAGCCGACCGCGGAACCGGTCGTAAACCCCGCGGTCGCCCTGGGAGACCAGCCCAGCGGTGAGCAGCTCCTCCTGCGTGAAGCCCTTGCCGCGCAGGTGCTTGGTGAGCTCGTCCCAGCTCTTCGGGGCGAAGCCGACGCCGAAGTGCGCTGCTGCGGCAGAGTCGAAACCTCGCTCGCCGAGGAACCGACGGCCGGGGTCGGCGTCGGGCGCCGAGAGCCGGTCGCGGAAGAACTCCTCGGCCGCGGAGTTCGCCGCGAGGAGACGCGCCCGGTTGCCGGAGCCCTCCGACGGGCCACCACCGCCCTCTTCGTAGTGGAGCTGGTACCCGATCCGAGCCGCGAGACGCTCGACAGCGTCGGTGAACGACACGTGATCCATCTTGAGGAGGAACTCGTAGACGTCGCCGCCCTCACCGCAGCCGAAGCAGTGGTAGCGGCCGACGCCCGGGCGCACGTAGAAGCTGGGACTCTTCTCGTCGTGGAACGGGCAGAGACCCTTGAGCGCGCCGACGCCCCCCGTTTTCAGACTGACGTAGTCGCCGACGATGTCGCCGATGTTGGTGCGGGCCTTGACCTCTTCGATGTCGCTTTGTCGAATCCGGCCGGCCATGTCTCGATTCTAGTGAGCCGCGGAGACACTCGGTCCGGCTCGGCCGAATCTGTGGAGTACTCCCCCGGGGTCGCCCCGGCTGCTGTGCTTCTACTTGCCCGGCGGGCGACGGCGACGTGTGTTCTGGGCGATCTCGATGATGGCGCAGAACACTTCGATCCCGACACGGAGCAGGAGCACGCTGAGCATGGCCCCGACCAGAGTGATCAGCACGCCGAAGAGGAAGACGAACGCTCCGATCGGCGCGTGCGTCGCGATGGCCGACGTCAGGGAGTTCGTGAAACCGACCACGATTCCGAGGCCGATGAGCACGAGGCCGACGACGTACACCGGGCCCGCGAGCTTGCGCGTCACGTAGTTGGTGAAGGTGAAGTCGAACAACGACGAGAAGAAGCGCGAGTCGTCCAGGCGGTCGGCGAGGTCGGTCACGGTACGTCCGTGGCCCGGCTGGCTCGGGTCTGCCTGCGCGTCGGCGGGGATGCCTGCCTCGGGCCCGGCGGTTTCCGGCGCGGCGGTTTCGGGCTCGGCGGTTTCGGATGAGACGGTTTCGGGCGCGATCACTTCGGTCGCGACGACCTCGGTGGCCTCGGGCGTCTCGCGAGCCTCGGTCGTATCCACTGGAGCCTCCTGAGTGGCCTCATCGGGGCCGGCAGCCGGCTCCGTGCTCACCGTATCGGCCGGAACGGCGGCCGCTGACGACACGCCCGACGCGGTACCCGCATAGAGCTCCGCCGCCGTGGGAAGGCGCTTCGTCGTGGCGTCATCGGTCGAGGCTGCGTCGCTGGTATCGATCAGCGGTTCTGCCGGGGACGTGGAGGTGTCCGTGCTGCCCGAGGTAGTCGGAGCGGCGGTGGTCGGAGTGGCGGTGGCCGGCGCTGAGGTGGCCAGCGGCTCGCGTGCACCGAGCGTGGCATCCATGATGCCCGGAGCCTCGCCCTCTGGAGCGATCGCCGCCGTCTTCGCGGCCGTGCGGCGGGTGCGCGGCGTGGAGGGCTTCTTGGCGGCAGGCTTCGCTGCTGCGGCAGGCTTCTCCGTGGCGGCTTTCTTGGCTGCGGCAGGCTTTGCTGCGGCGGCGGGCTTCGCTGCGGCGGCGGGCTTGGATGCTGCGGCCGGCTTCGCCTCAGCAGCCTTCGCAGTGGTTCCCGCGCGAGGCGTGCGAGCCGCACCGCTTGCCGTGGACGTGCGCGGCGTGCGGCGAGGCGTTCCCGGCGTGGCGGGGGCCGGCTGTGCCGCCTCCGCTGATGCCGAGCCGTCCGTCGCCGGGCTGCCCTCGGTGGGGCGCTCACCGTCCGTCGGTGGTTCTGCGGTGCTCATTGGTCTCCTCCTGAGGCTCGACTCCCAGCATTCTGCACAGGGCCGAGGTATTCAAGCCCGGGCTACGCGGGCAGCGTCGCTTCAGTGCGTCACAGTTCTCTGCGACTCAGTGCTGCACGAGCCGTTCGTACCAGGCCAACGCCGACTGGTCGGTGAGGCTGGCCACCTGATCCACGACCACGCGGCGGCGTTCGTCGTCGGTCGACGCGGCCCGCCAATCCTCGGCGAATCCGGGGTCGAGTTCCGCCGGCCCGCGCTGGAACAGCAGGTCGGCCAGGGTCGTCAGGATCTGCCGCTGCTGCGCGTAGATCGGCTGACGGGTGTTTCGCGACATCACGAACGTCGCCACAATGCCCTTCAGCACGGCAATCTCGGCCTGGATGCCCTCCGGAACCACGACGTCCGCCCCGAAGCGGATCAGATCCGTCCGGCCGGCCGACTCCTTGGTCGCATGCACGGCGGCGTGGGCGAACCGCCCGATCAACTGGCTCGTCAGATTCTTCAGCCGGGCCTGCGAACGGCGGGAACCATCCCATCCATCGAGCCAGATGTCCATGCTGTCGAGCCGGTCGAAGGCTTCGATCAGGTGCTCGTGGCTGATCTCGCCGCCGATCCACTCGTGCATCGACTCCACCAGGTCCTCGTGGTCGACCCGGCTGCCCAGCGCCGCCACATCAATGTAACCGTTGACCACGGCGTCCTCGAAGTCGTGCACCGAGTAAGCGATGTCGTCGGAGAGGTCCATGACCTGCGCCTCGATACAGCGCTGACGCTCGGGGGCGCCCGCGCGCATCCACTCGAACACCGCCCGGTCATCGGCGTAGAACCCGAACTTCGCCCGACCGCTAGGATCGGCCACCGAGTTGGAGGCAGGCCAAGGGTACTTGCAGCTCGCGTCGAGGCTGGCCCGCGTCAGGTTGAGACCGTACGGGCGGCCGTCGCGGCCGAAGACCTTGGGCTCCAGCCGGCTCAGCAGCCGGAGGGTCTGCGCGTTGCCCTCGAACCCGCCGATGTCGTCGGCCCATGCGTTGAGGGCCCGCTCGCCGTTGTGACCGAACGGCGGATGGCCGATGTCATGGGCGAGGCAGGCCGTGTCGACGATGTCCGGGTCGAGCCCCAGGCTGTTCGCCAGCTCACGACCGACCTGGGCGACCTCCAGCGAATGCGTGAGCCGGTTGCGCGCGAAGTCGAGCCCGGCAGTGGGGCTCAGGACCTGCGTCTTCGCCGCCAGCCGTCGCAGCGCGCTCGAGTGGAGCAGCCGCGCCCGGTCGCGGGCGAAGTCGCTCCGGCGGTTGGAGTGGTGCTCCGGCATCCACCGCTCCTGGTCGTGCTCGGTGTAGCCGCCGATCGTCTCGCCGCTGGACGCCGTCGGGCGTGCGGTCGCCGCCACGTCATCCACCACTGTTGTGCACCTCCGCGTCGGCGACCTCGGCGCGCTGCACGCCGTCGAGCTCGCGGCTCTGCAGCCAGCCCTCGGGAAGGGCCGGACGCTTCGGTGAGCCGGCGCGCCCGCGCTGGCCTTCCGCGGCCTCCCCTGGGTACTCCTGGTCGGCGTCGAGGGTCGCGAGCAGCTCGTCGAGGTGCTCGAGAGTGTCGACCGTCGCCAGGCTCGCCCGCAAGTCGCCGCCGACCGGATAGCCCTTGAAGTACCAGGCCACGTGCTTCCGGATGTCTCGGCAGCCGCGCTCCTCGCTGTCGAAGAACTCGACGAGCAGTTCGGCGTGCCGGCGGAACGCCTGCGCGACCTGTCCGAGCGTCGGATGCGCCTGCGCAGCCTCGGCCTCGGCCGTAGTGATTTCACCGGCGCGGGCACGGAAGGCGGCGGCCAGGTCGCCGAACAGCCACGGGCGCCCGAGGCAGCCACGGCCCACGACGACGCCGTCGCAGCCGGTCTCCTCCACCATCCGGATCGCGTCGGCGGCCGACCAGATGTCTCCGTTGCCGAGCACAGGCGTCGAGGTGACGGTCTCCTTCAGCTTGGCGATCGCCGACCAATCGGCGTGACCGGAGTAGAACTCCGCCGCGGTGCGCGCGTGCAGCGCCATCGATGCGACGCCGGCTCCCTCGGCGACGCGTCCGGCTTCCAAGTAGGTCAGGTGGTCGTCGTCGATGCCCTTGCGCATCTTGATCGTGAGCGGGATGTCGCCCGCGGCCTTGACCGCGCCCTCCACGATTTCGCGGAAGAGCCCGAGCTTCCACGGCAGGGCCGCACCACCGCCCTTCCGGGTCACCTTGGGGACGGGGCAGCCGAAGTTGAGGTCGATGTGGTCGGCGCGATCTTCGGCGACGAGCATGGTCACCGCTTCGCGCACGGTCTTCGGGTCGACGCCGTAGAGTTGGATCGACCGCGGCGTCTCCGACTCGTGGTGGGTGATCAGCCGAAGGGACTCGGGGGTGCGTTCGACGAGGGCGCGCGAGGTGATCATCTCGCTGACGTAGAGCCCGGCGCCGAACTCGCGGCAGAGCCGCCGGAAGGCGGTGTTGGTGATCCCCGCCATGGGCGCGAGGACCACGGGCACGTCGAGCTGCAGCGGACCGATGGTCAGCTGGGGCGCGTGGCTTAGGGTGGCAGTGGTAGACATCTCACTCGATTCTCCCAGAAGGCGCGCTGAACTATGGCCGAGAGCCCGGAACAGGTGGACAACTCCCCCGCTGACGGTCCTGTGAGCACCGGTCGTGAACGGGTGGCCCAGGACGCGCAGGCGCGCGACGTGGACATCCGCATCATCGAACGCCCCGCCGCCCGAAGCCTCGGGGAGGCCGCGTCGCTGCTCGGCATCCAGCCCTCCGACATCGTGAAGACGCTGGTCGTCAAGCGCAGCGACGACACGTTCGTCTTCGCCCTCGTGCCCGGCGGTCGCAAGATCGCCTGGCCGAAGCTCCGGTCGGTGCTGCAGGTGAACAAGCTGCAGCTGCCCGACGCGTCCGTCGCCCTGGCTGCAACCGGTTACGAGCGCGGGACCATCACCCCCTTCGGCAGCACTACGGCCTGGCCCGTGGTCGCTGACGCGAGCATCCTCGGCCGCACCGTCTCGATGGGCGCCGGCGAACACGGCTACTCCCTCTTCGTGGATGCCGATGCCCTCATCGCCGCCTTCGTCGCCACCGTCGCCGACATCACCGACCCCGAGTAGCTCCGGTTGACGCAACACGCCGTCGTCGCATTCGCCGCGACGGCGTGTTGCGTCAACTCGGCGGAGGGGCTGTGGAGAGATTCCGAAACTGGCATCGGGAGCGTGCGAGCATGACGCGATGCACGACCTGGAACTCGGTAAGAACTTCTCGACGTGGGACGCTCAAGACGCTGGCGTCTCGCGCTCGCGGCTGCGCCGAGCCGACCTGCTGAAGCCGCACCACGGCGTCCGTGCGATGACTTCGGCGCACGATCTCGTCGAACGCTGCCGCGCATTCCAGCCCGCCATGAGCGCGCAGATGCTATTCAGCCATACGACGGCTGCGCTCCTCCACGGGCTTCCCTTGCCCGCTTCGATCGCCGGAGACCAGACGCTGCACGTGTCGACGCGAGCGCCGTACCGTGCACCACGGCACGCGGGAGTGCGTGGACATCAGACGCACCAGGGAGACGACACCGTGGTGGATCAGCACGGGCTCCCCGTTTCGTCCCCCATCGAGACGTGGTGTCAGCTCGCGTCCATGCTGGGTGAACGCGACCTCATCCTCTGCGGGGACGCCTTGCTGCGCAGGCAGCGCCCGCTGGCGACGATGGACGGACTGCGGGCCGCAGTCGCAGCCAGTCCTCGCCGATCAGGGGTGGGCCGCCTTCGCTCGGCACTCTCGCGAGTGCGGGCTCGGACCGACTCTCCGATGGAGAGCGTTCTCAGGCTCGCCCTCGTCGACTCCGGGCTGCCGGAGCCGGTGGTCAACTACCGCATCGCCGGTCGCGACGGTGAGGCCGCAGCGCACGGGGACCTCGTCTACCCTGGCGCTCGCGTCGTGATCGAGTATGACGGGGATCAGCACCGAACCGACGCCCACCAGTACTACGTCGACGTCGATCGCCTCTGGCGCATCCGCTCGCTCGGCTGGGAGATCGTGCGCCTCAACAAGTCCCACATGGCCGGCCACGCTGCGGAAGCCGTCCGCCGCGTGCGGCTCGCGCTGGCGTCGAGTTGACGCAACACGCCGTAGCGGACGGTGCGGCGACGGCGTGTCGTGTCAATTGGACGGCGGCAGGGTGCAGGTGTCGCCGTCACAGACGGCGGCGGGGGCGCCGAGCGGGAGCAGCGGGACGCGCGGCGCAGGCGCGGCCTGCGCAGGCGTCGGCTGCGGAGCGGCGGCCGCGCCGTCGGCGGGCGCGCTCACGCGGTCACCGCGGCGCGCTCGGACCAGACCTGCTCCAGCACCTGGGCGAACGTCGCCGCATCCTGCGCACCGGAGACACCGTACTTGCCGTCGATCACGAAGAAAGGGACGCCGTTGATGCCGTATTCGACGGCGGTGGACTGGTCGGCGCGCACGTCGTCGAGGTACTGCGACGACTCCAGGGCTGCGACGGCGGCATCCCGGTCGAGTCCCACCTCGGCGGCGAGGTCGGCGAGGTCTGCGACGCGGCCGACGTGACGACCCTCCACGAAGTAGGCGCGGAACAGGCGCTCGGCCAGTTCCAACTGCTTGCCGTGCGCCTTCGCGAAGTGCAGCAGTTCGTGCGCCTTGACGGTGTTCGTGTGCTTCAGGTTCTCGAAGTCATAATCGAGCCCGACCGAGGAGGCGGTACCGGTCACCCGCTCCAGCATCTGCTCGACCTGTACGGCCTGCATGCCCTTGTGCCCGGCGAGGAAGTCGATCTCGCTGCCGTCGAAGTCGACGGGGGTGTCCGGCGAGAGCTCGAAGGAGTGGTACTCGACCTCCACCGCGCGGTCATCGCCCGCGCCGGAGAACAGGCCGCTCCCGGCTTCGAACTTGCGCTTCCCGATGTAGCACCACGGGCATGCGATGTCGGACCAGATGTCGATCTTGATGGGTTCGCTCACAGTGAGGACAACCGTGCGGGACGGCAACTATTCCGCGATGCCGGTCGCCTCGGCGGTCGGCGCATCCACCGCACCACCGAACCGGCGGTTGCGTCGCAGGTACAGGTCCACCGCATCCCACAGGTCGGTGCGGCTGAAGTCCGGCCACAGCGTGTCGAGGAACACCATCTCGGCGTAGGCGCTCTGCCACAGCAGGAAGTTGCTCGTCCGCTGTTCCCCGGAGCTCCGCACGAACAGGTCGACGTCCGGCATGTCCGGGAGGTAGAGGTGACGCTGGATGGTCTTCTCGCTCACCGCGGACGGCCGCAGCCGCCCGGTCGCGACATCGTCGGCGATCGAGCGCACGGCATCGGCGATCTCGGTGCGCCCGCCATAGTTCACGCACATCGTGAGGGTCAGCACGTCGTTCTCGGCCGTGAGCCGCTCGGCGTACTGCAGCTCCTTGATAACCGACGACCACAGCCGCGGCTTGCGGCCCGCCCACCGGACGCGCACACCCCACTCGTTGAGCTGGTCGCGGCGACGGTGCAGCACGTCGCGATTGAAGCCCATCAGGAAGCGCACCTCCTCGGGCGACCGTTTCCAGTTCTCGGTCGAGAACGCGTACACGCTGAGGTGCTTGATGCCGACCTGGATGGCGCCGGCCACCACATCCAGCAGCGCCGCCTCCCCCGCGCGGTGACCCTCGATGCGGGTGAGGCCCTGCCGGTTCGCCCAGCGGCCGTTTCCGTCCATGACGATGGCCACGTGCGAGGGAACGCCGCCGGCAGGGAACGCGGGCGGGTACACCCCGGTCCAGTCGAGCGGACGGTACTCGACCGCATCCTTGTGGGTGTAGGGCTTCGGGCTCATCCACTCGCCTTCTGGTCGTGCGGGGTCTGGTCGTGCGGGGTCTGGTCGTGCGAGGTCTGGTCGTGCGGGGCCGGGTTGTGTGGCGTCTGGTCGTGAGGGATGTGCTGCAGCGATCGCAACCCGCGCTCCAGGTGCCACTGCGTGTACGCCGCCACGACGCCGTTCGCACGGCTGCGGGTGGGCTCGGGAGCAGCTTCCGCGGCCGCCCAGTCGCCGGTCAGCAACGCGCCGAGCAGCGCGATCGTGTCGGCGTCGACCCGGGGTGCACCTTGAGGCGCGCAATTGTCGCAGACCACTCCACCGAGCTGGACTACGACCGCGGTGTGCGGACCGGGTGCGCCGCAGCGGGAGCAGTCCTCGAAGCTCGGCGCCCATCCCGCGAGCGACAGCGCCCGCAGCAGGTACGAGTCGAGGGTGAGCCCGGGGCCGTGCTCGCGGCGCGACAGCGACCGCAAAGCGCCGACGAGCAGCAGGTACTGCTGGAGGGACGCCTCGGCGTCCGTCAGGCGGTCCGCCGCCTCCACCATCGCGTTCGCCGCCGTGTAGCTGGCGTAGTCGTCCGCGATCAGCGCGCCGTACGCCCCGATCGACTCGGCCTGCGTGACGATGTCGAGGCTCCGGCCTTCGTAGAGCTGCACGTCGGCGACCATGAACGGCTCGAGACGGGACCCGAACCGGGATGCGGTGCGCCGCACTCCCTTGGCCACCGCCCGGATCTTGCCGTGCTGCCGGCTGAGCATGGTGACGATGCGGTCGGCTTCCCCCAGCTTGTGGGTGCGGAGCACGACGGCTTCATCACGGTAGACAGGCACACCCCAGTATCGCGCCTACGGCTGACAGCGAGGCGGATGCGGAGCCCGCGCATGATACATATGTCGAGTGAGCACGACCGCCCAGACCATCGGCGCCCTGTCGATCCCGTTGTGGGGCGACCTGATCGCCGTCGGCGTCGGCAGCCTCCAGGGCGCGATGTTCGCCTCCGGCTTCCGTGACCGCCGCCTCGACCTGCTCGGCGTCGCCATCATCGGTGTGGCGACGGGCGTCGGAGGCGGGCTGCTGCGCGACCTCCTGCTGAACGTGACGCCGGTCGCCCTGCAGTCGAACTGGTACCTGCCGATCACGGTCGTCGCTGCGCTGCTCGGGATGCTGCTGATCCGCCTGTTCCGCCGGCTCGACCCGGTCATCACCTTCCTCGACGCGCTCACGATCGGTCTGTTCGGCGCGATCGGCGCGAGCAAGGCGCTGGCGCTCGGCTTACCGGAGGTGCCCGCCGTGTTCGTCGGCGTGGTCGCGGCGGTGGGCGGATCCATCCTTCGGGATGTGCTGCTGAACCTGCCGATCGCACTGATGCACGTCGGCTCGCTGTACGCGGTGGCGGCGGGGGCGGGCACGATCGTGCTCGTCGTGATGATCGACCTCGGCGTGCCGCTGACGGTCGCCGCGATCGTGTGCGTCGTGGTGACGCTCACCATCCGGCTGCTCGCAGTCCGGTTCGGCTGGAGCCTTCCGGAGCAGCGGGAGCTCGGCCGCATCCCGCGCCCGCGCTGGCCCCGCTTCACGCGCGCGCCGAGCGCCGCTCGCACGGCCGAGCGCACCGACACCGGCGCAATCCCCCGCTACCGCATCGACAAGCCCGAGTAACCCGGCGAGATTCGGCACGAATGTCGATTCTTGGGTGACGAAAATCGACATTCGGCACGGATCTCGCCGGGCGGACAGCACGAAGCCCGACATTCAGCACGAATGTCGGGCTTCGCAAAGGGAGGCGACGGAGGCGTCAGGCGGTGACCAGGTCGGCCGCCTGCCGGCCGGCGCCGGACCGCACCGCGCGGTTCACCGCGGAGACGACCGCCTTGAAGGATGCCGTGGTCGTGTCCGCGTCGATGCCGACGCCCCAGCGGCGCTGGCCGTCGACATCCACCTCGACGTAGGCGGCCGCCAGAGCGGACTCGCTGGCCGACAGCGTGTGCTGCGAGTAGTCGTACAGGTGGGCGTCCACCCCGTGCTGGTGCAGAATGTCGAAGAACGCCGCGATCGGACCGTTGCCCTCACCCGTGGCCTTCGAGACGGTGTCGCCGTCGCGCAGGGTCACGGTGAGCACGACGTGCTCGCCGGTCTCGTTCGAGGTCGTCGTGCTGCCCAGTTCGAAGCGTCCCCACTTGGCGTCCGCGTCGTCCGTCGGGGCCGGCAGGTACTCGTCCTGGAAGACGGCCCAGATCTGGTCGCTGGTGACCTCGCCGCCCTCGGCATCCGTCTTGGCCTGCACCACACCGGAGAACTCGATCTGCAGCCTGCGCGGCAGGTCGAGCGAGTGGTCCGACTTCAGCAGGTACGCGACGCCGCCCTTGCCCGACTGCGAGTTGACGCGGATGACCGCCTCGTAGCTGCGGCCCAGGTCCTTCGGGTCGACCGGCAGGTAGGGCACGCCCCAGACCAGGTCGTCGACCGAGACGCCCTGACGGACGGCCTCCGCCTCCATGGCCTCGAAGCCCTTCTTGATGGCGTCCTGGTGGGACCCGCTGAACGCGGTGAAGACCAGGTCGCCGCCCCACGGGCTGCGCTCACCGACCGGCAGCTGGTTGCAGTGCTCGACCGTGCGCTTGATCTGGTCGATGTCGCTGAAGTCGATCTGCGGGTCGATCCCCTGCGTGAACAGGTTGACGCCCAGGGTGACCAGGTCGACGTTGCCCGTGCGCTCGCCGTTGCCGAACAGGCAGCCCTCGATGCGGTCGGCGCCGGCCATGTAGCCCAACTCCGCAGCGGCCACGGCGGTTCCGCGGTCGTTGTGCGGGTGCAGCGACAGGATGACGTTCTCACGGTGGTTCAGGTGGCGCGACATCCACTCGATCGAGTCGGCGTAGACATTCGGTGTCGCCATCTCGACGGTCGCGGGCAGGTTGATGATGACCTTGCGCTCGGCCGTCGGCTCGAACACCTCCAGCACCTGGTTGCAGATGTCGGCGGCGAACTCCAGCTCTGTGCCGGTGTAGCTCTCGGGCGAGTACTCGTAGTAGATCGTCGTGCCGGGGACCAGCGATTCGAACTGGCGGCACAGCCGCGCACCGCTCAGGGCGATGTCGATGATGCCCTGCTGGTCGGTGCGGAACACGACCTCCCGCTGCAGGATGCTCGTCGAGTTGTACAGGTGCACGATCGCCTGCTTGGCGCCGACCAGCGACTCGTAGGTGCGCTTGATCAAGTGCTCGCGCGACTGCGTCAGAACCTGGATGGTGACGTCGTCCGGGATGGCGCCCTCTTCGATGAGGCTGCGGACGAAGTCGAAGTCGGTCTGACTGGCCGACGGGAAGCCGACCTCGATCTCCTTGTAGCCCATCCGCACCAGCAGGTCGAACATGATGCGCTTGCGCTCGGGGCTCATCGGGTCGATGAGGGCCTGGTTGCCGTCACGCAGGTCGACGGCGCACCAGCGGGGCGCCTGAGTGATGCGGTTGGACGGCCAGGTGCGGTCGGGCAGGTCGACACGGATCTGCTCGTGGAACGGTCGGTACTTGTGGATCGGCATGGCGCTCGGCGCCTGACGGTTCTTCATGGTCTGTTTTCCTCTTCGCGAGCTGCGCTTGTTCGTGTGCTGGGGTGGTGAGCCGACGACGAACTCCGCGACGAGTGAGGCCCAGAACTAGGACTCGTCGCGGCAGCTAAGGAGGAGCAGACCGTACACAGCACCGAGGGTACCACGACGCACTCCCGGGATGCCCTCCTACCGCCCCCGAACGAAGCCGGCGGCCTGCCGCACCGACAGCTCCGGCAGGTACGCGCGCACCAGCGCGATACCGATCGCGGGCAGGGCGACCGGGTCCGGATAGGCCATGATCAGCGGGTGCAGCTCGGGCTGGAACTTCTGCTTGAACTTCAGCAGCGAACGGAAGCCGTAGACCGGCTCGAGCGACGAACTTAGGTAGCCGAGCACGCGGTCCATCGTGTCCTTCTCGCCCTCGGCCGTTGAAGCCGTGTGCGCAAGGGGCGCCGCCGAGAGCGACATGAACTCGATGCCGTCCTCCTTCATCCGCGTGGCCGCCTCGGCGATGAGGAACTCCATGACGCCGTTGATGCTGTCCGGGCGCCGGCGCATGAAGTCGAGGGTCCAGCCGACGACGATGCCGTTGCGGTAGGTCGGCAGCCAGCTGGTGACGGCCTCGATACGGCCGTCCTCATCCACCGCGAGCATCAGCCGGACCTCGGGGTCGCGCAACTCGTCGAGACCGCCCAGGGTGAAGCCCATCTCGGGCAGGTCTTTCTCGGCGACCCACTGCTCGGAGATGTCCGACAGCTGGACGGAGGCGGTGAGCGGGAGGGCCGCGAAGCTCGTCCACTCCGACCGGATGCCCGCGCGCTGCGCCCGGTTGATCGACGACCGGACGTCCTGCCACTTCTTGCCGGTCGTCGCCCACAGCTGCGGCCGGATGACGGTCTCCTCGGCGACCGTCATGGTCGACCAGCCGAGGCGCTCGAACAGCGGCCCGTAGTGCGCATCCACGCTATAGAAGACGGGGATCCAGCCGTTATCGTCGCAGAACCGGGCGAATCCCTGGATGGCGCCGTCCTGCGGCCCGGGGCTCCCGAACGGACCACCGGTGGTCAGCGCGACGCGCCCCTCGACCCGGTAGGCGATCGCACCTCCGCCGATCGGATCGAACCAGAAGGAGTTGCCTGGCCAGGTCGCCATGAACGAGATGGCGTCGCCGCCGCCGCGGTGCAGCAGGTCGCGCACGTGAGCGGCCTCTCCCGTGCCCCGCCTGCGCAGCCCGCGGCCGAGGGTCGCCGGGATGGCGCCGACGATCGCGACGAGCCAGAACACGGTTCCGATGTTGTGGTAGACGACCGTCGCAAACGGCGTGGTGGGAAGGTATTCCACCGGTTCGCGCCGCAGGAAGCTCACCGGCACGAAACGCTCGAGTACGTCCGCGAGCAGGTCGCCGACCTCGATCGGCCGGGTGAACCCGGTGTCGCGCTGCAGCCATCCGACGAACACATAGAAGACGATGAGGCCCACACCGGTCGCCAGCACCAGGATGATGTATCTCCGCACGGCCCGTGCCGACGGCATGACCGTGAAGTGCCTGCGGTAGACGATCAACAGCACGGCCATGGCCAGCGGGATGAGCGTCGACATCGCCAGGATGACCGTCACCTCCCAGTACCGCGGCGACCCGACGGGATGGGCGGAGGCGACCGGGAGGATTCCGTAGTAGAGCGCGGAGAGCAGCGCCAGCAAGCCGTTGACCGACACGGCCAGCCACACGGCGAACCGCCGGCCGCGCAGCAGCCCGTACGCCGCGACCAGCAGGAGCAGCAGCGGCAGCACCGAGAGGAGGACCGGACCCAGGCCGTTGATCCGTTCGAGCGTGAGATCGCGGAAGCACTGCCGCGTCACGGCGAACGCCTGGCAGCGTTCCACGACCGCGCTCGCGCTCGGCGCCTCGTTGCTGAACAGCAGGCCGATCGGCGACAGCATCCCGTACCGGGTCGACCCGAGCAGGCCGATGACCGGCCCGAGCGCCGTGATCGTCAGAGCCGACGCGAGCAGCACCCGGACCTCGTGATGCGAGCTGCGCAGCCAGCCTCCGGCGACGCGTACCTGACGCAGCAGCGGCCCCAGGGCCAGGCCCGTGAGCACGGCGAGCAGCCGGTACAGGTCGGAGGGCAGCCCCGAATACAGCAGGTACATGATCGCGACGAGGAGGGTGATGACCCGGATGCGGCGGCGCCACAGCGTTCCGGCGAACGCACTCGCCGTCATGATCGTGCCGCCGATCGCCGTGAACGCATCCAGCACCAGCAGCCCGTGCACGTTGCGTGCCCACAGCTCGCCGATGTCGTTGGCGACCACCTGCACCAGGACCCCGACGACAATGCCGACCACGGCCGTCCCGAAGAGGGCGAGCGCCGTCCGCCAGGTCCCCATGAGCCGTTCGGACACGCCGACGAGCGCGACCGTCAGGATGAGGACGACGATGAGTTCGAGCAGGTCGTCGGTGAACAGCACCGCTGTGAACGGCGACCACCAGTGCCCGTCGAGCAGCTGGACGGCGCCGGCGCCGAGCCAGCCGCGGAGGGGACGATGCGGACCCCGGATGGGACCGGTCGCCAGCGCGAGCACCAGGACGAGCAGGGTCACCGCGGTGGTGAACGGATGCTGCGCGATGAGCCGGCCGGTACGCGCGGCCAGAGCGGCCGGCTTCACGAACCGAGCCCCAGCTGTCGCGCGATCACGGGGAAGCCGTGCGCGAGGACGTAGCGCACCGTCTTCCAGTCGTGCGCGGTGTCCGGCGAGCTGAGCAGCTGGGCACGGATGCCCGCGCTCTTCGCCTTTTCGTACAGGGTTCGCGCGAAGCCCGAGTACTTCGCATCCATCGCCCCAGCGCCGAACACCATGACCGAATCCCGGTACGGTGCGTTCGCGGCGAGCAGAGAAGCCGGCTGTGCCTTCTCGAACGCCTCCTTGGATCCCCCGAATCCCGTGCTGATCGTCAGCTCCTCATTCCCCAGTGTCGGTCCCAGCTCGCTCGACGACGCCAGCGCGGAACCGAACAGGTCCGGCCGCCCGCTCGCGAACTGCACGGCGCACGTCGCGCCCTGCGAGTAGCCGAACACGCTCCATCCTGCCGGATCGCTGCTCACGCGCAGGTTCGAACGCACCCAGTTGCGCACATCCGTCAGGAGATACGTCGCGGAATTCCCGAAGTCGCGGGAGTCGACGCACATCGGATTGCGGCCAGGGCCGCCGAGCTGGTCGGCCGCGACGACGATCGGCGCATAGCCGTCATGCTCGGCGGCGAACGCATCCATCGCCGTCGCCATCCCGCCCGCCGTGAACATGTCGGCCGGCGCGCCTGGCTGCCCAGACAGTGCGTACAGCACGGGGAGAGCCGGAGGGTTCGGGGTCAGCGCGACCGGCGGCAGGTAGACGACCGCCGTGCGCGCGGGGAACCGGGACTCGGTCGCCGGGATGCGCACCGTGCCGACCTCGCCCTTAACGGGCACCTCGGTACCCGCGGCGGCCGTTCTCGTCGCACGCCAGTCCGTCCCGGCGACCACCTCGCCGTGCTCGGAGTGCAGCTGCAGCGCCCCGTACGGGACCACGCCGAGCACGTCGTTGAGGTTGCGGTACGCACCGAAGTCGACGTTGATCCCGCAGAACGCCGCAGCCACGAACACAGGGATGCTGACCGCGGCGATCACCTTCCGCCACCAGCGGGAGCGGAACAGGTTCGCGATCGCGAGGCTCACTCCGCCGAAGCCCAGGGCCGTCCACAGGGTCGTCACGGGAGTGAGACCGACGCCGAACACATCCAGTACGTCGGTGACCAGCCAGACCAGGAACCACCCGGCGAGTCCGCCCACCACCGCGGCCGTCAGACCTGCCAGCGTCCGGCGCCAGGTCGGGCGGATGAGCAGGTACAGCGCCAGGATCCCGGCCGCGACGTACAGCGCGGTGAGGAACCGCGGCTCGTCGATCCTCAGGGTCATCAGCCAGTTCAGGGGGCATCCTCTCGGGGCGGACATGGGCCCGCAGGCGGGCGGAGCACGGGGCGGCCACTCGGGCCGCCCCATTATCCCGGGCTCAGTTCATCGATAGCTGAAGCTCTGTGAGAGTTCAGCAACCATCCAGGGCGTGTCACTCCACCGCGAGGGCCGCGACCGGCGACACCCGTGTGGCCCGGCGGGTCGGCGCGAGGGCGGCGACGAGCGCGAGTGCGGCCGCTCCCACCAGGATCGCGGCCAGGAACGGCCACGGGAACACCGGCGCGAGCAGACCGCCGCCGGGGATCATCCCGAGCAGGGACTGCGCCCCGATCCAGCCGTACGCCGTGCCGAGGATGAGCCCGGTGGCCACAGAGGCGACGGTCAGCTGAGCGCTCTCGGCGAGAACCATCCGACGCACCTGGCCCGCGCTGAAGCCGAGGGCGCGCAGGAGTCCCAGTTCCCGTCCGCGCTGCAGCACGCTGAGCGAAAGAGTGTTGACGACGCCGCACGCCGCGATCACAGCGGAGAACCCGACCAGCACCGTGAACACCGCCAGCGTCCCGCCGATCACCTGGTCGGCTCCCTCGTACATGCCCGGCTCGCGCGCGGACGCATCCCTGATCAGCTGCTGCCACGTGGATGCGGCGACCACGAACATCGTGATCAGCGTCACCCCGATGACCAGGCCGATCGCGGTGCGGGAGCTGCGCTCAGGGTTCCGCACCGCGTTCGCGGCAGCGAGGCGGCCCGCTGCTCCCCGGCCGAGCAGGAGGCCGACGGCCCGCAGAACGGCGGGCAGGAAGAACGGCGCAGCGAGGACGATCCCGGTGAACGACAGGATGCCGCCGGGCAGGGCGATCAGGACCCCGTACGACGACAGGCTCGCCAGCGTCGCACTCACCTTCACGAACGTGCCGAGGCCGAGCAGCAGTCCGAACACGAGCAGTGCGGCGCCCACGACGATCAGCACCAGAGACACCGCGAGCCGGCCGCGGCTGCGGACGACCGCCGCCGGACGTTCCTGGGCCGCGCCCAGCGCCTGCATCGGCGTCACCGCGAGCACGCGGCGGCTGCCGACCCACGACGCGAGCCACGTGGTGAGCACGACGGCGACGACCGGAGGCACCATCTCGATGCTGAGGACCGGGTACGTCGCCTCCGGGATCGCCCCCGTGACCACGAGGACGCGCACGGCCGCCAGGGCGAGCACTGCGGCTGCCGCGCCTCCGACCGTTCCCCCGATCAGTCCGACGGCCAACCCCTCGCCGGCGACCGAGCGCCGCTGCGTCCGGGCGCTGGAGCCGATCAGCCGCAGCAGCGCGATGGTACGCGTGCGACCCGCGATGACCGTCGCGAACGTGTTCGTGGTGACGATGGCGCCGACGTAGACCGCGACGACGAAGAAGATTCCGGCGACCACGGTGAGGGCGAGCTGGACGCTGCTGTGCTCCCCCATCGACGAGGCGCCGATGTAGGCGCCGAGCACGTTCACGCCTCCGACCAGCGCCACCCCGAAGGCAGCGCTCAGCGCCGCGACGAGGATGCCCGCCCGATGGTCGCGCGCGTTCGCCCGGAACGCCGAGAACGGCCGGCTCACGCGCGCGCCTCCATCCCGAGCATGAACGACGAGATCTCCTCAGGCGTCGATTGCGGTCGCTCGGCGGCCACCCGGCCGTCGGCCAGGAAGACGATGTGATCGGCGTAGCTGGCGGCCACCGGGTCGTGGGTGACCATGGCGATGCTCTGGCCGAAGGTCCGGGATGCCTCCTGCAGCACCCCGAGCACCTCGCGCCCGGTGCGCGAGTCGAGGTTGCCGGTCGGCTCGTCGGCGAACACGAGGTCGGGCCGAGTCGCGAGGGCGCGGACGATGGCGGCGCGCTGCTGCTGCCCGCCGGACAGCTCGTGCGGACGGTGGGTCAGCCGGTCGCGCAAGCCGAGCGTGTCGATCAGGTGGTCGATCCACTCGTTCTGCTCGCGGGTGGGACGGCGGCCGTCCAGCTCGAACGGGAGCAGGATGTTGCCCCGCACATCCAACGTCGGCACCAGGTTGAACGACTGGAACACGAAGCCGACGCGGCGGCGGCGCAGGAGGGTCAACTCCGCATCCCCCAGGTGCGTGATCTCCGTGTCGCCCAGAAACACGCGACCCCCGGTGACAGAGTCGAGCCCGGCCATGACGTGCATCAGCGTCGACTTGCCGGACCCGCTCGGTCCCATGATCGCGGTGAACCGGCCGGCCGGAATGCCGAGGGTGACGCCGTCGAGCGCGTTCACGCGCCCCGCGCCGGTGCCGTAGGTCTTCGTGGCCGCTTCGACGCGGGCCACCGTATCGGTGAGAGTCAGCTCCATGACCTCAACGCTAGGGATGCCGTCTCCCCGGCGGATCGGGCGGCGGGGCGATCCTGTGTCCTCCCTGAGGATGACGCGGAGTGGTACCGCTACCGCGCCAGCCCGCCTACTCGACCGCTGTCAGCCCGTGCTCGAACGCGTAGACCACCATTTGCACGCGGTCGCGCAGGCCGAGTTTGGCGAGGATGCGCGAGATGTGCGTCTTCACCGTGGCCTCGCTCAGAAACTCGGAGCCGGCGATCTCGGCGTTGCTCAAGCCGCGAGCGGCCAGCACGAAGATCTCGCGCTCGCGCGAGGTGAGGGACGCGAACTCCGGCGGCTCCGGGAGGCTCGGCTGTGCGGAGGAGAAGTACTCGAACAGCTCCCGGGTCGCTCCGGCGGCGATCACGGCGCTGCCCGCGTGCACCGTCCGGATGGCGGCGAGCAGGAACTCCGGCTCGGCGTCCTTGAGCACGAACCCGCTCGCGCCTCCGCGGATGGCGCGAGCCGCCGCCTCGTCCAGGTCGAACGTCGTCAGGACGACGATGCGGGGCGGCGTCCGTCCGGCCCGCTCCGCCTCTTCGATGATCGTGCTCGTCGCCGCGATGCCGTCCATCACGGGCATCCGGATGTCCATGAGCACCACATCCGGCCGCGTCTCTGCCGCCAGCCGGACGCCCTCCTGGCCGTTGCCCGCCTCCCCCGCGAACTCGAGGTCGCCCTGGGAGCTGAGCAGCATTCGCACGCCGGCCCGGAACAGCGGCTGGTCGTCCACCAGCAGCACCCGGATCGGCGCCGACTCCACCCCGGTCACGCGGCCGCCCCCGGAAGGAAAGCCGTGACGACGAACTCGCCGGCGACGGGCCCCGCGGTGAGCGAGCCGCCGGCGAGGGAGGCGCGCTCGCGCATCCCCGGAAGTCCGTGGCCGATCCGCGGCAGCGCCCCGGTCGTGGTCGGTTCGAGGGTGGTATCTCTCATGCTGTTCCTCACGGTGATGACGAGTCCTGGGCCGCGGTCGGCGGGCGCCTCCGCGAGCACGACGCTCGCAGGGCTACCGGTGTTGCCGTGCCGCAGCGCGTTGGTGAGCGCCTCCTGCACGATGCGGAAGGCGGCGAGCTGTTGCGCGGAGCCGAGCCCCGCGACCTCTCCGTGCCGCTCGAGGGTGACGGGGAGTCCGGCCGACCGGATGTGCTCGATGGTCAGGTCGAGGTCCGCCAGCGACGGCTGCGGGCCGTCGTGCTCGCCCGGCTGACGTGGAGTGTCAGAGGGATGCGACTGCCGCAGCTCCGCGAGCAGTACGCGCACGTCGCCGAGCGCCGAACGGGCGGTGGATGCGATCGTCGCGAGCGCCTCATCCACCGCGTCCGGGTCGGAGTGCCGGGCGTAGCGGGCGCCATCGGCCTGCGCGATGACAACGGCGAGCGAGTGGGCGACGACGTCGTGCATGTCGCGGGCGATGCGCGTCCGCTCTTGCTCGACCACCACGTCCTCCACTGCGCGGTTGCGGTCCAGCTCCGCCTCGGCTCGAGCGCGGCGGGCCACACGGGCGTTCCGCCAGGTGCGCGCGAGCAGGCCGAGAACCCACGACAGCCCGAGCACCGTGATGCTGACGACGAACAAGAACGCGAACTGCAGTGCGACGCTGGCGATCGCGCTCGACAACAGGTCGTAGTAGTTCTGCGCGACCGCCGAGGTCACCGTCAGGTACAGCGCAGCGACGAGCGCGCCGATGCCCGCCGAGATGAGTCCGGCGCCCCGCACGATCCGGTCGCCGTACCTCGCCGTGGCGTACAGCACGATCAGCACGCCCAGGTCGCTGACCAGGATGCTGTGGCCGGTCGTCATCTGGAGCACCGCCGCGAGCCACGCGATCACCAGGGCGACCGCCGGCGACAGCCGGCGGAGGGCGACGGCCACTGCGAAGGCGGTCAGCACGACGAAGGCGGCGCGATCCTGCTCGCCGACCACCAGGCAGAACACCTCGAAAAGGACGGCCCCGAGGATGTCGGCCGTCAGCTGGGTCCGCGTGAGCCGCCGGACCAGCACAGCACGATCATTCTCGTCCTCGGTGACCTCTGCTCCCCCGTTCGACGCCAGCCAGACGAGCACCGATGGCCCGCGCCCGGCCGTCTCCGCGCGCTGCCGAGCCACCAGGAAGCCGAGCAGCCATCCTGCGACGAAGATCACCGCCAGCAGCAGGCTCATCAGCAGGAAACCAACTCCCTGGCTGGTGTAGTAGCCGCCGATCACCGGGCCGAACTGTGGAAACTTCAGGTCGCCGCGCACCGTGAACAGGTACGCCAGGGCGGGCGCGAACAGGATCGCCGACCCGAAGTCGAACCAGCGCAGCACCCGCCCGCCGTGCGCCGCGACGCCGACGAGCGCCGCGACGACAGCGATCGCCGCGATCATCCGGAACGCGCCGTCCATCGGCTCCTGCTCGGTCAGCTCCAGCAGCACAGCGATCCAGACGAGCCCCAGCGCGACGGCCGGAAGGATGCGCGACAGCGCCACCGCGGCGCAGTAGAACACGAGCGCGAGGCCCGCCGCCATATCGAACGGGAGGCCGGTGACCAGCCACGCCGCGAACAGCGCTAGCGCGAGCGCAGGCTCCAGCACCCAGCGGTGCGGCGCCAGTGCGCTCAGCAGTCGGCGGCGGTCGGGCATGCTTCTACCGTACGGTCCGGCGCACCGCGGCCGGGCATCCGGTCACGGGAATCATCCTCGGGATGTACGAGGCCGCCGCGGACGCCCCCTCAGAACCCGAGTCGGCCCAGCTGCTTCGGGTCGCGCTGCCAGTCTTTCGCGACCTTCACCCGGATCGACAGGAACACGTGGCGGCCGAGCAGCTGCTCGATCGGCACGCGAGCGGTCGCACCCACGTCGCGGATGCGGCTCCCGCCTTTCCCGATCACGATCGCCTTCTGGCTGTCGCGCTCGACGAACAGGTTCGCGTAGACCTCGACGAGGTCCTTGTCGTCGCGTTCCACGATGTCGTCGATGGTCACCGCGAGCGAGTGCGGCAGTTCGTCCTCGACGCCCTCCAGCACCGCCTCGCGGATCATTTCGGAGATGCGGTCCTCCAGGCCCTCGTCGGTGATCGCCTCCTCCGGGTAAAGCGGCGCCGGAGAAACGGGAAGCAGCTTCATCAGTTCGGAGGTCAGTGTCTCCAGCTGGATGTTGCTCACCGCCGACACGGGGACGATCGCCTCCCACTCCCGCAGGGCCGACACCGCGAGCAGCTGCTCGGCGACCTGTGCCTTGCCCGTCGCATCCACCTTGGTGACAATGGCCACCTTCTTGGCTCGCGGGTACTCGTCGAGCTGCTCGTTGATGAACCGGTCGCCCGGGCCGATCTTCTCGTCCGCCGGAATGCAGAACCCGATGACATCCACGTCGCCCAGCGTCGACTGAACGAGCGAATTGAGGCGCTCCCCGAGAAGGGTGCGCGGGCGGTGGATGCCCGGGGTGTCCACCAGGATGAGCTGGCCGTCCTTCTGGTGCACGATCCCCCGGATGGCACGCCTTGTCGTCTGCGGCTTGGAGCTCGTGATCGCGACCTTCTCACCGACCAGGGCGTTGGTCAGCGTCGACTTGCCCACGTTGGGGCGGCCGACGAACGAAACGAATCCGGCGTGGTACTCGGTCACGATCTGGTCTCCTGTGCGGTGTGTCTGGAGTCGCCGTGGCGGGACTCGCTGTGCCGGTCGCTGCGGTCCGGGCGTTCGTGGCGCTCCGGGCGTTCGTGGCGCTCCGGGCGTTCCGGCCGTTCGGTGCGCTCCGGGCGTTCGGTGGGCTCGGGCAGCAGTGCCGCATCCCGCTCCACCAGCACCGTCGCGACATGCTTGTGCCGTCCCTCGATGCGGTCGACGGTGAACCTCAGCCCGTGCACCGTGACCGTGGAACCGACCTCCGGCAGCCGCCCGAGCGCTTTGGTGACGAGGCCGCCGACGCTGTCGACGTCCTCCTCCTCGATCTCGATGTCGAACAGTTCGCCGAGATCGTCGATGGGCAGGCGCGTGGCGATCCGGTAGCGGCCCTCGCCGAGCACCTGGATGAGCTCCAGCTCATGGTCGTACTCGTCCGAGATGTCTCCGACCAGCTCCTCGATCAGGTCCTCGAGCGTGACCAGGCCCGCGATACCGCCGTACTCGTCCACCACCATCGCCAGGTGATTGGATTCGCGCTGCATCTGGGCGAGCAGAGCGTCGGCTTTCTGCGACTCGGGCACGAACAGGGCGGGGCGCGCCAGCTCCTGGACGGTGATGTCGTCGGCGCCGAGCGGCCGCTCGTAGCTCAGCTTGGCCGCATCGCGCAGATAGAGGATGCCGACCACTTCGTCCGGGTCGCCGCCGTCGATGACGGGCATGCGCGAGACGCCGGTGCTGAAGAAGAGTCCCATCGCGGTGCCGAGGCCGGCCGTCGAATCCACGGTGACCATGTCGGTCCGCGGGATCATCACCTCGCGCACCACCGTCGCGTTGAACTCGAAGATCGAGTGGATGAGTTCGCGGTCGTCCTCTTCGAGCACGTCGAACTCGGTCGCCTCGTCGACGATTGAGAGGAGTTGCTCCTCGCTGGTGACCGGCGCCGACCGGGCGCGCGACGGCGTCACCCGATTGCCGAGCGCGACCAGCCCGCCCGGGATGGGCCCGAGCACCACGCGCACGAACCGGACGATCGGCGCGGTCAGCCGGAGCAGCACGGGCGCGTTCGCCCGGCCAACGCTGCGGGGGCTTACGCCCACCAGCACGAAGGACACCGCGGTCATGATCAGCGCCGCGAGGATGAGCGAGACCCACCACTCCGCGAAGATCTGCTCGAAGGCGAGCGTCACGAGCACCGCAGCCGTCGTCTCGGCGAGGAGGCGGGTGAAGCTGACCGCGTTGAGGTAGGCGCCCGGATCCTCCGCGATCGAGCGGAGGGACTTCTTCGCACGGGACGTCTCGGCCAGGTCGGCGATATCGCCGCGCGACTGCACCGCAAGCGCCGAGTCGACAGCGGCCATCAGACCGCCGAAAGCCACCAGCAGGAACGCGACGATGAAGAACAGCGCCTGCAGCATCCTGCCCCCTACCGCTGTCGGTCGTAGCGCGCGAACCCGACGAGGATGTCGCGCTGGATGGCGAACATCTCACGCTCCTCGGCCGGTTCGGCGTGGTCGAAGCCCAGCAGGTGCAGGATGCCGTGCGTCGTCAGCAGGAGCAGCTCATCCATCAGGGAGTGACCGGCCGTCTCCGCCTGCACCTGGGCGACCTGCGGGCAGAGCACGACGTCGCCGAGAAGCCCGGCGGGCGACGGCTCCTCTTCCGTTCCCGGGCGGAGTTCGTCCATCGGGAAGCTGAGCACGTCGGTCGGGCCCGGCTCGTCCATCCACTGCACGTGCAGCTGCTCCATGGCAGCCTCGTCGACGAGCACGATCGCGAGCTCGGCGTCAGGATGCACGTGCAGGATGTCGAACGCATAGGTGGCGAGCCGCTGCAGGGCGGCCTCGTCCACCTCGATGGTCGACTCGTTGTTGATCTCGATGCTCACTGCGGCCCTATCGTCGCTTCGGGAGGTGGTCGCGCGGCGATCCGCCGCGGCGCTCGGCGCGATTGGCGAACTCGGCCGCCTGCTCCCGCTCGTAGTGCCGCGCCTGCTGGCGCGCGTCGTACTCGGTGTAGGCGTCGACGATGCGGCCGACGAGGCTGTGCCGCACGACGTCTTCGCTCGTCAGCCGGGCGAAGTGGATGTCGTCGATGTCGTTGAGCACGCGGGTCACCAGGCGCAGACCGCTCGCCGCGTTGGGGAGGTCGACCTGGGTGATGTCGCCGGTGACGACCATCTTCGAGTTGAAGCCGAGACGCGTGAGGAACATCTTCATCTGCTCCGGCGTCGTGTTCTGCGCCTCATCGAGGATGATGAACGAGTCGTTAAGCGTCCGCCCACGCATGTACGCCAGCGGCGCCACCTCGATGGTGCCGGCGGCGAGGAGCTTCGGGACGAGGTCCGGGTCCATCATCTCGTTGAGTGCGTCGTACAGCGGCCGCAGGTACGGGTCGATCTTGTCCGTCAGGGTGCCGGGCAGGTAGCCGAGGCGCTCCCCCGCTTCGACCGCCGGACGGGTCAGGATGATGCGGGTGACCTCTTTGCGCTGGAGCGCCTGCACGGCCTTCGCCATGGCGAGGTAGGTCTTGCCGGTACCGGCCGGCCCGATCCCGAACACGATCGTGCTGTGGTCGATCGCGTCGACGTACTGGCTCTGCCCGAGCGTCTTCGGGCGGATGCTCTTGCCCCGCGCGGTCAGGATGGCCTGGCCGAGCACATCCGCCGGGCTCAGGTTGAGGTCGGTGCCGAGCATCTTGGCCGAGCTCGTGACCTCGGCAGGCGACAGTTCCTGGCCGTTGCGCACCATCTGCAGCAGCTCCTCGACGAGGCGCTGGGCAGCGGCGACCTGCGTCGGGTCGCCGGCGAGGGTGATCTCGTTGCCGCGCACGTGCACGCTGACCAGCGGGTACTGGCGCTCCAGCGTGGTCAGCAGGCGGTCCTGTGGGCCGAGCAGGCGGACCATCTGCACGCCGTCGACGCTCAGCCGGGCTTCCGCGCCCTCGCCGGGGGCCGCGGTCGAATCGCTAGAGGGCAAGGCTTCCTTCCTCGAGCCCGCCTTCGCCGGCGGCGCTCAGTACATGTGCATGGACGTGGAACACGGTCTGACCCGCACCCTCGCCCGAGTTGAAGATCAAGCGGTAGTCGCCGTCGCCGTACTCCTCGGCGAGGCGTTTGGCGGTCGCCACCAGCTCGGCGAGGAGCTCGGTGTCACCGGCGGCAAGCTCCGCGACATCGCGGTACTGCTCCGTCTTCGGAACGACGAGCAGGTGCAGCGGCGCCTTCGGGGCGATGTCGCGGAACGCGATCAACCGCTCCGAGTCGTACACGACGTCGGCTGGGATCTCGCCCGCGATGATGCGGGAGAAGATCGAACGCTCCGTTTCTGCCATGCCTCCATCCTATTCGCGAGGGCCGACAACGGCGGGGTGTCCGCCCAGGGCGTCACCAGCGGTTGAGAGCCGCGTTCAGCACCGCGAGGGCGGCGGGGCCCGCGGTGGAGGTGCGGAGCACCGTGCTGCCCAGCCGCACGATCTCGGCGCCCGCCTCACGGAACAGCGCGAGCTCCTGCGGCGCGATACCGCCTTCCGGGCCGACCACCAGCACCAGGTCGCGGCCATCCGGCTCGATTGCGGTCAGCGGAGTGTCGGCGTCGGGCTCCAGCACGAGCACCCGGCTGCTGCTGGCCAGCCCGGCGACCTGCTTCGTCGCTGCGAGCTCGGCGACCTCCGGCGTCCACGCGCGGATCGACTGCTTCGCCGCCTCCCGCACGATCGTGGCCCAGCGCTCGCGGCCCTTCGCGACCTTCGCGCCGTCCCACCGGGAGACCGATCGGGAGGCTGCCCACGGCACCACCGCATCGACACCCAGTTCGGTGGCCGCCTGCACCGCGAGTTCATCGCGGTCGCCCTTCGCCAGGGCCTGCACCAGCGTGATCAGCGGAGCCGGGCGCTCGACGCGCGAGACCGACTCCACGTCGATGGTCAGCTCGGTGTTCGTGGAGACGAGCACCTCGCCCGAGGCGACGAGTCCGCGGCCGTTGCCGATCAGCACCGACTCGCCGGGACGTGTGCGGTTCACGGTCGCCGCGTGCTTCGCCTCGGCGCCGGTCAGCGACAGCCGGGCGCCGACCTCGACGTCGTCGAGATCCTCACGCAGGTAGAGGGAGGCCACGATTCACCTCAGAGGTTGAGGAACCGGTCGCGCAGCTTCGCGAACAGCCCCTGCTGGAACCGCGCGAGCGACGGCTCCGGGCCCGCGTGGGTCGCGGCGAACTTCTTGATCAGCTCTTTCTCCTTGTGGTCGAGCTTCGTGGGCGTGACCACCTGGATGCCGACCCGTAGGTCTCCGCGTCCGGCTCCCCGCAGGTGCGTGATGCCGCGATCCTTCACCGTGATGATGTCGGCGGACTGCGTCCCGGGCTTCAGTTCGAGCCGGATGTCGCCGTCGAGCGCCTTCATCGTCGCCGTGGTGCCGAGGATCGCATCCGTCATCGACAGCTCGAGCGTGCAGAGCAGGTCGTCGCCGTCACGGCTGAAAACCTCGTGGTGCTTGACCTTGATCTCCAGATACAGGTCGCCGTTCGGGCCACCGGCGGGGCCGGCCTCGCCGCTGCCCGGCATCTGCAGCCGCAGGCCGGTGTCGACGCCGGCGGGGATGTCGACCGGCACGGAACGCCGGGCGCGGACGCGTCCCTGACCCTGGCAGGTCACGCACGGCGTCGCGATGACGGTGCCGTAGCCGCGGCAGGTACCGCAGGGGCTGGAGGTCATCACGTTGCCGAGCAGGGACCGCACCGAGCGCTGGATGCTGCCGGTGCCGTGACAGATGTCGCACGTCACCGGCTGGGTGCCCGGCTGGCAGCACGAGCCGTTGCAGGTCTCGCAGACGACCGCCGTGTCGACCTCCAGGTCGCGGTGCGTGCCGAAGATGACCTCGTCCAGGTCCACCTCCACGCGGAGCAGGGCGTCCTGGCCACGCTCGCGGCGCGACCGCGGACCGCGCGTCGCCCCTCCACCGCCGCCGAAGAACGTCTCGAAGATGTCGCTGAACCCGGCGAAGTCGCCGGCTCCCGCGCCCCCGCCGAAGCCGCCGGAGCCGCCCAGGTCGTACTGCTGGCGCTGTTGCGGATCGCTGAGCACGTCGTAGGCGTGCGTGACGAGCTTGAAGCGCTCCTGCGCCTCAGAACTGGGGTTCACATCCGGGTGCAACTCGCGCGCGAGCCGGCGGTACGCCTTCTTGATCTGGTCGGGGCTGGCGTCGCGCTCGACGCCGAGGACTTCGTAGTGGTCGGCCACGTAGGCTGTTCCTTCTTCTTCTCGATCGCGTGTTGTGGTCTCGGTCGCAGGCGGCCTACTGGTCGCCGAGCAGCCGGGAGAGGTAGCGGGCGACCGCGCGGACGGCCGCCATGTTGCCGGAGTAGTCCATGCGGAGCGGCCCGAGCAGGCCCACGCGGGCCACATCCGATCCCGCCGCACTGTAACCACTGGAGAGGATGGATGCTTCCGTCAGCCCGAACACGGCGTTCTCGCGCCCGATGCTGACCGCCACGCCGTGCTGGTCGGTCGCCATCTCATCGAACAGCCGGAGCAGGACGACCTGCTCTTCGATGGCCTCCAGCACCGGTGTGATGCTGCCGGGGAAGTCGTGCTCGGTGCGGACGAGATTCGCGGCACCCGCCATGACCAATTTCTCCTGCCGGTTGGCGGCGATCTGGTCGAGCAAGGCACCGACGACCGGTTCGACGAGCTGGCGAGTGCGTTCGGTCAGCGCTGCCGGCAGCTCCCGCAGCCGCGCGGTCGCCTCTGCGAGGGTCAGCCCCGCAGCGGCGCCGTTGATCGCACCGCGGATCTCGGCCACATCCTCGTCGCTGATCTCGACGTGCGACTCGATCACGCGCTGCTCGACGGCGCCCGAGTCGGTGATCAGCACGCTGAGCAGCCGGCGCGGCGCAAGTGCAACCAGTTCGATGTGCCGGATGCGCGAGCGCGCTACCGACGGGTACTGCACCAGGGCGACCTGGCTCGTCAGCTGCGAGAGCAGGCGCACGGTGCGCGAGAGCACGTCGTCGAAGTCGACGGACTCGCCGAGGAACGTCTCGATCGCGGTGCGCTGCGCCGGTGTCAGCGGGCGGACCTCAGCGAGGTGGTCGACGAACAGCCGGTAGCCCTTGTCGGTCGGCACGCGGCCCGAGGAGGTGTGCGGGGCCGCGATGAGCTCCTCTTCTTCCAGCAGCGCCATGTCGTTCCGGATGGTGGCAGCCGACACGCCGAAGGAGTGCCGCTCCACGATGCTCTTCGACCCGACCGGCTCCCGCGACGCCACGTAGTCCTGGACGATGACGCGCAACACTTCGAGGCTGCGTTCCGAGACCATCTCCGCCTCCCGTCGACCGATTAGCACTCGCTGTTCCTGAGTGCCAATCCTACCGCGCCGAAACGCGGTCAGGATGATTGCTGCCTGAGACTCGCCCGCAGTACCGTATGGGCACCGGTTCGACAGTGTTGCAACCGATCACGAAAGGGTTCCGCCGATGACAGACCCGAACCAGCCCTCCGACCCCGCGGACGGTGTCCCGCCGCAGCAGCCCGGCGGCGTCCCCCCGCAGCAGCCGTACTCGAACGTCCCGCCCCAGCAGCCGTACTCCCAGCCGGCCGGCGCACCGCAGCAGCCCTACGCCGCCCAGGCCGCGCCGCTCGACCCGGCCCAGGACAAGCAGTGGGCGTCGTTCGCCCACCTCGGCGGCATCCTCTGGATCCTTCCCTCACTGATCATCTGGCTCGTCTTCAAGGACCGAGGACGCCTCACCAACCAGGAGGCCAAAGAGGCTCTCAACTGGCAGATCACCTGGATCATCGCCTGGGTCGCCTCCCAGATCATCGGGATCATCATCGGCAGCTTCACTTACGGCATCGGCTACCTGCTGTTCGGCCTGCTGATCCCGTGGGCGCTGTACATCGTGAACCTCGTGTTCTCGATCCTCGGTTTCGTCCGCGTGAACAGCGGAGGCACCTACCGCTACCCGGTGAACTTCCGGTTCATCAAGTAGGGATACCGCGTTCAGGCTCTTTTCAGCCTGGGGCCGCGCGCCCTAGGCTGGCTTGATCACGTCCACCCCTGGTCCGTCAGAGGAGAACAGCACCATGTCCGCGACACCCCCGCCGCCCCCACCGCCCCAGCAGCCGTACGGAGGGGCGCAACAGCTCAGCCCCGCCGACGAGAAGCTGTGGGCCACCCTCGTGCAGGTCGGCGGCATCCTGTTCAACTGGATCCCGGCGCTGATCGGCTACCTCGTGCTGAAGGACCGCGGTCCGTTCGTGCGCGCGCACACGGCGACGGCGCTCAACTTCCAGATCACCATCTTCATCGCGTACATCGTCGGCGGCATCCTGTCGATCGTCGTCGTCGGGATCTTCATCATCATCGCCGCGTGGGTGATCAACATCGTGTTCAGCATCATCGCCGCGGTGAAGGCCAACCAGGGCGAGTACTACACGTACCCGGTGGCCATCCGCTTCGTCAGCTAGGCGAGCGATGCCGGTCGGCCTCGTCCACTGGGCGAGCCGTCACGCGGCCTCGTCGGCCAGCAGCCGGCGCACGACCGCGTCGGCCAGGAGCCGCCCCCGCAGGGTCAGCACGATCGACCCGCGGAGGGCGGCTCTTCCGTCTACGAGACCGTCCGCGATCAGCCCGGGCACCTCGTGTCGTCCGGACTCCCCGAGTTCAGTGGTGCGCAGACCGTCGCGGATGCGCGACAGCAGCAGCACGCGCTCCACGTGGCGGGTCTCGCTGTCGAGCGTCTCGCGCCCGGCGGCCGGCGACTCGCCGGCTAGGACTCGCTGGGCGTACGCGGCGGGATGCTTCACGTTCCACCAGCGGACGCCTCCGACGTGACTGTGCGCGCCCGGACCGATGCCCCACCAGTCGTGGCCGAGCCAGTAGGCCAGATTGTGACGCGACCGGTGGGCCGCATCCGTCGCCCAGTTGCTCACCTCGTACCAGTCGTAGCCGGCGTCGGCGAGCCGCGTGTCCGCGAGCTCGTACATGTCGGCCTCGAGGTCGTCATCCGGCTCGGGCACCTGGCCGGACCGGATCTGTCGGGCCAGCTTCGTGCCCGGCTCGACGATCAGGGCGTACGCCGACAAGTGGTCGGGCTGGCAGGCGAGCGCGGTGTCGAGGCTCTGCGACCAGTCGTCGAGCGACTCCCCCGGCGTGCCGTAAATGAGGTCGAGGCTGACCTGCAGGCCGGCCTCGCGCGCCCAGCCGACCACCAGCGGGATGCGCGCCGGGTCATGGGTGCGCTCCAGCGTCTCCAGCACATGCGGGACGGCGGACTGCATCCCGAACGACACGCGGGTGAACCCGGCGTCGGCCAGGCGCCGCAGGTCGTCGGCATCCACCGAGTCCGGGTTCGCCTCCGTGGTCACCTCCGCCCCTTCGGCGAGACCCCACGTGTCCCTGACCGCGCCGAGCATCGCACCGAGATCGCCGGGCGGCAGCAGCGTGGGCGTGCCGCCCCCGAAGAAGACGGTCGACGCAGGACGGTCGGGGATACCGCTGGCGCGGAGTGCACCCGCGGCGAACTCCACCTCCCGGACCGCGTGCCCGGCGTAGTCCGACTGCGAGACCCCGCGCAGCTCGGTGGCCGTGTAGGTGTTGAAGTCGCAGTACCCGCAGCGCACCCGGCAGAACGGCACGTGCAGGTAGACGCCGAAGTCGCGGGTCTCGGTGCCGTCGGCGGCGGTCGCGGGGAGCAGACCGTCGGCGGGCGCCGGGTCCCCGAGCGGAAGGACGCTCGGCATCAGGCGGACCGGACGGGGTGGAGCGCGCGCAGGTACTTCGCGGTGAACCGGCGCTGCACCAGGGTGAGCACGGGCGACACCAGGCGGTAGAACGCATTGGAGGGTCGGGACAGCGCGCGGAGCAGGAACCAGACCGTCCCGTCCTCACGCTGTTCGACGAGGAACAGTTCCTCTCCGCTCTCCGGGTGGCCGTGCAGGGTGCCGTAGGCGAAGCCGCGCCGGTGCGGCTCGTCGACGACATACACGACGCGGATCGGCGCGGACACCCGGAACGGGCCGAACGGAATCTTCAGGACCGCGGTCATCCCATTGCGGACGAACGGTGTTCCGTCGTCGGCGAAGACGTCCTCCTCCGGCCGGTTGGTGCGCATCCGGACCGGTGTGCCGTCCGGGCCGAACTCGACGCCCTCGTACTGAACGCCGGTTCCCTCGTGGACGTCCGTGACCTGGATGCCGCTGCCCTTCTGCACACCCCACGCCATCAGCGCGGTGGCCGCGGTCTCGAACCGCTCGTCGCCGCTGCCCAGCCGGATGCTGCGCTCGAGCGGCTTGTAGCCCTTCGGCGGGTAGTACAGCAGATCGGCCGCCTGGGTGCCGCCGACCGCCCCGTACGTGACGGGTTGATCGGTGAACGTGGAGCGGCGCATGTATTCATCTTCCGCCATGTCCCCGGGGTTCGCGAAACGGGCTGCGGCCGCCGAACCGGATGCCCGCGCAGATCGGCCTACTTTTAATCCTTCTTCTGTGTAACCCGAGGGTCGCCGAGTAAAAAATAACGGCGCACGATCGCAAGCAGGAAGGCGGGCCAACGATTTTTTGAACCCATTCGCACCAAACAAACGGACAGTTTAGGGATCCGTCGGTTGGTCAGCACAAGTCAGGACTGCTTCGGCGAAGGTCTCTTCTTGCCCTTGTTCTTCTCGGCGTAAATGCTTTGGCTCACGACCTGAACTGAGGTTTGCGTCATCGCCGCGATCTCACCACGCTTGAAGCCGACCAGTGACAAGCGGTAGATCTTCGCTGCCTGGGTAGCTCCTTCCATCCGATCAAGCATGCCGAACGCAGCGATCCGGTCCTGAATAGTCGCTTCGCCCGCCGGGATGCCGACTTCGTCTGTCTCAGCCATCTGCGTCGTCCTTGTTCACATGCTCGAAATTGCCAGCGGTCCGCCATTTGTCGCGGTCCATATCCACCGTGCACTTGGCGTTGATTAGTTTGGTCGCGAGTTCACGCCGGGTGTCGATCGAATTGTTTAGGTGCGTGACGTGGATCCCGCCGATGTCAGTGAAGGGCCTCACGTCGCCTAGCTGCGTGATAACGGTGCGGTCGGGGTGGCTACTCATCGCCATGCCAGCCTCGAAAAGCACGTTTGGACGGGCCTGTCCCGTCAGTTCCCTCTCATATGAAGGGTCGTTCTTCTTCCACAATCCCGGCTTGAGTTGTGCTAGGTCGTCCGGCGTCAGCAGGACCACCACCGCGACCGCCTTGACGAAAAGCGCATCGACGACTTGGCGCACTGTCGGATTTGCGATCTTGGTTTGGCTGATTCCTTGGGTCCAACTCATCGGCTTCAAATCCAGCGCTTCGAGAAACTCGAACATCGCCTCTTTGGCCTCTCCGTCGCGCCCGTACACCACCATCACAGTTCGCCCCGACCTCGCGCGGGCAGGCCGCTTTGAGGAGATTGAACTCCGGGCGTTGGGAACCGAAGTGGGTTGAGCGCCTGGAGTGGCAACCGAAGCGACGCCTTGTGCGCCTCGGAGTACCGCCCAGTCTTCGTCGTCGACGTGCTTGTTAACGTTGACCTTCTTCTCCAGTGCTACGGCCAGAGAGGCGTGATCTCGACCGAGACGATCTGAGAGCATTTTCGCCTGCACCAGGCGGTTCACGTGCCGGGCAGAAAATCCCGTCTTGTCGCTGATTGCGCGACGGATAGCAGCGCCATCAGCCATCTGTATCCTTAGCGGACTTGTCATCGGCAGATTTCTTGCGCGCTTGAGAAATCAGTGCGCGCACGGATCCCTCGCTCGAGCCAATCAATCCGGAGATCTGCTTGGTGCTGAATCCGCATGAGGAAAGGGTTGCAGCGGCAGTCGATCGATTCATCTCACGCGTCAAAAGGAGGGCGAGGACGTTGGCGATCCTTGCAAGATCGGGGGAATCGTCAGGCATTCTGTTCCACGTCCCCGCCCTTGGCCGCGACCGCGGTGCCAGCCTTCTTCTTCGCGCGGGCCATTTGCACTCGCAACGAGTCATCACTCGACCCCAGCAATGCAGCCGCCTCAGCCCGCGAAAGGCCAAGGGTCATAAGAAAGTTTGCTCGCACGACAAGCGGCGCGCTGCTGAGGTCTGCGAGGTGAAGGGCCTGATAGGCCTGGGCGCGAGCAGAGACCGCCAGCCAATCAGGCTCACTGTTATTCTCCGGCATTGGAACTCCTTCACATGAGTGTTCCTCAGATTACACCCGACGCTCCCGCTTGCGATTGATGGAATCGTCGACGGCTCACGAATCCCCCGGCCATGTGGGCTAGACGGACGTTGAAGTGCAGAGGTGAAGTTCAAACGGACCTGCACCGTATGCCGCAATTTCGCGAAACTTCAATGCTCAACTGTTCACCGAGGCGGCTATTTCACATTGTAGGCAGCTCGGTCTCGCCCGTTCAGACGAAAACGTCAGACCCGAGAACCGCGGAGTGTTGCTTCCATCGAACTGGTCGCCATGCTGAGACGACAGACAATCAGCCGGCATACAGCGCCGGGTCTCGCTTCTGCCATGAGGGCCTCGCACAGCCCAGCTTCGGAGCGGTGTCATCGCTAAGGGCAGAGGCGCCTTGGCGACGACTACTTCTTGTCCTTCTTCTCCGTGTCGCCGGAGAGCGCTGCGATGAACGCCTCTTGGGGGACCTCGACGCGGCCGACCATCTTCATGCGCTTCTTGCCCTCCTTCTGCTTTTCGAGGAGCTTGCGCTTTCGCGTGATGTCGCCGCCGTAGCACTTGGCGAGGACGTCCTTGCGCATCGCGCGGATGTTCTCGCGCGCGATGATCCGTGCGCCGATGGCGGCCTGAATAGGCACCTCGAACTGCTGGCGCGGGATGAGCTCCCGCAGACGGGACGCCATCATCGTGCCGTACGCGTACGCCTTGTCGCGGTGGACGATCGCGCTGAACGCATCCACCGCCTCACCCTGCAGCAGGATGTCGACCTTCACGAGGTCCGACTCCTGCTCTCCGAACGGCTCGTAGTCGAGGGAGGCGTAACCGGCGGTCTTGGACTTCAGCTGGTCGAAGAAGTCGAACACGATCTCGCCGAGGGGCATCGTGTAGCGGATCTCGACACGGTCCTCGCCGAGGTACTCCATGCCGAGGAGCGTCCCGCGGCGACCCTGGCAGAGCTCCATGATGACGCCGACGTAGTCCTTCGGGGCGAGGATGGCGGCTTTGACGACCGGCTCCTCGACCTTCTCGATCTTGCCGCCGGGGAACTCGCTCGGGTTGGTGACGGTGACGGTCTTCTTGTCCTCCGTCGTCACCTCGTAGATGACGCTCGGGGCGGTCGTGATGAGATCGAGGTCGAACTCGCGCGACAGCCGCTCGGTGATGATCTCCAGGTGCAAGAGACCGAGGAAGCCGCAGCGGAAGCCGAAGCCCAGGGCGACGGAGGTCTCGGGCTCGTAGACGAGCGCCGCATCCGACAGCTTCAGCTTGTCGAGGGCTTCACGCAGTTCGGGATAGTCGCTGCCGTCGAGCGGGTACAGGCCGGAGAACACCATCGGCTTCGGCTCGGTATAGCCCGGCAGGGCCTGAGAGGCCGGCTTCGCCGCGGTCGTGATCGTGTCGCCGACCTTCGATTGGCGGACGTCCTTCACGCCGGTGATGAGGTAGCCGACCTCGCCGACGCCCAGCCCCTTCGATGGCGTCGGCTCGGGCGAGGAGACACCGATCTCGAGGATCTCGTGGGTGGCCCTTGTCGACATCATCTGCACGCGCTCGCGCGGGTGGAGCGTGCCGTCGACCATGCGGACATAGGTGACGACGCCGCGGTAGCTGTCGTAGACGGAGTCGAAGATCATCGCGCGGGCCGGCGCGTCGGCGACCCCGGTGGGAGCGGGGATCTCGGCGACGACGCGGTCGAGGAGCGCCTCGACACCCATGCCGGTCTTGCCGGAGACGCGCAGGACGTCCTCCGGGCGGCCGCCGATCAGGCTCGCGAGCTCTTGCGCGTACTTCTCGGGATCGGCCGCCGGCAGGTCGATCTTGTTGAGCACCGGGATGATCGTGAGGTCGTTCTCCAGCGCGAGATACAGGTTGGCGAGGGTCTGCGCCTCGATGCCCTGGGCCGCATCCACCAGCAGGATGGCGCCCTCGCAGGCGGCGAGGGAGCGCGACACCTCGTAGGTGAAGTCGACGTGCCCGGGGGTGTCGATCATGTTCAGCGCGAAGGTCTGCCCGTCGACCTCCCACGGCATGCGGACCGCCTGGCTCTTGATGGTGATACCGCGCTCACGCTCGATGTCCATCCGGTCGAGGTACTGGGCGCGCATGTCCCGGTCGGAGACCACGCCGGTGATCTGCAGCATGCGGTCGGCCAGGGTCGACTTGCCGTGGTCGATGTGCGCGATGATGCAGAAGTTGCGGAGGGAGGCCGGGTCGGTCGCGGCGGGCTCGAGGGCCTGAAGAGCTCGTGGTGACATCGTCCGGCCATTCTCCCATGAACGCTCGGTGGCCGTCGTCAGGCGAATCGATCGGCGCGCTCGACGACGTGGCCGCGTCCGTCCTCGAAGCGGTAGACCTCGGCGCCGCCGATGTAGACGCGCTCCGCGCGCGAGTTCACATCGAGCGGGTCGCCCGACCAGACCACCACATCGCCGTCGAGCCCCACAGACAGCGAGCCGACGCGGTCGTCGAGACGGAGGAATGCCGCAGGGTTGATGGTGAGTGCTTCGAGCGCGGTGTCCCGTGGCAGGCCGTCCTTCACCGCGAGAGCGGCCTGGTACACGAGGAAGTTGATCGGGACGACCGGGTGGTCTGTGGTGATCGCCACCCGGACACCGGCCTGGGCGAGGATGGCGAGGTTGGCGATCGCCCGGTCGCGGAGCTCGACCTTGGAGCGCGAGGTGAACATCGGCCCGAAGATCACCGGGATGTCGCGCTCGGCCAGAACGTCCGCGATCTTGTGCGCCTCCGTGCCGTGGTTGATGACCAGACGGTAGCCGAACTCGTCCGCGAGGCGCAGAGCGGTCGCGATGTCGTCGTGACGGTGGGTGTGCTGATCCCAGGCGAGGTCGCCGTCGAGCACCCGCACCAGCGTCTCCTTCGCCAGGTCGCGGTCGAAGGGCTTGCCCTCCAGCTGCGCCTCGTCGCGGCGGGTCCGGTAGTTCTGGGCGTCCACGAACGCCTCGCGGATGATCATGGCGACACCGAGACGCGTGCTGGGTGTTTGATTCTTGGCTCCGTAGACGCGCTTCGGATTCTCGCCGAGGGCCGACTTCACACTGACGGCCTCGCGGATGACCTGCTCGTCGATGATCCGCCCGCCCCAGGTCTTGATCGCCACGGTCTGGCCACCGATGGGGTTGCCCGATCCGGGCTTCACCACGACCGAGGTCACGCCACCGGAAAGCGCATCGCGGAACCCTTCGTCGTCGATGTTGATCGCGTCGATCGCGCGGACCGCCGCGGTGTTGGGCGTCGTCATCTCGTTGGTGTCGTCGCCGGCGGGGCCGTTCGCCTCCTCGTGGATGCCGACGTGCCCGTGCGATTCGATGAAGCCCGGAAGGACCCACTTGCCTGCCGCATCCACCACGGTCACGTCGCCGGGGATCTCGATGGTGCCCGCCGCTCCCACCGCGTGGATGACGCCGTCCCGAACGAGGACGACGCCGTTCTCGATCGGCTCCTGCGAGACGGGGACGACGTAACCGTTGACGATGGCGATGCTGGAAGAAGTCATGGAAGGAGCCTACGCGCGTGGCCCGGCGGGCTCCGAGGGGACGGCAACCTGGGGAATGTTCGCGCGCATCCGATGTTGTGGACGATATGAACATCCTTCTCACCGGCGCGACCGGCTTCATCGGATCGGCCGTTCTCCCCCGTCTTCTCGACGAGGGCCATGCCGTCACCGCCCTCGTCCGCGACGAGGCCAAGGCAGCTGCAGTTCAGATGGCGGGCGCCACCGCGCTCATCGGCGACGCGAGTGACGCCGCTCTCGTGGAGCGTGCCGCGCGGACCAGCGACGGCGTCATCCACCTCGCCTCCTCGAAGGACGTGGATGCCATGCTCGTCCCTGCTGTGCTCTCCGGACTCACTGACTCCGGCAAGCCGTTCGTGCACACCGGCGGAATCTGGACCTACGGCTCGTGCGACGACATCACCGAGGAGTCCCCCGCCGCGCCGCCCGCCCTGACCGCCTGGCGGGCCACGGGCGAGCGCCTGGTGCTCGAGGCGGAGGGCGTGCGCGGCACCGTAGTCGTACCCTCGATCGTCTACGGGCACGGCAAGGGGCTCGCGAACGTGATCGTGGACGCGCCGCGCGGCACAGGCGCCGTCCCGACGCTCCGCTTGATCGGCGATGGGTCGCAGCACTGGGCGACGGTGCATGTCGACGATCTGGCGGCCCTCTACGTGCTCGCGCTGGAGAACGGCACCGCCGGACACACCTACATCGGCGCCGGCGGGCACAACCCCACCGTTCGCGAACTCGGCGAAGTCGCCGCCCAGGCCGCAGACGTGGCCGGCGGGGTCGCCGCCGAGTCTCTCGAAGAGACGGCCTCGCGGCTGGGCGAAGGCCTCGCGGAGGCGCTGCTGCTCGATCAGCAGGCACGTGGAATCCGCGCGAGGGTCGAACTGGGTTGGGAGCCGAACGGCCCCGCGTTGTCCGAGGAGCTGCTCGTCGGGTCGTACGCGCCCGCACGCGTCGGACGGTGACCGCACACCGTTTTGGCGGGAGGGCGCAATCGCTGGTAATGTTGTTTGTTGGCTTGCGTGTGGATGTGTCCGCACGAAACGCCGCAAGGCGCCCTCTCCGCTGAGCGGCACATCCCTAACTCACTCCAGAACGAAAGTGACCATTCGTGGCAAACATCAAGTCGCAGATCAAGCGCAACGGCACCAACAAGAAGGCGCAGGAGCGTAACAAGGCCGTCAAGAGCCAGCTGAAGACGGCCATCCGCGCCACCCGCGAGGCTGTCTCCGCCGGTGACAAGGACAAGGCGACCGCGGCGCTGCGCCTCGCCGCGAAGAAGATCGACAAGGCTGCCAGCAAGGGCGTCATCCACAAGAACCAGGCGGCGAACCGCAAGTCGGCCATCGCCAAGCAGGTCGCCGCGCTCTAAGCGACGACCGCCCGCGGGACCTGTCCCGCGCCGCTAGCGAGCCCCCGTCAGGACTTAGGTCCGGACGGGGGCTCGCTGCATGTGCGGGCGCTCAGTCGCGACCGCGGGCGCTGATGATGCGGACCATCCGCTCCAGCGCGAACACCGGGTCACGTCCTCCGCCTTTGACGTTGGCATCCGTCTCGGCGAGGAGCTCGATGCAGCGTCCCAGGCCGTCCTCCGTCCAGCCCTGGAGGTCGCGGCGTGCGCGGTCGACCTGCCACGGAGCGAGGCCGAACTGCTGGGCGAGCTGCCCGGAGCCGCCCCGCGACCCCGAGATCTTCGCCATCGTGCGGAGCTTGCTGGCGAAGGCGGCCACCATCGGGACGGGGTCGGCGCCGGACGCGAGGGCGTGGCGCATTGTCACCAGAGCTTCGCCGTGCCGCCCCGCGATCGCGGCGTCCGCGACCTGGAAGGCGTTCGTCTCGACCCGCCCTCCGTAGTACTTGTCGACGGTCGCCTCGGTGATCTGCTCCGAGGAGTCCGACAGGAGCTGCTGGCACGCCGCCGCGAGCTCGGCCAGGTCGTCGGAGAACGCCGACGTGATCGCGCGAAGCGCGCCCGGCGTCACTTTGCGGCCCGCCGCCGCGAACTCGGCCTGGGTGAAGTCGTACTTCTCGGCGTCCTTCTTCAGTTCTGCGCAAACGACTTCGATGCCGCCGCCGGTGCCGGAACGGATCGCGTCGAGGAGCTTCTTGCCTCGGACGCCGCCGCCGTGCCGCAACGTGACGACCGTGCCTTCGGCGGGAGAGCCCAGATAGTCGAGCATGTCGGCGAGGAACGCGTCGTTGCACTTCTCCACGGCCTCGACCCGGATCAGCCGCGGCTCACCGAACAGGGAGGGGCTCGCGAGGGTGAGCAGCTCTCCTGGCGCATAGTCACCGGCATTGAGGTCGCTGATCTCCAGGCTGGGATCGTCGGCTTTGAGCGCATCGCGAAGGGTGCGGACGGCACGGTCGGCGAGGAATCCCTCGGCCCCGGTGACGAGCACCACGGGCGCCGCGCGGATCTGATTCCACGGGACCTGCGGGATCGCGCTCGCGGCACGCGGCTTGCTTGCGCCGGCTCTACTGCTGCCTCGGGTCGCCACGGGTCTCCTCGTCGGTGTCGAGAGCCGTCCTGTTCCAGCCCTGCGTATCCAGGATACGGGCGACCACCGGCACTGCTCGTCGCGGCGTGCTCGCTCCACAACTGCACGCCGGAGGGACCGGGCGATACGAGCAGCAGGCCGGATTCGTCGGTCCGCGCGACCGCCGTTCCCGAGTCCGCCAGCAGCTCGAGCGCACGACGGGTCGGATGCCCGTAGCCGTTGTGCGCGCCGACGGACACCAGACCCACCCTTGCCCCGAGCGCCTGATAGAGGGCAGCACTCTGGTCGGCGGAGCCGTGGTGCGCGACCTTCACCACATCCACCGGACGGATGGACCGCGTTGCGAGCAGGGCATCCTGCGCCTGCTCGCCCAGGTCGCCGAGGAAGATCGAGCGGACGCCGCGCCCCTCGGCCTCGAGTGTCAGGCTGCCGGCGTTGCCGGTGTCCTCCACGGTAGCGGAGGCGGCTCGGGCCTCCCCACCGTTGCCACCCAGAGGCCAGAGCAGCCGCCAGGACAGGGCACCGAGCTGGCCCTGGAGTCCGGCGTGCCCCTGCTCCAGGGGGACGCCGGCGGACTCCAGCACGGCCAGCGTCCGTTGGTCGGCTTCCCGCACCGGACGCTGAACGATCGCGCGATCAGCCCGTTGCGCCACTGCGGCGACGCCGCCGACGTGGTCCGCGTCGAAATGAGTGAGCAGGAGGAAGTCGAGTCTGTCGATCCCGAGCCGGTCCAGGCACGCGGTCGCGGGTTCCGGCTTCCGTCCCACATCGATCATGGCGGTCGAGTCGCCATCGCGCAGGATCACTCCGTCTCCCTGGCCGACGTCGCATGCGGCGATCTGCCAGTCGGCGGGGATGGCCAGCGCGCGTCCCACCCCGCTGCCGCCGAGGGCACCTGCGTACACGACCGCGCCGAGACAGAGCGCGACGACCGCCGTGGCCGACACGGCGCGCGGAGCTCGGCGGGCGAGAAGCAGGACGCCGACGGCGAGAAGGACAACACCGCTGAGCACCACTCCGAGCGCCCCGGGCGCCCACGGCAGTGCGACGCCGGGTAGCCCGCTCGCGAAGGTCGCGACCTGCGCGATCCACGCCGAGGGCGCCCACGCCAGCCACACCACGAACTCGCCCGCAGCGGGCGCCCAGGGCAGCAGGGCGCACGCGACGCATCCGAGCACGGTCGCGACGGGCGCTGCCGGCTCCGCGAGGAGATTGGCGGGGACGCCGAACAGCGGCAGCGTCGGCGTCAGCAGCACCAGCACGGGCTGGCAGGCCAGCTGCGCCGCGGTCGGGACAGCCAGTGCGATCGCGAGTGAGCGCGGCATCCACCGCGAGAGCACCCGGCTCAGCGGGCCCGCGAGGACCAACAGGCCCGCCGTCGCCAGCACCGAGAGGGCGAAGCCGTAGTCGCGCGCCAGCCAGGGGTCGTTGACCAGCAGCGCGATCACCGCGAGGCCGAGCGCGGGCACCCCGTCAGCGGGCCGACCGCGTGCCAACCCGATGAGCAGCACGACGGCCATCGCTGCGGAGCGGATGACACTCGCTCCCGGCCCGACCAGCGCCACGAACGCCAGGAGCGCTGTGAACGCCGCGAGAATGCGCGTCCTTCTACCAGCGCCGGCCACGCGGGCCAGGCCGAAGACGAGCCCGATCACCAAAGCGCAGTTGGCCCCAGACACCGCCGTGAGATGACTCAGTGACGACGACTTCATCGCTTCGTCGAGCTGTTGTGAGACGGCCGTCTCATCGCCGATCGCGAGGCCAGGAAGCAACGCTCCTCCATCACCAGGCGTCGCGCCCGCCGCCTCGGCGAAGCCGGTGCGGATCACGGCGGTCCACGCGGCCCAGAATGGAGGGGGCTTCAAGATGGCCGGAGGCTGGTCCCCGCTCGCCCGGATCGTGTAGGTCGTCGCCTCTCCCGGCTCATTGAGGATGACCGTTCCCTCCACTCGGATTACCGCGCCCAGCGCGAGGACTCTCGCCTCCCGCTCGCCGGCCCCGAAGAGCACCGAGACCGGGATGGATGCGTGCGGCTCGACCGTCCTGCCCCGAACGCTCCACCGCGAGCCCCCGTCGAAGCCGGCAGCGACGCGCTGCGGCGCGCGCTCCACACGGACGCGGAGGTCCGCCGTCTCGAAGGCATCGGCGGCCGCATCCAGCTCCGGAGAGGTCCGACCGGGCGCCTGCATGGCGACGATGGCGGCGGCCAACCCGGCGGCCGTGAGCACCGTCGCGATCAACGGACCCATCCGCGCGATCCGCCCCCGCGACGTCGAGGCAACCCGGCTCGCTCCCGGCCAGCCGATCAGCGCGGCGCAGACAGCGACAACGGCCAAAGCCGCCGAAGCGATCGCAACGATCCAAGCGACGTCCGGAAGCCCGATCAGCACCGCACAGCAGACCCACAAGGCCACGGCGGGCAGAGCCAGCCGGAGGTCGGGCATCACACCGTCACCCGATCTTTCAGGCCGTCGAAGAGCTTCTGGCCGATGCCGGAGACCTTCAGGAGATCCGTCGCCTGGACGAACCGGCCGTTGGCCGCTCGCCAGTCCAGGATGCGCTGGGCGAGTGCCGGCCCGATGCGTGGAAGACTCTCGAGCTCGGCCTGAGTGCCTGTGTTGAGATTGACGGGCGCTCCCCCGGAGCCCGCCGCCGCGCCGGGACTGCTCCCACCATTCGCGACGGCGCCGGCGGGCGGCTGCTCGCCCACCCGCGGAACGACCAGCTGCTCGCCGTCGGCCACCGGCCGGGCCAGATTCAGGGCTGCCGGATCCGCTCCGTCGGCGAACCCTCCCGCAGCGGCGACCGCGTCGACGACCCGCGCCCCGGAGTGCAGGACGACGAGACCGGGCGTCCGCACCGCCCCGGTGACATGCACGATCGCGCTGTCGCCTGCAGTCTCCGACCCGGATCCAGGCGAGGAGGGGGCGCGGGAGACGGCGCCCGTGCCGGTCGGCAGCGGAAGCGAACTCCCCCGCTGCGCGGTCGCCGACACCAGCACCGCGACGACGGCCGCCACGATGAGCAGCACGACGGCCGCTCCGACCCCGACCCGAACCCGCCGCGGACGCCGCCCGTCGTCCCCGTCGCCAGCCCCCGGCACTTCCACATCCAGCGCAGGGTCGACGGAGCCGCCGCTCAACTCGGGCGGTGGCCCGTCGAGGTCGGAGGAATCGGAACGATGTCGCATCCCTTCACGCTAGGAAGAGCCGCCGCTCCCGAACCGCCCGAAAGCGAAGAGGTGGACAAACGCCGAGGGCGCCGGATTGTGCACGACAATCCGGCGCCCTCGGGCGCGAGCGACCGACCTCAGCCGCGCGGCTTGGTAGCGATGTTCACCAGACGCGGCGCGCGCACGATCACGTTGACGATCTCCCGTTCACCGACCGAGCGGACGACCGCCTCCAGTCCGCGAGCCAGCGCCTCCAGCTCGTCGGACGCGATCTTAGGCGACACCTCCAGCCGGTCGCGGACCTTGCCGTCGACCTGAACCACAGCCGTCACGGACTCCTCGATCAGCAGCGTCGGGTCGGGCTTGCGCCACTGCGCGAGCGCCACTGGCGGCTCGTAGCCGAGCTTGCTCCACATCTCTTCGGCGGTGTACGGCGAGAACAGGTTGAGCGCCATGGCGATGACCTCGGCGGCCTCGCGCACGGCGGCATCCGCGGGACCTGCTCCCGTGTCGATCGCCTTCCGGGTGGCGTTCACCAGCTCCATCAGACGCGCGACGACCACATTGAACTTGAACGACTCGATGAGCCCTGGGGCGTCCGCCAGGAAGCGGTGGGTCACGCGCCGGAGGGCCGGGTCACCCGTCTTCCACACGACATCGGGAGCGCTCGTCACGTCGTCCGCGATACGCCAGGCGCGCGCCAGGAACTTGGCACTGCCCGACGGAGACACGTCCGCCCAGTCGATGTCGTCCTCCGGGGGTCCGGCGAAGGCCATCGTCAGTCGCACCGCATCCACACCGTGCTCGTCCAGCTGCTCGGACAGCTTGACCAGGTTGCCGCGCGACTTCGACATCGCCGAGCCGTCCATCAGCACGAGGCCCTGATTCAGCAGGGCCGTGAACGGTTCCGTGAAGCTGATGTAACCGAGGTCGAACAGCACCTTGGTGATGAACCGCGCGTACAGCAGGTGCAGGATGGCGTGAGAAACGCCGCCGATGTACTGGTCGACCGGCGCCCACTTCTCCGCCTCGCGCGGGTCGAACGCCTGCGTGTCGTCCTTCGGCGACAGGAAGCGCAGGAAGTACCACGAGCTGTCCACGAACGTGTCCATGGTGTCCGTGTCGCGCTTCGCCGGTCCACCGCAGCTCGGGCAGGAGACATTCACCCAGTCGCTCGCAGCGCCCAGCGGGCTGGTGCCCTTCGGCTGAAGGTCGAGGCCCTCCGCCGGCGGCAGCAGCACGGGCAGGTCGGACTCGGGTACCGGCACCTCGCCGCACTGCTCGCAGTGAATGATCGGGATGGGCGTGCCCCAGTAGCGCTGGCGCGAGATCAGCCAGTCGCGCAGGCGGAAGTTCTTCGCCGGTGCGCCCAGCTTCGAGCTCTGCAGAGCCTCGGTGACCCGGCGGATGGCGTTCGACTTGCTCAGGCCGTCGAACGGTCCCGAGTTGATCAGCCGGCCCTCGCCGGTCAGCGCGACACCGGTCTCCGACGGATTCTCGAGCGCAGCCTCCTCCGGCAGAATCGGCTCGCCGGTCGCAGGGTCGGTGTGGATGACGGGGATGGCACCGGTCACCGGCTGCGTGGTGTCGACGACCACACGCACCGGCAGGTCGAAGGCGCGCGCGAAGTCGAGGTCGCGCTGGTCGTGTGCGGGCACGGCCATGATCGCGCCGTGACCGTAGTCGCTCAGCACGTAGTCGGCGGCCCAGATCGGCAGGCGCTCACCGGTCAGCGGGTTGATCGCGTGGCGCTCCAGGAACACGCCGGTCTTCTCGCGCTCGGTGCTCAGGCGGTCCATTTCGGTGGTGCCGCGCACGACGTCCAGGTAGTCGTCGAAGCGCTTCCTGACCTCCGGGCGCGCGCCCTCCACCAGCTCGGCGGCCAGGTCGGAGTCGGGCGCCACCACCATGAACGTGACGCCGTACAGCGTGTCCGGACGGGTCGTGTAGACGCTGACCGGTTCGTCGCGTCCCTCGATCTGGAAGGTCACGTCAGCGCCGGTGGAACGACCGATCCAGTTGCGCTGCATCGAGATGACCTTGGACGGCCAGGCGCCCTCCAGCTGGTTCAGGTTGTCCAGCAGGCGGTCGGCGTAGTCGGTGATCCGGAAGTACCACTGGGTCAGCTTCTTCTTGGTGACCAGGTGGTCGCAGCGCTCGCAGCGCCCGTTCACCACCTGCTCGTTGGCCAGCACGGTCTGGTCGAAGGGACACCAGTTGACCTGGCTCGCCTTGCGATACGCCAGCCCCTTCTCGTACAGCTTCAGGAAGAGCCACTGGTTCCAGCGGTAGTACTCGGGGTCGCTCGTCTGCAGCACGCGGTCCCAGTCGAAGCTGGGCGCGTAGCGGCGCATGCTGGCCTTCTGCTGCGCGATGTTGTCGTACGTCCAGCCGCGCGGGTCGAGCCCGCGCTTGATGGCGGCGTTCTCGGCGGGCAGGCCGAACGCATCCCAGCCGATCGGGTGCAGCACGTTGAATCCCTGCTGGCGCCAGTACCGGGCGACGACGTCACCCAGCGCGTAGGCCTCGGCGTGGCCCATGTGCAGGTCGCCGGAGGGGTACGGGAACATGTCGAGGATGTACTTGCGCGGACGCGTGTCGGCGGGGTCGTCGGTCGCGAAAGGCCGGAGCTGCTCCCACACCGGGAGCCACTTGTCCTGGATCGCCGCGAAGTCGTACTGGGCGCGCTCGGCGCGGGTGTCCTGCGGGGTGCTCGCTGCCGTGGTGCCGGCTGCGTCGTGCTCGTGTGCCACGTGACTCTCAATCTGGGTTCCGTCGTGCCGTCGGCGGGATTCGGACGGCACGGAAGAGACCGGACGGCGTGCGCCCGGGACTCCAGCGTACTAAACGTCGGACACGCCCAGTCCGTTCCCAGTGACCGTTCAGTTCGCGGCAGGCGTGATTGTCCGCACGGGCGGTGTGGTCAGCGCACCGTGAGCCCGGCCGCCGCGAGAAGGGCGGCGGCCTTCACCCGCACCTCCTGGAGCTCCTCCTCCGGCACCGACAGCGCGGTGATGCCGCCTCCTGCTCCGATCACAGCGGTGTCCCCGGCGAAGTGGATGCTGCGGATCACCATGGCGAGATCCGCCGTGCCGTCGAAGGCAAAGAAGCCGAAACATCCCGCGAACGCCCCTCGCGGGCCGCCCTCCAGACGATTCAGAATGCGCATCGCGCTGAGCTTCGGCGCGCCGGTCATCGAGCCGGCCGGGAAGCAGGCGGCGACCGCATCCACTGCGCCGAGACCCGGGCGCAGGAGCCCCGCGACGGTGGACACGAGCTGGTGGACCTGCGCGTAGCTCTCCACCGCGAGAAGGTGCGTGACTTCGACCGATCCGACCCTGCTGACCCGGCCCAGGTCGTTGCGCATGAGGTCGACGATCATCACATTCTCGGCGCGCTCCTTCTGGCTCGCCTCGAGGTCCGCCCGCAACACCAGATCGGCGGCGAGGGTCGCTCCTCGCGGCCGCGTCCCTTTGATCGGCCGGGTTCGCACGCGGCCGTCCGGCTCGACGCGGAGGAACTGCTCGGGCGACGAGCTCACCAGCGCCTCGCCGCCGATCCGGAGGAACCCCGCGTGCGGTGCAGGGCTCGCCCGGCGGAGACGAAGGTGGACGGCCAGCGGATCCGCCGTGGTGGTCGCGACGGCACGGTTCGTCAGGCAGAGCTGGTAGGCATCCCCGTCGTGGATGGCCTCCTGGCACGCGCGGATCGCGGCGAGGTAGGCCGGGTCGTCGTGACGCCAGCGTGCTGTCGCTTCCGGGAGCGGGTGTGCCGTCTCGTAGGCACGCGCGGCGCCGGAAACCTGGCCGAGCGTCACCGCGGTCGCGGCTGCCCAGGCACGACCGTCGGCGTCGTCGGAGGTGACGAGGGCGACGGACTGCGCCGCGTGGTCGAAGGCGACGAGGCGGTCGACGAGGAGGAGAGCGGCGTCGGCGGTCGGGTCGGCCGGCGGGTTCTCCGGCGGGTTCTCCGGCGCGTTCTCCGTCGGGTCACCGGCGGCGACCGGCGCGCCGACCGCCGCGGCCCCGGCTTCGTAGCCGATCCGGCCCCACCAGCCGACGGGATACGGTGACGGCTCAGCGTGCGGGCGCTGCGCGAGGTCGGCGCGCAGCGCATCCAGAATTCCGCCGGGCTTCCGCACCTCGCCGACCGTGACGGTGCCGTCGGCAACCGACGACGTCATGGTGAGCCGGCCCGTACCGATGAACGAATGTCCGCCGCCCGCGTCCGGCCCGCTGTCGAGCCAGGCGGCGTCCGCCCCGGCGTCGCCGCCGAAGAGCGCAACGAACGCGTCCGCCGGGTCGACCCAGAAGTCGAGCGGCTGCGTGCGGAGCGGGAGGACCACCGGGCTAGCCTAGGCGAGTGGACGCGCACGGCACCGGACCTGTCAGCACGATCGCCGATTGGGCGGAGGGCGAGTTGCGGGTGCGCGAGGACTGCGAGCTGGTGGAGACGCATTTGCTGGCGGCCGATTCGTTCCTGGTGCAGCACGGCGAGTCCCTCGCCCTAGGCCTCCACCGGACGCGGTTCGCCGAGACGGCTCGCGAGCAGGGCTTCGCGTCGGCCGGGGAGCTCGAAGCGTTCTGGGAGGCTGGCATCGGCACGCTACCGCGCGAGGGTGCGTGGTTCCCCCGCTTCGAATTGGTTCGCGCACGGGATGCGCTGCGCCTGCGATTCCGGCTGCGCACCGCGCCGCCGCTGACGACCTCGGTGGTCGTGGCGACGGCGGAGGCGGACCCGCGGCGCACCCCCGAACTCAAGGGGCCGGACATCGACACGCTGAGCGCCGTGCGTCAGCGCGCCCAGCGGCGTGGGGCGCAGGAGGCGATCCTCCTCGACGGCGGGCAGGTGTCGGACGGCACGAGCACCGCGCTGCTGTGGTGGCGCGGGGATGCGCTGTTCGCGCCGCCGTTCTCGCTGCCGCGGGTGGACAGCGTCGCGGCGAGGACGGTACGCGGGATCGCCGCGGCACTCGGGGTGCCGGTCGACGAGGAGGCGGTGCGTCCGGCGGAGCTCGACGGTGTTGTGCTGTGGGCTGTGAATGCGCTGCACGGGATTCGCGCGGTCACGGCGTGGGTCGACGGGCCCGCGCTGGTGCAGGATGCCGCACGGACGGAGGCGTGGCGGGCACGGTTCGCGATGCTCGCGCGGCCATTGCCCCCGGTGTCGCAGGCGCCGCAGGGCTGAAGCCGCTCACGCACCCACGAGCCGCCCACCCTCTATCCGCAGCTCACGATCGATCAGCCCGGCCGGCACCTCCGTGTGCGAGATGAGCAGCACCGTCCTGCCGTCCTCCGCCGCCGTCTGCAGCACATCCCGGACGATCGTGTCCGCGACCGACGCGTCCACGTTCGCGGTCGGCTCGTCGACGATCAGCACCGGGAAGTCGGCGAGCAGCGCCCGGGCCAGCGCGATGCGTTGCGCCTGGCCGCCCGAGACCAGGGCCCCGCGCTCCCCCATCCGAGCGGACAGCCCGCCGCGCGAGACCGCCCAGTCGCGCAGCCCCACCCGGTCGAGTACCGCGAGCAGCTCGTCGTCCGTCGCGGTGTCCCGCGCGAAGAGCAGGTTCTGCCGGAGGTCGGAGTCGAACAGGTACGGACGCTGCTCCACGAGACCCACCACTTGCCGCACGTCATCCTGTCGCAGCTCCCGCGTCGGGATGCCGTCGAGCCGGTAGTCGCCGGTGTGGTCGAGCAGGCGCGTCAGCACGTGCGCCAGCGCCGTCTTCCCGGCGCCGGTCGGACCAGTGAGCAGAACGCGCTCCCCCGGTGCAAGCCGCAGCGAGACGCTGTCGACAACCGGCGACCCCTCGTCCGGCCAGCTGGCCGACACCGCATCCAGCCGCACCTCGGGCACCGAACCGACCGCGAGGTCACGCGCGTCCGGCGCATCCACCGGGATCCCGGCCGGCACGCTCGCGGGAGCCACAGACGCGATCCGCTCGGCGCTCGCCCGCACCCGCCGCCAGGCGCCGAACGCGAGCGGCACCGTCCCGAACACCTCGAACACCGCCAACGGCAGCAGCACGATCACGGCGAGTCCCGGGCCGTCGATCGCACCGCCACCCAGAGCCGGGATGCCGCAGGCCAGCGCCCCAACCGTGGCGGCGCCGGCGAGCAGCGACACCGCACCGGCCGTCAGCCCCAGACCGACAGCGCGCACACGGACCGCCGCCGTGAGCCGCGCGCTCGCACGGCGCACACGCTCCTCGGCCGCCGGGAGGGCGCCGTAGGCGGTGAGCACGTCAAGATTGCTCACCAGGTCGTGCAGGGCATCGTTCACCGCGGCCCGCAGCGGCGCGATGCGACGCTCCGCGGCCCCGGCGGACCAGCGGTTCACCAGGGCGCCTGCGACCAGCGTCGCGACCAGCGTGACCAGCAGCACGACACCGGCGGCCGGAAGGATCAGGGCCGCCACGACGACGCTGCCCGCGGCGACGACACCCGCAGAGACGAGCGGCTGGATAACGCGCACGGACAGGTTCTGAAGCTCGTCCACGTCATCCGCGATGCGGGCAAGCAGGTCGCCGGACCGGACCCCGTGAAGTCCGTCGGGCGCGAGCGGCACCAGGCGGGTGAACAGCCGCGACCGGATGGTGCCCAGCTGCCGGAAGGCCGCGTCATGTCCCGCCAGCCGTTCCAGGTAGCGGAAGAACGCCCTGCCGAGGGCGAAGGCACGCACACCGACGACCGCCATCGATAGGTACATCAGTGCGGGCTGTTCCGAGGCGCGGGTGATCAGCCACGCGGAGACGCCGAGCAGCGCGACCGCGCTCGCCCCGCTGAGCGCACCGAAGGCGATCGCGGTCCACAGCCGACCGGCCGAGGGAACGGCCAGGCGCAGAATGCGGCGCACCTCCGACGGATCGGCGGCGACGACGCCACGTACGGGTTCAGCGGACACCGGACACCTCCGCCCTCGCTTCGATACCCACTTCGGGAATCCTGAGCACGGTATCGGCCGCATCCGCCACCGCCTGCCGGTGACTGACCACCAGCACAGCCACTCCGTCCTCCGCCACCATCCGCAGCGACTGCAGCAGCCGCCGCTCGGTCGAGGCGTCCAGCGCGGACGTCGGCTCGTCGAGGATCAGCACCGGGCATCCCTGGCTCCGTAGCCGGTACAGCGCGCGGGCCACCCCGACTCGCTGTGCCTGGCCACCCGACAACCCGGTTCCGCCCGGCCCGAGCACCAGTTCCGGGTCCAGTTCAGAGGCCGCTGCGCCTCGCAGCGCCTCGGCCACCTGCACAGGGTCGACCGCATCCCCCAGCGCGACGTTCTCGGCGATGCTCCCGGCCATGAGCGCCGGACGCTGTCCCGACCACGACACCGCCTCCCGTCGACCTTCGGCGTCCGTACGACCGCCCACGTGGATGCGACCCTCCGCCGCCACGAACCCCAGCACCGCAGCGATGAGGCTCGACTTGCCGGCCCCGCTCGGCGCCTGCAGCACGGCGAACTCGCCCGGCCGGACGTCCGCGCTGAACCCGTCCACCACGGTCCGTCCGTCGTACGCGACGCGGACGTCGTCGAACACGAGCCCGCCCCTGCCTGCTCCGACATCCGCGGCAGCAGCGACCGTCGCATCCTCCGCCGCCTCGATCACCGCGAACGCGTTCGACGCCGCCTCGATGCCCTCCGCGGCCGCGTGATAGCTCGCTCCGACATTACGCAGCGGGAGGAACGCCTCCGGCGCGAGCAGCAGCACGAACAGCCCGGCCGAGAGGTCGAGCGACCCACCCAGCAGCCGCAGCCCGATCGTCACCGCGATGACCGCGACCGACAGGCTCGCCGCCAGTTCCAGCACGAACCCCGACAGGAACGACATCCGCAGCACCCGCATCGTGTGCAGGCGGTACTGCTCGCTGACCTGGCGGATGCGGGCCTCCTGCCGGTGCTGGCGGCCGAACAGCTTGAGCGTCGCGAGCCCGGCGACGACATCCAGGAATCCGCTCGACAGCGTCGAAAGGGCCCGCCACTGCCGCCGCTGGGCGGCCTGCGTAGCCCAGCCGACGAGGACCATGAAGACCGGGATGAGCGGGAGCGTCACGACGAGGACGATCCCGCTGGTCAGATCCCGCCATCCGATCGTCAGCACGAGCAGCGGAGTCGCGACCGCCGTCGCGATGAGCTGGGGCAGGTACTTGGCGAAGTACCCGTCGAGCGCGTCCATGCCGTGGCCCGCGATCAGCGTCACCTCACCGCTGTTGCGGCGGGAGACCCATCCCGGACCGAGGCGCCCGATCGCCGACACCAGGCGCTCCCGCAACTGCCCGACCGCGCGTGCGCCGCCGCGCGCCGCAACCGCGTCGACGGCCCACAGCAGAACGGCGCGCACCAGCACCACGACGGCCAGCAGCGCGAGCGTGCCGCCGAGGTCCGTGAGCGAATCCCCGGCGATCGCGCGCACCACCAGGTCCGTGACGAGCCAGGCGAAAGCGACGATGGATGCGGTCTGCAGCACGGCGAGCATCCCCCCGACGGCGAGGGTGCCGCGGGTGGATGACACATAGCGCAGGAGGCGGGGGTCGAGCGGCTTCATGTCAGGCGGTCACCGGCCGCGGGGTGTCGTCGTCGGCCGTCGGCTCCACGGCCGGTCCTTCCTGCGGGATGTGGTCGCGCGTGACCCGCTTGCGGAAGATCCAGTAGGTGAAGACCTGGTACACGAGGATCAGCGGCAAGAAGATCGCCACGACCCAGGTCATGATCGTCAGCGTCGTCTGCGAGCTCGACGCGTTCGCGATCGTCAGGCTGTTCTCCGGGTTCGGCGAGGAGGGCATCACATCCGGGAACAGCGCGGCGAACAGCGAGACCACAGCCAGTGCGATCGTCGCGGCCATGAACCCGAAGGACCAGCCTTCGGCCCCGCGCAGGTTGGCGATCCAGGAGGAGACGAGGGCGACCGCCGCGAGGATGGCCAGTGCCAGGAAGACCGGCGAGAAGTGCGAGAGCGCGGTCCAGCCGAGGAAGACGACCGCGACGACGATCGCGACGAGCCCCGCCTTGGCGGCCAGCTTTCGTGCCCGCACCCGCAGCTCACCATCGGTCTTCAGCGAGATGAACACGACGCCGTGGGTGAAGAACAGCAGCAGCGTCGTGAGACCGCCCAGCAGCGCGTAGCCGTTGAGCAGGTCGAAGAAGGTGCCGGTGTAGTCGTGGTTCGCATCCAGAGTCACGCCCTGCACGATGTTCGCGAACGCGACGCCCCACAGGAACGCGGGCAGCGCCGAACCTGTGATGATCATCCCGTCGAACCACTTCTTCCAGCGGTCGCCGGCGCGCTGGTGCCGGTACTCGAACGACACACCGCGAACGATCAGAGCGAGCAGGATGAGCAGCAGGGCCAGGTAGAACCCGCTGAACAGTGTGGCGTACCACTCCGGGAACGCCGCGAAGAGGGCGGCCCCGCCGACGATCACCCACGTCTCGTTGAGGTCCCAGACCGGGCCGATGGTGTTGATCATCACGCGGCGGTCGACGTCGTCGCGCCCGAGGAACGGCAGCGCCATCCCGACGCCGAAGTCGAACCCGTCGAGCACGAAGTAGCCGACGAAGAAGAAGGCGACGAAGCCGAACCAGAGAACTGCGAGATCCATGTGCGGTGCCTCCTAGTAGATCGTCGCGACGGGGATGGGCTCACCGGCGTCATCGAGGTGCTTCGAGACGTCCTCCGGGCCCTTCTGCGCCGCGCGCTTGATGAGCAGAAACTCGACAACGGCGAGCGTGCCGTACACGGCGGTGAAGGCCACCAGCGAGATCAGCACCTCGAGACCCGTCGTCCCGGGAGAGACGCCGTCGGCCGTCTTCATGAGGCTGAACACGATCCACGGCTGACGGCCCATCTCGGTGAACACCCAGCCGACCACCATGGCGAGGAGCGACAGCGGCATCGCCCAGATCGCGATCCGCCACATCCACGTCCGCGGTGTCCGGCCCTTGCGGGTGAACCAGAGGCCGGCTACGGCGATCAGCACGTGGAGCATCCCGAGCCCGATCATCCACCGGAACGCCCAGTAGGTGACCCAGATGATCGGCGTATAGTCGCCCGGCCCGTACAGGTGCGTGTACTGCGCCTGCAGGTCGTTGATGCCCTCCACGGTGCCGTTCAGGCTGTGCGTGGAGAGGAACGACAGCAGGTACGGGATGCGGATCGAGAACAGCTCGTGCACGCCGTCAGGGGTGCCGAGGGTGAAGATCGAGAAGGAGGCGTCCGCCCCGGTCGAGGTCTTGTAGAGCGCCTCCGCCGCCGCCATCTTCATCGGCTGCGTCTCGACCATCGCCAGCCCCAGCTGGTCGCCGCTGAGCACCGTGCCGACCGCGGCGCCCACCATCAGCCAGAGGCCGAACTTCAGCGCCGGACGCATGGTGTCGAGGTGCCGGTTGCGCGACAAATGCCAGGCGGCGACGGCGATGATGAGGCCGGCCGAGACCATGAAGCAGCCGAAGATCGTGTGCGGGAACGCCGCGAGGGCCACCTTGTTCGTCAGCACGGCCCACAGATCGGTGAGCTCGGCCCGTCCCTTCGCCGCGTTGAGGTGGTAGCCGACCGGGTTCTGCATGAAGGCGTTCGCCGCCAGGATGAAGTACGCCGAGAGGATGCTGCCCACCGAGACCACCCAGATGGTCGCCAGGTGCAGACCTTTCGGCAATCGGTCCCAGCCGAAGATCCACAGGCCGATGAAGGTCGCCTCGAGGAAGAACGCCAGGAGACCTTCCAGCGCCAAGGGGGCCCCGAAGATGTCGCCGACGAAGCGGGAGTAGTCCGACCAGTTCATGCCGAATTGGAACTCCTGCACGATGCCGGTGACGACTCCCATCGCGAAGTTGATCAGGAAGATCTTGCCGAAGAAGTGGGTGAGCTGCAGGTAGTGCGGCTTCCCCGTCCGGTACCAGGCCGTCTGGAAGACGGCGGTGCAGGTGACCAGCCCGATCGTCAGCGGAACGAACAGGAAGTGGTAGATCGTGGTGAGCCCGAACTGCCAGCGCGACAGCAGGAGCGGGTCCAGCAGCTCGTTCACGTGCATCCTTTCGCCTCTTCTACGCTCTGTAGAAAACAACTTCTACGAAGTGTAGAACATTCCCAGCCTGATCGCGCTACCCTGTATCCGTGGCCAATCTCGGAGAACTGGAGCGGGCAGTCATGGACGCCCTGTGGGACGGCGACGCGCCCATCACCGCGGGCGAACTACGCGACAAGCTAGCGGCGGCGCGCGCGACCGGAAAGGCACCGGCGCTCACCACGATCCTGACGGTGCTCTCCCGCCTGGAGGCCAAAGGGTTCGTCGGCCGCGACCGCGATGCCCGGCCGCACCTCTACTACGCTGCACTTACGCGCGCCGGTCACGTCGCCGATCTCATGCGCGAAGTGCTGGAGTCGTCCTCCGACCGCACCGAGGCCCTGGCGTACTTCGTCGGCTCGGTCGACGAGTCCGAGGCGGAGATGCTGCGCCGTCTGCTCGACGCGCGCAGCGTGTGAGCGCCGACCCCGCCGCGGGACTGACCGGGGCGATCTTCCTCGGCGCCCTCGCGGTCGCCCTCGCGTGGCCGGTGCCGCTGCTGCTCGCCCGCGCGAAGTGGCCCTCAGCCGCCCCGGTACTCGCCGTCGCCCTCTGGCAGTCGATCGCCCTCGCCGGCGGCATCTCGATGATCGGATCGCTCCTGCTCGCCGGGCTGCAGCCGTTCGGCGACACCCTGTGGAGCCGGATCGAGGGCGCCTGGGCTTCCCTCTTCCACGGCCCTCTGCCGCCCGAGGCGACCCTGTTCAACGCGTTCCTGCTGAGCGCCGCCATCCTGCTCACCGCGCACCTGCTCCTGAACCTCGCGCTCACCTCGGTGCGGAGCCGCAATCAGCGCCACCGCCACATGGAGCTGCTGCGACTGCTGTCCTCGCCTCTCCCCGACACCCCGAGCACCCGGGTCATCGACCACCCGGCGCCCGCGGCCTACTGCCTGCCCGGCGCGCGTAGCGTGACCGTGCTCAGCGAGGGCATGATCGAACTCCTCTCCCCCGCCGAGCTGGATGCGGTGGTCGCCCACGAGCGCGCCCACCTGCGGCAGAAGCACCACCTGCTGCTCGACGCCTTCCGGTCATGGAAACGGGCGCTGCCATGGTTCCCGATCGCCACGCGGGCTCAGGACGCCGTGGCCCTGCTGCTGGAGATGCTGGCGGACGACACCGCCCGGCGCACCTCCGGGGACGCGGCGCTCGCCGAGGCGATCCGGCTGGTCGACGAGACGGGGCAGGCCGGTGCCGTATTGGGTGCGCCGAAGGATCGGAGGACGCCCGAGCAGCGTCGCGCCGCCCTCGTCGCCCGGGAGGAACGCCTGACGGGCCACCGCCGCACGGTAGGTCCGGCGCTGCGGGCCGTCGTGGTCGTGCTGACGGTACTGCTGGTCGTGGTGCCGCCCGTCGTGGTCCTCGTCAGCTGAGAGCCAGGGCGCGCCGCTAGCATTCGGGTATGCCGCCGCGGGGAACGACATGAACGATGCACTGACCTGGATCCTCGACCTCGTCCAGAGCGTCGATCCTGTTCTCAGGACGCTTCTCGCCGGCGTCGGGATCCTGCTCGAGACGTCCATCCTCGTCGGCCTCATCGTGCCCGGCGACACCATCGTGCTCGTCGCCAGCACCGGTGTGGCAAACCCCGTAGAGTACGTCGCCCTGGTGCTTGCGGTGATCGTCGGGGCGCTCTGCGGCGAGTCGATCGGTTTCGCGCTCGGGCGCTGGTTCGGCCCGCGCATCCGGGGCAGCCGCCTCGGCCGGCGGATCGGCATCCGCAACTTCGACCGGGCCGAGGCGTACCTGGCGCGCCGTGGCGGGATCGCCGTGTTCCTCTCGCGGTTCCTTCCGGTGCTGCACTCGATCATCCCGCTGACGGTCGGCATGAGCCCGATGCGCTATCGGACCTTCATGGCCTGGACGGTGCCGGCCTGCGTTCTGTGGGCCTTCGCCTACGTGAGCGTCGGCTCTGCCGCGGCCGGCGGATACCGCGAGCTGTCACGCGAGCTGCACTGGGCGGGATACGTCTTCGTCGCCGTCATCGCGGTCTTCCTGGTGGCCGTGTTCGTGGTGAAGAAGGTACTGACCAAGCGGGAGGCCCGGCACATGGAAGCGGCGGCCCGGGAATCCGAGCCGCCGCTGCCTGATGCCGAATAGGCCTACTTGATCGGGTGGTCCTGGAGCCACTTCTTCGCGACGGCGTCGGGCTGCGTCTTGCTGTCGCCCTGGTTCTCGCCGTTCATGTCGATCAGGTCTTCCGTGGTGAGTTCCTTGGAGACCTTGTTCAGCACGTCCTTGACCTTGTCGGACGCCTTGTCGCTGTTGATCAGCGGAACGATGTTCTGCGCGGCGATCAGGTTCTTCGGGTCCTTCAGCGTGACGAAGCCGTTGTCCTTGATCGCCGGAGTCGTCGTGTAGATGTCCGCCAACTGCACATCGCCGTTCTTCAGAGCGGCGACGGTCAGCGGGCCGCCCGAGTCGCTGATCGGCTTGAGCGTCGCGGTGACGCCGTAGGCCGACTTGAGCCCCGGGATGCCGTAGGGCCGCGTCTGGAACTCCGGGTTCGCGCCGACCGTCAGCGGGTCGGTCACCTTCTTGAGGTCATCGAGGCTTGTGACCTTCCACTTCTCGGAGAACTCCTTGGTGACGTTGTACGAGTCGGCGTCCTGAGCCTCCGACTGGTCGAGCACCTCGTAGCCCTTCGGCAGTGCCTTGCCGAGTGCGGTGATCACGTCGTCGCTGGAGGTGGCGGTGCTGTTCTTGTCGTAGAACTGGAGCAGGTTGCCGCTGTACTCCGGGATGAGGTCGATGGAGCCGTCCTGGAGGGCCTTCAGGTAGACGTCGCGCTGGCCGATGCTCGGCTTGTACGCGACCTTGACGCCGTTGGCCTCGAGCGCCTGGCCGTAGATCTGCATGAGGATCTCGGACTCGCCGAACGCGGCCGAGCCGACCGTGACGGTGTCGCTGGAGGACGATGCCTTGTCGGAGCTGAAGGCGCCACCGCCGGATGAGCAGGCGCTGAGGGCGAGCAGCGCCCCGGCGGCGAGCACGCCGGCCGCGATGCGGCTCTTCTTCGATGCGAACATGATCTCTCTTCTCTTGGTGTGTTTCTCTGTGTGCGTGGGACGTAAACGTTCGGGTCAGGTGGTGGATGCGCTCTCGCGCGCGGTGCTGCGGGCGGCCCGTCGGGGCTCCCCCTCAGCGGAGTCGCGGACGCGCCCTGCGGCGACACCGGGCGGGACGACCAGCCGCTGGACGATCGCGAAGATCCCGTCGGAGACGAGCGCCAGCGCGACGACGATGATGGAGCCGCCGAGCATCTCCGGATAGTTCTGCACGGCGATACCGTCGAACAGGTACCGGCCGAGACCCCCCACGGGAAGGATCGCGGCAACCGTCCAGGTGGCGATCACCTGCAGCGCTCCGGAGCGGATGCCGCCGATCACGAGCGGCAGGGCGAGCGGGAGCTCGACTTTGGCGAACACTTGCCAGCCCGTCATCCCGATCGCACGGGCCGCATCGATGGGCGCCCGGTCGACCGATTCGAGGCCCGAGTACGCTCCGGCCAGGATCGGTGGGATGGCCAGGATGGTCAGCGCGATGAGCGGCGGCACGATCGTGAGGTTCGTCGTGATCAGCGCCAGGTAGATCACGAGGCCGAGCGTCGGCAGCGCGCGGAGAGCGCCGGAGACTCCGACGGCGAGGCCGCGGAACCGACCGCTGTGACCGATCGCGAATCCGATGGGCAGTGCGATGATGGCTGCGAGCAGGAGGGTGAGCAGCGAGTACACGATGTGCTCGCCGAGCCGCACCGGGATGCCGTTCGGCCCCGACCAGTTCACCGGGTCGAAGATCCAGCCGAAGGCGGCGACGATGTCGGTCATGCGCCCACCACCGTCTTCATGGCCTGGCGACGACTGAGCCGCGAGGCGCGCCGGTCGGCACGCGACCAGGGCAGCAGCAGACGCCCGATGCCGACGAGGATCAGATCGAACACCAGGGCGAGCAGCATGATGAGCACGATGCCCACCGCGACCTCCTCGGTGTACGAGCGGTTGAGGCCGTCTGTGAACAGGTACCCCAGGTTGGGGACGCCGAGCAGCGCCCCGACGCTGACGAGGCTGACCGTGCTTACGGACACGACCCGGAGGCCGGCGAGGAGGACCGGACCTGCGAGCGGCAGCTCGACCGACCAGAACCGCCGCCAGGTCGAGAAGCCGACCGCGGTCGCCGACTGCAGAACATCGCCCGGGACCGACCCGAGCGCGTCAGCCGTGGTGCGGACCATCAGCGCCAGCGCGTAGATGCTCAGCGCGACCACGACATTGATGGGCGAGAGGATCTGCGTGCCGATCAGCGCCGGCATGGCGAAGAACAGCGGCAGAGACGGGATGGCGTAGAGGATGCCGCCCACCGTCAGCAACACGCCCCGGCTGAGCCGGTAGCGGTTCGCCAGCCACCCGATCGGCAGGGAGAGCACGAAGCCGATGACGATCGGCAGTGCACTCAGCCACACGTGGTAGACCGTGAGATTCCAGACCTGGCCGAGGTTCGACCACAAGAAGCTCACGGCGCGTCCTCACCCTGCGCCGGAGCACCCGCGACCGAAACGGTCGCGGCCTTTGCCTCGAAGGAGCCGGAACCACCGTGCAGTGGTCCGGAAAGGACGCCCGCGGCGCGGCCGTCGCTGTCGACGAGCACCGAACCGGTCGGTGTCTCCTCCACGTGCAGGGCGCGCCGACCGCGGTCGGCGCCGACGAACGACGCGACGAAGTCGTCGGCCGGGTCGGCGAGGATCTCGGCAGGGGTGCCCTTCTGGGCGACGATCCCGCCCTTGCGGAAGATGACGACCTGGTCGCCGAGCTTGAAGGCCTCGTCGATGTCGTGCGTCACGAAGACGACGGTCTTTCCCAGGTCGCGCTGAAGCCGGAGGAGTTCGTTCTGGAGATCGTCGCGCACGATCGGGTCCACCGCGCCGAAGGGTTCGTCCATCAGCAGGATGTTGGGGTCGACGGCAAGACCGCGGGCCACGCCCACACGCTGCTGCTGCCCGCCGGAGAGCTGACTCGGGTACCGGTCGGCCAGCGACCGTTCGAGCCCGACCGTGTCCATCAGTTCGAGGGCACGCTCGCGCGCATCCTTCTTCTTCACTCCGGTCAGGAGCGGAACGGTCGCGATGTTGTCGACGACCTTGCGGTGCGGGAGCAGTCCGGAATTCTGCATCACATAGCCGATCGATCGGCGAAGGGCCACCGGCTTGAGCGAGAGGACATCCTCTCCGTCGATCTCGATCTGCCCCGAGGTCGGGTCGACCATGCGGTTGATCATCCGCAGGATGGTCGTCTTTCCGCTTCCCGAGGAGCCGACCAGCACGGTGATCTTGCGCGACGGGATCACCAGCGAGAAGTCGTCGACGGCGAGCGTCCCGTCCGGGAAGCGCTTGGTCACATCGCGGAACTCGATCACGTCAGCGCTCCCTGGGTCGGGAACGCTGCGCTCATTGAGGCGCGAAAAAGTGCGGGGGACGTGAGAGCCATCGACGTAAGCCAAACAGCGTCCAGCCGTTTGCGCAACGGAATACGTCGAATTGTGGCGGACAGGGTCGGTCGCATTCCGGCCCCCTTCCTCTCGGTGAAGCGGCGATTCGGTGTGGTGCACTCTGTGTTCGGAGTGCTCGCCTCTGTGGATGGCAACTTGCCACCGACCACCGACATTCCCGAGGGATGCGACCAACCGAACTCAGGAGTTCGGCCCGAACCGCCGTTCCAGGTACTCGCGTGCGACGTCCCGCGCCTCCGAGATGTAGCGCTCGTCGCCGTTCGGGTCTTCCACGAAAGCACGGTTGATCAGGGAGTCCATGATCTCCACGACCACCTGGAGCCGGAAGGCGAGGTCGTCGCCCCCCGGGAGCCCGTACTCGTCGGAAAGAATCTGCGCGAATTGGTTCGCGAAGCCGGTGTCCGGAAGTGTCTCATCCTCTGCTGCTCCGGAGCGCTCGGCGTCGGTGAACCGGATGATGCGGAAACCGCGCTCGGTGCGGAACATCTCGACGAAAGCGTCGATCGCGCACTCCACAGCGTTCCACCAGTGTGCGGGCGACTGCGCGTCGATGGCCTCGACGACCGAGCGTCGGTAGCGCAGCAGCGCCCGGTCGCGCAGGGCCTGGAGCAGCACGATGCGGTCAGGGAAGTAGCGGTACACGGTCCCGATGGACGCGCCGGCGCGTTCTGCCACCATGGCGGTGGTGAGCCGGTCGAAGCCGATTTCGTCGACCACATCGGCGGCGGCATCGAGCAGGGCGTCGATCCGCGCAGCGCTGCGCTCCTGAATCGGCTCCGTACGCACGAGTTGCGCTCCGACAGTGGTCTGACCGGCAACCAGATCGTTGATGGGCACGAGGGCGACTCCTTCTTTCTCTCGAATAAGGCGGTATTGCGGGTCCCCAGCCCGGCGACGGGGCGACCCGTCGCACTGACCCGATCATATTCGTGGAAACCTCACTTCTGCTGAGGATTACCCTGTGACGCGCCGCGGAATTGTCCCCCAAATCTGGGGGATGCATTCGTGCGCACGTTCACTCCATGAGAAAATAGCTCAGATGCCCTCCCCCGAATCGCGCCCCGAGCAGGTCTCCGGCGAGCCCGTCGCCCGCCGAGGCGCCGCGGTCGAGCCGATCATGCACCGCGCAGCGCGCCTGGAAGATGCGTTCCACGAGTTCCGCGCCCGTCGCGCCCGCAAGCGCGGTTTCCTGGCGACCGTGGTGCCGTACACCGGCTACGGCTCGCCGAGCTGGGTGCGCATCCTCGGCCGCGTCGTGCTCGCGAAGGATCCGCGACCCGGGAGCCGTGCCGAGCGCCTGCACCGCAAGCGGGAGGAGTCCGTGCGCGGTTGGCGTTCGTTCGTCAGCGTCCCGCTGGCGATGACCACCGTGACAGTCGAGATCGAGGGCGAGCGCCATGAAGTCGTCACCGATCGCGGCGGCGTGATCGACACCGTCGTCCCGGTGCAGCTGACCCCCGGCTGGCACACCGTGCGCCTCTCGACCGCCGAGTCGGCCCGGGTCTTCGAAGCCCCCGTGTTCGTCATCGACCCGAAGGCGACCTTCGGGATCATCTCCGACGTCGACGACACGGTCATGGTCACGGCGCTCCCCCGCCCCTTCCTCGCCGCGTGGAACACGTTCGTGCTCGACGAGCACGCCCGCGTCCCGACGCCGGGCATGGCGGTGCTGCTCGAACGGCTCGCCGCCGCGCATCCCGGAGCGCCCGTCGTCTATCTCTCGACCGGGGCCTGGAACGTCGCGCCCACGCTCAGCCGCTTCCTCTCGCGGAATCTGTTCCCCGCGGGAGCCCTGCTCCTCACCGACTGGGGGCCTACGCACGACCGCTGGTTCCGCAGCGGCCGCGAGCACAAGCGGACGAGCCTCGAGCGCCTCTCGGAGGAGTTCCCCGGGCTCAAGTGGCTGCTGATCGGCGACGACGGCCAGCACGACGAAGACCTCTACGGCGAGTTCACGGTCGCCCACCCCGACAACGTCGCGGCAGTCGCGATCCGGCAGCTGTCCAGTGGCGAGGCCGTCCTCGCCGGTGGGCGGTCGAAGGCCGACAAGCACAGCGAGCTGTCCGGCACGCCGTGGGTGTACGCCCCCGACGGGGCCGGCCTGAGCGAACAGCTCGGAGAGCTCGGCCTGCTCCACTAGCCGGATGCGCCGTGTCGGCGGTCACTGGCAGGCTGGACCCATGCCCGCCAGCCGAGTCCGCCGCGCCGACCTCCTCCGCCTCCGTCGGCTCGCGCAAGCGATCGACGGCCGCCGCCAGCCCGATCCCGCCTCCGTCGCGCGTCGCATGCTCGCCCTGCAGGGTCAGGACTTCGCAGCGGGATGCTGGGCTCTCGCTCTGCGGACGACGGGCGCGACGCAGGCGGACGTCCTCTCCGACCTCGACGCCGGCAGGATCATCCGCTCCTGGCCCATGCGCGGCACCCTCCATTTCGTGCCACCGGAGGACCTGCGCTGGATGCTGTCGGTGACGACCGAGCGCCTGGTGGCCGGGCTTGCACTCCGGCAGAGGCAGCTCGAACTCGAACCCGCCGACTTCGCGCGCGCGGCCGAGGTGGTGACCGCCGCGCTCACGGGCGGCCGCAGCATCAGCCGAGCCGACCTCATGACGGTGTGGGAAGAGGCGGGAATCTCCACGGCCGGACAGCGCGGGTACCACCTCATCTACTTCCTCGCGCAGACCGGGCTCCTGTGCTGGGGTCCGGTCGTGCGCGCCGGCAACGGGAATCCGGCCCAGGCGCTCGTGCTGCTCGACGAATGGGCGCCGGCTCCCGCAGAGCTGTCGCCGGACGAAGCGGTCGCCCGGTTCCTGCTGCGGTATCTGCAGGGGCATGGGCCCGCGACCGTGCGCGACTTCGTCTGGTGGACGAAGGGCACGGTCGCCGGAGCCAAGACTGCTCGCGCGGTGCTGGGCGACGCGCTCACGACGCTCGAGGTGGATGGCATCGAGTACCTCGTGACGACGGAACTCCTCGACCGCGCGCAGGCCACGCCGGAGACGCGCGCCGAGAAGGATGCGGTCCACCTGCTCCCCGGGTTCGACGAGTACCTGCTCGGCTACCAGGACCGCTCGCCGATCCTCGACGACGAGCACGCCGAACTCATCGTCCCCGGCAACAACGGGATCTTCCAGCCGATCATCGTCGCAGGCGGCCGCATCGTCGGCACCTGGCGCCGCGACGGAGGCCGCGTGGTGCCTCAGCCGTTCGCGACGCTGACCAAGGCGCGCGCAGCTCGGCTGGAGCGCTCGGCGCGCGCGTACGCAACGTACGCGGCGTAGGGGCGTACGGGGCGTAGGGGCGTACGGGGCGTAGGCCGGGTAGCGTTGACGGGTGGCTCGCAACAGGACGTCCGGACGCCGGCTCCCGGCGGCCCTCGCGCTCCCCACCACCATCCGCACCTCGACGCGGGCGCCCTTCCTGCAGGTCGTGAAGACGGCCGTTGCGATGATCCTCGCCTGGGGAGCGGCCAGCCTCTTCGTCCATGGCGAGCTGCCGATCTTCGCCACCATCGCCGCCCTGCTCGTGGTCCAGCCGAGTGTGAATCAGTCGGTCGGCCGTGCCATCGAGCGTTCCCTCGGCGTCATCGGGGGCGTCGTCATCGCGTATCTGATCGGTCTGGCATTCGGCACCAACAGCTGGATCGTGCTGCTCGCGGTCGTCGTCTCCGTGCTGCTCGCCTGGGCACTCCGCCTGACGCCCGGCACGGCCAATCAGGTGCCGATCACCGCCATGCTCGTCCTCGCGATCGGGGCCTCCGACCCCGAGTACGCGCTCGCCCGGATCGTGGAAACGGTGATCGGCGCGGCGATCGGCGTCGTCGTCAACGTGGCGATCGTCCCTCCCGTCCTGACGGCTCCCGCCCGCCAGGCGGTGATCGCGCTGGGGGCCGAGATCGCGTCGACGCTGGACCGTCTCGCGGACGCCCTGACGACCGAGCAGACCCGGCCCGACTTGGATGCGCTGCTGATCGAGGCGCGACTGCTGCGGCCGATGGAGGCCAAGGCACAGGCGGCGCTGACCGCTGCGGACGAGAGCCTCTCGCTGAACCCGCGGCAGCGGAAGCATCGCGTGTTCCTGGACCACGATCAGCAGCTGTTCGACCGGCTGCGTCCGCTGATCAACCGCACGCTCGGGATGACGCGCGCCTTCCACGATCACTACGACGACAGCCTGGCGGCCGAGCCGACCATCCACGCGATCGCAGACGAGCTCGACCGCGCCGCTCACGACCTCCGGCTGCTGACGCGCGACCCGGACGAGCCCGTCGTCGAACCCGGCACGGAGACCGCCGGGGTTCCGGTGCTCACCGCTCCGCTGACCGTCATCACCCCGGACCCGCGCCACTGGGTGCTGATCGGGTCGCTCGTGGAGGACCTCCGCCGCATCCACGTGGAGATCGCCGGCGACGACGCGTCCACGGGCTGACCCCGGCCGACCGCCGGCCGGGCTCGGCTACGCCGTGAGCTCTGCCACCGCCTCGCCGACCGGGAGGGTGCGTCGATCACCCGTACGGCGGTTCCACAGCTCGACCTCGCCCTCGGCCGCACCGCGGCCGATGACGAGCACTCGCGGCACACCGATCAGCTCGGCGTCGCCGAACTTCACACCCGGGGAGACCTTGGGGCGGTCGTCGTAGAGCACGTCGAGGCGAGCATCCTCCAGCTGCACGACGACCTGCTCGGCAAGCTCGTAGGCGGCCGCATCCCGACCCGCCGCGACGACGTGCACGTCGAACGGCGAGACGGATTCGGGCCAGATGAGACCGCGGTCGTCGTTGTTCTCCTCCGCGATGATCGCGAGGATCCGGGTGACGCCGATTCCGTACGATCCCATCGTCACGGTGACGAGCTTGCCGTTCTCGTCGAGCACCTTGAGTCCGAGCGCCTCCGCGTACTTGCGGCCCAGCTGGAAGACGTGACCGATCTCCATGCCGCGGGCAAGCTCCACGGGGCCCGAGCCGTCCGGCGCGGGGTCGCCCGCCTTGACCTCTGCGGCTTCGACGACCCCGTCCCAGCCGAAGTCGCGACCGGCGACCAGACCGAAGACGTGCTTGCCCTCGATGTTCGCGCCGGTGATCCATCCCGAGCCGTCGACGACGCGCGGGTCGACGACGTAGCGGATCCCCGTCGCCGACTCTTCACCCAGCACAGGGCCTTCCGGCGACCAGGGGCCGATGTAGCCCTTCACAAGCCCGGGGTGCTTGGCGAAGTCGGCGTCCGTAGCCGCCTCGACCTCGGCCGGAGCGAAGGCCACCTCGGCGCGCTTGAGGTCGACGCCGCGGTCGCCAGGCAGACCGACGATCACCAGTTCACGCGTGCCGTCCAGGTGCGTGAGCGCGAGCACCACGTTCTTGAGCGTGTCCGCCGCGCCCCACGCGCGGCCGTCCGGCCGAGGGTGCTTCTCGTTGGCGAGTTCGACGAGCGACTGGATGGTCGGAGTGCCCGGCGTGTCCAGCACCTCTTGCGGCGTCAGCTTCTCGTACGAACGGGTCGGCGGAATCTCGGTCGTGAAGGCCTCGACGTTCGCCGCGTAGCCGGCGGGCGAACGGACGAACGTGTCCTCGCCCACGACGGTCGGGTGCAGGAACTCCTCCGAGCGCGAGCCGCCCATCGCCCCGGCATCGGCCTGGACGATGACATACGACAGCCCGAGCCGGGTGAAGATCCGCTCGTAGGCGTCGCGCTGCGCCATGTAGCTCGCGTCGAGCCCCTCGTCTGTGTAGTCGAACGAGTACGCATCCTTCATCGTGAACTCGCGGCCACGGAGGAGCCCGGCACGCGGACGTGCCTCGTCGCGATACTTGTCCTGGATCTGGAAGATCGACAGCGGCAGGTCTTTATAGGACGAATAGAGGTCTTTCACCAGCAGGGTGAACACCTCCTCGTGCGTCGGCGCGAGCAGGTAGTCGGCGCCCTTGCGGTCGTGGAGGCGGAAGATCCCATCGCCGTACTCCTCCCACCGGCCGGTGGCCTCGTAGGGCTCGCGCGGCAGCAGCGCGGGGAAGTGCACCTCGTGCGCCCCCGCCGCCGCCATCTCGTCGCGGATGATCCGCTCGATCTTCTCCTTCACCCGCAACCCCAGCGGCAGCCACGCGAAGATGCCCGGCGCTTGGCGACGGATGTATCCGGCGCGGACGAGCAGCCGGTGGCTGGTCACCTCCGCGTCGGAGGGGTCTTCACGGAGGGTGCGGAGGAAGTAGTTGCTGAGGCGTGTAGGCACCGTTCCATGTTAAGGGGCGGCCACGGGGCTCAACGCGCGGCGGGGCCCGGTGGGTACAACCGCTGAAAGAGTGAACCTGTGGACACGATCCGGGGCGTCGGACGCGAAGGCTAGTGTGGCGGCATGCCCGACCGCCGGACCCGTGTCACCGACTCCGCCTCGGCGGCCCCGCTCGCCGCCTCCTTGGCGGCCCTGCGTCACGAGCTCGGCCTTCCCGACGGCTTCCCCGAGCCCGTTGAGGCCGAGGCGCACGCGGTCTCCGCGCAGCACCCGCTGCCCGACGCCGACCTGACCGACGTCCCGTTCCTCACCATCGACCCCGCCGGCTCGACCGACCTGGATCAGGCACTGCACCTCTCCCGCACGGACCACGGCTTCCGCGTGCGGTACGCCATCGCGGACGTCCCGGCTCTGGTGACGCCCGACGGCGAGGTGGATGCGGAAGCTCGGCGCAGAGGGCAGACGCTGTACGCGCCCGACGGGCGGGTGCCGCTGCACCCCTCCGCCATCGGCGAGCACGCCGGCTCGCTGCTGCCCGACGCGATTCGCGGAGCGTTCGTCTGGGACATCGCGCTCGACTCCGCTGGTCACGAGACCTCGGTGCACGTCTCGCGAGCTCGCATCCGGTCGCGCCGCCAGTGGAGCTACGAGGAAGCGCAGCGCGCGCTCGACGACGGCAGCGCACCGCCCGAGCTCGCGTTGCTGCCCGAGATCGGCACCGCCCGCATCGCCTGCGAGCGGGAACGCGGCGGCGCGAGCCTCAACACCCCCGACGAGGAAGTGGTCTTCCGCAACGGCGCGTACACCTTGGAGCGCCGAGCACCCCTGCCCGTCGAGGAGTGGAACGCCCAGCTCTCGCTCCTCACCGGCATGGCGGCCGCCAAGCTGATGCTGGATGCGCGGGTCGGCATCCTCCGCACCATGCCGGCTCCGAGCGCCGAGGCGTTCGCCGCCTTTCGCGCGCAGACCGTCGCGCTCGGTCTCCCCTGGGCCGACAGCGTGCCGTACGGCGAGTACCTGCGCCTGCTCGACCACGCGGAGCCGCGCGCCGCGGCGGTGCTGCAGGCCGCGACCAGCCTCTTCCGGGGCGCCGGCTACGTCGTGATGGACGGCGAGGCGCCAACGGATCCGCAGCAGTCCGCCATCGCGGCTCCGTACGCGCACGTCACCGCGCCGCTCCGCCGACTGGTCGACCGCTGGGGGCTGGTGATCTGCGCGGCTCTCTGCGCCGGTGAGCCGGTTCCCGAGTGGGCGCGCACCTCGCTCGGCGTCCTGCCGTCGATCATGGGCAACTCCTCGCGACTCGCCGCCCAACTCGACGCGGGCGCCGTGGACCGGGTGGAGGCGGCCCTCCTCTCCTCCCGGATCGGGAGCGAGCTGGATGCCACGGTGCTCGGCGTGCGCAACGGCAGCATCCTCGTTCAGCTCGACGACCCGGCGGTCACGGCGTCGGCGCCGCGCCCGGACGGCGTGGCGCCGGGCGACCGGGTGCGCCTGCGACTGACGGCGGCGGACATCGCGACGGGTCGCGTGTCGTTCGCCGACGTTCGGTCCTGAGAGGGCAGCGCGCACGCCGCCCCAACGTCAGTGCGCGCCGACGCTCACCGTCGGCTCGCCGGAGGTGGTGTCCCCCATCTCCTCGGCGAGGCGGTTCGCCTCGGCGATGAGCGTCGCGACGATCTCCGACTCCGGCACCGTCTTGATGACCTCGCCCTTGACGAAGATCTGTCCCTTGCCGTTTCCGCTGGCGACACCGAGGTCGGCCTCGCGTGCCTCGCCCGGGCCGTTCACGACGCAGCCCATGACAGCGACACGCAGCGGCACGCTCATACCCTGCAGACCCTCGGTCACGCTGTCCGCCAGCGAGTAGACGTCCACCTGGGCCCGGCCGCAGCTCGGGCACGAGACGATCTCGAGCTTGCGCTCGCGCAGGTTCAGGGACTGCAGGATCTGCAGTCCGACCTTGACCTCCTCCGCCGGCGGCGCCGACAGCGAGACGCGGATGGTGTCGCCGATGCCTTCGCCGAGCAGGATGCCGAATGCCGTCGCCGACTTGATCGTGCCCTGGAACGCCGGGCCGGCCTCGGTCACACCGAGGTGGAGGGGCCAGTCGCCGCGCTCGGCGAGCATCCGGTACGCCTTCACCATGACGACGGGGTCGTTGTGCTTGACCGAGATCTTGAAGTCGTGGAAGTCGTGCTCCTCGAACAGGCTGGCCTCCCACACGGCGGACTCGACCAGTGCCTCCGGGGTGGCCTTGCCGTACTTCTCGAGCAGTCGCCGGTCGAGCGATCCCGCGTTCACGCCGATGCGGAGGGAGACGTCGGCCGCCTTCGCCCGGCGGGCGATCTCGGCGACCTGGTCGTCGAACTTGCGGATGTTGCCCGGGTTCACGCGTACCGCGGCGCAGCCGGCGTCGATCGCGGCGTACACGTAGTTCGGCTGGAAGTGGATGTCGGCGATCACCGGGATCTGGCTCTTCTTGGCGATGATCGGAAGCGCCTCGGCGTCGTCACGGCTGGGGACGGCGACGCGGACGATGTCGCAGCCGGAGGCGGTCAGCTCGGCGATCTGCTGCAGCGTGGCGTTGATGTTGGTCGTCGGCGTCGTGGTCATCGACTGGACGCTGACGGGAGCGTCACCGCCGACGAGGACTTTGCCCACCTTGATCTGACGGGACTTGCGACGGGGTGCGAGGGTTTCGGGGACCTTGGGCATCCCCAGATTGATTGCTGCCACGGGCTCAATCCTACGCGGCTCCGTGGGAGGCGGCTGGGTGCCTCCGGTGAGCGCGCCAACGGATGGCACGGGCGGCCAGGGGTCAGCCGAAGAGGTTGACCGGCTTCACGATATCCGCGTACATGAGCAGGACGCTCATGCCACCGAGGACGATCACGACGGCGAAGGTGAGCGGCATGAGCTTGGCCATGTCCACCGGTCCTGGATCGCGTCGGCGGAAGATCTTCGCCCAGGTGCGGCGCAGCCCCTCCCAGAGGGCGCCGGCGATGTGACCGCCGTCGAGAGGCAGCAGCGGGACGAGGTTGAAGACGAACAGCGCGATGTTGAGCGAGGCCAGCATCCCGATCATCGTGTAGACCTTGTCGACAGCCGGGACGCCGTCGAGTGCGGTGAGCTCACCCGCCGCCCGGCCGATGCCGACGACGCTGATGGGTCCGTTCGGGTCGCGCTCGGCCGAGCCGAACGCGGCGTTCCAGACGTCGACCATGCGCTGCGGCAGGTGCAGGAACACGTTGAAGACCGCCCCGGTCTGGGCACCGACCGCGGGAAGCACGGCGGTGGCCGGTTGCGGCACCAGCTTCGCGACCGGGCCGATGCCGACGAAGCCGACCGTGAGGGTCTCGATGCCGCCGTTGGCGTTCTTGACGACGGCGCCGCTGGCGTCCGTCTTGGCGACCTTGTTGACGACCGGCGTGAGCTGCACGGTGCGCTGCTCGTCGCCGCGGCTGATCACCATCGTGAGCGAGCGACCCGCCGACTCGCGGATGATGGCGGTGGACTGGTCCCAGCTGCTGATCCTGGTGCCGTCGATGCTGACGATGGTGTCACCGGGCTTCAGGCCGGCGGCGGCGGCCGGGCCCTGCGGAGCATCGTCCGGACAGGTCTTGGACGTGCTCCCGGCGGGCAGGACGCACTGGCTCACGGTCGCGACGGTCGTCGAGCTCTGCGGAGCGCCGAAGCCCATCAGGAGGACGCCGAAGAGGACGACGCCGATCACCAGGTTCATGAACGGCCCGCCGAACATGATCACGATCCGCTTCCAGACCGGGAGCTTGTAGAAGGTGCGCTCCTCCTCGCCGACGGCCACCGTCTCGGAGCTCGCGGTGCGCGCATCCTGGACCATCTGCTGCATGAAGCCGGTGGTCGCGTTGCGGCCGCGTCCGCCCTCCTTGCCCGGGGGGAACATCCCGATCATGGAGATGTAGCCACCGAGGGGGATCGCCTTCACGCCGTACTCGGTCTCGCCACGGCGGAACGAGAACAGCGTCTTGCCGAACCCGATCATGTACTGCGTCACCTTGACGCCGAACAGCTTCGCGGGCACCAGATGCCCCACTTCGTGCAGCGCGATCGACACAGCGACGCCGATCAGGATGATGACGACGCCGAGGACGAAGAGGAGCACGGATTCCACGGCTTCAGAGTACTGGCGGACGCCTGCGAGGAGGCCGCGAACGACCTCTATGGCGGCTATGCGCGAGCCGTGGTCTTACCCCGCAATCAGGGCGTCGGCCTTCGAGCGCGCCCAGCGCTCCGACTCCGCCAGCGACTCCCTGGTCAGTTCGCCGGCCGGGACGTGCGCGTCGACCACGCGCTCCACCGTCGTGAGGATGTCGAGGTAGCCGATCGCGCCCGCGTGGAACGCGGCGACGGCCTGCTCGTTCGCGGCGTTGAACACGGCCGGGTACGTGCCGGCGGCAAGCCCGACGCGCTTTGCGAGCGCGACGGCCGGGAAGGCTTCGGTATCGAGCGGCTCGAAGGTCCAGGTGTGCGCCGTCGTCCAGTCCAACGGTGTGCCGACGTCGGGCACGCGGTCCGGCCAGCCGAGACCGAGCGAGATCGGAAGCCGCATGTCGGGCGGCGACGCCTGGGCGATCGTCGACCCGTCCACGAACTCCACCATCGAGTGGATGACGGACTGCGGGTGGACCGTCACCTCGATCCGGTCGTAGGGCACGTCGAACAGCAGGTGCGCTTCGATCACCTCCAGACCCTTGTTGACCAGGGTCGAGGAGTTGGTGGTGACCACGAGACCCATGTCCCAGGTGGGATGCGCGAGCGCCTGCTGGGGGGTGACTTCAGCCAGCGACTCCCGGGCCCGGCCGCGGAACGGACCGCCGGACGCGGTGAGGACGAGCCGCCGGACCTCCGAAGGCGCCCCCGAGCGGAGCGCCTGGGCGATGGCGGAATGCTCCGAGTCGACAGGCACGATCTGTCCAGGCGCGGCCGCCCGCTTGACCAGGCCACCGCCGACGATCAGCGACTCCTTGTTGGCAAGCGCCAACAGAGCGCCGGTCTCCAACGCGGCGAGCGTCGGCCCGAGGCCTACGGAGCCGGTGATCCCGTTGAGCACCACATCCGCTTCGACCGACCGCACCAGCAGTTCGGAGTCGTCGGCGCCGAGCGCCGTGTCGACCACCCCGAAGCGTTCCGCCTGCGCGGCGAGCTCGTCCGCGTTGCGCCCGGCACTCAGCCCGACGACACGGAACCGGTCCGGATTCGCCGCGACCACATCCAGCGCCTGCGTACCGATGGAGCCGGTGGACCCGAGGATGATGACTCTGCGCACGAAGCCATCGTACGCAGCGGGGTGACGACGGCGGCTAGTGCGTGGCCTTGAGGATGTCCACGACGAAGACCATGGTGTCGGTCCCCTTGATGTCCCCGTTGCCTGCGCTGCCGTAGCCGTCGGCGGGCGGGATGACCGCGATCACCTGGGAGCCGACCTTCTGGCCGACCAGTGCCTTGGTGAATCCTGGTACGAAGCCGGAGGCGGTGTTCGTGTAGGGCGCACCGCGCGTCCACGTCGCATCGAAGACGCTGCCGGTCCTCCACAGGACGCCCTTGTACTGGATCGTCACCGTGTCCGTGGCCTGGACCGTCTCCCCGTCGCCCTGCTTGAGCACGGCGATCTTGGTCTCCGTCGGCGGGTCTGCCTTCGGGATGGTGATGGCGGGCTCGCCGGTCTTGGCGTTGAGCTTGACCGCGGGGAAGCCGGAAGGCGGGGTGACCGCCTTGCCGTTCGCGCGGGTCGGGGGCAGGTCGACGACGTCCGCGACCAAAACGACGCTGTCCTTGGTGGTGAGTCCGAGCTGGGAGAGGTCCTGGTTGCCGAAGGCGTCCTTCGCGGGCGCGGTCAGCACCACGCGGGAGCCCACCGACAGGCACTCGACGGCCCGCACCAGGCCGGGCACGTAGGCCTTGTCGTTGACCTGCACCGTCGCGGGCGCCGAGCCGTCGAAGCCCTGCGCGGAGGTCAGCTCCTTGCCGGTCGTGCCGTTGTAGGCGGCCAGCGCGATGTCCACGCTCGACCCGCCCTTCGCCTCGGCGCCGTCGCCCTTGATGACGACGGTGCGCTCCACATCCGTCGCCTTCAGCGGTACCTTGAAGGCCACCTTCGGGGCTGCGCGGTAGTCGCCGGTCACCGTGACCGCCTTCGAGGTGGCGCCCGACTTCACGTTCTGGCAGGCGTTCGCGGCAGGAGTCGAGGTGGCGGCCGGCGCGGCGGAGCTGCACGCGGCGAGTCCGGAGACGAGGAGGGCGGCCGCTGCGGTGGCGGTCAGGGCCTTGAGAGAGGTACGCACGGTCGACCATCCTGCCTTATCCGCCTCTGCCCAAGCTGAGCGCCGGTCAGGGGAACGCTGGATGCGCCGCATACGATGGATTCATGACCCGCGAATTCTCCGTGCCCCAGTCCCGCCATCTCGTCACCGAGCTGCCCGGCCCTCGCTCGGTGGAACTGCAGCAGCGCCGCGTGGCCTCGGTGAGCCGCGGCGCGGGAACGCTGGCGAACATCTACATGGAGTCCGGTTCCGGCGCGATCCTGGTGGATGTCGACGGCAACCGGCTCATCGACCTGGGCTGCGGGATCGGCGTCACCACGATCGGGCACGCACACCCGGGGGTCGCGGCGGCCGCCGCGGAGCAGGCCGCGAAGCTGACCCACACCCTGTTCACGGTCACCCCGTACGAGAACTACGTCGCCGTCGCCGAGAAGCTGGCCGAGATCACGCCCGGCGACTTCGAGAAGCACAGCATCCTCGTCAACTCCGGCGCCGAGGCGGTCGAGAACGCCGTCAAGATCGCCCGGAAGTACACCGGACGCCGCGCCATCGCGACCCTCGACCATGCCTTCCACGGCCGCACGAACCTCACGATGGCGATGACGTATCGCCCCTGGCCGGAGCGGGCCGGGATGGGCCCCTTCCCCGGTGAGATCTACAGCCTCCCGATCAGCTATCCGTTCCGCGACCCGGAAGGGATGACCGGCGAGGAGGCCGCCGAGCGGACGATCGACTACATCCGTACACACATCGGGGCGACCGAGCTGGCCGCGCTGTTCGTGGAGCCGATCCAGGGAGACGGCGGGATCATCATCCCGGCGCCCGGCTACTTCGCCCGCCTGGCCGAGTTCTGCGCCGAGAACGGCATCGTGTTCGTGGCGGACGAGATCCAGGCCGGCATCGGTCGCACCGGTACGTGGTACTCGATCGAGCACCACGGCGTCGTTCCGGACCTCGTCACCAGCGCGAAGGGCATCGCCGGCGGCTTCCCGCTCGCGGCGGTGACCGGCCGTGCCGAGATCATGGATGCGGTCCAGCCCGGCGGCATCGGCGGCACCTTCGGCGGCAACCCCGTCTCGACGGCGGCGGCTCTCGCGGTGTTCGAGGCGTTCGAGCAGGAGGACCTTCTCGCCGAGGCCCGACGGGTCGAGAAGGCCCTGTGGGCCCGGATCGGCGACTGGGCGGACCGCTTCCCCGTCGTCGGCGAGGTGCGCGGGAAGGGCGCGATGTTCGGCATCGAGCTGGTGGTCCCCGGCACCAAGAAGCCCAATCCCGAGGCCCTGACCGCCGTGCTGCAGCACGCGACCCGCAACGGCGTCATCCCGCTCGACGCGGGCAGCTGGGACAGCGTGCTGCGCCTGCTGCCCTCGGTCGTCATCAGCGAAGAGCTCATCGACGACGCGGCCACGGTGCTCGAAGAGGCCCTCGGTCGTCTGGGCTGATTCCCCGCCGTTTCCGGCGCTCTGCTCAGAATCGATCGCTAGGGTCGCAGGGCCTCCGCTCCGGGCGGTCGGTGACAGCAGCAAAGAAGGATGGTGGCAATGCGGCTCCCCCGTCTGCGCCTGCTCGCCGCGGCGTCCGCCGTGGCAGCGGCGCTCGCGCTGGTTCCTGCGGCAGCGGTCGCCGAGTCGCCCACGCCGTTCTACCCGGGCTACATCATCAGCGACGACAGCTTCTTCAACCCGGACGCGATGACCGCGGGCCAGGTCCAGCACTTCCTGGACGATCGCAGCTGCCGGCCGAAGGACGACTCGTTCTGCCTATCCGACTTCCGGATGGATTCGCCCGCCCAGCCGGCGTCGAAGGAGCGATGCACGGCGATGCCCGCGAAGAAGGGCGAGCGGGCCAGCAGCATCATCGTGCGCGTGGCGAAAGCCTGCACGATCAGTCCGCGCGTGCTGCTCGTGCTCCTGCAGAAGGAGCAGTCGCTGTTGACCGCGCCGAGCGCATCCGGCTATCAGAAGGCCACCGGCTACGCGTGCCCCGACACCGCCGCCTGCGACGCCCGCTACTTCGGCTTCTTCAACCAGGTCTACCGGGCGGCGTGGCAGTTCCGCGAGTACACCGTGCACCCCGGCGACTGGCGATACAAGGTCGGCGCGAACAGCATCCAGTACCACCCGGATGCGACGTGCGGCGCGAGCACGGTGACGATCCTCAACCAGGCGACCGCGAACCTGTACAACTACACGCCCTACCAGCCGAACGACGAGACCCTGAAGGCGCCGAAGGGTGAAGGCGGGGACTGCGCGGCCTACGGCAACCTCAACTTCTCGCGGCTCTACTCCGCCTGGTTCGGGACGCCGCTCGCTGTGCGGTACACGGGATTCGTCGAGGACTGCATGGTGTACCGATCCGGCTTCGGCTGCCCGCAGGTGACGCCGCTCAAGCCGTGAGACCCGCGCGCCACGCGACTCGCGCGCATCCATGCCCGAACCGGCATACGACCCCGCCTACCCTCGAAACGTGAGCATCGACGACCCCGACGATGGTGTGGCCTCGGTGAAGAGGCCCGGCGTGCCGTACTACCTCGGCCGCGTGCTCATGGCGCCCCTCCTCAAACTGGTCTACCGCCCGCGCGTGATCGGGAAGCGCAACGTCCCGAAGCACGGCAAGGTCATCCTGGCGAGCAATCACCTGTCGTTCATCGACTCGGTGGTGATCCCGATGACGGCGCCACGGCGTGTCCAGTTCCTCGCGAAGTCGAGCTACTTCGAGGGCACCGGTCTGAAGGGACGCGTCTCCCGCTCCTTCTTCACCTCCATCGGAGCTGTCGGCGTCAAGCGTGGCGCAGGTGCGGCGGCTCAGGAGGCCCTCGACCAGTCCCGCAAGATCATCGAGACGGGTGCGGCGTTCGCGCTCTACCCCGAGGGGACCCGGTCGCTCGACGGCCGCCTGTACCGAGGGCGGACCGGGATCGGCTGGCTCGCCCTGACCACCGGTGCGGTCGTCATCCCGGTCGGCCTGGTCGGCACGGACAAGATGCAGCCGGTGGGTGCGAAGTTCCCCAAGCCGCACCGGATCACGGTGACGTTCGGCGAGCCGATCGACCTCTCGCACTTCGGGCCGCCGGAGTCGGGACGCGCACGGCGCCAGGCGACGGACGCGATCATGACGGCCATCCACAACCTCACGGGCCAGGAGCTGGCCGGCGTCTACAACGAGACCCCGCCCGCGAACGCGGTGGAGCGGGTCAAGCGGGCGTTTCGCCCCGAGCGCCTCTGACGCGGTCTTCCGAGCGCCGGCTCAGGAGGCAGGGCGGTCCTTCGCGCGGTAGGTGCGGGCCTTCTGCCGGTTGCCGCAGACCTCCATGCTGCACCACTGGCGGGAGCCGTTGCGCGAGGCGTCGTAGAACGCCCAGCGGCAGTCCTCTCCCCCGCATAGCTTCACACGCCCGAGCTTGCCCTGGAGGCTGAGGACCACGGCGCTGGCGACCGCGGCGTCGGCCGCGGTCTGGGCTCCGAGTGCCACTGAACCCGCCGCGACGGTCACCGGTAGCGCCAGTTCGGGGAGCTCAGCAGGGACGCCGTCGACGATCTCGCGAAGCGCGTCACGGGCCTGCACGGCGGCGATCCGGTCGCCGGGCTCCACGTTGTGCTCGTGCGCCCAGCGGGCGTGGCCGTCGTCGTTGGCGAGCTGGTCGACGTCATCTTCGACGTCGAGGGTGTTCAGGAAGTCCACCAGCAACTCGGCCCCGAGTTCGGGCCCATTCGTACGCATGTAACCATTGTAACTCATTAGCGGGTTACGGTAGTCTGTAACCAGTCAAAGTAGATAGGTAGTTATCATGCATCCGCTGTTCTTCTGGTCCATGTCCGTGAACGACCTCGCCGAGCGCGAGCGCGATGCCGCCCTGCTTCGAGCGCAGCGTGACTCCGGCGTCGAGCAGCCTCCCCCGCTGAGCCGCGACGACCGCTGGCGCGCCGCGATCCAGCGCTGGGCCGCTGCCGAAGCACCACAGACCGCGGCCCCCGCTCCCTCAACGTCGCCTCGTCTCGGCTGCGCCTGACCTTCAGGCGAGGGTGAGCAGTTCGGGCGCGTGGCGGACGGGGAAGTTCACGCTCGAGGCGATGAAACACTTCTCCGAGGCCGGCTTGTGGAGGGATGCGGCCAGCTCACGCTGAGCAGGGTCGGCCAGAGTCACGCGAGGATGCAGCGTCACCTCGGTGAAGTGGCCACCACCGTCGCGGGTCTGCTCCATGGTGCCGGTCGCCGCATCCGTGTAGCCCACGACGACGACTCCGGCGTTCGCCGCTTCCGCCAGGTAGCTGAGCATGTGGCACTGCGCCAGGGCCGCGAGGAGCAGCTCCTCCGGGTTCCAGCGGTCGCGGTCGCCGAAGAAGGGCCGGTCGGCTGATCCCTCGATCGGATGCTTGTCCGGGGCGCTCACGACGAGGTCGCGGCCGTAGTCCTTGTAGCCGCTGGTGCCCGTCCCACGGTTGCCGGTCCACTGCAGGTCGATCGCGTACGCGTGCTCGAGCTTCATGCCTCGATTCTCGCACCGCCGCTAGACTCGGATGACCATGACTGACACCGTGAGCACCCCCGCGCCCGTCTTCTCCGTTCCACAAGAACGCCGCATCGTGACCGCCATCCCCGGCCCGAAATCGCAGGAACTGCACCAGCGCCGCCTGGCCGTCGTGCCGACCGGCGTGTCGTCCGCACTGCCCGTGTACATCGCCCGCGCGAACGGCGCGATCCTGGTGGATGTGGACGGCAACCAGTTCGTCGACTTCGGCGCGGGCATCGGGGTCACCACGGTCGGCCACACGGAGACGGCGGTCGTCGAGGCCGCCGCCGGACAGCTGCAGGACGTCATCCACACGCTGTTCACGATCACTCCTTATGAGGAGTACGTGCGCGTCGCCGAATTGCTCGCGCAGCACACCCCCGGCGACTTCGCCAAGAAGACCGTCCTCGTGAACTCGGGCGCCGAGGCCGTCGAGAACGGCGTCAAGATCGCGCGCAAGTACACCGGCCGTCGTGCCGTCGCCGTGCTCGACCACGCCTATCACGGCCGCACGAACCTGACGATGGCCATGAACTACAAGGCCATGCCGTACGCGACCGGCTTCGGTCCGTTCGCCGGCGACGTCTACCACGCGCCGAACTCGTACCCGTACCGCGACGGCCTCAGCGGCGAAGAGGCGGCCGCGCGCACCATCGCGTACCTCGAGAAGGTCGTCGGCGCCGCAGACCTCGCGTGCCTCGTCGCTGAGCCGATCCAGGGCGAGGGCGGCTTCATCGTCCCCGCCGAGGGCTATCTCGCCGCTCTGCAGGAGTGGTGCACGGCCAACGGCGTCGTCTTCATCGCGGATGAGATCCAAAGTGGGATGGCGCGCACCGGCGCGCTGTACGCGAGCGAGCACTTCGGCGTCGTCCCGGACCTCGTGCTCAGCGCCAAGGGCATCGCCGGCGGCCTCCCCCTCGCCGCGGTCACCGGACGCGCCGAGATCATGGATTCCGCCCAGCCGGGCGGCCTCGGCGGCACCTTCGGCGGGAACCCGGTCGCCGCGGCAGCCGCGATCGCGGTCTTCGAGACCATCGAGCGCAACGACCTCCTCGCGCAGGCCCGCCGGATCGAGAACGCTCTGAAGCCGGCACTCGAGAAGCTGCAGGAGAAGTACGACATCATCGGCGACGTGCGCGGCATCGGCGCCATGATCGCGGTCGAGCTCGTAAAGCCCGGCACCGGCCACACGACGAAGGAACCCAACCCGGAGGCCGTCAACGCGATCGTCGCGGCGGCCGCCCAAGAGGGCATCCTCTTCCTCAATGCCGGCACCTGGGGCAACGTGCTCCGCTTCCTCCCGAGCCTCGCCGTCTCCGACGAGCTCATCGCCGACGCCGTGTCGGTGATCGACGACGCCATCGCGGCGCTGTGAGCGCGCAGAACGCGATGACCGCCGAAACCTTCTCGGTCGACGACTCCGTCGAGCTGGCCGTCGTCGAGCGCAGCGGGTTCGTCGAGTCGCGGCACGCCGGATCCGCCGTGGTGCTCGGGCCGGACGGCATCGTCGTGCGCAGCCTCGGCGCGCCCGACCAGCCGGTGTTCCCGCGGTCGAGCATGAAGCCGTTCCAGGCGGTCGCCGTCATGGGTGCCGGTGTCCCGCTCGAAGGTGCCAGCGCCGTGCTCGCGACCGCCAGCCATGCCGGCACGCCGGCTCACCTGTCGGTCGTCCGCAAGCTGCTCGCCCAGGCGCAACTCACCGAGGACGCGCTCGGCTGCCCGCCCGACTGGCCGCTCGACACGGCCGCGCGCGACGAGCTGGTCCGCGCGGGCGAGCACAAGCATCCCGTGTTCATGAACTGCTCCGGCAAGCACGCCGCCATGCTGCTCGCGTGCCGCGTGAACGGCTGGCCGACCGAGAGCTACCTCGACCCGACGCATCCCGTTCAGCAGCACATCCGCGACACCGTCGAGCGCCTCACCGGCGAGAAGGTCGTCGCGACAGGCGTCGATGGATGCGGCGCGCCGGTCCACGCCATGTCTCTGCTCGCGCTGGCCCGCGGCATCCAGAGGATCGCGACGGCGTCCGAGGGGTCGCCGTTCGCTCTGTTCCGCAACGCGGCGCTGCTGAAGAACGCGGTGCTGGCGGACGGCTGGGCGATCGACGGTCCGGGGCGCGCCAACACGGTCGTCATCGACGAGCTCGGCATCTTCGCGAAGGGCGGCGCCGAGGGCGTCATGGTGATGGCGGCTCCGGACGGCACGACGGTGACGCTCAAGGTGCTCGACGGCAGCCTCCGCGCCGCCACGATCGTGGCCCTGCGGCTGCTGGCCGACGCCGGCGCGCTGAGCCACGACGATGTCGACCGGGTCGCCCCGATGCTCGACCTCGCGGTGCTCGGCCGCGGCGCGCCCGTCGGCGCCATCCGCGCCTCCTACATCTGACCTCACGCACATCCCCGCTACACAAGCCAACAGCTCCTGAGTTTTTCCTCGCTTTCACGGCGATTCGGGCGAAAAACTCAGGAGCTGTTGGTTTGGGGGCGGGTCGGGGCGGATGGGACGGGACGGTTATTGGCGGGCTAGGCGCTTCGCGCGGGCGGCGGCAGTGATCTGCGACACCAGCACCACGAGGATCGTCAGGATGAAGACGGCCGACGCGATCACGTTCGCCTGTGCCGGGATGCCGCGCGACGCCGCGATGTAGATGTACATCGGGAACGTGGTGACGGCTCCGGCGTTGAAGTTCGTGATGATGAAGTCGTCGAAGCTGAGCGAGAACGACAGCAGCGCCGCTGAGGCGATTCCGGGGAGCAGCAGCGGGAACGTGATCCGCCAGAACACCGCGTTCGGCGACCCGTACAGGTCGCGGCCTGCCTCCTCCAGCGCCGGATCGAGGGACGCGACCCGCGCCTTCACCGTCACGACCACGAAGCTGATGCAGAACATGACGTGCGCGATGATGATCGTCAGGAAGCCCTTGTTGACTCCCAGGCTGAGGAACTGCGCGGCAAGACCCGCACCGAGCACCACCTCCGGACTCGCCATCGGAAGGAACAGCAGGAGGCTGGTCTGCGACCGCAGCCGGAAGCGGTAGCGCATCAGCGCGATCGCGATCATCGTGCCGAGCACGGTGGCGATCACCGTGGAGATGATGCCGATGATGATGCTCGCCATGAACGCGTCGCAGATGCCCACGGCATCGCACACGTTCGTCCAGTTGTGCAGCGTGAACCCGCGCCACGCGATGTTGTTCTTGATGGCGTCGTTGAACGAGAACACGAAGGTGTAGACGATGGGGATGAGCAGGAAGGCCAGCGCGAGGAATGCGTAGACGCCCAGTCCGATCCCCTTGTACCGGCGCCTGCCCTTGACCGCGGACGGCGGTGTGGTGGTGTCGGTGGGAGTGATCATGGTGGTCACAGCAGCTCCTCCGTCCCACTCCGCCGCACGTACGCGCCGACGATGACGAGGATGACGGCCATCAGCACCACCGACATGGCGGCGGCCGTCGGATAGTTCTGCAGCACGAGGAAGTTGCTCTCGATGACGTTTCCGATCATCGAGGTGTCCGCGGCGCCGAGGAAGTCCTGCGAGGCGTTGATATAGTCGCCGGCCGCCGGGATGAACGTCAGCAGCGTCCCCGACACGATCCCGGGCATGGAGAGCGGGATGGTCACCTTGCGGAAGGTGGTCCACGGGCTCGCGTACAGATCCTGTCCGGCTTCGAGCAACCGCGTGTCGAGCCGCTCCAGCGTCGAGTACAGCGGCAGGCACATGAACGGGATGAAGTTGTACGTCAGTCCGAAGATGACCGAGAACGGCGTGCCGGTGATGTGGGCGTCGGGCGGGAGGATGGAGAGCGCCTTCAGAGAGCTGGCGATCCAGCCGTCGTCGCTCAGGATGGCCTTCCACGCCAGGGTCCGCAGCAGGAAGCTGATGAAGAACGGCGCGATGACCAGGGTCATCAGCAGGTTCTGCACCAGCGGCCGTCCGCGCATCTTCACGCCGATGAAGTACGCGAGCGGATAGCTGATCAGCAGCGCGGCGGCCGTCGCGATCAACGCGTAGGCGAACGAGCGCAGGATCTGCGGCCAGTACTCGGCGAGCGAGTCGGTGTAGTTGCTCCACTGGAACGCGGCCTGATACTGGCCGATGTCGCCGTCCACCACCGGCGCCTGGAACGACGTGATGATCAGCGAGATCAGCGGCGTGAGGAAGAAGAGGACGAGGTAGAGAACGCCCGGGAGGAGCAGGACGAGCGCGATGCTGCTCTTGCGGCGGGCGACGGGCTCCTGATCCTGGGTCGGCGGCGCCCCCGTGAACGCGGCGAGGGCCACTATGCCTCCTCCAGCTCCGTCAGCATCCGCTCGCGCGCCTGGGCCGCCAGCGCCTGCGTGTCGGCGTCGTCCGAGAACCGGCCGTCGGCGGGCGGCTCGTCGGCGAGGACGAACGTGTGGGATGCGTCCCACGACACCCAGACGTCGGCGCCGAGCGAGGCGACCGGACCGCTGGCCATGTTCTGCGCGAAGACGACGACGGTTCCGAGACCCGGCACATCCACCAGGTACTGCGTGCTCACGCCGCTGAACGACACATCCGTCACGCGCCCCGGCCCCAGCCGGTTGGCACCGGAGGGGATCGTCGCGGGCGTCTCGTGCAGCGTCAGCTTCTCGGGCCGTACGCCGACGGTGACGAAGCCGCTGGTGCGCTTCGCCCGCGCCCTCGGAACCTGGATGCGCGAGCCGCCGACATCCACGCCGATCGTCTCGTCCCCCGACTCCTGCACCGGGCCGGCGAAGAGGTTCGACTGTCCGAGGAAGTTGGCCACGAACACGGTCGACGGGAGCTCGTACAGGATCTCCGGCGACCCCATCTGCTCGATGCGCCCCTTGTTCATGACCGCGACGGTGTCGGCCATGGTCATGGCCTCCTCCTGGTCGTGGGTGACGTGCACGAAGGTCAGCCCGACCTCGGTCTGGATGGACTTCAGCTCCAGCTGCATCTGCCGGCGGAGCTTGAGGTCGAGCGCGCCGAGCGGCTCGTCGAGCAGGAGCAGGGCCGGCCGGTTGACGACCGCCCGGGCGAGCGCGACGCGCTGCTGCTGGCCGCCGGACAGCGAGGCGGGCCGGCGGGAGGCCAGGTGGTCGAGCTCCACGAGCCGCAGCGCTTCGTGCGCCTTCGCGATCGGGTCGCCGATGCGGCGCCGTCGCAGACCGAACGCAACGTTCTCCAGCACCGTCATGTGCGGGAAGAGCGCGTAGCTCTGGAACACGGTATTCACCGGGCGCTGGAACGGCTTGGTGCGCGTGACATCCTCACCGCCGATCAGGATGCGGCCCTCGGTGGGCTCTTCCAGCCCGGCGACGAGACGCAGGGTGGTGGTCTTGCCGCAGCCACTCGGACCGAGCAGCGCGAAGAACGACCCGGCCGGGATGACGATGTCCAGCTGTTCGATCGCGGTGAACCCGGGGAACCTCTTCTTGATGCCGTCGAGTCGCAGGTCTGCGCCGGACTCGGCGAATACTCCCTTTGCCATCAGGCCCCCAGGATCACCTTCTGGAACGCCGCCTGGTACTTCTGCTCCTCGGCGGGCGTGAGCGAGGCGAAGATCTTGACCGTGCTCAGGGTCTCATCGTCCGGGAAGATCAGCTGGTTGTCGGCGAGCTCCGGGTCGATCTTCGTGGCCGCCTCCTTGGCGCCCTGGACCGGGGTGATGTAGTTCACCCACGCCGCCACCTCAGCGGCGACCTCCGGCTGGTAGTAGTAGTCGATCAGCTTCTCGGCGTTCGCCTTGCGCGACGACCCGATGGGGATGACGAAGTTGTCGCTCCACAGGGTGCCTCCCGCCTCCGGGATAGCGAACTGCCAGTTGTCGCCGGCCTCCGCGTTCAGCTGCGTGATGTCGCCCGACCAGCAGATGGCGGCCAGTGTGTCGCCCGACTTCAGGTCGTTCAGGTACGAGTTGCCCTTGATGTTGCGGATCTGGCCGTCGTTCACCTCTTTGGTGATGGTGTCGATGGCCTTGTTGAAGTCGGCCTCGCTGAACTTCTTCGAGATGTCCACTCCCTGCTGCAGCATGATCAGGCCCATGGTGTCGCGCATCTCGCTGAGCACACCGACCTTGCCCTTGAGCTCGGGCTTCCACAGGTCGTCGATCGACTTGAGGCCCTTGGGCAGCTTCTCCTTGTTCCAGCAGATGCCGGCGAAACCGCTCTGCCACGGGAGGGACTTCTTACGTCCGGGATCGAAGTCGACGTCCTGGAGGTTCGCGACGAGGTTCTTCTTGTTCGGAATGGCGGACTCGTCAAACGGCTGGACGTAGCCCAGACGGATCCAGCGCGCGATCATCCAGTCGGTGAGGCACACGGTGTCCGCACCGATGTCCTTGCCGAGGGCGAGCTGGTCCTTCACCTTGGCGTAGTAGGTGTTGTTGTCGTCGACCGCGACGTCGTACTTGACCTTGATGCCGCTCTGCTTCTCGAAAGCCTCGAGCGTCGGATACTTCCCGGCGTCATCCTGGTCGAGGTAGGCCTGCCAGTTGGCCCAGGTCAGGGTCTTGTCGCTGGAGGACTGATCCTTCGCGGCGGTCGGTTTGCTCGACGCTCCCCCGGTCGAACACGCGGCCAGGGCCATCGCTGCTGCACCGGCGGTCGCACCGGCGAGGAGACCCCGTCGGGTGAGCTGCGACGCCCGGGCGGACTGGACGAGCTGGCGGATCATCGGGTCTTGCGGAAGGTTGCTCGGTTTCACTGTGGTGCTCCTCGGGGGATCGAACACGGACCACGGGCGACGGCGCTTCGGGCGGCACGTCCTCGTGCCGTCGCGGTGGACCCGATCCTGACACAGAAGAGTTGCGATCCGCAGCAGAAAAGGGCCGGATCGTCCATTCGGAAACACAATCTTTACGAAATCCGTTCCCGATCGGTCGATTCGCCCGGGAAACCGCAGACCCGACGTTCTGCCGCGAACAAGCCTGGCCCGGGTGCCTGCGGCGACGGCTGCGCTGCGGAAACCGTCTGCCGAGCGCGCGTCCACCCGCGAAATCAGCATCCGAAGTCCCACATTGCAGTCGAAATCCTCCGTGAACCCCGCTATGGTGAGAGCGAACCATCACGTCGAGTGCCGAAGGAGCCCCATGAAGGTCGCGATCCCCCGCGAGATCAAGAACAACGAGTTCCGGGTGGCGATCACGCCGGCCGGCGTGCACGACCTGGTCGGCGCGGGCCACGAGGTCTTCGTCGAGACCGGCGCCGGAGTCGGATCCTCCATCCCCGACGAGCTGTACGCGAATGCCGGCGCGACCATCCTGCCGGACGCGGCCGCGACCTGGGAGGCCGGGGATCTCATCCTCAAGGTGAAGGAGCCGATCGAGAGCGAGTACGGCTACTTCCGGCGCGGCCTCGTGCTCTTCACCTACCTCCACCTCGCGGCCGACGAAGCGCTGACCCGTGCCCTCATCGAGAGCGGCGTCACCGCGATCGCGTACGAGACCGTGCAGCTGCCGACCCGGGCGCTCCCCCTCCTCGCTCCGATGAGTGAGGTCGCCGGTCGCCTCGCCCCCATCGTCGGGGCCAACACGATGCTGAAGCCCAACGGCGGGCCCGGCCTCCTCGTACCCGGCGTCCCGGGAACCCACCCGGCCGTCGTCACCGTGCTCGGCGGCGGCGTCGCCGGCACCAACGCGATCTCGGTCGCCGTCGGACTCGGCGCGGAGGTCACGGTGCTCGACACGAACATCCAGCGCCTCCGTGAGCTCGACGCCCTCTACGCGGGCCGCATCAAGACGATCGCGTCGAACAGCTTCGAGATCGAGAAGGCCGTCGTCGCCTCGGACCTCGTCATCGGCTCGGTGCTGGTCCCGGGCGCGAAGGCCCCGAAGCTCGTCACCAACGAACTGGTGTCGCGCATGAAGGCGGGCAGCGTGCTCGTGGACATCGCGGTCGACCAGGGCGGATGCTTCGAGGACTCCCACCCGACGACGCACGCCGACCCCACCTTCACGGTGCACCAGTCGGTGTTCTACTGCGTCGCCAACATGCCGGGCGCGGTGCCGCATACCTCCACCTACGCGCTGACCAACGCGACCCTTCCGTACGCCCGGGCCATCGCCAACCGTGGTTGGCAGGAGGCGCTGCGCGCCGACGCATCCCTCGCCCTCGGCCTGAACGTGTTCGACGGCCGGGTGACCAACGCCGGGGTGGCCGCCGCCCACGGCATCGACGCCGTCTCCGTCGAAAGCGCTCTCGTCTAATCCCGCGCCGCGCGTCCCTGCGCCGCGCGTCCGAAGCGAACAGCTCCGGAGTTTTTCTGCCGACACACCGCGTGTCGCACGAAAAACTCCGGAGCTGTTTGCTTGGGGGCGGGCGGTTAGGAGACGTCGAACCAGTGGTCGCCGATTTCCACACGAGTGCCTCGCGTGACGCGGTAGCGACGGCCGGCCTCGCACTGGCGCGCCACGCCGCCGAGGGGATGCGCGATGGTGCCGTTCCCGGAGTAGCGGTCGCAGATCCACAGCTCGTCGCCCTCGAGACCGAACTCGAGGTGCGTCTTCGACACGCTCCGCCCTGGGTCGGACACCACGACCACCTGGTCGACGTGCTCCCCCGGCTGCGTGATCGGCCGGCGGCCCACCAGCCCGGAGCCGGTGACCTCGACGACGTCGCCGGTCGAGAAGCTGAGTGTGTAGGAGCGTCGCGCCTTCTGCGCAGGCGGTGCCTTCTCGACCGGGATGATCGTCATCGCCTGCGTCGGCGGCAAGCCGTCCTCGTCCAGCTCGAACGCGTCCGGGAACCGGCCTGCGATGGCGGGAGCCGGCTGCCGCTCGGCGATGCGGCCGGAGATGATCGAGGTGTCGGACGGGCGGGGATCGGCGAGCTCCGGCTCCCGGACACGGGACGACGTGACCGAGCTGCCGCACATCGGACAGAACAGAGTGCCCTCGGCCAGCTCCGCACCGCACACGCGACAGTTCATCGATCCCTTCCCTTTCCGTTCCGTCTCCCACGGTAGCCGAGCGATCGCAGCGAGACCGCCGCGAGCAGCCGCTTCCACCGCGTGTCGCGTTTGGCGAGCTGCGCGCGCAGGGCATCGACGGCCAGCCACACCGATTCCGCCTCGGCGGGCGTCGGGGCCACGCCGCTGAACGTGGCCCGGTCGGCGACCTTCGCCAGGGCGTTCGCCCGCGATCCGCCGATGGTGTCGGCGAACTCCACGCGGGTGGCGGCGGGCGGCGGGTCGTAGCCGTGGTCGACGGCCGCGTCGGCGAACTCGCGCCAGCCGCCGACGATCCGCTCCCGGGCCGTGGCGGCCGACCGCCGCAGCGCGCGACGCCGCCATTTCGCCGCCAGCACCGCGAGGAACGGAGAGGAGACCAGCGCCAGGATCAGCAGCGTCCACCCCACGATCACGAGCACGGCGAGCAGCGTCTCGAGCACGGGGTTCGGCTGCGGCTGGTTCGCCGGGTCAACCTGCGCCTGCGGCGGTTCGTCGTTGCGCTGCGGGTTCTCGTCGACGGGTGGTTGCACGTTCGTCTGCGGGCGCGAGATCTGGGTCGGCTGCTCGGGCTGCTTCGGCGGCACCGGGCGCAGCGGCGGCGTCGGGTCGACGGTGACCCAGCCAGAGGTGGTCTGCACTTCGATCCAGGCGGAGATGTCTGAGCCGAAGAAGGTCAGGTTCGAGCCTGTGACGTCCTCCGGTGCGACGAAGCCCACGACGACGCGCGCCGGGAACCCGAGCTGCCGCGCCATCAAGGCTGCGGTGACCGCGTACTGCTCCTGGTCGCCCAGCATCGGTACGTCGGTAAGCAGTTCGGTGATGCGGTCGGCTCCGTGGCCGGAGCGGCTGGCCGGCTCGTTCGGCCCGATCCCGTGGCTGATGTAGCCGTCCTGGGCGAGACCCCGCAGCGCGGCGGCGAGTTTCGGGCCGGCACCGGAGACTCCCGCCGTGTACTTCTGCAGCACCGACTGGAGCTCATCCGGGATGACGCTCGGACGCGGGACCGAGTCGGTGCCCGGCTGCACCTTCTCGAGCCGGTCCACCGACAGCATCGGCTTGACCACCGACTCCTGGGTGTAGGTGTCGCCGCTGCGCAATGAGGTCGTGACCGCGCCCGTCCCCGTCACGTCGTTGTAGTAGAACGCGCCGGCGAGCCGTCCCGCGTCCGGCCCCCCGAAACCGACCTGCTCCAGCTGACCGGCACCCGGCAGCCACGGACCGCGGTAACCGCGGACCACCACGGTGGTCGTCGCCGGCTTTCCGGTCGTCCGGCTCTGGTCGATGCGGTACGGCACGCGGCTGAAGGAGCCGGATGCGCTCGTCACCGCGCCGCTGCCGACGGCGTACGTCACACCGTCGTAGGTGTCGAGGGTCGCGATGCGCAGCCGGCGATCGGCGGGTAGCCCCGTGACGGTGAGCATCGCGTCCTCCGCCTTGGCGGGCTCCAGGTAGGAGCGGAAGCCGCTCAGAGGGCTCGCGTACTCACGCGGGTCGAACGGCTGCTCCACCGCCGTCCTGACCACCTGCCTGTCCCCCTGCGGCGGGATGAGGGCGGCGGCGGCGATCCCGGCGGCCGCCGCGGCGACGAGCATGACCGTCGCGCCCGCCGTCGTCAGCAGCGCGGTCGACCGGCGCTCGCTGCGCGACTCGATGAGGAGGCCGCTCTGCTCCCGCAGCGACCGGATGGATGCCGCCCGCCGCACGAGGCGGAACCGGATCAGCCAGGCGAGAAGGACGACGAACAGCGCGAACAGCAGGACCAGCGGCACGGAGGCGACCGACGATCCGAGCAGGATGCCGGCGACGAGCAGCACAACCGGCGGCACTGCAGCAAGCTCCGGCCGGGACGAGCGCAGCGCGATCGTGACCGTGAGAACCGTGGCGATCAGGGTCAGGATGAAGGCGGGAACCAGGAGCGCCTGGTACGACCCCACAGGGACGCTGATCGTGACCAGCTGCTTCCAGCTCAGCCAGGTCCCCTCCACCAGGTCGGCGAAGCCCGGCCCGCTGGGCAGGAGTCCACCGGCCGCCGCCTCCGACGGCACTGCGAGTTGCACGCCGAGCGCCAGGTACACCGCCACGATCATCCCGGCGACCGCGATGCTGGGCAGGCGGAACGCCCAGCCGAGCACGGCGACGGCGGTGCCGGCGACCAGCGTCGCAACCAGCATCAGGACGAACTCCGGCGACTGGTACACCGGCCAGAAGGCCCACGCGCCGAGTGCGACCGCGACCAGGGCGAAGGCGACGTCGATGAGAGCGTAGAGGGAGCGACGGGCGGTCATCAGGTCGCCATCCGCTTCGCCAGGCTGCGCTGCAGGTCCTCCAGGTAGCCAATGGTCAGCACGCTGAGATCGGAGACGCGACGGAGGGAGGGCACGGCGCCTTCGTCACAGACGATGGAGACGACATCCACGCCCAGCGGGAAGTGCGCGGCCGCCGCACGGAGCTGCGCCGCGGTCGGGGTGGATCCGCAGACCAGGAAGGCGATCGAGATTCCGGCCGAATCCTCCGACGCCACCCGCGCGAGCTCGGAGATTCGCAGGGCCGACTCCGCCGTCTCCACCCCGGCCAGGTCGTCCAGGAGTCTGCCGCGGTTGACCGTGCTGAGACGGCGGGCGCTGAACACCATCCGCTTGGCGAACTCGGGCGTCTCGGCGCTGGCGACGACCGACACGGTGCGGGAGTCGAGCATCGCGCGCACCCCGAGGGAACCGGCGACGCTGACGGCCAGTTCGAACTCCTCCTCCGTCGCGTAGTCCGCCGCCGAGAGGCTCAACGCGACCAGCAGATGGCTGCGCCGGGTCTCCTCGAACTGCCGCACCATGTAGCTGCCGGTCTTGGCGGTCGACTTCCAGTGGATGTAGCGCCGCTCGTCGCCGGGCACATACTCGCGCAGCGCGTGGAAGGCGATGTCGCTCGAGGTCAGGTCACGGGTCGGCGAGCCCTCCAGGTCGCGGACGAAACCGGTGCTCATGCTCGGGATGGCGATGGTGCGGGGATGCACGAACAGGTCGAGGGATTCGGCCCAGACGACCTCCCGGCGCAGCAGCCCGATGGGGTCGGCACGGACGGTCCGCACCGGGCCGATCGGGACGATCCCCCGACGGGTCGTGGGCACGACGAAGACGTCGGAGTGCTCCTCGCCGGAGGAGAGCGACGGCGCCGCGAACTCCGCGAGCCCGTGACCGACCGGGACCTCGACGCGCACGCCCGGCAGCCTCCGCCGCAGCGGGTTGCGCACCGACACCTCCCCCGGCGCCCGGTCGCCGACCACCACGCGGTTCGCGGGGAGCGACAGGCCGACCTCGTAGGCGGTGCGGCCGATCAGGTAGCCGGATGCAACGACGAGGAGGGCGAGCGCTGTCCAGCCCGCGACCACCGCCTCCACCCAGTTCCAGACATAGCCCGCGGTCAGTGCCAGCGCGGCCAGCACCAGCATCGACCAGCCGAGCGCGGTCACGACCGCACTGACGCGCCGAGCGACCACGGCGATCGCCCGCCCGGCTGTGGCGGAGGTGCGGACCACCCAGACGATCGCATCCGCGAGGAAGCCTTCGCGCTCGCCGACGATCCGGGCTCGCGCGTTGGTCAGCTCGGTCTGCGAACGGGTGACGGTGGTCACACGGCGGCCCGATCGCTCGGCGGCGGGGTCTCGATGAGGAGCTGGCCGATCACGCTGGACGCGCTGACGCCCTCGAACTCGGCCTCCGGGTCGAGCACCAGGCGGTGGGCGAGCACGGGCTCGGCGAGAGCCTTCACGTCGTCGGGCGTCACGTAGTAGCGGCCGGAGGCGGCGGCCATCGTCTTCGAGGCGCGCAGCAGCGCGAGGGCGCCGCGTACGCTGACGCCGAGACGGATCTCATCAGCGGTTCGGGTCGCCTCGACCAGCCGCGACACGTAGTCGTTGATCGTCGGGTCGACGTGGACGCCGCGCGCCATCGTGCCCATCTCGACCACCGTGGAGGCCGAGATGACCTCCGGGACGACGACCTCGTGCGCCTTGCGCTCCGAGCCCTCCAGGATGCGCAGGGTCGCCTCGTGGTCCGGGTAGCCGATCGACGCCTTCATCAGGAAGCGGTCCAGCTGGGCCTCCGGAAGCCGGTACGTGCCCGCCTGCTCGATCGGGTTCTGCGTCGCGATCACCATGAACGGAGCGCCCACCGAGTGCCGTACGCCGTCGACGGTGACCTGCTGCTCCTCCATCACCTCCAGGAGCGCGGACTGCGTCTTCGGGCTCGCGCGGTTGATCTCATCGGCGAGCACGATGTTCGCGAACACCGGGCCACGGTGGAACTCGAAGGCACCCGAGCGCTGGTCGTAGATGTTCACGCCGGTGATGTCGCCCGGAAGGAGATCCGGGGTGAACTGGACGCGGTTCGTCGTCCCGCGGACGCTCTCCGCGATAGCGCGGGCGAGCGACGTCTTTCCCGTTCCCGGGAAGTCCTCCAGGAGCAGGTGTCCCTCGCTGAACAGAGCGGTGAGCGCCAGCCGGATCACGTGGGTCTTGCCGAGGAGCACCCGGTCGATGTTCCCGACGAGGCGCTCGAACACTCCGGAGAACCAGCCGGCCTGCTCGGGGGTCATCGTCATGCTCCGGCCTCTTTCGGTTCGGGGCGCGACCCGACGGGTCGCAGGGAAGGATATGCGTGCAGCGGAATGCGGCACACTCCAGTATGGCGTCCGCGGATCATTGCAGACTCGATCCGGGGTAGCGCCAGCTGTACGTGTCGGCTCCGGAGACCACCGAGACCGTCAGCGTCGGGGACGGGTCGTTCGCCGGGGCGGTGCAGGATGCGGTCTGACCGGCGGCAGGCATCGGCAGCTGCGTCGTCCCGTCGCACGAGTAGGTGACGGCGTCGTACGAGCCGGTGGGCCAACTGGTCCAGCTGAAGACGTGGCTCGCCGGGTCGTAGCGCGCCCCGTCGATCGCGAGGCTCACCGCAACGCCGAGCGGCTGGGTCGCGTTCTGCGCGGAACAGAGCGGAGCGCCGTCCGGGTAGCTCTCGCACACCCGAGTGATCCGCACGGTGAGCGGCGTGCCATAGTGGCTGCCGTTCGTGCCGGTCAGGACCCCGCTCGTGCCCGCCAGGCTGCCGGAGTCGACCACGGCTCCCCCGGCGCTCACCAGCTGGTAGTCGAACACCGGGCTGGACCCGCCGCCCGCGCGGTAGTCGATCGTGACGGGGAAGTCGACCGTCGTGCCGTTCTGAGCCCGCTGCTCGACGGTGATGCCGGTCACGTCCCCGGGCGACTGGCGCGGCGTGGCTGTCACGACGGCCGAACGCGTGCAGCCCTGGCCGTTGTAGGCGTAGACCACGAAGTTGTAGCTCTGGTTGGGGCGGAGCCCGGTGAACGCGGTGCTGCCGCCCTGCACATCCTTGAGGCGCGGGTCCACGCTGGGCGTCGGCCGCCCGCTCTCCACACCGGACACCGAGCAGTCGGGCACGATCCCGCCCTGGAAGACGCCCGCGTAGTAGTCGGTGATCGCCTTGCCGTTGTCGCCGAAGACGTTCGACCAGCTCAGTGTGGCGCTGGTCCCGTCCTGCGTGTCCGGGTTGGCGACGGGAGCGATACCGGTGGTCGTCGGTGCGCCGGCGGGGATACCGCTTCCCGAGGCCTGGTTCCAGGTCGTCCGGCCCTGATAGAAGTCATTACGCGACGCCACTGTGAAGCCGATCGCCGCGCCGTTGGCGATCCCCGCGTCGGTCACGTTCAGGGCGTAGGTTGTGCCGACGGGATCGGACCCGGTGACCTGGACGGCGTTGGTCACCCCGCCGAGAGTCACCAGGTACGAGGTGATCGGGCTCGCGTTCGGGGCGTCGGCGGGCTTCGCCCAGGCGATGCGGAGGCCGTGGTCGAGGGGTGCCGACGAGAGGCCCGCCGGGGCGTTCGGGACGACGTCCGACCACACGGGCTCGGCGTACGCCGTCGGGTCCGAAAGTCCGAGCGCATTGCGGGCGCTGACGCTGAGGTTCACGGCGTTGGCGGACCCATTGCCCGGTGTGGTGATCGCGCACGTGGTCGTGGCGCACGGCGTGGTCGAGAGGACCTGACCGGTGGCCGCGGAGGTCATGGTGACCTCGAAGCCCGTGATCGGCGAGTTGTTGAACGCGCCGGGGATCCAGCTGAGGGTCAGACTACGGTCGGCGATGGCGCTCACCTGGACGTTGCTCACCGGCGCCGGCCGGTCCTGCACGGACACGACGACTGTTCCCCAGGTGTAGCGGTCGGGATCGCCCGTGGCGTCCGCCACCTCGTACTGCAGCGTCGCATCCGCGGGCGCCGCATCCTGCGACACGGTGATCTGCAGCTCGGAGTTGTCAGCGCTCGGCGTGATGCTCACGCCTGCGGGGAGCCCGCTTCCGAGGCCCCGGACGGCGACGACACGCAACGGCTTGCCCGGGAAGGGGTTCGTGGCGCCGTCGTTGGCGAGCACGTCGACGCTCGACGTCTGTCCGCGCGGGGCGATCACCCGGTCGGGCTGGGGGCTCGCGAGCGGCCTGCTCGACGGAACGACGGAGATGTCGATCCGCCCGGCCTGCCCGGCGTTCACGGCATCCCTCACCCCGATCGACAGGGAAGGGGTCGCACCCTTGGGCGTGCTCGTCGCCACGGTCACCGTGAGCTTCTGACCGGAGAGGGAGGCGCTGACTCCGACCGGGCGCGGGTCTTGGATGGAGTACACCAGCTCCGCCTGGTCTTTGGCGTACGGGTACTTGGTCACCTTGGTCAGATCGATCGTCTTCGTCTGCCCCGGCTCGAAGTCGATGAGCGCGCCCGTGAACACGGGCGGCTGGTTGTCGCGCGGGGTCACGTCGATCGGCAGCACGATGGTCGCGACGTTGCCGTCGGGATCGCTCGCGCTCGATCCATCGGTGACCTGGAACGAGATGGAGGCCGGCCCGAAGTACCGCGGCGAGGACGTGAACTGGAGGGTGTCGCTCCCCGCCACCAGGTCGTCGCCGTTCGCGTGGGTGGCGCGGACGGTCGCGGCGTCGGTGAGGCGCACCTTCCGGTCGCCGACGGCGACGATGTAGTCGTTGAGGTGGATGGTGAGGGTCTTCTCGCTCACCACCGTCAGCTTGGGTGCGCCGCGCTTGAGCTGGGGCAGGGCATCGTCGTAGCCGGGGACGTGGACGAAGCCGTAGGCGACGACCGACTCGTCCTCGGGGTTCGCGACGCGGAACGGCACGATCTGGCTCTTCGCCTGGACCGTGACCCGCAGCCGCTTCGAGGCCGTGACCTGGGCGCCCGTGCTGTAGCCCGGCACCAGGGACAGCTTGAGGGTGGACACCGGACCGTCGGCGAAGAAGACGTTCGCGAGGACGTTCACGTCGACCCGCTGCTTGCCGAGGATGTCGGAGAGCCCGAGCGTCGTGTCGGAGACGACGGGCCGCGCCGGCGGCGCCTTCTGGTCGACGGTGAGCCGCAGGAACGCCTGGCTGGTCCCTCCCCGCTCGTTCTGGATCGTGTACAGGAAGCCGTAGGACCCCTGCGTCTGGGGCGCAGTGACCGTGACGATGTCCCTGCTGACCTTCGCCTTGGCCTTGCCGTCGAGCGAACTGACCGACGTCACGCTGAGCGGACTGCCGTCGGGGTCGCTGTCGTTGGCGAGTACCTGCACGCTCAGGGTCCGGCCCGGTCGCGCGGTGACGTCGTCCTCCACGGCGATCGGGTTGCGTGCGCCCTCCACCCGCGCGGCGATGCCGACGCGGACCGTCCCCGTCGCCCGGGCTCCGAGCGCGTCGACCACGGCGTAGGTGAAGGTGTCGGTGCCCGCCGCGTAGTCGCCCGCCTGGAAGTCCATCCAGTCGGGTCCGGATGCTGTGACCGCACCCTTCTGCGGGTTGGTCTCCTGGCCGATGAACTGCACGGAGTCGCCGTCCGGGTCGATCCCGGAGAGCGGCACGGTGATGCGCACCGTGTCGCCGGCCAGCACACGGGCCGTGACCGTCTTCGGCACCGGAGGGTTGTTGGTGGCGGCGTCGCGCTCGCGGACTGCGATCGTGACCTCGGCCGTGGCCCATTGGCCGTCGGCCCCGTACACCTTGTAAGCGGCGGTGTAGTTGCCGGGCTTCGCTGGGGCGAGGTAGCGCAGGTGGTCGCCGCTGGCGAACAGCAGGCCGGCGCCGCTCGGCAGCGGCGTCGCGAGCGCCGGGTCGAGGGTGAGCTTGTCGCCATCCGGCTGTACGTCGTTGGCGAGCACGGGGATGTCGACCACGTCGTCCACACGCACCGACACGGCATCCGGCGCGGCGATCGGGGGCTGGTGGACCGTCAGCGGCGGCAGCTGCACGACGGTGACCGTGCCGACGGTCTCGGAGAGCCCGTTGCTCAGGCGGTAGTGGAAGTCGACCGGACCCTCCAACGGCCTGCTGAGCGTGACGCGGAGAGTGCGCTGCTGGAGCACCTGCACCCGCACGCCGGTCGCCGCGTCCGGATCGGTCACTCCGGTGACCAGCAGCACGCCGCCGGACGGGTCGATGTCGGTCGACAGCACGTCCACATCCTGGGTGGACTGCTCGCGGATGAACGCGGTGTGCGGCACGGCGATCGGCGCGGTCTTCGCCCCAGGAGGAGCCTTCACTTCGACCCGCACGACACCCGTGGCGGTCACGACACCGTCGGTGACCGAGTACTCGATGTTGTGCGTTCCGGCCTGGTCCGACTCGAAACGGAACGTGCCGCCCTGGTAGTCCGGGGTAAGGGTGGCGTCGGCCTTGCTGGGAACGGTGCTCAGCCGGACGGTGCCGTTACCGCCGCGCACATGGTCGAGCGGCGAGACGGTCACCTCCTGGCCCTGGTAGGCGAGCACGGCGAAGGGGTCCGCGATGATCGGCACCTGCCCGGGCGGGCGCACGGTGACCGCCAGCAGACCGGCCGACTCGGCCCGGCCGTCCGAGAGGGTCAGCGCGACATCCTTCACCCCGGCTCCGTCGCCGTGGTCGGAATATGCGACCTGCCCCTGCGGCGTGAACGTCACCGTGTCCGGGGCGGGGATGGCAGCGCCCGACAGGTAGAAGGAGTCGCCGTCCGGGTCGTAGCAGTCGCCGAGGACCGGCGACGACACGCGGCCGCCCACCTGCACGACCGCTTTGGCGTTGCGGACGCAGACCGGCGGCGTGTTCTCCTCCGCCGAGCGCACGGTGACGACGACGTGCGCCGTGGCCGTCCCCCCGCGACCGTCCGAGATCGTGTAGTCGAAGGCGATCGAGCCGGTGGCCGTCTCAGGGAGGGAGATCTGGAGCTGCTGGTCGGCATTCGTCAGCTCGATCGTTCCCTGCGTGGCAGGGACCGCGGTGAACGAGTCGATCGTCAGCACGTCGCCGTTCGGGTCGTAGTCGTTCAACAGCACCGGCAGAGGGGTGACGCGCCCGGGCCGGGCGCCGAACGCGTCCTCCACGGCCACGGGAGGCTGCTCCTGCTTCTCGAACTGCGGCGCCGTGTCCTGCTTGGTCTGGTCGACCAGCTCCTGCGTGGTCTTCTTCGAGACGAGCTCATCCCAGTTGTCGATCCGGGCGTTGCCGCTCTGCACCGCCCAGGAGACACCGGAGCGGCCGTCGTTCAGCACGACGCGGTCGCCGTTCACCCGGAATCGCAGGTCGGCCGTCGACGGCACGTCCTTCAGGGTGGTCCGTTCCGCCGAACCGGCCGAGCCCGAGCCGGCGCACGTGCGCCAGGCGGTTCCGTCGTTCCAGGCGGCGTACGTGCAGCCCGCTACCGTGACGGGAGCGGCCGGCGCGCCACCGGCCTGCGAGAACGGGCGCGTCGCCTTTCCGCCGTCGAGCGGCACGCGCACGAGGCCGGTGGTGGAGGCGATCCACACCGCGTTCCCGCCGGCCGCGGGCTGCTGAAGCACCGCGTCCACTCCTTCGGGGAGGAGGGATCGAAGGCTGACGGCCCGGCCATCGACCCACACCGTGCGCTCGGCCGGGTCGAAGAGCGCCCAGTGGCCGCCGACGGTGGTGAGGGCGACATCCGCCCCGTCTCCCGTGGTCGCAACGCTCCGGGTGGTGGTCGAGGGCTCTGCTGCGCCCAGGTCGACACGGACCAGCGACCGCGTCGAGGGCTGGTAGGCGAAGAGCACGCCGGAGGGGTCCATCGCAGAGACCGCGCGACCACCGAGGTCGACCGTCGCGGCCGATCCCGAGTTGAACTGGTCGAGCTGACCGACGCTGGTCAGCCACAGCTGGCCGGTGGTCTGCGACAGCAGCGCCACGTGGCCGCCGGCGAGCGACACCTGTGGCGACCGCGGCGGCAACGCCACCGACTTGCCCGCCTCCGCCTTCGCCGGGTCGACGACCGCGACCGTGTTGGCCTCGCGGTCGACCAGGAGCACATCCGTGCCGTCTTGGACGACGTCCAGCGATTCGCCGGTGCCCGCCACCACCGAGTTGAGCTTGTCGATCTCGGTGTTCGCGCGGCCCAGCGACTTCTTGGCGTCGCTCGCGACCCACACGGCCGCGTCGTTCAGCTGCAGGTGCTGGGCGCTGTAGCCGCCGGAGACCACCGCGAGCGTCGTCACCAGGGCGGCCACCGCCGTCCCGCTCACGGCCGTGGCCGCGATGGACTTGTGTGCGGCGAGCCAGGACCCGATGGCGCCGAAGCGGCTCACGTCCCGTCCGCCCTCTCGACGCACTTCTGGCCGCTCGGCGCGCCCGTCTTGCCATCGCGGTTCACCGTCACAGTGACGCAGACGCTGTCGCCGGGCTTCGCATCCACCCGGAACTCGGTCGCATGCTGGCTGCTGGGCGGCTGGTCGTCCACGGTGACCTGGTACGTGTCGCCGCTCTGGAGCCCGGGATCGCTCCACGTGAACACGATGGTGCTCCCGGTGACGCGCCCGCTCAGGTCGCGCACGGTCGGGATGTCGTCACCCGCCGAAGCGCGCACGAGCACGAACGACGCCGTCACCGCGAGCACCACGACCAGCACCGCGCAGGCGATCAACGCCATCACGAGCGCGCGCGACGTCTTCGCCGGCGCCGCTTGTGTCGGCGTCTGGGCGCTCCCGCTCTCGCGCACCACCGTGCGCGTCGGGGCACGCATCACGGTCGCGGACGGTGGAGCAGCGCGCCGCCTGCGCCGCCGGGCTCCCGGGTCGACGGCGACGACGCCCTTGACGCGGGTGCGATCCTCCGGGTCACCGGCGGTCGCCAGTGCCCAGTCGTCCATCGCCACCTCGATCGGCGTCTGCGGAAGCGCCATTTCGGCCTCGACCGCCTGCAGTTCGCGGATGAACTCGAGGGCGCTGCGCTGCCGTTGTGAGGGCCGGCGCGACATCGAACGCAGCAGCACCTGCTCCAGCCTCGGCGGGACATCCGCCCGGCCGATCGGGAGCGGGCGACCCTTCGTGATGCGCTGGATCAACTCGGCCGACGTGTTCTCCTTGCCGGGCACCTCGAACGGCGACCGGCCGGCCAGCAGCGAGTACATGGTCGCGCCCAGCGACCACACCTCGCTCGCGATCGTGCCGCTCGTCTCATCCAGCAGCACCTCAGGAGCCGACCACGGGATCGACAGGCCGATCGCCTCGGTCACGTCGGCCTCGCTGAGCGTAGCGGCGATCCCGAAGTCGCTCAGCACCGGGTGTCCGTAGGCGGTGCTCAGGATGTTCGACGGCTTGATGTCGCGGTGGAGCACCCCGGCGCGGTGGGCGGTCTCGACGGCGCTCGCGATCCGCACACCGGTGGCGAGCACCTCGGGGACGGAGAGCGGTTCGCTGCGGTAGCGCTGGCCGATGGCGGCCGAGCAGAGCTCCATCACCAGGTAGGGCCTGCCGTCGGAAGACACGCTGGCCTGATACACGGTCAGGATCGAGGGATGCGTGCTCAGCTGCGCCATCAGGTTGGCCTCGGCCTGGAACATCTGCTTGACCTGGCTGGTGACCACTTCGGCGAGCATCACCTTGACCGCCACCTGCCTGCGCGGCATGTTCTGCTCGTACAAAAAGACGTCGGCGAAGCCGCCGGAACCCAGAACCCGGACGTACGAGAAACCGGGAAGGTTCGGCGGCTGGGACGGCAAACGCCGGGCCATCGGCTCCCTCCCGTTCGTCGACGAAACGCGTTTCGCGGGGTGCAAAAGCGGTCTGACAATTGTAGGCAGCCGCATACCGCCACCAGCCGGCCCGGACCCGCACTGGGGACAAGTCCCATACCCCCAAGTCGGGGGGCAGGATCAGTGCCTTCGGGCGGCCCGGCGGGACACTCCCTCGCGATGCGCACCCGACTCCGGCGTCGCCAGCACATCCACGACCACGACGGTCACGTTGTCACGGCCCCCGTTGCCGAGGGCCGCATCCATCAGCTGCTGCGCCGCATCGAGCGGCGACGAGCCTTCGGCGAGGAAGTACCGGATGCCGTGCTCGGTGAGCTCCTTGGTCAGGCCGTCCGAGCACACGAGCAGACGCGAGCCGGCCACGATCGGGAGCAGGAAGTAGTCCGGGACCGGGTCCTCGTTGAACCCGACGGCACGCGTGATGACATTGCTGTGCGGGTGCACCTCGGCTTCGGCGGGCGTGATGGCGCCCGCGTCGAGCAGCTCCTGCACGATCGAGTGATCCAGGGTCAGCTGCTCCAGAGTCCCGTCGCGGTAGCTGTACACGCGGGAGTCGCCGATGTTGAAGACCAGCCAGTACGGCGCACCGTCGACCAGCGTCAGGGCGATCCCGGTCACGGTGGTCCCCGTCCCGAGATCGGTGTGCCCGACGCCGCGGGTCATGTCGTCGACGGCCGAGCGCAGGGCCTCCGTCAGCGCCACTTCGCCGACGAAGTCGGCTTTGACCTTCTCGGCCAGGCGCGTGACGACCGCGGTGCTGGCGAAGTCGCCTGCGGTATGGCCGCCCATCCCGTCGGCCACCGCGAAGATGGGCGAACGGGCCAGGAGGCTGTCCTCGTTGACGCTGCGCCGGTAACCCGTATCGCTGAGCGCCGCCCACGAGAGGCTGATGCGTGCGTCGGGATCGCCGGGGACGGCCACCGTGTGGCGTCTGCTGCTGCGACCGATCTGGGTCACTCGCGTCCTTCTTCTCGGGCTTCGGTGATCTCGATGATATTACCGTCGCCGATCTCCACTCTCGCTCCTGCGAGCACGACCGCCGATTCGCCCGGCCTCAGTCGCCTCGATCCGCCCGCACCTGTGATGACGGTGCCGTTGGTGGAGCGCAGGTCGGTGACGACGACCGCGTCCCCCGACTGCTCGATGCGGACGTGGGTGGATGACACCTCCTGCGTCGGCGACGGAACAGCGACCAGCCGCGGCTCGGCGCCGGTGTCGACCCGCGCGGGGGCGGGCCGGCGGCCGATCAGCACGGGGGCGTCGAGAGTCGCCGTGTCCCCCGACGGGAGCCGGACGGCGAAGCGGACGGGAGGCGGCGCGAGCACGACCGGCGCGGTGGGACTGGGCTGGGTCGGCATCGCGGGAATGGACGTCGGCGTGTCGATGTCCACCGCACCGAGAAGCTCGTGCGGGGCGGGATGCGCCGCAGGGGGCACGTCCTCGGTGCCGCCCGAGGCGTCTGCCGGGTCTGCTGTATCAGTCGCATCCGCCGAGTGCCCGAACAGGCTGGAGCTGCGGTTGCGGTCCCGGATGATGGTCTCTTCGGCCGCGGGGCCGGTCGCCGAAGGCGTGACTTCGGCTGCCGTCGTCGGCTGCGCGCCGCGCTCGGCGCGTTCGATCGGCGTGAGCGTCCAGGTGAGGAGCTCGCCGTCGGTCACGCCGACACGCAAGGGCAGGGATCCGATCGAGAGGCGGGCGACAGGACCGGTGGCGGCGTCGTCGCCCTGCAGCACGAGACCGGTCACATTCCGGAACTCCGCCAGCACCCACGGCTGCACGCCGCCGGCCGAGAATCGCCGAGCGCCGCCGACGGAGAACACGTCGATCGCGGCGGACCCTCGCACAACCGCCGTCACCGTCACCTCGCCGGCCGCGTTCGGCTCCGCGAGCTCCGCCACGGCGAACGAACGGACGCTGTCGGGCCCCGCCAGCGGGAACGCCCCGACGACCGACTCGATGGTGGCGAGGTCCGAGTCGGCGAGCCAGAACAGCGCATCCACGATCTCGTCAGAGACCGTGCTCTCGACGGCGGCGACGAAGCGCTGCCCCGCGATGAGCAGCCACCTCGACGGGCCCGCCGCTGGCGCGTACCGGATGAAGCCGCCCGTCATCGTCGGCTCCTCGCGGTCGGTCGCGCCGGAGGACTCCGGCGACGTAGATCTGTGGTCGATGAGAGTGTAGCCCGCGCACCGCGCGTCCCGTGACGAATCACCGACCGAGACACGGGCGGTGCGCGTGCAACTCCCGCGTCTCGATCTGCTGAGCCCAACGTCTGACTCATCGAGGGGTTTCCCTCTGGGTCGAGCAACCACGACACGGCCTCATTCGTCACGATGCTGCTGGTCGTTCCCCCATTTTCATTGGCGGCCATCGTCCTGGGCGCGACAGTGATGGTCTTCTCCGTCGGTCGCGACAATGATGGCGGGTTTTGGCCTACCAACAAGGGCTCTATGGTCCTCGGCGGAGTCGGATTCACAGGAGGTCTCGTGCTGCTCACGCTCACCTTCTACAGGCCCTGACGTCGATCCCCGTTTGCGCGCCCCTAGGATGAAGCGGCGTCGAGCGAAGGAGCGAGCATGGCCGAGGGCGTTCCCCCGCACACGACCGGCGTAGCGACCGGCGTGCCCGGCGGCGTGCTCAACGGTATCCGCGTCGCCGACTTCTCCCGGGTGCTCGCCGGTCCGTACGCCACCATGATGCTGGCCGACTTCGGCGCCGACGTCGTCAAGATCGAGAGCCCGTCGGGCGATGACACCCGTGCCTGGCGACCGCCGGTGGATGACGCCGGCGAGTCCACCTACTTCGGTGCGGTGAACCGCAACAAGCGCTCGGTCGTCTGTGACCTCACCACCCCCGACGGCCTGGCTGCAGCCCGGCGACTGACCGCGACGGCCGACGTCGTGGTCGAGAACTTCCGCCCGGGCGTGATGGAGCGGTTCGGCCTCGACGAGGCCTCCCTCCGCGAGGCCAACCCGCGCCTCGTCTACTGCTCGATCACGGGCTTCGGACGCGGCGAAGGGGCTCCCCTGCCCGGCTACGACCTGCTCGTGCAGGCGGTCGGCGGGCTGATGAGCATCACCGGCGCGCCAGACGGAGAGCCCACCAAGGTCGGTGTCGCGGTCGTTGATGTGCTCACCGGCCTGAACGCGTTCTCCGGCATCCTGCTCGCCCTGCGGCAGCGGGATGCGACCGGCCGCGGCTCGCGGGTGGAGGTGGACCTCCTCAGCTCGCTGCTCTCCGCCCTCGCCAATCAGGCGTCTGCGACGCTGGCGACCGGACTCTCCCCCACCCGGCTGGGCAACGCGCATCCGAGCATCGCGCCGTACGAGCTCTTCCGCGCGGCCGATCGCGTGCTCGTCCTCGCAGTAGGCAATGACCGGCAGTTCGCGGCACTGGCCACAGCCCTCGGCAGACCCGGGCTCGCCGCCGACGGCCGCTTCGCGACGAACGAGGCGCGCGTCGGCAACCGCCCGGCCTTGCGGGAGGTGCTGGATCCGCTCCTGGCTGCCCGTCCAGCCGCCGTCTGGGTGGACGAACTGACGGCGGTGCGGGTGCCCGCCGGCCTGGTCAACGACGTCGCCGAGGCGTTCGCCTTCGCCGAGTCCCTGGGCCTCGACCCCGTCGTCACGACGACCGACCCGGACACCGGCCGCGTGTCCCGCACCCCGGCGACGCCCATCGGACTGGATGCGGCCCCGGCCATCCACCGAACTCCGCCACCGCTCCTGGGCGCGCACAGCGCACGGTGGGCCGACGAAGTCGACGACACCGAAGACCCAGCCGACGCAGAAAGGACCCGACCGTGACGACCACCCTCGAGGAAGCCTTCAGCCTCGACCCCCTCCTCACCGATGAGGAGCGCGGCTGGCGCGACCGTGCCCGCACGTTCGCCACCGACCGCATCCGGCCGGTCATCGAGCAGGATTTCGAGGACAAGCACTTCCGCCGCGAGTTCGTCGCCGAGCTGGGCGCCCTTGGCTTCCTCGGCATGCACCTGAAGGACGAGGGATGCGCCGGCGCGGGAGCTGTCGCCTACGGACTGGTCTGCCACGAGCTGGAAGCGGCCGACAGCGGCTGGCGCACGTTCGTCTCCGTGCAGGGCTCGCTCGCCATGAGCGCCATCTCGAAGTTCGGCTCCGACGAGCAGAAGACGGAGTGGCTCGCGCCGATGGCACGCGGCGAGCGGATCGGCTGCTTCGCCCTCACCGAGCCGGACGGCGGCAGCGACCCCGCCGCCATGCGCACACGGGCCCGCCGCGACGGCGACGACTGGATCCTCACGGGCACCAAGCGCTGGATCGGCCTGGCCAGCCTCGCCGACGTCGCGGTCGTGTGGGCGCAGACCGACGACGGTGTCCGCGGGTTCCTCGTCCCGACCTCGACGCCGGGTTTCACTGCGACCGCCATCGACGGCAAGCTGTCGATGCGCGCCTCCGTGCAGTGCGACGTCGTCCTCGACGAGGTCCGCCTCCCCGCCTCGGCGCAGCTTCCCGGCGCGCGCGGGCTCTCCGGGCCGTTCTCCTGCCTCAACGAGGCGCGGTACGGGATCGTGTGGGGCGCGATGGGCGCGGCCCGGGACTGCCTCGAGGTGTCGATCGAGCGCGCCACCAGCCGGGAGGTGTTCGGGCGACCGATCGGCGCGACCCAGCTCATCCAGCAGAAGCTCGCCGACATGCTCGTGGAGTACGAGAAGGGGATGCTGCTGGCGCTCCATCTGGGACGGCTCAAGGAGGCCGGGCGCCTCACGCCCACCCAGATCAGCGTCGGCAAGCTGAACAGCGTGCGGGAGGCGCTGGCGATCGCCCGGGAGGCGCGGACCATCCTCGGCGGCGACGGCATCACCAGCGCCTTCCCTGTCATGCGCCACATGGCGAACCTGGAGTCCGTGCGCACCTATGAAGGGACGGACGAGATCCACACGCTCGTCCTCGGCCGGGCGCTGACCGGGCTGGCTGCGTTCGAATAGGCATGCGTTTCGGGCGCTGTCCTGCTGATTTCGTCATCCAAATGCCCGAATTCGTGCGGAATCGCTTGCCAGGTGCCCGATCCACTGACAGAATCGCTCCATGAGTACCCCTCGGGCAGCGAACGGCCAGAAGGCTGCGGTCATCGACGATGTCTCCAAGGCGATCATCGAACAACTGCAGGTGGACGGTCGCAAGTCGTACGCGGAGATCGGCAAAGCCGTCGGTCTCAGCGAGGCGGCGGTGCGCCAACGCGTGCAGAAGCTGACCGAGTCGGGCGTGATGCAGATCGTGGCCGTGACCGACCCCATGCAGCTCGGCTTCTACCGGCAGGCGATGATCGGCGTGCGCTGCACGGGCGACACGCGTGCGGTCGCCGACAAGCTGGCGGCCATGCCGGACGTGGACTACGTGGTGCTGACAGCCGGCACCTTCGACATCCTCGCCGAGGTGGTGTGCGAGAACGACCTCGACCTCATCACGATGCTCAACTCCGAGATCCGGACGCTGGAGGGCGTGCTCTCCACCGAGACGTTCGTGTATCTGAAACTCCACAAACAGTTCTACAACTGGGGAACGCGATAACCATGACGACAACCGTAGAAACGTTCGGCGAGCCGATCGAGGCCGAGGAGGCTGCGCTGCAGGCCAAGGCGCGCGACCACCTCTGGATGCACTTCGCACGCCAGTCGGTGATGGAGGAGGGCCACGGCGTCCCGATCATCACCCGTGGCGAGGGCCACCACATCTTCGACTCGCACGGCAAGCAGTACATCGACGGCCTCTCGGGCCTGTTCGTCGTGAATGCGGGCCACGGACGCAAGCGCCTCGCCGAGACGGCGGCCAAGCAGGCGGAGCAGCTGGCGTTCTTCCCCATCTGGTCCTACGCCCACCCGAACGCCATCGAGCTGGCCGACCGGCTGGCCTCCTACGCTCCTGGCGACCTCAACCGCGTCTTCTTCTCCACCGGCGGCGGCGAGGCGGTCGAGACCGCCTTCAAGCTCGCTAAGTACTACTGGAAGCTGCAGGGCCGTCCGACCAAGCACAAGGTCTTGTCCCGCGCCGTCGCCTACCACGGCACCCCGCAGGGCGCGCTCGCGATCACCGGCATCCCGGCCATGAAGGAGATGTTCGAGCCGCTCACCCCCGGCGGGTTCCGCGTCCCGAACACGAACTTCTACCGTGCGGATGAGATGGGCGCCCCGTCCGACGACCTCGAGGCCTTCGGCGTCTGGGCCGCGAACCGCATCGAGGAGATGATCCAGTTCGAGGGTCCGGAGACCGTCGCCGCGATCTTCCTCGAGCCGGTGCAGAACTCGGGTGGATGCTTCCCCCCGCCTCCCGGCTACTTCCAGCGCGTGCGTGAGATCTGCGACAAGTACGACGTGCTCATGGTCAGCGACGAGGTCATCTGCGCCTTCGGCCGCATCGGCCACATGTTCGCGTGCGACGAGTACGGCTACGTGCCGGACATGATCACCTGCGCGAAGGGCATGACGAGCGGCTACTCCCCCATCGGCGCGACGATCATCAGCGACCGCCTCTACGAGCCCTTCAGGCACGGCGACACGTCGTTCTACCACGGGTACACGTTCGGCGGTCACCCCGTCTCGGCCGCGGTGGCGCTGGAAAACCTCGACATCTTCGAGGAGGAGCGACTCAACGAGCGCGTCCGCGAGAACTCGCCGCTGTTCCGGGCCGAGCTCGAGAAGCTGCTCGACCTCCCGATCGTCGGCGACGTCCGCGGCGCCGGGTACTTCTTCGGCATCGAGCTGGTGAAGGACAAGAACACCAAGGAGACCTTCAACGACGACGAGTCGGAGCGCCTGCTCCGCGGGTTCCTCTCGAAGGCCTTGTTCGACGCCGGCCTGTACTGCCGCGCCGACGACCGTGGCGACCCCGTCGTCCAGCTCGCGCCGCCGCTCACCATCGGGCCGAGCGAATTCGTCGAGATCCGGCAGATCTTGGAGTCGGTGCTGACGGAGGCATCCAACCACCTGTAATTCGACATCGAGTGGTCCCAACACGCCGTCACGTCCGTGACGCGAACGGCGTGTTGGGACCACTGGGTTAAGGGAGGCACCGCATGGACTACCGCAACGTCGGCTTCTGGTTCGACTCCATCGCCGACCAGGAGGACGGCTTCCGGCCGCGGCCCGGGCTCTCCGGTGACCTGGATGTGGACGTCGCGATCGTCGGCGCCGGCCTCACCGGGCTCTGGACGGCGTACTACCTTCAGGAACGCGACCCCGCCTTGCGCATCGCGCTCCTGGAGAAGGAGGTCGCCGGCTTCGGCGCCTCCGGACGAAACGGCGGCTGGTGCTCTTCCTTGTTCCCGTGGTCGGCGTCGAAGCTGGAGAAGCGTTACGGCTTCGACGCCGCCGTCGCGACCCGGCGGGCCATGGTCGACACGGTGGATGAGGTCGGCCGTGTCGCCGAGGCGGAAGGCGTCGACATCGACTTCGCGCGCGGCGGCACCGTGACCTTTGCCCGCTCGGCGCCGCAGCTGGTGGCCGCGCGCGCCGAGTTCGAGGAGTCGGAGCGCTACGGCGTCGACCAGGTGGCGCTATGGGGCACTGAGACTGTGCGGAACCGCTTCGGTGTGACGGATGCGGTGGCCGCGACCTTCACGCCGGCCTGCGCGCGCATCCACCCGGCCAAGCTCGTGCGGGGCCTCGCCCGTGTGGTCGAGCGTCGCGGTGCGACCATCGCCGAGCAGACCGTGGCGCTATCATGGGGGGACGGGACCGTCCAGGTCCGCTCGGGCGGCGCCGACCGCGTGGTGCGCGCCGGCACGGTCGTCAACGCGACCGAGGGCTACGGCTCGCAGCTGCCGCAGGTCGGGCGGCGCATCCTGCCCCTCTACTCGCTGATGATCGCGACGGAGCCGCTGCCCGACGCCACCTGGGATCGCATCGGCATCCACCACGGCCAGACGTTCACCGACTTCCGCAACCTCATCGTCTACGGGCAGCGCACTGCCGACAACCGGTTCGCCTTCGGCGGGCGCGGCGCGCGGTACCACCTGGGCAGTGCCATCCGCCCGGAGTACGACCGGTCGCCGCGGGTGCGCGAGCACCTCATCCACACGCTGTTCGACCTGTTCCCGGATGCTGCGGGCGCCCGGATCACGCACCACTGGGGCGGTCCGCTCGGCGTTCCGCGCGACTGGCACGCCAGCGTCGGCTACCAGAAGGATGCGCGCGAGGCCTGGGCCGGCGGGTACGTCGGCGACGGCCTGAGCACGACGAACCTGGCCGGGCGGACCCTCGCAGACCTGCTGACCGAGACGCGGACGGAGCTCACCGCACTCCCCTGGGTCGGCCACCGCTCCCCGCGCTGGGAGCCGGAGCCGTTGCGCTTCGCCGGCGCGAACGCCGGCCTCGTCGCCATGGAGTCGGCCGATCTCGAGGAGGGCGTCACGCGCCGCCCATCCGTAGTCTCCCGCACCCTCGCCCCTCTCCTGGGCCACTAAAGAACCCCGCCTCCCACCATCGAGTCCGCGAACTTTGCACGCACGCAGGGCGTGTCGTGTGCAAAAGATGCGGACTCGACGGTCGGGGCGGGGTAGGGGGTCGAGAAGCTCAGGCGGCGAGGACGGCCTGCAGCTCGAGGGTGATGGTCACCTCGTCGCCGAGGAGCATTCCGCCGGTCTCGAGCGCGGCGTTGTAGGTGAGGCCGAACTCCTCGCGGTTGATCTTGGTCTTCGCGGTCGCGCCGGCCTTGTAGTTGCCGTACGGGTCCTGACCGAAGCCGCCGAAGTCGAATTCGAACGTCACGGGCTTGGTGACACCCTTGATGGTGAGGTCGCCGTCGACGAGGAAGTCGCCGCCCTCGTGGCGCACACCGGTCGAGACGAAGTCGATGGTCGGGTGCTCGTCGGCGAGGAAGAAGTCACCGGTGCGCAAGTGCGCGTCGCGGTTCTTGTCCTTGGTGTTGATGGAGGCGACGTCGGCCTTCGCGGTGACCTTCGACTCGAGCGGGTTCTCGGCGGTGACGAAGGTGGCGTCGAAGTTCTCGAACACGCCCTTGACCTTGCTGATCATCAGGTGGCGGATGCTGAAGCCGACCTCGCTGTGGGTGGGGTCGATGGTCCAGGTGCCTGCTTTGTAGCCGGGGATCTCGATGGTCACGGTGTCTCCTCGTGGAATCTGTGCGCAGGGCAGCCGGTCCGCCCGCGTTCGAGTACATGCAAGCGTATGGATCGGCTGTCTATTCCGGATCCAGGAAAAAAAGTTGACGCGTCACCCTTTCGGCGCGAGCGACCGCCGCAGTTCCAGCACCTTCAGCGCATCCGCATCGATCTGAGCGGCTGGGATGCGCCCCTGCTGCACCGCCGCCACCACCGCGTCGATGAGGGCATCCGGATCGCCGCCCGCGGGCAGCACGTCGAGCACCATCGTGTTGCCCGCCGCGAACGCCTGCACTGCGTTCTCGCCCGGGTCCTGATACTGCGGAAGGCCGGTGTCCTGCAGCATCCGCAGGTCGTCGGTGATACTGACGCCGCGGAACCCGAGCTCGTCGGTGAGGATGCGGTGCCAGGCGGGCGACAGAGACGCGGGCGCCGCATCCACGTGCGTGTAGGCGAGATGGCCGAACATCACCAGCTCCGCCCCTGCGCCGATGCCCGCCCGGAACGAAGGCGCGTCGCGCGCGGCCCAGTCCGCTTTCGTCACCGGCGTCGCCGGGACGGCGTGGTGCGAGTCGGCCTCGGTCTCGCCGTGCCCAGGGAAGTGCTTGAGCGTGCTGAACACCATCCCCCGCTCGCCGGCGACCGACGCCGCGACCCGAGCGGATGCGCCGCCCGGCTCCGTGCCGAGCACGCGATCGGCGATGAACGAGTGCGGGTCGGCGGTGACGTCGGCGACGGTCCCGAAGTTCACCGAGATCCCGGCGTCCCGCAACAGCTCCGCGCGCCGAGCGAATGCGGCCTGGGTGGCGGCCGGGCCCTGCGATCGCAGGGTGTCCGCCCCGGGCTGGTCGTCCCAGGCGAGGCGGGTGACATCCCCGCCCTCCTCGTCGACGGCGATCAGCGGAGGGAGGCCGGGGTCGGACGCCTTCATCGCACCCGTCTGCGCCGCGAGTTCGGCGGGGCTGCCCGGGATGTTGTCGCCCATCAGGATCATGCCGCCGAGACCGTACCGGTCGACGTACCCGCGCAGGGCCGCCGGATCGGTGCCCGGCAGGTGCAGCATGAGGAGGCCGGCGACCTTCTGCCGCAGGGTCTGGTTGGCCAGACGCAACTTCGCGTAGGCGACCACGGGATCGACGGTCGGCGTGGGGGTCGGTGTCGAAGCGGCCGACGGCGACGGTGAACCGCTGAGTGGATGCGCGGGCGCGGCCCCGACGCACCCCGCCAGCGTCGCGGACAGCGCCACGGCGACCGCCGCGGCGGTCCATCGTCGGGCGGCACGCATCCATCGATGTTAACTCAGCGATGCTGCGGCTCCGCTCAGTCCAGTCCGCTCAGCGAACTCACCCCTTGACTGCGCCCCCGAGCCCCGCGCTCCGCAGGAACAGCCCCTGGAACACCAGGAACAGCACGATCGGGATGAGCGTCGAGATGGCGAGCGCCGCCAGGTACACATCCAGCTGGATCGCCGCCTGCAACGTGGGCAGCCGAACCGACAATGGCTGCAGAGCCGGGTCGCGCAGAACGAGCAGGGGCCACAGATAGTCCTTCCAGGCCGCGATGATCGCGAACACCGAAACCACGCCGAGGATCGGCTTCGACATCGGCAGCACGATCGACCAGAACAGCCGGAACGGCCCGGCCCCGTCGGTCCGCGCCGCCTCGAACACCTCCCGCGGCAGGTTGTCGAAGAACCGTTTCACGAGCACTACGTTGAAGGCGCTCGCCCCGGCCGGCAGCCACACCGCCCAGAACGTGTTGATGAGCGAGGTCCCGAGCAGCGGCGGGTTCAGGATGGTGAGGTACAGCGGCACGAGCAGCACCACCGACGGCACGAACAGGGTGGTCAGGATGAGGCCGTACAGCACCTTCCCGTACGCGGGGCGGAGCACGCTCAGCGCGTACCCGGCAGTGGTCGCCACGATGATCTGCGCAGCCCAGGATCCGGCGGCGACCCAGATCGTGTTGACGAACTGCACATCGATGTGGACGGTCGACCACGCCGTGGAGAGGTTGGCCCAGTCGACGCCGTGCGGGAACAGCGCCATCGGCGTCTGGAGGGTGTCCACCGTGGGTGTGATGGCCGACTTCGCGAGCCACAGCAGCGGGCCGAGCCCGACGACGATCAGCACGACCAGCAGCACGCCGTGCACCACGCGCGTGCTCCAACGGACCCCGGGCTTGCGCCTGTCCGAGATCGAGAGGATGCCGCGGTCGCCCGAATCCTCGACGACCCGCCGCCGCCCACGGCGACCGCGCCGACGTGGCGGCTCGGGGCTTGCGCCCTCCTCGATCACGTCGGTGAGGACGTTCCTGACTTCAGGGGGCAGCTGGGTCGAGGTGCTCAATTGGTGCTCCAGGACTTGGTGAGGCGGAAATAGACGAGGGACAGCACGGCGAGGAATCCGGCGAGCATCAGGCTGAGGGCCGTCGCCGCCCCGTAGTCGCCGCCCAGCGAGTTCTGGAACGCGTAGCGGTAGATCAGCAGCAGGACGGTGACCGTCGAGTCGACCGGGCCTCCCCCGGTGAAGAGGAACGGCTCGAGAAAGACCTGCGCCGTCCCGATGATCTGCAGGATCAGCGTGATGAGCAGGATGCTGCGCAGCTGTGGCAGGGTGACGTGCCAGATCTTGCGCCAGATGCTCGCACCATCCACTTCGGCCGCGTCGTACAGCTCGGGGGCCACCCCCGTGATCGCGGCGAGGTAGATGATGATCGTGCCGCCGGCCGCGGCCCAGGTCGCCTCGACCACCAGCGACGGCATCGCCTGCGCGGCCGACTGGATCCACGGCTGCGGCGGGATGCCGACCCAGCCGAGGATCGTGTTGAAGACGCCGTCGGGGCGGGCGTCGTAGAAGAACTTCCACAGCAGCACCGCCACGACAGGCGGCACAACGACCGGGAGGTAGGCGAGCGCGCTGTAGAGACCCTTCGCCCGCTTCACCTCGCTCATGAGAACGGCCGCGATCAGCGGGATCGGGTAGCCGAGGATCAGCGCGAGGAGGGCGAACCACGCGGTGTTGCCGACGGCCGTCCAGAACAGCGGATCGTTCACCACCTGGACGAAGTTGTCCCAGCCCACCCAGGTGGGAGCCGAGACGAGGTTGGTGTGTTGGAAGCTCATCACGACGCTCCGCACGATCGGCCACCACGAGAAGATGCCGAAGATCAGGAGCATCGGCAGCAGGAACAGCAGGCTGCTGAGTCCCCCGCCGCGGATCCAGGTCAGGGGTGTGCGCCGTGGGCGGGCGCGAGGGCGTTCGATCGTTGTCATGGTGGTTCTCCGGGTGCCGAGGGCCGGCGGGATGCGCAGGGCATCCCGCCGGCCGGATGGGCGTGCTGGCTGGCTGCTGCTCGCGGTTACTTGTCCGCGTCGACGAGTTTCTGGATATCGCTGTCGACCTTGGTCAGCAGCGCGTCGATATCGGCGTGCTCATCCGTCAGTACCGCCTGGACGACCGAGTCGAGCGCACCGTAGAGCTCCTGCGAGTGCTTGTTCGGCTCCGGGACCAGGTTCGCGTCGAAGATCTTGTCGGTGAACGGCGCCACGTTCTCCTGCGGCACGTTCACCTCATCCTTGATCCACTCCATGTTCTGGTCGTAGGTGGCCTTGTCGAAGACCGGCAAGGTCGGGACGCCGACCGGCTGGTTGGACTTCACCAGCACCTTGGCGTCGGCGATCGCCTGCTCCTTGTTGAGCAGCTTCTGCATGTAGTAGAAGTCGATCCACTTGACCGCCGCCTCCTTCTGCGCCTGAGACGACTTGGGGCTGACCGCCGCGACATTGCCGCCGACGAGAACGCCCGCGTCGCTGTTACTGGCGTCGATCGGCAGCATCGTCAGCCCGTAGTTCTTCGGGTCGACGTTGTTCTGCTGCACGAGCGCCGTGAGCACGTCGGAACCCGACGGGTACATGGCGATCTGTCCGGCGCCGAACGCCTGGTTGATGCCGCTCCAGTCGAGCAGGAAGTTGCTGCCGACCGAGTTGTCCTCGAAGCGGAGGTCGTGCAGCCACTGCAGCGCCTCCTTGGTCACCGGGTTGTTGGTGGTGACCTTCGTCGTGTCGCCGTCAGTGGTCTCCATCCGGCCGCCGCGGGCGTACACCGTGGTGGTGAGCTCCCAGCCGCCGGTGTTGCCTTGCGTCATCTGCATGTAGCCGGCGACGCCCGGAACCTTGTCGGAGATCGTCTTGGCGTCCTGACGGACCTCGTCCCAGGTCGTCGGCGGCTTGTCTGGGTCGAGCCCCGCCTTCTGGAAGATGTCCCGGTTGTACGAGAGCCCCATCGCGTACGGGCCGTACGGGATGCCGTAGACCTTGTCGCCGGACTTCGCCACGGCCAGCACGTTCTCGTTGAACTTCTTCGCGTACGGGAGCTTGTCTACCTCTGCTGTGATGTCGGCCAGCTGCCCGGCCTGGACCAGCGCCTGGGAGTCGGTGAACGGCACGTTGAAGACGTCCGGGAGGGTGCCGCCCGCGAGCTGCGTCGCGAACGTGGGGCCCGTCCACTGGTACTCCTCGGACTTGATGACGACGTTCGGATTGGCCTTCTCGAACTCCTTCACCCGGTCGTCGAAGGCCTTGAAGGCGGCCTTGTCGCTGCCGGGGATGAGGCTGGCGACAGTGATGTGGACCTTGCCGTCGGATTCGCCGCCGGACGACGAGCATCCGGCGAGGAGCCCGGCTCCGGCGAGGGTGACCGCGGCGACCGCCGCGATCGTGCGTACTGACTTCATTGTCTGGACCCTTTCGAGTGTGATGCGTGGATGGTGCGTTCAGGTGGTGAGGTGCCCCGCGGGCGGCCGCTGGGTGCGCAACCACGCCGTGGAGTCGGATGGCAGGAGTCCGCCGACGAGCGGACTGCTGCTGAGCAGGATCGCCTGGTGCTCGGGCAGAGCGACCGGGCCGCCGGAGAGGTTGGTGACGCTGACGAACGCGGCTCCGCGGGCGAAGGCCAGCACGCCGGCGGGTGACGCGTGCCAGGTGAGCGGGCCGTCTCCGAGGGCGGGCTCGGCGCGTCGGATGCGCAACGCCTGCCGGTACAGCCAGAGCATCGACGAGGGATCGCTCTGCTGCGCCTGCACGGTGAGGCTGCTCCAGTCCGCCGGCTGCGGCAGCCAGGGCACGGCAGAAGCGTCGTCGGGGCTGAAGCCGAACGGCGGGGTGGTTCCGCGCCAGGGCAGCGGGACGCGGCAGCCGTCCCGGCCGGGGTCGACGCCGCCCGAGCGCTCGTGCATCGGGTCCTCGCGCAGTTCGTCCGGCAGGTCCTCGACCTCCGGGAGGCCGAGCTCGTCGCCCTGGTAGATGTACAGCGAGCCCGGAAGCGCCGAGGTGAGGAGTGCGGCGGCGCGCGCCCGTCGGCGGCCGAGGACGAGGTCGGTCGGCGTGCCCTTGCGCTTCTTCGCGAAGGCGAACGACGAGTCCTCCCGGCCGTAGCGCGTGACCGCACGGGTGACATCGTGGTTCGACAGCACCCACGTGCTCGGGGCGTGCACCGGCGCGTGCGCGGCGAGGGTCTCGTCGATGGATGCACGCAGGGCGTCCGCATCCCACGGTCGCGCCAGGAAGTCGAAGTTGAAGGCGGTATGCAGCTCGTCGGGCCGCAGGTACAGGGCGAACCGCTCGATGTCGGGCAGCCAGATCTCCCCCACCAGGACGCGCGTGCCGGGGTAGGCGTCGGCGAGAGTGCGCCAGCTGCGGTAGATCTCGTGCAGTTCGTCGCGGTCCTGATTGGGGTGCTCGCCGGCCCCGGGATGCTCGGGGATCTCGGGCAGGGCCGGATCCTTCACGAGGAGCGCGGCGGAGTCGATGCGGACGCCCGCGACGCCGCGATCGAACCAGAAGCGCAGGATGTCCTCGTGCTCCCGCCGAACGTCCGGATGGTTCCAGTTCAGGTCGGGCTGCTGCGGGCTGAACAAGTGGAGGTACCACTCGCCGGGCGTCCCGTCGGGGTTCGTCGTGCGCGTCCAGGTGTCGCCGGAGAAGTTCGAGGGCCACGACGTCGGCATCTCATCGCCCTGCTCCCCGCGGCCGGGCCGGAACCAGAACCGCTCGCGCTCAGGCGATCCGGGCACAGCGGCCAGCGCCTCCTGGAACCAGCGGTGACGGTCCGACACATGGTTCGGAACGATGTCGATGATCGTGCGGATGCCGAGGTCGAGCGCCTCGGCGATCAGCGCCTCCGCCTCGTGCAGGTCACCGAAGGCCGGGTGGATGCTGCGGTAGTCGGCCACGTCGTAGCCGCCGTCGGCGAGCGGCGACGCATACCAGGGCGTGAACCAGATCGCGTCGACGCCGAGGTCGGCGAGGTACGGCAGGTGCTGCCGTACCCCGGCGAGGTCGCCGACGCCGTCCCCGTTCCCGTCGGCGAAGCTGCGCGGGTAGATCTGGTAGATCACGGCGCTGCGCCACCACTGCGGGTCGTCGGCCGGCGGTGTCGGGCCGGCGGCACCGGCCGCGGCTGCCGCTGCACCGCCTGCCGGGGCGACGGGTGCGGCGGTGCCGCCATCCATCACAGTGAGGTCCACGCTGAGCCCTTCGGTCGTCTGTCGTCGCGACGAACCGGCTCGGCGCCGTCGTCGTTGTCCGAAATGTAGCTAAGACGACAAGATGACGCAAGAACTCAACAACACGTAATTGGTTTGCGCACATTTGCGTGCGCTTGCACGTCAGGCCGCGTGCGGGACGGGTCCCGTGGAGCCGCGGACGACCAGCTCAGGCTCGAAGAAGAGCTCGTCGCGGATGGCCGAATCGCTCGAGATCTGACGCAGCAGCAACTCGATCACCGTGCGGCCCATCGGCTCGATCGGTTGCCGGATGGTGGTGAGCGGGGGCTCGGTGCAGTTCATCAGCGCGGAGTCGTCGAACCCGACGATCGAGACATCCCGCGGCACCGACAACCCGGCCCGCCGGACGGCGCGGATCGCGCCAAGCGCCATGGGGTCGCTCGCACAGACGATCGCCGTGACACCGGCCGCGAGCAGCCGCGTCGCCGCCGCCTGACCGGCCTCCAGGGAGTACAGCGAGTGCACGACCAGGGACTCGTCGAGCTGGGTGCCCCATCCCTCGACGATGCGCCGCGCGGCCTCGAGCTTGCGCTGCGACGGGACGTGGTCGCGCGGGCCGAGCAGCAGCCCGATCCGCTCGTGCCCGAGAGAGCGCAGGTGTGTCAGCGCCTGGGCCGTCGCCACCGAGTCGTCGCAGGACACCGTGGCGAAGTGGAGCGAATCGACCGGAGCGTTGACCAGCACCGTGGGCAGGTTCAGGTCGGTGAGCCGGCCGTAATGCGCGTGGTCCGCATCCTTCTGCGCGTACGCGCCGCCGACGAAGACCACGCCGGACACCTGCTGCTGCAGCAGCAGTTCGACGTAGTCCGACTCGGAGATCCCGCCCGCCGTCTGGGTGCAGAGAACCGGCGTGTAGCCGTTCTGCGCCAGCGCACCGCCGATGATCTCGGCGAAGGCGGGGAAGATCGGGTTCTGGAGCTCTGGCAACACGAGCCCGACGAGCCGGGCACGCTCGCCTCGGAGCTTCGTCGGTCGCTCGTAGCCGAGCACATCCAGAGCGGTCAGCACGGCCTGCCGGGTGGCATCCGACACGCCGGGCTTGTCGTTGAGCACGCGGCTGACGGTCGCTTCGCTGACGCCGACCTTGCGGGCCACTTCGAGGAGACGTTTGGACATGACGCGAGTGTACGCAAGTCGTTGCGGATTCACGCAAGTTTCTTGCAAGGCGGTCCCGGGATACGATGACGGCATGGCGAAGAAGGCGATCTCCCTGCTCCTCGCCAGTCACCCCGGGCCCACCGTCGTCGTCACGGTCATCACCACCCTGCTCGGCGTCGGCCTCGGCTATCCGCCCGCCCGGCTCGCCCTGCTGGCCCTCGCCATCCTGCTCGGCCAGCTGTCGATCGGCTGGTCCAACGACTGGCTGGATGCGGCCCGCGACCGCGCCGTCGAACGCACCGACAAGCCGGCGGCGCGTGGTGACGTTTCGGTCCCGGCCGTCCGGCTGGCCGCCTTCGTGTCGCTGGCGCTCGCGATTCTCGTCACCATCCCGCTCGGCTGGGGCGCCCTCGCCGCGCACATCGTGGCGATAGCGGGCGGCTGGGCCTACAACCTGGGCCTCAAGTCGACCGTCTACTCGTTCGTGCCGTTCGCGATCAGCTTCGGCATCCTCCCGGCCATCGCCACCCTCGGCCAGGAGCAGCCGGCACTGCCTCAGTGGTGGGTGTACGCGGCGGGCGCCCTGCTCGGCGTCGCTGCGCACGTCACCAACGTGCTCCCGGATCTCGAGGACGACGCCCGCACCGGCATCCGCGGGCTGCCGCACCGGCTGGGCGCCCGGCTCAGCGGACTCCTCGCCTTCGCGGCTCTCGCGATAGCCACCCTCCTGATCACCTTCGGCCCCGGCCTGCCCGTCCGCCCGCTGCTCATCGCTGGGCTCGTAGTCGGGCTGGGAGCCGCCGTCGCCGGGGTCGTGCTGCTGCTACGGCGCAGCCCCACGAGGCTGCTCATGCAGCTCATCATGACGTGCGCGATCGTCGACGTGGCGATGCTCGCGCTCGCCGGTCAGTCCGTGACCGTCTGAATCTTCTCCGCGACGCGCGCGTGGTTCTCGATACCGATGGCCGACACCACGCCTCCGACGAGGAGCAGGGCGGCCGCGGCGATCATCGCGCGGTGCAGCCCCGCCGTATCCAGGGTCCCGCCGATGATCATGCCCACCGCGGCGACGGCGAGAAGGCCCGCGATCCGCGAGACCGCGTTGTTGGTGGCGGAGGCGATTCCCGCCTGCTCGGGGTGGATCGCCCCGAGGATGGCGCTGGTGAGGGGCGCGACGGTGATCGACAGCCCGACGCCGAAGAGCAGGACTGCCGGGAGCAGCGTCGTCCAATAGTTCACGTCCGTCCCCATCATCAACAGCCAGAGGAAGCCGACGGCCGCGATCACCGGGCCGACAGCCATGAAGAGCCGAGGTCCGTAGCGCCCGGCCAGCCCGCCGAACAGGCCGGAGAGCAGGAGCATGCAGAGGGTCGACGGGATGAACACGAAGCCGGCGGCGATGGCCGAGAATCCGGCGACCTGCTGCAGGTAGAGCGTGACGATCAGCGGGCCGAACGAGAGGGCCGCGTAGACGAAGAAGGTAGCGATGTTGCCGACCCAGAAGTTGTGGACGCGGAACAGGCCGAGCGGCAGCATCGGCTGCTTCACCCTGGTCTCGGCGATGAAGAAGGCAGCGAGACAGAGGAGACCGACGACGAGCGGGATCCAGACGCGCGGGTTGGTCCAGCCGTAGGTGCCCTGCTCGATGAGGGCGAACACCGTGCCCGCCAGACCCACCGACCCGAGGACGGCGCCCAGGTAGTCGACGCGGCCGCCCATCCCCTTGTCGGTGTCGTGAAGGGTCATCATCAGCACCAGCGTGATGGTGATCGGGATGACGTTGATCACGAACACCCACCGCCACGAGAGCGTGTCCACGAAGATGCCGCCGATGACGGGTCCGGCGATCATGGCGACGCCGGTCCACGCCGTCCAGCGGCCGATCGCCTTCGCCTGTGCGGCTCCCTCGAAGCGGGAGATGATGATCGCCAGCGAACTGGGCACGAGCAGCGCGCCCGCGACGCCCTGCAGGGCGCGGGCGACGATGAGGAAGATCCCCGTCGGCGCGAACGCGCAGAGCAGGGAGGTCACGCCGAAGCCGATCAGTCCTGCGTACAGGACGCGCTTTCGGCCGAACACGTCGGAGAGCGAGCCTGCGATCAGGATGAGCGACCCGAGCGTGACGAGGTAGGCATCCACCACCCATTGCTGCAAGGGCAGCCCGCCGCCGAGTTCACGCGAGATCGCCGGGAGGGCCACGTTGATGACGGCGCCGTCGAGGAAGGCGACGAAGCTCGAGAGGATCGCGATGACGAGCACCTTGAGCTGGAGCGACGACATCCGCTCGATCCGTACGTTGGTCATGCTCTCATTCAACGGCCTCGCGCACGGCCGTCGCAACAACGACCGGCGTGGCTAGTCGTTGCCCTTGGTGCAGGTCTGCTGCGCCGCCGTCTGGCCGGTGATTGTCGACGGGAGCTCGACCGCGCCGCCTGCGGTGTCCGTCGCGCTGGGAGCCGGCGTCGCCGGGGTCGCGGGTGCGGTCGGCGTCACGGGCGACGGTTCGCCGCCTGCGCCCGCGTCCGGTGCAGGCGAGGCTGTCGCGGTCGGATCCTCTGCCGCCCGGCCTGTCGACCCGGTCAGCTTCACGGGCTGGTCGTTCACCAGCGCTTCGTTGAGGGCGTCGGCGGCCGACTCCTGCGGAACGACCCTGTTCGGATTGTCCGGGTCGCTGACGGCCGGATACTGCACGAAGACCATGTTCTCGAGGCCGGTGTCCTTCAATGCCAGTGCGATCTGCACCAGCGTCGTCGGGTTGGTGAGGGTGTCCGACGGGGTGATGTTGTCGACCGCCGCCTTCGCCAGCCCGTACAGCTGGACAGGGTTCGACAGCACGCCCCCGCTCACGACCTTGCGCGCCAGCGCCGACAGGAACACCTGCTGGTTGGAGATGCGGCCCAGGTCGCTGCCATCGCCGACGCCGTGCCTGCTGCGCAGGAACGAGAGGGCGACATCCCCGACGATGGTCTGCTCGCCGGCGGGGAGGTCGAGCGGCGGGTTCGTGTAGTCGTCGACGACCGGCGACGCGAGGCACACGTTGACTCCGCCGACCGCGTTCGACATCGCGCTGACGCCGTTGAAGTTGATCTCCGCGGCGAATGGGATGCTCAAGCCCGTCATCTTCGACACCGTCGCCACCACGCAGTTCAGGCCGCCCCGCGACAGCGCCGTGTTGAACTGGGCGTAGGAACTGCCGTCGATGGTGCCGCCGTCCGGCGACGGGCAGTCCGGGATGGGCACCATGAGGTCTCGCGGGAAGCTGACGACCATCATGCTCTTGTGGTCCTGGGCGATGTGCAGCAGCATCGTGACGTCGTTGTTGCCAGCGCCGCTGCTCGCATCCTGCTCGTCGGCGCTGTTGTAGATGCCGCCGAGGTCGCTGCGGCTGTCGGTGCCGGCGATCAGCAGGTTGACGCCGCCAGGAATGGCGGCGACGTTGGGGACGTCCTGCGGGATCGGCGTCTGACCGGGGAGGGCCTGCAGGTGCACGCCCGTCTTGATCGACCGCGCCACATCCCACACCGCGTAGGCGGCGACGGACCCGATGCTCACGACGACGACGACCACCACAGCGGACAGCAGCTTGAGCGCGGCGACCGCTCCGCGGCGACGCGGCAGGCGACCGTGCCGGACGGCTTCCGGTCCGCGGGCACGCTGGTGCCGTCGCGGCAGATCGGTCATCGGCATCCCTCGGCTCGTCGGACGTTGCTCGAAATCCTAGCGATGCTCCCTTTCCTCCGGCTGCGAGGCGCGCATCCAGTGCTGAAGACGCTCACACGGGGACCGGCACGACCTGCGGATGAGGGTTTCCCCTCATTCGGGGTCGTCCCGCTGCGGGCCTTGGCGGTTCTCCCCGATGCCACGGCGGTCGCGGGCGGAGCATCGTCGCACCCGTGGCCGACCGGCGGCCACGACGACCCGAGGGGCCTCACCATGACTATCGCCGAGAAGCGCGCCGACGCGGCCGCATCCGGTGCGGACGCCGAGATCCGCCCGTTCTCCTACACCGCCACCGACGAGGAACTGGACGACCTCCGCCGCCGCATCCGCGCCACCCGGTGGCCCGACCGCGAGACCGTCGACGACACCTCGCAGGGCGTCCGGCTCGAGACGATGCGAGCGCTGGCCGACTACTGGGCCGACCAGCACGACTGGCGCCAGGTGGAGGCCCGGCTCGCGGAGCTGCCGCAGTTCGTCACCGAGATCGACGGCGTCGACATCCACTTCATCCACGTCCGCTCGAAGCATGAGGATGCGCTGCCGCTGATCGTGACCCACGGGTGGCCCGGCTCCGTGATCGAGCAGCTGAAGATCGTCGGCCCGCTGACCGACCCGACCGCCTACGGCGCCGACGCCTCCGACGCGTTCGACCTGGTCATCCCGTCGCTTCCCGGCCACGGCTTCTCCGGGAACCCGCGGACGACCGGGTGGGATCCCATCCGCATCGCCCATGCATGGGCGGAGCTGATGCGCCGCCTCGGCTATGACCGCTACGTCGCGCAGGGCGGCGACTGGGGCAACGCCGTGACAGAGCAGCTGGCGCTGCAGGCCCCCGAGGGGCTCATCGGCATCCACACCAACATGCCCGCGACCATCCCTCCGGCCATCCAATCGGCGCTCGATGCCCACGAGGAGCCGCCGGCGGACCTCGACGAGGAGGAGCGCTACGCGTGGGACCAGCTCGCTTTCTTCTACGCCCACGGCCTCGCCTATGCGCAGGAGATGGGCAACCGGCCGCAGACGCTGTACGGGATCGGGGACTCCCCCGTGGGACTAGCGGCGTGGATGCTCGACCACGACGCCCGCAGCTACGACCTGATCGCCCGCGTCTTCGCCGGCGGCTCGGAGGGGCTGTCCCGCGACGACGTGCTCGACAACGTGACGCTGTACTGGCTGACCAACACCGCGGTCTCCTCCGCCCGGCTGTACTGGGAGAGCAAGCTGCCGTTCTTCGCGCCGAAGGGCGTCGCACTGCCGACCGGCGTCAGCGTGTTCCCGGACGAGATCTACGCGGCGCCGCGCAGCTGGGCGACGCAGGCGTACCCGAACCTCATCCACTTCAACCACCTCGATCGCGGCGGGCACTTCGCGGCCTGGGAGCAGCCGGAGCTGTTCTCGCAGGAGATCCGCGCCACGTTCCGATCGCTGCGCTGAGCGGGGCGGACGATGGAGCGCGTTCTGCAGCTCGAGGCCGGCGAACTGAACGTCGGCTACACCGATGACGGACCGGCGGATGCCCCGGTCGCCCTGCTGCTGCACGGCTGGCCGTACGACATCCACAGCTTCGAGGGCGTCGTCCCGCTGCTCGTGGACGCCGGGTTCCGCGTGATCGTGCCGTACCTCCGCGGGTACGGCATGACCACCTTCCTCGATCCCGGCGGGCTGCGCACCGGGCAGCCGGGCGCGCTGGCACGGGACGCCGTCGCCCTCCTGGATGCGCTCGGCGTCGACTCCGCGGTGATCGGCGGCTCCGACTGGGGAGCACGGACGACCAACATCGTCGCTGCCCTGTGGCCGGAGCGCGTTCGCGGGCAGGTGACCGCGAGCGGGTACCTGGTCGCCGGCCAGGCGGCGAACGCCAACCCGCTCCCGCCGGAAGGCGAGCTCACCTGGTGGTACCAGTTCTACTTCGCGACCGAGCGGGGCCGGGCCGGCTACGACCGGTACCGCGACGAGTTCGCGCGGCTCATCTGGCGCACGGCCTCGCCGCGCTGGGACTTCGACGACGCGACGTTCGAACGCACGCGCCCATCGTTCGCCAACCCGGACCACGTCGACATCGTCATCCACAATTACCGCTGGAGACTCGGGCTCGCCCCCAGCGACCCGACCCTCGACGAACTGGAGGCGCGGATCGCCGGCCGCCCCGTCATCCCGGTGCCCGCGATCACGCTGGAGGGCGACGCGAACGGCGCGTTCCATCTCGACCCGTCCGCCTATCGCGACCGCTTCACGGGGCCGTACGAGCATCGGCTGCTCACCGGCGGCATCGGCCACAATCTGGCGCAGGAGGCGCCAGAGGCGTTCGCTCAGGCGGTCATCGATGTCGCGCGCTTGGCCGATACCGCGTCGGCGACATCCGGATCGGAGGCGGACCGTGTCGGATGACCGCGACCGCGGGCTCTTCCGCACCCTCGCCCACCGGCTCTCGGGCGACGCCGAGGAGCTTCCTGACGAGGGCCGGCTCCCCTCGTTCGCCCGGGCCAACGGCTGGCTGAACTCCGAGCCGCTGACTCCCGAGGGGCTCCGCGGCCGGGTCGTGCTCGTCGCCTTCTGGACGTACACCTGCGTCAACTGGCTGCGAACCGCTCCGTACCTGCGGGCGTGGCACGCGAAGTACGCGGACGCCGGGCTGACCGTGATCGGCGTCCACACTCCCGAATTCGGGTTCGAGCACGACCGCGCCAACGTGACCGCTCGCACCCGGGCGCTCGATGTCGAATACCCGGTGGCCGTAGACGACGACTACGGCGTCTGGGAGGACTTCGCCAACCACTACTGGCCGGCGTTCTACCTCGCCGACGCCGACGGGCGGCTGCGGTACCACCACTTCGGCGAGGGCGAATACGAGCGCACCGAGATGATGATCCAGCGGCTGCTGATGGATGCGGGAGCCCGGGACCTCGACCTGAACCTCGTCATGGTGGATCCGCAGGGGCTGGAGGTGGCGGCCGACTGGCGCGACCTCCGCTCACCCGAGACCTATCTCGGGTACGGCCAGAGCAGCGGCTTCGTCTCCGAGGCGACCGACCGCTACGACCGCTCGGAGCGGTACGACGGCGGGCGGGAACTGCCGCTGAACGGCTGGGGTCTGACCGGCCGATGGACGCAGGCGCGGCACGCGGCAGTGCTCGACGAAGCGGGCGGCCGGATCGCCTTCGCCTTCCACGCGCGCGACGTGAACCTGGTGATGGGTCCGGGCGCGGACGGCCAACCGATCCCGTTCCGCGTGCTCCTCGACGGGCGGCCGCCCGGCGAGGCGCACGGCACCGATGTCGACGCGGACGGCCGCGGCGTGGTGGACCGGCAGGACACCCTCCAGCTGATCCGTCAGGGCTCCCGCATTCAGGACGCCGTGGTCGAGCTCGAATTCGACCGCCCAGGGCTGGAGGCCTACTGCTTCACCTTCGGGTAGGCGTCCCCCGTTCACACGACGCCGTGCCGCAGGGCGAAGGCGGTCGCCTCGCTGCGCCGGGCCACGCCGATCTTCCGGTACAGGCTCGTGATGTGCCGCTCCACCGTGCGATCGCTCAGCCACATGGCCCCCGCGATCTCCTTGTTGCTGAGACCCTGCGCCAGGAGACCCAGCACCTCAAGTTCCCGGCGGGTCAGCGTGGCGACCAGGTGGTCGGCGCTGTCGGCGACCAGCGGCGTGGGCGCAGTCGCGGCGAACACCCGGCCGAGGCCGGCGACCCCCGCGACCGGCACGGGGACGCTCGCGTCTCCCGCCTCCCGAGACGCCTGGCGGACCCGTCGTGACACCGCCGTGAGCGCCGGACCGACCTCCTCCAGCAGCGAGTGAAGCGCCGCACTCTGCCGTTCGAGCGCATCCTCGGCGGTCCGTCGCGCCCGCTGCTCCGCGCTGAGTCGCCTGGCCGTATGCAAGGCGATCGCGGCCTGGCCGACCGCCACTCTCAGGAGATGCGTCTCCCGGTCGGTCGGGAAGTCGGGACGGGATGCCGCCACCAGCACCCTCGCGGACTCCCATGGCAGCGCGAGGGCCAGACTGGCCACCCGGGTGATCGCCCCCGCCGTCGCCGAACGCACATCCGTCGTCCGCACGGCCGCCGTCGCGAACCCGGCCGCCCCCTCGGGGAACGCGATACCGCCGCCCGCGGCAGCCGTGCCGGACGCGGGCTCCGCCCGCAGCGCCTCCGCGAACGCCTCCGGCGCCTCGGCCCCGGTCGGCCGCCATCCTTCGATGCGCTCCGTCCCGCCGGGCACCTCGAAGCGGGCGTAGGCGGCATCCAGTCGCAGCACCCCCACGAGCACGCTGAGCAGTCCGTCGGCGATCTCACCCGGCGCGTGGTCGACCCAGAGCGACGGGAGTGCCAGCAGCGCGCCGAGGTCGCGCATCCACCTCCGGTCGTCCGCCTCCATCGCTGCCGACCGCCCTCAGGCCCTGGCCCGGGCCGGCCGCTCCGCCAGGAACTCGTCCGGCGGCACGACGAAGGGGTTCTGCTGCAAAATCCCGCCGATCAGCACCATGGGATGCGTCCGCAGGATGTCGATCACGAAGGCGCCGTCGAACCGCGAGGTGTCGTAGGCGCAGATCACGACGTGCCGGTGGCGCGCGTGCAGGAAGTTGGCGCGCGCTTCGAACTCGATCAGGTCTTCGGCCACGTCGTCGTCGCGCTCGGCCCAGCCCATGTCGGCGAGCAGCCGGATGCGCGGCGCCTCCGATGCCAAGAGCATGCCGTCGAGCTGCCGCAGCATGTCCGCCTGGTCGAACGCACCGGTGCGCAGGTAGGTCTCCGCCCAGGTGCGCACTTCGCACCGGCCGTCCTTCAGAAGCTCCGCAGTGTCGTAGCCGAGCCGACGCAGCCGTCGGAGGGGGATGCCGGGGGCCGCGGTGTCGACCAGGTGCACCAGGCGGTCGCCCGCCTCCACGCCGTCCCGCACGAACGGGTCGAGCACCGCATCCGCCTCCGCCGATCCGTTGACGAACGCGCAGACGTGCCGATAACGGTCGAGCACCCCGCCCGCGAACGTGACGGGGTCTTCCGCGCTGGGGACCTGAGATGCCATTGCCGACTTCCCGCTTCGAGGTTTGGAGAGTATCCCGTCGGGGAACCCGCGCACAATGCACACCGACCGTTCCGGGCACGTGCACCTGCCGATACCCTCGCCTCATGACGAACAAGACCCCGCGCGAAGAAGAGATTCAGAAAGAGCAGGAGGCGAAGGACGCCGAGAAGGAGCGTCTGGAGCAGCAGGAGGAGGAGCGGCTGCGCTGACCTCGGCCTCTTTGGTCAGGCGCTCGAAGAACAGTGCGAGTACGGCGCGCTCGCGCCGGGTGAGCCCGGCGATGAGCGGCGCCACCTGCTCGACGGTCGGTTCCGTCTCGAACCGGCCGGCGAACTCGCCGAGCACCGCCGTGATGTCATCCGCTGTCAAGGACATTGGTCACCTCCTTCCGATGGTGTCGAGGTGTTCGGTGGTGGGGTGTTCGGTGGGCTGCTCGCGCCCAGGAGGAGCCGCGTCCTCCCACCGTCGGACTGCAGGAGGCCCAGCCGGCCCGGGATGCACGAGACGAGCGCCCCTTCCCGCGAGAGATAGACACGGTGCAGCGCCGAGTCGAGGGTCGTGACCTCGTCCTCCAGGAGTCCGTCCTTCACGAGGACGCAGGTGGGCGGTGCGCCGCGCGCGACGAGCAGAGCATGCACCTCACGCTCCGGCAGGGCGCTGACATCGAGGGCGGTGCCGTCCTTCAGGGCCACGCGGCCCGTCAGCCGGCTGCGGAACTCCCTTCGGCCACGGGTCGTCGCACGGCCGGCGAGCAGCAGCACCCACCGCTGCGCGAAGAATTCGTGCACGGCAGCGCTGACGTGCTCCTCGACGACCCGCACGATTGCCTCCTGTGCGACTCAGCGGTGCGGCATCCACGGGACCCCGAACCGACGAGCCCTTTGATGTCGAAACCCGTTCGTCTCCCACAGTGCATTCGGCGCGACAGCGCGATCGGATGCCGGTGAGGCGGAGAAATCTCCGACCGGTCGCGCTGGTCGCGCAGAAGGCGCAGCCCGGGTCAGCTCAGCGCTGGTGCGGACGGCGCGGCGGTCGACGTCTCGACGGTCCGGTGGCGAAGGCGCCGGCGAGGAGCAGAGCGATACCGATCACCCAGCCCGGCGTCTGGTCGATGCCGGTCGCCGCGAGCGACTCGGTCATCGACGGAGTGGAAGCGCCGCCGCCGCCCGCAGGAGGAGTAGGAGGCGGAACCTCCGCCGCGGTCACCGTGACCGTGGCCGTCGCGACCGTCAGTCCCGAACGCAGCACCTCCACCTCGTGGTCGCCGGGGGTCACCGAGGACGGCACAGTCGCCGAGAATCGGAGGCTCCCGTCCGGGCCGACCGATGCCGAGCCGAGCGCGACGGGATCCGAGTGGAGCACCAGGTCGTAGTCGCCCGGATCGAAGTGCTCACCAGAGACGGTGAGCGTGCCGCCGACCGGCACGGGACTCGTGACGTCGATGGTCAGCTGCGAGATGGCGAGGGAGAACGGCGCGGAGGCGGTCTGCGGCTGCGCCGACGAGTCCGTCACGACGAACGAGAACGTGCCGGTGAACGGTGCGGCGGCCGTGCCCGAGATCACGCCGGTCGCAGCATCCAGAGTCACTCCGGCGGGCAGCGTCTCCCCCGCGCCGAGGGCGTACACGTACGGTGCGGTGCCTCCGGAGACGGCGACCGGGATGGCGGCGAACGGGACGTCGACGTAGGCCTCGACGGGTGAGGGCACCAGCTCCAGGGCAGGCGGCGGCGCGGGGGCCACCTCAAGCGCAGTGGCCACGGTGGCGGTCTGCGCGGGAAGTTCCGCATCCACCACCTCGATGTGGATGGTGAAGCTGCCGGGGGTGCTGGGAACGCCGCCGATCCGTCCGGTCGCCGCCTCGATCGACAGCCCGGCGGGGAGGTCGGGTGAGGAGTAGGTCAGCGGGGCAAGGCCGCCGCTGACGGAGACCGGGACGGCAGAATACGGCTCGCCTTCCTCGCCGTCCGGCAGCGTCAGCGCCGTCGCGGTCAGTGCAGCCGAGAGCACCTGCACGGTCGTCCGTCCGACCTCGACGCCCTGGAAGAGCACGCTTACAACGTGCGATCCGAGCGTCTCAGCGAGCGGGACGGCGACGGTCGACCCGAGTTCGCCCAATGCTGCGACCGTCGTCGTGGCGACCTGCGTGCCGTCGAGGTCGATCGCGTAGTCGCCTGCGACGAGGCCGGACGCGGACACGGCCGCGGAGGCGCCCCGACGCACCGTGGCGGGCACGCCGATCGGCGTGGTCGAGAGGACGAGCGTCGCCGGCCCGGCCACCGCCGTCCCCGGCGGGATCGACGAATCCTGCACGCCGAGCGAGACGCTGTACGTGGATGCCGTGGTCGGGATTCCGCTGACCACACCTGTGGCACTGTCGAACGAGGTGCCCGGCGGGATGCTGCCCGACGCGACTGACCACGAGTACGGCGCCGTGCCGCCCGACAGCGTGGCCGGGCTCCAGGTCAGGGGTTGCCCCACCCGGCCCGCCGCATCGGCTGCCGGGACGAGCGCGACCGGCGCCGGGCGGACCGTGAGGCTCAGCGGGATCGAGACGGTCTGCGGCGCCGGGGAGATCGCGTCGGTGACATCGACGGTGAACGGGAAGACACCGCTGACCGTCGGAGTGCCCCCGATGCGGCCCGTGAACGGGTCGATGCTCAGCCCATCGGGAAGAGCCCCGTCCGCGACCGTGAACTCATAGCCCGGCCGCCCTCCGAACGTCGCCCCGCCGCTGACCGTCACCGCGGGCGTCACCAGCGAAACACCCTGCTGTGCGATCGGAAGGATCGGCGGAGTCACGACCAACTCCGGCACGCTGAAGCGGATCGTCAGCGAACCGTCACCGCTGTTGACACCGCTCGACGTCTCGGAGAAGTCGCCGTTCGTGGTCTGCAGTGCGCCGGAGCCGCCCCCGCCGGCGCCGCACCCGTCGGCACTGCCGAGACTTCCGCCGCCGCCGCCGCCCGCATATCCCGAGCCGCCGCCCCCGCAGGCACTGAACTGCGTCGCCACTCCGGCAGCGCCGCCCGCGGCGAGCAGAAAGTCGGTTCCCGGCGGGACCCGGAGCTGCACGTCCTGGCCGTCCTCCCCACCCGGCCGTCCCGTCCCGCCCTGGCCACCGGCGGCGAAGCCGCGCAGCGGTCCGCTGGGCGGTGCCTGTCCGCCCTGCCCCGCATTTCCGGCGGAACCCTGGCCGGCACCGCCGCCGCCGTCACTTCTGCCACTGACGACGCCGCCGTCTCCGCCGGCGAACCGGGCGCCCGCAATGGAGCCGCCGCTGCCGCCACCCCCGCCGACGACGACGAGCAGGATGCCCGGCACGGCCAACACCGATGCGCCACCGCCACCGCGGTAGTCGATGACATCATCCCCGGTGCCGCTCAGCGTCTCCACGTCGCCCGCGGCGCCGACGGTGTACTGCACCGGGGTGCCGGCGAAGGAGCGGCCGAGGGTGAAGTCCATGCTCCCCCCACCGCCGCCGTTCCCCTGGAAACCGAGCCCTTCCCCGGCTGACAGCGTGACCCCGATGCTGGTCGCGTTCTCGGGGATCCGGAAGGACCCCTCCCCTGGCGCGAACACGTGTGTCACCTGGACCGTGGCCGCTTCGGCCGGGACGGCGGTCACGGAGAGGGAGATGGCGACGAGCGCGAGGGAGGCCATCGCCGCGAGCGTCGGCACGAGTGGCCTTCGACGCTCCGGCTCCCCAGGGCCCGAGGTTCGCACGATGCCTCCCGGTGACTCGTGACGCGAACGCGCTCACGGTAGCACTCGGCGAACAGGTGCACCACTGATCCTCAGGGCCGAGGGGCTCCGGTCTCAGTGGCCGGCACGGCCCGCCACATGGTCGAGATGGCCGCGTCGTCGAGCACCGCGCGGAAACCGCCGATGGTGCTGAAGCCCGCGCGCTCGTACCGATGATCGTTCGCCGGATTCGTCGACTCCAGATAGGCCGGAAGCCCCGCGGCGTCGAACTCCGCCAGATTCTCGGCCAGCAGACGCTGCCCGATCCCCTGCCCGCGATGATCGGGATGCGTCGCCAGCAGACTCAAGTACATGTGCGGTTCGGAGTGCGGGTGGCTCGCGTCGAAGCGCCCCCAGAGCAGCTGGTAGGCCTCGAACCGTTCCGGCGCCAGAGTGCGTGCCATCAGCGCGTCCACCTCGGCCTCTTGCGCGCTCGTCAGCTCGTCCACTTCCGGTGGGAGCCACACGGCGACGGTCGCCGCCTCACCGGCAGGGCCGTCCTGCACGTAGACCGTCCGGTGGGCGATGGCGCCCTCGACGAAGTACCTCCAGAACCGTTCCAGGTGACCCGTGCCCCCGTCGGGCGCGCTGAGCGCCGGACCCCAGACGGGATCCACGCGGAAGGCCAGCGCGATCGTCGCCGTCACAGCATCCACGTCGGCGGCTTCGGCGATCCGTGTCTCCATGGAGGAACTCTAGCTTCGGACCCGGACAACGACGCGAAAAACCCCCGGTGAGCAGGTATCTCGCTGCTCGCCGGGGGCGATGGGTGGATCTGAGGGGACTCGAACCCCTGACCCCCTGCATGCCATGCAGGTGCGCTACCAGCTGCGCCACAGACCCAGAGTGTGAACCGATTCGGCCCTTTCGGACCTCCCGGAACAACTCATTCAGACTACTACATCGTGCGCACCAGAAAAAACTGAGCGGGCCTCGCGTCAGTCGAACAGCTCACTCAGCCAGTTCTCGCGCTTCTTCTTGTACGGGCGCTGGCCGTACTGATCGTGGTGCGGCTCACGGCGCTGCTCGCGGTACGGCTCGTCGCGGTACGGCCGGTCGGCATATTGCGGGGCGGAGACGGGTGCGGCGGGCGAGACGGGAGCGGTCCCCGCCCGGTCGATGATCTTGTCGAGTTCGCCGCGGTCGAGCCAGACGCCGCGGCACTCCGGGCAGTAGTCGATCTCGATGCCGTGCCGCTCGCTCATCACGAGGGTCGCATTGTCGGTAGGACACTTCATGCGCCCATCCAATCGGGCGACCATGAGAGAGTCCTCAGGCGAGCCCGGGAGAACGCTGGGTAGCGCTACTCGGCCCGCTCGTGGACCGGCAGCTCGATCGGGAGCGTCGGGCAGTCCTTCCAGAGACGCTCGAGCGCGTAGTACATCCGGTCCTCCTCGTGGAAGACGTGCACCACCAGGTCGCCGAAGTCGAGAAGGATCCAGCGGCCCTCCGCCTTGCCCTCGCGGCGCAGCGTCTTCACACCGGCGTCGTTCAGGCGGTCCTCCACCTCGGAAGCGATGGCGATGACGTTGCGCTCGACACGACCGCTGACCAGCAGGAACGCATCCGTCAGTGGGAGCGGTCCCGACACGTCGAGAGCGACCAGGTCTTGCCCGCCCTTCGAGTCGGCGGCGGCCGCGGCCACTTGCAGGATGTCCCGGGCGTGCTGGGATGCGGTCACGGACGGTCCTCCGGTCGCGGTCGGTACGAAAGTTGTGCAGGAGTGAAGGAAGACGCGCGGATGATCAGAACACCTTCAGAACGTAGGCGGCCACCAGGAGGCCGATGACGCCGACGGCGAGCACGCCTGCGGCGACCATGAGGACGACGGGAAGCAGATTGCCACGCTTCTTCGGCGGCGCGATCACCCCGCGAGTGGAGGTGTGGGTGCTGATGGCGCGCGACGCGCGAACCGGCTGCACCTCCGAGGTGTTGAACTCGTTCTCCTCGCCGTCGAGGAGACGGTCGAGGTCGGACGAGTCGATCCGATCGGGGTGGGCCCCGGTCGCGCCCATGCCGCGCGGCAGGTCGATGGACCCGGTCACCAGGATCTCGCCGGTGCTGGTCAGCGGAGCCGTGTTGTTCGGCTGCGGGATGACGGGCAGGATCAGCGCATTGGTGGTGGTCGCCGCCGTCGACTGGCCGACGTTCCGTGAGGTGATCGGCTCCTTCTGGTCGTCCAGCTCGGCGGCCGTCGACCAGTGCCCGGTGGGCGGAGTGAAGGGGCGGCGCTCCTGCGCGGCTGTGTCGTCGGCGCGTGCAGCCGGCGTCGGCGTCGGCGAACCGTTGTCGGCGGACGGCGCAGCGGGCTCGGCGGACTTCGCCGCGGCGGAGGCACCGAAAGCAGCGAACGGGGACGTACCGCTCTGGGTGACCGTGGTGTCGCTCTGCGCGGTGCGCGCACCGGCGGGGGCCGACGACGGCGTGAGGGGCGCGAACGGCCAGGCGGACTTCTCGCTCGCCGGAGCAGCGCTCCGGGCTTCCGGCGTCGAAGCGGAAGCCGGCACGTCGCCATCGCGTGCGGGAGCCGGCTCGTCGGTCTTCGCCGCGGCGTCCGCGTCCGCGTCCGCGTCCGGAGTGAAGGTCACAGGGAAGACGGCCTCACCTGCGGCGACCGGATGGTTCGCCTGGGCGTTGGCCTCCTGGGCCTGCAGCATGGCGCGCAGCTCACGCCGGGTGAGGGTGCGCTCGCGCGAGTCGTCACCGCTGGAGGTGGCCGCAGGGCTCGGCTGCTGAAGGATCGCCATCGGCTGGGTCACCGGCTCGGGCTGGGAGGCGTCGGGAGCCTGGCGGAAGAGGTCGAATGAATCGCGCGACGGCGAGGTCACGCCCGGCTCCGCGAAGGCGCTGGCCGGGATGGCGGGACGCTCGGGCGCAGCCGGACGCTCGGCAGCCTTCTGGGTCTCCTGCGCTGCTGCGGACTCGGGCGCGACAACCGCAGGCTCGACAACGGCCTCCGGGGCTTCCGCCTGCTCGACTTCCGCGGGCTCCCGCGGTGGAACGTTCGTGGTCACATCGGGGATCTGCCCGGCAGGGGTCGGCTCGGCAGTGCCCGCTCGTCGGGAAGCGGAGCGCTCGAACTCCCTCGCCTGTCGCCGCGTCTGCGGCTGGCCCGTCGGCGGCTGTTCAGGCCACGATGTCATGCCACGCTCCGATACAGATGGTGTTTGGAGATATATTGAACGACCCCATCAGGCACGAGGTACCAGACCGGGAATCCCCTGCTCACCCGGCTCCGGCAATCGGTCGACGAGATCGCCAGGGCCGGAACTTCCAACAAGCTTACGTCTTGCTCTGGTAATCCAGAAATACTCAAGTCGTGTCCCGGGCGACTCACAGCCACGAAGTGCGCGAGCTCCCAGAGCTCGGTCACGTCGCGCCAGCTCAGGATCTGCGCGATGGCGTCAGCGCCAGTGATGAAGAAGAGCTCGGCATCCGGCCGCTCGCGGTGGAGGTCGCGCAGAGTGTCGATCGTATAGGTGGGTCCGTCGCGGTCGACGTCGACCCGGCTGACGGTGAACTGAGGATTCGATGCCGTCGCGATGACGGTCATGAGGTAGCGGTGCTCCGCCGACGTGACCACGCCCTTCTGCCAGGGCTCACCGGTCGGGACGAAGATGACCTCGTCCAGGTCGAACGACTGCGCCACTTCGCTGGCGGCGACCAGGTGGCCGTGATGGATCGGGTCGAAAGTGCCGCCCATCACGCCGATCCGCGGCCGGCCCGTCTCCGTCAGCTCCATGCTCGCGGTGGGTCAGTGCCCCTGGTTCGGGTGTCCGGAGCCGTGGTGCGTGGCTCCCGGTGCGCCGGCGTGGGCCGCGGCGTCCGGTGCGGAGCGGTGGCTGTGGCGGTTGGCGACGTCCTTGAAGCTCCAGGCGACGAAGGCGAGGGAGATGAAGATCACGATGGCGATGGCACCGAACATCCACGTGGGCATCGGCAGCTCGACGTGGGTCTCCGCCTCGGCGAGGACGGTCGTCAGAAATGACATCGTGCGTAATCCTTTCTCCGGGCCGGTGGCCCGTCGTCAAGTCTAGCGGTCGGCTATGCGCGGATCTGGCCGGACCCGCGGACGATCCACTTGGTGCTGGTCAGTTCGGGCAGCCCCATCGGGCCGCGAGCGTGCAGCTTCTGCGTCGAGATGCCCACCTCGGCGCCGAACCCGAACTCGCCACCATCGGTGAAACGCGTGGAGGCGTTCACCATCACGACGGCGGAGTCGACCTCTGCCAGGAAGCGATCGGCGTTCACGACATCGTTGGTGATGATCGACTCCGTGTGCTGCGTGGAGTAGCGGCGGATGTGCTCCATCGCCTCGTCGAGGTCGTCGACGACCTTCACCGAGATGTCGAGGCTCATGTGCTCGGTCGCGTAGTCCTCGTCGGTCACCGGCACCGCATCCTCGGCGAACGGCAGCGCCCGATCGTCGGCGTGGATGGTGACACCCTCGGCCCGGAGGGCGGCCAACACCGGCGGCAGAAGCCGCTCCGCCGCGTTGCGATGCACGAGCAGGGTCTCGACGGCATTGCAGACGCTCGGCCGCTGAACCTTGGCGTTCCGCACGATGTCGACGGCCCACTCCTCATTCGCGGACTCGTCGAGCACGACGTGGACGACGCCCGCGCCGGTCTCGATCACCGGGACCGTCGACTGCGTCACGACCGTCTGGATCAGCTCCGCACTGCCGCGCGGGATGAGCACATCTACATACCCGCGGGCCGTCATCAATTCGGCAGCACCCTCGCGACCGAAGTCGTCGATCGTCTGCACGGCGTCGGCGGGGAGCCCGGCGCTCGCGAGAGCCTCCTGCAGCACCCGGACGAGCACACGGTTGGTCTCGATGGCGGCGCTGCCGCCTCGGAGGACCGCCGCATTGCCGCTCTTGATCGCCAGGGCGGCGATGTCGATCGTGACGTTCGGACGCGCCTCGTAGATCGCGCCGACGACGCCGAAGGGCACACGCACCTCGGTGATCTTCACCCCGTTCGGCAGGGCGCTTCCGCGCACCGCCTGCCCGACCGGGTCGGTCAGACCGACCACTTGGAGGACTGCATCGGCGAGGCCCTGCAGCCGCGCCGGGCTGAGGCTCAGCCGGTCGAGCAGACCCTTCGACAGGCCGTTCTCGCGCCCATTGGCGAGGTCGAGCTCATTGGCCGCGAGGATGTCGCCAGAGGCGGTGAGGACGCCGTCAGCGATGGCGCGCAGCGCGCGGTTCTTCTGCTCCGTGTTGGCTGTCGCGAGAGCCCGCGACGCCGTCTTGGCAGCTGCGAGCCGTTCGTGGAGGGAGAGCGCCGTTTCGGGCGCCGCACCGGTGATCTGGGACATGCCTCGATTCTAGGACGCGGCGGAGTCGGAGGTGACGGTCGTGACGGAACCTGTGGAGAGCTGGCCGCGGGCGTCGTTGGGGACGGAAGCGGTCGGCGCGGGCGCGAACCAGGTGCCGACGCGCTCGCCCCGCAATGCCTGCGAGACGAGCGACGTCGCCGTGAGCACCACGGCCGTGCCGCGCTCGGCGGCCTGCCGGGCCGCGGAGACCTTCGTCACCGCTCCCCCGCTGCCGACGCCCGAAAGTCCGGTCGAGCCGATCTCGACGCCTTCGAGCTCGTCATCCCAGCCGACGTGCTCGATGCGCGCAGCTCCCGGCTCGTGCGGCGGCCGGGTGTAGAGCGCATCCACGTCCGACAGCAGAACCAGCACGTCGGCCTGCACCAGCAGCGCCACCAGCGCAGCCAGTCGGTCGTTGTCGCCGAAGCGGATCTCGTGCGTCGCGACGGTGTCGTTCTCGTTGACGATCGGCAGGATGCGCAGGTCGAGCAGCCGCTCCATCGCCCGCTTCGCATTGCTGCGGTGGGTCGGGTTCTCCATGTCGCCGGCGGTGAGGAGCACCTGCGCTGCGACGATCTCGTACCGGTCGAAGCTGTCCTGGTAGCGGTAGATCAGCACGTTCTGCCCGACCGCCGCCGCCGCCTGCTGCGTGGCGAGGTCGGTCGGACGCTCGGACAGCGACAGGTACGGGATGCCCGTGGCGATGGCACCGGAGGACACGAGGATGACCTGCGTTCCCCGGCCATGCGCCTCGGCGAGGGCATCGACGAGCGAAGCGATCTGTCCCGCGTTCTCACCGCTGATGGACGATGAGCCCACCTTGACGACGATGCGCCGGGCGGACGGGATCTGGCTGCGGTCGTCGATGGTCATCCCTCGGTGCTCTCCTCGTCTCCGTCGCGCCGGTCGGTGCCGGCGACGACGTTGTCGTCGTAGCTGTCGTCTTGCCAGAGACCCGCCTCGCGCTCGCGCCGCAATTCTTCGCGCGCCGCCGCCTTGGCGTCCATCCGCTCGAAGTAGTCCTCGCGGCGCTGGTTGCGCGTCGGCCGGCCGTTCATGTCGAGGCGCGTGTCGGCGCCGCGCGGAGCGGTGATCAGCTCGGCCGTGGAGGTCAGTGTGGGCTCCCAGTCGAAGACCACGCCGTTCTCGCGGCCGATCACGACGGTGGAACCGGCGATGGCGCCCGCGCGGACCAGCTGGTCCTCGACGCCCAGCTTCGCCAGCCGGTCGGCCAGATACCCGACGGCCTCATCGTTCGCGAAGTCCGTCTGCGCCACCCAGCGTTCGGGCTTCGCGCCAAGAATGCGGTAGACCGGCCCATCGGAGCCGCCCTCGACCTTCACGACGAAGCCGGAGTCGTCGACGGCCTTCGGGCGCATGACGATGCGCGGTCGCGACTCTTCGAGCGCCGCCTGCTCGACGCGCGCCTGCTCGACGATCTCGGCCAGAGCGAACGACAGCGTCCGAAGGCCCTCATGGCTGACCGTCGAGATCTCGAACACGCGGTAGCCGCGCTGCTCCAGCTCCGGACGGACGAAATCGGCCAGCTCGCGCGCGTCTGGCACGTCGATCTTGTTGAGGGCGATCAGCTGCGGGCGCTCCAGCAGCGGCTTCTGTCCCTCCGGGACGGGATACGCGGCGAGCTCGGCGAGGATGACATCCAGGTCGCTGAGCGGGTCGCGGCCGGGCTCCAGCGTCGCGCAGTCGAGCACGTGCAGCAGGGCCGAGCAGCGCTCGACGTGGCGGAGGAACTCGAGCCCCAGCCCGCGGCCCTCGCTGGCGCCCTCGATGAGGCCAGGGACGTCGGCGATGGTGTAGCGGACCTCGCCCGCCTGCACGACACCGAGGTTCGGGTGGAGGGTCGTGAACGGGTAGTCGGCGATCTTCGGCTTCGCGGCGGACATCGCCGCGATGAGGCTCGACTTGCCGGCGGACGGGAAGCCGACCAGGGCGATGTCGGCAACGGTCTTGAGCTCGAGGAGGACATCGCCCTCCCAGCCAGGCGTGCCGAGCAGCGCGAAGCCGGGAGCCTTGCGCTTGGGGTTCGCCAGCGCTGCGTTGCCGAGGCCGCCGATGCCGCCGGGGGCGACGACGACGCGCATCCCGGGCTCCGTCAGGTCGGCCAGCTCGCCGCCGTCCGCGTCCTTCACGACGGTGCCGACCGGGACGGGCAGCTCGAGGACCTCGCCCGTGTGGCCGCTGCGGTGGTCGCCCATCCCGAAGCCGCCGTTGTCGCTCGAACGATGCGGTGCGCGGTGGTAGCCGAGCAGGGTGGTCACCTGCGAATCGGCGACGAGCACGATGTCGCCGCCGTTGCCGCCGTTGCCGCCGTCAGGGCCGGCCAGCGGCTTGAACTTCTCTCGGCGGACCGAGACGCACCCGTTGCCGCCGTTGCCGGCGCGCAAGTGCAACGTCACGCGATCAACGAACGTCGCCATGGTGCTCTCCTACTTCGTCACTGCTCCTGCGTTGTCCCGCAGAAATGGCGGATGGGCGGGCCGAAGCCCGCCCATCCGGAAAATGGTGCTCGTGGCCCTGGCTCAGGCCGAGGCTTCCACGATGTTGACGACCTTGCGGCCGCCCTTGTTGCCGAACTCGACCGCACCGGCGGCGAGGGCGAAGAGGGTGTCGTCGCCGCCACGGCCGACGTTCACGCCGGGGTGGAAGTGGGTGCCGCGCTGGCGGACCAGGATCTCACCCGCGTTGACGGTCTGGCCGCCGAAACGCTTCACGCCGAGGCGCTGCGCGTTGGAGTCGCGGCCGTTGCGGGTGGAGCTTGCTCCCTTTTTGTGTGCCATGGTGTCTTCTCCTCGAGAGCTTCGACTACTTGATGCCGGTGATCTTGACGCGCGTGAGCTCCTGGCGGTGGCCCTGACGCTTCTTGTAGCCGGTCTTGTTCTTGAACTTCTGGATGTGGATCTTCGGGCCGCGGAGATCCTCCAGGATCTCGGCGGTCACGGTGACCTTGGCCAGGGAGTCGGCGTCGGAGGTGATCTTGTCACCGTCGACCAGCAGCACCGGCGCGAGCTCGACCTTGCCGTCCTTGCGGGCCTTGATACGGTCCATCGTCACGATGGTGCCGACCTCGACCTTCTCCTGTCGGCCACCGGCGCGCACAACTGCGTAAACCACTTGTCAGTACCTTTTCGTCGGGGAACAGCTCCCGGCGATGCCGCGGACCTGATCCTGCTCTTCTACTCTTCTGGATGTCACTGGTCTGATTGTCACTGCCGAGCCGTGCCGGCAACGGTTGCGACCGACGGCTCTCAGAAAACCATGATGGCTGCGCGAGCGGGGCTCGGCACACACCAACGGTCAACTTTACCCGACAGCCCGTATCCCGTCAATTCAGCGCACGTCCGTCCGGCGCGAGTCGAAAGGGGCGTCAGGCCAGCCGGCTCCTCCAGCGGAACCGGTTCCTACAATCATTGTATGACGGTCCTGATCGATCCCCCGGCATGGCCGGCGCACGGCATGTTGTGGTCGCATCTGGTGAGTGACGCGTCGCTCGATGAGCTGCATGCGTTCGCCGCATCCAACGGCGTGCAGCGGCGCGCGTTCGACCTCGATCACTACGACGTGCCGGACCGTCGCTACGACGAACTCGTGGCCGCTGGAGCGCATCCCGTCTCCGGAAAGGAGCTCGTCTCGCGGCTGATCGCCAGCGGCCTGCGCGTGCGAGCGCGTGACCGCGTGCGCCGCCACTAAACGTCGCGTCCTTGCAAACGAATGGTCCCGACACGCCGTGTCGCTGATGCGCCATACGGCGTGTCGGGACCAGTGGATGCTTACTCGCCCTTCGGGGCCAGCTCACCGCCGGCGATGACCGTGGTGCTGGCGCGGCGACTACGGCCGCGACCCTGACCCGGCTCCTTGGGAGCCGGGAGGGCGTCGAGTACGGAGTCGAGCAGCAGCTCGGCGTCGTGGGGCAGCGTGCGCGAGGGGGCAGGCGCAGCGGCCGGCTCGGGGAGATCGAGCAGCGGGACGATCGGGTCGGCCGGAGCGCTGGCGGCGGTCTCCTGCTCCGGCGCGTCCGGCGTGAGCGCGGCCGCAGGCTCCGCCGCAGCGTCCGCCGTGACGGCCTCCGGCTGCTGCCGGTCGGCGCCTCCCTTGCCCTTGCGACGGCGCTTCTTGGTGGCGGTCACCTCGGTGACGCTGATCTCCTCGGACTCCGGCGCCTCGGCGGCCTCAGCAGCCTTCGACTCCTCGTCGTGGTGGATGGTCGACGCCGCGATCTTGGCGAGCGCGTTCTTCGCGTCGTCCGTAATGGCATGCGTGCCGCTGTGACCGGCCCCGTTTCCATTGCCGTTCCCGTTCGACCCGCCGTTGCCGCTGTTGGAGCCGCCGTTGCCACGCCCGCGGCGGCGGTCGCTCTGCGGCTGCTGCTGCTGCGGCTGGCGGTGCTTCACGACGGGGTCGTGGTGCACGACGACGCCGCGCCCGGCGCACACCTCGCAGGCCTCGCTGAAGGTCTCGAGGAGCCCGAGGCCGAGCTTCTTGCGCGTCATCTGGACGAGGCCGAGCGAGGTGACTTCGGCCACCTGGTGCTTGGTCCGGTCGCGGCTCAGGCACTCCACCAGGCGGCGCAGCACCAGATCGCGGTTCGTCTCGAGGACCATGTCGATGAAGTCGACGACGATGATGCCGCCGATGTCGCGCAACCGTAGCTGGCGGACGATCTCCTCCGCCGCCTCCAGGTTGTTCTTGGTGACCGTCTCCTCGAGGTTGCCGCCGGAGCCGACGAACTTGCCCGTGTTGACATCCACGACGGTCATCGCCTCGGTGCGGTCGATGACCAGCGAACCACCCGAGGGCAGCCACACCTTGCGCTCCAGCGCCTTCTCGATCTGCTCGGTGATGCGGTACTCGTCGAACGCGTCGCGCTCCCCCGTGTACGGCTCCACCCGGTCGAGGAGGTCCGGTGCGACCTGGCGCAGGTAGTTCTCGATGGTCTGGCGTGCGTCGTCGCCGGCGATCACGAGCTTCTGGAAGTCCTCGTTGAAGACATCGCGGATGATCTTGATCAGGAGGTCCGGCTCGCTGTGCAGCAGCGCGGGAGCCTGCTGCGTGTCGACGCGGGTGCTGATGTCGGTCCACTGCGCCGTGAGGCGGTTGACGTCGAGCGTCAGCTGCTCCTCGGTCGCGCCCTCGGCGGCGGTGCGCACGATCACGCCGGCGTTCTCGGGCAGCACCTCCTTGAGGATCTTCTTGAGCCGCGAACGCTCCGTGTCGGGCAGCTTGCGGCTGATGCCGTTCATGGATCCGCCGGGCACGTACACGAGGTAGCGGCCGGGGAGCGAGATCTGGCTGGTCAGGCGGGCGCCCTTGTGGCCGACCGGGTCCTTCGTGACCTGGACGAGGACGCGATCGCCGGCCTTCAGGGCCAGCTCGATGCGGCGCGGCTGGTTGCCGGTCTCCACCGCATCCCAGTCGACCTCTCCTGAATACAGGACGGCGTTGCGGCCACGGCCGATGTCGACGAACGCCGCCTCCATGCTCGGGAGCACGTTCTGCACCCGGCCGAGGTAGACGTTGCCGATCAGCGACGCCTCCTGCGAGCGGGCGACGTAGTGCTCGACGAGGACCTTGTCCTCCAGCACACCGATCTGGATGCGGCCGCCCTTCGAGCGGACGATCATCTGCCGGTCGACGGACTCGCGGCGGGCGAGGAACTCCGCCTCGGTGATGACGGGACGGCGACGGCCGGCATCGCGGCCGTCACGGCGGCGCTGCTTCTTGGCCTCGAGGCGGGTCGACCCCTTCACCTTCTGCGGCTCGGTGATCAGCTCCGGCTCACGCGGCGTGCGCACCTTGACGACGGTGTTGGCTGGGTCGTTCGTGCCCTCACGGCCGGTCTCGCCCGCACGGCGGCGGGCGCGACGGCGGACACCGCCTGCGGGCTCCTCGTCCTCGCTCTCGGAGAGCGGCGGAAGGGGCAGCGGGTCGGGCGCCTGGAACAGCAGCGTGGTCGGCGGGAGGCCGGGCGCAGCCGCGGCCGCGACTGCCTCGGGCTCGCCGTGCTGGTCGGGCAGAGCCGGAGGCTCGTGCGCGGCGGCCGCAGCTGCGGCATCCACCTCGGGCAGCGCCTCGGGGGCGGCTTCGGCGGTCGCCTCAGCAGTGGACGCGACCTGCGCGTCCTGCTGCACGTCCCGCTGCTGCTCCTGCGAGACGTGCGGCTCCGGAAGGTCCTGGGTGTCGGAAGCGTCGCCGTAACCGGCCAGCGGAGCCTTCCTCACCACGCGTCGCGTGCCGAAGAGCCCCTTGCGCTTCCGTCCTCCCGTCTCCGTGTCGTTGTTGTCCGTGTTGTCGATATTCTCGTTATCCACCATCGCTGGTGCACTCCTCGACCGGTGCGGTTCCCCGCTCACCGGGTACTCTCCGTCGGGAGGCGGCGCGCGCGGCGCCTCCCTCAATCCTGTTCGGATGCCTCCGGGCTCGTGGCGCGGCGTGCATCCGGCTATGTCATTCGCCGGCCTTCACGGCCGGCACTTTCACGGACGCTCGGGGCGCCCTCAAGCCTTCTGTCGGTGCTCCCGGCCTCGGCCGGGACGACTGCTGCAACGATTATCGCACGGGCGCGGGCCGGTGCGGGTCGCTCTCAGAACGACACGCAGGCCGCATGCCATAATCCGAGGGTGTCAGACAGTCCAACAGAGGCCGCCTACCGCCGCCCGACCGCTCTCGCCGTCTTCCTCATCATCGCCGGAGTGATCGGCCTCTGGGCCGCCTTCATGCTGACGGTGGACAAGTTCCACCTGCTGGAGAACCCGGATGCGCAGCTCTCCTGCAACTTCTCGGTGCTCGTGGGGTGCTCCAAGAATCTGAACTCGCCGCAGGGAGCGGTTCTCGGTTTCCCGAACCCGTTGCTCGGGCTCGGCGGGTGGACGGCCGCGATCGCCGTCGGCGTCGGCCTGCTGGCGACCCGCGCACGCTTCGCCCGCTGGTACTGGATCGCGTTCAATGTGGGCGTCCTGCTCGCCCTGGTGCTGGTGATCTACCTGATCACGCAGTCGCTGACCGTGCTGGATGTGCTGTGCCCCTGGTGCATGGTCACCTGGCTCGTGACGATCCCGACCTTCTGGGCGGTGACCCTCTACAACCTCAAGGAGGGCAACATCCCGCTGCCGGAGCGGGCGCGAGCCTTCTTCCGTGCCCTGTACGGCTGGGTGCCGCTGATCACCATCGTCTGCTACGCGATCGTCGCGGTACTGGCGCAGATCCAGCTGGACTGGATCCACCGCGCCTTCGTCTGACCCCGCGCGTCACACCCCGGAGCCTCACGACGCGCCCAAGGCGCACGCAGATTCGTGCCGAATGTCGACTTTCAGCGCGCTGAAAGCGACATTCGGCACGAATCTCGCGAAGCCGGTCCTGAAAACAGGACTCAGTCGAACCAGAGGGCCAGCTCGCGGGCGGCCGACTCGGGCGAGTCGGAGCCGTGCACGAGGTTCTGCTGCACCTTGAGACCCCAGTCGCGGGCGAGGTCGCCGCGGATCGTCCCCGGCAGCGCGGTCGTCGGGTCGGTGGCTCCGGCGAGCGAGCGGAAGCCCTCGATGACGCGATTGCCGGCCAGGCGGATGGCCACAATGGGACCGGATTCCATGAACTCGACGAGCGGCTCGTAGAAGGGCTTGCCCTCGTGCTCGGCGTAGTGCTGGGCGAGCAGCTCGCGGTCGGCCTGCAGCATCCGGAGGTCGACGAGCGAGTAGCCCTTCGCCTCGATGCGTCGCAGGATCTCGCCCGTGAGGTTGCGGGCGACCCCGTCCGGCTTGATGAGCACAAGGGTCTCTTCGACGGCACTGGTCATGGGTTCTCCGTTCCGTTGTCGGCCGCGCGAGCGGCGGCCTGATTGTTGCGGTCGATGCGTGCGGCGGCGATCATGCAGTACGCCCACATGGCGGTGAAGATCGCGCCGACGATGAAGAAGGCGGGGACGAGGAGTCCGGCGGCGACGAGCACGAGCTGCACGATCCATCCCAGGACCACGCCGACGGTGTTCCGCAGCAGGGCGATGGCGAGGATCATCAGCACGATGAGGCCCGCTCCCCCGCCGAGCGCCACGGCGGCGGGCAGCGCGTGCAGCCCGAACAGCACCAACGCGCCGAGGAAGACGACGAGGAGCTCGAAGCCGAGGACGATGGAGCCGAGCAGTTCGCGCAGCGACCGTTGCCGACGCGGCCGGGAGGCGCGCTCCGGAACCGAAGCGTCCGTCACGTGACCGCCTTCTTCCACTCCTGCTCCTCGGCGTAGGCCATCGCCTGACCGACGAGGACGATGCTGCCGGCGACGACGACGGCACGGCGAGCCTCTTCACCGGCCCAGTCACGGGCGGACTCGAAGGCGTCGATGGCGTCGGAGTAGACGATCGTCGCCTCGTCGCCGACCTCCTCGCGCACCAGCTCGCCGAAGTCCTCGGCGTCGCGAGCGCGCTCCGAGTCGGGGCGCGTGACGAAGAACTGCGTGGCCACCGGCGCGAGCGCGCGGATGACGCCGCGCGCATCCTTGTCGTTCAGGATGCCGACCACGAAGGTGATCTCGTCGAAGTCGAAGTACCGGCGGAGGGCCTCGGCGAGCGTCTCGGCACCCGCAGGGTTGTGCGCGGCGTCGACGAGGATGCTCGGCTCGATCCCGATGAGCTGCAGGCGGCCGGGCGAGGTGGCGGTGGCGAAGCCCTCCTCGACGAGGTCGGCCTTGAGCGGCTGCGTCCCGCGCCCGAGGAACGTCTCGACCGCGGCCACCGCGACGGCGGCGTTCTGCGCCTGGTGGTCGCCGTACAGCGGCAGGAAGACGTCCTCGTAGGTCGCGGCCCGGCCGCGGACGGTGACCAGCTGGCCGCCGACGGCGACCCGGGTGGCTGCCACATCGAAGTCGCGCGGCTGCTCGGCGAAGGTCGACTCGGTGAGCACGGCGGCATCCCGGAGCACCCGGTCGGCCTCCGGAGTCTGCGCGGACGACACGACGTCGGCCGAGGGCTTCACGATGCCGGACTTGGTGCGCGCGATCTCCTCGACCGTGTCACCGAGCGCCTTGGTGTGGTCGAGCGCGATCGGCGTGAAGACGGCGACCTGGCCGTCGCCGACGTTCGTCGAATCCCACTCGCCACCCATGCCGACCTCGATCACCGCGACATCGACCGGCGCATCGGCGAATGAGGCGTACGCCAGAGCGGTCAGCGCTTCGAAGAACGTCAGCGGCGCCTTGCCCGCCTCGGCGAGCTCCGCGTCCACGATCTCGAGGTACGGACTGATGTCCTCCCAATTGCGCACGAGCGATTCGTCGTCGATCGGCTGGCCGTCGATGACGATGCGCTCGTTGAACCGCACGAGGTGCGGGCTGGTCAGAAGGCCCGTACGAAGCCCGTAGGCGCGCAGCAGACTCTCGGCGATGCGGCTGGTGGACGTCTTTCCGTTCGTGCCGGTCACATGGATGATCGGGTACGCCCGCTGCGGATCTCCCAGCAGCTCGACGGCTCGCCTCGTCGCATCGAGCCGCCGCTCCGGCGCTCCCTCGCCCACGCGCGCGAGCAGCGCCTGGTAGACCCCTTCCGCGCGATCGCGGAACTCCTCGTCGTCGGTCACGATGCCTCCTCGACCCTGGTCACGCCGACGGTGAACGCCCCGGCGTTGGCGAACTGGCCGGCGCCGAACTCCTGCTCGAACGCCGAGTCTCCGGCGGACGATTCGCTCCCCGCGGACGATGGTCCCGCGGCGGACAGCCGCACGGCTAGAGCCAATGTCTCGGTCGCGATGTCGACGTCCGCCGCGAGGCCGATCGCGCGCGCGTCGTCTTCGTGCTCGAACGAGAGGGCCAGCCGGATGCGGTCGCTCACATCGAGCCCTGCCGCCTTGCGGGTGTCCTGCACGGCGCGGATGATGTCGCGCGCCAGACCCTCGGCCTCGAGCTCCGGCGTCGTGGCCGTGTCGAGCAGCACGAAGCCGCCGCCGGCGAGGAGCGCCAGCGCCGACGAGCCATCGCCGCTGGACGCGGTCTCAAGCACGAGGTCGTATTCGCCCTCGGCCAGCTCGACGCCGCCGACGGTCACGACGCCGTCCGTCTCCGACCAGTCCCCGGCGCGCGCGGCCTGGATGACCTGCTGCACCTGCTTGCCGAGACGCGGGCCCGCAGCGCGAGCGTTGACGGTCAGTTTGCTGGTGATGCCATAGCGGGATGCGCTGTCGTCCTGCAGCTCCACGAGCTGGACGGCCTTCACGTTCAGCTCGTCGCGGAGGATGCCCTCGAACGGCCGCAGCGCCTCGGCGTCATGGCCGACCACGGTCAGTGACGCGAGCGGCAGCCGCACGCGGCGACCCGCCTGCTTGCGCAGCGACAGCGCGGTCGAGCTGATCGCACGGATGCGGTCCATCGCATCCACCAGGGCGTCGTCCGCCGGGAACTCGGCCGCCTCGGGCCAGTCGGTCAGGTGCACGCTGCGCCCGCCGGTGAGGTCCTTCCAGATCCGCTCGGTGACGAGCGGCAGGAGCGGAGCGGCGACCCGGGTGAGCGTCTCGAGCACGGTGTAGAGGGTGTCGAAGGCTTCGGCACCCGAGCCGTCCTCCTCCACTCCCTGCCAGAACCGGTCGCGCGACCGACGCACGTACCAGTTGGTGAGCACGTCCGCGAAGTCGCGCAGCTTCGCGGCGGCGAGCGTCGAATCGAGGCCTTCGAGGTCGGCGGTCACGGCCTCGACCAGGTCGCGCGTCTTGGCGAGCAGGTAGCGGTCGAGCACATCGGTGGACGCGGTGGAGCGCTTCGCCTCGTATCCGGTCGCATTCGCGTACAGCGAGAAGAAGTACCAGGTGTTCCAGAGCGGCAGAAGTACCTGACGGACGCCCTCGCGGATGCCCTCCTCGGTGACGACCAGATTGCCGCCGCGGAGAACCGGGCTCGACATCAGGAACCAGCGCATCGCATCCGACCCGTCGCGGTCGAAGACCTCGTTGACGTCCGGATAGTTGCGCAGCGACTTGGACATCTTCTGCCCGTCGCTACCCAGCACGATGCCGTGACTGATCACATTGCGGAACGCCGGCCGGTCGAACAGCGCGGTCGCCAGCGTGTGCAGCAGGTAGAACCAGCCGCGCGTCTGCCCGATGTACTCGACGATGAAGTCGGCGGGGTTGTGGCTGTCGAACCAGTCGCGGTTCTCGAACGGGTAGTGCACCTGAGCGAAGGGCATCGACCCGGAATCGAACCACACGTCGAGCACGTCCGGGATGCGGCGCATCGTCGAGCGGCCGGTGGGGTCGTCCGGGTTCGGACGGGTCAGCTCGTCGATGAAGGGACGGTGCAGGTCCGGCTCCCCCGCCGCATTGAGCGGCAGGCGGCCGAAGTCGCGCTCCAACTCTTCGAGCGAGCCGTACACATCCACTCGCGGGTACGCCGGGTCGTCGCTCTTCCACACCGGGATAGGCGAACCGAAGTACCGGTTGCGCGAGACCGACCAGTCGCGGGCGCCGGCCAGCCACTTGCCGAACTGGCCGTCCTTGACGTTCTCGGGGACCCAGGTGATCTCCTGGTTGAGCTCGCCCATCCGGTCACGGAAGTCGGTGACGCGCACGAACCAGCTCGACACCGCTTTGTAGATCAGCGGATTGCGGCAGCGCCAGCAGTGCGGGTACGAGTGCTCGTAGCTCGCCTGGCGCAGCAGCCGACCCTCCTCCTTCAGCATGCGGGTGAGCGGCTTGTTGGCGTCGAAGACCTGCAGGCCGGCGACCTCCGCGACGTCCGGAAGGAAGCGACCGCCGTCGTCCACCGAGATGATGACCGGAATGCCGGCCTTCTCGGTGACGCGCTGGTCGTCCTCGCCGTAGGCGGGAGCCTGGTGGACGATGCCCGTGCCGTCCTCGACGGTGACGTAGTCGTCGACGAGGATGCGCCACGCGTTCTGCGTGCCCCACTTCTCGGTGTCGGCGTAGAAGTCCCACAGCCGGTCGTACTCGACGTCCGCGAGCTCGGAGCCGCGGACGGTGCCGCTGATCGCGGCGAGGGCGTCGGCGGGCGAGTCGTAGCCGAGGTCCTTCGCGTAGTTGCCGACGAGGTCCTTCGCGAGCAGGTAGCGCCCGCTCAGCACCTGGCTGTCCGGGTCGCCGTACGAGTCGGCGGCGCCGTTCGGGCCGGACGGGAGGACGGCGTACTCGATGTCGGGGCCGACCGCCAGCGCGAAGTTGGTGGGCAGCGTCCACGGCGTCGTCGTCCAGGCGAGGGCGCGGGTGCCGGTGAGGCCGAGCACTTCCGCCTTCTCGCCGACGAGCGGGAACGTGACGGTGACGGTCTGGTCCTGACGCATCTTGTAGACGTCGTCATCCATCCGCAGTTCGTGGTTCGACAGCGGGGTCTGGTCGCGCCAGCAGTACGGGAGCACACGGTAGCCCTCGTACGCGAGGCCCTTCTCGTGCAGCTGCTTGAACGCCCAGATAACCGACTCCATGTAGGTGGTGTCGAGCGTCTTGTAGTCGTTGTCGAAGTCGACCCAGCGCGCCTGCCGGGTCACGTACTCTCGCCACTCACGGGTGTACCGCAGCACGGAATCCTTGGCCGCCTGGTTGAAGGCGGCGAGCCCCATCTCCTCGATCTGGCTCTTGTCGGTGATGCCGAGCTGCCGCTCCGCCTCGAGCTCTGCGGGAAGGCCGTGGGTGTCCCAGCCGAAGCGGCGCTCCACCTTGCGGCCGCGCATGGTCTGGAAGCGCGGGAACACATCCTTCGCGTAGCCGGTCAAGAGGTGGCCGTAGTGCGGGAGCCCATTCGCGAAGGGCGGACCGTCGTAGAACACCCACTCCTCGGCTCCGGCGCGGTTGTCGATGGAGGCGCGGAAGGTGCCATCCTCGTCCCAGAACTTCAGGACGTCGGTCTCGATCTCCGGGAAGACCGGGCTCGCCACGATGTCGTGGCGCTGCACGTCGGGGCGGGCTGCGGGGCGCGCCTCGGGCTCGTTCTCGTCCGGCGCGGACTTGGGGTACGGCATCTCACTCCTGGCAGGTTCTCGTTCTGCACGAGGACGCCGGACGCTCGCACGCCCGCCGCGGTACCACCCCGCTTGCCCCACCCGCCGCCGGTGCCGGACGGAGCCTCTCATTCTTCGGCTGTGACGGGCCGGTCCCGTTCGGTTCTACTGGGCGCCGCTCGCGCGGGCTGTTCTTCCGAAGACTCGCCGGTGATGACCGGGTCAGTGTCTGTGCCTCCATTGTATCCGGTCGCGGGCGGCACTGTCCCGCTTCGCGAGCGAACGCCCCCTCCCGTTGCGAGCGCGCCTGCGCGCGCAGGCGCGCTCGTTCCGAGGAGCGTCGCTCGGCAGCGGCCATCACAATGCGGCGGCGTAGCCCGCGCAGACCGGTTCCACCGCCGCACGCACCAGCGGGGTGAGCGGCCCGCGGCCGACCCCGGCGCGCGCCCACGCGGTCGCGGCCGACACAGCAGCCCCCACCACGGCGGTCGCCGCCGCTCGCGGAAGCAGCGCCTCCGGCGACGCCCCGGCGCGCTCCGCGATGAACGACTGGAGCCGGCGCACCAGCGCGAGGAACCGCGGCAGCGCCGACGCCTGCAGCTCTGCGTCCGTCCCCATCAGCTCCACCTGCGTGACCGCGAGCGGAAGGCTGCCCGGACCGAACGCGTCGGCGAGACGGGTGACCGCCGCGAGGACCGCATCCATCGGCGCGAGGTCCGCGGGAACGGATGCCGCCGTCGCATCGAACGCGTCGAGCGCCTCGTCGACCTCCAGCCACAACAGGTCGCTCTTGGCTGACAAGTAGTTGAAGAACGTCGCGCGACTCACGCCTGCCCGCCGCGCGATGTCGTCGACGGTCGTGCCCGCGTAGGTCTGCTCGAGGAACAGTTCGGCGGCCGCCTCGGCCAGCATCCCGCGCGATGAGGAACGGGGACGACCGGAGCCGGACTGCCGCTCGGAATGCGCGAGAGCCATCCTGCGTTCCTCCTCATGCCATTATTGGACCCGGTCCACATATTAACCGTTCCGAAGGACACCCGTGACTACCACCATCAGCCCCGTCCGCAGCGAGACCGACCGTCCCGGCATCACGCCGGGCACGGCGCGCCGCGTCACCATCGCGTCGTTCGTCGGCACGGCGCTCGAGTCGTACGACTTCTATCTCTATGCGTACTTCGCCGCCTTCTTCGTGGGCCCCCTCTTCTTCGCGCCCCTCGGCGCCTTCGGCGGGACACTCGCCGGGTTCCTCGCCATCGCGGCCGGTTTCGTCATCCGCCCCATCGGCGCGATCGTCTTCGGAAACTTGGGCGACCGGATCGGCCGGCGGCCCACCCTGCTGATCACCATCCTTCTGATGGGCCTCAGCACCGGACTCGTCGGCGTGCTGCCGACCTACGCCGCGGCCGGCTGGTTCGGCGCGATCGCGATCGTGCTGCTGCGCCTGGTGCAGGGCTTCTCCGTGGGTGGCGAGTGGGGCGGCTCGATCCTTCTCGCCACCGAGTACGCCAACCCCAAGCGGCGCGGGTTCTACGCGGCGCTCCCCCAGCTCGGCTCGCCGGTCGGCTCGATCCTGAGCGCCGTCGTCTTCATCGTGCTCACGCTGAGCATGTCGACAGCCGACATCGCGGCCTGGGGATGGCGCATCCCCTTCCTGACGGCCTTCCCGCTGCTGCTCGTGTCGCTGTACCTCCGGTGGTCGATCGATGAGACCCCGGTGTTCCGCAAGCTACTGGAGACGGGCAAGCGCGACCGCTTCCCCGTCCTCGACGTCTTCCGCAAGGCGCCCACGGGCTTCTTCATCGGCGTGGGCGCTGCCATCCTCGGCATCAGCTCCTACTCGCTCATGAACACCTACATGGTCGACTACGGCACCGCCGTCCTCGGCTTCAAGTACCAGGATCTGCTGGTCGCCACGACCATCGGCGGCCTGCTGCAGCTGGTCACCATCCCGCTGTTCGGGCTCTGGGCGACGCGGATCGGCTCGGCGAAGGTCGTCGCGATCGGCGCGATCGGGACGCTGCTCGTCGCGTTCCCGATGTACTTCCTGCTGCAGTCGGCGTCGTTCGCGATCCTGGTCGGCAGCATGATCATCGGCGGCATCCTGCCCACCCTGTCGTGGGCGGGACTCGGCGGCCTGATGTCCGACCTCTTCCCGAGCGAGATCCGCTACAGCGGCCTCTCGGTCGCGTACAGCATCGCCGCACTGCTCACCTCGTTCGTGCCGGCGCTCACGTTGATCTTCGGTCAGGCGACCGGCAACGCGTGGTGGCACCCGGGCATCGTCCTGGTCGTGATGTCGGCGATCACGCTAGTGGCGTCCCTCTTCGCCGCCCGCCGGAAGCCGATCATCGACGAGGTCTGACGCGCAGCCGGGGCGCAGCCGACGCGTTCACACCCCACGATTCGGTACTCTTGAAGGGATCCCACACTCAGGCACCTCGACGACACGGTGCCGCATATATCGAATCGGAGGTCCTCCATGGGCGCGCAGAACGTTCCGGACAAGCCCGCACTGGAGGGCCTGGAGTCCAAGTGGGGCGACCACTGGCAGGCTGACGGCACCTACCGGTTCGATCGGGAGGGCGCGCTCGCGGCCGACCGCGACGGGGTCTACTCGATCGACACTCCGCCGCCGACGGCCTCCGGTTCGCTGCACATCGGCCACGTCTTCAGCTACACGCACACGGATGTGATCGCCCGCTTCCACCGCATGCGCGGTCAGAAGGTGTTCTACCCGATGGGCTGGGACGACAACGGCCTGCCGACCGAGCGCCGCGTCCAGAACTACTACGGCGTCCGCTGTGACCCGTCGCTCCCCTACGAGTCAGGATTCGTCCCTCCCTTCGAAGGCGGCGACAACAAGAGCACCAAGGCCGCCGACCAGAAGCCGATCTCGCGCCGCAACTTCATCGAGCTGTGCGAGCGGCTGACGGTCGAGGACGAGAAGCAGTTCGAAGCGCTGTGGCGCGCGCTGGGCCTCTCGGTCGACTGGTCGCAGACGTACCGCACCATCGGGCACGAGTCACTGCGCACCTCGCAGCTGGCGTTCCTGCGCAACATCGAGCGCGGTGAGGCCTACCAGGCGCTCGCGCCGACGCTCTGGGACATCACGTTCCGCACCGCCGTCGCCCAGGCCGAGCTGGAGGACCGCGAGCAGCCGAGCGCCTACCACCGCGTCGCCTTCCACGGCGCCGACGGACCGATCTGGATCGAGACGACCCGGCCGGAGCTGCTGCCCGCGTGCGTCGCACTGGTCGCGCATCCCGACGACGAGCGGTACCAGCCGCTCTTCGGCACGACGGTCCGCACTCCGCTGTTCGACGTCGAGGTGCCCGTGGTGGCGCACCACCTGGCGCAGCCGGACAAGGGATCGGGCATCGCCATGATCTGCACGTTCGGCGACATCACCGACGTCACCTGGTGGCGCGAACTCGACCTCCCGAATCGCGCGATCATCGGCTTCGACGGCCGCATCCTCCCCGAGCCCCCAGCGGTGATCACCTCGGACACCGGCCGCGAGGCGTACGCCGAGCTCGCCGGAAAGACCGTGTTCTCGGCCAAGCAGGCCGTCGTCGAGCTGCTGCGCGCCTCCGGCGACCTGGAGGGCGAGCCCAAGCCCATCCAGCACCCCGTGAAGTTCTTCGAGAAGGGCGACAAGCCGCTCGAGATCGTCTCCACGCGCCAGTGGTACGTCAAGAACGGCGCCCGCGACGAGGAGCTGCGTCAGCGGCTCATCGAGCTCGGTCGCGAGCTCGACTGGCACCCCGACTTCATGCGCGTGCGCTACGAGAACTGGGTCAACGGCCTCACCGGCGACTGGCTGATCTCGCGGCAGCGCTTCTTCGGCGTCCCCATCCCGATCTGGTACCCGCTCGACGCCGACGGCAATCCGGTCTTCGACCAGCCGATCCTGCCCACCGAGGACCTCCTCCCCGTCGACCCCTCCTCCGACGTCGCGCCCGGCTACGACGAATCGCAGCGCGGTCAGGCCGGCGGCTTCGTCGGCGAGCACGACGTGATGGACACGTGGATGACGTCCTCGCTTACCCCGCAGCTCGCCGGCGGGTGGATGCGCGACGACGAGCTCTTCGACGCCGTCTTCCCGTTCGACCTCCGCCCGCAGGGGCAGGACATCATCCGCACCTGGCTGTTCTCGACGCTGCTGCGCGCGAAGCTGGAGGCGGATGTGGCCCCGTGGCGGCATGCCGCGCTCTCCGGCTTCATCGTCGACCCGGACCGGAAGAAGATGTCGAAGTCGAAGGGCAACGTGGTGACGCCCGCCGACATCCTGGAGAAGCACGGGTCCGACGCCGTGCGCTACTGGGCGGCCTCGAGCCGGCTCGGGACGGATGCGGCGTTCGATCCGCAGAACCCGACGCAGATCAAGATCGGTCGCAGGCTTGCGATCAAGCTGCTGAACGCGGCCAAGTTCATCCTGGGCTTCGACGCTCCGGCCTCACTCGACCTCGACCAGGTGACCAGCCCGCTCGACCGCAGCATGCTGTTCGCGCTGGCGGGCGTGGTCGCCGACGCGACGGCGGCGCTCGAGAACTACGAGCACGCCCGGGCGCTGGAGATCACCGAGACGTTCTTCTGGACGTTCTGCGACGACTATCTGGAGCTCGTCAAGGAGCGCGCGTACGGCGAGGACAGCGCGGAGAAGACGTCCGCGGTCGTCGCTCTGCGGATCGCCCTCTCGGCCTTCCTGCGCCTGCTGGCGCCCGTGCTGCCGTTCGCGGCGGAGGAGGCCTGGAGCTGGTCCGAAGAGGGTTCGGTGCACGTCGCGCCGTGGCCCGAGGCCACCGAGGTGGCTGGCGACTGGAGCGCCGATCGTGACGTGCTCGCGATCGTCGGCCGAGCGCTGACCGGCATCCGCGGCGCCAAGACCGCCGCCAAGGCGTCGCAGCGCACGGCAGTCGACTCGGCCGTCATCGCCGGTCCTGAGGCTGAGATCGCCGCCGTCGAGTCGGCAGCAGGAGACCTCCGCTCGGTCGGGAGAATCGCCGAACTGCGGTTCGCCTCCGCCGACGAGCTGGCGGTGACCGATATCCTGCTCGCCCCGGCCCCGAAAGAGGAGGAACGATGAGCGCGAGCGTGCGAGAAGTCCAGGACAACGAGTTCTTCACCTGGCTCGACCTCTACGCGGGGTACGGGCAGTTCTACGAGCGCCCCATCACCGATGAGAAGGCTCTGCTGGTGTGGAGCTGGATCTCCGACCCCGACAACGAGCTTGAGGCGTTCTTCGCCGTCGACGAGGAGGACACTCCGATCGGGCTGGCGCACGTGCGCGAGTTCGTCCGTCCCCTCGACGGCAGCAAGGGGCTCTACCTCGACGACCTGTTCGTTTCGCCCGATGCCCGGGGCGCCGGGGCCGGCAGTGCGCTGCTCGAGGCGCTCCGCGACAGTGCGAAGGAGCGCGGCCTGTCGGTTGTGCGCTGGATCACCGCGAAGGACAACGAGACCGCCCGGCGCCTGTACGACAGGTTCGCTGAAAAGACCAAGTGGGTCACCTACGACCTCGTCCCCTGAACGGGACCGCGATATGGTCGGAACACGCACCGGGATCGCAACCGGGCGTGAAACGCGAACGGAGGAATCCATGTCGATCGAGGTTCGACCGGTCAAGGACGGCGATTTCTTCGCCTGGCTCGATGTGTACGCGAAGTACGCCGAGTTCTACGACACCCAGCTGACCGACCAGAAGGCGCTCGTCCTCTGGTCGTGGCTGACGGCCCCAGAGCACGAGGAGGACGGCCTCGTCGCCGTCGACGGCGACCGCATCGTCGGCCTCGCGCACTTCCGGCAATTCGCCCGGCCGCTCGAAGGCGACCGCGGGCTCTTCCTCGACGACCTGTTCGTCGTGGAGGAGGAGCGCGGCAAGGGAGTCGGCGCCGCGCTCATCCAGACGGTCCGCTCGCTGGCCGAGGAGCGCGGGCTTGGCGTCGTGCAGTGGATCACTGCGCAGGACAACTCCACCGCGCAGAAGCTGTACGACGATGTCGCGAACCGCACCTCGTGGGTGACGTACGAGATCGACCTGGCCGGCGCCCGCGTCCAGGCGGGGAACGCCTGATGCAGCTCGGGACGCGCTGGTCGGTCGGCGAGCAGGCTCCGGCCTCCCTGCCGGAGGTCGTGGCGTACGCCGTGCGAACGGTCGAAGAGGAGCTCGTCGCCACGGATGTGGAGACCACCGGCTGGAACTGGACGCTCACCTGGCTGGAGTCGAAGCCGGTCGTCACACTCGACGACGGGACCGAGATCCGCTACAACCCGGGCGAGGATTCGGCGACCATTACGCAGCCGGTCGAGGTCGACACGTCGGACTACGACGAGGACGAGGCGTAGCCTCCGGCCGCTAGCGCCCGACGCTTAGCGAGGCAGCTGCGGGAGGGTGCGCGCGGCGGCGTCCCGTGAGAACTCCATGCGGGCCACGCGCTCGACGTGGTGCGGCTCGCGCGCGAGCGGGCGTGCGCCCCAGGCGGTGAGCGCGCGGCCGAGGCGGAGCGCGAGACGGTGCGGGAGCGGGCGGGCTGTGGAGTCAAGCATTGCGGAGACGAGGACGGCGGTCATGACGGTTGTCCTTCCGGGACAGGTTCGGCGGCCGGCTCCTGCACGGATGCCGACAGAATCAGGCGGGACGCGACGAGCGTCAGGACGACCACCACGCCGCCGCCGATGACGAACGGCAGCCGGAGGTCGATGCGGGCGACGAAACCGCCCAGGACGGTGGCGATGGGGGTGAGCCCCCAGCCGATGGTGCGCACTATGCCGAGGGCGCGGCCCAGCATGGCGTTGGGGATGATGGCCTGACGTAGAGCACCCCACGGGACGTTCCAGACGGCCACCCCGAAGGCGCCGATGGCGTATGCCCCGATTGCGACGACCACGTTGCCGGTGACGCCGACCCCGAGTATGCCGACGCCGCTGACGAGGATCGCCCAGAACATGACGCGGCCCCGCCCGAAGCGGGCGACGAAACGGCTCGACACGAGTGCGCCGACGAGCGCACCGACCCCGATCGCAGCGGTCACCACGCCGATCAGCGCGGCCGGCACGTCGAACGTCTCCAGGAGCAGCAGGACGACACTCCCCTGCGCGAAGGCCAGAGCCGAGGCAGTGGTGGACGTGAGCAGGATCATCAAGCGCAGAAACCGGTGCTGCCACAGGAAACGGACGACTCCGGAGAGCGGCGGGAGCTCCGGTGCCACGCCTCCCTGCTCACCGGCACGGTGCGCGTGCGCGGCGGCCACTGGGATGGTGAGCGCAAGCATCCCCGCGATGAGGAACCCGGCGCCGGTCAGCCAGATGGGCAGCGCGATCGCGAATGCGAACAGGAAGCCCGCGAGCGGGGTGGCGATGAAGTTCTGGATGGTGATCTCGGCCGACTGCATCCGCCCGGCCGCGCGGTCCAACTGGTCGCGGGCCACCAGGCTCGGGACGACGGTGCTGGTCGCGTTGTCGAACACCGTCTCCCCCAGCCCGAAGGCGAGCACGCAACCGTAAAGCAGCCAGATGGTCAGCGAATCGGTCGTGATCAAGACGGCGAGCACCGCGGCGACGGCGAAGCGGAGCGAGTTGGCGACGGCCATCGCGATGCGGCGGTCGACGCGGTCGAGCAGCATCCCGGCAGGGATGCCGAACAGCAGCCAGGGCAGGAAGGTCACCGCACTGATACCTGCGATCAGCGCAGGGTCGCGGGTCAGGGTGGTGGCGATCAGCGGGACGGCCGTGCGGCCGAGGCCGTCGGCCAGGTTGCTGGCGATGGCAGCAGTCCACAGCCGGCCGAAGCCGGCGCCGAGCGGAGTCCGCGCGACCGTGGACATCAGCGGTCCTCCTGCTCGACCAGCGGGAACGCGTTGAACTGGACCTGGACGCGCTTGCTCTCGGCGTCACCGCCGGCGTTCTCCGCCTTCCACCTCTCCTTCAGCCGCTCCTGCAGCGCGTAGTACTCGCGGCCGAATTCGGCCAGCTGCTCGATCGTCAACTCCTGGTGCGACGTGGAGAGCGTGCTCGCCTCCATCCACTCGAAGCCGAACGTGTCGAGGCCGCGGCGGAGGAAGCCGGCGAGCCGGCGTTCGTTGTTCTGCTGCCAGCCGAGCGAGATGAGCTCGCTCGCTTCGCGGCCGGCCGGTGTGGCGAGCGTCTCGGGCGAGCCGATGGTCACGCCGCCCGGCGCCATGCGCCACCAGCGCTCGCGCCCGGAGCCCCGCTCGGTGTCCTCGACGATGATGTCGTGCTTGGCCAGCTGCCGGAGGTGGTAGCTGGTCGCACCGCTCGACTCCCCCAGCCGCTCGGCCAGCATGCTGGCGGTCGCCGGGCCGAAGTCGGAGAGCTCGTTCATGAGCTCGACCCGGAGGGGATGCGCGAGCGCCCGCAGGGCGGCCATGCCGAGCGCGTCCTCCCAGGGGTGACGCCCTCCGGCGACTCCCCCGGCCGGTGCGGTCGGCTCGGCTGCCTGCTCTTCGTTCGTCATATGACCAGGGTACGGATGCAAAGGCTTCTTTGCAAGTGTTTCTTTGCAAGCATCTTTTTGCAGAAGTATCCTTGCAATGCGGCCGTGACGCATCACTCAGCCGAATGCACCGGCCTCCCGGTGCCCTAGCGGCGCGCGATGATCTCCCCGTGGGGCATTGCGTACCAGCCCGATGGTGTCCTAGTCCACTCGCGCCACGCTTCTGCGATGGATGCGAGATCCGCGTCGGAAGCGATCCCGGCGTCTTTCGAATGACGACCGAAATCCGACTCCGTCACCCGCACACTCCACGAGTCGCCCCACCACTGGCGCTCCTCGGTCGACGCGAAGCACCAGACCGATGCAGAGCTGTGCACCTCGTCGAACCCTGCATCGAGAGCCCAGCCGCGTAGCAACCGACCCGCGAACGGTTCACCACCGTTCGCGCGTTGGACAGTCTGATTGACCCTCATCCACTCGGCGAGCCCAGGAAGCAGCGGGGCCCACATCGTTCCACCCCAGTCCACATCGCGGGCGACGACGTGGCCGCCCGGCTTCACGACACGCCGGAACTCCTGCAGTACCGCGACCGGATCGGAGACGTGTTGCAGCAACTGGTGCGCATGGACGAGATCGAAAGACGCATCCGGGAAGTCGAGACGATAAGCGTCGCCCACCTCGAAGCGGACATTCGACACCCCCCGCTCTCGGGCCGAGCGCTCGGCGTGCTCCACAATCGCCGCGTTTCCATCGACGCCGACGACAGTGGCCGGGGCAACCCTCTGGGCCAGGTCGAACGAGATCGTGCCGGGGCCGCTCCCGACATCGAGAACGGTCATACCCGGGCGGAGCAGATGCGTGAAGTACGCTCCTGAATTATCCAGTGTGCGCCATTCGTGTGACCGCAGCACACTCTCGTGATGACCGTGTGTGTAGCGTTCGTGAACATCCATGCAACCATCGTCGCACGAGCCGGACGGCCCGACGGGTTCGTTACGGATAGACCGGTGTCTAGGCTGGAGCAATGGCCGACACCGCGAACCCCTTCCTCTCGCCGAGTTCCCTCCCCTACCAGCTCCCGCCGTTCGCCGAGATCCGCGACGAGCACTACCTGCCCGCCTTCGAGCACGGGTTCACCGAGCAGCTCGCCGAGATCGACGCCATCGTCGCGACCGACGCGCCCGCCGACTTCGAGAACACGATGCTTCCGCTGGAGCGGTCCGGTCAGACCCTTCAGCGCGTCGCTGAGGTCTTCTTCAACAAGAGTTCCTCCGACAGCACCGACTTCACCAACGCCCTGGAGGAGGAGATCGCGCCGCGCCTTGCCGCCCATCAGGATGCGATCCGCCTGAACCCTGCGCTGTACGCCCGCATCGCATCCCTGCACGAGCGTCTCGACGACCTCGGCCTCGACGCGGAGTCCCGCTACCTCGTCGAGCGGTACTACGCCGAGTTCACGCTCGCGGGCGCCGGACTCGGCGACGCAGAGAAGGAGAAGCTGCGCGAGTACAACCAGCGCCTCTCCACCCTCACGACCCGTTTCGAGAAGAACCTCCTCGCCGACACCAACGACCTCGCCGTCGTCTTTGACAGCGCCGACCAGCTCGATGGTCTCGGCGAGGGCGAGCTCTCGGCCGCCGCTCAGGCCGCCGCCGAGCGCGGAGTCGACGGAAAGTACGTCGTCACCCTCGTGCTGCCCACCGGGCACCCGTGGCTGGCCGACCTGACCCGGCGGGAGTCTCGGGAGCGCATCATGACCGCGTCCCGCGCCCGCGGCATCCGGGGCGGTGACAACGACAACCGCGACCTGGTGCTCGAGATCACCCGACTCCGCGCCGAGCGGGCGCGGCTGCTGGGATTCGACACGCACGCCGCGTACGTCACGGCCGACCAGACGGCGCGCACGCCGGAGGCCGTCGCCGACATGCTGGGACGGCTCGCGCCTGCCGCCGCACGCAACGCCCGCGCAGAACAGGCTGATCTGCAGGCGCAGCTCGCCGAGGGCGAGACCGTCGAGGCCTGGGACTGGGCCCACCTCACCAGTGCGGTGCGCGCCGAGAAGTTCGACGTGGACTTCGCCGCCATGCGACCCTACTTCGAAGCGGAGCGCGTGCTGCAGGACGGCGTCTTCTACGCCGCGAACCGGCTGTACGGCATCAGCTTCACCGAGCGCCCGGACCTGGTGGCCTACCACCCCGACGCCCGGGTCTTCGAAGCCCGCAACGAAGACGGCTCCGAGCTCGGCCTGTACATCCTCGACCTCTACACGCGCGACTCGAAGCGCGGCGGCGCGTGGATGAATCCGCTCGTCTCGCAGTCCGCTCTGCTGGACACGCCGACCGTCGTCGTCAACAACCTCAACGTACCGAAGCCCGCAGCCGGGGAGCCGACCCTGCTCACGTACGACGAGACCAACACGCTGTTCCACGAGTTCGGCCATGCGCTGCATGGCCTGTTCGCGCGGGTCACGTACCCGCGGTTCGCCGGCACCAACGTGTTCCGCGACTTCGTCGAGTTCCCGAGCCAGGTCAACGAGATGTGGATGCTGTGGCCCGAGGTGCTCGAGAACTACGCCGTGCACCACCGCACCGGCGAGCGGATGCCGCAGGACCTCGTCGACCGGCTGCACGCCTCCGAGTCGTTCAACGAGGGTTTCGCCACCAGCGAGTACCTCGCGGCCGCGCTCCTCGACCAGGCCTGGCACCGGATCACCGCCGACGACGAGGTCACCGACGTCGCGGCGTTCGAGGCGCAGGCGCTCGCCTCTGTGGGTCTCGACAATCCCGCGGTGCCGCCGCGCTACGCCAGCACGTACTTCGCCCACACCTTCTCGGGAGGCTACGACGCCGGCTACTACTCCTACATCTGGAGCGAAGTGCTCGACGCCGACACCGTCGAATGGTTCCGCGAGAACGGCGGTCTCACCCGCGAGAACGGCGACCGGTTCCGGGCCCGGCTGCTCGGGGTCGGCGGGTCGAAGGACCCGCTGGAGGCGTACCGCGACTTCCGCGGACGCGACGCCGAGATCGAGCCGCTGCTGAAACGGCGGGGACTCGACCGCTGAACGTGCTCTAGCGGCCACCGCCGCCTGCCCTCTAGCCTGAGGCGCAACGCGGAGGGAGCCGAGCATGACGTCGACCGATCAGGGGCTGCCGGCACCCACCGTGCGCACCATGGTGCTGCTCAGCATCCCCGCGGTCGTCATCGGCGTGGTCAGCGGGCTCGCCCTCTGGCTGATCGAGACGATCGCCGGCTGGGTCGAGGACGGCGTGTGGACAGCGCTGCCGAAGGCCCTCGGGGTCGACCCGTCCTCAGGCTGGTGGATCTTCGCCGTACTGACGGTGACAGGCATCGCGGTCGGGCTGACGGTGTGGCTGGTCCCGGGTCACGCCGGGCCGGACTCTGCGACGACGGAGCTCGTCAGCACTCCGCTACGACCGGCCATCGTGCCGTCACTCGCCCTCGCCGCCGTCCTCGGGCTGGCGGGCGGGGTGAGCCTTGGCCCGGAGAACCCGATCATCGCGATCAACGCCAGCATTCTCGTCGCCCTCGTCGGGAGGCTGTGGAAGGCCGTTCCCGCGCAACTCGTCGTCCTGATGGCCGCCTCCGGCACCATCGGCGCGCTCTTCGGGACTCCCGTGGCCGCTGCGCTGGTGTTCACCGGCATCGTGGCGGCGATCCGCGGCGGCGGATCGCTCTGGGACAAGCTGTTCCTCCCGTTGGTGGCCGCGGCCGCGGGTTCGTTGACGATGACGTTCCTCGCGCATCCGCAGTTCCTGATCCCGATGCCCGCGTACACCACGATCACCGGGTGGAATGTGCTGGCCGCCATCATCATCGCCGTGGCCGCCACGGCGTTCGGGCTGGTCGGGGTGTACCTGTTCCCGCTCATCCACCGGGCATTCCACGCGCTGCGTCACCCGCTGCTGTTCACGCTGGCCGGCGGCATCGTTCTCGGAGTCCTCGGCGCAATCGGCGGTCCGATCACCCTGTTCAAGGGGCTCACTCAGATGGGCCAGCTGATCGAGAACCGCGACGACTACACCGTCGCACAGATCGGGATCATCCTGCTGGTCAAGCTCGCGGCACTGCTCGTCGCCGCGGGTTCCGGGTTCCGCGGCGGCCGGATCTTCCCTGCCGTGTTCATCGGAGCCGCGGTAGGAGTGTTCGCCTGGGCGCTCGTGCCCGGCATCCCGTTGCAGGTCGCCGTCGCCTCCGGGGTCATGGGGCTCACCCTGGCGGTCGCGCGGGACGGCTGGATCGCCATCTTCATCGGCGTAGCCGTGACCGGCAACCTGCTGATCCTGCCCATCCTGTGCCTGGCTGTGCTTCCGACCTGGCTGATGGTGACCAAGGCACCGGAGATGCTGATCAAGCCGCCTGCGCTTACGCCGACTTCTCCTCGCGCCGCGGACGGTGCGGGACGATAGTCGGCGCGGCGTTCTCGAGCACGGCCTCCTTCGTCACGACGACGCGGGCCACCTCGGAGCTGGACGGCACCTCGAACATGATCGGGCCGAGCACCTCCTCCATGATGGCGCGGAGTCCGCGGGCGCCGGTCTTGCGGAGAACCGCCAGATCGGCGATCGCCTCGAGGGCGGGGGCGTCGAACTCGAGCTGGACGCCGTCGAGCTCGAACATCCGCTGATACTGGCGCACCAGCGCGTTCTTCGGCTCAGTCAGGATCTGCATTAGCGCATCCTGGTCGAGCGGCGTCACCGTCGTCACGACCGGGAGGCGGCCGATGAACTCGGGGATCAGGCCGAACTTGTGCAGGTCCTCCGGCAGCACTTCGCTGAAGAGGTTGATGTCGTCGCCCTTCGAGTGCAGCGGGGCGCCGAAGCCGATGCCCTTCTTGCCTGCACGCGAGGAGATGATCTCCTCGAGGCCGGCGAAAGCGCCTGCCACGATGAAGAGCACGTTCGTGGTGTCGATCTGGATGAACTCCTGGTGCGGGTGCTTGCGTCCGCCCTGCGGCGGGACGGAGGCGACCGTGCCCTCCAGGATCTTCAGCAGCGCCTGCTGCACACCCTCGCCCGACACGTCGCGCGTGATCGACGGGTTCTCGGCCTTGCGGGCGATCTTGTCGACCTCGTCGATGTAGATGATGCCCGTCTCGGCCCGCTTGACGTCGTAGTCGGCGGCCTGGATGAGCTTCAGCAGGATGTTCTCGACGTCTTCGCCGACGTAGCCGGCCTCCGTCAGCGCCGTGGCGTCCGCCACCGCGAACGGGACGTTCAGCCGGCGCGCCAGCGTCTGCGCGAGGTAGGTCTTGCCGCAGCCGGTCGGGCCGATGAGCAGGATGTTCGACTTGGCGATCTCGACGTCGTCCATCGAGTCGGCTGCCGTGATGGTCTGCTTGGCGCGGACCCGCTTGTAGTGGTTGTACACCGCCACCGCCAGCGCGCGCTTGGCCGCCTCCTGGCCGATGACGTACTCCTCCAGGAATCCGAAGATCTCCTTGGGCTTGGGCAGGTCGAATTCGCTCGACGCCTCCTCGCCCGCCTCGGCGAGCCGCTCCTCGATGATCTCGTTGCACAGCTCGACGCACTCGTCGCAGATGTACACGCCGGGACCGGCGATGAGCTGCTGTACCTGCTTCTGGCTCTTGCCACAGAAGGAACACTTGAGCAGATCGGCGCTTTCCCCGATGCGTGCCATCCCTCTCCCCACCTTCTTCGGTCTCTTCCGTCGAGCCTAACCCGTGCCGGCGACAATGACGCGCACCTGACCTCGTTTTGCGTCATGCGGCGCGTCTGCTGACAGCAGATCTCGTGTACGGGTGATGTCGACTTCAGAGAAGGTGCCGGAGATAACGCTCGGGCGCGTCGAGGAAGGACCGGTAGTGCGCGACGATCTCGAGATCGTCATAGGTCGTCTCGCGGATCCCCCACTCGCCCAGCTCGAGGAGGTGCGCGCCGGGCAGGGCGGCGAGAATCGGCGAGTGCGTCGCGCACAGCACCTGCGTGCCGCGCTTCGCCATGACATCCAGATTCGCCAGCCACGTGAGCGTGGACTGGAACGAGAGCGCCGCCTCCGGCTCGTCGAGGCAGACCAGCCCAGCGACGAACTGCGGGTGATTCAGCCGGGTGGCGAGCAGCGCGTTGAACGACTCCCCATGGCTCATCTCATGGAAGCGCGGGTCCGCGCCGGTCGCGACGCCCTCGAAGTAGCTGTAGTAGCCGTGCATCGACTCTGCGCGGAGGAAGAACCCCCACTTCGCTGCCCAGGGCGCCCGCTCGAGCGTCAGCCAGTCGGAGAGCGGCGACTCGGACGGCCGCGTGACGTGACTGCCCTGGTTGCTGCCGCCCTCGGGTGGGAGTCCGTAGGCGGTCGCGACCGCCTCGACGATGGTCGACTTGCCGGTGCCGTTCTCACCGACGAGCATCGTCACCCCGGCGGGGAGGTCGAGACCTTCGTCGAGCAGTTGACGGACCGCCGGGATGCTCGCGGGCCACACGTCCGGGTCATACCCGGCATGCGTCGCCCGCCGGATACGCCGAACGGGGCGATCGTCGAATCGATCGCCCCGTTCGTGCATGCAGCGAAGGCTACTACTTGACCAGCGCCGGCAGCTGCTTGCGGCTGGTGAGCACCTGGTCGATGAGGCCGTACTCGAGGGCCTCCTCCGCGGACAGGATCTTGTCGCGGTCGATGTCCTTGTTGACCTGCTCAACCGAGCGGTTGGAGTGCTTCGAGAGCGTCTCCTCCAGCCAGGTGCGCATGCGCAGGATCTCGGCGGCCTGGATCTCGATGTCCGACGCCTGGCCCTGGCCGGCCTCGCCGACGGCGGGCTGGTGGATCAGGATGCGGGCGTTCGGCAGCGCCAGCCGCTTGCCGGGGCTGCCGGCTGCGGTCAGCACGGCGGCGGCCGAAGCGGCCTGGCCGAGCACGACCGTCTGAATCTGCGGACGGATGTACTGCATCGTGTCGTAGATCGCCGTCATCGCGGTGAACGAGCCACCGGGCGAGTTGATGTACATGACGATGTCGCGGTCCGGGTCCTGGCTCTCGAGCACGAGGAGCTGGGCCATGATGTCATCGGCCGAAGCGTCATCCACCTGCACGCCGAGAAAGATGATGCGGTCCTCGAACAGCTTCGCGTACGGGTCCTGGCGCTTGTAGCCGTAGGCCGTGCGCTCTTCGAAGCTGGGCAGGATGTACCGGGCGCCGGGCGCCTGGATTCCTCCGAAGGCCTGACCGCCGAGCATGGGGGTGTTCATAGTGTGTCCTTATCCTTCCGGCGGTGGGCTACTGGGCGTCCGGCTCGGTGCCGCCGCCGCCGGAGACATCGAGTGCCGACTCGCGGATGTGGTCGACGAAACCGTAGTCGAGCGCCTGCTGCGCGGTGAACCAGCGGTCGCGGTCACCGTCGGCGTTGATCTGCTCGACCGACTTGCCGGTCGCCGCTGCGGTGATCTCAGCCAGGCGGTTCTTCATGTCGATGATGAGCTGCGCCTGCGTCTGGATGTCGCTGGACGTTCCACCGAATCCACCGTGCGGCTGGTGCAGCAGCACCCGGGCGTTCGGGGTGATGTACCGCTTGCCCTTGGTGCCTGCCGTCAGCAGCAACTGCCCCATGGAGGCGGCCATTCCGATGCCGACCGTGACGATGTCGTTCGGGACGAACTGCATCGTGTCGTAGATGGCCATACCGGCGGTGATGGAACCGCCCGGGGAGTTGATGTAGAGGTAGATGTCCCGCTTGGGGTCCTCCGCAGCGAGGAGCAGAAGCTTCGCGGCGATCTCGTTCGCGTTCTCGTCTCGAACCTCGGAACCGAGCCAGATGATTCGGTCCTTCAGCAGTCTGTCGAAAACATTGGGCTGGATACCCATGTCGGCCATGTTCGCTCCGTTTCCTTTGTCGCTTGGCATCGAATCTATCGGAGCCCCGGGCCCCGCGCGGCCCTGTTCGCCGTGGGCAGAGAGCGGGCGCCGCCGCGGGCCACGCAGCGCGGTCAGAGGTCGTCGTCGAGGGCCGCGGCGTAGGCGGTGACGGCGCGGCCGTAACGCGCGAGGTGCGGTGCCAGGGCGTAGAGGGCCTCGCGGAGGGCGTCGGCGCGCATCCCGTCGTCGAAGAGCGCGAGGGCGGCGAACGCGCGGGCGGCGTCGGAGAGGGGATGCTCAGGCTCGGCGCCGAGGAAGTCGCGCAACAGACTCAGGGCCTCGGCCGGTCGGTCGAGGTTGCGCAGAGTGCTCGCCAGCTGCACGATCGCCTGACCGCGATACGGCTCGGGGAGGCCGTGGGCGAGTGCCGCCCGGTAGAACGGCTCGGCGTCGGCCTCACGACCGGCGAAGTCGCGCGCGCCGGCCGCCTCGAAGAGCGCCTCCGCGTCGTTCGCCGGGCGTTCGGCGACGAGGGCGTCGATCGCGGCGAGGGTCGCCTCCTCCCCCGCATCGTCGGCGGCCGCCCACACCGCATCCACTCGCTGCCGCCAGTCGTCCATCCCCGCTCCTTCGTCCACATGACACAACACGCCGTCTCGCAACAGTACGAGACGGCGTGTCGTGTCAACCAGACGGAAGGCTTACTTGTCGTCGGCCTTCTTCTTGGTGGAGCGCTTCTTCGGCTTGGCCTCGGCGGCGGGGGCCTCCTCGGTGGCTTCGCCACCGTCGGTTGCCTGGTCGGCGTCGGTTGCCTCGTCGGAGGTCGGCTCGGCCGCCTCGTCGCCGTCGGCGATCGCGGTGAACTCGGCCAGGTCGACCGGCTTGCCGTTCGAGTCGACGACCTTCACCTTGCCGAGGATGATCGCGAGGGCCTTGTTACGGGCGACCTCACCGACCATCGACGGGATCTGGCCGTTCTCGCTGAGGATCTTGACGAACTCGTTCGGGTCCATGCCGTACTGGCCGGCGCCCTGGATAAGGTACTGGGTGAGCTCGTCCTGGCTGACCTTGACGTCGTTCTCCTGCGCGACCTCGTCGAGGAGGATCTGCGTGCGGAAGGTCTTCTCGCTGGACTCGGTGACCTCTGCGCGGTGCACGTCATCCTCGAGCCGGTTCTCCTGCTCCAGGTGGCGGTGGACCTCGTCCTCGACGAGCTGCTCCGGGACGGGGATCTCGACGAGCTCGAGCAGCTTGTCGACCAGCTGGTCGCGCGCCGCGGTGCCCTGGCCGAAGACCTTGGCCCGCTCGACCTGCGTGCGCAGGCTCTGACGCAGCTCGCCGATCGTGTCGAACTCGCTGGCGATCTGCGCGAAGTCGTCGTCGGCCTCGGGGAGCTCGCGCTCCTTCACGGCGTTCAGCGTCACGGTGATCTGTGCGTTCTCACCCTCGTGGTCGCCGCCCATGAGCGGGGCCTCGAACGTGGTGGTCTCGCCGGCGGTGAGGGTGTCGAGCGCCTCGTCGATGCCCTCGATGAGCTCGCCGGAGCCGATCTCGTACGAGATGTTGGCCGCGGTGTCGACCTCTTCGCCGCCGATGACGGCGACCAGGTCGATCTGGGCGAAGTCGCCGGTCTTCGCCGGGCGGTCGACGGTCACGAGGGTGCCGAAGCGGCTGCGGAGCCGGTCCAGCTCCTCCTCGACGTCGTCGACGTCGACCTCGGCCGCATCCACCGTGATGGTGATGTCGTCGAACGCGGGCAGCTTCACTTCCGGGCGGGTGTCCACCTCGATGGTGAGCAGCAGGTCGCCCGAGAAGTCCTTCTCGTTCGGCCACTCGGTGATGTCCGCCTCCGGGCGGCCGAGCGGACGCACGTCGTTGTCCTCGATCGCCTGACGGTAGAAGCCGTCGAGACCCTCGTTGACCGCGTGCTCCAGGACGGCGGCCTTGCCGACCCGCTGGTCGATGATGGGCGGCGGCACCTTGCCCTTGCGGAAACCGGGGATGGTCACCTGCTCGGCGATGTGCTCGTACGCGTGGTTGATGGAAGGCTTCAGCTCCTCCGGCGTCACCGAGATGGTGAGCTTGGTGCGGGTGGGGCTGAGCTTCTCGACCGTGGTCTTCACGATGTCTGGGTTCTCCTGAATGATCGAACGATGGTCTTCTCGCAAGGAACGAGGTCCTCGTCGGGGCGACAGGATTCGAACCTGCGACCTCCCGCTCCCAAAGCGGGCGCTCTAGCCAAGCTGAGCTACGCCCCGGCTTCAAGCGGTGCGAAAGACCGGGGCAAGTCTACTGCACGCCCGCTCCCCGCGCGTCTGTACTACGATGGTCGTCGGCCGCCGCGCAGAGAGGCGGCCCGGTGCCGCTTGCGGCGCTCGGGGATGTAGCTCAATGGTAGAGCCTCAGTCTTCCAAACTGATTACGCGGGTTCGATTCCCGTCATCCCCTCCGTTTCATCCCGTTCATCCCACCGCGCCGCGAATGCGGCCACACGTAACGTGCGCGCCTGCGCGCCGCGGCGCGGTCGTGACAAGGGGGCGCACTCGCTGGTGCCAACGGCATCCCGGCGCGGGACAATGCCCGCATGACGGCACCTCCCCCGCCGGGCGACGAGCGCAACGACGCGCCCGAGCACCTCACCGACGCGCAGCGCAGCCTGCGGGCGCAACTGCTCGCGACCGAGCACTGGAGCCTGCTCGCGTCGCGGTCGACGACGCAGAGCGAGGTGCTGACGCGCATCGCGATCTTCCTCACGCTGGTGTCCGCCGGGCTCGTCACGCTCGGGTTCCTCGGGCAGGCGAGTGGATTCCGTGGCTGGTTCGGGGCGGCCTCGCTCGGGGTGCTGCTGGCGCTCGCGCTGCTCGGACTGGTCACCGAGATTCGGGCGTTCAACACCGCCAGTGAGGATCTCATGTATGTCGTCGCGATGAACCGCCTGCGGGCGGCCTACGTCGAACTCGACCCGGGCTTGGAGCGCTACCTGATGGCGTCGGCCCACGACGATGAAGCCGGCGCGGTGGCCACGTACCACTTCTTCTACCGGCGCGGGACGAGTCCCGTGCTCGGGAGTTCCATGATGATCATCACCATCGTGGAGGGGATCGTCGTCGGGCTGCTGGCCGGAGGGACCTCGTGGGCGCTCGGCGCGCATCCCATCGTCGCCACGGTGATCGGGGCAGTCGTGACAGTGGCGGTCGTCGGCGTGTCGCTTTTCCTGGGCATGCGGATGTACCGGAAGACATTCCGCTTCCACCGGCCGCTGCGCCCGAGCGACTGAGCCCTACTCGTTGCCGATGTGCTTGTCGGCTTGCTCCCGCGCGCCCTCGATCGTGTCGTCGTGCTTCCCGCCGGTCACCTTCTTCGCGGCGCCGGCGACGCCGTCGAGCAGCTTGTCGCTGATGTCCTCCGCCTGCTCGGAACTCAGGGCGTCCTTGACCTTCGGGTCGTTCAGGAACTCTTGCGCCTTCTTGGTGATGTCATCGAATCCGGCCATGGGGCCCATCCAACACCTCAGTGCTGCAGGAAGGCCAGTACCGCGAGCACTCGGCGGTGGTCGTCGCCGGAGTCCTCGAGGCCCAGCTTCTGGAAGATGGACGTCACGTTCTTCTCCACTGCGCCGACCCCCACGACCATGCGGGCGGCGATCGCGGCGTTCGTGCGGCCCTCGGCCATCAGCTCCAGCACCTCCCGCTCCCGCGGGGTGAGGGTCGCGAGCGGGTCGGTGCGCCGCATCAGCAGCTCGCGGACCACCTGCGGGTCGAGCACAGTGCCCCCGGCAGCGACCCGGGTGACGGCGTCGCGCAACTCGTCCAGCGACGCGATGCGGTCCTTCAGCAGGTAGCCGGTGCCGCCCTCGCCGCCGGCGAGGAGCTCCTGCGCGTACGTCCCCTCGACGTACTGCGACAGCAGCAGGACCGCGATCGACGGGTACTCGCGGCGGATGCGCAGCGCCGCCCGCACGCCCTCGTCGCGGAACGCCGGCGGCATCCGCACATCCAGCACCGCGACCTCGGGCATGAGATCCGGCACCGCCTCCAGCAGCGTGTCCGCGTCGCCGAAGGCGCCCACCGTGTCGAAGCCGGCCTCATCGAACAGCCGGATGAGGCCCTCACGCAGGAGGACGGAGTCGTCCGCCACGACGAGGCGCAGCGGGGTGGGGCTGGGGTCGTTCGCCACGACCCCAGCCTAGGGCCGCATCCACCGGGCACTGATTCAGCCCGGCGGATGCGGCCCGCGGATTCAGGCCAGCGGATTCAGGCCAGCGGATTCAGGCCAGCGGGATGCGCGCCCCGATGCGCGTCGGGCCACCGACCGGGCTCTCCACCACCAGTTCGCCGCGCAGACCGCGGACCCGCTCCTGCAGGCCGCGCAGCCCGTGGCCGTCGACCAGCGAGGCTCCGCCGCGACCGTTGTCGGTCAGCCAGACGTTCAGCGACGGCGTGCCGGCGGTATCCACGCCCTGCTCCAGGAACAAGCGGGCAGCGTGCGCCTCGGAATGCTTGGCCACGTTCGCGGCGAGCTCGGCCAGCACGTAGTAGGCGTTGCGTTCGAGCTCTGGGCTGAACCGCTCCCCCGGCTGCAGCGACGACTCCACTGACATCGGGACGGGGCTGCGTGCGGCGAGCGACTCGGCGGCGGCGGCGAGGCCGCGGTCTTGCAGGATGGGCGGGGCGAAGCCGCGCGACAGGGCCCGCAGCTCCTCCAGCGTGTCACCCGCCTGCTGTCGTGCCTCCGCCAGGAGGACGGCGGCAGCGTCCGGGTCGTCTCCGAGCTTGCGCTCGGCGGCGGCGATGTCCATCTGCAGGCGGATCAGGCGCTGCTGAGGGCCGTCGTGCAGATCGCGCTCCAGGCGGCGCAGCGCCTGGTCCTCGGCCGCCACAGCCGCGCCGCGCGACGCCGACAGGTCGGCGACCTCGCGCTGAAGCGCCTCCGACGGCCACCCGCCGAGGAGCCCCCGGGCGACGGCCTCGTGCAGCAGCGTCAGCCCGCGTGTGACGAACGGAAGCGTCGCGGCGAAGAGGGCACCCGCGATCAGGTACAGGATGCGGTCGCCGACGGTCGGATCGAAGTCCGAGTTCGTGCGGAACACCGCATCCACGATGATCTGTGACAGGAAGACGTCACGGCCGCCCTGCGGGATGAACGGCTCCCAGATCCACCCGGTCAGACCGCCGAGCGCGACAGAGGCCCAGACGACGGTGACCGTCCACGACAAAATGCTGATGATCGGGTTGATGATCGCGCCGTGCAGCAGGTACAGCCAGTAGTGGCCGTTCGCGAACGGACCGAAGACCGACCGCCAGAACGTGCGCGGCGTTCCCGGCCGTTCCCACACGGGACGAGGGATGGATGGCCTCCCCGCCCAGTCGAGGCGGGTCAGCTCCACCATCCCGAAGCCGCGGGCCGTGTAGAACGTGGCGACCAGGATGAAGACGCCGACGTAGATGACGATGGTGCCGACGCCCGTCCAGAACAGCGACAGCAGCACCGAGAGCCCGATGATCGCGATCGGCATGGTGAGGAGCAGGAAGCCGAGCTCCCTGGGCACGCCGCGCCACAGCGAGCCGTAGTTCGCTCGGGCTGTGGGAGGTGCGGAGGTGGTCACAGTATCCAGCGTGGCAGAAGAAGCGGCGCGGGACGGCGACGGATCGGAAGGCTGTGGAGAACTCACTACTGGTTCTGTTGTCATGCTTCGAGCCTGGCCGCGGCCGGACCTCCACCCCATCCCGCGTCCCTCCGGAACGATGCGGGGGTTAACCCGACCTAACTAAGCGCAGCCTTCGCTTCGTTGCGGAATTCCGGGGCCTGAGTAGCGTTGAGGCAGGCAGAAGAAAGGACGCCATCCATGACGGACATCACTGCAACCCAGAGTGTCTCCAACCCCGACGTCGCCGCCGGGGTCGCCCAGTTCCTCACCCCCGTGGTGATCGACCTGACGGCCATCGTCGTCAACGGCAAGCAGGCGCACTGGCACGTGCGCGGCGCGAACTTCATCGGCGTCCACGAGCTGCTCGACACGATCGTCGATCACGCGCAGGAGTGGGCGGACCTCGCCGCGGAGCGCATCGTCGCCCTCGGCCTCCCCGTCGACGCGCGCCTCGGCACGGTCGCCGCGAAGACCACGACCGCCGAGCTCACCGCCGGCTTCCGCCCCTCGCGGGAGACCATTGCCGAGGTCATCGCACAGCTGGATGCGGCCCTCGTCGGCGTGAACGCCGCAGTCCGCGAGCTGGCCGAGCTCGACCAGACCAGCCAGGACGTTGCCATCGAGATCGCGCGCGGGCTCGACAAGGACCGCTGGTTCCTGTTCGCCCACATCAGCGAGTAGGACCAGGTACGACAACGGGCCGTCTGCGGAAGCGGGCGGCCCGTTCTGGTTGACGGCCGGCCGGTGCTCGGCTTCGGCCTTCCGCCGACTCGTGGACACGCCGCGGACCTCGGCACTACGCTTCGGCCATGGCCCGCCGGGTGATCGCCGTCTGCGCGCTGAGCGTCGTCGCGGCGATCGGGCTGCTGGTGGCGCCCGCGGCGGGAGCTGCGCCGATCACGACCTTCGACGTCCTGAAGGGCATGAATGACGCACAGCAGGACGCGTACCTGGAGGCGCATCCCGAGCTCAACATCCGGCTCGCCAACACCGACCCGGATGCGGTGCACGACCAGTGGGACGACCTCGATGCCGCCACCAAGAAGGATGCGATCGAGACGTTGCCCGAGATCGTCGGGAACCTCGACGGGATCGACTACGACGATCGGGACACAGCCAACCGGAAGGCGCTGGCCCGCGCGCTCTCCACGAGCACGAAACAGGTGAAGAAGCACCCCGACGACGCCCTCGCGAAGCGGGTGATGGGTTCGCTCACGGCCATCCAGAAGACCTTGAAAGGCAAGCGGACGCCCGCCCGGCACCTGGTCTCGCTGAGTCTGGACCGGCCTCCGCTCGCGGCAATCGCACTGGGCGACCTGGACACGGCGTCCGACGTCACGTTCCTGGTGCCGGGCATGGGCACCTACACCGACGACATGCAACTGTGGACGCAGTCCGCGCAGAACCTGTACGACGAGCAGGGCGAGGTGGGCGCGCCGACGCGTCGGGCGGTCGTGTCGTGGATCGGCTACGCCACCCCGCCACCGGGCGTGGATGCCACCCTCGGCGACTTCGCCGAGCGCGGGGCGCCGCTCCTCACCGCCGACCTGCGCGGGGTCAACGCGGTCCGCGTCGAGTCTCCACCGCGCGCGCTCAACGTCGTCGCGCACTCCTATGGGACCACAACCGCGGCGAACTCCCTCGCCGAGGCGCGCGACCTGGGCATCTACGCCTTCGTCATGCTCGGCTCTGCGGGAATCGAGAACCGCATCCCGAACGCGGCAGCGCTGAACGCCCAGCACGTCTACGCCGGCGAGGCGGTAGCGGACAGCGAGGCCCAGTTCGGCCGGTTCACCCGTCGCGACCCGCGGGGGCCCGCGTTCGGCGCGACGGTCATCAGCGTCGACGGCGACAAGGCGGCCGACTTGCTGCCGGTCACCGGCCACGCGCCGGTGCTACACTCCGCCTGGAACGACGATCCGCTCTCCTCGGCGTGGTCGGGCATCACCGACACGGCGCTGTTCGAGCAGAAGTTCGCCGAACATCTGGCGCATTACGGCTACCTGGATGCGTACACAGAGTCGTTGCGGAACACGGCGGTCGCGACGGTGCCCGGGCGCGATCGGTTGCTGTTGCGCGGGCACTGAGCTGCCACCTATCGAAGGAGAATCGGGCTCGGATCTCCTTCGATTGGCAGTAGTGAAGGAGATTCGGACGGGATCGCTGCGAATCTCCGTCGATAGTGGGATGCGGGACGCAGCGGGACCTGTCAGCGGAGGGCGTCGTAGGTGAAGCGGCCCGCGAGGAGGGTCGCCGCGACCGGCATCGTGCGGAGGTCGTCCGGCTCCGAGGCGAACGGGTCGCGGTCGAGCACCACGAGGTCGGCCGGTTCGCCCACGGCCACCGCCGAACGGACGGAGGCGCCGAGGGCCACCTCCACGGGGATGCTCTGCTCGGGATGCCACGGCTCCCGCCCGTCGCGCGTACGACCCACGGCCGACGCGATCGCCGCCCACGGGTCAAGGGGCGCCACCGGCGCGTCCGACCCGAACGCGAGGCGGGCGCCGGCGCGGTACAGTTCGGCGAGCGGGAAGGCCCGGTCGGTGCGTCCCTGCCAGAGGTGCTCGGCCACATCCCGGTCGTCCATCGCGTGCTCGGGCTGCACGCCGGCCGTCACGCCCAGCCGAGCGAAGCGGGGGATGTCGGACGCGTCGATCAGCTGCGCATGCTCGATGCGGCCGCCGGCGCCCAGCGCCTCGAACGCATCCAGAGCGCGGCGGTTGGCCTCGTCGCCGATCGCGTGGACGGCGGGCTCCAGCCCGTGCTCCACCGAGAACCGCATCCGCTCGACGAGCTCTGCCGGGGACAGGTTCGCGATCCCATGGCCGCCGTCCGGATACGCGTGCGTGCACAACGCGGTGCGGGTGTTGAGCGAGCCGTCGGAGATCACCTTGAACGGCCCGACCGACAGCAGTCCCCCAGTCTCCGGGATGGCGTCCCCGGTGCGCAGGCCCAGTCCGACCGCCCGCTCGAGGTCGTCGCTGTAGATCCCGAACTCGACCCGCAGGCCGTCTGCACCGTCGGCCATCCGGCGCCGCCACACGTCGAGGTTCCAGCCGTACTCGAGGTCGACGACACCGACGACACCGCGAGTGGATGCGCGCCGAGCGGCGTCGGTCGCCCACCGGTCGAGCGTCGCCTCGTCGGCGGCCGTGAGGAGGCTCGTCACGGCGAAGCTCGCATCCTCCCGCAGCACCGGCTCGCTCGATCCCGGCGCAAACCGCCGGGCGGCGGCCGTGTTCAGCCACGAGCAGTGCAGGTCGCCGGCGATCAACACCACCGGGCGGTCGCCGGCTGCCGCATCCAGAAGCTCACGCGTGGGCAGGTCGGACCATAGCGCATCGTGGAAGCCGAAGCCCACGATCACCTCGTCGCCGCCCTCAGCGGTCGCGCGCTCGCGCGCCAGGGCGGCGGCCTCGGCGGCCGACGCCGCGCGCGACACGTCGAGGCGCCGCGCGGTCTGCGCCCACTGCGTGAAGTGCACGTGCTGGTCCCACAACCCGGGGATCAGCCAGCGGCCGTCGAGCGCGACCCGCTCCACGGCGGACCCACTGGATCCGCCGATATCGCCGGCAGACGTGGATGCGGCACCCGCCCCCGCAATCGTCGCGATCCGCCCGCCGTCGAGCACGACATCCACAGGGTCCGGCCGTCCGGGCAGCCGCGCCCCGGCCAGCACCAGGCTCATCGCGCGGCGCGTCTCCGGTCATGCACGAGCTGCATCTCGCGGAGCAGGCCCGCGCTCGCGTAGGGTCCGTCGCCGCCGAGCTCCGACATGATCGAGTCGACGATGTGGTCAGGCCGGTTCTGGCTCATCTTCTGCTTCGCCACCACGCGGGTCGGGGTGAGTCGCAGCCCGACCGTCCCGGAGACGATGCGTTCGGCGTAGGCGGCGTCCTTCAGCGTCCCGCGCATGCGGCGGGGCTCCGGGAGCTCGTCCTCGAAGTGGTCGACCAGACGGGCCAGCACATCGAGGTTCTCCTCGTCGCTCAGGATCTCGGGAACGCCGGAAAAGTGCGCAGCGATGAAGTTCCAGGTCGGCACCGCGGGGTTCTCGTCGTACCAACTGGAGGAGATGTAGCCATGGGGACCCTGGATGATGACGAGCAGCTCATGCTGCCCCAACTCGTGCAACTGCTCGTCGGGGCGCCCGACGTGCGAAAGCAGGCTGAGCTCCTCCCGTGTGTCGTCGAGGATGACCGGGTAGTGGGAGGCCACGAGCCCGTTCGCGGTGTTGCTGACGAAGGTCGCCCACGGGTTCTCGCGCACGAGCCGCTTGAGCTCGACCGGGTCGGTGAGGGTGAAGCTGGGATTCTGTCGCATGAGGCCTCCTACGCCTGGTCCACCGGGCACCAGTACAGCTTGCGGCCGCCCAGTTCCTCCATCACGATGTGCGTGCCGCATACCCGGCACGGCAGTCCCTCGCGCTTGTACACCCAGTGCCGGTCTTCGCGGCTGGCCATGGCGCGGCGGTAGGAGTCGTCGTCGAGGTCGTCCATGGTCATCATCTGGCCGGTCTCGACGCCGATGCGGAGCAGGTGCACCCAGTCGCGCCAGAGCGCCCGCACCGTCTCCTCGCGCACCTGTTTGCCCGGCGTGTGCGGGTTCTGACGCGCACGGAAGAGCAGCTCGGCGCGGTAGACGTTGCCGATGCCGCTCACCACGCTCTGGTCCATGAGCAGCAGCGCGATCGAGGTCGGCTTGCGGCGGACGATCGAAACGAAGCGGTCCTCCGCCTCCTGACCGGAGTCGACCTGAGGATCGGGCCCCAGCTTGGCGATGACCGCATCCACCTGCGCCGGGTCGAGCACCTCGCAGGCTGTCGGGCCGCGCAGGTCGGCGACCGCGCTGTCGGTGAGCAGCCGCACCCGCACCTGGCCGATGGGCTCCGGCGGGAAGCTCGTGATTTCGGCCTCCACCTTCTCGGACTCGGCCATGCGAAGCCGCGTGCGGCGCGGCGCACCGATCGAGTGCAGCGAGTTCTCGCCCGCACTGTCGAGGATCGGGTCGAGGTCGGTCCCCCGCTGGTTGGTCTGCCCCATCCGGCCGTTCGCACTGGCGATGGTCGGATCGATGCTGATGTCGCCGGCGAAGTCCCACGCCCCGTACAGCCCGAGGTGAACCCGCAGCCAGAGGTCGTTGTCGAACTCCAGGAACATCTGCTTGCCGACGGCTTTGGCGTCGGTCATCACGTGCCCGTCGATACGGGTGGCGTCGGCCGCGAACCGGCCCTGCGGTGACGACACCGCCACGCGGTGCCCGACGAAGTTCACCGCGAACTGCTTCGCGATGCGGTGGACGGAGTGACCTTCGGGCATCAGTGGTCCACGTGCTTGCCCGCGATGTCGCCGGTGGCCTCGTACTCCGCCAGCTGGGCGATCCGGCGCACGTGGCGCTCCTCGAACGAGAACGGCTCGGCGATGAAGGCGTCGATGAAGGAGGTGGCCTCCTCCACCGTGTGCTGCCGGGCGCCGATCGCGATGACGTTCGCGTCGTTGTGCTGCCGGGCGAGCAGAGCGGTGGACTGGCTCCAGACCAGCGCCGCACGCACGCCGCCCACCTTGTTCGCCGCGATCTGCTCACCGTTGCCCGAACCGCCGAAGACGATGCCGAGCGCATCCACCCCCGCCTGCTGATCGCGCACGACCGCCGCGGCAGCATTGATGCAGAAGGCCGGGTAGTCGTCGATGGGGTCGTACTCGACCGGCCCGTGGTCGATCACCTCGTGACCGGCCGCTCCCAGGTGCTCCTGCAAGTGCTTGCTGAAGTCGAGACCTGCGTGATCGGTGGCGATGTGGATGCGCATATCCACAGTCTAGGGAAGGCCACCGACGGCGTCGGCGCCGATGGATAAGGTGGTTGCGGTGGACACGATCCACGCCGTCCGAGTCCCAAGGAGCAAGCGTTGCCCGGAGAAAACCTCACCCGCCTCGAAGCACAGGAGCGCGCCGCGCTCATCCGCACCCACAGCTACGACGTCACCCTCGATCTGACGACCGGGCCCGAGACCTTCCTCAGCACGACGACCGTGCGGTTCGGGGCACAGGCGGGCGCGTCGACCTTCATCGACGCGATCACGCGGACGGTGCACTCCGTCACGCTGAACGGCACCGAGCTCGACCCTGCCGCCGTGAGCGACGGCGTGCGCATCCAGCTCGACGGCCTCGAGGACGAGAACGAGCTGACGGTCGTCGCCGACGCGATCTACACCAACACCGGTGAGGGCCTCCACCGCTTCGTCGACCCGGTCGACGGCGAGGTGTACCTCTACAGCCAGTTCGAGGTGCCGGACTCGCGGCGCATGTTCGCCGTGTTCGAGCAGCCGGACCTGAAGGCCGAGTTCACGTTCACGGTCACGGCACCCGCGCACTGGGCGGTCGTCAGCAACTCGCCCACGCCGGAGCCTCAGGATGCAGGCGAAGGCAAGAAGGTCTGGGCCTTCCCGCCCACCCCCGTCATCTCCTCCTACATCACCGCGCTCGTCGCCGGCCCGTACGAGTCGGTCCACAGCGAGCTCACCAGCCGCGACGGCCGCACCATCCCGCTGGGCGTGTACACGCGCAAGAGCCTCGCCGAGTACCTCGACGCCGACTACATCTTCGACAAGACGCGCGAGGGCTTCGCCTTCTACGAGGAGCGCTTCGACTACGCGTACCCGTTCGAGAAGTACGACCAGCTGTTCGTGCCCGAGTTCAACGCGGGCGCCATGGAGAACGCCGGTGCCGTCACCTTCACCGAGACCTACGTCTTCCGCTCCAAGGTCACCGACGCGATCAAGGAGCGCCGCGTCGTCACCATCCTGCACGAGCTCGCCCACATGTGGTTCGGCGACCTGGTGACCATGAAGTGGTGGAACGACCTGTGGCTGAACGAGTCGTTCGCCGAGTACGCCTCCACCCTCGCCACCGCCGAGGCCACCGAGTGGACCGAGGCCTGGACCACCTTCGCCGCCATGGAGAAGAGCTGGGCGTACCGGCAGGACCAGCTGCCGTCGACGCATCCCATCGTCGCGACCATCAACGATCTGGAAGACGTGCAGGTCAACTTCGACGGCATCACCTACGCCAAGGGCGCCTCTGTGCTCAAGCAGCTCGTCGCGTGGGTCGGTCAGGACGACTTCCTGGCCGGTGTCGCCCAGTACTTCAGGAAGCACGCGCACGGCAACACCGAGCTCGCAGACCTGCTGGTCGAGCTCGAGGCCACCAGCGGCCGCGACCTCACCGACTGGTCGAAGAAGTGGTTGGAGACCGCCGGCGTCAACACCCTGCGCCCGGAGCTCGAGGTGGATGCGGACGGCGTCATCACGTCGTTCGGCGTGCTGCAGACGGCGCCGGCCGACTACGCCACGATCCGCCCGCACCGCCTCGCTATCGGCCTCTACAACCTGCGCGACGGCAAGTTGGTACGCGAGAACCGGATCGAGCTGGATGTGGACGGCGAGCGCACCGACGTCCCCGAGCTGGTCGGTACCCGCCGCCCGGACCTCGTGCTCATCAACGACGACGACCTCGCCTACGCGAAGATCCGTCTCGACGAGGAGTCGCTGAAGGTCGCGATCGAGCACCTCTCCGACATCGAGAGCCCGCTCGCCCGCTCGCTCGTCTGGGGCGCGGTGTGGGATGCGACCCGCGACGCCGAGACCGGCGCGAGCGACTACGTCCGCCTGGTGCTCGGCAACATCGCGTCCGAGACGGAGTCGACCACGATCCGCACGACGCTCAACCAGCTCGTGCTGGCGGCGACCGCGTACGTGGTGCCCGAGCGGCAGAAGGAGACCGCGCAGAGCGCGGCGTCGGCCCTGTGGGAGCTGGCGAAGAACGCGGAGGCCGGAAGCGACGCGCAGTTCCAGTTCGTCAAGTTCTTCGCGGCTCTCGCCTCCACCGACGAGCAGCTGGACACGATCGCGGCCCTGCGCGACGGCTCGGTCAAGCTCGACGGGCTGAGCATCGACACCGACCTCTCGTGGGAGCTGCTCATCGCCCTGGTCGCCGGCGGCGCAGCAGGCACCGCCGAGATCGACGCGGCCCTGGCGGCGGACAACACCGCCAACGGCGGCCAGTTCGCGGCGCAGGCCCGCGCGAGCATCCCGACCCGTGAGGGCAAGCAGGCCGCGTGGGACTCGGTGTTCGGCTCGGACTCGCTGCCGAACACGATCGTCCGCTACACCGGGATCGGGTTCCAGCGGGCGAAGGACAAGAGCGTGCTCGCCTCCTTCATCGAGCCGTACTTCTCCTCCCTGCAGGAGATCTGGACCTCGCGCTCCTACAAGATCGCCGAGTACCTCGTCGAGGGCATGTACCCGGCGCCGCTGGCGAGCGAAGAGCTGCGCGACGCGACGCGTGCGTGGCTCGATGCCAATGCCGAGCCGGCGGCCCTCCGCCGCATGGTCGTCGAGAACCTCGCCGGTGTGGAGCGGGCGCTCGCCGCGCAGAAGCGGGACGCGGCGGCCTGACGCCGAACGCATCCCGGGCTGACCGCATCCCGACACGAAAGGGTCCCGCCGTCGCGGGGCCCTTTCGTCGTATCGACGGGAAGTCGCACGGGCGCCGGCACGAGTGGTACCGAGGGTGGATACCCCGAAGGAGCGCAGGCCCCTAGTCTCGGAGGCATGATCCAACTCGATCACCTGACCAAACGGTTCGGCGCGAAGACCGCCGTCGACGATATCTCCGTGACCATCCAGCCGGGCAAGGTCACCGGCTTCCTCGGCCCGAACGGTGCCGGCAAGTCCACCACCATGCGCATGATCGTGGGGCTCGACCGGCCGACCCAGGGCACCGCACTGATCAACGGCAGGCGTTACGCGGAGTTCCGCTCGCCCCTGACGGAGGTCGGCGCCCTGCTCGACGCCAAGGCCATCCACACCGGCCGCACCGCGTACGGGCACCTCCTCGCCTTGGCTGCGACGCACGGCATCCCCACCTCTCGCGTTCACGAGGTCATCGGGATGACCGGCCTCGAGTCGGTGGCCTCCAAGCGTGTCGGCGGCTTCTCCCTCGGGATGGGCCAGCGGCTGGGAATCGCCGCCGCCATGCTCGGCGACCCGGCGACGCTCATCCTCGACGAGCCGGTGAACGGTCTCGACCCGGAGGGCGTGCTCTGGGTACGCCAGTTCGCCCGGCACCTCGCCAGCCAGGGCCGCACCATCTTCCTCTCGTCACACCTGATGAGTGAGATGGCGCAGACCGCCGACCACATCATCGTGCTGGGCCGCGGCCGCGTCCTCGCGGACGCTCCCGTCGACAGCATCCTGGCCGGGGCCACCCGTCATGCCGTGCGCGTGCGCACCCCGCAGCCGGACCTACTCGCCCGCGCCGTCGCCGGTGCGGATGTCGCCGTCACCGGCGTCGAGGCGCAGCTGCTTGAGATCACCGGCCTGACGGCCGCGCAGATCGGCGAGACGGCCGCGCGCGACGGCATCGTGCTCCACGAGCTGACGCCGATCAGCGCCTCGCTCGAGGAGGCCTACCTCGAACTCACCCAGGACGACGTCGAGTACCGCACGGAGGTCAGCCGATGAGCACCGCAACCGCTCCCGCCGGAACCACGCATCCGCACACATCGCTGGGGCACCTGAACTTCGTCCGGGTCGTGCGCTCCGAGTGGATCAAGCTGCGCACCCTGCGTTCCACCTTCTGGACGCTGATCAGCGCCGTCGTCCTCGTCGTCGGCATCGCCGCCCTCGTGGCGTTCGCCATCCCCAACAAGACCACTCTGCTGGCCCGGGTGCCCGCCACGCAGCACGCTGCGGTCGAGGCGCAGGCGGCCGGGTTCACCTTGACCGCCGCGACCGCAGGCCTCACCTTCGCATCCCTCGTCATCGCGGTGCTCGGCGTGCTGGTGATCTCCGGCGAGTTCAGCACGGGGATGATCCGCGCGTCCTTCACCGCCGTCCCGCGCCGGTTCCCGGTGTTCGCGGCGAAGACGCTCGTGCTCTTCGTGGTCGCGTTCGTCGTCGGCCTGATCTCCTCGGCGCTGTCGTGGGCGGTCGCCGTGCCGGTGCTGACCGGCAAGGGGTACACGGGAGACCTGTTCGCAGCCGACACGCTGTGGGCGATCCTCGGAGCCGGCGTGTACCTGGGGCTCGTGGCCGTGTTCGCACTCGGTGTCGGCGCCATCCTGAAGTCCACCGCTGGCGGGATCGCCGGAGCGCTCGGCGTGCTGCTGGTGCTGCCGATCATCGCGGGACTGGTGAGCAGCCTCACCCAGACGCAGTGGCTCGCCGACGCGCAGCGCTACCTGCTGAGCAACGCCGGACAGGGGATGTCGGGCGTCGCCAACGGCGGAGTCGATCCGTGGGTGAACGTCGTCACGGTTCTGGCCTGGACGGTTGTCTCCTTCGTGGTCGGAGCCGTGCTGCTGCAGCGCAGGGACGCCTGACCGGCCGCGTGACCGCGCCCGTCCCGATCAACGACACCCCGGGCGGCCTCGAACTTCCGAGGCCGCCCGGGGTGATCCGTCGTTTTGTGGCGGCGCATCCCCTCGCCCTCGACCTGTTCGTGGCGGGCTTCTACCTGGTGCCGTCGGTGGTCGGCGCGCTCGTCGTGTCGGCGAGGGAGCCGACCGTCCAGGAGACCGTGCACCTCCTGCTCTCGACGGTCGCCGGCGCGGCGCTCGTCGCACGCCGCCGACGGCCGGGGATCGTCTTCGCTTTCGCGACGGTGCTGCTCGGGGCTAGCGTCTTCCTCGGCCGCGACATGGATGTGGTGCCCACCTTGTTCGCGCTGTATGCCCTCGCGGTCTACCGCTCCATCCGGTCGGCCTGGATCGCCTTCGCGGTCACTTCGGCGGTCACGGTCGCGACGGTCACGGTGGAGGTCGTGCTGACGCAGGCGAAGGTGTTCACGCCGCTGGAGACGGCAGCGGTGCCCTCGGGCATCCTCGTCTTGTCGTTCTCGGTGGTCGCCGTGCTCATCGGAAGCAACGTCGGAAACCGGCGGCGGTACCTGGATGCGCTGATCGACCGGGCGCGCCAGCTTGCGCGCGAGCGCGACCAGCAGGCCGAGATCGCCGCCGCGGCGGAACGCAGCCGCATCGCTCGCGAGATGCACGACATCGTCTCGCACAGCCTCACGGTGATGATCACGCTCGCCGACGGGTCCGTGCGCTCAGCGGAAGCGTCGCCTCCGTCTCCGGGGCTTCCGGACCGCTCGGTGGATGCCATGCGGCTGGTCGCCGAGACCGGTCGCGGTGCACTGGCCGACATGCGCCGCCTGCTCGGGGTGCTCCGCGATGGCGAGGGCGGCGCGGCCGCGCGCGAACCGCAGCCGGGGGTGACCGACCTCGCGGACCTGATCGAGACGTTCCGTGCGGCCGGTCTCCCCGTTCGTATCACCGTCACCGGCGTCCCGCCGGAGGACGTGGGCCAGCAGCTGACCGTGTTCCGCGTGGTGCAGGAGGGGCTGACCAACGCCCTCCGCTACGCCGCTTCGGCGACCGCGGTCCGTGTCGTCATCGTGTTCCGGCCCGGGACGGTGATCGTCACGATCGACGACGATGCCGCCATTCACCCGGCGGCCGATCAGGGCTCCGGTCGCGGCCTCATCGGGCTGCGCGAGAGGGTCGGCCTGTACGGCGGGACGCTGGAGGCCGGACCCCGGCCGGGCGGCGGGTGGCGCGTGCGCGCGCTGTTCGACGCGGTGCGGGCGGCTCCCCCGCCGGACCTGTCCCCTGCCGCAGAAGAAGAGCGCCAGCCCTCACCGCACCACCCCGAGACGAAGGAGACGACGTGACCGACGCTTCCATCCGCATCCTGCTCGTCGATGACCAGCAGCTCGTGCGCCTCGGGTTCCGCATGGTGCTGGAGGCGGAGCCGGACCTCGTCGTCGTCGGCGAGGCGGCTGACGGCGCAGAAGCCGTACGCCTGAGCGCCGGGCTACGGCCGGACGTCGTCCTCATGGATGTGCGGATGCCGACTCTCGACGGGATCGAGGCGACCCGGCGCATCGTGGAGGCGGACCCGGGTGCGCGGATCATCATCCTGACGACCTTCGACCTCGACGAGTACGCGTTCGGCGGGCTGCGCGCCGGAGCGAGCGGATTCCTCTTGAAGGATGCGCGCCCCGACGAGCTCATCGGTGCCGTACGCGCCGTCGCCGCGGGCGACGCCGCCGTCTCGGGCAGGGTGACCCGGGCGATGCTGGAGCTGTTCGCGGACCGCCTCCCGGCGGGCGACGTGCCCTCCCCCGGCGGGAAGGACCCCGCGGAGGTGCTCACCCCGCGCGAGCGGGAGATCCTGCTCGCCATGGGCGAAGGTCTGAGCAATGGCGAGATCGGTGCGCGGTTCTATCTGACCGAGTCGACCGTGAAGACGCACGTGGGCCGGGTGCTGTCGAAGCTTCAGCTGCGCGACCGGGTGCACGCGGTGATCTTCGCGTACGAGCACGGGCTGCTGGAGCGATGACCCGCGTCGTCATTCCAGCGACCGCCAAGGGAGGGGTCGCTAGGCTCGACCGGGTATGGAAATCCTGAGACAAGACTTCTGGACCGCGATCGGGTCGTGGGCCGTCCAGGCCGGCTGGAACCTGGTCAGCGCCGCCTGCATCATCGGCGGCGCCTTCCTGCTCAGCTGGATCCTCCGCGTGGTGATCCGCAAGGTCGTCTCGCGGATCGTGAACGGCGTGAAGAAGGGGCAGAACGTCAGCGACACGCAGGCGCTGGTGGCCTCGCCGCTGGCCGCCGTCCGCGTCGTCCAGCGCACGCGCACGCTCGGCTCCGTGCTGATGAACATCGTCAACGTGACGATCGGGATCGTCGCGATCATCCTCATCCTGAACGTCTTCGCGGCGAGCGTCCTCGGGTCGTTCGCGCTGCTGACCGCCGCGATCGGCGCCGGCCTCGGTTTCGGCGCCCAGAACATCGTGAAAGACGTGCTGAACGGCCTGTTCATGGTGATGGAGGACCAGCTCGGCGTGGGCGACGTCGTCGACCTGGGTTCGGCGACCGGTGTCGTGGAGGCGGTCGGCATCCGCGTCACCCAGGTCCGAGACGTGAACGGCACCTTGTGGTTCGTTCGCAACGGCGAGATCCTCCGCGTCGGGAACATGTCGCAGGGCTGGGCGCGCGTCATCATCGACCTCGCCGTGCCCTACGACACGGATGTCGAAGCGGTGCAGGCGAAGATGCTGGAGACGGCGAACGCGCTCGCGACGAGCACCAAGTGGCGCTCGCGCATCCTGGAGAAGCCGGAACTGTGGGGGCTGGAGTCGATCTCGGCCGACGCGCTGGTCATCCGCATCGTGCTGAAGACGCGCACCACCGCCAAGGACGACGTGTCGCGCGAGTTGCGCGTCCGGTTGAAGGCGGCTCTGGATGAGATGGGCGTCAAGCTCCCGTCGCTGTCGGCCGTCGTGCTCACCGGGTTCGACAGCGCGGCGAGCGTCATGGGCGCGAAGCCGCCGCGCACCCGGCCGAGCCAGGTCGTGACGACGGAGCCGCCGCTGAAGGGGCGCAAGGCCCGCGCGGCCGCCAAGCGCCAGGAGTCCGGCGCAGCCACCCCGGCGCCGCGGGCCGCCGACCCCGGTGCGATCCGGATCACCCCGGCGGTGGAGAAGGCGCCGAAGCCGCGCCCGGACGGAGAACAGACGTGAGCATCCCCGTCGGCCCCCAGCCCGCCTTCTTCGATCAGGTCGGCGGCCACGAGACGTTCGTCCGGCTCGTCGACGCGTTCTACCGGGGCGTCGCCGACGACCCGGTGCTGCGCCCGATGTACCCGGAGGAGGATCTGGGACCGGCCAAGGAGCGGCTCACGCTGTTCCTGGAGCAGTACTGGGGCGGCCCCACAACCTACAGCGAGCAGCGCGGCCACCCCCGCCTCCGGATGCGGCACAACCCGTTCAAGGTCAACCCGGATGCGCGCGACCGCTGGCTGGCGCACATGCGCGAGGCCGTCGGCGAGCTCGGGCTGCCTCCGCTCCAGGAGGAGACGCTCTGGAATTACCTGGAGCGGGCGGCGTTCGCTATGGTCAACACATTCGAGGAGTGACGCTCCCGCCATCCCAGTGCCGAAGGAGACACGGATGACCTACGAACCCGACGCGATCGTCGTCGGCGCGGGGCTTGCGGGCCTCGTCGCCGCGTCCGAACTCCTGGACGCCGGCCGGCGCGTGACGATCGTGGAGCAGGAGCCGTCCGCGTCGTTCGGCGGGCAGGCGTGGTGGTCCTTCGGCGGACTATTCCTCATCGACTCCCCCGAGCAGCGGCGGATGGGCGTGCACGACTCGCTCGCCCTCGCGCGCGACGACTGGTTCGGCACAGCAGGATTCGACCGCGACGAGGACCATTGGCCGCGGCAGTGGGCTGAGGCGTACCTCCAGTTCGCCGCGGGCGAGAAGCGCGCCTGGCTGCACGAGAAGGGTGTCCGGTTCTTCCCCGTCGTCGGATGGGCGGAACGCGGCAGCGGGATGGCCGGCGGTCACGGCAACTCGGTGCCGCGGTTCCACATCACGTGGGGAACGGGACCGGGAGTGGTCGAGCCGTTCGCACGCCGGGTGCAGTCGGCGGCGGCGACCGGGCGCGCGGTCATCCGGAACCGTCATCGCGTCGACGAGCTCATCGTCGAGAGCGGCCGTGTGGTCGGAGTCCGCGGTGCCGTCCTCGCACCCGATTCGGCCGAGCGCGGGGCGCCGAGCAACCGGGACCTCGTCGGCGACTTCGAGCTGCGGGCGCGCGTCGTCATCGTCGCCTCGGGCGGTATCGGCGGCAACCACGACCTCGTGCGGGCTGCCTGGCCGCAGCGTCTGGGGACTCCGCCCGCGTCGATGCTCTCCGGGGTGCCCGCGCACGTCGACGGCCGGATGCTCGGGATCGCCGAGACGGCGGGCGCGCACCTGATCAACGGCGACCGGATGTGGCACTACACCGAGGGCATCCAGAACTGGGATCCGGTGTGGGAGCGGCACGGCATCCGCATCCTGCCCGGTCCGTCGTCTCTGTGGCTCGACGCGCGCGGCGACCGCCTGCCCTCGCCGCTCTTCCCCGGCTTCGACACGCTCGGGACGCTCGAGCACCTGCGGCGCACCGGCTCGGACTACAGCTGGTTCGTGCTTACGCAGAAGATCATCGAGAAGGAGTTCGCGCTCTCGGGCAGCGAGCAGAACCCGGACCTGACCGGCAAGGATGTGCGCCTGCTTGCCAAGCGCGTTGCGCCCGGTGCGCCGGGGCCGGTCGAGGCGTTCAAAGAGAAGGGCGCCGACTTCGTGGTCGCCGACACGCTGGACGAACTCCTTGCCGGTATGCAGCGGATCGCCGACGTCCCGCTCGACACCGAGCTCGTCGCCCGCCATGTGCACGAGCGCGACCGGCAGCTCGACAACGAGTTTGGCAAGGACCTCCAGCTGGCCGCGGTGCGGTCGGCGCGGAAGTACCGCGGCGACCGGCTCATCCGCGTCGCATCGCCGCACAAACTCCTCGACCCGTCCGCCGGCCCGCTCATCGCGGTGAAGCTGCACATCCTGACCCGGAAGAGTCTCGGCGGGATCGAGACGGACCTCGACGGGCGGGTGCTGGGCACGGACGGCGCTGTGGTGCCCGGCCTCTACGCCGTGGGCGAGGCGAGCGGATTCGGCGGGGGCGGGATGCACGGCTACCGGGCCCTCGAGGGCACCTTCCTAGGCGGGTGCCTGTTCTCGGGACGCCAGGCCGGCCGCGCGGCCGCGCGCGCCTGACCGCCGCTCGCTCCAGTCTTCCGCGCCCGTCCCGTCTCGCTTCCCCAACGACCCCATCCAACAGTTCCTGACTTTTTCGCGCGAAATCGACGATTCGAGGCGAAAAACTCAGGAGCTGTTGGCTTGGGGCGGGTCGGGAGGGTGGGAGCAGCTGGCGGGACGGGCTAGCGGCGGAGGGACCAGGAGACGCGGCGCACCAGCGTGTGGCCGCGGCGGGTCGTGAGGCGCGTCCAGGTGCCGGTCTCGTGGATGGTGACCGGGTCGTCGTCGCCGACGAAGCCGAGGCTGTCCGCTGCGAAGGCGGCACCGCTCGGGATGTACTCCAGGCCGTCGATCGGACGGCCCCACACCTCCGCCCGCACCCGCTGCACGAGCTGCTCCCCTGTTCCCGTCGGCACGGCCTCCGCGACCTCGGCGACGCCTGCCTGCGCGGTCGACTGCAGCAGCGCGGACGTGGTCTCGCCGACCTTCTGCCAGCCGCCCCGCGGCGGCGAGATGCCCGCCCAGGTGACCGTGGAGACCTCGAGCGGCAGCCGGATCTCGACCGGGCCGGCGTCCGGTTCCCCCGCCTCCCCCGCCGCAGCCGCCGCCGCCGCCTCGGCGCCCTCCCGGGCGCGCGCGACCCGGTCGAGCAGCGAGCGGACCGGCACGACCGCGTCGAACTCCACGTCGCCGCGGGTCGCGAAGGTGCGCAGGCCCAGCACGGTCGGCGTCTCGTCGAGGAGACCCCGCGGGTACAGGATCGCCGTGTACACGGCCAGGACCCCGGAACCGGCGATCAGGCGCACGGATCCCTCCTCGACACGGGCCGCCCTCGACAGATACGTCTGCAGATCGGCGACAGCGAGGGCGTCCACTAGAGAAAACGACTGGCTCATCGGTTGTCTAAACTACCAACAGACCACCGACTTGGAGGCACCGTGACCGAGCCCTTGGCTTCTCTCCTGACCGCGCTCGATCTGACCGACACCGGCGCCCGCACCAGTGAAGACATTTTCACCGGTCCGTCCCAGTGGATGCCGCTGGGCCGCGTCTTCGGCGGACAGGTGCTCGCACAGTCCATCGTGGCCGCGACACGCACGGTCGAGGCGGACCGCAACATCCACTCGATGCACGGCTATTTCCTGCGGCCGGGCGACGTGAACTTCCCGATCACGTTCTCGGTGGACCGCATCCACGACGGCCGTTCCTTCTCGACGCGGCGCACGCAGGCGTACCAGAACGGGCTGCCGATCCTGTCGATGATCGCCTCCTTCCAGACCGAGGACACGGGATTCGAGCACCAGGACGCGATGCCGGAGGGACTTCCGGACCCCGAGAGCCTGCCCTCGACCGCGTCCTCGCTGGAGGATGTGCGGCATCCCGTCGCCCAGTATTGGGCCAGTCAGCGGCCATTCGACATGCGTCATGTCACCTCCCCGATCTACGTCTCGGTCGAGGGCGAGCACGCGGCGCAGCAGGCCGTGTGGTTCCGGACGATCGGCGACATGCCGGACGACCCCGGCCTCCACCGGGCAGCGCTCGCCTACGCCAGCGACTACACGATCATGGAGTCGGTGATGCGCCGACACGGCATCGCCTGGGCGACCCCAGGGCTGAAGGCCGCGAGCCTCGACCACGCGATGTGGTGGCACCGCCCGGCACGGGTGGACGAATGGCTGCTCTACGTGCAGGAATCACCCACCGCGGGCGGCGGGCGCGGCCTCTCGCACGGGCGCATCTTCAGCCGCGACGGCCGGCTGGTGGCGAGCGTCGCACAGGAGGCGACCATCCGCCTGCCGCAGGCGGAGGACTGAGCCCGCCCGCCGCGCGGCGGACGCTACTCGAAGGTGCTGCGCAGCAGGACGGTGCCGTCACCTGCGGACCGGATGTCCACTGAGGCGATATCGGACAGCGGGATGCTCGTCGTCGCGACCGGCGTCGCCGTGGTGCCCTCGTCCGCGGTCCAGGTCGAGATCTCGTGCTGCTTTCCCGCACGGTCGGTGATGACCATGGCGTACGTCCAGGTGTGGCCGCCGTCCGCGGCGCCGACGCGGGCGTAGCGGCACTTCGAGTCGATGCGGGTGCCCCACGGCTCCTCGGTCAGCCGCAGGTCGGCGGTGAGAGCGCTCGGCTCGACCTGGTGCATCACGACGCTGGCCACGGGCGTGCTGTCGGGATGCAGTGCCGCAGGGAGCAGGAAAGCGCCGATACCGACCACCACGGCGGCCGCTGCGGCGGAGAGGGCGGCGACGAGCCAGCGGGAGCGCACTCGGCGACGCTGCACCCGGTGCAGCAGGGACGGCAGGACGTCAGGACCAGGACCCTGCTCGACCGCTCCTTCCGCGTCCGCCGCCATCGCGGCATCCTCGCCGAGCAACGCCATCGCCTGCTCGCGCGGCACACGGCTCAGGATGCCGGGCATGCCGGCGAGCTCGCCGACCGCTTCGGCACAGCGTTCGCACTCGCGCAGGTGCGCCTCGTACTCGCGGCGCTCGGTGGGCGAGAGCGCGCCGAGAATGTAGGCCGCATCCCACGTGGCGAAGTCGTCGTGGCTCGTCATCGCTCGGTCACCCCTCTCTCCTGCAGCGCGAGCCGAAGGGCACGCAGACCGTAGTGGAGGCGGGATTTCACGGTGCCCTCCGGGATGTCGAGCTCTCGGGCGATCTCGGCGACGGACCGGCCGCCGTAGTACGCGTGGACGATGACGGACCGGTGCTCGGCGCTGAGTTCCGCCAGCGCGTCGGAGACCAGCCAGGAGTCGAGGACCGCGTCGGCTTCGCTGTCCGGCGACGGGCGCTCAGGAAGGGTGTCTGTGCCGAACTCATGGCGGTAGTGGGCGCTGCGCCGTGAGTCGATGACGATGTTCCGCGCGACGGTGAAGAGCCATGTGCGGGCGGACTGCTGCGACTGGTCCAGCACGGACGGCTTGCGCCAGGCGCGCAGGAGCGTCTCCTGCACCACATCGTCGGCCATCGCACGGTCGCCGGTGAGGTGCACGACGTATCGCCAGACGGCCTGCGCGTGCTGATCGTGCAGCTCGCGCAGCAGTCGGGCGTCCTCCTCCGGCATGTTCACCTCCATCACTTACACGATGCAGCCCGCGGAAAGGTTCACACGCCATCGTGTGAACCGACCGCAGGACTGTCTCGTGAATACCGTAGAAGACGCATCCACCGATCGGGAGGAATCCGAATGAACGACCACGCACCGCTCACCCGCCGCACTCTCATGTCGATCGGCGGGGCCTCCGCCGGCGCGTTGCTCCTCGCCGCCTGTACGCCGGGCGGGGCGAACGACGCGAACGGCTCATCCTCCGGCGGCGGGGGCGGGGCGACCGAGGTGTCGCTCGCGTCCATCCCGGTGGGCGGTGCGGTGTCGGCGACGCTCGGAGGCAAGCCCATCGTCGTCTCGCAGCCCTCCGCCGGTCAGGTGGTCGCGTTCAGCGCCGTCTGCACGCACCAGGGATGCACGGTGGCGCCGCAGGGCAAGGAGTTCGACTGCCCATGCCACGGCTCGCGCTTCGACGCCTCGACCGGGGATGTGCTGAACGGGCCCGCGCGCGACCCGCTGCCCAAGCTGTCGGCGAAGGTCTCCGGCGACTCGGTCACGGTCACCGAGTAGGTCTCGCCAACTCGTTCAGCCCGATGCCGTTGCCGACGACGCCGGCTGCCGACGACGCCGGCACCGACGCCCTGATGCGCGTCAGGCCCTCTTGGTGAACTGCACCGGCTCGTCGAGGTAGGGCGTCCAGGCGTCCCGTTCCCGCTCGTTGATGCGCCGGGGCCGCTGGCTGTTCGCGTCGACGAGCACGATGGTGGTCGCCGCGCGGGTGAACAGCGTCCGCGGTTCCGTGCCGTCGGGCGACCACACCTCGTAGCAGACCTCGAGGCTCGCTCCACCGAGCCGCCCGAGCCACAATTGCACGTCCAGCGGCTGCCGGAGGTACGGGATGGGCGCGAGGTATTCGATCTCCTGCCGCGCGATCAGCGTCAGCGTGTCCGCTCCCGGGCGGCCGTCGAGCACCGCCGTGGAGCCGCCGACGGCCTCTCCGCTGCCTTCGCCTGTGTCATCGGTCGCCCAGAACGCCTCGATGCGCGCCTCTTCGAGGAGGCGCAGCATCTCGGCGTTGTTGACGTGCCCGTAGGCGTCGAGGTCGCTCCAGCGGAGCTTTATCGGAACGTGGAGTCGCATCGGCCGCGGCTTCAGTCGCGGGTGAGCTTGCGGTACGCCGAACGGTGCGGCTTGGCGGCGTCCGGCCCGAGACGCTCGACCTTGTTCTCCTCGTACGCCTCGAAGTTGCCCTCGAACCAATACCAGTCGGCCGGGTTCTCCTCCGTGCCTTCGTACGCCAGGATGTGCGTCGCGATCCGGTCGAGGAACCACCGGTCGTGGGTGATGACCACTGCGCACCCGGGGAACTCGAGGAGCGCATTCTCGAGGCTGGAGAGCGTCTCGACGTCGAGGTCGTTGGTCGGCTCGTCGAGGAGCAGCAGGTTGCCGCCCTGCTTGAGCGTCAGCGCGAGGTTGAGGCGGTTGCGCTCACCACCGGAGAGGACGCCTGCCCTCTTCTGCTGGTCCGGTCCCTTGAACCCGAAGGTGGAGACGTACGCGCGCGACGGCACCTCGGTCTTGCCGACCTGGATGTAGTCGAGCCCGTCGGAGACGACCTCCCACACGTTCTTCTTCGGGTCGATGCCGCCGCGAGACTGGTCGACGTACGAGATCTGGACGGTCTCGCCGACCTTCAGGTCTCCGCCGTCGAGCGGCTCCAGGCCGACGATCGTCTTGAACAGGGTCGTCTTGCCGACGCCGTTCGGGCCGATGACGCCGACGATGCCGTTACGCGGAAGGGTGAACGTGAGGCCGTCGATGAGCTTGCGATCCGCGAAGCCCTTCTCGAGGTTCTTCGCGTCGATGACGATCTGTCCGAGGCGCGGACCCGGCGGGATCTGGATCTCCTCGAAGTCGAGCTTCCTGGTGCGCTCCGCCTCGGCAGCCATCTCCTCGTAGCGGGCGAGGCGCGCCTTGGACTTCGCCTGACGGCCCTTCGAGTTGCTGCGCACCCAGTCGAGCTCCTCGGTGAGGCGCTTGGCGAGCTTGGCGTCCTTCTTGCCCTGGACCTCCAGGCGCTCGCGCTTCTTCTCGAGGTACGTCGAGTAGTTGCCCTCGTACGGGTACAGGTGACCGCGGTCGACCTCGGCGATCCACTCGGCAACGTGGTCGAGGAAGTACCGGTCGTGGGTCACGGCGAGCACGGCACCGTGGTACTTGGCCAGGTGCTGCTCGAGCCAGAGCACGCTCTCGGCGTCGAGGTGGTTGGTGGGCTCGTCGAGGAGCAGGAGGTCCGGCTTCTGCAGCAGGAGACGGCACAGGGCGACACGGCGCTTCTCGCCACCGGAGAGCGTGTTGACCGGCCAGTCGGCCGGCGGGCAGCGGAGCGCATCCATCGCCTGCTCGAGCTGGGAGTCGAGGTCCCAGGCGTCGGCGGCGTCGATCTGCTCCTGCAGGGTGCCCATCTCGGCGAGCAGGGTGTCGAAGTCGGCGTCGGGGTCTGCGAGGAGACCGGAGATCTCGTTGAAACGGTCGACCTTCTCCTTGATCTCGCCCACGCCCTCCTGCACGTTCTCGAGCACCGTCTTGCTCTCGTCGAGCTGGGGCTCCTGCATGAGGATGCCGACGCTGAAGCCCGGGCTCAGCTTGGCCTCGCCGTTGGAGGGCGTGTCCAGACCGGCCATGATCTTCAGGATGGTGGACTTACCGGCGCCGTTCGGTCCCACCACGCCGATCTTCGCTCCGGGCAGGAACGCCATCGTGACGTCGTCGAGGATCACCTTGTCGCCGACCGCCTTGCGGGCGCGCACCATCGAGTAAATGTATTCGGCCATGACATCCATTCTAATTGGGCCGAAAGGCCGCAATGTTCAGGGATCGCGCCGGGGCGGTCCGTGATCTACCAGTCGATCGGGCGGGTGTCTCCGATGAGGCACGCCCCGGTGGACAGTGCAGGTGCGACCAGGCTGGAGTAGCCGCTGGCGTCGGCTCCGTTCTGGCCGATCAGGCAGGTGTCGCCCATTCGCACCGAGAACTGGATGGAGTTCGCCTTCAGCCCGATCGTCGTCGTATCGACGGTCACCTGCATGTCGGCCTTCGTGAAACCGGCCGCTACCAGGGCGTCGATGAAATCGCGGCCCTGCGCATTGGGATTCGCAGCCAATGTCGCCTGATTGACCTTGTCGAAGAACGGCAGGTTCTCCTGGGCGGTGCCGCCGGGCACCAGCGCGATGGGTGCGGGGGTCGGCGCCGTCGGAGTCGCCGTCGCCGTCGCGACGGTCGGCGCCGCTGTCTGGGATGCCGTCGGGGCCGGTCCACCCGTGCATCCCGTCAGCGCCAGCGCCACGGTCAGACCCGCCACCGACGCCAGCGCGGACACGGCGAACGGTCTGGCCCGGCGGCCCACGGAGAACGGCATGCCCCGAATCCTACGGGGCGGCCGCTGGGATTCCCTCGGGAGGGGTGGCCGCATTCTCGTTCCCTTCGGCCGCCGGCTCGGCCGCTCCCTCTCCAGCCGCCGCCCGGGTGAACTCCGACCGCCCCCAGGTCAGGTCGTGCCCGATCGACTCGGCCTCGATCTCCACCGTCATGCCCTGCTTGTCGCCTGTCCATTCCCTCAAGCAGAGCCGACCGGACACGAGGACGGGGTCGCCCTTCGCGATGCAGTCCGCGGCGCTCACCGCCAGCCGGCGGAACGCGCTCACGGTGTACCAGTTGCTGCCGCCGTCCTCCCAGGACGACGCTTGGCGGTTGTAGCGGCGATGCGTGGTCTCGAGCCGGAAGCTCGTGATCGGCAGGCCGCCCTCGGTCACGAGGTGGCGCGGATCGGTGGCGACGAAGCCGCGAACGGCGACGGTGTCGGACATTGGTCTCCCCTTCCGGACCCACCGCTGTGGTGGGCCCGCAACCACTTTCGCGGCCGCCGGAGGAGCGGACCCGGCAGCAAGCGCACTCTGTGGAGAATCAGCCCAGGAGCAGGAAGGGGGACGGAATCACGCCGCCACATAGTCGGCGTACGAGGCGCGGATCTTGTTCACCTTGGGGAGCGCCACCGCGAGGCAGTAGCCCTGCCCAGGGTTCTTGGCGAAGAAGTCCTGGTGGTACTCCTCGGCGCGGTAGAACGGGCCGAGCGGCTCGATCGTGGTGACGATGCCTCCATCCCAGTACTCGGAGGCACGTTCGCGTGCAGCCTCGAACAGCTCACGCTGGTGCTCGCTGTCGTAGAACATCGCCGAGCGGTACTGGGTGCCGACGTCGTTGCCCTGCCGGTTCAGCTGCCGCGGGTCGTGCAGCGTGAAGAACACGTCGAGGATGACCTCCGGCGGGATCACCTCGGGGTCGAACGTCACCGCAACCGCCTCCGCGTGCCCGGTGCGGCCGGTGCACACGTCCTCGTAGCTCGGCTCCACGGTGATTCCGCCGGTGTAGCCGGACACCACATCCTGCACGCCTCGCAGGACGCGGTACACCGCATCCAGGCACCAGAAGCATCCGCCGGCCACCACGAAGGTCTGCATGAGTCGTCCTCTCGATCCGCTGACACCATTCTTGCGCGAACGTTTTCGGCCCGCACGATGCCCGGCTTGGCGACACGACGCCCGCGGTCCCCGGTCGACCGCTGGATGGCCGTTACCATCACGGCATGCAGTGGTGGAATGACTTCGTCGATTGGCTCACGTCGCCGGCCGCACGGCCGGCCCTCTTCAACGCGGCGGTCCTCGCGGTCGCCGTGATCCTCTCCGGCCTGATCGCCGCGTGGATCGCCCGGGGCGCCCTGAAGGGCCTGCTCTCCCGTACCGACCGCGCCCAGAAGGCGTCCGCGATCGCCGCGCTCGTCGACGCGGCGACCGAGGCCTCCGTGTGGAACTCGCTCACCCCGGGCGAGCAGGTGCTCTCCGACCGCGCGGTCGGGCAGGCCGACATCATGGTCCGCCTCCTGCCGATCAAGAGCGCGGGGCTCGCCGCCAACTGGGCGGGCCACCAGCTCGCCGAGATGAAGCGCGCCTCGGCGACCTTCGGCTACCAGCTGGACCCGGCCATCGCCGAGTTCCGCGACCGCCTGCTCGAGTGGCAGAACAGCCCGCGGCGCGCCCGCAAGATCTTCCAGAACGACCTGGAGCGGTGGCGGTTCGAGAGCAACGAGCCCGACCGCACGCTGATCGACCAGCAGGATGCGTGGGTCGCGCAGCAGCACCACGAGCAGTACACGGCGCCCGCCGGTGCAGCGACAGCAGCGGCAGCCGCGACGCCCACGGCCGACCAGCCTGCCGATCCGAACCCGTTCGTTGCGACCGCAGCGGCCGGTACTCAGAACCAGGACACGTCCCCCACGACGCGTCTGGGCCAGCCCGTCTGACCCTCGCCGCGCACGCGGCACACACTCCACCCGAAACGAAGGGCGCCGGCCTCACGCCGGCGCCCTTCGTCGTTCACAGACTGTAGTTGCCTTCACCCCACCAGGTGTCGAACATGCTCGCCGGGGGCTGCCGCTTGTGCTCGGTCGACCGGTACCGCGCCTCGAGAGCCTCGGCCACCTCGTCCGACACGTCCTTGCCCTCCAGGAAGTCGTCGATGTCCTCGTAGGAGAGCCCGAGGTTGTCCTCGTCGGTCTGGCCCGGGTTCAGGTCGAGCAGGTCGGCGGTCGGCGCCTTCTCGTACAGCCGCGCCGGCGCATCCAGGAAGCGGAGCAGCTGCTTGCCCTGACGCTTGGTGAGACCGCTCAGCGGGAGGATGTCCGTCCCGCCGTCGCCGTATTTGGTGAAGAACCCTGTGACCGCCTCCGCTGCATGGTCCGTGCCGATCACGAGAAGTCCGCGCTGACCCGCGATGCCGTACTGCGCCACCATGCGGATGCGCGCCTTGACGTTGCCCTTGACGAAGTCGGTCATCGGTTCGCCGACGGCGTCCGCGTACTCGTCCTCGACGCCGTCGGTGCCGCGCTGGATGTTGAACACGACCGAGCTCTTGGGCCGGATGAACGAGAGCGCGAGCTGCGCGTCCTCCTCGTCGCGCTGCACTCCGTACGGGAGGCGGACGGCCACGAAATCGACGTCCGTTCCGTCGGCGGCGAGCCGCTCGACTGCTAGCTGTGTCAGGCGCCCAGCGAGGGTGGAGTCCTGTCCACCGCTGATGCCGAGGATGAACCCGGCGGCCCCGGTCGAGCGGAGGTAGTCGACGAGGAACCCGACCCGCCGCTCCACCTCGGCGGCCGGATCGACCTCCGGACGGACGTTCAGCTCTTCGATGATCTGTGCCTGCAGTTCGCGCATGACGCCACCATATCCCCGCCGGATTTCGGACGTGTGAACACCTCGTGCGAGCACCTCGCGCGACAGAGGTCTGCCGCCGGTGCGCTGCTCCTCGCTACCATGCGGCGCATGGACGCCCACGTCTCCACCATCGTGCTCGTGCCTTTGCTGGCCGTGGGCGCTGCGCTCCTCACGACCGCGGTGGGGCGCTTCGCGAAGATCCCGCTGGTCGTCTTCGAGATCGTCCTCGGGCTGCTGCTCGGTCCGAGCGTGCTCGGCTGGATACCGGAGACCGACGCGCTGGATATGGTCGCCAACTTCGGCCTCGCCTTCCTCTTCTTCATGGCGGGCAACGAGATCGACTTCGCGGCGATCGGAGCCCGCCACCTGCGTCGGGCATCCCTCAGCTGGGTGCTGTCCCTGGTTCTCGCCGTCGTGCTCGCGACGCTCATCGCCGGCGAGCTGATCAGGGGTGTCTACATCGGCATCGCGCTCACCTCGACCGCGCTCGGGACTCTGATGCCGGTGCTGCGCGACGCCGGCGAGCTCCGCACGCCGTTCGGCCGGGCTCTCACGGCGGTCGGCGCGGTGGGCGAGTTCGGGCCGCTCCTCGCTATCTCGCTGTTTCTGAGCGGACGCAAGCCTCTCGCAGCGGCACTGGTGCTGATCGGCTTCGCAATAATCGCCGGAGGAGCGATCTGGTTCGCCTCCCGAGGAGTGCACCCGCGCTTCCACGCTCTCGTGCGGGCGACCTTGCACACCAGCGGGCAGTTCGCCGTGCGGTTCGTCGTGCTCGTCATCGCCGCCCTTGTCGGCTTGAGCATCGCCGTCGGCCTCGACATGCTGCTCGGCGCCTTCGCCGCGGGCGTGCTGTGCCGCATCCTGCTGGCCGGGGCGGAGCCGGCGGACGCCCACCACATCGAGAGCAAGCTGGAGGCCGTGGCGTTCGGCGTGCTCGTGCCGGTCTTCTTCATCAACACGGGGATCGGGTTCGACCTGCAGGCGCTCGTCACCGATCCGCGGGCCCTGATCCTGCTGCCGATCTTCCTCGTCCTTCTCATCCTGGTCCGAGGCATTCCCGCGTCCTCGTTCTCCGTTCCGCCGGGATCGACGTTCCGCGACCGAGCCTCGTTCACCCTGTTCAGCGCCACGGGTCTGCCCATCATCGTCGCGGTGACGGCGATCGGAGTGCGGGAGCATGACCTCCCCGTCGGCACGGCGACGGCACTGGTCGGCGCCGGGATGCTGTCGGTGCTGTTGTACCCGCTGATCGCGCTGACGCTGCGACGCCGCTCATCCGACGGCGGAGTGCGCCCGGCCGACCCGGATGCGGTGCCGATCGAGGGCTAGCCGCTAGCGCGTCAGGCGGCCCGGCCCGAGCCGGTCCGGCTCACGCCACCCGGCTCACGCCACCCGGCTCACCGCCCGCGCCAGGATCGCCGTGGTGAGCGCATCCACCGGCTCCCGTGCCGCCGACGGGTTCGAGAGCAGCGTGAAGTCGACGTGGCCGAGGTCCGGAAGCCCGAAGCGGTTCGTCACCTTGATCAGGTCCGTCGGGATGAGCGAGCGGGGGAACACCGCGACGCCGATGCCCGCGCGCACTGCCGCCAGCACGCCGTTCACCTCGCGGGTGTTGCAGGTGATCCGCCAGGTGCGGCCCGCGTCCTCCAAGGCATCGATCGCCACTTGACGGCTGAGGCTCGGCCCCTGATAGGAGATGAGCGGCACTGGTCCGTCGGGATCCAGGATGGTCTTCTCCTGCCCCATCCAGACGAGCTCGTCGGTGGCGACGACCGCGCCCTCGGTGGTGCCCGGCGTCTGCTTGATGAAGATCAGGTCGAGCTGGCCGGCCTTCAGCTTCCGGTGGAGCGGAGCGGACTGATCGACGGTCAGCTCGAGGTTGATCTGCGGATTCTGCTGCCGGAAGTGGCGCAGGACGCGCGGGAGCGTCGTGATGGCGAGGTCGTCCGCCGCGCCGAACCGCAGCCGCCCGCGCATCGCCGAACCGCTGAAGTAGCTCTCTGCTTCGGCGTGCGCCGCGAGGATCGTGCGGGCGAAGCCGGCCATCGCATCCCCGTTGTCGGTCAGCCGCACCTCACGGGTGTCGCGCGCGATCAGCTGCCGCTTCGCCGCCTGTTCGAGCTTCCGGATGTGCTGACTCACCGTCGGCTGGCTGATGCCGAGCCGGCCGGCCGCCTTGGTGAAGCTCCGGGTGTCGGCGACCGCGAGGAAGGTCTGCAGCAGGACAGGATCGAACATTCGCGCATCCATTCGAAAAGCCAATGGGACTTATAGCCGTGATCGGCTCCAACAATAGCGCCGGTTGCGTAGGGTCGATAACGAGACTTCATACGGAACCAGCGACGACATCGAGGTAACACGCACGTGGCGCACTCCCCCGCAGCGGCCCCGCCCACCGGACCCATGCCGGTCCTCTCCGCCCGACCGCCGTGGCGCGAGACCTTCGCCTCCTTGCGAGTGCCGAACTACCGCCGGTTCGCCGCCAGCAACCTGGTCGCCAACACAGCCGTGTGGATGCAGCGGATCGCGATGGACTGGCTGGTGCTCCAGCTCTCCGGGAGCGTCGCCGCCGTCGGCGTGACCGTCTTCATGCAGTTCACGCCTATGCTGCTCTTCGGCCTCTGGGGCGGCGTGATCGCTGACCGGTACTCCAAGCAGCGCCTGCTCGTCATAACGCAATCGTGCGCGGCTGGGCTCGCCGGCCTGCTCGCGGTGCTCACCCTCACCGGCGTGATCGAGGTGTGGCACGTGTACGCGATCTCGTTCATGCTCGGGCTCGTCACCGTCGTCGACAACCCTGCCCGGCAGGTGTTCGTCAACGAGCTGGTCGGCCCGAAGTATCTGCGCAACGCGATCAGCCTCAACTCCTCCATCTTCCAGCTGGGTGGACTGATCGGGCCCGCCCTCGGCGGCATCCTGATCACCGCGGTCGGCGGCGGCTGGTCGTTCGCGATCAACGCCGTCGCCTGTCTCGCCGTGGTCTTTGCGGTCGCCACCTTGAAGCGCTCGGAGCTGCACGCCTCCCCGGCGGCCCCGCGCGGCAAAGGCCAGCTGAAGGAGGGGATGCGCTACGTGCGGCGCAAGCCCGTCATCTTCTGGACGGTCGTGATGGTCGCCGTGATCGCCGTCTTCGCCTTCAACATGCCGGTGTTCCTGGCGGCGTACGCGAACAACGTCTACCACGTGGGCGCGCAGGGCTACGGGATGTTCAACGCCCTCGTCGCGGCCGGTGCACTCACCGGGGCGCTCGCATCGACCCGCCGGACCAGCGTGCGGCTCTCGATGGTGGTCGGCACGGCTGCGGCCCTCGGTGTGGTGCAGGCGGTGGCCGGGTTCGCGCCCGGTGAGCTGACTTTCGGGCTCCTGCTGGTGTGCGTCGGGATCGGCAACCTGCTGTTCATCACGGCGGCGAACTCCCTCGTGCAGATGTCGTCGAACGTGCAGATCCGCGGACGGGTCATCTCCCTCTACATCCTGGTGCTGCTCGGTGGGCAGGCGCTCGGCGGACCCCTCATGGGCTGGATCGTCGAGCAGGTCGGGCCGCACATCGCCATGGCGATCTCGGGGCTGGTGCCCGCAGCGGCGGCCGCCGTCGTCGCCGTGCTGATCGCCCGCCAGGCGAGCCTCCGGCTGCAGTTCGGGCTGCGCGGCCGCCGGCCCGTCATCGCGATCGTCACCCGCGCGGGCAAAAGCGGCGCAACGCTCTGACGGGGCGCCCTGCGCGCCTCCGGTATCGTGGATGTGCCGCCCCCGTAGCTCAGCGGATAGAGCAGGAGCCTTCTAATCTCTTGGTCGCAGGTTCGATTCCTGCCGGGGGCACCGGGAGCAGCTCTCGCGGTGCTTCTCATCTCTTGGTCGCAGGTTCGATTCCTGCCGGGGGCACTGGGAGCAGCTCTCGCGGTGCTTCTCATCTCTTGGTCGCAGGTTCGATTCCTGCCGGGGGCACTCTCAATGCGCTCGCTCCCCCGTCATCGAGTCCGCGAACTTTGCACGCCCGGAGCGCCAAAACGTGCAAAGTTCGCGGACTCGACGGTGGGGGCTGGCGGGGATGCAGAAAGGGCCGGACTCGAGAAGTCCGGCCCTTTCTGGAGTGGGGTGAGTAACGGGGCTTGAACCCGCTGTCCTACCTCTGTTGGGTGAGGAACTGTTCGCGTTCTTCAAGGTGTTGCCTGGTCATGGCGGTGAGGTCTTCGTCGAGGCGTCCGATGGCCTGAGTTCCGCCGTGGATGTTCTGGTTGATGTCGTCGGACACTCTCTCCAGCACGATTCGGAAGTCGGGGTGGTTGGCGATGCCCTGTTGGGTGGCGAGTTGGTATGCGGTCTCTTGGATCCGAAATAGTTCCGCGCGGTAGTAGTGGAGGTACTGTTCCGCTTCCTCGATGCGGCGTCTCGCTGCTGCGGTGGCGTCCTGTTGTGCCTCTTCGAGTGCGCCGAGAGAGGTGTGGCTCATCGGGTGATGCTCGCGATTCCCTGGGTGTAATCGTTGTGGGTGGTCAGCTCGGCGATGCCTTCCTTCACTTTCTCGCCGACCGCCCCGGCGAGGATGCCGTCGATCTTCGCCTCGGTCAGAGTGAGATGGATGTACAGGGATGCCTTCTCGACCGCCGCAAGCTGACTCCTCTCTGATAGCGGCATAGCGGCTGTGGACATCCAGGGGCAGGGCCCCGTTGAGAGCGTTGAGGGTGGTGCGTCGGATTTCGGCGTTGATCGCGGCCAGCGCCATGTCCGGGTCGGAGTGTTCGGTCAGGATGTCGTCGAGGGGCTTGCTGAGGCTCATTGTCGCTACTTTCTGGGCTGCTGCCCGGTGAAACCGGCGGCCGCCCGTCCGTCTTGGACCAGGGCGTTGACCACGGTGTTGTGGATGCCGTCGTGCAGGGCGCTTACTAACGTGAGGTGCCGGTCCACGAGTGTGTTGACTTCGGCGACCTTGTGCCGATCGAGGTTCTCGTGTACGTGCAGCCGATGCGTGGCCACGCAGGTTTCGATATCAGTGCCCATGACTGAGCTGTGAAGAAGGATGTAGAGGTTCTTCGCGCTGCGCAGTTGCGCTTCCATCTCATCCTCCACCGCATTGTTCGCGGACTTGATGGCGCGCAGCTCCTCGGCCAGCCCGCCGATCGTGTTCGCCAGCGCGGTCGCCGGCTCCATCGCGACCAGCACCTTCCCGTACCGGGAATTGCCCTCAGCAGCCCAGTACGCGTGCGCGGCACCCGTCTGACCCAGGTTGTACAGGATCACTCCGTAGTCGACCGAGCCGACACCCGCGCCGATGATCTCGCCCTTGGCATCGAACCCGTAGGCATTGCCCCTGCCCAGGTTGTGGTAGTCCACCAAGTCCCTGCCCGGCTCATCCGCCACAGGAATACGGGCGTTCATCCCATCGGGCTTGAGATTACCGACGGTATCCAACTCGTTCACGAAGTTCCGCAACGGCTTGTCCGCCCCGGCCTGGTTCTTCTTCACCCAAGCCTTCGCCTCCGGCGAAAGCACGTCTGACGCGTCCGGGGCGTTGAACGCGGTCGCACGCAGCCGATTCTCCGCCGCCACGTACAACGCCAGAAACCCTCCAAGGGAATGCCCGGCCGTCTCGAACGACGCCCCCGGGGTATCCGCCGCTACCTTCGCAGCGAACGTCATCGCATCGACAGCCTGCGACCCGGCCCGCGTGTTCCCGAAGCCGACCAACGACAAATCCGCGCCGACATCATTCAGGTCATCGAAATTCGTCCCCGCATACGCAATACAGATGTGGGAATAGTCCGGCTTTCCGTGAACAAAGGGGACCACCGCCATCCCCTGAAAGCCATTCTGAGCATTCGCGGCAACATCGATCACCTTCCACTCCTGCTTGGATCCATCGTCCCCGGTGTGGAACGTGTCGTCTCTTTGGATGTGAGCCTGCGGCCAAAGCGGGTCAACCCTGTATACCCATTTGGCAATCGATTCGTAGTCCTCAGCGGTGGTCATCGCAGCACCTCAGACGTTCCATCGCTGTAGTTCACTGTCACTGGACCAGGGGAATACGAAGGCGGAGTGTCGGGCAACTCCTCGCCACCAAAACCGCCAGTACCAATGCTTTGTCGGTATTGCTTGCCGCCAATTGTCACGAATGCGCCCGTAGCCCACTCACCTGATCCGAGTCTGCCGCCCGCGCTGGTGTAGGTGATGATCTCCACATTCGGCTGGTATTTGATGAAACGCAGCGCTTCATCCCTCTGGTACTTCAAACTCTGTTGTGGTGTGACGTGTTGCTGTTCCACGATGTCTCCAATGAACGAGCATCCGGCAGTGGCGGTGAGGAGCGCTGCCACAAGACCCAGCGCCGCCATGACGCGATTCCCTCTTCGGCCTCGTGACAGTGTGCGCTTCGCCTTCGTTCTCCCATTGGTAGTCATCCGCTTCCTCCCTCAGTCCAGATGCGACGAATAACCCACGCTATTGAATCTGGACGTCATCGCCCGGACGGGTGTCCGCAATCCCCGAGCAACATCGAACCGACGCCTGAGATATGCGACGGGGCGTGAAGCCTGGGCAATGTCCAGCAAGGAACGTCGGCAGAAGCCCCGAGTTCACTTAGCGGACACCGATTTCGGGATCAAGCCCACTCAGGGACGGTGGGCGAAGGCCGAAATGCGCGCCAGTCGCGGACCGTGCCAGGGATGATGTCGGGCCTCAGAGCGCCTTGGCGGCGGCGGCCAGCACCTGGGCGAGGGTCGGAACGCCCTCGGCGCGGAAGACCTCGCTGCCGTCGGCGCCGTGCACGATGACGGTGGGCGTTACGCGGATGCGGTCCTGCTCGGCGCGCTCGCTGTTGCGTGCCACATCCAACTCGGTCACCGCGACCCGCGGGGCGAGCCGGGCGGCCTCCGAAAGCACTGCGCGCGTCTGCATGCAGGGCTCGCAGAAGGCCGATGTGTACAGCGTCAGTTGCGCGTTCCCGGTGGCCTCCGGGACAACGGCCGGTGTCGAATCCACCTCGCCAGTGTACGTCGGGAGAAATCGCGGCGACCATCCAGCGCTGCGGGCCCTGCGGCGGGGCGGTTCGCCTGTGGTGCGCACACAATCGAGACGTGAGCCGAACGACCTTCACGCGATACGTCGCCCTCGGAGACTCGCTCACCGAGGGCCTGTGCGACCACGCGCCCGGACAGCCGGAGGCGTTCCTCGGCTGGGCCGACCGCCTGGCCGGCATCCTCGACGGCGACGCGCGGCTCGCCGGCGCGACCGTCGAGTTCGCGAACCTCGCCGTGCGCGGGCGCCGCATCGCCGACGTCGTGGATGCGCAGATCCCGCATGCCCTGGAACTGCGTCCGGACCTCGTCTCCGTGATGATCGGCGGAAACGACCTGATGAGCCCGGCCGCCGATCCGGACGCGCTTGCCGCGCGGCTCGAGGACGGCATCCGTTCTCTGCGGGTGTCGGGCGCGACGGTGCTGCTCGCGAACATCTTCGACCCTCAGTTCGCCTTCTTCCTCAAGCCCTTCCGCGGCCGGGCCGCCGTGTTCAACGCGAACATCTGGAGCATCGCGCGCGACCAGCGCGCCGTGGTGCTCGATGTGTGGGGTGTTCGGGAGTTCCGCGACCCGGCGATGTGGGCGTCCGACCGTGTGCACCTCAGCACGCGTGGGCACCGGTTGCTGGCAACGCATGCGGCGCACGCGCTCGGGGTTCCGTACGCCGAGATCGGCGGCCCGGAGACGGCCGCATCTCACGAGCCGCCGACCCCTCCGGACTCCGTCCCGCTGCGCACGTGGCTGCGCGTGTACGCCATCCCGTGGATCGGCCGGCGGCTCCGCCACGTCTCCGCCGGCGACGGGATGGGGCCCAAGCTCCCGGTGCCGCAGCGCGTGACCGGCCCTGTCGGAGGCCCCTACTAGACTCGCGGGTATGGCTAATTCCTCGGATCGACTGGTCTGGATCGACTGCGAGATGACCGGCCTCGACCTCGAGGTCGACGAGCTGGTCGAGATCGCGGTCGTGATCACGGACTTCGAGTTGAACGTGCTCGACCCCGGCCTCAGCATCGTCATCAAGCCCGACGCGTCGGCGCTGGAGAACATGGGTGAGTTCGTGCGCCAGATGCACACCACCTCGGGCCTCATCGAGGAGATCCCGAACGGCAAGAGCCTGGCCGAGGCCGAGTACGAGGTGCTGGAGTACGTGCTGAAGTTCGCGCCGACCGCACGCACCGCTCCGCTCGCCGGCAACACGATCGGCACCGACCGCATGTTCATCGCCAAGTACATGCCGCGCCTCGACAACCACCTGCACTACCGCAACGTCGACGTCTCTTCGATCAAGGAGCTCGCCCGACGCTGGTTCCCACGCATCTACTTCAACGCACCGGAGAAGAACGGCGGCCATCGCGCGCTCGCCGACATCCTCGAGTCGATCCGCGAGCTTGAGTACTACCGGTCCGCCGCGTTCGTCGCCCCGCCCGGCCCCACCACCGAAGACACCCAGGCGCTGGCCGCGGGTGTGGTGGAAAAATGGGCTCCCTTGATGGGCTAGAATCGATGAGTTGCTTCGAGGGCCGACAGGCTCGCGGGGCGCCATGGTGGGTATAGCTCAGTTGGTAGAGCGCCTGGTTGTGGTCCAGGAGGTCGCGGGTTCAAGCCCCGTTACTCACCCCACCGAAGACCCGGGATCGGATGATCCCGGGTCTTTTCCCTTCGCAGCGCGGTGCATCAGGAAGATCCCGCCGTGCGCCGGCAGGTGCGACCGCTCACGATCGGTCTCGACGTACTCGTCGATGACGGCGACGATGCGGCGATCGAGCTCCGCGATGTCCTCCGGCGACAGGTGCAGGGAGAACCGCGCGTAGGTGGCGATCGATTCGGGCCCGGCCTCGGCCAGCTCCTGCTGGAACGCATCCACCGGGGCGAGGCCCTGGCTGAGGTCGAGGTCGTCGAGGGATACGGACAGCCACCAGGTGCGACCGGTGGACCGGTAGGGCTTCTCGAGCGCGCCGCTCTCGCCCGTCCGCACGTCGGCGGGCTCGAGAAAGCCCGCATCGACGAGCTGGCGCACGTGGTAGTAGACGGTCCCCGGGTCGACGCCGAGCCGGTCGGCCAGCTGCTTGTTGGTGAGCACGTTGTCGCCGCAGAGTCGCAGGATGCGGACGCGCAGCGGGTGGGACATCGCTTTCAACTCCTGCGGTGTCGCCGGGCGCCGCTTGGCGTCCGGGTCGGCGCGGCGATCGTCGGTCATGGGCCCACTGTAGTCGCCCAATTGGGATTCCTCACATCGATTGAGTTTTCTCAATCTCCGTGTCAGGCTGGGCGCATGACAGCAGGACTCGGGAGTGCGTACGCGAAGCTGTGGACGTCCGCAGGGCTCTCCAACCTCGCCGACGGCGTGATGAAGGTCGCGCTGCCGCTGGTCGCCGTGCGCTACACCGACTCCCCCGCGCTGATCGCCGGACTGGGCTTCGCCTTCACCCTCCCCTGGTTGCTCTTCGCCCTCACCGCGGGCGCCCTGGCCGACCGCCTGGACCGCCGCCGACTCATGCTGGTCGCCAACGGCGCCCGCGCCCTGTTCCTCGCCTGCCTGACCATCGTGTCCCTCACCGGCGCCGGCTCTATCTGGCTGCTGTACGCGGCGGCCCTCTGCATCGGCGTGGCCGAGACGATCTACGACACGTCGGCGCAATCGATCCTTCCGCAGCTGGTGCCGCGCGACCGCCTCTCCCGAGCCAACGGCCGCCTGTACGCTGCCGAGCTCACGGCCAACCAGTTCATCGGGCCGCCGCTGGGCGGGTTCCTCGTGGCGGCGGGCGTCGCGCTCGCCTTCGGCACACCCGTGCTGCTGTGGGTCGCGGCGATCGGCGTCCTGCTGCTCCTCCGTGGCCGATTCCGCGCCGAGCGGAGCGGACCGACCACCATCCGCGCAGATATCGCCGAGGGTCTCCGGTTCCTGCGCGGGAGCACACTGCTCCGGACGCTCGCGATCATGGTCGGCGTCTTCAACTTCGCCAGCTCCGCCGTCTTCACCGTCTTCGTGCTCTACGCCGTCGGCCCGCAGTCGGCGATGCAGCTGACCGACCCGGCCTACGGCCTGCTGCTGACCGCATCCGCCATCGGAAGCGTGCTGGGCACCTTCCTCGCCGAACCGGCGGAGCGGCTTCTCGGCCGATCGCGCGCGCTGGTCATCGCCATCCTTGGCTCGCTCCTCACCGTGGCGACGCCCGGGTTCACCGACAACCCGTTCATCATCGGCGCGGGCCTGCTGCTCGGCGGCGTGACCGTGTCCATCTGGAACGTCATCACCGTCTCGCTCCGTCAGCGGATCACGCCGACCCGGCTGCTGGGCCGCCTGAACAGCGCATACCGACTGCTCGCCTGGGGCACGATGCCCCTGGGCGCTGCGGCCGGCGGCATCATCGGGCAGCTCCTCGGCGTACGCTTGGTGTTCCTCATCATGGGCGGTCTCGTCGTCCTCCAGCTCATCCCGATGATGTGGGTGACGAACCGCCGGATGGACGAAGCGGAGGCCGCCGTCGAGGTGGAGGAGACCGTCGCCGGTCGGTGACGCGTACACGACTTTGCCAGGCTCTATGCCCGAACCGTCCAGAAACAGCGCCTAGGGTTCATTTCCGACGGCATCGACAGCCGTCCGTGCCGCGCAGGCGCGCATCCAGCCCTCAACCCCCGGGCGTTCCCCGACGCCCACCCCTGGATGCCCGCCATGGTCGCCCGGCACACCCGCGCTTCGCGTCGCGCCCTTCCGGACCTCGGGTCCCCGAGCGCTTCCGCACGTGCCGCGCGGTTGTCAGCCCGCAGAGCCCCTCCCGAAACGGGGCCCGGGCGCGTTCGCTCCCACGGTGCCGAAACGCGTCAGGCGGGGAAGCCTTACCCAGGAAAAGCATGCTGAACTCCCTTCGCACGTCCCTCCGTACCTCCGTCAAGAACAGTCCCGTCCCGTTCGGGCGCATCGTCTCCGGTGCCGCCGCCGTCATCATGGGCGCAAGCCTTCTCGCCCCCGCGATCGCCCAGCAGCAGGAGAGCGAGCGCCAGACCCGCGAGCTCTCCCAGGCGACCGGGATGCACCACGACCAGCTCTCGGTTTACGACTCCATCGTGCGCGACCGCCTCGAGCGCGAGGCGAAGGCGACCCTGACCGGCGCCCAGGCGACGGTCGCCGCCAACCAGGCAAAGGCCGACGCCTCCGCCGCCAAGACCGCGATCGCCGGCCTGACCGACTTCACCAAGCTCGGCGACACCAAGCTGCGCAACAGCATCGACACCGCCAAGACCGCCTCGGACGCCCTGGCCGCCGCCGGAGCCGAGGCCGACCGCCGTGCAGCCGCCGCCGCCGCCAAGGCCGCCGCCGATGCAGCAGCCGCCCTCGCCGCGGCCAACACCCCCGCCGGCGCGAAGAGCGTCGCGGCCAGCCTCGCCGCCAGCCAGTACGGCTGGGGCGACGACCAGTTCCAGTGCCTCGACAAGCTGTGGCAGCGCGAGTCCGGCTGGAACTACCAGGCGTCCAACTCCGGCAGCGGCGCCACGGGCATCCCGCAGGCCCTGCCCGGCAACAAGATGGCGACGTTCGGCAGCGACTGGGCCACCAACGCCACCACCCAGATCAAGTGGGGCCTCGACTACATCTCCCGCGGCTACGGCACCCCGTGCAGCGCGTGGGGTCATTCGGAGTCCGTCAACTGGTATTGATCGGCGGCCGGGGAGGCCGCGGGATGCGCCGGTAGACTCGCGCGAGTGAGCACGAGCACTCCCAGCGACCCCGCCTCCCCTGCCTCCCCTGCCTCCCCCGTCATCCGCGGAGCCCACCTCGTCGGCAGCGTCAACCTGCCCGACTCGGAGAGCGTCTTCCGTACCGTGAGCGCCCACCTCGGCGACCGGATGCTCCGCATTCCGGACGGCGAGGTGGGCGAACGCTTCTACTGGGTGCAGTTCCAGACAAAGCGGCTGGATGCGATGGACGGGATCTCCCGTATCCCCGTCGACCCGTTCTACCTGCGCGAGGTCTTCGACGGCCGGCCCTTCCGTCTCGACGAGGCGGTCTCCGCCGACGAGCTGGTATTCCCGGACCTCGGCTACGCGGAGGCCGCACTCGACTCCTACGACGTCTTCCGCCGCCTTCGCGACGAGGGGGTGATCACCCCAGGGACGCGCTTCCAGGTGTCGCTGCCCACCCCGGCCGGCGTGGTCGGCCCGTTCATCGTGGCGGAGGACCGCGCCGCCTTCGAACCCGCCTACGAAAAGGCTCTGTTCGGCGAGCTTCAGCGGATCCTCGACGGCATCCCGCACGAGGACCTCGCGATCCAATGGGATACCGCGGTCGAATTCGCGTTGCTGGAAGGACGGATGCCGTCCTGGTTCGGCGACGACGTGCTCGCCGGCGTCCTCGAGCGCGCCGCCCGCCAGGCGGCGGCCGTGCCCGCGGACGTCGAGGTGGGCTACCACCTCTGCTACGGCGACGTCGAGGAGCAGCACTTCGTGCAGCCCGCCGACGCCGGCCACCTCGCCGAGGTGCTCGGCGGCATCCTGGCCGACGCTCCCCGCCCGGTCAGCTGGGTGCACCTCCCTGTGCCGATCGAGCGCGACGATGCCGCCTACTTCGCACCGCTGGCTGCGGTCGAGGTCCCGGCGGAGACGGAGCTGTACCTGGGCCTCATCCACCACGAGGACGGCGTGGACGGCGCCCGGCGCCGGGCCCAGGCGGCCGCGACGGCGGTGCAGCGCTTCGGTGTCGGCACCGAGTGCGGGTTCGGTCGGGGTCCGAGCGAGCGGACGCCATCCCTGCTCGACCTGCACGCCGCTGTCGCCGGGGCGTGGTGACGCGCCGGTGACCCTCGACATCGGTGCAGACGCGTTCGAGAGGATCGTCACCGACGAGCTCGACCTGCTGCCGGACGAGATGGTCGACGGTCTCGACAATGTCGTCTTCGTGGTCGAGGACCGCCCGGAGGACGGCTCCCTCGACCTGCTCGGACTCTACGAGGGCGTGGCGCTCACGGAACGCGACACCTATGGGTTCGGTGAGATGCCGGACCGCATCGTGCTCTACCGCGAACCGCTCCTGGCGATCAGCGCGGACGAGGAGGAGCTACGGGACGAGATCCACGTCACTCTCGTGCACGAGATCGCGCACTACTACGGCATCGACGACGAACGCCTGCACGACCTCGGCTGGGCGTAGCCGCCGAGGTTCGCACCGCGCCCCACGGAGCGCTCAGGCGCCGTAGCCGAAGATCGACTCGTCCTCCTGGTCGGACTCCACCGGGTCGGAGTCCGGCGCGTCGAAGCGGTAGGACGCCAGGCGCTGCCCTTCCACATCGCGCTCCTCGGCCAGGATGTACCAGAACGTCGATTCGAGGCCCTCGACAGCGGCGATCACGCCGATGCGCTCATCCACTTTGCCGTCCACCAGGAAACGGCGGTCGGTCTGGCCGGCCAGCGGCCCGTCCGTGTACTCGACGGTGTATTCGGGGTCCTGTCGTGCTTCGGTCATGACTCCACCGTAGTCCCCGTTGGGGCGTCGGTCGCGCCGCTCGTCAGATCGAGCGCGGACACGTCGAGGACCAGGTCAGCCTGCTCGACCGGATGCTCGCGAGCGACGAATCGCTCGAACTCGGCCTGCCAGCGGTCCCACTGGAGCGCGAACGTCTCTCCGTCGCGAGCGAGTGCGCGATTCTTCCGCAGGATGTCGTCGGCCTCCAGCCACACGGTCAGGTCGGCGTTCGCAGCGTTCGTACGGGACAGCGTGCCGCATCCCTCCACGATCAGTGGCTCACGGCCGGTGACGACGACGCGGCCGGCCGGTCGGCCGGCCGCCCAGTCCCAGCGCTCCCAACTCCCGATTCCGGATGCGCGCAGCGGCTCGAGCAGGTCGCGGCCGAGCGCGACGCTACCGGCGTCGAGGCCGTCCCATCCGGGATACAGGTCGTCCATCCTGACCAGCCGCGGCCGGCCTGCAGCGGGCCATTTGGCGAGCAGGCGGTCGGCGAGCGAGCTCTTGCCCGCGCCGCTCGGACCGTCGATCAGGATCACCGGGGTGCGATCGAGCGCGCGTGCGGTGTCAACGGCCGCGGTCACGGCGGTATCCAGCGCATCCAGCCCAGCCAGCGCATCCGGCTCGTTCAGCTCGCACACCTCAGGACAGCGGCGCATTCCAGCTCCCCGTCGCCACAGCCGCACCGATCGCGGCCGCCGCGACCAGCACCGCCACCACCAGCGTCACCCAGTCCCTCGGCCGGAAGACGGACGGACGAGCCCAGGTGCGGACCCCGGGGGCGCCGAAACCTCGGGCCTCCATCGCCGTCGCCAGCTTCGTGCCGCGGCGAAGCGACAGCACGAACAGGGCGAACGACTGTCCCAGGAACCGCCGCACTGCGCCCGACTCGGCGACCCCGCGCGCGCGCCGGGCGAGCGTGAGCGCGCGCCAGTCCTCGGCGAACAGGCCCACGAGGCGGAGGCCGGCGAGGCCACCTATGACGAACCGTGCCGGGAGGCGCAGCAACTGCGCCAACCCGTCGGCCAGGTCGGTCGGGTCGATGGTCACGAACAGGAGCACCGCGGGCAGGCCGATGGCGAGCACGCGGAGCGTCGTCGCGACCCCCAACGCCAGAGATCCGTCGCTGATCTCGACGGCCCACCACTGCACGTACACGGTGCCGGAGCTCTGGCCGTACAGGACGGTGGTGAGCCCGGCGAGCGGGGCGGCGATCCACACCGGAGCCGTGCGGGCCAGGATGACGCGGAGCGGCAGCCGTGCGAACGCGAGCAGCACCAGTTCCAGCGCCAACGCGACACCGGCCGAGACGGGATCGATCGACAGCAGCAGCGCGACGGTCACGATCATCGCGGCGCCGAGCTTCGCGACGGGGTTCAGCGTGGCGAGCGGACCGGTCCGCACGGGCTGGACGAGCGTCATGCGTCCACCTCCGCCGCGTCCAGCCGGAGCTCTGCGGCCCCCACCGCCCGGACGAACTCGGCATCGTGCGTCGCCGCCACGACCGCGTGACCCTCCTGCCGGAGCGACGCGATCATCCGCACCAGGCCGTCCCAGGTGCGGGCATCCTGTCCGAAGGTCGGTTCGTCCAGCACCAGGACGCGCGGCCGGGTGGCGAGGGCGGTACCGACGGAGAGCCGTCGTTTCTGGCCGCCCGAGAGGGTGAACGGGTTCGCCTCAGCGAACCGGGCAAGCGTCAGACGATCGAGCAGCTCCTCCACCCGCTCCTGAACCTGGTCCTCGGGTAGACGCAGGGCGCGCGGCCCGGCGGCGAGCTCTTCACGGACGGTGGAGGCGATGAACTGGTGCTCCGGATTCTGGAAGACGCTGCCGATGCGGGTCAGCAGCTCGCGCGAGCGCCAGGCCGCAGGATCGGGCGACGCACCGTCGGCGAGCATCGGCTCGGCCGTGAGACGGCCGCCGAGCGCGGGAAGCAGGCCGCCGAGCGTCAGCGCGAGCGTCGACTTCCCGGCACCATTGCGGCCGGTGAGCGCGAGCGCCGCGCCCTCCAACACCTCCACGTCGACGGGCAGGCCGACAGGCGTCCCGGCGACCGTCCGGTCGCGGCGCCGACGACGAGTGACCGCGGGGCCGCGCCCGAACACGAGCGAGCGGCCGGTCAACAGCGGCTCCCCCTCGCGCACGACGGGTGCCTCCGGAACGGCGGTGTCCGGCAGCCACACGCCGGCGCGCCGAAGCTCGCCGGCGTGGTCGGCCAGGACCGCATCCGGCGCACCGTCGGCCAGCACGCCGCCGTCGGCGCCGAGAACGACCACCCGGGTCACGAGGTCGCGCCAGACCGAGACGCGGTGCTCGACCACCACGAGGGTGGCGCCTGACGCGTCGAGCGCCCCGCGCACCGCATCCCGAACCTCCAGCACCCGCTCCGGGTCGAGGTTCGCCGTCGGCTCGTCGAGCAGCAGCAGGCCTGGCCGCATGGCGAGGATCCCCGCCAGGGCGAGCCGCTGCTTCTGTCCGCCGGAGAGCTGTGCGGTCGAGCGGTCGAGCGGGACGTCGAGTCCCACCGCCGTCAACGCCGCCCGCACCCGGTGCCAGATCTCCGCCCGCGGCACACCGAGGTTCTCGCAGCCGAAGGCCACGTCGTCGCCGACGCGGGCCAGGATGACCTGGGCGTCCGGATCCTGCAGCAGCAGCCCTGTACTCCCCCGCGCCTCGGCCGGCGGACGCCCCGCGACGGTGAGCGACCCCTCCGCGTCGCCGTCGTCCTCGCCGCCGAGCACGCCGGCCAGGCCGGCCAGCAGTGTGCTCTTGCCCGCGCCAGAGGCGCCGAGCAGCAGCACACGCTCCCCCGGCTCGATGCGCAGATCGACGCCCCGTGCCGCCCACGCGCTGCGGCCGGAGTAACGCCAGCCCCAGCCGTCCACGCGCACGGCGGCAGCGGCAGGCACCGGAAGTCCGAGCGACACGGTCGTCAGACCCGCGAGGCCCTCTGCGCCTCGCGGCCCGCTGCGAATCGGCTCAGCGCTCCGGTCCGCGCCAGTGCGCGCACCAGCAGCCAGGAGCCGAGGCCCGCCACGACGGCGCCCGACACGGTCGTCGTGATGGCGTAGGTGATGGCGAACTCCGGCTTCGAACCGGGGTACCAGTAGAGGAGGTCGAGGATGGACTCTGCCAGCCCGGCGCCCGCACCAGCGAGGATCGCAGGCACGAGCCGCCAGTTCGCGTACAAGAACAGGGCGAAGACGATCTCCGCCCCCAGCCCCTGCACGACACCGGAGAGCAGCGTGGCGAAGCCCCACTGCGTCCCGATCAGAGCGGAGACGATCGCGGCGACGAGCTCTCCGAACAGGGCAGCACCGGGCTTGCGCACGATGAGCGCGACGAGCACCCCCGCGAACAACCACGGACCGTTCAGGATGCCCTGGAAGCCCGGCAGAAGCGCCCCGACCGGGCCGGAGATCGGGTTCTGGACGACACCCCAGACCCAGAAGACGACGCCGGACGCGACGGCGACGACACTGGCGACGACGATGTCGACGACCCGCCAGCGGAGGACGCGCGTACGCGCGCCCGTGGAGAGAAGAGTTGCATGCACTGGACGTGCCCTTTCATTCTGCGAAACAGGGCACGGGATGTGAGAAGGCCTCCCTGCGCTGGCATGACCCAGATCAGGTTCGACGGTCGAGACTTGGAGAAGTCTCCTCTCAGCCCGGCTCACCGGACTCCCGTGTTCGCCTCCAGTGTAGTCCGGAGCGGCGGCGGCGCTACTTCTTCAGCGCGCGGATCACGCGGGCCCAGGCATGGCCCGCGACCCAGACGAAGGGGATGCCGACCGCGAGCAGCGTGATCAGGTTCGGCCGGAACCGCACGCCCGTCTCGTCCGAGATGTAGGCGCCGAACGGAACCGCCCAGCCACCGCCGCCTCCGCCGCCGGGCGCGTCCTCGCCGCCCTCGCCGACAGAGCCCGCGCCGAAGCCGAACTGCACCGCGGCCACCGGTACGACCGTGGTGCCGTCCACGACGACGGGCTCGCCGTAGACCGACTTGATGCCGGAGCCGCTGAGGGTCTCCGCGAGCTTGAGCGAGATGTTCGTCATGCAAGCCACCGTAGCGCGCGGTTCTCGGCCTGACCAGGCTCGATCAATCGCTCACGTACTTCGGGTTGCGTCCGTCCTGCTCCTCCTCGTCGGCGTCGCGCGAGCGCCGGACCAGTGAGGCCGGCCCGATCATGCCGCGGCCGAAGCGCGCGCTCACCGCGTCCAGGGTGCGCTCGGTCTCGCGCCACTCCTCGTCCGGGTCCCACAGCGCCAGCGCATCGCCGCCCGCGTCCAGCAGCTGCTCGGCACGAACGCCGATGAGCCGGATGGGCGTCTGCCGCACGTCGAGGCCCAGCGCGCCGAACACATCCCACGCCTCCTCGAAGAGCCGCCTGCCGACGTTGGTCGGCTCGGCCAGCGTCCGCGACCGCGTGATGGTGCGGAAGTCGGAGAAGCGCACCTTGATCGACACCGTCCGCGCGACCATCGCGTGCTTCCGGAGCCGCTCCCCGACACGTCCGGAGAGCCGGAGGAGCTCGCGGCGGAGTGTGTCCGGATCGCCGACGTCGGTGCCGAAGGTGTTCTCGTGCCCGATGCTCTTCTCGCGCGACTCGGTGACGATGCGACGCGCATCCCGCCCGTTGGCCAGCTCGTGCAGCTTGCGGCCGCTCGCGTCGCCGACGGCCTTCTGCAGGACGTGGAGCGGGGCGTCGGCCAGGTCGGCGACGGTGAGCAGGCCCATCCGCTCGAGCGCCGCCTGCGTGCTCGCGCCGACCCCCCAGAGGGCGCCGACCGGCAGCGGGCGGAGGAACGCGAGCGTCTCCGACCGCGGGATCACCAGCAAGCCGTCCGGCTTCGCACGGCCGGAGGCGAGCTTGGCCATGAACTTCGTCGCCGCCGCCCCCACCGAGCAGGTCAGGCCGGTCTCCTCCTGCACGCGCGAGCGGATCAGCTCGGCGATCCGGCGCGGCGAGCCGAGCAGCCGGCGGGCGCCCCGCACGTCGAGGAACGCCTCGTCGATGCTCAGCGGCTCCACCAGCGGGGTGACCTCGCGGAAGATGTCCATCACCTTCGCGGAGTACTCGGTGTAGCGCTCGTAGTGCGGCGGAAGGATGATCGCGTTCGGGCACAACCGGAGTGCCTGCGACATCGGCATCGCGCTGCGGACGCCGTACCGGCGCGCCTCGTACGTGGCGCTCGTCACCACACCGCGGCCGCCCGCGTGCCCGACGATGGCCGGCTTCCCGCGGGCATCCGGCCGCTCCAGCAGCTCGACGGAGGCGAAGAACGCATCCATGTCGACGTGCAGGATGCCCGCCTCCGAGTCGTCGACATCGGATGCGCTGACCTGCCGCTCGCTGCCATCCGCTCGTCCCACCCCTCCAGCTTCTCACCTACTCCCGACACCGGCCGCTCCTGTGCGGTGAGGTGCTCGTAGATGCTGCCGACACGCCGGGCGTAGGCACAACAACGAGCACCTCGGCGGATGGCGGGCGAACGGCGGGCCGGACGGGGATACGTTGGAGCCATGGAATTCAGGTACCTCGGCAACAGCGGACTCAAGATCTCCGAGATCATCTACGGCAACTGGCTCACCCACGGCTCCCAGGTCGAGAACGACATCGCCACGAAGAGCGTGCATGCCGCCCTCGACGCGGGCATCACCACCTTCGACACTGCGGACGCCTACGCGAACACGGCAGCAGAGCAGGTCCTCGGCGATGCGCTCAAGGGTCAGCGCCGCCAGTCGCTCGAGATCTTCACGAAGGTGTATTGGCCGACCGGCCCCAAGGGCCACAACGACACCGGCCTCTCGCGCAAGCACATCCTCGAGTCCATCGACGGCTCGCTGCAGCGTCTCGGCACCGACTACGTCGACCTCTACCAGGCGCACCGCTACGACAGCGAGACGCCGCTCGAGGAGACCATGCAGGCCTTCGCGGACGTGGTCCGGCAGGGCAAAGCGCTCTATATCGGCGTCAGCGAGTGGACGGCCGACCAGCTGCGGGCGGGACACGCGCTCGCCACGGAGCTCGGCATCCAGCTCATCTCGAACCAGCCGCAGTACTCGATGCTGTGGCGGGTCATCGAAAAGCAGGTCATCCCGACCTCGGGCGAGCTCGGGATCTCGCAGATCGTCTGGTCGCCAGTTGCCCAGGGCGTGCTGACCGGCAAGTACAAGCCGGGTCAGCAGGCGCCAGAGGGCAGCCGCGCGGCCGACGACAAGGGCGGGGCGGACGCCATCCGCAGCTTCATGCGGGAGGACGTGCTCACCGCCGTCCAGGGGCTGCAGCCGATCGCGGACGAGCTCGGCATCACCATGGCGCAGCTCGCCGTGGCGTGGGTGCTGCAGAACCAGAACGTGTCTGGCGCGATCGTGGGCGCGTCGCGCCCGGAGCAGGTGCGCTCGAACGCCGCCGCGGCGGGCGTCAAGCTCACCGGCGACGTGATGGCGCGCATCGACGAGGCCGTCGGGGATGTGGCGCAGACCGACCCGGCGCTCACCACATCCCCCTCCAAGCGCCCCGCGTGACGCGCTAGACGCGCTCGGGTCGCCTTCGGCGCCCGTGAGTGGTGAGTCGTTGTCGTAATCCTCGTCGAGTGGTGACATATTGTCGCCACTCGACGAGGGCTCGAGCGGGACGCGCGAGTGCGGGATGCGCGCGGGGCGCGCGTCAGACGAGGGCCGCGACGAGCGGGCGGAGCCAGTCGCGGAACGCGGCGGAGTCGTCGCGCAGGGTCGCACTGATCGCCACCGTGTGCGGTCCGACGATCCACGCGCCCTTCTCGGCCAGCGGCAGCACGTCGATGTCGAGCCGGAAGTATCCGGCCTGCCGCCGCAGCTCGTGCTCGCGCTCTCGCACTACGTCGACGATGTCGGCGGCGCGGCGGGCGTGGGAGTCCGTCGTGGCGGCGATGTAGTCCGCGTGGCGTTCGGCCGTCCAGCCGGCGGCCGCGTCGTAGTGGGCGATGACCGCATCCTGCAGTTCGATCGCCCGGTCGAAGGCCTCGAAGTGCGGCGGTCGCAGCAGCGGGGCGTTCTGCCTCCTGTGGCGATCGGCCGCGACATCGAACCACGCCTGCCACTGGCGCGCCAGCGCGTCCTTCCGGCCGTCGTCGGCGCCCTCGCCGCGCTCACGGGGGTGGGCCGGCCGCGAGCCGCCGAGCTGGGCCGGGCGCATCCGCATCGATCCCCCGGACGGCTCGGCGGGGTGTGTCTGGAACGCCGGGGAGACCGCCGGTTCGAGCGGCGGCAGGATCGGCTGCACCCGTCCGCTCAAGCCTGCGAGGTCGCGGACGGCGAGGGCCATCAGCAGGTCCCACGGGCAGTCTTCCGTGACCTGCCATCGAAGGGTGCCCTCGACGAACATGCCGTCATTGTAGGTTCGCGCGCCGTGCGGAGGTAGTGGGTGCCGAACCGGTTCAGTCGGGTATGGCTCGTCGGCACCTCGTCAGCCGGGGAACGGCTCCTCGGCGACCAGCAGCGACGCCGGCACGATCGCGGTCTCGTACGGCCCGCGACCGTCGCGACGGTACTGCGGCTCCGAGAAGGCGACGGTCCACGTCGTCAGACCGTCGGCGGGACCGTAGACGTTCCGCAGGCTACGGTCGCCCGGGGCGATGATCACGCCCGTCGGCTCGTCGACCCAGTCGTCGCTTCCGACGGGGATGCGCTCCCGCACGTACACCTGCACGCCGACGCCCAGCCCGGGCCCGCTGCGCCGGGTCGCGTCCGCGTCGTCTGCCGGCCGATCCTGCTGCGTGCGTCTCCACATGCCTCTCATCGTGCCATTCCCACGTGTGGATGCGCTCAGTGCGAGGTGGTGGGCCGCGCGCTCTCCCCCGTGCCGCGCGCCGGATCGAGCAGCCGGCGGAGCGTCCAGCGCTCGGCGACGGTCCACGCGGTCGAGGTGAGGATGTAGACGGCAGCCGCAAGCGGGACGAATGCAGCGAACACAACCGTCACGTATGGCAGGAACGATAGCGCCCGCAGCATCCCGGCCGGCGTCGAGGCGCCCTCCGGCTGCGGCAGCGTCAGCACGCGACGGGACACGGTCGTCACCACGGCGATCAGCGCGAGTACGCCCAGGTAGACGAGCATCGCGGGCCAGACGCCGGCCCCGGCGCCGGTCAGGCCGACGAAGCTGGTGCCGAGCGGCGCTCCGAACGCGTGCTCCGTGAGCAGCGTGTTGGCGTGCCCGGCGATAGTCGGATGCGTGAACACCGCGTAGAGGAGCGTGATGACGGGAATCTGCGCGAGCAGCGGCAGCATCCCGGCGAAGGGCGAGACCTGCTCGCTCTGATACAGCTCCATCGTCTTGCGGGCGAGCGTTTCGCGGTCGCCCGCGTGGCGGCGCTGCAGCTCGGCGAGCTGCGGCGCGATCCGGCGGCGGTGGAACTCGGCCCGAACCTGGCTGACGCCGACCGGGATGAGCAGGATGCGGACGAGCATCGTCAGGACGACGACGGCTACGAGTCCCGCTGCTGTGCCGGCGAACGGCTCGACGGCAGTGGAGAGGGCGGTGACGAGGCCGTAGGCGCCGTCGAGGATGGCCGCGATGGGCGGCCAGGAGAAGAAGTCCATGAGTGAGTGATTCCCTGCGATGAGGACGAGTGAGGACACGTCTGGTCGCGAGGGGCGTCGCCCGCCAAGGCGGGATGCGACGCGCGGCTACGCGACCGGCAGGGGGGCGCCGGGCGCCCTGGGTCGCGGACGACCGTCCGCATCTGGGTCGGACTGGCTCTCGGCGAGCCACCCGGCGACCGGTTCGATCGGCCGCGACCACACCGAGCGGAGGCGGAGCGACGCCGCGAGCGCCGCCACCGACCGCAGCGCAGCAGCCGCCACTACGGCGACGAGACCCAGCGCGCCGGCCACGCCGGCGAGGGCGACGACACCGGCGGGGCTGCCGCCGTGCGCTCCGAGCCCGGGCATGCCGAGCGCCGACGCGAGGGCGCGTCCGAGGAGCTCGAGCAGGGCGGTCATGGTCACGACCGTAACAGAACGTGCCGCGGCAGCCCAGAGCGTTCGCGCGAGGCGGACGCGTGTCGCACGTCCCGCCCCTCGGTGGAAGGATGGGGATATGACTCGAGTCGCGATCATCGGTGCCCAGGGAAAAGTCGCCCAGCAGCTGATGCGGGTGCTCTACGACCGCGGTGACGAGTTCGTCGGTGTGGTCCGCAACGAGGAGCACGCCGACGATGTCTACCGCCTGGGCGGAGAGGGCGCCCTCGTCGACATCGAGAAGGCCGAGGCATCGGAACTCGCCGCGGCGATCTCGGGCTGCGACGCCGTGGTGTTCACCGCCGGCGCAGGCGCGGGCTCGGGTATCGAGCGCAAGCGGACCGTCGACTACGGCGGCTCTGTCAAGGCTCAGGAGGCGGCCGCGCAGGCCGGCATCCGCCGTTTCGTGCAGGTCTCCGCCTGGGGCGTGGATGCGCCGGTCGATGACGCGGACCCGGTGTGGAAGGCGTACGTCGAGGCCAAGCGGGACGCCGACGTGGCGCTGCGCGAATCCACCCTCGACTGGACCATTCTGCGACCGGGCGGCCTCACCACAGAGGAGGGCACCGGCCGGGTGACCCTCGGCGAGAGCGTTCCGCGCGGCAGCATCGCGCGAGAGGACGTCGCGACCCTGATCGCCGTCGCGCTCGCAGAGCCGGGGAGCATCGGCAAGCAGTGGGAGGTCATCGGCGGCGACACCCCCATCGAGGAGGCCGTGCGGGCGCTGTCCGCGCCCGCGTAGGCTTGCGCCCGTGACAACGGACAGCGCCACGAGCGACAGCCACGAGCACCCTCCCTACGACGCGAAGCCCTGGGTGGCCCACTACGCGCCCGACGTGCCCGCTGAGGTGGAGGTGCCCGACGGCTCCCTCGCCCACTTGATCGACGAATCGGTGACGACCTACGGCCGTCATGTCGCGCTGGAGTTCTTCGGTGCCACGACGACCTATGCCGAGCTGGGCGACCAGATCGTCCGGGCGGCCGAGGGGCTCCGCAAGCTGGGCGTGAAGAAGGGCGACCGGGTCGCTCTGGTGCTGCCGAACTGCCCGCAGCACGTCGCTGCGTTCTACGCGGTACTGCGCCTGGGCGCGGTCGTGGTCGAGCACAACCCGCTCTACACCCCGCGCGAGCTCCGCCATCAGTTCGAGGACCACGGCGCCGCTGTCGCGATCGTCTGGGACAAGGTCGCTGCCACGGTCCAGGCCCTTCCGGCCGACCTCGGCGTCACCACCGTCATCTCCGTCGACCTGACGCGGGCGATGCCCGCGTCCAAGCGCTTCGCCCTGCGCCTGCCGGTGCGCGCCGCCCGCACGGCGCGCGAGCAGCTGACCGCGAAGGTCTCCGGCACGATCAGCTGGGATTCGCTGGTCGCCTCCCGCCGGCTGAAAGCCTCGTACCCGCGGCCGGAGCGCGACGACCTAGCGCTCATCCAGTACACCTCCGGCACCACCGCGCTGCCGAAGGGCGCGATGCTCAGCCACGGCAACCTGACCGTCAACGCCGCGCAGGCCCGCGCCTGGGTGCCCACGATCGAACGCGGAAGCTCGGTCGTCTACGCGGTCCTCCCCCTCTTCCACGCGTATGGGCTCACGCTCTGCCTGACCTTCGCGATGAGCATGGGCGCGCGACTCGTCCTCTTCCCGAAATTCGACCCGGAACTCGTGCTCGACGTGATGAAGAACCGGCCGGCCACCTTCCTCCCGGCCGTCCCGCCGATCTACGAGCGCCTGGTGCAGGCGGCCCAGGAGCGGAAGGTGTCGCTCTCCGGCATCCAGATCGCGATCTCCGGTGCGATGAGCCTCCCGCAGGGCATCGTCGACCTCTGGGAGGACAAGACCGGCGGATACCTGGTCGAAGGCTACGGCCTGTCCGAGTGCTCGCCGGTGCTCATGGCCAACCCCGTCGGCGCGACCCGCCGGCCCGGCACCGTCGGTCTCCCCCTGCCGAGCACCGAGCTGCGGGTCGCCGACCCGGAGGACCCGTCGTTCGACCGCCCCTTCGGCGAGGAGGGCGAGCTGCTCGCCCGCGGGCCGCAGGTGTTCTCGGGATACTGGCGCAAGCCCGACGAGTCGGCGAAGGTCTTCTCCGACGACGGCTGGTTCCGCACCGGCGACATCGTGACGATGGATGAGGACGGCTTCGTCCGCATCGTCGACCGCATCAAGGAGCTCATCGTCACCGGCGGGTTCAACGTGTCGCCGAGCGAGGTCGAGGACGCGCTTCGCTCGTACCCCGGCGTCGCCGATGTCGCGGTGGTCGGGCTTCCGCACCGACGCGGCGGCGAGGAGGTGGTCGCCGCCGTCGTGATGGAGGCGGGCGCATCCTTCGACGAAGAGGCGATCCGCGCGTTCGGCCGGGACTGCCTCACGCCGTACAAGGTGCCCAAGCACGTCTACCAGCTGGACGAGCTGCCGCGGTCGATCGTCGGCAAGGTCATCCGGCGGAAAGTCCGGGAGAAGCTGCTCGCGGACCTGGGGAAGTAGCCTCCACGCGAAACCGGTCAGGCGATCGGGAAGACCAGGAGCGATCCGGTCGCGGTGGCGACCGTTTTCCCCGATCCGTCCGTGATGACTCCGTCGGCGAAAGCGACCCGGTTGCCGGGCTTGCTGACCGTCGCGGTGCAGGTCAGGGCACCCGTGTGCGCGAAGACCGGCCGAAGATAGTTCACCTTGATCTCGATGGACGTGTAGCCCTGCCCCTGCGGCAGCGTGGTCTGGACGGCGCAGCCGAGCGCCGAGTCGAGGGCCGTGCACAGGTAGCCGCCGTGCACCGAACCGATCGGGTTGTAGTGCGACTCGTCGGGCTCGCAGACGAAGGTCGCGGTGCCGAGGTCGGCAGAGACGAGCGTCATCCGCATCAGGGCCGTGATCGGAGGCGGCGGGAGTTCGCCGCGGAGCATCGTGCGGAGGTACTCCAGGCCGGTCATCGTCGGCATGAGGGCCACGCCAGGCGCCGGGTCCTCCCAGGTGACGGTCCGGATGCGTTCGGTGGTGTGCTGGTCCGTGCGGGCGTCATCCATGCCGTCATCCATGCCGTCATCCTCGCACGCGGCGCGGTTCAGGCGGAGGCGAGCCTGTCGAGCCGACGACGCGCGGCCAGCTCCGCCTGCGGCTCCGGGCCGAGCAGTGTCCGCGCACCGCTGAGCACCGCCGCTGTGGCGCCGTGGAGGGGCAGCATCCGCTCCGCCGGTCCTGGCGGTAGCCCGAGCAGCGCCCGGTGGCGCGGTTCCAGCGTCGACACGGCTGCGCGGAAGACGATCCGGTACGACGGCCGCAGCATCCTGCGCAGCGGAGCGCGGCGGATGAACCGCACGATCTCCTCCACCTCCGGGCCTCCGCGCAGTTCGCCCGCATCGGTGACCGCATCGATCTCGGCCCGGAGCGCCGCCGCGGTGCGCGGCGGGCTCGGGACACCCATCAGCTCTGCGGCTATCGCCCACTCGTCGACGTACCCGTCCGACCCACCGGGGATGACGCCGCCCCACTGCTCATGGGCGGTGAGGAAGGCGTCGGTGAACGCGAGGTGCACCCAGCGCGCCAGCTCCGGATCGTTGGCGGAGTAGGGCCGCTCCACACCGTGGCCATCGACGAAGGTTCCCTGCACCCGGCGGTGCAGGGAACGCACCATCTCCGACCCGGCGACGGCCTGATCGCGGCTGCCGAAGGTCACCGTGTGGATCCACTGGATGGTGCCGGCCAAGCGGCCCAGCGGGTCCTCGCGGTATCGGGAGAAGTCGCGCACCCCGGCGAGTGCCCCCGGGTGCAGCGCCTGCAGCAGCAGAGCGCGGACCCCCGCGACGAGCGTCGGCATGCCACCGTGCACCGCCCACGCGGCGCTGTCCGGCCCGAAGAAACCTTCGTCCTCGCCGAATTCGAGGCGCAGGATCCAGGCGGGGACCTCGTCGGACCGGCCGGCGAGGGTCTCGATCAGGCGGGTGCGAACCGGCGCGAGGATGCGGTCAGCCGTTCCGGTCATGACGACACGCTCACGACGCCGGTGCCTCCAGCCCTAAGCCCTCGATGACCTGGGCGTTCGGCAGCTCGCCGAGCAGCCGGCCGGGCAGGAGGATCTTGGAGCGACGCACGCCGGAGCCGATGATCACGACGCCGGCATCCAGCACCCGTGTGTCGACCAGCACCGGCCAACCATCGGGCAGGCCGATCGGCGTGATCCCGCCGTACTCCATGCCGGTCAGCTCGACGGCGCGGTCCATCGGCAGGAACGACGCTTTGCGCACATCCAGCAGGCGCTTGACGGTGCTGTTGACGTCCGCGCGGGTCGTCGAGAGCACGACGCAGGCGGCGATCCGCTCGACACCCTCCCGCTTGCCCGCGACGACCACGCAGTTAGCGAGGTTCGACGCATCCAGCCCGAACTCGTCACGGGTGGCCGCGGTGTCGGAGATGTCGGGGTCGATCTCCACCGCGCCGACCTCATCCAGCCAGCCGAGCGCATCCAGCGCCGCCAGGGTGGGCGGCGCGAGCAGCTCGGTGTGCGACGAAGCGGGAGCGGTGGTCAGGCCACCGAGAGTGAAGACGCCCATGCGACTACTCTGCACGCGTCGGCTGGGAGTCAGCAAATGCGAGAGCTCCTGAGCTTTTCGATCCCCGCGTAGCGTGTCGAGGCGAAAGACTCAGGAGCTCCCAGCTGCGCTACTCCGCGGACGTCGCGCGCTCCAGGACCAGCTCACGGACGCGTGCGGCGTCGGCCTGGCCGCGCATCGCCTTCATGACGGCTCCGATGACCGCGCCTGCGGCCTGTACCTTGCCATCGCGGATCTTCGCCAGCACATCCGGCTGGGCCGCGAGGGCCTCGTCGATCGCGGCGATCAGCGCGCCGTCGTCGGAGACGACCGCGAGGCCACGCGCGTCGACGACCTCCTGCGGACGTCCCTCACCCGCGATGACGCCCTCGAGCACCTGGCGGGCGAGGCGGTCGGTCAGCGTGCCGGCGTCGATGAGCCCGGCGAGCTCCGCCACGTTCTGCGGGCTGACCAGGGTGCCGGCCGGCACGTTCTGCGCGTTCGCGAGGCGGGCGATCTCGCCCGTCCACCACTTGCGCGCGGCCGCGGGGCTCGCGCCTGCGGCGATCGTGGCCTCGACCTCGTCCAGCAGGTCGGCGTTGGCGACGTCCTGGAACTCGAGAGGAGTGAAGCCCCACTCGGCCGTCAGACGCTTGCGACGGACGGACGGCTCCTCGGGAAGCGTCGCACGTAGCTCCTCGACCCACTCACGGCTCGGCGCGACCGGCACGAGGTCCGGCTCCGGAAAGTAGCGGTAGTCGTCCGCGTCCGACTTCGGTCGTCCCGCGCTCGTCGTGCCGGAGTCCTCGTGCCAGTGACGCGTCTCCTGGATGATCGTTCCGCCCGCCTCCAGGATCGCCGCCTGGCGCTGGATCTCGTAGCGCACCGCGCGCTCGATCGAACGCAGCGAGTTGACGTTCTTAGTCTCGGTGCGGGTGCCGAGCTCGGTGCTGCCGCGACGGCGGAGGGAGATGTTGGCGTCGCAGCGCACGTTGCCCTCCTCCATCCGGGCGTTGGAGACGCCGAGTCCCTTGACGATGTCGCGGATCGCACGGACATATGCCCGTCCGACCTCCGGAGCGTCCGCCTCGGTTCCCTCGATGATCTTCGTGACGATCTCGACCAGCGGGACGCCGCCGCGGTTGAAGTCCACCAGCGAGTAGTCGGCGCCCTGGATGCGGCCGGTCGCGCCGCCGACGTGCGTCAGCTTGCCGGCGTCCTCCTCCATGTGGGCGCGCTCGATCGCGATCGTGATCTCGCGACCGCTCTCCAGCTCGATGGTGATGGTGCCGTCGTGGGCGATCGGCTCGTCGTACTGCGAGGTCTGGAAGTCCTTCGCGAGGTCCGGGTAGAAGTAGTTCTTCCGGGCGAAGCGGCTCGACTCGGCGATCTCGCAGCCGAGGGCGAGGCCCAGCCGGATGCTCGACTCGATCGCCTTCTCGTTGACCTGCGGCATGCCGCCGGGGAGGCCGAGACACGTCGGGCAGGTGTTCGTGTTGGCGCCGGAGCCGAACTCGTTGGCGCAGCCGCAGAACATCTTGGTCTTAGTGTTCAGCTCGACGTGCACCTCGAACCCGAGCACCGGCTCGAACAGTTCCAGGGCTCGGTCGTAGTCCATCAGCTGGACTTTCTGGGCGGTGGCGTTCGCCATCAGACGGCTCCCTCTTCGCTCGCGAACATCTCGGTGGCGCTCAGGTCAGGCGCCTGGCTGAGCAGCGGCGCCCCCCACTGCTCCTCGAGCAGCTGCTCGAGCGCCGCGCCGTAGGTGTAGAGGCGGGCGTCCGCGCGGGCGGGCGCCATCAGCTGCATCCCGACGGGGAGGCCGTCCTCCGGCGCCAGCCCGATGGGCAGGCCCATGCCGGGCACGCCGGCGAGGTTGGCCGGGATGGTGGTGATGTCGTTGAGGTACATCGCCATCGGGTCGTCGATCTTCTCGCCCAGCTTGAAAGCGGTCGTCGGCGCGCTCGGGCTCACCAGCACATCCACCTTCTCGAACGCCGACTGGAAGTCGCGCTGGATGAGCGTGCGCACCTTCTGCGCGCTGCCGTAGTAGGCGTCGTAGTAGCCAGCGCTCAGGGCGTAGGTGCCGAGGATGATGCGTCGCTTGACCTCGGGGCCGAAGCCCGCGTCACGAGTCGCGGCCATGACGCGCTCGACCGTGACCGGAGCGTCGGCCGGGTCTACCCGCAGACCGAACCGCACCGAGTCGAAGCGGGCCAGGTTGCTGGAGGCCTCCGCCGGGAGGATCAGGTAGTACGCCGAGACGGCGTACTCGAAGCTCGGCGCGCTCACCTCCACGATCTCGGCGCCCGCGGACTCCAGCAGGGCCAGCGACTCGCCGAAGCGCTGCTTCACGCCCGCCTGGAAGCCGTCACCCGCGATCTCGCGGATGACGCCGACGCGCACGCCCTTCAGCGCGCCGTCGCGGCGACCCGCCCGGGCGGCATCGGCCATCGACGGCCAGGTGTCGGTCAGCGAGGTGGAGTCGAACGTGTCGTGGCCGCCGATGACGTCGTGCAGGAGGCCCGCATCCAGGACCGAACGCGACACCGGGCCGACCTGGTCGAGCGAGCTCGCCAGGGCGATCGCTCCGTACCGGCTGACGCCGCCGTAGGTCGGCTTCACGCCGACCGATCCGGTCACGGCTGCCGGCTGACGGATCGACCCGCCGGTGTCGGAGCCGAGCGCGAGCGGCGCCTCGAACGCCGACACGGCCGCGGCGGAGCCACCACCCGAACCGCCCGGGATGCGCTCGAGATCCCACGGGTTGCGGGTCGGGCCGTAGGCGGAGTGCTCGGTGGAGGAGCCCATCGCGAACTCGTCCATGTTGGTCTTGCCGAGGGGCACGAGGTCGGCCTCTCGGAGCTTCCGGACGACGGTCGCGTCGTAGGGCGGAATCCAGCCCTCGAGGATCTTCGATCCGGAGGTGGAGGGCATGTCCTGGGTGGCGAGCACATCCTTGATCGCGATCGGGACGCCCGCGAGGGCGCCGAGCCGCTCGCCCGCGGCGCGCCGGCTGTCGATCTCGCCTGCGGTGCGGAGTGCGTTGTCGCTCGCGACGTGGAGGAACGCGTGCACGTCGGCGTCGACGGCCTCGATGCGGTCGAGGTGGGCGCGGACGGCCTCGACGGAAGAGACCTCGCCCGCGGCGAGCTTCCCGGCGAGGTCGGAGGCGGAGAGCCTGGTCAGGTCGGTCATGCGCTTACTCCTCGTCCAGGATGGTGGCCACCTTGAAGCGGTCGCCCTCGCGCGCCGGAGCGCCGGACAGCGCCTGCTCGACCGTCAGCGACGGACGGACCTCGTCCGCCCGGAACACGTTGGTGAGCGGCAGCGGGTGGCTCGTCGCCGGCACATCGGGCCCGGCGACCTCCTGGACCTTGGCGACGGACTCGACGATCTGGCCGAGCTCCTTCGTGAGGCTCTCGAGTTCTTCCGGGCTGAGGTCGATCCGGGCGAGGTTCGCCAGGTGTGCGACCTGCTCCGCGCTGATGTCGCCTGCGCTTGATTCAGACAAGGGTGCGTCTCCGTGGGATTCGGTGGTGGGGTGGCCGCGCTCGGAACGCGAGCGGCGCCACTTCGATTCTAGAGCGACCCGAACAGCCCGCGCCCCAGACCGGTGACCGCTTGGTAGGCCTCCTTGTAGGTGCGCGGCACCTTCGCGCCCGGAGCGCCGTACCGGGCCATCAGCAGTCCGACGAGTCCGACGCCGGGCGGGCTGAGCGGGCGGTCCTCGTCCTCGGGGGCGGGCGCGTCGGCCTCGGGATTGGCCGGAAGGTATTGCGGGTGGGTGTCCGGCCAGGTGCCCGGCTGGCGCGGGCTCGTCCGGTTGATCGCGTTGTCGATCGTTCGCGCACCGCGATCGCGCTCGGTCAGGTGCTTCATCCGGAACTTCTTGCACAGTGTCGCGATCACTGCGGCGTGGTGCATCTCGTCGTGGATGATCGTGTTGCGCTCGGTGTAGGCGGAGATCGCGATGGCGGGCACGCGGACGCCGAGGCGGTCGAAACCGAACCCGTTCTCCCCCGGTCCGCCGTCATCGGGCGGCGTCGCCGGGCCCGGCGGGACGTGATCGTAGGTCCCGCCGTGCTCGTCGAAGGTCACCAGCAGCATGGTGTTCAGCGCGTTCGAGCCACGGGCGCTGCGGGAGGAGCGGATCGCGGCGTAGATCTGATGCAGCAGGAGGTCGCCGGCGCGCACGTCGGAGATCGCGCCCCCCACGACGACGTCGCCCGCGATCTCCTCCTCTGTCATCGGGCCGCCCGGCGGGTGCATGTCGTTGTGGTCGTAGAGCAGGCGCGGCTCGACGAAGGCGTAGTCGGGCAGGGTGCCCTCGGCCACGTCCGCGTAGAACTGCGACATGGTGCGGAACCGCGTCTTCCAGAACGGCTGCAGAGCCGGCGCGTGGATGAAGCCGGTCAGCGAGATCAGTTGCCGATCGTCGAAGTACACGCGCCAGCTGCGGCCCGCCTCCTCGAGCCGGTTGAAGATGGTCGGTGCGTCGTTTTTCGGATCGAACCACTTGCGCAATCCCTCCGCGCCGCCGTTATCGACGTAGCCGTGCGAGGTGGACGCGTGGAAGAAGGAGCGGTTGCAGAAGGTCTGCGACGGGACGGCGCTGTGCCAGTCGTCGTACACCGCGAACTGGCGCGCGAGCGTGGAGAACACGGGGAGCATGTCGGGCGTGAAGCCGCCCATGACCCGGCGGTATTCATCCACCACAGGTTCACGGCCGGTGTCCTTGCGCAGCACGCCGATGTAGTCGCGCACGAACCCGCGCATCGTCGGCTTGGCGCCCGGCGCGGGTGCGTTGTACGGCGGAAGCAGCTCCCGGAGCCGGGCGTCCGCGTTCGCGGGAGGATCGACCACCTCGTACAGCTGCGTGTTGACGTGCGGGTAGACCTCGCCGGGATCGGGCGAAGGCTGGCGCATGACGAAGTCGGTCGTGCCCTCGTAGACGTGAGCCGGGATGTCCGGGCCGCCGGCCGGATCGGGGTTGCTGTACTCGCCGAACGCGAGCCCCTCGAACCGGGCGCCGCGCGGGAGGTTGTGCTCGTCGTACAGGTGTCCGAGGAGGTTGTCGAAGGAGCGGTTCTCGTACATCAGCACGACCAGGTGGTCGAAGCCCGGACCGCCGCTCCTCGGGGGCAGGGGCGGGTATTCCTCGCCCGACTCGTCCGCCGTCACCGAGGTCTGCCCGGCGGATGCGCCCAGAGCAGCGCCCGCAGCGCCTCCGGCCGCTCCGCCCGCGACCGCACCGGCGGCGACGAGACCCGCACCTTTCAGGAACGCCCGGCGGCTCGCCCCAGCCTGTCGCTCGGGGGGAAGCTCGTCGCCTGCTCGCATCCCCTCATTATGGGCGTCACCGCCGACCAAACCGGGCTCGGTCGCCCGGTTGTGGAGAACTGGCCCTCAGCGGCCCATGACGAGCTCACCGCGGTCGATGCCGATCATCGCGAGGTTGCGCATGCACTCGGTTCCCGCCGTGAAGTACTCGTTGTGCCCGGACGAACCGGCGAGAGTGGCGTGGGTGATCGGGTCGACGGCGCCGCCGACGCCCATCGGCTTCGCGCCGTACCCGGGCGAGCCGGGGTCGCTGCCGAAAAAGGCGCTGTTCACGATCGGGTCGAGCGCGGCCTCCCCCACGAACACGTTGCCGCCCGTGACCGACAACCCGGCGACCGACTGAGCTTCGCTTCCCGGCGACCCCATCAGGGCCAGCGCATCCACCGTCACCGTGTGGCGCTGGAGGGCCATCAGGGCGGCAGTGGAGCCGTACGAGTGGGCGAATACGCTCAGGTACGGCTGGTTCGCGGTGCGGAGGCTGCGGATGCCCTCCAAAGTGCGCTCCAGGCCGTCGGCGCCCTGCGTCGCCAGTGCCGTGCCGCCGATGTTGGTCAGCACGGGCGTCTGGTAGCCGATCCAGGCGACCACGGCGACGCCGGGAGCGCCGGTCCCCCCGCGCGTGCCGAGGATGCGGCGTAGATACCCGGTCTGCAGGTCGTACTGTTCCTGCGCGACCTTCGCCCACGACTCGATCTGCTCGCCGACCGACATGTACATGCCCGGCACGAGGACGCTGACGTAGGTCGCGGTGCGGAGGTCGCCGACGACGATCGAGGCTTTCGCGTCGGCGGCGGGATCCAGGGCGACCAGCGTGCGCTTCACCCCGTCGTGCTTCGACAGGGCCTTCAGGACGTTCCCGAGCGTCACCAGCTGGCGCTGCAGGGCGACGCGCTCGGCGCGGCCGTGCTGCGACTTCAGCGTCTTCGTGACCGTTGCGATCGTGCGCTTGAGGTCGAGGGAGTTTGCCCGGCCGCGCACCTCGTACGGCACGCCCTCGAGGTTGCCGACGACGTGCGGCGCGGCCTTGATAAGTGTCGCCTGCTTGTCCGGATCGATCAGGTTCCATAGGCGGCTGACATCGCGGGCGGTCGGCGGGTTCACCAACATGGCGTCGAGCTTGGCGCGGTTGGCATCGAGGAACGACGGGAGGGCCGAGGTATTGAGGGCAGCGACTGCACCGAGGAGGGCGGCCGAGGCCGAGCGACCGGCGGCGCCGGCGGGCACGTCCGAGACGGGGCCGGCGACGGAGGCGCCACGACCTGCCGACACGGAGATGGATGCGGGCGAGACGGATGCGGGCGAGACGGATGCGGAAGCCTGGGCGTACCCCGGCTCGGCGGAGGCCGCCGTGTACCCCGTCTGCACCGAGGAGGCGGATACCGTCGCGGCCGCCGGGGACGGCACGTCGGCAGGCAGCACGAAAGCCCCGGTGAGTCCGGAGACTACCGAGGTTACGGTTACGACAGCTGCAAAGCCGACCAGCACTCCGTCCGGGTCCCTCCGAGAGTGAGCGAGCTAAGCCCTTGCAAAAGTGCGCCCGGGGGAGCGCACTCCTCGACTCTACCCATGAATGGGTGGCCGACGGCAAGTCGTTCTACCCCCGATTCAGGGGGAGAATTCGCATCCTGTCCGCGGTAAGGAGGACCAAAACGTTACAAATCGAGCGCTGCGGGCCCCTGTTCGACCAGGACCTTGAACTGGGCGGCATCGAGGATGCGCAGGCCCAGCTCTTCCGCCTTCGCGAGTTTCGAGCCCGCACCGGGACCCGCCGCGACGAAGTCGGTCTTCTTGGACACGCTGGACGCCGCCTTACCGCCCGCGGCGATGATCGCCTCTTGTGCGCCTTCCCTCGTGTACCCCTCCAGCGATCCGGTCGCGACCACCGTGATCCCGGCGAGCACTCCCCCGGCCTCGTCCGCTTTGCCCGGACCCGGGTGCCCCGGAGTGGCGAACTGGACGCCATCCGCCGCCCAGCGCTCAACGATCTCGCGGTGCCAGTCGATGTCGAACCAGGCGAGCACCGCGTCCGCGATGATGCCGCCGACGCCATCCACCGCGGCCAACTCGTCGCGGGAGGCGGAGCGGATGGCGTCCAGCGAACCGAAGTGGTTGGCGAGGGCGCGTGCGGCAACCGGGCCGACGTGCCGGATGTTCAGGGCGACGAGGATGCGCCACAACGGCTTCTCGCGCGCTACCCCCAAGTTGGTCAGCAGCTCGATCGCGTTCTTCGACGGGACGTACAGTTCGTCGCCGTCGAAGTCCGCGGCGGGGTCGAACGGGCCGTCCTTCTTCTGGCGCCGACGGCGGAACGGAGTGTCTACCTTTTCTTCGCCCGCGTCGGTCAGCTTGGGGAGTCCGGTCTCGGAATCCCGCACCACGACCTCGATCGGGAACAGGTCGGCCAACCGCAACCCGAAGAGTCCGGCCTCGGTCGGCAGCGGCGGCGCCTCCGGGAACCGCGGCTGGGTGAGCGCCGCAGCGGCCACCTCGCCGAGCGCCTCGATGTCGAGGGCTCCGCGGGAGCCGATGTGCTCGACGCGCCCGCGCACCTGCGCCGGGCAGAACTCGGCGTTCGGGCAGCGGAGGTCGATGTCGCCCTCCTTGGCGGGGGCCAGCCGGGTGCCGCACTCCGGGCAGTTCTCGGGCATGACGAACTCGCGCTCGGTGCCGTCGCGCAACTCCACCACCGGACCGAGCACCTCGGGGATCACGTCGCCGGCCTTCCGCAGCACCACGGTGTCGCCGATGAGCACGCCCTTCGCCTTCACGACCTCCTGGTTGTGCAGGGTCGCCTGCCGTACCTCGGAACCGGCGACGCGCACCTTCTCCATGACGGCGAAGGGCGTCGCGCGCCCGGTGCGGCCGACGCTGACGACGATGTCGAGCAGCTTCGTGTTCACCTGCTCGGGCGGGTACTTGTAGGCGATTGCCCAGCGGGGGGCACGGCTCGTCGCTCCCAGTTCGTCGTGCAGGGCGAGCTCATCCACCTTGATGACGATGCCGTCGATCTCGTGCTCGACCGCGCCGCGGTGGGCGCCGTAGTACTCGATGAACTCGTCGACCTTCTTGACGTCGTCGACGACCCGGTAGTGAGTAGAGGTGGGGAGTCCCCACTCCTTCAGGAGGTCGTAGACCTTCGACTGCGCATCCACGGGCGGGTTGTGCCAGGCGCCGATGCCGTGGACGAGCATGTGGAGGCGGCGGAGCCGGTTGCGCATCAGCTCCAGCTGCGCGCGGTTCTTGCCCTCGGCCTTCTGGCGCAGCGACCCGCTGGCGGCGTTGCGGGCGTTCGCGAAGACACGCTCTCCCGCATCCTGCTGGTGCGCGTTGAGCTCCTCGAACTCGGTGACCGGGAAGAACACTTCACCGCGCACCTCGACGAGCGCCGGCGGGTGATCAGTGGATAGCCGGGTCGGGATGGCGGGGATCCAGCGGATGTTCTCCGTCACGTCCTCCCCGACGACGCCGTCGCCGCGAGTCGCCGCGGAGACCAGCACGCCCTTCTCGTAGCGCAGGTTGATCGCGAGGCCGTCGATCTTGAGCTCGCACAGGTAGTCGACCCGGCGCCCGGCGTCACGCTCGACACGGGTCGCCCACGCCTCGAACTCCTCGATCGAGAACACGTTGTCGAGGCTGAGCATCCGCTCGGCGTGCTCCACCGGCGCGAAGAGGGTCGTCTGCGCCCGCCCGCCGACGGTCTGGGTCGGGCTGTCCTGCGACTGCAGTTCCGGATAGAGCCGCTCGAGCTCCTCCAGCCGCCGCATCATGCGGTCGTACTCCTCGTCGCTGACGAGCACGGTGTCGCGCTCGTAGTACGCGTCGCGCAACTCCAGGATGCGCGTTGTCAGCTGCTGCGCCTCGCCCCGCGCATCAGCGAGCTGGTCGTCGGTCGTCGTCTCGATCGCCACGCACCCAGCTTATTCGCGACCCCCGACGTCCGAGTTGCGCCGGCTAGGACTGGCGGGCCGGTCGGCGGGCGAGAATCGTCGCGGCGCCGGCGACGAGGAGGGCAAGACCCAGGAGCAACGGGAACGTGGAGTCGCTTCCGGTGTCTGCCAGCCCTCCGTTCAAGGCAACCGGTGAGGTGGCGGCCGGCGTCGGCGATGCCGGGCCGGCGGGGATGCTGGCCGCTGGAACGGTGATGCTCGCGATGTTGGAGGGCACGCTTGCGCCCGCAGCGGTGAGAGCGGAAACGCGGTACGCGTACGAGTGACCGGCGGCTATGGTGGCGTCGGCGGAGGTCACAGCGGTGGTTGCGGTGTCGCCGACCAGGGCGGCGAAGGGCGACCCGTCCGTGCTGCGCTCGATCCGGTACCCGGTGATCGGTGCTCCCCCATCGAAAGCGGGTGCGGTCCACGCCAGCGCGGCCGTGGCGTTGACATAGCTTGCAGTCAGCCCGATCGGTGCGTCCGCCGGCACCGCAGCGACGACGAGCGTGTAGGCCTGGTCCGCCGTCGCGGGGATGCCGCTGACGCTGCTGCTGGCGGTGACCGTGAAGGTGTAGGTGCCGACGGCGCTGGGGGTGCCGGTCAGTGTCGTACCGGTGAGCGTCACGCCGGGCGGAAGGCTCCCGGCGGTGACCGAGAGCGTCGGCGTGGGAGTGCCGGTCACGGCGATGGAGGTCGAATAGGGCGCGTCGATGGTGCCGGCCGGCACGGTCGCGGTGGTGATGGCGGGGAACGTGTCGATGGCGATGACCGACACGGTGTTCGAAGCCGTGTTCGCCACATAGGCGAACGCACCGTCGGGAGAGATGCGGATGGTGCGGGGCGTGCTCCCCACCGCCAGAGTGGAGACGATCGCGTTGGTGGCCGTGTCGAACACGGAGACGGTATTCGCGACGGCGTTGGTCACGTAGAGGCGGGTGCCGTCCGGCGTGAGTGCCAACCCGTAGGCGCCGTTGCCGACACCGGCCGAGAGCGTCGCCGTGATCGTGTTCGTCGCCGTGTCGATCACGCGGACGGTGTCGGCGTTGTTACTGGCGGCGTACAGCGTGTGCCCGTCAGCGGAGATCGCGAAGCCGGTGACCGCATTCGCAAACACACCGACCGGGATGGTGGCGATCACGGCGTTCGTGGCCGTGTCCACCACCGAGATGTCATGGCTGGCGGGAGTCGAGTGCGCGAGGTAGAGCCGCGAGCCGTCCGGCGACTCGATGATCGACCGGGGACCGATCGCGGCGGAGATCGTTGCCACCACCGTGTTGGTCGCCGTGTCGATCACGGAGGTCGTCGAGGTGACCGCGCCGTTCACATTCGTGACATAGACCCGCGACCCGTCTGGAGACACCGCGACACCGAACGGCGAAGAACCGACGGGCACCGAGGTCAGAACAGTACGAGTCGCCGTGTCGACCACGGCGAGCGAGTTGGAGCCGGGCGTGACCACGTAGAGCCGCGACCCGTCCGGAGAGACAGCCAACCCGAAGGGGCCCGTCACCGGCACGCTGCCGACGACGGTGTCGGTTGCCGTGTCGATAATCGAGACGACACCGGCAGCAGAGTCGGACACATAGAGACGGCTGCCGTCGGGCGAAAGCACGGTCGCGGACGACGAGGCAACTGCCGTGCCGACCGGCACGGCGGCGACCACTGTGTCCGCTGTCGCCATCGCCGGCGCGGCGAACGCCAGAGCAACGCCCACCACCACCGCGACCGACCCGAGGCGCAGGCGCCTGTGCATAGCGGTAGCCCCGACACTTCGTGAGCGCATCGCTCGTCCTCCCTGGGGAGGGACCGACAGCCCCTCCCGTCTCAATCACTCGACGGAAAGCGGACCGTCGAGTCCGTGAGACCAACCGGACGGCGCTACTCGAATACTGGCAGTCGCACCGAGGAATTGCGAGCGCTCACGCGGCGCGTATCCTCACCGGCACCGACCTGCGGCTGAGCACCGCCGCCACGAAGAAGCACGCGGCGCCGAGAAGCGTGCCGACGTTGGCCCAGAACAGGCTGACGAGGTCACCGGAGGCCGGAAGCGTGTACGCCCCGATCGCCGAGATGCCGAACAGGACCGAGCCGACCAGGTTCAGCCACGCACCGTGCCAGGTGCGCGCTCGCGGGTCCCAGAGCCGCTCCCGGTCGACGGTCGCGCGCACGGCGAGCCCACTCGCCACCAGGAAACAGACCGAACCGAGGGCGTCCGGGCGCCAGCCGTCCCCGACCGGCGCGTCGGTATCGGCCGCGGAGATCAACGCCACCGTGGTGCTGACGTTGAAGAGGAGGGTACCGGCGAACTGCACGGCGGCCGCCCACCAGTCGTAGAGCTCGGCACGATCGGCCCCGCGACGAGGCGGGTGCCGACCGCTGAGCGCGAGTTGGATGAAGGCGGCTGCCGTGAAGAACAGCGCACCGACGAAGAACGTCAGGTTCGTGACGACATCCCCGACCGCGCGCTGGTAGAAGGGCACAGCGCCCACGACGAAGAACAGCGAGCCGATCGCGAACCCCCAGGCCTCGCGCCGGAGGCGGATCGCTCGCTCTGCGGTCATGCCCGGAGCATAGAGCTTCGAGCGGGTCGCCGCACAGGCGGAGTCAGACCGGGATGTCAGGCCGGGATGCGCTCAGGCCGGAACGGCGGAGACGGTCCGGTCGATCGTGGTCTGGCCGAGCACGCGGGTGCCGACGTAAAGGACGGCGGTCTGTCCGGGCGCGACCCCGTTGAGCGGCACGTCCGGACGCACCACCAGCTCACCGCCGGTCACCGACGCCACCGCGGGCACAGGGTCGGCGTGCGCGCGGATCTGGACCTCGCATGCGAACGGCGTGGCGGGATCCTCCGGCGGCAGCCCCGCCCAGGTGAACCGCGAGCCCGCGATCTCGGCGATGTCGAGCGCCTCCCGAGGACCGACGACGACCGTGTTCTCCTTCGGCCGCACCTCCAGGACGAACCGCGGGCGGCCGTCCGGCGAGGGATAGCCGACGTTGAGCCCCTTGCGCTGGCCGACGGTGTACGCGTGAGCGCCCTCGTGCGAGCCGAGACGGTTGCCCTCACGGTCGACGATGTCGCCCGTCGCGGTTCCGACCCGCTCGGCCAGCCAGCCGCGGGTGTCCCCGTCCGGGATGAAGCAGATGTCGTGAGAGTCCGGCTTGTTCGCGACGCTCAGCCCGCGAGCGGCGGCCTCCGCGCGCACCTCCGCCTTCGACGGCGTCGCGCCGAGCGGGAACATCGCGTGCGCCAGCTGCTCGGTCGTCAGCACGCCGAGGACGTACGACTGGTCCTTCGCCCACGCGCTTGCGCGGTGCAGTTCACGGTTGCCCTCGGCATCGGTGACGATGGCCGCATAGTGACCGGTGCAGACGGCATCGAACCCGAGATCGAGCGCCTTCTCCAGCAGCGCGGCGAACTTGATCCGCTCGTTGCAGCGCATGCACGGGTTGGGGGTGCGCCCGGCGCTGTACTCGGCGATGAAGTCGTCCACCACATCCAGCTTGAAACGCTCCGAGAAGTCCCACACGTAGTAGGGGATGCCGATGATGTTCGCCGCGCGCTGCGCATCCATCGAGTCCTCGATCGTGCAGCAGCCGCGGCTGCCCGTGCGGAGCGTCCCGGGCATACGCGACAGCGCCAGATGCACACCCACGACGTCGTGCCCCGCTTCGACGGCACGCGCCGCCGCTACGGCGGAATCGACACCGCCACTCATCGCCGCAAGAACTTTCACCCGGCGATTCTACCCGCGCTCGCCCGCGCAACCGCCCTGAGCCCGCTCAGCCGAGCCGGGGGGCCCGCTCCGCGAGGCCCGCCCGCGCCGCCTGCGCGTACGCGTCGGGCAGAGCCGCGAGCAGCGTATCCACGTCGGCCTCGGTCGAGGTGCGGCCCAGCGTGAACCGCAGAGCGCTCCGCGCCTCCTGCTCGCCGCGTCCCATCGCCAGCAGCACGTGCGACGGCTCGGGGATGCCCGCCTGGCACGCCGATCCCGTGGAGACCGACACGCCCGCCATGTCGAGCAGGAACAGCAGGGAGTCGCCCTGCGCGCCCGGGAAGGTGAAGTGCGCGTTCGAGGCCACACGCTCCCCCGACGTCGGCTCCGGCCCGCTCAGCACCGCCGCGGGGACGGCCTGGCGCACGCCCCGGATCAGCCGGTCTCGCAGTGCGGAGAGCCGCGCGGACTCCGCCTCGCGCTCCGCCTCCGCCAGTCGCGCGGCGGTCGCGAACGAGACGGCGGCCGCCACATCCTGAGTCCCGCTCCGCACCTGCCGCTGCTGACCCCCGCCGTGGATGAGCGGCACCACGGTGGAGGCACGGCTCAGCACGAGGGCGCCGATGCCGACCGGTCCGCCGATCTTGTGCGCGGAGACGCTGAGCGCATCCACCCCGAGCCCGGCGAAATCGATCGGCAGATGCCCGTACGCCGCGACCGCATCCACGTGCACGGGGATTCCGGCGCCGCGCGCCGCCTCGGCGAGCGCCCGCACGGGCTGGATCGTTCCGACCTCGTTGTTGACCGCGAGGAAGGTGAGCAGCGCCACGTCATCGCCCGAGAGCGAGTCGGGCACGTCGATGCGTCCCTCGGCGTCGAGAGGGAGCCACGACGCCTGAGCCCCTTCCGCCCGCTCCAGCCACTCGACCGTGTCCATCGTGGCGTGGTGCTCCCCGCCCGGGACCATGATGCGCGGCCGGTGCACTCCGGCGTTCCGTGCCCAGAACATCCCCTTGATGGCCAGATTGATGGCCTCGGTCCCACCCGAGGTGAAGACGACCTCGATGGGGTCGGCGCCGAGCGTCGCGGCCACCGTCTCGCGGGCCTCCTCCAGCATCCGCCGGGCCTGCTGCCCCTGGCTGTGGATGCTGGAGGGGTTGCCGACGACGCCCATGGCCTCGGTGTAGGCGGCGATCGCCTCCGGGCGAATCGGCGTGGTGGCGGCGTGGTCGAGGTAGACCGGCACGGTGCCCTCCGAGCTGTGTCCAGGCGTGTGTCACTACTCTAGAACGCATGACCTCGACCGATCCCCTGCGCCACCTGGGTGTGCGCGTCGGGCCGCAGGCGGGCGAGCTGAGGGTCTTCTCCGCGAATGCGGACGACATGGAGCTGTGCCTGTTCGACGAGCACGACCCGAACTGGCTGGTGAAGACCGTGCCCATGACCCGGGATGCGAACGGTGTCTGGGTGGGCCGGTCGCGGTCCCTCGGCGTCGGCACCCGGTACTCGGTGCGTGCCTCCGGCCAGACGGCTCCCGGCAACATGTTCGACCCGGAGGCGCTGCTGCTCGACCCCTACGCACGAGGACTCGTGCGTGTGGCGAGCGACGGCTGGCGCTCGGTCGTCGTCTCCGACGACTTCGACTGGGGCCATGCGGCCAAACCGAACACCCCGCTCGATCACACCGTGATCTACGAGGCGCATGTCCGGGGCGTCAGCCACCAGAACCCGGGCGTGCCGGAGGAGTTGCGCGGCAGCTACGCGGGGCTCGCCCACGAGTCGACGATCGGGTACCTGAAAGACCTGGGCGTCACCGCCGTCGAGCTGCTCCCGGTGCAGGCGTTCGTCTCCGAGCAGCGCCTGCTGCAGGAGGGGCTCACCAACTACTGGGGCTACAACACCCTCAACTTCTTCAGCCCGCACACGCCGTACGCCTCGCGTGCCGCGCAGGCGGCCGGTCCGCAGGCTGTGCTGGCGGAGTTCAAGGGCATGGTGAAGCTGCTCCACTTGGCCGGGATCGAGGTCATCCTCGACGTCGTCTACAACCACACCGCCGAGGAGGGCATCGGCGGTCCGCGCAGCAGCTTCCGCGGGATCGACAACGCCACCTACTACCGCCACGACGAGACCGGCGCGTACATCGATGTGACGGGATGCGGCAACACCGTCGACTTCGGCAACCCCGTCCCGCAGCGCCTCGTGCTCGACTCGCTGCGGTACTGGGCCAACGAGATGCAGATCGACGGGTTCCGGTTCGACCTCGCAGCGACCCTGGGGCGTGGGGCGGACGCGTCCTTCCACCGCGACCACCCACTCCTGGTTGCCGCGCAGGCCGATCCGGCGTTGCAGGGCGTCAAGCTGATCGCCGAGCCGTGGGATGTGGGCCTCGGCGGCTGGCAGACCGGCAACTTCCCCGGCCCGGTGGATGGCCACGACGGCTGGTCGGAGTGGAACGACCGTTACCGCGACCGGGTCCGCAACTTCTGGCTGGCCGACATCGCCGACGCCCGCCGCAACGGCCAGGCGCCGGTCGGTATCGGCGGCTTCGCCACGCGACTCGCCGGATCCTCCAACACGTTCTCGCCCGAGCGCGGGCCGCTCGCCTCCGTGAACTTCGTCACCGCCCATGACGGCTTCACCATGGCCGACCTCACCGCCTACGACGTCAAGCACAACCTCGGCAACGGCGAGAACAACCGCGACGGCACAGACAACAACCGGTCATTCAACCACGGTGTGGAGGGACCGACGGTGGACGAGGCCGTGCTGATGACGCGCGCCAAGGCCATCCGGAACCTGATGGGCACGCTGCTGCTCTCGGCCGGCGTCCCGATGATCACCGCGGGCGACGAGTACGGCCGCAGCCAGCGCGGCAACAACAACGCCTACTGCCACGACAGCGAGCTCACCTGGCTCAACTGGCTGCGCAACCGCGAGCAGCGGGAGCTGTACGACACGACCAAGCGCCTCCTCCAGCTGCGACGAGAGAACCCGGCCCTCCGCCCCAGCCGCTACGCCGTCGACGGGCAGACCACGCCGAACGCCAGCCACATGGACTGGTACGACGCCAACGGCCAGCGGATGGACGACGAGGACTGGAACTCGCCAGAGAACCGGACGCTGCAGTACCTGGCTGCGTCGACTCCCGACAAGGAGGAGTTCAACCGCATCCTGCTCGTCGTGCACGGCGTCGAGGACGACGTGGAGGTGTTCCTCCCGGTCGCGCCCGGCGTCACCTCGTACCAGCTGTTGTGGGACTCGGCGACCGAGGTCCCCATCCCGGAGGACGCGACGGAGTTGGCCCCGGGGACCCAGCGACTCATCGGCGGCACCTCGATGCAGCTGTACCGGGCGAACGGGCCCCGCGTGGAGCACGCGACGCCGGCAGAAGCGGCGGAACAGACAGCGGCGCCGGAGGCGCACGGCTGATGGCGAGCCGGAAAGCCGCTGCGGGCACGCCCGCGACGGTCGCTCTGACGACCGCCGGCATCCCGTTCGCAATGCATCCGTACGAGCACGACCCGGCGGCGCCGTCGTACGGCCTGGAGGCGGCGGAGGCCCTCGGTGTCGAGCCGGACCGTGTGTTCAAGACGCTGCTGGCCGACACCGACCTCGGGCTGGTCGTCGGTGTCGTCCCGGTGACGGGGATGCTGGACCTCAAGGCGCTCGCCGCGGCCGTCGGCGCCAAGCGCGCGACGATGGCCGACCCCGCCGTCGCGGAGCGTCGCACGGGCTTTGTGGTCGGCGGGATCAGTCCCATCGGCCAGAAGACCCGGCACGTCACCGTGGTCGACGAGACGGCGCAACTCTTCGACACGGTCTTCGTCTCGGGAGGAAAGCGCGGCTTCGACATCGAGCTCTCCCCCGCCGACCTCCTCACCGCCACCGCCGCGACCTTCGCCCCCATCGCCAAATGACTGTGCCGCGGGGGTGGAAAGCACCGGATCATGGCCGCGACGACGGCGCGTCGCGACCCATGAATGAGGTGAGCCCGATCACGGTGAGGCGCGCGACAGCCGCTGACGCGCACGGCATCGCGGCGGTTCACGTCGCAGCTTGGCGCGAGACCTACGCCGGGCGGATGCCCGCAGCCTTCATGGCGTCTCTCGACGTGGAGCGGCGCGCCGTCGGCTGGAGGCACATCGTCGAAGATGGCGAGACGGCCGTGTTCGTGGCGGAGCGCGGCGGCGAGATCGTCGGCTGGGCAACAGCCGGATCCGGGCGCGACGACGACGCACCACGAGACCGCGAGCTGGAGGGCCTCTACGTCCTCGCACGCGTCTACGGTTCGGGTGCCGGGCAGCGACTGTTGGACTGCGCGATCGGCTCGGCTCCCGCGTACCTGTGGGTCATGGACGGCAACGGTCGCGCCGAGGCGTTCTACCGTCGCAACGGCTTCACCCGCGACGGCGCGACCATGACGCATCCCGCCGGCGACGCCACCATCCTCGCCGTCCGCATGGTTCGCTAACCCCCATCCCCAGCCAACAGTTCCTCAGTTTCTCCGGGCGACACGCCGGTGGCGGGCCGAAAAACTCAGGAGCTGTTGGCTTCCGGGGCGGAGGGTGGGGGCGGAAGGGGTCGGGGTCAGGAGGCGGTCGTGACCAGGCCCAGCTCGGCGGGGGTGAGCAGGAGGTCGTTGATCGGGACGACGCGGACCGTGTAGCCGAACGATCCCGCCCAGGCCAGACGGACGGTGCCGACGAACTCGTGCGCGACCGAGGCGTCGTGGCCGCCAGGGACGCCCGAGTCGACGGTGAGCGCCTGACGGTGCACGTCGGTGAGCTCGTCGCCCTCGGGGCTGCGACCGTAGACGACCTGCACCTCCACATCCTGCGGCGACAGCCCGTTCAGCTGGACGAGCGCCCGCACGTGCAGCTCGTCGCCGACCTGCGGGACGTCGTCCACCCCACCGGCGTCGACGTGGGTCACCGCGACGCCGGGCCACGCGGCCTTCACGCGCTGTTTCCACGTGGCGAGGCCACGCGCGGCGGCGTAGTCGTCCGCGCTCAGCCGGTTCTCGGAGGCGGCCGCCGGCAGGTACAGGCGCTCGACGTACTCCCGGACCATCCGCTCGGCGGACAGCGGGGAGGACAGCGTGGCGAGCGTGTGCCGGATGCGCGCGACCCAGGCGCCGGGCACGTTGTCGCCGTCGCGGTCGTAGAAGCGCGGGGCGATCTGGTGCTCGATGAGGTCGTACATCGCCTCGGCCTCGAGGGCGTCGCGTTCGGCGCCGTCACCGGCGGCGTCGGCGGACGGGATCGCCCAGCCGTTCTCGCCGTCGTAGAACTCGTTCCACCATCCGTCGAGGATGGAGAGGTTGAGCCCGCCGTTCAGGGCCGCCTTCATGCCGGAGGTACCGCACGCCTCGAGCGGCCGCAGCGGGTTGTTCAGCCACACGTCGGTGCCCGGGTACAGCAGCTGCGCCATCCCGATGTCGTAGTCGGGCAGGAACACCATCCGTCGCCGGATGTCGGCCTCCGACGCGAACTGCACGAGCTTCTGGATGAGCCGCTTGCCCTCGTCGTCGGCGGGATGCGACTTGCCCGCGATGACGAACTGCACCGGGCGCTCCGCGTGCAGCAGGATGCGGCGCAGGCGGTCGGGGTCGTGCAGCATCAGCGTCAGGCGCTTGTAGGTGGGCACGCGGCGGGCGAAGCCGATGGTGAGGACGCCGGGGTCGAGCAGGTCGTCCATCCACGGCGGCGCGATCCCGCCCGGGTTCTGCTCCTCCCACGCGGTCGCGAGGCGCCGACGGGCGTCGTGGACGAGCTGCTCGCGCATCCGGTTGCGCACGTCCCACAGGTCGGCGTCGCCGACCGCTGCGGAGTTCCCCCAGTCGGCGTGCGTGGTGTCGTCGGTGCCGAACCGCTCGAGGGCCAGGGCGCGCAGCATGGGGTCGGTCCAGGTCGGTGCGTGGACGCCGTTGGTGACGGAGTCGATCGGCACCTCCTGCGGGTCGAATCCCGGGTAGAGGCCGTTGAACATGTGCCGGGATACGTCGCCGTGCAGCTGCGACACGCCGTTCGCGTGCTGACCGAGCCGGAGGCCCATGACCGCCATGTTGAAGACGTCCGCCGAGCCGCCCGGGTAGTCCTCCGCACCGAGCGGAAGCACCTGGTCGGCGGTGACTCCGGGGAGGAGCGAGGTAGAGAAGTACCGCTGGACCAGCGGCCGGTCGAACCGGTCGATACCGGCGGGCACAGGGGTGTGCGTGGTGAACACGGTTCCTGCACGCACCACCTGCAGCGCCTCGTCGAAGCTGAGACCCTCGCCGATCAGGTCGGAGATGCGCTCGAGGCCGAGGAAGCCGGCGTGCCCCTCGTTGGTGTGGAACACCTCCGCCTCGTGCGCCCCGGTCAGCTCGGTCCAGGCCTTGACCGCACGGACGCCCCCGATGCCGAGCAGCAGCTCCTGCAGCAGTCGGTGCTCGCCGCCGCCGCCGTACAGGCGGTCGGTGACCGAGCGCAGGCGCTCCTCGTTGTCCGGGATGTCGGTGTCGAGCAGGAGCAGCGTGACACGGCCGACAGCGGCCTGCCAGACCCGCGCGTGCAGCACGCCGTCCGGGAGCGCCAGCGAGATCTGCAGCGGCGACCCGTCGGGGTCGCGGAGCACGCTCAGCGGCAGCCCGTCCGGGTCGAGGACGGGGTAGCTCTCCAGCTGCCAGCCGTCGGGCGTGATCGCCTGCGAGAAGTAGCCGGAGCGGTAGAAGAGGCCGGCTGCGACGAGCGGGACGCCCAGGTCGCTGGCCGCTTTGAGGTGATCCCCGGCGAGGATGCCGAGACCGCCGGAGTACTGCGGCAGGGTCGCCGCGATGCCGAACTCGGGCGAGAAGTACGCGATGGTACGCGGTGCCTCCCCGTCGAGGGACTGGTACCAGCGCGGCTCGCTGAGGTACGCACGCAGGTCGTCGCGGATGTGGTTCGCCCAGTCGACGTAGCCCTGGTCCGCGGCGAGTTCTGCGAGCCGCGCGGGCTCGACGGCGCCCAGCAGGGCGATCGGATCGTGTTTCACCTGCTGCCACAATTCTGGCGAGATACGGGCGAAGAGCTCCTTGGTGGGCTCATGCCAGGACCAGCGGAGGTTGCCGGCGATCTCCTCCAATGCGGCGAGGTTGTCGGGGAGGACTGCTCGGACGGTGAATCTACGGATGGCCTTCACTCGGTCCACACTAAACGAGCCCCGTGACGAGCAGGTTAATGAGTGTACGGTCGGGACGTGGTGAAGAACGCAGCGACCAGGTCAGCAGCCGCCGCGACAGAGGCGGCCACGGTGAAACCTCCCGCCCGGAGCGGCTCCGCGGCAGAGACGAAGAGCAGTACGGCGCCCGTAGCGGCGCCCACGGAGACGGGATCAGCACAGACGGGACCGTACGAGCCTCTGCTCGGGCGCATCCCGATCCTCGAACTCTCCCCGCAAGTGGATGAGGGCCTCTGGGCCGCGACCGCGTTCAGCGGCGAGGTGATCCCGTTCCGCGCGACGGCGTTCCGGGAGGGGCACGACAAGATCGGCGTCGACCTCATCCTGCTCGACCCCGCGGGCCAGCAGACCGAGCACCACATGCGCCCGCTAACCCCCGGCACCGACCGGTGGGAGGTGGAGGTGCAACTCGAGCAGACCGGCCTCTGGCGCTACCGCGTGCAGGCCTACGCCGACGAGTACGCGACCTGGCGGCACAACGCCGAGGTGAAGGTCCCCGCCGGGATCGACGTCGAGCTGATGCTGGAGACGGGCCGCGAACTGCTTCTCCGGGCCTCGAAGGACAAGCGTCGCAGTACGGCCGAGCGCCGGCACCTGTCCGAGGCGGCGAAGGTCGTCGCGGACACCAAAAGGCCAGTGGATGAGCGGTTCGCCGCCTCGATCGACGGGCGCATCCAGCAGGTCCTCACCGAGCGGCCCGTGGTCAGCCTCCCGACACTCTCTGCGACGCGCGCCATCCAGGTGGAGCGGACGCGCGCCGGGGTCGGCAGCTGGTACGAGTTCTTCCCCCGGTCCGAGGGCGCCAAGAAGCTCCCGGACGGTAGCTGGCAGTCCGGCACCTTCCGCACGGCCGCCAAGCGGCTGCCGGAGGTTGCCGCGATGGGCTTCGACGTCGTCTACCTGCCGCCGATCCATCCGATCGGCCGCACCTTCCGTAAGGGCCCCAACAACTCCCTGGATGCCGGCGAGAACGACCCGGGGTCGCCGTGGGCGATCGGCGGTCCGGAGGGCGGCCACGACGCCATCCACCCGGACCTGGGTACGGAGAAGGACTTCACCTTCTTCCTGGGCAAGGCCAAGCAGGCGGGGCTCGAGGTCGCCCTCGATCTGGCGCTGCAGGCGTCGCCCGATCACCCGTGGGTGACCGAGCACCCCGAGTGGTTCACGACCCTTCCCGACGGCACCATCGCGTACGCGGAGAACCCGCCGAAGAAGTACCAGGACATCTATCCGATCAACTTCGACAACGACTACGAGGGACTGCGGCAGGAGGTGCTGCGGATCGTCCGGCACTGGATGTCGCTCGGCGTCCGCATCTTCCGCGTCGACAATCCGCACACGAAGCCGCTGCACTTCTGGGAGTGGCTGATTCACACGGTCAACGAGACCGACCCGGACGTGGTGTTCCTCGCCGAGGCGTTCACCCGCCCGGCGCTGCTCCGCACGCTCGCGAAGGCGGGCTTCCAGCAGTCCTACACCTACTTCACCTGGCGCAACACGAAGGAGGAGCTGGAGGAGTTCCTCGACTCGCTCGCGCACGAGACCGCCGACTACCTGCGGCCCAACCTGTTCGTGAACACGCCCGACATCCTCACCGAGTACCTCCAGTTCGGCGGGCCGGCGGCATTCAAGATCCGCGCTGCCATCGCCGCGACGGCGGCCCCGACCTGGGGCGTGTACTCCGGGTTCGAGCTGTTCGAAAATGTCGCGCGGACTGGCGCCGAGGAGTACATCGACAACGAGAAGTACGAGTTCCGGCCGCGCGACTACGCCAAGGCGCAGTCGCAGGGTCACTCTCTGGCCGGTTACCTGACGATGCTCAACCGGGCTCGCAGCGAGCACCCGGCACTGCGCCAGCTGCGAAACCTGACGCTCCACAGCAGCGACGACGACAGCATCCTCGTGTACTCGAAGTATTTGGACGGACGCTTCACCCGCACGGGCAAGTCGGACGCGGTCATCGTGGTGGCGAACGTCGACCCGCACTCGGTGCGCGAGACCACCATCCACCTGGATGTGGCCGCGCTCGGCATCCCGTACGGCTCGCAGTTCGAGGTGAAGGACCGTGTGACCGGGCAGCGCTGGACGTGGGGGGCCGACGACTACGTGCGCCTCGACGCGTTCACCGAGCCCGTGCACATCCTGTCCGTCCGCCCGCTCTGACCGCCGACCGACAACCTGAGGAGTAGAACCATGTCCCCCATCCCCGAAGGTGCCGCCGCCGTCGACCTGCCCGCCGTGGATGACACGGTGCTCGCCACCATCGCCACCGGCAGCTACCACGACCCCCACTCGATCCTCGGCCAGCACCAGGTCGCAGCCCCGGGCGTCGCCGACCCGGTGACCGTCATCCGGGCGCTCCGCCCGCTCGCTCAGGCCGTCTTCGCGGTCCTCTCCAACGGCGCGCACATCGAGCTGGGCCACATCGGTCACGGCGTCTGGCAGGGCGTCGACATCGTCGGTCCCGGCGCCTACCTGATCGAGGCGCGCTACGAGGACGGCAGCACCTGGACCAGCGACGACCCGTACCGCTTCCTCCCCACGATCGGACAGCTCGACCTGCACCTGATCGCCGAGGGCCGCCACGAGACGCTGTGGACCGCGCTCGGCTCGCACGTCCGCGACCTCGGCGGCGTCGTCGGAACCGCCTTCACCGTCTGGGCGCCGCACGCGCGCGCCGTACGGGTCGTCGGCGACTTCAACGGATGGGACGGCACCCTGCACTCGATGCGCAACATGGGCGCATCCGGAGTCTGGGAGCTCTTCGTCCCGGGCCTGACCGAGGGCGAGATCTACAAGTACGACCTGCTCGCGCAGGACGGCCGCTGGGTCCGCAAGATCGACCCGCTCGCCCAGGCGGCCGAGGTCCCGCCTGCGACGGCGTCGCGGGTCACCGTGAGCCGTCACGAGTGGAGCGACGACGAGTGGATGCGCGGCCGAGCCGAGCACGACCCGCACGCGGGCCCGATGAGCGTCTACGAGCTCCACTTCGCCTCCTGGCGCCCGGGGCTCGGTTATCGGGAGGCTGCCGACGAGCTGATCGACTACGTCGGCGCCCTCGGCTACACGCACGTCGAGTTCCTGCCGCTCGCCGAGCACCCCTTCGGCGGCTCCTGGGGCTACCAGGTCACCGGTTACTACGCCGCCACCAGCCGCTTCGGCTCCCCCGACGACCTCAAGTACCTGATCGACCGGCTGCACCAGGCGGGCATCGGCGTCATCCTCGACTGGGTGCCCGGCCACTTCCCGAAGGACGACTGGGCTCTCGCCCGGTTCGACGGGCAGCCCCTCTACGAGCACGCCGACCCACGCCGCGGCGAGCACAAGGACTGGGGCACCTACATCTTCGACTACGGCAACTCGCAGGTGCGCAACTTCCTCGTCGCGAACGCGCTGTTCTGGCTGGAGGAGTTCCACATCGACGGCCTGCGCGTCGACGCCGTCGCCTCGATGCTGTACCTCGATTACTCGCGCAAGGACGGCGAGTGGGAGCCCAACATCCACGGCGGCCGCGAGAATCTGGAGGCCATCGGCTTCCTCCAGGAGGTCACCGCGACCGCGTACAAGCGCAACCCCGGCACCGTGATGATCGCCGAGGAGTCGACGAGCTACACCGGTGTCACCGCGCCCACATCGTCCGGCGGTCTCGGCTTCGGCCTGAAGTGGAACATGGGGTGGATGCACGACGCCCTGCAGTACATCCACGAGGACCCGATGTACCGCAGCTACCACCACAGCGAGATCACCTTCTCGTTCGTGTACGCGTGGAGCGAGAACTTCCTGCTGCCGATCAGTCACGACGAGGTCGTGCACGGCAAGGGCTCGCTGCTCACCAAGATGCCCGGCGACCACTGGCAGCAGTTGGCGAACGTCCGTGCCTTCCTCGCCTTCATGTGGTCGCATCCCGGCAAGCAGCTGTTGTTCATGGGACAGGAGTTCGGGCAGCCGTCCGAGTGGAGTGAGGAGCGCGGGCTCGACTGGTGGATCCTCGACCAGCCGGCGCATCAGGGCCTCTGGAACCTGGTGGCCCAGCTGAACGTCGTCTATCGCGCCAATCCGCAGCTGTGGGCGCTGGACAACGAGCCGGCCGGGTTCGAGTGGCTCGACGGGTCCGACGCGCAGGGCAACGTCCTCGCGTTCCTCCGCAAGGACCGGCAGGGCGACCCGATCGCGGTGCTGCTGAACTTCTCGGGGACGCCGCACAGCGACTACCGCGTCGGCCTGCCGTTCGCCGGCGAGTGGGAGGAGCTGCTGAACACGGACGCCGAGGCGTACGGCGGTTCGGGTGTCGGCAACCTGGGCGCTGTCACGGCTGTCGACGAGCCGTGGATGGGACGCCCGGCCTCCGCCGTGCTGACCCTGCCGCCGCTCGGCGCGCTGTGGCTCAAGCCGCGCCGTTGAGCCGGGGGCAGAGCTAGGCGCGCGCGCCGGACTCCAGCCAGGTGCCATAGCCGACGCCGTCCACGGCGTGCTCCGGCACCAGGTTCCGTCCCGCGCGCCAGGTCGAGCCGAGCGCGCCTCCCAGTCGGATCGGCAGGATGAAGCGGCGGCTCCCGCTGGCCCGCTTGTGCTGCTCGGCGAGCGACCGGGCGGACTCCACCCGCGGACCCCCGACGTGGATGACGCGGTCGGGCTCCCCCGACTCGTCCTCGACCACGTCGACCAGCACGCGGGCGACGTCGGAGACCGCGATCGGCTGGAACCGCGTCCCGGTGGGCGACAGCAACGCGCCGAGCGGCCGTCCGCGATCGAAGATGGCGGTAACGAAGTCGTGGAACTGCGTGGCGCGCACGATGCGTGTGTCGAGGGCGGAGTCCAGGTAGGCCCGCTCCTGCGCGGCTTTTGCGCGGTAGTACGTGTAGGCGGACTGGTCGGCGCCGACGATCGACAGCAGCACCGCACGGCGGACGCCGAAGCGCGCAGCCGTGTGCACGAGGTTCTGCGCCCCGGTGGCGAAGACGTTCGCGGCCTGCTTACCGACGCCGTTGCTGGTGTCGACGAGCACGTCGACACCGTCGACGGCCTCCTCCAGACCATCGCCGGTCACGATGTCGGCCGTGACGTATGTGGCACCGGTGACGTACTGCTCGGAATCGTCATCCGGGACGCGGCGGGCGGCCACGACGACGTCGTGCCCGCGCTCGACAGCCTCCGCTGTCACGGCGCGTCCGGCCAGGCCGGTGCCTCCGACGACGAGCACACGGGACATGTGCGATCACTCCCTCAGGATGAGGCTGCTCGACGATGAGGCGGGCGGCAGAAGCGCCGCGCATGCCGTCGCCCGGTGGGGACGGGCTCAGTACAGCAGCGAGGCAAGCCTAGCCCGGGCCTTGACCACACGCGGGTCGTCCACACCCACGATCTCGAAATACTCGAGGATGCGCGTCCTGACCTCCTCCTTGCCGCTCGCGTCGAGCGTCGGGAACAGGGTCAGGAGACGGTCGAACGCGTCGTCGATGTGGCCGCCGGAGAGGTCGAGGTCGGCGACCGCGAGCTGGGCGGAGGGGTCCTTCGGCGCCTCGGCGGCGGCCGTGCGGAGCTCGTCGGCGTTGCGGCCGGCGAGGCGTGCGAGCAGGCTCACCTGCGCGAGCCCCGCGGCGGCCATGGCGTCGCGCGGGTCCTGTGCGATAGCGGTGCGGTAGGCGCGGATGGCACCCTCGTAGTCGCCGCGCTCGATCGCGTCGTAGGCCTCGGCGTGGAGCGGCGGCAGCGGCTCGGGAACGGGCTCCGCCGCGGTCTCGTCGGCGCCCTCTGGGGCATCCCCGCCCTCCACGGTCACCGAATCCGTCACGCCGTTCTGCGCCGCGAGCTGCAGCAGCTGCTCGAACACGTCCTGGATCTGCGGCTCGGGAAGAGCACCGACGAACAGCTGGACGGGCCGCCCGGCCAGCAGACCGGCGACGGCCGGAACGGACTGCGCCTGGAAGGCCTGCGCCAGCTGCGGGTTGGCGTCGACATCCACCTTGACGAGCACCAGCCGGCCGCCGAAGCCGCCGACGACGCGGTCGAGCACCGGCGAGAACTGCTTCCACTGCTCAGACCGCTCGCTCCCGAGGTCGACGACGACGGGCACCCGCATCGACAGGTCGAGGAAGTCGTTGAAGTTCGCGTCCGTGCCCTCGAAGAACAGGCTCGGCAGCGTGAGCGAGCCGGCGGCCGGCGCGCCCGGCTGACCGCCTGAACCTTCCGCTGGCGCGGGGCGGTTGACGAGGGAGCTTAGATCGACGGCTCCGCGCAGGCTCGTTGGGGACGGCGGGACGTTGCTCATTGTTCCTCCAGATGCGCGCTTCGTGGGCGTTCCAGCACGAGAGACAAGGATACTCGGGTCGCCGCCACCGATGCGCTCCGGCGACCGTCGGGCTACGGGATCTGCTTGGCGCCGATCATGCCCTGGGCGAACCCGAGCAGCGTAATCTTGGCGTCCGACCCGGCCGGGGGCACGTAGAAGGCGAGCTGGTACCCGAAGGTCGACTCGATGCCGGTCTTGGACGAGGGCACACCGGTGAGGGCCGCAGCGGTCGCACCGGCACTCACTTCGGCGCCGGCCTCGACGACCTTGAGCGTCTGCGTCTCCGTCAGGTCCGTCCAGACGATGGCACCGGAGTCGTTCGTCGCCATAGCGACGTCGGTCCCAGCGCCCGGCGCACCGGTGAAGGTCAGCGACGCCGTCGCCGGCACCGCCGCCTTCTGCTTCGCCTTCCAGTCGGCGCCGACCTGCGTGCGCAGGGTGTCGCCCTCGGCGTTGAACAGGCTCGCGTACTGGCTCTTGTCGCCGTTCATGAGGATGTCGCCGTACGCGGCCGCGACCTTCGCCGGAGGCAGGGCCAGCAGCTTGGAGTCGGGCGGGACCACAGCGGATCCGATGCTCGCCGGCGCCAGGTTGGGCACCTTGGCCTTAGGCTCCAGCGACACGGCGTACTCGACCTGGTAGTTGTCGCGCGGCGTGGTCTGCACCAGAGTGAGGGCGATCGGCGCCTGAGCGGTGCCCTTCGCGTCCTTCGGGGTCTGGATGACGGCGGCGACGGTTCGCGGCCACGCGTCGGTCGCCTGCGGCAGCGACAGCACGATCGGGCTGGCGGGGATGGCCGGGAGCGCCGGCTCGTCGGCCTTCTTGGCGCGGATGGCGTAGTTCGCCTGGCGGAGCTGCAGGGCGGGCCCGATGAAGCGGGCCTTGGCTAGGTCGGCGCTCGCCTTGGCGTCCGCCTGCGCCGCCGACTCGGAGATGCGCTTGACGATGCGCTCCAGCTGGGGCACGGTGACCGCCGGTGGCAGCTGGTCCTTCGCGTCCGGCGCCTCCGTCGTCAGAGGCGTCGCCGTCTTGGTGGGCGTTGTGGCCGCATCCGTCCCGGCCGTGCAGCCCGTCAGGGCGAGAGCGCCGATGAGCGCGGCGGGCAGCATGACGCGGGCACGGGTGGAGCGGCGGCCGCGCGGAGTGGTCTCGATCATGGCGGTGGGCTTGTACTTGGGGGCCTTCGGCAGCTTGGGCATCTTCGGACCGCTCTTGCGACGGGGCCCGCGCGACCGGCGGTGGGTGTAGAGGCCCCACAGGTAGAGGGCGATGCCGATGACGAGCAGGATGAGGCCGCCGATGATCAGCGGGAACGCCCACGGCGTGCTGGAGTCGACGGGCCAGGTGACGGTGACCCGGGAGGGAGCGGCCTTCTGGCCGTCGGAGGCCACGATCACGCTGACGTCATCGGGGATGTTCATGCGCGTGACCTGTGCGGCCTCGCCGTCGAACTCCTCGAGCCACAGGTCGGATCCGGCGGGGTTCGGGCCGGCGGCCTGGGTAGCTGCACCGGTTCCGGAGGACGACGCCCCGGCAGACGGCGTGGCGGTCGGAGCCGGCGTGGGAGCCGGCGTCGCGGTGCCCTCTGCGGCGCCGCCCGCATCGCCCTTATCGTCCGAACCCTTCGCGGGCTTCGGCGTGACGGTCTTCGTCGTGAGCGCGCCGGTGGTCTTCTTGTAACCGACCGCGACGTACTTCTGGTCTTCCAGCCACGCCTTCATGTCCGCTGTACGGCCGTAAGCCACGACCTGCTTGGCCTGATCGGGCGCACCCGTCACATTCAGTGTCTGCTGCCCGGGATGCGCGTTGAGCACGGACCCGTCGATTACGAGGTAGCGGGGGTCGCCGGAGACAGAGGTCGCCGCCTCGATGTGGCTGGGCGGAGCGAAGACGGTGCGCTGCGCGATTCCGGCCACGATCATTACCGCGGCGACGACGAACGCGACGATAGCGAGTACGAAACGCAAACAGGACTCCTCATGTGCCGAAGTTCGGGGGCGGGCACAGTCACACGACGATACCGGACATGCCTGAGAGGCAGCTAACCCTTGTCTGGACGCCAGCACAGCCCCCCAGTGCGGGCACAGGCGGCAAATTGTAGGATCGATCCGGCGCGCGTGCTGCGAGTCGACCCGAAAATCCCCCAGGAGCATGACAGTGGCCACCGACGAATCCAACTTCACGCAGGTCTTCCGCGGTTACGACAAGGATGAGGTCGAGAAGGCGCTGCAGGAGCTCCGTCGCGAACTGATCAAGTCCAACACGCAGGCCGCAGAGTCCGCGAAAGAGCTGAAGCGGCTGCAGGCGCGCATCGACGACCTCAACGCCGAGATCGAAGAAGTCGGCAGCCCCACCTACTCCGGACTCGGCACGAAGCTCGAGAACACCCTCCGCGTCGCCGAAGAGCAGTCCACGCGGCTCATCGCTCAGGCCGATATCGACGCCGAGAAGCTGCGAGCAGGCGTGTCCGCCGAGATCGACAAGGTGAAGAAGGCCGCTGCCGCGCAGGCCGAGCGTGTGCTCGCCGACGCGCAGGCACGCGCGACGACCCTCCTGGAGGATGCGCAGATCGAGTCGGGCGAACTGCTCGCCAAGACCCGCTCCGACAAGGAGACCCTGCTCAACGACGCCATGCGCGAAGCCGCCGCCATCCGCGGCGCCGTCGCGACCGAGGCTGCAGAGCTGCGGTCGACGAGCAAGCGTGAGGCCGCGGCGGTCCGCGCCGAGGCCGATCGCGAGGCCGCGGAGCTGAAGGCGGTCGCCTCCCGTGAGGCGGAGGCCGCGCGCGCCGAGGCCGCAGAACTCGATCGCACGATCGCCGCCCGGCGGGCGGAACTCGAGAACGCCCTCGCCGACGACCGGGCCGCCTTCGAGCGTGAGTCCGCGCAGATCCGGCTGGAGCTGGACAGGCGTGTGGCCGAGACCGCCGACCGGCTCGCCGCAGAGGAGGCGGAGTCCCGTAACGCTCTGGCCGCGGAAGCCGCGCAGGCCCGAGCGGACCTGGCCGCGGAGGTCGAGGAGCAGCGCTCGGCACTGGCGGCCGAGGTCGCCCAGACCCGAGCGGACCTCGCCAACGACGACACCACCGCGCGGCAGGCACTCCGCACCGAGGTGGAGCAGACCACCAAGGCGCTCATAGCCGAGGTGCAACAGACCAAGAGTGCTCTCGCCGCCGAGGTCGAGCAGACGCGCTCGGCGCTGGAGGCCGACGTGACGGCCGCCCGCAGCGCGCTCGCCGACGAGGTGGAGCGCACGACGGCCGAACTCGCCGACGAGGTCACCCGCACCCGCTCCGCTCTGGCCGAGGAGGTCACGCGTACCCGCTCGGAGCTGGAGACGGAGGTCAGCACCACCCGCTCCGCGCTCGAGAACGAGCTGACCTCCACGCGGGCTGCGCTCGAGAACGAGGTCACCACCACGAAGTCCGCCCTCGCAGACGAGGTCGAGCGCACCACCAAGCGGCTGGCGGACGAGACACTGCAGACGCGAACCACCCTCGAGAAGGAGTCCACCGAGACCCACGCCCGCCTGGAGGCGGACCGCGCCGCGACCGCCGCGCAGCTCACAGCCGATCGCGAGCAGACGGCGAGCGACCTCGCGACCGAGGTGGAGCAGAGCCGCACACGCCTGGCGGCGGAGGCCGACCGCCAGCGCCGCGAACTCGAAGCCGAGGCGGCCGAACTCCGCGCGCAGCTCGCGGACGAGGTCGACACCGCCCGCTCCGCCCTGACCGACGAGATCAGCCGTCAGCGGAGCGCCGTCGAGGCGGAGCTCGCCTCCGAGCGGGCACGGCTCGCCGCGGAGGTGGAGTCCACCACATCCGCCCTGGCCGCCGAGGTGGAGCAGACGAAGTCCGCCCTCGAGACCGAGGTCGCGACGACGAAGGCTGCTCTCGCCGCCGAGGTCGAGCAGACGAAGTCGGCCCTCGACACCGAGGTCACAACGACCAAGGCCGCTCTCGCCGACGAGGTGGAGCGCACCCGCACGCAACTCGCCGCAGAGGTGGAGCAGACCACGAACAGGCTGTCGGCCGAGGTCGAGCAGACCACCTCCGCCCTCCAGACCGAGGTGACCACGACGAAGTCGGCGCTCGCCGCCGAGGTCGAGCAGACCCAGAAAGCCCTCGCCGCAGAGGTGGAGCAGACGAAGTCGGCTCTGGCCGCCGAGTCGGAGCAGACCCGGAGCCGACTGGCCGAGGATGTGCGCCGGACGACGGTCGAACTCGCCGACCGCAGGGAGGCCACCGCGAACGAGCTCGCCGATCAGCGCGAGCAGCAGCGCCTCGAACTCGAGCGCGACGCCGAGCGGACTCGGGTGGCCCTCGCCGACGAGGCGCAGCAGACCCGCGTCTCCCTGGAGAAGGAGGGCGCGGAAGCCCGCGCCCAGCTCGCACGAGAGGTCGCGGAAGCGCGTACGGCCCTCGACGCCGAGCTCGCAGAACGCGCGGCGGCCTTCGAGCAGGAGGCGGCGAACGCACGCTCTGCGCTCGACGCCGAGCTGACGCAGCTGCGCACGACGACTCTGGAAGAGGTCGACGCCCGCACCCGCGAGATCGAGCAGGCACGCATCGACCTCGACGTGGAGCTCCGCGCGCGTCGCGACGAAGCCGAGAAGGAGTACCTCGCCCGGCACCAGGAGGCCGTCGCGCAGACGCAGAAGTACCTCGACGAGGCCAACCAGCAGCTCGCCGACGCGGTCAAGCGGACCGCGCAGGCGCGTTCCGAGGCCGAAGCGTTCGAGACGGAGGCGCGCCGGACCGTGACCGAGGCCCGCAAGAAGGCCGAGGACACCGCCGCCAAGGTCATCCGAGACGCCGAAGAGCGCGCCGCGGCCCTGCTGTCGGAGACGGAGGACCGTACGCAACGCCTGGTCGCCGACGCGGAAGACCGGCTCGCCCAGATTAGGATTGAACGCGAAGCGGTGGCCGGATACTTCGAGAACCTCCGCGGAGTGCTTCAGCAGGCTGAGAAGGCGACCGCCGACCGCGACTGATCCCAGGGGGAACAATGAAGATCCAGAACCCGTTCCGCCTTGGCCTCATCGGTGCACTCGGCGTCGGGCTCGGGATCCTCATCCTCAGCGCGATCACCAGTCTCGCGACGATCATCACGTACATCGGGGCCGCGCTGTTCCTCGCCCTCGGCATCGAACCGCTGATCTCGTTCCTGGAGCGACGGAAGTTCCCACGCTGGCTGGCGCTGGTCGTCGCGCTCGTGGTCATCATCGGCGCGTTCGTCGGCCTGATCTGGGCGATCGTCCCCATCGCGATCAGCCAGGCCACGCAGCTGGTGCAGAACACGGTCAACTGGGTGAACAACGGCGACGCCGAGAAGTGGTTCCTCAGCCTGCAACATCAGTTCCCCGGGATCGTCAACCAGCAGAACATCGACGCGGTCACCGAATGGCTGCAAAAGAACCTCCCCGACATCACCTCCAAGGTGCTGCAGACCGGAGTCGGCATCGTCCAGGGCGTCTTCGGTGTGATCATCGTCGTCATTCTGACCATCTACTTCACGGCGTCGCTGCCGAGCATCAAGCGCTCTGCCTACCAGCTTGTACCGGCATCCCGGCGGGCACGCTTCGCCGACCTGGGCGACCAGATCACCGACTCCGTCGGCAAGTACGTCATGGGCCAGGTGCTGCTGGCTCTTGTGAACGGCGTGCTCAGCGCGATCTTCTTGACCGTGATCGGCGCCAAGTTCCCGATCCTGCTGGCCTCGATCGCGTTCTTCTTCTCCCTGATTCCGCTCGTCGGTACGATCACCGGCTCCGTCATCATCGTCGCCGTCTGTTTCCTGTCCGGGACTCCGACCGCGATCGCCGCCGCCATCTACTACCTGGCCTACATGCAGGTGGAGGCGTACATCCTGAGCCCGCGCATCATGAACCGCGCGGTCTCCGTACCAGGCGCGCTCGTCGTGGTCGCGGCCCTCGCCGGCGGCACATTGCTCGGCATCCTGGGCGCCCTGGTCGCCATCCCGTTCGCCGCGGCGATCCTGCTCATCGTCAAGCAGGTCGTCATCCCGCGCCAGAACGAGCTCTGACCCGCGTACCAGCGCCGCAGCGGCCGGCTAGGCGGTTCGAGCCGCCGGCCACTCCGTGGGGAGCGGCAGGGCGGACGGGTTGACGCGCTGAACGATCTCGGTGAGCACGCGGCGGGTCTGGTTCTCCCCCACCCACAGGTGCTTCCCGCCCTCCACCTCCACCAGCTCGATCTGCGGCAGCGGAGCGAACCGCTGCGCCGCCTCGGCCGGCCTCAGGAAGTCGTCGTGCTCGGGGATGAGCGCCACGATCGGGCGCGTGTCCCCCGCCCAGGCGGCGAGGTGCTCGGGCTTGGCCCGGTGCAGCGGAGGCGAAAGCAGGATGACGCCCTCGACCGGCAGATCACGCCCGTACATCAGGGCGAGCTCCGTGCCGAACGACCAGCCCAGCAGCCACGGATGCGGCAGGCCGCGTTCTGCGACGAACGCCATCGCAGCTTCGACGTCGTTTCGCTCGCCGACACCCTCGTCGAAGGAGCCAGCGCTGCGCCCCCTCGGCGAGGACGTGCCGCGTGTGTTGAACCGCAGCACCGCGATGTCGGCAAGCGCAGGCAGACGACCCGCGGCCTTGCGCAGGATGTGCGAGTCCATGAAACCGCCGGCGGTGGGAAGCGGGTGCAGGGTCACGAGCGTCGCCACCGGCTCGCGGTCGAGCGGGAGCGCCAGCTCACCGACGAGAGTGAGCCCATCCCGTGTCTGCAGCTCGATGTCCTCCCGGCGCGCGGGCAGCTCGACTCCCCCGCGGATCTCCACGGTCGTTCCCTCGGTGCTGATTCCCTCGGTGCTGATTCCCTCGGTGCTGATTCCTTCGGTGCTCATGCGATCCTCCAGCAGGATTCGTGCCAGTGCCGACGTGCCGCCAGGTCGGCCGTGTCGCCCAGCACGCCGTCGGCGCGCCACGCGACCAGGTGTGCGACGCCGGGCGTGATGTCACGGCCGCAGCCGGGGCAGACGTAGCTCTTCTGCGCCTGAACGGCGGAGACGGGCTGCACGTTCCATTCGACGCCGCGACGCACTTCGACGCGCCGCCAGCCCGACATCAGGCGTTCCAGGCCGTCCGGCTCCTCGTCCCTCCGGCCGCCCTGGCGGCCTCGGGGACGGTTGCTGCGCGGCATGCCTCAAGTCTAGAACGGAGCCGGCGAGCTACCGTCCGGTCAGTACCAGCCGTCGGACTCGGAGTGCGCCCAGGCACCGCAGGGGGTGCTGTAGCGGCCGGCGATGTAGCCGAGGCCCCAACTGATCTGGACCGACGCGTCGGTCTCCCAGCCCGGGCCCATTTTGCTGCCCGGAAGCGCCTGCGGGATGCCGTAAGCACCGCTCGGGTTGGACGCGTTCACGCGCCACCCGGACTCGCGGCTCCACAGCTGGTCGAGGCAGCCCCACTGGTCGTCGCCCCACCCGCGCTGCTGCAGCATCTGGTAGGCGATGTCTTTGGCGGTGCCGGGACTCGGGATCGGAGCCGACGGAGCACTGCTGCCGCCACCATTCGACGCCGCCTTCTTGACCGGCGTGGGAGTGGGGGTCGGCGTGGGCTTCGGCTTCGCCTTGACCGTGACCGGGTCGCGCGTGATGGTCACTGCCGCCGCATCCGGAGCGGTGAGCTGCTGCGCCGGTGCGCCCTCGTAGCGCTCCGTGGTGGGGATCTGCTGCAACGCCTCGGCGTAGGCCGGCGTGGTCGTCGTACCCGAGAACGGGTCTACGACATTGACCAGGGCGAAACCGACCGCCGCGCTGAACGCGAAGCCCCAGACGGCTGCTCGCGACCGGATGTGCGGTCGCCGGGATCGCTTGAACGCGACGCCGACCGGGTTGGCCGGAGTCAGCGGCACAAGCTCTGCTGCTGTTTCTCGTCTACCCACGATCACAGAACGATAACGGACTTTGGCCGGAAACCCAAGAATCGGCGCCCGCACTCAGCGAACCGCCAGCATGACATCGGTCACGCTGTCCAGCAGCAGATCGACCTGAATCTCGCGGTAACCGCCGCGCTGCTCGCGGAACGTCACGGTGCGCACCTCGTCGACACTCATCGGCCGGCCGTCCTGGAAATACCTCACCAGGCGGTTCGCGAAGCGGTCCACATCGTTGCGGTTGTACCCCAGCGTCAGGAAGCTGACCCGGTCGAATCGGTGCCCCATCGGGCGGTCGAGGCGGTTGAGCACCACCTGCGCGGTCGTGCGCGCCTCCTCGAACCACGTCGCATCGCCCTTGTGCACGCGAACCGCTTCGCGTTCGCGCGCCGCGAAGGCGTCTTCCAGGCGCTCCAACGCCGCATCGACATGCGTGGTGGAATAGCCGCCCTTCGTCATCGCGAAGGCCACATGGCGGATGTCGGCGGCCGTCAGCTGCGGCCCATTATCGTCGCCGTCGTAGGCACGACGCGCGGCCTGGAGGAACGCATCCACCTCGTCGGCGTCGTACCCCGGCGCGGACTTCGAACTGCGGGGGAAGGTGCTCACTCCCCCATTCTGTCATCGGAAGATGAGGAACAGGACGTAGGTGGCCGCTGCAGACGGGAGGATCGAGTCCAGCCGGTCGAGGAAGCCCCCGTGCCCGGGGAGCCACGAACTCATGTCCTTGATGCCGAGATCGCGTTTGATCAGGGACTCGGCGAGGTCGCCCGCGGTCGCCGTCAGCAGGATCACGACGCCGAACACGACCCCGAACCACCACGGCTCGCCGATCATGAAGACGGACAGCAGGACGCCCGCGACGATGGCCGCGGCAGCCGCCCCGGCGAAGCCTTCCCACGTCTTCTTCGGGCTGATCGTCGGAGCCATCGGGTGCTTGCCCCAGGAGAGGCCGCTGACGTAGGCGCCCGTGTCGACGGAGACGACCAGGATGAGGAACGCGAGCACCCACCACTCGCCCCCTTGCTCCGCGAGAAGCAGGATCACGAAGCTCGCCAGCAGGGTGACGTACAGCTGGGCGAAGACCGACCACAACAGGTCGCGGCCGAGCGCTCCGGCACTGCGGTTCGCGGCAGGGACGGCACCCTCCGCGATGAGCCGCCACACGATCACGAGCACGATGCCGGCCGAGAGCGACACAAGCTGACCGCCCGCGTGGAAGAAGAACGTCGCGGGCACCATGGCGACGGCCGCGATGACCGTCGGCACGCGCGGCACCCGCCGTCCTGTGCCGCGGAAGGCCTGAGCCAGCTCGAAGCTCGCGAAGCCCGCCATCGCCATCCCGAACAGCAGGAACAGCTCCTTGATGAAGATGAGCGAGAACACGACCACGGCGCCGACGGCGACGCCGATGACGATGGCCAGAATCAGATTGCGGCCGGTACGCTCGGCGATCCGCTCGTTCGTGGCGTCGAGCTGGGCCTTCCTGGCCTGCACCTGGCGCTCGAAGTCGGCCCGGGTCGACTGCACCTGCGCGCGGATCTCCTCGCGCGAGCGTGCCTTGCCACGTCGCGCCGTAGGCGACGGCCCCCCGGGACTGCTGTCCTCGCTCATCGACTAGACCTCGAGAAGTTCGGCTTCCTTGCGCTTGAGTGCGTCATCCACCGCGTCGACGTGCGTGCGCGTGATCGCCTCGAGCTCCTTCTCGGCGCGCGAGACCTCGTCGTCGCCGACCTCGCCCTTGAGCGCATCCAGGTCGTCCTTGGAGCGACGACGGATGTTGCGGAGCGCGACCTTGGCGTCCTCGCCCTTGCTTCGGACGATCTTCACGAACTCCTTGCGGCGATCCTCGGTCAGCTCGGGAAGGGTGACACGGATGATCTCGCCGTCATTGCCGACGTTCGCCGACATGTTGGGCATGTTCACGAGCGCGCGCTCGATGTCCTTCAGCGCCGACTTGTCGTACGGCGTGACGATCAGGACCCGGGCCTCGGGGTTCTGGAGGCCGGCGAGCTGCGCAAGCGGCGTCGGAGAACCGTAGTAGTCGACCAGCACCTTCTGGAACAGGGCCGGGTTCGCCCGGCCCGCGCTCACGGTGCCGAAGTCGTCCCTCGCCGCGTCCACGGTCTTGCTCATACGCTGGCGGGCGTCGGAAATCACATCCGCGATCACGGTTTCTCCTTCAGATCGGTGGGTCGGCTCTAGTCTATTGCCCGGCGGCTCAGCCGAGCAGCGTGCCGATCTCTGCCCCGAGCAGCGCGGCCGTGACGTTGCCCGCCGGCTCGATCCCGAAGATGCGCATCGGCATCCCGTTGTCCATGCACAGGCTGAGTGCGGTCGAGTCCACCGCCTTCAGGTTCTGCTGGAGCGCCTCCTGGTGGGTGATCTGGTCGATCTTGCGCGCGTCCGGGTTGGTGCGCGGGTCGTCGTCGTACATGCCGTCCACGCCGTTCTTGGCGACCAGCACGACATCCGCGTTGATTTCGAGCGCGCGCTGCGCGGCCACGGTGTCGGTGGAGAAGTACGGCAGGCCGGCGCCTGCGCCGAAGATCACGACGCGGCCCTTCTCCAGGTGCCGCTCTGCACGGCGAGGGATGTACGGCTCGGCGACCTGGGTCATCGCGATAGCGGACTGGACGCGCGTCTCGGCTCCGGCCTGCTCCAGGAAGTCCTGGAGGGCCAGCGAGTTCATCACGGTCCCGAGCATGCCCATGTAGTCGGCACGGCCGCGGTCCATGCCGCGCTGAGACAGCTCGGCGCCGCGGAAGAAGTTGCCGCCGCCGACCACGATCGCGATCTCGACATCCTGAGCCGCCTGCGCGATCTCGCGGGCGATGCTGCTGACGATGTCCGGGTTGACGCCCAGCTGGCCGCCGCCGAATGCCTCGCCCGAGAGCTTCAGGAGGACTCTGCGCCGCTGTTCAGGATGTCTCTGGGTGACTGCCGACATGCGTGGTTAGCGTCCTTCCGTGCGTGGTTCTGGTTAAAGCTAGTGGGTGCTTCCGTGCGGGACCGCATCCCGCACACAGAAAAGGAGTCCGGATCGTCGTGACGATCCGGACTCCTTCATCGGCTGTTACGCGCCGACCTTGAACCGGGCGAAACCGGAGACGGTGAGACCCGCCTCCTTCACCACCTGGCTGATGGTCTGCTTGTTGTCGCGGGCGTACTCCTGCTCGAGCAGGGCGACCTGCTTGAAGTAGGCGCCGAGGCGGCCCTCGATGATCTTCGGGAGCGCGGCCTCCGGCTTGCCCTCGTTGCGCGAGATCTCCTCGACGATGCGACGCTCGTTCTCGACCTCGTCGGCCGGGACGTCCTCACGGGTGAGGTAGGTCGGGTTCGCGAACGAGATGTGCTGCGCGATGCTGCGGGCGGTCTCCGCGTCGTCGCCGGCGTAGCCGAGCACGACACCGACCTGCGGCGGCAGGTCCTTGGAGGTCTTGTGCAGGTAAATCGCGAAGTGCTCGCCGTTCACGACGGCGATGCGGCGGAGCTCCACCTTCTCGCCGAGGATGGCGGCCTCGTCACCGATGAGCTCGGCGACGGTCTGGCTGCCGGCGGGGGCCGCGAGGGCCTCCTCGACCGTGGTGGCGCCCGCGGCGGCCGCGGCGTCGAGGACCTTCTCGGCCAGCGCGACGAACTTGTCGCCCTTGGCCACGAAGTCGGTCTCGCACGCGAGCTCGATCATCGTGGCGGTGCCGCTGCCGTTCTCCTTGGCGGCGACGAGGCCTTCGCTCGTGGAGCGGTCGGCGCGCTTCGCGTTGCCCTTGGCACCCTTCAGGCGCAGGATCTCGGTGGCCTTCTCGATGTTTCCATCGGCCTCCTCGAGCGCCTTCTTGGTGTCGACCATGCCGGTGCCGAGCTGCTCACGGAGAGCCTTGATGTCGGCGATGCTGATGTTTGCCATGTTCTGACTGGAACCTTCTTTACTCGAAGACTTCTAAAGGGACGCGGGTTACTTGGACTCGGCGTCCGTGGCCGCGTCGGCAGCCTCGGCCTCGGTGGCCTCTGCGTCGGTGGCCTCTGCAGCCGCGGCGTCCGCCTCGACCTCGGCGACGACGTCAGCAGCCTCGGCGTCGGCCTCGCCCTCGGCGACGACCTCGGCGGAGTCGGCCTTGGCCGAAGCCAGGTCGGCGTCAGCGGCCTTGGTGTTCTCGGCGCCCGACTGGACCTCCTCGGAGGAGGTCTGCAGGAGCTCCTGCTCCCACTCGGCGAGCGGCTCGGTGGGCTCGGCGCCCTCTTCCGGCTTCTGGTGACGCTGGATGAGGCCCTCGGCCGCCGCGTCGGCGACGATGCGGGTCAGCAGCGTGACGGAGCGGATCGCGTCGTCGTTGCCCGGAATCGGGTACTGCACCTCGTCGGGGTCGCAGTTCGTGTCGAGGATGCCGATGACCGGGATGCCCAGCTTCTTGGCCTCGTCGATCGCGAGGTGCTCCTTCTTGGTGTCGACCACCCAAAGGGCGCTCGGCGTCTTGCCCAGGTTGCGGATGCCGCCGAGCGACTTGTGGAGCTTGTCCAGCTCGCGCTTCTTGATGAGCAGTTCCTTCTTGGTGAAGCCGCTCGTGGTGCCCTCGAAGTCGAGCTCCTCGAGCTCCTTCATGCGCGCAAGGCGCTTGGACACGGTCGTGAAGTTGGTCAGCAGACCACCCAGCCAGCGCTGGTTGACGTACGGCTGGCCGACGCGGGTCGCCTGCTCGGCGATCGCCTGCTGGGCCTGCTTCTTGGTGCCGACGAAGAGGATGGTGCCGCCGTGGGCGACGGTCTCGCGGACGAAGTCGTACGTCTTGTCGATGTACGCGAGCGACTGCTGAAGGTCGATGATGTAGCTGCCCGAGCGCTCGGTGAGGATGAAGCGCTTCATCTTCGGGTTCCAGCGGCGGGTCTGGTGTCCGAAGTGGACGCCGCTGTCGAGCAGCTGGCGCATGGTGACGACGGCCATTGCCGTTCTCCTTTTGGTTGCGGTTGTCTGCAGCGGCCGGCGGCCGCCACTCCTGGTACCCCGCGCGCATCCGCACCCTTCCAGCCGCACGGAAGACCGTGAGAGGAGGAAGGAGACCGGTGGATGCGCGCCCCGCCCAAATGGAGGGCGTCCGGGCACGCGTAGTCACCCCGACGAGCGGAGTGCTTCAGACAGCTTAGCAGGGATGCGGGCCTACGCGGAGTCGCCGCTGGAGCGCACCTGGACGCCACGACGGCGGCCGCCCGCCTCGCGGAACAGCGTCTCCGCGTGCTCCAGCGCCATGCCGTTCGTCTCCGGGATCTTGAAGAACACGAAGAAGAAGGAGAGGGCGGCGAAGATCGCGTACATGCCGTAGGTGAACGGGAGCGAGAAGTCAGCCATGGGCGGGAAGGAGACGGTGACGAGGAAGTTCGCGATCCACTGCGCGGCCGCAGCAACGCCCAGCGCCTTTCCGCGGATGCGGGTCGGGAAGATCTCGCCGAGGAGCACCCACACCAACGGGCCCCAGGAGGCGCCGAAGCAGACGACGAAGAGGTTGGCGGCGATCAGGGCGATCGGCCCCCACGGGTTCGGGAGCGAGACGGCGCCGCCCTCCTTGACCGCGAAGGTGAACGCCAGGGCCATCACTCCCAGGGACAGCGCCATACCGACGGAGCCGGTGAGCAGGATCGGACGACGGCCGACGCGATCGACCAGCAGGATGGCGACGATCGTGACGACGACGTTGGTGATGGAGGTGATGACCGTGATCAGCAGCGAGTTGCTCTCGGTGAACCCGACCGCCTTCCAGAGCGTCGTCGAGTAGTAGAAGATCACGTTGATGCCGACGAACTGCTGGAACACGGACAGGATGATGCCGATCCAGACGATCGGTTTCAGCCCGAACCGGTTGCCGGCGAGGGTCGCCTTCGCGCCCTCCTTGTCCTCCTCGATCGCGCGCTCGATGTCGCCGATCTGACGGTCGATGTCCCCTTCGGGAACGAGCGTCTGGAAGATCTTGCGGGCCTCGTCGTGGCGGCCGTTCGCGAGCAGGAAGCGCGGGGACTCCGGCATGGTGAGCGCGAGCACGCCGTAGACGATGGACGGGATGGCGCCGACCAGGAACATCCAACGCCAGGCCTCCAGGCCCAGCCACAGCTGGTCGGACGCGGAGCCTGCGACGCCCGCGAGCAACGCGTCGGAGAGCAGCGCGACGAAGATACCGATCGTGATCGCGAGCTGCTGCAGCGACGCCAGCCGTCCGCGCGACTGCCGCGGCGAGATCTCGGCGATGTAAGCCGGCGCGACGACGGAGGCGATGCCGATTCCGAGACCGCCGATGATGCGCCAGAAGCCGAGGTCCCAGGCGGAGAAGGCGAGGCCGGCCCCGATCGAGCTCGCCAGGAAGAGGATGGCGCCGAGCAGCATCACCTTCAGGCGGCCCCAGCGGTCGGCGAGACGGCCGGCGACGAACGCGCCGACGGCGCAACCGAGCAGCGCGATGGCGACGATGAAGCCCGTGATGAAGGCGTTCAGGCCGAAGTTCTTCTGTACGGAGTCGACGGCGCCGTTGATCACCGACGAGTCGAAACCGAACAGAAAGCCACCGACCGCGGCCGCTATCGCGAGTCCCGTGACCCTCCGGCGCATCTTGGCCGTCGGCTGCGGCACGTTTTCCTCGCTCGCGGCGGCGGCTTTCCTGCTCTCTTCAGACATCTCATCCCTCTTCGATTGTGCGCCCCGCTGGTCGGGGACCCCGGAAGGGTCGCGAGGCGAATCACACGCTACGCCCGGAACGTTGCCGGGAGAACCGTTGGTCTATTCGCCCTCTCCACAGGCGGGACGGACGACCGGTTGTGCACGGGTTGGTCGGCAGGGCCGTCGGACCGGATCGGACCCGCCCAGAGTGGGCGGATGGAGCGAGAAGTGGGAGTTCGGATGCGGTTTCGTCGAGTGGTCGTTGCGGTGTTGGCTGCCGCGTGGCTCGGGGTGGTGGGCGCGCCGACTCCCGCGGGCGGTGTGGAATCAGTCGTCGCCGGTGCTGCCGGGCCCACATCGGCGGGATGGGCGGGTCGGCTGGCGTCCGGAAGCGCTGGCGCGTGGGAGTGGCCGTTGCCGGAGCACACGCTGGCGGCGCCGTACGCTGCGCCGGCGACGCGGTATGCGGCCGGGCACCGCGGTGTCGACTTCCCGGCCGCGGCCGGCGCTGCGGTGCGCGCGCCGGACGACGCCGTGGTGCGGTTCTCCGGCGTGGTGGTCGATCGGCCGGTGCTGACCCTCGACCATGGGAACGGCGTGCTGTCGAGCTTCGAGCCGCTCGTGTCGGAGTTGCCCGCCGGTTCGGTCGTCGCGCGGGGCGCCGTTGTCGGCGCTGTCGGGTCGGGAGGCCATTGCGGTACTGGTTGCCTGCACGTCGGCGTGCGGGTCGACGGTGAGTACGTCTCGCCGATGCTGTTCTTCGCCCGGGTGCCCCCGGCGGTGCTGCTGCCCCTCGGGGGCGGGTGAGGGCGCCCCCGATCGTGCTCGGGTCTCAGGCTCGCGTTCGGATCTCAGGCTCGGGTCTCAGGCTCGCGTTCGGATCTCAGGCTCGGGGGTGGGCGATGCGGTAGGCCTCTCTGAGGCGTTCGGTGGAGACGTGCGTGTAGATCTGAGTGGTGCCGAGGCTGGCGTGGCCGAGGAGCTCCTGCACAGCACGGAGGTCCGCTCCGCCGTCGAGCAGGTGGGTCGCCGCTGTGTGCCGGAGTGCGTGCGGGCCCGAGGGGCCGCGCCCCGGCACGTCGGCGAGGAGTCCGGCCACGAGCTGATAGACCGCCCGCGTTCCGAGACGGGACCCACGCGACCCGACGAATAGCGCCGGGCCCGAGCCCGGGACGGCTAACCGCGGTCTCCCCGACGTGAGCCACGCTTTCAGGGCGCGCAGCGCGGGCACACCGAACGGGACCACCCGTTCCTTGGACCCTTTGCCGACCACCCGCACCGTCAGACGCTCCACATCGACGTCGTCCACATCGAGCCCGGTGAGCTCGGACACACGGATGCCCGCGGCGTACAGCAGCTCGATCACGGCCACATCCCGCAGTGACCCCGGATCGCCTTCCTCGGCGCGCTTCGCCAGCGCCGCCAGGATGCCGTCGATCTGCTCGCGTGTGATCACCCGCGGCAGCGTCTTGTCGGCCTTCGGAGCGCGGAGCCGAGCGGCCGCATCCACTGGCTCGCCCTCGGGAGCCGCCTCCTCCTTCCCGACGGCCTCCCCGCTGCGCGCCAGCCACGAGCTGAACCCGCGAGCCGACGCAGACCGCCGCGCGAGGGTCGCTTTGGCGAGCCCGCGCTGCGACCCCTCCCAGAGCCAGTCCCGGTAGAGGTCGAGCGTGAGCCCGACGGTCGAAGCCACGCCCCGCTCACCCGCGAACGCGGCGAGCGCCGTGAGGTCGGCCCGGTACGCCCGCACCGTCTGCGGCGAGTACCCGCGCTCGACCCGGAGGTGGCGCTCGTACTGCTCGATGGCGGCGGTCAGGTTCACCACCCCAGCTTCGCCCCGATCCGCGGCTGGTCGCGGCAGCGACGCGCTTCACCGTCGCTTCCCTTCGATGAGCGTCCAGCCTCCGCCGTTCTCCCGCGCTCGCCCCGCGAGGTCCAGACGCCCGAGCACGCCAGCCACCGTCGTGAACGGAAGCGCCGCACGCGCCGCAATCTCGTCGGCGCTCGCTCCCTTTCCCGGAGCCAGCGCCGCGAGCACGGTGCGTTCGGCCTCCGATCCCCCGTCCGTCGCTGACACCGGACGAATTCCCGACGCTGACGCCGATGCCGTCGCAGGGCCCGGTTCCGGTTCCGGTCCGATCCCCAGCGGATCCGCCAGTTCTGCCATCTCGTCGGTGGTCGTCACGCACGTTGCGTCGTACTCGCGGATGAGCCGATGACATCCCGCTGACGCCGGCGACAGCACACTGCCGGGCACCGCCCCCAGCGGACGGCCGAGCTGGGCTGCGTGCCCCGCCGTATTGAGCGATCCGGACCGGTGACCCGCTTCCACGACGACGGTGGCCGCTGCCGCGGCCGCGATGAGCCGGTTCCGCATCAGGAATCGCCACCGCGTCGGCGCATTGCCGGGCGGAAGCTCCGTCGCCAGTACGCCCTCGGTTGCGATGCGCTTCAGCAGGTCGCTGTTCCCCGCTGGGTAGAGGCGATCGACGCCGCCCGCCAGGAACGCAACGGTCAGTCCTCCGCTCACGAGAGTCGCCCGATGCGCCGCCGCGTCGATCCCGTAGGCGCCACCCGAGACGATCGCGAAGCCGCGATCCGAGAGGCCTGCTGCACTCTCCATTGCGACGTGCTCGCCGTAGTCGGTCGAGGCGCGCGCACCGACCAGTGCGACGGATCGCCCCAGGCGCCGCAGCCGTTGCGCGTCGCCCCGAACCCAGAGCGCGATCGGAGCGCCTGCCTGGAGCGAGGACAAGCCCTCGGGCCAGCAGTCGTCACGCGGGGTGACGAGCATGGCCCCGATCCGTGCAGCGCGCTCCAGGGCCTGCGCCGACTCGCGCAGCGACAGTCGCGGACGCCAGCGCGCCAGGCATTCCGCGATACGGCGCTCGGCGCCAGAGTCCGACGCGGCCTCGGTACTCCTCCGGCCGTCGGTCGCTTTCGGTGGCTGATGAGACACCGGTCCCTCCGAGACCACTTCGACCGCATCGCCTTCGTCCGCTTGCGAGCGCTCCTCGCTGGCAACCCGCACGAGCTGCAGAACCCGCTGAGCGTCGCTGCCGTCGGTGAGAGCGCGCAACAGGCCAACCGGCCCCAGACCGCCTAGGAGGCGGCCTGCATCGAGGTCCCCCGGCTCGACGGCGGTGGTCAGAGCCGCCCTGGCAAAGCGTTCTGCGGCGACGCCCGGTTCGGCCGACGGCGCGTGAAGCGTTACCGGATCGAGCAGCCGTTGGAGTTCGCCGGTCGCGGTACCCGGCAAGGCAGGCGATCCCAGCCCGATCGATCGACGGTCCGCCTCCCCTGACCTGCCCGTCATGCGCTGATCCCGCGTCGGAGGAACAGCGCACGCCCGACGTGGTCGACATCAGGCGAGGACGCATCGTCGAGGTCCGCGAGAGTCCACGACAATCGGAGGGTGCGGTCGTAACCGCGCATGGTGATCGCTCCACGTTCCAGCGCGCGATCGAGCGGAGCGATCGCGGAAGCACCCAACCGTCGCTCGCCGGCCCGCAACCAGCTCCCCGCAACATCAGCATTGCGGACCCATCCCGTTCCCTGCAATCGTTCGACGGCTAGCGCGCGTGCCGACTCCACCCGAGCACGGAGGTGCCGGCTGGTCCGCCTAAAGGGATGAGACTCGGCGGCGGAGCGCAGCGCCGCCAAGCCGAGCCTTCGAACCGTCAGCCGGATATCCACACGGTCGAGCAGCGGGCCTGACATGCGGGCGAGATACCGCCTCCGCGCCATCGGCGAGCAGGTGCACTCGGCATCACTCGATCCGTAGTGCCCGCATGGACACGGGTTCGACGCGAGGACGAGCTGGAACCGCGCGGGGAAGGTCGCTGCACCGCTCGCTCGGTGGATCGTGATGCTCCCGTTCTCCAGCGGCTGACGCAGGGCGTCGAGCACCGACGGCGGGAACTCCGCGGCCTCGTCCAGAAACAGCACGCCGTGGCTGGCGCGCACGATGGCGCCTGGTGTGATCCGCCCACTTCCACCTCCCACCAGCGACACGGCGGATGCCGTGTGGTGCGGCGCCTCGAAAGGCGGCCGCCGGACCAGCTCTGAACCCACCCCGAGACCGGTGAGCGAGCGGATGCACGTCGCCTCCAGCGCATCGGCCCCGGCGAGGTCAGGGAGCAGCGTCGGCAAACGTCGTGCCAACATCGTCTTTCCCGCTCCCGGCGGCCCCATCATGGCCAGGTGATGCCCACCGGCCGCAGCCGCGACCAGCGCCTCTACCGCCTCCTCGTTGCCGGTCACGTCTGCCATGTCGGGCTCTTCAGCCGGACGATGCTCTGTCGCGTTCGCCACGACCGGCTCCTGCTCCAGCGGGTCGAACTCGGCTCCGTGGACGATCGCTGCCGCACGCAGTCCGGTCACTCCCACCACTTCGATGCCGTCGACGAGCCCGGCTTCGTCCGCGTTGCCGGACGGGACGAGCACACGGTCGAACCCCGCCTCACGGGCGGCGAGCACGGCCGGGAGGACACCCCTCACCGGGCGGAGACGGCCGTCAAGCCCGAGCTCACCCAGATGCACCGCACGTGCCGCGGACGCGGCAGGCACGGCACCCGCCGCCGAGAGCGCGCCGCGATCGCGATCGCCAGGTCGAAGCCCGATCCCTGCTTCGGAAGTGCGGCGGGCGACAGGTTGACGGTCAGCTTCTTCTGGGTGAGCGGGCAACCGGCATTCACGGCGGCCGCGCCGACGCGCTTGCGGGACTCGCCCAGGGCGGTATCCGGCAGCCCGATCAAGACGAACGCCGGCAGCCCGGCCGAGATGTCGGCCTCCACCTCGACGACATGCCCGCGCACGCCGTCGAGGGCGATGGCGAAGGTACGAGCGAGCGCCATCAGACGATCCCCGTCAGGTGCTCGACGTTGGGTCGGTCACTCCAGGCGTCGGTCACCGCTACGGCGTCGATGCGCACGCCGACGGATCCCGGCCCTCGTTCGCGGCACCACGCGGCCGCCAGGCGACGCAGCCGCGCCGCCTTCTCCGGAGTGATCGCCTCGAACGGGTGCCCGAAGGCGAGCGACGAACGCGTCTTCACCTCCACGAACACCATCGTGGTGCCCTGCCGCAGTACCAGATCGAGCTCGCCGACGGGACACCGCCAGTTGCGATCTACCAGTGTGTAACCGCGTTCCTGCAACCAGTCGGCGGCGACGTGCTCGCCTCGCCTACCCAGTGCGTCTTTCTCAGCCATGTTTGCCTCCGCGACCAGCGTCGCGTGGCAGGAGGCGGCAGAACGTCGGGACGGAGGATCTGTGGAGAAGGCGTCAGGGCAGCGAACTGTGGACAGAACGATGCAGAAAAGGGTCGCCGATCGTCACGGCGCCGCGACGCCCTGCACGCAGCACGGTCTAGCGCACAAGCATCCCGAAAACGCCCGAACTCAGCCCACTAGCGGACCCGCTCACTCGTCGAGCGCGAGCTCCTTGGGCAGTTCGAACTCCTTGGAGGAGAGCTCCTCGATGTTGACGTCCTTGAACGTGAGGACGCGCACGGACTTCACGAAGCGGTCGGCGCGGTACACGTCCCAGACCCAGACGTCGTTCATGGTCAGCTCGAAGTAGAAGTCGTGCTCCGTATCGCGGCGCACGAACTCCACCTCGTTCGCCAGATAGAAACGACGTTCCGTCTCGATCACATACTTGAACTGCGAGACGACGTCCCGGTACTCGCGATACAGTGCCAACTCGACCTCGCGGTCGTAGTCATCGAACTCGTCTTCATCCATCGTTCGCCAAGTCTATGCCGGATGGAGCGCGCCCGCTCCGACGGTGCCGAACCTGTGGACGACGACCCTTGCAGAATCACTCCGGGATGTCGATGAGAGCCGGCTCCTTGAGCCAGGTGAGCCGGTGCAGCGCGCTCGGGCCGAGCTCCGAGATGGCAGCGAAATGCTCCGGCGTCGAGTACCCCTTGTTGCTCGCCCAGCCGTACCCGGGGTACTCCTGGTCGTGCGCGATCATCATCCGGTCGCGATGCACCTTGGCGATGACGGATGCGGCGGCCACGGATGCGCAGTCGCGATCGGCCTTGATCCTGGTCACGACCTTCGCCGGGCGCATGAGTGCCGGATTCAGGTAGTCGTAGTTGCCGTCGAGAATCAGCGTGCTCTCGTGCACCAGCGCGCCCTGGAGCTCCAGTTGCGCGAGCGCCCGGGCACCCGCAAGCCCCAGGCAGCGCATGATGCCGAGGGAATCGACCTCCGCTGCGGTCGCGAGCCCGACCGCATGATGCATGGCCCACTTGCGGCACAGCGGATCGAGCGACTCGCGAACCGGCTCGGGCAGGAGCTTGGAGTCGCGGAGGCCCGGAGGGATGCGCTTCACGGTGGTGTCGATGACGACCATGCCGACGGCGACGGGCCCGGCAAGGGCCCCGCGACCGACCTCATCCACAGCGACGATCGAGGTCACGCCCTGACGATAGAGCGCCTTTTCGAACCGGAGCGACGGCGATACCGGGGTCATCATGCGTTCCGTCCTCCGCCCTTCTCGTCCGCTTGCGCGAGCCCTGCGCATCCATTCTCACTCATGCCCGGCGACGCCGCGAACGACACGACGCGCGCTTAACGACCGAACTCCCGGTCCGAATGAACGGACCGGGAGCTCGGGATGCTAGTGGGCGCGGAGCTCAGCTCTCGCGCTTCTCCTTGATCTTCGCCTTCTTGCCGCGAAGCTCGCGCAGGTAGTAGAGCTTCGCGCGACGGACGTCACCGCGGGTGACGACCTCGATCTTGTCGATGACCGGGGAGTGGACCGGGAAGGTGCGCTCGACACCGACCTGGAAGCTGATCTTGCGGACCGTGAAGGTCTCGCGGACGCTCTCGCCGGAGCGGCCGATGACGACGCCCTGGAAGACCTGGACACGAGAGCGGGTGCCCTCGATGATGTTCACGTGCACCTTGACGGTGTCGCCGGCGCGGAAGTCCGGGATGTCCTGCTTCAGGGACGCCGAGTCGAGCTGGTCGAGGATGTGCATGGCTGTTCGCTCTCTGTGCCCGCCGCAGGTCGGGAACGGACTAGGGGCCGGCTCTGTTCAGGAGCGACGGCCGTCTGGGTTCGATGTGGTGTCCGCGATGAGTGCTGGCTCCCCTGTGGCAGAGCCTGGCCGCGGCACAAGGGTCAATTCTGCCATGCGTACCCCCGGTTTGCCAAAGCGGCGGGATGTGCGGCGCCGCTCAGTCGCGGTCGCGGCGCTCCTCGATGACGATGTACTCGCCGGCGTCGACGACGTCGCCCTCCGGTTGCGGCACCTGCCGCGGCTGTGCGGCCCGCTGGTAGGCGTCGAACGTCTGCTGGACACGCGTACGCGTTTCGCGGAGCAGCTCCCACACAGCGACCCAGAAGACCGCGACGAAGAGCAGGATGCCGAGGACGGCGAACCAGCCGCTGAGACCGGGTGTGAAGAAGCCGAAACCGATGATGGTGAGATGCCACGGAGCGAACAGGCCGACGTCGTACCACGAGACGGCGCGCGCCTCACGCACGCTCCGCCGGGCCATGACGATGCCGCCGACGACGAGCATGGCGACGAACAGGATGGGGCACAACAGCAGGACGCCGAGGAACGACCACCCGCTCCCCTGGTTGAAGGCGGCCCAACCGACCAGCAGCCAGGCCGGGAGCACCACGGCGGACGGGAAGAGCCACCAGTAGAACGCCTTGCGAATGAACACACTTAAAGCGTAGCGGCGGACGGCTGTGCTGCGGCTGCGGGTTTCCCGGATGCGCACCTGAGAGACTGAAGCCGTACGACATCGAAAGGAGCCGGCGTGATCGAGTTGAGGACACCCGCGGAAATCGAGCAGATGCGGCCGGCCGGGCGCTTCGTGGCCGATGTGCTGAAAGAAACCGCTGCGGCCGCCCACGTCGGCGTGAACCTGCTGGAGCTCGACGCACTCGCGCATGACCTGATCCGCCGGCGTGGCGCCGAGTCGTGCTACCTCGACTACCACCCCTCCTTCGGCGCGAGCCCGTTCGGGAAGGTGATCTGCACGTCCGTCAACGATGCCGTGCTGCACGGTCTTCCGCACGACTACCGCCTGCAGGATGGCGACCTGCTGACGCTGGACTTCGCGGCGAGCGTCGACGGCTGGGTCGCGGACTCGGCGGTCAGCCTGGTGGTCGGAACCCCTCGGGATGAGGACCTACGCCTCATCGACACCACGCGGCGTGCGCTGGCAGCCGGTATCCAGGCCGCCCAGCCGGGCGGGAGGATCGGCGACATCTCCGCCGCGATCGCCGCGGTGGCGCACGCCGAGGGCTACTCGATCAATACGCAGTTCGGCGGCCACGGCGTCGGGCGGACGATGCACGGCGATCCGCACATCTCGAACGACGGCCGGCCGGGTCGTGGCTATCCCCTGCGCCCGGGACTCGTGGTCGCGATCGAACCGTGGTTCCTTGAGACCACGGACGAGATCTACACCGACCGCGACGGCTGGACGCTCCGCAGCGCCGACGGCTCCCGCGGCGCCCACTCCGAGCACACCATCGCCATCACCGACGACGGCCCCCTCATCCTCTCGGCCCCCTGACCCGCTCCTCCCCTGCCGCGCCCCAAGCCAACAGCTCCTGAGGTTTTCGTCGCAAATGAAGCGAACTGGCCGAAAAACTCAGGAGCTGTTGGATGGAGATCAGGGCAGGAGGTCGGGGCGCACGGCGCGCGTGCGCGCGAGCTGCTGCTCGTGACGCCAGGCGTCGACCGCCCCATGGTTGCCCGACAGCAGCACGGGCGGTACCTCGCGACCGCGCCAGAGCGCGGGCTTGGTGTAGCTCGGATACTCGAGCAGGCCGTCCTCGTGCGACTCCTCGACCAGGCTCTCCGGGTTGCCGACGACGCCGGGGATCAGCCGGCCGACCGCCTCGATCATCGCCATGGTCGCGACCTCGCCGCCGTTGAGCACGTAGTCGCCGATGCTCATCAGACGCACCCGCGCGCGCGAGGCCGTCTCGTCGAAGACGCGCTGGTCGATGCCCTCGTACCGCCCGCATCCGAAGACCAGGTGCTGCTCATGGGCGAGCTCGCGGGCCGTCGCCTGGGTGAAGACCTCGCCGGCCGGCGACGGGAAGATGACCACGGGATCCGAGCCGGAATCGAGGATGCCGTCGAGCGCCTCACCCCAGGGTTCCGGCTTCATGACCATCCCGGCTCCCCCGCCGTACGGGGTGTCGTCGACCGTGCGGTGACGGTCGTGCGCGAAGTCGCGGAGGTCGTGCACGCCCAGCTCGATCAGCCCGGACTGCCGCGCCTTGCCGAGCAGGGAGATGTCGAGCACATCGAAGAAGGTCGGGAAGATCGTGACGATGTCGATGCGCATCCCAGAAGTCTAGAAGAGCGCAAAGTCCAGAAGCTCCCCGTCACGCAGGCACGGCCGAAAGCTCCCGATCCCGCGGGACCAGTGGAGCGGCCACCGCGGGGCAGACTGCGACGAGCGCGAAGGCGATCGGGTACCCGACCCAGCCGATCAGCGCCCCGACGACGGGACCCACGACGGACGCCGCCAGGAACTGACCGGTGTTCTGCGCGCCCAGCGCGCGTCCGGACCAGAACGGGCCGGCGATCTCGGCGACGGATGTGTACGCGAGCCCGTTGTCGGCGACCGTCACGATGGCCGCGACGATGAGAATCACCGCCGCGGCGACCGAGCCGAGGGAGGATGCGACCGCCATCAGCAGCATCACCGCGACCGCGCAGAGCGACACCCACCGCAGCGGCCGCAGGTGGCTGCCGACGCGGTCGCTCAGCACGCCGATGCCGATGCGCCCGATCGCGCCCGCGAACTGGCTGACACCGATGACGATGCCCGCGGCGAGGGAGGCGAAGTGCAGCTGGGAGACCAGCCAGACCAGCCCGAAAGTCGAGATGGTGAACTGCGGGACCACGAGCAGCATCGACACCGAGTGGATGCGCCAGAGCAGCGAGGTCTCACGGTACGGCCGCCACACGGCCTGAGGGTGCGCCTGCTCCCCCGCCACGGCTCGGCGGGGCGGCCGGGGCGGATCGACGATGCCGATCGCGCAGAGTACGGCCGACACGGCACACAGCACAGCCGGGACGACGAGGGCGGCGGCGATCCCGCCGGTCGCGGCGAGCACGGGCACGGTGAGCGCCGCGATCGCGACCCCGAGCGGCTGGCACATCTGCCGGATGCCCATGGCGAGCCCGCGGCGCTCTTTCGGGAACCAGCCGATCACCACGCGCCCACTGGCGGCATTGGGACTTGCCGAGGCCATCCCGCCCACGAGGAACAGCGCACCCAGGGCGACATAGGAGTCGACGAACATCGCGGCGAAAGCAGCGATCGCCGTCAGGGCGAGACCGGAGGCGATGACCCAGCGCTCGCCGATCCGGTCGCTGAGGGCACCCCACGCGATGAGCGTCAGCACGAGCCCGAGCGTCGGCGCCGAGGCGAGGAGCCCGGCCTGGGCCAGGCTCAGACCGCGCTCGGTGTGCAGCAGCGGGATGAGGAACGCCGGCGTCGAGACGAACACGGTGGAGCTTGCCTGGGCCAGCACCCCGAACGCGAGCATCAGCCACGGGCGTGGCCGGCGTCCGTCTTCACTCGTCATGGGTATACCCTAGCGGTATACCAGGCCGGTATACCAAAGGAGGATCATGCCACAGCTCGCTGCTCCCGCCAGTCCCCCGACGGTCTACGACCGGCTGCGCGCACAGATCCTCGACCTCGACCGCGTCCCAGGATCAGGACTCACAGAGCGCAGGCTCGAGACCGAACTCGGGGCGTCGCGCACCCCGCTCCGGGCCGCCCTCATGCGACTTGAGGCGGAGGGGCTCGTCTCCCGCGACGGCCGCGGATGGCAGGTCTCCCCCATCGACCTGGGCGAGATCGCACAGCTCAGCGAGCTCCGGGATGCCGTGGAGAGCGCGGCGGTACGGATCAGTTGCGCGCGCGCCTCCGATGCGGAGATCGCCGCACTGGCCGCTCATGTCGACGGCTTCGACGAGGGGCGCTCCAATGACGAGGCGGTGCGCGCGGGCACGGAGTTCCACGTGCGGCTCGCCGCGCTGTCCGGCAACCACTTCCTCGCCAACGCGGTCGACTCCGCCATGACGCGGCTGGCGCGAGCGCGCTGGCTCGTGGTCCGAAGTGAGGAGGCGTGGGAGGAGCACCGTGAGATCCTCGCTCTGGTCGACGCGCGGCGGCCCGACGAGGCTGCCGCGCTCATCCACGACCACATCGTGGGCACGCACGACCGGCTCGTGGCGGCGCTGGGAGCGGACGCGCGGATGCTGCGCGGGCGCGGCCTGTCGATCGTCGTCTGAGCGCGGCTCAGCGAGCGTCGTCGGCGTCGGGCTCGTCGGCGTCCGGCTCGGCAGCGTCCGACTCGGCAGCGTCCGACTCGGCAGCGTCCGACTCGGCAGCGTCGGGTTCGGCAGCGTCCGATTCGGTGGAGTCCGATTCGGCAGCGTCGCTATCGCCCGCAGGCTCACCGTCGCCCACAGGCTCCTCGTCGTCGTCCGTCAGATCCTCGAACAGCCCGGCGGGCGGCGTGAGCGTCACGGTGCCGGCGGTCACGTCCACCTCGGGCACGATCGCCTTCACGAACGGCACGAGCACCTCGCCGTGCCCCGTGGCGATGGCCAGCAGGTCTTGAGCGGGCAGGTGGTCGACGCGCGCGACACGGCCGACCGAGACGCCGTCGCGGATCGCATCCAGGCCGACCAGCTGGTGGTCGTACCAGGCGTCATCCTCGTCGGGGAGCTCTTTGACGTCCTGGCTCACCCAGAGGATGGCCTTCACCAGCGTCTCCGCCTCGGTGCGGTCGTCGACACCGGCGAAGAAGCCGACCGGCTGACTGTTGTAGAAGCGCAGCTCACGCAGTTCGAGCGTCTTGCCGTGCCACTTGGATGAGGTCGGCACCTGAAGCGTGAAGACGGCGCCCGGGACGAACCGCTTCTCCGGCTCGTCCGTGTACAGCTCGATCTTGAGTGCGCCCTTGAGGCCGTGCGCCTTCGTGAGGCGCCCCACCCGCAGCTCGGTCTGACCGGGCCGGGGGGCGACCTCCTTGCGGGGCAGTTTGTGGTCCGCCACCTCAGTCGTCGACGACGTCGACACGGACGCGCCGGCCGTCGGCCAGGGCGCCCACCAGCGTGCGGAGGGCCTTGGCCGTGCGGCCGGAGCGACCGATCACCCGGCCGAGGTCCTCGGGATTCACACGAATCTCGAGGACCTCGCCACGCGGGGAGCTCTTGGCCACGACGTGGACGTCGTCAGGGTGATCGACGATCCCCTTGACCAGGTGCGTGAGCGCGGGTGCGAGCAAGATGTCAGGCCTTCTCGTCGGAAGCGTCGTCCGCGATGGCCTCGGCCTCGGCGACGACGTTGGCCTCGGCGGCCTCCTCGCGCTCGACCTCGGCCTCGACGACGGCCTCAGCGGCAGGGCTAGTCTTGTCGGCCTTGGGCTTCAGGACCGGCTTCTTCTTCTCGTCGGCGACGAACTCCGACTTGCCCTCGGCGACCTTGACGGTGCTGACGGCGTTCTTGTCGCCCTTGAAGCGGCCCCAGTCGCCCGTGAGCTTCAGCAGCGCGGTGACCTGCTCGGTCGGCTGGGCGCCGACGCTCAGCCAGTACTGCGCGCGGTCGGAGTCGACCTCGATGCGCGAGGGCTCCTCGGTCGGGTGGTACAGACCGATCTCCTCGATGACGCGACCGTCGCGCTTGGTGCGCGAGTCGGCGACGACGATGCGGTAGTACGGAGCGCGGATCTTGCCCAGGCGCTTCAGACGGATTTTGACAGCCACGATTCTCCTGTGTGAGTGGATGAGATGTGTCGAACTGACTGCCGTGGGCGTGGGGGCACACTCGGCAGGAGGTCTAATGTTCGTCCGCCGCACCGGATAGAGGGTCGGGTACAGCGAACTCAACTAGTTATTCTGTCAGATACTGCCCTGCTTTGAACAATCGGATGGACGGGACGACCGCATGCAGATCGAATTCTCGGAATCCGAGCGCTCCACCGTGGGCATCGAGTGGGAGATCGCGCTCGTCGACGGCTCCACCGGCGACCTGGTGCAGATCGCCGACGACGTGCTCCGGGAGCTGGGCACGCCGGACGGGCGCGAGCACCCGCAGGTCACGCACGAGCTCCTGATGAACACCGTGGAGCTCGTCAGCCGGGTGCACAAGACGGTTCCGGCCGCCATCACCGATCTGCAGGAGCTGATCGGCCTGGTCCGCGGCGTCACCGATCCGCTGGGCGTCGAGCTCATGTGCGCGGGGACGCATCCTTTCGCTCAGTGGTTCGACCAGAAGGTGACGCCCAACGAACGCTACGACCGCCTGCTCGACCGGACGCAGTGGTGGGGCCGCCAGATGATGATCTGGGGCGTCCATGTGCACGTGGGTATCGACTCCGTCGACAAGGCGCTGCCGATCGTCAACGGCCTCTTGACGTACTACCCGCACCTCCAGGCGCTCAGCGCATCCAGCCCGTTCTGGGCGGGCGCGCGCACCGGCTACGCCTCCAACCGCGCGCTCATGTTCCAGCAGCTGCCGACGGCGGGCCTGCCCTGGCAGTTCGGCACGTGGGCCAACTACGAGGCCTACGTGGAGGACCTCGTCACCACCGGCGTCGTGGAGGATCACTCGGAGGTCCGCTGGGACATCCGGCCGTCGCCCAAGTGGGGCACGGTCGAGATGCGGGCGTGCGACGGGCTGTCCACAGCGGATGAGGTGGGGGCCGTCTCCGCGCTCATCCACTGCCTGACCGACCGCATGTCAGCGCGGCTGGATGAGGGCGTCGAGCCGGTCACGCTGCAGCCATGGTTCGTGCGCGAGAACAAGTGGCGCGCTGCGCGCTACGGGCTGGACGCGGAGATCATCACGGCACCTGACGGCAGCGAGCGGCTCGTCTCGGACTCCCTACGGGAGCTGGTGGAGGACCTGCAGCCGGAGGCCGAGCGACTGGGATGCGTGGACGAGCTGGCGACGGTGCTCACCATCCTGGACACGGGCGGGAGCTACCAGCGGCAGCTCGCCGTCGCGGAGCAGAACGGCGGGAGCCTGCAGGCGGTGGTCAGCTCGCTGACGCACGAGCTGCGGAGCGGACTCGGGCGCTGAGCCGCTGATGCTGAGCCGCTGAGGCGGTGGAGCTCTCACCAAGCCGAACCATAGGGTCCGCGCGTACGGTGAATGCATGCTGGCACGACGGCCCCTCGCCACTGCGGCGGCCACGATGACGGTGGCCCTGGTGGCGCTCGCCGTCCTCTCGGGATGCGCCGCGGCGAACGCCGGCACGTCCGAGCCGTCCGCCGCATCCCTCTCAGCGGGCGCTCTGCGTGTCGCCGTGATCGGCGACTCGATCGAGTCCGGTCTCGGGCTCGATCCGTCGGAGGCCTGGCCTGCACTCCTCGCTGCGGAACACGGGTGGCGGCTCGACAACCTCAGCGAGCCGGGCGCCGGGTTCCTGGCGCAGGGTCCGGATGGGAAGACCTTCTCGGCCGAGGTGGATACGGCCCTGGCCGCGAAGCCCGAGCTGGTGCTGATCGGCGCCTCCGACAACGACCTCGACGCGGATCCGGGCCAGGTCGCCTCCGCCATGAGCCAGGCCGTCGATCGCCTCCGCACGGCGCTCCCGAATACCCGGATCGTCGGCTTCAGCGCACTCACGGGCTCGGCGACCGACGACGACCTCTCTCCCGGGGACGCGGCACTCCGCCGGACGGTGGCCGACGCCGGGGGCACGTGGCTCGACCTCGGCCAGCCCTACCGCGACCGTGCGGGTCTCGTCCAGGACGACGGCGAGCATCCCACCCTGCCGGGCCAGCAGGCGATCGCGGCGGCTGTGGAGGCCAAGCTGGGTCTCTGACTAGGACCCACTCCGCTCCGACCGTTCTCCCCCGTCCTTCCCCTGCACCCCGGATCGAAGGACATTCGATCCAATTCCGTTCGGATCTCCTTCGCCACTGCCATTCGAAGGAGATTCGGGCACGTTTCTCCGACGTTGGCGCCGAATCTCCATCCGCACCGCGGTGGGAAGGACATTCGGGCCGCGTTATCCGACGCCACAGTCGGACCGGATTGCGATGCAGCTGGAGCAGCGCTGATCGCGCGCGACTACCACCGGGCCGACACGCCCGGAACCGCAACACAGCGTTCTCGCAGGTTTGACGCTCTAACGTCGCTCCCGTGCGCACCCTCACCCGACGCCGCCCGCGCGCCCATGCCACCCGCCTCCCGCTGTTCGCGCCTGCGGCACTGACGGTCGCCCTCCTGGCCCTCGCGGGCTGCTCCGCGACGCCGACCGCCCGCCCGGTCGCCGCGCAGTCGACCTCTGTCGCCGCCCCGGTCGCGGGCACCGCCCGACAGAACGCGGACCCCATCGACGCGGTCGCGATCGGAGACTCCATCGCGTTCGGCAAGGGCGTCACTGCCTCCGAGGCGTGGCCCGCCATCCTCTCCGCCTCGCACGGCTGGCGGCTCACCGACCTGGCCGTCTCCGGCTCCGGTTTCGTCAAGCCCGGCTGGAACGGCGCGACCTACCGCCAGCAGGTTGATGCTGCGCTCCGCCTGCACCCGCAGGTCATCCTGCTCGCCGCGACCAGGAACGACCGCGACCAGGACCCCGCAGCCGTCACCGCGAACGCCGACCGCATGCTGCGCGAACTCCGGGAGGCGTTCCCGGACGCCTCGATCGTCGGCATCACCGGCATCTGGGGCTCCGACCAGCCGCCCGCGACCATGACCCACGTGGACGAGATCGTCGGGGATGCGGTCCGCGACGTCGACGGAACCTGGCTCGACATCGGCTTCCCGTTGGTCGGGCACCCCGACCTCCTGCAGCCGGACGGCATCCACCCGAACGCGGCCGGGCAGAAGGTCGTCGCACGCACCATCGAGTCGAAGCTGCGTCCGCTGAACCTGGCGCTCTAGCCGGGGCGATCCGCGAAGCGCAGGCGCCCGGCCGTGTCGGCCTGGCCTACCGGCCCAGGAACTTCTGCAGCGCGTTCAGCTCCTCCTCGGACGGCCCTCCCGCCGGCGTGGCCTGCGGGGCCCCACCGCCCAGGCCGAAGCCGCTGCCGCTCGGCGCCGATGCGCCGGCCGGGCTCACACCCGCCGCCAGCGCAGCGTTCTCCGCCGCGCGACGCGCCGGGTTGCCCGAGCGCGAGCCCTTCTTCTTGTTCTTCTGCTGCTTGCCGCGCCCGGCGTACGACGCGCCGGGGATGGGGCCCATGCCAGGGACGTTCGGCACGCCGCCCTTCGCGACGGTCTTCATCATCTTGGCGGCCTGCTCGAACCGGTTGACGAGCTGGTTCACCTCGGTGACCGTCGAGCCGGAGCCCTTCGCGATGCGGAGCCGGCGGGAGCCGTTCAGCAGCTTGGGGTTCGTCCGCTCGGCCTTCGTCATCGACTGGATGATGGCCTCCGTGCGCACGATCTCGCGCTCGTCGAACTGGTCGAGCTGCTGCTTCATCTGGCCGGCACCAGGAAGCATGCCCATCATCTTCTTGATGGAGCCCATGTTGCGCAGCTGCTGCATCTGCTTCAGGAAGTCGTCCAGCGTGAAGCTGTCGGTCGCGAACTTCTCGGCGACCTGGCGCGCCTCCTCCTCGTCGAAGGCCTCCTGGGCCTGCTCGATGAGCGTGAGGATGTCGCCGAGGTCGAGGATGCGCGACGCCATGCGGTCCGGGTGGAACGGCTCGAAGTCGTCCAGGTTCTCACCCGTCGACGCGAAGATGATGGGGCGGCCGGTCACGGACGCGACCGACAGCGCGGCTCCGCCGCGGGCATCGCCGTCGAGCTTGGAGAGCACGACACCGGTGAAGTCGACGCCGTCCTGGAACGCCTTGGCCGTGGCCACGGCATCCTGACCGATCATCGCGTCGATGACGAACAGCACCTCGTCCGGGTCGGTGGCCTTGCGGATGTCTGCGGCCTGCTTCATGAGCTCGGCATCCACACCCAGACGACCGGCGGTGTCGATGACGACCGTGTCGTATTGCTTCGTCTCGGCGAACTTCATGGCGTCCTTGGCGACCCGCACGGGGTTTCCGACGCCGTTGCCCGGCTCCGGGGCGAACACCGGCACGCCGGCCTGCTCGCCGACGATCTGCAGCTGCTGGACGGCGTTCGGGCGCTGGAGGTCGGCAGCGACGAGGAGCGGCGTGTGGCCGTCCTTCACGAGCCACTTGCCGAGCTTGCCCGCCAGCGTCGTCTTACCGGCGCCCTGGAGGCCCGCGAGCATGATGACCGTCGGGGGCCGCTTCGCGAACTGCAGGCGGCGCTGCTGGCCGCCGAGGATCGCGACGAGCTCCTCGTTGACGATCTGGACGACCTGCTGCGCCGGGTTGAGGGCCTTGTTGACTTCGTCGCTCAGTGCGCGCTCGCGCACCTTCCCGGTGAAGTCCTTGACCACCTCGAGGGCGACGTCGGCGTCGAGCAGTGCGCGACGGATCTCGCGCACGGTGCCGTCGACGTCGGCCGGCGACAGCTTGCCCTTGGTGCGCAGGTTTTTGAAGGTGTCCGCAAGTCGGTCGGACAGCGTGCCGAAAGTAGCCATGATCTGTTTATTCTATCGGGCGACGTTGGCCGGCTGCCGTGAACGTCAGTCAGTCGCCCGATGTCTCGACCGAGACCACGTCGCCGCGGACGTCGAAGGCGACCGTCAGCAGGGCGTCCGTCTCGTCCGGCGCGATCGAGTAGTCGAAGGTCGCAAAGACCTCGTCCTCGTCCGAGTGATCGGCCTGGATGACGACGCTGAGCAACTGCAGCGACCGCAGGACGTCGATGGCGATGTCACCCGAGTTGTAGACCAGCAGGTCGACGAGGCTGTCGCCCAGTTTCTCCACGTGTTCGTCGATGTAGGTGACGGTCGCCGACTGCCGCGAACTGAGCTCGGCGATCAGCGCATCCCGGGCGCGCGCGTCGAACCCCTCCAGCGCCTGGATGAGTGCAGCTGCGGAGTCGAGAGCGAACTCCGGCACCGCGCTCTCGTCGTCGGCTAGCAGTTCGACATCGATGGTCTGGTCGCCCAGTTCCACCGTGTCGTCCCACGCCAGGCCGCCGCTCGCCGTCTCGTCGACGACGCCGAAGAAGTCGTGCTCGATCGCCATGGCGTGACCCTATCCCACCAGCTGCTGGGCGAAGACGTGCGGGGTGAAACCGGTGAGGTCGTTGATCCCCTCGCCCTGGCCGACCAGCTTGATCGGGATGCCCGTGCGCTCCTGCACGGCGAGCACGAATCCGCCCTTCGCCGAACCGTCGAGCTTGGTCAGCACGAGGCCCGTGACCCCTGCATGCTCCAGGAACGCCTCCGCCTGGGCAAGACCGTTCTGGCCGGTGGTCGCGTCGAGCACCAGCAGAACCTCTGCGATCGGAGCCTGCTTCTCGACGACGCGCTTGATCTTGGAGAGCTCATCCATCAGGCCGCCCTTGGTCTGCAGACGCCCTGCCGTGTCGATGATGACGATCTCGGTGCCGTCGCGCTTGGCCTTCTCGACCGTCTGGAACGCGACGGACGCCGGGTCCTGGCCCTGCTGCTGCGGCCGAACGATTTCGGCTCCCGCACGCTCCGCCCAGGTGGCGAGCTGCTCCACTGCCGCGGCACGGAACGTGTCCGCCGCGCCGACGACGACCGAGCGGTCGTACGTACGCAGGAACTTCGCGAACTTCCCGATCGTGGTCGTCTTGCCGACGCCGTTCACGCCGACCACGAGCACGATCGCCGGGCGGTCGCTCAGCTTGAGGGTCGTGTCGAGCTTCGAGAGCCGCTCCTCCATCGTCTCCCGCAGCATCCGCTGCAGATCCGCGGGGTCCGTGGTGTGGTACCGGTCGACCTTGGCGCGGAGGTCGTCGATCACGGCCTCGGTGACATCCGGGCCGAAGTCGGCGGTGATCAGCGCCGTCTCGAGGTCGTCCCAGGTGTCGTCGTCGATGGTCTTCTTCGCGAACAGCCCACGGAGGGCGCCCGACAGAGACCAGGGGGTGCGGTCAGCCATGACATTCAGACTAGCCGGGGTTGTACGGTGTGCTCATGTACGCACTGGTGGGCGTCTCTGCGGAACTGGCCGAACAGCTCGTCGCGATCGAGACAGGCGGGGATGACGCGGTGCATCAGGCGCGGACGCGCGTGCGCCGGCTGCGCAGCATCCTGAGCGTGTACGGGAAAGCGTTCGAGCGGGATGCGCGGCACCGGATGCGCGACCGGCTGAAGCGCCTCGGCACGCGGCTGGGGACCGCGCGCGACGCCGAGGTGCGCGCACGCGACCTCGAAGGACTGCTCGACGCGGACTCCCCGCCGGACGTCGTGGATGCGGTCGAAGCGCTGACCGCCGATGCCCGCGCCGAGTACGACCGCGCCCACGAGGCGCTGCTGCGACACGTGGGCGGGCGGGCGCACCGGCAGCTGATGGCAGACCTGCAGCGGTTCGCGGCCGACCCGCCGCTCACGAAGGCCGGCCGTGGCCACCCTCGGCGCGTGACCCGCAAGGCGCTGGCGAAGGCCGGCGCGCGCGTCCACCGGGCCACAGGCTCGTCCCTCGCCGAGCGACACGAGACCCGGAAGGCGGCGCGGCGGCTCCGCTATGGGGCCGAGGCCGTGGTCGATGACCTCGGCCGCGAAGCGGTGCGGGTGGCGGCCGCGGCCGAGGCGGTCCAGGACGCGCTAGGCGACCACCGCGACCTCGTCCTGCTGGCCCGCCACCTGCGCGACAACGCGGCCAAGCGCCCGCTCACCCCCGCCGCCGCGACCGGAATCGCGCTCCTCGCGACCGAGTGCGAGTCGCGCGCGCAGGAACTCCTCGCGGGGCTCGACGAGAAGCTCGCCGCCATCGAGATGTGAGGGGATGCGGTATCCCTCGTGAGTGGCGACGGGATGTCACCACTCGGCGGGATCAGCTCGCCCGCTCCTGCTCCTGTTCCCGCTCCTGCGCCACGCGCTGACCGACGACTGCGGAGACGCCGTCCTGGCGCATCGAGACGCCGTAGAGGGCGTCCGCGATCTCCATCGTGCGCTTCTGGTGGGTGATCACGATGAGCTGGCTGGTCTCGCGGAGGTCCTCGAAGATGGTGAGCAGGCGGCCGAGGTTGGCGTCGTCGAGCGCTGCCTCCACCTCATCCATGATGTAGAACGGGCTGGGCCGCGCCTTGAAGATCGCGATCAGCAGGGCGACGGCCGCCAGCGACCGCTCGCCGCCGGAGAGCAGCGACAGGCGCTCGATCTTCTTGCCGGCCGGCTTGACCGAGACCTCGATGCCGGTCGTCAGCAGGTCGTCGGGATTGGTCAGGCTGATGCTCCCCTCGCCGCCCGGGAACAGGATGGGGAAGACGCGCGCGAACGCCGCCTCGGTGTCCGCGAACGCGGACTCGAAGATGGTCTGCATCCGCTCGTCGATGTCCTCGATGATCGTCAACAGGTCCTTGCGGGTGTTCGTCAGGTCGGTCAGCTGCTCGGTGAGGAACTTGTGACGCTGCTCGAGCGCGGCGAACTCCTCCAGAGCGAGCGGGTTCACCCGGCCGAGCTGCGACAGCTTGCGCTCGGCGGACGCCAGGCGCTTCTGCTGCTGCTCGCGAGAGAACGGGACGGTCTCGGCCTCCGGTTCGGGTTCCCCTTCGGCCTCCGGCTCCCGCAGGTCGTCGCGCGCGACATCCACCGGGACCGGCACCTCCGGCCCGTACTCGGCGACCAGCACATCCTCGACCAGTCCGAGCTCGCTGCCCGCCCGCTCCAGAAGGCTCGAGAGGTGCAGCTTCTTCTCGTAGATCTGCAACTCGAGACCGTGCACCGACTCGGTGATCGCCTGCAGCCGCTCGCGGACCGCGTTCTCGTCGCGGCGCAGGGTCGCCAGCTCCTCGTTCTGGCTGGCGCGCTGCGCTTCGGCGGTAGCGAGCTCCAGCCGCGCCTGGGCGACGGAACGGTCGACGGAGTCGAGCACGGCGGGCAGGGCGCCGATGACGCTCTGCGCCGCATCCAGCTGTCGGCGGCGGATGACCGCGCGGCGCGCGGCCTCCTCGGCCGCTGCGCGCTCGGCGTCCAGCCGACGCGCGAGCGCCTCGCCACGTGCCTGCTCGGCCCGCACCCGCTCCTTGGCCGTCTCGACGGCCAGTCGCGCCTCCACTTCGGCCTCGCGCGCGGCATCCAGTTCGTTCGACAGCGCGTCGCGGGCGCTCACATCCAGGATGGGGCGCGGACGCGAGCGGGCAGTCTCCAGCTCGGCCTTCGCCCGGTCGGCGGCCTGCTCCGCCTCGGCCACGCGCTCGGCGGCCTGCTCGAGGGCACGGCTGAGACGGTCGAACTCCGCCTGCGAGGCCTCCAGCTGCACCTTCAGGCGGTTGACCTGCTCGGTCTGGGCGGCGAGCTTCGCGTCGAACTCCCGCAGGGTGGCGAGGGCTGCCTGCGACTGCTCCTTCGCGACCTGGAGCACGCCGCGCTGCTCGGCGAGGGCGAACTTCGCCCGGTCGATCAGCGAGGTGACCTCGGTCAGGCGTTCCTGGGCGGCATCCCGGTCGGCGATCAGCTCGATGCGGCTCTGCTTCGCGCCCGACCCGCCATGGAGCACGTGCTCGGTGAGCACCTCCCCGGTCCGGGTGATGATCGTGACGGGTCCGCCGATCCCGCGAGTGCTGAAGGCGTCGAACGCCCGCTGCGCGGCCTCCAGGTCGTCGGCGACGGCGGTGAAGGCGAGGATGCCGCGCACGCCGTCGGGCGCATCCACGACGCTGGTCGCGGGCACGACTCCCCCGATGCCGCCGAGGTCGACGGATGCGGCCGGCGCGTCGCCGATGACCACCTCCACCCGGCCGAGGTCGTCGTCTGCGGCATGCGTCACGGCGGCCACTGCCGACCGGCGATCGTCGGCGAGCACGGCGTCGGCCAGCGTCCCGAGCGCTGCGGCGATCGCGGCCTCGTAGCCGGGGTGGACGCGGACATGCTCCGCCACGAGCCCGAGCACGCCGTCCAGGCGCGCCGCGACCAGGGCGGCGGAGCCGTCCTTCTGGTCGAGGGCCCGCGAGAGGGCGCTGGTGCGGGCTGCGAGGGCGTCCCGTTCCCGCTCCAGGGTGTGCAGCTCCTCGCGGAGCCGCTCGATCTCGCCCTCCGCCTCGAACACCGTCGCCTGGGCCAGTTCGTATGCCTCGTCGAGGTCTCCCTCGCCGATATCGGCCGTTGCGGCTTCCGCCTCCCGGGCGGCGAACTCCGCGCGTGCGCGCTCGCGCCGCTCGGTGGCCGCGTCGAGCGCGTTCTGCTGGCGCAGCACCTCGCCGCGAACGGCGGCCAGCCGCTGCGCCGCCGCCTCCGCCTGGCCGTTGAGCTTGGAGATCTCCAGGTCGTGGCGTGAGACGAGCGCGCTCTGCGCGGCGATCTCCTCGTCGACGGCGTCCAGGCGGGCGCGCGCACTTCGCGTCGCGGCCTGTGCCGCGGTCCAGGCCGCCTCGGCGTCGACCACGACGCCTCGCAGGCGCTCCACCTCGTCGCGGGCGTCCTTCACGTTCTGCGGCGTGACGCTGGGGCCGGTGTCGGGCGCGTCCGCCTGGCCGCCGAGCAGTGCGACCCGCTGGTTGGCGAGGGTGAACAGGCTCCGCAGCCGCTCCTGCACCGACTCCAGGGCGAAGGCGGTGCTGCGGGCCGCATCCACCGCATCCCCGACCTGCGCCTGCTCCAGGCGCGTGCGTCGGAGCTGCTTCTGCTCCAGCTGCTCCTGGAGCACGATCTGCTCGCTGTGCCGCTCCGACTCCGTACGGCCGTGGTCGTCGAGGGTGCGGCGCAGGGTGACGACCTCGTCCGCGAGGAGCCGCGCCCGGGCGTCGCGGACGACGGCCGCGATCGTCTGGGCCTCGCGCGCGATCTCCGCCTGATGCCCGAGCGGCTTCAGCTGGCGCCGCACCTCCCCTGCGAGGTCGCTCAGGCGGGTGAGGTTGGTCTGCATCGCCTCGAGCTTGCGGAGGGTCTTCTCCTTGCGGCGGCGGTGCTTCAGGATGCCGGCGGCCTCCTCGATGAACCCGCGCCGGTCCTCCGGGCTGGCCCGCAGGACGGCGTCGAGCTGGCCCTGGCCGACGATGACGTGCATCTCGCGGCCGAGGCCCGAGTCGCTCAGGAGTTCTTGCACATCGAGCAGACGGCACGACTGCCCGTTGATGGCGTACTCGCTGCCGCCGTTGCGGAACAGTGTGCGCGAGATCGTCACCTCCGAGTACTCGATCGGTAGCGCGCCGTCGGAGTTGTCGATGGTCAGCTGGACCTCGGCGCGACCCAGGGGTCCGCGGGTCGAGGTGCCGGCGAAGATGACGTCCTCCATCTTGCCGCCGCGAAGCGTCTTGGCGCCCTGCTCGCCCATCACCCAGGCGAGCGCGTCCACCACGTTCGACTTGCCGGACCCGTTCGGACCGACGACGCAGGTGACGCCCGTCTCGAAGGCGAAGGTCGTCGGCTGCGCGAACGACTTGAAGCCCTTGAGCGTCAGACTCTTCAAGTACACGCAGGCGAATTTACCCGACGATCAGGCCGCAGCCGTGCCGGAGCGCCGCGAGCGGTGCTGCCGAGTTGACGCAACACGCCGTCCCGGCGAGGCCGGCGACGGCGTGTTGCGTCAACTGGAGCGAAGCGTCAGCCGACGCCGAGGTACGCCTCTTTGATCGCCGGGTCGGCGAGGAGCTCGCGACCGGTGCCTGCGTGGGTGATGTTGCCGGTCTCCAGCACGAAGCCGCGATGTGCGCGGGCCAGCGCCTGGTTGGCGTTCTGCTCCACCAGCAGGACGGTCGTGCCCTGCTTGTTGATCTCCGTCACGATGCTGAAGATCTGGCGGATGAACTGCGGCGCCAGACCCATCGACGGCTCGTCGAGGAGGAGCAGCCGCGGGTTCGACATGAGCGCCCGGCCGATGGCGAGCATCTGCTGCTCGCCGCCCGACATCGTGCCGCCGACCTGGGTCTTGCGCTCGGCGAGCCGCGGGAACAGCGAGAAGACGCGGTCGAAGTCCTCGCCCATGTTCGAGCGGTCCTTCCGGCCGAACGCCCCCATGTCCAGGTTCTCCATGACCGTCATGCCCGGGAAGATCCCGCGGCCTTCCGGCGCCTGCGAGATCCCTCGGACGACGCGGATGTGCGCCTTCATCTTGGTGATGTCCTCGCCGTCGAAGAGGATGGACCCCTTCGACGGGTTCAGGATGCCCGAGATCGTCTTCATGGTCGTGGACTTGCCTGCGCCGTTCGCGCCGATCAGGCTCACGATCTCGCCCTCCTCCACGGAGAAGGACATGTCGTGGATCGCCTCGATCCGGCCGTACGAAACGCTGATGTTCTTCAGCTCAAGCAACGTCATCTTCGGGCTCCCCGAGGTAGGCGGCGATCACGCGCGGGTCGTTCCGGATGGCCTCGGGAGTGTCGTCGGCGAGCTTGCGCCCGAACTCCAGCACGACGATCCGGTCGGTCACACCCATGACCAGCTTCATGTCGTGTTCGATCAGCAGCACGGTGTACCCGTCGGCCCGGATGGTGCGGATGAGGTCCATCAGGTCCTCTTTCTCCGCCGGGTTGAAGCCGGCGGCCGGCTCGTCCAGGCAGAGCACCTTCGGGTCGGTCGCCAGCGCACGGGCGATCTCCAGGCGCCGCTGGTAGCCGTATGGGAGCGACCGCGACAGCGAGCCCGCGTGGTCGGCGATGCCAACGAACTCGAGCAGGGCCATGCCGCGCTCGATCGCCGACTTCTCCTCGCGGGTGTGCCGCGGAAGCCGCAGCAGTGCGCCGGGCACCGAGGTGCGGTGCCGGGCATCCAGCCCGACCACCACGTTCTCGAGCGCCGTCATCTCGCCGAACAGCCGGATGTTCTGGAACGTCCGGGACAGCCCGAGCCGGGTGATCTGGTGCTGCTTGCGCCCCTTGATCGTCTGGCCCTCCAGCAGCACGTCGCCGCTGGTCGGCTTGTAGACGCCGGTCATCGCGTTGAAGCAGGTCGTCTTGCCTGCGCCGTTCGGGCCGATGAGCCCGAGGATCTCACCGCGGCGGATGTCGAAGGTCACGTTGTCGAGCGCCGTCAGACCGCCGAACTTCACGGTCAGGTTGCGCACCTCCACGATGTTCTCCCCGACCTCGACCGCGATCTCGCGGTCAGGGGCCGCAGCCTCGGCGACGTTCAGGTCGATCCCTGCCGCCTCCAGTTCGTCCTCGTTCGCGCCGAGGGCGAGCTCCTCCTCCGGAGCCGTGTTCTGTGCGTCCGTCATCGTGCGCCTCCCTTCGCGCCGTCACCATCGAGTGAGCCCGGGTCGACCACCGGGGTCGCTCCCGTCGTCGTCCTCGGCCGTCCCTTCGCCGCCTCCGCCACGCGGTTGTAGGCGTGCCTGCCGTACGCCAGCAGCTTCTGCCGCGCCGGGAACAGGCCCTGCGACCGGAAGATCATGATGAGCACGAGGGCGATACCGAAGATCAGGTACTTGTAGTCGGCGATCACGGTGAACCGCAGCGGGATGTACGCCACGATCGCACCGCCGAGCATCGCGCCGACCTTGTTGCCCGCGCCGCCGAGGACGACGGCCGCGAGGAACAGGATCGAGGTCTGCACGTCGAACTTCTGGTTGTTGACGAAGCCGACCTGACCGGCGAACAGCGCGCCGGAGAGGCCGCCGACGCCGGCGCCGATGGCGAACGCCCACACCTTGTACTTGAAGGTGGGCACGCCCATGATCTCGGCGGCGTCCTCATCCTCGCGGATGGCGACCCACGCGCGGCCGACACGGCTGCGCTCCAGGTTTCCCACCAGCAGCAGGATGACGATGATCACGGTCAGCGTCAGCCAGTACCAGGGCACACCGTTCGAGTTGGAGAAGATCGGGATGCCGTCGGCATTCTCCCCCGGCGGGTGGCCGACGTTCTGGAAGCCGACCTGTCCCTTCATCGCGGGGATGATCGTGGCGAGGATGCGGACGATCTCACCGAAGCCGAGCGTCACGATCGCCAGGTAGTCGCCACGGAGGCGCAGCGTCGGCACACCCAGGATGATGCCGAACGTCATCGTCACCGCGATGGCGACCGGGATCGTCCACAGGTACGGGATCTTCAGGAACGGCGAGTCGGGGCTCGTCAGCATCGCCGCGGTGTACGACCCGACGGCGAAGAATGCCACATAGCCGAGGTCGAGGAGGCCGGCGTAGCCGACCACCACGTTCAGGCCGATCGCGATGAGCGCATACACGGCCATCGAAAAGCAGGCGAGCGCCCAGTCGTTGCCGGGGGCCGTGCTCAGCGGGAAGAAGTTCAGGTACGGCAGCGCGTAGGCGATGACGACGACGATGAGCAGCCACGCCCACTGCACGACGCGCGGGAGGTTGTTCCAGCGGTCGCGGAGCTGGGCGAAGGGACCGTTGCTCCGCTTGCCGCGGGCAGCTTCGAGGGCGTCGACCGCTTGCTCTTCGCGACCGTCGGGGAGGACCCTGGGGCCTTCTGTCATGCTCATGCGCGGCTCCTTCCGAGCGAGGTGCCGAGAATGCCGCTCGGCTTGATGAGCAGCACGAGGACGAGGACGACGAAAGCGACGACGTCGGTCCACTGCGAGTCACCGAGCAGGATCTGGCCGTAGTTGCCGATCACGCCGAGCAGCAGGCCGCCGAGGAGGGCGCCGCGGACATTGCCGATACCGCCGAGCACCGCTGCGGCGAATGCCTTCACGCCGAGGATGAAGCCGCCGTTGTAGATGACGCCGGAGGGCACCAGCATCACGTAGAACAAGGCGGCCGCACCGGCGAGGATACCGCCGGTGATGAACGTGATCTGGATGATCTTCTCCTTGTTCACGCCCATCAGGGTGGCCGTGTCCGGGTCCTGCGCGACCGCGCGGATTCCGCGGCCGGTGCGGGTGCGCCGGATGAACCAGTCGGTCGCGATCATCAGCAGGACCGACGCGATCACGATGATCAGCTGCTGGCTCGTGACGATCGTCCCGAAGACGTCGAAGATCGGCTGCGGGATGAACATCGTCACGGCCGGCATCGCGTTCGCGCCGACACCCGGGATCAGGAAGATCAGGTACTGGATCGTGAACGAGGCACCGATCGCCGTAATCAGGAACACAAGGCGTGGCGCGTTCCGTTTCCGCAAGGGGCGGTAGGCGACGCGCTCGAGGATCCAGGCGGTGACGGCCGAGGCGAGCATACCGACGATGAGCGCCAATAAGAGGTCGCCTATCAGTGCGGCGGGGCCGAGGGTCGGCGCGCTCGGGCCGAAGCCCAGCGTGGTGAGGGTCACGACGACGCCGTAGGCGCCGACGATGAAGACCTCGGAGTGGGCGAAGTTGATCAGGTTCAGCACGCCGTAGACCAGCGTGTAACCGACGGCGATCAGACCGTAGACCGCACCGAAGGTGAGGCCGTCGAAGGTGGCGCTCCAGAAATTCTGGACCAGCGCGTTGACATCGAAGTTGATCCAGGAACTATCGAGGGCGGGATGGAGGACGAGGGTTTCGAGCATTCGAGCATCCAGGGTTTCGGTGCCGGATCTCCGTCGATCCGACAGGCAAAGCGAGCGTATCCGAAAAAGGAGGGTGCCGCGGGCCGCTGGGGCCCGCGGCACCCCTCAGGGGGTCGCCTCAGCCGATGGTGCCGATCGGGACGATCTTGCCGCCCTCGACCTTGTAGCCGTAGACAGCAGGCGCCTGCAGCTCACCGGTGGAGTCCCACTTGTAGTGCTTGCTCAGGCCGTCCGCGTCGTAGTCCTTGACCCACGAGAGCAGGTCGGCGCGGCTGGTCTTGCCCTTGTCGATGCCGGCCAGCAGAACCGTGGCGGCGTCGTATCCCTCGATCGAGTAGGTGCCCGGCTCGGCGCTTGCGAGCTTCTTGTAGGCGGACTCGAAGTCGGTGATGAGCTCACCCGGGATGCAGGGGCAGGTGAAGTACGCGTTGTTGGACGCGTCACCGGCCAGCTTGATGAACTGGTCGTCCTTCACGCCGTCGGGGCCGACGAACGTGCCCTTGTAGCCCTTGTTGACCAGCTGCTGGTCGAACGGAGCGCCCTCGGCGTAGTAGCCCGCGTAGTAGACCGCGTCCGGCTTCGCGTTGTTGATCTTGGAGATCACAGCGGAGAAGTCCTTCTGGCCGGTGGTCACCTTGTCGGTGCCGACGAGTGCGTCGCCGAGCGCCTTCGAGGTCTGGGTGCCGAGGCCGATGCCGTAATCGGAGTCGTCCTGGACCAGGTAGACCTTCTTGGCCTTCAGCTTGTCCGTGAGGAACTTCGCTGCGGCCGGACCCTGGACGGCGTCGTTGCCGAGGCCGCGGAAGAAGGTCTTCCAGCCGTTCTGCGTCAGGCCGGGGTTGGTGGCCGACGGCGTGATGTGGACGAGGCCCTGCTGCTCGAAGATGTTGCCGGTTGCCTTCGACTCACCCGAGAACGGGAGGCCGACGACGCCGACGATGTCGGCCTCGTTGACGGCCTGCGTTACAGGCCCCGTCGCCTTGTTCGGGTCACCCTCGGTGTCGAACTTCTTGAAGGCGACCTGGCAGCCCTTGTTGGACTGGTTGTGCTGGTCGATGGCCAGCTGGATGCCGTTGTAGATGTTGATACCGAGCTGTGCGTTCGGGCCGGTCTCGGCGCCGACGTAACCGATGGTCAGGCCGGCCGGACACGTGGCCTTCCCGTCACCCGCGGGGAGCACGGCGTTCTTCGGCACATCGACCGAAGTGATCGCCGGGATGTCGACCTTCGACGAGTTCCCGTTGGTGGATCCTCCCGTGGACGGCTGGTTCGCACATCCAGCCAGGAGCAGTGCGACTGACGCTGCAACAGCCGCACCGATAGTGACTTTCTTCCGTAGCATCTTTTGCCTCTCGACGTGAATCCGTCACGAACTCGCTATTTTCACCGGTTCGTGCCACGAATATGTGTGCTGAGAATACAGGGCTCGCAACGATTTGCAACCACGATCGGAGCGCAGATTTACACGATCGAAACCAAACGCATCCTCGGGTTCACACCGCCGCACGCGCATCGGTAGGCTGATCCTCTGCGCGACCGGCTCGAGGAGGTGCCTTTCGATGCGTGTGACGCGACTGCCCATCCCCGATTCGCTCGGCACCCGCGAGTCCGCTGCCTTCGAGGAACTCATCGGGGTGCTGAACGGCATCGTCGTCGACCTGTGGGGCGACGACGATTTCGTCGAGACCGCCGAGCAGGCACTCGCCGCATACCGCGAGCAGGAGTACACCGAGCGGATGGTGTTCGTCGCCGTCGAGGAGGACGCGATCGTCGGCCGGGTGGAGGCGATCTTCCCGCTCGACGAGGACTCCGAGACGGTGTCGCTTCTGGTGGATGTCGTGCCCGCGCTCCGCGGTCGCGGCATCGGTTCGGCGCTGCTGGAGAAGGGCGAGGAACTCGCCGGGGAGGGCGGTCGCCGGGTGATCTCCACCTACACCGAGCACCCGATCCGCACGCTGGAGGGGGCCGACCGGTTGGTGCGTGCCTCCGCCGGAAAGGCGGGGCTCCCCGCCACCTCCCGGGAGGTCCGGTTCGCGTTGCGTCACGGCTACACGCTCGGGCAGATCGAGCGGTCGAGCGAGCTGCACCTCCCCCTCCCCCCGCAGGTCGAAGCGGGTCTGACGATGACGCTGAACGGGTTCCGGCTGGTGTCCTGGTGGGGAGCCGCTCCCGACGACCTGCTGGAGAAGTTCGCCACGATGAAGGCGCGGATGGCGACCGACATCCCGCAGAGCGGCATCGCCGTCGACCCGGAGGACTGGGACGGTGAACGGGTCCGCTCCCAGGAGAGGACGCTGGTGGCGCGCGGCGAACCGTTGCTGGTCACGGCGGCCGTGCATGAGGCGACGGGCGAGATCGCGGCCTACACGGAGCTCGCGGTGCCCGCCGACGGGACGAAAGCGGAGCAGTACGACACGCTCGTCGCTCGCGCGCACAGAGGCCACCGGCTCGGGACGGCGGTGAAGCTGCGGAACATCCAGGAGCTCGGGCGGCGCGCGCAGCACATCCGCCGCATCCTCACCTGGAACGCCGACGAGAACGACCCGATGCTGGCGATCAACCGCGCGTTCGGATTCCGTCCGCACGCGCTGACCGGGCACTGGCAGAAGACGCTGGAGTAGGGGCGGCGACCGCACCAGAGGGTGACTATCGCCGCGAAATGTGTCTTCAGTTTCCGGAAGGCGTCGGATGCCTGCACTGCGACTGATAGTCGGCGTGACCTAGGACGTGCAGAAGGTGACGAAGGCTTCGGCTATGCTGCGCCGCAGAAGCAATGGACATCCGCTCAACGATCCTCTTACCATCTTCAATTTTGTCGTATCGCTTTCCTTTCGCTGCTCGCTTGAGCAAGTCAAGCGCTTGCACATGATCGGCCTTATCCGGCTCGACTTGACGAACAAGAGCCGTTGACACTTCAAAACGGGCTCGCTGACTGCGTAAAGCGTCCAAGTCAGCGATAAGCCAGTTCTCGAAAGTTCGGTCTTTGTATACGACCTCGATCCTGAACGGCCACGAGCCTAGGTGGCTCAACGCCTGCTTCAGAGCGCTAGCCAATTCCCCCGGCTTGGAATCTTGCTGCTCGCGGTCAAGGACAACGACAAAGAGGTCAACACTCCTAGCACGAGCTTGTTTGAGCAGGGGCTCACACGCTTTGGCGATGCCTGGAATCGGCCCGTCCGGTTGGCACGCCACGCGAAGGACTGTTGTCGCGACGGCACCTCGCGGAGTCGGAATTGAGCCAAACAGAACCTTGAAAGCGGAGAATTCGCCTTGACCCTCCGTAGCGATCATCGCCTTCACTTGATCATCCGAGCCCGCGAGGCAGAGCTTGCTCCACCGCGCCACTGTCGAGCAACTCGAAGACCGTAATTTCCCCGCTGAGCACTTGCGTCGATACTTCTGGGTCCATTGACGCAAGTGGCGCAATGGTGCTCCGGCCGCCGTCCATCCACATGAGTTGCACCGACTCCGGCGGTACTGAGGTGAGCAGCACCGGGGAATGAGTTGTCAGCAATATCTGACGAGGAGACTCGCGGCAAAGCTCGAGAAGTTGTCTGAGAATCCATGGATGTAGCGCATTCTCTAGTTCTTCGATCGCCAGTATCGACGCCCTGGGGTCGAAGATCGCGACGAGCACGGCAAACGCTTGAATCGTTCCGTCCGAAACTTCCGAACTGTTCCAAGCTCGGCCGATTCCTTTTTCACGAAATTGGACTGCCAGTCTCCTGTCTTCTGTGTACGCGATGGTGATTTCCTCAAGGGTGGGAATGATTGCTCGCATCGCGGCTTCCACACGAGACCAAGCTTCAGCGTGGTTCTTCCGCAAATAGTCCGCAGCCCCAGGCAAATTGTCGCCGTGGCGTTCAAGCTGGGCTCTAGGCGACGGCACGCCTGCTTGGCGAGAAGTGTGGGGAGAGAGCTGGAAGACCCTGATGGAGGACAAAAAGCGACTGACCAACCAGAAGATATCCACGTAGAAGCCGCGGGCTGCGAACAACTCGCTCGGAGCGGGTTTGACCTGGGTCACTAAATCGTCCCGCGAGTAAATGAAGAGCAGATCGTCGACGAGGCCGGCAATCCCTTCCTCCGCTTCAAATCGGGTGACCGATACGGAATGATCTGGGCGCCTAGTCACGGTAGCCACAACTTGTCCAGTCATGGTTTGTAGCGATAGAGACTCTTCTGTGACCTCGAAGTCAGCAGTCAATCTTTCTGAAACCGCCCGGAATGCAAAGTCGTGCCGGACGATAAGGCGCGTAGAAGGAACCCTCTTGCGCTCACCCTCACTGCTGCTACGGCGCCGCGAGTAGCTGAGCCCCTCGCGGACCTCTTTGCGATCTACTTCAACCTCGACAGCTACGCGAATTGGGCGTCGAGCCCTTCTCGTTCGCCGGTGAGCGAGGTTCTCGTACCCGCCTCCGTAACTCACCGCCAATTCGAGGCCGTGAAGATACGCGTTGCTGATGAATACCAAGCCGTCGACAAGATTGCTTTTGCCCGACCCGTTCGCACCCGTGATGACCGTAAGGTCCGCGAAGTCAGTGCTGAAGTCATACAAAGACTTGAAAGCTTCGAAATGCACAGAGCGGATTCTCACTGGCTCCCCAAAAAACTGGTCTTATGCTGCGGGCACACACCGGGCATTGCTGCGAAATGATTCGCTTCAATCTAGCCACCTTGAAGTGGAATGGTTGCCACTTAAGCGTCACCAAAACGAGGGATGCGCCAATAGATCGTAACTGCGGATCAGTAGGCCGGATTGAGCGGTCGAAAAAATCGCGCTGGGAGGGAGCCGGACCTAGCTATTGGACTTTGCGTCGGCCTCAGGCCGGGGCGCACGCAGGCGCTGGCAGTGCGGGCAGAAGTGCGAGCCCCGATTCATGAACTGCTCCCGCACGATCGGCGTGCCGCAGCGCGGGCATGGCTCGCCCTGCCGGCCGTAGGCGTTGAGGCTGTGCGAGAAGTAGCCCGAGGCTCCGTTGACGTTGACATACTGCGCGTCGAAGCTGGTTCCGCCCTCGGCCAGCGCCTTCTCCAGCACGTGCCGGACCTCCGCGAGCAGCAACCGCACTTTCGGCCGGCTCAGCGAGTTCGCGGGCTGGGCGTAGTGGATGCGCGCCGCCCACAGCGCCTCGTCCGCGTAGATGTTGCCGATCCCGCTGATCAGGGTCTGGTCGAGCAGGGCGCGTTTGATGCCGGTGTTCTTGCGCGCGAGCGCTGCCGCGAAACCGGCGTCGTCGAAGGAAGGATCGAGCGGGTCACGCGCGATGTGGCCGACCTGGGTCGGGATGAGCGGCTCGTCCGTCCCGAAGCCGCCGTGGGCGCCGTCCGCGGTCGGCACCAGAGCATCCACTGCCATCGAGCCGAAGATGCGCTGGTCGACGAAGTGCACCCACAGCTCGCCATGCTCAGGATGTTCGATGTGCAGCCGGATGCGCAGAAGTCCCGCTTCGGCGGTGCCGGGCTCGCGCAGCAGGATCTGGCCGCTCATCCCGAGGTGCGCGACGATGGCCCGCCGAGGCGATCCCTCCAGCGGGATCCACAGAAACTTGCCCCGCCGCACCGGGCCCTGCATGGTGCGTCCGGTCAGCAGCGCCTCGAAGGTGCCGGCGACCGGGTCGTGCCGTTTGAGCGACCGCGGTTCGAACACTTCGACGCCGAGGATGGTCGCACCGGTCACCGCGGGCGCGAGACCCGCGCGGACGACCTCAACCTCGGGGAGCTCGGGCACGTCGTCTCGTCAGTTCCGTCCAGGCGCTCAGCGCCGCAGCCATCTCGGCCTGCTTCTTGCTCGTGCCCTCACCGGAGGCGGTCACCAGGTCGCCCACGGCGACGGTCGCGTGGAAGGTCTTGGAGTGATCCGGGCCCGTGTTGGTGACGGTGTACACCGGAAGGCCGGCGCCGCGGTGGGCGGCGGCCTCCTGCAGGCTCGTCTTCGGGTCCATCGCGGCGCCGAAGCGGCCCGGGTCGTCGAGAAGAGGCTCGACCAACCGCAGCACGAGTGCGGTCGCCGCATCGTCGCCCTGGTCGAGGTAGGTCGCGCCGATCAGCGCCTCCACCGTGTCGGCCAGGATGGACGCCTTCTCACGTCCGCCGCTCTGGTTCTCGCCGCGACCCAGCCGCAGGTACTCCCCCAGGCCGATGCCGCGGGCGACCTCGGCAAGCGCGACAGAACTGACCAGGCTGGCACGCCGCTTGGCGAGCTCACCCTCGTCGAGGTCCGGGTTCTCCCGGAACAGCTTCACCGTGACGGCCTGACCCAGGATGGAGTCGCCGAGGAACTCGAGGCGCTCGTTGTTGGGGATGCCGCCGTGCTCATACGCGTACGAGCGGTGCGTCAGCGCAAGCTCGAGAAGCTCGGGGCCGATGACGACCCCGAGCTTCTCGAGAAGTGCGCTGCGGTCAGGATTCTCTCCGACCACAGTCTTCACACCTGGGTGACGATTAGACGTCGGCGACCTTGCGGCCCTTGTACTCGAGGAAGAGGGCGGTGCCCGCAGAGTCCTCGACGACCTTGGCGCGGTGCGGCAGGCTGTAGGTGACCTTGCCGTTCTCGATCGTCTTGACCAGCGTGGGGACCTCGGCCTTCCACTGCGAACGACGGGCGTGGGTGTTGGCTCGCGACTGCTTCCGCTTCGGAACGGCCATGACTATCTCTCTTCTCTGCTCGGTCGAGGCTCTGCGGAGCCGGTGGGCCCTGCCTCGGTCGAAGTGTTCTCGGATTCGGTGGTGTCGGAAGCCTGGAAGGCCGCAAGCGCAGACCAGCGCGGATCAACGATCTGCGCAGGCTCGCGGTCCGGTACATCCGCCAGCCTCTCCCCGGTCTCGGGGTCGAGACCTGGGCAGTCCGGCCGGCACACCGGCTGGAACGGCAGCGACAACACCACCGCATCCCTGATCAGAGGTTCAAGATCCACGTGGTCGTCGTGAACCTCATGATCGAAAGCTTCCTCAGAAGGATACGCGAAAAGTTCTTGGAAATCGACTTGGAGGGGCTGCTCGATGTCGATCAGGCACCGGCCGCAGACACCGGAAGCGGTGGTTTCGGCGTCAGCGGTGACGAGGATTCCCTCGTGCATCGACTCCAGACGGAGGTCGAGATCGATGGTCTCGCCCTCCGGGACGCTGATCAGGCCCTCGCCCAGCTTCTCCGTCACGGGCAGGCTGATGCGCTGCTCGCGCATCGTGCCGGGGTGGCGGATGAGGTCGTACACGTTCACGGCGTACGGAGAGTTCTTGGTGGTCACGATCGACCATTTTACGCAGGGCTCCGGGTCCGGACAGCCGAAGGCCAGCCCGCTGGCAGCAAGGACACAGGAATGAGCATCGCCTTGACGCGAAGCGCGGGCCCGGCCTGCGCCTCCAGAGCAGAGAGGACGACGCCGAGATCGTCCGCCAGACTGCCCGCCCACCGGCGTGTCGGCGGTCCGTACGCGACACGTTCCAGCTCACCGAGGAGCCGCATGACGGCCTCCTCCGCGGGCGTTCCGGCGACGGCGGCCGCGACGCGTCCTGCAAAGACGCGCGGCGTCTCCGTCGGTGGCGCGCTCCAGCCGAGGTCGCGCACGGTGTCGCGGAGTTCATCCCAGACCAGGGATGCGCCTCCCCACTCGTCGGTCAGCTCGCGCAGCCGCCTGCGGCGACGCATCCGGCGCCACACCGCAGGCACGAGCAGCACGGCGATCACGAGGATCGCCACGCCGATCCCGGTCGCGAGCGGTTGTGCAGCCGAGGTCAGCGTCGGAGTCGCCGATCCTGCCGGGTTCGCCGGATCGGTCGGGACCAGCGCACGCGGAGCGGCGCCCGAGGTGGATGCCGAGCTCGGCGGCGGAGCGGCGGGGTCGGTCTGCGGGCGGGTGTAGTCCGGAACGGTGCCACGGCCCACCGTCGGCTCGAACGGCACCCAGCCGACGCCCGCGAAGTACAGCTCCGGCCAGGCATGCAGGTCGTCGCTCGTGACCGTGTACTCACCGGGGTTGGTGGCCGTCCCGCCGCTGGTGGCACCCGGCAGGTACCCCTCGGCGACACGCGACGGGATGCCGAGCGTCCGGGCCATCAAGGCCATGGCGGAGGCGTAGTGGACGCAGTATCCGCTCTTCACCTCCAGGAACCGCGCGATGACGCGGGTGCCGTCGCCGTCGTAGCCCTGCTTGAGCGGCGTCTGCGTGGAGTACACGAAGCCGTTGTCCCGGAAGTAGTCCTGGAGGGCGACCGCCTTGTCGTACTCGGTGAAGGCGTCCTTGGTGGCCGTGAGCGCGGTGTCCTCGATGATCGAGGGCAGGTTCGGCGGAAGGAACAGATCGCGCTGCACATCCACCGGCACGAACCCGCCCGCCGCCTTCAGCTGATCGGCGGTGGGCTGCAGCAGGAGGCTCGTGGCGGTGTACCGCTGCCCCTGCGTGGTGGCGTTGATGCCGCCGATCGTGAGGTCGTCGGGATCCCACGACCAGGTGCCGTTGAGTCCTTTGACCGACTGCACGGGCGCCGGCGACGGCAGCCAGCGGCTCGTCATGTTGTCGATGTCCACCGTCGTGGTGATCTTGGTCGTCTTGACGGTGTCGGAGAGGCCGGCGACGGGGCCGATCTTCGTGCCGTCGCTCAAGCGGTTCGTGTCGCGCTCGCGGTGCTTCCAGACCGAGCCCGTGAACTGGTCGAGCGACGCGAGCTTGAGGTACTGACCGTTGGCCGCCGTGGTCGTGTACGTCAGAGCGCGCACAGCGGCGGGGCGCCGGAGGTCCTTGCCGAGGTCTACGAGCGGGGTCACCGTGCCGCCGATCGAGATGCCGCCTGCCGTGAACGACGTGGCGCCGCCCTGGTCGAATCCGGGGGCCGTGCCCGCGAGCAGCGCGGCGACCGTCACCGCCGCAGCGCCGACGGAGAGGGCTGCGGCCGGGCGCGGCGTTCCCGGACGGCGGGTGCGGATGTCGCTCCGCAGCAACCACAGATAGGCGGCCGCGGAGGCCGCCAGGGCGATCGGGTCGAGCCCGTCGCCGAGCAGCGCCGCCGGCACGATGAGCACCGCCGCGATTCCGAGCGCGGTGAACGCAGGCGCGCGGATGGCGACGGCCAACGTGTCGAGGATCAGGGCAAGCAGGCAGCCGCCGCCGACCACCAGGAAGAGGAATTCCGGCAACGGCTCCGCCGGCGTCCCCTGCTGGTAGATCGACAGCACGGCTTGCTGGAGGTACTGCCCCCAGCCGGACACCGTAGCCGGGGTCGGGATGAGGCCGAGGAGACCGCTCCCTCTGCCGAAGGCGGCCGTCATGATCGCGGCGGACTCGACGAGCAGGAGCACCGGCACGACGCCGCGCGGCACTCCCAGGCTACGCAGGCCCGCTCCCGTCACGAGCACCAGAGCCGCCGTCGCGACCAGGGCGAACCACCACCCGAAGCCCTGGATGAGACCGGAGAGCGCGTAGCTCACCGCCAGCACCTGCAGGAGCATCGCCCCGGTGAGACGCCAGTAGCCCACCCGTCGCCGGGAGGCGACGCGGGGAACAGCGAGGGCGAGCGCCTCAGTCGCCACCGGACACCACTCCCGCCCGCTGCCGGCGCAGGGCGCGCTGCCAGCACTCGGCCGGGTTCTCACCCGCGGCGAACGTCACGGTGAGCCAACCGGCGTCGGCGAGGAGCTCTGCGACCTCCGCCGGCATGGATGCCGCGACGAACGCCACAGCCGGGTCGCCCATCGATCGCAGGGCGGCCAGAGCGCCGAGCTCGGTCGGAGCAGCACCGGCGAGCACGGCGAAGACGGGGACGGGACGTCCGGCCCGCCGCAGGCCCGCACCCAGCTCGGCGACCGCATCCTCGCGCACATCGGTCGAACTCTCCACCGCCGCCAGGTCGGCGAGCAGCATCCGGTCGGCGCTCCCCACGTCGTAGGTCGCCGTCATAGCGCCCATGGTGCCCGTGCGCCCGGCGCCACTGCGGCCAGAGAGCTGCCGGTGCCCGGTCTCGACGACGCTGACCGAGAACCCCTCGTCCAGGAGGTGCACGCCGATCGAGGCCACCAGGTCGACGAGGGTCTCGAACTCCTCGTCGACACCGTCGGTGTGGAGGGGAAGCGGACGAGTGTCCATAAGCATCCACGCCTCCGGGTTGCTGCGCTGCTCTTCCTGCCGCACCATCAGCTGGTCGTGGCGGGCGGTGGCCCGCCAGTGGACCCGGCGCAGCGGATCGCCCGGACGGTACTCGCGGGCTATCAGCTCGTCGGCACTCGGGATGCTGTGCCGCAGCAGTTCGTGCTCGGTCCCCTCGCTGTGGGCGACATCCAGCTCGCCGCGCGGGAGCGCCACCACCCGCGGCGTCACCAGCAACTGGCGCGGCTGGCCCACGGCGTACTCGGCATACGCGATGCCGAACGGGTCCGTGCGGCTGACGATCAGAGGGCCGACGGGATGCGCGCCGCGCCGCTCGGGCACCACGTCCTGCCGCAAGACCACCGTGTCTCGGCCGAGGCCCCCGTCCGCCTGGTGCGCTCCGAGGCGAGGGAACGGCGCCGAACCCTGCACACCGACGGCGTCGGGAGCCGACTCGCGCCAGCGGGCCGCGGGGCTGGGCCTCGGCGACTGGTTGCGGACGGTCGTGACGATCGTGGCCTGCTCCCCCGTCGCCACCACATCCGGATGGAAGCTGCGGGCGACGCCCAGGCGCGGCCGGTCGACCGTGACCGAGATCATCGCCGCGAGCGGGAGCACCGTGAGGAAGACGCCGACGAACAGAACGTCTGTGCGGCCGAGCAGCGCCGAGCCGACCAGGGCGAGTGCCCCGATGGCTCCGAGCGTCCACCCGCGCGCGGTCGGGCGCGGCCGCTTGAGCGGGGAGGAGACGCGACCGCGGGCGGGCATGCTAGCGACCCGTCGCCCGCACCGGGCCGGGGGCGGCGGAGCCGGCGGGAGCACCCGAGCCGGCTCCGGCGGAGCCGACCGGGACCGGTGTCGCGGCCACGATCCGGCGCACGATGTCGGCGATCACGGGCGCACTCTCGTGGTGGTGTCCGAGCGCCCGGCTGGTGGGGAGCAGTCGGTGGCCGAGCACCGGCACGGCCAGCGCATCCACGTCGTCCGGGAGCACGAAGTCACGGCCGGCCAGCGCGGCCATCGCCTTGGCCGCACGGATCAGCTGCAGGGTCGCGCGGGGGCTGGCGCCGAGCCGGAGGTCGCGGTCCTCTCGTGTGGCTCGCACCAGGTCCACGGCGTACTGCTTCACCGGGGTGGAGGCGAACACGCTCCGGGCGGTGACCATCATGGCCCGCAGGTCGTCGGAGGTGACGACCGGCCGGATGCGCGAGAGCGGACTGGATGTGTCGCGCGTGGTGAGCATGGCGAGCTCCGAGCCCTCGTCGGGGTAGCCCATCGCGATACGCGCCATGAAGCGGTCGCGTTGCGCCTCGGGCAGGGCGTAGGTGCCCTCCATCTCGATGGGGTTCTGCGTCGCCACCACGATGAACGGCGCGCCGAGTGGATAGGTCGAGCCGTCGACCGTGACCTGGCGTTCCTCCATGCACTCCAGCAGGGCGGACTGCGTCTTGGGGCTGGCGCGGTTGATCTCGTCGCCGATGACGATGTTCGCGAAGATGGCGCCCGGCTTGAACTCGAACCGCCGCTCGGCCTGGTTGTAGACGGAGACGCCGGTCACGTCGCTGGGCAGCAGGTCGGGTGTGAACTGGATGCGGCTGACCGTGCAGTCGACCGACTTGGCCAGCGACTTCGCGAGCATCGTCTTGCCGACGCCGGGCACATCCTCGATCAGTAGGTGGCCCTCCGCCAGGAGCACCACCAGCGCCGTCTGCACCGCTTCGTGCTTCCCATCGATGACCGACTCGACGTTCTCGGTGATCTGGGCTGCGGCGAGCCGCAGCTCATCCAGACCCATCCGGGGAACCGCCCCGGTCTCCTCTTCCGGCGCGACGGTGGACTCGGTGGGCTGTCTCGTCGCGTAACTGTTCATGGCTCCCCGCGCTAAACGTCTTGGAGGTATTCGTGGACGGCCGGCGGCACGTACGGGCTCACGTCGCCGCCGAGGGCGGACACCTGGCGCACCAGAGAGCTCGACACGTGCGCGTTGGCCGGGTTGGGCAGGAGGAAGACGGTCTCGACGTCGGCGAGGTGGCGGTTGACGATGGCCATCGGCGTCTCGTAGGCGACATCGACCGATGACCGGATGCCCTTCACCAGCACGTGCGCGCCGACGTCGGTGCAGTAGTCGACGAGCAGGCCCATCGACCAGGAGGCGATCACGATGTTGCCGACGATGCCGGCATCCTCGATCGACCGCTCCAACAGGGCGACCCGCTGGGCGATGGGGAGCAGGGCCGTCTTGTCCGGGTTGTGGACCACCACGACGTGGACCTCGTCCCAGAGACCGGCAGCACGCTCGATCACATCGAGGTGCCCGAGAGTGACCGGGTCGAACGATCCAGGGACAACGGCGATCCTGTTCATAGACCCCCAGACTATCCCGCGGTTCCCGGCATTTCGTTGTGAATCCGTTACCAACGGGTTTCGTCCGTGTGGCGTCCGGTGCTGTCCCGGCGGCCGGGCCGCTCGGCTACGACTTGCCGAGGAAGGCGCGCTCGCTCTCGTCCAGCCGGCGGGCGAGGGCCGCCTGCAGCGCGGGATGCTGCGCGAGCGAGGGATCGGCGTCCAGAGTCTCCTCCGCCGCCACCCTCGCCTCGGAGATCAGCTCGCCGTCGCTGGCGACCCTCAGCAGACGGAGCGACGAGCGCCCACCCGACTGCCGGCTGCCAAGCACATCGCCCTCCCGCCGGAGCTCGAGGTCGATGTTCGCGAGTTCGAAGCCGTCCAGCGTCGCCGCCACGGCCTCCACCCGCTCTCGCGCCAGGCTGCCCTGATCGGCCGCCGTGACCAGGAGGCACAGGCCCGGGATGCCTCCGCGACCGACCCGGCCGCGCAGCTGGTGGAGCTGCGAGACGCCGAAGCGGTCCGCATCCAACACCACCATGGCGGAGGCGTTCGGCACGTTCACGCCGACCTCGATCACGGTCGTGGCGATGAGCAGATCGATGTCACCCGCGGCGAACGCGCGCATGACCTCGTCCTTCACCTCGGACGACAGGCGGCCGTGCAGCACGCCGATGCGCGCCTCGCGGAAGAGCGGGTCGGCGCGCACGTGGGCGGCGACGGCCTCGACGGTGGCGACCGGCCGGGCGGGGACCCCCTCCGCCTCGGGCTCGGCGGGCTCCGGCTCTTCGCCGTCGTCCTCCGCGTCCTTTCCCGAGATCGCGGGGCAGACCACGAACACCTGGCGCCCCTTGCCGATCTCCTCCGACGCGCGCTCCCAGATCCGCCGCTCCCAGCCGGGGCGGTCGGCCAGCGGCACCACGAAGCTCTCGATGCCCTGCCGACCGGCGGGAAGCTGTGCGATGGTCGACACGTCCAGGTCGCCGAATACCGTCATCGCAACCGTGCGCGGGATGGGCGTGGCCGTGAGCACGAGCACGTGCGGTGGGGTCCCGCCCTTCGCCCGGAGCGCCTCGCGCTGCTCGACGCCGAACCGGTGCTGCTCGTCGACGACGACGAGCCCGAGATCGTAGAACGTGACCGCGTCGCCGAGGAGCGCGTGGGTGCCGACCACGATGCGGGCCTGTCCGGAGACGGTCCGGAGCAGAGCGCGTTTCCGTTCGGCGGCGGAAAGCTGCCCGGTCAGGAGGGTCGGCATCAGCTGAGCAGAAAGGTCGGGGCCGAGCATCGCCGCGATCGAGCGCAGGTGTTGCGCTGCGAGCACCTCCGTCGGCGCCAGCAAGGCGGACTGGCCGCCCGAGTCGGCGACGGCGAGCATCGCGCGCAGGGCCACGAGCGTCTTGCCCGAGCCGACCTCGCCCTGCACCAGGCGATGCATCGCGGCGGTGGCCGCGAGGTCCTGTGCGATCTCCCGGCCGACCACCTCCTGGTCTCCGGTGAGCTCGAACGGGAGGGAGGCGTCGAACCGCTCGAGCAGCCCGCCAGGCACAGCCTGTCTCGGGGTGGCCGCCGCCTCCCGGCTCGCCGCCCGCTGCTGCAGGAGCGCCGCCTGCAGCACGAACGCCTCCTGGAAGCGCAGGGAGTCGCGGGCGCGCTGCCACTGCGAATCCTTCTGCGGGCGGTGGATGCCCTCCAGTGCGTCGCGATACGGCACGAGACCGCGCTCGGCGGCCACGTCCTCCGGCACCGGATCGGCAACCGGCGCCAGAGCGTCGAGGGCGAGCCCGACCGCCTTCTGCACCTGCCAGCTGGCGACCGTCCCCGTCGCCGGGTAGATCGGGATGGGCGTCTGCGCCCACTCCTTCGCGGCCGCGCTGCCAGGAGAGACCGCGTTTTCCGCGTCCGGCTCGAACAGCTCGTAGTCGGGATGCGCGAGCTGCAGCGCGCCGCGGTAGGCCGACACCTTCCCGGCGAAGATCCCGCGAACCCCGGGCGTCAGCTCGCGCGAACGCCACGCCTGGTTGAAGAACGTGAGCGTGAGGATGCCCTCCCCGTCCGAGATCTTCACCTCCAGGATGCTCCCCCGCCGGGCGCGCATCGGACGGTCCTGCACCCGCAGCACCTCGGCGATGATCGTCACGTTCTCATCCAGCGGCAGGTTCGCCAGTGCGGTCAACTCGCCGCGCTTCGCGTAACGGCGCGGATAGTGGCTGAGCAGGTCGGCGACGGTGCGCATCCCGAACGCCTTCTCGAACGCGGAGGCGGTGCGCCCGCCGAGGACACCCGTCAGGCGGGAGTCCAGGCCGACGGCGCCCGCGTCAGCGGTTCCCGAGCCGGCTGGGGCGGAGGCGGAGGTCATGAGTCGATGGTATGTCTCTCCTCCGGCGCTGTGTCGTCGGGTCGGGGTTCCTGTGGAGCGGGAGCGGCGAGAGCCGCGAGAGCCGCGAGCTCCTCGGCGACCGCTGGCTCGTCGGGCCGCTCGGCCGCAAGCCGGCGCTGGATCTCCAGAGCCTCGGGTAGGCGACCCAGCTCGCGGAGGCAGCGCCCGAGCGCCCACTTCGCCGCGAACTGCTGGTCCAAGGTCCCGTAGCCCTCGGCGTACTCCACGGCGTCCTCGAACGAGACGAGTGCGGCGGCCGCATCCCCGTCGGCGAGCAGCGCCCACCCCCTCAGGTCGTGCAGCACCACGCCCCAGCGCAGCGTGCGCGGGTCCTCGGAGCCTGCGAGATCCACCAGGCCCTCCTCGATCCACTGCTGCGCTCTGATGCGGTCGGCCTCCGCCAGAACGAGCGCCGACTCCACCGCCAGGGCCAGCTCGTCGTCGCGTCGCGCGGTGCGCAGAGCGGCCTCGAGGATGGGCACGGCCTCCCAGGCGCGTCCGACCGCGTTACGCAGGCGCCCACGCTCCAGCAGCACCCGAACCTCGAGTACGCCGAACGCGGGCTCCAAAGACTCCAGCAGCGCCTCGGCCTCCTCGAACCGGCCCTGCAACCCCAGCGCGCGGGCGCGCTGAGTCTCCAGCTCGGCCCGGACGAGCTCCGACCGGTCCGGTTCCGCGGCGGCAGCAGCCAGCCGGTCGGCGGAGGCGATCGGGTCACCGGGCAGCCACAGGGCGTCGAGCTCTGCCTGCTCCAGGCGTTCCTCCATCCTCATATCTTGGCGGCACGGGCCCCGCCGACGCTAGGCTCGTGGGGCCATGACCCGAATCGTCTCCGGTTTCGCCGGCTCACTCACCCTCCAGGTGCCGAAGAGCGGAACCCGACCCACCAGCGACCGGGTGCGCGAGGCGATCTTCTCGGCACTGGATGCGAGGGACGCCGTCCGCGACGCCCGGGTGCTCGACCTGTATTCAGGATCCGGTGCGCTGGGACTCGAAGCGGCCAGCCGCGGCGCAGCCTCCGTGGTCCTCGTGGAGCGGAGCGCGGCCGCGGCGCAGGTCTGCCGGCGCAACGCCGCTGCGGTCGCTTCGGCGGCGACGGCAGCGCGCAGGGTCGTCCCCGACCTGGACGTGCGCGCGACCTCGGTGCAGAGCTACCTCGTCGGTGCGGCCGGGCCGTTCGACGTGGTCTTCATCGACCCTCCCTACCTGACCGGCGACGAAGAACTGGTGGGCGTGCTGACGGCACTCGTCCCCCTTCTCTCAGAGGATGCCGTGGTCTGTGTCGAACGCAGTGCACGCGACCCTGAGCCGACGCTCCCGGACGCCCTCATCGTTGAGCGGCGAAAGGACTACGGCGAGACGGCCATCTACTGGCTGACGCCGGATGTCCCGCACCGCTAGCGTGCTGCGGCCCTAGCCGCGCCCTCCGTCCCACTCCAGGTACGGGTCCCAGCCTCCGCGCTCGTCGAAGAGGCGACCGTCGACCAGCAGACCGCTGCCGGCGCGCACGACGCCGATCGGACGGAAGTCGCCGGGCAGGCTCGTCCCGGGCGGGAAGGCCGCGAGCAGTCCGTGGTCCTCGCCCCCGGTCAGCGCCCTCCGCACGTCCGTGCCCAGGGCTGCCGTGTCGAGGTCGATCGCGACACCGCTGGCCTCGGCCACCCGCCGCGCATCCAGGGCGAGGCCGTCGCTCAGGTCCAGCATCGCGGTCGCGCCGGCCTCCGCCGCGAGCGGTCCGTCGGCGATCGGCGGAACCGGCCTCAGCTGCGCCCGGACGGCTTCGGGATGCGCGGCCACGACCGCCGCGAACCGCTCCGCATCCGGCTCGCCCGCTGCATCCACGGCCTCGGCGAAGAGGAGCGACAGCCCGGTCGCGGCCTCCCCCAGCGCACCCGAGACGGCGACCACATCACCCGGCCGCGCTCCGCTCCGCAGCACCGGCGCACGACCCTGGAGGTCGCCGAACGCTGTCACCGCGATGGTCAGGGTGGCCGACACGGACAGGTCGCCGCCCACCACGCCGCACCCGGGGGCCAGGTGCTCGCAGGCCAGCCGGAAGCCGTCGGCCACACCCTCCAGCCAGGCCACCGGCGTCTCGGGCGGCGCCGCGATCGCCACCACGAGCGCGGTCGGCACCGCACCCATCGCCGCGACGTCCGAGAGGTTCGTGGCGGCCGCCTTCCAGCCCAGGTCCTCCGCGCTCGACCAGGCGAGGCGGAAATCGGGGCCGTGCACCATCATGTCGGTGGTCACCACGAAGCGGCCGTCCGGTGCGGCGAGCACGGCGGCGTCATCCCCCGGACCGACGAGCGTCGCGGTGGACTCCGGAAGCCGCGGGAAGATGCGCCGCAGCGCCTCCCGCTCGGAGGCCTCCCCGATCGTGATGCCCGCCGCGTCGCTCCCAGAGATTCCCATGATCTGAAACGGTAGCCTGAAACCGATGAAGTCCCGTCGCCGCGCCCTCCCCGCCGTCCTGCTCACCGGCGCCGCCCTGCTGCTCGCCGGATGCGCGCCGATCGTCTCGCTCGACCCTGCGGCGAACAGCAACGCGCCCGGCTGCGCCGAGATCAGCGTTCGCCTGCCGGACACGGTCGCCGACAAGGCCAAGCGCGAGACGGATGCGCAAGCGACCGGTGCCTGGGGTGACCCGGCCGCGGTGATCCTGCGCTGCGGCGTCCCTCCCATCGGCGCCACCACGAAGCCGTGCGTGAACGTGAACGGCGTGGATTGGGTGCTCATGACCGATCCGGCCGCGAAGACGATCGTCTACCAGACGTTCGGACGCACGCCCGCCACCGAGGTCATCATCGATCACGTCTCGGGCGTATCCGACTCGTCCGTCCTCCCGGAGTTCGCGAGTGCGGTCTCGACGGTGAAGCAGACCCAGAAGTGCCTCTCGACGCTCGACACCGACCCGACGGCGGCGCCGTCGGCGACGCCGTCTCCCTCGCCCTAGCGCGTGCTCAGGCCGCGCGGGCCAGGGCGACCTGAATGAGCTCGTCGATCAGTTCCGGATAGCTGAGTCCCGACTCCTGCCAGCAGCGCGGGAACATCGAGATCGGCGTGAAGCCCGGCATCGTGTTGATCTCGTTGATGACGAAGCCGTCGTCGGTGAGGAAGAAGTCGACCCGCGCCAGCCCCTCCGCACCGATGGCGTCGAAGCCGTGGACAGCCAGTTCTCGCATGTCGGCGAGTTGCCCCTCCGTGAGGTCGGCAGGGCAGACCAGATCGATGCCGGGAGCATCCAGGTACTTGGCCGCGAAGTCGTAGAAGTCGCGTCCGCTGATGACGATCTCGCCGGCGACCGACGCTCGCGCGGGCTCCCCCGGGCGACCGCCGAGAACGGCGATCTCGACCTCGCGTCCGGTCACCATCGACTCGATGAGGACGCGGTCGTCTTCGGCCAGGGCCGTCTCCATCGCTGCGCCGAACTCGGACCAGTCCTTCACCTTCGTGACGCCGACGCTGGATCCGGCGCGTGCCGGCTTGACGAACGCCGGCAGCCCGAGCGCGCGAACCGACTCACCGATCTCGTCCGGCTGCGTGCGCCACTCGAACGCGGTCACGGTTTGCCACGGCGCGACGGGGATGCCCGCCTGCTCCAGGACGGTCTTCGTGAAGTGCTTGTCCATCCCGAGCGCGCTCGCCAGCACGCCGCTGCCGACGTACGGGAGCCCGACAAGCTCCAGCAAGCCCTGAAGGGTGCCGTCCTCGCCCCACGGGCCATGCAGGATCGGGAAGACGATGTCGACCTCGCCGAGGGAGGATCGGGTGCCGTCACGGTCGACGACGGTCAGCTCGCGCGTCGCAACGCTGTCAGGCCACAGGATGCGCGACCCGTTGTCTTCGACCTCGGGAAGGTGCTCTGCGTTCAGCGCGAAGCGCGCAGCGTCGTCCGGCTGCAGCGTGAACGCACCCTCGTGGGTGATCCCGATCGGGATGACGTCGTAGCGCTCACGATCGATCGCCTCAAGAACGCCCGCCGCCGTCGCGCAGCTGATCGAATGCTCGCTTGACCGACCCCCAAAGAGAAGCGCGACCGCGACCTTGTCCGTCATCCAGTGTCCTTTCGCCTTGCGGCTCGTCCGAATCCGTCGTGAGATGCGGTGCGATGTCTTTCGGATCGAGCGTACCGGCGAGCACCTGGCTCACCTGACGGACGATCGGCATCTCGACCCCGCGCGCCTCGGCGAGGCTCAGGATGGGCGCGACGGAGGCGAGACCCTCCGCCGTCTGGTTCATCTGCTTCACGACGTCGTGGAACCCGTAGCCCTGGCCGAGCAGACGGCCGGCCGTGTTGTTGCGGCTGAGCGACGACTCGCATGTGGCGATGAGGTCGCCGAGCCCCGCGAGCCCCGACAGGGTCTCAGGCTTCGCGCCGTACGCCACCGCGAAATCCGTCATCTCCACGAGGCCCCGGGTGATGATCGACGCCTTCGTGTTCTCGCCGTAGCCGACGCCGTCGACGATGCCGATAGCCACGGCGATCAGGTTCTTGAGGACTCCGCCGAACTCGGTGCCGATGACGTCGGTGTTGACGAAGCTGCGGAAGTACCGGTTCGTCGCCGAGATCGCGACGGCCTGCGCCGTCTCAAGGCTCTCGGACGAGACGACGGCCGCCGTCGGCTGCTCGCGGGCGATCTCCAGCGCCAGGTTCGGACCGGAGGCGACAGCGATGCGCTCGGGCTCCACGGGGAGCCCCTGCGCGATCACCTCGCTCATCCGCAGGCCCGTTCCCTTTTCGACGCCCTTCATCAGGCTGACCACGACGGTCTCGGGGCCGAGGAACGGGATCATCGCCTCGAGGTTCGACCGGAGCATCTGGCTCGGGATCGACACGAACACCTGCTCGGCGCCGCGCATCGCCTCCCCCAGCCTGGATGTCGCCCGAAGGTTGCGCGGGAGGTTGATGCCCTCCAGGTAGTCGCTGTTGCGCTTCACCTCATTGATTTCGCGCGCGAGCTCCGGGCGCCGGGCCCAGAGCACGACGTCGGAGCCGCCGTCGGCGAGGATCTTCGCGAACGTCGTCCCCCAGCTGCCCGCGCCGAGCACGGCGATGCGCCGGGGCTGGGCGACCGGAGCCTTCACTGCCTTAGCCATCGAAGCGCCCGGTGTCCTTCTGGTTGTGCTGCGACGGATCCCACCGCTCGGCGGGAGCCTTCTCGCCGCGCAGGTCTTCGAGGAGCGCGCTGATCGCATCCATGATCACCGCGGTCGCCTCTGTGAGGGTCGCATTGTCGAGCGGACGCCCGCGGAACGCGGACAGGTCGACCGGATCGCCGATCTTCACATCGACGGTCTTCCGCGGGAACCAGCTGATCTTCTTCGCGTAGCGCGCCATGACCTGCTGGGTTCCCCAGTGCGCCATCGGGATGACGGGGAGGTCGTTCTCGAGCGCCATCCGCGCAGCCCCGGTCTTACCGCGCATGGGCCACATGTCCGGGTCGCGGGTGAGGGAACCTTCCGGATAGATGACGACGATGCGGCCCTCTTCGACGATGCTCCGTGCCGCCTCCAGCGGCGCCGACCCCCGGGCGCTTCCGCCGCGGGACACCGGAACCTGGCCGGAGCGGCGCAGGAACCAACCCACCACGGGGACCTTGAACAGGCTCTCCTTCGCCAGGAAGCGCGGGAGACGCCCGAGCTTCCACGCGACCATGCCCACCATCACCGGGTCGATCTCGCTGTAGTGGTTGGGCGTCAGCACGAACGCTCCGGTGCGCGGAAGCTTGTCGCCATCCACGATCCGGAATCGGGCGAGCAGACTGCCGATCGGGACGACGAGGCCGGCAAGCACCCAGAAAACCGACGGGCGGCTCTTCTCGGAGCGTTGTCTCTTCACGGGCGAAGCGGTTTCTGGCACCGTCCTATTATCCGTGACACGCATGGCGCTCGGCGCATGCGCCCCGCGGACCTGTGGATGAATCCGGTCGCTCAGCCTTCGAGGACGAAATCAGCACCGAGCAGCTGGAGCTTCGTGATGAAGTTCTCGTAGCCGCGGCTGATGATGCCCACGTTGCTGACGGTCGAACGCCCCTCGGCGGTCAGAGCCGCGATGAGGTGGCTGAAGCCTCCGCGGAGATCCGGGACCTCGATGTCGGCGCCCTTCAGCTCCACCGGGCCCATGATGACGGCCGAGTGGTTGAAGTTGCGCTGACCGAAGCGGCACGGGTGACCGCCGAGGCACTCCTTGTGGACCTGGATCTTCGCGCCCATGTCCACCAGGGCATCCACGAAGCCGAAGCGCTGCTCGTACACGGTCTCGTGCACGATCGACACGCCGGACGCCTTCGTGAGCGCCACGACCAGCGGCTGCTGCCAGTCGGTCATGAAGCCGGGGTGGACATCGGTCTCGATGACCACCGGCTTGAGCTCGCCGCCCGGGTGGTAGAAGCGGATGCCGTCGTCGTGGATCTCGAACGCGCCGCCGACCTTGCGGAAGACGTTGAGGAAGGTCAGCATCTCGGGCTGGCGTGCGCCGCCGACGAAGATGTCGCCGCCGGTCGCGAGTGCGGCAGCAGCCCAGCTCGCGGCCTCGTTCCGGTCGAACAGGGCGGTGTGGCTGTAGCCGGAGAGCGAGTCGACGCCCTCGATGCGGATCACGCGGTCGGTGTCGACCGAGATGATCGCGCCCATCTTCTGCAGGACGTTGATGAGATCCATGATCTCGGGCTCGATCGCCGCGCCCTTGAGCTCGGTGATGCCGTCGGCGCGCACCGCGGTGAGGAGCACCTGCTCCGTCGCCCCGACGCTCGGGTACGGCAGCTCGAGCTTCGCACCGTGCAGTCCGTTCGGGGCCGTCATCCGGATGCCGCTCGGCAGCTTGTCCACCACGGCGCCGAACTTGCGCAGCACCTCAAGGTGGTAGTCGATCGGGCGGTCGCCGATGCGGCAGCCGCCGAGGTCGGGGATGAACGCCTCGCCCAGCCGGTGCAGGAGTGGGCCGCAGAACAGGATCGGGATGCGGCTGGAGCCCGCGTGCGCGTCGATGTCGGCCATGTGCGCCGACTCGACCGCGCTGGGGTCGAGCAGGAGCTCGCCCTCCTCGGCGCCGTCCGTCACCTTCACGCCGTGCACCTCCAGCAGCCCGCGGACCACGCGGACGTCGGAGATGTCGGGCACGTTCCGCAGCACGCTCGGGCTCTCGCCGAGGATCGCCGCGACCATGGCCTTCGTGACGAAGTTCTTGGCGCCGCGCACCTCGATGCGCCCCTCGAGGGGGCGACCACCGTTGATGGTGATGCGGTCACCCTTGAGGCCAACGCGTGCTCCTGCTGCCTGTGCGTCCTGAAGAAGAGATGTCAAAGTTTCACCGGGAGGGTCGTGGGCCGCCAACTGGCACGGCCCGATTCGTATTCGGAGATTCGCGCCTCGTCGCGCAAGGTCAGGGCGATGTCATCCAGCCCTTCGAGCAAACGCCAGCGAGTGTAGTCGTCGATCTCGAAAGAGACCTGGACCTCACCGACCGTCGCAGTCTTGGCAACCAGATCGACCGTCGCCGCTATTCCCGGCTGCGCCTCGATGGCGTTCCACAGGCGCTCGGCGTCCTCCTCGGAGATGATGCCCGTGAGCAGGCCCTGCTTGCCCGCGTTGCCCCGGAATATGTCCGCGAACCGGGGGCTCAGAACGACGCGGAAGCCGAAGTCGCGGAGCGCCCAGACGGCATGTTCGCGTGACGAACCCGTGCCGAAATCGGAGCCGGCGACGAGCACCGTGGCGCCCTGGTACTCGGGACGGTTCAGGATGAAATCCGGGTCCTGCCGCCAGGCGTGGAAGAGGGCGTCCTCGAAGCCGGTCTTGGTGACACGCTTGAGGAACACCGCCGGGATGATCTGGTCGGTGTCGACGTCGGAGCGCCGGAAGGGGACGGCCGTTCCTGTGACGGTCTCGAACTTCTCCATCAGGCGCCCACCTTCTCCCCGATGCGGGCATCCGTGCCGCTACCGTTCGGCGTGTCGCCGCCTTCGCTCTCCAAGTCCCAGGGGCTCGAGAGCGTGCCGCGGATCGCCGTCGCGGCCGCCACGAGCGGCGAGACGAGGTGAGTACGGCCGCCCTTGCCCTGGCGACCCTCGAAGTTGCGGTTCGACGTGGAAGCGCAACGCTCTCCCGGCGCCAGCTGGTCCGGGTTCATCCCGAGGCACATGGAGCATCCGGCGAAACGCCACTCGGCGCCGAACTCCTCGACGATCTTGTCGATGCCCTCCGCCTCGGCCTCGATGCGCACGCGCGCAGAGCCGGGGACGACCATGACGCGTACCCCGTCGGCCTTCTTGTGACCCTTGATGATGGAGGCGAAGGCGCGGAGGTCCTCGATGCGACTGTTGGTGCACGAGCCCATGAAGACCGCATCCACCGGGATGCTCTTCATCGGCGTGCCGGGCTCGAGGTCCATGTACTCCAGGGCACGCTCGGCGGCGGCGCGGGCGTTCGGGTCGGCGATCGCCGCCGGGTCGGGCACGGCCTGGCTGAGCGACACGCCCTGGCCCGGGTTCGTGCCCCAAGTGACGAACGGCTCGATCTCGGCGGCGTCGAGGTACACCTCGGCGTCGAAGACGGCGGCGTCGTCGGTCTGCAGGGTGCTCCAGTAGGCGACCGCGTCATCCCAGTCGGCGCCCTCCGGAGCGTGCGGGCGGCCCTTCAGGTAGGCGTACGTCGTCTCGTCGGGCGCGACCATCCCGGCGCGGGCTCCCGCCTCGATCGACATGTTGCAGATCGTCATCCGGCCCTCCATGGAGAGCGAGCGGATGGCGCTGCCGCGGTACTCCAGGACGTAGCCCTGGCCGCCGCCGGTGCCGATCTTGGCGATGACGGCGAGGATGATGTCCTTCGCGGTGACGCCGGGGCGCAGCTCGCCCTCGACCGTGATCGCCATGGTTCTGAACGGCTTCAGCGGGAGGGTCTGCGTGGCGAGCACGTGCTCGACCTCGCTGGTGCCGATCCCGAACGCCATGGCGCCGAACGCGCCGTGCGTGGAGGTGTGCGAGTCGCCGCAGACGACGGTGATGCCGGGCATCGTGAGGCCCAGCTGCGGGCCGACGACGTGCACGATCCCCTGCTCGACATCGCCCAGCGAGTGCAGGCGGATGCCGAACTCCTCGGCGTTGCGACGCAGCGTCTCGATCTGGGTGCGGCTGGTGAGGTCTGCGATGGGCTTGTCGATGCCGATCGTCGGCGTGTTGTGGTCTTCGGTGGCGATCGTGAGATCGGGCCGACGGACCGGGCGGCCAGCCATCCGGAGGCCGTCGAAGGCCTGCGGGCTGGTGACCTCGTGCACCAGGTGCAGGTCGATGTAGATGAGGTCGGGCGAACCCTCCTCGCCCTTGGCGACCAGATGGTCGTTCCAGACCTTCTCGGCCAAAGTCAGTGGACCGGTGGGGGTGCTCATGCTCTAACGGACTCCTTAGCGTGTAACGGATCAGCCGTCGACGGACTCCGCGGCGAGGGTGGCCTGATGCTAGGACTCGCCGCGGCGGCTAAGGAGAAGAAGACCCGCGTACACGAAAGAAAGGGTATCACCCGAGCGCGCGGTGGCCCGGTCAGGAGCGCTGCACCCGGACGGCGAGATCGCCCAGCAGCACGTCGGCGCCGTCGCGGATGGGTGTCGGCGCGCCGGGCTCCACGCGAGTGCCGCCCACCAGGACGCCGTTCGTCGAATGGAGGTCCGTGACGGTGAGCGCGTCGCCGTCCACACTGAGCAGCGCATGGGTCTTGGAGACGGTGGAGGTGGGGTCGTCCAGGGCGATCAACTCCGGTTCGGAGGGGTGCGAGGTTGATTCGGGGTGCGCTGCCCGGGACGGATTTCGGCCGAGCAGGACCTCCCGTGTGATCGGCACGCTGCGTCCGGCGGGCAGGATGAGTCTCCACACGGGGCGGACGGGCGCGGCCGGCGCGGCGGGCGCGGGAGGCGTGAACGCCGGGAGCGGGCGCACGGCAGCGACGGCTTCCCCCTGCGCGCGCGGGCCGGCGGCCGGCTTCGACGGAATGAGCCCGGGCGGCGGAACGATGAACCCGCTGTCGTCCATGCCGCCCACTATACGGATCTCCTGAATTCAGGCCTCCGTTCTCCCGTTCTCAGGAGATCAGCGCATCCCCGTGCGACGGCGACGTCGACGACGACGGCGACGGCGTCAGGCGCGGCGCGCGCGGCGGTAGCGGAAGGCGGCGAGGCGCGCGCGCACGGGACCGGCGGCCGCGGTCGCCCGGGCGAGGGCGTCCGTGGTGGCCGTCCAGGCGTGGTGCACGCGGTCCTCGGCGACCACGGTTCCGTCGAAGACGGCCGCGTCGACGTGGCGCGCGAGGTCGCGCAGTCCGCCGTCCGGCACCGGGAGGTCCTGCGCTGCGGACTGCTCCTCCAGCGCCGCGGCCGCCTGCAGACGCGTAGCGCGCTCTGGCAGGGTGAGCCCCAGTTCGGCGTAGCCGTCGGCGAGCTCGTCCCACGCGCCGGCGGCACGCCGGTCGGGTGGGCCCGTCGTCTCGCGCCGACGTCGGCGTCGCCGTTTCAGCGCGGCGATCAGCAGGAACGGGATGAAGTAGGCCAGCAGCGGGATACCGATCACCCCCAGCAACACCCAGGCCCAGACCGGCAGCTGGAAGGCCTTCGCCTTGTCCTTCGGATCGTTGTCCTTGGTCTTGACCGGCGTCAGGAGGTCTTCGGCCCGCGGGTCGGCGGGTGGAGGCTGACGGACCTGGGGCTGCGGCTCCAGCTTCGGCTTCGTGGTCTGGTTCTTGGGCGCATCCGTCTTGGTGGGGGTCGGGAAGAACGGCAGCCAGCCGACGCCGTCGAAGGCGACCTCGTCCCAGGCGGTGACATCGTCTCCCGTCACCGTGGTCGTGCTGCCGGTCACCTTGGGGGCGAACCCCATGACGACGCGGGTCGGGTAGCCGAGGCGGCGCGCCATGAGGGCGAACGCGCTGGCGTACTGCTCCTGGTCGCCGACCATCGGTGCTTTTGAGAGCAGATCGGTCATGCGATCGGCGCCCTGGCCTGCACGAGACGGGACGGGGTCGGAGGCGCGGCCGTGGCTCAGGTAGCCGAGGGACTTCAGCGAACGCTCGATGTTCCGCAGCTTCTGGATGGCGGTGTCGGCCGAGCCGGCGTACTCCTCCGCCTTCGCGGAGACCACGTCCGGCACGTTGGTGACCGTCGGAAGGGTGAGCTTCGCCGGAGCGACCTTGGCGAGTGCACGGTCGCTGGGCACCTTCTGTGCCGTTGCTCCGACGGTGTAGCTCAGACCGTCCCGGACTCCGCTGGTGACGGCCGCCGTACCGGTCGCGGTGTTGACGCGGACCGTGGACGTCGGGTCCTGACCCGTGTGCGCGTCGAACGTCAACCGGTTCGTATAGCCGAGGGTGGGAAGCCACACGTCGGAGTAGCCGAGCACGTCGATCGAGGCGGTCGTGCTGGCGCCCGCCGTGAACAGCGGAGGACGCGGGATGGTGCTGCCGAGCAGTTCGAAGGCGCCCGAGGCGTCGGTGTCGCTGCCCGGCGACGCCACCGACCAGACGATGCCGTCGTAGCTGTCCATGGTGGCGAGCCGCACGACCTGACCCTGCTTCAAACCGGTGACCGTGAACAGCTTCGTCTTCTGCAGGTCTTTCGTGTACTTCCGGAAGCCGGCGAGCGGGCTCGGGTAGTCGAGCGGGTCGAACGGCGGGGTGATCTCGTCGCGCACCACGAACCGCGACGACGGCGGTGGTGCGAGGACCGCGCCGGCCAGCGCACCGACCAGGACAGCCCCAAGCACGACCGCCGCACCGCCCAGCAGGCGGCTGCGCCGGACGGTGGAGTCGGTCTCGACGCGGTCGCGGGCGAACCGCGCACGGCGCCACGACAGCCACACCAGGGCGACAGCCGCGAACAGCACACCGCGGACGCCCGCGAAGAACGGATCGCGGGTGCCGAGCAGGATGGACGCGAGCAGCAGCAGCGCCGGTCCCGCAAGGAGCACCGCGGCGCGACCGGCGGAGGCGCGGCGCAGCCGTGGGAGCCAGCGCACCGCCAGGGTCACCGAGACCAGCGAGACGAGCCAACCGGCCACGTACGGCACGACCGCGACATACGGCGGAGCCTCCAGCGGCGCTCGCAGCGTCACCGCGTCGGACCAGCCGAAGACGGCCCCGAAGACCAGCCCGGAGAGACTGTCGAGCGTCGGCAGTACGCCGTAGAGCGCCTGGCCGGGAAGCGCGAGCGGTGTCCCGAACAGGAAGTAGGCGGCCAGGGCGAGGACCGTGGTGAGCGGCCACGACAGCCGGAGCAGTCGTCCGAGGACGGCGACTCCCCCGCCGACGACGATGCTGCCGATCGCGGCCTGAGCGAAGGCGTAGTGACCGAAGGCCGGCTCGAATCCTGCCACTGCGACGAGGCTCAGTACGGTCAGCACGGCCACGTCGATCCACGTCGTGGTGGACAGCCGGTCGAACATCGGCCGAGAAGCGGACGGCGAGGCCGCGGAAGGCGTAGCGCCGGTGGCCGCGCTCATCGGCCGGCTCGTTTCAGGAGGGCCGGCAGTTCCGGCAGGGTCGACACGGTGAGAAGCAGGGAACGCCCGAGCCGGGTGAGCCTCGGCTCCGCCGCTTCGTCCACCCGGATGATGATCGTCTCGGTGTCGCCCGCCCACAGCGCAGCCGCACCTCGCAGCTCCGCCGCCTCCACCTGAGACCCGACGATCGTGACTGCGAGACTCGGCGTCGCAAGGCGCAGCGTCGCCTGCCGCAGGAACTCACGCAGTGTCGCCTGCGCCCCGTCGACCGGCTGGATGCGGCACGAGTCGTCGAGCAGTGCGGTCGGCGTCTCCACGCGCATCCCGCCGCCCTGCCACAACGCGCGGATCTCGGTCTCCTCGCGGATCACCTGGCACCCGATCGACGCCAGCACCGATACGCCGAGCTCGAACTCGTCGTCCGAGGCGAAGTGCGACCGCTCCGCGTCGAAGGCGAGCAGGAGCTGCGAACGGCGCGTCTCCTGATACTGGCGCACCATCAGCTGTCCGGTGCGGGCGGACGTGCGCCAGTGGACGTTGCGGATGTCGTCACCGGGCTCGTAGGTGCGCAGGGCGTGGAAGGCCAGGTCGCTGTCGGTGATGACCTTGGTCGTCTGACCTTCGAGGTCACGCACGAGTCCGCGGGCCGTCGCCGCGAGACGCACGGTGCGGGGATGCACGAACAGCTCGATCTGGTCGGTCCACTGGTTGGTGCGGCGCAGCAGCCCCAGCTGATCACCCCTCACCGAGAGCGCGGGACCCGCGAGGATGAGCGCCCGCCGCGCGGTCGGGACGGCGAACAGCTCCTCTGTCTCGGCCCCCGGCGCGAGTCTCGGGATGGTGAAGTCGGCCTGGCCCTCGCCGACCGGCAGCTCCATCCGGGTCGGCAGCACCGCTCTGCTTCCGCTGTTGGCGACGGTGAGCCGGCCGAGCGCACGCGCTCCCGCCACCACCCGTCGGGGATTGAGTTCGATGTCGACCCGATAGGTCGACCGGCCGAAGACGAACGCCGACGCGACGACGAGCGCGGCCAACAGGGTCGCCGCGATGAATACGAACTCCGCCCAGCCGAGCCACACCGCGAGCACCACTGACACCAGGGCGGAGCCGAGGACGATCCAGCCGAGCGTGCTGACGACGCCCACCACGGGACGGACACGACTGCCGACCGCGCGCGCCAGCGGCGCGACGCGACCCCAGACAGCACCGGACGCACGCGACGCAGCGCCCGCGACGAGTTCCCTCGCGATGCGCGCCTGATCGACGGCGGGCGCGCGGCGGCGCCGGCCGCGAGCGGGGCTGTCGGTGGTCATGGAGTCGGAGTCCTATCCGGTCGTGGGAAGGGTCGGTCGGGTGCTACGCCGCGCGGTACGCGGGCGGCTCGGCCGAGGCGACCGCGCGATCTACGATGTCTGCCGCGCGCACCCCCGCGAACTCCGACTCCGGGTCGACGATCACGCGGTGAGCGAGCACAGGCTGTGCCAGGTCGCGGATGTCGTCCGGCGTGACGAAGGTGCGCCCGGAGGCGATCGCCCACGTCTTTGCGGCCCGAGCGAGAGCGAGCGCGCCACGGATGCTGACGCCGAGCGCCGCATCCTTGTCGTCGCGCGTCGCCGTGACGATCTCGCTCAGGTAGCCCATGACGCTGGCGTCGGTGTGGACCTCCGAGGCCAGCTGCGCGAGCGTCGACACCGAGTCGGACGCGATGATCGGGCGCACGGCGGACGCGCGCGACCGGTTCGACGAGTCGAGCAGGAGGTCGACGGTCGTCGCGTGGTCGGGGTAGCCGAGCGAGGTCTTGATGAGGAAGCGGTCGAGCTGCGCCTCGGGCAGCGAGTAGGTGCCCGCCTGCTCAACAGGGTTCTGTGTCGCGATCACGATGAACGGTGCGCCGACGGAGTGGCCGACACCGTCGACGGTCACGACGCCCTCCTCCATGACCTCGAGGAGCGCCGACTGGGTCTTAGGGCTGGCGCGGTTGATCTCGTCCGCCAGCACCACGGAGGCGAAGATCGGCCCCGGGTGGAACTCGAAGCGACCGGTCGACTGGTCGTAGATGGTGACGCCGGTGACATCCGAGGGCAGGAGGTCAGGCGTGAACTGGATGCGCGACTGCGTACCCTCGACCGTGTTGGCGAGGGCCTTCGCGAGCACCGTCTTACCTGTCCCGGGCACATCCTCGAGCAGCACGTGGCCGCCGGAGAGCATCGCGGTGATCACCAGGCGGATGCTGTGCTCCTTGCCGAGGATCGCCTTGTCGACGTTCGCCACCAGTTGTGAGAACGCTCCGGCGAACCACTCCGCCTGCTCCTGTGTCACTGCCATGCTCGGTCCTTCTCCTCGTTCGTCTGGGTCACGGCGACCAGTCCTGCACGCTGCTCTGCACACCGTTCACGACGACGTACGCGCCCGTGTAGCCGCAATAGGGTTGCGTCTTGTCCGGCGCGCCGCGGTAGTGGGCGTAGCCATTGCCGTCTGTGCTGATCGTGGGCGCCCAGAGCGTTCCACCATTGCAGTGCGCCTGCATCTGGAAGGTGCGGTTCGCCGGGAAATTGTGGAGGGTCACGTCGTACGTGAAGCTGTGCGCGTAGCCGGGCACCTTGTTACCCTGCTTGAGGTCGATGCTTGCCGGCGGGTCCGGTTTCTTCTGCACCTGGAATCGGTTCGACGTGGCGTGCGGCCCGGCCTTCCCGCTGCCGTCGTTCGTGGCGTAGACCTCGAACGAGTAGGTGTCGACGCCCTTCCCGGAGGCCGTCGCCGACGTCGATCTCGTGTCGACCCAGCCGCCGCCGTTGAGACGGTAGTGGTACGTGACCGTTCCTCCACCGGTCGCAGCGACGCCCGAGAGAGCGGACCAGGTCATCCTGAGGTCGCTCGGCGCGTATTGGTCACCGGTGATCCTCGGGTTGTCCACCTGCGCAGGGGTGCCGTACGGGGTGACAGTCGCGCTGTCCGCCGACGCCTCACTCCATCCATCCGAGTTGTGGGCGCGGACCGCGAAGGCATACGGCTTGCCGTTCGTGAGGCCGGTGATGGTGACCGTCCCCACGCTCGGGACGACGACGGGCTGCGGGCCTCCGGTCACCTGATAGGAGTCGATCGGCTTGCCGTTGTCCGCCGGTGCGGCGATGGTCACGGTGGCACGGCCGTCCGTGGCCTTAGCGTTCGCGGGCGCACTGGGCTTCGACGGGACGTCGTGGATGGTCACCCTCAGCTGCCCGATGGCCGAGGCGGTCCGCTTCGGATCCTTGGTGGCGTCCTCGACGTGGTAAACCACGTTCACCGCTCCGATGGCCGCCCCGGAGGCCGCACTCACGCTGATCGACGACCCGGTGTGCGTCACCGTCACGCCCGACGGAGCGCTCTGCGCCGTCGCGTCGGTGATCGTCAGCGGCTGCCCCGGGAACGGATTGACCCACTGGGCATCGCTCGCCGCTCCGCTCAACGTGGCGGTCTGCCCACGCTTGACCTCTTCGGTCTGCGGCGGGTTCTTCTGCGTCGCGACCGGCCGGCTGGAACTGACCACCTGCACGCTGACCGTCCCGTTGACCGTATGCGTGCCCGAGCTCACGACCACCGGAATGGTGGCCGTCTCCCCCGCCTGGGCGCCGAGCGGCGCAGACAGGGTCAGCGTCGATCCGCTCAGCGATGATTGGATCTTCGGGTTCGACGACGTTCCGCCGGAGTAGGTCAGCTTGCTCAGGATGTCGGGGTTCGGATGGAAGCTCGACGCACGCAGGTCGACCGACAGCGGCGCCTCGCCCGGCTCGATCTTCTCGCTCGGGGACGTGAAGGTCGGCGCGACGTCGGACTGGTCCGGTTCTCCGACGGTGATCGGCAGCACGAGCGTCGTGACCCGGTCGGTGTTCTGCCCCGACTCGCGCCCGTCGTTCACCTTGAACGTGATCGCGGCCGGTCCCCGGTAACCCTTCGCGGCCGTGAACGTGAGCGTCTGCTCGTCGCCGTACGGCGATCCGCCCGAGCTGTTCGTCGCGCTCACGCCCGACGCGCCGGTGAGCTTGACGCCGCGACCCGAGGGGACGGTGAGGATGTCGGACAGCTTCCAGCTCTTCGACCCGTCCGCCTGCACGATCTGCTGCGGCAGGCCGTCGCGGAGGCGCGGCGGAGCGGTCGCGTCGCCCTTGGGCGGGACGACGATGAACGCCGTGCCCTTCAGCCCGGTGACGGTGTCCGTCAGCGTGTACGCGATGGCGATCCGCCGCTCCCCCGGCTTCACCGCGATGCTGCCGTCGTCGCCGACGGACGCTTCCGAGGCGTTCGGCCCTGTGACGTCGACCTTCAGGTCGTCGGTAAGGCCGGACGGGTTCGTCGCACCCTGAAGCGCGTTCACCTTCACGCTCTGCTTGTTCGCCACTTCGTCCGGTTCGAGCACGTGGTCGATCGCGGTGGGCGGCACATCCTTCGCGTTCGGCGTGACGGTCACCTGAATGAATGCGCTCGCCACGCCGCCCTGGCCGTTGGTGATCTGGTAGCGGACGACGAAAGACCCTTCGTTTTTCGGCGCCGTGACCAGCACGATCTTGCCGTGGACGGACGCCTTGAGACCGTCATCCACCTGCAGCAGCTTCTTCTGCAGGGCGATCGCGTAGCCGTTCGGGTCGGAGTCGTTGTCGAGCACCGGGACGGCGATGGTGCGACCGGGCTTCACCTGCACCGGGTCGTTGACCGCGATCGGCGGCCGGACCTGGCCGGGTCGCGGGATGACCGCGATCGAGACCGTGCCGGTAGCGGTCTTCCCATACGTGTCCTTCACCTGATAGGTGAAGGTGTCCGTGCCGGCGGAGTCGGGGTAGGCCTGGTACGTGAAGGACCGGCTGGTGGAGTCGGAGATCCGGCCCAACGCGGGCTGCGTGGCGAGGCCCGACAGCGACACCGAGTCGCCGTCCGGGTCGATGCCGTCGAGGGGCACCTCCACCGGGACCGAGGAACCCGCGAACGCCCGCACCGTCAGCGGCTGCGGTTGTGGCGCGCGGTCGGAGCCCTTGTCGGGCCCGCCGACCACGAAGGTCACGGTCGCCTGCGCCTTCTGCCCATACTTGTCGGTGATCCCGTAGACCACGTTGTACTGCCCGGGCTCGGTGGGCGCCTGGTAGCGCACGGTCTCGCCACTCACGAAGGCTTCAGCTCCGGACCCGGCGCCGCTCGCGTCCCGCAGCTGCGCATCCAACGTGAAGGGCGCGTTGTCGGGCGAGTAGTCGTTGTCCATCACGGGCACGGTGGCGACGTCGCCGGCGCGCACGGGCATCTGGTCGTCGACCGCGACGGGGGGCTGGTGCTGCACGAGCGGCGGGACGGGGACCACCGTGATCCCGGCCGTCGCCTCGTTGATGCCGTCGGAGACGACGTAGCTCAGCTGGACCTGCTGGGTGAGCACGGTCGGAGCCGTCACCTTCACCACGGCGTTGTCCAGGACCTCCACATTGAGGTCCTCCGCGCCCTTGCCGACCGTCACCGACCGCACGGCGAGCACGCGTCCGGAGGGCGAGACGTCGTTGTCGAGCACGGCGACGGAGGTCGGCTCGCCCGGGCGGACGTACGCCTTGTCGGTCACCGCGATCGGCGGCGCCTCGCTCGCTCCCTGCGCGGCGATGTCCACCCGCGCGAGCCCGGTGGTCGTCTTGGGACCAGCCCCGAGCGTGTACACGAGGTAGTACTGCCCGGGAGAGTTGCTGCGCAGCGTGATCGTGCCACGAGTCGCGTCGGTCGTCACCTGCGCGCCGCTGCCGTCGAGATTCGCGCCGACCAGCGTCAGCGGCTCCCCGGAGGGCGACTGGTCGTTGTCGAGGGGATGCAGCACTACCGGCCGACCGGTGAAGCCATCACCGAAGTCGGTCACCGCGACCGGGTCGAGGGTGCCCGCGGGCTTCACCGTGACGATCAGGCTGCCCGTGGCGGAGGCACGGCCGTCAGAGATCGTGACGCGGACCTCCTTCGACCCTGCCTGGCCCGTCTTGCTGGTGAAGGTGACGTCGCCGTTCGGCTTGAACCGCACGTCGTCCTCGGTGGTCGCGGTCGCGGCGACGAGGCTCAGGTCGTCGCCGTCCGGGTCCGCCCAGTCGTTGAGGACGTTGTAGGTGACGGACTGCCCCACCTCGGTCTGAGCGGTGCTCGACCGCGCCGACGCCGGAGCCGTGTTGACCGCCGGCTGCTTGAGCGTCGCATCCACCTGGGCCGAGGAGGTGCCTCCGCGCCCGTCGTCGATCGAGTACCGGAACGAGATGGTGCCGCTGAGCCCCTCTTTCGGCGTGAACTGGAGGGCGCGGCCCCCCTCGACGAGCTGCAACTCGCCCTGCGCGGCAGGGATCGCCGACACGTCGGAGATGGTGAGAACGTCGCCGTCCGGATCCGTGTCGTTCGACAGCACGTGCAGCACGGTCGAGCGACCCGGCCGCACCCCGTACGCGTCGTTCACCGCGATCGGGGGCCGGTTGACCTTCGTGCGCTGGGCGAGCGTGTCGGCGAAGGACTGGACGACCGGCTTCTCCTCGCCGGTGTCGCCCTGCACAGTCGTGTCGTTCGGCTTCAGCTGCGCCCAGTTCTGCACCAGCCGCATGTTCGAGGAGACCACCCAGGCGTTGCCGTCGCGGAGGTTGTTGAGGGCGATCACGTTGTGGTTGACGCGGAACTCGAGGTCGTCGCCGGCCACCGGCTGATCGATGTCGATGCCGACCGGCTTCTTGCCGTCGCAGGCGTAGAGGTACCGCCCGGACCCGGACCAGGCGCCGTACGAGCAACTTCCTAGCCTCACAGGGGCGGACACCGCGTCGGGACCGCCCTTCGAGGTCGCTCCGGCCGCGCTTGCCGTGACCGTACCGCCGCCGAGGGGCACGCTCAGGAGGCTGTTCGCCGTCGCGACGACGGCCGCGGGGTCGTCCAGCCCCGGCTGCTGCAGCCGCAGTCCTTTCGCCGGCAGGTCTACGGTCGTGCCGCCGCCGGTGATGACACGGTTGCGCTGGGTGTCGAGGACCACCGGCTGATCGCCGACGGCGCTGACCTGGAACGCGCCGGGCACCGGGAAGTCGCGAGACTCCGCCTTCGCCCCCGGCCGGTCGACCGTCACGAGCCGCTTCTCCTTCGGCGCGACGACGAAGGTCTTACCGGACTTCGCGACCGCCAGCTTCGCTCCCCGGCCGACCTTCGCTGCGGGCTTCGTCTTCGAGCGGTCGAAGTCGAGGCGGCCGGCGGCGTCGAGCACCCAGAGCGAACCGTCCGGCGACAGCACCGACAGAGTGGTCCCGCCGTAGCCGACCTGCGAATCCTGTGGGATCTGGATACGGCCCCCGAGCGAGACGAACGCCGGGTCGATGCGGTCGACGGTTCCGTGCGGGAGGTCGGTGAGGAAGTACGCCGCGCCGTCCTGCAGGACGTCGAGGTCGGCGCTCGCGCCGGTGACCGCCGCATCCAGCTCGTCGATCTGATGGTTGAGGCGGCCGCCGAGCAGCTTCTCGCCGTTGGTGACCCAGACGTCTCGCGTGTCGAGTTCGACCGCGTTGACCGGGAAGCCCTTGTGCAGGACAGCGATCGTCAACGGGACCCCGGCGACGACGGCGAGAGCAGTGACCACTGCGAGCGTTTTCCGCTCTCGGAACCACGAACTCAACGAAACCAAGACTCTGCAATCCCCCGGGCCGGAAACGCGTCTACGCTAACACGACCCCCTGACGCGTCCGGTATGGGGAGCACTCCCCATAGGCCGGTCGATCCCGCCGGGCCACGCGGGAAGCGCGTCAGTCGACCGCCCCACCATCCTCCGGGTTCGTGGCCCGGTCAAGAGGCGCGTCCGGGTCGGGCGCGGCCGCCCGATCGAGCAGCGGGAGGTCCTCGACGCCGACCAGCCGCGTTGTCACCGCGTACTCCACCAGCCGTGCGCGCCGGTTCGTCGCCAGCTTGCCGCGGCCGCCGCGCAGCCCCGCGACGCCCAGCTTGTCGAGCTTGTCGCAGACGTTGTCGAGCTTGCGGTTGAAGGTCGTCATGCTCCAGCCCAACCGTTCAGCCGCCTCAGCCGAGCTCGGGATGGTGCCCCGGCCGGGAACGGTCTGCGTGAGCACCCCCTCGGCCAGCGCGACGATCAGCTGCCGCTGGCTGGTGGTGAGGGTCACCGGGAGTACCGTCGTGGAGCCGCCGGAGGCATCCACCTGGACCGCGGTGTTGAAGTAGTCCTCGTCGCTGGAGATGGTGAAGTCGTAGGTCGTCGCGCCTGCGCTGAACATGACGTGCATCGTCTGGAAGACGATCGGCAGCTTCGCACCGGGCGCCAGCCACGCCTGCATCGTCCCGGTCGCGTCGGTCACCGTCGCGGTGAGGAGCGTGCCGACGTTGCTCAGCCACCACATCCCGAAGTCGTGCCCGACCGTGAGGAAGCGGCGGTGCAGGTACGGGTTGTCGTCGATCGTCAGCTCGGCCTCCCGGCCGATCCCGAATTCGGTCCCGGCGTCGACGCTGTAGAGCTCGCCGCAGAACTCCACGGTGAGCGGCTTCACGGCGGCGGCGGTCACGGGGCGCACGCCTTCAGCTGCTCGGACGTGCGCCCGGAACGGACCGTGGCGACGTCGATGCAGACCGGGACGCCCGGGGTGAGCCCGCTGACGGTGACCTTCGGCTGCGCGGTGACCGACGGGCCATTGGTCGTGCCCTCCTGTACCCAGGTGAACTGGTCGCCCTTCTGCGGGTCCTTCGTCTTCCATGTGAAGTCGGCGCTCGCGCCGTCGGTGGAACGGACGGCCGACACCAGCACCGGCGGCGGGACGACCGTCACCGCGATGCTGCCACCGTCACCGGGGCCGGCATCGGGAGCCGTCGGCGATGAGGGAGGCGTGAGCACGTTGGCGAGGACGGCGGCGACGATTCCGAGGACCACGACGGCGGCGGCTCCTGCGCCGATCCAGGTGAGGAGTCGGCGGCGGGGATCGCGGACGGCCTGGTCAGAGGCCTCGGCGGGGGTGTCGTCCCCGTCGGCCGGGCCGGCGGGGGCTGGCTCGGCGACCGGCGCCTGCCGGGAACGCAGGACGGTGTGCTCCGGAGCGGACGCATCGCCGCCGTCCCGGCCTGCGACGGGGATGCGCGCAGGCGCGTCGGGCGACACCGGGACCACGCCGCGCACCCGGGTCGCCTCCGGCTCGACGGCGGACGGCGGCTCCGACGCGGCGATGCGGTCACGAACGGGCGCGGAGTTGGGCGACTGCGCGCGGATGGTCGCGACCGAGCGGGCCCGCGTCTCTTGGTCGCCGTCGCCGGGTGTTGGCGCGGGCCGCGAGTCCCGGAAACTGAGGTTCGGCACGTCGATGCTCGTCGGCGCGAGCCCGAGCTCGAGCTCCACGCGCTGCAGCGCCCGCGCGAAGTCCACCGCTGTCGCGTAACGGTCCTCGCGGCGCGTCGCCATGCCGCGACGCAGCGACGCCTCCAGTGACGACGGGACGTCGTTGCGGTCGAGCGGGGTGATGACCCCGCGCTCGATGCGGCCCATGAGATCGAGCGTGCCGTTGGAGCGGCCCGGCACCTCGAACGGCGTGCGGCCGGCGAGGAGGGTGTGGACGGTCGCCGAGAGCGAGAAGATGTCGCTGCGCACATCCGGATCCGGGTCGTCCGAGAACATCTCCGGCGGCGACCACGGCACACTGAGGCCGACACTGCGGCTGCCCGAGGTGGCCGTGTCCGACGGGGAGCGCCGCAGCTCGGACAGCGTCGTGGTGTGCACCGGCAGCTCCTCGAGCGCCGACGCGATCCCGAAGTCGGTGAGCGCAGGCCAGCCGAGGGCGTTCGTGAGCACGTTGGCCGGCTTGATGTCCCGATGCAGGATGCCCGCCGCGTGCGCCGTCGCGACCGCGCTGGAGAGTCGCACGCCGGTCCGCAGGGCGTCCTCGACGCCGATGCGCTCGCGCTTCAGCCGGTCGGCGAGGGACGGGCCCGAGCAGTACTCCATGACGAGGTACGGCCGGTCGTCGCCCGCGACTCCTGCATGGAAGATCGTGACGATGTAGGGATGCGCAGACAGCCGCGCCATGACGTTCGCCTCGGCGACGAACCGTGCCCGGGCCGCCTCATCCACGCCGTCGGTCAGCAGGACTTTTACCGCGACACTGCGCTTGGGAAGCTCCTGCTCGTAGAGGAAGACGTCGGAGAACCCCCCGGAACCGAGCAGACGGATGAAGTGGAAGCCGTCGAGCTCGGGCGGCTGCGAGGCCATGCGCCTCATCCGGCGGCCTCGACGGTCAGCGTCGCGCCGCTCCCCAGGTCGATCACTGTTCCGAGCACCACCGTGGTCGGCTCACCGCTGCGCAGCTTCTGCGGCGACGTGCCGGGAAGGACGATCATCGTGCCGTTACGGGAGTGCAGGTCGGTCACCACGACGCTGTCGCCCTCGACCGCGACGGCGACGTGGGAGCGCGAGATGTCGTCCTCGGCGCTGGTGAGCGTCACCGGACGAGCGCCCCGCAGCGACGGGACGGCCGAGATGCTCGGCGCGCGCCCGACGACCACGGGTGCGGAGAGCGGCTCACGCCGCCCGTCGGAGAGGAGGACGGCGAACCTTTGGGGCGCAGGCGCCGGCGGGGCAGCTTCCGCTTCCTCGGCCGACGGCCGCGACCGTTCGGGGAGGTCGCCGCTCATCACGGTGAGCCCGTCGTGGTCGCCTTCCAGCCGGCCGGCGGCAGGAGGGAACGAGTCGGTGATGAACCCCGGCAAGGCGATGCGCGGCGGGGCAGCCTCGTCTTCTTCGTCGGGACGCACGGCCGCATCCTCGACGCTCCGCATCATCGTCGCGCCGAACAGGTGGTCGTAGCCGGACTGGTCGGCGGACTTCGCCGGTTCTGCGGGGGATGCAGCGGCGACGTCCGTGAAGGTGGCCTCGGGGATCCGCGTGTGCGGATCGGCCTGAGCGTCTGCTTCGGCCTCCGGGTCCGGCTCGAACGCCTCCACCGCGGGTCCGGCGACGATCTCCGGAACCGCATCCACCGGTCCCGTGTCGCGCTCCCGCCGTGGCGGCGCGGCGACGGTCGCGCCGACATCTTCGGCCTCCTCGGCAGCGGACCACACCACGCCGGCAGCCCGCACGACGCCTTCGACGAGCGGCAGCACAACGCCCGGGCCAGCAGCGCCGAGGGACACGCTGGCGGGGTCGATCAACTGGGTCTCGACCCACGACGACACCCCGCTCGCACGAACCTCGCGCTCGCGTCCGCTCTCGACGACTGTCGCGGTCGCCGTCCCGCGAACGGCCAGCAGCGACGGCCGTGCGGACGTGTCGAGCAGCGCGAACGCGGGTGTCCGGCTCAGGCCATCGGCGACGAGCGCGTCCAGCACCTCAGCGAATCCGGCCCGCACCGCCTCGAAGAGGGCGAGCAGACGCGCCCGATCGGTCTCGGCCACCAGCAGGATGCGCGAACCGCCCGCGACGACGGTCCACTCCCCCGGCGTCGCCTGCTGCACCTCGAACACGGACGACCTACTCCCTCGGCTGCGTGTCTTCGAACTCCCGGCCGTCGTCGTCGGCTGCGCGGTCGCGCGTGTCGACGGGGGCCGGAGCATCATCCCCGGTCACCGATTCAATCACGATCACGGTGATGTTGTCGTGGCCGCCCGCCTCGTTCGCCGCGTCGACGAGCACCGACGCGGGGTCCGGATGCCCCTGTGCCAGGATCTCGGCGATCCGCTGATCGCTCAACTCGCGGGTCAGTCCGTCCGAGCAGATAAGGAAGGTCTGGCGGCCCTGCTCCGCGACCAGTTCGGTGTCCGTGTCGACGAAATCCTCGGCGCCCAGGGCACGCGTGATCACGTTGCGTTCGGGATGCACCGCGGCCTGCGCCTCCGTGATGAGGCCCGCATCCACCAGCTCCTGCACCGCCGAGTGGTCGACGGTCAGCTGCCGCAGCTCCCGGCCGTCCCACGAATAGACGCGCGAGTCGCCGACGTTGACGACCATCCACTGCTCGGACGCCAGCTCCGGCACGCGCACGCGCACGATCCCGGTCAGCGTGGTGCCGGCGACAGCGGCTCCGGACTCGTCCGCGCCCGACAGGGACCGCACCGCCGCGTTCGCCTCATCGATCGCCGTCACGACCTCGAGCGGGGTCGGCCGGGTACCCGGCTGAAGCGTGCGCGCCAGGCTCTCCACCGCCGTCCGGCTCGCCAGGTCGCCGCGGGCGTGCCCGCCCATGCCGTCGGCGACGACGAACACCGGATCCTGCGCCAGGGCGCTGTCCTCGTTGACGTGGCGGACCGCACCCGTGTCACTGCGGACGGTCACGCCGACGAGAGAGCTCATGTGGTGATGGTCCTCCGGATCTCGCGGCGCCATCCCGCGCCGGTCGGACCATCTTATGGCGGGCCGATGCCTCAGGCGCGCGGATCCTCCTGCGCGCCGTCCACGGCGGTGGTCTCGGAGCCGGTCTCGGAGTCTGCCTCTTCGTCGTCAGCGTGGATGGCCTCGGAGATACTCGTGCCGCTCATCCGCAGCTTGATCAGGCTGGCGATGGTCGCGACCGCCATGGCGCCGATGATCACGATCAGCGAGGTCCAGGTGCTGATGTCCGGGGCCCACTCGATGTGCTCGCCATTGTTGATGAACGGCAGCTCGTTCTCGTGCATGGCATGGAAGACGAGCTTCACGCCGATGAAGGCGAGGATGAACGCGATCCCGTACTTGAGGTACACGAGCTTGTCGAGCAGGTGCCCGAGCAGGAAGTACAGCTGGCGCAAACCCATCAGCGCGAAGACGTTGGCGGTGAACACGATGAACGGGCTCTGGGTGATGCCGAAGATCGCCGGGATGGAATCGAGCGCGAACAGCAGATCCGTCGTCCCGAGAGCCAGGAACACGATGATCAGGGGCGTGAACATGCGCCGGCCTGCGACCGTGGTGCGCAGCTTGTTGCCCTCGTACTGCGTCGAGACCTTCAGGTGGCGCCGCGCGAACCGGATGAACCAGGTGTCCTCGCCGCCCTCGTCGTCGTGTTTGCCGAACGCCTGGTTGAAGGCCGTCCACAGCAGGAACGCCCCGAACAGGTAGAAGATCGCGCTGAAGCTCGCGATGAGGCCCGCCCCCAGCAGGATGAACACACCGCGGAACACCAGCGCCAGGATGATGCCCACCATCAGCACTTCCTGCTGATACTTCCGGGGCACAGCGAACCTGCCCATGATGATCACGAACACGAACAGGTTGTCGATGCTCAGGCTGTACTCGGTCAGCCACCCGGCCAGGAACTGCCCGGCGTGCTCCGCATCCCCGATCAGCAGCATGAGCAGCGCGAAGATCAGCGCGAGCGCCACATAGAACGACACCCAGAGCGCCGACTCCTTCGGGCTCGGGATGTGCGGCCGCTTGAAGACGATGAGCAGGTCGAAGGCGAGGATCAGCAGGAGCGCCACGAAGGACGTGATCTCGAACCAGAGGGGCAGGGCGACTTCCACGGGGGAACCTTTCGAGGGGCGTCGGACATCGACCGAAAGTCTCTCCCGCACCAGACGGTGCCGCTGTGCCCGGGCCCCCTGCGTCGCGGACCGTGATGACGTGCACAGCGCCGACTCTCCGGGCGGTGCTCGCGCCCGCCCTGAGCCGTCCGGGATACTCCCCTTCGCTTCCGACAGCTTAGTGCCGCAGCGACGGCGGGCGTAGTGTGCAGCCGTGGAACGGGTGGGATTCGACAGCTCGGTGATCGCGTCGGCGGGCTACGATCCGTCGGCCCGCGTGCTCGAGATCGAGTTCGTGTCCGGCGAGGTGTACCGCTACTTCCTCGTCCCCGCCCGGAAGTGGCGGGAGCTGCGCGAGGCCGATTCGGCGGGCGCCTACTTCGGCTCCGCGATCCGGGGGCACCATCCGGAGGAGTGGATGCCGAAGGACGCCACGCCGTGAGCGCTTCCAGTCGCCGTTATGCTCAGTGAGCGGAGACGGCCGATAATGCCCGAGGGACTGTTCCTCGCACTGAGATGGGACCGTGGATGCTGCAACCGACAGAAGCTGTCGACATTCTTCGCCGAAACAGCGTTCGTGAATCGGGAAACCCCGCCGGTCGCCCGATCGTGTTCGCCCATGGCTTCGGCTGCAGTCAGGAGATGTGGCGGAGGGTCCTCCCCCACTTCGAGTCCGAGAACCGCGTGATCGTCTTCGACCACGTCGGCGCAGGCGACTCCGATCTCGCGGCGTACGACCGCGCGAAGTACGACTCGCTGCACGGGTACGCGGACGACGTGCTCGAGATCCTCGACGCGCTCGCCCTGGAGGACGTCGTCTTCGTCGGCCACTCGGTCAGCGCGATGATCGGCGTCCTCGCCGCGAACCGCGCACCAGAGCGGTTCGGGCGGCTCGTGCTGGTCGGCCCCTCCCCCCGCTACATCGACGACGGCGACTACGTCGGCGGGTTCACCCGCCCGGACATCGACGGACTCCTCGATACGCTCGACGACAACTACCTGGGCTGGTCGGAGGCGATGGCACCCGTCATCGCGGGCAATCCGGACCGTCCGGAGGTCGGGGCCGAGCTGACGGCCAGTTTCTGCCGCGCCGACCCGGCCATCGCGGGTCACTTCGCCCGGGTCACCTTCCTCTCGGACAACCGCGCCGATCTGCCGGAGGTGACCGTGCCGACGGTGGTGCTGCAGTGTGCGGAGGACGCCATCGCGCCCGCGCCCGTCGGTCTGTACGTCCACGAGCGGATTCCGGGCAGCACCTTCATCCAACTGGCGGCCACCGGCCATACGCCTAACCTCTCGGATCCGGACGGACTGGCCGACGCCATCCGGAGTTCGCTTTAGATGACGCAGGCCGACGAACTGTACGACCACGCGCCGTGCGGGCTCGCCACTATGACCGAGGACGGCCGGATCGTGCGGGTCAACGCGACGTTCGCCGCGTGGACAGGTCTCGCCGTCGATCGTCTGGCCGGCACCCGCCTGACAGACCTGCTCGAACCGGGTGCCCGGATCTTCTACGAGACGCGATTCCTCCCCGTGCTGCACCTGCAGGGCGAGGTGCGGGAGGTCGCGCTGTCGCTCCGCACCGCACACGACGCCGCGCTACCGGTCCTGGTCAACGCCGTCGTCGACCGGACGGGGCCCGCCCCGTTGGTGCATGTCGCCGTCTTCGACTCCAGCCGCCGGCAGGACTACGAGCGCCAGCTGCTGACCGCCAGACGCGAAGCGGAGTCGTCGGAGGCGCGGACGCGGGTGCTGCAGAACGCGACGACGGCGTTCGGCGACAGCGAGACCGTCGAGTTGCTCGCGCAGGCGCTCGCGGAGAGCGCACGGGAAGCACTCGGCGCGACGGCCGCCGCCGTCTTCCTCGACGGTCACGAGCCGCGCCTGGTCGGAGGGACCGTCCCGCTCGATGCCGCCCTCCTGCCCGGTGGGCTGCCCGCGGACCCACTCCCGGCCGACGGCATTTCGAGCTGGTCCGTGCGCGACGAGCTGGCGCATCCCGATGCCGCCACCGCCCTGCGCGCCGCTCGCCTCGACTCGATGCTCGCGGCCCCGCTCGCCTATGGTGGCGCCTCACTCGGGACGCTCGCCTGCTACTTCTCCCGTCCACCGGAACTCGACGAGCATGCCGTCGAACTGCTCGGGTCGCTGTGCCGTCAGGCGGCCCAGACGGTCGCGCGGCTCCGGCTGCAGGCGCAGCTGGCGGCAATCGCCCTCCACGATCCCCTCACGGGTCTCGCAAACCGGGTGCTGCTGCGCAGCCACATCACCGCCAGTGTCGCCTCGGCGATCGAACGCGGGGAGCCGCTCGCGCTGATCTTCGTCGACCTCGACGACTTCAAATCGGTCAACGACGAGCTCGACCACACCGCCGGCGACACCGTCCTGAAGCTGATCGCCGCACGCCTCGTCTCCGCGGTGCGCGGGGACGACCTCGTCTGCCGCTACGGAGGCGACGAGTTCATCGTCGTCTGCCAGAACACCGATCACCAGCGCGCGGCGGCGATCGCCGAGCGCATCCGGGTCGCCATCAAGCAGCCGCTTCACGACCACGGCTGGCAGCGCACGGTCACCGCCAGCGTCGGGGTGACGGTTCACACCGCCGGCCCGTCCCGCCTTCTCAGCGGACCGGAACTCCTCCGCGTCGCCGACCGGGCGATGTACCGATCCAAGGATCGCGGCAAAGACCAGGTCAGCGTCATCGCGCTGTAGCGCTGGGGCACGGGCGAGTTCGTCGTCCGCAAGCCGATCCTGTCCGCCCGAGACGCGGAAAACGTATCCTTCAGCGGGCGCAGTGGCCGAGCATACGTTCAGTGCGCGCCCGCACGACGAGGAGAAGCACGTCCGTGAGCGAATCGTGCTTGCAGGACCCCGCACGCCGCTCTAGTCGTCGCGGTCGGTGACTGATTCCCTCAGCCGGACCACGAGAAAGACAGCGACTACGACTGCGTACAGGATCAATGATGCAAGCGGAGATATGAAGGCCAACGCGACACTGATTCCCGCGGCGACTATCGTCGCTGCCGAGACCTGGGCGTGCTTTCTCATCCAAGATTCGTCGCTTAATGAAGTGAGCAAAGCCGGGTGTCGGATGAGGTAGCGGTCCAAGACCAGCCAGGGAACGCTGATCAGGACGGTGACGATCGCGAAGACGAAAATGGCCGCAATTTGGGCTGGCCGGTCGCCGTCTTGAAGCGCCGCGGAGATCAGCGCGGTGGGCCAGGGCATGAGCGAAGCACCCAAGAGCACTCCGAGGTTCAGCACCTGCACAGTCGGATCGGCCCGGCGGATTCGGGAGACCGCCTGATTGTGGTTCAGCCACACGACACCCACGGTCAGGAAGGCGGTCACAAACGCGAGATAGGTGGGCCAGTCCTGAAGGAGTTGCTCGGGAGACTTGGCCCCATCGGGTAGCAGTTCGAGTACCAGCAGAGTCAACACAATGGCCAGTACGGCGTCACTGAAAGACTCGAGCCGCCCCATACCCGGCAACCGCGCACGTTTCTCCACGGGCGTTATCCTCTCACGCGGCCTGCCCACATCCGAGTGGATACACTCTGGTCGTCGGAGCGCTCGGGGCGGTGAGAGGTCGCGGGGGGGCTGGCGACAATCGTTCCCCTGACGGTCGTTGTCCTCATCGGTTGAATCGGCGAGCCGATCGACATCGCGTCGGGCAACCCGCTGGCTGAGAACCTCATCGGAGCCGCAATCATTGCAGCGACAGCTGTGCCCGTGGTGCTACTCGTTCTCCCGAGACGAGCGCCACAGGGCCGCCGGTAGGTGAAGTCCATCACTACTGCGCAATTGCCAGCCCAGGCCCCTTGTCAGTTTCCTGGCTCGTTAGCTCTGCTGCTCATGGGAGCGCTCGTGCTCGGCGGTAGCGAGTTCCTCAGGCGAAGGGTCCTGTGCCAAGCCGCCGAGGATCGCCTCGTCGGTGCCGAGAAGGCGCAGCAGGGCGTCCTGAACGTCGGCGACGCGGTCACGGCCCACGAGGGCTTCCCACTGAGTCCGGAGCTCGTCGAACACGGCTTCGCCCTCACGCATGAGCGAGTGCCCGCGATCCGTCACTGTCAGGCGCGCTCTTCGCCCGTCGCCCGGATCAGGGCTGCGAAGTATGTAGGCGCTCTCTTCCAGAAACGCGACCGTCTTCGCTGCCGCTTGCTTGGAGACCGACGTGCGCCGCCCCACCTCCGAGACCGACCCGGCTCCCGCCGCGACAGCACGCAACGCGAAATCATGGGCGGGACGGACCCCAGGGTAGCCGCGCGCGGCAAGCCGGAGCGTCGCCTCTTCCGCCATGAACCGGAACCCGCCGAGAAGCAGCAACGCCAGATCAGCACCACTTCGAGACATGGGTCAATCGTAGCGACACGAATCCCTTCGACAACCGAGTTGTCTATCTGAGAGACTTGTGACAACCTGGTTGTCTTAGTACCCGAGGTTCGCCAGGAGGCGCTCATGAAACGCGACCAAGCAACCATCGCCGAGGTCCGGCACGAAACCGTGGCAGTAAACGGCACGCGACTGCATTACGTCACGGCCGGAAACCAAGGCACGCCCGTCCTGCTGGTTCACGGATTCCCGGAAACGTGGTGGGCCTTCCACAAGCTCATCCCGCTTCTAGCGGCCCATCATCGCGTCTACGCCGTAGACCTGCGCGGTTTCGGTGACTCGGACGTCGCCGACGAGAACTACTCGGGCGCGGTCGCCGCTGAGGATCTTCACGCGCTGATCGAGCACCTGTCCGTGGGACCGATGCATGTGGTGGGGCAGGACGTCAGCGGCGGTGTCGTTTACCGACTCGCCGCCACCCATCCTGAGGACGTCACCAGCCTCACCGCGATCGAGTCGGGCCTTGCGGGCTTCGGCGCTGAAGCGCTTGCAGATGTCACTCACGGCGGTGTCTGGTACATCGGCGCCCTGGCATCCCCCGGCGTCGCCGGCCTGCTGTTCGAGAAACAAGCCCGCGCCTTCGTCGGGGAGTACCTATACCCCCTTTACGGCGTCCCCCCTACTGCAGTCAGCGCCGAGGACGTCACCGAGTTCGTCCGCACCTACGGCAGGCCCGGCGGATTCTCGGGCGCCTCAGGCCTTTACCGTGGCATGCTCACGGAAGGTCAAGAGCTGCGCAACCTCGCACAGGACGTGCCACTGCGTGCGCCCGTGACAACCGTCGGCTCCCGCGGCAGTGGGTTCACCCACGCAGCATTCCGCGGCGTCACTACGCAGGAAGCGACCTCCATCCAGCTGGACGGTGTCGGCCACTATGTCGCGCAAGAGGCTCCGCAGCCGCTCGCGGACATACTCATCGAGGCATTCGCCACCAGCACTCCTTGACCGCACATGCAAGCACTGAGACCCACCGATTGCGGCCGAGACCGGAGGAGCAGGTCGAGGAACGGTACCAGGGACGTCTTCTGCTGATTTGGCCCATCCTCCTGCACGCGTCGACCGACCCGTCGATCTTCCTCTCCACCCTGTATCCCACGCAGGGTGCACCAGCGGCCCCTCGGAGGCGTCGGCAATCCCGCCGTGATCGTCGCGGGCCGCATTCTGCTCATCTTCATCCGCGGCAAAGTCGGGCAGAACGCCGCGCCTGGACTCGCTGGGCCGATTCCCCGGGTCGTCTGAGCGAGTCGATGACGCCCCCTTCATGAATCGCCACGCCTATCGGGGGCGAGATCCGGGATCCGGCAGCAGCTGCCCATCCCACCCGCATCAGTGCGTCGTCACTGGATGCAACGCGTTCGAGATCGTGCACCCCGCCTCACCGCGCTGCAACGTTACGTTCTGGGGGTGCCACACCTGCACCTGTCCGTCCGCAGAGCGTGTCCCGACCTTGCAGTCCGTGGTGCCCGAGATGCCGACCGCCGCGGCCAGCACCGTGCCCTCTGCCCCGCTGTCGAGGGTGAGGTGCGCGCCGCTCACCGGGTCGGAGCGCATTGAGCCGTCGGGGAAGGCGGCCGCCAATTGCGCTCCGAGGTCGTTCGCCGTCGCTGAGGCGAGCACCGCCGACAGCCGGTCCGCCGCGTCCGCGGGAAGGGCCGGCGCAGGCAGTGGTGATGGCGGAGCCGTCGGGCTGCCGGGCGGGCACCCCACCTCCCGCACGGAGGTCGCTTGCCAGGCGAAGAACGCGTGGGCGCGGAAGGCGAAGCAGCCCGACCAGTCTCCGCTCGAGCGGCCCCAACCTCCGCCGTCGGCGTGGGCGCTGATCCGCAGCACGAAGTAGGCCCCGCCGGGATCGCGGGTCTGGCCCTCCCAGGAGACCGCCTCCCCCGATAGCGTCGCGTTCGTCCCCGGCGCCTGCTGCCAGCCTGAGCCGGGCCGCGCGTACTCGTACGCCAGGTCGGAGGCCAGGACGTTCCGCGGCCGGGAGTCGTCGACGGCCTTCGCGAGACGATCCGCTCCGCTGCTAGCGGCGTCATGGGCGCGGCCGTCAGCCGTCGCGAATGCCGGCGCGCACCCCGCCAGCCCAGCGACCAGCACCACCACTGCGAGCAGGGCCCACCCGACCCGCCCGCGCGACCACCCCTCGCGACTCGGCATGTGCCGACCCTAGCGGACCCGGTCGTGCGGCCCAGCTGCTCTCCTCGACGGCACACACGTACATGGAGGCCGTAACTGGGCACCATCGGATCACGCCGCGCAGACTGCGCCGACCTCTTCGAAAATGCTTGACGCTCTTGCCGTCGTACGTGATGACGCGGTCATGATCGAATGTTGCCGAAGTGTTGCCACAGACCTGATTCTGAGCACCCGTCGCCGAGTAAGAAAAAGCCCGCTTCCCTGACGAATCAAGGGAAGCGGGCAGTTGTGACCCCAGCGGGATTTGAACCCGCGTTACCGCCGTGAGAGGGCGACGTCCTAGGCCGCTAGACGATGGGGCCGTCTGGCAACTAGAAGATCATGCCACAGATGGGGTTCGGGTGCCAAAACGGGACTAGCGTCCCGGGCGCGTCGGGTCAGCGTCGGGTCAGGCGAGAATGCGGAGCGCTCCGGGCGCCACGGCGACCTGGATCGGCAACGGACCGATGCGCTCACCGTCCGCGTAGGCGACGATGTCGTCGGCCTCGATACGCACGCCCGACACCGGCAGGATGGTCACTTCCGGGAGGCCGGTGTGCTCGCCTCTGAACACCTTCGGGAACATGCGCAGGAAACGCACGCGCGACATCCGTGCGACGATGAAGAGGTCGAGCAGACCGTCGGCGAGGTCGGCATCAGGGACGATCCGCATCCCGCCGCCGAGGGACCGGTTGTTGGCCACCGACACCAGCATGGCCTCGACTTCGATGAGCCGTCCATCGGCGTGGATGCGGTACGGGCGCGGTTTCAGCGTCGCGAGCTCGCGGAGGAGGGCCACGATGTACCGGCTGCGGCCGCGCGGGCGCGTCATCAGGTTGGCGCGCTCGTTGACCGTGGCGTCGAAGCCGGCCGAGACGACGCATCCGAACCAGGTCGTGAGTTCGCCGTGACGGATCGTGCCGGCGTCGATAATGCGCGGTTCGCGCTGCAACGCCTCGAGCAGGAAATCGATCGCCGCCTCCGTGTCCTTCACCGGGATGCCGAGGCCGTCGGCGAGGTCGTTGCCGGTGCCGCTGGGGACGATGCCGAGCGGGATGCCACTGGTCGCGACGAGGTCGATGCCGAGGTTCGCCATCCCGTCGCCTCCGACGACGACCAGCGCATCGGTCGGCTCCTGCAGCGCCCGCGCCGTCTCGCGGCGGAGGAGTTCGATGTTGGCCTCGTCCATGGCGGTCACCCGGTGCCCGGCCTGGCGGAGGCGCTCGATGACGCGCGGCCCGACCTCACGTCGGTGGCCGAAGGAGGCCATGGGGTTGACCGCGACGACCACGGCCCGCGGAATTGCGGTCACAGTGCCTGATGATGACACATGCGGCCGCCGTCGACGCAGGCCGCGGTGTCTGTCGGCTCCGGACTCCGGGTCAGAGACGCACCTGGGTCAGAGACGCACCCGACGCAGGAGCTGGGCGTTGATCGCGACCACGATCGTGGACAGCGACATCAGCACCGCGCCGAACGCCGGGGACACGACCACCCCGAGACCGATGGCCACGCCCGCCGCGAGCGGGAGCGCGATCACGTTGTAGCCGGTGGCCCACGCCAGGTTCTGCAGCATCTTGCGGTAGGTGGCGGTCGAGAGCGTGATCACCTTGGCGACACCGCGCGGATCGCTGGAGGCGAGCACGACCCCGGCGGACTCGATCGCGACGTCGGTTCCTGCACCGATGGCGATGCCGACATCCGCCTGCGCGAGCGCAGGAGCATCGTTGACTCCGTCGCCGACCATCGCGACGCGCGAGCCGTCGGACTGCAGGCGCGCCACGGTCCCGGACTTGTCGCCGGGAAGCACCTCGGCGAACACCTCGTCGATGCCGAGCTCCGCGGCGACGGCCTCGGCGACCGCGCGCGAATCGCCGGTCAGCATGGCGACACGGACACCACGATCGCGCAGCGAGCGCACTGCCTCCCGCGACTCGGGACGGATGACGTCGGCGAGCGCGATCATGCCGGCGACCCGGTCCTCCCGGAGGACGTACACGACCGTCTGGCCGGCGGCGGCGGCTCGGTCAGCCGCGGCCTGCACGGACTCCCCCGCCGTCAGTCCCCGCTCGGTGAGCAGGCGGGGAGCGCCTACGACGACCGTCTCGCCACCGACCGAGGCGGATGCGCCCCGACCGCCGAGCGCCTGGAACTCGGCGACCGGCGCGATCGTCAGCCCACGCAGGCGCGCCTCCCGGACGATGGCGGCCCCGATCGGGTGCTCCGCCGGAGCCTCCACCGCGGCGGCGAGCGCCAGCACGGCGGCCTCTGCTGCCTCCTCGGATCCGTCCTCGGCGGCCACTGCGGCGACGCCCTGGCGGCCCTCGGTGAGCGTGCCGGTCTTGTCGAAGAGCACGACATCCACTCGGCGGGCGTCCTCCATGGCGTGCCGGTCACGGATCAGAAGGCCGTTCCGGGCGCCGAGGGCGGTGGAGATCTGCGCGACGAGCGGGATGGCCAGTCCCAGCGCGTGCGGGCAGGCGATGATCAGGACCGTGACGACGCGCTCGAGCACGAACGACGGGTCGCCCGGGCGCAGCAGGGTCCAGGTGATCAGCGTCACGGTGGCGACGGCGAGCGCGACGTAGAACAGCCAGGCGGCGGCGCGGTCGGCCAGCACCTGGGTGCCCGACTTGCTTGCCTGGGCGTCGGAGACGAGCTTCATGATGCCCGCGAGCGCGGTGTCGCCGCCGGTACGCGTCACCCGGACCACGAGCGAGCCACTGCCCGAGATGCTTCCGGCGACCACCTGCTCCCCCGAGCCGCGTGTCACCGGCTTTGATTCTCCAGTCAGGAGGGACTCGTCCAGTTCGCTCCGGCCGTCGACGATCTCGCCGTCGGCGGGCACAGCAGACCCGGGACGCACGCGGACGAGGTCTCCCACCCGCAGATCGCTCACCGTGACGTGCTCCGGCTCGGCATGTACGTCGCCGACCCGCTCCGCCGTGTCGGGCAGCAACTTCGCGAGCTCGCCGAGAGCATCCTGGGCTCCCATCACCGCCGACATCTCGATCCAGTGCCCGAGCAGCATGATCAGGATGAGAGTGGCGAGCTCCCACCAGAAGTCCATGCCCGGCAGGCCCAGCGTCACCGCGAGGCTGTAGCCGAAGGCGACGACGATCGCGAGCGAGATCAGCGTCATCATCCCCGGCTGCTTGGCGCGCAGCTCGTCGACGGCTCCCCGGAGGAACACCAGACCGCCGTAGAAGAAGATGACGACGCCGAACAGCGCAGGGATGTACTGGCTGCCGGGGAACCGCGGACCATCGAGGCCCAGGATCTCCTGCAGCCCCTGCGAGAAGACGAGCGTCGGGATCGTCAGGACGAGCGTCAGCCAGAACTTCCGCCGGAAGATCGCCGGGTCGTGGCCGGCGTGGCCGGAATGGTCGTGGCCCGCGTGACCGGAATGGTCCGAATGGTCGTGGCCTGCGTCCGTGCCGTGATGGTGCGCGTGCTCGTCATGGTGCGCGTGACCGGCGTGCGCCGAGTGGTCATGGTGCGCGTGCTCGTCGTGATGCGCGTGCTCGTCGTGATGTGACGGCTGCTGGATGGTCGTGGGCTCGTTCTTCTCGTCCATATCGGCTCCAACGGTACCCCCTAGGGGTATATTCCTCAACCGCGACTCGGACGACACCCCTACGCGCGCTCTGCTTGCGGATGCATCCCATTCGGTATTTTCTGGACCCATGAGACTCACCAAGTTCGAACATGCTGGCCTGCTCCTCGAACAGGACGGACAGAAGCTGTTCGTCGACCCCGGCAGCTTCACCTCGCCGCTGACGGACACCGCGAACGCGGTCGCCGTCGTGATCACGCACGAGCACCCGGACCACTGGACCCCGGAGCAACTGAACCGCGTGCGCGACCTCTCCCCCGAGGTGACGATCTACGGCCCGGAGGGCGTGGCGGCGGCAGCATCGGACTTCGACATCACGGTCGTCCACCCTGGCGACACGATCGACGCGGGACCGTTCACGCTGCGCTTCTTCGGTGGCAAGCACGCGGTGATCCATGAGAGCATCCCGGTCGTCGACAACGTCGGTGTGCTCATCAATGACTCCCTCTATTACGCGGGAGATTCCTTCTTCGTCCCGGAGGATGTCGAGGTCGACCTGCTGGCCGCCCCTGCCGGTGCGCCGTGGATGAAGGTCGCCGAGACCATGGACTACGTCCTCGCCGTGAAGCCCAAGCGCAGCTTCCCCGTCCACGAGATGGTCCTCTCGCGCGCGGGCAAGGACATGTCGAACGCGCGCCTCGCCTGGGCGACCGAGCAGAACGGCGGCACCTTCTACGCGCTGGAGCCCGGCGACTCTCTGGACGTCTGACCGTTGGAGCGACCGGCGGTCGTCTGGTTCCGCGACGACCTGCGCGTGGCCGACAATCCAGCACTGTCGGCGGCGGCGCAGTCGGGGCGCCCGGTGCTCTGCGTCTTCGTGTGGGACGAGGAGACGCCTGACCTCCGCGCGCCCGGCGGTGCCGGCCGTTGGTGGCTCCATCACAGCCTGCTGTCGCTCACGGAGTCGCTCGAACGGCTGGGCGCAGGTCTGACGATTCTGCGAGGCCCGAGCGAGCGCGTGATCGCGCTGCTGCTGGCCGAGACCGACGCGGAAGCGATCTTCTGGAACCGCCGCTACGGCGGGGTCGAGCGGCACATCGACGAAGCCGTGAAGACAGCCGCTCGGGATGCGGGACTCGAGGCAACGAGCTTCGGTGCGAACCTCCTCTTCGAACCCTGGACCGTCCGCACCGGCCAGGGCACCGCGTTCTCCGTCTACACACCGTTCTGGCGCGCGTGCCTGTCGGCGCCCGAGCCGCGCAAGCCGGGACCGGTCCCGCGCGTGCTGCACGGCGCGACGCCTCCTGCCTCCCTGGAAACCGTCGCGCTGGACGACCTCCGACTGCTCCCGACCCACCCCGACTGGGCCGCCGGCCTTCGCGAGGCGTGGACGCCGGGCGAAGAGGCCGCCCACGAGCAGTTGGAGCGCTTTCTCACCGAGGATGTGGGCTCCTATCGCGAGGAGCGCGATGTGCCCGGCGTCGAGGCCACCTCCCGCCTTTCGCCGCGGCTGCGCTGGGGAGAGCTCAGCCCGCACCAGGTCTGGCATGCGACGACGACGCGCCGCGACCGTGCCACAGCGGAGGGCAGCTCGACCTTCTTGGCGGAACTCGGCTGGCGCGAGTTCGCCTACCACACGCTCTTCGAGCATCCGGACCTGGCGACCGTGAACATCCATCGCGAGTACGACTCCTTTCCCTGGCCCCCGCTCGATGAGTCCGCACTGGGGGCATGGCAACAGGGTCGCACCGGCGTTCCGCTGGTGGATGCGGGGATGCGGGAACTGTGGACAACCGGCGTCATGCACAACCGTGTGCGCATGGTGACCGCGTCATTCCTCATCAAGAACCTGCTCATCGACTGGCGCCTGGGCGAGCAGTGGTTCTGGGACACGCTGGTGGACGCCGACCCGGCCAACAACGCCTTCAACTGGCAGTGGATCGCCGGAAGCGGAGCCGACGCGGCCCCGTATTTCCGCGTGTTCAACCCGGAGTTGCAGCGCGAGAAGTTCGACGGCCAGGGCGACTACGTGCGCCGCTGGGTGCCGGAGTGGGACACGCCTGAGTATCCCGAGCCGATCGTCGACCTGAAGGAGACACGCCGGGCTGCCCTCGCGGCCTACGACGCCGTCAAACGCTCACACTGACCTGTCAGCGACAGTGTCAGCGCCCGTGCTCGGCGAGGATCTGGTCGACGTCGATGCGCCGGAGCAGCGCCTCCCAGTCGAGTGTTCGCGCCTCGTCGGCGACCTCCTCCTCGGCGAGCACCTTGCCGTTGCGCTCGACCACCACGCCACGCGGCAGCATCCTGTTCAGTTCGGCGAGGATGGCGTCGTCGACGGCTTCCGTGTCGAAGTCGGCGCCGACCCGGGCGAAGTAGTCGCCGGAGACGGTGTAGGAGACGATCCCGGTTTCGATGCGGCTCATGCTCCGCATGCTAGCCCGTCCAGGTCGCCCGCCGTCAACCGCCGTCAATCGCGACCCACGCGCGTACAGTGCGCCGCATGACCGATCGACCGGATGAGACAGCCACCCCGCGTGACGCCGACGAACTGACCGACGCCGTCACCGAGCTCGGCCCCACCGACACCGACCGCCTGGAGACGGTGCAGGAGCGCAACGAGTCGCTCGAGGAGCGCCTGCCCGGCCCCGAGGACCTTCCCCGCACGCAGGGCTCCCCCGGTCAGGGGTAGCCGCTCCGATCTGGCCCCGGCCGGGGACTGGGTGCGGCCCACCGCGGTCGGTACGTTCGTGGAGTGAGCGGACAGCGGATGCGCGACCGAGCCCCGGGGGCTGCGGTGATGGAGCAGGTCGTGCGGCTGCAGGAGGCCTCGCCCCGCCGCTCACCGCTCGCGCGCGCCTTCGGCGTCGACCCGCTGCCACAGGATGCCCATCCCTGGTTCTCCGGCGCTCTCGGCGAGCGCGAGGTCGGTGCTGCGCTGACACGCCTGCCGCACGGCTGGAGTGCGTTCCACGCGGTCCCTGTCGGCTCGGGCGAAGCGGATGTCGACCACCTGGTCGTCGGGCCGGGCGGCGTCTTCGTCGTCAACACCAAGCACCACCGCGGCGCACAGGTGACGGTCTACCAGCGCGCGATCTGGGTGAACGGGGTCAAGCAGCCGTACCTGCGGAACTCCGACCTCGAAGTCGCACGCATCCGCGGCCTGCTGTTACGCGCCGGAATCGACACGCCCATGCATCCCGTCATCGCCGTCGTCGGCGCGAAGGAGGTCCGCTTCCGGCAGCAGCCGGCGCGGGCGACCCTGCTGCGTGCCGAGTCCCTGGTGCGCTGGCTGAACAGACGACCTGTCTCGCTGGATGCGGAGACCGTCGCGCAGGTCGCACGCCTCTTCGACGACCCGGCGAGCTGGCGTCCGTTGGAGCCGCGGGCGGACACCACGGAGCGCTTCTGCGCGATCGAGCGCGAGGTGCGGAGCGCACAGCTCGTGCGTGCGGGCTGGGGCGTGGCCGGTGGGCTCGGGATGGTCGCGGTGGCGCTGCCGTTCCTGCCGCACTAGCCGCGCGGCAGCGGGCGACCCCGTCGGCCAGCCCCGTCAGGCAGCCCCGTCAGGCGACGCGCGCGGTGGTGCGCATCGTGAGCACGACGGCGCCGTCGGCCTCGGTCGACTCGAGCCGCACCTCCACACCGGCAAGTTCCACCAGCGACCGCAGGTGCGTGCCGCCACAGGGGATCTCCACCGCGCCCTCCGGCAGTTCGGCGCGCCAATACCGCCGGTCGCCGAGTCCCAGCCGGCCGCCGTCGCGGACGATCGTCACCGCAGCTCCCGTGGCGACCCACCCGGCGAGTGTCCGGTCGACGGCATCGGTGATCCCGTCCAGACCCGTCGCGAGTTCTGCGGCGGCGAATCCCTTCTTCCGCAGGCTCTTGCCGATGCGGTACTCGTCGACGGAACCGCCCTCCAGGATGCGCGAGCTCGTGATGGCGAGCTGGTCGAAGTTCGGTCGGCCGCGGCCATCCAGCGGTACGTCCTTCGTCCACAGACCGGACAGCGCCTCGTTGAGGGCGAGGGATGCGAGGTGGCACGCCGTGTGGCCGGCCGACAGCGCGCGGCGACGGGCCGCGTCGACGCTCACCGCGACCGCGTCCCCTTCGGCGAGGCCGGTCGCGTCGTCGACGAGATGGCAGACGACGAATGCCCAGCCCTCCGTTCCGGTGCGCACAGGCGCGTCGCCGACGTGCAGCGCCGTGCCGTCGGTGGCTCCCACGAGGGCGTCCACCACCGCGTAGCTGCGGCCGCCGGCTGTCAGTATCCCCTCGTCGGCAGGCTGGTCGGGCCACACCGCGTCGACGGGATGGAAGGCCGTGCGGTCGAGGACCACCGCCGTGCGCCCGTCGGCCAGCGGCTCGAGGTGGAGCACGGTGCCGGTGGAGGTGAGGTCGCCGTCGGGGTACGTGACGGCGGTGTCAGTGCTGGGGAGCGTCATCCCTCCAGCCTAAGCGGCGGCGTTCGGGATGGGGTCGGTGGCGGCGCAGCGCCCGCGTACGGCACGATGAGGGCATGGCGAACACCGGCGACCAGCCCTGGCAGCGCGTCCCCATCGACCCCCAGAGCGTCGACGCTCCGCTCTCGCGCGCGGCCGTCTTCCTGGTCGTGACCGTCGGCGACACCCCGGAGGCGCTGGCCGCCGTGAAGGATGTGCTCGGCGGGATCACCGACCAGGTGAAGACCGTCGGCTTCCGCGACCTCGGCGCGCGGCTCTCCTGCAACGTCGGGATCGGCGCCGACCTCTGGCGGCGCATCACCGACACCCCGCCGCCGCGCGAGCTGCACCCGTTCCGCGAGATCGCGGGTCCGGTGCACACCGCCGTGTCGACGCCCGGCGACCTGCTGTTCCACATCCGTGCCGAGCGCTCCGACTTCACCTTCGAGTTGGAGCGCCAGCTGCTCGACTCGCTCGGCGACGCCGTCCAGGTAGTGGATGAGGTGACCGGCTTCCGCTACTTCGACGCCCGCGACCTGCTCGGGTTCGTCGATGGCACGGCCAACCCGGCCGGCGGCGACATGGCCGACGCCACCACGGTCGGCGATGAGGACCCGGAGCACGCCGGCGGCAGCTACGTCGTCGTGCAGAAGTACCTCCATGACCTGTCCTCCTGGAGCCGACTGCCCGTTCCCTCGCAGGAGGGCGTCATCGGCCGCACCAAGGTGGAGAACATCGAGCTGGATGACGCCGAGCACGGCCAGAAGTCGCACAAGACCCTCGCGACGATCGTCGACGAGGCGGGGGTCGAGCACGACATCCTGCGCGACAACATGCCGTTCGGCCGGCCGGGCCACGGCGAGTACGGCACCTACTTCATCGGGTACTCCCGCGCGCTGTGGGTGATCGAGCGGATGCTCGAGCGCATGTTCGTGGGCGACCCGGAGGGCAGCTACGACCGCATCCTGGACTTCTCCACCGCGGCGACCGGCTCGACCTTCTTCGCGCCGACCCGGAGCTTCCTGGAGTCGCTCGGCAGCTGACCGCGCCGCCGCAACCGCACCTGGCCGAGGGCGATGCCCCCGAGCACGATCGCGAGCCCGGTCAGCTGGCGGCCGGTCAGCACCTCCCCGGCGACGAGCGCACCGAGCACGACTCCCGTGACGGGGTTGAGCAGCCCGATGAGCCCCACGGTCGCCGCCGGAAGGTGCCGGAGGCCGGCGAACCACGCGACGAAGGCCAGCGCGGTCGCGACGACGGTGACGTAGGCGAAGCCGGCGAAGGCGGCGCCGTCGAGCTGGGGCGGCGCGCCTTCGATCACGACAGCGAACGGCAGCATCAACAGGCCGCCGGCGAGCAGCTGCCAGGCGGTGGAGGCGACGATGTCCGTCGCACCCCAGCGGGTCGCGAGGGCGTAGCCCACCGCGGAGGAAACGAGGGCGAGCACCGCCAGCACGATTCCGATCGGGTCGACGGCGCCGGCGCCGCCGAAGAGCATGAGGCCGACGCCGGCGATCCCCGCCACTCCCCCAGCGAGTGCCAGGATGCGCGGCCGCTGCCCGAGCACGACTCGCGCCGCCGCCATCATCACGAGCGGCGAGGCGGCCATGACGGTCGCCGCCACGCCGGAGGGCAGCCGCTGGGCCACCGCGTAGACGAGAGCGAAGAAGCCGCCGGTGTTCAGCATCCCGAGCAGCGCGGCTCGCCACCACCAGGCGCCGTGCGGCCGTCGCGTGCTCAGGATGAGCAGCAGCAGCCCGGCGGGCAGCGCCCGGATGACCGCACCCCACAGCGGCTCCGCCGGGAGCACGGCGCGGGTCACGACGTAGGTCGAGCCCCAGGCGATCGGCGCGATGGCGGTGAGGAGCATCCAGCGCCAGGCGCTGCTCCGTAATGTATCTTCCATGGAAGTTACTTTAGCTTCCATGGAAGGTATTGTGAAGGGATGGACTCCCCCACCGACGCCGTCGCCCGCATCCAAGACGAATGGAGGCGCGCGCGACCCGACCTGGACGTCTCCCCGCAGGGCGTCATCGGGCGACTGCACCGCGTCGCCGCGCGGCTGACCGACGAGCTGGTCGCCGTTTACGACGCCCACGGTCTCGCCGAGGGCGACTTCGACGTCCTCGCGACCCTCCGCCGCGCAGGCGAGCCGTACGAGCGCACACCGAGCGAGCTGGCCGAGCACACGATGATCACCACCGGCGGGATGTCGAAGCGCATCGACCGCCTGGAACGCGCGGGACTCGTCGCCCGGCGGGCGTCGGAGACCGACGGTCGCGGCCGCGTAGTCGCGCTCACCCGTCGCGGCCGGGAGACCATCGACTCCGCCTTCACCGACCACATCGCGAACGAGAGACGCCTCCTCGACCAGCTGACCAGCCGGGATGCGGCCGAGCTCGAGCGCATCCTCACCCACTGGCTCGCACGGCTCGAGCCCTGACGCCCCGCGGCGGAGCGCCCAAGTGGACCACGTAACGCGGCGAAGGCTTTCGCAACAGGTCGTCATCTTCGTGGCGGCGGCGTGCGCCCGCGCGGTAGAAACGGTCGATCATGTCGCGCATCTTCACGAGCAAGTTCAACCCGGGCCGAGCCCGCTGGGAGCTGGTCGTCACTCCCCAGGGAGACGTCTACGCGTTTCCGCTCACCTTGCCGATCGCCCAGCGGCAGGTGCTCGGCGGCCACCGGCGGTACCTCGTCGGGCGCGTCAGCAAGGGGGGTCAGGCGTGGACCGCGGCGGGGCCGTCGGGCCTCGTGTACGGGACGACGTTCCCGTCGCTGCCGTCGGCGCTGGAGGCGATTGCGGACGAGGTCGACCTGGCGCCCGTTCCCTAAGCGCCGACGTGCGGCGGCTATCGAAGGAGATCGGGCCCCGAATCTCCTTCGATTGGCAGTAGTGAAGGAGAATCGGCGGCGCGACGGCCGAATCTCCTTCGATAGCTAGGAGAAGAGGGGAAGGGCCGGGATCAGGCGGACTTGAGGAGGGCGTCCTCGAGGGCCACCCACGGCAGCATCGCGCACTTGACGCGCGTGACGTACTTCGAGACGCCGGCCAGCGCGACCGCGTCGCCCAGCAACTCCTCGTCGCCCTCCAACGCGCCCTTCGAGTGCATCAGCTCGCGGAAGGCGCCGATGGATGCGGCCAGCCGTTCGCGGTCCACATCCTCGACCAGGTCGCTCAGCAGCGAGGCCGAGGCCGTGGAGATCGAGCAGCCGTGGCCCTCCCAGCCGATCGCGAGGATGCGGCCGTCCGGCGCCGTGCGCACGCCGACGGTCACCTCGTCGCCGCAGGTGGGGTTGAACTGGTGCGAGCTGGCGGCCTCGTCGCCCGCGATCCCGTAGCCGTGCTTCTCGCGGGCGTGGTCGAGGATGACCTGCTGGTACAGGTTCTGCAGATCGCTCATCGGGTGGCTCCGTCCGCGACGCCGAAGAAGACACGGGCGTCGGCGATCGCCTCGATCGCGGCATCCACCTCGTCGGCGGTGTTATAGAGGTAGGTGCTGATGCGCGTGCTCGCCGTCGCGCCATACCGGCGGTGCACCGGCTGCGCGCAGTGGTGGCCGACGCGGACGGCGATGCCGCGGTCGTCGAGGAACTGTCCGACATCGTGCGCGTGGATGCCGTCCACGACGACGCTGGCGAGCCCCACCCGCGGGACGCCAGGACCGGGCCCGAGGATGCGGACACCCTCCAGCTGCCCGAGGCCCGCGAGCAGCCGCTCACCGAGCGCCTCCTCGTGCGCCTCGATCGCCGGCATCCCGACACCCTCGAGGTAGTCGACGGCGGCGGCCAGGGCGACGGCCTGCGACACGCGCTGCGTGCCCGCCTCGAAGCGCTGCGGCGCCGGGAGGTACTCGGCGCCTTCCAACGTCACTTGGGTGATCATCGAACCGCCGGTGAGGAAGGGCGGCAAAGCGTTCAGGAGTTCGCTGCGGCCGTACAGGGCGCCCACGCCGGTCGGCCCGAGCATCTTGTGGCCCGAGAACACGGCGAAGTCGACATCGAGCGCAGGGAGGTCGACCGCGAGGTGCGGGACGGACTGGCACGCGTCGAGCACGACCAGGGCGCCGTGCTCGTGCGCCAGGGCGACCAGCTCGGCGACCGGGTTGATGCCGCCGAGCACGTTGGAGACGTGGGCGAACGCGACGACGCGCGTGCGCGGTCCGATCAGTTCGGCGGCCTGGTCGAGGCGCAGCATCCCGTCGTCGGTGAGGCCGATGACGCGGAGGGTCGAGCCGGTGCGCGCGGCCAGCTCCTGCCACGGGATGAGGTTGGCGTGGTGCTCCGCCTCGGTCACGACGAGCTCGTCGCCGGGCCCGAGCCGGAACCTCTCGGCGGCCGCGCCTCCGCGACCGAGGGAAGCGTTCGACATCCCGTAGGCGAGAAGGTTGATCCCCTCGGTGGCGTTGGAGGTCCAGACGAGCTCGTCCGGCTGTGCGCCGACGAACGCGGCGACGCGGGCGCGGGCGTCCTCGAACAGCTCGGTGGCCTCCCCCGCCACGGTGTGAGCGCCGCGGTGGACTGCCGAGGTGTAGCGCTCGGCGAAGGCGCGTTCGGCGTCGAGCACCTGCCGCGGTTTCTGCGACGTGGCCCCGGAGTCCAGATAGACGAAGGGGTGACCATTCACCTCCCGGGAGAGGATCGGGAAGTCCGCACGGAGGGCGGCCGGGTCGAGAGTCGTGGAGCGCATACCGGTGACAACGTTACCGGGGCTCACTTCACTCCCGCTGAGTGTGTCGTCGCTGATTCGCTTCCCCTCGCGGACCCGTTTCGCTAGGCTGCTCCCGGCCCCCGGATGGGGGCAGACTCCCTGGCTCTGATCCGCAAAGGTGCGTCATGTCCGACTCTTCCCTCACATCCTCCCGCCTCCGCCGAGCGCTGATCGGCGCGGCGGGGGTCGTCGCCTTGGCGCTCGGCGTGGGCCTCGCCGACGCACCCGCGGCCCTCGCCTGGGATCCCGGCCACGGCGGAACCTCGCTCGCACCACGGACGACCTTCACCATGGCGCCGGACGGTTCCAGCGGCGCCACCCAGGGCGGCGAGGGCATCGCCAACATCGACTCCGTCAAGAAGACGATCGCCACGTACTACGGCGACCCCGGCACCGGCATCTCGAACAAGACCGACTCGCCCTACATCCGCGAGCTCGGCAGCATCCTCGGCCGCGAGAAGACCGAACTGAAGGCCGACTACGACCGCGCGGTGCAGCACGGCCAGAAGCCGGCGATCGTCTTCGACGCCGACGACACGACGCTGTGGACCTACGACATGGAAGTCGCGGACATGCACTTCACCTTCAACCCGGCAGAGCAGGATGTGTGGGTCCAGGGCCAGCGCTTCCCCGCGACTCCCGGCATGGTCGACTTCGTGAACCAGGCCGCCGCGATGGGCTACACGGTGTTCGGACTGACCGGCCGCAACGACAACCAGAAGGCCGCGACCCTCGGCAACCTCGCCAAGGTCGGCTACACGGCCTTCACCTCCGACCGCTTCTACACGAAGTGGACGGGCACCGGCACCTCGCAGCAGCCCTCGTATGTGACCTGCGCGGCGGCCAGCTGCACGACGGTCGAGTACAAGGCGCTGACGCGTAAGCACATCCAGGATCTCGGCTACACCGTCACGCTCAATGTCGGCGACCAGTGGTCCGACCTGCAGGGCGGGTACGCCCAGGAGGCGCTCAAGCTGCCGAACCCGACGTACTACCTGCCGTCGGCCGATCTGCCCGGCGTCTCCGAGCCGCGTCTCGCTCCCCGGACGCACTTCACGATGGCCCCGGACGGCTCCAGCGGCGCCACCCAGGGCGGCGAGGGCATCCCGAACATCGACTCGGTCAAGAAGACCATCGCCACCTACTACGGCGACCCCGGCACCGGCATCGCGAACAAGACCGACTCGCCGTACATCCGTGAACTGCGCTCGATCGTCCAGCGCCAGGCGCCGGTCCTCGCCGCCACCTGCTTCGTCGAGAAGAAGCTGCACAAGAACCCGGCGATCGTGCTCGACACCGACGACACGACGCTGTGGACCTACGACATGGAGGTGGCGGACATGCACTTCACCTTCGACCCGGTCGAGCAGAACGTCTGGGTGCAGGAGCAGCGTTTCCCGGCCACACCGCACATGACGACGCTGGCGGCGGTCGCCCAGAAGGCCGGCTGCACCCTGATCGGGCTGACCGGTCGCAACGACGACCAGAAGGCGGCCACGCTCGGCAACCTGGCGAAGGTCGGCTACACCGGCTTCACCGCGCAGAACTTCTACACCAAGTGGACGGGTGTGGGCGCCTCCCAGCAGCCCGCATACGTCAGCTGCGCTACCGCGAAGTGCACGACCATCGAGTACAAGTCGCAGACGCGAGCGCACATCGAGTCGCCGTCTGGCGGCCGGTATGACATCGTCGCCAACTTCGGTGACCAGTACAGCGACCTCATCGGCGGCCACGCCGACCGCGCGGTGAAGCTGCCGAACCCGACGTACTACCTGCCGTAGCCGCCCGTCCGCTCGACCGCTCGTCTGGTCGATCGGCCCCGGTAGGCTCGGGGCATGGTCGAGCGGACGAACGGTTCCCCCTGGTTCTTCATCCTCGGGATCGCCCTCGTCGTGGTCGGCCTCGCCGGCCCGCTGCTGGTGGATGCGGTGACCTCCGACGTGAACTGGCTCATCCGCGGCGCCGGCGTGCTGGTCGCCATCGGCGGCGGGGTGCTCATCGGTTTCGGGGTGCGCAGGCGGCACGGGCGCTGACGGGGAGACTACGCTTCGTGCCATGAGCACGGTCACGTCTTCCGACGGAACATCCATCGCCTACGAGCTCGATGGGAGCGGCCCCGCGATCGTGCTGATCGACGGCGCCATGTGCTTCCGCGACGCCGGACCCATGCGGCCCATCGCGCAAGCGCTGCGCCAGCGCACGTCGGTGGTCCTCTACGACCGCCGCGGCCGCGGAGCGAGCGCCGACCGGCTGGCCGACCCCGCGGCCCGGGCCGACGCCGTCGCACGCGAGATGGACGACATCGCCGCACTGGTGGAGGCAGCGGGCGGCTCGGCCACGCTGTTCGGGATGTCGTCCGGCGGCGCACTCGCGCTGGCGGCGACCGCGGCGCTCGGCCCCGCACGCGTGCCTCGCGTCGCCGTCTACGAACCTCCGTACCTTCCCGACCCGATGCTGTCCTCCGCCGAGGGCTACACCCACGACCTCCTCGCGGCGCTCGCCGCAGGCGACCGGGCGGGCGCGGTCGAGCTGTTCCTCCGCCGCGTCGGCGTGCCCGAGGCCGGCATCGAGGGGATGCGGAACTCCCCCGGGTGGGACGCCACCCTCGCCCTCGCACCGACGCTCGCTTACGACGACGCCGCGATGGGTGACAGCCGCGTCCCGGATGAGCTCTTGCAGGCGATCAGCGTGCCGGTGCTCGGCTTGGCCGGGGAGCAGAGCCCCGGTTTCCTGCGGTTCGGTGCGGAAGGCGTCGCCGCAAGCTCACAGGACGGGACGTTCGAGGTTGTGGCCGGTCAGACCCACGACGTGTCGGCCGATGCGGTCGCTCCGCACCTGATCCGCTTCGTCGTGGGCTGACCGGCTGCGCCTCAGCCGCGGACGGCGTCGACCGGCTCCCGCCGGCCGGAGAGTCCGCGGATGGGACTCGCCGCCTGCTCGGCCTCATGGTCAGGGCCCAGCGGGATGCCCGTGCGGTCACGGAGCACCAGCGTCGCGAGGAGCCCGATCACGGTCATACCCGCGAGGTACCAGGTCACCGACAGGGTGGTCCCGGTCGCCTGCACCAGCGCGGTCGCGATCGTCGGGGCGAACGCACCGCCGAGGATCGCGCCGATCGCGTACGAGATCGAGACGCCCGAGAAGCGGATGGACGCCGGGAACAGTTCCGAGTACAGCGCCGCCTGCGGGCCGTACGTGAAGCCGAGGCCGATCGTGAGGATCGCAAGTCCGAGGAACAGCATCCCGACGCTGCCCGAGTTGACCAGCGGGAACAGAGCGAACACGCCGATCAGCTGCAGGATCCATCCCACGATGTAGGTGTTGCGGCGGCCGATCCGGTCGCTCACCCAGCCGGCGAATGCCGTCGCCAGCAGCCAGGTCACCGCGGAGCCGGCGACCGCCCACAGCACCGGGCCGCGGTCGAGCTTCAGCGGGCCCTCCGGGTCGGTCGAGTAGTTCTGGATGTAACCACCGGTGGTCATGTAGCCGACCGCGTTGTTTCCGGCGAAGATGAACGCCGCCACGATCACGAGGAGGGCGTGCTTGCGGAACACCTGCACGATCGGCATGCGGGTGCGCTCGCGGCGCACCGCGATCTCGGTGAACACCGGGCTCTCCTCGACCCGGCGGCGCACCCAGTAGCCGATGGCGATCAGCACTACCGAGAGGAGGAACGGCACGCGCCAGCCCCACGCGAGGAAGGCGTCGCCCGGCGCGAGCTGCGTCATGATCGCCATCGCGCCGGAAGCGAGGAGCAGTCCGAGCGGGACGCCGATCTGCGGGGACGCTCCGAACAGGCCGCGCTTGGCGGTGGGGGCGTGCTCGACGGCCATCAGGACCGCGCCGCCCCACTCGCCGCCGGCCGAGATGCCCTGTAGCACGCGCAGCAGCACGAGCAGGATGGGCGCGGCGATGCCGATGGCCTCATACGTGGGCAGCAGGCCGACCAGGGCTGTGGAGAGGCCCATCAGGATCAGCGTGGCCACGAGCACGACTCTGCGGCCGTACCGGTCGCCGAAGTGACCGGCGAGGAACGCGCCGAGCGGCCGGAACAGGAAGCTCACGCCGACCGTCAGAAACGCCAGCATGGTTGCGAACTGCGGTCCGGCCGGCGCGAAGAACAGCTGGCCGAAGACCAGGCCGGCGGCCGACGCGTAGATGAAGAAGTCGTACCACTCGACGGTGGTGCCGATCACGGTTGCGAAGACGACCCTGCGGCGATCCTTCTGAGATCGGATGCTGCCGGTGGGCGTGAAGGGGGATGCGCTCATCGTTGTGTTCTCCCGGGGTGGTGCGACGTCGTTGTCACGGAGCGGCGCTCCGATTTCGCCAATGATATACGATTTCGGATCCGACGCAATGGGGCTGACCGCATCCCCGGACCCCCTGTTGCGCCGGGCGCCGAGTGCAACAGAATGCGTGCATGGACGCGGCACCCCGCGTGATCCGAACGCCCGACCAGAGGCTGCGGGTCTTCGTCAGTTCGACCCTCAAGGAGCTCGCCCCCGAACGCCGGGCTGCGCGGGCCGCCATAGAGCGCCTGCACCTCGCCCCGGTCATGTTCGAGCTGGGCGCGCGGCCGCATCCACCGCGCGAGCTGTACCGGGCTTACCTCGACCAGAGCGACGTCTTCGTCGGGCTGTATTGGGAGCGCTATGGATGGGTCGCTCCCGACGAGGAGGTGTCGGGGCTGGAGGACGAGTACAACCTGTGCCCGCCCGACCTCCCCCGCCTGATCTACATCAAGGACCCGGCGCCCGCCCGGGAGGAGCGGCTCACCGAACTGCTGAACCGCATCCGCTCCGACGACCGCGCGTCGTTCAAGTACATCGAGTCGGCGCAGGAGCTGGAGGTGCTGCTGGAGGCGGACCTCGCCACCATGCTCGCCGAGCGGTTCGAGCTCAGCCGGATCGACTCGGGCCGAGAGCGCCCGAGTGACGAACCCCCGCCGGCGCGCGCTCCATCGCTCCCGTCGCCGCTGACGCGGCTGGTCGGCCGGACCGACGACATCGCCGCCGTGCGCGCGATGCTCGCCGACGGCGCCCGGCTCGTCACCATCACCGGGCCGGGCGGGATCGGGAAGAGCCGGCTCGCGATCGCCACGGCCGCCGGCCTCGGCGAGAGATTCCCCGACGGCGCAGTGTTCGTCGATCTCGCGCCCGCACACGACCGGAATGCCGTGACGGCGGCGCTCGCCCAGGCGCTCGGCGTGCGCGACACCGGCGACGCACCGCTCTTCGACAAGGTGACCACGGCAGTCCGCGACCGGCGGGTGCTGCTGGTGCTCGACAACTTCGAACAGGCGCTCGCGGCGGCACCGGCGGTCACCGAGTTGCTCGCGGCAGCCCCCGGGGTCAGCGCGATCGTCACCAGCCGGTCGCTGCTGCGGGTGGGCGGCGAGCGACGTTACGAACTCGACCCTCTTCCCTCCGACGACGCCATGCGCCTGTTCGTCGAGAGGGCGCACGCGGTGCGTCCCGACTTCGAGATCACGCCGGCGAACTCCGACGACGTTGGCAGGATCTGCTCGGCGCTGGACGGGGTCCCGCTCGCGATCGAGCTCGGTGCTGCGCGCATCCGGGTGCTTCCGCCCGCAGAACTCGCGCGTCGCCTCGACCGGCGGCTCCCGCTGCTCGTCGGCGGTGCTCGAGACCTGCCGGAGCGCCAGCGGACCTTGCGCGCCACCATCGAGTGGAGCGCGCAGCTCCTCGACGAGCCCGAGCGCGTCCTGCTCGCCCGGCTCGGCGTCTTCCAGGGCGGATTCACGCTGGAGGCGGCCGAGGCGGTCGACGCCGCCGTCCGGGAGGTGGCCGACGAGGAGCCCGGGGATGATGTGCTCTCGGCGCTCGGCGCCCTGGTCGACAACAGCCTCGTCCGCCAGCACGACGACGCCCACGAGGCCCGGTTCTCGCTGCTGGCTACCGTCCGCGAGTACGCGGTGGAGCGGCTGGAGGAGGAGGGTGAGCTTGCCCGGGCCCGCGACGCCCACGCCTCCTATTTCGTCACCCTCGGCGACCGTGCCGATGACGCGCTGGAGCACGCCGCCCAGCACGACTGGGTGGTGCGGTTGAGCGCGGACACCGGCAACCTCCGCGCGGCGGTGCGGCACCTGCTCGACGAGCGGGAGTGGGAGCGAGCCGCCCACTTCGCCTGGAGCCTCTACCTGTACTGGTGGGTCGCGGGGCTCCTCGGCGAGGTCCGCGGCTGGATGGACGAGTTGCTCGCCTCCGGCGACCCGCTGGATGACCGGACTCGCGCGATCGCCCTCTACTTCACGCAGGCGATCACCTTCTGGCAGGACCCGGAGGGAACGGTGGCGACCGCCCTCACCGAGAGTGCCGACCTGTTCCGGCGCACCGGGGACACCGACGGCGAGGCGCTCGCCCTCATCTCCTACGCGCTCGCCGTGCTCGCCTCCCCCGCACCGGACGACAGCGCGGCGAACGACGCGATGGACGCCAGCCTCGACCTCTTCCGCACCCGCGACGACCGCTGGGGTCAGGCGATGGCGCTGGTGATGCTCGGCAGGGTGGCATTGCTGCGCCAGCAGGTGGGGGATGCGCTGGCCCGTTTCGAGGAGAGCCTGACGCTCGCCCGCGACAACGGCGACGACCTGGGAGTCACGATCGCGCAGCACCACCGCGGCTGGGCGCGGCTCCTCCTCGGGGACGCGGCCGGTGCGACCTCCGACTTCTCGGCCTGCCTCGCCCTCTCCCGACGGCTCGGTCACGTCGAGGGGATCGCCTACGGGCTGGAGGGGATGGTCGCCGTCGCCGCCCTCGCCGGCGACGCCGAGCGGTCCGGTCGGCTGCTGGGCGCTTCCCGTGCCCTCCGCGAGCGCACGGGGCTGTACAACGCTCCGGTGTTCACGTTCCACCAGCTCTTCGTCGACGGGATGCTGGCGGCGGGCGCCGACCGGGACGCGTTCGACGCCGCCGTCACCGAGGGACGCCTCCTCGCGGCGGATGCCGTCGTGGAGCTGGCGGAAGGACGAGCGGCCGGATGAGCGACCGCATCCACCCGTACACTCGGCTGGTCGGGGCGATCATCCTCCCGTTCCTCGTCGCAGCCTTCGTGCTGCTTTACCCGCTCGCCGACACCACCGACCTGTTCTTCGCGTGGACGATCAAGCCGCCGATCACGGCCATGCTGCTCGGCAGCGCGTACGCCGGCGGCATCGTGTTCTTCGTGCATGTGGTGAGGCCCAACCGGTGGCGTTCGGTTCGCCACGGCTTCCCGGCGGTCCTGCTGTTCGCGACGCTGCTGGCTGCTGCGACCTTCCTGCACTGGGACCGCTTCCACTTCGGTCACCTGTCGTTCATCGTCTGGGTGACCCTGTACGTGCTCACGCCGTTCCTGGTGCTCGCCGCCATGATCGTGAACCGCGGCGAAGATCAGGGAGGGCTGATCGAGCAGGATGCCGTGCTGCCCGGGTGGGTGCGCATCCTGCTTGCCCTGATCGGCCTCTGCTCGCTGGTGACCGGTCTGGTGCTGTTCGTCGTCCCGCAGCTCGCCATCTCCGTGTGGGCGTGGCCGCTCACCCCACTGACCGCGCGAGTGTGCGGCGCCATCCTCACCCTCCCCGGCATGGTGAACGTGTGGATGCTCGGCGATGCCCGGTGGAGCGCGTTCCGGCAGATCTTCCAGGCGCAGCTCGTCGCGCTCGCGCTGATGCTGCTCGCGCTCGGCTTCCGCGCGGGCGAGCTGCTGTGGGAGCGGCCGTCGGCCGCGCTGTTCGTGGGCGGCCTCGGCGCGTCGTTCGTCGCCTACGTCGCCCTCTACGTGTGGGCCGAACGACACCGACGGTGAAAAGGCGCGGCGCGGACCGCCCGAGGTCCGCACCGCGCCTGCTCCACGCCCGCCTGTTCTCTTGCCGGGGGCGGGTTACTTCCGGAGGAAGGCGAGGAGCGCCTCGGTGACTTCGGCCGCGTGCGTCCAGAGCAGGCCGTGCGGCGCGCCCTCGACCTCCACGTAGTCCGCCTCGGGGAGAAGCGCGTGGAAGGGACGCGCGGTGGCGTCGATCGGGAGGATGTTGTCGGCGGTGCCGTGCAGGATGAGCGCAGGGACGTCGATCTTCGCGATGTCGGCCCGGAAATCGGTGAACCACGTCAGCGGTGCCGCTGCCGAGGCGACCGCTCCGCTGCCCGCGGCGATGTTCCAGCTGTTGCGCACGGCCTCCTCGCTGATGCGGGTGCCCAGGTTCTCGTCGAGGTTGTAGAAGTCCTTATAGAACTGGGTGAAGTAGGCGTAGCGGTCCGCCTTCACCGCCTCCACGATGCCCTCGAAGAATTCGCGCGGCGCGGCGCCGGCCGGGTTGTCGTCCGTCTTCAGGAGGAACGGCTCGAGCGAGGCGAGGAACGCGACCTTGGCGATGCGCTCCGAGCCGTAACGGCCGAGGTACCGACCGACCTCGCCCGTGCCCATGGAGAACCCGACGAGCACGGCATCCCGGAGGTCGAGCGTTTCGAGCACGACCTGGAGGTCGGCGGCGAACGTGTCGTAGTCGTAGCCGGTGCTCGCCTGGCTCGACTGGCCGAAGCCGCGACGGTCGTACGTGATGACGCGGTAGCCGGCCTCGAGCAGCGCAGCCGACTGCTTCTCCCAGGAGTGACCGTCCAGCGGGAAGCCGTGGATGAGCACGACCGGCTGCCCGCTTCCGTGGTCCTCGTAATAGAGCTCGATCGGGGTGCTGTTCTCGGTTCCGACGGTGATGTACGACATCGTCGCGTTCCTTTCGTTCATCCGCTGCGGTGAGAACGATCGTTCTCGCCGGTGATGACGACTCTATGAGAACTATCGTTCTCAGTCAAGCTAGAATCGGAGTATGGTGGATGAAGAAACGCGCAGCCGGATCGTCGACGCCGCCGACGCCCTCTACTACGCACGCGGTTTCCACGCTGTCGGGATGGACCAGGTGCGGGATGCGGCCGGCGTCTCACTGCGCCGGCTCTACACGCTCTTCCCTTCCAAGGACGACCTCGTGCTCGCCGTGCTCGCCAAGCGCCACGACCTGTGGACCGACGGCGTGGCCGCTCGCGTCGCGACGGTCGCCGACCCGGAGGGAAAGCTCCTCGCGATCTACGACTACCTGTCGGACTGGTTCATCCAGGACACCTTCCGCGGCTGCGGGTTCATCAACGCCTTCGGAGAGCTGGGAGCCGCAGATCCGCGCGTCGCCGAGGCCGCCCGGCGCCACAAGGAGTCGTTCCAGGCGTTCGTCGCCGAGATCGCCGCGCAGGCGGGGGCATCCCCCGCGCTGGCCCCGCAGCTGGCGATCCTCGCCGAGGGTGCGCAGACGACCGCGGCGATCGCCGGCACCCCCGACGCTGCGGCCGACGCACGCGCGGCGGCGCAGGTGCTCATCCGGGCGGCGCTACCGGCCGGCGCGCACTGAGGGGCGCGCTGAGGGGCGCGGCTCGGTTCACCGTCCGGTCGGCCACGGATTGAAAAGAGTGACGCCGAAGCGCTCGAAGTCGCGCGTATTGCGCGTCACCACGACCAGCCTTCCCACTTCGGCCGTTGCTGCGATCAACGCGTCTCTCTCGGGCCGCGGATCGGGCACGTGGTAGGAGGCAGCGACGCTTGCGACCTCATGATCCACCGGCAGAATGCGCTCTCCGAAGAGCATCTGGACGTCATCCACCCAACGCCGGAGGTCCGCGCCGTGCGAAGGATCACTGCGCTCCTTCTGCGCCGTGCCCAGTTCGATCTCGAACATCGTCATCGCGGAGATGTACAGCGAATAGGGATTCTGCAGCTCGAGCCAGCGGATAACCGCCGGATCGGCGCGTTCAGGTCGCCGCGTCGCGCTGAGAGCGTCCGTATCGAGAAGCCACTTCACAGCTCGATCCGCTTCGCGTTGACCTGAGCGCGCGGGAACTCCATGTCGAAGTCTCCCCGCTCGTCCTGCCGGAGAAGATCGACGATGCTCCGAGTTCCGCCGGTGAGGCGCTCGTATTCGGCGTACGTCAGGAGCACGTACGACGGCTCGCCGCGGTCGGTGATGATGAGTGGCTCTGCTGCCGCGCTCCGCTTCGCCGCCGACGTGTCCTGATTGAATGCCCGCGCTGTGATGATGGCCATCTCGTCCCCTCGTATGTAGCTACGTAGAACCATATCAGGGTGCGCCCCGTTCCCCGGGCTATGAAGGCATTCACACCCACAGCACCTGGCCGAGGTGTACAGGAAGATATACGATCCACTCGGGGCGCATGCGTTCCTCCTCCGATGCCGAAGGGAGCCCACCGGTGCTCGACAGCCCGACCATCCAAGCCATCGCCGACGAACTCGCGACCGCCGAACGCGACCGGAAGACGGTCCCCCTGCTCACCGCCCGCCACCCCGAGATGACAGTGGAGGACTCCTACGCCGTTCAGAAGGTGTGGGTCGAGCGCGGTCTCGCCGACGGCCGCCGGCTCGTCGGCCGCAAGATCGGGCTGACCTCCAAGGTGATGCAGCAGGCGACCGGGATCACCGAGCCCGATTACGGCGCCATCTTCGCCGACATGGTCTACGAGACCGGCTCGGTCATCCCGTTCGATCAGTTCTCCAACGTCCGCATCGAGGTCGAGCTTGCCTTCGTGCTCGCGGAGCCGCTGGAGGGCCCCGACGTCACGCTGTTCGATGTGCTGAGCGCGAGCCGGTACGTCGTCCCGGCTCTCGAGATCCTGTCCTCGCGCATCGAGATGCAGGGCCGCACGATCGTCGACACCATCTCCGACAACGCCGCGATGGGCGGCATGGTCGTGGGCGGCAGGCCGGTGGCGGTGGATACGCTGGACCTTCGCTGGGTCTCCGCCCTGCTCTACCGCAACGAGACCATCGAGGAGTCCGGCGTCGCCGCCGCGGTGCTCGACCACCCGGCGACCGGCGTCGCGTGGCTGGCGAACAAGCTGGCCCAGCACGGCACGCGCCTCGAGGCCGGCGACATCGTCCTGGCCGGGTCGTTCACCCGACCGATGTGGGTGGAGCGCGGCGACACCGTCCACGCCGACTACGGAACCCTGGGAGCCGTCACATGCCGATTCGTCTGAACCCGTCGATGCACGAGCCGACGCCCACCTTCGCCGACCGGCTGCGGTCGGCCGACCGCACGCTGTACGGAATGTGGTCCTGCGCGGGAAGTCCGCTCGTGGCGGAGATCTGTGCCGGTAGCGGACTGGACATCGTCCTGGTCGACGGCGAACACTCCCCCGTAGGCCTCGAGTCGATCCTCGCCCAGCTGCAGGCAGTCGCCGCGTATCCGGCGGTGCCGCTCGTGCGTGCGCCGATCGGCGATCCGGTCCTCCTGAAGCAGCTGCTCGACCTCGGTGCGCAGAACATCCTGGTGCCGATGGTCGACAGCGTCGCCGAGGCCGAGGCGATGGTGCGGGCCGTCCGCTACCCGCCGCACGGCGTGCGCGGCGTCGGCAGCGCCCTGGCGCGTTCGTCGCGCTGGAGTCGCATCCCCGACTACCTCGCCCGCGCTAGCGACCTCGTGTCGCTGACGGTGCAGATCGAGACGGTGGAGGGACTCGAGGCCTCAGCCGGCATCGCGGCGGTCGAGGGCGTGGATGCGCTCCTCGTCGGCCCGGCGGACCTCGCTGCGTCGATGGGCCTGCTCGGGCAGCAGAACCACCCGGACGTGATCGCCGCCGTCGAGCGCGTGATCGCCGCGGGCCGGGCCGCGGGTACGCCGGTCGGCGTGAACGCCTTCGATCCGGCGACCGCCGATCGCTACGCGGCCGCGGGCGCGGCCTACGTCCTCGTCGGCGCCGACGTGACCCTGCTCGCCCGGGCGTCGGAGGCCCTGGCCGACCGCTTCATCCGGACCTCAGAGCCGGACGCGGGCTCCCCCGCCCCTGCCAGCTATTGAACGCATTGTCTGGAGAAGGGGAATCGTATATGATCTCGAATACGGTCCACCGGGACCCATCCCCGACGACGAGGAGCCGCCACCCGTGAGCGCCACCAGCCCGACCGGACTGCGAGAACAGGCCGGCAAGATCATCGCGGTGCACCTGAACTACCGCTCCCGCGCCGCGCAGCGGGGGCGCACCCCGGCCCAGCCGTCCTACTTCTTCAAACCCACCTCCTCCCTCGCCGCGACCGGCTCGGAACTCGAACGCCCGGCCGGGACCGAACTGCTCGCCTTCGAAGGCGAGATCGCCCTCATCATCGGCCGGCCCACGCGCCGCGTCTCGCCGGAGGACGGCTGGGCCGCCGTCTCGGGCGTGACCGCCGCCAACGACTTCGGCCTCTACGACCTGCGCGCCGCAGACAAAGGCTCGAATGTGCGCTCCAAGGGCGGCGACGGCTTCACGCCGGTCGGGCCCGGCGTCCTGGCCGCCGAGGACCTCGACCCCGATGCCCTCCGCGTCCGCACCTGGCTGAACGGCGAACTCGTGCAGGAGGGGACGACCGACGACCTGCTCTTCCCGTTCGGCCGGCTCATCGCCGACCTCTCGCAGTTGATGACCCTGGAACCCGGCGACATCATCCTCACCGGGACCCCCGCCGGCTCCTCTGTCACGCAGCCAGGCGACACGGTCGAGGTCGAAGTGGATGCGCCCACCGCGCCCGGCGCGCCCAGCACCGGCCGCCTGGTCACCCGCATCACCGAGGGCAGCATCCCGTTCGGCGACGTCGGGACGAAGCCCAGCCCCGACGACCATCAGCGCGCGGAGGCCTGGGGCACTCCGCCGGAACCCGCCTGGACCCTGACCGAGGAGCTGCGGGCCAAGCTGGCCAGCGTCGCCACCGCCACGCTCAGCTCGCAACTGCGCAAGCGCGGCCTGAACAACGTGTCCATCGACGGCCTCACCTCCACGCGTCCCGGCACCAAGGTGGTCGGCACCGCACGGACGCTGCGCTACATCCCCAACCGCGAAGACCTCTTCGCCGCTCACGGCGGCGGCTACAACGCCCAGAAGCGCGCCTTCGACGCCGTGGGCCCCGGCGAGGTGCTCGTCATCGAGGCCCGCGGCGAGCGCGGCAGCGGTACCGTCGGCGACGTGCTGGCCCTGCGCGCTCAGGTCAACGGTGCCGCCGGCATCGTCACCGACGGCGGGGTGCGCGACCTCGACGTGGTCGCTGCCCTCGACATCCCCACGTACCACAACGGCCCGCACCCCGCGGTGCTCGGCCGCAAGCACGTGCCCTGGGACACCGACGTGACCATCGCGTGCGGCGGAGCGGCCGTGCAGCCGGGCGACGTGATCGTGGGCGACGCGGACGGCCTCCTCGTCATCCCGCCGGGCCTCGTCGAAGAGGTCGTCGCCGATGCCCTCGAGCAGGAGCGCGAAGAGGAGTTCATCGCCGAGCAGGTCGCCCAGGGCGCCCCCGTCGACGGTCTCTTCCCGATGAACGCCGAATGGAAAGAGAGGTACCGCGCATGGTTGACGCAGCGCTGAAGACCGCGGCACCGAGCAAGTCGCAGCTGGCCTACGAGTTCATCCGCGCCCGGATCGACGACGGCCGGTACGTCTCCGGCTTCCGGCTCGTGCTCGGGCAGATCGCCGGCGAGCTCGACATCAGCGTCGTCCCCGTGCGCGAGGCGATCCGGCGGTTGGAGGCGGAGGGCCTGGTGACGTTCGAGAAGAACGTCGGGGCCCAGGTCGGCCTGCTGCAGGAGGCCGAGTACACCTACACCATGGAGACGCTGGCGCTCGTCGAGGGCGCAGCGACCCAGCTGTCCGCTCCCCTGCTGACCGCCGACCACATCGCCCGGGCGCGCGCGGTGAACCGCGAGATGATCGCGTGCCTCGACGACTTCATCCCGCACCGGTTCACTCAGCTCAACCAGGAATTCCACTCGGTGCTCTACGAGGAGTGCCCGAACCCGCACATCCTCGACCTCGTGCACCGCGGCTGGAACCGCCTGACGGTGCTTCGCGACTCCACCTTCAGCTTCGTGCCCGGCCGAGCCCGCGAGTCGGTCGACGAGCACGAGCAGATCCTCACGCTCATCGAATCCGGCGCGGAGGCGCTGGAGATCGAACTCGCCGCGCGTCGGCACCGGCTGGCCACGCTCCAGTCGTTGCACGCGTACCAGAGCGAGCACACGCAGCAGCACTGACCGTTTTCTACCGACAGGAGGCCGCGCATGGCGCAGCACCCCGCATCCACCCACCACATCCCCGAGAACCTGCCGGACAAGATCCAGCACTTCATCGACGGAGCCTTCGTCGACAGCGTGTCGGGGAAGACGTTCGACGTGCTCGACCCGGTTTCCAACGAGACTTACGTGCGGGCCGCCGCCGGTCAGAAGGAGGACATCGACCTCGCCGTCGCCGCCGCCACCCGCGCGTTCAAGGAGGGCCCCTGGCCGCGGATGAAGCCCCGCGAGCGTGCCCGCGTGCTGAATCGCATCGCCGACGCGGTCGAGGCACAGGATGCCCGCCTCGCCGAGCTCGAGACCTTCGACACAGGCCTCCCGATCACGCAGGCGCTGGGCCAGGCGCAGCGCGCGGCCGAGAACTTCCGGTTCTTCGCCGACCTGATCGTCGCGCAGGCCGACGACGCCTACAAGGTGCCGGGCAGCCAGCTCAACTACGTCAACCGCAAGCCGATCGGCGTCGCAGGCCTGATCACGCCGTGGAACACCCCGTTCATGCTGGAGAGCTGGAAGCTCGCGCCCGCACTCGCCACCGGCAACACGGTCGTGCTGAAGCCCGCCGAGTTCACTCCGCTGTCCGCGAGCCTCTGGGCCGAGATCTTCCGTGCCGCCGGTGTCCCGGACGGCGTCTTCAACCTGGTCAACGGACTCGGCGAGGAGGCGGGGGACGCGCTGGTGAAGCATCCCGATGTCCCGCTCATCTCCTTCACCGGTGAGAGCCGCACCGGGCAGATCATCTTCGCGAACGCCGCGCCGTTCCTGAAGGGGCTCTCGATGGAGCTCGGCGGCAAGTCGCCCGCGGTCGTCTTCGCCGACGCCGACCTCGACGCTGCCATCGACTCGACTCTGTTCGGCGTGTTCTCGCTGAACGGCGAGCGCTGCACCGCCGGTTCGCGCATCCTCGTCGAGCGTCCGGTCTACGACGAGTTCCTTTCTCGTTACGCCGAGCGCGCCAAGAACATTGTCGTCGGCGATCCGCACGACCCCAAGACCGAGGTCGGCGCGCTCGTGCACCCCGAGCACTACGAGAAGGTGATGAGCTACGTCGAGATCGGCAAGCAGGAGGGCCGGCTGCTCGCCGGCGGCGGTCGTCCGGAGGGTCTCGAGACCGGCAACTACGTCGCCCCCACGGTCTTCGCCGATGTGGCCCCCGACGCACGAATCTTCCAGGAGGAGATCTTCGGACCGGTCGTGGCGATCACCCCGTTCGACACCGACGATCAGGCGCTGGAGCTCGCCAACGGCGTCCGCTACGGCCTCGCCGCCTACCTGTGGACGAGCGACCTGCAGCGCGCGCACACCTTCGCCCAGAACGTCGAGGCCGGGATGGTGTGGCTCAACTCTCACAATGTCCGTGACCTGCGCACGCCGTTCGGCGGCGTGAAGGCCTCCGGACTCGGGCACGAGGGCGGCTACCGCTCAATCGACTTCTACACCGACCAGCAGGCCGTCCACATCACGCTGGGCCCCGTCCACACCGCCCGGTTCGGCGCCACCGTGCACCGGCCGGAGGAGGCTGGAGAGGCGGCCGAGGACGCCGGCGACGCCTGACCCGGCGCCCAACCCGGCGCCCGATCCCCACTCGATTCACTCAATGCAGAGGAACAGCACCACCATGAGCATCACCCCCGGCTCCCCGGAGCCCATCGTGACCGCCGGCGACCCGATCCCGGCGCCGGCCGACCGCATCCCCACGCCGAAGGCCACTCCGCCGGACGTCGTGCGCTGCGCCTACATGGAGCTGGTCGTCACCGACCTCGCCGCCAGCCGCGAGTTCTACGTCGATGTGCTGGACCTCGTCGTGACGGAGGAGGACGAGAACGCCGTGTACCTTCGGTCGTTCGAGGAGTTCATCCACCACAACCTGGTGCTGCGGAAGGGACCGGTCGCGGCCGTCGCCGCCTTCGCGTACCGCGTGCGCACCCCCGAGGACCTGGACCGCGCGGTCGAGTTCTACACCGAGCTCGGCTGCCGGGTGGAGCGTCGCGCCTCCGGCTTCACGAAGGGCGTCGGCGACTCGGTGCGCGTGGAGGACCCGCTCGGCTTCCCCTACGAGTTCTTCTACGAGGTCGAGCACGTCGAGCGCCTCGCCTGGCGCTACGACCTGTACACGCCGGGGGCGCTCGTCCGCATCGACCACTTCAACCAGGTCACGCCGGATGTCCCCAAGGCCGTGAAATATATGGAGGACCTCGGGTTCCGCGTCACCGAGGACATTCAGGACGAAGCGGGCACCACCTATGCCGCGTGGATGCGCCGGAAGCCGACCGTCCACGACACCGCCATGACCGGCGGAGACGGCCCTCGGATGCACCACGTCGCGTTCGCCACGCACGAGAAGCACAACATCATCGCCATCTGCGACAAGCTGGGCGCCCTGCGCCGCAGCGACTGCATCGAGCGCGGCCCCGGCCGCCACGGCGTCTCGAACGCGTTCTACCTGTACCTGCGCGACCCCGACGGCCACCGCGTCGAGATCTACACGCAGGACTACTACACCGGCGACCCGGACAACCCCGTCGTCACCTGGGATGTGCACGACAACCAGCGCCGCGACTGGTGGGGCAACCCCGTCGTCCCCTCCTGGTACACGGAGGCGTCGACGGTCCTCGACCTCGACGGCAACCCGCAGCCGCTGACCAGCCGCACCGACGACTCCGAGATGGAGGTCACCATCGGAGCGGACGGCTTCTCGTACACGCGCAAGCACGACGAGCCGCGGGGCTTCAAGCTGGGAGCGCAGGTCTAGCGCCCATCCACCCCTCGGCGGAGCGGGCGACTTGCTAAGGTCGACCCATGATCCGTTGGGGGGTGGGTCGCGTCGCCGCGGCCCTGGTCGTGGCCGCTGTCGTCGGGCTCGTGTCAGGATGCGCACTGCTCGCTCCGCCACGGCCGGCGCACACCGCTGCCCCCACCGAGGCCCCTGCTGCCGTTCCGATCGCCGAGCAGCTGCCGGACCCGAGGGTTCCCGGTCAGACGATCGGGACCGCCCGGCTCGTGGCCGTGGCGCACGACCCCATCACGGATCCCGTCGCCCAACATCCGCTCACCGGAGATGTGCGCATCGTCGTGAACTCGGACAAGCAGGTGGAGGTGCGCATCCGGCCCACCGGTTCCTCCGGCGCTGGCCTGGCGGCGCTCTCCGGCCTCGACCTGTTGATGTCCGGAAAGAGGTACGACGGCCTGCCGGAGAACATCCAGGCCCAAAGCAGATTCAGCCTGATCTCAGACCTGAACAGAGTCGACCCGGACGGCGAGCTCGTCCTGCAACTCGCGCCGGGCTTTGAAGCCCTCAACGACCCGTCGTTCCTGCACTCCATCGAAGAGTCCGTCTCCAGCGACGCCCGGGTGATCGCCGTCGCAGCGGTCACGTGGACCCTGCCTTCCCCCTTCCCGCATCTGAAGGCAGTGGACCACGGAGTGGTCTTGTACGCCCACGGCCGCGTCCTGATGGACGGCGACACTCTCGCCACGTACATCCCGAACCCGCTCGACACGCTCTACATGGTGTCCCGCCGGTTCGGCCTCACCGAGGTGCAGCTGGTCTGGCTGAACCCGGAGCTGCTGATCGGTGCGTCCGAACCCATGCTGAAGCAGGGAATCGGCGTCAACCTGGATCCGGCTCGCCGCTAGACCTGCGTGGCTGTCGGACCGCGCACGAGGTGGAGGTGGTGGATGCCCTCCTCCACTTTCTCCTCGCCGTCCGGCCGGAAGTCGGCCTTGCGGTAGAACGCCTGCGCCCGTGGGTTGGGATCGGCCACCCAGAGGGAGGCCGGCTCGTCGCCGAGCACCGCATCGAGAAGTCCTCGGCCGAGGCCCGAGCCGTGGTGATCGGCGAGCAGGTAGAGGAGGTAGAGCTCGGTCGGGCGCGCGGCTTCCGTCGCGTCACTGGCGGGCCCGGACATCGCGATGCCGACGATCCGGCCGTCGCGTTCGGCCACGGCGACCCTGTTGCCGGAGAAGCGTTCGTCGGTGAGGGCGGCGGTCCAGAATCGGACCCGGCGCTCCAGAAGGCCGGGGTCGTCGAGCAACTCGTCGCTCATGATGCCGCGGTACGTCTGCCGCCACGACTCGACGTGCACCTGTGCCATCGCGGCGGCATCCTCCGGCCTCGCACGGCGGATGTCAGCGTGCATCGCCGCCCGCCCCTACCGCCGGGGCATCACGGTGGACGACGTAGACGTGCAGCAGACGCCCCTCCGCCGCGAAGCCGTGGCGCTCGTAGACGACGACGGCTCGCGGGCTGGAGTGGACGGTCACGCGCTCAAGGCCCAGCTCGCGTGCACGGCCCACGATCGCGTCGATCAGACGTCCGCCGATGCCGCGGTTGCGCCGGCCGGGTTCCACGTAGGCGCACTGCAGGTCGCCGGAGGCCCTATCGAACGCCCGAGCGCTCGGCACGCGGGGCACGATTGCGAGCCACGTCATCCCGACGACCCGGCCATCCTCCACGGCGACGAAGCACTCGTGGGAGTCGCGGTGACCTCCGGCCCAGGCGGCGAACTGCGCCGCGAAGACCTCGCGAGCATCCAGCGCCTCTCCGCCGAACTCGTACACCGAGTCCCAGCGCAGACCGCCGACCGCCTCCCACTCGCCAGGCAGCGCCGGACGGACCTCCACCTCGCCCACGGCGGAGTGCGTCAGTGCGAGCCGAGCTGCGTGCCGACCATGGAGTAGCCTCCGCGGGGATCTTGCGACGCCTGCGGTTCGTCGAACCGCGCGTTCGCTTTGCCCGGCATGCTTTCCGGGACCGCACGCAGGCGGACCGCCGCGACGATCGCGAGCACCGTAGCCGCCACGAGAACCGCACCAGCGGCCACGAGCATCCAGCCGATCGCCGAGCCGCGCGTGAGCTCCACGACGCCCAGCGGAGCCGTCAGCCACACGCCGACACCGGCCAGGCAGGCGAGCACGATGAGCAGGATGCTGCGCCGCCTGCGCCGCTCGGCCTGCTCGAACTCCTTCATCAACTGCGTCATGGTGGACCCCCTTTTCGCCCACCCTACCGGGCCTCCGCCCTATTACGTCAGTTCCACGACCTCGAATCGATTCCCGTCGGGATCGTGCGCGGCGAACATGGCGGGGACGCCCGGCCAGCGCAGCACTTCGCCCACCTCGCCGCCGCCCCGGACCAGCGCGTCGTGAGCGCGGTCCGCATCCTTCGCTTCGAAGCGGATGCCGGTCTCCACCCCCGCCGGCGCCTCGTCTTTCTGCAGGACCAGCGAGACCGTCACCGGTGAGCCCGGCGCACCGAGCATGATCCACCGGCCGCCGAGCTGCGGCACCGGCGCATCCATCCGCACCTCCAGCCCCAGGACGTCCCGATAGAACGCGAGTGCGCGATCCTGATCCGCGACCAGGATGCCGATCGTGCTCACGCCGACGATGCCGGCGCCCTCCGTGTCTGTCATGGGCCGTATCCTCCCGCTGTGGACGCCGGATGGGAAGACGGTCGATCGAAGGAGATCCGGGCGGGTTTCTCCTTCGTTAACGGTCCGCACAGAGGCTCTCCTATGATGCAAGGGTCGAAAGGGATGCGCATGGCCAGACACAGACGCGAGGAGGCCGCCGCCGAGCAGGCGGAGGCCCAGGCCGAAGCGGCCACAGCTGCCACCGAGGTGGACGACGACTTCGTCGACGCGGATGAAGAACTGGAAGCGGACGAAGAGCCCGATTGAATGCGGACCCGAGCGTTTTGTGACGCGCCCGACATGCAGAAAACCCCGGTGATCACCGGGGTTTCGACTGGATTTTACTGCTGGGGTACCTGGACTCGAACCAAGAACAACGGTACCAGAAACCGCCGTGTTGCCAATTACACCATACCCCATCGCTCCGGACCACGGCCCGGGCACGAGAACCAACTCTAGCCTACCCGAAGGCCGGACTACAAAACGGCGGCGTCCTCCAGGGAGAGCCCGATGAGGTCACGGTTGAGCGCCGCCGCGACCACCGCGCCGGACCCCGCCGCCACGATCAGCTGCTGCGGACCGGGGGCCGTCGTCTCCCCTGCGGCGTATACGCCGGGCAGGGAGGTACGGCCGTGCGCGTCTGTGAGGAGGTAGCCCTCCGAGTCGCTGTCGAGGTCCAGATCCTCCGCGAATGCGAGGGCGGGCGACCACACGGGACGGAGGAATCCGCCGGCCCGCGCGATGGTCGTGCCGTCCTCCATCCGGATGCCGGTCATCACGCCCTTCTCCCCCACCACGTCGTCGATCCGGCGGCGCTCGACGGTCACGCCGAGCCGCGCGAGCGCGCGCTCCTCGTCCACCTCGACGACGTCTGCGCCGTTCGTGAACACGAGGAGGTCGTCCGTCCACTGCGTGAGAAGCAGGGCGCGCTCGGCGAGATCGGATGTCTCGCCGATGAGGGCGAGCGGCTTACCCGCCGACTCGTACCCGTCGCACTCGATGCAGCTGTGCAGCTGGGTCCCGTAGAAGGCGCGCAGGCTCGGGATGGCCGGCATCGTCTCCGTCACGCCCGTCGCGATCAGTACGGTGTCCGTGCGCACGTCGACATCCGCGCCGCCGCGCACTCCGCGGGCGGTGACCCGGAAGCCGTCACCCTCGACGGACACGGCGCCCACCTGCGCGAAGACCACGGATGCGTTCTCGTACGCATCGACCTCCTCCCGGCCCATCCGTCGCAGCTCGAGCGGAGAGATGCCGTCGCGGGTCAGGAAGCCGTGCGCGAGCAGGGTCGCGGCGTGCCGGGGACGGTTGCCGTCCACCACCAGCACGCGCCGCCGGGCGCGTGCCAGGTTGAGCGCCGCCGACAGCCCGGCCGGGCCGCCGCCGATGACGACGACCTCGTACGACGAATCGTCGGCCATCGCGCCTATCCCAGTGCCGCCGACAGCCGGTCCAGCCGCGCGATCGTCTCGTCCTTGCCGAGGATCTCCATCGACTCGAACAGTGGCGGCGACACCCGGCGACCGGACAGGGCGACCCGGAGCGGGCCGAAGGCGACCCGGGGCTTCAATCCGAGCCCCTCGATCAGCGCGTCGCGCAGGGCGGACTCGATGCTCTCGTGCGTCCACTCTGCCTCGGGAACAAGCTCCAGGGCGCCGAGAGATGCGGCCAGCACCTCGCCGGCGTTGTCCGGAAGGGACGCGCGCGCGTCCTCCTCGATCACGAGGGATACCGCATCGGTGAACAGGAAGCCCAGCATCCCGGGCGTCTCCCCCAGCAGCTGGACGCGCTCCTGGACGAGCGGCGCCGCCTTCGCGAGCACCTCGTGCTGGGCGGGCGTCAGCGGCTCCTCGAGCACACCGGCCGCGACGAGGTACGGGATGGTGCGCTCGGCGAAGTCGGAGACATCGAGCAGACGGATGTGGTCCCCGTTGATCGACTCGGCCTTCTTCAGGTCGAAGCGCGCCGGGTTCGGGTTCACGTCCTTCACGTCGAACGCCGCCACCATCTCCTCCAGCGAGAAGACGTCGCGGTCGTGCGTCAGCGACCAGCCGAGCAGCGCCAGGTAGTTCACCAGCCCCTCGGGGATGAAGCCGCGGTCACGGTGGTGGAACAGGTTCGACGACGGGTCGCGCTTGGACAGCTTCTTGTTACCCTCGCCCATGACGTACGGGAGGTGACCGAAACGCGGGACGAAGGTCGTCACTCCTGCGTCGATCAGCGCGTGGTACAGCGCGATCTGCCGCGGGGTGGAGGACAGCAGGTCCTCACCGCGGAGCACGTGCGTGATGCCCATGAGGGCGTCATCCACCGGGTTCACGAACGTGTAGAGGGGATGCCCATTCGGCCGCACGACGACGAAGTCGCTGAACGAACCGGCCTTGAAGGTGATCTCGCCCCGCACCAGGTCGTCGAAACTGAGGTCGTCGTCCGGCACCCGCAGCCGCAGAGCGGGCTCCCGGCCCTCGGCGCGGTAGGCGGCCTTCTGCTCGTCGGTGAGGTGGCGCTCGAAGTTGTCGTAGCCGAGCTTCGGGTCGCGGCCCAGCGAGATGTTGCGGGCCTCGATCTCTTCGGCGGTGGCGAAGCTCTCGTAGATGTGACCGGAGGCACGGAGACGCTCGATCAGGTCCTGGTAGATGCCGTAGCGCTGCGACTGCCGGTACGGGCCGTCGGGGCCGCCCACGTCGATACCCTCGTCCCAGTCGAGGCGGAGCCAGCGGAGCGCATCCAGGATCTGCTGGTAGCTCTCCTCGCTGTCGCGCGCGGCGTCGGTGTCTTCGATACGGAAGATCAGCTTGCCGCCGGTGTGGCGCGCGTACGCCCAGTTGAACAGGGCCGTGCGGATGAGGCCGACGTGCGGCGTGCCGGTGGGCGACGGGCAGAACCGCACGCGCACATCGGCGCCTTCGGCGGTGGAGAACGGGTGAGCGATCGAGTCAGACATACGTCTTCGATCCTACCGGGGACGCTCCTGTGGGGGCGCGCTACTTCGGAGCGCGCACCGGATTCACCAGCGAACCGACGCCCTCGACCTCCACCTCGACAGTGTCGCCGGGATTCATCGGGCCGATGCCCGACGGCGTCCCGGTCAGGATGACATCCCCGGGCAGCAGCGTGAACACGCTCGACGCGTAGGCGATGATCGAGGGGATGTCGTGCACCATGTCCGAGATCGGCGCCTCCTGCTTGAGCTCGCCATTCAGTCGCGTGCGCAGGATTGCGTCCGGTGCGAGCTCCGTCTCGATCACCGGCCCGAGCGGGCAGAACGTGTCGAAGCCTTTCGCGCGCGTCCACTGCCCGTCCTTCTCCTGCAGGTCACGGGCGGTCACGTCGTTGGCGACCGTGTAGCCGAAGATGTGCGCGGCGGCGTCCTCGGCGCGGACGTTGCGGGCGATCTTCCCGATCACGACGGCCAGCTCGCCCTCGTAGTCGACGCGCTGCGACTGCGGCGGCACGACGATCGCATCGCCCAGGCCGATCACCGCGGTGTTCGGCTTCAGGAACAGCAGCGGCTCTCCGGGCGCCTCACCGCCCATCTCGGCGGCGTGCTCACGGTAGTTCTTGCCGACGGCGACCACCTTCGAGCGCGGGATGACCGGCGCGAGCAGCGAGCCGACCTTGCCGAGCGGCACGCGCTCCCCGGTCGTGTCGAACCCGGTGAACATCGGGTCGCCGGCGAGCACCACCAGGGCGTCCTCGTCCACGATGCCGTAGTCGATCACCGGCGAGGTCGAGCCGTCGCGGGTGTGGCTGAAACGTGCGATCTTCACGAGTTCGAGCCTAGCGCCGAGAGGATGCGCGCGAGGGGTCGCCCTCGGCGTAGCCCGAATGGACCTCGGGGTCGAGCCGGTGGGCGGCGGCCAGTTTCGCGACCAGCGCCGTGAACACGTCCCGCTCCTCCGCCGCGAGAGGCGCGAGGAGATCGGCGCTCTGGGTGTCGGCGGCGGCACGCAGGGTGCCGAGGGCGACGTCCCCCGCTTCCGTCACCTCCAGCCGATGATTGCGGCGGTCCAGCGGGTCGCGGCTCCGCATCACCAGGCCCGCCGCCTCGAGCGCATCGACGAGAACGACTACCCGGCTGGGAGCGGAGCCCAGCCGCGTCGCCAGCGCTCGCTGGCTCAGCCCGGGCTCTCTGGAGAGGATGCGCAAGACGCCGGCCGTCGCGGGCGTCAGCCCGGACGGCTTGATGAGTTCGCCGAAACGGGCTGAGGCGAAGGCGCCGAGCTGGGAGACGAGGAACCCGATGCGAGCGGGCCGACTTGAGGTCACACAGCGATCATAGCTCCATTGACAGAATGATTCACCGTATGCATCATTAATGGCATGACCGAACTGAACCCCTCCCCGAGCCGCCGCTCGCAATCGGGCGGCCCGCCTCTCGGCCCGCTGGCGATCGTCGCCTTCGTCTTGACGCTTGCCGGAGTCGCGACGCTGCTGGTGGGAACCGGATCCGCGCCCGACCCGTTCGCCACCCCTCGCGAGGTGGCCGCCTGGTATGCGCTGAATCCGACCGCGGTGCGCGTCGGGGCACTGCTGACCTTCGGGTCGGCCGTCCCTCTCGGAATCTTCGCCGCCACGGTCTACGCACGTCAGTTACGTCTGGGCGTGCGCGTTCCCGGTCCCGTCATCGGGCTGTACGGCGGGATCGCCGCGTCGTTCGCGCTGCTGACCTCCGCCCTCGTCACCTGGTCGCTCAGCTTCCCGAGCGGACCCGGTGCGGATGCGGTCACCGCCACCCTCGCTCGCTTCGCCTTCGGGTTCGGCGGAGTGGGCTACGCCACCGGGCTCGGCCTGCTGATGGCCGGCATCGCCGTCCCGGCCTACATCCTCCGGCTGCTCCCCCGCTGGGTCGCCGGAATCGGGCTCGTGCTCGGCGCTCTCGGCGAGCTGTCGTTCCTCACGCTCGCCCTCGAGCCGTTGCAGCCTCTGCTTCCCATCGTCCGTTTCGGCGGAGGCGCGTGGCTGATCGCCATCGCGTTCCTGCTCCCAGTGAACCGGGCGAAACGCCGGCCGCGGGGCGCAGACGACGGAGGCATCGGAGCAGAGGGCGAGGACGTGCCGTGAGCACGGCGCTCGTCGTCGGCGCCAACGGCCTGATCGGTTCGGCGATCGCCCGTAGGATCGCCGCGAACTCGGATCGGATGCTCCTCGTCGCCCGCGACGCCGCTCAGCTGGACGCGCTGGCGGCCGAGCTGCGAGCCGAGGGGGTCATCGTCTCCACGGGCGCGTTCGACGCTGCCGAGCCCGGCGCGGTGCGCGGTTTCCTGACTGCGAATGCGGACGACGGCATCGACGTCGCGGTGAACAATGCCGGCGTATCGCATCCGCCGACACCCTTCGCAGATCTCCCCGAAGAGGTCGTCGTCCATATTCTCCATACGGACCTCACCGGGCTCGCGCTGTGTCTGCAGGCCGAGCTGTCCCTGATCCGCGACGGCGGTGCGATCGTGAACGTGTCATCGACCGCGGGAATCGGCGGGGCACCGGGCATGGGCGCATACGCCGCAGCCAAGCACGGCGTCGTCGGACTGACCCGCACCGCCGCCCTCGACTATGCCGCCCGCGGCATCCGCATCAACGCGGTCTGCCCCGGTCCGATCGAATCGGGGCTCGTCATGGCGCAGCCCGCCGCAGTCCGTGAGGCCATCGGGTCGTACATCCCGATGCGGCGCATGGGCCGCGCCGACGAGGTGGCAGAGGCCGTCGCCTGGCTGGCCTCCCCGGCGGCGTCCTTCGTCACGGGTGTCGCCCTTCCCGTCGACGGCGGCAAGACCGCGGCCGCCTGACCGGGCATCGCCCTCTTTCGGACCGCTGCGACGAGCTAGGAGTCCGCGTCCAGCGCCGAGAGGATGCGCGCGAGGGCGGGCGTCGGGATGCCGTGGCGCTCGCCCACACGTATGAGCGCCCCGCCGAGCGCGTCGAGTTCGCTCGGCGCACCGGCCGCGAGATCCTCCTGAAGGGAGGTCCGCATCCCGCCGGGGACGCTGCGGAGAGCGCGCACGAGGTCCAGTTCGGAGGCCGGCACGCCCTCGGCCGTCGAGCAGGCGGCGACCTCGGAGACGACGGCCTCCGTCAGCTCCGGGTCCTCGCTCAGTGCAGCACCCGCCGGCTGCCGCCAGTACGACGTGAGCAGCGCAAGGGAGGCGAGCAGGCGGAACTTCGCCCACAGTACTTCCGCCTCGCTGCCACTGACCCGCACGCTCGGACCCGCATCCGTCAGCGCCCGCACGGCCGCGAAATCCGCAGCGGACTCGGGGGCTTCGACGCGGACGAACGGGCTGCGGTGGTCGATCACGGTGGTGGATGCGCGCAGAGCCGACACGGCGACGGACGCACCAGCGACCGGAATCCCGGGCAGGGCGTCCCGCAGCGGCCGCATGTGCTCGATCCCGTTCAGGAACGAGATCACCTCGGCGGGGTTCGCGGAGACGATCCCGGGGAGCACATCCTCCAGCCCGTAGGACTTCGTCGCGAGGATGACGCTCGCACCCTCCGGCACCTCGGTGGCGGCCCTCACCCGCTCGATGCCGCTGCCGAACAGCTCGCTCCGTACCTCGATGCCGTCGCGGTTGATCGCATCCACCGTCGCCTGCCGCCCGACCGCGACCACGTCGTGCCCGGCGCGCCGCAGCAACCACGCGAGCAGTCCACCGACTGCTCCCGGTCCGACGACCGCGAACACGGTCTCGTCACCGTCCGTCACCCCACACTCCCCTCATCCGCCTCGCCGAGGTGCTCGCAGGTGCGGGGGCGCACGGCGTGTCGAGGGCAACTGCGAGCACCTCGCGAAATGGAAACCTACGCGTCGAGGCGGTACATCCAGTTGTGGCGGTCGTGGATGCGGCCGTACTGGATGTCGGTGAGTTCCTGGCGCAGCGACATGGTCAGCTCGCCGGGAGGCGCCGTGATGTCGCCCACCGTGAAGGTGTCCGACTTCAGCTCGCCGATCGGAGTGATAACCGCGGCCGTCCCGCAGGCGAACACCTCGACGATGTCGCCGGACTCCACGCCGTCGCGCCACTCGTCCAGGGTCACCTTGCGGCGCTCCACGGTGTGGCCACGATCGCGCGCGAGCTGCAGGACCGAGTCGAGGGTGATGCCCTCGAGGATGCTGTCCGACTCTGGCGTCACCAGCGTGCCGTCCTTACGGACCAGCACGACGTTCATCCCGCCAAGCTCTTCGAGATACGTGCCCTCGACCGAGTCGAGGAAGAGCACCTGTGCGCAGCCGTGCTCGTACGCCTCCGCCTGGGGCAGCAGGCTGGAGGCGTAGTTGCCGCCGGTCTTCGCCGCACCCGTGCCGCCCTTGCCTGCGCGCGACCAGCGGTCGGACAGCCAGATGGACACCGGGGCGACACCGCTCGGGAAGTACGCGCCCGCGGGGCTGGCGATCAGGTAGTAGGCGACCTTGTTGGCCGGGCGCACGCCGAGGAACGCCTCCTTGGCGAACATGAACGGCCGCAGGTACAGGCTCGTCTCCGCCGCATCCGGAACCCAGTCGCCGTCGACCGCGATCAGCTGCTTGAGCGAGTCGAGGAAGTGCTCCACCGGCAGCTCGGGCAGCGCCAGCCGGTAGGCCGAGCGCTGCATGCGCGCCGCGTTCGCCTCCGGGCGGAAGGCCCAGATCGAGCCGTCCTGGTGGCGGTAGGCCTTGAGCCCCTCGAAGATCTCCTGCGCGTAGTGGAACACCGCGGCCGAGGGCTCCAGCTGGATGGGGCCGTACGGTGAGACGCGCGGCCGGTGCCAGCCGCCCTTCGCCGACCAGCAGATGTCGACCATGTGGTCGGTGAAGTAGTTGCCGAACCCCGGATCCGCCAGGATCTCCGCACGTGCGGCCGCCTCGCGGGCGGCCTCATTGCGGCTGACGTTCCAGAGCAGACCCGACGTCTCGGTGGGTCCGTTGGTGAGAGAGATGCTGGTCGAGGTCATGACTGGTCCTTTACGCGACGGTGAATCAATTCTGCGCCACTCGCGCGGCGATCGCGTCGCCGATCTCGGCGGTCGTTCGCGCAGCGCCCGTGCGGGCGGCGAGGTCGGCGGTCACCGCCTGCTCGACACGCTCGGCCAGCTCCTTCTCGCCCAGGTGGCGGAGCAGGAGCGCGGTGGAGAGGATCGCGGCGGTGGGGTCGGCCTTCTGCTGGCCGGCGATGTCGGGGGCCGATCCGTGAACCGGCTCGAACATGCTCGGAAAGGCCCCGGCCGGGTTGATGTTGCCCGAGGCCGCCAGCCCGATGCCGCCGCTGATCGCGGCCGCGAGGTCGGTGAGGATGTCGCCGAAGAGGTTGTCCGTGACGATCACGTCGAATCTACCAGGATCCGTGACCAGGAAGATGGTCGCCGCATCCACGTGCAGGTAATCGACCGCGACGTCGGGATGCTCGGCGGCCACCGCATCCACGATCCGCTTCCACAGACCGCCGGCGAAGGTGAGGACGTTCGTCTTGTGCACGAGGGTCAGCTTCCGGCGTCGCTGCTCGGCCTGCTCGAACGCGAACCGCACGACGCGCTCGACGCCGTAGGCGGTGTTCACCGACACCTCGTTGGCGATCTCGTGGTCGGTGCCCTGCCGGATCGCGCCGCCGTTGCCGACGTACGGCCCCTCGGTGCCCTCGCGAACCACGACGAAGTCGACGTCGCCCGGGTTCGCGAGCGGGCTCGCGATGCCCGGGAACAACGTCGTCGGGCGAAGATTGACGTAGTGGTCGAGCGAGAAGCGCAGCTTCAACAGCAGACCACGCTCGATGTTCGCCCCCGCGAGCCGCGGGTCACCGGGCTTGCCGCCGACCGCGCCGAGCAGGATGGCGTCGTGCGCAGCGATTGCGGCCAGGTCGTCGTCCGTCAGCACGTCACCGGTGGCCAGGTAGCGGTCGGCGCCGAGGGAGAAGTGCGTCTTCTCGAACGACAGGTCGCTGCCGTCCACCACCGCGTCGAGCACCTTGACGGCCTCGCCGATGACCTCCGGACCGATCCCGTCCCCGGGGATGACGGCGAGCTTGACGGAACGGGACATGGCACTCCTGCGCTGATCGATGGGCGGAATCGGTAGTGCCACCCTATCGCCGCCCCGCTGATGCCGATGGCTGGTCAGACCCGTCGGCCAGAAGCGGCCGGTCAGGAGCGGACGCGACGCAGGGTCACCAGGGCGACGACTGCCGCGGAAGCGACCAGCGCAGCACCGATGACGGCCGTCACCCCCACGCCGCTGTCGAAGGCGGCACGCGCGGAGGCCAGCAGCTCCCCGGCGAGCGGTCCGGGCAGCCCGCGCGCGACCGTCACGGCCCCGCCGAGGGTCTCGCCCGCCGCATCGGACTGCGCGGCCGTCAACCCGTCCGGGATGACGAGCGCCGCCCGGTAGGACGCCGTGATCAGCGTCCCGAGCGTCGCCGTGCCGAGCACCGCCCCCAGCTCGTACGCCGTCTCCCAGACGGCCGAGGCTGCGCCCGCCTTCGCCGCCGGAGCGGTCGAGATCGCGAGCTCGTTCGAGACCGTCTCCGCTGCGCCGATACCCGCCCCCAGCAGCACGAAGGCGGCAAGGAGCACACTCCACGGCGCACCGCCACCGGTCATGGCGACCAGCAGGTAGCCGCCGGCTGACAGCGTCAGGCCGCCGGCGATGACGATGCCCGGGCGGATCCGGCGGGCGATCGGCACCACCACGAGGCTCGCCACGATCATCGTCGCGAGGCCCGGCACGAGCACCATGCCCGCCTGGATGGGCGTCAGCCCTAGCACCAGCTGCAGGTGCTGCGAGACGAAGAACAGGAAGCCGACGAGCGAGACGACGCTGAGCAGGTTCACCACGACGGCACCGCTGAACGCCGGACGCGTGAACAGTCGCATGTCGAGCATCGGGATCGGGCGCCGCAGCTGGCGACGGACGAACAGCGCACCGCATCCCACGCCCACGGCGATCGCGAGGACAGCGACCGGCGAGAACCCGTCGACCGCGAGCGTCTTGATGCCGTACACGACCGGCGCCATGGTGAGCAGCGACAGCACGATGCCGGGCACATCCACCGGACCGGGCGCCGGGTCGCGCGACTCGCGCACGAGCAGCGGGGCGAGGACCAGCAGCGGGATGAGGACGGGCACGGCCAGCAGGAACACCGAGCCCCACCAGAAGTGCTCCAGCAGCAGGCCACCGACGATCGGGCCGAGGGCCGACCCAGCGGCGAAGCCGGACGACCAGATCGCGATCGCGAGCCGGCGCTGCTCGCGGTCGGCGAAGACGCCGCGGAGCAGCGACAGCGTCGACGGCATGAGCATGGCGCCGAAGACGCCGAGCGCGGCACGGGCGGCGATCAGCAGTTCGGCGGTCGGCGCGAACGCCGCAACCGCGGACACCGCGGCGAAGCCGGTCGCGCCGATGAGGAGCAGGCGGCGGCGGCCGATCCTGTCGCCCAGGCTGCCCATCGCGACGAGCAGGCCCGCGAGCACGAGCGGGTATACGTCGACGATCCACAGCATCCCGGTCGCCGAGGGCTTCAGGGCCTCGGAGATCGCGGGCAGCGCGAAGCTGAGCACCGTGTTGTCGACCGAGACGAGCAGGGTCGGGAGCATGAGGACGCCGAGCGCGAGCCACCCGCGCGCGCCGGCGCGGGTGGCCGCGGGGGTCGAGAGGGTCGTGGTCGCGGACATGCGATCTACTGTACCGTCCGGACGGTACAGTGGCAAGCGGATGCGGCTAGCATGGCTCTCATGCCGCCCGCCACCGCATCCGACTCCCCGTCTGCCCGCGACCGCGTGCTCGATGCGTTCGAAGAACTGCTCGCGGAGCAGAGTGAGCGTGCGGCCACGCTCGACGCCGTCGCCGCGCGCGCCGGGGTCTCCAAGGGTGGACTGCTGTACCACTTCGCCTCCAAGGAGGCGCTCGTGGCGGGCGTACTCGACCGGTTCGCGGCACTCATCGACGAGGATGTGGCGCGCATGCGGGCGGCGGAAGACGGCCCGGTCGACTACTTCCTGCGCACGTCCATCCCCACCGACTCCCGCTTCGAGCGGGCGGTCGTGGCCATCGCGCGCCTGGCGCAGGCGGCGGACCCGCGGGCGCGCGACGCGCTGGCGAGCGCCCAGCGTCAATGGCTGGCAGTGCTGCAGGAGGCCGTGGGCGATCCCCTCGTCGCGCGCACGATCATGCTGATCGGCGATGGGATGTACTACAACACCGCGCTGCTGCCGGCGGCCAACAACGTGCTCCGCGACGAGACCGACGTGGACGAACTGGTCGCCCTCATCCGCCGGTTCGCCGAGGGTCGCTGAGTCTCCGGAACCCCGCTGAGTCTCCCCGAACCACGCTGAGGCCGGCCGAAATGCCGCCGAGCCTCAGGACTCGGTGATGTCGATCTCCTGCATGAGGTCGGCGTCGATCGCCAGCCGCACCTTCTCGAGCAGGCCGTCCGGCACGCGCGAGTCGACCGTGAGAACGCTCAGCGCCTTGCCTCCGGCGGACGTTCGGGCGATCTGCATGCCCGCGATGTTGATCGCGGCCTCGCCGAACTCGCGGCCGTAGACGGCGACGATGCCGGGGCGGTCATCGTAGACCATGACGACGAGGTGCTCGGCGACCGGCACCTCCACGTCGTAGCCGTTGATGCCGACGATCTTCTCGATCTGCTTCGGGCCGGTCAGCGTGCCGGACACCGAGATCTGCGACCCGTCGCTGAGCGCGCCACGCAGCGTGATCAGGTTGCGGTACTCCTCGCTGACCGAGTCGGTGATAAGCCGAACCTCGATGCCGCGCTGATCCGCGAGCAGCGGCGCGTTCACGTAGGACACGGTCTCGCTGACGATGTTGGTGAAGATGCCCTTGAGCGCTGCCAGCTTCAGCACGCTGACGTCGTAGTCGGCGAGCTCTCCGCGCACCTCTACGTCGACGCTGGTGACCGGGCTGTGGGCGAGACCGGAGAACACCTGGCCGAGCTTCTCGACGAGCGGGATCCCGGGGCGCACGTACGGGTCGATGACGCCGCCCGCGACATTCACCGCGTCCGGCACGAGCTCGCCCGACAGCGCGAGGCGCACCGAGCGTGCGACGGAGACACCCGCCTTCTCCTGCGCTTCATCCGTCGAGGCGCCCAGGTGCGGCGTGACCACCACGTTGGGCAGCTCGAGCAGCGGCGATTCCTGCGGCGGCTCGGAGACGAAAACGTCGAGGCCGGCGCCGGCGATCGTGCCGGTCGTGAGGGCGCGGTACAGCGCATCCTCATCGATGAGACCGCCGCGCGCCACGTTGACGACGAAAGCGGTCGGCTTCATCAGGGCGAGCTGGTCGTCGGAGATCATCCCTGTCGTCTCGGGGGTCTTCGGCATGTGGATGGTGACGAAGTCGGCCTGCGCGAGAAGCTCATCCAGCGTCACCAGCTGCACGCCGAGCTGCTGCGCCCGTGCGCTCGTCACATAGGGGTCGTACGCGATGACGTTCGTACCGAAAGCCTGCAGGCGGGCCGTGATGAGCGCCCCGATGCGGCCGAGGCCGATGATGCCGATCGTCTTCTCGTAGAGCTCGACGCCCGTGTACTTCGACCGCTTCCACTGGCCCTGCGCGAGTGCGCCGTGCGCCGCCGGGATGTGACGGGCGAGGCTCAGGATGTGACCGACGGTGAGCTCGGCGGCCGAGATGATGTTGGAGGTCGGAGCGTTGACGACCATGACGCCCGCGTTGGTCGCGGACTTGATGTCCACGTTGTCGAGCCCCACACCGGCGCGGGCGATGACCTTCAGGACCGGTGCGGCGGCGATGACCTCGGCGTCGACCTTGGTCGCGGAGCGCACCAGGATGGCGTCGGCGTCCGCGACGGCGGAGAGCAGGGCCGGCCGGTCGGTCCCATCCACCGATCGGACCTCGAAGTCCGGCCCGAGGGCGTCGACGGTGGCGGGCGAGAGTTCTTCGGCGATCAGGACGACCGGCTTTGTCACGTGGCAGATCCTTACGAAAAGCGAGGCTGGCTTGGGAGGGGCGCCACGGTCGGTGGGGCGCGGAACGGGTTAACTCTAGCGGGCGGTCAAGCGCGCTTTTCGCCGCGTTACGCCCGGCTGTGGATGACCGCGCGAGAGGATGGGCTGGTGACGCTTTTCGAGATCACCCAGCTGATCGTCCGCATCGCCCTGGCCGTAGTGTTCGTGGCGATGGGCGCGCTGCACTTCGTGCCGGGGCCGTCGCGCGGGATGGCGGCGATGGTCCCGCCGGCCCTGCGGGTGGTCCGGCCGAGCATCCTCGTGGCCTTCACCGGGCTCTGCGAACTCGCGGGCGGAGTCGGCCTGCTGATCCCGGCGACCCGCGTCGCCGCAGCGATCTGCCTGGCGGTCTTCCTGATCGCCGTGTTCCCGGCGAACGCCTACGCCGCAGGGAAGACGGACCGCTTCGGTGTGTTCGCCACGCCGCTCGTGCCGCGCGCCATCCTGCAGGTCGTCCTGATCGCGCTCTGCGTTTTCTGCGCCCTGTAGGGGCAGACGGTCCTGTGGCCGCAGACGGTCAGCGCTGCGCCGCCGCGGCGACCGCAGCACGCACTGTCGCCGGATCGGTGACGTCGTAGGCGGCATCCCCACCGCCGGGACCGCTGGGCGCGCCGAGCACCGGCTCCCGCGCCGACAGATGCACAGCGCCGATCCCCGTGGCAGCAAGCGCCGGGATGTCGTCGACCCGCACTCCCCCGCCCGCCATGACCTGCAGACGCCCGGAGACCGCCGTTGACAGAGCCTGGAGCACCTCGACGCCGTCGATGCTGCGCGCGGCCCCGCCGGAGGTCAGCACGCGCGTCACGCCGAGCTCCGCGAGCGCTTCGGCGGAAGCGACCGGATCACGCACGACGTCGATCGCCCGGTGGAAGGTCACCTCGAGCCCTTCGGCCGCAGCGACGATCCGCCGGACAGTCTCCAGATCGATCGCGCCGTCGCCGGTCAACGCCCCCACCACGACCCCGGAGGCACCGGCCTCCTGCGCGAAGCGGACGTCGGCAAGGGTCAGGGCGAGCTCGTCGGCGTCGTAGACGAACCCGCCGCCCCGCGGCCGGACGAGCACCTGGACGAAACCGTCGCGCCCGGCATCCCGTGTTTCGGCGACCGCCGCCCGGACGAGACCCGCCGACGGTGTCAGGCCGCCCAGGCCGAGGGCGCTGCAGAGCTCCACCCGGTCGGCGCCCTCCGCGAGGGCCACGCGTACTCCGGCGATGTCCTGGACCGCGATCTCGACGGCGATGCCCATACGGCTCCTGACGCAGAAGGGTGGCGCACGCGTCGCGTGCGGCACCCCGAGACTACTGCGTGGCGCGGGCTGGGATCAGCGCGCGACCTCGCCGTCGACGTAGTCGTCGTCGTTGGATGCGTTCCAGGCGAACAGCTTGCGCAGCTCGCGACCGGTCGCCTCGATCGGGTGCTCCTCGCCCTTCTTGCGGAGGGCCAGGAACTCCGGCGCGCCGGCGTCCTGGTCGGCGATGAAGCGCTTGGCGAAGGTGCCGTCCTGGATGTCGGCGAGCACCGCCTGCATGTTCTCCTTGACGTGCGGGTCGATGACGCGCGGGCCGGAGACGTAGTCGCCGTACTCGGCGGTGTCGGAGACGCTCCAGCGCTGCTTGGCGATGCCACCCTCCCACATCAGGTCGACGATGAGCTTCAGCTCGTGCAGCACCTCGAAGTAGGCGACCTGCGGCTGGTAGCCGGCCTCGGTCAGGGTCTCGAAGCCGTACTGGACGAGCTGCGAGACGCCGCCGCAGAGGACGGCCTGCTCGCCGAACAGGTCGGTCTCGGTCTCCTCGGTGAAGGTGGTCTTGATGCCGCCGGCGCGGAGGCCGCCGATCGCCTTGGCGTACGAGAGGACGAGCGGCCAGGCGTTACCCGACGAGTCCTTCTCGACGGCGACGATCACGGGGACGCCGCGGCCGGCCTCGTACTCGCGGCGCACGGTGTGCCCCGGGCCCTTCGGCGCGACCATGATCACGTCGACGCCCTCGGGCGCCTCGATGTAACCGAAACGGATGTTGAACCCGTGGCCGAAGACGAGGGCGTCGCCGTCCTTCAGGTTGTCCTTGATGTCGTCGGCGTACAGGTGACGCTGCACCTGGTCCGGTGCGAGGATCACGATGACGTCGGCCCAGGCGGCCGCGTCGGCCGCGCTGAGGACGCGGAAGCCCGCCTCCTCGGCCTTGGGCTTCGACTTCGAGCCCTCCTTGAGGCCGATGACGACCTCGACGCCCGAGTCGCGGAGGTTCTGCGCGTGCGCGTGACCCTGCGAGCCGTAGCCGATGACGGCGACCTTCTTGCCCTGGATGATCGAGAGGTCCGCGTCGTTGTCGTAATAGATCTCAGCCACTGGTGCTTCTCCTTGCTGGTTGGTTCGTGGGTCTTCTAGTTTTTGAAAACGCGCTCGGTGATCGACTTGCCGCCGCGGCCGATCGCGAGGAGGCCCGACTGGGCCATCTCCTTGATGCCGTACGGTTCGAGCACCTTGAGCAGCGCCTGGGTCTTGCCGCTGTCGCCGGTGACCTCGATCACGAGCGCGTCGGTCGCGACATCGACGACGCGGGCGCGGAAGAGGTTCACCGCTTCGAGCACCTGCGAGCGGGTGGAGTTGTCCACCCGTACCTTGATCAGCAGGTGCTCGCGCTGCACCGACTGCGACGGTTCGAGCTCGACGATCTTGATGACGTTGATCAGCTTGTTCAGCTGCTTGGTCACCTGCTCGAGCGGGAGCTCTTCCACGTCGACGACGACGGTGATGCGCGACAGGCCGTCGACCTCGCTGGTGCCCACCGCGAGCGAGTGGATGTTGAAGCCGCGACGGGCGAACAGGCCCGCCACGCGCGTCAGCAGACCGGGCTTGTCCTCCACGAGGAGGCTCAGAACGTGCGTGCTCATGGTCACTCCCCTCCGAACGACGGGCTGTGGTCGCGGGCGTACTGGACGTAGCTGTTGCTGACGCCCTGCGGCACCATCGGCCACACCATCGCGTCGGCGCTCACGACGAAGTCGATGACGACCGGGCGGTCGTTGGTCTCCAGCGCCAGCTTGATCGCGGCATCCACCTCTTCCTCCTTCGTGACGCGGATGCCGAGGGCGCCGTACGCCTCCGCCAGCTTCACGAAGTCGGGGACGCGCACGGTGTCGTGACCGGTGTTCAGGTCGGTGTTCGAGTAGCGGCCGTCGTAGAAGAGGGTCTGCCACTGCCGCACCATGCCGAGCGACGAGTTGTTGATGATCGCGACCTTGATCGGGATGTTGTTGATCGTGCAGGTGGCGAGCTCCTGATTTGTCATCTGGAAGCATCCATCGCCGTCGATCGCCCACACCGTGCGGTCCGGCTGCGAGACCTTCGCACCCATCGCCGCGGGCACCGCGTAGCCCATCGTCCCGGCGCCGCCGGAGTTGAGCCACGAGTTGGGGCGCTCGTACTTGATGAACTGCGCCGCCCACATCTGGTGCTGGCCGACGCCGGCGGCGTAGACGCCCTCCGGCCCGGTCAGTTCGCCGATGCGCTGGATGACGTACTGCGGAGCGAGCAGGCCGTCGGTGGTGGCCGTGTAGCCGAGCGGGAACTCCTCACGAAGCCCGTTCAGGTACGTCCACCATTCGACGGTGTCGGGCGTGGTCGCCCGGATCGCCTCCTGGTACGCCGCGGTCAGATCGACGATGACGTCCTTGGCATCGCCGACGATGGGGACGTCGGCGACTCGGATCTTGGAGATCTCGGCGGGGTCGACGTCGACGTGCACGATCTTCGCATTGGGTGCGAACAGGGAGGTGTTGCCCGTCACGCGGTCATCGAACCGCGCGCCGAGCGAGATGATCAGGTCGGCCTCCTGCAGAGCGAGGACCGCGGGCACCGTCCCGTGCATGCCGGGCATGCCGAGGTGCTGCTTGTGCGTGTCCGGGAAGGCGCCGCGGGCGGTGAGCGTGGTCACCACGGGCGCGCCCGTCGCCTCGGCGAGCTCCAGGAGTTCCTGCGAGGCACGGGCGCGGATCACGCCGCCACCGACGTAGAGCACCGGCTTCTTGGCCTCCGCGAGCAGCTGGGCGGCCGCGAGGACCTGCTTGCCGTGCGCCTTGGTGATCGGTCGGTAGCCTGGCAGGTCGACCTTCGGCGGCCAGATGAACGGCGCCGAGTTCTGCTGCGCGTCCTTGGTGATGTCGACGAGCACCGGACCCGGACGCCCGGTCCCGGCGATGTGGTACGCCGCCGCGATCGTCGAAGGGATGTCCTCGACGTCCTTCACCAGGAACGAGTGCTTCGTGATCGGCATGGTGATGCCGACGATGTCGGCCTCCTGGAACGCGTCCGTGCCCATGAGCGTGGAGAACACCTGGCCGGTGATGAACACGACGGGGACGGAGTCCATGTGCGCGTCCATGATCGCGGTGACGAGGTTCGTCGCGCCGGGGCCGGAGGTCGCCATAGCGACTCCGACCTTGTTGCTCGCGACCGCGTAGCCTTCGGCGGCGTGACCGCCGCCCTGCTCGTGGCGGACGAGGACGTGACGGATCCGCGTGGAGTCCATGATCGCGTCGTAGATGGGGAGGATGGCACCGCCGGGGAGCCCGAAGACGTCGGTGACGCCGAGGAGCTCGAGGGTGCGGACGACCGACTGGGAGCCGGTCAGCTTCTCGGGCGACGCCTTACCGGGCGCCGCGGACGGCAACACACTGCTGGGGGTTGCATCCGTGGACATGCGTGTGATCAGTCCCTTACATAGGAAGAGTGGATGGTGTCGGCGACGTTCAGCCCGTGACCGCGCCTTCGGCTGCGGAGCGCACGAGCTTGGAGAACTTCGCGAGAACGCCACGGGTATAGCGCGGAGGAAGAGGCGCCCAGCCTTCACGGCGGGCGGTCAGCTCTGACTCGTCGACAAGTAGGTCGAGGGAGCGAGCCGCGATATCGACCCGTATCAGATCACCATCGCGCACGAAGGCGATGGGACCTGCGTCCACCGCTTCGGGTGCTATGTGGCCGATGCACAGGCCGGTTGTGCCGCCTGAGAATCGTCCGTCCGTCAATAGTAGTACATCCTTGCCGAGGCCTGCGCCCTTGATGGCGGCGGTGATGGCGAGCATCTCGCGCATCCCCGGACCGCCCTTCGGGCCCTCGTACCGGATGATGACGACGTCGCCCGCGTAAATGCGGCCCTCGGTCAGCGCGTCCATCGCCTCCCGCTCGCGCTCGAACACGCGCGCCGGGCCCTCGAACACCTCGGCGTCGAAGCCGGCCGTCTTGACGACGGCGCCGTCGGGTGCGAGCGAGCCCTTGAGGATGGTGATGCCGCCGGTGGGGTGGATCGGGTTGTCGAGCGTCCGCATCACCTCGCCGTCGGGTGCAGGCGGGTTGATCTCGGCCAGGTTCTCGGCCACCGTCTTGCCGGTCACGGTCAGGCAGTCGCCGTGGAGCAGGCCCGCGTCGAGCAGGGCCTTCATGACGACCGGGACGCCGCCGTGGCGGTCGACGTCGTTCATGACGTACTTGCCGAACGGCTTCAGGTCGCCGATGTGCGGGATCTTGTCGCCGATGCGGTTGAAGTCGTCGATCGTCAGGTCGACCTCGGCCTCGTGCGCGATGGCCAGCAGGTGCAGGACGACGTTGGTCGAGCCGCCGAACGCCATGGCCACCGCGATGGCGTTCTCGAACGCCTTCTTGGTGAGGATGTCGCGAGCGGTGATGCCCTTGCGGAGCAGGTTCACGACGGCCTCGCCGGAGCGATGCGCGTAGTAGTCACGGCGACGGTCCGCCGACGGCGGCGCTGCCGAGCCCGGCAGGCTCATCCCGAGCGCCTCTGCGACCGAAGCCATCGTGTTCGCGGTGTACATGCCGCCGCAGGCGCCCTCGCCCGGGGCGATGGCGCACTCGATGCGCTTGAGGTCTTCCTCGCTCATCTTGCCGGCCTTGCACGCGCCGACCGCCTCGAAGGAGTCGATGATCGTGACGTCCTTCTCCGTGCCGTCGGAGAGCTTCACCCAGCCGGGCGCGATGGACCCGGCGTAGAGGAACACCGCCGAGAGATCCAGCCGGGCCGCTGCCATCAGCATGCCGGGGAGCGACTTGTCGCAGCCCGCGAGGAGGACGGTGCCGTCGAGGCGCTCGGCCATCATCACGGTCTCGACGGAGTCGGCGATGACCTCGCGCGATACGAGCGAGAAGTGCATCCCCTCGTGGCCCATCGAGATGCCGTCGGAGACCGAGATGGTGCCGAACTGGAGCGGATAGCCGCCCCCGGCGTGCACGCCCTCCTTCGCGCCCTGCGCGAGACGGTCGAGCGAGAGGTTGCAGGGGGTGATCTCGTTCCACGAGCTGGCGATGCCGATCTGCGGCTTCTCCCAGTCTTCGTCACCCATTCCGACGGCGCGGAGCATACCGCGGCTGGTGGTGGCTTCGATCCCGTCCGTGACGACGCGCGAACGCGGCTTCCAATCGACTTCTGGCATGGAACAACTCTAGGACGTCTCGAATGCCGCTCGGACCATGCGTCCCGCACCCGTGGAGAACGGGCCCCCGCGTCAGGCTGTGGACGACTTCAGGTGCGCCTCGCGCGCCTGCGCGAGCAGTCCGAGCAGCGTCGCGATGGCGCGCTCGTCCGCGACGCGGTACTGCGCCGCGGTCTCCCCCGCGCCGACCTTGATGCCGACGTCGCCCTGCGACGGGCGCAGCACGGTGAAGCCGTCCTCGTCCGTGACGTCGTCGCCGGCGAACAAAACGGCAGTCGCCTTCGTGTACTCGCGCAACCGCTCGACGCCGTCGCCCTTGTTCGCCCCGCGCACTGAGAACTCGATGATGTCCTTGCCGTCGCGGATCGTCAGCTCGGGGCTCACGGCGGCAGCCGCTTCGCGCGCACGGGCGACGACCTCCGCACCGCGCTCCCCCGCCACGCGCCGGTAGTGCACGCCGAATCCGACCGGCTTCGTCTCGAGCTTGGTCTCCGGGATGCTGTCCACGAGCCCCTGCAGCGCGTCGCCGAGCCGGCGCAGCGTGTCCTGCTCCTCCTCCGTCAGGTCGAGGGAGACGCCGTCGCGGCCGAAGCGGATCTCGACGCCGTGCGAGCCGATCAGCAGCGCATCCTCGTCGGCCTCGGTCACGAGTTCCAGGCTCGACAGCGGGCGGCCGGACACGTACGCCACCCAGGTGTTCGGCAGGTGCTCCAGGCGGTCGAGCGCCGCCTTCGACTCGGGCAGTGCCCGGGCGCCCCGTGGGACGTCGACGAAGGGCGCGAGCGTCCCGTCGAAGTCGAGGGCGAGGAGCAGCCGGTCGGCGGTGGCGAGCCTCTGCAGGGCGGAGGCGAGGGCGACGGCGGAGGCGGGCGGCAGGTGCGAAGCGGTGTGAGTCATATGTCTTTCAGAACAGTGAAAAGGGAAATCAGCGCCGGTTGACGGGCGGGTCCTGCAACGGGTGGTCGCCGTGGGCGCTACGGGTGAGCGCGTCCAGGAAGGAGGCGGACCAGCGCGCAACGTCGTTGGTGAGCACCTTCTTGCGCAGGGCGCGCATCCGGCGGGTGCGGTCGCGTTTGGGCATCGCGAGCGCCTGCATCACGGCATCCTTGAGGCCCTCGATGTCGTGCGGGTTGATCAGCAGGGCCTGGCGGAGCTCGTCCGAGGCCCCTGCGAACTCGCTGAGCACGAGCACGCCGTCCTCATCAACCCGGGTCGCGACATACTCCTTCGCGACCAGGTTCATGCCGTCGCGCAGCGCGGTCACCAGCATCACGTCGGCCGCGAGGTACAGCGCCACCATCTCCTCACGGGGGTAGCCGTGGTGGAGGTACGCGATGGCGGTGTGGCCGAGCGTCGAGTAGTCGCCGTTGATGCGGCCGACGGTTAGTTCGATCTCATCCCGGAGCTGGCGGTACGTCTCGACCCGCTCCCGGCTGGGGCTGGCGACCTGGACCAGGGTGACGTCCTCCGCCTTCACCCGGTCCTCGGCGAGGAGTTCGCCGAACGCGGCGAGGCGGTGGCCGATCCCCTTCGTGTAGTCGAGCCGGTCGACGCCGAGCATGATCTTCTCGGGGTTGCCGAGCTCTTCACGGATCTCCTGGGCGCGCGCCTGGATCTCGGGACGGCGGGCGAGCTCCTGGTACTGCTCCGCGTCGATCGAGATCGGGAACGCCCGGGCGAGCACGGTGCGCACGAGGCCCCCGCGGCGGTCTGTTGTGACGTGACGGTGCGATCCGGCCTCCGGATCGTCGGTGTCGATCGGCACCTCGATGATCGGCCCGCGGGTCTCGAAACCCTTCAGGCGGCGGACGGCGCGGGAGAAGTTGCCGGCGTCGGCGACCCGCTGGAAGCCGATGACGTCGGCGCCGAGCAGTCCGTCGATGATCTGCCGCCGCCAGGGCAGCTGCGAGTAGATGCCGTACGGCGGGAACGGGATGTGGTTGAAGAACCCGATCACGAGGTCGGGCCGCAGCTCGCGCAGCATCGCCGGGACCAGCTGCAGCTGGTAGTCGTGCACCCAGACGACCGCGCCGGGCGCCGAGGCGGACGCGGCAGCCTGCGCGAACCGCCGGTTCACCTTCACGTAGGTCTCCCACCACTCGCGGTGGTAGCTCGGCTGCGCGATGACGTCGTGATAGAGCGGCCAGAGGGTGTCGTTGGAGAAACCCTCGTAGTACTCCTGCAGCTCCTGCTCGGAGAGGGGCACGGGCAGGATGTTGATCCCGCCGGCCTCGAACGGGTCGACCTCTTCATCCGAGACGCCGGCCCAGCCGACCCAGATGCCGTCCTGCGACCGCATCATCGGCTCAAGCGCCGCGACGAGGCCGCCCGGTGAGGGCCGCCAGTCGGCGTTCCCGTCGTCGTCGAGCACCCGGTCCACGGGCAGCCGGTTGGACACGATGACCAGGTCGTACGTGTCGTCGTCGCTGTCGGTGGTGGTCGCGTTCGTCGCGTTCGTCGCGTTCGTCGTCGTCGAGTCAGGCTTCGCGGTGATGGTGGGTCAACTCCCTCAGGGGGTCGCGGTGGACACCAGCCAGGGTACCAGCGTCCTCCAACCCCGCCCGGGGCGAACCCGGGTTCCGCGCGGGGCTACTGCGCCTTCCCGAGCAGCTGGATGAGTCTGCTCGCGTACTCGGCGTAGCCCGCGGCGGTCGGGTGGAAGACGTCCGGACCGGTGGTGTTCAGCCAGGGCTTCCGGTCGCCGATCGCGTGCCCGGCGAAGTCGACGGGGAGGTACTCCATCGGCTTGCCGTCGGCCCGCTGCTCGTCGACCGCTTGGCGGATCACCTCGTTCAGCCCGAGTGTCGCGGCGTTGAGTGCGGCGGCGGTTCCGAAATCGGGAGCGTTCGGATCCGACGAGTCGTAGAGCAGCGTGTAGCCGGTGACGACGATGCGGGCGTTCGGCGCCGCCTGCGCGATGGCGCTGTAGACGGTGTCCAGGCGGTCGGGCAGTACGTTGAGCAGGGAAAGCGCAGCCGTGACCTCGTTCCGGCAGGCGGCCGCCTTGCCCGCCGCGCAGTCGCCGGCGATCGCCGCGACGCCCAGGTCGTTGCCCCCGATGCTGACCGTGACGAGATCGGTCCGGTCGTCGAGCGCGAGCAGCTGGTGCTTGAGGAGGTCGGATGTGGTGGCGCCGGCGCACGCGGCGTTGACCACCAGGTCGATGCCGGCCTTACGGGCGAACACCGGCGGGTACGCGGCGGGACTCAGCCGGCACTTCCCCTGCTCGTCGCCTCCGCCCATCCCGGCCGCGAACGAGTCGCCGACGGCGACATAGCGGGTGGATGCTGTCAACGGCTCCTTCGGGAAGGGGTCGGGGGCGGCTGTGGGCGTCGGCGCGGCCGTCGCCGCGGCGCGCGGCGTCTCCGCGCCTCCGGGCGACGCAGAACACGCCGTCAGGAGTGCCACGACCGCAGCCGACGCGAGCAGCGCGGCGGCGCGGAACGCTCGGGGCACGCGCGGCGCGCGTGGGTTGCGGGATGCTTCGGGTCGCATCCCTCAAACAGTAGTGGCCGACGCTTGGCGAACGCTCAAACGGTCAGACCCGCTCGGTCAGCGCCAGCAGGATGGTCGGCACCGACTCGGAGAGCCGCTCGGTGAAGGTGCGCTCGTCTCCGGCCAACACCGCGCGGGCCTCCCCGCTCCCGCACAGCTCGGCGATGACCCGGACCGCTTCCTCCGCATCGATGGTGAAGCGCCGCCCCGCGCTGTCGAGGGCCGCGACGACGATCTCCGTCAGGTCGGCGAAGAACTCGTCCTGGTAGCGCAGGTAGTCGGCCGCGATGGAGTGGTCGCGGAGCGCCATGAGCTGGAACTCGGCCTGCACCAGCCACCAGCGCCGGTCGTCGGACTGCAGTTCGAGGATGCGCGTGATCGTCTGCAGCACATCCTGGTCGCCGAGGCCGGCGTTCCCGTCGCCCACGAGCGGGGTGAGGAACTGGGCGACGCCGGTGTTCAGCTGCTCCAGCCGGATGGTCTTCTCGCGGTCCATGAGCGCGAAGAACAGCTCCTCCTTGCTGGAGAAGTTGGAGTAGAAGGCGCCCCGGGTGAACCCCGCGGCCTCCGCGATCAGCTCGACGCTCGCGGCACGGACACCGTGCTCGGCGAAGACGTCGAAGGCCGCGTCGAGCAGGCGCGCGCGGGTGCGCTGCCGCCTCGCCGACTCGGTGGGCGCATCCTCGCGGACCTCTGCCGCGGCGTCGTCACTGAGAGTCGTGCTGTCCAAGCTGAAACCTTCCTGAATCCAACTTACGATACAGAAGTGTATCGGATACGGTCATGTATGGATACAACGGTGTATCGAACACCCTTGATCACTTTCGGTACTCACCCACTGGAGAACGCGTGTCCTCGCTTCTGTATTCGGTCGGCCGGTGGGCCTACCGCGCCCGCCGTCTAGTCGTCATCATCTGGATCGCACTCCTCGCCCTCCTCGGCGGCGGCGCGCTCCTGTTCAACCAGGGCACAGATAACAGCTTCAGCATTCCGGGCACCGAGTCGCAAGAGGCTCTCGACACGCTGAGCCGCACATTCCCGCAAGTCAGCGGCACCACGGCGCAGATCGTCGTCGTCGCTCCGGAGGGTCAGACGGTCGACGACGCCGACATCAAGCAGCCGGTCGAGGATGCGGTCGAATCCATCAAGGACATCGACGGCGTCTCCAGCGCCAGCTCCCCCTATTCGGCGCAGGTGAAGAACCTGATCTCCGACGACCGCTCGGCCGCGATCATCACTGTGCAGCTGAAGGGTCAGATGACCACCGTGACCGCCGAGACGAAGGATGCCGTCAAGGCGGCCGGGGCCGAGCTGGCGAAGGATCTCCCCGACGGATCGAAGTCCGCCGTGGGCGGGCAGCTCTTCTCGCAGAATCTCCCGACGCTCTCCGTCATCGAACTGATAGGCGTCGGCGTCGCGCTGGTCGTCCTGATCCTGACCTTCGGCTCGTTCCTCGCGGCCGGGATGCCGCTCCTCACGGCCATCCTGGGCGTCGCCCTGTCGATGTGCCTGATCTTCATCGCGACGCTGTTCGGGTCGATCTCCTCCACCACACCGATGCTCGCGCTCATGCTCGGGCTCGCGGTGGGGATCGACTACTCGCTGTTCATCATCTCCCGGCATCAGGCACAGCTGAAGGCCGGTGTTCCGCCGGAGGAGTCGACCGCCCGTTCGGTTGCGACGGCGGGCTCCGCCGTGCTCTTCGCCGGCATCACGGTGATCATCGCCCTCGCGGGGCTCGCTGTGGCGAACATCCCGTTCCTGACGACGATGGGCCTGGCGGCGTCCGTGGCCGTGGCGGTCGCGGTGCTGGTCGCGCTGACGCTGACCCCCGCGATGCTCGGCTTCGCCGGGGCGCGGCTGACGCCTGGGCGCCGTAAAGCCGCACGGGAGGCCAAGCGGCAGTCGGCGGAGACGGCGGAGGGAGCGGCCGTCGCGCCGGCGCCGACACCCGCACCGACACCCGCACCCGCACCCGCTGACGCGACAGCGCCGTCCTTCGCGCACGCGGCAAAAGCCGACATCCCGCCCGGATTCTTCCGCGGCTGGGTCCGCGCGGTCACCCGCTTCCCGATCGTGACCGTCGTGGCCGTGATCGTCGCGCTCGGCATCGCCGCCCTCCCCGCGCTCCAGCTGCGGCTGGCCCTTCCCGACGCCGGCTCGCAGCCCGAGAGCTCGTCCGCACGCGTCGCCTACGACCTGGTCTCCGAGCACTTCGGTCCGGGCTACAACGGCCCGCTGATCGTGACCGGCTCCATCATCTCCAGCACCGATCCGGTCGGGCTCATGACGAAGATCGGGGATGAGATCGCCGATCTCCCCGGTGTCGCCTCCGTCCCGCTCGCCACCCCGAACGCGACCGCCGACACCGGCATCGTGCAGGTCGTCCCGACCACCGGTCCCGACGACGCGAAGACGGCGGACCTCGTCTCGGAGATCCGGTCGAAGCACCAGCACTTCCTCGACGAGTACGGGGTCGACCTCAAGGTGACCGGAAACACGGCGGCGCAGATCGACGTCTCCTCGCGACTGGGCGGAGCGCTGCTGCCGTTCGGCGTGCTCGTCGTCGGCCTCTCGCTGATCCTTCTGACGATGGTGTTCCGCTCCATCGCGGTGCCGATCAAGGCGGCACTCGGCTACCTGCTCTCGGTGGGCGTCGCGTTCGGGGCGGTCACGGCCGTGTTCGAGTGGGGATGGTTCGCCGACGCCCTCCACGTCGACAAGACCGGGCCGATCATCTCGTTCATGCCGATCATCCTGATGGGCGTGCTCTTCGGCCTGGCGATGGACTACGAGGTCTTCCTGGTCAGCCGCATCCGCGAGGACTACGTGCACGGCGGCGAGGCGCGCCGCGCCATCCAGAGCGGATTCGTCAGCTCGGCGAAGGTCGTCACCGCGGCCGCGATCATCATGATCTCCGTGTTCGCCGCATTCGTGCCGGAAGGCGACGCCTCGATCAAGCCGATCGCGTTGGGCCTCGCCGTCGGTGTGTTCGTCGACGCGTTCATCGTGCGGATGACGCTGGTGCCGGCGGTGCTGCAGCTGCTGGGAGACAAGGCCTGGTGGATGCCGCGCTGGCTCGACCGCATCCTACCCTCCTTCGATGTGGAGGGCGACGGCCTGCAGAAGGAGCTGGAGCTCGCCCACTGGCCCGAGGGCACGACCGGCCTGGTGGCCGCGGCGGACGGGCTCGGCGTCAGCACGCGGAAGAAGCGCCTGGTCGGGGACGTGTCGTTCCGGCTTTCAGACGGCGAGGTGCTCGTGGTGCACGGCGACGACCGCACCGCCGCGCTCGCGCTCCTCATGGCGGTGACCGGGCACACTCCGGTCGACACCGGAACGGTCAAGGTGGCGGGCTTCGTCCTGCCGACCCGCGGTTCGGCGGTGCGCGCGCGCACCTCACTCGTCCGGATGGAGGCGTCCGAGACGCCCGTCGGCGACATCCGGCTGGCCCTCGCCGGCCGTCCGCAGCTGCTGGCGCTCGACGCCGTCGACTCCGTCACCGACCCGGTCGAGCGTCGCCGCATCCGCGCCGAGCTCACCGCGGCGCTGAGCCGAGCCCGGGTCGAGGAGCGTCCCTTCGCGCTCGTGGTCTCCTGCGTCGACCCGGCCGGACTCGACGATCTCCTGCCCGACAGCGCCGAGCCGACGGCCGTCGACCTGGATGCCGCAACGCGACCGGCGCGTCGTCCGGGCGCACCTGGGGCGGACGCCGCGGACACCGACCTCACCGACCCCGACCGCGCCGAGCACGGCGCCCACCTCGAGAAGGCTGACGCCCGATGACCACCCCCACCTCTCCCCTACGCCGCCCGGGTTCGCTGTTCTCGCTGGAGCGGATGCGCTCGGACAAGCGCGTCACCTGGCTGACCATCGCCGGCATCCTGCTGGTGCCCATCGTCATCGGCGGGCTGCTCGTCTGGGCGCTCTGGAATCCGACCGAGCGCCTCGGCGACGTCAAGGCGGCCGTAGTCAACCTCGACCAGCCGGTGAAGGTGAACGGCCAGACCGTTCCGCTCGGCCGGCAGCTCGCGGCCGGCCTCCTCGACACCAAGAACGACAACTTCGACTGGGTGCTGACCGACAAGAAGGATGCCGACAAGGGCATCGCGAGCGGCGAGTACGTCGCCGTGGTCACCGTGCCGGAGAACTTCTCGAAGGCGGCCACCTCGACCGCCGGCGCCGCGGCCGACGCCACCCAGGCGACCATCGACGTGCGCACCAGCCAGCAGTCGAAGCTCGTCGACCCTGCGATCAGCCAGGCCGTCACCACCACCGCGACCGCGGTGCTGAACAAGCAGCTCACCTCGACCTACATCGCCAACGTGTACGTCGGGTTCAACACGCTCGGAGAGCAGCTCGGCAAGGCGGCGACGGGAGCCGACCAGCTCGCCGGAGGACTGACGCAGCTGGCGAGCGGGACGCATCAGCTGGCCGACGGCGCAGCGCAGCTCTCGACCGGAGCGTCGTCGCTGGCGGGCGGGATTTCGCAGCTCTCCGACGGCACGTCGCAGCTGTCGGACGGCCTGAACACTCTGGCGTCGAGCGGAGCGCAGGTGCAGAGCGGCGCCCAGCAGCTGGCGGATACCGCGGGCACCGCATCCACCACTCTCAGCAGGGCGACCACGGGGATCAACACGGCGGTTGCGCAGAACTGCGCTCCTCCGATCGTCGACCCGAAGCTCGGTGCGCTCTGCGAGCAACTCAAAGCCCAGCTGACCGACCTCAACACGGCACAGGCGTACGGGGCGGGCCTCGCCTCCGGAACCCAGACCTTCTCCTCGCAGCTCGGGCAGTACACCGGCGGCGTCACGCAGTCGGCGTCGGGAGCCTCGCAGCTCGCCTCCGGCGCCTCCCAGTCGGCGGACGGCGCGCAGCAGTTCGCCACCGGTGTGCAGCAGCTGAGCGCCGGCATCCCGGCCCTCGCCACCGGTGCCGACCAGTCGGCGTCCGGTGCCGCATCCCTCGCCGCTGGCCTCCACACGGCGGTGAAGCAGCTGCCCAGCTACGACAAGGGCGAACGGACCAGCCTCGCCGACGTGGCGGCACAGCCGGTCGGGCAGAAGACCTCCGGCAACACTGCGTTCGGCACCTCCAGCATCCCGCTGTTCGCCGCGGTGGCGCTGTGGCTCGGGGCGCTGGCGACCTTCCTCGTGCTGCAGGCGCTGTCGCGGCGCGCGCTGCTGACCTCCCGCGCAGCCAGCCGGATCGCCCTCGACGGGTTCCTGCCCGCAGCGGCGCTCGGGGTCGTGCAGGGCGTGCTGGTCGCCGGGATCATGGCGCCGGCGCTCTCGCTTGACGTCGGCCACTGGTTCGGCTTCGCCGGGCTGGCCGCGGCGGTCGGGATCGCGTTCGCCGCCGTCAACCACGGCCTGGTCGCCCTCCTCGGCGGGGTCGGGCGGTTCCTGTCGATGCTCGTCGTCGTCGTGACACTCGCCTCGGGAATCGTGTCCACCGCGCCCGGCTTCTTCGACGCGGCCCTGCCGTGGCTGCCGACGTCGTCGGCCATCACGGCGCTGCAGGGCGCGATCGACGGCTCGGCGGACGCGTGGCGCGGCCTTGGCGGCCTGCTCCTGTGGGCGGCGTTCGGCTTCGCCCTGGCCCTCATCGCCGTGGCCCGTCGCCGCGTGGTCAACGCCGCGCGCCTCCTCCCCGCCGAATAAGCCCATCCAGTTGACGCGACACGCCGTCCAGCGCACCCGCGCGACGGCGTGTTGCGTCACCTAGACGGTGAAGGCCAGCGCCAGCGTCGCCAGAATGACCGTCACAGGCGCGACGATCAGGCCGAGCAACACGTAGCGGCTCCAGCGGATCTCCACGTCGAACGACGTCAGCCGCTGGTGCCAGAGCAGGGTCGCGAGCGACGCCCACGGCGTGATCAACGGTCCCGCGTTCACGCCGATCAGCAGCGCGGCCAGACGCGCGGGGCTGTCGGCCGCAGGCTCCAGCGCCAGATATGCCGGGAGGTTGTCGATCGCGTTCGCGCCGACCAACCCCGTGAGGGACAGCCGCAGGAGGGCGAGCGGCGACTCCCCCATCCCGGAGACGGTCGCCATCAGCGTCCCGAGGCCTTGCGCGTGCAGCGCCTCGATGAACAGGAACAAGCCGGACGCGAGCAGCACCAGCTGCCAGGGCACCAGCCCGAAGCGCACGACGCCACGCTTGCGGACGAGGAACACCACCGCGAGCAGTACGGCTGCGACACTGGTCGGCAGCCACACCGGCAGGCCGGAGACGAGCAACGGGATGAGAACCACGAGGACCACGGCCGAAATCCAGAACAGCACCGGGTCCTCGATGCCGTCCTCCTCGCCCGTGGCGTACCGGACCAGCAGCGATCGCCGCGCGATGAGGAACACCACGACCATCGGGACCGCCATCGCCACAAGAGCGGGAGCCAGCATGAGCGACGCGAAGGCGGCGGGGGTCGGGTCACCCATCGCGTGCTGGGCCAGCAGGTTGGTGAGGTTGGAGACGGGAAGCAGCAGCGAGCCGGCGTTCGCCATCCAGACCGTCGTCAATGCGAAGGGAAGCGGGTTCAGCCCGGCGTGGCGCGCCATCACGATGACCACGGGAGTGAGCAGCACGGCGGTCGTATCGAGCGACAGGAAGATCGTGCTGAGTGCTGCGACGACCACGACGAGCAGCCAGAGCGCCCAGGCACGGCCACGCCCCCAGCGAGCCGTCTGCTGGGCAAGCGCGGTGAACACGCCCGCCTCGGCGGCGAACTCGGTCACCACGGTGATGGCCACGACGAACAGCAGGATGGGCCACACGCGATCCCACAGCTCGACGGCTTCGGGAACGGGCAGCAACCCGGTCGCGACGGCAACCCCACCGAGTGCGAGGAGCACGGCGCCGACGATCGCGGTGCGCATCCTCCTCCTCCCGGTCCGGACCTAGGAAGCGTACGCTACGGGTCGACATCGAAAGGAACAGGATGCGCAAGTACCTCTTCAACGGCGCGGTCATCAGCGCGGCGTTCGGTCTGTGGACAACGGTCCAGTCGTCCAAGAAGGGCGTCCGTGACTGGCGCGTCCCCCTGATGTGGATCAACGCCGCTATCTCGCTCGCCCTGGCCGTCGGAGCGGTGATCCAGGAGTCGCGGGAGGCGTCCGAGCGCGAATCCAACCCCCTTGGTGCACGAAAGAGCCGTTGACCCGCTGATTTCCGCAAAACTCCCGGCGTGTCCGGCGGGTTCGCGCGGCTTCCGTCCATGACACTTGTATTCAGGTGAACCTGGAAGGGGTTGCGCGATGTTTGGTCGTAGGCGGCACGCCGCCGTAGTTCCGGTGGCTCCAGTCCCTCAGTTGACGGACGCTCAGATCCTCGAACTCGTGCACACCAAGGTTGCCGAGTTGATCGGCGTGAACGGCGAGTGGACGGTCATCCGCCGTGCGCACGACGACACCGACACCATCTTCCACTCCATCCTCGCCCAGTCGGTCTCGGTCGGCATCGCCGCCGCCCTCGCCGAAGCGCGCCGACGGCTCGAAGCGGGCGAAGCGCTCTCCGAGCCGCAGCACCTGGCCCCCTCGGTCGCGGATGCACCCGCGCCGGCCGAGGCAGCCGAGGTCATCGCTACTCCGGCAGAGGCCGCCGTCGAGACTCCCGCCGCCGTGGCGGACGTCCCCGTCGCCGAGGCTCAGCCCGCCGCCTTCAGCTGGGAACCCGCGCCGATCACCCAGTGGACCGACCTGCGGAAACCCGTGACCGGCGAGTTCCCGCTCGTCTCCGTCCGCTCCGCGGCCTAGAAGCCGACAGAGAAGCCCGGCTCGGCCTCAGCCGAGCTCCTTCCAGTCCTCGGGCCCTTCCGACCCCGCCGGGTACTCCTCGAGCGGCACGCGTCCGTCGTGCCACGCCTTCAACACGGGCTCGACGATCCGCCAGCACTCGACCGCCGTGTCCGCACGCACCGACAGCGTCGGGTCCCCGTCGAGGATGCCCTCCAGCACCTCGCCGTAGGCCAGCAACGCGCCGGGCCCGAAGTCGGCCTGGAGTGATGCGCGCTCCAGCTCGTACGGGTCGTCCGACCCATTGATGTTGATCTCGAACGACATCCGGTCCGGAGCGAACATGAGCCGCAGCTTCGCCGGCTCCATCGTTCCCGTCAGCCCCGTCGGGATGTGCTGGGCCGGCGCGAACGTGATGACCATCTCCCGCCGTCTTCCGCCGAGCGCCTTGCCCGAGCGCAGTGTGAACGGCACGCCCTTCCAGCGCCAGGTGTCGATCTGGAAGGTCACCTCGGTCAGCGTCTCCGTCTCGCGCGAACGGTCCACCCCGGACTCGTCGGCGTACGCCGGCAGCTTCTTGCCGTCGATCTCGCCTGCCGCGTAGCGCGCCCGCCGGCTCGCTGTGACCGGGTCGTCGTTCCAGACCCGCGTTGCGCGCAGCACGAGCTCCTTGGCGTCGCGGAGGTCCTCCGCACCGAGGGTCGAGGGCGGCTCCATCGCGAGCACGGCCAGCACCTGCAGGAGGTGGCTCTGGATCATGTCCATCAGCGCGCCTGCGGTGTCGTAGTACCGGGCGCGTCCCTCCAGCGCCAACGTCTCGTCGTAGATCACGTCGACGCGTTCGATGTGCAGCCCGTCCCAGATCGGCTCCAGGATGCTGTTGGCGAAGCGCACGCCCAAGATGTTGAGCACGCTGGAGCGCCCGAGGAAGTGGTCTACCCGGTGGATCTGGTCCTCCGGCACCAGCCGGGCCAGCTGCTCGTTGAGTCGAATCGCGCTCTCACGGTCGGTGCCGAACGGCTTCTCCAGCGCGAGTGTGAGCCCCTCGGGCAGGTCGAAGGTGCCGAGGGCGTCGCACGCCTTCGCGGTGACGGCGGGTGGGAGGGCGAAGTACAGCGCGGGCACGCCCTTCGCCTCCGCGAGGAGCTTCATCAAGTCGTCGGCGCTGGTGGCATCCCCTTTGATGTAGCGGGTCTCCTTCAGCAGCCGGTCGACCGCCTTCCCCTTCGCATCGACCGTCGCGAACGACTTCTTCACGAGCGAACGCCAGGCGTCGTCGTCGAGGTCGTCGCTGCTCGAGCCGATCAGCGTGAACGCCCGGTCCGGCTGGCCGGTGAGCAACTGTCCGATAGCGGGGAGGAGGAGCCGTGACGTGAGGTCGCCGGATGCTCCGAGAATCACAAGAGTGTCCACGGACTGCGTCATGCCGATCACAGTACGTCCATACTGGGAATATGTCGCTCCCCATCGAGGATTACGCCCTGATCAGTGACTGCTTCACCGGGGCGCTCGTCGGCAAAGACGGCAGCATCGACTGGCTGTGCCTCCCCCGGTACGACTCGCGGTCCACGTTCGGCGCCCTACTCGGCACCGAGGACCACGGGCGCTGGCTGGTCGCGCCGACCGATGCGTCTGCGACGAGCACCCGTCACTACGAGGAGGACACCATGATCGTCGTCACCCGGTGGCGCACCGCCGAGGGCGAGGTCGAGGTGGTGGATGCGATGCCGATGGGCGACCACCGCGCCGATATCATCCGGCGCGTTCGCGGCGTCAGCGGCCGGGTGCACATGCGCCAGGATCTCCGCATCCGGTTCGGCTACGCGGACGCGATGCCGTGGGTGCGGCAGGATAAGACGGACCGCCCGCATTCCCTGATCGCCGTTGCCGGCCCCGATGCCATCGTGGTGCGCGGCTCGCAGCTGCACCCCGCGAATCACGCCCACCAGGGCGAGTTCACGGTGCGCGCCGGCGAGATCGTCGACCTCACGATGACGTGGTTCCCTTCGCACCGCGACGCACCCGTCGCCCTCGACGTCGACACCGCCCTGCAGCACACCCGCGAGTGGTGGACCGGGTGGGCGAAGGGATGCGCGCACGAAGGGCCGTACCGCAGCGAAGTGGTCCGTTCGCTGCTGATCCTGCGCGCGCTCTCGCACCTCGAGACCGGCGGCATCGTCGCGGCGGCCACCACCTCGCTGCCGGAGGCGTTCGGCGGCGAACGCAACTGGGACTACCGCTATGTGTGGCTGCGGGATGCGTCGCTGACGATCGGCGTGCTCCTCTCGCACGGCTACAACGACTACGTGGACCACTGGCGCGACTGGCTGCTGCGCGCGATCGCGGGCGACCCCGGCGATGTGCAGATCATGTACGGGCTCGCCGGCGAGCGGTACCTGGGCGAGCGGACCATCGACAGCCTCCCCGGCTACCAGGGCGCGCATCCCGTGCGGGTGGGCAACGACGCCTCGAACCAGTTCCAGGCCGACGTGATCGGCGCGGTCATGCTGGGGCTCGACCACGGCCGCCGCGCCGGGAACACGGAGACGCGGTTCTCCTGGGCACTGCAGCGCGCGCTGATGGGCTACCTGGAAGCGCACTGGCGCGAGCCCGACCACGGCATCTGGGAGATCCGCGACCATCCGCAGCAGTTCACGCACTCGCGTGCGCTGGTCTGGGCCGCCTTCGACTGCGCCATCCGGGGCGTCGAGCAGTACGGCCTCGACGGTCCGGTCGAGCGCTGGAAGCGGGAGCGGGACGCCATCCGCGCCGACATCGAGGCGAATGGCTGGGACCCGCACCGCGGCACCTACGTGCAGCACTACGGCACCACCGAGGTGGATGCGTCCCTGCTGCAGCTGGCCCAGGTCGGCTACGTCAGCGCCGACGACCCGCGGATGCTCGGCACAGTGCGTGCACTGGAGGAGGACCTCCTGCGGGACGGCCTGCTGCTGCGCTATCGCACCGAGTCCGGGGTGGATGGGCTGCCGCCGGGCGAGCACCCGTTCCTCGCTTGCTCGTTCTGGCTGGTCGAGCAGTACGCCACGTCCGGCCGGAAGGAGGACGCGGTCCGGCTCATGGACCGGCTGGTCGCGCTGGCGAACGACGTCGGTATGCTCTCCGAGGAATACGACGTCGAAGGCCGGTCGCACGCGGGCAACACCCCGCAGGCGCTCACCCACCTGACGCTGGTGCGCGCCGCGGACGCGATCGCGGGCATCCCGCTGTGGCCGTCGTCGTGACCGACGCAGGAACCCTGGAGCAGACGGGCACCGACGAGCTGCTGGAGCTCGGCTCCCCGTGGGTGACGATCGTGTGGAACGACCCGGTGAACCTGATGAGCTACGTCACCTACGTGTTCCAGACCTACTTCGGCTTCCCGCGGGCGGAGGCGAAGCGCCGGATGATGCTGGTGCACACGGAGGGTCGTGCGGTGGTCGCCACGGGCACACGCGAGGAGATGGAGCGGCACGTGGAGGCGATGCACGAGTACGGCCTGTGGGCGACGCTGACGAAGGCGGACGCATGACGCCGTTCCGCCGGCGCCGGGACGGTCGGGTCACGGCGTCCTTCGCGCCGGAGGAGGCGCAGTTGCTGCGCTCGCTCACCGAGGAGGCTGTGGAGCTCGCTCGGGCGGCGGCCCACCCGGAGAACCAGCTCGCCGACCCCGCCCTCGGCCGGCTGCTGCCGGATGCGTACCCGGACGACCCGGAGGCGTCCGCCGAGTTCCGCCGGTTCACGGCTGCGGGGCTCGCCGACCGCAAGGAACGCAACGCAGAGGTCGTCATGGAGTCGCTCGCTCAGCCTGCGGACGGCAGGGTGAAGGTCGTCCTGGACGAGGCGCAGGCCAGCGCGTGGCTCCGCACCATCACGGACGTGCGCTTGGTGCTCGCCGCGCGGCTGGGCATCCGCGAGGACGGCGACGAGGGCGACATCCACGACGAGGAGTCCGCGATGCAGCGCGCCGTCTACGACTGGCTCGCCGGCGTGCAGGAGCTGCTGGTGCTGGCGCTGCAGCGGCGGCGCTGAGCGCGTCCCGCGCGGTCCCACGCTGAAGCGATGCCCCCTGCAACCCGGGCTCGTGGGGTCATTGCGTCCCGAACCGAGTCGTCAGAACCCGGCCCACGGCGCGATCTCTCTCTGGCAGCCGCTGAACATGTTCAATCCCGATTGGGACAACGAAGCGGTTCGGACCGAGGTGAGCCTGATCCTCGACGACAAGCGGGCCGTCTCCGTCTCGCCGCCTGATCCCGCGACGTTCTCAGGAGACTCGCGAGAGCCTGCCGAGGCCGCCCTTACTTAGCGCCCGGCTAGAACGGAGCGCGCGTGCCTCCCCGCTTGCTCGTAGAAGTTGGCTACTTCTCGGCCGAGGCCATCGACATAGGCGAGGCCTTCCTTCGTCGTTACCCAGCCGTTCCCCTGCTTCACGATGTGGTCCAATCCTTCATCGAACTTCGCGTGTGCCCGAAGTACGGCAGGCGGAGCGCCATACAACTTCAGCATCTGGAACCCGTGCATGAGCCGGGATGCATCAGCCTTCTCGAAAGCTCGTAGGACGTCTGCCGCCTGCACGTCCCCCGACGCACCCTTCATCGCGATTGCTCCTGCTCGAATCGCGCGCTGTACTTCCACGAGAGATCTACCGGCCTCGCCATAAGCCGAAACAAGTTCCTCGTATCTTTGCCGCCTTTGCTCCCTGTTCGCGGCTCCTCGGCTCTGCAAGAGGTTGGTCACCAAGCCTGCGATGGCTACTACTAGGGTGGTCGCCGTCGCAACGAGCGCGACAATTCCGGACTCCGTCATGGCTCAAAGATAGGGGTAGGGATCTACGTGGCCCTCTACCTCGCAGACCCGGAGGGCCCCGACCTGCCGAGTTGATCGAGTCGCTCCTAGTCCCGCTCGCCGCACGGTATCGCCGAGGCCCCCACCGCCGTCAGACGGGATAGCGCACGGCCGCGGCCGCCGCTCCCCCGCCGGGCACGTCCTCCGCCCGCAGCGCGTACACCCGTGCCTTCGCGAGCAGTGCTCGCCGCAGGATCTCGTCGACCACGCCGTAGGACCCGGACTCTTCGTCGTCGCCGAAGGCGATGGCGCCGGTCTCGTCATCGACGGTGCCGGGGACGCGCCGGTCGATGTCGATCACGAGCGACTCGACGGCGCCGAAGGTCGCCGCGCGGGCGATGTCGCTGAGGTCGACGATGGCGGTGCCGGCCGCGATGCGGGCCTCATACGCTTCCCGCAGCTCCCCGACCTTGTGCGCGTACAGCCGGTCGAGCACGCCCCTCGCCGCAGTGGCGAGCTCCTCATCCGTCTTGTCCTCGGGATTGCCGGGGATGGTCTCGGCGACGAGCCTCGGACGCTCACCGGCGCCCCGGAAGATACTCGCCAAGGGCTCGGCCGCCGCGAGGATGAGCGGCTCGGTCGAGTTGGGCAGCATCGGGCGGAGCGCACGGTCGATCGCCTGGGCGTACTCCAGCATCCGTACCTTCTGGCCCTCCGATCCCTGGATGCGTCCGTCCGCCGTCCGGCCGCTCACGGAGGCGAGTCCCACGGCCGCGGCGACATCGCGCGGCATGCCGGGCACGTCGATGCGCTCCGGCGGGCGGTCGGGCGTCACGTGCAGGAGGCGCACCGAGTTGCCCGCGAGCGCCAGGATCAGCGCCGACTGCGGGAAGGTCAGCGCGCGCAGCAGCGGCTTCACGTAGAACCGGTCGGCGATCTCGCACGCGGTCGTCAGCCGGTTCGGAAGGCGGAAGGTCTCTGCGAGCTCCCCGTCGAGGAAGACCGCGAGCGAACGGGACTGGTACCTCCAGAAGTCGCGATCCTCGAGGATGCGCTCCCCCTCGGCCTGCACCCTCTGGATGCGGTCCCGCGGCACCCCGAGCTTCTCGAGCGCGCGCACAGCGCTGGCGAGGTGATTCTTCAGCTCGATCCGGGCCTTGTCGGCCTCGGCGGGGGTGGTCCCGGTCGGGAGGTAGATGCTCACGCAACCGGGCTGTCGCATCGCGGCGATCCGTTCGACGTCGGCTTTGGTGGGTATGTCCTTGTACTCCACGGAAGTTCCTCCCTGCCCCATCGGTGCGGCGTCGTCGGTCGCGGTGCGGCCAGTCTGGTCGCGTACGGGTGGCTTCACAAGACCGACGTTGACTTTCTCGGAGACCGGGCCTACCGTCCCTTAAACCGGTTTAGATGACGGCCTCGAAGCCTGGGGGCCGCCCCATCCATGAGGGGTCGCAACGATGCGCAACCGACAACTGACGATGCCGCGGGCCGTGCTCGCTCTAGGCCTCGGCGCTCTGCTCGCCCTGACGGCGACCGGCCTTCCCGCGCAGGCAGCTGGCACCGCAGAAGCGCCGGCCGGGGCCGCCGCCGAGGCGTCGCAGCCGAAGCTGACGAACCTCGCGCATCTCGACTTCCTGCTCGACGATGTCCCGCTCCTCGCGGGCGTCGCCGGGCACACCACCTACCGTGCCGCTGAGGAACCCGTCGCCCGCGCCCCCTGGGTGTATGCGGACCGGCAGGCCGACGGCAGCTTCCACCGCGTCGGCGGCGGCCCGATCACGGATCCCGCCCGCGGCTGGTACGCCCAGGGCGCCTACGACGCCGACGACATCTCCCGAGCCGCGGTGGTCTACCTGCGCGACTGGAAGCAGAACGGCACCGCGACGAGCCGCAGCAGCGCATACGAACTGCTCCGCTCGCTGACGTACCTGCAGACGGCCGACGGCCCGAACGCGGGCAATGTCGTCCTCTGGCAGCAGCACGACGGAACACTGAACCCGTCCGCCATCCCGAAAGAGCTGCCCGACCCGTCCGACTCCGCCGAGTCGTTCTGGCTGGCGCGCACAGTCTGGGCGCTCGGTGAAGGATATGCGGGCTTCCGTTCCGCCGACCCTGCCTTCGCCGCCTTCCTCGCCGACCGGATGCACCTCGCGCTCACGGCACTCGGCCGCCAGTCGCTCGCCCAGTACCCGCAGACCCAGGTCGCGAACGGGGTCACCGTCCCCGGGTGGCTGATCGTCGGCAGCGCCGGTGCGACTGCGGAGGCAGTCCTGGGCCTCAGCGCGTACGTCGCCGCACAACCGGCGGACACCGTCGCCCGCACCGCTCTTGCGCACTACGCGGAGGGCATCGCGAAACTGCAGAGCGGAGGCATCGGACAGTGGCCGTTCGGCGCGCTGCTGCCCGAGGCCAACTCCCCCACCTTCTGGCACGCCTGGGCCGGGATGCAGCCGGCGGCTCTCACTTCCGCCGCGACCGTGCTCGGCGACGCCTCCCTTCAGCGGGCCGCATCCACCGATCTCGCCCAGTTCACCGCCCAGCTGCTCGCGACCGGCGGACCGGACAACGGCTGGACGCCGACGCCGGCCGACCGCACGCAGATCGCCTACGGCGTCGACTCCCGGCTGGAGGGGCTGATCGCCGCCTCCGACGCGACCGGGGCCACAGGTCTCGCCGCCCTCGCGGGCGCTCAAGCCGCCTGGTACTTCGGGGCGAACCGCGCCGGCGCCCCGGCATACGACCCGGCCACCGGTGTCTGCGTCGATGGGATCGCCGGCGACGGCACCGTCAACCACAACTGCGGGGCCGAGTCCGTCATCCACACCCAGCTGAGCATGCTGGCTCTGGATGCGCATCCCGCCATCGCCCGCACCGCCACCTCCCTGACCCGCACGACCGCGACGGTCGGGCTGACCGTCGCCGAGGCCGAGAGCGGCACCACCGCGGGCCCGGTGACCGTCGTGACCCCACCATCTGCATGGACCGGTTCCGCGAACTGGTCGGGCGGCGCCTACCTGCAGGCGGGCGACGGGTCGACCGTGACCATCGCGCTGCCGGCGGGCCACCCGGCGGCGCGCATCCTGCCGATCGCGGACCTCGGCCCCGGCGGCTCGGGGACAACCAGTTGGACCGCTCCTGTCGGCCGCCTCGCCCTCCCGCTCGGCCGCACCGACAACGTGCGCCCCGGCGAGCAGGGCATCGCGCCCAGCCCGGTCTTCCTGCTGCCGCAGACGCTCCCCGTGCCGGTGCCCGCGCAGGCGACCTCGGTGACCGCGCGCGTCTCCGGAACGGCGCGACTGGATGCGGTGCTCGTGCAGCCGATCGTGTCCCATCTCGGCCTTGCCGGCACCTCCTCCCTCGACGTCTACGTCAACGGGACGAAGGTCCCCGTGCCGCAGAAGCTCGACGCGAGCGGACCCGTGACCGTGACGCGGTACGACTCGGCCGGACGACAGGTCGGGCGCACGCAGACCGTCGGCGCCCACGGCATCGTCTGGGTGCAGCCGGGAGGGTTCACGACGGTGAGCCCCCGATGAGTCCGGAGAGCGTGACGATCAACGACGTCGCCCGCGCGGCGGGCGTCAGCAAGTCGCTCGTGTCGCTCACTCTCAACGCGCGGCCGGGGGTGGCGAGCGGGACGAGGGAGCGCATCCTGCAGACCGCCCGCGACCTCGGCTGGACCCCGCACCCGGGCGCGCGTGGTTTGACCACCCGCCGGGCGTACGCCCTCGGGCTGGTGCTGCGGCGCGAACCACGGACCATCGAGGTCGACCCGTTCTTCGCCGCGTTCATCGCCGGTGTCGAGACCGTCCTCTCGGAGCGCGGGCACGTCCTCGTGCTCACCGTGGTGCCCGACCGGGAGACGGAAGAGCGCGCGTACGAGCGCCTGGTCGCGGACAAGCGCGTCGACGGGTTCCTGCTCACCGACCTGCTGGCCGAAGACGAGCGCATCCCGCTTGTCGCCCGGCTCGGCTCGTACGCGGTGTCGCTCGGTGAACCGCTCGGCGGCAGCCCCTTCCCGGTCATCACGCGCGACTACGACTCCGGAATCGACGAGCTCGTCGCGCATCTCGTGGGTCTCGGCCACCGCCGCATCGCCCACGTCTCGGGTGACGAGCGGATGCTGCACGGCCTCCGCAGGCGCGAGCGGTTCGAGAGCGCGGCGCTGGCCGCCGGCCTCTCCCCCGTCGTCGTCACCACCGACTTCTCTCCCGAACAGGGCGCCGAGGCCACCAAGGCCCTGCTCGAGACCGAAGACCGCCCGACCGCGATCGTCTACGGCAACGACCCGATGGCCATCGCGGGGATGGGCGTCGCACACGAACGAGGACTCGACCTGCCGGGCGAGCTCTCGGTCACCGGGCTGGACGGCTCCCACATCGGGTCGTTCGTCTACCCCTCCCTCACCACCCTCGACAACGACCCGGCCGGTTGGGGCATCGCCGCCGCCACTGCACTGCTTCGGCTGGCGGACCACGGCGAAGCGGACGACGTCGCCCTGCCCCCCGCCCGGCTGGTGGTGCGCGCATCCACCGCACCGCCGGCATCCCGCTGAACGAACCCCGCACACCCCGAAAGGCACACACCATGAGATGGAACACCCCACGACGGCGTCGGATCGCCGTCTCGCTCCTCACCGCCGGTCTCATCGGCGGCACCCTGGCCGCCTGTGGCTCCAGCGGCGGCGGCAGCGACGCCATGAAGGCGCACGGACCGATCACCATCTGGTACTCGAACAACGCCCAGGAGGTGCAGTGGGGCAAGGCCATGGTCTCGGCCTGGAACTCCGCGCACCCCAAGGAGAAGATCAAGGCCCAGGAGGTGCCTGCCGGCAAGAGCACCGAGGAGGTCATCGGCGCCGCGATCACCGCCGGCACCACGCCCTGCCTGGTGTTCAACAACCTCCCCGCTGCGACCGGCCAATGGCAGAAGCAGGGCGGCCTCGTCGACCTGTCGAAGTTCTCGGACGGCGCCAAGTACATCGAGGCGCGCAGCGGTGACGCGGCGGCCCAATACAAGTCGGCCGACGGCGACTACTACCAGATGCCGTGGAAGCAGAACCCGGTCATGATCTTCTACAACAAAGCCATCTTCCAGAAGGCGGGCCTCGACCCGGAGAAGCCGGACCTGTCGACGTATGACAAGTTCCTGGCGGCCGCGCAGAAGATCAAGTCGTCCGGCGCTGCACCGTACGCGATCTACCCGGCGCCGACCAGCGAGTTCTTCCAGGTGAACTTCGACTACCTCCCGCTACTGGCCGCCCAGACCGGCGGGAAGACCTTCATCGAGGACGGCAAGGCGAGCATCACGAGCCAGGATGCGCTCGACGTCGCGAACTTCTGGAAGTCCGTCTACAGCGACGGACTCGCCGGCAAGGAGCAGTTCCAGGGCGACGCGTTCGCCGAGGGCAAGGCCGCGATGGCGATCGTCGGACCGTGGGCCATCGCGTTCTACGGCGACAAGGTGCAGTGGGGCTCCGTCCCCGTCCCGACGAAGGACGGAAAGTCGGCCGACGAGACCTATACCTTCCCCGACGCCAAGAACATCGGAATGTACACCTCGTGCAAGAACCAGGGCACGGCGTGGGATGTGCTGAAGTTCGCGACCAGCAAGGACCAGGACGGCAAGCTGCTCGACGTGAGCGGCCAGATGCCTATCCGCAAGGACGTCGCCACGACGTTCGCTTCGTACTTCGATTCGCACCCCGCGTACAAGGAGTTCGGAGCGCAGAGCGCCCACACCGTGGACGACCCCACCGGCACCAACACGATCGCCCAGATGCAGGCGCTGCGTGACGCGTACACGAAGGCGGTCGTGAACGGCAACGGGTCGGTGGAGGACGCCTTCAAGGCGGCCGCGCAGAAGATCGACAAGCTGCAGGCCCAGAAGTAGCCATGACCACCTCCGTTCGCGGCTCAGCAGCCGCGGGCCCGGCGGCGGGCCGCACGCCCACCGCCGGGCCGGACCGTCGGCATCGGCGCCCGCTGGTGCAGCGCATCCTGGGCACCAACCCCCTGGGCTGGCTGTTCAGCGCGCCCTACCTGGTCTTCGTCCTGGGGATCTTCGCCTTCCCGCTGTGCTTCGCGGTCTACATGTCGTTCTTCGACTACTTCTTCGCAGCGCCGGGGGCGAACGTCGACCGGCCGTTCGTCGGATTCGACAACTACATCCAGGCGTTCACCGACCCCCAGGTGCAGCAGTCGTTCGTCAACGTCGGCATCTTCCTGATCATCAACGTGCCGCTCACGGTGGTACTCGCGCTGCTGCTCGCCTCCGGGCTCAACAGCATCGTGCGGTTCCGCACGTTCCTGCGCGTCAGCTACTACGTGCCGTATGTGACGGCGAGTGTGGCGACCATCGCGGTGTGGCTGTTCCTGTTCGGGCAGAGCGGACTCGTCAACCAGATCCTCGGGCCACTCGCGCCGAGCCCCAGCTGGCTGTCGAGCCCGACCCTCGCCATGCCCTCCATCGCGATCTACGTGACCTGGAAGGGCCTCGGCTTCTACATCCTGCTCTACCTGGCAGCGCTGCAGAACGTGCCGACCGAGCTGTACGAGTCGGCGGCGACCGACGGCGCGGGCAAGATCCGGCAGTTCTTCTCGGTCACCGTTCCGGGGGTGCGCCCGGCGACCGTGCTCGTCCTGCTGCTTGCCACCATCACCGGCGCCAATCTGTTCACCGAGCCGTACCTGCTGACCGGTGGAGGCGGACCGGAGGGACGCTCGGCGTCGCCGGTCCTGCTCATCTACCAGCAGGGCATCCAGCAGGGCCACCCGGGCTACGCCTCCGCGATCGGAGTGGTGCTCGTCATCGGGGTGCTCATCATCGGCTGGCTTCAGAACCGCTTCGTCGGAGGGAGGGACCAGTCATGACCACACGGACGCCCATGCCGGCGGCGACAGCGCCGAAGACGCGGCGGAGGGACCTGGGGACGCCACGGCGGCTCAGCCGCAAGCAGATGATCCTGCAGGGCATCGTGCTGACGATCGGCGCGTTCGCCTTCCTCTTCCCGTTCTACTACATGGTGATCGGGTCGCTGCAGTCGTCGCCGGACACCTCCGTCGCCGGCGCGTTCCCGAACCCGGCAAACCTGACGCTGAACAACTACGCCGAGATCAACTCCCGCATCAACCTGGTCACGGGCCTGGTGAACTCGGGGATCTTCACCGGCGGCGTCCTGCTGTGCACGGCGGTGTTCGGTGTGCTCGCCGGCTACTCGCTCGCGGTGCTGCAGTGGCGCGGCCGCGGGGTCACCTTCGCGCTGGCGCTGCTGGTGCAGACCATCCCGTTCCAGCTGCTGATGATCCCGCTCTACGTGCTGATCGCACGCAACTACGGGCTCGCCGACAACTACCTCGGGATGATCCTGCCGTTCGCGATCAATTCGGCCGCGGTGCTCATCTTCCGGCAGTACTTCCTGCAGTTGCCGCGCGAGCTGTTCGACGCAGCGCGGGTGGATGGCGCCGGCGAGTTCCGCCTGCTCTGGCGGGTCGCACTGCCCCTGGTGCGCCCGGCGCTGGTGACGGTGCTTCTGCTGACCTTCATCGGCCCGTGGAACGAGTTCCTCTGGCCGTTCCTGATCACCAAGGAGGCGAGCCTGCAGCCACTCGCGGTCTCACTGGCGAACTACATCTCGACCGTCGCGGGCTCGACCGCGAACCCGTACGGCGCGATCCTCTCGGGGGCCGTCGTGCTGGCGGCGCCCGTCGTGGTGCTGTTCATCCTGTTCCAGCGCTACTTCACTTCGACCGACCTGGGCTCGTCCGTCAAGGGCTGAGCCGATACGTAAGGAGACCATGGAACCCCTCGCGCCCGCCGACCACGACGCGCTGCTGGCGAGCTACCAGGAGGCGCTCGCGCACACGAACGCCCTGACGGACCGCATCTCGACCGACCAGTTCTCGGCGCACTACCCGGTGCGCCCGGACTGGGCCATCGGACCGTTCGAACGCGACGACGGGCTGACCTTCCGCCTGGAAGGCCAGTGGGACGATCCGACAGGGGTGGGATGGACGAGCGATTCCATCTTCAACCCGACGGTCATCGAGCGCGGAGACGAGGTGCACCTGTTCTACCGGGCCTCGCCGCGCAAGGAGTCGACGGCGAGCAGGATCGGACACGCCGTCCGACAGGACGGCGTGTGGCGGGATTCGACAGCCAACCCGGTCATCTATCCGACGTTCGAGAACGAGACGCTCGGCTGCGAGGACCCCAAGGTCTACGCCCTCGACGACGGCTACGTGATGTTCTACAACGGGATCTGGCGGCGGGACGACGGCACGGTCGCCGTCGACATCCTCTCGGCCGTCTCCGACGACCTGGAGCGGTGGGACAAGCGCGGCCTCGTCGTGCCCTACGAGGTGTCGGAGTACTGGGCGAAAGGCGCGGTCATCCCCCGCGACGAGCACGGCCGGGCGGTGCGCATCGGGGGCGAGTACCTCATGTTCCTGTCGGAGGGAACAGGCGGCCGGCCTACCGTCGGGCGTTCCCCCGACGGGCTCGACTGGAGCTTCGACGTCCAGCCCTACCTCGACCTTTCCCCGCTCGGCGGCTCGCTGTTCGAGGTCGCCTGCGCGGTCCTCGACGGCGAGCACCTGGTGCTCGACTTCTTCTACGCCGACCCCGACGGCGACTTCGCCGCGGCGCAGGCGCTGTACCGGCGAGGCGAGCCGTTCACCCAGCTGGAGGTGAACCGCGGCGGATCCCTCGCCTGGGGCGGCCTCCAGAAGCTGGACGGGCGCTGGTCCTTCGCCCAAGGCTGGGATGCGGCCGCCGGACTTCGTGAACTGTACTTCTACCGGGAGGTGGACGCATGACTGTGTTTCCGTATCGGCTCTCGCGCGCGGGTGTCGTGATGACGCCCGTCGCAGGCGACCCCCTGGAGGCGGAGGGCGTGCTGAATCCGGCGTCGGGGCGCGGCCCCGACGGCGAGCTGTACCTGCTGCCGCGCCTCGTCGCCGAGGGCAACGTCTCGCGCGTCGGCCTCGCCCGGGTCGTGGTGGAGGACGGCGTCCCCGTCGCGGTCGAGCGCCAGGGCGTCGTGCTGGAGCCCGACCGTCCGTTCGAGCGCGGCCGGTCCAACGCGGGCGTCGAGGACCCGCGCGTCACCTTCGTGCCGTCCCTCGGCCTCCACGTGATGACCTACGTCGCCTACGGGCCGCTCGGGCCGCACACCGCGGTCGCGGTCTCCGACGACCTGCGTGCCTGGCGCCGGCTCGGCCCTGTCTCGTTCGAGTACGACGACGCGCTCGGGATCGACCTGAGCCTGTTCATCAACAAGGACACCGTGTTCTTCCCCGAGCCCGTCACCGCGCCGGACGGCACCCCGAGCCTCGCGGTGCTGCACCGGCCGGTGTGGGATCTCGGCGACATCCGCGCGGGCGAGGGCGCGCATCCACCCGCCGGGGGCGAGGAACGGCCGAGCATCTGGATCGCGTTCATTCCTCTGGATGCGGTGCAGCGCGACCTGCGGGAGCTGGCCCGCTGGCGGCAGAACCGGTTCGTCGCGGGCCCCGAGTTCCCCTTCGAGGAGCTCAAGATCGGCGCAGGGCCGGCGCCCCGCCGCGTCCCCGAGGGCTGGCTGCTGCTCCACCACGGCGTGACCGGGAGGCTCGAGACGGGGGTCGCGCAGCAGAAGAACGTCAACTACGCGGCGGGCGCGATCATCCTCGACGCTGACGAGCCGTGGCGTGTCGTTGACCGTACGAGCGAGCCCCTGCTCTCGGCCGAGACGGAGGACGAGCGGAGTGGGATCGTGCCGAATGTCGTCTTCCCGACCGCGATCGAGACCGTGGACGGCCGCGACTGGGTCTTCTACGGCATGGCCGACTCGAAGATCGGGGTGGCCCTGCTGGAGCGGGTGGCGGGCTAGGCGAAGCTCAGAACTAGCGGACGGTGTCGAAATAGCGGGAGGGTGTTCGTGTAGACGGTGAGAGCGCCGCCGCGACGGCGGCGCCGGAGAGGATCACGACCATGACCCAGTACCTGCTCAGCGTCTACCAGCCCGACGGCCCCATCCCGGAGCCCGACGCGCTCGCCGAGATCGGAGCGAACCTCGACGCCCTCAACGCGGACATCCGAGCGGCCGGCGCCTGGGTGTTCTCCAACGGACTGCTGCCGGCGTCGGCCGCGACCGTGCTGCGTCCAGAAGGCGGCGACGTGCTCGTCACCGACGGCCCCTTCGCCGAGGGCAAGGAGCACCTCGGCGGCTTCACCATCGTCGAAGCGCCCGACCTGGATGCGGCACTCGAGTGGGGCCGCCGCCTCGCGCTGGCGACGACCCTGCCCATCGAAGTGCGGCCGTTCGCGGGCTGACGGGCGGGGAGCGGGAACCGGGATGGATGCGGTCGGCACGGATGCGGCTGAGCCGGATGCGGCTGGCTCGGATGCGGCCGAGCCGGACGGCGCCGCCGTCGCCCTCGTGTTTCGCGAGCAGTTCGGCCGCGCCGTCTCGGTGCTGTACCGCGTCCTCGGCGACCTCGACCTCGCCGAGGACTCGGTGCAGGAGGCGTTCGCCGTCGCGGTGGTGCGCTGGCCGCGGGACGGCATCCCCCCGTCGCCTGCGGGATGGATCATCACGACCGCGCGCCGCCGTGCGATCGACCGGCTGAGGCGGGATGCGGCGGGCAGGACCAAAGAGGTCGAAGCGGCGAGGCTCGCCGAGCTGACCGCCGCGGACGCTGCGCCGGAGGCCGACGACATCCCGGACGACCGCCTCCGCCTGATCTTCACGTGCTGCCATCCCGCCCTCTCGCCGGAGGCGCGCGTCGCCCTCACCCTCCGCCTGCTCTGCGGCCTGACGACGGCGGAGATCGCGCGCGCATTCCTCGTTCCCGAGGCGACGATGGCGCAGCGGATCTCCCGCGCGAAGGCGAAGATCCGGGATGCGCGTATCCCGTATCGCATTCCCTCGGCCGCAGATCTGCCCGCGCGCCTGGGTTCAGTGCTCGCCGTGCTGTACCTCGTCTTCAGCGAGGGCTACGCCGCGAGCGTCGGCGATCGACTCGTGCGCGAGGAACTGTGCGAGGAGGCGATCCGGCTCGCTCGCGAGGTGCGCTCCCTGCTCCCCGACGAGGAGGAGGTGCTGGGCCTCCTGGCGCTGCTGCTGCTGGTGGATGCGCGCCGAGCCGCGCGCGTGGATGCCGAGGGCGCGTTGGTGCCGCTCCCTTCGCAGGACCGTACGCAGTGGGACGCTGCGCGGATCGCCGAGGGGCACGAACTCGTGCGCGCCTGCCTGTTGCGCGGCCGCCCGGGTCCGTACCAGCTGCAGGCGGCGATCCAGGCCGTCCACGACGACGCGCGCACGGCTGCGCAGACGGATTGGCCGCAGATCGTGGCGCTGTACGACCAGTTGCTGCGGGCATCCCCTACCCCGATCGTCGCGGTGAACCGGGCGGTCGCCGTCGCGGAGGTCGACGGGCCGGAGGCTGGGCTGGCCGCCGTGGAGCCGCTGCGGCAGGCGCTCGACGGCTTCTACCTGCTCCACGGGGTGCGGGCGGGGCTGCTGCTGCGGACGGGCCGGGAGGCGGAGGCCGCGGAGGAGTACGGGGTCGCCGCATCGCTGTGCGGGGGCGAGGCGGAGCGTGCGTTTCTGCTGCGGCGCCGCGATGCGCTCGCGGGGTCCTGAAGACAGGCACAGGCTCGCCCGCGGGTCCTGAAAACAGGACCAGCCCCGCCCCTTCCCCGAGCGCGGCCGGAGGCGCACAGTGGACGCATGGACATCGCCCTCCTCGGCCTCGGACGCATGGGCCGCGAACTCGTCACCCACCTCATCGACGCGGGGCACCGGGTCACCGCGTGGAACCGTTCCCCCGGGCCCACCGAGACGGTCGGTCGTCGCGGCGCCCGCATCGCCGCGTCCGCCGCGGAGGCGGTCGAGGGCGCCGAGGCTGTCATCACCGTGCTGTTCGGCCCGGATGCGGTGCGGGAGACGGTGATCGAGCCAGCGCTGCCCATCCGCTCGGGCGCCCTGTGGATCGACGTGACCACCGTGGCGCCGACCGACGCTGACGGCTTCGCGTCCTGGGCCCAATCGAAGGAGGTGCGCTACGTGCACTCTCCCGTAGTCGGCTCCCTCGCGCCCGCCCGCGCGGGCAGCCTCGCCGTGCTCATCGGCGGCGAGCACGACGCCGCCCGCGAGGCGCGCACCATCGTCGCCCTGTGGGCGGACCCGGACAAGATCCGCACCTTCGACTCTCCGGCAAAGGCGGCGACCGGGAAGCTCGTCGCGAATCTCGCCCTCGCGATCTCGATGGAGGCGCTGAGCGAATCCCTGCGACTTGGACGCTCTGGGGGCCTTGCGACCGACGAGGTGCTCTCCCTGCTCCCCCTCACGACGATCGCACCGATCGCGGGCATGAAGGGGCCGGTCGTCGCGTCCGGCGAGTTCGACGACACTCAGTTCTCCGCAGCCCTTCTCGCGAAGGACCTGCGACTCATGCTCGCGACCGCCGACACGCCCCTCCCCGCGGCTGCCCTCGTCGCTGCCGAACTGCAGCGCGCCATCGACGCCGGCCAGGGGGACAAGGACTTCTCGGTCATCGCCCGCGACCGCTGACCGCGGCGGCACGCTTGCGCGCCCACCACTCCACGATCCGCAGGTCCTCCCAGCCGAAGCCCCCGACCGGCAGCGCAGCGCGGATCCGCTCGTCGCTGAACGACCGCGACGGCCGGAGGTCGATCGGCAGTTCCGGAACCGCTGGCGCGGCCTCGCTGACGCCCTCGTCCAGCATTCGCGCCTGGGCCTTCGCGACGAGCGGGACGACCATCGTCCACTCGGTGAGCTGCGCCAGTGCGCGGATCGTCCACACCGGGGCGGGGACGTAGACCGGGCGACGCCCGGCGACCCGCGCGATCCGGCGCACCGCCTCGCCAAGCGTCAGCTCGTCCGCGCCCATCACGGCGACCGTCGGCTCCGGGATGCGTCCCTCGATCGCCGCCTGCAGCACGTCCACGGCATCGTCGACCGGGATCGGTCTGACCGTGCGCTCCCGGAAGCCGACGGTCGCGAACACCGGCACCGTCCGCACGGCGCGCGTGACGTGGTTGACCATGTGGTCGCCGGAACCGTAGATCATCCCGCATTTCAGGATGGTGTGGTCGAGTCCTGAATTACGGACCAGTTCCTCAGCGGCCCACTTGGTCTCGTGGTAGGCGGAGCCGCAGTCCGGCCGAGCCCTCAGGAAGCTGACCATGACGATGCGCCTCACTCCAGCCCGACGGGCAGCCTCCACGACCGCCCGCGTGCCGTCGACATGGATGCGCTGAAAGCTCTGGTCGCCGATCTCCCGGTTGATTCCGGCGCAGTGGGCTACGACCTCGCAGCCGGCGAACGCCCGTGCCAGCGCATCCACGTCGTCGATGTCGACACCGGTCCGGCGCGAGATCAGGACTGTCTCGTCGGGATCCAGCCGCTCCGCGAGGTGACGTCCGACGAACCCGGTACCGCCTGTGATGGCTACTCGCACGATTGCGCTCCTTCGCTTATTAGCAATGAAGCTAAACTGTATCTAGCAATAGTGCTATATTGCAACCATGACAGATGCCGCCACCGAGATCTTCGCCGCGCTGGCCCATCCCACCCGGCGGCAGATCCTGCAGGACCTCAAGGACGGCGAACTGGCGGCCGGAGAGATCGCGGCGAGGTTCAACGCGACCGGGCCCACCATCTCCCGTCACCTGAGTGTGCTGCGCCAGGCGGGCCTCGTCACCGAGCGGCGCGACGCCAATCGCATCCTCTACTCCCTGGTGAGCGACCGCCTCGCGCTCTCCGTCGGCGACTTTCTGTCCACCGTCTGCCCGGAGCAGATCGTCCTCCGCGAGGTCCGCAAGCGCGGCTCGGGTCGCACGAGCACTCGCGCGGCCAAGGCCTGAACGCTGATTCGTAAGCGCCGGGCCGAGAAGCTCAGGTTCCGTTCGGAAACCGTCGGCGAGGAACCGGGTAAGACCTGAGTTCTGACGCCCACTCATCCGCGGCGCTTTCGACGTCGCGCAGAGCCATATTCAGGATGATGTGTGCAGGAGTCTCGGAAGTTTCCTCTGGAGCGGACTCATTCGAGAACATCAGGCGCAAGGCGGCACCCTCTGGGTTGGACTCGTCGAGGGCGAAAGCGACGTTCGGTTCCGTGAACCGCAGTTCTTCAGGTGAGCCGCCTTCCGCGACTTCACGAAGCCAATCCAGAAGTTCCTGCGCCTCCACCGTCATCAGACAGGGGTCGACGAAAGACCACTCGACGCCATTTACGCCAAAGGTGCCGCGAACGCGCAACCACGTGGGGTCATGGTCGAGCGGATCCGCAACCGACACCAGCTCGGGAAACTGATATCCCTCGATCGTCAACTCGACCGATGACCCGCCGGAACGCATTCTCATCGCGCGTCACGAGTAACGAATCCTGAACGCCACACGCGAATATCCGGAAACGGAATCCGCCACGCACTGCGCGCTTGTTCTGGCCTGTGAACTTCAGGGTGCGTCAGGGTCCGGCTCACTGTTGGCCCAATCCCTGTCGTCAGCAGAACCCGCATCCTCGGTATGAGTTACCGAGTTCCAAAAGACCCGCAAGTCCTTCCCGCCGCTCAGGCCGCTCGGCTCAGCAGCCCAGTCGAGGAAGCGCTCGATCCCTTCGCCCATGCAGGCACTCTAACGCGGGACGCGTCGGCCGGCCATCGAAATCAACCGTTCTCCATCCATACCGGCACGCATCTGCACCGGGCTTGAGACAAGACCGTGAGCTCGCTGGCGTTCGCCCGCTCATGGACGCAACGAGAAAGGCCCCCGATCCCAGTGTTTCCACGGGATCGGGGGCTTCTCGCACCTCGCGGTGTGTGGTGCGCCCCCAGGGACTTGAACCCTGAACCCATTGATTAAGAGTCAATTGCTCTGCCGATTGAGCTAGAGGCGCATCCGGTTCAGTTTCCCGAACCGAGGCTCAACACTAGCATCCGGTCCGCGGTTCTCGCCAATCGAGGATCGCTCGCTTCAGGTGCGCTCTTTGCGCGGCATGACGACCTCTTTGATGATGAGAATGATGCCCGCCGAGATGGGGATCGCGACCAGCGCTCCCGGCAGTCCGAACAGCGTGGAGCCTGCCAGCGCAGAGATCAGGACGACCGATCCGGGCACCTGGACGGCCTTCCCCATCACCCGCGGCGTGAGGATGTACGCCTCCACCTGCATGTACACGAGCATCAGAAGGAGCACGACGATGCCGCTCACCGGCGAGTGGATGAACGCGAGAACCGACATGACCGCCGTCGTCAGAACCGTTCCGATCAGTGGGATCAGAGTGATGAAGAAGGCGGCGAGCGCGATGAGGAACGCCCCGGGCACGCCGGTGGCGAGCAGCAGGATGAGGCTGTACACCGCATTGCAGAAGGCGAGGATGACCATCCCGCTCAGGTACTTGCCGAAGTTCTGCAGGATGCGCTCCGTGTAGCTCTCGAAGCTCGCGCGGTGCGAGCGCCGCACCAGCCGGTACGCCGCCTGCTTCGTCGAGTCGTACGACGCGATGAAGTAGATGGTGAGGATCGCGATGAAGAAACCGGTGGTGAACGCGTTCAGCACAGAGAGCCCGAAACCGACGAGGCCGTTGCCGATCGTGGCCCAGGTGTTCGGGTCCTGGACCTGCTCGCCGATCCAGTTCACCAGCCCGGCGAGCGCGCCGTTCGTCGCGTCGTTGACGGTGTCGAACCAGCCCTCCGCCCGCAGCGCCGCGATCTCCTTGGGTACTGCGGTGGCGAGGAACGAGATCTGCTGCACGATCAGCGGCACGACCACGCAGATGATCCCGACGAGCACGGCGACGATGATCAGGATGACCGTGAGGATGGCCCAGCCGCGCCGCATCCCGCGCCGCTCGAACCAGCGGATGAGCGGGTCGAGACCGACGGTGGCGAACATTGCGAGGAAGACCGAGAAGATGATCGACCGGAGGCCGTAGAGCATCAGCCCGGTGGCGACGGCGCCGATGGCGCCCAGAGCGATCAGGTAGCCGAACAGCAGCGGGCTCCGCGACAAGAGCGGCCGGCGGTCGGCATCCGAGCTGGAAGCCGAGGCGGAGCCGACCGAGCGCCTGCTCACCGGTGGCCGGATGAACCGCATGCTGCCTCCGCTCACGCCCGACGGGCTACCGCGAGCGTATTGGAGGGGGCTCCAGCCGACAAGGACCGGCGGCGACCCTCGCCGTGGCCGTCAGCCCACGCACCCCAGACCGTCAGCCGAGGTCGTCGGCGTGGCTGGGCACTCCACCTGACGCGCCGTCGGCGGGCTCGGCCGTCGTTTTCCGCGGAGAAAGTTCGGCGGTCAGCGCTCTGAGCTTGGCGACGAGCTCCTCATCGCGGATCTCCGGCCCGACGAGCTCGATGGGCTCGCTCACGATCTGGCTGGCGGGGCCGACCAGCATCTCGATCCGGTCGAGGTCCCCGTTCACCGTCCGCCCCGGCACGAAGATCGTGTCGGCGATGTCGTGGCGCGCGAGCGCGCGTGCGTACTCCATGAGGGCTTCGGCCAGATCATCGCCGGTGTAGAACGTCGTCCCCGCATAAGCGATCTTTCGCATGTATCCACAGGTACTCTCAGGCCGGGCGCCTGCCAAGTGCGCGACGCTAGGCTCGGACCGTGACAGACACCGCAGCGTCAACTGCCCTCGCCGCCGACCTCGACCTCGCCCTGAAACTCGCCGATGCGGCGGATGCGATCTCGCTCGGCCATTTCCGCGACCTCGACCTGCACGTGGAGACGAAGCCGGACCGCTCCCCCGTCACGGAGGCCGACCTGGCCGTCGAGCGGGCGATCCGCGAGACGCTGAGCACCGAGCGTCCGGGCGACGGCATCCTGGGTGAGGAGTACGGCACCGAGGGCGACACCGTGCGGCAGTGGATCATCGACCCGATCGACGGCACGGCGAACTACCTGCGCGGGGTTCCGGTCTGGGGCACCCTCATCGCGCTGGCGATCGACGGAACGCCCCGGGTGGGCGTCGTCAGCTCGCCGGCGCTCGGCCGTCGGTGGTGGGCGGCCGCGGGTGGCGGAGCCTGGACGACGGATGCGCCGGGCGAAGCTCCCCGACGCATCCACGTCTCCGGCGTCGACGACCTGGAGCACGCCTCCCTCAGTTTCCAGAGCATCGCCCAGTGGGATGAGGCCGGCTACCTCGACCGGCTCGTCGCGCTCACCCGGCGCATCTGGCGCGACCGCGCGTACGGCGACATGTGGTCGTACATGCTGCTGGCCGAGGGACTGGTGGATGCGGTCGGCGAGTTCGGCGTGAAGACCTATGATCTCGCCGCGCTCATCCCCATCGTCGAGGAGGCCGGCGGCACGTTCACCTCGGTGGATGGCACTCCAGGCCCTGGCAACGGCTCGTCGCTCGCCTCGAACGGTCTCATCCACCCCGCGCTGCTGGACGCGCTCGCCGGCTGACCGCGGGGCCCGACACCCCGGGCGGACACCCGGATCCGAGCGGATGCGGCACGTCGACCCTTCGCACACCCGCCCGGAGCCCCTAGGCTGACCCCGATGAGCGCACCGACAGCCGCACCGACGGTCACGACGACGGAGCCCCTGGTCCACATCGCGAACTTCCGCATGGACTTCGGGCGCACCACCGTCATCCGCGACCTCTCCTTCGACATCCGCCGCGGCGAGACCTTCGGTTTCCTGGGCAGTAACGGCTCGGGCAAGACGACCACCATCCGCGCACTACTCGGCATCTACCAGCCGACGGCCGGGGTCCTCCACATCGACGGCCGCGTATTCAGCCCAGAGGCGGGCGAGCGGCTCGGCTACCTGCCGGAGGAGCGCGGGCTGTATAAGAAGGAGTCCGTCATCGACGTGATGGTCTACTTCGGGCGCCTCAAGGGCCTCGGCGCCGAGCAGGCGCGCCGCTGGTCGCGCGAGTACCTGGAGCGGGTCGGCATCGGCGAGAAGGAGAAGGTGCGGCTCGACAAACTCTCCGGCGGGCAGCAGCAGAAGGTCCAGCTCGGCGTGACGATCATGAACGAGCCGGAGCTCCTCATCCTGGACGAGCCGACGAAGGGCTTCGACCCGGTCAACCGCCGCCTGCTGATGGACATCATCGACGACCAGAAGCGCGCCGGCGCCACCGTCATGATGGTGACCCACCAGATGGAGGAGGTGGAGCGGCTCTGCGACCGCGTCATCCTTCTCAAGGACGGCATGGCGCGGGCTTACGGCACTGTCGCCGAGGTGCAGGACCAGTTCGGCGGCACGATCATCCAGGTCGATCATGCGGGAGCCATCCCCGCCTCCCCCGCCTACCGGGTGCTGGCCGACGAGAACGGCCACGCCCAGCTCGAGGCGGCCGACGGCGCCGAGCCGTCCGCGATCCTTGCCAGCCTGGTGGATGCGAGGGTCGCGGTGTCGCGCTTCTCCCCGACCCGGAAATCGCTCGACGACATCTTCGTCGAGGTCTACGGCGCCGAGAGCCGCCAGGAGGACTGAGCCATGGCCCGCCACAACCTCAGCACCGTCATCGGGTTCGAGTTCCGCCGCACGGTCACCAAGCGGCGCTTCTGGGCGATCACGCTCATCCTGCCCATCCTCGTCTTCGGGCTGGGCGGCCTGATCATCGCCTCGAACGTCTCCACCGCGAACACGGCCGACCAGCAGAAGAACGCGCGCTTCGAGTTCCTGTACTCGGACGCCTCCGGGCTGATCGATCCGGCCATCGCCAAGGAGTACGGCGGCACCGAGATCCAGTCGGAGGCCGAGGGCGTCGAAGAGGTGCAGATCGGCGGCACGCCCGCCTACTTCGCATACCCGGCCGACCCGGCCAAGCAGACCGTGAAGGTGTTCGGCGAGGATGCGGGGCTCTTCCAGAACAGCAAGTACTCCGCGGTCGCGCAGTCGCTGCTGTCGGCGAGCGTCGAGCGGAAGCTGGGCGACCCGACCGATGTCGCTGTGCTGCGCGGGGACGTGAACACCGCGACGACCACGTTCAAGGACGGCAAGGTCGCGCCCGGGTTCGAGGCGATCCTGCCCGCGCTGGTGTTCCTCGCGGCGTTCTTCATCGTCATCGTCTTCCTCGGCAACCAGATGCTGAACTCCACGCTCGAGGAGAAGGAGAACCGCGTCACGGAGATGATCCTGACGACGATCAACCCGACGAATCTGCTGTTGGGCAAGGTCATCTCGCTGTTCGCCATCGGGATCATCCAGCTCGCCGTGTTCGCGCTGCCGATGCTGATCGGATACCTCTTCTTCCGCAGCAAACTGCAGATCCCGAGCCTCGACCTGAGCGGTCTCGTGTTCGACCCGCAGAAGATGATCGTGGGATCCCTGATCCTGATCGGCGGTTTCGCCCTCTTCACCGGGACGCTCGTCGCCGTCGGAGCGATCATGCCGACGGCGAAGGATGCGGCCCCGGTGTTCTCCGTCGTCATCTTCGCGGTGGTCATCCCGCTCTACGCATCCGGCTTCGCCATCAGTTCGCCGCAGTCGCCGATCGTGCAACTGCTGGCCTACTTTCCCTACACCGCGCCGATCACGGCGCTCATCCTGAACGCGTTCGGCTCGCTGCCGCTCTGGCAGGCGATCATCATCATCGTCGAGCTGTTCGTGCTGTCGTTCGTCGTGCTCCGCATCGCGGTGCGGCTGTTCCGGTACGGGTCGATCGAGTACTCGAGCAAGGTGAAAATCCGGGATGTGCTGGGTCGCCGTTCCGAGCGGGTCGAGCCGTCGCAGCCGGTGGGCGGCGCCTGATGCGCGCCGTCGTGGTGCCCGAGCCTGGTGACGCGGACGCGCTCACGCTGGCCGAGCGACCCGACCCTGTGCCCGCCGCGCGCGAGGTCCGCATCCGTGTCGCGGCCGCCGGTCTCAACGGCGCGGACCTCAGCCAGCGCCGCGGCTTCTACCCCTCTCCCCCCGGCGCGCCGGAGTGGCCGGGGCTCGAGGTCTCGGGGACGGTGGATGCCGTCGGCGACGACGTCACGGAGTGGAGCGTCGACGACCGCGTCTGCGCGCTCCTGCCGGGCGGTGGCTACGCGGAGCTCGTCACCGTTGATGCCGGACTGGTGCTGCCGGTGCCGGAAGGCGTCGACCTGGTCGAAGCGGCCGGTCTCCCGGAGGTCGCGGCGACGGTCTGGTCGAACGTGTTCGTCCTCGGCCGGCTCGGCGCAGGCGAAGCGCTCCTCGTCCACGGCGGCTCCAGCGGGATCGGGACCATGGCCATCCAGCTGGGGCGCGCCCTCGGAGCGGACGTCATCGCCACCGCCGGCAGCGACGACAAGGCGGACTTCTGCCGCGAGGTCGGCGCCCAGGCCGCCGTCAACTACCGCACGGACGACTTCGTCGAGGCGGCCCTCGACTTCACCGACGACCGTGGGGTGGATGTGGTGCTCGACATCGTCGGAGGATCTTACATCGCCCGCGATCTCGACGCCCTCGCGACCGGTGGGCGGATCGTGTCCATCGCCGTCCGCGACCGCCAGCCCGCCGCCCTGGATCTGGGGCTGCTCATGCGCAAGCGGGGCAGCATCCACGCGACGACCCTGCGGGCGCGCCCTCTCGCCGAGCGGGTCGCGATCATCGCCGCCGTGCGTGAGAACGTGTGGCCGCTCCTCGCCGAGGGGCGCGTGCGCCCGGTCATCGACTCGGTGTTCCCCCTCGAGGATGCGGCTGCGGCCCATCGGCGGATGGAGTCGTCCGCCCACCGCGGGAAGATCCTGCTGCGCGTCGGCTGAGTGCATCCACGACACCGACCGCCGCAGCGCCGATGGCGTAGGCGACCAGGTCGGTCCACTGGAACGTCGTGCCGAGCACGAGGGCAGCGCCGGGCACGGTTCCGGCCAGGTGGGCGGGTATGCCCGTGAGCTGGAAGACCTCGACGGCCGCGCACACCGCGAACGCGATCGGTGCGACGACGGCGGCACGCAGCTGCGGAGCGATGAACGCGACGACGACATAGAGCAGGGCTGCGTAAAGCGCGTCGCCGGCGAACGCCGCGGCCGCCCCCTCGATGCCGCGGGCCACGCCGATCCCGCCCGCCATCAGGACGACGGCGACGGCGACGAGCAGGATGCGGCGGCGGGTCATCCTGCGACGCTACCGGGCCGCGAACCACCCGGGCATCCCTCGTGCGGCGCAGGCGCATCCGTCGGTGGGAGGATCGTGAGCATGACCGACGCCCTCACCGACGACGCACTGAACGCCCTACCCAAGGCCGAACTCCACCTCCACATCGAAGGCACGCTGGAGCCCGAGCTCGCCTTCGAGCTGGCGGCCCGCAACGGCGTCGAGCTGCCGTACGCCGACGTGGCGGATCTCGCGGCACAGTACGACTTCGACGACCTGCAGTCGTTCCTCGATCTGTACTACGCGACCATGGCCGTGCTGCGCACGCGGGAGGACTTCGCCGATCTGACCCGCCGCTACCTGCGCCGGGCGCACGCCCAGGGCGTCCGTCATGTCGAGCTGTTCTTCGATCCGCAGGCCCACACCTCGCGCGGCGTCGCCTTCGACGACGTCGTCGACGGGATCGGCGACGCGCTCGACGAGGCACAGAGCGAGCTCGGGATATCCGGCGGGCTCATCCTGTGCTTCCTGCGCGATCAGCCGGTGGAGTCCGCCGAGGAGGCGCTGACCGCTGGCCTCACCCGCACCGACCGCATCATCGGCGTCGGGCTCGACTCCGCCGAGGTCGGCTACCCGCCGTCAATGTTCGAGGGCGTCTACGCCCGCGCCCGCGCCGCCGGCCTGCACGCCGTGGCGCACGCCGGCGAGGAGGGACCGCCCGCATACGTGCGGGAGGCACTCGACCTGCTCCACGCCGAACGGATCGACCACGGCATCCGCTCGATCGAGGACCCGGAGCTGGTGGCGCGGCTGGCCGCCGAGCGCATCCCGCTCACCGTCTGCCCGCTCTCGAACGTGCGGTTGCAGGCGACACCCGACCTGCGCGACCACCCGCTGCTGCGCCTGGACGCCGCCGGGGTGCCGGTCACGATCAACTCCGACGACCCCGCGTATTTCGGCGGCTACGCCGGGCAGAACCTCGCGGCGGTGCGGGATGCGCTCGGGCTCACCGAGGAGCAGGCCCGGCGGTTCGCGCGCACGTCGATCGAGGCGTCGTTCGCCTCCGACGACCGCAAGGCCGAACTGCGTGCCGAGCTGGAAGGATGGCGTCCATGACCGGTCAGGATTTCCGCACAACGGAGGGCCGCGCCGTCCGCTTCTTCGACACCGGCGGGGACGCCGACGCTCCCGTTGTGATCTGGCATCACGGCACACCGCAGACAGGCGCGGTGATCGCTCCGGTCGCGGCTGCGGCGGCAGCGCACGGGATGCGCGTGCTCTCGGTCGCCCGGCCCGGCTATCCCGGATCGGATGCCCGGCCAGGCCGGTCCATCGCGGACGCCGCCGCCGATGTGCTCGCCGTGGCCGACTCCGTCGGAGTGGACCGCTTCGTGACCGCCGGCGCCTCGGGCGGCGGTCCGCACGCCCTCGCCCTCGGCGCCCTCGCACCGGAGCGGGCGACCGCCATCGTCACACTCGCGGGTCTCGCCCCCTATGACGGCTCCCCCGACTGGTTCTCCGGGATGGCGTCGCCGGGCGCCGTGTACTCCGCGCTCAACGGTCGAGCGGCGCGGCTCGCGTACGCGGAGACGGCCGAGTTCGACCCGGAGTCCTTCGTCTCGCGCGACTGGGAGGAGCTGAACGGCGCCTGGGGTCCGCTCGGCGCTGACGCCGGCGCCGGCGCCGCCGAAGGACCAACAGGCGAAGCGGACGACGACGTCGCCTACGTCTCGCCGTGGGGCTTCGCCCTGGGTGCCGTCCGCCCGCCGGTCCTGCTGGTGCAGGGCGGCGCCGACCGCGTGGTCCCGCCGCAGCACGCCGCGGCCCTCCTCGAGCATCTGCCCGACGCCGAGTTGTGGATCCGCCCGCGCGATGGTCACGTCTCGGTGCTCACGGTGCTCGGCGTGACGCTCGGCTGGGCGCTGGGCCGTTCCGCATCCTGACACGGGACACCACGCTCACAACTCCAGCTTGAGCTCCACGATCGCCTGGGCGACGGCCGACAGTCGCGCCTGATGCGAGCGCGCGTACTGACGGATGACCGTGAACGCCTCTTCGACCGAAATCCGCCGACGGTAGGCGACCACGCCCTTGGCCTGCTCGATCAGCACACGGCTGTCCAATGCCGTCTGCAACTGCGCCCGCACCTGGCTGCTCTCCGCGAGTGCCCGCTCGTGCAGGATGCCGATGGTCGCCACATCCGCGAAGGCTTTGGCCGCCACCAGGTCGTCCTCGGGCAGCTCGCCCGGCTCCGTCCGCAGCAGGTTCAGAGTGCCGATGGTCGTCTCCCGCAACCGCATCGGGATTGCGTGGACGGCACGGAACTCGAGTTCGAGCGCCTTGTCGCGGAACGCGGACCAGCTCTCCGGCACATCCCGGATGTCCGGGACGGAGACGACGCGCCCGGTGCGGAAGCTCTCGATGCACGGCCCCGCGGCCGCTCCCAGCTGCATCACCCCGACCAGCCGGGTCGCTTCGCTGGTGGAGGCGACCACATCCAGGTCGCCGTTGTCGTCGGCCAGCAGAACTCCCGACGCACTGGCTCCGAGCAGAGTGCTGCACGTCTCGACCAGGGTCTGCAGCAGTTCGACGACGTCGTAGTCCTCCACGAGCGTGTCCGCCAGCACGGCGAACGCCCGCAGCAGTTCCTGCTCCCGGGTCGCCGTCACCGCTGGCCGCTCCCGGACCCGGAGCCGAGGTCGGGGTCCGAGAAATCGAGTCGGCGATCGAGAATCTCCTGCGCGACCGACATCATGGACCGATTGCTGGCGAAGGCGTGCGCCTGAATCACCATTCGCGCATCGTCCGGGCCGATCCCCAGCTGGGCCAGCACCATCCCAGTGGCCTGGTGGATGATCTTCCGCGAGTACGGGTTGTCGTCCTCGGCGAGGTCGTCGTCGGCGTCGCCGACGGCCGACTCCAGCGCCCGCTGCAACACGGTCCGGGCGGCGACGTCGGCAAGCTCCGACGCGCGGCGCTCCTGCACGGCGTCGAGCCTCAACGGCCGATTCGAGTACAGGTCCACAGCGCCCACCTGGAGCGGACCCACGAACAGCGGAAAGGCGAACAGGGCATTGATCCCCTCCGCGAGCACCGCTTCCCGGAACACCGGCCAGCCCGTGCTGTCCACCCGCAGATCCGGGTGGTGCACCGGGCGACGCGACCGCACCGCATCCCAGCAGGGTCCTTCGCCCAGATCGAACTGCAACTCGTCCAGCCGGGCCGCCGTGGGGTCGCTCGCGGCGACGGTCTGGGTGCCCAGCAGATCGCCGATCGTCGAGACGGCAGTCCGCGACACCGGCAGCTCCCGCAGGAAGTTGCCGACCAGCTCGTGCTCGCCCTCCATGATCCCTCCGGCTAATACCCCGGGCCGCGCGCGTTCACCCGCTGTCGCGGGGCCCCGACGGCGACCTCGTCCCCTTCGGGGCTCGAGTTCGCGCCGGAGTGAGCGGTGACGCTGTCCTCTGTCATGATCACAAGTCCCCGGGAACTGTTCGCAGCGACCGTCATCGCCTCGATCCACTCGGGATTGATCTTCGGGGAGCGGCTGCCGCTGTACTTGAAGTACAGGTAGTGCGCCGGATGGATCCAGATGGAACTGTGCCCGTCGCCCACCTCGATGGCATCGCGCCACGACATGAAGAAGCTCTCGTTGCGACGGATCTTGGTCGCAATGACGATCTGGAGATGTGCGAGCAGCCGATCATCGAACTCGATGACGACACCGTCGTACTGCAACGAACCCATGCCGTGGCCTCCCGCCGATCACCTCGATTTCACACTGGCCTCCGTTGCCTCAAAAGTCCATACCCGGGCTTCGAGGATCCCGAAGCGAAACGGTGTCAAGCCCTCTCACCGCCTCCCCCCCCGTGCTTGCGTGTCGTGTGAGCGAGGAGGAACAGCATGAGCGACCGCACCCGCGACGAACTGCCGCTGCCGGACTACGACCACATCACCACCGGGGAGCTGCCGGGCCGCATCCACGGCCTCGATGCCACCGGGGTGGAGCAGCTGCTCGCCTTCGAGCGCGAGCACGGCGACCGGCTGCCCATCGTCACCGTGCTGGAGCATCGCCTCGAGGAGCTGAAGAATGGCGCGGAGCCCAGCGGCCCCGTCACCGACGACTCCCCCACGATGAACCACGGAACAGCCGGAGGCAGCAAGGTGTCGCCTGCGACCAGCGGGCCGACGATGAACCCGCCATCGCACGGCGTCCCGACGAACCCGGCCCAGCCGCGGCCCGAGGGTCCGCCCCGCGCCTGACTCAGTACTCCACGGCGTCCCGGATCAGCGGGGAGGTCATGCAGTGCCCGCCGCCGCGCCCGCGCCCGAGCTCGGCGCCGACGATGGGGATGACCTCCACGCCGGCTTTCTCCAGCAGCGCGTTGGTGGAGGTGTTGCGGTCGTACGTGTAGACCACGCCCGGCCGGAGGGCGACGGCGTTGTTGCCGCTGTCCCACTGCTGACGCTCGGACTCGTAGTTGTCGCCGGCCGTCTCGACCACGTGGATGCTCGCCAGGCCGAGCGCTTCGGCCACGACCTCGACGAAACCGCGGCTGCCGTGGTCGATCACGCGCACGCCGGGGGCAGCATCCTCGGGCACCAGGGTGAAGGTGTGGACGGCATCCATGATCGCGGGATACAGCGTGACGATGTCGCGGTCGGCGAAGGTGAACACCGTGTCGAGGTGCATCGCAGAGCGGAGCTTGGGCATCCCCGCGACGATGACCTTCCCGGCTCCGCCGCGCTCGAACAGCGCGGCGGCGAGCTGGGTGATCGCATGCCGAGAGGTGCGCTCGCTCATCCCGATGAGCACGACGCCGTTGCCGACGGGCATGACGTCGCCGCCTTCGAGGGTCGCCTGCCCCCAGTCCGTCTCCGGATCGCCCCACCAGACGTTGGCTCCGACGAAGTCCGGGTGGAAGGAGTAGATCGCCTTCATCAGCAGGGTCTCGTCGTGCCGGGCCGGCCAGTACAGCGGGTTCAGCGTGACCCCGCCGTAGATCCAGCAGGTCGTGTCGCGGGTGTACAGGGTGTTCGGCAGCGGGGGCATCAGATACTCCTGCACGCCGGTGGATTCACGGGCCAGGGCGAGATAGTCGGTGCGGTAGTCCTCCGGGAGGTCGGAGGTCGCCAAACCGCCGATCAGGTAGCGCGACAGCTCGGCCGGAGTCAGAGACTCCAGGTACGCGCGGGTGCCCTCCATGAGGCCGATTCCGACCTCCCCGGGCACGATCTTCCGATCGAGCAGCCAGTCGCGCGCTGCTGTGTCCGCCATCGTGTCGGCGAGGAGCTCGTGAAGTTCCACCACGTCGACGTCGTGCGAGCGCAGGTCGGCGACGAACGCTTGGTGGTCCTTCACGGCGTTGTCCACCCACATGACGTCATCGAACAGCAGGTCGTCCGCATTGGTCGGGGTGAGCCTGTGGTGGGCGAGCCCCGGGGAACAGACCAGGACTTTTCGCAGCTGCCCGACTTCCGAGTGGACGCCGTAGTGGGATGCGGTGGATGTGTCGGTCATCGCCCTGCCTCTCAGTGGTGGATGGTGTGCGTGCTCAGATCGTGATCCAGCCGGCGGCCAGGCCGACGATGCCTGCGGCGGCTCCGATGAGCGCCACCGCCAGGATCACCAGCTCGCGCCCGGTGAAGACGCGCTTCCCCTGCTCGCGCCTGGCCATGACGAACAGCACGGTCGCCGGCGCGTAGATGATGAAGGAGAGCAGCACGAACGTCAGGCCCGCTGCGAAGATCAGGTACATCGTGTAGAGCGTCGCCAGGACGGCGATGGTGGCCTCTCGGCCGAAGCCGTGCGGGGTGTCGCGATAGGTGTCCCTCGTGATCACGAGTTTCAGCGCATAACCGGCCACGAGGAAGAACGGGATGAGCGTCAGCGCACTCGTGAGGTCGAGCGCCAGGTTGAAGGCGTCGTGCGAGAAATACGTGATGATGAGCACGACCTGCACGAAGATCGCCGTCATCAGCAGGGCGGGGACCGGAACATCGGCGGAGTTCGAGCGGCCGAGGAATCGCGGCATGTCCTTGTCCTTCGCCGCGACGAACAGCACTTCGGCCGCCATCAGGGACCAGGCCAGGTACGCGCCGAGCACCGAGACGATGAGGCCGATGCTCACGAACCACGCGCCCCACGGGCCGACCGCCGCGGCGAGCACGCCAGCCATCGACGGCTGACGCAGCTTCGCGATCTCGCCCATCGGCAGCACCCCGTACGAGACGATGGTCACCGACGCGAAGATCGCGAACACGCTCAGGAACCCCAGGATCGTCGCGCGTCCCACATCCGCTCGGCGCTTGGCGTGCCGGGAGTACACGCTCGCGCCCTCCACACCCAGGAAGACGAACACCGTCACGAGCATCGTCCCGGTGACCTGATCGAAGAGCGACCCGGCGTAGTCGGCGCCGCCCCAGTTCTCGGCGAACACCTGCGGCTTCAGAACGAACACGCAGAGCAGGATGAACACGACGATCGGCACGAGTTTCGCGACCGTCACGATCCGGTTGATCACCGCCGCTTCCTTGATGCCGCGCCGGATCAGGAAGAAGAACCCCCACAGTCCGAGCGAGGAGAGCGCGATCGCCAGGATGCTGTCGCCTTCGCCGAGCGCCGGGACCACCGCCCCGATGGTCGACATGATGAAGACCCAGTAGAAGACCAGCCCCATCCCGGCGCTCGCCCAGTAGCCGATGGCCGAGTAGAAGCCGAGGTACTGGCCGAATCCGGCCTTCGCGTACGCGTAGACGCCCGCGTCGAGTTCCGGCTTGCGATTGGCGAGCGTCTGGAACACGAAAGCGAGCATCAGCATGCCGAAGCCGGCGATCGACCAGGCGATGAGGGCACCGGCGACGCCGGTCTCCTGGGCGAACCGTCGGGGCAGCGAGAACACGCCGGCGCCGACCATCGATCCGACGACCATGCCGGTCATCGTCAGCATCGACAGTTTCGCTGTAGGCCCCGCCGCCTGGCGCTGCGGCTCTTCCGTCGTCGTCATGGAACCCTCCCCCGGGGTGTGCCGCGTCAACGATCAGGACTGGTGTGACTCGGACGCGTTGTGACGCGCACATTCAACTCGCCGACCGGTCGCATGGCAAGAACCGTCGTGGTTCAGCCGGGGAAGTGCTCCCAGTGCCCTTCGCTGATGACCTCGACGTCGCCGTCTCGGACAGAGATCGCCGTCTGTTCATCGATCGCGTACGCCGGCCCCGGGAGCTGCGCCGCCCAGCGGCGTGCGGACTCCAGGGTGTTCTGAGACCAACCCGGATAGTCCAGATGCGGGAAGATCGAGAAGTCGACGACACCGAGCGTCTCGTCGGGGCCGTCGGGCTGCCAATCGACGAACGCTCGGCCGATGCGGGGAGTCATCACCATGCTGCCGGCGCTCACCCCCACCCAGACGAGGTGCGGCAGCGACGGCAGCAGGTCGGCCAGCCCGGACTCCCGAAGCCAGTGGGCGAGGTACACCGCCTCGCCGCCGTCGACGAGCAGGACGTCCGCATTCCGCACCCAGGGCACCCAGCGGTCCTCGGAGATGCTGGGCAATGCGGTGAGCTCGAGCACGCCGACTGATTTCCAGCCCAGGCCGGGCAATCCCGGTTGGTCGGGCCAGCGGTCCGCCGTCGAGGCCCAGACGGTTTCGGGCGTGCACGCCGGCTGCCCCCACTGCGCCGTCGGGATGAAGAGGGCTCGGCTCTCGGCGATCGGCTTGCCGAGCAGCCGGATGAGCGCGTCGCGGATGCTGGCGTTGGTGACACCACCCGAGGTGAGAAGCAGCTTCATGCCGCCATCGAAACAGACTCGGGGCACTTGGTATAGGTATAGCGGATACCGCCGCAACGGTCAGGGTGACGGCGCCGCCGACGGGGTCGGAGCGGGGCTCGGGTGTTTCGCCTGCGCGACGGCCTTCTCGAAGGCGCTGACGGTGGCCGCGTCGACGACCCCCGACTGCGGTACCCCGAGCTGTGCCTGAAGAGCCTGCAGGGACTCGGTGAGCGCTGGAATCCAGATGCCGTCGACGGCCCCGTCCCAGTAGCCGGCGAGCTTCAGCGTCTGCTGGATCGCAGCCGTGGTGGCGCTCTCCTGCTGCGCCGTGGCGCCGCCCTGAGCCACCAGCTTCGCTTGCAATGCTGCGGCGGTCGCCTTGTCGACCGCTCCGGTCACCGGCAGTCCGCTCGCCTTCTGGAGCTCTTCCACCGCAGCAACGGTCTGCGGCCCGTAGATCCCGTCGACCGCTGCACCGTAGTAGCCGGCGGCCGCGAGGTCCTTCTGTAGCGCTGTCACGTAGGCGGTGACCGCTTCTTGAGCCTGGGCGGTCTGAGCATCCGGAATGCATCCGGCTTCGGCGAACAGCCGGAACCAGGCGAATTCCAGGGCCACGGCAGCACTGTTGAACCGCTGCGAGGCGTCCGCGAGAGTGGTCTGATCGGTGATCGACTGCTGTGCGGCGGTGAACTCCTCGTCTGCCTTCTTGACCCGGTCGACCGTTGCAGCAGGGACGAGCGGCTCCGAGGTCGGCGGGGGCGTCACCGTTGTGGCGGGCGAACCGGTCGGGCCTGCGCTCGCCTTCGCCAGAGCGGTCTGAGCCGCCGCGAGTTCCTGCGCGGCAGCGTCTACTTTCTGCTGCGCTTCCACAGCCGCTTCGGCTCCGTCGAAGGCAGCGTCACGCGGCTTGCTGAGGTCGGAACCGGCTGTGGTGACGTCGCCGACGGTCGGCGCCGTGTCCGTGAGCACGTCCGCGTAGCGATCGAGGGCCTCGATGTACGTCTTGGCTGCATCGCAGAAGCTGTCTGACGCCGATTTCGCAGCCGCTTGAGCCTCGCTGAGGGCTTTCTCCTTGGCCGCGACCTGCGATTGAGCACGCTCCACGTCGCTTCCGCTCTGCGAGCATCCGACCAGAGCGCACACGGCCAGCATTGCCACGACCAACGAAAACCCGGCTCTTCCCGTCGCCATCGCGGGCCCCCGTCTCAGCGGGTATCAGGGTTCGCCCGCGTACCGAACGATGGCACGTCGGGGCGAGGGTTGGGTAGGGGGTGATCGGGTCGGACATTTCGGGACTATCCACACGTCTAGTGCGCGCATCACACTTTCCCCACGCGGCAGGTCGGCGCATACGCGCCGGTCAGCCTGTCGCCTACCGGGGAGGAATGCTGCCGACCATGCACGCCACTGTCACGCACGAACTGCACCCTGATGAGAACGCGCCGGTCCCCTACCTCAGGAACGGCCAGTTGATTTCCTTGATCCGATGGGACCGCGTCGCGGGCGATTGGAAGTACACCACTCTGCTCGCCGAGTACGCGGGACGCGACGAGAAAACCTGGCAGGTCGTGGCTCAGGGACGGCCGATGATCCTCGACCGCGCCGAGTGGGCGATCTTCAACTGACGCCTCCGCCCGACGCAGAGCTCAACCAGCCCTCCGATCGGTGCTCCCGAGGGTGAACACGGGGGCGGTGTAGTGGCCGTTCTGGATGGCTTCGCTCGGGCCGTAGAGGCGCAGGATCAGGTAGGAGTCCTTCTCGGGGATCGGAAGGAAGTGGGGGTCGTCGCGGTGCGCGTCGACATCTGAGCTGAGAAGGATCGAGTACGAGCCGTCCTCGTCCGGCGTGAGCGTGCGGTCGCCGCGGCTGTGCCGGTTGATGCTGTTGTGCGCCATCAGCCGGTCGTCGTCGCCGTAGACCGTGAACGACCAGAACTGCGACACCTCGGGCGCTGCGAACACCGCGCGGTACTCACGCCCGCCTGCGCCGGTGATCGGTCGCCCCTCGGAGTCCATCTCGATCTTGACGTACACCGACTCCACCGGCGGCAGCCCCCACTGGCCGACCAGGGTCCCGATGTCGAAGAGGTCGCGGGGCGCATCCTGCAACTCCTCCCGAGTGCCGAGAACCCCCTTCGAACTCGTCACCGTCGGTGCGAGTTCGGTCAGGTGCCGCATCCCGAGGTCTTCTCCTCGAGCCGCGGCTTCCCGCTGCTCCTCGGTGAGGTCCGTGCGGCCCGGCGCTACTCCGACCTCGGCGAGCGGCTCCAGCCACGCGGCATCCGCTTCAGCCATCGACCCGTCGGCCAGCAGGAAGTTCACCCGCTCGAGCCAGGTCGTGGTCGCTGGGTCCGGGAAGTCCCTGACGAGTGGCGCGGGCACCGGGTCGCCGCGGTACTCGGACAGAGTCTGCAGGAGCCAGCGGCCCTGCAGCGCCCGTGCAACCTCCAGATCGTCGCCACCGGTCGTCATGATGCGCCCCATCACCTTGATGAGATTGGAGTCCGAACGGACGACCTCGTCGATCCCCTCGGGCACCTCGCCCTGCCAATTGCGGGCGGCGAACAGGAACCGGCCGCCCTTCGCGCCGCGGGTGCGTGAGCCGATCATCGCGGTCGTGTAGTGCCCCATGTCCATGGTGTGCAGGATCCAGTAGCGATCGCCATCCGCATCCGGAACGGTCACCACCACCGGCTCTGCGGCGACATCGAACCACCCCTGCAGATGGAGGGTGTCGTTGTTGATGGTCGGATGCGCCGTGTAGGTGTCGTCGGCGAGATCGCGGAGCTTCTGGAACTCGTTCAGACGCACGCCCGGCTCGATCGTCGTCTCGTACAGAAACCCGTAGGCCTTGTCCATCGAGTACCCGTACAGATACGCGTCGCGGGCGGTCTCATCCGTAATGGTCATGCATCGCTCCTCGTCATCAGCACAGGCTGGGGAGAGTCCAGCACGTCGCCGCTGAGCTCATCTAGGGGTGAGTTCGGCCTGCAGGTCAGGCGGATCCGGCCGGCTCCGAACGTGACTAGGCTTTCGTCGTGTCGCTGAATTCGATGTTTGGGCTCCAGGACCGCGTCGCATTGGTGACAGGAGGCAGTTCAGGCATCGGGCGCGCTATTGCCATGGCGTTGGCAGACGCCGGCGCGCACGTCAAGATCGCAGCGAGAACCCAGGCGAGCATCTCTGCAACTGTTGACGAGATCCGTTCCGCCGGTGGTTCAGCGGAGGGGATCCGCGCGGACCTCGCTTCCAGCTTGGGCGCTGAGGACCTTGCGGCCGCGGCAGGGCACGTCGACGTCCTCGTCAACTCTGCCGGAATCAATCTGCGCCCGCCGATGGATCAACTGGATGAGGCGACCTGGCGATCCGTCATGGCGGTCAACCTGAACGCCCCGTTCATCCTGGGTCAACGTCTCGCGCCTCTGATGGCGGAAAGGGGATTCGGTCGAATCATCCACATCAGCTCGCAGCAAGCCCACCGCGCGTTCGCGTCGAGCGGGGCGTACGGCGTGTCGAAAGCCGGCCTGGAAGGACTGGCACGGTCACAAGCAGAGGCATGGTCGAAGAACGGCGTGACGGCCAACGTTCTTGTACCCGGATTCGTCGAAACGCCCCTGAACGAGCGCCTGAGCTCGGACCGTGCGGCAGTCGCGGCCCTGGCCGCTCGGACGCTGGTCGGACGCAACGGTATCGTCTCCGACTTCGCGGGTGCGGCCGTCTTCCTGGCCAGCCCCTCCGCCGGGTACGTGACGGGACAGTCCATCGCTGTCGACGGTGGCTTCTCCGTTCACTGATCGACCTCGCAACGGTCACCGCGTAGCGGTCGCCGCCTAGGACGGCCGGCGCACCCCGGCGGCCGCGTAGATCGCGTCGATCGCGGTCATGTTGCCGACGTAGTCTGCGCCCTCGGTCGCCAGCGGCGTGTTCTGGCGAAGCGCGTCGACCACAGCGGCGAGCTGGTGATCGTAGGAATCGAGGCCGGCGACCGTCGAGATCCGGGTCACGCCGTCCTGTTCGATGGTGATCGAGTGGCCCTGGGCGGGGAAGACGAGATTGTCGACGCGAACCGTCGCGGCTGCGCCGATGAGGGTGATCGTGGATTCGAGCGCCACCTCCGGCTCCATGCTCGCGAAAAGCCGACCCCGCACTCCCCCGGCGAATTCGAGCGCCGCTTCGATGCGGAGGTCCGCGTCGAGCGGGTTCGGCTCGAAGGTCGCAGCCGTGACGGTCGGCTCCCCGAACAGGCTGCGCATCCAATGGAGGGGGTAGCAGCCGAGATCCATGAGCGCGCCGCCGCCCAGCTCCGGGGCGTGCCGGATCGAGCGGGGGTCGAACGGGTTGGCGCCAGTGAAGGTCGCCGTGACCGAGACCGGCGATCCCAGGGCTCCGGTCTCGACGAAGTCACGAAGCCACTCCTGGAGCGGATGGTAGTAGTCGTGGAAGGCTTCGATCGCCCGTCTGCCGGTCCGGTCGGCCGCGGCCCGGATCTCCTGCGCCTCCGCTGCGTTCATCGCGATCGGCTTCTCGCACAGCACATCTTTTCCCGCTTCGAGAGCGGCGATGGTCCAGCGTGCGTGCTCCGACGGCGGGAGGCCGACGTAGACGAGGTCGACCGAGTCGTCCGCGAGCAACTGCTCGTACCGCGGGTACGCCGCCGCGATCCCGTGACGCTCGGCGAAACCCGCGGCGTCATGCCGGGATGCGACGGCAGACAACGTGACGTCGTCTCGCCGCCGGACCGGGGCGATGATCGAACGGGGCGCGATCCCAGCAGCGCCGAGCAGGCCGATCCGGAACGTGTTCACCGTGCCGGCCGGTCAGTCGAGCCAGTACTCGGCGGAGGGGACGAGCGTTTCCAGCTCCGCCCAGAGGTCGCCGGGGATGTCCACCGAGGCGTACTCGAGTGTCTGGGAGACACGCTCCGGGGAGGAGACGCCGACGACGGTCGCGTCGATCACCGTCGCGCGGAGCGAGAACTGCAGGGCTGCCGCCGCGAGCGGCACGCCGTGGCGCCCGCAGACGGCGGCCATCGCCCGCGCCGCGCCGGCGACGTGGTCGTCGCGCTCGCCATAGCCGTACTTCGCCTGCACCTCTGGGCCCTTGGCGAGCATCCCGCCGCCGTACGGGGCAGCGTTCACGACCCCGATGCCTCGCTCGCGCGCCGAGGCGAACAACCGCGCGGCCGAGCGGTCCAGCAGGGTGTACCGGTTGTGGCTCAGGACGACCTCGAAGGCGCCCGTGTCGAGGTAGCGTTCGAGCAGCCCGACGGGGCCGCCCGCGACGCCGATGTGGTCGACGCGCCCTTCGTCGCGAAGCCGGACGAGCGCCTCCACGGGCCCGTCCGGGGCGGTGCCCTGCTCGAACGTGATGCGCTCAGGGTCGTGCAGATAGAGCAGAGGGACGCGGTCGACGCCCAGTCGCTGGAGGCTCTCTTCGTAGGACGCGCGGACGCGGTCGCCCGAGAAGTCTCCCGTGAGCGGATCGGGGTCGACCTTGGTGGCGAGGATCACGTCGTCGTCAAGCCCGCCTCGGGCGGCGACGGCGAGGCCGATCCGCGTCTCGGCTTCACCGTTCTCGCCGTACCCGTTGGAGGTGTCGATGAAGCGGATCGCGCTGTCGAGCACCGCTTCGATGGTCGCCACCGCCCGCTCGTCGCTCACGTCGTAGCCGTAGAGCTGCGGCATGCTCGCGAGAGGGCTCGTCCCCATGCACAGTGCGGTGACGTCGAGGCCGCTCCTGCCCAGCGGGCGTGTCGCGAGACTCACCGCGCCTCCGCCAGCGCCGGCGCACGGTCGGCGAACGCCTGCCGAGCGGCGTGGGCGGCGTCGATCACGCGGTCGAGAACCTCCTCGGTCGCGTCGTCCCCCGCTGTCGACTCGGGATGCTCGGCGCGCCACTCCAGCATCCGCCGCACCGCCCGCTCGAACGTCAGGTGCGGCGCGAAGCCGGGCACGAAGCGGCGGATCTTGGAGTTGTCGAACACCGCCGAGTGCCCCAGATCGCCCACGAACTCGCCCGACCAGAACCACTCGGGCGCGACGATCGGAAACAGCTCGCTCGCGACATGCACGAGGCGGGGCTCTACCCCGAGCGCGGTGGCGAACAGCGTGTAGATCTGGTCCCAGGTGAGGATGTCGTCACCCGTGATGTGGAACGTCTCGCCGATCGCCCGGTCACTGCCGAGCAGGCCGACCAGTCCCTGCGCGAAGTCCTCGGCATGCGTGAGCGTCCACAGGGACGTCCCGTCGCCGTGCACCGGGATCTCCGCGCCGCGTGCGAGGCGGTCGATGACGGTCCAGCCGCCGGGGAGCGGTGGATTCGCGTCGTCGTAGGTGTGGGACGGCCGGATCACCGTGACCGGGAAGCCCTGCTCCCGGTGCGCCTTCGCCAGCGCGAGCTCGGCTCGCCACTTGGCGGTCGCATAGGGCAGCGGCGGGTTCGGTCCTGTCGGCGTCGACTCGCTGATCGGTGTGACGAGCACCGGCTTAGCGTAGATCGAGGCGGAGCTGATGTGCACGTACTGTCGCGTCCGGCCGGAGAACAGTGCGACCATCCTGGCCACATCGTCTTCGTCGTAGGAGAGGAAGTTGACGACGGCGTCGAAGCGGCGACCACCGAGCGCGTCGCGGATCGAGGCGTCGTCCGACACATCGCCCGTCACCTGCTCGACACCGGCCGGCAGGGAACGGCCCGCCTGATTGGCGCCGCGGTTGAGCACGGTGACGGCCAGGCCGTCAGCGGCGGCACGGCGGACGCAGGAGGCGCTGATCGTTCCGGTTCCGCCGAGGAACAGCACAGACAGCGGTGCGCCGTCCGAGCGCAGCAGGCTTTCCGTGGCGCTCATTTTCCTGCGAACCAGTCTTCGAAGCCGTTCTCGACGAGCGAGATGAGCACATCCTCCTGGCGGATGCCCAAAGCACCGAGCTTGGCCACGACCGTCTCGAAGAACCGGCGCTTCACGGCCACCGGATACATGTGCACCGCGGTCACCTGGATCAGAAGCAGACTCTGGCGGTCGACACCGTTGTAGCCGGGGTCGAACGCGAGCTCGGCCTCGCCGTGCGGCCGGAACACCTGGAACCGATCGTCGGCGGGGATCCCGAGCGCCTCGATCTGGGCGTCGTGGATCGCATCGCCGATTGCGGCATGCGACGCCTCGAACAGGCTCCGGTCGAGGTCGACTTGGATCAGTGGCATTTCACTCCTAGGGGTTGGATCACTTGATGGCACCGGCCGAGAGGCCGCGCTCGAACATGCCTTGCAGGCACAGGTAGGCCACGATCTCCGGGAGCGCCGTCAGCACGGCGGAGGCGAGGATCTTGGTCTGGTCGTTGCTGAATTCGCCGACGAAGAACTGCGGCACCAGGGTGATGGTCTGCATGTCCTGCGACTGCAGGAACACCAGGGGCATCAGGTAGTCGTTCCAGGCTCCGATCAGCGTGAAGATGAGCACCGCGGCCGCGATCGGCCGGGTCAGCGGAATGACCAGGTGCAGGAATCCGCGCATCGACGTCGCACCATCCACCCGGGCGGCCTCGAACATCTCATCGGGCAGCCCGTTGATGAAGTTGCGGGTCAGGAGCACGGCGAACGGCACCTGCAGCGCAGCGAGCGGGAGGATCACCGCCCAGTAGGTGTTGGAGAGCCCCACGGCCTGCGTCGTGGTGAACAGCGGTGTGAGCAGCACGACCTCGGGCAGGGTGAGGCAGGCGAGCAGCATCCAGAAGTACACCTCGCGGAACCGGATCCGCAGCTTCGAGAACCCGTACGCCGCGAGCATCGTCACGACGTAGACGAGCACGATGACACCGGCGGAGATGATCGCGCTGTTCAGGAAGAAGCGGAAGAACCCGGGCACCTGGAGGACATCCCGGTAGTTGCCCCAGCCGTCGCCGGCGAACGATCCCTGTACCATCGCGATGAGCGGGAAGAGGTAGGGCAGCACGAGGAGTGTGGCCACCACTTGCAGCAGACCCTTGCCCCACCATCGACGGACTTCGAACATCAGCGGCCTCCCGCTCTCTCACGGCCGGCGACCTGAAGGATGATCGCCATGACGAGGGCGATGACCAGCAGGACGATGGACAGCGCTGCTCCGTAACCGACATGGGCCAGCTGGATGGTCATCTGGTAGATGTAGGTACCCAGGAACTGCGTCGAGTTGTTGGGCCCGGCGACCGTCACCAGCCACGGGACGTCGAACGTCTTCAGGGCGCCGATCGCGCTCAGGATGCCCAGTGCGAGGGTGGTGCCGCGCAGGCTCGGCCAGATGATCGCGGTCAGGGTACGGATGTTGCCGGCGCCGTCGATCCGCGCCGCCTCCAGGAGCGACGGCTCGATCTGGCTCATCGCCGCGTAGTAGAGCACGAATGTGAGGCCGGTCCACTGCCAGATCGTGATCGCCATGATCACCGGCAGGGCGGTCGAGTCCTGCCCGATCCAGGGCTGCGCCAGGAAACCCAGCCCGATGTGGCTGAGGACCCAGTTGAGCTGGCCGTCCGCCGCGAAGATCTGACGGAACACCGGGGCCATGATCGCAGGGGCGAGCACGACCGGGACGAAGATGATCACCTTGTAGATCACGGCCAGTCGCAGCTTCGAGTGCATGATGACCGCGAAGACCACGCCGATTGCCGTCTGCAACACGAACGTGACGATGAAGAACGAGACCGTGTGGCCGATCGCCTTCCAGAACACCGGGTCGTTGAAGAGGTTGACGTAGTTCTTGAGGCCCACGGACTCCTGGTCCGGGCTGGCGCCGTCCCAGTTGAGGGTGGAGAGGAATCCGGTGTAGCCGATGCAGTAGTAGATGAGTCCGGCGCTGAGGACCAGCGCCGGAATGATCCACGGGAGGCCGGGTGCCTGGAGGCGGCGACGGGGGCCGCGCGGCCGGCTCGTCGAGCCGACCGCGCTGCTCACCCGCTGGGTGGTGGTTGTCATCCGTTCGCTGCCTTGGCCGCGTCCGCCGCCTGTTGCAGTGTCTTCGCCGCCGCCTGCGGTGTCGCGCTGCCGCTGCCGACCGACTGTGCGGCGGCGAGGAACGCGTTTTCGATGTCGGCGTTCAGCAGGGCGAACCGGGGCTCGTCGATGGAGGCTGTGCCCTTCAGGTACTCGTTCACCGGGTCGCTCTGCGAGGCGGGGTCCACGAATTTGATGGTCGAGAAGTCGGGGGCGACTCCCTTGAGCACCGGGGTGGTGTCCAGCCGGTCGGCCACGACCTGCTGACCCTTCTCGCTGGTCGCCATCCACTGCACGAAGGTCTCGGCCGCCGCGCTGTGCTTGGACTTCGTGGCGACGGCGAGACCGTAGTCCGCGTCACCGAACATCTCGCTGGTGTTGCCCTTGCCCGCCACGTCCGGGAACTGGAGCGGCAGGATCGGGAACGGCTTGGCTCCCGCGACACCCGCTGCCGAGATCGCCTGGGTCATCGCGGCCTCGGTCGCGTACTGGGTGTACCAGCTACCCATCATGACCATCGCGTACTTGCCGGTGAGGAAGGCGTTGTTGATGTCCGGGTACTGCTGAGCCCCGAGCGCGCCCTTCTGCATGATGCCGCTGTCGAACAGGTCCTTCCAGATCTTGAGCGTCTGCACGATCTGGGGCGAGTCCCACTTGGCCTCGCCCTTCGATGCCTTCGTCCAGTAGCCGGGCTCGACCGAGTTGGAGATGGCCTGCAGGGTGTCCTGGTCGAAGCCCTCCTGTGCCGCGCCCTGGGCGAAGCAGCCGACGCCGTTGCTCTCGAGGGTCTTGCAGACCTGCTTCCACTCGTCGAGGGTCTTCGGCGGCTCGAGGTTGTACTTCTGGAAGACCGCTGCGTTGTACCAGAGCGATCCGGCGTACGAGGAGCCGATGGGGAGAGCGGTCAGCTTGCCCTTGGCGGTGAGGCCGTCGACCGCGATCTTCGCGATCTTCGACTTCCAGTCGCTGCCGAGCGACTTCTCGGCGACCGGGGCGAGGTCCTTGGCGTAGGTCCCGAACTGCTGCACGTAGGCGCCGGGCTGCAGGTCGAAGACGTCTGGGCCGCTGTTGGAGGAGAGCGCAGGGCGCATCGCGGCCTGGTAGTCGGAGATGCCGATCAGCTTGAAGTTGACCTTGATGTCCGGGTACTTCTCGTTGAACGCGGCGATGAACTCTTTCGCCTCGTCGGTGTTGGTCGGGGTCCAGCCCCACCAGTTGATCGTGCCGCTCGTCGCCGAGCCGGCTTCGCCTTGGCTCGAGCCGGAGCAGGCGGCGAGGCTCAAGCTCGCCAGTCCTGCCACGGCTACCGCGGCGATCGATCGAAGCGCTGTCTTCGATGTGAATCTGAATCGCATGTCAGTCCTCTTGCGTCGCGGACACGGCAGCGTGCCCGGGTGAGCGCCGGGCCAGGGGACCCGACGGGATGGAAGGTGCCGGGATCAGATGAGACCTCGTCGTCTTCGTGTGCCGCGTCGGTGGGACGCGTCTTACCGCTGGAGATGAATGTAACGACGTGGATAACACGAAGTCAAGTTTTCCAAACCAGTTCGAAACCTTTCGCAGAGCGGGTGCGCGGAAAGGCGGCCTTGGCGGTGAACGCGCCGGGAGAATGCGCGGGGAACGCGTACGGTCGAGTGCGTCAGGCGCGCGGAGGAGCCGTACTCTCGCGCACGACCAGCGAGGTCGCCATCTCGACGCGGCTGAAGGCCAGCTCGGGTTCGTCGCGCAGCCGGGTGACGAGGTGCGTCGCCTGCTCGGCCATCTCACCGAGGGGCACCCGCACGGTTGTCAGCGGCGGGCCGGCCCACTGCGCGATCGCGAGGTCGTCGTAGCCGACGACGGAGAGATCCTCCGGCACCCGGACACCGAGTGTGCGCGCGGCCTCGTAGACGCCGAGGGCCTGCAGGTCGCTCGAGGCGAAGATGGCGGTCGGCGGCTCGGCCGACGTGAGCAGGTCCCTTCCCTCGCTGACACCATCCACCCGGTGGAAGTTGCCGGGGCGGATGTACTCCCGCCGGACCGGGATCCCGGCCGAGTCGAGCGCCGCGCGGTAGCCGGAGAGCCGCGCCGTGGAGGCCATCATCCCGTCCGGCCCCGTGATGATGGCGATGCGTTCGTGACCCAGCCCGATCAGGTGCTCGACAGCGAGATAGCCGCCGTTCCAGTCGGCCGAGCCGATGGAGGGCGCATCGGTCGCCGGGGCCCCGTACGGATCGATCATCACGATCGGGATACCGCGACTGCGCAGCCGCGCTTTGTCCTTCTCCGGCAGCAGGGCGGCGACCAGGATGATCCCGATCGGCTGCCGGCGCAGCACCCCGTCGACCCAGCTCGGGCTGGGGAGATGCGACTCCTCCGCGCTCGTGACAACCATCCCGATGCCCTGCTCGCGGGCGACCCGCTCGATGCCGACGATCGCCGCACCGCCGAACGGGCTGTCGATCTCGTAGCAGAGCACCTCGATCAGCGGGGCCGTGCTCTGCGGACTCAGGCGCCGGTTGTAGTTGCGCTCGTCGAGCAGCGACTCGATCCGGCTGCGGGTCTCGACCGAGACTCCGCTCCGGCCGTTGAGCACCTTGGAGACGGTCGCCACCGATACCTTCGCGAGCTCCGCGACTTCCGAGAGCGTCGCTCGTGTCGGCGGCGCTTCGCCGGCGGCGTCGTTTTCCATGGGCCTCATCGTATCCGCGGCCGCAGCCGGACCGGCTCCGCCCTGCTGGGCGGTTGACGGTCCGCGTGCGACCTCCTAGTCTGGCGCTTCAGAGAGTTTTCGCTCTGACTGAGAAACGTTACCGCGAAAAGGGCATCAATGACGATCACCGACGCACCCTCCGACCTCCGAGCGCTGACCGCCGACGACGGTGCCTGAGTTCGCCCGCTATCCGTCGCTCGCCGGACGAACCGCCTTCGTCAGCGGAGGAGCGACAGGACTGGGGGCCGAGTTCGTGTCGCAGCTCGCGGCGCAAGGGGCCCGCGTGGCCTTCGTCGACATCGACGACGCAGCCGGGGAGGAGCTCGCCTCCGTCATCGCCGACCGTGGGGATCCCCAACCGCTCTTCCAGCACGTCGACGTGCGCGACGTCGCCGCCCTGACACGGTCGATCGAGACGGCCGCGACGCGACTCGGTCCCCCGACGGTGCTCGTCAACAACGCGGCCAACGACACCAGAAGACCGGTCGCCGACATCGACGTGGACGCCTGGGACGATGGGATCGCCGTCAATGTGCGGCACCACTTCTTCGCCGCCCAGGCCGTCTGGCCGTTGATGAAGGAGGCCGGCGGCGGGTCCATCATCAACCTCGGCTCGATCAGCGCGCACATCGACCTGGTCGAACTGCCCGTCTACATCACCGCCAAGGCCGGCATCGAGGGACTCACCCGGACCCTCGCCCGCGAGCTGGGCGGCGACGGCATTCGGGTGAACTGCATCATCCCCGGGTGGATCATGACGCCGCGGCAGCTGAGCAGCTGGGTCGGACAGGCCGAGCACGAGAAGATCATGTCGGCGCAGTGCCTGCCCGAGCTGCTCTATCCCGCCGATGTGGCCCGGATGATGCTCTGGCTCGCCGCAGACGATTCGCGGCTGGCGACCGCGCAGACCTGGGTCGTGGACGGAGGCTGGCAATGAAGGCGGAGCAGGTCACGGGACCCGTCACCTGGCACGGCGAGGGGCCGTTCTGGGACAGGGTCGGCGGCCGGATGCTGGTGGTCGACATGCTCGCCGGCGCGGTCGTCGACCTCGCCTCGCTGGAGCGACCGGAGCGGTACGACGTCGGCAGTCCGGTGGCAGCCGTCATCCGACGCCGGGTGGCCGGCGGCTTCGTCGTGGCGACGGAGCACGGCTTCTCGCTGTTCGACGAGCACTTCTCCCTCGAGCGGCGACTCCCGGACGTGCTGGACGACCCGAGGATCCGCCTCAACGAGGGCGGCTGCGACCCTCACGGCCGCTTCTACTGCGGAGCGATGGCCTACGACGTGTCGCCGGGCGCCGCCTCCCTCTACCGGCTGGACCCGGACGGCTCCGTCTCCATCGCGCTCACGGACGTCACCATCTCCAACGGGCTGCAGTGGAGCCGGGATGGCGCGCTCGCGTACTACATCGACACCCCGACGAGGCGCGTCGATGTGTTCGACGTCGACAGCGTCGACGGCTCGTTCCACGATCGACGCGCCTTCGCCGCGTTCGGCGACGAGGTCGACGGCGCCCCCGACGGCATGACGATCGACGCCGAGGGCGGCCTCTGGGTCGCGTTCTGGGGCGGCGGTGCCTTACGGCGCCTCGACGCGGACGGCAACGTCACCGCCGTGGTGGAGGTGCCCGGCGTCACCCAGACCAGCGCTGCCGCGTTCGGCGGGCCGGACCTCGACACGCTGTACATCACGTCGTCCCGGCAGCACCTTGCCGATGACGCGGAGCCCCAGGCCGGCTCGGTCTTCGCGGTCCGGCCGGGGGTCCGCGGAAGCGTGCTGCCCGACTATGCGGGCTGACCCTCTCCTCTACTCCTGCGCTCCGTCGACCAGGCGCGGGATTCCCAGTGGGTTGGCCTCCTGCAGCGCGGGAGGCAGGACGGCGTCCGGCGTGTCCTGATAGGCGACCGGACGGAGGAATCGCGCGATCGACGCCGTGCCGACCGACGTGAAGTGCGGTGCCGTGGTGGCCGGGTACGGACCGCCGTGCTGCTGTGCGTAGGAGACGGAGACCCCGGTGGGCCAGCCGTTGAAGAGCACGCGTCCCGCCTTGGCGGCGAGCACCTCCACGAGGTCGCCGACACGGTCGCCGTCCTCCCCCTGCACCGTGGCCGTCAGCTGCCCGTGCAGGCTGTGGGCGACCGCACGCAGCTCGTCGTCGGACCCGTAGCGGACGAGCAGCGCCGCTGGGCCGAAATGCTCCTCCAGCAACTCTTCCGGATGGGCGAGGAAGGTGGCCGCATCGGTGGCGTACACGGTCGGCGTCGGCTGATCGAGGCGCTCGGCCGAACCGGCGAGCAACTCGACGTCGTCGCGGTCGGCGAGCGGATCGAGGCTGCCGTAGAACCCGTCCCGGATGGCGTCGGTGAGCATCGGCCCGCCCGCTGTCGCGCGAACCGCCTCCACCACCTGCCGAGTCAGCGCGGAGCCGTCCGGTACCAGCAGAACGCCCGGCTTGGTGCAGAACTGGCCGACGCCCAGCGTCATCGACGCCGCGAACCCGTCGGCGATCTGCTGCGATCGGGCTTCCGCCGCGGCACGCGTCACGAAGACCGGGTTCACGCTGCCCAACTCGCCGTAGAACGGGATCGGCTCGGGCCGGGAGGCCGCCAGATCGAAGAGGGCACGGCCTCCCGCGAGAGAACCGGTGAAGGTTGCGACGGTGAGACGCGGGTCGAGCACCAGCGCGCGGCCGGCCTCGCGGCCCTCGACCAGGGCGAAGACGCCGCGCGGCGCACCGGCGTCCGCGAGGGCCGTGTGCACATGCCGCGCGACGGCGCGACTGAGCTCCGGATGCGCTGAGTGCGCCTTGACGACGACGGGGGCGCCGGCCGCGATGGCCGCGGCGGTGTCGCCGCCGGCGACCGAGAACGCGAACGGGAAGTTGCTCGCCGCGAAGACCGCGGCGGGACCGAGCGGCCGGAGCACGCGCCGGAGGTCCGGCCGTGCCCCCATCGGCCACGCCGGGTCGGCGTGGTCGATCCTCGCGTCGAGGTAGCGCCCGTCCTCCACCGTCTCGGCGAACAGCCGCAGCTGGAACGTCGTCCGCACGAGTTCGCCGGTGAGGCGCGGGACCGTCAAGTGGCTCTCCCGTGAGGCGAGCTCCACGAGGGCGTCGGAGTCGTCGTCCATCCGGTCGGCGATGGCGCGCAGCCAGCCGGCGCGGGTGCTGGGCTCCGACAGGGCGAGTACGGGTGCTGCGCCGGCGGCCTCCGACATGGCCTCCTCGATGTCGACCGCGATGCTGTCCGTCTGCGTCATAGCGTGCCCTCCTTCTGAGCTTCGGAGGGACTTCCTGCCCCAACGAGTGTGACGCCGTTGACGAGGCGTCCGATTCCTGCGATGTCGATGGCGACCTCGTCGCCGGGCAGCAGCGTGAAATCGGCGTCCGGGACCACGCCGGTGCCCGTGAGCAGGATGACGCCGTCGGGGAAGTCGAGCCCCCGGAACAGCCAGTCGGCGAGATCGTCGAGCCGGCGCGCCATCTGATCGGTGGAGGAGGAGCCGCTGAACTCCAGCCGATCCCCGCGACGGATCTCGAGCCCGATCGCGAACGGAGGCTCCGCCGCCCACGCGGGCACGATCTCCGGTCCGAGCGCGCACGCTGCCGTGTAGACCTTCGCCTGCGGCAGGTACAGGAGGTTCTCGCCCTCGATCGATCGGCTGGACGCGTCGTTGCCGGGCACGTAGCCGAACAGCGCTCCAGTGGAGTCGAGGACAAGGCCGAGCTCGGGCTCCGGCACGTTCCACGGCGAGTCGGCGCGGACTCCGACGGCGGCGCCAGAGCCGACGACGCGTGCGCCGGTCGACTTGAAGAACAGCTCGGGACGCTCCGCCTCGTACACCCGGTCGTAGGGAGTGCCGTCGGTCGCCTCCTCGATCCGGCCGTCGCGGCTGCGCAGATACGTGACGCCCGCTGCCCACACCTCCTGGTGGGGGTCGATGGGCGCGAGGACCCGTGCGGGGCTGAGTCCACCCGCGGCTGCCCGCTCGACGGCCTCGCGTGCCTCCGCCGCCGGAAGTGCCAGCAGCTCGGACAGGGTCATTCCGAGCGGCGAGTACGTGTCCCGTCGGCGCACGGCCCAGAGCGTCTTGCCGCCGGCCTCCACCCGGACCAGTGCCGTCGAGGGCCGGACGCCGGTGTTCGTCTCGCTCATCAGTGCGACTCCCTCGTGACGACCGATCCGCTCGACCCGACCAGGAAGTCGAGGTCGGCGCCGGTATCGGCTCCCTGAACATGCTCTATGTACAGCTTCTGCCATCCGCGGTCGGCGCGCGCGAAACCGTCGACTTGGCGCTGCGCGGCCGTGCGGCTCGCCAGCTCGGCATCGTCGATCAGCACGTCGAGGCGGCGGCCAGGGACGTCCAGCGAGATGAGATCGCCGTCCTGCACCAGCGACAGCGGACCGCCTGCCGCTGCCTCCGGAGCCACGTGGAGGACGACCGTCCCGTACGCGGTCCCCGACATCCTCCCGTCGCTGATGCGCACCATGTCGCGCACACCCTGCTTCAGGAGCTTCTGCGGGATGGGCATGTTCCCCACCTCGGGCATGCCAGGGTAGCCCTTCGGGCCGCATCCTCGCAGCACCAAGACGGAGTCGGCGTCGACGTCGAGGTCCGGGTCGTCCAGCCGCGCGTGCGCGTCCTCGATCGAGTCGAAGACCACGGCGCGCCCGGTGTGCACGAGGAGCTCCGGGGTCGCGGCTGCCGGTTTGATGATGGCGCCGCGCGGAGCCAGGTTGCCGCGGAGGACGGCGATTCCGGCATCGTCCTGGAGCGGCGCATCGCGGACGGTGATCACGCCGTGATCCCACACAGGGTTGGCCCCCAGATACTCCGTCAGCGGCCGGCCCGTCACCGTCATCGCGGTGGGGTCCAGGCGGTCGGTGAGCTGGTCCAGAACCGCGAGGAAGCCGCCGGCGCGGAACAGATCCTCCATGAGGAAGGCGCCAGCCGGCTGAAGGTTGACCAGGAGAGGCACCTGGCCGCCGATCCTGTCGAAGTCGTCGAGCGTGAGGTCGATGCCGAGCCGGCCCGCGATCGCCAGGAGGTGCACGACCGCATTGGTCGATCCACCGATACCGGCGAGCGCCACGATGGCATTGTGGAAGGACTCCTTCGTGATGACCTGCGAGATGCGCCGGTCCTCGAGTGCCAGCTCGACCGCGAGCCGGCCGGATGCGTGCGCCGCCTCGAGGAGCCGGCTGTCCGCCGCCGGGGTGCCGGCGACACCGGGGATGGTCATCCCGAGCGCCTCTGCCATCAGCCCCATCGTGGACGCCGTGCCCATGGTGTTGCAGTGGCCCTTGCTGCGGATCATCCTCTTGTCGGTCGCCTCGAATTCCGCCTCGCTGAGTGTTCCGGCGCGGACCTCCTCCGACAGCTGCCAGACGCCTGTCCCGCAGCCCATCCGCTCACCGCGGAAGTAGCCGTTCAGCATCGGGCCGCCCGGCACCACGACCGCGGGGAGGTCGACCGACGCCGCCCCCATCAGCAGGGCCGGGATGGTCTTGTCGCACCCGCCGAGCAGAACGGCGGCGTCGATCGGATTGGCGCGGAGCATCTCCTCCGTCGCCATCGCGGCCATGTTGCGCCAGAGCATCGCCGTCGGCTTCACGAGGGTCTCCCCCAGCGACACCATCGGGACGTTGACGGGCACGCCGCCCGCCTCCCAGACACCCTGCTTCACGTATTCGGCCACCTCGTTGAGGTGCATGTTGCACGGCGTCAGATCGCTCGCGGTGTTCGCGATGGCGATCTGCGGGCGGCCGTCGAACGCATGGTCGGGCACCCCCCGCCGCATCCATGCCCGGTGGATGTAGGGGTCGCGGCCCTCGCCGGCGTACCAGCCTTGTGAACGCACCATCGTCTTGAATCTCCTTCGATCACTGATCATTGCGCCCTACGGCACCAGAATGCCTCGACCGACCGCGCCGGCCGTCAAGCGCCGGTAGGCCTCGCCGAAGTCGGCCAACGGCAGCCGGTCGCCGAGCAGCCGGTCGATAGGCAGCTTCCCGGCTAGGTAGAGCGAGAAGATGCGCGGCAGGTCGAGCTGCGGATTGCTGGAGCCGTAGAGCGAGCCGACGATCCGCTTCTGCCGCTGCACGAGCTGATTGAGCGGCACCGAGAATCCTGCGTCCGCCGCGCCGAGACCGACGACGACCAGCGTGCCTCCCGGAGCGAGACACACCACGGCCTGTTCGAGTGTCTGGGCACGGCCGATCGCCTCGATCGCCCAGGGCACTCCCTCACCAGCGGTGATCTCGAGCACGCGCTCCACCACATCCTCTTCGCGCCCGTTGATCGTGTGCGTCGCACCCAGCTCTCGCGCCAGCTGGAGTTTCGCCTCGTCGACGTCGACGACGATCAGCGGTCGGGCCCCGGCGAGCGCCGCGCCCATCACGGTGGAGAGTCCCACCCCGCCCGCGCCCAGCACCAGCAGCGGACGGCCGGAGGCCTCGCTCACCTCGTGGAACACGGCCCCGACACCGGTGATGACCGCGCAGGCCGAGATGGCGGCGACGTCCGCCGGGACGCCGTCGGGCACGGGGACCGCCGCGTTCTCGTCGACGACGACACGTTCGGCGAAGCACGAGACGCCCATCAGATGGTGCAGCTCGCCGCCGTGGGGCAGGGACAACCGGCTCGTGCCGTCCGGCAGGCCGCCGGACTTCGCCTGCACCGGGCCGCGCTCGCAGAGCACCGGATTGCCGGCGATGCAGGCGGCGCACTGCCCGCAACGCGGACGCCAGAGGAGCGCGACCCTGTCCCCCACCTGGATTCGTCCGGATGAGCCCTCGCCCACCTCCTCGACGATGCCGGCGCCCTCGTGCCCGAGCACGAGCGGAAGCGGAGCGGTCAGGTCACCCGTCATGTAGTGGTAGTCGCTGTGGCAGACGCCTGCCGCTTCGATGCGGACGAGCAGCTCACCGCTTCGGGGCGCGGACAGTTCCACGTCTTCCAGCTGAGGTGCCGCGTCCGGGGACCGGAGAACGATCGCCCGCACTGGGTCAGGCCTGCCCGGCCGACGCCGCGGGGACGGACTGCGGGTCTTGGCCGGCGACCAGCTGGTCGCGCAGGCTCTCGCGCACCACGCACTGCTCGAACGAGAAGGAGTCGGCGAGCGCGTCGAGCTCGTCGTCGCTCAGTCCGCGGAACAGCTCGGCGTACTCGTCGGCGAGCGGCTGGGCGAAGAGGAGGTTGTTCAGCACCGTCGCGACGGTGTCGAATCGGCCCCACGGGTACGGCGTCCAGTCCGGAAACTCGCGCGCCATCAGATCCTGCACCGCCTGGCTGACCTCGCGGACACCCTCACCGCCGAGGCGGTCGCTGCCCCACTGGTCGGCGGCGAGCCGGTTCTTCTTGGCGACGAACGCGTCGAACCGGAGCCGGTACGGCGAGTCCTCCGCCACGTTCACGAGTCCCTGCCGGCCCAGATCCTTGTACATCCAGCTCGTCCAGCTGGCGTCGAACTCGCTGTACAGGTCGAGCTGGTCGGCGAGGATCTGCCTGCGCATCGCGTCCGTGCGCTCATCGCCGGTGTAGATGGGGGCGAACTCCCCGACGAAGATCGGCGTTCCGGTGCGTCTGGCGTACTCGGAGCGCTGGAGGAACTTCCGCCGGGCGTACTCCTTGTCGATGTACGTGCCATCGGTCACGCCGGGATAGTCGCCGCCGCGCCCGAGCCCCGCCGCGACGTAGTCGTGCAGTGAGTACACAGTGTTAGGCCAGGCCTCGTCGTCGAACATGTCGAACTCCGTCGAGTACGTGTTCCCGTCGAGGTAGATCGTGTGATCGGGATCGATCGCGCGCACCGCGTCGAAGAGGCGGCGGTAGAGCGGACCGACGACGGCGCGGGACTCGTCGGCGGGCTCGTTCATCAGGTTGTAGCCGGCCACCCAGGTGTTGTCCTTGTAGTGCTCCGCGATCGCCTTCCAGATGTGCTCCACCCGGTCCTGGAAGTGCGGGTGCTGCCACAGGTGCGGCTCGTGGGTGGAGTTGTCGGAGTGCCAGTGGTGGTTCTGCCTGCCCGGCAGAGCATGGAGGTCGATGATCGAGTAGATGCCGTGCCGGCCGGAGGCCTCGATGGCGCGATCGAGGTGGTCGAACGCCGTCGGGAGGATCGTGAAGGGATCTGCGTCGGACTCGAAGTGCCGATAGTTGACCGGGATGCGGAGGATCGTCATCCCGAGCGAACCGAGGAACTCGGCATCCGCCTCACCGTAGAAGGCCGTCAGAAGCCGGTCGAAGAAGCGCTCGGCGCGGTCGGCGCCGATGACAGCGGCGACCTTGGTGCGCATGAGCGTCTCGTTGGCGGAGTACCCGGTGATGAAGTTCTCCATGTTGAGCCATCCGCCGATGCACACCCCGGTGAACCGGGTGCGGCGTCCCCAGCCATCGAGAAACCACGGCCCATCGACCTGCACGAACCTCGGCGGGCGCTCTTCAATCATGCTGTCTGACCTCGCTGTCACGAAACATTTCGTTGTTTTTACGACTGTTTTCGTCGTAATCACAGGCTAGAGAGCACGCGGAGGACTGTCAAGTGGACCGGCGGCCGGTCCATTGAACGAGGACGGGAACTACTTCGGTTGCCCCATTGATCGACCGTCCATTGATTCGGCTTGCCCGGGTCGGTCAGGCGTCCGGAGAAGTTGCGCCGGACTCGACCGGCAGGCAGAGAGCCTGCCGCTCGCGCTTCCTTCGGACGCGGTGGACTCACTAACGTGCTGGTGGAAGTATCGGTCTCCATGACCTGCAGAAAGGATCGCACAGATGACGTCGGAAGACGCTCCCCATCAGGAGCGGCGAAGGAACCCTGTGATGGTCCTGCTCGTTGGCGAATTGGTCGCGTTCGTGATCGTTCTATTTGTCTTTGTGTTAACAGTCAACGCTGCTATCACGAATTTCGGCGCTGCAACCGGGTGGGTCGTGCTGCTGAGCTTTCTGGTCGCGGCTGTGGCGCTGGCCCTCTTGTTCACAGTGGTGGTCGTCCGAACACGCCGAAAAGTGTGGGTGAGGGTGCGGGATCTGGCGCAGCGCTTTCCCGGCGCTGCGGTAATTCCGGCCTACTGGAGCGCAGCACTTCTGCAGCCGTCGTTCGTCCCGGGACCTTGGCTCCGCGGCGTCGGCTCTCGGGGATTCCCGGTAACGCTTGTCCAAACGGACGAAGGAGTCGCCTTCTGGCGAAGCATGGGCGACACTCCTGATTTGCGAGATCCTGCACTCGTACAGCGGGTGGCAGCGAGTCTTGCACCGTGACCGATAACGATGGTGCTTCGTCGTTCAGCGACGCGGTCGCGGCGCTCGTTGGTAGTGTCTGACCATGATCGGTGGGGTGACTGCCCGCGTCGCCGCGGCCGCGGTGGCAGCGTGTGTCGTAGGGCTGATGTCGGGATGTGCGCTGCTCGCCCCGCCGAACCACTCGACCCCGACATCGCGGGCCGTGAAGCAGGACACTGCGCCGGTCGCACAGCGCCTCCCGAACCTGCTGGTCGCCGGCCAGACGATCGGTTCGGGCCAACTTCGGGTCATTGACCACGAGCCGATCGGGGATCCGGTTGCCGAGCACCCGCTGACGGGGGCCGTACGAATCGTAGTTCGCGCGGACCGGGGCATCGAGGTCCGCATCCGCCCCGACGATCCCGCCACCAGCGTCCCGACGGGGATAGACCTCATGATGACCGGCAAACGCCACGACGGCCTGCCGGAGAACATCCAGGACCCGTCGTACTTTCCCCTGATCCCGGGCGCGCCGAGCGTCGATCCGGACGGCGAACTCGTTCTGCCTCTACTGGTCGACAAAGCGTCCTTCGGCGACCCGACGTTCCTCCATTCGATCGAGGAGTCTCCCGCGGGCGACGCACGGGTGTTCGCGGCGGCCGTGATCACGTGGACCCTTCCCCCAGCGTTCCCCGGACTGAAGCCTGTGGACCACGGCGTGATGACGTACGCCCTCGGGAGGACGATCACCGATGGCGGCGTGCTCGCCTACTACATCCCGAATCCCTACGACACCATTTACATGGTGTCCCGCCGCTTCGGCCTCACCGAGGCGCAGCTGGTCTGGCTGAATCCCGAACTTTTCATGTACTCTGCCCAACCGCAGCTGACGATCGGAGTCGGCGTCAACCTCGACCCGGCCCGTCGGTGACTATCGCCGCACGTTGTAATCCGGCGGGCCGGACCGGTGGCCGATCAATCCTTACAAGCAGCAATGATCGGGTTCAGTCCCATTCTTGGGGTCAGGGGCCGACTCTCTGCCTGGCCCCGTAGAGCGATCCTTGGATAGGCAGCAGTCACGTGTCGGCGCTGATTCTTGCTAGGAGAATAGTTGCATGACCAGTGCAGTAAACGAGCTTCGCGGGAACGTAGCTGCGGCGATCCAGCTCCTCGAGCACTGTAGATATTCGCGAGGGACCGACTGGCTCCGTGAGATGGATCGAATCCTGGTGGCCCCGGATGTTGACGGCAGTCATCTCGCCGCGGCGAAATTGCTTGCGGCCTCAGCAGCGGGTATGGGTCGGCCACTCGAAGTGGTCGATCCCATGCCTGAATCAGGGCTCTCTCGTGAAGAAGCGAACCGGCGTCGCGACATGCTCATCGACTCGATGTGGCACATTTCGAAGCGAATGGCTGAGCAAGCAGATCTTTAGAGGGCAGGATCACCAGAATTGCGTGCCGATGGACGATCGGTTACTGCGTCACTATCGGTATTCGGCGACGACCTCGATCGTGCCGACGATGTTGGCATTGAATTCGGGCAGGTCGTCGGCCGGAATCCAGTACTCCAAGATGGTGTTCCCACCAGCCTGTTGCACCTCATAACGGTCGAGGAATTCCTTGCGCACTTCGAACCGGGTGACGAAGCCGACCCCGCTAGCTTTGACGTTCCAGTCTCGCGCGATCTTGGTCGCGTATTCCTCATTCAGAACTGGATAGAAGATGGGCTGGTCTGGCAGCCTCGGCGGCCATTCGTGCCAATCCGACGCTTCGACTAGCGCAAGCTCTTCGGGGCCCGTGGGACGCCAAAGTGTGACGGTTTCCATGGCTAGAATCCTGCCATTCCAACCGATGGTAAGTCGGCTGCTCGGCCGTTACGACGTACGACGGCTCGCGCAGGTACTGCGCTCGACGCCAGGCCGCCGCAGCGCGATCGCTGGCGTGCCCGCAAGCCGATCCGCCTACGGGCGCGGCGCTACGCGTGCTTCGGACGCTACCTTTATCGCCATGAGTCAGGTTGCGGGAGGTCGCCGCTTACTTGACGTTAGGCCACATCCTCACGGCGGCGATACTGGATGGACGCAGAGATCGTGCAGCGATCCCGCGATCGCAACAAGTCTCGAGGGATGCGCGGCACCCTGAGGCACTAGAGCTGGTCGCCGTCGTGCTCCCATCTGACTCATTCCAACAGACAACTGGCAAGGAATACCGGTCGCCGTCCAGTCTCGCAAGGGATCGGCTAACGGCGAGACTCGGCCCCGCGTTACCCCATCCCGGCCCGGCACGAACAGCGGCTGCCTCCGTCTTCAATTGGCCGCTCAGCGGGGGTGCGCGTTGCGACTAGGGCGGGACCGCGAACCAGAGTACACGGCGGAGCAGCCGCTACTGCGTTCTCCATGACGACGTCTGCGCGGATCCCGCAGGCGGGTCCCCGAGCAAGCGAGGTCACTCTGGTGGACCTGCTTCCGGACCGAGAAGAACGATCGTTCCGATGAAGCCGGCAGGGTCTTCCTCGTCAGCAAAACCGACGCTGACGTGTTCGGTGACCGGGATACTGCCGACGACGCCTGCATCTGTCCTGAACCAGACAGTCGGCACTGGGAAGTCACCTCGAGCGGAAGCCTCTAGGGCTTCGGCAGCGAGGCGTGGCCAACGGGCTTCCTGGTCTGGTGAAACAGCCATGGCGGCTTGGGCGATCGTCATCACTCGCATTGCCCCATCCTGCTCCGCGAGCTTAGGGATGTTCCACTGGCCGATCCGCTTACGGGGCGCGTGGCGGGTCTCGATGAGCCGACTTGGGCGCTCTAGGGTTCTGACATGACTGGTGGCAATGGTTCTGGTGTGCTCGCTTCGTTCGAGGACGATTTCCCGCGCTGGTATCAAGACGTGCTCGAGAAGGCGCAGCTGGCCGAGAACGGGCCGGTTCGCGGCACCATGGTCATCCGTCCGTACGCGTACGCGATCTGGGAACGGATGCAAGCGGACCTTGATGCGCGGATCAAGGCGACGGGCGCGGAGAACGTCTACCTGCCCCTGTTCATTCCGCAGGCCTTCCTCGAGCGCGAAGCCGAGCACGTCGAAGGATTCAGCCCTGAACTGGCCGTCGTCACCCACGCCGGCGGGAAGGAACTCACCGAGCCGGCCGTGGTGCGCCCCACGAGCGAAACGGTGTTCGGGGAGCTGATGGCGAAGTGGATCCAGTCGCACCGGGACCTTCCAATGAAGCTGAACCAGTGGGCAAACGTCGTCCGCTGGGAGCTGCGGCCTCGGTTGTTTTTGCGCACGTCCGAGTTCTTGTGGCAGGAGGGGCACACGGCGCACGCGACACGCGAGGATGCTGCCGCGTACGCGCGCCGCATCCACCTCGACGTGTACCGGGACTTCCTGCAGGATGTGCTCGCCGTCCCCGTGTTTGCCGGCGTGAAGAGTCCGCGTGAGCGGTTCGCGGGCGCGGTGAACACGCTGACGTGTGAGGCGATGATGGGTGACGGCAAGGCGCTACAGATGGCGACGAGTCACGAGCTTGGGCAGAACTTCGCGCGCGCTTTCAACATCGGTTACTCGGATACGGATGGCGTCGTGCAGACCTGTTGGACGACCTCGTGGGGGTCCAGCACCCGCATGATGGGCGGCCTCATCATGGTGCACGGCGACCAGGCTGGTCTTCAGGTGCCGCCGCGGATCGCCGCAGTGCAGGCTGTCGTCGTGGCGGTGAAAACCGATGGGCGCACGGTAGCGGCGGCCGAGTCGCTGGTGGGCGAGCTGAACAACGCCGGTGTCCGTGCCCGGGTCGACGTGCGGAGCACGCCGAGCTTCGGTCGCAGGGTCGTCGAGTGGGAGTTGAAGGGGGTGCCCGTTCGGGTTGAAATCGGACCCCGAGACCTTGACGCGGGGCAGGCAACCCTCGCCAGGCGTGACGAAACGGCGAAGTCGACCGTCCAGCTTGTCGACGTTGCCACCGAGGTGGTGCAGACCCTCGAGCAGATTCAGAGCGGATTGTTCGCTGCTGCTGCGTCCCGCCTCCGGGAGAACACCGTCAGCGTCGGGACTGTGGATGAGGCGATCGCTGCGGCCCGTTCCGGGTTCGCCCGTATCCCATATGCTGCACTCGGAGAAACCGGAGAAGACGCACTCGCGGACCACGCTGTCACGGTGCGCTGCTTGCAGACGCAGGACGGTGATCTCCCCACCGCCAGCGACTCGCTCGACGCCCTCGACGCTGTCGTGGCTCGCAGCTACTAGCTTGCAGCCCTCACCGTCCCTAACCGGATCGACCACTGAAACGGTTGCAGGTGCTCCGCGTCTTGGTTGAGGATGAACCGTGACGCACTTCGCTGACGCCTGGACAGCCTGGCGCTTCCGCCGACGCAACCGGCCTGACGATTCGCTGCCATCTTCCTCGGATCGGGCCGCCACCCAAGATGCGGACACTACAACGTCACTGACGGCTCAGGAGGTGTACGCCCAACTCATGAAAGATCGAATAGCGCCACTGCTCCGCACCAACGGCTTGATCGGTTCAGGTGGGCGGTTCTCCCTGAAATCGGAGACGCATTGGGCCCTGCTCGGTTTTCAGAAGTCGGCCTACAGCGATCGTTCCGAGGTCCGATTCACGGTGAACGTGCTGGTAGTGCGTCGGGACGAGTGGAACGAGTTGGTGGTGCGCGAGCCACACCACGGACCGAACCCGACACCCACGATCACGTACCCGGCGCCCGTGCGGAACGAACGGATCGGCCAGCTCACCGAAGATCGAGCGGACAAGTGGTGGCGGATCAACCCGGGCCAGGTCCTCGGCCCTCTAATGTCGGATCTGCAGAGCGACCTCCTGGAGTCGGCGTTGCCGTGGATGCGACAACAGATCGCGGCGTCTACCCAGTAGCTCCGGGCTGGCCGAACCGTGGAACGCGTGTGCGGTAGCCGGTCCCGCAACGCACCAGAGCATTGCGCTTCCGTTGTCGGATGGACGATGTGTCGACCGCTCGCCGACCGGGATGAAGGAGTGTCGGCCTCGCTCGTGGCCGGTGCGTGGAACTGGCCGGTTCATGGACGGCGGCATCCATGGTAACGAAGGCGTGCAGGTGTTTCGCGAGGTCCCGCCGTCATGAACTACCTCCCCCGACAGCGTCACCGAACGCCTTCGAATCAAGAGACGCGGGAATCGCTCACGTGTCGCGGTTACTCGAGACAACGATCACGAGGTGCCTGAGTATTGGCCGCATCATGCGACGCGAAGCCACGCTGGACGCTACGGACCGAGGGCGCCGTCGGCCAACGTCCCCGACGTCTGGGCACTCGCCTGACTCTCTCCGTGCAGATCTAGTGTCATCACAATTCGCTCGAGTGAAAGCAACGAGATCACACTGCGCCCAGAAAAGTGTGGCCAAAGCGTGGGCACGAAAAAAGTTGGGGCCTCCTCCGCAAGCGGAGAAGGCCCCAACTTCCGCGTGATTACGCGGACCTCAAGCAACGCGCGACAGCGACCAATGGTGGAGATGGGGGGAATCGAACCCCCGTCCACTGCTGTGGTCATGTGCCTTCTACGGGCGTAGCCAGTGAAATCGCTTTCTCGGCCCCGGAACTTGTCAATGGCACCTGCTCCGACGGGCCCAGTATCAGTTGGAGTCCCTCTACGCCCTGATGCTCAACGTAGAAGCAAGTCCCCTAGCTGACGCCAGGATCCGGGTAGGGAACAATTCCCGGACTGACGGTCTCTCAAATGGCGGAGGTTAACTTACGCCGCGAGGGCGAAGTCGGCCTTGGCCGAGACAGTGCTCTTGTTATTGGCACTTATTTTTTCGCATGGATCGTTAACGAGATAACCATGCATCCTCGACCCGCTTCTCACAGTCACGCAGACAATGTCGAAACCGATCATCCCCGTGAACGGCCGTGAGGCCGGGTCGCTGTCGCGCGCTGTTGAATTGTCCAGTTACGGATCCCGCCGCAAGCGGCGAGCTACTCATTCTACAACATCCCTCTCCCCTCGTTTATGCCACGATCGGTGGATGGCCGACACGATCATCACCGTCCAGGGAGAGTACGAACTGCGCCACCCCGCGGAGCGCGGTGCGGTGCGGCTCCGCGTCGGCTACGACGGCCCGTCACGGGATGAGGTCCTCGCACTCACGACGCAGCGCCAGCTCTCCCTCGCCGGCGAGCTCCGGGAGTTGCACAACCCGCTGAGCGGACCGGTGACGCAATGGTCCTCCGACCAGCTCCGCGTCTGGGGCGACCGGCCGTGGACCGGTGACGGACGACGCCTCGACGTAGTCCATCATGCGGAGGTCGGCATCGACGCGCTGTTCAGCGATCTCCCCGCGCTCTCCGACTGGGTCGGCGTGGTGTCGCTGCTCGACGGGGTCACCATCGACGGTGTCACCTGGTCGCTCACCGAGGCCCGCCGGCAGACCCTCACCCAGGAGGCGCGCCGCCGTGCCGTCGAGAATGCGGTCGCCAAGGCCACCGTCTACGCGACCAGCTTGGGCCTGACCACCGTCAAGCCGCTCGCCCTGAGCGACCCGGGGATGCTCGGCGACACCTCCGCGCCGGGCCAGCCGCCCCAGCCGCTGTTCGCCCGCGCGGTCTCCGCCGACACCGGCGGCGCGACGCTGGCGCTGAAGCCCGAAGAGCTCACCATCGCGGTGCAGGTGCACGCACGGTTCTCAGCGAGCTGACGCACCTCAGGCGCGCGCGCGTCAGGATCCCGGCGTCTGCGGCCCAGGAGTCTGCGATCCGGGGGTCGACGGCGGCCGGGTCGGGAAGGCGTCCAGCTTCAGGATGCGCGTGGCGGTGAGAGAGCCGTCGGACCGCTTGCCGAGGACGACCACCTCGTCGCCCTTCGCGAAGTCGTCCTTCGACGCCGACTGCCCCGGCATGCCGAAGGCCGTCGAGGAGTCGATCGTCACCGTCACCGAAGCACCGCTCTGGCGGTCGATGGTCCAGGTGTCGCCGGACATGGATGCGATGGTGCCGCGCAGCAGCACGTGTCCCTGCTGGTCCTGGTTCCCCTGCTCGCCGCCGCCGCCGTTGCCGCCGTCCCCCGGCTTGCCAGGGACCTGCGGAACGCCGGGCATCGGCTGACCATGGTCGGGAACCACCCGCGAGATCGCGCGCTCACCGACATGCATGACCACGTTCGCGACGGCGAACGCACCCGCCGTGAACAAGCCGAGCAGGATGACCGCCGAGAGCACCAGGGTCGAAATGGCGAACGCCAGACCGTGGCGCTTGTAGAACGGCTCACCCACTACCCCGGGCGGCGTCGCGCCGGGCGGCGCAGGCGGCGTCCCGCGGTCAGCAGGCGGCGTCCCACCCTGTGGCGGTAGCGGCTCGGTCGGCTGGGTGTTGCTCATGATCACATGAAAGCAGCCTTGGGCCGCGTCCCGGCTGGGAGGCGGTTATGGTTCCGGTGGGAATCACGCAGGCTCGACGAGCACCGAACGCAGTTTGGCCAGCTCCAGCTCGTCGAGGCCCGCATCGAGGAGGTACTGCCGGACGCTGCCGGCGCGCTCCTCGATCCGGTCGATGGTCGTCTCGAGCGCCTCCCGGGGGCTTCCGCCGAGGATGATCCGCAGGTCGGGCGTCACCTCCACGCCGTACCCGCGGACGAGCTCAAGCATGCCCTCCAGCCACGGGCCTTGCAGGTTGGCCTCGGTGAGCGCGTAGTCGGAGACGACGGTCTCCCGGTCGACGCCCACGGCGAGCAGCGCGAGCGCCACGACGATGCCGGTGCGGTCCTTGCCCGCAGTGCAGTGCACGACGACCGGCGCATCGGCGGTGTCGGCGATCTCGCGGAGTGCACGCACGATCACGTCGGTGTGCTGGAAGACGATCTTGTCGTACAGGTGCACGATGGTCGCGCCGACGGTCGACGCCGAAGCGCCGGAGCCCTCGAACACCGGCAGATGCAGCACCTCGACATCTAGTCCCTCGAGGTCGTCGGGCAGCGCCTGCACCTCGAAGTCGTCACGGAGGTCGATGACGATCCGGATGCCCAGCTCACGCAGCGCCTCGCGGCCTGCCTCACTGAGGCGGCCGAGCGCGTCGGCGCGGTACAGCTTGCCCGAGCGCGTTACTCCCCCAGCGACCCTGTAGCCGCCGACATCCCGGAAGTTGTACGTACCTTCGATCGGGATGCGCGCAGCGGTCGAGTCCATGGAGCTAGTCTGTCACTCCGGCGTGCCCGTCACTCCCCCAGGTGGCTCCGGCCGGACATGGCCCGCTGCGCCTCGCGCTGGTCCTGCCGCTCGCGCAGCGCCTGCCGCTTGTCGTACTCGCGCTTGCCCTTGGCGACCGCGATCTCGACCTTCGCCCGGCCCTCATTGAAGTAGATCGACAGCGGGATGATCGTGTAGCCGCCCTGCTTGACCTTGTTCTCGATCTTCAGGATCTGCGCCTTGTGCAGCAGCAGCTTGCGCTTGCGCCTCGGGGCGTGGTTGTTCCAGGTGCCGTCGGCGTACTCGGGGATGTGCACGGCATCCAGCCACGCCTCGCCGCCGTCGACGAACGCGTAGCCGTCGACGAGCGACGCCCGGCCCAGCCGCAGCGACTTCACCTCGGTTCCGGTGAGCACCAGGCCCGCCTCGAAGGTGTCCTCGATCGTGTAGTCGTGGCGCGCGCGGCGATTGGTGGCCACGACTTTCTGGCCACGTTCCTTCGGCACAGCTCGCTCCTGACGTCGACGATGGGATGCTGCCCGGCTCGGTGCCGGGCAGCAGACCAGTCTAGCGTGTCAGACCTTCAGGTATCGCTTGATCGCGAAGTTCGCCGAGGCCGCCGCCAGCACGATGCCGATCACGATGAGGATCGGGATCACCAGCCACGCCTGCTCCATCCCGACGAAGTTGATCGACTGGATGCGCTGGCTCAGGTAGCCCCGCACGAAGAAATGCACGCCCAGCGCGATCACCACCGACGCGAGGATCGAGCCGATCAGCGCCGCGATCACGCCCTCGATGATGAAGGGCGTCTGAATGAACCGGTTGGAGGCGCCGACCAGCCGCATGATCCCGATCTCCCGTCTTCGGGAGAACGCCGAGAGCCGGATGGTCGTGGCTATCAGCAGCACGGCGGCGACGAGCATGAGCGCCGCGATCCCGATGGCGGTGTAACTGGCGGAGTTCAGGATGCTGAAGATCTGATCGAGATAGCTGCGCTGATCCACGACGCTCTGCACCCCGGCCGCCCCGGAGAGCGTCTCGCTCAGCACGGCCGACTGGTTCGGGTCCTTGAGGTTCACCCAGAACGTCTGCGGGATCATGTCGGGCGTGACGAAGTCCGCGATCTGGTTGCCCTTGAACTGCTGCTTGAACTGCTCGTAGCCCTGCTTCTGATCCTGGAAGTAGAACTTCTGGATGTATGGCGAGAGCTCGGGAGACTGCAATTGCTTCTTCACGGCGGCGATGGACTGCTCGGTCGCCGCTCCCGCCGGGCAGTTGTCCGTCGTGGTGCACATGTAGACCGCGACCTGGGCACGGTCGTACCAATAGGTCTTCATCTGGCCGATCTGCATCTGCAGGAGCACGGCCGTGCCGACGAAAGTGAGGGAGATGAAGGTGACGAGGATGACCGAGACCACCATCGACAGGTTGCGCCGCAGGCCGTTGCCGACCTCGGACCAGATGAGTCCGAATCTCATTTCGTCGGCCCCACATTCTGGTCGCCATCGCGTTCCGACCCGTCGCGGAGTCCGCTGAGGTCGAGGTTCGCGGTGAAGTTCAGGTGCTCGGGCAGGTCTTCCGACGCCGGGGCCGGCGGGACGGGCGCGGTGGCGAACTGCACGGGCGCCGGGTAGGCGGCCGGCTGCTGCGGCTCCTGCTGCTGGTGCGCCGGCTGCTGGTTCGTCGGGACCGAGACCGGCCCGGTCGGCGACGAGGTCGGGGCATGCGGACGCGTCATCGGCGCCTCCGCGGCGGTCGCGGCGTAGGCGGGTGCCGGAACAGCAGCCGCGACGGCCACCGGCTCGTCGCGCTCAGCGGGCCGGACGACCGGGACAGCGGCGGTGACTCCGTAGCCGCCGTGGCGCTCGTCGCGCACGATCTGTCCGCCGACCAGCTCGATCACTCGGCGCTTCATCTGGTCGACGATCGCCGCCTCGTGGGTCGCCATCAGCACCGTCGTGCCGCCCGCGTTGATTCGCTCGAGCACGGCCATGATGCCGGCGCTCGTCGCAGGGTCGAGGTTTCCGGTTGGCTCGTCGGCGAGGAGCACCTGGGGCTTGTTCACCACGGCCCGGGCGATCGCGACACGCTGCTGCTCACCACCGGAGAGCTCGTGCGGCAGGCGGAGCGCCTTCCCGTCGAGGCCCACCATCTTGAGCACGTCCGGAACGGCCTCCTGGATGAAGCCGCGCGACTTCCCGATCACCTGCAGCGTGAACGCGACGTTCTGGAACACCGTCTTGTTCGGTAGCAGGCGGAAGTCCTGGAAGACCACGCCGATGTTGCGGCGGAAATAGGGCACCTTCCGCGAGGAGATCGTGCCGAGGTCCTGACCCAGCACGTGGATCTTCCCCTTGCTCGGCTTCTCCTCTTTGAGGATGAGGCGCAGGCAGCTGGACTTGCCCGACCCCGAGGCGCCGACGAGGAAGACGAACTCTCCGCGCAGCACTTCGAGGTTGATGCCGTTCAGTGCCGGACGCGCTGTGCCCGGGTACTGCTTGGATACGTGTTCGAACCGGATCATGACCTCTTGAGACTAAGCAGTCATCGGGGGTTCCGGGAGTAGCGACTCGCCTATTGGCGGCAAGCCTGACAGCGAGCCGGACGCCGCATCCACGCGGGCGCTGTGCCAGCTAGGCGTCGCCCTTGTTGCCCGCGCGCCAGCGGATGCCCGCCGCGATGAAGCCGTCGAGGTCGCCGTCGAAGACAGCGCTCGGGTTGCCGGACTCGTAGCCGGTGCGGAGGTCCTTCACCAGCTGCTGCCCATACAGGAAATAGGAGCGCATCTGGTCGCCCCAGCTCGCGGTGATGTTTCCGGCGAGCTCCTTCTTCTTGGCGGCCTCCTCCTCTTTCTGCAGCAGGAGCAGCCGGGTCTGCAGCACGCGCATCGCGGTCGCGCGGTTCTGGATCTGCGACTTCTCGTTCTGCATCGAGACGACGATGCCGGTCGGGAGGTGGGTGATGCGCACCGCGGAGTCGGTGGTGTTGACCGACTGGCCGCCGGGCCCGGAGGAACGGAACACGTCGACCCGGATGTCGCCCTCGGGGATGTCGACCTCGGTCGCCTCCTCCATGAGCGGGATGACCTCGACGGCGGCGAACGAGGTCTGCCGCTTGTCCGCCGAGCCGAACGGGCTGATCCGCGCGAGCCGGTGCGTGCCGGCCTCGACCGAGAGCGTTCCGAACGCGTAGGGCGTATCGATCTCGAAGGTGGCCGACTTGATGCCGGCGCCCTCGGCATAGGAGGTATCCATCACCTTGAACGGATACTTGTGCTGCTCTGCCCAGCGCAGGTACATACGCATGAGCATCTCGGCGAAGTCGGTGGCGTCGTCGCCGCCGGCGCCCGAGCGGATGGTGACGATCGCCGCGCGCTCGTCGTACTCGCCGCTCAGAAGCGTCTGCACTTCGAGTTCGCCGAGGGCGCTCTGCAGCGACTGCAGTTCGGTGCGCGCCTCGGCAGCCGACTCCTCGTCTTCCGCCTCGTTCGCGAGCTCGACCAGCACCTCGAGGTCGTCGAGGCGCCGCTGGATGGCCTCGATCCTGGCCAGCTCGGACTGCCGGTGGCTGAGGGCGCTGGTCACCTTCTGCGCGTTGGCCGTGTCATCCCAGAGGTCGGGCACTCCGGCCTGCTCGCTGAGGTCGGCAATGTCGGCACGGAGCTTGTCGACGTCGACGACCGCCGTGATGTCGGCGAAGGTGGAGCGCAGGTCTGCGATCTGGGAGGAGAGGTCGAGTTCGATCATGTCGGCATCCAGCCTACCGGCCCCGCCCGATCGGCGGTCGGCGTGCGTTCTCCGAGAAGTTGTACGGTGTTAACGATATGACTTCCGACGAGCGCCCCTTCAGCTTCCGCTCCGTCGCACTCGCGGCCTTCCTACCGACCCTGCTCTTCTCCATCGGCGAAGGCGCGATCATCCCCATCATCCCCGTCGCCGCCGGGAACCTCGGCGCGAGCCTCGCGATGGCCGGCTTCATCGCGTCGATGGTGATGCTCGGCGAACTCGCCGGCGACATCCCGAGCGGGTGGGTCGTCTCCCGCGTCGGAGAGCGCACGTCGATGATCGGCGCGGCGGTCGTCGCGATCGGCGGGGTCGTGATCTGCCTGCTCGCGCCGAATTACTGGGTGCTGATGGGCGGCATCTTCCTGGTCGGGATCGCGACCGCCGTGTTCGCGCTGGCGCGGCACGCCTTCATGACCTCGTATGTTCCGGCGAAGTACCGGGCTCGGGCGCTGTCCACCCTCGGCGGGATCTTCCGCGGCGGCTGGTTCATCGGGCCGCTGATCGCGTCAGCCGTGATCGCCGCGACGGGATCGACGCAGTCGGTGTTCTGGATCTTCATCATCAGCTGCCTCGGGTCCGTGATCGTGCTGCTGGCTCTTCCCGACCCCGAGAAGATGTTCGGGCCGTCGGAGCGGGTCACCGACGACTCGGGGGTGCGGGTGACGACGGGCGAGGAGGACGCCGAGGAGCGCACGCACGGGCTGTTCCGTACGATCTGGTCGTTTCGCGAGGTGCTCGTGCGTATGGGCGCCGGGGTCTCGCTGGTGGCCGCCATCCGCTCCGCCCGTACCGTGCTGATGCCGCTGTGGGCGATCTCGATCGGGTTGAGCGAGTCGAACACCGCTCTCATCATCGGCATCGCGGGCGCGGTCGACTTCGCGTTGTTCTGCGCGAGCGGTCAGATCATGGACCGATTCGGCCGGATGTGGAGCGCCATCCCCTCGATGATCGGGCTGGGCCTGGGCTTCGTGGCCCTGTCGTTCTCGCATGATCTGCCCGCGCGGGTCGCCTGGTACATCGGCGTCTCCCTGTTCCTGTCGGTCGCCAACGGCATCGGTTCGGGAATCGTGATGACGCTCGGCGCCGACCTCGCGCCGAAGAACCGCCCGGCGCCGTTCCTGGGAGCCTGGCGGTTCTCCGCGGACGCCGGCCAGGCGGCCGCACCCCTGTTCGTGTCGCTGCTGACGGCACTCGTGTCGATCTCGTTCGCGAGCGGAGTCATGGGCGTGCTCGGGCTCGCGGGCGCGGCGATGCTCGCCCGCTACATCCCGCGCTACGTGCCCCGGAGGCCCCGCCCGGCCTGAACGCGGAATACCCTCGTGACCGACGGCGGTTGCATCCATGCAGACGCATGAATCGAGGGATGAGATGACCGGCAGGCTTCAACTGGGGATCGACACATTCGGGGACGTCACCCGGGATGCGGACGGTGCGCCGCTTCCGCAGGCGCAGGTGCTCCGCAACGTCGTCGCGGAAGGGGTGCAGGCCGACCGCGTCGGCCTCGACTTCTTCGGCGTCGGCGAGCACCACCGCGAGGACTTCGCCGTCTCCGCGCCCGAAGTGGTACTGGCCGCGATCGCCGGGCAGACCGAGCGCATCCACCTCGGGTCCGCGGTGACCGTGCTGAGCTCGGACGACCCGGTCCGGGTCTTCCAGCGGTTCGCGACGCTCGACGGCATCTCGGGCGGACGGGCGGAGGTCATCTTGGGGCGCGGGTCGTTCACCGAGTCGTTCCCGCTGTTCGGCTACGACCTCGCCAAATACGAGGAGCTGTTCGAAGAGAAGCTGAACCTGTTCGCCGAGCTTCGCAAGCAGGAGCCGGTGACGTGGACCGGGAACCTGCGGGCGTCCCTCACCGGGCAGTCCGTCTACCCGCACGTCGAGCACGGGCAGCTGAAGACGTGGATCGGCGTCGGCGGCAGTCCGGAGTCGGTGGTCCGTGCAGCGCACTACGGTTTCCCGTTGGTGCTCGCCATCATCGGCGGCGGGCCGATGCGGTTCCAGCCCCTCGCCGAGCTGTACCGGAAGGCGCTCGAGCAGTTCGGGCAGGACGAGACCCTCCCGATCGGCGTGCACTCCCCCGGATTCATCGCCGAGACCGATCAGGAGGCCAAGGACACCCTGTGGCCGCACTACGAGGTGATGACCAACCGGATCGGCCGCGAGCGCGGCTGGCCGCCCGCGTCGCGCGCCCGGTTCGAGCACGAGGCGGGCCCGGATGGCGCGCTCGTCGTGGGCTCTCCGGAGACCGTCGCGCAGAAGATCGCGTACGCGGCGAAGGGGCTCGGCGCCTCCCGGTTCGACATCAAGATGAGCAACGGGACGCTGCCGCACGAGGACCTCATGCGCTCGATCGAGCTGTACGGCACGGAGGTCGCACCGCGCGTGCATGAGCTAATGTCGTAGCCGCGCGACGCGCACCGCGGGAGTGGTGAAATTGGCAGACACGCAGGATTTAGGTTCCTGTGCTTCACAGCGTGAGGGTTCGAGTCCCTTCTCCCGCACTTCGCACTTTTCACAGGCTTCGTACTGCCGGACTACGACCGCAGGATGATCTTTGTTGGGCAGGCCCGAATTCGCACGCTTCGTGCAGCTTCGCACATCCCGCCGACGCTAAACTCGGGCTCAGCTTTCCCACCGAATCCCCATGGAGAACTGTGATCCATCACGCCGGCCTGATCCCGTGGCTCGACCCGAACACCATCATCCATTCGGCGGGCCCCTGGGCGCTGCTGGTGGTGTGCGGAATCGTGTTCGCCGAGACCGGCCTGCTGATCGGCTTCCTGCTGCCCGGCGACACGCTGCTCATCATCTCCGGGCTGCTGACCCACACATCCCTCGTTTTCGGCGTCGACATCTGGTGGGTGGCGCTGGCCATCGCGTTCGGCGCGTTCCTCGGTGGTGAGGTCGGCTATCTGATCGGCCACAAGGCCGGCCCGCGGATCTTCGAACGCAAGGAGTCCGGCCTGTTCTCGATGGAGAATGTCCGGCGCACCAATGCGTTCTTCGAGCGCTTCGGCGCGCTCGCGATCATCGTCGCGCGCTTCGTGCCGATCGTCCGCACCTTCGCGCCGGTCGCCGCGGGCGTCGGGCACATGAACTACAAGAAGTATTCGCTGTACAACGCCATGGGCGCGCTCCTCTGGGGCGCGGGCCTGACGTACTTCGGATTCCTGATCGGCTACATCCCGCCGGTAGCCAACTTCGTCTCCAGCTACATCGACGTCATCCTCATCGGGGCCGTCGTCATCACCCTGGTGCCGACGCTGTTCCACTACTTCCAGTCGGTGCGGAAGGCCAAGCGCAACAAGACCCAGCAGGATGCCACGCCGCCGTCGGCGCCGTCGGTCGACGAGCCGGCCAGCACCCGCCCCGAGGCCTGAGCCCCCAGATCCCACCCGCCAGGTGCCTATCGACGGAGATCGTTCGCCGATTCTCCTTCGATTGGCAGTAGTGAAGGAGACTCGGGCTTCGGAGGTGCGAATCTCCGTCTGTCCGCCAGGCGAGCGGGCGCGGTGCTCAGCGGTGGAATTCGTCCTCGTGGGCGGCGTGCTCCGCCGGCTCCAGCTGGAAGGTCGAGTGCTCCACGTCGAAGTGCTTGGTGAGGCAGCCGGAGAGTTCGTCGAGGAGGGCGCCGGTGCGTCCCGTCCGGAACACCGACGGCTCGCAGACCACGTGGGCGCTGAAGACCGGCGCACCGGAGGTGATCGCCCACACGTGAACGTCGTGCACCGCGACGACGCCCGGCGTCCCGAGGATGTGGTCCCGGATCTCGGCGACGTCGGTGTCCGCGGGCGCCGACTCGCTCAGCACGCGCACCACATCCCGCAGCAGCGAGAACGCCCGCGGAACGATGAGCACGGCGATGAGCAGCGACGCGATCGCGTCGGCGGGCATGAATCCGGTCGTCAGGATGACGACGGCGGCCACGATGACCGTCGCCGAGCCGACGAGATCGCCGAGCACCTCGAGGTACGCGCCACGCATGTTGATCGAGTGACCGGATGCCGGCCGAAGCAGCAGCAGGGCGCCGAAGTTCGCGATGAGTCCGATGACGGCGACGATCAGCATCGGGATGCTGTGCACCTCGGTCTCGCCGCCGACGAGACGCCCGATGGCGCCGATGGTGACGGTCACCGCGACGACCACCAGGATCAGCCCGTTGATGAGCGCCCCGAAGACCTCGGCCCGCTGGAACCCGAACGTCTGCCGGTCGGTGGCGGGCCGCGCGGCGACGATCGTCGCCATGAGCGCGATGATCAGCCCGGCGAGGTCGCTCAGCATGTGGCCTGCGTCCGCGAGCAGCGAGAGCGAGCCGCTCAGCCACGCACCGACGACCTCCACCACGAGCACCGTCGCCACGATGGCGATGCCGGCGAGGAGGCGGTTGCGGTTGGCGCCGTGGCCGTGGTCGTGAGTCATGTCAGTTCTACGGTAGATAGAAGTGCGCTCGACCGCCAGAGCCCGGCCCTAGATGGGAATGAAAGCCGTTCTCAGCGGCCCGCCGTCAGCCCAATTCCCGCAGAGCCGGGACGATGGCGGACAGGGCCCGCGCGCGGTGACTCTCCGCATTCTTGGCCGCAGGCTCCAGCTCGGCGGCCGTGCCGTCGTGACCGTCCGGCACGAAGATCGGGTCATAGCCGTGTCCGTGCTCACCGCGCGGTTCGCGCGCGATCGAGCCGGGCCAGACACCCTGCACGACCGTCGGCTCGCCGCCCGGGACGACCAGCGCCAGCGTCGCGGTGAAGTGCGCTGCGCGCTCGGTGTCGGGGATGTCGGCCAGCTGATCCAGCAGCAGCCGCAGGTTCGCGGCGGCGTCGCCGTGCGACCCCGCCCACCGGGCGGAGAAGATGCCGGGGGCGCCGCCCATCACATCCACGCAGATCCCGGAATCGTCGGCGAGCGCAGGGAGTCCGGTGTGCTCGACGGCCGCGCGGGCCTTGATGAGCGCGTTCTCTTCGAAGCTGACGCCGTCCTCCACGGGTTCCGGACCGTCGTAGGCGACGATCTCCAGCCCCGGCACCTCGCGGCCGAGGATCTGCTGGAACTCCCGCGCCTTGTGCGCATTGTGCGTGGCGAGCACGACGCGCACCACGCTCAGGCCCCCGTCTCGACGGAAGCCGGCGCGTCCGCCGGTGCAAGGGCGGCCGACTGGATGCCCGTGAGCTCGGTCGTGCCGGCGAGCGCCAGGTCGAGCAGCTCGTTCAGCTCGCGGCGGTCGAACGGCGCACCCTCGGCAGTGCCCTGCACCTCCACGAAGAGGCCCCGCCCGGTCACGACGACGTTCATGTCGGTCTCGGCCCGCACATCCTCCACGTAGGCCAGGTCGAGCATCGGAGTCCCGTCGATGATGCCGACCGAGACGGCCGAGACGGAGTCGATGAGCGGTGTCGCCTTCTGGCCGATGAAGCGGTGCTCGCGGCCCCACTCCAGCGCCTCGGCGAGCGCCACGTACGCGCCGGTGATGGCCGCCGTGCGCGTCCCGCCGTCGGCCTGAAGCACATCGCAGTCGAGCACGATGGTGTTCTCGCCGAGCGCCTTCATGTCGACGACGGCCCGCAGGCTCCGGCCGACGAGACGGCTGATCTCGTGGGTGCGGCCGCCGACGCGTCCCTTCACCGACTCCCGGTCCATCCGCTCGTTGGTGGAGCGTGGCAGCATGGCGTACTCGGCGGTCACCCAGCCGCGGCCCTTGCCCGACATCCACCGCGGCACGCCGTTGGTGAAGGATGCGGTGCACAGCACACGGGTGTTGCCGAACGAGATCAGCGCGGAGCCCTCTGCCTGGCGGCTCCAGCCGCGTTCGATCGTGACCGGTCGCAGCTGGTCCGGTGTGCGCCCGTCGGCGCGGGTGATGTCGGTCACAAGGATCTCCTCGGTGGGTGTGGTGGGGGTGACGGTGGGGATGTTCAGAGCGGCAGGTCGATCACGCCGGTCTGCACCAGGTCGACCCGGGAGACCTCCGGGCCGATGAAGCGGTGAGCCAGGCGCAGGAACTGGTCGGCGTCGGAGCCGGTTGCCTCGTAGCGGATGGTCGGCGGCAGCGGCGAGTGCCGCTCCAGCCCCTGGCCGACGAGGGTGCGGTACACGTCCTTCGCGGTCTCGGTGTCGCTGGAGACCAGGGAGACGCCCTCCCCCATGACGTACGACAGCGCGCCCTTCAGGAAGGGGTAGTGCGTGCAGCCGAGAACGAGCGTGTCGACGTCGGCCTCGCGCAGCGGCTGCAGGTACTCGGCGGTGACGCGCAGCACCTCCTCGCCGCTGGTGATCCCGGCCTCGACGAACTCGACGAAACGCGGGCAGGCCTGCGTGAACAGCTGGAGGGTGGGGGCGGCGGCGAACGCGTCCTCGTAGGCGCGGGATGCAATGGTGCCGACAGTCCCGATCACGCCGACGCGGCCAGTGCGGGTGGCGGCGACGGCCCGCCGGACGGCGGGCTGGATGACCTCGATGACGGGCACGTCGTAGCGCTCGCGGGCATCCCGCAGCATGGCGGAGGACGCCGTGTTGCAGGCGATCACCAGCAGCTTCACGCCCTGATCCACCAGGAAGTCGAGGACTTCCAGCGAATAGCGGCGGACGTCGGCGATCGATTTCGGCCCGTACGGAGAGTGCGCGGTGTCGCCCACATACAGAAGGGACTCGTTCGGCAACTGGTCGCGGATCGCCCGGGCCACGGTGAGCCCACCCACTCCCGAGTCGAAGATCCCAATCGGCGCATCCGTCACAGCACTCCAGCCTACCCGTCCGCCGCCGCGGGGCGCCCGGTCACAACCGCCGTGCGCGGACGCGCGTGAGTAGGCTGGCGACGTGACCGAGAGACCAGCGTCCTCCGCGCTCCTGACCGACCGCTACGAGCTGACGATGCTCGATGCCGCGCTCCTCGCCGGAACGCACGACCGCGAGTGCGTCTTCGAGGCGTTCACCCGCCGCCTTCCGGCTGGGCGCCGCTACGGCGTGCTCGTCGGGACGGGCCGCCTGCTCGAGCTGATCGAGCAGTTCCGGTTCCAGGATGCCGAGCTGCAGTTCCTGCGGGAGAACCGGATCGTCCGCGACGAGACCATCGACTGGCTCGCCGACTACCGCTTCTCCGGCACGATCCGCGGCTACCAGGAGGGCGAGCTGTTCTTTCCGGGGTCGCCGTTCTTCATCGTGGATGCGCCCTTCGCCGAGGGCGTCATCCTGGAGACCCTGCTCCTGAGCGTCTTCAACTACGACTCCGCCGTCGCGTCCGCCGCCGCCCGCATGGTCGCCGCGGCCGACGGGCGGCCGCTGGCCGAGATGGGCTCACGCCGCGCGAACGAGCGCTCGGCTGTCGCCGCCGCCCGCGCCGCCTTCATCGCCGGATTCTCGGCCACCTCGAACCTCGAAGCCGGCCGAACCTGGGGCGTGCCGACGATGGGGACGGCGGCCCACGCCTTCACGCTGCTGCACGACTCCGAGGAGGCTGCCTTCCGGGCCCAGGTGGATGCGCTCGGCCCCGGCACGACGCTGCTGGTCGACACGTTCGACGTCGAGAAGGCGATCGAGACGGCTGTACGGGTCGCCGGTCCGGAGCTCGGGGCTGTTCGGCTCGACTCGGGCGATCTGCCGAAGCTCGTGAGGCAGGTGCGCGACCAGCTGGACTCGCTGGGCGCCACGAAGACCCGGATCACCGTGACCAACGACCTCGACGAGTTCACCATCGCGGCGCTGTCCGCCTCCCCCGTCGACTCGTACGGCGTGGGCACGTCGGTGGTCACCGGGTCGGGAAACCCGGCCTCCGGGATGGTCTACAAACTGGTGGCCCACCGGAGCGACAGTGCACACGGCGAATGGATCTCGGTCGCCAAGAAGTCGGACGGCAAGGCCAGCATCGGCGGGCGCAAGCACCCGGTGCGGCGATTGGATGCGTCGGGCACCGCGGTCGCCGAGGTTGTCCACATCGTCGAAAAGGGCGACATCCCGGACGACACCGGCCGCGACCTTCTCGTGCCGCTGATCACCGACGGCCAGGTGCACACCGAGCACCTCGGCGCCGAGGGGACGCGACGGGCGCGGGAGCACCGTGCGATGGCGATGGACGAACTGCCCGACGAGGCCTTCCGCCTCGGTCGCGGCGACCCCGTGCTGCCGACGATCTTCGAGTGAGCCGGCCGGGAGGCCTGCGAGTCAGCCCTGCGGGCTACTCCCCCTGCAGACCCTCGTAGATCTCGCGGCAGGTCGGGCACACGGGGAACTTCTCGGGGTCGCGGTTCGGCGTCCACATCTTCCCGCAGAGCGCCTTCACGGGCTTCCCAGTCATGGCCGACTCGAGGATCTGCTCCTTCTTCACGTAGTGCGAGAAGCGCTCGTGGTCGCCCGGCTCCTGGTTCTGCAGGAGCTCCTCGAGTTCGCGGTCGAGCGTGGTCGCACCGCCGCCGGACGGCGCTCCGCCGGGCTCGGAGATGCTCGCTTCGTTCATCCCACCAGTGTAAACGCTCGGGGCGGTGGGCTTCCCGGGTCAGTCGTTGCGGTTCGCGAAGGCCATGAGCTCCGGGCCCCGCTTGTCGAACGCGCGACCGCCCAGCCAGAGACCGAAGAACAGCGTCGCGAACCCGATCAAGACGGCCGCCACCGGGGCGATGCCCAGCCAGAACGCGTTCACGGTCAGCCCGAGCACCAGGAACACCAGCACCGGCGAAGCGAGGAACAGGATGGCGAAGAAGCTGAGCGACTGCACCAGAGCAGCCGATGCGCCCGAAGTCTGCGGCTGCGTGAACGCGCTGTCGCCGGGCTTCGTCGCAGGATACGGGAACAGCGCCGACGAGATGCTGGAGAGCCCGAGGCCGATGACGAGGATCGCCCCGCTGAGGGCGGCGACCGACGGCAGCACCGCCCAGTCGCCGAACACGATGGTCGTGGCGATCGAGCCGACCACCAGGATCGGGATGCCGACGACGATCGGCGGGAACATCCGGCCCGCGCGATCCGCCAGGCCCCGGGTCCCCGAGACGACGTGCAGCCAGATCGCCGTGCTGTCGTAGGCCAGGTCGTTGTGGATACTCCAGCCGAGGAACAGGCAGACCAGCGGCAGCGGCACCAGCGCGATGAAGTGCGAGGGCAGGCCGGCGAGCGCGAGGGCGACGACGACGAAGACCGGGATCACGGGTACGAGCACGATGGACACCCAATAGCGGGCATCCCGACCCCAGTAAGTCATGGAGCGCGCCGCGATGGCCGCAGTCGGGCCGCCCGGCAGCCGGTCGAACCAGCCGAGGCCGTGGTACGCCTTCGACCGGGCCTCCCGCTCGGGAGCCGCCACGACGTGCGCGATCAGGCCGATCCACCCGAGCCAGAGGAGACCCAGGGTGGCGAGCGCGATGAGCAGCTGCAGCACCGCGGCGCCCCAGTCGCCCTGCGCCGCGGCGCCGGGGGCGGACCACGCGGCGCCGAGCGGGGTCCACGAAAGCCACCCGGCGAAGCTTCCGAGAGTCCCGAGGCCGTCACGCCCCCAGTCGACGGTGACCAGGAGCAGCAGGACCGGGGCGATGAGGACGAGGAGCAGGATGCCGACGACGCCGCCCGCTTCACGCGAGCGCCGGGTGGACAGCATCGAGTGCGCGATGGCGGTGGTCACGCGCGAGGCGAGCACGCAGGTGAGGACGACGACCGCGGCCGAGATCAGCGCGACGAGCGCGGTGCCGGCGTTCTGCGACCACGTCACGACCGTCGCGCCGGCGCACACGATGAGCACGAACGAGGGAACGCCGATCAGCCCCGCGAGCAGCAGCCCCGTCGCGAGCACGCGATCCGGGATGCCGAACAGCGAGAACTCCTTGGGGTCGAGCGTGTCGTCGACACCGAACAGGAGCGGCAACAGCGCGAAGCCGGCGACCACCACCGAGCCGATCACGACGACGACGCTGTGGGTGGCGGCCACGTCGGAGACGACGCGGGCCGCGACCAGCGAACCCACGACCACAACCGTGATGAACCCTCCGTAGAGCAGCCCGATCACCAGGCCGAAGACCTGCCACGGGCTCCGCCGGAAGGCGTTGCCCATGATCCGCAGCTTCAGTCCGAGAAACTGTGCAACCACTCCATACCTTCCGCTGCCTTGCGACCGCCGGCCAGGTCGACGAAGCGCTCCTCGAGCGTCTGCTCGCCGCGCACCTCGTCGATGGTGCCGGAGGCGAGCACCTGCCCGCGGACGATGATCGCGACGCTGTCGCAGACGCGCTGGATCATGTCCATGCCGTGGCTGGAGACGACGACCGTCCCGCCCGCTGCGGTGTAGCGCTGCAGGATGTCGATGATGTTCGCCGCCGACACGGGATCGACCGACTCGAACGGCTCGTCGAGGACGAGTAGGCGGGGCGAGTGGATCATCGCCGCCGCGAGGGCGATCTTCTTCGTCATGCCGGCCGAATAGTCCGCGACGAGGCGGTCGAGCGCATCCTCGATCCCGAAGGCGGCGGCCAGGTCGGTCGTCCGCGCACGGACCGTCTTGGCGCTGAGCCCGCGCAGGGTTCCGGCATAGCGCAGGAACTGCGCGCCGGTCAGTCGGTCGAACAGGCGCAGCTTGTCGGGGAGGACGCCGATGATGTGCTTCGCGCGCACAGGCTCGGTCCAAACGTCGACGCCGTGGACCACGACGCGGCCCTCATCGGGACGGAGCAGCCCCGTGACTATCGAGAGGGTCGTGGTCTTGCCTGCACCGTTCGGCCCGACGATGCCGTAGAACGAGCCCTCGCGGATGTCGAGGGTCACGCCGTCGACCGCCACCGTGTCGCCGTACCGCTTGTTCAGGCCGCTGACGGCGAGCACGGTCGGCCGCGTGTCCACGGGCGCCGGCGCTTCGATGGTGATCGTCTCGGCGGCCACGGCCTCGGTCGCAACCGCCTCGGACTTGGCGCGGGCGGTCTGCCTCGGCTTCGCCGTGGTCGTCGTGGTGCGCTTCCGCGGAGCGCGCGTGCTCGAGCCTGCGGCGGCCGCCGCGGTCGTCGGCGCGCGCTTCGGCGCTGGATTCGATTCGGCGGCCTCCGCCATGGTCTCCCCCCTCTGTGAGACCCCGGACGCGCCGTCCGCGGCATCCCGGGCCCGGTCCTCCGCGGGCTCAGTGCTCTGGGGACGCGCGTGCTCGGAACTCACCCCGCTAACGTACCAATACAAGCCTTCATGCGAACCCTTCATGACCCTGCGCGGCGGCTCCGGCCGCCTCCGAAAGTCCTGTGAGGAACATAACGACCCAACAACGACCTGCGTCAACCCCTGCCCCCGACCGAGGGCCCCCGGTACGCTGGCGGAGGCATGAAGGGGTGTCGATACGCATAAGCGCGGATGAAACCTGGGTGAACCTCGGGCCACGCGTGGAACCCAAGGAGATGATTGTGACGACCCAGGTAGTGATTCTCGCGGCCGGCATGGGCAGCCGGCTCGGACGGAGCCTTCCCAAGCCGCTCACAGAGCTCAGCGACGGCCGCACCATCATGCAGCAGCAGTTCGACAACATCCACGCGGCGTTCGGCAAGGACGCACAGGTGACGATCGTCGTCGGCTACAAGCTGGAGCACATCATCGAGGCGTTCCCCGACGCCCAGTTCGTCTACAACGAGCAGTACGACCAGACGAACACCTCCAAGAGCCTCATGCGCGCCCTGCAGGCCTCGGGCCCCGGCGGTGTGCTGTGGATGAACGGCGACGTCGTGTTCGACCCTGCCGTCCTCGTCCGCGCTGCCGCGACGGTCGCCCGCGACCAGACCTTCGTCACGGTCAACACCTCGTCAGTCGCCGACGAAGAGGTCAAGTACACGACCGGCTCCGAGGGCTACATCCAGGAGCTGTCGAAGACCGTCAAGAACGGCCTCGGCGAAGCGGTCGGCATCAACTACATCTCCTCGGCCGACAAGGCCACCCTGCTGCGCCAGCTGCAGCGCGTCGGAGACCAGGACTACTTCGAGCGCGGCATCGAGCTCGCCATCGAGCAGGACCGCATCCTCGTCGAGCCGGTCGACATCTCCGACCTGTACGCGGTCGAGGTCGACTTCCAGGAGGACCTGGAGCGCGCGAACCTTTTCGTATAGTCGGTAGGTGCTGCGTGAGCCTTCATGCAGCTTCTCTGAATACGATGGGTTCTCGTGACCAGCTTCCCGACTGAGGTGCGCCCTGCGCAGCGCTCACCCTTCAGCCGCTACCGGCAGTCCCTCTGGTTGCTGACCAGGCGCGACCTCCGGGTCCGCTATTCCACGAGCGTCCTCGGCTACCTGTGGTCGATCCTCGACCCGCTGGTGATGAGCGCGATCTACTGGTTCGTGTTCACGGTCATCTTCAAGCGTGACGTCGGCGAGAACCCGTACATCGTTTTCCTGCTCGCAGCCCTGCTGCCGTGGATGTGGTTCAACGGCGCCGTCTCGGACAGCACCCGCGCGTACATCCGCGAGGCGAAGCTGATCCGTTCGACCAAGATCCCGCGGACCATCTGGGTCAACCGGATCGTCGCGTCGAAGGGCATCGAGTTCCTGCTGTCGCTGCCGGTGCTGGCGTTCTTCGCGATCATCTCCGGGGCACGGCTCAACGTCGACGTGCTGCTGTTCCCGGTGGCCATCCTCATCCAGACCGTGCTCACCGTCGGCGTCGGGCTCATCGTCGCACCGCTGGTCGTGTTCTTCCGCGACCTGGAGCGGGCGGTGAAGCTGGCTCTGCGCTTCCTGTTCTACGCGTCCCCCATCATCTACAGCGCCCGCGACCTGCCCGGCGGCTGCGGCGCGGGCGTTGCCGCCCGGCACTGCGCGGCGTACCTCACCGCGCACCCCGGAGCGCAGACCGACGTGCTGTTCTCGCTGCACTTCTGGTCGGCGTTCAATCCGCTGACCGGAATCTTCAGCCTCTACCGCTCCGCGTTCTTCCCGGAGGAGCTGGACTGGTTCCTGGTGGGCGTCAGCGCCGCCATGTCGCTGGTCCTGCTCGGGATCGGCTGGGCCGTTTTCCGGCATTTCGAGCGCGACGTGCTGAAGGAGATCTGAAGTGACCCCCGTCATCTCCGTCGACGGTCTCGGAGTCCGTTTCCGCCGCAACCGGGGCGCCCGTCGTTCGTTCAAGGACCTCTTCTCGAACCGTGAGCGGCGGGTCCGTCCTGACGACTTCTGGGCGCTGCGCAACATCAGCTTCCGGGTGCAGCCGGGCGAGGCCATCGGCGTGGTCGGCCGGAACGGCCAGGGCAAGTCGACCCTCCTGAAGCTCGTCGCGGGCGTGCTTCTGCCGGATGAGGGCACCGTGAAGGTGACGGATGGTGTCGCTCCCCTGATCGAGATCACCGGCGGTTTCGTCGACGACCTGACGGTGCGCGACAACGTGTACCTGACGGCCGGCCTGCACGGGATGTCGCGGGCCCAGATCGACGAGCGATTCGGCGAGATCATCGATTTCGCCGAGATCGGCGACTTCGTCGACACGCCCTACAAGCACCTCTCCAGCGGCATGAAGGTGCGCATAGCGTTCTCCGTCATCTCGCAGCTGGAGGAGCCTGTGCTGCTCGTGGACGAGGTGCTCGCCGTCGGCGACCGCGGCTTCCGCGAGAAGTGCTACCGGCGGATCGAGGAGCTTCTGGCGGGCGGTCGCACGCTCTTCTTCGTCTCGCACAACGAGAAGGATCTGCGCCGCTTCTGCGAGCGGGGCCTGTATCTGGACAAGGGCGCGCTGGTGCTCGACGGCCCGATCGCGGACGTGCTGGAGCTGTACAACGCCGACTACGGCACCTGAGAAGAAATCGTCCCCAGAAATAATTTCGGCGGGTTGTCCCCGGAAGTGGTGTTCGTGCCCGATTACGGGCCATCGAGCGTCGGAGGGGCTGGTTAGCGTCAACGCATGAATCGTCTCCGGTTTCTTCGCAGTCCCTCCCCGAGTCCTCGTCCTCGCCGTCACGCCTACCCCGTGCCGTGGCACGTCGATCGCACTACGGCGCCCCACTACCGGCTCGTCAATGCCGGCCGCGAGACGCTCAGCGGTGTCACCGTGAGCATCGCCGGCAGCGCGCACCTGCGCGTGAGCGCGCCGAGCGCGGTCGCCCCGGGCGAAGCCGTGCGCGCGAGCGTCTCCGGCCGCGACCCGGCCCGCGACAGCGTCCTGGTCGTCCGCTGGTTCCCGCCGGACGGTCGCGAGTACCTCTGGCAGATAAGCCTCTGAGCGCCGCGCCCTCGGGCCGCTGATCCGGCCCGAGGGCGCTCTGCCAAATGCCTACATCAACAGCATTTTCGGCATGAATGACGTGAGGTCCACCGATCGGGGTGCAGGTGCTCTGGAGTCGGTCGGTGCTCCGGCCGTTCACTGGAGAGCATGAAGAACCCAGTCGCCCCTGCTGCACAAATGCTCGGCGAACGCATCCGCCGGGCGCGCATCCACCTCGGTCTCAGTCAGGAGGCCATCGCGGGCCTCGCGTCGATGCACGTCACCAACTACGGCAAGATCGAGCGCGGCGACGCCAACCCGAGCCTGCTCACCATCGTGCGAATCGCGGCGGTGCTCGGGACGAGCGTCGCCGCTCTCACCGAGGAGATCACGAGGGAGCACCTGCCGAGCGGGATGCGCGTGCTTCCTGCCCGGGAGTACCTCATCGAGCGAGAACGTCGCCTGCGCCGGTCGCGCTGACAGGGATCCGGCCTACACTCTCTGGAGATGGCCAAGAAGCAGCAACCGATCGTCTCCGTCACCGGCGGCCCGCCACGGGGTGGCGACACACCCCGAGCGCTGAACACGACCCTGGACCGTTTTCTCGGCATCCAGCGGCCGGTGGTCGTCGCGCATCTCCGCAGTCTCCGGCGGCGGCATCCCGACGCCTCCGCCGACGAACTGGCGCGCATCCTCGAACGGCGGTATCTCGCGGCAGTGACGAGCGGCGGCGCCGCGGTCGGTGCGACGGCGGTGATCCCCGCGATCGGCACCGGTGTGACGCTCGCGCTCTCGGGCCTTGAGACCGCCGGCTTCCTCGAGGCCACGGCGCTGTACGCCCAGTCCATGAGCGAGCTGCACGGCATCGCGATCGATGACCCGGAGCGGGCGCGGGCGCTCGTGCTCACCATGATGCTCGGACGTGAAGGCTCCGACCTGGTGCGCCAGCTGGCCGGCCAGTTCGCCGGCGGCGGCGTCACGCGCACCGCCTACTGGGGCGAACTCGTCACCTCCAGCCTGCCGTCCATCGTCGTCGGGCCGCTCGTCGATCGGCTCAAGAGCGCCTTCATCCGGCAGTTCGCCCTACGGGGCGGCGCGAGCATCCTGGCGCGCGCCATCCCCTTCGGGATCGGCGCCGTCATCGGCGGCACCGGCAACAACATCCTGGGCCGCCGCGTGGTGCAGAACGCCCGCCTCGCCTTCGGGCCGCCCCCGCTCGTGATCCCCGAGGTCCTGACACCGATCGAAGGTCCTGGCGCGGTCCGCCGCCTCGGGTCGGCGACGGGAGCCGGCGTCGTCCGGATGTCGGCCGCCACAGGAGCGGGAGTAGTGCGGGCGAGTTCCGCGACCGGTGCCGGGGTGATCCGTGTCGGCACGGTCCTCCGGGGCGCGCTCCCACGACGACGAAAGAACACGTCAGGCGATACGGAGGAGCCGCTCGCTTTGGAGGGTCTCCCCCAGCCCGCCCCGGACTCGGCGGGCGGCGGCGACGAGGGCGACGACGACAGGCCTCGCGAAAGCGCGGCGGGCTGACCTAGACGATCGGGGGCCGGCCGGCGGCCGTCATGCGAGCGACGGTCCGCCAGCGCAGCGGACGCCTCTCCCCCGGGTCCGTACGCCATCCCTCGCCCCACCCGGCGAACCACGCCCGCAGCACGGCCGGCTTCCGGAACCAGCGGAGCAGCTGGATGCCGGTCCACGAACCGACGTAGAGCGGGACGAGCACAGCAGGGAGGTTGCGCCGAGCCAGCCACACCCTGTTGCGGGCGTTCAGCCGGTAGTAGTACGAGTGCCGGGTCGGCGACACCGACGGGTGCTCGGCGACGAGGTCTCCGGCGTACCAGACGCGTTTGCCCTGGTCCCAGACCTTCCAGGCGAGGTCGATGCCCTCGTGGGCGTAGAAGAACGGGTCGGCCCAGCCTCCGGCGCGCTCGAACACGTCCCGCGGAAGCACGATGACGGCTTCCAGCACCGCGAACACGTTGCTGGAGCGTTCGGGGTCGCCCTTGCGGATGCGCGGGATCCAGCGGCGGGGAGCCGGCCCGCCGTCCGGCACGCGAAGCCGCGGCTGCAGCATCCCGATGCTGGGGTCGGCCCGCAGCTTTCCCACCGCGTCCGCGAGGAAGGTCCGTGACGGGATGTCGGCGTCGTCGTCGAGGAAGAACAGCCACTCGCCGTCGACCACCGGAACGCCGGCGTTGCGTCCGGCCGGGATGCCCACGTTCTCCGGCAGCGCGAGCGTCCGCACGCCCTCGGGGAGGGCCGGGTCGGCCGTGGCCGGATCCCAGCCGTTGCCGACCACGACGATGTCGGTGGTCACACCCTCCTGGGCGAGCACCGACTCCACGCCGCGTCGCAGTTCGACCGGTCGCGCGCCCTGCGTGAGCACCACGACCGCGACCCGCGGCTGCTCAACCACGGACCCGCCGCGACGCCATGATGGTCACGAAGTGGCCCACGGCAGCCAGGATCGAGAGGGGCACGAGCGCGACCAGCAGGATGCGGTCGGCGAGCGTCGCCCCGATGAAGAGCCCGACGATCGAGAAGACGAAGATCAGGATGGTCAGCTCGACCGAGTGGTAGAGCCGGTGGAAGGGCAGGAACCGAGCGGCCCGGCGCAACGTCGCCACGAGGCCGTGGGTGGGCGCATACTCCGATTGCGTGTCGGCCAGCTTCGGCAGGCCCGCGTTGGCGCGCGCCACCCGGACCATGTCGTTGAGCGCCTTGTTGAGCACGATGACGAGGGCGAGGAGCGTGCCGAGGTTCGTCCAGAGGAAGTCCTGCGGCGCCTCGAACGGGTACCCCGCCGCGCGGATACCGAGCACGATGGCGATGAGCGTCTCGGTCGTGTAGTGCCCGACGTTGTCGAGGAAGATGCCGGCCGGCGATGACGTGCCTCGCCAGCGCGCGACCTCACCGTCGCAGCAGTCGACCAGCATCTGCAGCTGACCGAGCACGAGTGCGAAGGCGGCGCCTGCGATACCCGGGATCAATAGGGATGCGGCGGTCGCCCATCCGGTCAGGATCATCAGACCGGTCACCCCGTTGGCGGAGATCGAGGTCTTCAGCAGGAACCAAGTGAGGTACGGCGACAGGTTCCGCAGGTACAGCGACGCCGTCCAGTGCTCGGCGTTGCGGCGGCCCCGCACTTCTGGGGGCTGTGCGACGGCCCTCAGCTCGGCGATCGAGGACGGACGGGCGCCGTGCGCTGCTCCGGGTGCGGTCATGCCTACCTTCCGGTGTGGGCGGTGATGTTGCGGGTGAGGGACAGGTATCCGAGGATGAAGCCGACCCCCCAGCTGAAGTGGATGCAGGGCAAGACTACGAGAAACCAGAGGAACGGGCGAAGGCCGTCGCGCCGGCCCCACACGAGCGCCGACACGATGACGATCGCTGCGTACACGGCGGGGACGGCGAAGCCCCAGAGCAGCCACGGCACCGCTCCGAGCACCGCCTGGACGATCCCGACGAGGCCGAGCAGCGTGCCGACGGCGACACCGACCACCATGACCGGGGGTGCGAAGTACCGCAGCCCGTTCGATGCCGGGAAGCGGCGCGCGAGTTCACCGCGCCAGATGCCGGTGGAGAAGAACTGCCGGGCGAGCCGGTACAGGTTGGGCCGCGGCCGGTAGGTCACCTTCAGCCGCGGCGTGAACCACACCGTTCCGCCGGAGGTGCGGAGCCGGCGATTCAGCTCCCAGTCCTGGCCCCGCTTGATCTCCTCGTCGAAGAGCCCGACCTCGAGGAGCCGGTCGCGCCGGAAGACGCCGAGGTAGACGGTCTCGGCAGGCCCGGCTTCTCCTCCGACGTGCAGCTTCGTGCCGCCGAGGCCGACGCGGCTGCCGTACGCGCGCGCGACGGCGCGTTCGAAGTCCGTCGTGCCCTGCGCATCCATCAGTCCGCCGACGTTGTCGGCGCCGGTCTCGAGGATCGTCTCGACGGCGATCCGTGCGTAATCCGGCGGCAGGACACTGTGCGCATCCACCCGGACGACGATGGGGTACCGCGACGCGCGGATGGCCAGGTTGAGTCCGGCAGGCGTGGACCCGACCGCGTTGTCGAGCACCCGGATGCGCGGGTCGACCGCCGCGAGCTCCGCGACGAGCTCCGTGGTGCCGTCGATGCTCGGACCGAGCGCGATGGCGACCTCGAACGGGCCGGCGTAATCCTGCGCGAGCAGACTGTCGACGGCGGCGCGCACGTGGGTGACCTCGTTGAGCACGGGCATCACGTACGAGACACCGGGGAGGGTGTTCACGGAGTCGTCCGGCATCTGATCCTTCGGTCTAACGGGTCGGCGTCGAGCCTACCAGCCGGCCCCTGCGACCAGCCCGGGAGCAGGCCGCGCGCTTCCGCGCGGACAACGGCGGAGGGCCGCCCCGCGGTGCGGGACGGCCCTCGTGCGTGGGTGCCAGGTCACTCGGCGGGGAGCGTCCCCAGCGTCACCGTGGCGGTCTTCGTCTGACCGTCGCGGATGTAGGTGACATCCACCTTCGAGCCTGCGGCCTGGGCCCGCACCTGAGCGGTGAGGTCCGTCGCGTCGGTGATCGGGGTGCCGTCGAAGTTCACCACGACGTCGCCGGCCTTGAGGCCTGCACCGGCGGCGGCGCCGCCCGAGCTGACACTCTTGACCAGCGCGCCGACCGTGGTGGCCTTCGCGTCGCTGCTGGCATCGGACACCGAAGCGCCCAGGAGGCCGTGCGTCGCCGATCCGTTCTTGATGATCTCGTCGGAGACGCGCTTGGCGAGGTCGGACGGGATGGCGAAGCCGACGCCGATGCTGCCGGACTGCGAGCCGTCGGTGCTGGAGCCTCCGGCGCTGGCGATGGCGACGTTCACGCCGATCAGTTCGCCCTTGGAGTTCAGGAGGGCGCCGCCCGAGTTGCCGGGGTTGATGGAGGCGTCGGTCTGGATGACCGGCAGCGAGATGGTCCCGGTGCTGCTCTGCTGCTGTTGCTGCTGTCCGCCCTGGTCGGGGAAGTCGAAGTTGAACGGGTTCTGGCTTCCGCCGCCGCTGTTGGAGTCGTCCTTGGGAGCCGCGGACGAGGCGATGCTGATGCTGCGGTTGAGCGCGCTTACGATGCCGTCGGTGACGGTGCCGGAGAGGCCGAGCGGTGCGCCGATGGCGACGGTCGTGCTTCCGACGTTGAGCTTGCTCGAGTCGCCCCAGGTCATCGGGGTGAGGCCGGAGGCCTTGTCGAGCTTGATAACGGCGAGGTCGGTGGTCGGGTCGGTGCCGACGATCTTGGCGGTGTAGATCTTGCCGTCGTTGTCGGTGACCGTGACGTTCACGTCGGACGCCTGGCCGTCGAGGGTGACGACGTGGGTGTTCGTGAGCACGTAGCCGTCGGAGGTCAGGACGATGCCGGAGCCCGTCCCGCCGGAGCTGGACGCGCTCACCGAGATCGTGACGACGCTCGGCGAGGCCTTCGCGGCGACAGCGGTGATGATGCTGGCGTTGTTGGCGTCGTTGACGGTGATGTTCTGCGGGCCGGAGACGGTCTTGATCGTCGCATTACCGGAGTCGGTCGCCGCGTAGATGCCGACGCCGGCGCCTGCACCGGCGACGCCGCCGATCAGCGCGCCGATGGCGAGCGTTGCGATGATGAGGCCGGTGCCTGCGCGCTTCGCGGGCTTCGGGGCGGTGGCCGTGGCCGCTCCGGGCGCAGCGGCGTAGGCCTGCTGGTGCCCGTTCGGCGCGTAGGGCTGCTGGCCGTAGCCGGCCGGCTGGCCGAAGGAGCCGTTCCCGTAGTGCGCCTGCTGCGGCTGCTGGCCGTACGGCTGACCGTAGGGTTGCTGCGGCGGGACCGGCTGGGTCGGCTGGGTCGGGTGGGCAGTTGGCTGCTGCGCCGTCGGCTGCTGCGCCGTCGGCTGCTGCTCCGTCGGCTGCTGCGCCGTCGGCTGCTGCGCCGTCGGCTGCTCCGCGGTGGGCTGGGGCGCGGCCGGGGCGACGCTCGGCTGCTCGGTGCCGGCAGCATCCACGACCGCAGCGGTGTCGGCGTCGTGCTCGGGCTTCGCGGGCTCCGGGGTGTTCGGGGTGTCGGTCATGGTGTTGCTCCTTCCAAGCACAATCAGCTTGGGATGCGAACCTGGACGTTTTATTTGCCGATGCTGTGGACGGCCTTCTGCCTGTCGATGACTCTCCCCAACGTATCCGATGGGTTGGTTGCGAGTAAGGCCGTACCGTGGACTCATGACGATTCCCGGAGCGTGGCGACGAGCCGCAGACGGCGCGGGCCTCCTCGGGGCCGATGGCGCCGTGCGTCCGACGATCTTCGCCGAGATGAGCGCCCTCGCTGTGAGTACGGGCGCCATCAATCTCGGCCAGGGGTTCCCGGACGAGGACGGGCCGGCCGAGGTGCTGGATGCGGCGGTCGCCGCCATCCGCGACGGCGAGAACCAGTACCCGCCCGGGCGGGGCATCCCGGACCTCAGGCTCGCCGTCGCGGAGCACCAGCGGCGCTTCTACGGCCTCGAGCTCGATCCGGACACCGAGGTGCTGATCACCGCGGGTGCGACCGAGGCGATCGCCGCGACTCTCCTTGCGCTGCTCGAGCCGGGCGACGAGGTGGTCACCTTCGAGCCGTACTACGACGAATACGGGGCGGTCATCGCCCTCGCGGGCGGCGTGCACCGCACGGTGCCCCTGGACCCGCCGGCGTTCCTCCCGGACCTCGCCCGGCTGCGCGAGACGGTTTCGGACCGGACGCGCGTCATCCTCGTCAACACGCCGCACAACCCCACGGGGACCGCACTCGACCGCGAGACACTGAGCGCCATCGTGGAGCTGGCCGAACAGCACGACGCGATCATCGTCACCGACTCCGTGTACGAGCACCTGACGTTCGGGCCAGAGCACATCCCGATCGAGACGCTCCCGGGGGCACGCGAGAGGACGGTCGCGATCTCCTCCGGAGGGAAGACGTTCAACACGACCGGATGGAAGGTGGGCTGGCTGACCGCTCCCCCGGAACTCGTCACCGCGGTTCTCGCGGTCAAGCAGTACCTCACCTACGTGAACGGTGCTCCGTTCCAGCCGGCCATCGCTGCGGGCCTCCGCCTGCCGAACACCTACTTCGCCGCGATCGGGCGGGCGCTCGCGCACAAGCGCGACGTGCTCTCCGACGGCCTCCGCGCTGCCGGCTTCGACGTGTACGCCTCCGACGGCACGTACTTCGTCGTCGCCGACGCCGCACCGCTCGGCTTCGCGGATGCCACGGACCTGTGCCGCCGCCTGCCGGAGCTCGCAGGGGTGGTCGCCGTGCCGCTCGGCGCGTTCAGCCGCGGAGAGTATGCAGCACGCACCGCATCCCTCGTCCGCTTCGCGTTCTGCAAACGCATCGAGGTGCTCGAGGAGGCGGCGGCGCGACTCGCCGCGCTACCCCACTGAACCCTCCCCGTCGACGGCTCAGGGCAGCGGAGTGATGCCGTAGCGCCGGAGCAGCAGCGCGGGGTTGCGCTCGCGCACCTCCCGCACGCGCGCGGTCGACACCTCCGCGACGGCGACGCCGGTGGTCTCGGCGAGAGCCGCGAGCGTCACGCCCATCGGGTCGAGGACGGCGCTCAGGCCGACGCCGATTCCGGGTGGATGGTCGGCAGCGGCCACATACAGCGTGTTCTCGATCGCACGTGCGGCCAGCAGAGTCGACCAGTGGAACTCCTTGAGCGGACCGCGCACCCATTCGGCGGGCACCGCGACCAGCTGCGCGCCGGCGTCCGCCAGGCGGCGCGTCACCTCCGGGAAGCGCAGGTCGTAGCAGGTCTGCAGCCCGACCCTCACGCCGTCCACCTCGAAAGTCTGCGGGTCGTCGAGCGCACCCGGCACGACCCACTCCGATTCGCGAGCGCCGAACGCGTCGTACAGGTGCTGCTTGCGATACGTCGCGACCACGTCGCCGGACGGCGCGACAGCGACCAGCGTGTTGGAGAACTTGCGCGACTCCTCGGTGCGCTCGACCAGCCCCGCCACGATGAAGAGGTCGTTCTCGCGCGCGGCTGCCGAGAGCGCCCCGACGAAATCGCCGTCCAGCGACTCCGCATTGCGGGCGAACGACGGTCCCAGCGGATCGGTGAAGTACGACGAATACTCCGGGAGGATCACCAGACGCGCGCCACGCGACGCGGCGACCGCGATCAGCCCGGCCACCACATCCCGATTGTGGACGCGGTCGTCGCCCGGCGCGAACTGCGCCACCGCGACGGCGACCGTGCGGTCGTCGATCGTCAGTTCCGCCGGCCGGTCGGTCACGGCGCGACCTCCGCGTGCGGGATTGCCTCGGTCACCGGCCGCGGCGTCTCCACCGGCAGGACGATGCTGATGGAGGTGCCGACGCCCTCTTCGCTGGCGATGTCGAGGCGGCCGCCATGGGCGGTGACGATCGCTTTGGTGATCGTCAGCCCGAGGCCCACACCCGGCACCGCGTTGCGGGTTGCGGTGGAGGCGCGGAAGAACCGCTGCGACAGCTGGCTCAGCTCGACGGCGGGGATGCCGATACCCGTGTCGGTCACGGCGATCACCGCGTGTTCGCCGTCCCGGCGCAGCGACACCGTGACGGTCCCGCCGGAGGAGGTGAACTTGAGCGCGTTCGAGACGAGGTTGTCGACCGCTTGGCCGAGGCGCAGCGTGTCGCCCCGCACATCGAGCGGCTGATCCGGCACCTCGCGGACCAGGGTGACCCCGGCGTTCGCCGCGACGGGTCGCGCCGACTCCACCGAGGCCGACACGACGGCACCGAGCTCCACGTCCTTGATGTCGAGCGGGAAGCGGCCCGACTCCACCTGCGCCGTGAAGAGCAGGTCGCCCACCAACCGGAGCAACCGGTGCGCGTTGCGTTCGGCGACGGCCAGGTACTGCAACTGCTCCTCCGAGAGCGGCGCATCCTCGTCGTCGCGCATGAGTTCCAGGTAGCCGAGGATGGAGCTGAGCGGCGTGCGCAGCTCGTGCGAGATCAGGCCGACGAACTCGTCCTTCAGCCGCGCGAACTCCCGCGCCTGCGTCATGTCGGTCGCGACGAAGATGAAGCCGACGCGGTGGCCGTTCTCGTCCAGGCGCGGGGTCGCCGCCACCTGGACGGCGACGCGCTTGCCGTCCGGACGGAGGTAGGTCCAGTCCCGCACATCCGCGGATCCTGCGCGGACGGTGTCCACCAGAGCGGAGAACGTGTCCATGCTCGACACGGTGGTGAAGCGCGCGTCCATGTCCTGCAGCCGTTGCTCGATCTCCTCCTGCAGGTGGAAGTCGATGACGTGGTGCTTCCCGTCGACGACCTGCTTCTCGGTGAGGCCGAGCATCTTCTCCGCGCCCGGGTTCCACACGTCGATGAGGCCGTCGAGGTCGGTGCCGATCACGGACTGCTCGGTGACGGCGTTCCAGATGCTCTGGATGAGACGGTTCGCCGTCTTGAGGCGCGCCTCGTTCAGCACCAGCTCATCCTGCGTCGAGACCGCCTGGGCGAGCAGCTGCTCCTGCTGCTGGCGCGCCGCATGCGCGGCCTCCAGCTGTATCCGCATCCTGTGCGCGAGCTCGTTGATGACGACGGCGACGATGAAGTAGATGATCGGCGAGAAGAAGGCGCGCACGACGTCCCCCGCGCTGCGAGCGTTTCCGTCGACCAGCAGCGGCGCGAGCAGCACCACGAACGTGGCGAGGGAGGCGATGAGGATGTTGATGCGCCCCTCCTCGGAGGCGATCCATACGAACGGCAGCAACGTCAGCACGACATACGGCGAGGCCGACGAGCCGGTGCCCAGCCGAAGCAGTCCGACGGCGAGCAGCGACAGCGTCGGGACGATGATCGCCCACTCCGGGTGCAGGCGCCGCCACGGGACCACGACGGACAGGATCGACGCGACGGCCACGAGCGCGAGGCTGACGAGGAACTCCATCGCGTTCGTGATCGGCACACCGTTCGGCACGGCGGCGATGAGAGCAGCGATGGCGAAGCCGAGGATGGTCGGCACCTGCTTCATGAAGGCCGACGGCGAGTCGATCGGTATGCGGCTGAGCCACCGCTCTACGGTCATGCGGGTTCCCCCAGCTGCAGCATCTCGCGGATGCGCGTCGAGAGCAGTCGTGGGCTGAACGGCTTCACGATGAAGCTGTCCGAGCGGTCCGCCACGATGCCGTGATCGGTGAGCAACTGCACCGACGCCGACACCATGAGGATCAGCGTCGACTGGGTCGCGGCGTCCGAACGGATCGCCTCGGCCACTTCGATGCCGTTGAGCCCGGGCATCGAGATGTCCAGCACGGCCAGGTCGATGTCGCCCGACTGCACCGCCGTGAGGGCGGAGCGACCGTTGTCGACAGCTGCGACGATCTGCACACCCGCGCGCTTCGCCGCGATGGTCATCAGTCCGCGGATGTCGTCGTCGTCGTCCGCGATCACGATCCGCCGGACGCGCTCGGCCGTTCCGGCGTCAGACATGTAGGAACACCACACGCACGACGACGATCGCCGCGCAGACCACCAGGGCGATGCCGCCGTAGACGGGCAGCCGGTACTCCCAGCGCCGGTTGCGCTCCAGTTCGTCTTGGATGCGCTCGCGCAGCTCGGCCGGGGGTTCGACGGGGCTCATCGTGCTTCTTCCGTTTCGGTTCCGGCTCGGGCGGCCGCAGCGTCCAGCAGGGCGGGCACGCGTTCGTACCGCCCGACGTCGGCGGCGACGTGGCTGTCCGTCGAAGCAACAATACGCGCGCCCGAGTCCAGGAGCGCGGCGATCGCGTCCGGCCCCGGGCAATTCCACTTCTCGTTGACCTCCACGATGGTGCCGGTCGCCGCGGCGGCGTCCGCCCACGCGAGCAGACGTTCGGCGCCGAGCTGCGACTCGTCGAGCCCGACCTTCGGCAGGATCGAGAACCAGTGCGCGAGCTGCGCGTGCGGCGTCCGCTCCATGGCGCGGATGCTCGCCTCGATCAGCAGGTCGAGCGCGTCGTCGTCCGAGAGCCCCGCATCCAGCCGTTCCCGGGTGGCGCTGGGCGACCAGGGGCCGTCGGTGCCGGGGAACTGGTGGTCGCCGATGACGACCGCATTCACACCGCCCGGTCCGACCCCCAGGCCGCTCGGGGTGTCGACCGTTCCGCTCGCATCCAGGAGCTTCGCCTCCACCCCGGTCAGCACCGTCAGGCCGTCCGGGACGCGCTCGGCCGCCACCGCGGCGAGGAACTCGGGCACCCAGGTCGTCGAGGCCCGCACATGGTCGGTGAGGCGCAGCGTGCGGAGTCCCGCCGCCGACGCCGCCGCGATGTTCTCGGCGAGCGTGCTTCGGGCGTCGTCCGAGAAGGTGGAGTGCACATGGAAATCGCCGCCGAGGAGGGCGGGCAGCCGACCGGCCTCCGTCTCCTTCACTCCTCGAGACCCTCGGTGTGCGCGGCGTTGTCGGAGACCAGCACGTCGGCGGGGCTGAGGAAGACATCCTCCAGGAAGCGCACGTTCGCGAGCTCCTCGAAGTCGACGGCCGACGGCACCGGGCGCCCCAGTACCAGGTCGAGCAGGAGGGACGGCATGTCGACGCCCGCCGCGATCGTCAGCGGCATGGCGCCCGGGAACCGCGGGTTGACCTCCAGCAGCGCAGGAACCCCGTCGGAGCTGTAGCGCAGCTGCACATTGGCCACGCCGGTCAGCCCGATCGCCTGCGCGACCGCGGCGGCGGTCTCCGAGAGTTCCGGGCGGCGGACCGTGCGGCCCGCGATCGAGACGCCCGAGTCGACGCGCTCCCGCGACCGCGGAACGGCGGCGATGACGGAGCCGTCGAGAGCAGCGAGCACATCCACCGAGAACTCCTCGCCGGGCAGGTTCTCCTGGATGATGATGCTGTCGTCGGTGCCGAGCGCTTCGAGCGCGGCGCGGTCCGGGATCAGCCGGACACCGCGTGAGCCGGCGCCGCTCCGCGGCTTGATGATCACCGGGAAGATCCAGTCGGCGGCGACGCCGTCCGTGTTCAGGAGGCGCGTCACGGGCACCCGCGCCTGATCGCCGACCCGCTGGACGAGTGCGAACTTGTCGAGGCACGTCACCAGGGTGTCGTGCGAGGGCGCGGCCAGCTTCGTGCCGACGGCCTCCAGCTCGTCACGACGGGCCGCAAGCCCGGGGAGCTCGACATCGACCGTGGAGAAGAGGACGTCGATGCCGTCCTCCCGGCTCATCGCGATCAGCGCATCCACGAACCCGTCGGACCGGCCGGCGGGCACGATGCGGCGCCGGTCCTCCTCGACGAGGTAGAGGCCGCTCGCCCAGCCGTCCATGTCGGCAGCGAACACCTCCACGTCGTCCCGTGCGAGAAGCGAGCGGATCACGGCGACGCCGGCGGGGCCGCCCGCGCCCGTGACCAGGACGCGGATCGGAGGAGTGTCGGTCATTCAGCGGTCCTGTTCAGTCGGTAACCGGCGGCGCGAGCCTCGGTGTGGATGGCGGAGGCGGGCACCGAGATGTCCGCGGTGTCGCGCATCACCTCCAGCGGCTCGCAGTTCTTTCCCCCGCCGAAGCGCGACCAGTAGCGGGCGGTCGCGAGCACGAAGTCCGGCTCCAGGTACGCACGCACGTCCGCCTGCGACCGGAAGCAGTCGATGAGCTGGAGCTTGGTCTCGGTGAACCCATCGATGGGCACGAAACGGGTCGGGCGGAAGTCGATGGTCGCGGACGGGCTCTGGTAGCAGCACACGGTACGCACCGCCCGGGTGGCGACGTTCGTGGCCGCGTGCACCGCGCGGTGATCCTGGTGCCGGTCGTGCGAGGAGTGCGTGTAGACGATGTCCGGCTGCACCTCGGCGACGACGCGCTCGATGATGCCGACCGTCGGATCCGCGGCCGAGATGTGCGTGTCCTCCAGGTCTTCGAGGAACAGCCGCGCGCCGAGCAGCTCCGCCGACGCGAGCGACTCGTGCTGCCGGTCGTTGGCGTCGCCGCCGCGCGCTCCCCGCGACATCGTCAGGATGACGACCTCATTACCCGCGTCGCGGTGTGCGGCGAGGATGCCGCCCACGCCGATCTCCACGTCGTCGGGATGCGCTCCCACGGCGAGCACCACCTGCCGCCGCTGGGCCGCCCGCTTGACGCGGCCCTCCGCGGCGAGCCGGTTGACGATCGCGACGAGCTCGGCCGAGGCAACAGGCTTGGTGAGGAACTCGTCCGCCTGCGCGCGCAGCGCCGAGACGGCGTAGTCGACCGACACGTGCGCGGTCATGACGACCACGGGCATCCCCGGGTACTGGCTGCGCAGCTCCTTGAGGAGGTCGAGACCCGAGATGCCGGGCATCTCGATGTCGGTGATGACGAGGTCCGGCTCGAATGCGGCGATCTGCTCCAGAGCAACCGACGGGTCGGTGACCGCCAGGGCCACCGCGTCCGCTCGCTTCTCCAGAATGGTCTTCATGAAGAAGGCCACATCCGGATCGTCTTCGACCACCACGACCCGGTACTTCGTCACGACACTCGCCATCGCATCCCCTATCTCGGAACGACTCTAGTAGGACGACCGGTCCACACGACGGGACGCGCCCGTCACGTGTTCGCGATTTCACGCGCCCCGAATCCCGTGCTAGAGTTTCATCTTGTGCCGCGGGGTGGAGCAGCTCGGTAGCTCGCTGGGCTCATAACCCAGAGGTCGTAGGTTCAAATCCTGCCCCCGCAACAAAAAAGGCCCCCTGACCGGGGAATAACCGGTCAGGGGGCCTTACTTTTTTGGCATCGACGTGCTGTTAGGACGGGCTGATGGTCCCGGCGTCGATCTGGCTGGGCTCGAAGCGGCGAGCGATGATGCGCTCGACGGCGGCCTGCTGACGACGCACCGCCACGGCCCGGAGCCCGGTATCCACCGTCTCCAGATTGGATGCGGCGTTGGTGGCCTCTTCGGCCTGAGCCGGTTCGTCCTGGTTCATGTGATTGACGCTATGGCTGCCAGCTCTTATCGGCTCAGTGACGGGCCGATGCTGTCGAGGATGAGCGAGGGAACGTATCCCGGGTTCTCGTAGAGGCGCTGCAGGGCGGTTCTTTCGATGGCGGCGAGGTCCGTAGCCGCGAACGCGGTGTCGCCACCGGCTGCGGTCCAGGCGCTCTGCCAGATCATCGCCAAGGTGAGGGCGCCGTCGGCCAGGAGCCCGATCGTTTCAGTGCCGAAACGGTTCCAGAGCGCATCCGTCACTGCTACGGAGTCGTCGTCCGGTTTCTTCGCCACCTTCGCGTACTCCGTCACCAGGGTCAGTGGGTCGACCGCGTTCGCGGACCGGTCCATGAGCTGCACGACGGCCGCCGCCGCGCCTGCTCCCGATTCGACGGCTGCGGGCGGTGCGGTGGTCGTCAGAGCATCGGCGATCCCGCTGTCGATCTCGTCCTGGTGCCGGTCGATCATCGTCGTCTCGTAGGCCGAATGGACGCCCTTGCCGGTCCCATCCGCCAGACCGTCCGCCATGAAGGAGCCGTGCAGGGGCTGGCACGCGTCGCCGACGTAGTGCGCGACGAGGCCGGCCGCAGCGACGAAGCGGACCGGGTCCTTCGCCGCGATGGCGGCCACCAGCTCGTCGAAGAACTGCCAGACCCGGAACGGCAGAAGTCCCCTGTCGTCCGGCGCGGTGTGGCCGAGGCGTGTGTAGTAGTCCTGCCAAACCGGCACGGAGACGTTCGCCGGATCCGCGACGCAGCGCTGGCGCAGGGTGACGCCGTCGAGCGGTTGATCGATGTCCGCATAGTGGTTCGGATGCTCGGGGCCGGTGCGGAACGCCGTGTCGCGGCCGCCCTTCACCGCACTCGGAAGGTTCTTCCAGACCAGGTCCGGCACGTCGGCGAGCGGGACGAATCCCTTGTCCTTCGCCCTCGTGGTGGTCTGGATCTGCGGGCCGACGCTGACCCGGTCGCGGTTCGCCGTCATCAGCGCGTTCAGGTTCGCCGGCTTCACCTGTTCGCAGGCGACCGATGCGATCGTGTAGTGGCCGGTCTTTCCCCACGACGGCTGGGGCCTCGGCGGGCCACCGTGATTGGTCGGTGGAATCTCCATCGCGCTCCCCTGCTCCCGCATCCCCACGACGACGCGTCAGGGGTCACGGTAGCGCGGCCGGGTGAACGGTAGGGTCGGGAACGTGACAGAGGAGCACGGAAAGGCGACGCAGTCCGCCGTCCGCGAGCGGAACCTGACGACCGCTCTTCAGCTCGTGCTGTCCGGCAACGGCACGGCGACCCGCGCGGGCATCGCTCGGCGAACGGGTCTCACCAGCGCCACCGTCTCCTCCCTCCTCGCCGGGCTCATCGCCGACGGCCTGGTGATCGAAGGCCAGCTCGCCGAGAGCACCGGAGGCAAACGCGCCACCACGCTGCGCATCGCCGCCGAGAACCACGTGGTGCTCGCCCTGGTCGTCCAGCCCGGGCTGGTGCGCGGCGCTGTCGTCGATCTCCTCGGGGACGAGGTGGCCACCGCGACGCAGCGGCCGGCGACGCCCGGCTCGATCGAGGATGTGCGCTCGGTCGTGCGCAAGCTGGTGGCGGCCACCTCCGCCCGGATCGTCGCCGTCGGCGTCCAGGTGCCCGGCATCGCCGACGGGAACCTCATCCGCGAGTCGGTGCAGCTGGGATGGACGGATATAGACCTCGCCCGTGAGCTGAGCGGGATCGTGGATGCGCCCATCCACCTGATCAATGACGCCGACGCCGAGGCAATCGCCGACTCCACGGTCACCGACGATTTCGGTGCCAATCAGCTCTTCGTCTCGCTCAGCACCGGCGTGGGCGCGGCCGTCATCATCGACGGCGCGGTCGTCGGCGGAGCTGCGCACCGGGCCGGAGAGATCGGCCACGTGCCCGTGCTGTTCGGGCCGGAGGCTCCGCTGTGCGCGTGCGGTAACCGGGGCTGCCTCGAGGAGATCGTGTCGGTGACGAGCCTGCTCGGGCTGCCCCACGGCACGGATCTGGAGGCGCTCGACCTCGCCGCCCTCGCGGCCACGCAGGAGTCGCGACAGAGGATCGCCGAGGGCGCCCGGGTGCTCGCCCGCGCGCTGCTGCTCGTCGGGGCGGCGCTCGATGTGCCCAATATCGTCCTGGGCGGGGCGGCACCGCGGCTCGGGCCCGAGTTCATCGGGCACCTGCGCGCAGAGGCAGCACGGCATCCCGTGAAGGCGGCGATGCCGCTCGGGTTCCGGTACGCGCGTGCCGCACACGAGCATCCCTACCGGGGCGCGGCGCAGCACGCGTTGAAGTCGACGCTCGGCGTGACATGGACGCTGTGATCTCCTGAATACAGGAGGTCAGCCGCCGGTCAGCAACGCGAGGAGGGCGGCGCCGTGCTGGCGGTCGCACCCATACGTCGCGACGTCGGCATAGGAGGGCTCGGGGCGCGAACCCATGTCGACGACCAGGACCGACAGGCAGGTGGCGCGCACCGCATCCACCACCTGGCGCGCCCAGCGCGTGGCGGCGATGTCCGCGCCCACGACGACCACCGGGGTCGCGGTGGCCAGGACCAGCTCGGGGTCGTCCGTAGGCCCGACGTCGACGACCGGGTTGCGTGACCAGCGGGAGGCCGTAACGCTCCCCGGTGCCGCCCAGGCCTCCTGCAGCGTGTACCAGCGCGGGACGCCGAGAGCATCGTTGTCCACGCTGGCCAGCCGGACCACCGTGCAGCGGCCCCGGAAGCGCGCCAGTCCGTCCCGCATGCTCGGAGCGAACCGGAACCCGCTCGCCGCATCTTCCTGCAGCGGGACCGCCTCAGCCAGCAACGTCATCAGGACACCCCCAGTTGCGCGGACAGCACCATGACGACGCAGCCGCGCAGCACGATGTCGCGGCCCAGACCGGTCATCCGGACGGTGACGCCCGAGTGGAAACCCGCCATCGTGCGGTTCCGTAGCGTCTGGCGCAGAGCGTCCAGCAGCACGCCGTCGATCAGGTCCTCCGGGCCCGCCAGGACGACCTCCGACAGGTTGAGCGCACCGACAATGGGCGCAAGCGCGACACCGAGTCGCTGGCCCGCCTCGCGGAGCACCGGCTCGACCGGTTCCCCGGACGCCTCGGCAGCCTCCACGCGGGCTGCCAGCCGGGGCACCGCCAGCCAGGCCTCCAGGCACCGCTCGCGGTCGTAGGGGGCTTCGGGACCGGCGTCGGTCCCGACCATCACCTGGCCGATCTCGCCGGCGGCGAAGCGACTGCCGAACACGAGTGCGCCGGCCACCAGCAGGCCCGAGCCGACGCCGTGCCCGACCTTGACGAGCATCATGTCGCCCTGGGCGTCCGCGAAGCCGTGCTCGGCGAGGACAGCCACGTTCGCATCGTTGGCGACGAAGGCGGGGAGGCCGGTCCGGTCGGCGATGAGCCGTTGCAGCGGTTCGTCGACCCAGCCGAGGTTGGGGGCTGCGGCGACGACCCCCTCAGCCTCGACGATGCCCGGTGAGCCGATCCCGATTCCGAGCACCGGCGCCGTCGTCAGCTCGACCAGGCGATCGACCAGCGCCAACGCTTTCGCGGTCGCTTCGGACCCACGGCTTCCGGCCAGCTCGACTTCTGCGGTCTGCAGGATCCGGCCGTCCATGTCGAGGACCGCGCCGCGGAAGACTGCGTGCTCGCTCAGATCGACGCCGATGATCTGAGTCGCGGAACGATCGACATCCAGCAGCACCGCCGGCTTGCCCGGGCGGGCGTCGTCGCGCTGACCGAGCTCTACGACCAGTCCCTCGGCGATCAGCTCCCCCACCAGGTCCGAGATGGTCACCCGGGTGAGGCCGGTGGTGCGGGCCAGGTCGGCGCGGCTCACGCGGCCCGAGCGGTACAGCGACTGCAGCACCAGGGAGCGGTTGTGCCCGCGGGCATGCTCGGGAAGCACCTTGGTGCGGGGGCGGAGAGCCCGTCCGGGGACCAGCCCGTGGTCCGCGGGCGCGCCGCGCTCAGAGGCGGTGATGCGCTTGCCCACGTCGATCGACATGTTTGTTAGTAAAGCTGACAATCAAAGTCTGAGCAAGAGTTTTCCGCACATTCATCTACGGATGTAGGAATCGGCGCCGCTGAACCGCCGCACGGGGCGTGGGGCGGCGCGACTTCGTACGGTGCCCGAGCATTGCGATGGCCCGCCCGGAGAACCGGGCGGGCCATCGTTCACGGATGTGACCCGACTACTTCGCGGCCGGCTGCCCCTCCGCCGCGACAGCGTCCGAGATCGCCTGCTGAAGGCGCTCCTGAGCCTCGCCGTAGGCGTTCCAGTCTCCCGACTTCAACGCGGCCTGGCTGTCCGAGAGCGCCTGGTTGGCTCGCTGCAGCGCCTGCTGCAGCGCGGCATTGCCCGCGGAGGAACCGCCACCGGTCGACCCTCCGCCGGTCTGCTCGCCACCCGTGCCTCCGCCGGTCTGGCCTCCCGTACCGCCACCAGTGGCGGGGACGTTGTTATCGCCCGCCGCGGCGCCGGAGTCACCACCGAACAGCGCATCCAGAGCTTGGTCGAGGGTGTCCTCGAACTCGATCTTGTCGCCGAACGCCACGAGGACCTTCTGCAGCAGCGGGTAGCTGGTCTCACCCGAGGATCGGACGTAGACCGGCTGCACGTACAGCAGTCCGCCGCCGACGGGCAATGTCAGCAGGTTTCCGTTGATCACCTCGGACTTGCCCTGACGCAGCAGGTTCAGCTGCTGCGAGACGGCTGGGTCGGAGTCGAACTGGTTCTGCATCTGGCCGGGGCCGGGGATGCTATCCCCCGATGGCAATTGCAGGAGGCGCATCTTGCCGTAGCCGGACGATATCTTGCCCTTCTCGTTTCCGGCATCGGCATCCACCGAGAGGTATCCCTTGAGGACCGACCTGCTGGACTCGCTCGTGCCCTGCGGGATGAAGGTTGAGTACAGGGAGAACGCGGGGGCGTCCTGCCCGGGCACCTTCATCGTCAGGTAGTACGGCGGCTGCAGCGCCGGGTTGCTCGACGGCGAAGTCGGGTCGTTCGGCGTGGTCCACGCGTCCTCACGCGAGTAGAACGACCCAGGGTCGGTCACGTGGTACTGGCCGAGCACCGACCGCTGCACCTTGAACAGGTCGGACGGGTAGCGCACGTGGCTCATCAGCTGCGCACTCATGTCGCTGACCGGCTTCACGGTCGAGGGGAACACCTTCTGCCAGGTCTTCAGCACCGGATCCGTGGTGTCCCACGCGTAGAGCGTGACCGAGCCGTCGTAGGCATCCACGGTCGCCTTGACAGAGTTGCGGATGTAGTTGATGTCGTCGAACGCGTAGGCCGGCTTCGGTGTGTCCTTGTCGGCGGTCGCCTCACTGAGGCTGCCGACGTGCGAGTACGGGAACTGGTCGCTCGTCGTGTAGCCGTCGATGATCCACTTGACCCGGCCGTCGACGACCGCGGGGTAGGCCTGCGAGTCGAGCGTCAGGTACGGAGCAACCTTCTGCACGCGCTTGATCGGGTCGCGGTCGTAAAGGATCTGCGAGTTGTTATTGACCGCGTCCGAGAGGACGATCTGCTCGTCCTGGAACTTCAGCGCGTAGACCAGGCGCTTGAAGATGTTGTCGAGCTTCGGACCACCGTTGCCGCTGAACGTCGTGTACGTCTGCTGGGCGCCGTCGTCTCCGGCGGGGTAGTCGAGCTCGACCGCCTTATTGCCTTTGGGTGCGCCGACGATCGAGTAGGTCGGCGACTGCTCCCCGAAGTAGATGCGCGGCTGGTAGGTGCCCAGCGTGCCCTGGGTGGGGATGCCCGACTCCATAAACACCGGCTGGCCGTCGCTCGAACGCTGGTTGCCGTACGCCGCCACGAGGCCGTAGCCGTGGGTGTAGACGATGGTGTCGTTGAACCAGTTGCGGGCGGTGCCGAGGCCCGACTGCTGCAGCTCGCGTACAGCGACGACCGCATCCTGCAACGTGCCGTTGAGGTCGTAGCGGTCGACGTTCAGCTTCTCGGGGAACGCGTAGTACTGCCGGAACTGCTGCAACTGGCGGAATGAGGGGCTGACGACGGCAGGGTCGAGGATGCGGATCTGCGCCGTGGTCTGCGCGTCCTGCCGCAGAGCGCCCTGCTCGGCAGTCGTCTTCGCGTTGTACGGGATGGTCTCGATGTCGCTCAGCTGATAGGCCTCGCGTGTGTAGTCGATGCCCCTCTCCACGAAGGGCGCCTCCAGCGTCTTCTGGCTGGGGTCGACCTGGAATCGCTGGACGACCCACGGCACGATCGCACCGACGACGAGCGCCGCCACGATCAGGAGCGCCGTGCCCACCATCGGGAAACGCCAGCGACCGACGAACGCCGTCGCGACGAACAGCAGCGCGACGAACACAGCGGCGCCTGCGAGCACGGCGCGGCCGGGGATGGTCGCGTTCACGTCGGTGTACGAAGCGCCGTTGATCATGTCGTTGACGTTGGAGTCGGTGACGGTCGCGTAGCGGTCGAGCCAGATGCTGATGCCCTGGAGCAGCAGGTAGAGCGCGGCGACGATCGAGATCTGCACCCGCGCCGCGCGCGAGATGCGCACCTCGCGGCCGCTCACCCGGATGGAGCCGTACAGATAGCACGTCGCCAGCGTGGCGAGCAGCGAGATCAGCACGACAGCGGACGCGTACCCGACCGCGCTGCGGTAGAACGGCAGCGCGAACAGGTAGAAGCCGATGTCGAGGTGGAACAGCGGGTCGGTCTTGCCGTACGAGGTGCCGTTCAGCCACATGGCCGCGGTCTGCCACCGGCTCGCGGTCGAGACCCCGGCGAAGATGCCGAAGACGATCGGGATGCCGTACATCGCGAGGCGCCGCAGCGGCTCGATCACCTGCTGGTACCGGTCGAGCTGGGAGTTCAGCTTGGCGTAGACGGGCCGCAGGCGGTATGCCAGCTGGATGCACAACCAGAGCGGCAGCGCCATGCCGAGGAATCCGATGAAGAACATCGCGATGCCCGCGAACCACTGCGTGGTCAGCACGTTGAGATAGCCGATCTGGTCGTACCAGAGGATGTCGGCGTACAGTCCGGCGAAGACGAAGAACAGGATCACCACCGCGACGATCACCCCGAGGGTGATCCAGACGGCCGCGCGTCGGCGGCCTGCGGGTCGAGCTGCTGCTGTTGAACTCACGTATGGCCCTCTTGGTCTCGCGTGGCGGGGATGAGGACCATCCTAGGCAGCGGACGCTTGGAGAAAGCTGCGGTGTGGATAAGTCCCCAGCCCGCTGGGTCAGCGGGCAGGACAGGTGGGGAGCCCGGAAGTGCTCGATCCGTCACGGACCGCCTTCAGCACTTTCAAAGAGTCGGCCAGCGTTTTCACGGCGAACACATGGAGTCCTGAGGGGATGTGGCCAGTTACCTCGTCGCAGTTCGACGCGGGCGCGAGGAAGTAGCTGGCGTCGCCGGTGTCGCGGGCGGCGTACATCTTCTGCCGGATACCGCCGATGGGCCCGATCTCGCCCGCGTTGTCGATCGTTCCCGTCCCCGCGATGCGATTCCCGCCGGTGAGGGTGTCGGGGGTCAGCTTGTCCATGATCCCGAGCGCGAACATCTGGCCCGCACTCGGACCGCCCACGTTGTTCAGCTGGATCTTCACGTCGAACGGGAAGGTGTAGTCCATCCCGGCGCCGATGCCGAGCACGACCTGCCCCTGCGACTCGATCGGCGTGATGGAGACGGTCGAGGCCGCGCCGTCGCGGACGATGCCGAGCTCCGCCGGCTTTCCCGTCCCGTTCTTCTTCACCGCTTCGCGCAGCGCATCGATGCTGGTGATCGCCTCGCCGTTGACCGTGGTGATCTCGTCGCCCACCTTGAGAACGGAGGACGCCGGGGTGTCCTTGATCAGCTGCTTCACGGCGACGTTCTCAGGGAAGGTGTAGCCGAGCTGGTTGAGCGCCGCGGCGATCGCATCCTGCTGGCTGTCCACCATGAGGGCCGCGTTCTGGGCGTTCGATTGCTCGGTCGTCGTGCCGGGCGGGAAGACCGTCTCCAGGGGCAGCACGGCCTTGCTCGGCTGGAACCAGGCGCCGGCGATCTCCAGCCACGACGGGCGCTGCTCCGGGTTGCCGACCACGGAGACGGTGAGGAGGTCGAGCGAGCCGGAGGTCGGATACGTCTTCTTGCCCGAGATGCTGATCAGCTCTTTGGCGTCGCCGCTCGCCTTCGCTCCGACCTGCTCGTCGGTGCCCAGCGTGTTGAACACCGGCCCCGGCTGCTCGATGACGAACGGCGCAGGCACGAGCGCCAGGACGAGCGCGAGCACGATGGCGACCCCGATGGCCACCCAGCCGATGACGACCCGGCGGGGCGGCGCGATCCTCGCCCGCTCGTGCTCCTGCAGCGTCGGGTCGTCGTCGCTGTACAGGGTCACAGGGCCGTCCTCTCGATCTGTGTGCCGTCGGCGGCGGATGGCTCCCGGTCGTGTTCGCCACGGGCGCACGGCCCGGATGCGAGCATAGGCCAATTCTCACCCGCCACCCCGGCACCAGCGGCTAGCGTAGATCACAAGCCTGGAGCCGAGCCCGACGGCAGCTTCACCGGACGGCCGGCCCACTTCGAGAAGTAGGGACGCGACGATGGCCGACGACCAGAACGAGGAGCGGGACGACGACGAGTTCCGCGACATGCTGAACCAGTTCCTGTCGGGAAACGGCGCGTCGATCGACCCGAGCCGCCTCGCCGGCGCGGCGGGACTGCCGAACGACCCCGCCAGCATCCAGGCGCTGCTCGGTCAGCTGCAGAACGCCCTGATGAACCCTGGCGGTGGCATCAACTGGGATATCGCCGGGCAGCAGGCCCGCCAACTCGCCTCCGACGGCGCGCACGCGGTTACGCCTGCGGAGCGCGCAACGCTCGACCAGGCGTTCCACGTCGCCTCCCTCTGGCTCGACCAGGCGACCGGTGTCGCGGGTCTGAGCGCCTCTCCCGAGCTCATCGGCCGGGCCGAGTGGGCTCGCCAGACGATGCCGCTCTGGACCCAGCTGGCGGAGCCCGTCGCCCTGAGCATCTCCGACGCGCTCACCCGCGTCCTCGCGGAGCAGGCGCCCGAGGAGATGCAGGCGATGCTCCAGAACGCGGGGCAGGTCATGCGCTCCATCGGCGGCGCGTTGTTCGCGATGCAGCTCGGCCAGGTGGTCGGCCAGCTGTCCAAGGAGGTCGTCTCGGGCGGCGACATCGGCATCCCGCTGCTGCCCGACGGCGCTGCTGCGCTCATCCCGCAGAACATCGCGGAGTTCGGGGACGGCCTCGACATCCCGGCCGACCAGATCCAGCTGTACCTCGCGGTCCGCGAGCTGGCGCACGCCCGGCTGTTCCGTCAGGCCAAGTGGCTGCGGCTGCAGCTCATCACGCAGATCACGGCTTTCGCCAAGGGCATCACCATCGACACGGATGCGCTGGAGTCGCTGGCCGAGAACTTCGACCCGTCCAACCCCGACGAGCTGCGCGAAGCCATGGTGAGCGGCCGGCTGATCCCGCCGCGGACCGAGGAGCAGCAGGAGGCGCTGGCCCGGCTCGAAACCGTGCTGGCTCTCGTCGAGGGCTGGGTCGACGTGGTGACGGCGAACGCCACCCGCCTCCTCCCCCGCGCCGACGCGATCGCCGAGACGGTGCGCCGCCGGCGCGCGTCCGGCGGTCCGGCCGAGTCGGCCTTCTCGACCCTGGTCGGCCTGGAACTGCGTCCGCGGCGCCTGCGCGACGCCGCCGCCATGTGGCAGGCGGTCACGGAAGCCGTGGGGATGGATGCGCGCGACGACCTCTGGTCGCACCCGGACCTCCTCCCGCAGTCCTCGGATCTTGACGACCCGTCCGCCCTCGTCGCCCGGCTCACCGCTGCGGCCACCGGTCAGGAGCCGGAGCAGGATGCGCTCGACCAGGCGATCGAGGACCTGCTGCGCGACGATCGCGACCGGCCCACCGAGGGCTGACCAGGGGTGATCATCTGATCCACAGGCCGGCTCAACGGGGTCGGCCTGTGGACAACGCCCGAACGGGCCTGCGGGCCGTGCAGGATGCGAGAGTGCTCCTCCTTCTCGACCCCCGCATCCAGCGCGTCTGGCGCTCGCCCGACAGCCTGCAGTTCGGCGTCGAACGCCCCGTGCTGGTGCTGGACGGCGTGAGCGCTGCTGACGAGCGGATGCTGACGGCTCTGGCTGCCGGGGTGACGCGAGAGGGCCTGCGGGTGATCGGCGCTCGGTCAGGAGCGCCACCGTCAGCAGGGGCACTCCTGCTCGCGCGGGTCGAGACCGTGCTGGCGCCACCACCGCGGACGGATCCGCCTCTGTCTCCGCTCGTCGTGCTCGATGGCTCGGGTGCGACCGCGACCGGAGTCGAGCGGATGCTCGGCGAGCTGGGCGCGGAGGTCCGGAGCGGGCTGCGCTGGTCCGATCCGGTGATCGCGCGAGCCGATGCAGCGGTGATCGTCGCCTCGTACGCCGTCGAGCCGCAGCGTCATGCCCGGTGGCTGCGGCGTGACGTCCCGCACCTTCCGATCGTCTTCGGCGATGGTGGCGTGGAGGTGGGGCCACTGGTCCGCCCGGGCACCGGGCCGTGCCTGCGCTGCCTCGACCTCCATCGCACGGACGCAGACCCGGCGTGGCCGGCGCTGGCGACGCAGTTGCATGTCCTCCCGCCTCCAGGCGAGAGTGCGATCGTCGCCGCGTCGGCGGCCGCCCGAGCGGCCTGGACGGTCCACGCGATGCTTCTGGAACGGCAGGGCGACGGGACCGAAGCCGTACCGGTCGGAGTGAGCTGGCGGCTGGAATACGGGCAGGCGGACTGGGTCAGCCGCGTCTGGGAGCCGCATCCCGAGTGCGGGTGCCTCGGTTTTCCGGCTGGGCCTGCTGCGAGCCACCGTCCGCGGTCTCCCTCGTGAGCGCCGGCCGCAGCTCGGCGAGGAAGCGCGACGGCTGCCGCAGGGACGGACGCCCCGGTTGATTGCCACGACCGGCCCAGCTGAGGCGCAGGCGACTACGGGCGCGGGTGATGCCGACGTAGAGGAGGCGGCGCTCCTCATCCACCTGCTCGAACGTCGTCGCGTAGCTGATCGGCACCAGGCCCTCGCTGAGTCCGACGAGGTACACCGACGGCCACTCCAGGCCCTTCGCGGCGTGGAGCGTCGCCAGCGTGACGGCGGACATCGTCGGCTCGTGCTGGCCCGCCTGACGAGCGAGCAGCTCATCCGTGAACCCGCGCAGCGTCTGCCCGGGCGGCTGCTCGTCCACGAGCCCCATGATCGCGTTGAGCGACTCCCAGCGCTCGCGGACCGCGCCGCGGCCCTCGGGCGGCTGGACGGACCAGCCCAGCGACCGCAGCACGTCGCTGACGGACTTGAACAGCGGATCCTCGGTAGCAGCCAGGCTGGAGGCGCGCAGGGTCATGACCGCCTGGCGGACCTCGGGCAGGTCGAAGAACCGCTTGGAACCGCGGATCTGGTAGCTGATCCCCCGGTCGCCGAGCGCCTGCTCCAGCGCGGCGGACTGCACGTTGACGCGGTACAGCACCGCGATGTGCTCGGGGCGGGCACCGGCCGCGAGCTCCGCAGAGATCTGCTCAGCGACCGCACGCGCTTCGGCCCGGTCGTCCTCGAACACCGCCGGCGCCGGCACGGCCTTCTCGGCCTCCTCGCCGTGCTGTGCGACCTCCGTCGGGCGGAGCGTCAACGCGCCCGACCGCCCCCGCATCAAGCGGTTGGCGGTGTCGATCACGGCGGGCGTGGAGCGGTAGTTCTGCTCCAGCCTCAGCACGGTGGCCCCGGGATGCCGCCGCTCGAAACCGAGCAGGTAGTCGCTCCGTGCACCGGCGAACGAGTAGATCGTCTGGCTGGCGTCACCCACCACGCACAGGTCGTTGCGGGTGCCCAGCCACAGGCGGAGGAGCTGGTCCTGCAGCGGCGAGACGTCCTGGTACTCGTCCACGACGAAGAAGCGGTACTGCTCGCGCACCTGCAGGGCGACGGAGGGTTCGGACTCGATCATCCCTGCGCACGCGAGCAGCACATCCTCGAAGTCGATCTGCTTGCGCTCGTCCTTCAGGTCCTCATAGGTCTGCAGCAGGTCGGCCACCTGCTGGTCGCTCAGCGACCCCGGCCGGGGCCGCCCGGCCGCGGTGTACTGCTCAATGCTCAGCCCGGAGACCTTGCGCCACTCGATCTCCGCCGCGATGTCCCGCAGGGTGGCGGTGTCCACCTTCACCCGGAGCCGCTCGGCGGCGTGACCGAGCAGACGCCCCTTGCCGTCGAGCACCGACGGGAGCTGACCCCCGACGACCTGCGGCCAGAAGTAGTTGAGCTGCGCGAGCGCCGCCGAGTGGAAGGTCCGGGCCGAGACACCGCCGGCTCCCAGCTGTCGCAGCCGGCCGCGGAGTTCGGCGGCCGCGCGCGCGGTGAAGGTCAGCGCCATCACACGGTTGGGAGCGTAGGCGCCGGAGGCGACGCCGTACGCGATCCGATGCGTGATCGCCCGGGTCTTGCCGGTTCCGGCCCCGGCCAGGATGCACACCGGGCCGAACAGGGCCTCCGCCGCCACCCGCTGCTGCGCATCCAGTCCCGCCAGCAGCGCGTCAGGGCCGGAGAGGGCGGTGCTCATGGCGCCGGCGGCTCATCGAGCGGGCCGCCGTACCAGTCCTCGATGAGGGCGCGCGCGATCGAGGAGCGCCCGGGCAGGATGATCTGCTCGCGCGCCGCCCACAGCTCGTCGCGGCTGAACCAGCGCACGTCGAGGATCTCCTCGCCGTCCGGATCCAGCTCGCTCGCTGCCTGGTCGTGAGCGAGCCGAGCCGTCATCCCGATCATGACCGAGGCGGGGAACGGCCACGGCTGCGAACCCTTGTAGCGTGCGTCGACGACGCGGATGCCCGCCTCCTCGAACATCTCGCGCTCCACCGCGGACTCGAACGACTCCCCCGGCTCGACGAACCCGGCGAGCAGCGAGTAGCGCGAGTTCTCCCACATCGCGTTGGAGCCGAGCAGCAGCCGGTCGTCGTCGTCCAGCACGGTGACGATGACGGCGGGGTCGGTGCGCGGGAAGATCTCCGAGCCGTCCTCGAGGCAGCGGCGTACCCATCCCGCCTGCTCCACCACCGTCGGAGAGCCGCAGCGCGGGCAGTGCGTGTGCGACGCGTGCCAGTTCGCCATGGCGACCGCCTCGGTGAAGAGTCCCGCATCGCGGTCGCTGAGCGCGGTCGCGACAGTGCGGAGGTTGGGCCAGCGGGCCTCGTCCGGCTCCAGCTCTTGTGCGGCTGCGTCGGTGAGCACGTGGAGGACGACCGCGGACCCTGCGGGCTCGGTCTCCGACGCCACGGTCGTCCGGCCGAGGTAGACGCGGATGAGCGCGGAGGTCACACGCTCCACCGGGAGCAGGTCGAGCTCGGCCGGTCCGGCATCCGGAGACGACCAGCCGTCCGCCGCGGGCGTCGCAGCCCCGACGCTCTGCGCGGTGACGAGCGCACGGCCCTTCCAGAGCGCGAGGACGCGCGTGGTCGGTTCCTGCCACAACTCGTCGAACAGGGCAGGACGCGACCGCGCAGCGTGGTCGCGGTCGGTCGCGTGGCGCGACAGCGGCAGAGCGGCGAGGGGCAGCGCGGGAGTCGGGGCGGACGACATCGAGGTCCTTTCGGGGCGTGGCGGACGGCCGTCGCAGGGAGGTCCAATTAGCCTAGGTGCATGGCCAGATCCCACTTCACTCTAGCCGCGCTGGCCACCTCGGCCGTTCCCGACCTCGATGTCTCCGGCGCCCGCAGCTTCAGCCACGGCGGCGCAGGCGACTTCGACTCCGCACTGCTGACGACGAGGGACGGCTCGACCGTGATCGTGCGCGTTCCCACCACCCAGGTGGCCGAGACCGAGCAGAGCGCCGACCTGGTCGCGCTGCGCGCCCTGACCACCGGCATCCGCAGCCGGCTGCCGTTCGACGTGCCGCGCTACCTCGGTCAGGCACCCGTCGCGGGGACACGGGCCGTCGTGTACGAGTTCCTTCCCGGCGAGCACGTCGCCGTCGAGGATGTCCCGCCCGGCGACGGCCTGGCCGGCTCGATCGGTCACGCCATCGCGGCCATCCACGCCCTTCCCACAGCGTTCGTCGGTGAGGCCGGGCTTCCGGTCATGTCGGCCGCCGAATGCCTCACCGCGGCGAACTCGGTGATCGAATCCGCCGCCTCCACCGGCCTCCTGCCGACGGCGCTGCGCGACCGCTGGCGCGATGCCGCGGCCGACCACTCCATCTGGCAGTTCCAGCCGACCGTCATCAACGGCTCCCTCACCGCCGACTCGTTCCTGGTGGAGCGCGACGTCGTCAGCGCGGTGCTCGGCTGGTCGGCGCTGCGTGTCGGCGACCCGGCCCGCGACCTGCACTGGCTGCTCGCCCTGAACCCGGAGGCGACCGACGGGGCTCTCGGCGCGTACGCATCCACCCGCCAGGTGGCGACCGACCGCCAGTTCACGCAGCGGGCGATGCTGTACGCGGAGCTCGAAGTGGCGCGCTGGCTGCTCCACGGGCGCGAGGTGCGCGACCAGACCATCGTGGATGACGCGGTAGAGATGCTCGACGGGCTCGTGGATCGGGTGCACAGCAACTCGATGAACGCCCTGTCGACCGCGACCGGCCCGATCATGGCCATCGACGACGTCGAGGCGATGCTCGACCGCACCCCCGGCGACCGGCCGGACGGCTACCGCCGCTCGGGCGGGATGAAGCCGGTGGCCGACGACCAGAGAGACGTCAGCTCCTCCTCCGCGTAGAGCCGCTCCGGCCGCACCACGCGGTCGTCGGCCACGAAGTAGAAGACCGCGTCGATGCGCTCCGGGTCGATGCCCGCGTACCGGGCGAACGCCAGCCGGTACAGCGCCAGCTGAAGCTGCTTGCGCTCGAGGTCGTCGGCGTCGCGTGGTGCCTTACCGGTCTTCCAGTCGACGATCTGGTATTCGTGGATGCCGTCTTCGGCCCGGTACACCGCATCCAGCTTGCAGACGACGACCTGCCCGGCGAGGGTGATGTGGATCTCCAGCTCGACCTGCTCGGGCCGGCGTCCGGACCACTCGGAGGCGTCGAACGTCGCCTTGAGTTCTTCGAAACGCTCGGCCTCCAGTACGTCCCCGGCGAGGTCGTCGCGTTCGATCGCGTCGGCGTCCAGCACATCGGCGGCACCGGCCGGTGTGCCGAAGCGCTCCTCGACCCACTGGTGGAACAGAGTTCCGAGCCGCGTCTGGCGGTACGGACGCTCGGGCATGGGGCGCCGCAGCGACGCCGCGACGGCGCCCGGATCGGTGACGTAGTCCTTGAACCGCGATGCGGGGATGCGTGCGGGCAGCTCGACGAGACCGGCCTCCTCGCTCAGCCGGGCGCGTTCGGCGAGCAGCAGGTCGAGGTCGCGGGCGTAGACGCCGCCGTGGCCCGCGCCGCGCTCGCGGGCCCGGCGCACGGCCTCGGCGGCGGCCTCCACGCGGCTGCGGCGCGTCGCGAGCGGATCGAGTGGCCAGGTCAGCGTCGCGGTCGTCAGGGTGAGGGGGTTCTCGTCCGGCTCGTCGCAGTCCGGGAATGCGTCCTCCGGCAGCAGCCCTGCCTGCTGCAGCTCGAGCAGGTACGACCCGGGGCCGCGAGGGCGGGTCTGCGTCGACCAGTACGAACCGGACAGCAGAAGGCGGCGCCGCGCGCGGGTGACGGCGACGTAGATCAGCCGGCGCTGCTCGTCGAGGTGCCGGGCGAGGTTCTCTTCCTCGAACGCGACGATCGACTCGTTGACGTCCTTCTGCGTCTCGGCGGTGCGCCAGGCGATGACGGGCAGTTCGGCGGAATCGCCGCGGAACTCGTTCGGCAGCTGTCCGAAGGCGAGCCATCCCTTCCGGCTCTGCGGCGGTCCCGGCAGTTCGCCGTCGACTAGTCGCGGCACGGCCACCACATCCCACTCGAGGCCCTTCGCGCCGTGGATGGTGAGGATCTGGACGGTACCCGGTTCCGGCTCCTCGCTGCGCGGAGCCAGATTGTCGCGCTGCTCGGCCTCAGCGAGCCAGGAGAGGAAGGAACCGAGGGTCGCCTGGTCGTCGGCCGCGAGATACGAGGCGACCTGCTCGGCGAAGGCGTCGAGGCTCGCCTGCCCCAGTTGCGCCGTCTCGTTCGCCGCCACCTCGATGTCGAGCAGGAGCTCCTGCTGCACCAGCGTGACGAGGTCGAGCAGGTCGAGTCCCGCGCGGGAGCGCAGGTGGTCGAGCCGCCGCCCGGCGTCTCGCATCCGTTCGAGACCCGCGACGCTGAACCCCTCCAGCCGGCCGTGGCCGACCGGCGCCTCGACGACGAAATCGAGCGCGTCGACGAGGGAGGCGGACTCCTCGCCCGCGACCGAACGTCGCAGCCGGTCGCGCAGCTCGGGATCGAGCTTCTGATAGCGATGGTCCCGCTCGGCCAGCCACGACGCGACGCCGCGCAGGGCAGCGATGTCCTTGACGCCGACGCGCCACTTCGCGCCGGTCAGCAGCCGGATGAGCTCCGAGCCGGCCGTCGGGTCGTGCATCACCCTGAGCGCGCTCACCAGGTCGGCGATCACCGGCTGCTCGACCAGCCCGCCGAGGCCGAGCACGTGATACGGGATGCCGTGCCGGGCGAGTGCCGCTGTGAACACGTCGATCTTCTTCAGCGACCGGCAGAGCATCGCGGCGCTGGGCGGCACCCCGTCGCCGTCGCGCTCGCGGAGTCGCTCGCCGAGCCAGCGCGCAACCGTGTCCGCCTCGTCGGCGACCGTCTGCTCGAACACCGCCGAGAGCTCCCCGGACGCCGCGCCCGGGCGCGGCTGAAGTTGCTCGACAGGGACGGGTGAGGCGGCCGTCAACGGTGCGACCAGTACGTTGGCCGCGTCCAGCACACGGGTCGGGTTGCGCCAGCTGGTGCTGAGCGCGTATTCGTCCGCTCCGCCGTCGCTGCCGGTGCGATCGGCAGTGCGCTCGCCTGTGAAGTCGGCGGAGAAGTCGGCCGAGAACCGGCCGAGGTTCGCCGCGCTCGCGCCCCGCCAGCCGTAGATCGACTGGTGCGGATCGCCGACCGCCATCACCGGCTGACCGGCGAACAGCGTCGACAGCAGGCGCGTCTGCACCACGGAGGTGTCCTGGTATTCGTCCAGCAGCACCACCCGGAACCGGCGGCGGTAGTCGGCCACCACTTCCGGCAGCCGTTCGCACACCGAGAGGGCGAGCGCCACCTGGTCGGAGTACTCGACGAAACCTCGCCGGCGCTTCTCGTCGGCGAACGCGCGGGCGAGGTCGAGCAGTGGCGGGAGGGACCCCACCGCGTCCACGGCGGAACGGACGGAGGCGTACAGCTCCTTGATGCGCCCGTTGCCGGTCGGCAGCTCGGCGATGCGGCCGAATTGGTCGACCATCCGCTCCACCTCCGACGCGTCGGCGACGTTCTCGCTGAGGGCTCTGCTGAGCGCGACCACCGCGCTCGTGACCGCCTCGACACTGCGGTCGAGCTCGACCAGACGGTCGTCGGTGCTGGTCACGACCAGCCGACGCGCGAGCTGCCAGGCGGATGCCTCGCTCAGCACAGCCGACTCCGGTTCGCGGCCGATGAGCAGCGCGTTCTCACGGAAGATGGCGTTAGCGAACGCGTTGTAGGTGGCCACCTCTGGCGCTTCGAACGGGTCGAACTCGACGTCGGTCACGCCTGAGGCGACGAGTTGCTCGATCCGCGCCCGGATGCGGAGGGCCAGCTCACCCGCGGCCTTGCGGGTGAAGGTCAGCCCCAGGATCTCCGGCACCCGGACATGGCCGTTGGCCAGCAGCCAGACGACACGGTTGGCCATGGTCTCCGTCTTGCCGCTCCCGGCGCCGGCGACCACGATGGCCGGCCGCAGCGGTGCCTCGATGACCGCCTGCTGCTGCGGCGTCGGCGTCGGCAGCCCGAGCGCCTCCGCGATGGCCACGGCGCTCAGGGTCCGCGCCGGACGCGGGCGCTCGTCGCTGCCGGTTTCCGATTCGGCGAGCGAGAACGCCTGCTCCACGAGATCGAGGCCCGCCTGCTCCGTCGCCCACTCCAGGAGGCTCTCGTCGTCGATGTGCGTCGCTTCGTCCGTCATGCTCCTCCTCCCGCGCTGACCGCAGGGACCAGATGGATGCGGTACTCGTATCGTCCGTGCGGGTCGCGTTCGCCGAGGTCCACCACGCCCGCGAAACTCGACGCCGCCATCCCCTCGGCGGCCCGCGCCACACGCTCGCGCAGGCGGTCGAGGCCGTCCTCATCCACCCGGTCCTGCACCACCTCGCGGTAGCCCTTGCCGCGGACACCCTTCGCGACGAACAGCAGCTTCGCTCCCCCGGAGGGGAGCTCGGCCGCCTGCACGATCGCGCCGTGCTCCAGCGCGAGCTGGTAGGCGCCGAGCTGCGCATGCTCGGCCGCCTCGGCGGCCGTCGGCGTGCGGTTGCCGGTCTTGAGGTCGACGATCACTACCGTGCCGTCCGGCGTGTGCTCGACGCGGTCGATGGTGCCGCGCACCAGCGCACGACCGAGGCGGAGCTCGAATGCGCCCTCCGAGCCCAGCAGCAGGCCGCCGGCGCGCTCGAAGTCGCGGAGGTACTCCGACACGCCCGCCGTGAGCGTCCGTGTGCGGCGCCGCTCCTTCTCCTCCAGCCACGGCGACTCGAACGCCAACTCGCTCCACCGGCGTTCGATGCCCTGCCAGAGGCGCTCGACGCTGAGGTCGCGATCCTCGCTCGTGCTCGCCTCCTCCATAACGGCGTGCACGACGGTGCCGATCCCGGCGGCCAGGCCGCTCGGCGACGCCGCCATCGTGTCCACGAACCAGGCGAGCGGGGACTTCTCGAACGTCTCCAGGCGCGAGGGCGACACGCGGACGACCGCCTCCGGGTCGTCGAGGTCGACGAGCGGCTCGGTGGTGGACGGCTCCAGCAGCCCGTACCAGGACGCGGGATCCGCGCCCTCGACGTCGGCATCCGCCAGCCGCGCGAGCGCCTCGGCGGCATCCGGAGCGCCCGTGGTGACGAGCCGGCGGCGCAGCCGGCCGACCATGCCCCGGAGGGACAGCGGATGCGCGCCGTCGTCGGTGTCGTCGACGGCCAGCTCGCCGGCGAGCCGCAGGAACGGCGACGGCTGCTCGTCGTCGTTCGCCGTCGCCGTCAGGATGACCTGGCCGCGAGCCCGGGAGACGGCCAGCGCGAACATCCGCAACTCGTCGCCGAGCACCTCCGCCCGTTCATCCTCGGTCTCAGTGGTGCGGCCCTCCACAGCGTCGGCGAGCTCTTGCGGGTGCAGGAGCGAACCACGCAGGCGGAGGTTCGGCCAGACGCTCTCCTGGAGCCCGGCGACAGCGACCACCTCGAACTCCCGGCCGATCGCGGCGCTCGGCGTGCACACGAGAACGGCGTCCCCCGCCGTCCGCGCCGCCAGCGTGTCCTCCGGCACCTCGGCGCCCAGCAACTCCACGACGAAATCCGACGCAGGGCGCTCGGGATACCGCTCCACGAACCGCCGCGCGGCCGTGAAGACGGCGACCACGCCGTCCAGGTGGCGGTTGGCCTCGTCGGCGACGATGCCGCTGCGCCCGGAGTGCTCCAGCCAGCGACCGGCCAGGCCGCTCCGCTCCCAGATGTGCCAGAGCAGCTCCTCGATGGATGCCCCGGCCGCGACCTTCTCACGGCCGGAGCGCAGGGTCTCCGCCAGGCGCGCGGCGCGGCGGGCCGGCGACGCGTCGATGGTCGCCAGGTGCGCGGGATGCTGCAGCGCCTCCACGAGGAGCTCGTCGCCCGGGCGGTTGCCTTCGCCCGCGAGCTCCTCCTGCCGGAGCGCCAGCCGCAGCCGGCGGAGGCTCACGCTGTCGAGGCCGCCGAACGGCCCGAGCAGCAGCTCGGTCGCGACGATCGGCGTGAGTTCGACCGAGCCGAGCTGGACGCCCGCGATGGTGATCAGCTGGCGGGCGGCGAAATCGTCGCGGAGCGGCCTCCCGGCGATGCTGGTGGTGGTCGGCACCTCCGCCACCGCGAGCGCGCGGGCGAGGGCGGGAACGAGCGCGCCGGAGCGGACGATCACGGCCATGTCGCTCCACGGAACCCCGTCGAGCAGGTGGCGCTCGCGCAGCTTCCGGGCAAGCCGGGACGCCTCGGACGGAGCGGAGACGGCGACGAGGCGCACGATCTCCGGGCGGGCGGAGGCGGTATCGGCGGTGTCCGCGGCGTCGGCGTCAGTTTCGTCGTTCGGCTCGGGCGCCGGCCGACCGGCGGATGCCATCCGCTGGACACCGGCCGCCGCCGCGCCGATCCGTTCGGCCGCCCGCGCCGTCAGCTCCCGCAGCGCGGGGGTCTGGCGGTGCGCCGTGGTCAGCACGAACCGGGTGACCGGAACGCCGAGGCGCCCCTCCAGCTGCCCGAGCGCGGTGGCCTCGGCGCCGCGGAACGTGGTCGAGGCGACATCCGGGTCGCCGAAGGCGATCACGGCGACGCCGCGCTGGGCGAGGGCGCGCAGCAGCGCGAGCGTGGCGACCGTCGCCTCCTGAAGGTCGTCGACGAACACCGCACGCAGCGAATCGAGCGAGCTGCCCTCCTGCACCACGCCCACCGCCGAGGCGATCAGCTCCGCCGAGTCGACGAATCCGCCGCGGTAGCTGTCGACGACGAGCTGATACTCGGCGATGAATCGCGCGGCGGCCCGCCACTCGTCGTGGCCGGTGATCGCGCCGAGCTCCGACAACCGGGACGGCGTCACTCCGCGCTCGGCGCAGCGCGCCATCAGTTCGCGCAACTCCGTGCGGAAACCGCGCAGCGCGCGCACCTCATCCACCAGCGGCTCGGGCCAAAGCGGACCCGAGCCGTCCTCCAGGTGGCCGCTGAGCAGCTCGGCGATGATCTGGTCCTGCTCGCCGCCGGTGAGGAGGCGCGGCGGCTCCAGGCCGTCGCGGCGGGCACGCTCGCCGACCAGCTGGAACGCCAGGGACGTGGCGGTCCGCGCCAGCGGTCCGTTCGTCGGCACGCCCAGCCGGAGCGCGATACGGTCGCGCAGGGCGGTCGCCGCGGTGCGGGAGGCGCTCAGCGCGAGCACCTCGCCAGTCGCGTAGCCGCGCCCGAGGACACGGTCGGCGACCGCTTCGATCAGGGTGGTCGTCTTGCCCGTCCCCGGTGCGCCGAGCACCGCCGCAGAAGCACCATCCGGGAGGGCGATCACCTCCGCCTGGGCGCCGTCGAGGGCTATCCCGGAGGATGCGACGGTGCCCGCTGGGCGCATCCGGAAGCCTCGAACGATCATGCCTTTCACGCTATCGGCGTCCGCCGACAGAGAACGCGAGCGGGGGCCGCGAGCCGTGTGCCGTAGTCTGAACTCACACCCGCCGGTCAGACTCGAAAGGCACCCACGTGGAGATCCGCATCGGAATCGTCAACGCCCCCCGCGAGCTCAACTTCGAGACCTCGCAGTCGGCCGAGGAGCTCGTGGAGCAGGTGCAGAGCGCGCTGACCAGCGGCACCGGCGTGCTGCGCCTCAACGACGACAAGGGCCGCCTCTACGTGGTCCCGACCGCGGGCATCGCCTACGTCGAGATCGGCACAGAGGAATCGCGCCGGATCGGGTTCGTCGGCTAGCCTCCCTTTCGTGGAACTGCTCTTCGTCGTCCTCGGTGGCGCCATCATCGGCCTCGCCGGACGCTACCTCCTGCCGAACCGCCACACGCACGGCTCCGCGCTCATCCCCGCCGTCGGCGTGATCGCGTCATCCGTGCTGTGGGTCGCCCTCACCTGGGCGGGCCTGAAGTGGGACGGCGGCTGGATCTGGTGGATCACTCTCCTCGGCACGGCTGTGATCGTCGCCGTCACCGACCTCGTCGTCGGGCGCGTGCGCGCCGCGAACGACGAGCGGATGCTGCACACGCTGACGAAGGGCGCGGTCGTCCGCTGACGCCGTCGCCGCTCGCCGAGTGGTGACATCTCGTCACCATTCGTCGCGCGTTCCCGCAACGAGTCACCACTCGCGGCGCGAAGCGCGAGCCGCTACGCGGTCAAGCCGAGCGCATCCATCCTCCGGGTGTGCGCGGCGATCAGCTCCGTGAAGATGGGCTCGATCCGCTCCTCGTCCGTCGCCCGGTTCCCCGAGAGGTGCAGCGCCGACCGCGCGACCAGCAGCGTGTCGCCTACGAGGCGGCGTCCCCACATCGCGAGCCGGGACGCGAGCACCGGGTCGCTCGCGATCTGCCCCCGCAGCACCTCGAGGATTCCCTCCTGGCCCGATTCCGAGCCGAGCAGGTGCGCGAGCCGGGGTCCCACGTCGCCGGGGAGCCCCGCCGCGAGCCGGATGAAGAAGTCGTCCAGCAGCCCGCCCGTCACCAGCGCCGACAGGAGGGTCTCGCGCCAGTCCACCCCAACGATGAGCGCGCTGAAGCCCTCGATCTCGTCGGCGAACGGCTTCATCGCCTCCGCCGGGTCGTCGCCGCGGCGGCGGATCTCGGCCACGATCCCCTGATGCTTCGACAGCGCGTGTCCGGCCGCGGCCGACACCAGCCCCTTCGCCCGCAGGTCGTCCGTCTCGGCCGCGACGCGCGAGAGCGTCTCGAACTGCTCCAGTTGCAGGTACGCGGCCTGGCCGAGATACGGCAGCAGGTCCGGCATGACTTCGTGCAGGTCGATCCGCACGGTGGCGACCGGGCGCGCACGCGGGGTCAGTCGCGAGAGCTCGACGGAGGGCCGTCGCCGGGTGAACCAAGTTGACACGCTCAGCAGTGTATCGGGGACCGTCCAGTAGGCTTGGACCGCCGTCGGCGCAGGATCGACGGCCCTACGCCTGCGACAGAGAACTGCGACAGTGAAAAGGGCGTGGACACTCCAATCGAATCGACAGGCAACTCACCAGTGACTTTCTCCGATCTCAACATCGACCAGGACATGGTGGATGCGCTCGCCGCCAAGGGCATCATCGAGCCGTTCCCCATCCAGACACAGACCATCCCCCTCGCCCTCACCGGCCAGGACATCATCGGCCAGGCGAAGACCGGAACGGGCAAGACCCTCGGCTTCGGCCTCCCCCTCATCCAGCGCCTGGGCCTCGACCCGGCGCCCGGCGTCAAGGCCCTCGTGGTCGTGCCGACCCGCGAGCTGGCCATCCAGGTCTACGAAGACCTGGAGACCGCCGCATCCGGCCGTCCCACCTCCATCGCCAGCATCTACGGCGGCAAGGCCTACGAGGGGCAGATCGCGCAGCTCAAGGGCGGCGCCCAGATCGTCGTCGGCACGCCCGGTCGTCTCCTCGACCTCGCCGGCCAGCGCCTCCTGAACCTCGGCAACGTGGAGGAGATGGTGCTCGACGAGGCCGACAAGATGCTCGACCTCGGCTTCCTCTCCGACATCGAGAAGCTGTTCGCGCAGACGCCGGCCACCCGCCACACCATGCTGTTCTCGGCGACGATGCCGGGCCCGATCGTCGCCCTCGCGCGCCGGTTCATGACCCGCCCGGTGCACATCCGCGCCAGCGACCCCGACGAGGGACAGATCCAGGCGAACATCAAGCACCTGATCTACCGCGCCCACTCGCTGGACAAGGACGAGGTCATTTCGCGCATCCTGCAGGCCGAGGGCCGCGGCAAGACCGTCATCTTCACGCGCACGAAGCGCGCCGCCGCGAAGCTGGTCGAGGAACTCAACGACCGCGGCTTCAACGCGGCCGCCGTGCACGGCGACCTGAACCAGGAGCAGCGCGAGCGCGCCATGGCCGCGTTCAAGGCGGGCAAGAAGGATGTGCTGATCGCGACCGATGTGGCCGCGCGCGGCATCGACGTGGATGACGTCACGCACGTCATCAACCACACCATCCCCGAGGACGAGAAGACCTACCTGCACCGCGTAGGCCGCACCGGCCGCGCCGGCAAGACCGGCATCGCGGTGACGTTCGTGGACTGGGACGACCTGCACAAGTGGGCTCTCATCAACCGCGCGCTCGACTTCGGGCAGCCGGAGCCGACCGAGACCTACTCGTCGTCGCCGCACCTGTACACCGACCTCGACATCCCGCAGGGGGTCAAGGGCCGGCTGAAGCCGACGCCCGCCGTGAAGTCGCCGGACGTTCCCCGGGGCGGTCGCACCGACTCCACCGGGCCCGATGGGTCCGACCGGGGCGGCTCCGACCGCAGCGGTCGCGGCCGTCGCCGGACGCGCGGAGGCTCCGATCACGGCGCGTCGCAGGGCGCCGTGCAGGGCGCGACTCAGGGCTCTGAGGCGTCAGCGGCCGAGGGCGGCGAGGCGAAGGCTCCCGCCGCCGGCACGCACGATGGCGGCGGCTCGCAGCACCGCGACGGCAACAGCGCTCCGCGCCGCCGTCGCCGTCGCTCGCGTGGCGGTTCCGCCGCGACGCCCGCCAGCTGACGCACCCAGACCCACACACCAACAGCTCCTGAGTTTTTCGCTCGATTCGCCCCTCTGGGCACGAAAAACTCAGGAGCTGCGTGTTTGTGCAGCAGGCCGGCTCAGTACCAGTTGGGGTCGTGGCTCATCTCGAAGTTCCATGCTGCGCATGGTGAACCGTAGGCGCGGTTGATGTAGTCCAGCCCCCAGTTGACCTGGGTGTTCTGGTTCGTCATCCAGTCGGGTCCGGCTGAGGCCATCTTGCTCGCCGGCAGCGACTGCGGGATGCCGTAGGCGCCGCTGTCCGAGTTGTACGCGTTCGCGCGCCAGCCGGATTCGTGGTTCCACAGCTTGATGAGGCACGGCATCTGGTCGCTCCCCCAGCCGAACGCCGGCAGCCGGCTTGCGGCGTACGCCTGCGCCCCCGCAGGGTCGACGACCATACCGGGCGGCGGTGCGAAGCCGTCCGACCCTCCGCCAGTATTCGCCGCCGACGCTGCCGCTTCCGCAGCGGCGACTCCCGCGGCGTACTTCTGCTCGACGGATGCCTCCGTGTTCTTCAGCGACGCCAGCTGTGCGTACAGCGTGTTCGCGTGCTGCTTCTGATCGGCCAACTGGGCGTCGGCCGCAGCCTTCGCCGCGTTCGCCACCTCCAGCGCCTTCTTCGCCGCGACGGCGAGCTGGTCGCGAATCTTCTGGGCATCGGTCGCCTGGGCGCTGAGCGACGACGCGACGTTCTTCTGCGCGTTGGCCTGCGCGAAGAGAGTGCTGGACTGGTCCGCCAGCTTGGACACCGCCCCGAGCTGGTAGAGCAGGGATTCGGACGTGCCCGCACTCGGACTGAGGAAGAGCCGGAGGGAGACGGACGAGGTTCCGGCCCGCGTGAGCTGTTCGGCCAGTTTTCCGCTCTGCGCCTTCAGCGCGTCGGCCTTCGCCGACGCATCCTGAGCCCTCTGCGCGAGGCTCTGGGCCTTCTGCGTCGCGGACTGCAGATCGGCTTCGGCCTTGCCGTATTCACCCAGCCGCTTGACGGCGAGATCGCCGGCCGCGTTGGCGGCCGTCTGGAGCCCCTGCAGGAGCCCGTTGATGCGGTCCACCTCGGCCTGGGCGGCCGTCGCGTTGTTCTTCGCCGCTTGGACGTCCTCCCACGAGGGATAGCTGTCCGCGTTCGCGGGCGCCACTCCCGCCGAGACCACCAGAGCCACCGTCAAGGCGGCGGCGACCGCCGATCCTCGCCAGAACCGTCTCACCCGCGCACCTCGCCTTCTCACCCCGACTGCTTTCGTACCCCGCCCTCCAGGCTAGGGGCAGGTCGTCAGGGAGCGTAGAAAGGCGCCGCGCCTGTCGCTTCTTCGATCATCGCGTCGACGACGGCCGGATCGGTCGTGTGCTCCCCCAGCCGGTTGGGCTTGCCGGCACCGTGGTAGTCGCTGGAGCCGGTGATCCGCAGGCCGTACCGGACCGCCAGTTCGCGCAGGCGCTCGACGCCATCCGGCTTGTTCTCGCGGTGGTCGAGCTCCAGCCCGAACAGGCCACCGTCGACGAGCCGCTTCAGGCGGTCCTCGGGGATGACGCGCCCGCGACCGCCTGTGGCCGGATGCGCCAGCACCGGCAGACCGCCGGCGCCGCGGATGAGTCGGACGCCGGTCAGCGGGTCGGGAGCGTAGTGCGGCTGGAAGTATCCACTCCGCCAGTGCAGGATCCCCGCGAACGCGGCGCTCCGGTCGGTGGCGAGCCCTCGTGCGACGAGTGCGTCGGCGATGTGCGGACGGCCGACCGTTGCGCCTTCCGTGGCCTGGGCGAGCACATCCTCCCAGGTGACGTCGTAGTCCTCGGAGATGCGCCGGACCATGTCCTCCGCGCGCCGCATGCGGCCGTCCCTGATCCGCTTGGTCTCCGCGACGAGCGCCGCGTTCGCCGGATCGAAGAGGTACCCGAGCATGTGAACGCTGGCGAACTCGATGCGCGTCGACAGCTCCATCCCCGGGATGACGGTGATACCGGAGCGAGCGGACTCCGCGGCCGCGTCCGCCCAGCCGGCGGTCGAGTCGTGATCGGTGAGCGCGACCGTGCCCAAGCCCGCCTCCGCCGCAGAGCGCACGAGCTCTGCCGGGGTCTGCGTGCCGTCGGACACGCTGGAGTGCGTGTGCAGGTCGACGGGACCCCGGAACCGCCGCGCATCACCCATGCTGACCATCCTAGGAGGGCGCTGACCGGCCGGGCGCATGGCGCCGCCGGGTGGAAGAATGGACGCCATGTCCTCCCAGCCGACCAGCTCAGCCACCCCCGCCACCGGTTCCGACACCAGCGCCGTCGTGACGACGACCGAGACCAGCGAAGCCGCCGAGACCGACCAGGCGCCGCGCGCGACGCAGAACCGCTCCACGACGCCGGGATCGGATGCGTTCCGCCGGTACATCGGCAGCGGCTGGGCCGAGCACCCCGAGCTGCTGCCGGAGCCGCGCAGGCAGGCGCAATACGCGGCTGCGCGGCGCGCGCGGATCTCCGAACTCTTCCCGGGCAAACGGCTCATCATCCCGGCCGGACGCCTGGCGCAGCGCTCCAACGACACCGACTTCCCGTTCCGGGCGCACTCGGCGTTCACGCACCTGACCGGGTGGGGGTCGGACTCCGAGCCCGGTAGCGTCCTCGTGCTGGAGCCGTCCGGGAACGGCCACGAGGCCACGCTGTACTTCCGTGAGCGCGCCGGGCGCGACTCCGACGAGTTCTACGCGAACCCCGAGATCGGCGAGTTCTGGATCGGCCCACGGCCGTCGCTGGCGCAGGTCGCGAGCGACCTCGCCGTCGCCACCCGTGGCATCGCCGACGTGCGCAGCGTGCTCGACACGGTCGACGGCGACACCGTGGTGTTGCGCGAGGCCGACCGCGCCATCACCGATGAGGTGGATGCGGCCAGGATGCTGCTCGGCGCCGGCTCGGAGAGCGACGGCACCGACGTCGACCCCGAGGACCACAGCGAGGACGACCGCCTCGCCCGCGACCTCTCCGAGCTCCGCCTGGTGAAGGACGACTTCGAGGTCGCCGAACTGCGCGCTGCGGTGGCCGCGACCGCCCGCGGCTTCGACGACGTGATCGCCGACCTGCCGCGCATCACCGCGCACCCGCGGGGCGAGCGCCTGGTGGAGGGCGTCTTCTACGGTCGCGCCCGCGCCGACGGCAACGCGGTCGGCTACGACACGATCGCGGCGAGCGGGCCGCACGCGTGCATCCTGCACTGGACGCGCAACGACGGTCCGGTGGTGCCCGGAGACCTCATCCTGCTGGATGCGGGCGTCGAACTGGACAGCTACTACACGGCCGACATCACCCGCACGTTCCCCATCGACGGAACGTTCACCGAGACGCAGCGCCGGATCTACGAGGCGGTGCTGGAGGCCGCCGACGCGGCCTTCGCGATCGTCCGCCCCGGCATCCGGTTCCGGGAGATCCATGCGACCGCGATGGCGGTCATCGCCCGGCGCACGGCCGAGTGGGGGCTGCTGCCGGTGAGCGCCGAGGAGGCACTGGAGGCGGACAACCAGCAGCACCGCCGTTACATGGTGCACGGGACGAGCCACCATCTGGGACTCGACGTGCACGACTGCGCGCAGGCGCGACGCGAGCTCTACCTCGACGGCGTGCTGCAGCCCGGGATGGTGTTCACCATCGAGCCGGGGCTGTACTTCCAGCCGGACGACCTGACGGTGCCCGAGAGCTTCCGGGGGATCGGCGTGCGGATCGAGGACAACATCCTTGTCACGGAGGACGGCGCGGAGAACCTCTCCGCGGCCATCCCCCGGACCCCCGACGACGTCGAAGCGTGGGTGCAGCGCCCGTCGCAGCGCTGAGCGCTCAGGCCGGCGGCCGTCAGGCCCGCGGGTGTCAGGCCCGCGGCGCGGGCGGCCGCTCGTCGCCGGTAGGCGGTGCGACGGGAGGTGCGGCGGCCGGCGGCGCAGGCGGCGGGTCGGACGGATGCTGCGGCTGGGCCGGCGGCGTCCATCCCGGTGCGGCCGCCGCAGGCTGCTCCGCTCCCCCGCTCTGCAACAGGTTGCGGGCGCGGTTGCCGAGCTCGGAGTCGACGAGCACCGAGTAGCTGGTCGCGATCACCTGCTGGACGGAGGTGAAGTCGCGCGTCCGGCGATTGACGGCGTAGGTGACGATGCCCCACAGCATCCCGAACCCGGCGCCGATCAGCACGGCGGCGAACACGAACGCGAGGCTGACGCTCGGCGAGAAGATGATGAGCAGGAGGCCGAAGAAGATCCCGAGCCAGGCGCCGGACGCCGCACCCGCCAGGGCGACCCGGCCCCAGCTGAGCTTGCCGGTGACGCGCTCGACGCTCTTCAGGTCGCTTCCGACGATCGAGACCTTGTCGACAGGGAAGTCGGCGCGGGCGAGCACGTCGACCGCTTCCTGCGCGGCCGGGTAGGTCTCGAACGTGGCGACCACCTCGCCCCGCGGCAGCGTCGGAAAGAGGAGACGGTTGCGCCCGCCCAGGGGTCCCTGTGTGCTCATGTCCCCCATTGTTCCATCCGCCGCCGACCACGGCAGGGAGACCTGTGGAAAACAGCCCTCATTCACCTGCGAGCGCTAGGTTTATAGGGTGAGTTCCGCCAGAGTCTTCGTCGCCCGCCTTGCCGGCACGACCGTGTTCGACCCCGTTGGTGACCGGGTCGGCAAGGTTCGCGATGTCCTCGTGGTGTACCGCAAGAACGACCCGCCGCGGGTCGTCGGCCTGATCGTCGAGATCCCCGGCAAGCGGCGCGTCTTCCTTTCGATCGGGCGCGTGACCAGCATCGGCAGCGGCCAGATCATCACCAACGGCATCATCAACATGCGCCGCTTCGAGCAGCGCGGCGGCGAGGTCCGCGTGATCGCCGAGCTCCTCGGCCGCCGGGTCGTCTTCGCCGAGGGCGGAGGCGAGGCCACCATCGAAGACGTCGCCATCGAAGAGACCGAGACCGGCGACTGGGCCGTCAGCCAGCTGTTCGTGCGCAAGCCGAAGACGGGCGCATCCCCGTTCGCCAAGGGCCCCACCACGTTCGTGTCGTGGAACGAGGTGCGCGAGAAGCAGAAGCTCGGCGAGGCGCAGTCGGCGGAGCAGCTGATCGCCACCTACTCGGAGCTGAAGCCCGCCGACCTCGCCAACACCCTCCTCGACCTCCCGCAGCAGCGGATGCTGGAGGTGGCCGAAGAGCTGCCCGACGACCGCCTTGCCGACGTGCTCGAAGAGATGCCCGAGAGCGAGCAGGTGCAGATCCTCACCCAGCTCGACGACGACCGCGCGGCCGACGTGCTCGACCAGATGCAGCCGGATGACGCGGCCGACCTCATCGCCCAGCTCTCCGACGAGCGCGGCGAGCACCTGCTCGAGCTGATGGAGCCGGAGGAGGCGGACGACGTCCGCATGCTCCTCAGCTACAACCCGGACACCGCGGGCGGTCTGATGACCACCGAGCCGATCATCGTGTCGGCCGACGCGACAGTCGCCGAGGGCCTCGCGCTCATCCGCCGGCACGAGCTGGCGCCTGCACTCGGCGCAGCCGTTTGCGTTACGCTGCCTCCCTACGAGCCGCCGACGGGCCGCTTCCTCGGGATCGTGCACTTCCAGCGGATGCTGCGCTACCCGCCACACGTCCGCCTCGGCACGCTGCTCGACCCCAGCCTGGAGCCGGTGACCGCCGGCACCTCCGCGGCGGAGGTCTCGCGCATCCTCGCCTCGTACAACCTGGTGTCCGTCCCGGTCGTTGACGACAAGTACCGGCTCGTCGGGGTGGTGACCATCGACGACATCCTCGACTACCTGCTCCCCGACGACTGGCGAAGTCAAGACGAGGACGACCCCGTGAAACGCACGGCGGCGTCCGACGAGACCGGCAGCATCCGCATCGTGAACGGAAGGAGGGGCGGGAGTGGCACGAGGTAGGCAGGACTCAGGGCTCGACGCCCCGAACGGGCTGGGCACGCCGAAGGGTTTGCGCACGCCGGTGCTCCGGCGCGACCGCGTCGAGTCGAGCGACCGTTTCGGCCGGTTCACCGAGTGGATCGCGCGTGCAATGGGCACACCGTGGTTCGTCCTCGGGCTGACGGTCTTCGTCATCGCCTGGATGGCGTGGAACACGCTCGCGCCCGAGGCGTGGCGCTTCGACTCGGCCGCGATCGGCTTCATCGCCCTGACGCTTGTGCTGTCGCTGCAGGCGTCGTATGCCGCGCCGCTCATCCTGCTCGCCCAGAACCGGCAGGATGACCGCGACCGCGTGCAGATCGAGCAGGACCGGCAGCGGGCTGAGCGCAACCTCGCCGACACCGAGTACCTGGCGCGTGAGGTGGTCGCTCTGCGCCTCGCGGTGAAGGACATGGCGACGAAGGACTTCATCCGTGCCGAGCTGAGGTCGTTGCTCGAGGACCTCGAGAGGAGCGACGCGGGCGACGGCGAGCAGGCCCGTGCCTGAGCCGGGCCTCGCCGGGGCCGTCCGGAGCGCCCTCGCGGCGGTTCTCGACCCCGAGATCCGCAAGCCGATCACCGAACTCGACATGGTCGGCGACGTGTCGGTGGATGCGGAGGGCCGTGCCGAGGTCGGCATCAAGCTCACCATCGTGGGCTGCCCCGCCGCCGACGCGATCGAGCGGGATGTGCGCACGGCGGTCGCCGCGGTCCCGGGCGTCGCCCAGGTCGCGGTCGACGTGTCGGTCATGACCCCCGCCGAGCGGAAGGCACTGACCGAGAAGCTGCGAGCCGGGAGGCCGGCGCGCGGACAGCAGTTCGGGCCCGATTCGCTGACGCGCGTGTACGCGGTGACGAGCGGCAAGGGCGGCGTCGGCAAGTCGACGGTCACGGCGAACCTGGCCGTCGCACTGGCCGAGCGCGAGCTGCGCGTGGGCATCGTGGATGCGGACGTCCACGGCTTCTCCATCCCCGGCATCCTGGGGCTCACCGACGAGAACGGCGTCGCGCCGCGGCCCACCCGGGTGGATGACATGATCCTTCCCCCGGTCGCCTACGGCGTGAAAGTGGTGTCGATCGGGATGTTCGTCGACTCGGCCTCGGCCGCGGTGGCGTGGCGCGGGCCGATGCTGCACCGCACCATCCAGCAGTTCCTGTCCGACGTCTTCTTCGGCGACCTGGATGTGCTGCTGCTCGACCTGCCGCCCGGCACCGGCGATGTGGCGATCTCCGTCGGTCAGCTGCTGCCCGGCGCCGAGGTGCTCGTCGTGACGACCCCGCAGCCCGCCGCGGCGGATGTGGCGGAGCGGAGTGGCGTCGTCGCCCGGCAGACCGGTCAGCGCGTGATCGGCGTCATCGAGAACATGGCGGGGCTCGTGCAGCCGGACGGCAGCGTGCTCGACCTCTTCGGCTCGGGTGGCGGGGCCGAGGTCGCCCGCCGGCTGTCCACCGGTCAGGACGAGGAGGTGCCGCTGCTCGCCAGCGTGCCCCTCAGCATCCCGTTGCGGGCGGGTGGGGACACGGGCGCGCCGATCGTGGTGACCGACCCGACCGACCCGGCCGCCGCGGCGATCCGTCAGGTGGCGGAGCGCCTCGCGACCCGGAGCCGCGGCCTCGCCGGCCGCAAGCTCGGCCTGTCCGTGCGCTGACCCACGCGGCGCTCAGCCAGCATCCGCGAGGTGCTCGCAGGTGCGGCCACGCACGGCGTGTCGACCGCAACTACGAGCACCTCACGGCACGTCGGGCGGCTCGACCGCTCGGGCGAGGAGCTCCACGAGGAGCCGCTCGGCGATGGGACGCGGCAGCGCCTCCACAAGGGCGAGTAGCGGCGCCTGGTCATCCGGCAGCCCCGGCGTACCCCCACCGCCGAGGCCGACCGACGCCAGGATGTGCGCGGCCGTCGCCGAGTCCAGCTCGGTCACCGCAGCCAGCTCCCCAGGAAGCGCCGCCAGCACCGCCTCCTGGTCGATCGGCGGGATGCCGCGCGCCTCGTCCGCCGCTCCCCTCAGGGCCGCCTCCAGCTCGTCGATCCTGCCCTCGGTGACCGGGGTGACCGTCAGGTGCGTGGTGTGAGGCAGGTGCGTGCCGTCCGCCTGCGCCAGGCCCGGCTGCTGCTGCAGGATCCAACCGCGGCGGCGCACCCGGTCGGCCCAGTGGTGCGGGTCGACGCGGCGCGCAGGCTCCACCGTCTCGTCCGTGGTGACGGCGAGCAAGGGACCAGTCGGCTCGCCGAGCACCCGCAGGCCGTCGATGTCGCCGACGATGTCCTGCAGGCCGCGGGTGGCGCGACGGCACGACTCGGCGAGCCCCGCGAATCCTCGGGCACCGAGCGCCTGGATGATCGCCCAGGAGGCCGCGAGCGCCCCCGCGGACTTCGACCCGAGCAGCGTGGAGTTGACCACCGGGTAGCCCGGCCATCCTGTGGTGGCGAAGTACTGGTGGCGCTGCCGGTCGCGGTCACGCTGCAGCAGCACGCTCGCCCCCTTGGGCGCGTAGCCGTACTTGTGCAGGTCCGCCGACACGCTGGTGACGCCCGCGACCCGGAAGTCCCAGGGCGGCAGCGCCGTTCCGTCGGCGGCGCGCCAGAATGGGAGGATCCAGCCGCCGATGCACGCATCCACGTGGCAGGCCACGCCTGCCTCCTCGCACGCTGCGGCCACCTCCTCGATCGGGTCGAGCGTCGCGTACGGGTACGACGGCGCCGAGACGACGACGAGCGCCACGTCCGGTGCGATCCGCGAGACGAGCCGGGAAGCATCCACCCGTCCCGTCGCCGGGTCGACCGGGACGAGATCGAGGGTCAGGTCGAACAGCGCGGCGGCCTTCTGGAACGCGGCGTGCACGGTGACGGGAGCGAGCAGTCGCGGCGTTCCCGTGCTGCCCTGCGCCCGCCAGACGTCGCGGGCGGTCTTCACCGCGAGCAGGCACGACTCGGTGCCGCCCGAGGTGACCGACCCGGCCACCTCGTCCCCACCCCGCAGCAGCTCGCGCGCGAACCCGATCACCTCGCGCTCCATCACGGCTACCGACGTGAAAGTCGTCGGGTCGAGCCCGTTCACCGGCTGCACCAGGCGCATGGCCTCGGCGGCGAGTTCGTCGAGTTCGGGCATCCCTGAGTCGTACACGTAGCTGAGGACCCGGCCGCCGTGCGTCGGGGCATCCGCCTCGCGCAGCGCCGCGAGCCGGTTCAGGATCGCGCGCCCGTCAAACGACACCATCGATGTCTCCCTTCCGCAGCCGGTACCGCATCAGCGGCACCAGGCTGATCGCGATGAGCGCGGCCGGGATGACGCTGAAGCTCAGCGCGATGCCCGCGACCGCGCTCGCCGGCTGGCTCGCCCCGGCCTCCACCGCGGCGCCTGCCGCGGCACTCCGCGACACGTAGCCGCTCGCGGCCAGCACGATGCTGAGGACGGTCGCGCCGAGGGCCATGCCGGTCGTCTCCCCCGCCGTCCACATCCCCCCGAAGGTCCCCGCGCGTCCCTCTCCGTTGCGGCGGGCGTCGTGCGAGATCACGTCCGGCAGCATCGCCATCGGCAGTGACTGCATCCCTGCGTAGGCGGCGCCCGCCACGGCGACGGGCGCGTAGACCCATGCGCCCGGCGCCCACACCAGGGCGACCATCGAGAGGGCGGCGACACCGAACAGGATGCTCGCGGCGACGAAGCCGCGCTCCTTGCCGATCCGCCGCGCGACGATCCCCCACACCGGCGTGACGATCAGCGCCGGTCCGATCAGCGCGATGAACAGGAAGGTGACCGCATCCTCCGAGTGCAGCACCCAGGTGGCCACGTAGTTGGCTCCGGCCAGCATCAGGCCGGTTGCGAGCCCCTGAAGCAGGAAAGTGAGCAGCAGCGCGCGGAAGGGCTGGCTGTCGCGCAGCACGCGCATCCCGGCCGCATAGTTCGAGCGGAGGGTCGCCAGCACACTCTCCCCCGGCGGCTGGACGCCCTCCGGCAGGCCGCGGGGGGCCACGAAGGCCGACACGGTCATCCCGGCGCCGATCACCACACCCGCGACGAGCGCCATGAGCAGGTAACCGGCGAACGAGTTGCCGCCGCCGAGCGAGCGTAGGGCCGGCCCACCGGCGCCGAAGAGCAGGATGGCGAAGGTCAGCACCACGACCCGCCAGGTCAGCAGCCGCGTCCGCTCGTCGTAGCCGGACGCGAGTTCGGCGGGGAGGGCGATGTACGGCACCTGGAACAGGCTGAACGCGGTCGCCGTCATCACGAACGCCAGCAGCACCCAGACCGCGGCGGCGGCCGTGGGCGTCCCGGGAGGCACGGCGAAGGTGAGCAGGAAGAAGACCGGCAGAGCCAGCGCGCCGACGAGCATCATCGGCCGCCGGGACCCGCGAACGGCCAGCATCCGGTCGCTGCGCGCACCGATCACCGGGTCGATCACGACATCCCACACCTTGGCGACCGTCACCACGACACCGGCCGCGATCGCGGCGACGCCGAGAGAGTCGGTCAGGTAGTAGACGAGCACGAGCCCGGGGAGAGTGGCAAACCCGCCGGTGCCCAGCGAGCCGACGGCATACCGCGCGACGGTCGCCCGAGTGAGCGACTGCTCCGTTGCGATCATGTCCGCAGCGTAGTGGATGCGCGCCCCCGCGCGCCGCGCCGCCTCAGGTGGACTCTGTGTCGAACGGCGGAATCGCGCCAGCGGTCAGCGGCATCTTTCGTTGCGCGTACGCCGACTGCGTCACCGGCTTGATCGCACCGGCGGGCGCCGGCGCATCCTCCAGCAGCGCTTCCCGGATGATCCGCCGCGGATCGTACTGCCGCGGATCGAGCTTCTTCCAGTCGACGTCGTCGAACTCGGGGCCCATCTCGTCGCGCATGCGGTCTTTCGCGCCGTTCGCGAAGTCGCGGAGCGAACGGACCAGCGAACCGAGTTTCGCGGCGTAGGCGGGCAGGCGCTCAGGGCCGATGACGAACGCAGCGATCACCGCCACGATCAGCAGCTTGTCGAAGGTCAGCCCGAGCACCTTTCCAGGGTATCGCGGCGGTGCCTGCACGGATGCCGGGTGAGCCGACCGTATCCTCGGAGTTGACCACGAAACGCGGTCGATCGACGGGAGCACTGTGTCAGACAAGGACTCGAACTGGAGATTCGCCGACGACGTCGTCGTCGAGACCGAGGTCATCGCGCGGGCCAGGCAGCAGTCGCTCGAACTCGGCATCGAACCCCTCTCGCCGGCGACCGGCGCGCAGGCGGCTGTCGTGGTCGCGGCCACGCGTGCCGAGAACATCATCGAGATCGGCACCGGAGTCGGCGTCTCGGGGCTGTGGCTCCTCACCGGCGTCGCGGAGGCGCAGCTGACCTCCATCGACGTAGAGGTGGAGTACCAGCAGCACGCGCGGGCGTTCTTCACCGAGGCGGGCGTCCCCTCGAACCGCGTGCGTCTCATCCCGGGCCGCGCGCTCGAGGTGCTCCCCCGGATGAACGAGAACTCCTACGACATCGTCTTCATCGACGCCGACCCCCAGTCGGTGATCGAGTACGTCGAGCACGGCCTGCGTCTCGTGCGACCCGGCGGCACGGTGCTCGTTGCCCGCGCGCTGTGGAGAGGCCGCGTCTCCGATCCCGCAGCGCGGGACGAGCTCGCCACCGGCTTCCGGACCCTGATCACCGAGACCTCGGCGTCGGGAGCGGTCATCAGCGCGCTCTCGCCCGCCGGCGAGGGCCTGCTGCAGATCACCAAGCTCGCGCCCTGAGGGCGCCGACATGCGCGAGAAGGGCCCCGATCGCTTTCGATCGGGGCCCTTCTCAGCCCAACTGAATCGGGCGTAAGGCGAATCAGGCGGAGGTCACCACACTCGCGAGTGCGTCGTGCAACTCCTTGGCTTCCGCGTCATTGACGGAGACCACAAGTCTTCCCCCACCTTCGAGCGGCACACGCACGATGATGAGCCGTCCCTCCTTCACAGCCTCCATCGGGCCGTCCCCGGTCCTCGGCTTCATGGCCGCCATGCAGCTCCCCTTTCGTGGATGTCCTTCTATTATCCGACATCGTTGCCGACGTGCGGAAATCGTCGGTATCACGGAGGTGACCAGTCGTATCCGTCGATCGTCCAGCAGATCGCCACCCAACCGATCTGCAAGGCCACGAAGAGCACCACCATCCCCACCCGGTAGATCCGTCCGCGCGGCAGCGCGAGGGCTCCGAGCAGTGGGAACAGGGGCATGAGCAGCCGGAACGTGCTGGACTGCGGGAAGAACACAGCGAAGAGGTACAGCGAGTACGCGGCGATCCAGAACCGCAGGTCGACACCCAAACGCTTCACCGCCGGAGAGAACAGCAGGATGCCGAACAGCGCCACGATGACGACCAGCGCGACGACGCCCACCCAGCCAGGGATGCCGAGCATCGAGCTCGCCCACCAGTCGGCGCCCTGGAACCACGGCGCGAACGGCAGCAGGTGCGTGTAGCCGATGTAGGGTGCCCGCCAGGCGAGTTCGGTGTCCGTGTAGGCGCTCCACGAGCCTGTCGCGACCGCGGCGATCGCCGGCCACGCCAGTCCCGCCAGGCCGCTGAACACCGCGAGCGAAGCGCTCAGCACGCGCTCGCGCACGGGGTACGGGTCATCGCGGCGCCGCAGCCACCGGTATCCGACGTGCAGGACGAGCGCCAGCGCGAAGGCGAGCCCCGACGGCCGGGTGAACGCCATGGCGAGGACGACCGGGAAGAGCCAGCCGTACCGCCGCTCGACGAGCAGCAGCAGCGCCGTGGCCAGGAGCAGCAGGTACAGCGACTCCGCGTAGGCGACCTGGAAGAGCGGCGAGACCGGCGAGACGCAGAACAGCACCACTGCGAAGAGGCTCGTGGAGGCGCCGAGCCCTACCCGTCGCATGAGCTGATGGAAGACGAGGGCCGCTCCACCGCCCGCCAGCAACGACACCAGCACGGCGGCGACCGGCCACGGCTGCCGGGTGATGAACATGACGGCGTCCACCACGCCCGGGTACCCCGGCAGGAACGCCCAGGCGTTCTCCACGACATGGCCGTCGGTACCGACCGGGAGGGAGGCGGGATAGCCATAGCCGGCGACGATCTCGTACCAGCGGCCGTCCCACAGGTTCGCGAACGAGAAGTAGTCGGGCGCTGCGCTGGTCCAGGCGTTCTTCCCCTCGCCGGCGGCGAAGCTCAGGAGGATGACGGTCGTGACGACGCGGGAGGCGAGGTAGATCGCGATGACGCGCACCCACCACAGCGTCCACCAGGGACCGCGGCCGCCGACGGCAGTGTCGTCCGTCCGCAGACCCGCGTCGGTGTCAGCGGGAGCCGGCACCCGTGAGCCAGGCACGCAGACCCTCCTCGACCGCCACGATCTGCTCCACGTCGACGCGCTCGTCGTCGGCGTGCGCCTTCAGCGGGTCGCCGGGACCGTAGTTGACCGCCGGGATGCCGAGGGCGCTGAACCGGGCGACATCCGTCCACCCGTACTTCGGCTTGGCCACCCCGCCGACGGCGGCGACGAACTCCTGCGCGAGTGGAGCATCCAACCCCGGGCGCGCACCGTCTGCCCGGTCGACCACCGTGATCTCGTAATCGCCGAACAGTTCGTGCATGTGCTCGATGGCCTCCTGCGAGCTGCGGGACGGCGCGAACCGGTAGTTGATGTGCACCATGCACTCGTCGGGGATGATGTTGCCCGCCACTCCCCCGGAGATGCCGACCGCGTTCAGGCCCTCCTTGTACACGAGCCCGTCGACCTCCACCTCGCGGGGCTGGTAGGCGGCGAGGATGTCGAGGATCGGCGCGGCCTTGTGGATCGCGTTGTCGCCCACCCAGCCCCGCGCCGAGTGCGCACGCAGGCCGTAGGTGCGGACCTCGACGCGGAGGTTGCCGTTGCAGCCTCCCTCGACGACGCCGTTGCTCGGCTCACCGAGGATGCCGAAGTCGCCGACGAACAGGTCAGGACGCTTGCGGGCGAGGCGACCGAGGCCGTTCAGCTCGGCGTTGACCTCTTCGTGGTCGTACCACATCCACGTCACGTCGACGGCTGGGTCGGTGAGCTCGGCGGCAAGCTTCAGCTGCACGGCGACGCCGGCCTTCATATCCACTGTGCCGCGCCCCCAGAGGTAGCGGATGCCGTCGTGCTCCTCGAATCGCGTGGGCAGATTGTTGTTCAGCGGCACGGTGTCGATGTGCCCGGCGATCAGGGCGCGGCGCTCACGGCCGAGGTTCGTGCGGGCGACGATGGCGTCGCCATCCCGGATCACCTCGAGGCGCGGCAAGGAGCTGAGCGCGGCCACCATCGCGTCGGCCAGGGTGCCCTCGTTGCCGGAGACGGACTCGATGTCGCACAGCTGACGCGTCAGGTCGATGGACGAGGCGGTGAGGTCGAGGGGAACGCTGCTGATCTGCACCCTACTAACCTAGGGGCATGCCTTCCGACGTGCGTAACAGCTTCGCCGCGCCCACCTCCGAGCAGCGCTCCGCGTGGGGCTACGGCCTCGCGACCGTGGCCGCCGACGGCACCGTGCTCGACACGTGGTTCCCTGAACCGCGGCTCGGCACCCTGCCCGCCGGCCGTGACCGCTGGATCGCCCCGGCCGAGCTCGAGGAGCTGGCCGGAGACGACCCGCGACGGGCCGTCCGCGTCGACATCGTGACGGTGGAGATCGACCTGGATGCGCCTCCTGCCTCCACGCCCGACGCCTACCTCCGCCTGCACCTGCTCTCGCACCTGCTGGTGCAGCCGAACGGTCTGGAGCTCGACGGCATCTTCGCGCATCTGCCGACGGTGGCCTGGACCAACGCCGGGCCGGTGAACCCGGCGGACCTCGACCGGCTGCGTCCGCGGCTGCAGCGGGCCGGCATCCAGGTGTACGGAATTGACAAGTTCCCGCGCCTGCTCGACTACGTGACTCCCGAGCGCGTGCGCATCGCCGACGCGTCGCGCGTGCGCCTCGGCGCGCACCTCGCTCCGGGCACGACGGTCATGCACGAGGGATTCGTCAACTTCAACGCCGGCACGCTCGGCACCTCGATGGTCGAGGGCCGCATCTCGCAGGGCGTCGTCGTCGGCGACGGCTCGGACGTCGGAGGGGGCGCATCGATCATGGGGACGCTGTCGGGTGGCGGCACGCACCGCGTCTCCATCGGCGAGCGGGCGCTGCTGGGAGCCAACTCCGGCATCGGGATCTCGATCGGCGACGACTCGGTGGTCGAGGCGGGGCTCTACGTGACCGCCGGGACGAAGGTCGTCGTCGTGGGCGAGGCACCCACCGCAGACGGCCGCCCGCGCACGGTGAAGGCGGCGGAACTGTCCGGCCAGCCCGGCCTGCTCTTCCGCCGCAACTCCCTCACCGGGGCCGTAGAGGTGCTCCGCCGAGCCGGCGCCGCCGTCGAACTCAACGCCGCCCTCCACGCCTGACCCCTCCACGCCTGACCCCGCCGTCGCCCCCGCCGTCGCCCCAAGCCAACAGCTCCTGAGTTTTTCGCCCTCCACGTGCGTTTTCGTGCGAAAAACTCAGGAGCTGTTGGCTGGGGTGCCGGGAGTCAGATCATCGCGAGGGTGGAGGCGGGGTCGGTGAGGATGCGGCCGATGTCGGCGAGGAAGCGCGACGCCTGCTCGCCGTCGACGATGCGGTGGTCGAAGGTCAGCGCGAGCGTGAGCACCTCGCGCAGCGCGATGCCGCCCTCGTGCTCCCACGGCTGACGGCGGACCGCGCCGACGGCGAGGATGGCCGCCTCCCCCGGCGTCAGGATCGGCGTCCCCGCATCCACGCCGAACACGCCGACGTTCGTGATCGTGATCGTGCCGCCGGAGAGCTCGGCGGGTGACGTTCGCCCGGCGCGCGCGGTCTCGGCGAGCTGACGGATCGCGCCCGCGATCCCGCCGAGCGTGAGCCCGTCGGCGTCACGGATGACGGGGACCATGAGCCCGCGCGGCGTCGCCGCGGCGATCCCCAGGTGCACGTACTCGGTCTGAACGATCTCGTTCGCGGCCTCGTCCCAGCGCGAGTTCACCTCGGGCGTGCGTCGAACCGCGAGCAGCAGCGCCTTGGCGACGATCGCCAGCAGTCCCGGCCGGGTCTCGGCGAACTCCGGCCGGGCGCGCAGCCGCGCCGACAGCTGCATCGCGGCCGTCACATCCAGCGTCAGGAACACCGTCGCCTGGGGCGCCCCGAACGCGCTCCGCACCATCGCCTCAGCGGTCGCCTTGCGGACGCCGCGGATCGGAATGCGCTTCTCGCGCGATCCGTCGACCGGAGACGCGGAGGGTGCGGACGCGGACGCATCGTGCTGACCGGCATACGCCTGCACATCGTTGCGGGTGATGAGCCCGCGGTCGCCCGATCCCGAGACCGAGGCGAGGTCGACGCCGAGCTCGCGGGCGAACTTGCGCACCGGCGGGGTCGCACGCGGCCGCTCGGCGAGGGCCGTGCGCGCGACCGGCGCGGGGCCCCCACTCGCGGCGACCTCAGTGCGCGGCACGGGCGCCAGACCGGGTCGCGCCCTCCGTGCGGGACGCACGGCTGAATCCGGCCGCGCGCCGTACCCGACCAGCGTCGGCTCGGCCTTCTCGGCAGCAGCCGGAGCGGACGGCGTGGCCGCCGGCGCCGCGGGCGCCTCCTCGACGCTCTCCCCCGCATCCACCTCGAACGCGACCAACGGCTCCCCGACCGCCACCGTCACCCCGGGCTCCACGAAGAGCCGCGAGACGCGGCCGTCGTACGGCGCCGGCAACTCCACCAGCGCCTTGGCGGTCTCCACCTCGGCGATGATCTGGTTCAGTTGGACGGTGTCGCCCACCGACACCTTCCAGGCGACCAGCTCGGACTCGGTGAGACCCTCACCCAGATCGGGCAAAGCGAACTCGCGGACGGCCATCAGTCCTCCACCCCGCTGAGCGAGTTCGGGCGGTCCATGGCGCGGTCGATGCCGTCCAGGATGCGGTCGAGGTCCGGCAGGTGCGCCGCCTCCAGCCGCGCAGGCGGGTACGGGATGTCGTGCCCGGTCACCCGCACCGGCGCGTGCTCCAGGTGGTAGAAGCAGCGCTCGGTGATGGAGGCGGAGATCTCGGCTGCGAGTCCGCCCGACAGCGCGGCCTCGTGCGTGACGACCAGGCGGCCGGTCCGCTTCACCGAGTCCACCACGGTGTCGAGGTCGAGCGGCGACAGCGAGCGCAGGTCGATGACCTCCACGGAGACGCCCTCGTCGGACGCGGCGACGGCCGCATCCCGGGCCAGTTGCACGAGTCCCCCGTACGTGACCAGCGTCACGTCCGTTCCCTGCGTCAGCACCCGGGCGGTGCCCATCGGGCGCGCGTCGGCGAGCGGAGCATCCTCATCCACCTCGCCCTTGGCGTGGTAGCGGCGCTTCGGCTCGAAGAACAGCACGGGGTCATCGGACGCGATCGCCTGCTGAATGAGCGTGTACGCATCCTGAGGATCGGACGGGCTGACCACCCGCAAGCCGGCCGTGTGGGCGAAGTACGCCTCCGGCGAGTCGGAGTGGTGCTCGGCCGAGCCGATGCCCCCGGCGAACGGCACCCGGATGACGATCGGCATGCGCACGGCACCCTGGGTGCGGTAGTGCATCCGCGCCACCTGGTTCACGATCTGGTCGAAAGCCGGATAAATGAATCCGTCGAACTGGATCTCGACCACCGGGCGGTACCCGCGGTACGCCATTCCGACCGCGGTGCCGAGGATCCCGGACTCCGCCAGCGGCGAGTCCATCACCCGGCGCGGGCCGAACTCGGTCTGCAGGCCGTCCGTGACGCGGAAGACCCCGCCGAGCGTGCCGATGTCCTCCCCCATCAGGACGACGCGGTCGTCGCCGGCCAGCGCCTGGCGCAGACCCGCGTTGATGGCCTTGGCCATGGTGAGTGCCGTCATCCCTTGTCGCCCCCCACGAACGTGCGCAGGTAGCGCGAGTAGTGGTCGCGCTGGCGGGCAATCCCGGTGTGCGGCTCGGCGTAGACGTTGTCGAACACGCTCAGCAGGTCGGGGTCGGCAAGGGTCGTGATCCCCGCGCGCATCTCGGCGGCGACGGCGTCGGCCTTGGCGGCGATCGCCGTCCTGCGCTCCTCCGTCAGCGCGCCCTGCGCCTCGAGGTACGCCTCCACCCGCGAGAGCGGATCCTTGCCGCGCCACTGCTCGAGCTCGGCCGCGTCGCGGTAACGCGTCGGGTCGTCGGCGGTCGTGTGCGGACCCATCCGGTAAGTCACGGCCTCGATGAACGTCGGGCCGCCGCCGCTGCGCGCCCGGTCGAGGGCGGCGCGAGTGACGGCGAGCACGGCGAGGACGTCGTTGCCGTCGACCCGGACGCTCGGCACGCCGAAGCCGGGGGCGCGGTCGGCGATGGGACGCTGCGCCTGCAACGAGACGGGCTCGGAGATCGCGTACTGGTTGTTCTGGCAGAAGAAGATCACCGGCGCGGCGTAGGTCGCGGCGAAGATCAGGGCCTCGCTCACATCCCCCTCGCTGGTCGCGCCGTCACCGAAGTACGCGACCGCAACAGCATCCGTCCCGTCGGCCTGGATGCCGAGCGCGTAGCCGGTCGCGTGAAGGGTCTGCGCGCCGATGATGACCTGCGGCGTCGCCATGTTGATGTCGTACGGGTTCCAGCCGCTCTGCGTGGTGCCGCGCCAGACGCGCAGCAGATCGACGAGGCCGGCGCCGCGGCAGTACGCCACGCCGTGCTCCCGGTAGCTGGAGAAGACGAAGTCGTCGGAGCGCAGCGCCCGGCCGGACCCGATCTGCGCCGCCTCCTGCCCGAGCAGCGGAGGCCACAGCCCCAGCTCGCCCTGGCGCTGCAGAGCGGTCGCCTCCGAGTCGATGCGGCGGATGACGCGCATGTCCTCGTACAGCGCGACCAGCTGGTCGGTGCCGATGTCGGACACCCAGGCGTCGAAGCGGTCGTCCTCGTGACGGACGCCGTCGGCGTCGAGGAGGCGGACGACGTCGAGGTCGCCGAGGCCGGTGTCGTGGAGCCCCAGCTCACCGAGGGAACCGAGGTCGGTGTGGGAGCCACCCCGACGGGTGGCGGGCTGATTGTCGATCGTCACGGTTCACGCAACCTTCACTCTCGCGCCCGGTGTGCGCTGCTTGTGGCGCGCACGACCGGCTTCCGGCCTCCTTGCCGGAATTAGTGGGAAGGCTACGCTGCCGGATCAGCGCGCACAACCATCGGCGTGTCGACCGAGCAGGATGCTCTATCCAGCCGCGTAGCGGACTGCTAAGTTTCGCACTATGCGCAGCTTCGACAACACAGACCGCCGCATCCTGCTGGCCCTCGCCGACGACCCACGGTCGACCAACGTGTCGCTCGCCGACCGGCTCGGGCTCAGCCGAAACACGGTGCAGGCGCGCGTCGCGGAACTGGAGCGGAGCGGCGCCTTCCTGTCGTTCGAGCGGCGCATCTCGGCGCGGGTCGCCGGCTACCCGCTCGCCGCCTTCGTCAACGTGCACGTGCAGCAGCAGCGGCTGGCGGCAGTCGTCGAGAGTCTCGCCGGCATCCCAGAGATCGTGCAGGCGCACGGGCTCTCCGGCCAGTCGGACCTGCTGCTGCGCGTGGTGTGCGTCGACGCAGAGGACCTCTTCCGGATCACGGGCATCATCCAGTCCACCGACGGCGTCGACCGCGCCGAGACCTCCCTGGACATGGGCGAACTCATCCCCTACCGCCTGCGACCTCTGCTCACCCGCGACGCCTGACGCGCCAACCGCCCCGGGATGCACGAAGGCCGCGCCGACAGAGTCGACGCGGCCTTCGCGAGGGTGAGAGCTTACGCCTCGGCAGGAGCCTCGGCTGGGGCGGCCTCGGCCGGAGCCTCGGCAGCAGCCTCCTCGGCGATCACCGGAGCGAGCGACAGCTTTCCGCGGTCGTCGATCTTGGTGATCTCGACCAGGACCTTCTGGCCGACGCTGAGCACGTCCTCCACGTTCTCCACACGCTTGCCACCGGCGAGCTTGCGGACCTCGGAGATGTGCAGCAGGCCGTCCTTGCCCGGAAGCAGCGAGACGAACGCACCGAACGCGGCGATCTTGACGACGGTTCCGAGGAACTGCTCGCCGACCTCCGGGTTGGTGGGGTTCGCGATCGCGTTCACCTGGGCGCGAGCGGCCTCGGCCGACGGGCCGTCGACGGCGCCGATGTAGACGGTGCCGTCCTCCTCGATGGAGATGTCGGCGCCGGTCTCATCCTGGATCGCGTTGATCGTCTTGCCCTTCGGGCCGATCAGCTCGCCGATCTTGTCGACCGGGATCTGGACCGAGATCACGCGGGGCGCGGTCGGGGCCATCTCGTCCGGACGGTCGATCGCGGCGTTGAGCACGCTCAGGATGGTGGTCCGCGCGTCCTTCGCCTGCGTCAGCGCGCCGGCGAGCACCGACGACGGGATGCCGTCGAGCTTCGTGTCGAGCTGGATCGCGGTGACGAACTCGCTGGTACCGGCGACCTTGAAGTCCATGTCGCCGAGCGCGTCCTCCGCGCCCAGGATGTCGGTGAGCGCCGCGTAGCGGGTCTCACCGTCGACGACGTCGGAGATCAGGCCCATGGCGATGCCGGCGACCGGGGCGCGCAGCGGCACACCGGCGTTCAGCAGGGACAGGGTCGAGGCGCAGACGGAGCCCATCGACGTCGAGCCGTTGGAGCCGAGAGCCTCGGACACCTGACGGATCGCGTAGGGGAACTCCTCGCGGCTGGGCAGCACCGGCACGAGCGCGCGCTCGGCGAGGAAGCCGTGCCCGATCTCGCGACGCTTCGGCGACCCGACGCGGCCGGTCTCACCGGTCGAGTAGGGCGGGAAGTTGTAGTGGTGCAGGTAGCGCTTCTTGGTGACCGGCGACAGCGAGTCGATCTGCTGCTCCATCTTGAGCATGTTCAGGGTGGTGACGCCCAGGATCTGGGTCTCGCCGCGCTGGAAGATCGCCGAACCGTGGACGCGCGGGATGACCTGCACCTCGGCGTCGAGAGGACGGATGTCGGTCAGGCCACGGCCGTCGATGCGGATGCCTTCGCGCAGCACACGGCCGCGCATGACCACCTTCGAGACCGACTTGTAGGCGGCCGAGAACTGGGTAAGAACCTCGGCGGGGAGCACGCCGGCCTCCACCTTCTCGGTGAGAGCGACCTTGACGCGCTCCTTGAGGGCGTCGTCGGCGTTCTGGCGCTCGATCTTGTCGGCGATCTGGTAGACGTTCACCAGGTCGTCGTAGGCGAGGCCCGCAACGTTGTCGTAGGTCTCCTGCGAGTAGGGCAGGAACACCGGGTAGTCCGCGATGGCCTTGGCGGCCTGCTCGGCGATGACGTTCTGCGCGCCGACGAGCTGACGGATGAACGGCTTGGCGGCCTCGAGGCCCTGAGCGACGATCTCCTCATTGGGCTTGACGGCGCCGCCCTGGATGAGGTTCCAGCTGTTCTCGGTCGCCTCCGCCTCGACCATCATGATCGCGACGTCGCCCTCGGAGCCGTCCTCGTTGGTGAGGACGCGGCCGGCGACGATGAGGTCGAACACGGCCTCCTTCAGCTGCTCGGCCTTCGGGAAGGCGATCCACTGGTCCTCGTGGGCGCCGTTGCCGGGGATGAGCGCGAGGCGCACACCGGCGATCGGGCCGGAGAACGGCAGACCGGAGATCTGCGTCGACAGGCTGGCCGCGTTGATGGCGAGCGCGTCGTAGAACTCGTCCGGAGCGATGCTCAGGACGGTGATGACGATCTGGACCTCGTTGCGGAGGCCGTCGACGAACGACGGGCGCAGCGGGCGGTCGATCAGGCGGCACACGAGGATCGCCTCGGTGGAGGGGCGGCCTTCGCGGCGGAAGAACGAGCCGGGGATCTTACCGGCGGCGTACGAGCGCTCCTCGACGTCGACGGTCAGCGGGAAGAAGTCGAAGTTGTCCTTCGGGTGCTTGCTGGCGCTGGTGGCGCTCAGCAGCATGGTCTCCTCGTCGAGGTAGGCGGCGACGGCGCCCTGCGCCTGCTGGGCGAGGCGTCCGGTCTCGAACCGGACGGTGCGGGTGCCGAAGCGGCCGTTGTCGAGAACGGCTTCGGCGTACTTGATTTCAGGACCTTCCAAGAGGTCTGTCTCCTTTGTTTAACGTCGCTGTCCCGTGTGGACGCGACTCAGCAGTGCTGTTTGAAAGCACCGGAGCAGGAACAGGCAGATCGACACATTCGTGTGTACGCGGCATCCCATGCGGGTGCGTGGGCTAAGCCCGTCTGGCCATCAGTAGAAATACACGGTTGCGCCCTCGCGCATCCGGATACCACCACCGAGGACCAGCTCCTGCCAGCCTGCTCCGGGTTCCGACTCGGTATTGAGTTGGATGGACGGCACGCGGCCGACCACCGACAATCCTATCAGGCGGGGGCCGTGAACGGGCCGATCAGAGCGCGAGCGTCGCACGGGCCGCGTCGGTCAGCGCGCGTCCGTACGACGGACCATAGCCGGCGGCGTGCACCGCGAGCGGATGGAGCTGGTGCAGCGAGATGCGCTCGCGCCACCCGGCGCGCAGCGGCCGCGCGGTGTCGTAGGCCGCAGTGATCTCTTCGAGGTGCGGCGCGCCGAACAGCGCGAGCATCGCCAGGTCGGTCTCGCGGTGGCCGCCGTGCGCGGCCGGGTCGATGAGCACGGTGCCCCGCGCATCCCACAGCAGGTTGCCCGTCCAGAGGTCGCCGTGGATGCGCGCGGGTGGCTCGTCGTCGTCGAAGTCGCCGGCCGCCACCCGGTCGAGCGCTTCGCGGATGACGGGGACCTGCGCCGCGGTGACGCTGCCCGCATCCACCGCGATCTCCAGATACGGGACGACCCGGTCGCGGGCGTAGAAACGGCCCCAGCTGGTCGCGTGGGCGATCGGCAGCGGGCGCTTGCCGATGAAGAGGGGGCCGTCCCAGCCGTCCGGCGGCGCACCGAAGGCTGCTGCTCCGGCGGCGTGGGTCACGGCGAGCGCTGCGCCGAACGCGCGCGCCGCTTCCGGAGTCGGCCGGGTCTCGTGGATGCGTTCGAGCTCGATGCGTCCGGGGCGGACGCCCGCGACGCGCACCACGCGCGCTCCTCCGTCGGCCTCCGCCGCGCCGAGCCAGGCCAGCCCCGCGGCCTCCGCCTCGAAGAACCCCGCCGGCGCATCTACGCGCTCCTTCACCACCGTCTCCACGCCGCCACCCTACCCAGCGCGGCTCGGGCGACCGCGGCGGGAGAAGAGCGCGACAAGGGCGATGCCGACGAAGGTGCCGAGCGTGTTGGCGAGGAGGTCGCGCGCGTCCGTGAAGCGCGCGGGCAGGAAGAGCTGCACGAACTCGATGGTCAGGGTCGTGGCGACACCGATCGCGAGCGTCAGCCACCAGCGCCAGCGGCCGAGGAGGAGGGTGAACAGCACTCCGAGCGGGACGAACAGCAGGATGTTGGCGCTGAACTCGGCGACGGTGTAGTCCACCCAGCCGAATCCGGGGATGCCGGAGACGATGCGCAGCAGGTCGCGCAGCAGCGGATTGCCCGACGGATCGCCAGGCGCCGGGTTCAGGGTGATCCAGCCGACCGCCGCCAGGTAGACGGCGATCAGGGCGGGAAGCACGGCACGTCGGCGCATCCTCCTATGCTGGCGCACATGACCAGTGCGTTCCGCACCCGGATGACCGGGAGATCGACCGACGAGCGACACCGGGTCTCCAGCCCGCTGGAGCTGCTGTTCGACCTCACCTTCGTCGTCGCCATCGCCCAGGTGGCCGGGCAGCTCGCGCACGCCGGCGAGCAGGGGCACATCCTCGACCGGCTCCCGTTCTACCTGATGGTGTTCTTCGCGATCTGGTGGGCGTGGATGAACTTCACGTGGTTCGCCTCCGCCTACGACACCGATGACGTGCCCTACCGGCTGATGACACTCGTGCAGATGGCCGGCGTGCTCGTCCTCGCGGCGGGCGTTCCTGCGGCCTTCGACCACGAGAACTTCGCCGCGATCATCGTCGGCTATCTGATCATGCGACTGGCGCTGATCGGGCAGTGGATCCGCGCGGCCGTCGAGTATCCGCAGGGCCGCAAGACGGCGATCCGGTATGCGGTCGGCATCGCCGCCGTGCAACTGCTGTGGGTGGCGTGGGGATTCATCCCGTCAGAGGTCGCCATCGGCCTGTTCGCGCTGGGAGCCGCCCTCGAGCTCGCCGTGCCACTCTGGGCGGAGCGGCCCGGAATGACCAGCTGGCACCCGCACCACATCGCCGAGCGGTACGGCCTGTTCACGATCATCGTGCTCGGCGAGTCGGTCTCCGCCTCGGCCATCGGGGTGCAGAACGCTCTGAAGGAGTCCGGCTTCTCCGCGGCGCTGGTCTGGATCGCGGTCGCCGGGCTCGTCCTGCTCTTCGCGCTCTGGTGGCTGTACTTCCTGGAGCCCGCTGCCGAGGGGCTGCGGTCACGCCGCAACCGCTCGTTCTACTGGGGCTACGGGCATTACTTCGTGTTCGCCTCCCTCGCCGCGCTCGGTGCCGGGCTGGAGGTGGCGGTGCAGGCGGGCGCGGCGCACTCGGAGGTGTCGAGCACGGCCGTCGAGTATGCGATCGCGGTCCCGGTCGCGATCTTCTTCTTCATGCTCTATGTGCTCCACGCTCCGCTCGTCGAGGAGGTGGTGGTCCGGCCGCTCAAGACCGCCGCCGCCATCGCGCTGGTGCTGCTGCTGCCTCTCGCCTCGCCCGTGATCGGGCTGGTCGGGGTGACCATCGGGATCGCGCTCGTCGCGGCCGCGCTGGTGGCGGTCACCCTGATCGACAAGGCGGTCGCGGGCCGCGAGCACCGCTGAGCGTCACCCGCTGTGGCCGCGAGGCGCCGCGTACACCCGCACGTAATCGAACGTCGACGTGAACCCGGCGGCCGCCATCGAGACGAGTCCCAGCCGGGGCGGTGTCGCCGAGAGCGGAGTCGTCCAGGTTCCCGCCTGATCCCACGTTGCGCCGTCGTCGGCGCTGGTGAACGCGGTGTAGAGGTTCTCGGTGGCGCTGTGAGTTCTGACCAGCCGCAGCGTCGTCCATTCTCCGACCGGGCCGCCGACCGAGTTGCCGTAGGCGGGATAGCCCGGGCCCTCGGGCGTCTCGCGCTTGCCGAACTCCGTCTGCCGGGTCTCCCAGATGGAGGTCACGGCGAGCTTCACGAAGTCGGCGTCGTCCTGGTAGATCACCAGGCCGCCCTGGGCGTAGTTCTGGCAGCATCCGGAGCGCGGCACCGTCGTCGAGACCCGTGTCTCGACGGTGTAGTCACCGCTCGGGAGCGCCCGAAGCGGAAGCCCCGCTGCACCGGCGTCCGGTCCGAGGTCGGCCTGCTGCATCTGCCAGTGCAGCGCGCCGCCGGAGACCGACCGGGTGGATGCGCCCGGGTCGCGCAGCCAGGTCCAGGCCGCGTCCATCCCGTGTCCGCCGAACTCATCCGAGTACGCCGGAAGCTTCGGTCCGCGGGCAGGCAACTCCACGAAGGTGGGCCGGTAGGCGGCCGGCTGCCCGGCCACGACCGTCGGCGCGGGCTGCGGACTGTCCGACGGTCCGGCTCCCCCGCGGACGACCGGCCAGCCGTCTTTCCAGTCCAGCGGATCCATCAGCACGGGGCGCTTGGTGTACGTGCCGGCCCCGGCCACGTACGGGTCGGTGCGGTCGACGGCGTGGTACAGCATCCACTCCTGGCCGGTCGCATCGACGGCGCTGGTGACGTGGCCAGGTCCCACCCACCGGTTGCCGTTCTGGTGCAGCACCGGCGTGCCGCCGACGCGCGCGTCGAGCAGCGACGCACCGGTGCGGTCGACGAACGGCCCTCTCGGCGAGGCCGAGCGGCCGGCGAAGACTCCGTAGCCCGTCAGCGGCCCGTTGCAGCAGTTGGTCGCCGAGCCGAGCAGGTAGAAGTACCCGCCGTGCTGGATGATGTGCGTGCCCTCGTACCGGTTCGGGGTGGCGACCTGCACCTGGCTGGCCGGGTCGGAGTGCAGGCCGTCGGCGCTCACGCGGCGCACGGACAGTCCGCCGTAGTAGCTGCCGAAGTAGAGGTAGTTCTGGCCGCCGACCGTGAGCAGCTCGGGGTCGTAGACCCAGCGGCGGTCGTTCGGGTCGGTGCTGCCGGGCGCCGGCATCGGCTCGACGACCGGTCCGCCCGAATCCACCCACGGCCCCGCCGGACTGCTGCTGGTCGCGACCCCGATCGCCGACCCGCCGCCCGGCGTGATGGTGTTCGTGGCGGTGTAGTAGAGCAGGTAGCGGCCGCCAACGTACGCGACGTCGGGCGCCCACATGTCGCCGTTGCCGATCCACGCCGGCCGCGTGGGCAGCGCCTCACCCACGAAGGTCCAGTGCACCAGGTCGGTGGAGCGGTACGACGGGATACTGGAGAAGACGAGCGATCCGTCGGGGTTGCGCAGCGACGAGTCGATGACGTCGCGCGTGCAGTACAGGTACCAGGCGGGATCCGCGGCGTCGCGCGAGCGGATGACGTCAGGGTCGGCGCACTGCTCGGCGGCCTTGCCGTTGCCGAGATCCAGCTTCAGCGGGTTGCTGTACGTGGCCCGCGCCGTCTGCGAGACGGACGGGGACGCAGACTGCGACACCGTCGCGGCGGTCGAAGCGGGCGCTATGACCGCCGGTATGGCGACGCCGAGCGCCAGCGCTGTAACCGCCGAGATGACCCCCGTGAACCCATGACGCATGACCGCAGCTCCCCTTCGAGTGGTGATGTGCGTCACACGCTACAGCGCTGTAAAGCCGAAGAAAAGAGTTCAAACGCGCAAAAACGGGCCGCCACCCGAAGGTGACGGCCCGTCCGTAAGAAGTTCGCGGAGTCGATCGATGACTAGCGACGAAGGCCGAGACGCTCGATGAGCGAGCGGTAACGGCTGATGTCGATGTCTGCCAGGTAGCCCAGCAGACGACGACGCTGACCCACGAGCAGCAGCAGGCCACGACGCGAGTGGTGGTCGTGCTTGTGCTCCTTGAGGTGCTCGGTCAGATCCTTGATCCGCTTGGTCAGGATCGCGACCTGGACCTCGGGGGATCCGGTGTCACCGGGGTGGGTAGCGTATTCATCGATGATCGCCTTCTTGGTGTCTGCATCCAGCGCCATAGAGGGATCCCCTTTCTGCTCGTTGCGCGGTGCCCGGGGCCGTATGCCTGGGCTCTCTTGATCCGCGGCCGTTCGACGGCAACTGGAAGAGTCTACCAGAGCCGGGAGGGCGGATCTCCCGCGCGGTAAGCGGTCAGGAAGGCTCTGGTTCCGGCTCCAGCAACGCGAAACCGGCGCCCTGCGGGTCCACGATCTCGGCCCAGCGGCCGACGCCTGGAGCGGACAGCGGCTCGGTGCGGAGGGTGCCACCGAGTTCCGTCGCACGCACGATCGCGGCATCCAGGTCGGCGACGTTGAAGTACACCAGCCAGTGCGCCGGGTCCGCACCGTCGGAGCGATAGGCACCCGCGACGCTGGTCGGACCGACGTCGAACAGCCCGTACGGCTCGGAACCGACCCGCATCTCGCTGATGCCGACGCCCAGCACGGACTCGTAGAACGGGAACGTGGAGGCGGGATCGGAGGCGACCAGCTCCAGCCAGTCCACGGCGCCCGGCTCGTCGCGCAGCCACGGGTCGCCCGGCTCCTTCCGCTGCCACAGGCCGAAGACGGCGCCTGCTGGGTCGGCGACGATCGCGAGGCGGATGCCCGGGACCGGCTCCCCCGGCTCCAGCAGCACCGAACCGCCGGCGTCCGTTGCGGCTGTGGAAGCAGCCTCCAGGTCGTCGACCGAGAAGTAGACGGTCCAGGTCGTCGGCACGTCGTCCGATGGCAGCGGGCCGAGCGCCGCGATGGGGACGCCGCGTCCGCTGGCGAGCGAGAAGCCGCCGGAGTCCGCGGACGGCGGCGACACCTCCCAGTCGAACAGCGACCGGTAGTAGGTGGCCGCGGCGGGCGGGTCGGCACTCTGCAGGTCGATCCAGACCGGCGTGCCCTGCGGGAATGCGTCTTCGATCGGCATGGGCACAACCTACTCGCCCGCGGGTTGCCCGCTCTAGAGGGATGCTGCGGCCGCCGGCGGTCCGTCAAATCCCGCGCAGCACCACATCCATCGCCGCGATCACGACCTCGGCCGGCGGCCCGGCGTCGTTGCGCGCCCACCACAGCAGCGCGGAGAAGTTGGCGGAGCCCAGGGCGTCCGCGAGCACCTGCACGCGCAAGCCGTCCGGGTCCTCCCCCAGCCGTCGGGCGAGGAAGCCGACCAGCATGCCTCGGTTCGCGGCGACCGCCGTCAGCCCGAATCCGACCAGAGCCGGATGCGTGCCCATGAGTGTCAACCGCCGCCGGGTGGCCTCTCGTGCGTCGGGCGTGAGGGTCAGCGATTCGCTGATCGCCCGGGCGAGCACGTCGCGCACCGGCTCGTCGTCGCCCGCAGCATCCAGCACGTCGTGCAATCGGCCCACCACGGGTTCGAGGCCGCCCCAGACGAGCGCCGGCTTGCTCGGGAAGTAGCGGAACAGCGTCCGCCGGCCGATCCCGGCGAGCCTGGCGATGTCATCCATCGTCGTCTGCTCGTACCCGTGCTCGTCGAAGTGCCGCAGCGCGAGCAGAGCGACCCGCTCCGGATCGACGTCTGCCGGGCGCCCGCGGCGAGGAGGGTCGACGGGCGGGGCTGACGAGGTCATCCTCCGATCATGGCACCGGATTCTCGACGTGCGACGCGTGCTCGCGTCCGACCGCCTGGGCGAGGATGCGCAGGCCGTCCGGGAGCTGCTCGACCGGGATGCCGCCGAATCCGAGCAGGAGGCCGTCCGTTCCGGCCCCGGAACCCGCGCGGAAGCGGGAGACCGGCTGGACCGAGACGCCCGCGACGGCCGCGCGTTCGGCGACCCGCGCGCCGTCGAAGTCGCTCGCAGCCGGATCGGCGAGGAGGGCGAGGTGCAGCCCGGCCGCCGACGGCACGAGGGTGAGCCCCGGAAGCGTTTCGCCGACCGTGCGGGACAGGACCTCGTGCCGCTCCTCGTAGACCCGCGTTGCCGCCCGCACGTGGCGGGCGAACCCGCCCGAGTCGAGGAAGCGAGCCATCGCCCGCTGCGTCACCACGTCGTTGTGCCAGTCGGTCAGCCGCTTGGCCTGACGCAGGGCCGGGAGGAGGCCGGGCGGGGCGACGACGAAGCCAAGGCGCAGCGCCGGGGCCATGGTCTTGGAGAACGTGCCGACGTAGACGACGCGCCCGTCCGCATCCAGTCGTTGAAGAGGGTCGAGCGCGCGCGAGCCGAAGCGGTACTCGCTGTCGTAGTCGTCCTCGATGACGACGGCGTCGTTCCGGGACGCCCATTCCAGAAGCGCCACCCTGCGCTCCAGCGGCAGCACGCCGCCGAGGGGGAACTGGTGCGACGGCGTCACGTAGACGAGCCGCACCGGCGGGAGCAGGTCGACGCGGAGGCCGTACTCGTCCACCGGCACCGGGATGACGCGTGCGCCGGTGGTCTCGAAAAGCTGCCGCACCGGCGGGTAGCCGGGGTCTTCGACGGCGACCGCATCGCCCGGCCGGAGCAGCACGCGCGCGATGAGGTCGAAGGCCTGCTGGGCGCCGTTCGTGACGACCACGTCGTCGGCGGTCGCATCGACCGAGCGGGCGAGGCCGAGGTGCCGTGCGATGCCCTCGCGCAGCCGTTCGACCCCCGCCGGGTCGGCGTACTGGGCCGACCGGACGAATCCGCCCCGAATTTCGGCCGTGACGTAGTGCCGCCAGGTCTCCAGCGGGAAGAGGGACGGATCCGGTGCACCGACGCTGAAGTCGTAGGCGATCGGGCGCGGTTCGGTCCAGAGCGGATCTTCGAGGTCGCGCCAGGGTGCCGCGGGTCGCGCGGCGCCGGCCGATCGGGCCGACCGAGCCGAGCGCGCGATCGGACCGCGAACGCCCGTGTAGGCGACGAAGGTGCCCGCGCCGACCCGCGCCCTGAGGTACCCCTCCGCGGTCAGTCGCTCGTAGGCGGTGGACACGGTCGAGCGTGACACCTGCAACCGCTCGGCGAGCTCGCGGGTCGCCGGGAGGCGCTCCCCGCGGCGCAGACGGCCGTCGAGCACCGCATCGCGCAGCTGACGGTAGATGCGGTCGGCGCGGTCGCCGCGTCCCCCGATGGCGACATGCACATCCACGATGGACCTTTCGAATGGTCTGGTCGGAATCACTCCGATTGGAGCTTACCCACCGCCAATCCGCTTCGTACCGTGAAGACATGACAGAACGAATCCAGGTCCCGTCCCTCGTCCCCGAGGGCTACCGCAAGGTGATCAACCTCGACGGCTACATCGGAACGAAGCTCGAGGAGCCCCTCGGCGACCTCATCAAGCTGTGCGCGTCGCAGGTCAACGGCTGCACCTACTGCGTCGACATGCACTCGGTAGACCTTCAGGGCCGCGGAGTTCCGCTCCGCAAGGTGTTCGCCGTCTCCGCCTGGCGTGAGTCGCCGTGGTTCACCGACCGGGAGCGCACGGCGCTCGAACTCACGGAGGCGGTGACGCTCATCCACGAGGATGGTGTCTCCGACGAGCTCTATGCCCGCGCCCTCGCCGAGTTCGGCGACGAGGGGCTCGCGAACCTGCTGCTCGCGATCGCGACCATCAACGTGTGGAACCGCATCGCCATCCCGACCCGGATGCAGCCGCCGAGCCTCTGAACGGGGTGCCGAAGGCCTCGACGACGAAGCGCTCCCCCGGCCGTTGCCGAGGGAGCGCTTCTGAACCGGAACGAACTCTCAGCTGACGCCGAGCAGGTCGATCACGAAGATGAGGGTCTTGCCGGAGAGCGGGTGACCGCCGCCCACCGGGCCGTACGCGAGCGCCGGCGGGACGGTGAGCTTGCGGCGTCCGCCGACCTTCATGCCGGGGATGCCCTCCTGCCAGCCCTTGATGAGGTTGTTCAGCGGGAAGTTGATCGACTGTCCGCGGCTCCAGGAGGAGTCGAACTCCTCGCCGGTCTCGTACTCGACGCCGAGGTAGTGCACGTCGACCTTCGAGCCTGCGGTGGCCGCGGGACCCGTACCCTCGACGATGTCCACGATCTCGAGCGTCTCGGGAGCCGGCCCTTCGGGGGCGTCGACTTCGGGCTTCTGGTTGGTGTTCTCTGCCATGGGACCATCCAACCGGTGCGACGGTGCCGCGTCAAAGCCCGTTCGCTCAGCGCGCAGCCGCGTGCGCGCGGCGATTCGTGCCGGAGCGATTCAGGGGTTGCGCTCGCTGAAGCGCAGGAGCATTCTTAAGCCATAACTCGATCCCCCGGGAGCGCTGCAGGCAACGCCGCACCACCGGGGGTCGAGTCTGTTAACGGCCCCCGAAGACCTTGCCGGGGTTGAGGATGCCGAGCGGATCGAACACCGACTTCAGCTTCACCTGGAGCTCGTACGAGTCGGGCCCGAGCTCGTCCGCCAGCCAGCGTCGCTTGAGCACCCCGACGCCGTGCTCACCAGTCAGCGTGCCGCCCAGCTCGATCGCGGTCCTGAACAGATCGTTCGCCGCATCCCACACCGCGTCCGGCACCGTGTCTCCCGTGTAGACGAAGTTGGGGTGCAGGTTGCCGTCGCCGGCGTGCGCGACGGTCGGGATCGGGATGCCGTACTTCTGCGAGATGCGCCCGATCGCGTCGAACATCTCGGGCATCCGGGATCGCGGCACCGCCACATCCTCGATCAGGACTTCGCCGGAGGAGGCGAGGGCGGGATGGAAGGCGCGCCGCAGCGAGAGGAGCCGCTCCCCCTCCTCCGCGTCGGCGGCGACGCGGACCGTGCCGCCGCCCTCCGTCAGCAGGTCGCCCGCCGCGGCGGCGTCCGCTGCCGCCGTGGGACCGTCGAACTGGACGAGCAGGTAGGCGGCTCCGGCGCTCGCGCCGAAGGCCTCCTCGATCTGTTCGGCGCCGAGGTAGGCCGAGATGCGCTCCAGGGCCGGGGCGTCGAGCAGCTCCATCACCGCAGGGCGCAGCTGCGCGGCGGTGATCCGGGCGGACGCCGCGGCGGCCGCGCGCACGTCGGCGAACAGCGCGCCCAGGGTGACGGGCTCGCCCGGCGGGATCGGCTGCGCGCTCACGGTGGCGCCGACGATGACCCCGAGGGTGCCCTCCGACCCGACGAACAGCGCCGTCAGGTCGTACCCGGTCACTCCCTTCACCGTGCGGTGGCCGGTGCGCAGGAGGCGTCCGTCGGCCAGCACGACCTCGAGTCCCAGGACCGCCTCCCGGGTCACCCCGTACTTCGCGCACAGCAGGCCGCCTGCGTTCGTCGCGATGTTGCCCCCGACGGTGGAGATCGCCTTGCTCGCGGGGTCAGGGGCGAAGAACAGGCCGTACGGCGCAAGCGCCGCGTTCAGGTCGCTGTTGACGACGCCCGGCTCGATCACCGCGAGCTGGTCCTCTGCCGAGATTTCGACGATGCGGTTCATCGCCGACACGTCCAGCACGATCGACCCGTCCGTGCCGTTTGCGCCGCCGGCGAGGCCCGTGCCGGCACCGCGCGGGACGACGGGGATGCGGAACTCGCTGGCCGCCCGCAGGGTCGCCTGCACGTGGGCGACCGAGCGTGCGTTGACGATGGCGAGCGGCGTGCCTGCCGCGATCCAGCCGGACCGGTCCGTGCGTGCCACGTCGAGTAGGGCGGGGTCGGTCGTGAGCACCCCATCCCTGTCGCCCTCGGCGTCGAGCGCGGCTGCGAGCCAGTCCAGAACATCCATGGCTCCAGGCTAGCGAGCGGCCGGACAGTCGAGCGCCGGGTGATGTCCGATTTCCGCTATCGGATGTCACCGGCGGGTGACACGCTGGGGGTATGACCACCCTCGAGCACAGCATCCCGAACGCGGCGGAGCCGGCGCAGGCGCAGGCCCCGGGTCCGCTCGCCGACCCGGTCTTCGCCGAACGGTACCGGGCGATGAGCGCCCGCGACTCACGCTTCGACGGCCAGTTCATCACCGGGGTGCACTCGACCGGCATCTATTGCCGTCCCAGCTGCCCGGCCGTCACGCCGAAACCCGGCAACGTCAGCTTCTACCTCACCGCCGCCGCCGCGCACGAAGCGGGGCTGCGGGCGTGCAAGCGCTGCCTCCCGGATGCCGTCCCCGGCTCACCGCAGTGGAACGTGCGCGACGACCTCGCCGCCCGCGCGATGCGGCTGATCGCGGACGGGACCGTGGAGCGGGAGGGCGTTCCCGGCCTCGCCCATCGCCTGGGCTACACCACGCGCCACCTCAACCGCGTGCTGACGGCCGAGCTCGGTGCGGGACCGCTCGCCCTGGCGCGCGCCCACCGGGCCCAGACGGCGCGGCTGCTCCTGACCGGGACGGACCTCCCGATCACCGATGTGGCATTCGCGGCCGGATTCAGCAGCGTCCGGCAGTTCAACGAGACGATGGCGGAGGTCTACCGGCTGACGCCCGGCGCGATCCGGGCCGCCGCGCGGCGGTCCCCAACCGCGACGCACCGGGAACCGGGGGCCGTGACCCTGAGCCTGCGGCTGCCTGCCCGGGCGCCGTTCGACGGAGCCTCCGTCCTCGGATTCCTGGCGGCCCGCGCGATCGACGGCATGGAGACCGCAGACGCGGGAGGCTCGGTGTACGCCAGGACGCTAAGGCTGCCGCACGGACCGGCGGCCGTCCGATTGGCGCTCACCGGAACCGCCGGCGCGCCGGCGGTCCAATGCGACGCCGCCCTCGCCGACATCGCCGACCTCGCGCCGCTCGTGGCGCGCGTGCGCCGCCTCCTCGACCTCGACGCCGACGCCGAGGCGATCGACGCCGTCCTCGCGGCCGACCCCGCGCTCGCGCCGAGCGTCGTCGCCTCCCCCGGCCTCCGCGTCCCTGGCGCTGTGGATGCGGAGGAGATCGTCTACCGGGCGATGATCGGTCAGCAGATCTCCGTCGCAGCAGCCCGCACCGCCCTCACCCGCGTCACCGAAGCGCTCGGCGAGCCGATCGCCCTTCCCGTGCCCGGAGGCGGCTCTGGGCCCGGAGGGGACGGCGGCTTCACCCGGCTGTTCCCGACCTCCGCCGCGATCGCCGAACGCGGCCGCGAGGTGCTCCGCGGACCCGCCCGCCGCGTCGATGCGATCATCGGCATCGCCGAAGCGCTCGCGGAAGGCCGCCTCGTCATCGACGTGGGCGAGTCGCGCGACGACCTCGAACAGCGACTGCTCGCCCTGCCCGGCATCGGACCGTGGACCGCCGGATACATCGCCCTCCGCGTTCTCGGCAGCCCCGACATCCTGCTCACCGGCGACCTCGCGCTCCGGCAGGGTGCAGCGCGCCTGGGGCTGCCGTCGGAGGCCCGCGCGCTCGGCGAATACGGGATGCGGTGGGCGCCGTGGCGGAGCTACGCGGGGCTGCATCTGTGGAGGGTGCCGGGAGCGTAGGATCGCGAGGTGCCAACCGTGTCCGTCGTGATCCCAGCCCTCGACGACGCCGAGATGCTGGGGCGCTGCCTCGCCGACCTCGCCGCGCAGCTGCGGCCGCCGGACGAGATCGTCGTGGTCGACAACGGCAGCACCGACGACACCGCGGCCGTCGCCCGCGCTGCCGGCGCGCGCGTCGTGGAGCAGCCGCACCGCGGCATCTGGCCGGCCGCATCCACTGGCTACGACGCCGCCATCGGCGACATCATCGCCCGCCTCGACGCGGACTCGCGCCCGCCCGCCGACTGGCTGCTGCACATCGAAGCCGAGCTCCTCGACGCTCCGGAGGTGGGCGTGCTGACAGGCCCGGGCGTGTTCTATGACGGCGGCACAGTCGTCGCCGGACTCGGACAGGTCCTCTACATCGGCGGCTACTTCTGGTCGATGGGACTGTGGCTCGGCAACCCGCCCGTGTTCGGCTCCAACTTCGCCATGCGCCGCGACGTCTGGCTGCAGGCACGGGAGCGGGTGCACCGCGACCGCAGCGACATCCACGACGACCTCGACCTCTCCTTCCACCTCGGGCTCGAGACGATCGTGCGCTACGACGAGCGGCTCACCGTCGGAATCTCGGCGCGCCCGTTCTCCACGTGGAAGGGCTTCGGCCGGCGCCTGCGCTGGGCGTATACGACGCTGAGCATGCACCTTCCCGACCAGTCGCCGTGGCGGCGGCGGATCGCGCGGCGGCGCCAGGCGCACGAGCAGGAGCGCGACGCCCCGGAAGCCGTCGCCTGACCCGACGGCCACCGCGCACGCGTATGTGGCGTATCGAAGGATGAGACCGCTCCCATCTCCGACGTAAGGCAGTGGTGAAGGAGATTCGGCGCCGTTGCGGTCGAATCTCCTTCGATAGCGGGAGGAGGCCGAGGTGACGCGGCCGCCGGTTCGGCTGGGATGCGCATCCCCGATAGCCTGGGAGGGTGAGATTCTCGCACCTCAGCACCGCCGCAGATCCCGGGCCCCGCCTGGCCGCCGTCATCGGAGACGGAGCCCTCTTCCTCGACCAGGTGATGGGCCGCCCGCCACGCGATCTGCAGGAGCTGATCGAGCGGGGCGACGACGGGCTGGATGAGGTGCGCGAGGTCGTCGCGGAGGCCGAGACCGCCGGTCGCGGGCTCCCACACGTGCACGAACTGCGGCACGCCTCCGCCGTGCTGCGGCCACCGCATGTCATCGCCATCGGCGCGAACTACGCCGCGCACGCGTCCGAGCTGAAGCTGCGCAGCGAGAAGGCAGCCACCGTCTTCAACCTGTGGCCCAACTCCCTCGCCGGGCACGGCGGCACCACGACCTGGCCGGCCGACCTCTCCACCCAGGTCGACTACGAGGCCGAGCTCGGCGTGATCATCGGCAAGCCCGCCCGCAACGTCACCGTCCGCAACGCCCTCGACCACGTCTGGGGGTACACCGTCGTCAATGACATCACCGCGCGCGACCTCCAGTTCTCGGAGGCCCAATGGTCGCGCTGCAAGTCGTTCGACGGGTTCACGCCCACCGGCCCGGTCGTCGTCACGGCCGACGAGATCCCCGACCCGCAGGACCTGTGGCTCACGACGAATGTCGACGGCGCGATCCTGCAGGATGCCTCCACGGCCGACATGGTTCGCTCTGTCCCCGAGCTGATCGAGTTCCTGTCGCGGTCGGCGACCATCCCGCCGGGCACCCTCATCTCGACCGGCAGCCCGGGCGGCGCCGGCTACTCCCGCACTCCCCCGGTGTTCCTCCGCGACCGTTCCACGGTGACCGTCTCGATCGGCGGGATCGGCTACCTCACCACCTACTGCCGCGTCACCTAGCGGCGGGCGACGCTCGTGTGGGCTAGCGTATCCACGTGTCTATCGGGGAACGACGTCCGATCACGGGCGGGGATGACGAGGCCGCACGTCTCGATGCCGCGCTGCCCGACATCGACTGGTCCATCGCGCCGGTGGGGACGGTGTTCTCGCGGTTCCGTGCGCCCAGCGGGGAGCTCGCTGTGGCATCCCTGGGCGATCCGGCCGATCCACGCGTCGTGCTGATCCCGGGGGTGACGGGGTCGAAGGAGGACTTCTACCTCCTCGCCCCGATCCTTGTCGCCGCGGGGTACTACGTGCAGAGCTTCGACCTGGCCGGGCAGTACGAATCGGCGGAGGCGGGCCCGGTGGCTGGCGGCCGCTACACCTACGGCCTGCTGGTCGCCGACGTCGTCGCGTTCCTTCGCGACGGCGGCCCAGCGCACGTGCTCGGGTACTCGTTCGCGGGCATCCTCTCGGAGCTGGCCCTGGTGGAGCACCGCGAGCTATTCCGTTCCCTCACGCTGCTCACCGCGCCTCCAGAGCCCGGTCAGGCGTTCCGCGGGGTGCGCATCATCGGCTGGCTGAGCTGGCTGCTCAACGGGCGCGCAGGCGCAGGGCTCATGATCTGGGGGATCACGACGAACAAGAACCGGGTGTCCGACAGCCGGCTGGCCTTCGTCCGCTCTCGCTTCGCCTCGACCCGTCGCTCCAGCGTGGATGACATCGTCGGCCTGATGAAGCGGGTGCCGGACGTGCGCGCGGCCGTCGCGGCGAGCGGCGTGCCGGTGCTCGTGGCGACCGGCGACCACGACCTGTGGCCGACTCACCTGCACGCAGAGAACGCTCGAGCACTGGGCGCCCACCTCGCCGTCTACCGGACGGGGCACAGCCCGTGCGAGACGGCGCCGCACCAACTCGGCCGCGACATGATCGCCCTGTTCCGGGAGGCCGAGGCGCGCGGCTCCTGAGCTCCGTCTCATCCCCGATCCTCCTCTTTGGGGATACGAACAGTCCCAGAGATGATGGCGTCGGGATGACCTAATCGCGCTCGGCGCGCGCCTCCAGGATCGCGTCCGACTCGATGACTGGAATGGCCGTCGTGATGACCTCCAGACCGCTGAGTCGCGCGGGCGACAGCAGCCGCGTCACCTCCTCGCGGCTCATCAGTTTCGCCTCGACGACGAGGTCGGCGACGTTGCGTCCGGTGAGCAGCGCCGACTTGGCGAGCGCCGCAGCGGCGGCGTAGCCGATGTGCGGCGTGAGCGCGGTGATCACGCCGACCGACGAACCCACCATCGCACCGAGGCGCTCCTCGTTGGCCGTGATCCCGTCGACGCAGTTGATGCGCAGCGTGCGGAAGGCCTGCGCCATCCATGTGATGCTCTGCAGCAGCGAGTGCGCGATGACCGGCTCGAAGGCGTTGAGCTGGAGCTGGCCGCCCTCCGCCGCCATGGTGACCGTGACATCGGCGCCGACGACCGAGAACGCCACCTGGTTCACGACCTCCGGGATGACCGGGTTGACCTTGCCGGGCATGATGCTGGAGCCCGCCTGACGGGGCGGCAGGTTGATCTCGCCGAGGCCCGCCTGAGGCCCGGAGGAGAGCAGCCGCAGGTCGTTGCAGATCTTGGACAGCTTGATCGCGCTGCGCTTCAGCGCGCCCGAGAAGGACATGAAGGCGCCGGCGTCGCTGGTCGATTCGATCAGGTCGGGTGCCGTCTCCAGATTCAGGTGGGTGATGGCGTTCAGCTGCCGCACCGCCGCCGAGGCGTACCCGGGGTCGGCGGTGATTCCGGTGCCGATCGCGGTCGCGCCCAGGTTGATCTCCGCGAGCAGCCACTTGGTCTCCGTGAGCCGGGCGTGGTCCTCGGTAAGGGTGGTCGCGAAGCCGTGGAACTCCTGGCCCAGGGTCATGGGGACCGCATCCTGCAGCTGGGTCCGTCCGACCTTGAGGATGTTGCGGAACTCGTCCGCCTTGTGCGCGAACGAGTCGCGGAGCAGCGCCAGCTCGTCGAGCAGATGCGCGAGGGCGAACGTGAGGCCGATCTTGATGGCCGTCGGGTAGGTGTCGTTGGTGCTCTGGCTGCGGTTGACGTCGTCGATCGGGCTGAGGAACCGGTACTCGCCCTTCTGGTGGCCGTCGAGCTCGAGCGCGATGTTCGCGATGACCTCGTTGGCGTTCATGTTGGTCGAAGTGCCAGCACCGCCCTGCATGACGCCGACGACGAACTGGTCGTGGTAGCGGCCATCGATGATCAGCTGGCAGGCCTGGTCGATGAGCTCGGCCTTGTGCGGCTCCAGCACGCCGATCTCGAGGTTCGCGCGGGCCGCGGCCTGCTTGACGCTGGCGAGGGCGACGATGAGGTCCGGATAGACGGAGATGGGCCGCTTGGCGATCGGGAAGTTCTCCAGCGCACGCGACGTGTGGATGCCCCAGTAGGCGTCGGCCGGGATCTCGCGGCTGCCCAGCGAGTCGGTCTCCGTGCGGGTGGGCCGCCCGTCGGAACTCGGGGTCGGGACGTCGGAGACGTTCTCGGATGCGTCCGTCACCTCGGTCGCTTCCGGAGTGAGGACGGGGATGGGGGCTGTCTTCGAATCGTCCATGGTCGCTGTCGGGTTCACAATTGGCTCCGTTGCCTCTCGTTGTGCGTTGGCAAGTGTTCTGCGCCGGACGTTCGTGGCCTCCGGCACACTGCCGAGCCTACCCCTGGGTCCGGAAGGCCCGGTGGACAGCCTGTACCCCCTTCGTCGACGCCTTCGACACGGTGTCGATCAGCCGAGCTTGCGCAGCAGGCCGCGCGCGAAGCGGTCCTTCGCCTCGGTGTACGGCGGGTAGATCAGCTGCAGCGTGTCCGGGCTCAGCGACTTGCTGAGCACCGCCTTCTCATGGCTGAAGGTCCGCACCGACCGCTCGCCGTGATACGCGCCCGAACCGCTCTGCCCCACCCCGCCGAACGGCAGTCCCGCGACCGCGAGGTGCGCCGCCGGGACGCCGAAGCCGACTGCCCCCGAACTCGTCTCTGTGAGGATGCGCCGCCGCACGGTGGCGCTCGACGTGAACACGTAGAGGGCGAGCGGTTTGTCGCCCGCGCGGATGAAGCGGATGGCGTCGTCGAGCCCGTCGACGGGCAGGATCGGGAGGATCGGCCCGAAGATCTCCTCCGCCATCACTGGGGCGTCGGGAGCGACGTCGGTGAGGACGGTCGGAGCGAGGTAGCGGCCGGCGGCCTCGTGTTGACCGCCGACCGTCGCGGTGCCCGAGGTCAGCATCCCGGTCAGGCGGGCGAACTGCCGGTCGTTGACGATGCGCCCGTAGTCCGGGCTCTGCGCCGGGTCGTCGCCGTACAGCTCCCGCACCGCGCCGCCGAGGGCATCCGCCAGCTGCGGCACGATGGACCGGTCGGCGAGGATGTAGTCGGGGGCGACGCAGGTCTGCCCCGCGTTCATGAACTTGCCCCAGGCGATGCGGCGCGCGGCGGCGGCGATGTCGACCGTGCCGTCGACGTAGACCGGCGACTTGCCCCCGAGTTCCAGGGTGACGGGAGTGAGGTGCTCGACGGCCGCTGCGGCGACGATCCGGCCCACCCGGCCGTTGCCGGTGTAGAAGATGTGGTCGAAGCGCTGCGCCAGCAGGTCGGTGGTCTCCTCCACGCCGCCCTCCACGACGGCGACGGCCCGTGCATCCAGGTACTGAGGGATGAGGCGGGCCATCGCGGCCGACGTGGCCGGCGCCAGCTCGCTGGGCTTCAGCACGACGGCGTTCCCGGCGGCGAGGGCGCCGACGAGCGGGGCGAGGAGGAGCTGCACGGGGTAGTTCCAGGGCGCGATGACGAGCACCACGCCGACCGGCTCCAGGATGGTGGACGCGCGCGCAGGCATGAGGGCCCCGGGCACCGCCACCCGGCGCGGCCGGAGCCAGCGGCGCAGACGCTTCAGGATGTGGTCGATCTCGCCCACCACGAAACCGAGCTCGGCGATCTGCGACTCCGTCGGACTCTTCGCCAGGTCGGCGAGCAGGGCGTCCTCGAACTCGGCGGCGCGCTCGGTGAGCATCCGCCGCAGCGCCCGCAGCTGTGCCAACCGCCAGGCGAGCGGCTTGGTGGTGCCACGGTCGAAGGCGGAGCGGAGGGCGTCGACCGTGGATGCATGCGTCATGCGCTCATCCTACGAACCCGCGCAGGCGTCAGCGGGCGGGACGGTACGCGAGATCGAAGATCGCGTGCCCGAGGCGCTCGCCCCGGCGCTCGAACTTGGTCACCGGGCGGTCCTCGGGGCGCGGGACGAAGTGGGCGTCTCCCGCCAGGTTGACGAGCCCCGGCTGCGCGTCGAGCACCTCGATCATGTGCTCGGCGTACGGCTCCCAGTCGGTGGCCAGCCGAAGCACGCCGTCGTCGGCCAGTGCCGCGACGAGCAGCGGGGCGACGGACGGCTGGATGAGACGCCGCCGGTGGTGCCGCGCCTTCGGCCACGGGTCGGGGAAGAAGATGAGGACCTCGTCCACGGAGCGCGGCGCAAGGCCCCGCTCGAACACCTCCACGGCGTCGTGCCGGACGATCCGGATGTTGGTGAGCCCCCGGTCCCGCATCGCCCCGAGCACGCGGCCGATCCCGGCGCCGTGCACCTCGATCCCGAGGAAGTCGCGCTCAGGATGCCGCTCGGCGAGGGTGAGCAGGTTCTCGCCGTTGCCGAAGCCGATCTCGACGATGCGCGGTGCGGTGCGGCCGAACGCCGCGTCGAGGTCGAGCGGCGAGCCGTCGAAGTCGAGTCCGAAGGTCGGCCACAGTTCGTCGATCGCCCGGGTCTGGGCTTCGGTCTTGCGGCCGCGGACGACGAAGCTGCGCGGCCGGACAAGGGGGGATGGTTCCATCCCCCCATTGTCCCAGCCTCGGGGTGAGTGCCCGATCAGAGGAAGGCGAACGGCAGCGCCGCGCGGTGGAGCTATGAGCAGCGCGGAGCGGTGCTGCGACCCCAGCGCCGAGGGAGCCTGCGACCGAGGTCACGGACAATGGAGTCTCGGTTACAGGAACGCGAACGGCAGCGCCGCGAACCCGATCCCGATGCCCACAAGGGCGAGGACGGCGAAGAACGCCGCACCGGCGAGCATGACGGCGTTGAGAACGATGCCCCAGACGGCGAGGTTCTTGCCCTCCGGCTCCCGCTTCAGCGCCATGATGCCGACGACGAGGCCGGCGATCGGCGCGACGAGGGTCCACCCGAAGACGATGGAGGCGACGCCGAGCGCGAGGCTGGTGGTACTGAGGGTGCGGATGGGGGTGACGGACGGGTACGGAGTGCTGGTGGTGGTCATGGATCCAGTCAAGCGATTCGCGCCAGCGCCCGGTATCCGGATAACCCCCGAGTGAACCCTGAGGTCAGCCCCTCGCCCGGGTCAGGAGCGAGACTCAGACCTGCCCGAGCAGCCCCTCGATCGGGCCGCGCGCGAAGTAGACCAGGAAGCCGGCGGCGACGATCCACAGCAGCGGGCTGATCTCCCGCCCCTTGCCCGCGAGCGACCGGATCAGGACCCAGCTGATGAACCCGACCCCGATGCCGTTCGCGATGGAGTAGGTCAGCGGCATGACGATGATCGTCAGGAAGACGGGCAGCACGACGGAGAACTCAGTGAAGTCGATGTGCTTGATCTGCACGACCATGAGCGCACCGACGACGACGAGGGCCGCAGCCGCCACCTCGAGCGGGACCACCTGGGTGAGCGGCGTGAAGAACATCGCCAGCAGGAAGAGCGCACCGGTGACAACGCTGGCGAAGCCCGTCTTGGCGCCCTCGCCGATGCCCGACGCGGACTCCACGAACACCGTGTTCGAGGAGGCCGAGACACCACCGCCGACGATCGCGCCGACCCCTTCGACGATCAGCGAGGACTGGAGGCGCGGGAACGTGCCGTCCTCGTTCGCGAGCCCCGCGCTGCGGGCGAGGCCCGTCATCGACCCCATGGCGTCGAAGAAATTGGTGAAGACGAGGGTGAAGATGAGCATGGTGGCGGCGAGTGCGCCGATCCGGCCGAAGGCTCCGAAGAGATCGACCTGGCCGACCAGGCTGAGGTCCGGCAGCGAGACGAGCGAGGTGGGGAGCTGCGGCACGGTGAGGTTCCAGCCGGCGGCGTTCTTGCCCATCGACGGCCCGACGTGCCAGATCGCCTCGGCGATGATCGCGACGACGGTGGCGGCGACGATGCCGATGAGCAGCGCGCCCTTCACCTTGCGCGCCATGAGCACGCCCATGATGACCAGCGCGATCAGGAAGGTGATGGTCGGCAGCGTCGCGATGGACCCGGCCTCACCCAGCTGGACGGGCGGCGACGAGAGGTTGGTCGTACGGACGAACCCGCTGTCGACGAACCCGATGAACGCGATGAACAGGCCGATGCCGACCGTGATCGCGGTCTTGAGCTGCGCAGGGACGGCGTTGAAGATGAGCTTCCGGAGGCCGGTCGCCGACAGCAGCACGATGATGATGCCGTTGATGACGACGAGGCCCATGGCCTCCTGCCAGGTCAGGATCTTGACGACGTTGACGGCGAGGAAGGAGTTGATGCCGAGTCCGGCCGCGAACGCGAACGGCAGCCGTGCGACGAGGCCGAACAGCACGGTCATCACGCCGGCGCTGAGCGCCGTGACGGCGGCGACCTGCGTGGTCCCGAGCGTGTGGCCGACCACATCCTTCGTACCGCCCAGGATGAGCGGGTTCAGGATGACGATGTACGCCATCGTGACGAAGGTCAGGACGCCGCCGCGCACCTCGGTGCCCCAGGTCGTTCCGCGGGCGCTGATCTCGAAAAAGCGGTCGAAGCGCCCTTTGGATGTGGTGGGCGCGCTGGTCGGAGCGGAAATGGTGGACTCCCGTAGGATCGTTGGCTGGTGGCCCGGCGAAGACTCAGGTTCGTCGGAGAATGCGCGAATGCGCAGCACCAAGCCTATTCCGACTCGAGACCTGTTGAGGACACGCATGGCACTGCCCTGGACGCTGCACGGCGACGGCAAGAAGGTGGGTGCGCACGAGATCGTGCTGCCCGGCGAACGGCTCACCTGGCCGCGCACGATCGGGCTCGGCGCCCAGCACGTGGTGGCGATGTTCGGCGCGACGTTCCTTGTGCCGTTGCTGACCGGCTTCCCGCCTGCGACGACGCTGCTGTTCTCGGGTGTCGGGACGATCCTGTTCCTCGTCATCACCCGCAACCGCCTCCCCAGCTATCTCGGCTCCTCGTTCGCGTTCATCGTGCCGATCGTCGCGGCGACGAAGGCGAACGGGATGCCGTCCGCGCTCTTCGGGATCGTCGTCACCGGCCTGCTGCTGGCCATCGTCGGCCTCATCGTCATCGGCACCGGCACACGGTGGATCGACGCGCTGATGCCTCCTGTCGTCGCCGGTGCGATCGTCGCGCTGATCGGGTTCAACCTCGCCCCGGCCGCCGGCGCGAACTTCGCCAAGGCGCCCATCACGGCCCTCGTCACGCTCGCCGCCGTCATCCTGTGCACGGTATTCTTCCGCGGGATGCTGGGCCGGCTGTCCATCTTCCTGGGGGTCGCGGTCGGCTACGTCTTCGCCGTGATCGTCGGCCAGGTCGACTTCAGCGGGGTCGCCAAGGCGGCCTGGATCGGGCTCCCCCAGTTCACGCTGCCCGCGAACCCGTTCACCTCCCCGGCCGCCACGTGGGGCATCCTGCCCGCGTTCCTCCCGGTCGTACTCGTGCTGATCGCCGAGAACGTCGGGCACATCCGCGGTGTCGCGCAGCTCACCGACCCGTCCGTGAACCGGCTGACCGGCCGCGCGCTCTTCGCCGACGGCGTCGCGACCACCATCGCCGGCTTCTTCGGCGGATCGGGGACGACAACCTACGGCGAGAACATCGGCGTGATGGCCGCGACCCGCGTCTACTCCACCGCCGCCTATTGGGTGGCGGGCATCGTCGCCGTTCTGCTGGGCCTATCACCGAAGGTCGGTGCGGTGATCAACACCATCCCTGCGGGCGTGCTGGGCGGCGTCACGACCGCGCTGTACGGCCTCATCGGGATCATCGGCGTGAAGATCTGGCTGGACAACAAGGTCGACTTCACCAAGCCTAAGAACCAGTTCACGGCCGCGGTCGCACTGATCATCGGCATCGGCGACTTCACGCTGAACCTCGGCCAGCTGACCTTCAACGGGATCGCACTGGGCGCCATCGCGGCGATCGTCGTCTACCACGTGATGAACGCGATCTCCCGCGCCCGGGGCACCGACTGATCCGCGTCGCCGCAGCGCCGCCTACTGGTGGAAGTACGGGATGATCAGGTACAGCCCGTAGAGCACCGCGATGGCGCAGGCGGTGAAGCACGCGTAGGCGCCGGTCAGGGCGAGGCGCTTCTGGGCCGGTGTGAGCGGATTCTTGCGCTGGGCCTTCTCGGCCTTCCGCTGCAGTTTGGCCGCTTTCTCGGGTGTCAGCACGGTGATCGCGTCGGTGAACTCGACGGGCTCCACGAAGAGGGCCCGGCCGGCCGCCGCGAGGAGGCGCGTGCCGAGCGAGTAGAACGCCACGACGACGCAGGAGCCCACGAGGGATGCGGCGAAGACGAGGACGAAGGCAGCCCAGTCGATCATGCGGACTCCTTACGCGAGCGCGGCCGCTTCAGCGGCTTGACCTTCTGGATCTTGACGGCCTTGCCGGAGGCGGCGACCTCGCTCTTGCCCTGCAGCGGAACGGGCTTGACGGCGTTCTCACTGGTGACCCGGTTCCGTCGGGCCCGCCAGAAGATGTAGGTGACGACCGCAGCACCCACGATCGTGTCGATCAGGACGCCGATCGGACCGATGTCCGCCAGGAGCGCGGCGAGGCCGCCGACGATCGCTGCGGACGGGAGGGTGAGCAGCCAGCCGATCGCGATGCGTCCGGCCGTGCCCCAGCGCACGGACGACCCGCGGCGACCGAGCCCGGATCCGATGACCGAGCCCGACGCGACCTGCGTGGTCGAGAGCGCGAACCCGATGTGGCTGGACGCCAGGATCGTGGCGGCGGTACTCGTCTCTGCGGCGAAGCCTTGCGCGGGTTTCACCTCGGTGAGGCCGCGGCCGAGGGTGCGGATGATGCGCCATCCACCCGAGTACGTGCCGATGGCGATCGCGAGGGCACACGCGATGACGACCCAGGTCTCCGGTCCGGAGCCGGTCGGCTGGATGCCCGCCGAGATCAACGTCAGCGTGATGACGCCCATGGTCTTCTGCGCGTCGTTGGTGCCGTGCGCGAGAGCCACGAGCGACGAGGAGAAGATCTGGCCGTAGCGGAACCCGCCGCGGCCGTCCGGCCGCCCGTCGTACCGGCGGGTGATCCAGTACGCGAGCTTGGTCGCGCTCCACGCCACGACACCGGCCGTGAACGGCGCGATGACGGCAGGGAGGATGACCTTGTCGAGCACCACGACGAAGTCGACCGATTGGATGCCTGCCCCGACGATGGCTGCGCCGATCAGGCCGCCGAACAGTGCGTGACTGGACGACGACGGCAGGCCGAACAGCCAGGTGACCATGTTCCAGACGATGGCGCCGACGAGGCCGGCGAAGATGAGCGTCGGCGTGATCTGCACGCCGCCGTCGCCCTCCTTGATGATGCCGCCGGAGATGGTCTTCGCCACCTCGGTGGAGAGGAACGCGCCGATCAGGTTCAGGATGGCGGCGAGCGCGACCGCAACTTTCGGCCGCATGGCACCGGTCGCGATGGGGGTGGCCATCGCGTTGGCCGTGTCGTGGAAGCCGTTCGTGAAGTCGAAGAAGAGCGCCAGCGCGATGACCAGCACGACGATGAGGGTGAGGTCCACCGTTCTCTTTCTCGTGTCGGATGCCGTTCCCCGAGGGAATTACTCAGACGTAATCATTCATCCGGGGTTCGTGCAAGGGACCTAGCGCTGTTAGGACGCCGTGACGATACTCACATGGCGCCTCAGTCAGGTCAAACCGATCGGCACACCCACCGCGGGGCTAGAACCGGCCGACTCCCGTGACCCGGATCACCGCGACCCCCTCGCGTGCCGAATCCTCCAGGAGAACCTCCGCGGAGATCCCCCAGTCGTGGTCGCCCTCCGGGTCGGCGATGATCTGGCGCACCCGCCAGATGCCCTCAGCGCCCTCCGGCTTCTCGTCCACGATGATCATGGAGGCAGCCCGGGCCGACGCGTCCGTGAGGATCTCGTCGTGCTCCTCGTAGTACGCCTCCAGGGCCGCATCCCACTGGGCTGCGGTGAACGAGGGAGCGACGCCGCCGGCGAGCGCCGCGGCCTCCGCCTCCAGCATGCCCAGGTCGTCCACCCGGTCGAGCGCCGCCAGCTGGACTCGGCGGAACAGCTCGTTGCGTACGAGCACGAAGAACGCGCGGCGGTTGGTCGTGACGTTCCGCGGCGCGGGCGGGGCCAGCTCGCTCGACTCGGCGGCGTGCCGGGCGGCGTCGGGATGGACGAGCTCCTCCCACTCGTCGAGCAGGCTGGAGTCCACTTGCCGCACGAGCTCGCCCAGCCATTCGATGATGTCGCGCAGGTCCTCCGTGCGGAGTTCGAGCGGGACGGTCTGATTGAGCGCCCGGTAGGCGTCGGAGAGGTACCGCAGGACGACACCCTCCGATCGCGCGAGCTTGTAGAACGCGATGAACTCGCCGAAGGTCATGGCGCGCTCGTACAGGTCGCGCACCACCGACTTGGGGCTCAGCGCGAAGTCGGCCACCCACGGCTGACTGGAGGCGTAGGTGGCGAACGCCTCGTGGAGGAGCACGTCGTGGGGTTTGGGATGCGTGACCTCCTCGAGCGCCTCCATCCGCTCCTCGTACTCGATCCCCTCCGCCTTCATGGCGGCGACGGCCTCGCCGCGCGCCTGGAACTGCTGCTGGGAGAGCACCGGCCGCGGGTCGTCGAGGGTCGCCTCGACCACCGACACGATGTCGAGCGCATAGCCGGGAGAATCGATGTCGAACAGCTCGAAGGCGGCGAGCGCGAACGGCGACAGCGGCTGGTTGAGGGCGAAGTTGGGCTGCAGGTCGACGGTGAGCCGCACCTCCACCTCGCCGCCGGTGCGGACCGCTTCGACCACGCCAGCGGTGAGGAGCGAGCGGTACAGCTCGATAGCGCGGCGGGCGAGCGCGAGCTGCCGCTTCCACGGCTCGTGGTTGTCGAACACGAGAGCGCGGACGTGCCCGTAGACGTCTCCCCCACGTCCGATGACGTTGATGAGCATGGCGCTGGTGATCTGCATCGAGGAAGTCAGCGTCTCCGGCTCCGCCTCGATGAGGCGGCGGAACGACGGCTCGCCCCACGAGACGAACCCTTCCGGCGCCTTCTTGCGGACGATCTTGCGCCGCTTCTTCGGGTCGTCGCCCGCCTTCTCGATCGCCTTGAGGTTCTCCGACTCATGCTCGGGCGCCTGCGCGACGACCGTTCCCGCGGTGTCGTAGCCCGCGCGGCCCGCGCGCCCGGCGATCTGGTGGAACTCGCGCGCGTTGAGCTGCCGCATCCTGGTGCCGTCGAACTTCGTCAGCGCCGTCAGCAGCACCGTGCGGATCGGGACGTTGATACCGACGCCGAGCGTGTCCGTCCCGCAGATGACGCGCAGCATCCCGCGCTGGGCGAGCTGCTCCACAAGCCGCCGGTATTTGGGCAGCATTCCGGCATGGTGGACGCCGATGCCCTGACGCAGCAGCCGGGAGAGCGTCTTGCCGAAGGCGGTGGTGAAGCGGAAGTCGCCGATCAGCTCGGCGATCGCATCCCGCTGCTCTCGGCTCGCGATCTTGGCGCTGGAGAGCGACTGGGCTCGCTCCAGCGCGGCGAGCTGCGAGAAGTGGACGACGTAGATCGGCGCCTGGCCGGTGTGCAGCAGGTCTTCGATGGTCTCGTGCACCGGCGTCAGCTCGTAGTAGTAGTGCAGCGGAACCGGGCGCTCGACCCCGGTGACCGACGCGGTGGCGCGCCCGGTGCGACGCTCGAGGTCGTCGGCGAGCGCGCTCACGTCGCCGAGAGTCGCCGACATGAGCACGAACTGCGTGTGCGGCATCGTCAGGAGCGGCACCTGCCAGGCCCAGCCGCGATCCGGGTCGGCGTAGAAGTGGAACTCGTCCATGACCACCTGCCCGACCGGCGTCTCCTCGCCGTGCCGGAGCGCCAGGTTCGCGAGGATCTCCGCCGTGGCGCACACGATCGGCGCGTCGGCGTTGACCGCCGAGTCGCCGGTCGTCATGCCGACGTTCTCGGCGCCGAAGATGTCGACGAGAGCGAAGAACTTCTCGGAGACGAGCGCCTTGATCGGGGCGGTGTAGTAGCTGCGTTCACCGCGCGCCAGGGCGGCGAAGTGCGCCGCCACGGCGACGAGCGACTTGCCGGTGCCTGTGGGTGTGCTCAGGATCACGTTGGCGCCGCCGACGATCTCGATGACCGACTCGTCCTGCGCAGGGTAGAGCCGGATGCCGCCCGCCTCCACCCACGCCACGAAGGTGTCGTAGACCGCGTCCTCTGAGACGGAGCCGGGGCCGGACCACCCGGGGATGTCCTCGAGGCGGAGCCGTCGGGGGCTGGGCGGGGCGGTGTCGTCGGACATGATGTCCCCAGCCTCCCACGTCGCCGTGGCCGCTTGTGGCCGGCGCACAGCCGCCGGCCGTAGCTTTGCGGTATGTCCGACTTCTGGCGGCCCGCTGGGGCCGGCGTCGCGAGCGTCGTCGCGGGCGTGGGCGCCGCCGAACTGGTGAGCGCCTTCGTGGTGCAGAACGGCAGCCCCGTGCTGACCGTCGGAGCGCTGCTGATCGATCTGGCGCCGCCGTGGCTGAAAGAGGCCGTCATCGGGCTCTTCGGGACCGGCGACAAGGCGTTCCTCATCGTCTCCCTCGCGGTCGTAGTGCTGGTCGGCGCGGCCGTCGCGGGCTGGCTGGAGCGTCTGCGGCCGCCGCTCGGCCGCATCCTGATCGGTCTCGGCGGCGCGCTGGGCGTGCTCGCCGCGCTCACCCGGTCGGGCAACAGCATCGTGGATGCGGTGCCCTCGGCCCTGGCCGCTGTGATCGCCATCCTGCTTCTCGGCTGGCTGATCAGGATGCTGCGCGAGACCGAGCCGACCCGCGTCGCGCCTCGCGGCCAGGTCAGCCGCCGCCGCTTCGTGACCTCGACGGCGGCGACGGCGGGGGCCGGCGCGCTCGCCCTCGTCATCGGGCAGGTCGTCGCCGGGGGCTTCCGGGCGGCCTCCGCAGCGCGTGCCGCGATCCGCCTGCCGAAGCCTGCAACGACGGCTCCGCCGATCCCCGCTGGTGCGTCGTTCGACATCCCCGGCCTCTCGCCGATCGTCACCCCGAACGCCGATTTCTATCGCATCGACACCGCGCTGCAGATCCCGGGCATCGAGCCGCACGACTGGAAGCTGCGCATCACCGGGATGGTCGAGAACGAGCTCGAGCTGACCTTTGCCGAACTGCTCGCCCTGCCGTTGGAGGAATCCACCACGACGCTCACCTGCGTCTCGAATGAGGTCGGCGGCGACCTGATCGGCAATGCGACCTGGCTCGGCTACCCCATCCGGCACCTGCTCGCCCGCGCGAAGCCGTCATCGGATGCCGACATGGTGTTCTCGACCAGTCAGGACGGCTGGACGGCGAGCACACCGATCGAGGCGCTGACGGACGACCGAAACGCGATCCTCGCCGTCGGGATGAACGGGCAGCCGCTGCCCATCGAGCACGGCTACCCGGTGCGGATGGTCGTCCCCGGGCTGTACGGGTACGTCTCCGCGACCAAGTGGGTGGTGTCGCTCGAGGTCACCCGTTTCGACCAGCACACCGCGTACTGGACCGACCGCGGCTGGTCCGAGCGCGGGCCGATCAAACTGTCGTCGCGTATCGACGTGCCGGCAGACGGCCGACAGGTGAAGGCCGGAACGGTCGCCGTCGCCGGGGTCGCCTGGTCGCAGCACACGGGCGTGAGCGCCGTGCACGTGCGCGTCGACGACGGCCCCTGGCGGGAGGCGACGCTCGCCGATGCGATCTCCGTGGACACGTGGAGGCAGTGGCGGTTCGCGTGGGAGGCGACCGCTGGGAGTCACACCCTGCGCGTCCGGGCGACCGACGCGAACGGGAAGGTGCAGACCTCCACGCTGCGGGATGTGGTGCCGGACGGCGCGACCGGGCTGCACACCATTCAGGTTCCGGTCGTGTGACGAACGCGGCATGTGACGCGCCCGCCGGTGTGATTGGCTGAGGGCATGGCCTTTCCGCCGCTGGTCGAACCCGCTCCCGAGCTCTCCCCCGAGCGCACGGCGCGCTACGCGCGCACCACGCAGCTGCCGGGATTCGGGCCGCTCGCGCAACGCCGACTGCAAGCCGCCCGGGTGCTCGTGGTGGGCGCGGGCGGCCTCGGGTCGGCGGTGCTCCCCTTGCTCGCGTCGGCCGGTTTCGGCACGATCGGGATCGTGGACGACGACCGGGTCGAGCTGAGCAACCTGCCGAGGCAGGCCATCCACACGCCGTCCGACGTGGGCCGGCCCAAGGTGGAGTCGGCCGCCGACGCCGTGCGTGCCCTCGACGAGGAGGCCGACCTCCGGCTGTTCGCCGAGCGGCTGACGGCTGAGAACGCCCAGCGCATCCTCTCCGGGTTCGATCTGGTGCTGGACGGCAGCGACAACTTCCCGACCCGGTACCTGGTGGATGACGCGGCGACGCTGGGCGGCATCCCCGTCGTGTGGGGTGCCGTGCACCAGACCGGCGGCCAGCTGGGCCTCAGCTGGGCGTCGCGCGGACCCACCTACCGCGACCTCTTCCCCGTGCCGCCCGCCCCGGGGAGCGTCGCCAGTTGCGCCGAGGCGGGCGCCCTCCCGTCGGTGTGCGGCGTGATCGGCGCGCTGATGGTGAGCGAGGCCATCGCGCTCGTCACCGGGACGGGCGAGCCGCACCTCGGCCGGGTGACCATCCACGACGGCCTGCGCGGGACCTTCCGCGAGCTCGCGTACGAGCGCGACCCCGAGGCAAAGCCGGTCACGGAGCTGATCGACTACGACCTGTTCTGCGGCGTCACCGACACCATGTCGCCCGCCGAGCTGCACGCGCGCCTCGCGGCCGGCGAGCCCTACACGCTGCTCGACGTGCGCGAACCGTGGGAGGCCGACATCGTCGAGCTGCCCGGGTCGCTGCTCGTACCGCTGGGCGTCGTGCAGAGCGATCCGGCAGGAGTCGCGGAGCGCCTGCCCGCCGACCCCCTGGTCATCGTCTGCCACCACGGCATCCGCGCCGAGACGGCCCGTCAGCTTTTGGCCGACGCCGGGATGCCGGGCGTTGTTCTCGCGGGCGGCCTCGACGCCTGGGCGCGCGACGTCGACCCGGCCATGCCCCGGTACTGACCGCGCCGCATCCATCGCGGGATACTGAACCCATGACACGGGACCCGTCCGGGCAGGCGCGCAGCGTCGAAGACCACGCCGGCATCATCGCGCGGATGCTGGAACCGCTCTCCGAGCAGCCGCCGGAGGAGACCGTGCGGCTCGAAGCCGCGCTCGGCCGGGTGACGGCCGAGGAGGTGCGGTCGGAGGTGGACCTGCCGCTCTTCCGCAACTCGCAGATGGACGGCTATGCCGTCCGTGCCGCCGACATACGCTCGGCGCCCGTCGCGCTCGAAGTGTCGGGCGACATCCCGGCCGGGCACACGAGCCCTGTGACGCTCATCGCCGGAACGGCCCTGAGGATCATGACCGGCGCCCCTGTGCCGACCGGCGCCGACACGATCGTCCCGGTCGAGGACACCGAGCTGGTGCTCGGACGCGACGACGACCTGGAGGGCGCCATCGTCGAGATCCGCCGTTCCCGCGCGGCCGGCGAGTACGTACGGGAGCGTGGAAGCGACGTGCGTCGCGGCGAGGTCCTCGTGCCGGCGGGAACGCGGCTGGCCCCGCGGCACCTCGCCGCACTCGCCGCCGCGGGCGTCGAGACGGTGCGGGCGCGGGCCCGGCTGCGCGTCGGCATCCTGACGACCGGGTCGGAGCTCATCTCGTCCGGTGCCCCCGGCTTCGGGCAGGTGTACGACGCCAACAGCGTCGCCCTCGCGGCTCTGGTGCAGGAGTCCGGGGCGACGGTGTCGGTGCGCGCGAGCAGCGACGACGACCCGGCGACGTTCGAGCGCATCCTCGATGAGGCCCTCGCGCAGAGCGACCTCGTCATCACCTCGGGCGGGATCTCGAAGGGCGCGTACGAGGTGGTCCGCGAGGTCCTGCACCCCCGAGGTGCTGACGTGACCACGGTCGCGATGCAACCCGGCGGCCCGCAGGCGACGGCCGTGGTGGGCGGGGTTCCGGTGTTCGCGTTCCCGGGCAACCCGGTGAGCACGCAGGTGTCGTTCGTGGTGTTCCTGCGCGATCCCCTGCGCGCCGCGGCCGGGTTGCCGCCGATCGCTCCGGTCGAGGCCGCGCTGACCACGGACCTGCGATCGGTGCCCGGCAGGCGGCAATTCCTGCGGGGGCTCCTCGACGGTTCGGGCGGCGTGACGCCCGTCGCCGGCCACTCGTCGCACCTGGTCGCCGGCATGGCCCGTGCCGACGTGCTCATCGACGTGCCGGCCGAGGCGGAGGCCGTCGAAGCGGGAGCGACCGTGACAGTCTGGACGCTATGACGCAGCTCACCCACCTCGACGCCGACGGCCGCGCGCGCATGGTCGACGTCGGAGGAAAGCCGGAGACCGACCGCGAAGCACTCGCACGTGGGCGATTCGTGACCACACCCGAGGTCGTGCGGCTGGTCGCGGCCGACGACCTCCCGAAGGCCGACGTGCTCGCCACGGCGCGGATCGCGGGCATCGGCGGGGCGAAGCGGACGAGTGAGCTCATCCCGCTCTGCCATCCGCTGCCGCTGAACAGCGTCCGCGTCGACTTCGAGTTGGATGCGGAGGCCGGCACCATCGAGATCGAGGTCGTCGCGCGCACCCACGGGCGCACCGGCGTCGAGATGGAGGCGCTGACGGCGGTCGCCGTAGCGGGACTCACCCTGCACGACATGGTGAAGGCGGTCGATCCGGCCGCGAGCCTGACCGACGTGCGGCTCGTCGCGAAGAGTGGCGGGAAGCGCGGCGAGTGGCGGCGGGACGGCGAGGATACTGCTGCCGTGGATGACGCTGCCGCGCAGGGCCCAACGGCTTCCGCGCCTCCTGCCATCGTGCTCGTCGCCTCCACTCGTGCCGCGACCGGCGTCTACGAGGACACGACGGGTCCGGTGATCGCCGAGTGGCTGGCGGAGCGCCGGCTCCCCGCCGAGGTGTACGTCGTCGCGGACGCCGACGTGGATGCGGCCCTCCGCGAGGCCGTCGCCGCCCGCCCCCGGGTGCTCATCACCACGGGGGGCACCGGCGTTTCGCCCACCGACCGCACGCCGGAGGCGACGGCGGCCCTCCTCGACCGGCAGCTGCCCGGCGTCGCGGAAGCGCTGCGCGCCCGCGGTGCCGAGGCGACCCCGCTCGCGGCCCTCAGCCGCGGGCTGGTCGGCATCGCCGGCTCCACCCTGGTCGTCAACCTGCCCGGCTCGCGCGGCGGCGTCCTCGACGGACTCGCCGTGCTGGACGACCTTCTGCCGCACCTGCTCGACCAGCTGCGCGGAGGGGACCACTCGTGAACGACGTGCTGGCGACCATCAGCGTCGACCCGTTGGACCCCTCGACGGTGGATGAGTTCGTCTGGCGTGCCGAGGCGGGGGCGGTCGTCTCGTTCCAGGGCATCGTCCGCGACCACGACGGAGGCAAGGGCGTGGTGTCGCTCGACTACCGGGCGCATCCCGACGCCGAAGAGTTCTTGCGGGCCTGCTGCGAGGAGGTCGCCCGCTCGACCGGTCTGCGGGTGGCCGCCCAGCACCGCGTCGGATCGCTGACCATCGGCGACCTGGCCCTGATCGCGGCGGTCGCCGCGCCGCATCGGGCGGAGGCCTTCGCCGCGTGCGCGGAGCTGGTCGAGATCATCAAGGCGCGTGTCCCGATCTGGAAGCGGCAGCACTTCACCGACGGTGCGTCGGAGTGGGTGGGGCTCTAACCGCGCTTCCGGTTCCGCAGCTGCGGAACTAGCATGGCTTTTGTGCCGCACATACGGATCAAGGACGCCGCGCTCTATCTCGGCGTCAGCGACGACACGCTCCGCCGATGGATCGACGGCGGCGTGCTGTCCAGCTCGCGCGACGAAGCGGGCCGCACCGTCGTCGACGGGCTGGAGCTCGCACAGCTCGCCAAGCAGAACGCGGTGCTCCCCGGAGACCCGTCGGGCGTCGCCGCGTCGGCCCGCAACCGCTTCGTTGGACTCGTGACGGACATCGTGATGGACAAGGTGATGGCGCAGGTCGAGCTGCAGTGCGGCCCGCACCGGGTCGTCTCGCTGATCAGCAGCGAGGCGGTCCGCGAGCTGGGTCTCGAGCTCGGCTCCGTCGCGGTGGCGGTGATCAAGGCGACGAATGTCATCGTCGAAGCCCCTACGGCGTCCCCTTCGACGGTGAAGCGATGAGCCGCAGGATGGTGCGCGCCACCGCTCTCCTGGGGGCGGTGACCGTCGCCCTCGGTCTTGCCCTCACCGGGTGCGCCACCACACCCGCCTCAGGCGCGAAGACGCCCACCCCGACCGACGACGTGACCGGCACCGTCACAGTGTTCGCCGCAGCATCCCTGACGAAGACCTTCACCGAACTCGGTGAGGAGTTCGAGAAGGCGCATCCCGGTACCAAGGTCACCTTCTCGTTCGCCGGGTCGTCCGACCTCGTCTCGCAGCTCACTGCCGGCGCTCCGGCCGACGTGTTCGCGTCCGCCGATGAGGCCAACATGACCAAGGCCGTCGACGGCGGTGCGATCGAGGGCTCGCCCACCGACTTCGCCACCAACGTCCTGGCGATCGCGGTGCCGCCCGGCAACCCCGCCCACGTGAAGAGCTTCGCCGAGCTGGCATCCCCCTCGGTCAGGACCGTCGTCTGCGCCCCGCAGGTACCATGCGGAGCCGCGACGGCGAAGGTTGAGAAGTCCGCCGGCGTGACCCTCGCTCCGGTCAGCGAGGAGTCGTCGGTCACCGACGTGCTCGGCAAGGTCACCTCGGGCGAGGCGGATGCGGGAATCGTCTACGCCACCGATGCGAAGGGCGCCGGATCGAGCGTGCAGTCGGTCCCCTTCCCTGAGGCGGCGAAGACCATCAACGTCTACCCGATCGCGACCGTCGCGCACGCGCCGAACCCGGCCGGAGCGCGAGCGTTCGTCGCCTTCGTCGCAGGTCCCACCGGGCGGAAGGCGCTGGCGGCCGCCGGCTTCGGCGCACCGTGAGGCGAGGATGAGTCCGCGTTCGGCCATCCCCGGGTGGATCGTCGCGATCGCCGCGGCCGGCGCGCTCTTCGTCTTGCTGCCCCTGCTCGCGATGGCGGCACGGGTCGACTGGGCGGACTTCATCCCGCTGATCACGTCGCCTTCCTCGGTGGATGCGCTCCTCCTCAGCCTGCGCACATCGCTCTTGGCCGCGGTCGGCTGCCTGGTGCTCGGCGTCCCGATGGCGATCGTGCTGGCGCGGGTGCCGTTTCCCGGACAACGGCTGCTGCGTGCGGTGGTGCTGCTGCCCCTCGTGCTCCCGCCGGTGGTCGGCGGGCTGGCCCTGCTCGCGCTGTACGGGCGGCGTGGCCTGCTCGGTGGCGCTCTGAACGTCGCCTTCTCGACCCCGGCGGTCGTGATCGCGCAGACGTTCGTCGCGCTGCCGTTCCTGGTCTTGAGCCTCGAGGGGGCGCTCCGCTCGGCCGGAGACCGGTACGAGGCGGTCGCGGCGACACTCGGCGCGCGCCCGTCCGCCGTCCTGTTCCGGGTGACGCTGCCGCTGGTGCTGCCTGCGGTCGTGTCGGGGTCCATCCTGTCGTTCGCGCGGGCCCTGGGCGAGTTCGGGGCGACCCTCACGTTCGCGGGCAGCCTGCAGGGCGTGACCCGAACCCTGCCGCTGGAGATCTACCTGCAGCGGGAGACCGATCCCTATGCCGCGGTGGCTCTGTCGCTCGTGCTGGTCGCCGTCGCGATCGCCGTGGTCGCTGTCGCTCACGGGGCGGGCGAGGGGATGCGACCGTGGCGTCGCGGCGGCACCCGGATCAGCGCGGAGGCCGCACGGCAGCCCGGACGGAGCGCCGCGTGAGCCTGCACCTGACCGCCGCCGCGACGGCGCGCGACGTGGAGGTCGAGCTCTCGGTCGCGGACGGCGAGACCGTGGCGTTGCTCGGCCCGAACGGTGCGGGCAAGTCCACGGTGCTCGGCATGCTCGCCGGGCTCCTGCGCCCGGATCGCGGCCGGGCGACGCTCGGCGGCGAGACCCTGTTCGACCTGCCGCGATCGTGGCGAGCCCCGCACCGACGCGGTGTTGCACTCCTCGCCCAGGACTCCCTCCTGTTCCCGCACCTCAGCGTGCGCCACAACGTGGCCTTCGGCCCCCGGTCGTCCGGAGTGTCACGCGCCGAGGCGGCCGACCGGGCCAACGAGTGGATGCGGCGCACAGGCACGAGCGCGTTTGCCGACCGCCGCCCGGCGGAGTTGTCGGGCGGTCAGGCGCAACGCGTCGCCATCGCGCGGGCGCTCGCCGCCGAGCCGCGCCTCCTGCTGCTCGACGAGCCGTTGTCTGCGCTCGACGTGTCCGTCGCCGGGGAGGTCCGCGCGACGCTCGCCGAGGTGCTGCCCGGGCGGACGACGGTCCTCGTCACCCACGATGCGCTGGATGCGTACCTCCTCGCCGACCGGGTGGCCGTGATGCACGACGGACGAGTGGTGGAGGCGGGTCCGACGCGCCAGGTGCTGGAGCGGCCGCGGCACGCGTTCACGGCCGAGCTCTCGGGGCTGACGCTGCTCAGCGGAGTGCGGACGGCCGACGGGCTGCTGACGGCCGACGGCATCCACCTCGCCGGGGAGGCTGTCTCGGGGCCGGCTGTCGGTTCGGCGACGCTGGCTGCGGTCCGGCCCTCGGCGGTGCGTATCGTGGCGGGCGGTGCCGCGGGCGGTGCTGCGGTCGGCGGCGGCGGGGCGGGCGGCAGCATCCCCGCCACGGTCACCGCACTGGAACCGCAGGCCGACCTGGTGCGCGTGCGCACCGATCGCCTGGACGCGCTCGTCCCGCCCGCCTTGGTCGCCGATCTACGCCTGCGCGTTGGCGACCGCGTCGCGCTCCGCGTCCCCCCGGACGCCGTCACCGTCTACCCGTCCTGAATACAGGACCGGCGCGTCAGCCGCCGGCGAACGGCGGGAGCACATCCACGGTGCCGGTCAGCTCGCGCGACGGATCCCGTGACACCACGCCGCCGACCAGGAACGACCCCGACCGCACGACCCGCTCCATCGCCTCGCCGTAGCGCGCGACCAGCTCGGCCTGTAAGCCCCCGACGGTCGCCGACGCCAGCTCGACGCGCTCCTCGGGCCGGCCCGCGGCCTCCTCCGCCGCAGCGAAGTACCGCACGAGCACCTCAGCCACCGATCGCCCCCATGCTGCGCACGGGCGGGGCGAAGCCGGCCGCATCCATGCCGTGCCCGGACTGCTTGCCCCACATGGCTCCGCGCCACCACCGGGCGATCTCGGCGTCGTCCGCGCCCCCGCGCAACAGCCCGCGGAGGTCGGTCTCGTCGTCGCCGAACAGGCAGGAGCGAACGGTTCCCTCCGCCGTGATGCGCGTACGGTCGCAGGCCGAGCAGAACGACCGGGTGACCGACGCGATGATGCCGACGGTCGCGGGGAGCCCATCCACGCTCCAGCCCTCGACGCGCCACTCCTCCGCAGGAGCGTGCGGGTCGTCACGGCCCACCTCGACGAGGGTGAACCGCTGCCCGAGGACCGCCAGCAGTTCCTCGGCGGACACCATGTTCTCGCGCATCCAGTTGTGGTCGGCGTCGAGCGGCATCTGCTCGATGAATCGCAGGCGGCACCCGTTCTCCAGTGCCCACGCCAAGAGCGCCGGTGCGTCGTCGAGCGTGTCGCGCATCATCACCGCATTCAACTTCAGCGGGGTCATACCCGCTGCGTGCGCGGCGTGGATTCCGGCGAGCACGGCAGGCAGCCGGTCGCGGCGGGTCAACCGGGCGAAGTGCTCGCGGTCGACGGTGTCGAGCGAGACGTTGACGCGGGTGAGGCCGGCTTCCACCAGCGAGTGGATTCGGTGGTCGAGCCCGATGCCGTTGGTCGTGATCGAGAGGTCGACTCCGGGCGCGACCGCGGCCGACCGTCCGATGATCTCCGCGAGGTCGGCCCGCATCAGCGGCTCGCCTCCGGTGAACCGCACCTCGCGCACGCCCAGGTCGCGCACTCCGATCCCGACCAGGCGCGCGATCTCGGCCGCGGTCAGCAGGTCGTCGCGCGGGATCGCGGGGAGGCCCTCCGCGGGCATGCAGTAGGTGCAGCGCAGCGAGCATTTCTCGGTCACCGACACCCGCAGATCGCGGGCGACGCGCCCGAACCGGTCGATCAGTCCGGGGTGCTCCGGCCGGCCTTCCAGGCTCGGCGCCTCGGCCGGACGCGCCGGTGCCCGGAAGGGGAGCCCCAGGTTGACGGCGGTCATGCTCCTCACCCTAGACCGGCCGCGCCGCCAGACCGAGTTCCGTCGTAGACCGGAGGACGTCCGCGGCCATATGCTGCCCCCATGGGAATCATCTCCTCCGGCTTCTCCGGCCGTCGCAGGACCGAGGATCCGCGCCTCCCACCCGGTCAGTATCTGACCGAGGGGTTCCCGGTGCTCTCGGCAGGCCCGACTCCGCGGATCGCCAAAGACGACTGGGCCTTCACGATCACCACCGAGAAGGGCGACGTGCACCGCTGGAGCTGGGACGAGTTCCTCGCGCTCCCGCAGGAGGACGTCGGCACCGACATCCACTGCGTGACCAGCTGGTCGAAGCTGGGCACCTCGTGGCGCGGCGTGGCGCTCGACACCCTGTTCGCGGATGTCGACACGAGCTTCGAATACACGATGGCGCACAGCTACGGCGGCTACACCACCAACGTGCCGCTCGCTGACCTGCTGGGCGGGAAGGCGTGGGTCGCCCACACCTTCGACGGCAAAGACCTGGAGCCGGAGCACGGCGGCCCCGCCCGCCTGCTGGTTCCGCACCTGTACTTCTGGAAGAGCGCGAAGTGGGTCAACGGGCTGCAGATGCTGCCGCAGGACCAGCCGGGCTTCTGGGAGCAGAACGGCTACAACATGTACGGAGACCCCTGGAAGGAACAGCGCTACTGGTGAGCAGCGTATGGCGAGTGGCCGACGTGGTGGACACGCGAATGGAGACCCCGACGGCCCGCACCATCCGGTTGCGCATCCCGGGCCTGCACGGCCACCTGGCGGGGCAGCACGTCGACATCCGGCTCACAGCGCCCGACGGATATCAGGCGGTGCGGTCGTACTCGATCGCGTCCGGCGGCGGTCGTGGCGCCCTGGAGCCGCACGAGCTGCCCGATGACGAGCTGGAGCTGACGGTGGAGGAGCTCGTCGACGGCGAGGTCTCCCCCTACCTGGTGCACGGCCTGAACAACGGCGATCAGCTGGAAGTGCGCGGCCCGGTCGGCGGCTGGTTCGTCTGGCGCGACGGCGACAGCACTCCCGTGCAGCTGATCGCGGGCGGCTCCGGCGTCGTCCCGCTCATGTCGATGGCGCGGGCGCACGCGGCGGCGGGCAGCATGGCCCCGTTCCGGATGCTCTACTCGCTGCGCACACCCGCCTCCGGCTACTACCCGGACGAGCTGGCGACGCTCGCCGGCGACACGACGGCACCCCTGCAGGTCGACTACGTCTACACGCGGCAGGCGCCCGACGGGGCGGCATCCGCGCCCGGCCGCCTGACCGCCGAAGGCCTGATGGAGCGCGTGCTCCCGGCTTCCGACTCCCCCACCTTCTACATCTGCGGTTCGACGCCGTTCGTCGAGGCCGTCTCCGGCTGGCTGGTCGATGCCGGCCACGAGCCGGCGCGGATCCGCACCGAGCGCTACGGCGGCATCGGAGGCACCCCATGACGGACCAGGACCAGGACTACCTCGACGGCAACGCGGCCGCCGGGATGCTGTCGGAAGTCTTCGCGGCCGACGTCACGACCGCGGTCGGCTGCTGCGCGAACTGCGGCGACCGGTCGGTCGTCGCACGCGGCCGGGTGTACGTGGACCAGCACGGGCTCGTCGTCCGCTGCTCCGTCTGCGGCGACGTGCTGGCCGTCGCCGCCGAGCGCGGCGGCCGCCTCTGCCTCGACCTGCGCGGCCTCGCCTGGCTGGAGTTCGCGGTCGAGTAGGCGTCCCGATCGTCGGAGGCCGCGGGACGGACGCCAGAGACGATGCGGCAGGATGGACGCATGGATCGTGTGACGGCAGACAGCCGGGAGGCGGCCGTCAGCGCGATGCTCGGCGGCGACGTCGTCGTCCGGGGCCCGGTCCGAGAGACCCGGCTCGACTACGACGCCTTCTTCGCACACCGCGAGCTGAGCCGGCTTCACGGCGAGGCGCTCGTCGGCGGTGAACGCCGTCCCTGGTCGCTCATCGAGAAGCGCACCGAGGGGCCACACCTCGCCGCGCCGTACCTGTACGGCAACGGCGTACGCGAGCTGGACGCGTACCGGTCCGGCCTGTTCGATGACATGCCCGACCACATCCACGCCCCGAGCGTCTACGGCACACTGCTGGAGGCCGACGGCGCCATCACCCTCTGGATCGAGGACGTCCAGCACGAAGGCCCCCGCCCCTTGGATGCGCAGGCCGTCCTCGCCGCCGCGGGCGACCTCGGGAGCATGAACGGCCACTGGTTCGGTCGCCCGAGCACCGAGCCTTGGTTCTTCACCGGCTGGATCGACCGGCACGGACAGCCGGAGGCCGTCGAGCGAGGCCTCGTGACGCTGCGGCGCGCGCATCCGGCCGCTGTCGCCCGGTTCGGAGACCGGCTCCTTGACGTCGAGCGGCTCATCCTCGCCCAATCCCGGGTGCGCGGTGTCCTCGAATCCCTCCCGCACACGATCTGTCATCACGACGCCGTCGGCGCGAACGTGTTCCGCACCTCCGCCGCCACCGTCCTCATCGACTGGGAGTCGATCGGCCCTGGCACGGTCGGCGCCGACCTCGCCTCGCTGCTGTTCTCGCCGCGCCGGGGGGATGCGTCCGTGCACGTCATCACGTCCGTCTTCGACGACGCGGTGCAGGCCTACATCGACGGCTTCCGCGATCAGGTCCCCACCGTCTCGCCCGCCCAGATCCGTCAGGGTGTGGATGCTGCGCTCGCCCTCCGCTGGAAGCTCGCCGTCGACGTCGTCGCCGGCCTCGAGTCCGGTGAGCCGTCACGCCGCGGCAGCCTGCCCGACGAGTCGCCGGAGACCGCCCGGGAGGAACTGATCGAACTCGTGGACGTACTGCTCGCGTCCGCAGAGCGCACGCTCGGCTGAGCGGGGCAGACCGCCCCCCTCTGAGGCGTTCGGCATCCGGTCACCCGCGACCGCGTACAATTCTCCGGTGCCTCCCGAATCACCGGCCGACTCCGGCCTCGACCCCGACGATCTCGCGGTCACCCTCCGCGTGCTCGGACAGCTGCACCAGCTGGACCAGGAGCATCCCGACTACGTGACCGTGCGCCGCGCGACCGCTCACATGTTCAAGGCGTCCAAGCAGGCCAGGAAGCGGGAGCTGCGGCAGCAGGTCGCGGAGGCCGACCGCGCGGTGATCGCCGCGACCGCGACCGGCGCGCCCGACCGCATCGACGACGAGACCCGCGGACGCGAGCTGACCTCCAGCACCAGCGGATCGCGCACCGCCGGCACCCTGCTCACCTCGCGTCCCTGCTACATCTGCAAGCAGCACTACACCGAGGTCGACTGGTTCTACCACCAGCTCTGCCCGTCCTGCGCGGCGTTCAGCCACGCCAAGCGGACCGCAAGCACCGACCTCACCGGCAAGCGCGCCCTGCTCACCGGTGGGCGCGCCAAGATCGGCATGCACATCGCCCTGCGGCTGCTGCGGGATGGCGCCCACCTCACCATCACCACCCGATTCCCGAGGGATGCGGTCCGCCGCTTCTCGCAGCTGCCGGACGCCGGCCGCTGGATCGACCGCCTCCGGGTTGTCGGCATCGACCTCCGCGACCCCGCCCAGGTGATCGCGCTCGCCGATTCGGTCGCGTCGCGCGGGCCGCTCGACATCCTGATCAACAACGCCGCGCAGACGGTCCGCCGTTCGCCCGGCTCCTACTCGCTGCTCGCTGAGGCGGAGACCCAGCCCCTACCGGACGGACCGCTCCCGGAGCTGGAGACGTTCGGGCACACGGCGGACCCGCATCCCCTCGCCCTCGAGCGCTCGGTGGCCGCGCATCCGCTGCTCTCCGCCGCCGACGTCCGCGGAACGATCGCCGAGCTGGCCGGCCCTGGCGTGCTGACCGCCGACGACCTGGCGAGCGCCGCGATGGCGGCGGGCTCCTCGTCGCTCGCAAAGCACGCCGACGGTAGCGCGATCGACGCCGGCGGCCTGGTGCCGGATGTGGCGCACGTGAACAGCTGGACGCAGGCCATCGGCTCGATCGACGCGCTGGAGCTGCTCGAGGTGCAGCTGTGCAACCAGACGGCTCCGTTCATCCTGATCGACCGGCTGCGTCCGTCGCTCGCTGCGGCGGGCCGCTCGTACATCGTCAACGTGTCGGCGATGGAGGGCGTGTTCGGCCGCCGCTACAAGGGCGCGGGCCACCCGCACACCAACATGTCGAAGGCCGCGCTCAACATGCTCACGCGCACGAGCGCCGGCGAGCTGTTCGAGAGCGACGGCATCCTGATGACCGCCGTCGACACCGGCTGGATCACCGACGAGCGTCCGCACCACACCAAGGTGCGGCTCGCCGAAGAGGGCTTCCACGCGCCGCTCGACCTCGTCGACGGGGCCGCACGGGTGTACGACCCGATCGTCCGCGGGGAGGCCGGCGAAGACCTGCACGGCGTCTTCCTCAAGGACTACCGCGTCTCGGCGTGGTGAACGGCTCGGTGAACGGCTCGGTGAACGGCGTGGCGAGCACCGCGCTGAGCGCTACGCTGACGTTGAGCGCGTGAGGCGAAGGGACCCGAATGTCGAGCAGCCCTGTCCCGGTCCCCGGGCAAGCGCGTCCTGCGCCCCGCGCCCAGAAGGGCGGGCGGCTGCGCAGCTGGCTCCTCACCGGCCTTGTGGATGAGCGCGGCACCCAGCAGGGACCGCACGGCCGGAGCCCCGAGCGCACCCACACCTGGTGGCAGGTCATGTGCCTCACCGGCGTGGACTACTTCTCGACGCTCGGCTACCAGCCCGCCATCGCTGCGCTCGCGGCGGGCCTCGTCTCGCCCTTCGCCACGCTGGTGCTCGTCGCCCTGACGCTGCTCGGCGCTCTCCCGGTCTACCGGAGGGTCGCGCGCGAGAGCTTCAAGGGGTCTGGCTCGATCGCCATGCTGGAGCGGCTGCTGCCCTGGTGGGCGGGCAAGCTCCTGGTGCTGGTGCTGCTGGGATTCGCGGCGACGGACTTCATGATCACGATCACGCTGTCGGCGGCGGACGCCTCGGCGCACGCCATCGAGAACCCGTACGCGCCCGACTGGTTCCATGGCAACAACGTGCTCCTCACGCTCTTCCTCCTCGCGCTCCTCGGCGCCGTGTTCCTCCGCGGGTTCAAGGAGGCCATCGGCATCGCGGTCGTGCTGGTGGCGATCTATCTTGCGCTGAACGTGGTCGTCGTGAGCACGTCGATCGTGGAGGTGTTCCAGCATCCGACCGCGATCGACCACTGGTGGGATGCGCTGTTCCGGCAGAACGGGAGCCCGCTCGTCGTGGTCGGCATCGCCCTCATCGTCTTCCCGCGCCTGGCGCTCGGCCTGTCCGGCTTCGAGACCGGCGTCGCCGTGATGCCGCAGATCAAGGGACGGCCCGACGACGACCCCGCGTACCCGAAGGGCCGCATCAGGGGCGCCGGCCGGCTGCTCACCACGGCCGCGATCATCATGAGCGTCTTCCTGATCACGTCGAGCTTCACGACGACGCTGCTCATCCCGCAGAAAGACTTCCAGCCCGGCGGACCGGCCAACGGCCGCGCGCTCGCGTACCTCGCCCACGAGTACCTGGGCAACGGGTTCGGGACGGTCTACGACATCAGCACCATCCTGATCCTGTGGTTCGCCGGCGCCTCCGCCATGGCCGGCCTCCTGAACCTCGTGCCCCGCTACCTCCCCCGCTACGGGATGGCACCCCAGTGGGCGCGCGCCGTCCGGCCGCTGGTGCTCGTCTTCACCGCGATCGCCTTCCTCATCACGCTGGTGTTCGAGGCGAGTGTGGATGCGCAGGGCGGCGCCTACGCGACCGGCGTGCTGGTGCTGATCACGTCGGCATCCCTCGCGGTGACGTTGTCGGCACGGCGGAAACGCCAGCGGAAGCGCACGGTGGCGTTCGCGGTGATCACGGCGATCTTCGTCTACACGACCGTCGACAACATCATCGAGCGACCCGACGGCCTCCGCATCGCGACTCTGTTCATCCTCGCCATCCTCGTCGTGTCGATCGTGTCGCGCATCGGACGGTCGTTCCAGCTCCGCGCCACCTCCGTCACCTTCGATGTGACGGCGCTCGACTTCATCCTCGAGGATGCGGAGGAGGGCGAGATCCGCATCATCTCGCACGAGCCCGACGTCGACACCACCATCGAGTACGCGCAGAAGAACAAGGACGAGCGGAAGTTCAGCCACATCCCGCAGCGGTCACGGACGATCTTCCTCGAGGTGCTGCGGTCCGATTCCTCCGACTTCGAGGAGGACCTCGTGGTGCAGGGCGTCATCAAGCACGGCTACCGCGTGCTGCAGGTGCGCAGCGGCAACGTGCCCAACACGATCGCCGCGGTGCTGATCGAGATCCGCGACATCACGGGCGTCGTGCCGACCGTCTACTTCGAGTGGACCGAGGGCAACCCGGTCTCCAACATGTTCCGCTACCTGATCACCGGCGTCGGCGAGGTCGCCCCGGTGACCCGCGAGGTGCTGCGCGAGGCCGAGCGCGATGTGAAGCGCCGCCCCGCGGTCCACGTGTCGTGATCCGCCCGTCCTCCTCCCGCTGATCCGCCGGCCGAGTTGACGCAACACGCCGTCGCGGGCGACGCTCGCGCGGCGTGTTGCGTCAACTCGGCGGCGCGATCCGGGACGATGAGCGCATGGATGCGCACCCCTTCTTCGAAACGACCGGCACGGTGTTCGAGTTCGCCGGGGTGGCCGCGATGGCGGTCGGCCTGATCGTGGCTGTCGTGCTGGCGATCGTCGCCTGGGTGCGTCAGCGCAGCGGCGCCGCGGCGTTCCGGACGCTGCGGGAAAGCTTCGGCGGCGTCATCCTGCTGGGGCTAGAGATCCTCGTCGCCGCCGACCTGGTGAAGACCGTCACGTCGACGCCCTCCCTCACCGACGCGTTCGTGCTGGGCATCATCGTGCTCATCCGCACCATCCTCAGCTTCTCGCTGCAGGTCGAGATCGACGGCGTCGCGCCGTGGCGGCGGGCACTCCTCACGGGGCCGCAGGCGCTCGCCCGCACGGCGCGGTCGGCGGGCCGGACGCCCGACGGCGACACTCAGCCGGCCGGGATGTGACCGGCCCTAGTTCGAAGTCCGCCGCGCGGAACGCTCCGCGTCGCGCTGCTTGACCCGAGCGTTCTCCGCTCGGACGGCCGCCTGGGTCGCGCGCTCGTCCACCAGCCACTGCGGCGGGTCCTCCAGCAGTGCCTTGATCTCGGCGGTGGTCAGCGCCTCGGTGACGCCACCGCGGGCAAGCCCGGAGTTGGAGACGCCGAGCTTGCGGGCGACCACGTCGCGCGGATGCGGGCCCTCGGCGCGCAGGGTCTGCAGCCACTCCGGCGGTTCGGCGGTCAGCGCATCCAGCTCGGTGCGGCTGATCTCGCGGTCGCGGAAGTCGTCTGGCGCCGCCGGCAGGTAGATGCCGAGCTTCTTGGCCGCCGTGGCCGGTTTCATCGTCTGCGCCTTCATAATCTCCAGGCTACCGTTCGCTACCCTCGTCACGTGCCCTCCCGCTTCGCCATCGCCTTCCCGCTCGGTGTCACCGTCGGCAAATGGACGCGCGCCTTCGAGGAGCGCTTCCCCCGCGTCGAGCTGGTGGTGCGGCCGAGCGACGACCCGCTGGCCACCCTTGCGGCCGGAGAAGCGGACATGGTGTTCGCCCGCGATGCCGATCCGGACGACGATCGCCACCTGATCCCGCTGTACGCGGAGGACACCGTGGTCGTGATGCATCACGAGCACCTGCTCACGCTCGAAGAGGAGCTGCACCTCGCCGACCTCGAGGGCGAGCCACGGGTGACCGGCGAGCCGTCGGAGGCGTTGATGCGGAGCGTCGCCGCCGCGGACGGCATCGCCCTGCTGCCGGCGTCCGTCGCCAAGGCCCTGCGTCGGAAGGACGTGACAGCGATGCGAGTCGCGGACGCCCCGCAGAGCAGGATCGGCCTGACCTGGCCGCGCGACGGGCAGCACCCCCTGGTCGACGACTTCATCGGGATCGTGCGCGGACGCACGGCACACAGCTCCCGCAACCCGGAGATCGCCTCGCGGGAGGCGGCCGTCGGCCGCAAGCGCAACCGCCGACGCTGACGGCACCACCGACGTCACGCCGAGTTGACGCGACACGCCGTCGCGTGGCGTGCCCGCACGGCGTGTCGTGCCAACTCGACGCGCGGGACACAATGGGTGGATGACCTCCAGCGCCGGCAGGGATGCCCAGTCCGAGATCTACCGCGACGGCGTCGGCGGGCGGCGGCCGCGCATCCCGGTCGGGTATGCAGGGCTGGAGCGGGCGGCGGAGCGCCGGCTGAGCCGGGCGGCCTTCGCGTACATCGCCGGATCCGCCGGGCTGGAGCGGACCGCCGCCGCTAATCTCGACGCCTTCCGCCGCCGGCGCATCGTGCCCCGGGTGCTGCGGGACGTCTCCGCCCGCGACCTCTCCGTCGAATTGTTCGGCGTCCGTCGCCCCACTCCGCTGCTGCTGGCGCCGATCGGCGTGCTGGAGCTCGCCCGACGCGGGGGCGACGTCGCAGCGGCCCGCGCGGCCGCCGCGCTCGGCGTCACCGCCGTGCTCTCCAACCAGGCGTCGCAGCCGATGGAGGAGGTGGCCGTCGCGATGGATGCCGCCGCGCCCGGCGCCTCCCGCTGGTTCCAGCTGTACTGGAGCTCGTCGCGCGAACTCGTCGCCAGCCTCGTCTCCCGCGCCGAGCGCTCCGGCTGCGAAGCGATCGTCGTCACCCTCGACACGCACGTGCTCGGCTGGCGTCCGCGCGACCTGGCCCTCGGCTACCTGCCGTTCAGCCGGGGCCTGGGCATCGCGCAGTACACGAGCGACCCGGTCTTCCAGGAGTTGGTCCGTGAGCGCGCACGGGCGGGAGGGAGCGGTCCGGGAGGGAGCGGTCCGCGCTCCACGCCGACGCCGGCCGCCGTTGCGGCCTTCGCGAGCATCCTGCGCCATCACCCTGGCCCGTTGCGCGAGAAGCTGCGCTCCGGCGAGCCGCTTGCGGCCGTCGAGACGTTCCTGGATGTGTTCGCCGACCCGTCCCTGACCTGGGACGATCTCGCGTTCCTGCGCGAGCGCACCTGCCTGCCGATCGTGCTGAAGGGCGTCCTGCATCCGGACGACGCGCGCCGGGCACTCGATGCCGGGATGGACGCCGTGCAGGTCTCCAACCACGGCGGTCGCCAGCTCGACGGCGAGATCGCCGCGCTCGACGCGCTGCCAGGGGTCGTCGCCGCGGTTGGCGGCCGCGCTCCGGTGATCTTCGACAGCGGCATCCGAGGAGGGTCGGATGCCGTGGTCGCCCTGGCCCTCGGGGCGCGGGCCGTGGCGATCGGCCGTCCGTACGCCTACGCGCTCGCGGTTGGCGGCGAAGCGGGCGTGCGGGAACTGCTGCGCAACACGATCGCCGAACTCGACATCACCTTGGGACTGGCCGGCGCTAAGAGCGTCGACGAGCTGGATGCGCGCATCCTGACACCCGACGCCGGCGTGACCGCACTGACGCCCTAGGAGACCGCCGCCCCGATCAGCGACAGCAGCGCCTGCGCGTACGCGGTCGCGGCGTCGTCGTGCTCGAAGTACCGCTCCTGGCCTTCCAGGAACACCGTCACCCGGTACCCGTCGGGCGTGCGGGCAAGGTGCCGGAATGTCCCGCCGAGGAGTTCGCGCAGCTGGTCCTCCCGCGGCATCCACAGGGCGTCCTCGACGGCCAGCGAATCCAGCGCCCACTCCGTCGTGCCGTTGAACCCGAGGATCGTCCCGGTGTCGAAGTGGTGCGGCTCGATCGTCATATCGCTGACCGTGAACCGCTCGCCCTCCATCCCAGGCCGGTCGATGGCGAAGGTGTCGCCGGATGCCGGCTGCCAGCGCAGGCCTGCTGCGCGAAGCTGCCGGGCGATGTCCTCTGCGATCATGGATGCTCCTTCTCAGTCGTGACGCTCAGTCGGTGACGCTCAGTCGGTGACGATGACGATCTTGCCGCGCACGTGCCCGGTCTCGAGTCTCCCGTACGCCTCCACCGTGCGCTCGATCGGGAAGATGGAGTCGATCGGCAGCACCAGCTCGTTCTCGGCGAGCAGGTCGGCGAGCTCTGCGAGTTCGTCATTGCCCGCCGCTCGGCCGCCGACGTTCTGCGCGCCGTGCGCGTCCGGTCCGAACGCCGCGATGCTGTTGATGCGCTCGATCGGCACGCCGAGTTCGAGCGCCGCCTCGATGGTCTCCGGTCCGTGGTTGTCGAGCGCCGCGGTGACCTGGTCGTCGTCGAGCACGTCGCGGACGCGCTGCGCCAGCCCCTCGCCGTACTCGACCGGGATGACGCCCAGCGATTCGAGGAACTCGTGGTTCTCCTCGCTCGCCGTACCGATCACGGTCGCACCGGAGCGGACCACGAGCTGGGCGACGAGCACGCCGACTCCCCCGGCCGCGGCACTGACGAGCACGGTGTCCCGCTCCCGGATCCCAAGCGAACGCACTGTGGCCATCGCCGTGCGCCCGACCACGCCCAGTGAGCCGGCCGCCTCGAACGTCAGCGGGTCGGGCTTCGCGATCACCTGGCCGTCCTCCGGGACGACGACGAAGTCTGCGATGGAGGCGAACGGCGCCGTACCGAGCACGGCCTGGCCGCGCTCGAAGCGCGTGACGCCCTCCCCCACATCCTCGACGAACCCGGCAAAATCTTGGCCGATCCCGCTCGGGAGGGTCACGCCCATGCGCGCCGCGCCGCGCTCATCCTGGTACGCCTTGCAGTCCATCGGGTTGAGACCGGCGGCCATCACCCGGACCAGGAGCTGGCCCGGACCCGGCCACGGTCTCTCCCGCTCGACCACCTGCAGGTAGTCGCGGGAGCCGAACTCATCGAACTGGACGAAACGCGGCACGGACGGGCTCCTTCCCTCTGGTAGCAGGAGCCTAGCCCCGGCGGCCGGGGATGAGCAGGGACTCTCAGCCGAAGAGCAGCGCGGCTTCCTCGTAGCGCGCTGACGGCACGGTCTTCAGCCCGCCGGTGGCGTCGGCGATCGACACGTTCACGACGTCCGTGCCGCGCAACGACACCATCGAGCCCCAGCGGCCCTCGTACGCCGCGTCCACGGCGGCCATGCCGAGGCGTGTCGCGAGCACTCGGTCGTAGGCGCTCGGAACGCCTCCCCGCTGCATGTGGCCGAGCACGGTGGCACGCGACTCGATGCCGGTGCGCTCCTCGATCATCGGCGCGAGCATCTCGCCGATACCGCCGAGACGCGGACGGTTGAACGCATCCAGACCCTTGTGCGAGTGGGCCTCCTCCATCGTGTCGAGGTGGAAACCCTCCGACACGACGATGACCGGTGCCCGCCCGCGGTCGCGGACCGACTCCACCCACTCGCAGATCTGCTCGATCGACTTCGGCTGCTCCGGGATGAGGATGGCGTGCGCGCCGCCGGCCATGCCCGAGTGCAGGGCGATCCAGCCCACGTGACGGCCCATCACCTCGACGACCATGCAGCGCTGGTGCGACTCGGCGGTGGTGCGAAGCCGGTCGATCGCCTCGGTGGCGATCTCGACGGCCGTGTCGAACCCGAACGAGTAGTCGGTGGCGGCGAGGTCGTTGTCGATGGTCTTGGGGACGCCGACGATCTTGAGGCCTGCGTCGGTGAGGCGGCGGGCAGCGGTCAGCGTGCCCTCGCCGCCGATGGCGATGATCGAGTCGATGCCGTGCTCATCCATCATCCGCTGGATGTTCTCGGGGCCGCCCGCGTCGCCCTCGAAGGGGTTGGTGCGGCTGGAGCCGAGGATGGTCCCGCCCTGGCGGGAGAGGCCGCGGACGCTGTGCCGGTCGAGCGGCATGATGTCGCCGTCGACCACACCACGCCAGCCGTAGCGGAAGCCGGCGAACTCGGAGCGGTACACACGGTCGCCCTTCAGGACCGCGCCGCGGATGACCGCGTTCAGGCCCGGGCAGTCGCCGCCGCTGGTGAGGATGCCGATCTTCATGCTGCTCCGTTTCTCGATGCGTCCCCTGAATCATGCCCGGACGCGAGGGGCTGCACAAAATCGCACTGGACGGGCGGAGCCGTCCGGTGTAAGCGGATCAGAGGCCGAGCGCACGCTGCAGCTTCGACGAACTCGCCGACGGACGCGCCCCCGCCGTGAGGAGCTGCTCCTCGATCCCGTCCAGCAGCGCGGTACGGGCGTCCCGGGTGTCCGGAGCGCCGCCGAGCAGCTCCACCTCCCACTCCCGCCATTCCTGCGTGCCGCCGGCGCGGAGATTCTCGCTGCGGACGTGGTCGTCGGTGAGCTCCGCCAGCTCGAAGCCGGCCGCATCCTGCAGCAGCACGCTGTCGCGCTGGTTCGTGACGCGGGCGATCGGCACAAGCGGCTCATCGCCGATGAGCGCGCGGAGGTGCTCGCGCAGGGCCGCCGGGGGCTCGTCGTCGTCGGTCAGCGGCCAGTGGAGTTCGGTGCGGCCCTCCTCGGCGGGGAGCTTGACGTGCCAGCCCGCGTCGTGTCCGCCGCGCCGCACGCGCACGGCCGTCTTGCGCTGAGCGAGGGCGAGGTCGGCGGTGTCGAAATAGGTGGCGACGAGTTCGTGCCGCTCGGGTTCGCCCTGGAGAGCGACCGCACCGACGCCGATGAGCTGTGGATGCAGCGCCTCGACATCCACGTCGTATTTGCGCTCGATCTCGGTCTGCGAGCGGTGGGGCTGAGCGTCGTGGGACATATCCCCTGTTTAGCCCACATTTCCTCTGTCGCGAAATTTCAAGAGATGCCCGCATACCTTCCCCTACGGTGAAGGCATGACCTCAGAGACGATCACTGCGCGCTTCGACGTGACCGGCTGGGAGCCGGCCGACCTCCCCGGCATCGACGGCGACTGGGTGGGAGCCATCGTGATGCGGAAGACCTACACGGAGGGACTGACCGGCGAGTCGATCGCGCACTTCCTCTCCTCCGGCACCGAGGAGGGTGGACGCGGGTACCTCGCCGCCGAGCGGATCACCGGCACGCTGGAGGACGGCAGGAGCGGATCGCTGACCGTCCACCACGGCGCCCTGCAGCATCCCGGCGACCCCTCCGCGTTCGGCTACATCGTTCCGGGGACGGGCACCGGCGACTTCGCCGGCTTCGCCGGGAGCGCCCGCATCGAGCACGACACCCGCGGCGCCTTCTTCGTCTTCGACCTGGGCTGAGAGCGGCCTTCACGACCGCGGTGGACGGCGGTACTCTCGGGGCATGAGCGACCCGAGAGACGACGAGGACCTCGACGACTTCCGCGAGGCGCAGGAGACCGACTACGAGCCGGAGCCGGTGGTGCACGACCCGGAGGACATCCCGGTGGCCGACGACGAGGACGACGAGCTGCTCCCCGACGACGACCGCCCGGTACCCATCGACCCCGACGACGCCGAGATCGCCTAGCCCCCTACCGGATGCTCAGCCCAGCGCGCCGTCGAGGAGGGCGATGAGCGCGTCGAGCTGCACCGAGTCGGCCGAGCCCGGCTCGACGTCACTACCGTCGAGGGCGCGAGCCGCGAGGCCCTGCTTCGCGTCGATGAGCTCCGCGATCTTCGCGTCGATCGTCTGCGCCGCGATGATCCGCCAGGCCGTGACGGGCTCCTCCTGACCGATGCGGTGGACGCGGTCGATCGCCTGCGTCTGCTCTGCCGCCGTCCACGACAGCTCGGCGAGCACCACGTTGGAGGCGGCCTGCAGGTTCAGCCCGACGCCCGCCGCGGTGAGCGAGCACACGGCCACGGCCACCTCGGGGTCGTTGTTGAAGGCGTCGATCTCCTTCTGCCGCGCGAGCGCCGACTGGTCGCCGCGGATCGAGATCGTCTTGAGGTCCCGGGCCGCGAACGCCTCCTCCGCCGCATCCATCACGTCGATGTGCTTGGCGAAGAACACCACCTTGCCGACCGAACGGGCCAGCTGGGCGGTGTAGTCGGAGGCGAGCCCGGCCTTGGCCTGGCCGATCTTGCGGACCATGGTGAAGACGTTGTCGCCCGACTTCGCCGACTTCGACTCCTCGAGCTCGGACTGCGCGACCAGCCGGATGAGGTGCTTGCGGTGCGCCTCCTCGTCGCCCTCGAACGAGTCGGGGCGGCCGGCGGCTGCTGCGCGGTGGTACTTGGCGACCAGACGCGCGGCCAGCTCCTTCTCGGCCTGCCGGATAGAACGGCCGAGTTCATCGTCCAACTCGACCGGAAGGTCGACCACGCGGCGGCTCGGGAGGTCGGCGGCGACGTCGATCTTCCGGCGGCGCACGATTCCCATGTCGATGACCGCCTCGCGGGCGGCAGCGTAGAAGCCGAAGTCGGCGGGCGTCAGCTCCGTCTCCTCCAGGTGCTCCATCAGCTTCGCGGTCGGCTTGTTGCCGTCGATCCAGCCGAGGAACTGCCAGATCGCCTTGAAGTCGTCGATGTCGTTGATCAGCGGTGTGCCGGTCAGCGCGATCATCAGCGGGTCGGCGGCTTTATGGCGGATGGCGTCCGCCAGGCCCAGCACGAGGCGGGAGCGCTGCGAGTGCAGGTTCTTGATGAAGTGCGCCTCGTCGACGACCATGCCCTGGAAGCCGAGTGTGCTGAGCCAGGAGAGGTGCCGATCCAGCACTTCGTAGTTCACGATGACGACATCGGCGAAGGCGTCGAGGCCCTCACCGTCGCCGTGGATGACGGTCGCGCGGCGGTGCGGCGTCCAGCGCTCCACCTCGCGGGCCCAGTTCATCTTGACGACGTTGGGCACCACGGCGAGAAGAGGGTAGGCGCCTGCGACAGACGCGGCGAGGAGGGACTGCGCCGTCTTGCCGAGGCCCGGCTCGTCGGCGAGGAGGAAGCTGCGGTGACCCAGCCGGACGCTCTCGATGAACCGCGACTGGTGGTGCATCAGCTCCAGGTCGCTGGGCGAGTACCGGTCGATCAGTGGAGCCGGAGGGAGCTCCATGCTGGCCGCCTGCCCGCCTGCGCCGTACTCGAACGACTTGAAGAGCGGGCCGAGCAGCTCCCATGAGTCGAGGCGGCGTCGCGGCGTCGGCTGAGCCGGCGTGAGACGGGCGAGGTCCGGCGCGAGGAACGGGTTGGAGAGCTGCCGCGCCTTCACGGACGGCGGAACGACCTGCTTCTCCGCGAGCTCCGGCGGGATGACGCTGTCCTGCTTGGCGACGGGACGCTCGATCGTGATGATCAGGTCATCGGGCGAGAGCTCTGTGCCGGATTCCAGCAGCCAGTCGCGGCGCATCGTCTGCGCGGTCGCGGTCGGCGGCGACTCGGACTCCAGCAGCGAGATGAGCGAGGTGTCGCGGGCCGCGGTCTTCGCGAGGATGGTCGCGATGCCGTCGAGCCGCTTGAGCTGCTCCGCGCGCGCCGCGTCGCTCAGATCGGGGTCGGACTTCGCCCGGGCGCGCTCCTCGCGCATCAGGAAGGCGATGACCTGGAACTTGGTGCGGTTCGTCGGTCCCAGCTTCTTGCCGTCGGCGGCCTTCGCCTCGACCTCGCGCACCTTGCGGGCGAGGACGGGGATGAGTCCGTCGTTGTTGGCGTGCCGGTTCTTCCGCTGCTGCGGCCTGGTCGGGCTGGTGCGCTGACCGGAACGAGACATGGTCCTCCAGGGGAGGCGCTGCGCGCTGCCAGAGAGCGCGGCGCCGGTTGGGCGTGAGGCCGGCGGGGCGAGGAGGCCGGTACCGAGTGGACCGGTCTCGACGCGGGTGACGCCGGGATGCGCAGCACATGGATGGCCGCGCAGCATCCATTTTACGGCACGCGCGGGGTTTCAGCGACGCGTGTCTACAGGGATCTTGATCGTGACCGCTGCGGCGACGAAGACGACGGCCCCGGCGATCGACAGACCCTGGATGACGATGCCCGTAAGCGGGAGCGGCCAGATCGGATTCCAGACGACCGCCAGCGGCAGGAGACCGGCCAGCCACCACCACATCCGCGCCTGCCCGGCGAAGACGCACAGGATGAGGGCGAGGATGCTGACCGCGTAGCGGACGTACAGATACCATTCGCCGCCGACCAGCGCGAGGCCGGCGAGGAGCACGATGGCCCCGAGGAGCCCGGGGACGAGCGCCGCACGGTTGAAGGCGGGCGGCTGCGGCGTGTGCGGTCGAGACATCAAGAGCCAACTCTACGCGGGATGCCGGCCGGACATGGTGCGCCCGCCCGGTGGCGGAGACGTTCTCTCCGGCCGGGCGGACGACGATGGTGGTGCTGTGTGTGCTGTGTTGCGTGTTGCGAGTGCTGCGGATGCGGGATGCCGCGGCTTACAGCGCCCCGCGGCGGAGCAGGAATGCGCACGGCGGCGCGTCAGAGCCGACACGGACCGTGACGGCGGAGTTCCGGGCGAGTTCCAGGAACGGGTCGATTTCGAGGCGGGTCATCGGGACTCGGCGGAGTTCCGCGTCGGACGCGATCCCGTTCACCGCGAACGCGACGTCGGGTACGTCGTAGGGTTCGTCGGCGAGGTCGAGGAACACGATCGGCGAGGAGTCCTCCGTATCGAGCGGGAAAACGGAGAGGATCGCCTCTGCGGCGGCCTCCGTTGTGACGTCGTCACCGAGGTGGACGACGGGCGTGGTGATCTGATCTTCCGGGTAGCCGCTGCCGACGAGGGTAAGCGTCTGGCCATCGTGCATGGCGTCGAGCGCGCTCAAGAGCGCACCGGACAGCAGCGGGCTGAGGTTCTTCAGCAAAGTCGGGCCTTTCCTGTTAAACGAATATTTCTCAACCCCTCCCTGGAGGATAGACCCACCTGTATGTCCACACGTACCCCCCCGTTAGGGGGATAGCACCGCGCGGTCACCCCTACCGCTACCCCTGTGGGGTATACGCAACACGGGCTTATCCTGAGGGGGTGATCGCAGACATCAAGAAGCGTGCGCTGCACCGCACGCGCATCCTCGAGGGGCAGCTCCGGGGGCTCGAGAAGATGATCGAGAACGAGGACTACTGCATCGACATCATCACGCAGTCGCTCGCCATCCAGAAGTCGCTCGGGTCGCTCAACAAACTCCTCGTCGAGAACCACCTCCGCACCCATGTCTCCGAGATGTTCGAGGAGGGCGGGAGCGCCCGCGACGACGCGATCGTCGAGCTCCTCAAGGTGTACGAGCTCTCCAACAACCGCGGCTGAGCACGCAGCCATGACCGAAGAGCTCATCCGCATCGTCCGCGGCGACATCACCGACGAGACCGTGGATGCCATCGTCAACGCCGCCAACTCCTCACTGCTCGGCGGAGGAGGCGTCGACGGCGCCATCCACCGCCGCGGCGGTCCCGCCATTCTGGAAGCGACTCGCGAACTGCGGGCCACCACCCTGCCCGACGGCCTCCCGACCGGCCAGGCCGTCGCCACGATCGCCGGCGACCTCCCGGCGAAGTGGGTCATCCACACGGTCGGGCCGGTCTGGTCGGACGCCGAGGACCGCACTCCCCTGCTGCAGAACGCCTACCGCTCGTCCCTCCGGGTCGCGCGCGAACTCGGCGCGCGCACCGTGGCCTTCCCCGCGATCTCCGCCGGCGTCTACGGCTGGCCGATGGAGGACGCCGCGCGCATCGCCGTCAGCACCGTGCGCGCCGTGCTCTCCTCCGGCGTCGGCTCGGTAGAGCACGTCCGGTTCGTGCTGTTCTCGGACGAGGCCCTCCAGGCCTTCCGTACGGCGGCCGGCGAGTGACGGCCGAAGCGCCGGCGATCGCCGTCGATCCCGCGGGCGCGCTCGAACGGTTCCGTACCCTGCTGCGCATGCCGACGATGTCCCGCAACGATGTCGCCGAGACCGACTGGGCGGCGTTCGAGCGGTTCGTGGATGCGCTGCCCGAGCTCTATCCGGCGCTCCACGGAGCGCTCTCACGCGAGAGACACGGGCACTCCCTGCTCTACCGCTGGCACGGTCGCGGAGACGGTGCGCCGACGGTGCTCATGGCGCACTACGACGTGGTGCCCGCCACGGCGGAGGGGTGGACGCATCCCCCGTTCGCCGCCGAACTGACCGGCTCCGGCGACTACCAGCTGCTGTGGGGGCGCGGTGCGATCGATGACAAGGGCGCGGTCGTCGCGATCCTGGAGGCGGTGGAGGCGCTGGTGGTGGAGGGCTTCCAGCCCGCCGACGACGTGTACCTGAGCTTCGGGCACGACGAGGAGACGGTCGGGACCGGGGCGCAGACCATCGCGGGTGTGCTGCGCGAGCGGGGCATCCGCCCGGCCGTGGTGCTGGACGAGGGCGGTGCCGTGGTGGAGCGGATCTTCCCCGGCGTCATCAAGCCGATCGCCGTCGTCGGAGTGAGCGAGAAGGGCATCACGAGCGTCCGGCTCCGGGTCGAGCAGAGCGGCGGGCACGCATCCACTCCCCCGAAGATGACGGCGACCGTCCGCCTGGCGCGGGCGATCACCCGCCTCAACGACCGGCCGTTCCCGGCGCGGCTGACCGAGACGAACCTGCGGATGGTCGAGACCCTGGGCGCGCACGCGACGGGGCCCCTGCGCGCCGTCTTCACGCGCGCCCGTCGGCTGCAGCCGGTGCTGCGCGCCGTGTTCGGCCGGCTCAGCGATGAGACGCGCGCGATCGTGCGCACCACGACCGCCGTCACGCAGCTCAGCGGCAGCCTCGCCTCCAACGCGCTTCCCGAGCGGGCTGAGGCCGTCGTCAACACCCGCATCGCGGTCGGCTCGTCGGTCGCGGAGACCCTCGACCACATCCGACGGGCGATCCGCGACGATGAGGTGAGGGTGGATGCGGTCGATGCGAGCGAGCCGTCGCCGGTCTCCCCCAGCCACGGACCGCACTGGCAGCGGCTCGCGGAGGCGATCGGCAGGGTGCATCCGCACGCGGTCGTGACGCCGTACATCATGCTGGGCGCGAGCGACAGCCGGCACTTCACCGGCATCTGCGAGGCCGTCTACCGGTTCACGCCGTTCGAGCTGAGCGCCGAGGAGCGCGCCGCTCTGCACGCGCGCGACGAGCGCATCCACGTCGCCACCTGGCTCCGCGGAATCACCATCTACGCCCACCTCCTCCGCGCCTCCTGACCCGTCAGGCGGCGCCGCCGAGGTCGGGGAGGGTGATGGCGCGGCTCGAGGGCGGGAGTTCACGGAGGCGCTCGAGGGCCGGGGCCAGTTCGCCCGCCCACGCGCGGTAGCCCTCGGCGTTCAGGTGCAGGCGGTCCTCCGTGAAGGCGGGGTTGAGTTCGCCGTCCTCCAGGGCCATCGCGGGCCACAGGTCGAGCCAGCCGGCGTGGATGGTCGGAGCGAACTGCCACAGGTGCCGGTTGATGTCGCGGATCTGGTCGGCGAACTCGTGGCCGCGGGGCATCACGGACTGCACGAGGATGCGGGTCTCCGGCAGCTCCTTGCGCAGCGTCACGAGCACGGTCTCGACGTTCCGGACGACGTGCTCGACCGACCGGCGCCACGCGAGATCGTTCGTGCCGATGAGCAGGGCGATCAGCGCTGGCCTGGCGTCGACGACCTCCCCGAGCCGCGCGATCACGTCGTCGGTGGTGTCACCCGCCACGCCGAAGTTGCGGACGGACTCCCCCGGCAGCAGCTGCTCCCAGTCGCCGCCCTGCGTCAGGCTGTCGCCAACGAGGATCACCTCCTCGCGTTCCGGCCTCCATCCATCCGACATGCGGGCTCCCCTCCGTCTACCGACCATCCTCCCTCACAACCGCAAGCAGGGGAAGGAACGCAGCCGGGGGTCAGAGCAGGGACTTGGTGTGCCAGACGGTCTTCGTCTCGGTGAAGAACGCGATGCGGTCGAGCGACGGAGCAGCTGCGTCCGGCCCGTTCTCGGGCGGGAGCACGCGCTTGAGCGTGTCGGCAGCGGCGATCTGCAGGTCCACCCAGTCGAGGTCGCCCGCGCCGACGAGGTCGAGCGCGTTGACGTCGGCGTGCGACGCCAGCCACGGCGCGATCTCGGCCGGCGATCCGGTGAGGATGTTCACCACGCCGCCCGGCACGTCGCTCGTCGCGAGCACCTCGCTGAGGCTGATCGCCGACAGCGGGAAGCGCTCGCTGGCGACCACTACCACGGTGTTGCCCGCGACCAACGCCGGAGCAATCGCGCTCACGAAGCCGAGCAGGCTGGAGTCCTGCGGAGCGACGATGGCGACCACACCGGTCGGCTCCGGCACCGAGATGTTGAAGTACGGACCCGCGACGGGGTTCGCGTTGCCCGCGACCTGCGCGAACTTGTCCGCCCATCCCGCGTACCAGACCCAGCGGTCGATGGCCTCGTCGACCTGAGCGGCAGCGGCGCCGGCCGATACGCCTTCCGACTTCTGGATCTCGTCGACGAACTGCGCCCGGCGACCCTCCATCAGTTCGGCGATGCGGTAGAGCACCTGGCCGCGATTGTAGGCGGTCGCACCGGACCATCCCGAGACGGCTGCGCGGGCGGCGACGACCGCATCCCGGGCGTCCTTGCGGGATGCCTTGGCGGCGTTCGCGAGAAACACGCCCTTCGCCGTCGCCACCTCGTAGGTGCGTCCGGACTCGCTGCGGGGGAACTTCCCGCCGATGTACAGCTTGTAGGTCTTCGGCACGGCCAAGCGGGTCATTTGGAGGCTCCCTTGCGAGCGAGGCGGGCGGGGATGGAGGCGGGCGCGGCCACCGAACGACCGGGCACGAGGTAGGCGCCGAGCCCGTGCCGGCCGCCCTCGCGGCCGTAACCGGACTCCTTGTACCCGCCGAACGGGCTCGCCGGGTCGAACCGGTTGAAGGTGTTGGCCCAGACGACGCCGGCGCGGAGCTTGTCGGCGACGGCGAGGATGCGGCTGCCCTTGTCCGACCAGATTCCGGCCGACAGCCCGTACGGGGTGTTGTTGGCCTTCGCGATCGCCTCGGCCGGGGTTCGGAACGTCAGCACCGACAGCACCGGCCCGAAGATCTCCTCGCGGGCGATGCGGTGGCTCGTCGACACGTTGTCGAAGATGGTCGGCGCGAACCAGAAGCCGTTCTCCGGGATGGCGCAGTCGGCCGTCCAGCGCTCGGCGCCTTCCGCCTCGCCGATGTCGGATAGCTCGCGGATCCGCTGCAGCTGCTCGGCCGAGTTGATGGCGCCGATGTCGGTGTTCTTGTCCAGCGGGTCGCCGAGGCGCAGGGTCGACAGGCGGCGCTTCAGCCGGTCGACGACCTCGTCGTGGATCGACTCCTGCACGAGGAGTCGGCTGCCCGCGCAGCACACGTGACCCTGGTTGAAGAAGATGCCGTTGACGATGCCTTCGACCGCCTGGTCGATGGGCGCATCGTCGAAGACGATGTTCGCGGCCTTGCCGCCGAGCTCCAGCGTCAGCTTCTTGCTGGTGCCGGCGACCGAGCGGGCGATCTCGCGCCCGACGGCGGTGGAGCCGGTGAAGGCGACCTTGTTGACGTCCGGGTGGGAGACGAGGTCGCGGCCGGTCTCGCCTGCACCCGTGACGATGTTGACGACGCCGGCCGGGAGGTCGGCCTGCTGCAGGATCTCCGCGAAGAGCAGCGCCGTCAGCGGGGTCGTCTCGGCGGGCTTCAGCACGACGGTGTTGCCCGCGGCGAGGGCCGGCGCGATCTTCCACGCCAGCATCAGCAGCGGGAAGTTCCACGGGATCACCTGCGCGGCGACGCCGAGGGCGCGGGGCGCAGGCCCGAGACCGGCGTGCTCCAGCTTGTCCGCCCATCCCGCGTAGTAGAAGAACCAGGCGGCGACGAGCGGCACATCCACGTCGCGGCTCTCCTTGATCGGCTTGCCGTTGTCGAGGCTCTCGGCGACGGCGAGCTCGCGGGCGCGCTCCTGCACGAGTCGCGCGATGCGGAAGAGGTACTTGCCGCGGTCGGAGCCGCTCATCCGCGACCAGACCCGGTCGTACGCACGGCGGGCGGCGGCGACGGCCGCATCCACGTCAGAGGAGTCGGCGGTCGCGATGGTCGCGATGCGCTCCTCGGTGGCGGGCGAGATCGTCTGGAACGGCGTGCCGTGCCCGGCGACGAACTCGCCGTCGATGAACAGGCCGTAGTCGTCGCGCAGGTTCAGGATCGACCGCGACTCGGGGGCCGGGGCGTATTCGAGGAAGCTCATGTCAATTCCCAATCTTCGGCAGTGAGTACAGCCGTCAGTCGATCGTCACGTAGTCGGAGCCGGAGTAGTGCCCGGTGGCCAGCTTCTGGCGCTGCAGCAGCACGTCGTTCAGGAGGCTGGACGCGCCGAACCGGAACAGGTGCGGCTGCAGCCAGCGCTCGCCGACCGTCTCCGCGACCGTCACGAGGTATTTGATCGCGTCCTTCGACGAGCGGATGCCGCCGGCGGGCTTCACCCCGATCTCCTCACCCGAGAGCAGGTGCCAGTCGCGCACCACCTCGAGCATCAGCAGCGTCACGGGCAGGGTCGCGGCGGGCGAGACCTTGCCCGTCGAGGTCTTGATGAAGTCTCCGCCGGCCAGGATGCTGAGCCAGGATGCGCGCCGGACGTTGTCGTAGGTGTTCAGCTCGCCGGTCTCGAGGATCACCTTGAGGTGGGCGTAGGTGCCGTCCTCGCGCCGGCAGGCCTCCTTCACGGCGACGATCTCGTCGAAGACCAGACCGTAGCGTCCCGAGAGGAACGCGCCGCGGTCGATGACCATGTCGATCTCGTCGGCGCCCGCCGCGACGGCGTCCGCGGTGTCGGCGAGCTTCACCTTGAGGGAGGCGCGTCCGCTCGGGAACGCCGTAGCGACCGCAGCGACGTTCACGCCACCGCTGCCTCCGGCGCGGCGGACCGCGCCAGCGTGGGCGGCGCCCAGGGCTTCGACCGCGTACGGCACCATGTCGCCGTAGACGCACACCGCGGCGGGCCGCGGGGACGTCAGGTCGGACGGGTCGGGGGTCAGCGCCTTGGCCACCAGCGAACGGACCTTGCCGGGCGTGTCGGCGCCCTCCAGCGTGGTGAGGTCGATCAGACCGATGATGGTGTCGAGCGCCCACTTCTTGCTGCTGGTCTTGATGGAGCGGGTGCCGAGGCCGGCAGCGCGCTGCTCCAGGCCGACCGCGTCCACACCGGGGATGCCGTTGAGGTAGCGCCGCAGCGACCCCTCGGTGAGGTCGCCGCCGAGCACCTCGACGGCGCGGGACGCCGGCGCGAGCGTGCGCACGGGCGGTGTTGTCTCGATGGTCACGTGTTCCTCCAGGGTGTTGCTGAGCCGGTGGGCTGCTGCCGGTGGGCTACTGAGCTGTTGAGCCCGGGGCGTTGCGCCCGAGCAGATCGTTGGCGGTCGCCTCGTCGGTGATGAAGATGGTGCACAGGCCGCTCGCGACGACAGCGTGAGCCACGCGGTGCTTGGCCTCGCCGGCGATAACGGCGATGGATGTGCGGGCCGAGCGCAGTTCGTCCAGGCTCAGCCCCAGCGTGCGCGAGTTGAGCTCGGGATCGGCGACCTGGCCGTCGTCGGTGATGAAGCGCCCGACCACGTCGCCGACCGCACCTTTCTCGGCCAGCGAGGTCACATCCTCGACCGACAGGTACCCGGAGTCGACGTGCACCGAGCTGGTGTCGACGACGCCGGCGCTGAACAGGAAGGCGTTGGCGCTGCGGGCGAGTTCCAGCACGCTCTGCACCGAGCGGTCGGCCTCGATGGCGCGGCGGGTGGCGGCGTGCTCGAAGATCGCGGGGCTCGGGAGCAGGGTCGCCGTGCCCTGCGCCTTGCGCGCCATGACGACGGCGGTGTCGGCGGCGGCCGTGGCCTGGCGGGTGGAGGAGACGCTCCCGTTGATCTGCACCGGGTTCACCCCGACCGCCCAGCCAGGGCGCAGCCGTGCGGCGACGGCGTGGAGCGTGCGGCCCCAGCTGACGCCGAGCGTGCGCGGGACGGGACGGAGCGTGGTGAGGTAGTCCGCGGCGGCCTGCGCGACCCTCCCCTGCACCTCCGAGTCGGACTCGGCCGCGGGGACGACCACCGCGTCGGCGAGGCCGTAGAAGCCGCAGAGTTCGCGCTCCAGCGAGAACCGCCGGGCGCTCGGGTGCACGATCTCGATGCGCACGAAGCCGTGCTCGCGGGCGGCCACCAAGAGGCGACCGACCTTCCAGCGGGAGACGTTGAGGGCGACGCCGATCTCATCCTGCGTCTTGCCGGCCTCGTAGTACAGTTCCGCGGCTTTGACGGCGAGGATCTCGTCCGAATCGTTCAGGGCCACCTCTCCAGCTTAGGAAGGGGTGCTCGTCGGAGCAACAAGTGTGTGGTGACTGCTCAAATGAGCAGTCACCGTTTCGTTTATCGTTGGGGCGTGCCCACAGACGCTCCCGCCTCCTCCGTTGCCGCCCCGTACGTCCTCGCCGTCGACTTCGGCGGCACCAAGGTCGAAGCGGCCCTGGTGGATGCGGACGGGCGGCTCGTCGAAGGGTCCCGCGACCGTCGCCCCACCGGACGCACGGCGACGGTGCCCGACCTCGAGGCCTCCGTCGGCGGCGTCGTGCGCGCCGCGTACGCCTCCCTCCCGGCCGGCGGCACCGTCATCGGCATCGGCATCGGCAGCGCTGGACCCATCGACCGCCAGCGCGGGCTGGTCTCGCCGCTGAACGTGCCGCACTGGCGCGACTACCCGATGCGCGACTTCGTCGCCGGGGTCGCGGCCGAGCTCGGGCTCGACGTCCCCGTCACCCTCGAGATGGATGGCGTGGCGATCACCATGGCCGAGCACTGGGTGGGTGCCGCGCAGGGCGTCGACAACGTCATGGGGATGGTCATCTCGACCGGGATCGGCGGCGGCCTCATCGTCGACGGCCGCGTGATCACTGGGCCGACCGGCAACGCCGGGCACATCGGTCACGTTGAGGTCGGCGACATCCGGGGCGAGGACACCTTCGGCAACCCGTACGCGCTCGAGGCGATGGCGTCCGGGCCGCATACCGTCGCCTGGGCACGGCAGCACGGGTTCGTCGGCGGCACCGGCGAGGAGCTCGCCGCCGCCTACGCCGCGGGCGACGCGGTCGCCGCCGAGGCGATCGCCCGCACCGGAACGGCCGTCGGGCACGCGATCGCCTCCGCGACCGCGCTGCTCGACCTGGAGCTCGTCGCCATCGGCGGCGGCTTCTCGCACTCCACGCCCGACCTCTTCGACCACATGCGGGCCGTGATCGACAACCACTACTTCCCGTTCGTGCGCAAGGTGCGGATCGTCCCGTCCGCCCTCTCGTCCGAGGGCCCGCTCATCGGGGCCGCCGCGCTCATCCACCGCGCCCACCTGCTCCCCTAGCAAGCCAACAGCGCTAGTCCTCGAGGTAGCGGGGGCGGGCGGCGACGGCGCCGGCGACCGCCGCGGCCAGGGCAGTGCCGGTGAGGACCACGAGCGGCAGCGTCCACGAGCCGGTGAGCTGGTGGAGCACGCCGACGGCGAGCGGCCCGAGCGCACCGAGGGTGTAGCCGAGACCCTGCGTGAAACCGCTGAGCGCGACGGAGCCCGCGTGCGTCCGTGTGCGCATGTTGATCAGCACGAGGCAGAGCGGGAAGAGCAGCGGGCCGAGACCCGCGAGCGACACCCAGAGCCACGTCGCGGTCGCCGGGATGAAGATCAGCCCGAGGTAGCCGAGGATGAAGAACGCGACGCCCGCGTAGATCAGCACGGCGACGTTCCGCATCCGCGAGGCGAGCAGCGGGACGAGCAGCCCGGCCGGTATGCCCATCGCGGCATACACAGAGAGCAGTGCCCCAGCATCCAGCGGCGGGACCCCGGCGATGTCGTGCAGGATCTCCGGAAGCCAGGCGAACATCGCGTACGCATTGAGGCTCGACACCGCGAACAGGACGGCCATTGCCCACGCCAGCGGCGAATGCCACACCCGGCCCGCCATCGCCGGCTGCGCCTTCTCGACCTCGACGTCGCTGTCGGGATGCGCGGGCCGATGGGTGATCAGGATGCGCAGCCACGGCAGGATCGCCAGCACGCTGACGAGCGCCCACATCCCGACCGACACATGCCAGCCGGCCGCGTCGGCGACCGGGACCGCCACGAGCGGCGGCAGCAGCGTCGAGACTGACATCACGGTCGCGTAGAGCGAGGTGACGAGTCCGATGCGGTCAGGGAAGTACCGCTTCACCAGCGGCGGGAGCAGCACGTTGCCGACGCCCATCCCGGCGAACGTCACCGCCGAGCCGATAGCCAGCACGGCGAACGAACCGGCGGACGCACGGAGGAGGTCTCCGGCGAGGATCACCCCGAGCGAGATCACGACCAGCGTCTCGAGAGTCAGGCGCCGGGTGAACGACGGAGCGATCAGACCGAACACGGCGAAGCACACCGGCGGCAGCATCCCGAGCAGTCCGACGCCGATGCTCGACACCTCGAAATCGGTGCGGATCTCGGCGAAGATCGGCGACAGCGCGGCGACCGCGGTGCGGAGATTCGCCGCGATGAGCAGGATGCCGACCAGCGCGATGGCGCGCCCGCGCCAGAGGGGCCGCGCGCCCGCGGCCGCGTCTGCTCCCGCCATCAGGAGAGCTCGTCCGCGCCGGCGGAGCGCTCGGCGCCGAGGATTCGTCGCGCCTGCACGACGTCGTCCGCGATCTGCGCGATCAGCGGCTCGATGCCGGTGTACGCGACCATCCCGCGGATCCGCTCGAGGAAGGACACCTCCACGGTGTGGTCGTAGAGGTCGAGTTCGCGGTCGAGAACGTACGCCTCGACCTGCTTGTGCGGCACACCCTCGAAAGTCGGGTTGTTGCCGACCGAGATGGCCGCCGGGTACCGCTCCCCCGCGTCGGTGAGCCAGCCCGCGTATACGCCGTCGGCGGGGATGAGGCCCTCCGACTCCGGCGACAGGTTCGCGGTCGGGAAGCCCAGTTCGCGTCCGCGTGCCGCGCCGTGCACGACGAGGCCGCGCACGGTCGGCGCCGAGCCGAGCAGCTCGGTCGCGTGGCCGACGTCGCCGTCGGCCAGCAGCTCACGGATCCACGTCGACGACACCCGGCGGCCGTGCTCCGGCCGCACGTCGTCGATGAGCTCCACCTCGAAGCCGTACGTCTCGCCGAGCCGGCGCAGCATCGCCACGTCGCCCGCGCCGCGCGCTCCGAACCGGAAGTCGCTGCCGACGAGCACCGCCGCCGCGTGCAGTCGATCGACCAGGATGCGGTGGACGAACTCCTCCGGATCGAGGCCCGCGAGGGCCCGGTCGAAGGCCACCATGAGCGTCGCATCCACACCGGTCGCAGCCAGCAGGTCGAGCTTCTGCGCGTTGCTGACGAGCGACGGCGGGCACTTCTCTGGCGCCAGCACCTCCAGCGGATTGCGGTCGAAGGTGATGATCGTGGAGGTGAGCCCTCGCTCGGCGGCCACACTGCGCAGCCGGTCGATCACCGCGCGGTGACCGGTGTGGACGCCGTCGAACTTGCCGATGGTGACCGCGCTGGGCCCCCACCCGTCGGGGATCTCGGAGACGGAGTGGAAGACCCTCACGACGCCGCACCTGCCGGCGCCTCAGCCGCGGCCTCTTCGACCGGGGGGTGGCTGCGCAGCCACAGCATCCCGAGCACCGGAAGCACCAGCGGGACGAAGAGGTAACCCATCCCGTACACCGACCACACCGTGGCGTCGCGACCGAACGGGTCGATGGAGTGCAAGCCCAGCACCGCCGGCGCGAACAGGCTCAGGCTGCCGATGATCAGAACGCCGGCCAGCTCGAAGCTGATGGTGATCCACGCGACGCGGTACCAGACCCGGCCCGGCGCGATCAGCGCGATCGTCGCGACGATGTACACGACCGCCGCAAGCGCGGACAGCGTGAACGCCACCGGCGCCTCACCGTACCGGTCGATGATCTGGAAGACGCTGCGCCCGGTGGCCGCCAGCGCTAGCACGCCGTAGACGAAGACGAGCACCCGGCCCACCCCCGACATCCGCCGTCGTGGGGAGGACGGCTCGGGATTCGTGCGCGCGGACATGGTGTGGTGGGACATCGCCTTCGATTCTATTTGCGTCCGCGACCCTCAGGCGCCCTGGACGAACCAGATCTGCCCCATGCGGTACACCATGACCGCGATGGCGAGGCAGACTCCGCCGAGGATGACCGTGCTCCACCGATTGCGCTCGATCAGCCCCCAGAAGCCGCCGGCGAGCGGCAGGATGATCGCCGAGATCAGGTAGATGTAGAACTCCGCGAGGCTGCCGGAGGGCGGATTGCCGACCGCCGGCGCGACGATCGCGATGACCAGCTGGACGAGCAGCAGCAGCTCGACCAGCGCGACGGCGCCCATCGACACATCGCCCGGGAGCCTGCCGAGCAGCCCGAGCACGATGCAGAGGAGTCCGGCGGCACAGGCCACGACGACCTGAACGGTGGTGAACCACTCGATCATGCGGTGCCCGCCGGGCCGACCGCTTCGTCCGTGGGGAAGTTCACGAGGGTCCTGGCTTCCTTTCCGCGGAACTCGATCAGTCCCACCAGCGCTCCGGTCGGCGCGATCGCAGCGACAGGTTCGCCGCCCGGCCCTTCCCGGTCGGCGATGTGGATGCGGCGCCCGTGCGTCAGGTCGATCGCCTGCTGCTCGGTCAGCTCCAGCCGTTCGAAGAGCCGGCCGGCGGCGTCCGCGGCCGGCACCAGCGCGGCCTCCGCGTCGAGCGTAGCGAGGTCGTAGGCGTCGCGCACATGGAAGGCGCCGACCCGGGTGCGCCGCAGGGCGCTGAGGTGCCCGCCGACGCCGAGGCCGGCCCCGAGGTCGCGGGCGAGAGAGCGGATGTACGTGCCCGATGAGCAGACGACCCGCACATCCAGGTCGATGGCGCCGGTGTCGCGGCGGGTATCGGTCAGTTCGAACTCCGAGACCGTGACGGCCCGTGGCCGCAGCTCCACCTGCTCGCCGGCGCGGACCCGGGCGTACGCCCGCTTTCCGTCGACCTTGATGGCGCTGACCGAACTCGGAACCTGCTCGATCTCGCCGGTGAGAGTCGCGATGCCGGCGCGGATCGCCTCCTCGGTCACCGCATCCAGGTCGCTCTGCGCGGCCGGGGTCAGCAGCTCGCCTTCCGCGTCGTCGGTCGTTGATGCCGCCCCGAGCCGGATGGTCGCCAGGTACTCCTTGTCCGCACCGACGATGTAGGTCAGCAGGCGAGTGGACGAGTTGATGCCGAGGATGAGGAGGCCGGTCGCCATCGGGTCCAGCGTCCCCGCATGGCCGACCTTACGGGTGCCTGCCGCCCGGCGGACGCGGGAGACGACGTCGTGACTGGTCATCCCTCCCGGCTTGTCGACGAGGATCAGGCCGCTGCCGGTCACGCGACCGTCCCTGTCGCGCTGCGCTCGCTTTCGGCCCGCTCGTTCGCGGCCCGTCCGTTCTCAGCGGACACGTGCAGCACCAGGTCGAGCTTCGTGCGGAACGTGCACTCCAGCAGCTCCGTGGCGGCCTCGTCGCGCCCGTACTCCTCCGGGAGCCGCAGCCCCAGCAGTGTGTTCAGCAGCATCCCCTCGGCGAGGAAGGAGCGCACCTCCTCCGGAGCGAAGCCCGCTTCGTCGCGCAGCAGCCGGTAGATGGTCAGGAAACCGTCCCGGGCCTTCCCGCCGATCGTCGGCTCCTGCCCCATGCTGAAGGCCTGCATGAGCGACAGCAGCAGCCCGCGGTCCTCGATGAGGTTCACGTAGGCGAGGCCCAGGCGGCGGCCGATCTCGCCGTGCGCACCGGGCAGGGGCGAGCCGCCGGGCGCGGTCGCCGCGGTGGGCGCGGTCGGCGCGGTCGGCGATCCGTCGGCCTTCCACTGCTCGATCGTGCCGGTGAAGGCGATCAGCAGGCGGTCGAGGGACCGGCTCAGCACGCCGACGAACAGGTTTTCCTTGCCGCCGAACATCCGCACGACGTACGGCTGGCTGATGCCCGCCGCCTTGGCGATCTGGTCGGTGGTCGCGCCGAAGTAGCCGCGCTCACCGAAGACCCGGCTGGCGGCTTCGAGGATCTGCTCGCGGCGCTCGGCCGAGGGGATCCTCTCGCTGATCTTGTCCGTCACGCTTGACATGTTATCAGTCGATTACTAGTGTCGACTTTTGTAATCATCCGATAACCACAATCCGACCCCACTCTTGGAGGCGTGCAATGTCCGCTCCTGTCACCACTGGCGCCGGCACCCGCCGAGCGACCGCCAGGCGCATCCCGGTCTGGCTGGCGATCGTCGCCGCCTCGTTGCCGATGTTCATGGCGACGCTCGACAACCTCGTCGTCACCAGCGCCCTCCCCGTCATCGCGAAAGACCTCAGCGCCTCCATCGAAGAGCTGCAGTGGGTCGTCAACGCCTACACCCTGACCTTCGCCACGCTCATGCTGATGGCGGTCGGGCTCGGCGACCGGCTGGGGCGCCGCTCGGTGTTCCTCGCCGGCATCGCGGTCTTCACGCTCGCCAGTGCTGCGGCGGCGCTGTCGACCGAGCCGTGGGAGCTGATCGGCGCGCGGGCGATCCAGGGTGTCGGCGCGGCAGCGCTCCTCCCCCTGTCGCTGACGCTGCTCGCCGGCAGCGTGAGCGAGCGGCTGCGGCCCGCCGCCATCGGCATCTGGGGCGGAATCTCCGGCCTTGGTGTCGCCCTCGGCCCGCTGATCGGCGGCGCGGTGGTCGAGGGATGGAACTGGCAGGCGATCTTCTGGCTCAACGTCCCGCTCGGCGTCATCGCCGTTCCTCTGGTGCTCTTCGCACTGCCCAACAGCTTCGGCGCGCGTGTCCGCGCCGACATCATCGGTCTGCTGCTCGCCGCCCCGGGTGTGCTCGGCGTGGTCTGGGCCATCGTCCGCGGCAACGACGCGGGATGGGGTAGCGCCGAAGTGCTCGTCCCCCTCATCGCGGGTGCCGCGCTGCTGGTCGCCTTCGTAATCTGGGAGTCGCGGGCGGCCGCCCCGTTGCTCCCCCTGCGGCTCTTCCGCGACCGCAGCTTCACGGTCGCGAACCTCGTGGGTGTCACCTTCAGCTTCGGAATCTTCGGTGCGATCTTCATCCTCATCCAGTTCCTCCAGGTCGTGCAGGGCCACACCCCGCTCGAGGCCGGTGTGATGACGATGCCGTGGACGCTCGCGCCCATGGTCGTGGCGCCGCTGACCGGCCTGCTGTCGTCGCGAACGGGTACCCGCCTGCCGGTCGTCGTCGGGTTGGTGCTCCTCGCCGTCTCGATGGGATGGATCGCGGCGACCTTGTCCGCCACGCTCCCCTACTCGCAGATGTGGCCGCCGTTCCTGCTCGCCGGCATAGGGATGGGGCTCGTGTTCGCCCCGAGCTCGACCGCCGTGCTCGCCAACATGCGGCCCGCCGACCACGCCAAGGCGTCCGGCACCAATTCCACCCTCCGCGAGGTCGGAGTCGCGCTCGGCGTCGCCGTGCTGACCGCCGTGTTCACCGGAGCGGGCGGAACGCTCACCCCGACCGGATACGTGGATGCGGCCGTGCCCGCCGTGTGGGTCGGCGCGAGCGTGCTGGCCGCCGCCGCGGTGATCGCACTGGCGTTGCCCGGCCGGCGTGCCGCTGCGCGGCTCGCCGCCGCTGCGCCGGTGTCCCCGGCCGAGGCCGCCGCCGAAGCCCTCGCCACGGCGGAGCCGGCGCCGGTCCTGGCCGACTGACCCCACACCTCCGTCCAGTTGACGCGACACACCGTCAGCGCACCTGCGCCGACGGCGTGTCGCGTCAACTCCCGGGCGGCCGGCGGCGCCGGGCCGGGCGATTAGGGTAGAACGCGTGCGAATCGGCGTGATCGGAGCAGGAGCCATCGGGGGCACCATCGCAGCACTCCTCGACCGCGTCGGTCATCTGGTCGAGGTGACGGCGCGCGGCGAGCAGCTCGCGGCGATCCGCGACGAGGGCCTGCGGCTCGACGGAGGCTGGGGCACGCACACCGCGCGGGTCACCGCGGCGGAGACGCTCCAAACGCATCCCGAACTCGCCTTCGTGTGCACCAAGGCTCAGGATGCGCCGGCAGCCATCCGCGCCAACGCGCCGCTGCTCGACGGGATCACCGTGGTGATCGTCCAAAACGGCCTGGCCGGGCTGCGCGAGGCCGAGCAGCTGCTACCCGGGTCAGCGTGCGTGGGCGCTCTCGCACTGTACGCCGCCAGCTACCTGTCGCCCGGAAGGGTCTCGGTCACCACCACCGCGAACACCTACCTCGGCGCCGGGGACGGCCCGCCGCCCCAGGCCGCGCTCGAGGCCGCCCGCATCCTCGACGGCGCCATGCCCGCCTACGCCATCGACAACTTCACGGGCGCCCAGTGGACCAAGCTCATGGTCAATCAGATCAACGCCCTCCCCGCAATCACGGGCCTCAGCGCGCAAGCGGTGCTCGGCGACCGGCGCCTGAGGCCCATCGTCACGGCGAGCCTGCAGGAGGCCACGCGGGTCGGCTACGCCCGCGGCGTGCGCTACGGCAGCATCCAGGGCCTCGACGATCGCATCCTTCGAGTAGTCGCCCGCGCTCCCCGCTGGGCCGCTCAAGCGGTGCCGCTGATGATGAAGCGGCGCATGGGTTCGACGCCGAATCCGGGCTCGACGCTGCAGAGCATCCGCCGGGGTCAGCCGACCGAGATCGACTACCTCAACGGAGCGGTCGTGAATGAGGCACGCACCGCAGGGGTCGAAGCGCCGGTCAATGCCGCCATCACGCAGCTGGTCCACGAGGTGGAGCGCGCTGGCGCGTTCTACACGCCCGACGAGGTCGCCGAGCGGATGCGGCCGGTGCTCGCCGCGTGAGGCGCGCAGCTGCGCCGTCGGCTCAGTCGATCAGCCCGATACGCGGCGGCAGCGTCGGCGCGCGGCGGCAGCGGAAGCAACATGCGGCGAGCAGAGGCGGCGGCACCGGTTAGCCTCGATGCATGCACGACTTCGCCGCGACGGTGGTGGACTGGTACCACGCGAACCGGCGCGACCTGCCGTGGCGGCGCGACGGCTTCACCGCGTGGGGAACGCTCGTCAGCGAGTTCATGCTGCAGCAGACGCCGGTGAGCCGCGTCATTCCCCGGCTGGAGGAGTGGCTCACGCGCTGGCCCACTCCGGCGGACCTCGCCGCCGTTCCGCCCGGCGAGGCCGTGCGTGCCTGGAAGTCGCTCGGCTATCCGCGGCGGGCGCTGTGGCTGCACGCCGCCGCCGTCGCGATCACCGAACGTCACGGCGGGGTGGTGCCGGACGACGTGGATGCGCTGCTCGCGCTCCCTGGCGTCGGCGACTACACCGCGCGCGCCGTGGCGGTGTTCGCCTACGGCGACCGGCATCCCGTCGTCGACACCAACATCCGCCGCGTCATCGCGCGGGCCGTGGACGCCCAGGCGGAGCCCGGGCCGCCCAGCGCCAAGCGGGACCTCGCCGCCATGGAGGCGCTGCTGCCCGACGACCGCCCGGCCGCGGCCGCCTTCAATGCCGGGATGATGGAGCTCGGCGCGATCGTCTGCGTCGCCCGCTCTCCGCGCTGCGACGAGTGTCCGATCGCCGCGCGGTGCGCCTGGCGTCAGGCGGGCTATCCGGCGTACGCCGGTCCGCGCAAGCCGGTGCAGAAGCGCTACGAGGGCAGCGACCGCCAGGTTCGCGGTCGCATCCTCGCCGAACTGCGGGCCTCGCACATCCCGGTCAGTGCCGCCGAGCTCGAGAGCGTGTGGCCGGATGCAGCACAGCGCGACCGCGCCCTCGCGGGACTCGTGGCGGACGGCCTGGCCGTCGCGTCCCAGGGCGGCTACACGCTGCCCTGACCGTGAGGTGCTCGTAGGTGCGCGCGACACGCCGTGTGCCTGCGCACCTGCGAGCACCTCACGAAACGGAGAAGACGAGGGGGTCCCAGTCGAGGATCCGGGACCGGTACACGAGCCCCTCGGTCACGAACGGGTCGCCCTCGCGGAAGCGCTCGGCCGCCTCCCTCGACCGGAAGATCGCCATCGATCCCTGCGTCGCTGGGTCGCCGAACGTGCCGATCATGAGCACCTCGCCGCCCTTCGCGAAATCGTCGAGGTAAGCCCGGTGGCGGGGGTAGGTCTCCACCAGTCGCAGGAAGTGCTCGGGACCCGCATCCGGGTCGGCGTCATAGAACGAGACGGCGTACATGCCGTCAGCTTAGGGTCGGGATGCGCTCAGCGCTCCGACGCGGTGCTCTCGTCGTCGTCGTCCTCGGCGTCCTCGGCGTCCTCGTCGGCGTCCTCGTCGAAGTCCCGCGGCTTGACGTACGGGTCTTCCTCGCCGGCATACGCGGCGCTCGCGGCGAGTCCCGCCACCTCGGTGTCGCGCTCGCGCGCCTCCCGCAGCAGGTCTTCGATGTGGGCCGCGTTCTCGGGGATCGCGTCCAGCTGGAACGCCAGCGTCGGCGTCAGCCGGGCGGTGATGTTCTTGCCGACCTCACTGCGCAGCATCCCGGTCGCCGCGGCCAGGGCTGCAGCGCTGTCCTCGCGCTCCTGCTCGGTGCCGTACACCGTGTAGAACACGGTGGCGTGCTGCAGGTCACCGGTCACCTGGACGTCCGTGATGGTCACGAAGCCGAGGCGCGGGTCGCGCAGACCGCGATCGAGCCGCTTCGCGACGATCTCCTTGATTCTGTCCGCGAGCTTCCTCGCGCGAGCCGGATCAGCCATCATTCACTCCTCACTCGTGGTGGAAGCCGAAGGCCCGGCGGGTCACCCGCCGGGCCTTCGGTCCGTTTAGCTCAGACGCGCGGCTTCTCGCGAAGCTCGGTCGTCTCGATCTCGTCACCGATCTGGATGTCGTTGTACTTCCCGAGACCGATACCGGCCTCGAAGTCGGTACGGACCTCGGTGACGTCGTCCTTGAACCGGCGCAGCGACTCGATCGCGAGGTTGTCGCCCACCACGACGCCGTCGCGGATGACCCGCGCCTTGGCGTTGCGGGTGATCGTCCCGGAGCGAACGATGACACCGGCGATGTTGCCGAACTTCGAGGAGCGGAACACCTCGCGGATCTCGGCGACACCGGACTGGACCTCTTCGAACTCGGGCTTGAGCATGCCCTTGAGCGAATTCTCGATGTCCTCGATGGCGTTGTAGATGACCGAGTAGAAGCGGACGTCCACACCCTCGCGGGCTGCACGCTCGCGCGCCTTCACGTCCGGGCGGACGTTGAAGCCGATCACGATCGCGTTGTCGATGGTCGCCAGGTCGATGTCCGACTCGGTGATGGCGCCGACGCCGCGGTGCAGGATGCGGAGCGAAACCGAGTCGTCGACCTCGATCTTCATGAGCGACTCCTCCAGCGCCTCCACGGCACCGGACACGTCGCCCTTGATGATGAGGTTGAGCGCCTCGACCTTGCCCTCTTCCAGAGCACGGGTGAAGTCCTCGAGCGAGATGCGCTTGCGGGCCTTGGCCAGCTGTGCGTTGCGCTCGGCGGCTTCGCGCTTCTCGGCGATCTGACGGGCGGTGCGGTCCTCCTCGGTGACGATGAAGACGTCGCCGGCGCGCGGAACGCTGGAGAGACCCTGCACCTGCACCGGACGGGACGGCGCTGCCTCGAGCACGGCGTCGCCGTTCTCGTCGGCCATCGCACGGACACGTCCGTAGGCGGTGCCTGCGACGATCGAGTCGCCGACGCGCAGCGTTCCGGACTGGATGAGCACGGTCGCGACAGCGCCGCGGCCCTTGTCGAGCTTCGCCTCGATGGCGATGCCTCGCGCATCCTTGTTCGGGTTGGAGCGCAGGTCGAGACCGGCGTCGGCCGTGAGCAGCACCGCGTCCAGGAGGTCCTGGATGCCGATGTCGTTCCGGGCCGAGACGTCGACGAACATGACGTCGCCGCCGTACTCCTCCGCCACCAGACCGAACTCGGTGAGCTGCTGGCGCACCTTCGCCGGGTTGGCATCCGGCTTGTCGATCTTGTTGACCGCGACCACGATCGGCACGTTGGCCGCCTGGGCGTGGTTCAGCGCCTCGATGGTCTGCGGCATGATGCCGTCGTCCGCCGCGACCACGAGGATCGCGATGTCGGTGACCTGCGCACCACGGGCACGCATGGCGGTGAACGCCTCGTGACCCGGGGTGTCGATGAAGGTGATGGCACGCTCGATGCCCTCGTGCTCCGTCCACACCTGGTACGCACCGATGTGCTGGGTGATGCCGCCGGCTTCGCCCGCCACGACGTTCGCGTTGCGGATGGCGTCGAGGAGGCGCGTCTTACCGTGGTCGACGTGACCCATGACGGTGACGACCGGGGGCCGGATCTCGAGGTCTTCGTCGGACTCGTCCGCAAGCTCGGCGTCAAGGTCGATGTCGAAGCCCTCCAGGAGCTCCTTGTCCTCGTCCTCGGGCGACACGACCTGGATCTTGTAACCCAGCTCCTCGCCGAGCACCTCGAAGGTGGCCTCGTCGAGCGACTCGGTCGCGGTCGCCATCTCGCCCAGGTGGAAGAGGACGGTGACCAGCGACGCGGGGTTCGCGTCGATCTTGTCGGCGAAGTCGGAGATGGATGCGCCGCGGCGCAGCCGCACGACGGTGTTGCCGTCGCCGCGGGGTACGCTCACGCCACCCAGCGACGGGGCCTCCCGCATTTCGAATTCCTGGCGCTTCGCGCGCTTCGACTTGCGGGCCTTGCTCTTGCCGCCACCGCGACCGAAGGCACCTGCGGTGCCACCGCCGGGTCCACGACCGCGACCGCCGCCACCACCGGGGCGCGGACCGCCGAAGCCGCCGCCGGGCCGCTGGAAGCCGCCCGCCGTGCCTGCTCCGGCACCGCCGCCGCTACCGGGGCGCTGCTGGAAGCCGGGACGGCCTCCGCCGCCACCCGGACGCTGTCCGCCGGGACGGTTGCCGCCGCCCTGACCGGGCGCGCCGATGCGCGGGGCACCGGGGCGCGGCGGGGTGGGACGCGGGATGTTGCCGGGCGAGGGACGCTGTCCCATGCCCTGCGACGACGAGAAGGGGTTGTTGCCGGGTCGCGGAGTGCGCTGGCCCATCCCCTGGTTCGACGAGTACGGGTTGTTGCCCGGGCGCGGGGCGCTCGGACGGGGGATGCTGCTGCTGCCGCCGGGGCGCGGCGACGCCGGCTTGACGGCGTCGGGCGTGGCGGGCTTCTCGGCACCAGCAGCGCTGGCCGCGCTGGCAGCGGCCTTCTCGGCCGCCTTCTCTGCTGCAGCCTTCTCGGCCGCTGCCTGACGCTCGGCGACCGACATCGGTGCGACGGGCTTCGGCCCGGCGTCTGTCTCGGCCTCTGCCTCGACGGGCGCTGCGGCCTGAGCGGCCTGCGGGCGCGGCGCGGCGGGGCGCGGCGACTGGGCGGGGGCCTTCGGCGCTGACGCGGTCGCCTTGTCGGCGGCCGGCTTGCCGGAGCCCGAGTGCCCTTCGGCCTCCAGTGCGGCACGCAGCTTGCGTGCTACCGGGGGCTCGATGCTGGAGGACGGTCCCTTGACGAACTCGCCCATCTCCTTGAGTTTCGCGAGCGCGACTTTACTGTCGACGCCGAGCTCGCTCGCGACCTCGTGTACGCGTGGTTTTGCAGCCACAATTCTCCTGTCTGGGGGCCCACCCCCGGACAGGGGCAGGCGTTAGTTGTGGACGGATCTCATTTCGAGCCGCTCATCGGTTGTCACTCATATGAAGTCAACTTCTTCAGCCTGTTCTCATAATTTGCGACCGGATGGCCGCGGTGCCGAGTGGTCCTTCCACGCGAAGCGCCCGCCCGAAGGCCCGGCGCTTCACCGCGAGGTCGAGACACCCGTCGACCGGATGCAGCCACGCACCCCGCCCGGGAAGTGTGGCGGAAGGATCCACCACGAGTTCAGATTCCTGGGCGACGATCCTCAGAAGAGAGGACCGGGGAGCGCGAGAACGGCATCCGACGCACGTTCTGACGGGTTCCATCTTACTCCTCTTGGGACCGGTCGCCGAACGAAGCGATCAGGGGACGGTACCCGCTCAGTCCCGGTCGAGGATCGAGTCGGGTTGGATGTCGATCTTCGCGCCGGTCAGCTTCGCGGCGAGGCGGGCGTTCTGGCCCTCCTTGCCGATGGCGAGCGACAGCTGGTAGTCGGGGACGAGGGCGCGCACGGCCTTCAGCGACTCGTCGATGACGAACGCGCTGGTCACCTTCGCCGGCGACAGGGCGCTCGAGACGAAGGTCGCGAGGTCCGGCGAGTAGTCGACGATGTCGATCTTCTCGTTGTTCAGTTCCGCGGTGACCGCGCGGACGCGCTGCCCGAGCTCGCCGATGCAGGCGCCCTTGGCGTTCACGCCGGGCTCGGTCGCGCGCACCGCGATCTTGGTGCGGTGCCCGGCCTCGCGGGCCAGCGACACGATCTCCACGACGCCGCTGGCGATCTCCGGCACCTCGAGCGCGAAGAGCTTGCGGACGAGCGCCGGGTGCGTGCGCGAGACGGTGATCGACGGCCCCTTGGGGCCCTTGCTCACGCTCGTGACGTACACGCGGATGCGCGACCCGTGCGCGTACTCCTCACCGGGAACCTGCTCCTCGGGAGGCAGGATCGCCTCAACGGTGCCGAGGTCGACGTGGATCATCCGGGGGTTCGGCCCCTGCTGGATGACGCCCGCGACGATGTCGCCCTCGCGCCCGCGGAACTCGCCGAGCACGGCGTCGTCGGCGATGTCGCGCAGCCGCTGGTTGATGACCTGCTTGGCGGCGAACGCCGCGATGCGGCCGAAGTCGCTGGGGCTGTCCTCGGCCTCGCCGATGACATTGCCCTCCTCGTCGAGTTCGGGCACGTAGACGGTGACATGCCCCGTCTTGCGGTCCAAGTGCACCCGTGCGGCCGGCGGCTGGTCGGTGTGACCGTGGCGGTGATCGGCCTGGTTCGTGTGCTTCAGGTAGGCGGTCAAGATCGCCTGCTCGATGATCTGCACCAGCTCATCGAAGGGGATCTCCTTCTCGCGCTCCATGAGACGCAAGACGCTGAGGTCGATGTCCATGCCGGCCTCCTCATATTCAGATCTCGCCATCGCGCGACGGGCGCGACGGACTCAGTCCTCTACGGTACCCGAGATTACGGAACGCGTGTACGCCGGGTACCGTTCAGGCCATGACCTCCCCCAGCCGGGCCGCATCCCGTGTCGAACGCCAGCCCGCCGTCCGCGTCCTCGCGCGGGTGGGACTCGCCGCCATCGGCGTCCTGCACATCCTCATCGGGGCGATCGCCCTCGCGGTCGCGTTCGGCTCGGGCGGCAGCGCCGACCAGTCCGGCGCGCTCCAGGCGCTGGTGGCCGTGCCGGGCGGGCTGTTCGTGCTGTGGGCCGTCATCGTCGGCCTGATCTTCCTCGCCGCGTGGCAGGTGCTTCAGGCGATCACCGCTCACAAGCGCGGTGAGAAGCTCATCGAGGTCGTCAAGTGCGTCGTCTACGCGGCGCTGGCCGGTATCGCGATCTCGATCGCCGTCGGCGGCCGCAAGGACGCATCGTCGTCGGAGAAGTCGATGAGCGCCCAGCTCCTCGCGGCCCCCGGGGGCTCGTTCCTGCTGGCCGCGATCGGTCTCGGGGTCGTCGCGACGGGCGTCGTCTTCATCGTGAACGGCGCCACCCATCGCTTCGAGCGCGACCTGCGCCTCCCACCCAACCGCTGGGCGATCGTCACGACGATGCTCGGCCGGGTCGGCTACATCTCCAAAGGGGTCGCCCTGATCATCGTCGGCGGCCTCGTCGTGTTCGGCGCGGTCACCTCCGACGCCGAGAAGGCGGGCGGGCTGGACGGCAGCCTGAAGGCGTTGACGCAGGTGCCGTTCGGCGTGTTCCTGCTCATCCTCATCGCCCTGGGGTTGATCGCCTACGGTGTTTTCTGGTGCGTCCGCGCCTACGCCTCACGGCTCAAGGAGGCGTGACCTACTCGCTGGCCGCCCCCGCGAAAGAGAAGCGGTCCAACGACAAACCCTACTTGGCGCATTCTTCGAGCAGATCGTCATAGCGACCATCGCGAGCGGCCGTCCGGATGCTCGCACGATAGTCATTTCGTGGAATTACCCCGACAGCCATGTTCTCTATGGGGTTCGGTGAATCTGCAGCACAAGCGACGACGACCACCCACTGGCCGCCAGGCGCACCCGCGGAGTACGCGGCAGGCTTGTTCACAATGGACGACGAAAGGTCGTAGACCGGAGACACCGACTTCGGAAAGCTGCTTTCGACCTGGTCGAGTGTCCTACCAATCGCGCTGTGCAACTCGGCGTCGGTCGGCGGCTGCGGCGACGAGCAGCCCGTCAAGAGAATCACAGTGGCTGAGGCAAGCAATGCCAGTGGTGTTAACCGCATGTAATGGCATTCGAGCGAGGAACGAACGCGTACAGGGTCCCGCTGGTCGTCGTACCGCTCCCTGGATTCTGGACGTGTCGGATTTGGTACCTGTACCGGGTTCCCCTCGGCCAGGCATGCCACGTCTGACCGGCCTTGAGAGTGGGCGAGGAGCACGTCACGGAAGAGCTCGCCGACATCGAGACGCCGAGCTGACCGGCGACTGCTCCGGACGCCATCCCCAGTGCGACTCCGATCGACGACCCGACCGTTGTAGACACCTGTATCGAACAGGTACCGCCGGACCGCGTCACTTTGCATGTTCCAATCTGCCTGCTGGTATCGGTGTACTGCGTTGAGATCGTGGTCTCGTTGATCACGGTGAAAGTATTCACCGGTGGGGTTCGAGATGGCACAGCCGCGTTGGCACCCGCCCCACCCGAGGCGACGATGCCTAGAGCCACGGTGGAGGTCACGGCGATCTTCATCATTCTCTTCACAGTTCCGCTTTCATTCAGAGCGAGCGGCGATGACCGGTCCTCCTCTACCCGATGACACGAAGAGGATGCAGTCGTCGATTCGCAGAGGAAAACTCCCCTCCCCTTGAAAGACGTAACGGTCGGGGGATGCTGACGAGCGGATCGTGGATTTGTTTTGCTCGGCGCGCCTTGGCAGACAACGCCAGTGAATACACCCGCCTACGCCTCACGGCTCAAGGAGGCGTGACCTACTCGCTGGCCGCCCCCGCGAACTGCGCGTTGTAGAGCGAGTAGTACGCGCCGCCGCGCGCGAGAAGCTCCGCGTGCGTCCCCTGCTCGACGATGCGCCCCGCCTCCATCACCAGGATGAGGTCGGCGTCGCGGATCGTGGACAGCCGGTGCGCGATCACGAAGGATGTGCGGTCCGCCCGCAGCGCGCTCATGGCCTTCTGCACCAGCAGCTCCGTCCGGGTATCGACCGACGAGGTCGCCTCGTCCAGGATGAGCACGCTCGGCCGCGCCAGGAACGCCCGCGCGATCGTCAGCAGCTGCTTCTCCCCCGCCGAGATGTTCGATCCCTCGTCGTCGAGGATGGTGTCGTAGCCGTCCGGCAGCGAGCGCACGAACCGGTCCACGTAGGTCGCGCGGGCCGCATCCACCAGTTCCTCCTCGGTCGCATCCGGACGGCCGTAGAGGATGTTGTCGCGGATCGTCCCCTTGAACAGCCAGGTGTCCTGCAACACCATGCCCATCCGTGCGCGCAGGTCGTGCCTCGTCATCGTCGCGATGTCGACGCCGTCGAGCGTGATGCGTCCGCCGTCGAGTTCGTAGAACCGCATCATCAGGTTGACGAGGGTGGTCTTCCCCGCGCCTGTCGGGCCGACGATCGCGACCGTCTGTCCCGGCTGCGCGACCAACGAGAGGTCCTCGATCAGCGGCGTCTCCTCGACGTAGCGGAACGAGACATCCTCGAACGCCAGCAGGCCCTTGGTGCCCTCGGGGTTCTCGGGCTCGGCCGGGTCCGGGGACTGCTCGTCCGCATCCAGCAGCTCGAAGACACGCTCGGCGCTGGCGACGCCCGACTGCAGCAGGTTCGCCATGGATCCCAGCTGGGTCAGCGGCTGCGTGAACTGGCGCGAGTACTGGATGAACGCCGTCACGTCGCCCAGTTGCATGGCCCCGCTCGCGACCTGCAGGCCGCCGACCACGGCGATCGCGACGTACATCAGGTTGCCGACGAACATCATGGCCGGCATGATGATGCCCGAGATGAACTGGGCGCCGAAGCTCGCCTGGTACATCTCCTGGTTCTTCTCCCGGAAGCGCGCCTCCACCTCCCGGTGGCGCCCGAACACCTTGACCAGCGAGTGGCCGGTGAAGGCCTCCTCGATCTGGCCGTTCAGCTCGCCGGTGTGCCGCCACTGGGCGACGAACAGTTTCTGCGAGCGCTTAGCGATCACTGTGGTGATCAGAAGCGTCAATGGGATGGTGATGAGCGCGATCACGGCGAGCAGTGGCGAGATGACGAACATCAGCACCACAACGCCGACCACGGTCAGCAGGGAGGTGAGCAGCTGGCTCATGGTCTGCTGCAGCGACTGCGAGATGTTGTCGATGTCGTTGGTGACGCGGCTGAGAAGCTCGCCACGCTGCATTCCGTCGAAGTACCTCAGCGGGAGGCGGTGGAGCTTGTCCTCCACGTCCGAGCGGAGGCGGTACACCGTGCGCTGGGTGACGCCGTTGAGCACGTACGCCTGCAGATAGCTGAACACCGAGGACAGCACGTAGAGCGCCAGCACCCAGAGCAGCGTCTGCCCGACCGCCGTGAAGTCGATGCCCGCGCCCGGCGTGAACGTGGTGCCCGAGAGGAGGTCGGCGAACTGCGTCTCGCCCTTCGCGCGCACCGCGGCGATGGCCTGCTCCTGCGTGATCCCCTTCGGGAACTGCAGCGACAGGGCGCCGGCGAACACCAGGTTGATCGCGTTGCCCAGCAGCTTCGGTCCGAGCACCGCGAAGGTGACGGACACCACCGCGAGCAGGGTCACCGCGGACAGCGCGAGCCACTCCGGGCGGAGCCTGCCGAGCAGCCGCTTGGCGCTCGGTCCGAAGTTCATGGACTTCTGGACGGGCATCATCATCCCGCCGAACGGCCCACCGCCGCCGGGGCCGCGCCGCACGGGCGGGCCTGGGGGCCGGACCGGTTCTGTCGTCTTCTCGCTCATCCCGGTCTCTCCCTACGCCGCATCCTGGGCGGCGAGCTGCGACGACACGATCTCCGCGTACGTCGCACTGCTCTCCACGAGTTCGTCGTGCGTCCCCCGGCCGACCACCCGGCCGTCCTCCAGGACGATGATCTGGTCGGCATCCACGATGGTGGACACCCGCTGCGCGACGACCACCATCGTCGCGTCGGCCACGTCCCGCGCCAGGGCCGCGCGCAGCCGGGCGTCGGTCGCGGTGTCGAGCGCCGAGAACGAGTCGTCGAACACGTAGATCTCGGGCTTGCGGACCAGTGCCCGCGCGATCGCCAGGCGCTGCCGCTGACCGCCTGAGACGTTCGTCCCGCCCTGCGAGATCGGGGCCTCGAGCTTCTCGGGCATCGCCTCGACGAAGTCGCGCGCCTGCGCCACCTCCAGCGCGTGCCAGAGCTCGTCGTCGGTGGCGTCCGGGTTGCCGTAGCGCAGGTTCGACGCCACCGTTCCTGAGAACAGGTACGGCTTCTGCGGCACGATGCCGATACGCGACCACAGCACCTCTGGGTCGAGGTCGGCCACATCCACTCCGTCGACCAGGACGATTCCGCTCGTCGCATCGAACAGGCGTGGGATGAGGTTCACCAGCGTCGTCTTGCCGGCGCCGGTGCTGCCGATGATCGCCGTGGTCTTCCCGGCCTCGGCCAGGAAGGTCACGTCGGTCAGGACCGGGTTCTCGGCGCCGGGATACGAGAAGCCGACGTCGACGAACTCCACGGTGCCGTGCGCCTGCACCTCGGTGACGGGCCGTTCGGGCATCCGGACAGACGTCTCGGTTCCGAGCACCTCGCCGATGCGGTCCGCGCAGACGGACGCGCGCGGCACGATCATCGCCATCATCGTCGACATCATGACGCCCATCAGGATCTGCATCAGGTACTGCAGGAACGCCGTCAGCGTGCCGATCTGCAGCGACCCCTCCTGGACGCGGAACGAGCCGAACCAGATCACGGCGACGCTCGACACGTTCAGCACGAGCATCACGATCGGGAACATGAGAGCGAAGAGGCGGCCCGCCTTCAGCGCCGTGTCGGTGACCTCATCGTTGGCGGTGCGGAAGCGGCGGGTCTCGACGTCCTCGCGCACGAACGCCCGCACGACGCGCATCCCGGTCAGCTGCTCGCGCAGCACCCGGTTGACGCGGTCGATCCTGTCCTGCATCCGGCGGAACAGCGGCACCATGCGCGAGATGATGATGCTCACGGCGATCAGCAGGGCCGGGACGCTGACGGCGATCAGCCACGACAGGTCGATGTCCTGCTGCATCGCCAGCACGATTCCGCCGATGGCCAGGATGGGCGCGGCGACGAGCAGCGTGCAGGTCATCATGACCAGCATCTGCACCTGCTGGACGTCGTTCGTGTTGCGGGTGATCAGGGAGGGCGCGCCGAACGACGACACCTCGCGTTCGCTGAACTCGCCCACGCGGCGGAAGATCGCCTCGCGCAGATCGCGACCGACGAGCATCGCGACCTTCGCGCCGAAGTACACGGCGGTGATCGCGCACGCGACCTGGACGAGCGTCACACCGAGCATCTCGGCGCCAACCGCCATGATGTAGCTGGTGTCGCCCTTGGCGATGCCGTTGTCGGTGATGGCCGCGTTGAGGGTGGGCAGCCACAGCGAGAGCAGGGCCTGCGCCAGCTGGAAGAAGATCACCCCGATCAGGAGCGGCCAGTGCGGCCGGAGGAACCGGCCGAGCAGTTTCAGGAGCATGATGCCTCCGTTGGCGAGGACGAGGACGAGGACGGGCTTGGGGTGGGAGCGGGGACGAGGGGGGACGCGCCGGCGACACCGAGCAGCGTCATCCTGGCGAGGTCGTCGATGCTGAACTCGATGCCCTCGTTGAGCGCAGGAAAGGCGGACGAGAAGCTGATCAGCCGAAGCAGGTGCGCCACTCGCTCCGGTGGCCAGTTGAGCTCCTGTGCCTCAGGCTCCAGGATGTGCGCGATGATCCGCGCGAACTCCCCCCGTTCCTGAGGGACCGGCGGGCGCTCGGGGCCGATCACCGACATGATGCGCATCACGCTGTGAAAGCGTTCGCGTAGCAGGTAGAGGATCGCGCGGACCTTGTGCTCCAGCGGAAGCGCAGGGTCGATGCTGCGCAGGGCCTCGCGCAACGGCTCCGGGTCGAGGTACTTCTCGATCGCGGCTTGGACGAGCGTCTCCTTGTCGCCGAAGGCGCGGAAGATGGTGCCCTCGGCGATTCCCGCAGCCTCGGCGATCTGCCGGGAGGTCACGCCGCGCCCGTGCTCGAGGAGCAGCGGGATGACGGCGTCGACGATCATCGCCTGGCGGTCTTCCGCGGCCATCGGCTGGGCTCGCGTTCTCGGCGCGTCCTCTGTGAGGGAGTCCTCGGTCACGCGCCCACTATAGGCGGAGTGAGTGCTCACTCACAAGGATTCGTCCTGAAAACTGGACCCGCTCACTCCCCTGTATTCAGGACGCCTCGGTGGCGAAGATCTCGGATATCGCGTCCACTTCATCCTGAGTCGGGGTCCATGCGGTCGCCGCCTCGGCGTTGGCGACGATCTGCTCCGGCTTCGTCGCGCCCGCGATCACGCTGGTGAGTCCGGGCTGGGCCAGCAACCACGCGAAGGTCGCGGCGAGCATCGTGACGCCGCGCTCGTCGCAGAACGCCTGGTACCGCTCCACGCGGTCCCAGGGCGCGTTGTCCAGCAGATGCTTGCGGGTGTGCATGATGCGGCTGTCGGCGGGGCCGCCCTCGCGCGTGAACTTGCCCGTGAACAGCCCGTTGTACAGGGGGAAGAAGGGGAGGAAGCCGAGGCCGTACCGGTTCACCGCCGGGAGCACCTCCCGCTCGGCGTCGCGCGCCAGAAGGCTGTACTCGTTCTGGGCGGAGATGAACTTCGGATGCTCGTTCAGCCGGGCGGTGAACTCCGCCTCTGCGATCTCCCATCCACTCAGGTTGGAGTGCCCGATGTAGCGGATCTTGCCCTCGGCGATGAGGTCGTCCAGCGTCTCCAGCGTCTCCTCGATGGGGGTGATGCCGTCGGGCCGGTGCAGCTGGTAGAGGTCGATCCAGTCTGTGCGCAAGCGGCGCAGCGAGCTCTCCACCGCCAGCCGGATGTAGCGACGGGAGGCGCGCGCGCCCCACTCTGGACCGTTCACGCCGGCCATGTCCATCCCGAACTTGGTGGCGAGCACGATCCGGTCGCGCTTGCCCTCGAGCGATTTGCCCATCAGCGTCTCGGAGAGGCCGCGCTCCTTGCCGTAGATGTCGGCCGTGTCGAACAGGGTCACCCCCGCATCGATCGCGGCGCCGATGACGGCGTCCGTGCCCTCCTGCGTCTCGGTCGCGGTGTCCTTCCGGCCGAAATTGTTACAGCCGAGTCCGACGGTGGAGACGACGAGTCCGGAGGGTCCGAGGGTGCGGTATTCGATGGTGGCCATGCTCTCGAGTCTAGGCACGACCGCTGCCGCCGTCCGCGCCTCATACCCATCGGGATGCGTCAAGAATCCGTCCACAAGTGGGCTGCCGAATCAGTTATCCCCCGATGTCCGATTCCCGCGAGTGCCCGTCGGTGGTGCGTCCTAGAGTCGACCCATGAGCAGTTCTTTCGCCTATCTCCTTCGCACCACGAGCCCCATTGGCCGGCTCGAGCTGACCAGCGACGGCACGGCCGTCACGTCACTCTCCATCGAGCGGGCCGGCCACCTGCCACTCGAAGACCACCCAGAACGCAGTGCACCCGTGCTCGACGACGCGGCGGCGCAGCTGGGCGAGTACTTCGCAGGGTCGCGCCGGTCGTTCGAGGTGCCGGTCCGGCTGCAGGGCACGCCCTTCCGCCAGGCGGTGTGGGAGAGACTCGCCGCTCTCGAGTACGGCACCTTCGTGTCGTACGGCGAGCTCGGCGCATCCCTCGGGCACGCGGGCTACGGCCGCGCGATCGGCGGCGCCGTCGGGGCCAACCCCGTGCCGATCATCGTCGGCTGCCACCGCGTGCTCTCCTCCAGCGGACGGGTGACGGGCTACAGCGGCGGCGACGGTATCCCGACCAAGCTGTGGCTGCTGGAGCACGAGGGGATCCTGCTCGCCGCATGAGCGAGACGACGACACCGGCACGATCGGCGCTCGTCGTCGGCGACGACGGCCTGGCGCGGTGCTCCTGGTCGGCGAGCGACCCGGAGTACCGCCGCTACCACGACGAGGAGTGGGGCCGACCGCAGCACGACCCGCGCGCGCTCTACGAGAAGTTGTGTCTCGAAGGATTCCAAGCGGGGCTCTCCTGGATCACCATTCTCCGAAGGCGACCGGCGTTCCGGGAGGTGTTCCTCGGCTTCGAGCCGGAGCGGGTCGCGGCGATGACCGAGACGGATGTGCAGCGGCTCCTTCAGGATGCGCGCATCATCCGCCACCGCGGCAAGATCGAGGCGACCATTTCGAACGCCCGCGCGGTACTCGCGCTCGACGTTCCGCTCGAAGAGCTGATGTGGAGCTTCGCGCCCGAGCCGCGCGCCGACCGTCGGCCGCGAGAGTGGGGCGAGATCCCGGCCGTCACGGCCGAGTCGACTGCGCTCAGCAAAGAACTGCGCCGACGCGGCTTCCGCTTCGTCGGGCCGACCACGATGTACGCCCTGATGCAGGCGACCGGGATGGTCGACGACCACTTCGAAGGGTGCTTCCGCGCGTAGAGCGTCACATCGAGGTCGACAGCGCCTGTGACGCTGTCGGCTCCGATGCTTGCGGAGAGAACCGAGAGAGTCGGGCCGGCGGCGGAAAATGGCTCCGACGACGGATCTCGCTGGTGAGGGTTCTACCGCTCGTGCCCGACCGCAGGCGGAATCTTGGTGCCTCACACTCCGACGTGGGAAACGACGCATGGGGATGACGCGCCGGCCACCACACGACGGCCCGACTTGGTGAGATGTGCACTCAACTGGTGTGCGCACACCTCGGATCAATGATCCTCTCTCTTGCTATTGAGCTTATCTCACTTTATGTCGGCGCACCACTGTGAGTTCGCGGTGAGGCGCCCGTACGTGCAGCGCCGATCGCGGGCAGCCGCGGTCAGACCCGGAGGGTCGCCATCAGGCTGCCGGGAGCCCCGCGCACCTCCGGCACCACGAGTTCCAGATCACGCGAGCCGTCAGCCGCCGGCCGGAGCTCATAGCCCTCTGCTTCGGCCCAGGAGAGCAGGTCCTCCGTCGACGCGAACGCCCCGCCGGCCTCCACCAGAGCGCGCGTGAGGAGCCCCTTGGCCTGCTTGTTGAAGTGGTTCAGCGCACGCACGTGGCCGGAATCGTCGCGGGCGAGCACCCGGACGTAGTGGGCACCATCCCGATCCGGCAGCGGCGCCAGCTCCGCATACCCGGAGGACCGCAGGTCCAGCAGCAGACCATCCTGCTCTGCCAGTGCGGCTGCACCCGCCTCCGCCCATCGCTTCTTCAGCGAGGCCGCGCCGCGGCGCAGTGAGAGGCGCGAATCGAACGAGAGCCGGTACGCGGGAACCGGGTCAGCGGCTCCGACCAACCCGAGCAGCGCCGACTGCACCACGACCGACCGAGACGCGACCTCCCAGTCGGCCTCGGACAGCGACTCGGCATCGAGTGCGTCGTACAGCACACCGGTGTACCGCTCGAGTGCGCGCATGGTCGGTGCCGTGAGGATCGCGCGGTTCCGCTCGACTTCCCCGGCCTGCTTCGGGCCGAGCTTCAGTGCCTTCACCGCGGAGCCGTGATCGGAGGCCAACTCGACGACCGCCGACACCACCTCGCGACGGATGTCGTTCAGCGACGGGAAACGCAGACGATCGAGAGCGAGCGGCGACCCCGCTCCCCCGTCCCTCTTGGTCTCGGAGGGAGGGAGCAGGATGAGCACCCTAGCCCTCCACGAACTCGACAGCGGTCTCGACGTTCTCCCCCAGCGGCGCGGAGGTGTCGAGGGTGACGCGCGGCAGCGAACCGCAGGCGCCCTTCCACTCGTCGTACTCGTCGACGCTCTGCTCGACGGCGTAGGCGGCGACCATCCCGGAACGCTTCGCCAGGCGCTCCTCGTGCAGCTCAGGATCGGAGCACACGGTCTCCACCACCCGCAGCTTCACGTCGCAGCGCTGCGCCAGGTCTCGCCACTGCAGGCGGGCCGGCTCCACGGCGTTCACCGCGTCGACGACGACCGAATGGCCCGAGAGCAGCACCTGCTCGGCCATGGTCTCGGCCACCAGGTACGCGGCGAGGCCGGTCGGCTGGTCGGAGTCGATGCCGGCACGCAGCACGGCCGCTTCGATGGGATCCACCGAGATCACCGTGGCTCCGATGCGTCCAGCGACGACCTCCGCGATGGTGGACTTCCCGGAACCGGGAAGCCCCGCCATCGCCACCAGCATCGGGACGCGGACGTCTCCGAACTGGCGCTCCAGCGGGGCTCCCTGCTGCCCGGACATATCAGACCAGCTCGGCCTGACGGGCCACGACAGTGACGGTGTTGTTCTCGACGGAGAGGAAGCCGTCATCGGCGTTCGCCCGGATGGACTCGCCTCCGTTCAGCGTCACACGCACTTCGCCCTCGGCGAGGATGGCCAGCAGCGGTTCGTGGCCCGGCAGGATACCGATCTCCCCTTCGACGGTGCGCGCGACGACCATGCTCGCCTCGCCCGACCACACTTCGTGGTCGGCCGCGACGACGCTCACGGTGAGGACGGCCATCTCAGCCGTTCTCCTTCTGGATCTGCGCCCACTTCTCCTCGACGTCGGAGATCGCTCCGACGTTGAAGAAGGCCTGCTCGGCGACGTGGTCGAACTCGCCCTTGGCGATGGCGTCGAACGACTCGATGGTCTCCTTCAGCGGAACCGTGGAGCCCTCGACACCGGTGAATTTCTTCGCCATGTAGGTGTTCTGCGAGAGGAACTGCTGGATGCGGCGCGCACGCGACACCGTGATCTTGTCCTCCTCCGACAGCTCGTCGACACCGAGGATCGCGATGATCTCCTGCAGCTCCTTGTTCTTCTGGAGGATCTGCTTGACGGTGGTCGCGACGCGGTAGTGGTCCTCACCCAGGTAACGGGGGTCGAGGATGCGCGAGGTCGAGGTCAGCGGGTCGACGGCCGGGTACAGGCCCTTCGACGCGATCTCACGGGAGAGCTCGGTCGTGGCGTCGAGGTGTGCGAACGTGGTCGCCGGCGCCGGGTCGGTGTAGTCGTCGGCCGGCACGTAGATCGCCTGCAGCGAGGTGATCGAGTGACCGCGGGTCGAGGTGATGCGCTCCTGGAGCATGCCCATCTCGTCGGCCAGGTTCGGCTGGTAGCCCACCGCGGACGGCATGCGGCCGAGCAGCGTGGAGACCTCGGAGCCGGCCTGCGTGAATCGGAAGATGTTGTCGATGAAGAGCAGCACATCCTGGTTCTGCACGTCGCGGAAGTACTCCGCCATCGTCAGAGCGGACAGGGCGACGCGCAGACGCGTTCCCGGCGGCTCGTCCATCTGGCCGAAGACGAGGGCCGTCTTGTCGAAGACGCCCGCCTCCTCCATCTCGTGGATGAGGTCGTTGCCCTCACGGGTGCGCTCACCGACACCGGCGAACACCGACACACCACCGTGATCCTGCGCGACGCGCTGGATCATCTCCTGGATGAGGACGGTCTTTCCGACGCCCGCACCGCCGAACAGGCCGATCTTTCCACCCTGCACGTACGGGGTGAGCAGGTCGATGACCTTGATGCCGGTCTCGAACAGCTGGGTCTTCGACTCGAGCTGGTCGAACGCCGGGGGGTTGCGGTGGATGGGCCAGCGCTCGGTGATCTCGACCGTCTCGCCCGGCTCCAGGTTCAGGATGTCACCGGTGACGTTGAACACCTTGCCCTTGGTCACGTCGCCCACGGGCACGCTGATCGGGGCGCCGGTGTCGCGAACCTCGCCGCCGCGGACCAGGCCGTCGGTCGGCTTCAGCGCGATTGCCCGCACCAGGTCGTCGCCCAGGTGCTGCGCGACCTCGAGCGTGATCTCGGTCGACTCCTCGCCGATCGTGATCGTGGTCTTGAGGGCGTTGTAGATGCCCGGGATCGCGTCGTGCGGGAACTCGATGTCGACGACCGGACCGGTCACGCGGGCAATGCGTCCCACACCGGCCGGCTGCGCGGTCGAAGCCTGAGCTTCGGCGGTAGCGGTAGTCATGATTGTTATCTCTCTCGTTGGACGATCATTTGGCCGAACTCAGCGCGTCTGCGCCGCCGACGATCTCGGAGATCTGCTGGGTGATCTCCGCCTGACGGGCGTTGTTCGCAAGACGCGTGTAGTCGGTGATGAGCTTGTCGGCGTTGTCGCTCGCAGCCTTCATCGCCTTCTGCGTCGCGGCGTGCTTGGACGCGGCGGACTGCAGCATCGCGTTGAAGATGCGGCTCTCGATGTAGACGGGGAGCAGCGAGTCGAGCACCGTCCCCACGTCGGGCTCGAACTCGTAGAGGGGCAGGACCTGAGTGCGGTCCGGCTCCTCCACGCCTTCGACGACCTCCAGGGGCAGCAGGCGGACGACCTGCGGCTCCTGGGTCAGCATGCTGATGAAGCGGTTGTAGATGATGTGGATCTCGTCCACACCGCCGTCGGACGCATCCCGCAGGAAGGACTCGAGGATCGCGTCTGCGACCTCCTTGGCCTGCTCGAACTCGGGGGCGTCCGTGTTCCCGGTCCAGACCCGCTCGAACGAGCGGCGACGGAAGCTGAAGTAGCCCTGGGCCTTCCGGCCGACGAGGAAGTACACGACTTCCTTGCCCTGGCTGCGCAGCAGCTCCGCGAGCTTCTCGGACTCCTTGAGCACGTTCGAGTTGAAGGCGCCGGCAAGACCGCGGTCGGAGGAGAAGATGACGATCGCGGCGCGCTCGATCTTCTCCGGCTCCGTGGTCAGGACGTGGTCGACGTTCGAGTACGTCGCCACCGCCGACACCGCGCGCGTGATCGCGCGGGCGTACGGCGAGCTGGCCGCGACCCGCGCCTGCGCCTTCTGGATGCGGGAGGCGGAGATCAGCTCCATCGCACGGGTGATCTTCTTGGTCGTCTGGGCAGATCTGATCTTCTGCCGGTAGACCCGAAGCTGTGCTCCCATGTCTCTCCTCTGTACCTATTCTCTCGTCGGCTCAGCGCTCAGCGCCGGGCCTTGACGATGCGCTCCTGGTCGACCTCGTCCTCGTCGATGGCCTCGAACTCCTCGCGTCCGACCGAGGCGAGGGGCTTGCCCTCACCGGTCTGGAACTCGAGCTTGAAGGCGTCGACCTCCGAGCCGAGCTTCGCGGCGGTGTCGTCGTCCAGGACGTTCGTCTCACGGAGCGTGGTCAGGATGTCGGTGTTGCGGCGCAGGTGGTCCAGCAGCTCCGACTCGAAGCGCAGGATGTCCTCCACGGCGACCTCGTCCAGCTTGCCGTTGGTGCCGGCCCAGATCGAGACGACCTGCTCCTCCACCGGGAACGGCGAGTACTGCGGCTGCTTGAGCAGCTCGGTGAGGCGTGCACCGCGCGCCAGCTGGCGGCGGCTGGCCGCGTCGAGGTCGGACGCGAACATCGCGAACGCCTCCAGAGAGCGGTACTGCGCGAGCTCGAGCTTCAGCGTTCCGGAGACCTTCTTGATCGACTTCACCTGCGCGTCGCCGCCGACTCGGGAGACCGAGATGCCGACGTCGACCGCTGGGCGCTGGTTGGCGTTGAAGAGGTCGGACTGGAGGAAGATCTGGCCGTCGGTGATCGAGATCACGTTGGTCGGGATGTACGCCGAGACGTCGTTCGCCTTCGTCTCGATGATCGGCAGGCCGGTCATCGAGCCGGCGCCCAGCTCGTCGGAGAGCTTGGCGCAACGCTCGAGCAGACGGGAGTGCAGGTAGAAGACGTCACCCGGATAGGCCTCGCGTCCCGGCGGACGGCGGAGCAGCAGCGAAACGGCGCGGTAGGCCTCGGCCTGCTTCGACAGGTCGTCGAAGACGATGAGGACGTGCTTGCCGCCGTACATCCAGTGCTGGCCGATGGCCGAGCCGGTGTAGGGGGCGAGGTACTTGAAGCCTGCGGGGTCGGAGGCGGGAGCGGCCACGATGGTGGTGTACTCCATCGCGCCGGCGTCCTCGAGCGCGCCCTTCACCGAAGCGATGGTCGAGCCCTTCTGGCCGATGGCGACGTAGATGCAGCGGACCTGCTTGTTGACGTCGCCCGACTCCCAGTTGGCCTTCTGGTTGATGATCGTGTCGATCGCGATCGCCGTCTTGCCGGTCTGGCGGTCGCCGATGATCAGCTGACGCTGACCGCGGCCGACGGGGATCATCGCGTCGATGGCCTTGATGCCGGTCTGGAGCGGCTCGTGCACCGACTTGCGCTGCATGACGCCGGGCGCCTGGAGCTCAAGCTCGCGGCGGCCCTCGCTGGCGATCTCGCCGAGACCGTCGATCGGGTTGCCGAGCGGGTCGACCACGCGGCCGAGGTAGCCGTCGCCGACCGGGACGGAGAGGACCTCACCGGTGCGGGTCACCTCCATGCCCTCGACGATCTCGTCGAACTCGCCGAGCACGACGACGCCGATCTCGTTCTCGTCGAGGTTCTGCGCAAGGCCGAGGGTGCCGTTGGCGAAGCGGATGAGCTCGTTGGCCATCACGCTGGGGAGGCCCTCGACGTGCGCGATGCCGTCGGAGGCGTCGAGGACGTGACCGATCTCGGTGGCCTCGGCCCCGGTGGGCTCGTAGGCGCTGACGAAGTCCTTGAGCGCGTCGCGGATCTCGTCGGGGCTGATCTGAATGTCTGCCATTGTGATTCCTATCTTGAGGCGGTCAGCCCGCCAGCTGAAGCCGGAGTTCGGCCAGACGAGACGCGATGCTTCCATCGATGACGTCGTCACCGATCTGTACGCGCAATCCGCCGATGATCGAGGGGTCGACGACCTGGTTGATCTGCAGGTCGCCGTAGGTGGCGCTGAGGACCGAGCGCAGGCGCTCGATCTGCGCGTCGGGCAGCGGTGTCGCGGCGTAGACCGACGCGATCGTCTTGCCGTGCTGAGCCGCCACGGTGCGGGCGGCGGCGCGGAGGGATTCGCGGACGCTGCGGCCGCGGGGCTGGTCGACGAGCTGGCGCACGATGGCGACCGTCTCCTTCGACGCGCGTCCGCCCAGCAGGCGCTGGACCAGCGCGACCTTGGAGTCGGTGGTGGCCAGCTTGCTCCGGAGAGCGAGCTCGAGGCTCGCATCGGAGGTCACGGCGCCTCCGAAGACGAACAACTCGGCCACGATGTCGACGTTCCGCGGGGCGGAGGTGGCGATCGCGCGGATCCCCAGCTCTTCGATCGCGGCGAGCAGGTCGTCGTGCGACGACCAACGCTGCGCGGTCACCACGCTGAGCAGCTGCACGGCGGGGGCCGACAGCGAGGCGAAGACGCGCTTCACCAGCACGGCCTTCCGCTCACCGGACACCGTCGGGTCGCTGAGGACAGCCCGGAGCTGGGCCGAGTCGGCGACGACTCGTCCTGCTGCGAACAGGTCCTCAGCCGTCGCCAGATCGGCCTTGGACCCCAGGTCGGCGAGTGCCGAGACGGAGCGGGCCAATGCTTCTCTGGTGGCGCTTCCCATCAGTTGCCCGATCCTGCCTTCTGCTCGTCGGCCTCGAGGTCCGCCAGGAAGCGGTCGACGATGGCCTGGGCACGCTTGTCCTCGTCGAGCGCCTCGCGCACGACGGTCGACGCGAGGTCGATCGCGAGCGAGCCGACCTCGCCGCGCAGCTGGACGAGCGCCGTCTGGCGCTCCGCCTCGAGCTGCGCCTGGGCCTGAGCCGTCACGCGAGCAGCCTCGGTCGTGGCGGCCTCGCGGGCCTCCGCGACGATCTTCTGACCGTCGCTACGAGCGGTCTCGCGGATCTTGCCGGCCTCGGCACGCGCGTCGGCGAGCTGAGCGGTGTACTCCTCGAGCAGGGCCTCGGCCTTGCGCTGCGCCTCGTCGGCCTTCTCGATGTTGCCTTCGATCGCCTCGGCTCGCTCATCCAGCAGCTTCTTCATGCGCGGAAGCACGAGCTTCCAGAAGAAGAACAGGATGATGATGAAGCAGATCAGCGCACCGATGATGTCCGGCCACTCCGGGATGAGCGGGTTGTGAGACCCCTCCGCGGCTGCGATCACCACACTCTTAAGCATGGTTCCTCCTTACTGAGTGAGAAAAGAGGACTCAGACGAAGATGAAGTAGGTAGCGATACCGATGAAGGCGAGCGCCTCGGTGAACGCGATACCGATGTACATCAGGACCTGGAGACGGCCGGCCAGCTCAGGCTGACGGGCCACGCCCTCGATGGTCTTGCCGACGACGATGCCCACGCCGATGGCCGGGCCGATGGCGGCGAGGCCGTAACCGACGGTGGCGATGTTGCCGTTGATTGCAGCGATGTCCACTGTGTGTGTTTCCTTCCGTGATGGCGATCCGTGCGGGTGCGCGGATCGTTCTTAGTGTTCCTCGGCGACTGCCAGCTGAATGTAGACAGCGGTGAGCAGTGCGAAGACGTAGGCCTGCAGGACTGCGACCAGGATCTCGAAGAGCGTGAAGACGAAGCCGAAGGCGAAGGTGCCGATGCCGAACAGCGACCACCAGCCGCCCGCGCTGAAGAAGAAGAACGTCGTCGCGGTGAAGAACAGGACGAGCAGCAGGTGCCCGACGACCATGTTCATCAGGAGTCGCAGGGTCAGCGTGATCGGACGCAGGATGAACGTCGAGATGAACTCGATCGGCGTCACGATGATGTACAGGAACCACGGCACGCCGGGCGGGAAGAGCGCGTTCTTGAAGAAGTTCGCCGGGCTCTTCTTGATGCCCGCGTAGATGAAGGTGACGTAGGCCACGATCGCCAGCAGCAGGGGAACCGCGATCACCGAAGTGCCCGCGATGTTCAGGAACGGGATGATGCCTGTGAGGTTGAAGAACAGGATCATGAAGAAGATCGTGGTCAGCAGCGGCAGGAACCGGCGACCGTCCTTCTTGCCCAGCAGGTCTTCCGCGATGTTGACGCGCACGAAGTCGAGGCCCATCTCGACGACCGACTGGAAGCGGCCCGGGATGAGCCGCATCCGGCGCGTGCCGATCCAGAAGATCAGGAGCAGGGCGATCATCGCGATGAAACGGACGACGATGATTCGGTTGAACTCGAGGCCACCGATGGTGAACAGGGTCGGGGGGAAGAACTCGTTGATCGAGGGCCCCTGGAAGCTTCCATCATCGGAGCTTGCGGCCTGGACCAGCAGGTTCACAGCGTTAGCTAACAGCGCTATCTCCTGTTTCGGGGCGTCGAGCCGGTGGGCTCTCGCGACGACGAACGGTGGGACACCCTGCACTTCTCGCGCCCTCAGGGTTTCTCGGGCGCGAACGGGGTGTGGGATCGCTCATAACTCTACAAGAGTTTTCAGCCCATAACGAATTGGATACGGGTCAGCGCTTCTCACCCGGAAGGGTGACGTCGCTGGCGTAAGGAATGCGCGACCGGAACACCACGATCATGTCCACGACGAGCGATCCGATGACGCCCGCTATGAGGCTCAGGAACAGCACGACGGGGTTGATCCAGGGCTGGTCGCGCAGCAGGATCGCGAGCACCAGGAAGAGCACGAACTTCAGGATCCAGCCGCCCAGCACGATCCCGAAGAATAGCCCCACGAAGATGTCCGAGCCGATGAAACGGTTCGCGATGAGGATGCTGAGAGCAGTGATCGAGAGGAAGACCGCGGCCATCAGCGTGCCGATGAGCGCGCTGGTCACGCCGATCCATCCGGCGAAGAGGCCGCCGAGCAGCATCCCGACGACCGCGATCACGCCGGCGAGGATCAACCCGTACTTCAGGACGTCACGAAGGACGGGCGTGGAAGTCGGCTGCGCTGGCGGCTGGGCCGGGGTGGCACCATCGGGGTGCTGGGTCATCGGGGCTCCTCGGTCAAGGCGGGCTGGTCGTGCGGCTCGGATCGGCTGCGAGTGGCTTCGCTCGCTTCGTCGAGCTGGTCGAAGCGTGCGGTCTCGGCCGCCTCGCGGCTACCGGCGGGTGCGAGCTCGGCCACCGCCTCGTTCGCCTTGCGGCGGCTCAGCGGCGCGAGCGTGAACGCGGTGCAGACCACCAGGCCGATCGCGACGAAGACGATCGCCATCCAGTACGGGTCGAAGAAGAACAGCAGGCAGCCGATCGACAGGACCGCCGTCCACGCGTAGAAGATGAGTACCGCGTGCAGGTGGGTGTGGCCCATGTCGAGCAGGCGGTGGTGCAGGTGCTTCCGGTCGGCGCTGAACGGCGACTTGCCCGCGCGCAGGCGCCGGATGACGGCCAGCCCGAAGTCGAGCAGCGGCACGACGAGAACCGCGAACGGCAGGATGACCGGGATGAACGCGGGGACCAGCGACGACTTGCCCAGCGTCTGCAGCGCCTCGGGGTTGATGGTGCCCGTCACCGAGATCGCCGAGGTCGCCATCAGCAGGCCGATCAACAGCGCTCCGGCATCCCCCATGAACATCTTCGCCGGATGCCAATTGAGCGGAAGGAAGCCCGCGCACGCGCCGACCAGGATGGCCGCGATCACGCCGGCGAGGCTGAAGTAGTTCTGCGGGCTGATCTCGCGCTGCAGCAGGTAGGTGTAGACAAGGAACGTGCCGTTCGCGATGAGCGCCACGCCCGCAACCAGGCCGTCGAGGCCGTCGATGAAGTTGATGGCGTTCATCACGAGCACGATCGCGAACAGGGTGATGATGATCGACATCACCGGCGAACCCACGGTGAGGCCGCCGATCGGCAGGGAGTAGATCTGCACGCCCAGCCACGCGACGAGGCCGGCGGCCACGAACTGCCCGGCCAGCTTCGTCATCCAATCGAGGTCCCAGATGTCGTCGGCGACGCCGATCACGACGATCAGAAGCGAGGCGCCCAGGATCGCGAGGATCGGGCCCTGATCGGAGAAGATCAGGCCGAGCACCCCGAACTGGCTCGAAAGCAGCCACGAGACGCCGAAGGCGACCAGGATGCCGAGGAACATCGCGACACCGCCGAGCCGGGGCGTCGGCCGGGTGTGCACATCCCGTGCCCGGATCTTCGGGTACAGCCGGTAGCGCATCGCCAGTTTGTAGACGACGAACGACATCCCGAACGTGATGACGGCCGAGATCAGAGCGAGGGCGAGGAGGAGGGTCACGGGGCCGCATCCGAGGCGGCCGGCTCCTCGAGGGCATCGCCGACGACCTCGCGGAGCTGGTCGAGGGAGATGACCCCGTGCCGCAGGATACGCAGGCCCCCGGCGCCCGCGGCCAGCGCGGTCGCGTCGACGATCGTCGACGACGAGTCCTTGCCCTCGACGCGATCGTACTCTGAGCCCGCTTCTCCCCCATCCAGATAGACGGAGATCGACTCGCCCAGCATGGCCTGCGCCTCCGCGGCGGTGCGGGCGGCCGGGCGACCGGTCAGGTTTGCGGACGACACCGCGAGCGGTCCGGTCTCCGAGAGCAGCTCCAGCGCGATGTTGTCCTTCGGCATGCGCAACGCCACGGTTCCCTTGGTCTCGCCCAGGTCCCACACCAGCGACGGGGATGCGGGGAGCACGATGGTCAGCCCGCCCGGCCAGAACGCCTTCACCAGCGCATCCACCTCGTCCGGCACACGCTCCGCGAGCGCGGCCAGCGTCGGGATGCCGGGGACGAGCACCGGAGGCGGCGACTGGCGGCCGCGTCCCTTCGCCTCAAGGAGTCGCTGAACCGCGGCCGGACTGAACGCATCCGCCGCGACGCCGTAGACGGTGTCGGTGGGGATGACGACGAGTTCGCCGCGTCCGATCGCCGCCCGGGCGAGACGCATACCGGTGAGCAGCTCGGAGTCGACCGAGCAGTCGTAGATGGGAGCCATGACGGCTCAATGATAGCCGGGGCATCGACCCCCAGACTGGGAGGACGATACTGGAGCAGATGGATGTCTACTTCTTCGACTGCGACAAGACGCTCTACGACTACGACTTCCACAAGCGGCTGCCGAAGCTCGCGGAGCTCGGAGGCGTGAGCCAATACCGGCTGGCCTCCACCTGGTGGGCCGGCGGTTTCGAACGGGCGGCGGAGATCGGCGAGTACTCCACCAGCGAGGAATACCTGGCAGCGTTCGCGGAGGTCACCGGTGCTCACCTGTCGCTCGAGGAGTGGCAGGAGGCCCGCAAGGCGGCGATGACCCCGATCCCCGGATCCATCGCCGCGCTCAAGGAGGCCGCATCCCTCGGGACGGTGTCGCTGCTCTCGAACAACCCCATTCCCTTCAAGGACTCGCTGCCCGTGCTCACTCCCGAGATCGTGGACGTGCTGCAGGACAACGACCTCGTCTCCGCCGTGCTCGGCGCACGCAAGCCCGAGCGCCGCATCTACACGCGTGCGCTCGGGCGGTTCGGGGTGGACCCGGCCGACGCCATCCTGTTCGACGACTCCGCGGCGAATGTGGAAGGCGCACGCGCCTGCGGGATGCACGCCCACCAGCTCGTCAAGCACGAAGACGGCACCTTCGACATCGAGGGCCTCCTGGACGCCCTCCACGCCTTCGCCGCCCGCCCCCGCTGAGTCCCACGCCAACAGCTCCTGAGTTTTTCGGCCGACACGCCGTGCCGGACCGGAAAAACTCAGGAGCTGTTGGCTTGGGGATGGGGATGGGTACGAGTGGGACTAGCGACGTCCGGCGGAGCGGCGGAAGAGCCAGGCCGCCCAGACGTAGGCGCCCACGATGATCAGCGCGCACCAGCCGAGCGCCCACCAGAGGTCGCTGCCGGGGTCGCGACCGAACAGGAGGGCGCGGATCGTCTCGATGATCGGCGTGATCGGCTGGTTCTCGGCGATCCACTGCAGCCACGACGGCATCGTGTCGGTCGGCACGAAGGCGCTCGACAGGTAGGGAAGGAACAGCAACGCGAAACCGTACCCGCTCGCCGCCGTCGGGCTCTTCGCGGCGAGGCCCAGACCTGCGTACAACCACGTGATGGCCAGGATGAAGAGGGCGACGACGCCGAGAGCGCCCGCCCACTGCAGCACATCGGCGGTCGGCCGGAAGCCCACCAGCAGCGCCACCGCGATGACCACGCCGGTCGCCAGGAGGTTGCGCAGCAGGCTGGCGACGACGTGCCCGGTCACCACGCCACGCGAACGCAGCGGCATGGTGCGGAAGCGGTCCACGATCCCGTCGCTCATGTCGCGCGCGACATCCACCGCGGTGCTGGACGCGCCGAATCCCGCACACAGCAGGATGATGCCCGGCACGACGTACTGCACGTAGCCGCCCTCCGCATCGAGCGCGCCGCCGAAGACGAACGTGAACAGCAGCATGAGCATCACCGGCAGCACGATCGCCATGGTGAGGGCTTCGACGTCGCGCAGCGAGTGGCGGATGCTGCGGCCGACGAAGACGAGCGAGCTGGTGAGCGGGGTGACGGGCCGCTCGGGGCGGACGGGGAGGGTGAGGGCGGTCATCGGACGGCCTCCTTCGAGGTGTCGGTGGTGGGATGGGATGTGCTGTGGTTGGAGTTCTGGCCGGTCAGCGCGAGGAACGCGTCGTCCAGCGACGGCGTGCGGATGCCGATCGATCCGCCGGTGACACCGAGCGCATCCAGCTCGTCGATCGCTGTGCGCAGCGCCTCGATGCTGCCGTCGGTCGGGAGCTCGCGGACGATGTCGCCGCCCGCATCCCGGAGCTCGACGACCTCGCCGCCGACCCGCGCCTTGAGCTCGTCCGCGGTGCCCTCGGCGACGATCACGCCGTGGTCGAGCACCGCGATGCGATCGGCCAGCTGATCCGCCTCCTCCAGGTACTGCGTGGTGAGGAGGATGGTGGTCCCGCGACGGGCGAGGTCATGGATGATGTCCCACAGCGTCTGCCGGCTGCGGGTGTCGAGGCCTGTCGTCGGCTCGTCGAGGAAAATGACGGGTGGGGTCGCGACGAGGCTGAGGGCCAGGTCGAGGCGGCGCCGCATCCCGCCCGAGTAGGTGGCGACGCGTTTGCGTGCCGCCGGTCCGAGGTCGAAGCGCTCGATGAGTTCCGCCGCCCGGCCGCGGGCCTCGGTGCTGTTGAAGCCGACGAGCCGCGCCATCATGCGCAGGTTCTCCTCTCCGGTGAGCACGCCGTCCACCGCGGCGGCCTGGCCGGTGACGCTGATCGCCCGGCGGATGCCGTCCGGGTCGGTCGCGAGGTCGTGTCCCGCCACCGTCACGGTGCCCTCGTCGGGCCGGACGAGCGTGGAGAGGATGGTGATGAGCGTGGTCTTGCCTGCCCCATTGGGGCCGAGGAGCGCGAACACGCTTCCCGCCTCCACGCGGAGGTCGATTCCGTCGAGGACGGTCTGCGCGCCGTACGACTTGCGCACGCCTGTCAGCTCGATCGCTGGTCCGGTCATGGTGTTCCTTTCGACTGTGTGTCACGTAAACTGTTTATGCCGCATACGATTGTTTAAGTGATACACAGTTCTAGGATGAGTGTCAACACACACTTCGGAAAGGCGCCGCAGATGCCAGAAGACGTCGAGGAGGCGCTCCCCCGTGCCGTCGCGCTCAGCTGGGGCGTGGCCGAGCATCCACAGCGCGGGCCCAAACGCGAGTTGAGCATCGAACGGATCGTGGACACCGCGATCGAGGTGGCCGACACGGATGGGCTCGGTGCGGTGTCGATGAGCCGCATCGCGACCGAGCTGGGCTTCACGACGATGTCGCTGTACCGGTACGTGACCAGTAAGGACGATGTGCTGGCGCTGATGCAGGATGCGGTCTGCGCCATCCGCATCCCGCCGGACGACGAGTTGGCCGCGCGCGGCGGGAACAGCCCCGAGCAGTCTGCGGACTGGCGCGCCGGTCTCCGACAATGGGCCATGGCGAGCATCGAGGTGATCCAGGAGCACCCGTGGTTCCCCGACATCCCGATCAGCGGCATCCCCCTGATGCCCAACAACCTGGCCGTGCTCGACTGGGGACTGCGCGAGATGCGCGACCTGCCGCTGACCGACGCCGAGAAGATGTCGACGGCGTTGCTGCTGTCGTCGTACGCCCGGGCCATCGCGGTCGTCGAGCGCGACGTCGGCCGGTCCCAGTCCGCGGACGCCCCCGCCGCCCACGGCGAGGCGTTCACCGCCGCTCTTTCCGAGCTGGTCACGCCCGAGCGTTTCCCGGACCTCGCGCCGCTCGTCGCCTCCGGCGCCTACGCCGACTCCGACGGGGCCGACGAGCAGGACGACTTCGCCTTCGGGCTGGAGCGCATCCTCGACGGGATCGAGACCTACGTAGCCGGGCGCCGTAGCGGGGAGCCGGTCACCGCGTTCGAGGAGCGTCCCGACGCGGTGCCGCGCGACAAGGCGGTGCGGGAGGCCGCCAAGGCCCGCCGGGAGGCCGAATCGAAGCTGCGCGAGGCCCGGAAGAACGAGCGGGAGGCGATCGCCCGCGCCCGTGAGCGTGCCGCCCGGGAGGCCGAGCGCGAATCCCGCTGAGCCTCTCCGACCGCAGCGGGTCAGATGTAGATCGCGGGGTCGACCCAGTCCTCGCCGGCGATCAGCTCATGACCGGAGCGCGGGCGGGCGCGCGCGGGCACGCCGACGAGCAGCGACTCGGGGGGCGCATCCCGCGTGACGACGGCGTTGGCGCCGATCACCGAGTGCGCTCCGATCCGGATGGCCCCGAGCACCTTGGCGCCCGCGCCCACCACGACGCCGTCCTCGATCGTGGGATGCCGTTTGCCATGACCGCTCCCCCGGCCGCCCAGCGTGACGCCGTGGTACAGCATGACGTCGTCGCCGATCCACGTCGTCTCACCGATGACCACGCCCATCCCGTGATCGATGAAGAACCGCCTGCCGATGCGCGCACCGGGGTGGATCTCGATCCCGGTCAGGAAGCGCGTGAACTGCGACAGGAAGCGTGCAGGCGTGCGCAGGCCGCTTGTCCACATCCGGTGGGCGATGCGGTACGCCCAGATTGCGTGGAGCCCCGAGTAGGCGACGGCCATCTCGAAACTCCCGCGCGCGGCAGGGTCGTGCCTGCGCGCGTTGCGGATGTCCTCGCGCGCTCGGAAGATCGGCACGCCGCTAGTCCAGCAGGTCGGCCCAGAGCGGCGTGGAGATGTACCGCTCGCCCGTGTCGCACACCACCGCCACGATGGTCTTGCCCGCGTTCTCCTGCCGCTGGGCCAGCTGCAGAGCGGCCCAGACGATCGCACCGGACGAGATCCCGGCGAGGATGCCCTCCTCGCTCGCCAGCCGCTTCGCCACGTCGAGCGCATCCTCGAACGACACATCGACGACCTCGTCGTAGACAGTGGTGTCGAGGATCTCGGGGACGAAGTTGGCGCCCATCCCCTGGATCTTGTGCGGGCCCGGCTTCCCACCGTTCAGGATGGGCGAGTCCAGCGGCTCGACGGCGACGACCTTCACCTCGGGCTTGCGCTCCTTGAGCACTTGGCCGACACCCGTGATGGTACCGCCGGTTCCGACGCCCGCGACGAAGATGTCGACCCCGCCGTCGGTGTCCGCCCAGACCTCCTCGGCCGTGGTGGCGCGGTGGATGGCCGGGTTGGCCTCATTGGCGAACTGCTGTGCCCAGATCGCGTTCTCGGTGTTCGCCACGATCTCCTGCGCCGTCTCGACCGCGCCGCGCATCCCGTCGGGCCCAGGGGTCAGCACGATTTCGGCGCCGAACGCGCGCAGCAGCACGCGGCGCTCCTTGCTCATGGTCTCCGGCATCGCCAGGATCACCTTGTAGCCGCGGGCCGCTCCGACCATCGCCAGAGCGATGCCGGTGTTGCCGCTGGTCGCCTCCACGATCGTGCCGCCGGGGGTGAGCGCGCCCGCCTTCTCGGCCGCGTCGACGATCGCGACGCCGATGCGGTCCTTCACGCTGCCGGCCGGGTTGTAGAACTCCAGCTTGGCGAGGATCGTCGCGTCGACGCCCTCCGTGAGGCGGTTCAGGCGCACGAGCGGGGTCCGCCCGACAGCCTCGGTGACGTTGTCGTAGATGTGACCTGACATGGCCTCTTCCTTGGGGAATCCGGTGGATGGGAGCGCCTCACCACTCTAGACGCCGCAGTGCTTCGGCGAAGGCCCGTGACGGGCGGTAGGCTCGTCGGGCGATGACCCCCGAAGCCCCCGAAACGCCCCTGCCCGAGACCCCCGCCGTCGCCGTCCGTGACCTCCGCGACGACGCCGTGGCGCAGCTTTCGCGCGCCGGCGTCCCCGACCCAGAGGTGGATGCCGAGCTGCTGATCGGCCACGTGCTGGGGGTGGGCCGCGGTCGCGTTCAGGCGCTCATCGTGATGGATGCGGAGGCTTCGCCCGAGGATGCGTCGCGGCTGCGGGAGTTCGTCGAGCGACGCGCTGCGCGCGAGCCGCTGCAGCACATCACGGGGCGCGCGCCCTTCCGCTCGCTCGAGCTGAACGTCGGGCCCGGAGTGTTCGTTCCGCGTCCGGAGACCGAGCAGGTGGCGCAGTTCGCGATCGATGCGCTGCGCGCCGTCCCGACGCCCGAGCCGGTCGCAGTCGACCTCGGCACCGGCAGTGGCGCCATCGCGCTGGCCCTCGCGACCGAGGTGCCGCACGCCCGCGTCTACGCCGTCGAGAATTCGCCGGAAGCCTTCATCTGGGCCCGGCAGAACATCGACGAGGTCGGCGCCGAAAACCTCACGCCGGTGTTCATCGACCTCGCCGACGCCCTCCCGCAGCTCGACGGCACGGTCGACGTGGTCATCTCGAACCCGCCCTATGTGCCCGACGACGCCATCCCGCGCGACCCGGAGGTGCGCCTCCACGACCCGCATGCTGCGTTGTACGGCGGACCAGACGGCCTGGATGTCGTGCGCACGATCTCCCGCGTCGCCCAGCGCCTCCTGCACCCGGGCGGAACCCTCGTGCTGGAGCACGGCGAGCTGCAGGGTGCGGCGATCCGCGAGCTGCTCACGGCCGACGGCTGGCGCGCCGCGGCGACCCACCGCGACCTGACGACCCGCGACCGCGCGACGACCGCCCTCCGCTGAACCGGGGGGTCAGTCGTTGGCCAGGTCGGCCAGGCGCGATTCTTCGTCGGCGAGGATGTTCGACTCGATGACCGGGTCGAGGGCTCCGTTCATGACGGCGTCGAGGTTGTAGGCCTTGTAGCCGGTGCGGTGGTCGGCGATGCGGTTCTCGGGGAAGTTGTACGTGCGGATGCGCTCGGAGCGGTCCATGGTGCGGATCTGGCCCTTGCGGAACTCCGCTGCCTCCGCATCCGCCTCCTCCTGCTGCCGTGCAAGCAGTCGGGCACGAAGCACGCGCATCGCGGCCTCACGGTTCTGCAGCTGGCTCTTCTCGTTCTGCATGGACACGACTATGCCGGTGGGGACGTGCGTGATCCGCACCGCCGAGTCGGTCGTGTTGACGGACTGACCGCCGGGCCCGGACGACCGGAACACATCGATCTTGAGGTCGTTCTGGCTGATGTCGACCTCCTCCGGCTCGTCCACCTCCGGGAACACCAGCACGCCGGCGGCCGAGGTGTGGATGCGTCCCTGCGACTCCGTGGCGGGCACCCGCTGCACGCGGTGCACGCCGCCCTCGTACTTCAGGTGCGCCCACACGCCCTCTGCGGGGTCGGTCGAGTTGCCCTTGAAGGCGACCTGGACATCCTTGATGCCGCCGAGGTCGCTGGAGGTCTGCTCGATGATCTCGGCCTTCCAGCGCTTGGAGTCGGCGTAGTGAAGGTACATGCGCAGCAGGTCACCCGCGAACAGGGCCGACTCGGCGCCGCCCTCGCCCATCTTGATCTCCATGATCACGTCACGGGAGTCGTTGGGGTCGCGCGGGATCAGCAGCCGGCGAAGACGCTCCCCCGTCTGCTGCACGTTCTCCTCCAGGCCCGGGATCTCTTCCGCGAACGCCGCGTCCTCCGTGGCGAGCTCGCGTGCCGCCTCCAGGTCGTCCGTCAGCTCCTTCCACTCGTTGTAGGCCGCGACGATCCGGCTGAGCTCGGCGTAGCGCCGGTTGACCCGCTTGGAGCGCACAGGATCGCTGTGCAGGTCCGGGTCGGAGAGCTGCTGCTGCAGGTCGTCGTGCTCGGCGATGAGGGTGTTCACCGATTCGAACATGGGGTCTTCTTTCTGCGGGAGGCCAGGGAACGCCGAAGCGCCCGCCCACCGTGCGGAAGGCACGGCGGACGGGCGCTGAACGCTGCTAGCGGTGGTCGTTCTCGTGGCCGTGCGAGTGCGCGGCGCCGCGGCCGTTGGTCGGCTCGGGCATCGACTTCTGCACCTGCATGAGGAACTCGACGTTGCTCGAGGTCTCCTTGAGGCGGCCGAGGACGATCTCGAGGGCCTGCTGCTGGTCGAGCCCGGCGAGGGCGCGGCGCAGCTTCCAGGTGATCTTGACCTCGTCCTGGCCCATCAGCATCTCCTCGCGGCGCGTGCCGGAGGCGTTGACGTCGACGGCCGGGAAGATGCGCTTGTCGGCCAGCTGGCGCGACAGGCGGAGCTCCATGTTGCCGGTGCCCTTGAACTCCTCGAAGATGACCTCGTCCATCTTGGAGCCGGTCTCCACCAGCGCCGAAGCGAGGATGGTCAGCGAGCCGCCGTGCTCGATGTTGCGGGCCGCGCCGAAGAACCGCTTCGGCGGATACAGCGCGGACGCGTCCACGCCACCGGAGAGGATGCGGCCCGACGCCGGAGCGGTCAGGTTGTAGGCGCGACCTAGGCGGGTGATCGAGTCGAGAAGCACGACGACGTCGTGGCCCAGCTCCACCAGGCGCTTCGCACGCTCGATGGCGAGCTCGGCGACGGTGGTGTGGTCCTCGGCAGGACGGTCGAAGGTGGAGGCGATGACCTCGCCCTTCACCGTGCGCTGCATGTCGGTGACCTCTTCCGGACGCTCGTCCACCAGAACGACCATGAGGTGGACCTCGGGGTTGTTGGCGGTGATCGCGTTGGCGATCTGCTGCATCACGATGGTCTTGCCGGCTTTCGGCGGCGCGACGATGAGGCCGCGCTGGCCCTTGCCGATCGGGGCGACCAGGTCGATGATCCGCTGGGTGACCTTGCTGGGCTCGGTCTCCAGACGCAGGCGCTCCTGCGGGTACAGCGGAGTCAGCTTGCCGAACTCGACGCGCGCCGCGGCCTCCTCCGGGGTCTGCCCATTGATGGAGTCGACCTTGACCAGCGCGTTGTACTTCTGGCGGCTGTTGTTCTCGTTGTCGCGCGGCTGGCGGATGGCGCCGACGACGGCGTCGCCCTTGCGCAGGCTGTACTTCTTGACCTGGCCGAGCGAGACGTACACGTCGCTCGCACCCGGCAGGTAGCCGGTGGTGCGGACGAACGCGTAGTTGTCGAGCACATCCAGGATGCCGGCGACCGGGATGAGGACGTCGTCGTCGGTCAGCTCGGGCTCGAAGTCGTCGCCGACGACCCCGCCACGGCGCTTGCGGTTGCGGTCGCGGTAGCGGCCCGCGCGCTCGCCTTCGGCCTGCTGCTCCGCGTTCTGTCCGCGGTTCTGCTGGCCCTGGCCCTGCTGCTGGCCGCCCTGCTGCAGGTCCTTCGGCTGACCCTGGGCCTGGTTCTGGCCCTGGTTCTGGTTCTGGCCCTGCTCGTTCTGCTGGGCGTTGTTCTTGTTGCGATTGCGGTTGCGGCGGTTGCGGCCCTGGCCCTGCTGCTCGCCTGCGTTGTCGCCCTGTTCGCCCTGCTGACCGTCGGCCTGCTGGTCGGACTGCTGCGCCTGCTGGCCCTGGTCGGCCTGCTGGGCATCGCGGCCCTGGTCGGCGTTCTGGTCGTTCTGGCCACCCTGGCCACGTCCGCGGCGACGGCGGCCGCCGCCCTGGTTCTGGCCGTTGCCCTGGTCGTCCTGGGCGCCGTTCTGGCTGTTCTGGCCGTTCTGCTGGCCGCGCGCCTGCTCGCGGGAGGCGAGAGCCGAGTCGAGCAGCGCATCCACATCGGGGATGAGCGACTCGACGCCGGTGGCGCCGGAGTTGACGTGGGCGTCGGCTGCGACGCCGGTGGCGCCGGTGGCGCCGGCGGCGATTCCGGTGCCATCAGGGCTGGAGACGCGGCGCGAGCCGCGACGACGGCCACCGGTGGCCGGCTCGGCGGACGCATCCGCCTGCGGGAGCACCGGGTCGCCCACGGTCGGCTCGACGCGCTCGGCCGGGGCCTCCTCGGCGACGAGCGGCTCAGCGATGAGCGGCTCGGTGAGCACCTGGGACGCAGCGGCAGCCAGCTCGGGCTCGGCGGCGTTCACATTCTCGGCCGGCTCGGCGGAGTCGGTCGCGTCGGCGTCAGTGGCGCCGTCGGCCGGAGCGGATGCGGCGCGTGCTGCGCCGATCGCCTCGACCAGCTCGCCCTTGCGGAGCCGGGTCGCGCCCTGGAGTCCGAGCTCGGCGGCGAGAGCTTGCAGCTCTGCCACCTTGAGCGTGGCCAGGTCGCTGGTGTCCACGCCCCCGGCGTGGAGTTTGACATCTGTCACGGAAGAGGGTCCTTTCCCCCGGCGCGCCTTCTGCGCGCCGTCTGTGGAAGCTTCGTCACATGAACTGCCTGTACGCGCTGCGTTCGGATCCGCGCTACGTCGCCGCCCCGATACCCCGTCAGGGGGTACCCGGGAAGGCAGGCAGGAGTGACGGCATGATTGCTAGGAGATCACCCGGAAGCTGGATTCGCTCGTGACGCGGGTTCTTCGGGTGCGAGTGCAGTTTACCACCTCGGCGGCAACGCTCTCGACGCTACGCGACAGGTGTGTCCGACCGTGTCGCCGACTCGTCCAGCACGCGGCTCACGGTCGCGCCCTTGAAGTCGACGGCGAGCATCAGCGGCTGCCAGCGGGTCTGCGCCGACTCCTCGACGAGCTTCGCCGCGGCCAGCCGCTGGCTCGGGTCGCTTCCGAGCACCAGGATCGAGGGCCCCGCTCCCGAGACGACGGCCGCGAAGCCGTTCTCGCGCAGCAGGGTGATCAGGCGGTTCGTCTCCGGCATGGCCGAGGCGCGGTAGCTCTGGTGGAGCTTGTCCTCGGTGGCCGCGTGCAGCAGCTCGGGGCTCTGGATGAGAGCCGCGACCAGCAGCGCGGAGCGGGAGACGTTGAACACGGCATCCTCGTGCGGCACGGACTGCGGCTGCAGGCTGCGCGCGAGGGCCGTGGACATCACGTGCTCGGGCACGAGCACCAGCGGCGAGACGCCGCGGTGCACGATGAGCTTCTTGAAGCGGGGACCCTCGGGCGTGACCCAGGCGATCGTGAGGCCGCCGAACAGGGCGGGCGCCACGTTGTCCGGGTGCCCCTCCATATCGTTGGCCAGGGCGAGGAGCTGCTGCGCGTCGAGGTCCACGACGCCGTCCAGGAGTCCCTTCGCAGCCATGATGCCGGAGACGATCGCGGCGCCGGAGGAGCCCATCCCCCGGCCGTGCGGGATGCTGTTGCGCGCCCGCAGCGACAGGCCGGGCAGAGGCACGCCGACCGCGTCGAAGGTGTGCGCGATCGCGCGGACGACGAGGTTGCTCGCATCGGTCGGGACCTCGCCCTCGCCGACGCCGGTGACCTCGACGGTCGCGCCCGGTTCGTCGCGGACCGACACCTCCAGCTCGTCGTACAGCGCGAGCGCGAGGCCGAGCGTGTCGAATCCCGGTCCAAGGTTGGCGCTCGTCGCCGGAACCTTGACCGTGACCGTGCGGCCGCGGAGGTCCGGCGAGGTCACGCGGTGGCCTCGGCCGGCTGAAGGCCGAGCACGTCGGCGATCGCGGCGGTGTCGACCGGCACGATGGTCGGCTGCACGTCGGAGCCGTCCGCCGTGCGGAGAGCCCACTGCGGGTCCTTGAGGCCGTGGCCGGTGACCGTCAGCACGACGGTGGACCCGGCGGGGATGATGCCCGCCTCCGAGCGCTCCAGCAGCCCTGCGACGCTGATCGCGGACGCGGGCTCGACGAAGATGCCCACCTCGGCGGAGAGGATGCGGTGCGCCTCGAGGATCTTGGTGTCGTCGATCGCGCCGAACCAGCCCTCGCTGTCGTCGCGAGCGTTGAGCGCGAGCTCCCACGATGCGGGGTTGCCGATGCGGATGGCGGTCGCGATGGTGTCGGGGTCCTTGACGGCGTGGCCGAGCACGATCGGGGCGCTGCCCGCGGCCTGGAAGCCGAACATCCGGGGCAGCTTGGTCGACTCGCCGCGCTGCAGCTCCTCGGTGTAGCCGCGGTGGTACGCCGTGTAGTTGCCGGCGTTGCCGACCGGGACGAGGTGGAAGTCGGGGGCGTCGCCGAGCGCCTCGACGACCTCGAATGCGGCCGTCTTCTGGCCTTCGATGCGGTCGGGGTTCACGGAGTTCACCAGGTGCACCGGGTAGTTGGTGGCGAGGTCGCGGGCGATGTCGAGACAGTCGTCGAAGTTGCCCTGCACCTGCAGCAGCTGCGCGTTGTGCGCGATGGCCTGGCTGAGCTTGCCCATTGCGATCTTGCCCTCGGGCACCAGCACGACGGCCTGGATGCCGGCGTGGGTCGCGTAGGCGGCGGCCGAGGCCGAGGTGTTGCCGGTTGAGGCGCAGATGACGGCCTTCGCGCCGTGCTCGACGGCCTTCGAGATCGCCATGGTCATGCCGCGGTCCTTGAACGACCCGGTCGGGTTCATGCCCTCGAACTTGACGTAGACGTCGGCTCCCGTTCGCGCGGAGAGCGCAGGGGCCGGGATGAGCGGCGTGCCGCCCTCGCCCAGTGTCACGATCGGAGTGGCGTCGGAGATGTTCAGGCGGTCCGCGTACTCGCGGAGGACGCCGCGCCACTGACGACTGTAGGCCTTCGGCTGGGGCATTACGATCCTTCGACTCGGAGAACGGAAGAGATGGCGATCACGACGTCGCTGGCCGCGAGAGCCTCGACGGTGGCCGCGAGTGCGGCCTCCTCGGCTTCGTGGGTGCCGATGACCAGGGTAGCGGTGGCCCTGCCGCCGCCGTGAATCGGGCCGTCGCCCGGCGACGCGGAACCGGCCACGACGACCGGTCCGGTGTGGCTCGGAACCGACTGCTGCACGGTCTCGACGCTGACGCCGCCGTCGCTCAGGATGCGCGCGACCGCGGCCAGCACGCCGGGCTGGTCCTTCACATCCAGAGTGATCTGGTAGCGGGTGACGACGCGGCCGATGTCGAGCACCGGGAGGTCGGAATGGGTGGATTCGGCGACGCCCGGTCCGCCGACGACGTGGCGGCGGGCGGCGGAGACGACGTCGCCGAGCACGGCGGATGCCGTCTCGACGCCACCGGCGCCCGCGCCGTAGAACATCAGGTCGCCGGCTGCGGCCGACTGCACGAAGACGGCGTTGTGCGCTCCGTGGACGGCCGCGAGCGGGTGGTCCCTGCTGATCAGCGCCGGGTAGACGCGGGCTGAGACGCCCTCCTCCCCCGTCTCCGGGTCGGTCAGCCTCTCGCAGATCGCCAGGAGCTTGATCACCGCGCCGGCCTCGCGCGCCGCATCCACCTGCGCCTTGCTCACGCTCGTGATGCCCTCGCGGTAGACGCGGTCGAGCGGGACCACCGTGTGGAACGCCAGGCTGGCGAGGATGGCGGCCTTCTGCGCGGCGTCGTACCCGCCGATGTCCGCGGTCGGGTCCGCCTCGGCGTAGCCGCGCTCGGTGGCGGTCGCGAGCGCGTCAGGAAGGGTCTCGCCGTTCACATCCATCCGGTCGAGGATGAAGTTGGTGGTGCCGTTGACGATGCCGAGGATGCGGTTGATCCGGTCGCCCGCGAGGCTGTCGCGGAGCGGGCGGATGATCGGGATGGCTCCGGCGACTGCCGCCTCGTAGTACAGCTGCGCGCCCACCTGCTCGGCGGCGTCGAACAGTTCGGGGCCGTGGGTCGCCAGCAGCGCCTTGTTGGCCGTGATCACGTCGGCGCCGGAGTTCAGCGCCTCCAGCACGTAGCCGCGGGCCGGCTCGATGCCGCCCATGAGCTCGACGACGATGTCGGCGCCGAGGATGAGGGAGGAGGCGTCGGTCGTGAACAGCTCGTGCGGCAGGTCGGTGTCGCGCGGGGCATCCACGTCGCGGACGGCGATGCCCACCAGCTCCAAGCGTGCTCCGACGCGGGAGGCGAACTCGTCGCCCTGCTCCAGGAGCAATCGCGCCACCTGGGAGCCGACGGAGCCGGCCCCGAGCAGGGCGACACGGAGGTTTCGGTACTCGATCATGCGTGGCTGCGCTCCTTCGACGCGGACTCGGTGGAGGCCGCGCCCCGATAACCGGTGTCGCGCGCGAGGAGGTCCTCGATGGTCTCGCCGCGGACGATGACCCGGGCCTCCCCGTCGCGCACCGCCACGACAGGCGGGCGTCCGATGTGGTTGTAGTTGCTCGACAGGGGCCAGCAGTAGGCCCCTGTCGCGGGCACCGCGAGCAGGTCGCCCGGCTCGACGTCGCCCGGGAGGTACTCGGCGTTCACGACGATGTCGCCGCTCTCACAGTGCTTGCCCGCGACGCGCACCAGGGCCGGCGCGGTCGACGAGATGCGGCTCGCGATCCTGGCCGAGTACTCGGCCTCGTACAGCGCGGGCCGGGCGTTGTCGCTCATCCCGCCGTCCACGCTGACGTAGCGGCGGATGGCGGTCTCGCCGTCGTCCTGGAAGACGACCGGAACATCCTTCGTGGTACCGACGGTGTACAGGGTGAGGCCTGCGGTTCCGATGATCGAGCGGCCCGGCTCGAAGGCGACGACCGGCGTCGGGATGTCGAGCTCCTCGCATCCCGCAGCCACCGTCTCGGCGATGCGGCGCGCGAGTTCTTCGATCGGGGCGGGATCGTCGGCGGCCGTGTACGCGATGCCGAAACCGCCGCCGAGGTTAAGCTCAGGGACGTCTCCCCCGGCCAGCAGCTGCTTGTGCAGGGTCAGCAGGCGCGCGGCCGACTCCGCGAAGCCGTCCGCACCGAAGATCTGCGAGCCGATGTGACAGTGCAGTCCGCGGAAGGCGAGGGAGGCGTGCGAGCGGATCTCCGCCACCGCCTCGAGCGCGTGCTCCAGCGCGATGCCGAACTTCTGGTCTTCGTGCGCGGTCGCCAGGAACGCGTGCGTGTGGGCGTGCACGCCGCTGTTCACGCGCAGCCGGACACTCTGCCGGACACCGTGCCGCGCCGCAGCCTCGGCGACCCGGCCGATCTCCTGGATGCTGTCGATTACGATGGCGCCGATGCCGACCTCGACCGCGCGATCGATCTCGGCGAGCGACTTGTTGTTGCCGTGGAAGCCCAGGCGCTCGGGGTCGACGCCGGCGGCCAGGGCCACGGCCAGCTCGCCGCCGCTGCACACGTCGATGGAGAGGCCGGCCGCGTCCATCCACTTGGCGACCTCGATGCTCAGGAAGGCCTTGCCCGCGTAGTAGACCTTCGCGGCCGTGCCGATGTCGGCGAACGCATGATCGAACGCCTCGCGCACCTCGACGGCGCGCGACCGGGCGTCCTGCTCGTCGATCACATAGAGCGGTGTGCCGAAGCGCTGTGCGAGTTCACTCGCGCGGACCCCTCCGACGACGAGCTCGCCGTCTGCGCGGGCGATGGTGCGCGACCAGAGGCCGCGAACGAGCGCGTTCGCGTCGTCGGGGACATGCAGCCAGGACGGGGCGAGCGGGTTGGGTGGTGCCTCGGATCGTCCGACGACGGAGACAGGATCAGCCATAGGGAACCTCACGGGTGGCGACGAGTGGGGGTCTCCTAGGCGAGCGGACCCGGGTTGGCCCCTGAAGCCGGTGGAGATGACAGAAGAAGTCTATCCAGGCGCCGCGGCCCGCTCGGTGCGTGTTACGAACAGCTCCCCTTGCTGTTCATGAACTTCTCGTCGAGGACGAAATCACTAGCGGTCAGCTGCACCGTCGCGCGACCCGGTGTCACCGCGATGTCGGAGACCTGGACGCCCTCCGGCAGGTACTGCGCCGCGCACACGGGGAACGGTCCCTGCGAGGTGAGCGCCTGCAGCAGGCGGTCGAGGTTCACGTTGCCTGCGCCCGTCTTCAGCGACGCTTTCTCCGGCTGGAGCAGCACCTGGTCGCCCGCCGCCTTCGGCGTCGCCGTGACGGTGTAGCCGACGGGGAGCCCGAGCAGATCGAGGGTGCCGTCGTAGCCGACCGTCCCGTCGTTCAGGGTGATGCCGCCGGTGGCGCCCGGGATCTGCACCAGCTTGTTCAGCGAATCCTGGCTGATGGACAGGGTCCCGGTCGCATCCGCGATCGGCTTCGAGAAGTCGGCGGGGACGCCCGTGGCCACGACCTTCGCGCTCAGCGGCGCGCCCTTCACGACCAGCTTCGGAGCTTCGAGCTCGACGCTCTGGAACGAGCCGGAGAGGTACTGCTGGAGCACGGAGAAGCCGCCGATGTGCGTCGTCACCTGGCCCTGGATGTCGGACGGCAGCTTCTTCTCGATCTCGGCCGACACCCGCTGCTCGGCGTAGGCGCGCAGCGCGGTGTCCACCACCACGAGCAGCACGACGACCACCACGACCGGGATGCCGATCGCGAGCAGCAGCCGCAACGGCCGTCGCCGGCGCCGGGCCGGCTGGTCGGGCTGGTCGGGTGTGGGGAGCACCTGCGTGGTGTTGTCGCTCATCCGCTGGTCACATCCGTTCGGTCGTCGCGGTTCGTGCCGTTTGCGTCATGCTCGGCCGGTCACATCCGGTCGGGCGCGGACACCCCCACCAGCCCGAGGCCGTTGCGGATGACCTGGCCGGTGGCGTCGTTCAGCCACAGGCGCGTGCGGTGCAGGTCGGTCACCGGCTCCTCGCCGTGCGGGAGCACGCGCGTCGAACCGTCCCTCACTGCGTACCACGCGTGGTACAGACCCGCCAGCTCTTCGATATAGCGGGCGACGCGGTGCGGCTCACGCAGCTCGGCCGCCTGGGCGACCACGCGCGGGAACTCCTGCAGACCGCCGAGTAGCGCCGACTCCGTCTCGTGGGTCAGAAGCTCGGGCGCGAACGTGCTGCGGTCGACGCCTGCCTTCTCGGCGTTCGCCGCGACCGAGCGGGTGCGGGCGTGGGCGTACTGCACGTAGAAGACGGGGTTGTCGTTGCTGCGCTTGGTCAGCAGGTCGAGGTCGATGTCGAGCTGCGAGTCGGTGGAGGAGCGCACCAGGGCGTAGCGGGCGGCATCCACGCCCACGGCATCCACCAGGTCGTCGAGCGTCACGATGGTGCCCGCGCGCTTGGACATGCGGACCGGCTCGCCGTCCTTCACCAGGTTCACCATCTGGCCGATCAGGATCTGCAGGTTGACGTTCGGAACGTCGCCGAACGCCTCCACCATCGCCATCATGCGGCCGATGTACCCGTGGTGGTCGGCGCCGAGCATGATGATGTTCTGCTCGAAGCCGCGCTCCCGCTTGTCGAGGTAGTAGCCGAGGTCGCCCGAGATGTACGCTGGCTCGCCGTTGGAGCGGATGACGACGCGGTCGCGGTCGTCGCCGAAAGTCGTGGTGCGCAGCCAGATCGCGCCGTCCGCCTCGAAGATGTGGCCCTGCTCCTGGAGGCGCGAGATGGCACGCTCGACCGCGCCGGACTCGTGCAGCGAGTCCTCGTGGAAGTACACGTCGAAGTCGACGCCGAACGCGTGCAGGCGCTCCTTGATCTCCTGGAACATCAGCTGGGTGCCCGCCGAGCGGAACACCTCCTGCTGCTCCTCGCGCGGCAGGGCGGCGAGGTCGCCGTCGTACTGCGCGACCACGCGGTCCGCGATCTCGTGGATGTAGCCGCCGCCGTAGCCGTCCTCCGGCGTCGGCTCGCCGAGGTAGGCGGCGAGGAGGCTCCGGGCGAAGCGGTCGATCTGCGAGCCGTGGTCGTTGAAGTAGTACTCGCGGGTCACATCCGCGCCCTCGGCCTGCAGGATGCGCGCGAGGCTGTCGCCGACAGCAGCCCAGCGGGCGCCGCCCATGTGCACAGGGCCGGTCGGGTTGGCGGACACGAACTCCAGGTTCACGCTCAGCCCGTTGTAGACATCGCCGCGGCCGTACGCCTCACCGGCCTCGACGATGGTCTGGGCCAGCTGGCCGGCGGCCGCGGCCTCCAACCGGAAGTTGATGAAGCCGGGGCCCGCGACCTCGGCGGAGGCCACCCCGTCGATCCCGGCTGCGGCAGCGGCGATCTGCTCGGCGAGCTCGCGCGGGTTCGCCCCCACCCTCTTCGCGAGGCGCATCGCCACGTTCGATGCCCAGTCGCCGTGGTCGCGGTTCTTCGGGCGCTCCAGCGGCACGTCATCCACCGTGAGAGTGAGGTTCGGGATGTCGGCGCCGGCCTCTCGTCGCTGCCCGACCACCGTCGTCATGATGTCGAGAAGGGCGGCGGAGAGGTCAGCGGGAGTCATGAGGAACGATTCTACCGGGAGCCGGGAGGGCGCTCCCCGCGCGAGTCGCCTTCACCGCTTCAATTGATAGGGTCATCGCGACGCGCGCTCCCGCACGGCGCGCGCCGAACAGAGAGACGAAAGCCGCATGCCGTTCACCACCCGCCGTTTCGCCCTTCTGGCCGCGACCACCGCGGCAGGATTCCTCGCAGCAGCCGCACTCGCCGGCTGCGCGCCGACCGCATCCTCGACCACGCCGCCGACCGCTTCGTCGACGGCAGGCGGCGACCCGACGGCGGTCGCCACTCCGACTCCGACGCCGACCGATCCGCCGACGCCGGTCGGCCTCACCTGCGATCAGGTGATGACGGCGGACCAGCTGTATGCCTTCAACCCGAACTACGGCGCGGACCCGGGCTACGAGCCCAAGGCCGGTTCACTCGAGAAGAAGATCGCCGACTGGCAGGGGGTCGCCTGCGCGTGGAAGAACCAGACCAGCGGCGACGTCATCGAGGTCGCCGTAGCTAAGCCGCCGGCGAGCCAGCTGGAGAACCTCAAGAACGCCGCGATCACGGCGTCGAAGCCCGTTCCGACGTACGGCGTCCCGCCGCAGGTCGAGGGCTACTTCAAAGCAGGGACGGCCGGGCAGGTGCAGGTGTTCCGGGGCTCGTACTGGATCGTCGCCGAGTCGAGCGCCTTCTTCGAGCCGGGCGACGCCGCCCCGTTGATGGAGAGCGTGATGGCGAACGTCCCCGCCAGCTGAGCGTCACGGCTGGTGTCACCTCCTGGCGCGAGGGGATGCTAGCCTAGTTCGGCACCCTGGCCCCCATAGCTCAGGGGATAGAGCGTCTGCCTCCGGAGCAGAAGGCCGTAGGTTCAAATCCTACTGGGGGCACCATCCCGCCGGCCGTTCGCACGTGAACGGTTCCGGCACGCCAGATCCGAGAGCCGCATGGACTGTTCGTACTTCGATGCCGGCGTGTGCCGCTCGTGCACGCTGATGGGTGTCCCCTACGCGGAACAGCTCAGCGGCAAAGACCGTCTGGCCCGTGAGCTCCTCGCTCCGTTCGGCGACGCGGACTGGCTTCCGCCTGTGGCAAGCGCGGAGTCGGGGTACCGCAACAAGGCCAAGATGGTGATCGGCGGCACGGCCACGGCTCCGACGATCGGAATCCTCGATGAGGCCGGTCGGGGCGTCGACCTGCGCGAGTGCGGGATCTGCGCCCCCGGCGTGCGGGCCGCCCTGCCGGTGCTCGCGCGGTTCGTGACCCGTCAACGGCTGGAGCCCTACAGCGTTCCGGAGCGCCGCGGCGAGCTCAAGTACGTGCTGGTGACCGAGTCGCCCGACGGCGAGCTGATGGTGCGCTTCGTCGCGCGGTCGGAGGAGACGGTCTCCCGCGTGCGCGCCGGCCTGGGATGGCTGCTGGCCGAGCTGCCGGCCGCGCGGGTGGTCACCGTGAACCTGCAGGCCGAGCACAAGGCGGTGGTCGAGGGCGACCGGGAGGTGGTGCTGACCCGCGAGGCTGTGCTCCCGATGCGCCTCGGCGAGGTGTCGCTGCGACTGCGGCCGCAGAGCTTCTTCCAGACGAACACCGCAGTCGCCACCGAGCTGTACGGCCAGGTGGCGTCGTGGGTGGACGCCGTGGACCCGGCCTCCGTCTGGGACCTGTACTGCGGCGTCGGCGGCTTCGCCCTGCACGTCGCCGCACCCGGCCGCCGCGTGGTGGGCGTGGAGACGAGCCGGGAGGCAGTGCGCAGCGCGCGAGCGACCGCGGCGGCCGCCGGGCTGCCCCAGGTGGCCTTCCGTTCGGGTGACGCGACGGCGTTTGCGCTCTCTGCGGCGAGCGCACCGGAACTGGTTATCGTGAACCCGCCCCGGCGCGGGATCGGGGCGGAGCTCTCGGGCTGGCTGGAAGGCTCCGGCGTCCGAAGCGTCGTCTACTCCAGCTGCAACCCGAAGAGCCTCGCCCACGACCTGGCCCGGATGCCGTCGTACCGCATCCGGACCGGCCGTGTGCTCGACATGTTCCCGCAGACCGGTCACATGGAGGTGGCCGTCCTGCTGGAGCGGGCCGCCTGAGCGACCCACTCCTGTCGGGAACCGGCCGTGACTAGCTCGCTGCGGTCTCGCGCTTCGGCAGCTTCCAGCCCGGGCGCACGAAGTGGCAGGTGTATCCCCACGGGATGCGCTCCAGGTAGTCCTGGTGCTCCGGCTCGGCCTCCCAGAACGGGCCGGCCGCGGTCACCTCGGTGACCACCTTGCCCGGCCAGAGGCCGGAGGCGTCCACGTCGGCGATGGTGTCCTCGGCGATACGGCGCTGCTGGTCGTCCTCGTAGAAGATCGCAGACCGGTAGCTGGCCCCGACATCGTTGCCCTGACGGTTCTTGGTCGACGGGTCGTGGATCTGGAAGAAGAACTCGAGCAGGTCGCGGTAGCTGGTCCGCGCGGGGTCGTACTCGATCTCGATCGCCTCGGCGTGCGATCCGTGGTTGCGGTAGGTGGCGTTCGGGACGTCGCCGCCGGTGTATCCGACGCGCGTGCTCACCACACCCGGCATCTTGCGGATGAGGTCTTGCATGCCCCAGAAACAGCCTCCAGCGAGGATTGCCTTCTCTGTCATTGTCGTGCTCCCTTACTTCTCGAAAATCTTCGTGTACTCGCCGTACCCGGCCGCATCCAACTCGGAGAGCGGGACGAACCGCATCGCCGCGGAGTTGATGCAATAGCGCAAGCCGCCGGCCTCCGCCGGGCCGTCGTCGAACAGGTGGCCCAGGTGGCTGTCGCCGTGGGCCGAGCGGACCTCGGTACGGATCATCCCGTAGGTGCTGTCCACCTTCTCGACGATGTTGCCGGGCTCGATCGGGACGGTGAAGCTCGGCCAGCCCGAGCGGCTGTCGTACTTGTTCACGGACGCGAACAGCGGCTCACCCGACACGATGTCGACGTACAGCCCCTCCTCGTGGTTGTTCCAGAACTCGTTGCGGAACGCCGGCTCGGTTGCGGCCTCCTGCGTCACCTCGTACTGGCGCGGAGTCAACTTGGAGACGGCCTCCGGGTCCTTGCGGTAGTCCTGTGTCACGATTCCTCCTCGTGCGGCGCGCTGGCTGCGACGCCGTCAGTACATGGAACACGCGAGGGCACCAGGATGGTCCCGCGCTTCCTGTGAGTTCGCCGAGTGGGCGAGGATGGCGTCGATGCTGCGCAGGATCGACGGCCAGTCGTCGCGTACCTGCGCAGCCGAAACCCTCAACCGTGCCAGTCCTCGGGAGCCGAGGCGCGCATCCCGAAGCCGGTCGCGACCGAATGCCTCCCTGTCGCGGTGGAACGCAAAACCATCGATCTCCAGGTAGAGAACGCCGTCGACGCGCAGATCGATCCGTCCGACGCCCTCGACGTGCACCTGCTGCTCCACGACGTGGCCGCGCGCATGCAGCCGCTGGCGGACGATCGACTCGACGCCGGAGTCTGCACCCGAGCGCGCCAGCAGGGCTCGGGCGCGGACGTTCGCCGGCTGTCCGGCGAGCACTGCCCGGAGGGCGAGTGGATTGGTCAGCCCCGCAGAGATTGCAGTATCGAACACGGCGACGGCGGTCTCCTCGTCCGCGCAACGAGCCACCGACCGAAGACAGTCCGCCAGAGTGACTCGCCAGAGCTCGTCGGTGGGTTCGGTCGGAAGCCAGTGCCGGAGGGGACCGTCGCACGGCCCGGCCCGGGTGTTCGGAGCGAGTTGGAGATGCACCCGCTGGTCGTACCCACCCCAGAGCCCGTAGGTGCGGGCGGCGCTCGCACATGAGAGCCGCCCACGGGCGACGACGGCCGCGATCGCCATGGCCGGGGCCTCGGGAAGCGCGTACACGCCTTTTCGGATGCGGCGGAGTTCTCCTACTCGGACGGCCGCCGAAAGCTGCTCGGATGAGGCTCTGGCGGCGCGCAACTGATGGGCGGAAGCGATTCCGCCGAGGCGGGTCAAGGTGTGCTGGTCGATCATGTCTCCACCCTCGTGCTCGGAAGCCCAGGGCGGCTTGACCGGAACGGATCTGTGGACAATCTCCCGGGCTGGCGGATTGTGCAATGAAGGACGAAAGGCCCCGGATCTCCTTCGATTGGCAGTAGTGAAGGAGATTCGAACGGTATGAGGCCGAATCTCCTTCTTTGGGACAGGACGGGACGGGACGGGACCGGACGGGACGGGACGGGACGGGACGGGACGAGGCGGGACGAGGCGGGACGAGGCGGGACGAGGCGGGACGAGGCGGGACGAGGCGGGACTCGGGTGAACAGCGGGTTACGGCAGGCGCGCGGGCTAGACGTGCGCGCGCGGCGCGCCCTAGCCTGGCGCCGTTCCGCGAGTGTCGCATCCACCCGTTCACAGCACCGAGCGAAGGATCTCCATGCCACTTCCCACCATCGTCCTCGTCCACGGAGCCTGGGCGGACGCCTCGAGCTGGAACCCGGTCATCACCGACCTGCGGGACCGCGGCTTCACCGTCCTCGCCCCGCCGAACCTCCTCCGCGGCGTGAGCGGCGACGCGGCCTACGTCGCGTCCGTCCTCGCGCAGCGCACCGAGGGACCGGTGGTGCTCGCCGGTCACTCGTACGGCGGCGCCGTGATCAGCGGGGCCGGGCTCGGGGGTGGCGACGTCCGTGCGCTTGTCTACGTGGATGCGTTCATCCCGGACGAGGGCGAGAACGTCGTCGGTCTCCTCGCCGGTTCGGGCTCAGCGCTGGACGTCCCCGACCCGACCACCGTCCTCGACGTCGTCGGCTACCCGGGCGCGCCGCAGGGCGACGCGGAGGCGTTTCTGAAGGAGTCGACCGTGCGCGAGTTCTTCGCACAGGACCTCTCTGCGACCGACCAGGACCTCATCTTCGCCGGACAGCGTCCGATCGCGCTCGCCGCCAACGTCATCGCGGCGGGCCCGGCCGCGTGGCAGAGTCTGCCGGTCTGGGCCGTGGTCGGCACCGAGGACCGCATCATCCCGCCCGCCCTGCAGCGCCGGATGGCGGAACGCGCCGATGCCACCATCGTCGAGACCGCCGCGAGCCACGTGTCGATGTTGGCGGCCCCGGATGTGGTGACCGGCGCGATCGTCGCGGCGGCCGAATCCATCTCCTGACTTACGGCCGGGCTTCGTGACCCGGCTCGCCGTGTGTCCGACGCTGCTCCTTGAGCTCCGCCTCGAACAGGTGGCGGCGGCCGCCGGCGAGCCGGTCCCGCGCCTCCCGCTCGAGGTCGCGGAACAGCGCGTAGTAGCCGTCGTCGTAGTCCTCGACGATCTGGAACGTCCAGCGGCCGTCGATCACGTTGCGCCCGACCAGCTCCCGCTCGATGCGGTCCGCGAGGTCGCCGTGGCCCGCCGCGCGCAGCTTCTCGACCGCTTCCCCGAGCGTGAGGTCGGCCTTCCCGGTCAGCCGGTGGAAGCCGTACAGCAGCCCGCGGGCGTGCTCGACGACCTCGAGCGCTTCGCTCAGGCTGCCGAGCGCCTCCACAGTCGCGTCGTCGAGGTCCTCCGACCGGGTGTGCTGCTCGTCGGGTCCGTCGGTCATCGATCCTCCTTGGGGGCGGGGTTCGGGGTGTCTTTCAGAGGGATGTCGTCAGCGCGGACCACGGCCGGCTCGCCGTCCACCTCCCGGATCACCGGGATCGCGTCGGTGAACTGCTGGGCCCGCTGCTCGTTCTCGGGCGAGCCGCTGAACAGACGGCCCTCGTCTTCGCTGCGGGCGCGCGGCGGGCGTTCGCGCGGCTCCGGCGCCTCCGCCAGTTCGACCCGCTGACGCGGGAGGGATGCGGGCGAGTGCCGCTGCATCCAGTCGATGAGGCGTTCGCGGACCAGGCAGCGCAGGTCGAACAGCGTCGGGGCGTCCTTGGCGGTCACCAGCACCCGGACGCGCACCCACCCCCCGATCGCGTCGGTGACCTGCAGCACGCCGGTGCGATGGTCCCAGAGGTCGGTGGTGGCGAGGATGCGGTTCAGCTCGGCACGCATCCCTCCCGTCGAGACGCGCCAGTCGAGGTCGAACTCGACCGAGCCGAGCAGTTCGCTGTGCTGCCTGGTCCAGTTCTCGAAGGGCTTGGTGGTGAAGTAGGTCGAGGGCAGCACCAGCCGGCGGTCGTCCCAGACGTGCACGACCACATAGGTGAGGGTGATCTCCTCGATGGTCCCCCACTGCTGTTCCACCACGACGACGTCGTCGATGCGGATGGCGTCGGAGAACGCGAGCTGGATGCCGGCGAACAGGTTGGCGAGGCTCGACTGCGCGGCGACACCGGCGATGATCCCGATCACGCCCGCCGAGGCGAGCAGGCTCGCGCCGGCGGCCTGCAGGGCGGGGAAGGTCAGCAGGACCGCTCCGAGTCCGATGACCACCGCCGCGACGACGGTCAGGCGGCGGAGGATCAGCACCTGGGTCCGGACGCGGCGGGCGTAGCGGTTGTCGGGCACATCCAGCCGGTACCGGGCGAGCCCGAGGTCTTCGAAGAAGACCACGAAGGCGGCGGCGAACCAGGTCCCGGTGGCGATGGTCAGGATGAGGAACCCGTGCCGGAGGCCGTCCCGCCAGCCGTCGGTGACCTCCGGCGGCAGGCTGATCGTCACGGCGATCCACAGCACGATCGTCAGCAGGAACAGCCGGAACGGGACACGGACGCGACGGATCAGGAGGTCCGGCCACCGCCTGCGTCGCCCGATACCGCGCAGGATCAGGGCGAGGATCGCGGTCACGACGACCGCGACGACGACGGCGAGAAGGCAGGCGACGGTGAGGCCGGGCCAGGTGCGCAGGGCGGACACGTCTCGAAGAACTCCTCGCGGTCGGGTTTCGCGAAGGAGTGTACGCGCGCACCGCTGACGGAGCGACGGGGCATCGCAACGTCGCGGTCGGCGGACTAGCCTGGCCATTCGGGCGGACCGCGCACAGCGGCCCCCGACGATCGCGTAAAGGAGCGGCAATGGCAGCCACACGGACACTCTTCATCGGCGGGACGGGCGTCATCAGCTCCGCGTGCGTGGCGGAGGCCCTCGCCCAGGGCCACGACGTCACCGTCGTGAACCGCGGGAACAGCAGCACCCGCCCGCTCCCGGACGGCGTCGAGGTGCTGCACGCCGACATCCGCGACCCGGAGAGTGTGCACCGTGCCCTCGGCGAGCGCAGCTTCGATGTGGCCGCCGAGTTCCTCGCGTTCACCCCGGAGCACATCGCCGCCGACTTCGGACTGTTCGAAGGCCGGGTCGGGCAGTACGTGTTCATCAGCTCGGCGTCCGCCTACCAGAAGCCGCCGTCGCGGGTGCCGGTGGTCGAGTCGACCGCGCTCCGCAACCCCTACTGGCAGTACTCCCGCGACAAGATCGCCTGCGAGGACTCCCTGATGGAGGCGTACCGCGACCGCGGCTTCCCTGTCACGATCGTCCGGCCCTCGCACACCTACGACCGCACGCTCATCCCGACGACCGGCGGGTGGACGGACCTGGAGCGGATGCGCCGCGGCGCGCCGGTCGTCGTCCACGGCGACGGGACGAGCCGCTGGACCATCACGCACAACACCGACTTCGCAGTCGCTTTCACCGGTCTGCTCGGCCGGCCGGAGGCGGTCGGCGACGCGTTCCACATCACGGGCGACGAGGCCCCGACCTGGAACCAGATCTACTGCTACCTGGCGGAGGCCCTCGGCGTGGAGGCCGAGCTGGTGCACGTCGCGAGCGAGACGATCGCCGCGGCCGTTCCGGAGGTGGGGCCGGGGCTCCTCGGCGACAAGGCCCACTCCATGCACTTCGACAACAGCAAGGTGAAAGCCCTGGTGCCGGGATTCAGCGCCCGCGTGCCGTTCGCGCACGGAGCGGGCGAGATCGTGGACTGGTTCCTCCAGGACGCCGATCGCCAGCGCGTCGACCCGGATCTGGATGCCGCGTTCGACCGCCTGGTGGAGCACGCCCGCACGTTCGGGTGAACGTGCGGGCGTGGTGCCCCTTCCACCCGGTGCACGCTGCAGAGCCCCGGCGGGTTCACATCCTGAGAAACGAAAATCGGGCTTCCAGGAAATAAAAGCTTTACTATAAAGAAACTTTCCTGATACATTCACGCGAAAGCATCGTTCCAACGAAGGGATGAGGATGGCAGGCCCCGTACGCGGCACACCCGGATGGTTGCGCGAGACCAACGACCGCACCGCCCTCTCCCTGCTGCTCGAGCACGGCGTGCTCACCCGCACTCGCATCGGCGAGCTTTCCGGGCTGTCGAAGCCCACCGCCGCCCAGATGGTCTCGCGCCTCGAGACGGCGGGCCTCATCCACGTCGTCGGCGAAATCTCGGCCGGGCGCGGCCCCAACGCCGCGAGCTACGCTGTCCGCACGGACCGGATGCTGGCCGTCGCCATCGACATCGACGCCGAGGTCCTCCGCTCGACGGTGGTCGACGCCTCCGGCGACGAGAAGCCCATCGCGGTCACCCCGCTCGCCGGCCGCTCCCCCGAGGACGACGTGCGCGCCGCCATCGCGGCGGCCTGCGACACGGCGGGCGCGGACACGGAGCGCGTCGGCGCCGTCTGCATCGGCGTGCAGGGCGCGCTCGACCCGCGAACCGACGAGCTCACCTACATCGAGACGCTGCCCGGGTGGCCGAAGCGCGGCATCCGCCGGCGCCTGCAGGACGCCCTCGGCATCGAGGTCCGCATCGACAACGACGTGAACCTCGCCGCCCTCGCCGAGCGCACCGACGGCGCCGGGCAGGACACCGCCGGCTTCGCTCTGCTCTGGATGGGCGACGGCCTCGGCCTGTCGGTCGACCAGAGCGGGAACGTCCACCGCGGAGCCTCCGGCGGCGCGGGCGAGATCGGCTACCTGCCCATCCCGCGGTCAGCGGCCCAGCTCGACCCGGAAGCGGGCGACCTGCAGGACCTCATCGGAGGCCCGGCGGTCGCGCGGCTCGCCGCTGCCCACGGACTGGACCTCGACCTGAGCGGAGCGGAGGATGCGCGCGAGCGGTTCCTCGCCGAGCTCGCACGACGCGTCGTCGTCGGCGTGGTGCCCGTGCTGGCCCTCCTCGACCCCGAGCTCGTCGTGCTGGGCGGACCGACCGGCTCGGCCGGCGGCGCCCGCCTCGCCGAACTCGTCACCTCCGAACTCCGGCCCGGCTGGGGCGAACGCAGCGTCGTCGCAACCGGTGTCGCCGCCCACCCCGTCCTGCGCGGGGCCCGGGAGCACCTCATCGCCGAAGTGCGCGAAGCGCTCTTCGCCGAAGTGTCGCGGATCGCGCCGTAGCGACGCGCAGCACACCCGCACCACCCACGTGCACCATCCACCCGCAAGCGCACCACATCCACTCGCATCACATCCACTCGCACCCACCCACAGTGAGGGAGCCATCGTGAAACACCGTCATCTCATCGCCGCGGCCGCGGTCACCGCCGCCGCAGCGCTCGTCCTCTCCGGCTGCTCCGGAGGCTCGGGCAGTACCAACTTCAGCGACAGCACCCCGGAGAACCTGAGCGGAACCGTGTCGTTCTGGCACTTCTTCTCCGACCGGGAGGCCGGCGTCATCCAGTCGGTCGTCGACGACTTCGAGAAGAAGTACCCGAAGATCAAGGTCGACGTGCACTCCGGCCAGGACGACGAGAAGCTGCAGAAGGCGATCGCCACCGGCAGCAAGGTCGACGTCGGCTTGTCGTACTCGACCGACATCGTCGGCAACTTCTGCTCCAACGGCGCGTTCCGGAGCCTGAACAAGGTGATCGACCGCGACAAGGTCGACATGAGCCAGTTCTCCGACACCGTGAAGTCGTACACCGAGTACAAGGGCACCCGCTGCGCGATGCCGATGCTCGCCGACGTGTACGGCCTCTACTACAACAAGAAGCTGCTGCAGGCCGCCGGCTTCACCGCTCCGCCGAAGACGCTGAGCGAGCTGGAGTCGATGGCCGAGAAGCTGACCACCTTCAAGGACGACGGGTCCATCAAGACCCTCGGCTTCAACCCGACGATGGGATGGTACGAGAACTCGGCCGCCCACTACGGCCCCGCCGCGAACGCCGAATGGCTGAAGCCGGACGGCACGAGCGCCATCGGCGGCAGCGACGGCTGGAAAGAGCTGATGACCTGGCAGAAGGGCTTCGTCGACAAGATCGGCTGGGACAAGCTCAACGCCTTCACGTCGGGCCTCGGCCAGGAGTTCTCGGCCGACAACGCCTTCCAGACCGGCCAGGTGGCGATGAACCTCGACGGCGAGTACCGCACGGCGTTCATCGACGACCAGGCGAAGGGACTCGACTACGGCACGGCGCCGTTCCCGACCACCGACAGCAATACCGATCAGTACGGCGGCGGATACATCACCGGCAACATCATCGGCATCTCCAAGGGCTCCAAGCAGCCGGAGCTAGCCTGGGCTCTGCTGAAGTACCTGACGACGGACACCGACGCGGTCGTGAAGCTCGCCAACGGCCTGAAGAACGTGCCGACAACGAAGGATGCGCTGGCCTCCCCGAAGTTGGAGGTGTCGGAGCAGTTCAAGACCTTCCTCGACATCTCCTCCGACAAGAACGTCCAGACGACGCCCCCGAGCCCGCTCGGCGCCGGCTACCAGCAGTCCTTCGAGGACTACTGGAACAAGTACCAGAGCCAGGGCGGCGACCTGGACGCTGGGCTGAAGGCCGTCGACAAGCAGATCAACGACTCCCTCGCCCTGAGCACGGGTCCGTGAGTGACGACACCATGACCGCCACTCTCCAGAGCGCGGGGCGGGCGACCGCCCGCCCCGCGCGGCGCTCCCGAGCCCGTCGCAAGCGCTCACTCGTGACGCTCGCACTGCTCGCGCCTGCGCTCCTCGGGCTGCTGATCTTCTTCGTCTACCCGCTGATCGCCTCGGTCTACTACTCGTTCACGCGGTTCGACCTCGTCTCGCCTCCGCAATGGATCGGTCTCCGCAACTACGAGTACCTGTTCACGCAGGATCCGAACGTCTGGCTGGCGACCCTGAACACGCTGTGGTTCGTGGTGATCTGGGTGCCGGTGAAGACCGGCTTCGCCCTCATCATCGCGGGCCTCCTCGCGAGGGCGCGCCGCGCATCCGGCTTCTGGCGCACGGTGTTCTACCTGCCGGCGCTCGTGCCGCCGGTAGCGAGCGTCGTGGCCTTCGTCTTCCTGTTCAACCCGGGAACGGGCCCGGTGAACCAGGTGCTCGCGTGGTTCGGGATCCAGGGGCCGCTCTGGTTCAACGACCCCGCCTGGTCGAAGCCCTCCCTCGTGCTCCTCGGCATCTGGGTCATGGGCGACATCATGATCATCTTCCTGGCGGCGCTTCTGGATGTATCGCGCGAGCAATACGAGGCCGCCTCGCTCGACGGGGCGAACGGGCTGCAGAAGGTGCGTTACGTGACCATGCCGTCGATCGCCCCGGTGCTGCTGTTCGCCGCGGTGACGGGCGTGATCGCGGCTATCCAGTACTTCACGGAGGCGGCGGTCGCCTCCTCCGTTGCATCGGGCAAGGCCGTGGTCGGGCAGGGCATCAGCACCAACCTCGGCTACCCGGACGGCTCGCTGCTGACGTACACGCAGTGGCTCTACGTCCGCGGCTTCGGCACCTACCAGCTGGGCTATGCGTCCGCACTGGCTGTGCTGCTGTTCGTGGTCGCGGCCCTCATCCTCATCCTGCTCTTGCGCCGCTTCAGAGCGTTCACCCCGGAAGGCGCCCAATGACCTCCGCCACCCTCCTCCCCGGCGAGCTGACCGACCGGCCTCCCGCACCGCACCGGCGCATCCCGAGCCCGCGTTCGACCCGCGTCCGCAGCATGCTCGCCTGGATCGCCGAGCACGCAGTGCTGGTCGTGCTGGCCGTGCTCTTCCTCGCGCCCGTGGTCTTCGTGCTTCTCACCTCGCTGATGTCGAGCGAGCAGACGCTGACGGCGTCGCTGTGGCCGCAGCCGTTCCAGTGGGACAACTACATCAAGGTCTTCACGACCGTCCCACTGGCCCAGTGGTTCGCCAACTCGGCGATGTACGCGGTGCTCGCCACAGCGTTCATGCTGGTCTCGAGCGTCCCGGCCGCCTACGCCCTCGCGAAGATCCGGTTCCGCGGCTCCGGCGTGCTGTTCACGGCGATCATCATCGCGATGCTGCTGCCGCCGCAGGTGACCGCGATCCCCGTCTACGTGATGTGGTCGCAGCTGGGGCTGACCGGCACGCTGTGGCCGCTCATCCTGCCGAACCTGCTGGGGGATGCGTTCTCCATCTTCCTGCTGCGACAGTTCTTCCTGACCATCCCCAGCGAGTACGCGGACGCCGCCCGCATCGACGGCAATGGCGAGTTCGGCGTGCTCTGGCGGGTGGTGATCCCGATGGCGAAGCCGGGGATCGCGGCGACCGCGATCTTCCTGTTCTTCGCCTCCTGGAACGACTACTACGGACCGCTGCTGTACACCTCCGAGAACCCGGCCGCCTGGCCGGTCGCCTACGGCCTGGCGTCCTTCCGGGGTGTCCACGGCACCGACTGGGGGCTCACCATGGCCATGACGATGCTCGTGACCGTGCCCGTCGTCCTCATCTTCTTCTTCGCCCAACGCGTCTTCGTCGAGGGCATCACACTCACCGGCGTGAAGGGATAACACGTGAAACTGACGGTCGTCGGAGGCGGCTCCACCTACACCCCCGAGCTCATCGACGGGTTCGCGCGACTGCGCGACGTGCTGCCGATCGAGGAGCTCTGGCTGGTCGATCCCGACCCTGAGCGCCTGCGACTGGTCGGCGGGATGAGCCAGCGGATGTTCCGCGCGGCAGGGCACACCGGTCGCGTCGTGCCGACCTCGGACCTCGTCGCGGGGGTTGCGGACGCGGATGTCGTGCTGCTCCAGCTCCGCATCGGCGGTCAGGCGGCGCGACACGGGGATGAGACGTGGCCGCACGAGTGCGGCTGCATCGGCCAGGAGACCACCGGCCCCGGCGGCTTCGCGAAGGCGCTGCGGACGGTCCCGGTCGTGCTGCGGGTCGCCGAGGAGGTGCGGCGGCACGCCAAGTCGGACGCCTGGATCGTCGACTTCACCAACCCGGTCGGCATCGTCACGCGGGCCCTGCTCCAGGAGGGGCACCGCGCGGTCGGGCTGTGCAACGTGGCGATCGGGTTCCAGCGCCGCTTCGCCGGCCTGCTCGGTGTCGAACCACGTCAGGTGCAGCTGGGGCATGTCGGGCTGAACCACCTCACGTGGGAGCGCTCGGTGCTGGTCTCGGATGGCGCGGGCACCCGGGACGTCCTGCCCGAACTCCTCGACACCCGAATCGAGGAGCTCGCCGGCGAGAACGCGCTGCCGGCCTCACTCCTGCGCCTCTTCCGCGACGTTCCCAGCTACTACCTGCGTTACTACTACGCCCACGACGAGGTGCTCCGCGAACAGCTGGTCTCGCCCACCCGGGCGGAGGAGGTGCAGCGCGTCGAGCGCGAACTGCTGGAGCTGTACGGCGACCCGTCGGTCGACACGAAGCCGGAGCAGCTGTCGCAACGCGGCGGCGCTTTCTACTCGGAGGCCGCCGTGGACCTGATCGCCTCGCTGACCGGCGACCGGGGGGATGTGCAGGTCGTCAACCTGCGCAACGACGGCGCGCTGCCGTTCCTGCCCGACGACCACGTCATCGAGGTGCCGGCGACCGTCGACGCCCGCGGCGTGACCGCCCTGCCGATCGACCCGCTTCCCGCCGATCACGCCGGGCTGGTCGCGCACGTCGCCGGCTACGAGCGGCTGGCGCTGGAGGCGGCCGTGCACGGCGGGCGCGACCGGGTGCTCCGGGCGATGCTGGCGCATCCCCTCGTCGGTCAGTACGACAAGGCCGAACGGCTCACCGACCTGCTGATCGCCCACAACCGCCAGCACCTGGAGTGGGCACAATGAGCGACGACGGCGCGCCACTGGTCATCGCGGTCGACGGCGGCGGGTCGAAGACGGATGCGGTCGCGCTGGAGCTCGACGGAACGGTCGTCGCGGAGGCACGCGGCACCACCTCCAGCCCCCACGTGATCGGGATGCGCGCGTCAGCCGACCTCGTCTCTGCCCTCATCGCGCGGCTGCTGGAGCAGACCGGGCCGCGCCCGATCGCCGCCACGAACCTGTACCTGTCGGGTCTCGACCTGCCCAGCGAAATCGCCGAGTTCCGCGCCCGCATCGCGGGAACGCCATGGGCGGCGGCGAGCGTCGACAACGACCTGTTCGCCCTCTTGCGCGCGGGCACCGACGAGACGGACGCGGTCGCCGTCGTCTGCGGCACGGGGATCAACTGCGTAGGAGTCCGCTCGGACGGCCGCACCATCCGCTACCCGTCGCTCGGCACCATCTCCGGCGACTGGGGAGGCGGCTGGCACCTCGGCGAGCGCGCGCTCTGGTACGCGGCGCGGGCCGTCGACGGACGCGGCGCGGAGACGATGCTCGCCCGGGCGGTTCCTGCAGCCTTCGGTCTGGGCAGTGTGCAGGACGTGATCGAGGCACTGCACTTCGGCCGCATCCCGAACAGCGACCTCGCCCGGCTCTCTCCGACGGTGTTCGCCTGCGCGCGGGAGGGCGACCCGATCGCCGTGTCCCTGATCGACGAGCAGGCGGAGGAGATCGCGACGCTCGCGGTCACCACTCTGCGCCGGCTGGAGCTTCTCGATCGGCCGGTACCGGTCGTCCTCGGAGGCGGGGTGATCGGCGGCCGCGACGAGCGGCTGCTCGGCACCATCGGGCGCCTGCTCGCGGAGCGTGCCCCGGCCGCCCGGATGGAGCTGGTCACGGCCGCTCCGATCCTCGGAGCCGCCCTCCTGGCGCTGGAATCGGCGGGCACCGGGGCCGCATCCCTGGAGGCAGCACGACGCACCCTGGAGGAACGACCGGCCGCGGTGGTTCAATAGCGACACGGACCACGATCAGGACTTCCAGCGTGCGCGGATGGTCGAGGAGCAGCTCGTCCCCCGCGGGATCGAGGACCAACGCGTCCTCGATGCGATGCGACGTGTGCCCCGGCACCTGTTCGTGGAACCGTCGGCCGCGCCGTACGCGTACGAGGACCATCCGATGCCCATCGGAGACGGGCAGACGATCTCGCAGCCGTACATCGTCGCGCTGATGCTGCAGGCGGCGCGCATCGGGCCGGAGGACCGCGTGCTCGACGTCGGCACCGGCTCGGGATACGCGGCCGCCGTGGCGGCGCTGCTCGGGCACCGGGTGGTCGGGATCGAGCGGCATCCCGACCTGGCGATCGGCGCGGCGGCGACCCTCGACGCACTCGGCTACCGGGTGGAGGTGGTGACAGGCGACGGCACGCTCGGCTGGCCTGCCGGGGCGCCGTACGACGTGATCCTGGCAGCGGCGACGGGTCCCTCCGTTCCCCCGGCCTGGGTGGAGCAGCTGTCGCCGGGCGGGCGGATCGTCATGCCGGTCGGGGCGCCGGGGCGTGCGCAGCACCTCGCGCTGTTCACCCGCGAGGATGGGACGCTGCACGAGACGAACCTGGGTGCGGTCGCGTTCGTGCCCTTGATCGGAGACCAGGGCTGGCCGGCGAATGGTGAGTCGTTGCGGTGATCCGTGACGAGTTGCGACTCGTTGTCGCAACTCGGGAGGTCAGGCAGCCGCGGTGCGCGCGGTGCGCGACGTGTGCGCCTCGCGCAGTCCGGCGAGGAGCGCCGTGAGCTGCCCGGCCGGCGCCGCCACATCCTCCGGGTGCCACTGCACCGCGAGGAGCGGCGCATCCCGGTGCTCGATCGCCTCGACGTGTCCGTCGTGCGAGCGGGCGGTCACGACGAGGTCCGCGCCGAGCGCATCGACCGCCTGGTGGTGGGCGCTGCGCACGTCGACCGGTCCGGTGCCGAGCAGCCCGGCCAGGCGGCTCTCCGGCTCGGGGTGCACCGCATGCGTGGTGAGCACCTGCGGGATGGGCACCCCGCGGTTGACGTGACCGGCCTCGTCTCCGAGGTCCTGGACGAGCGTGCCGCCGAGGGCGACGTTAACGATCTGCAGCCCGCGGCAGATGCCGAGCAGCGGGATGCGCCGCTCGATCGCCGCACGGACGAGGGCGATCTGTGCGCCGTCGGCGACCGGGAGGTGACGCGACTCGTTCGCGTAGCCGGTCTCGCCTCCGTAGAAGCCGGGGTGGATGTCCTCTCCGCCGACGATGACGATCCCGTCGGCGTCGCCCGCAGCGGCAAGCAGCCCTTCGGCTCCGCGGTCGGCGGCCAGCCGGGTGACGTTCCAGCCGTGCGAACGCGCCTCGGCGATGACGTTTCCGACCAGCAGCTGCACGTAGTCGTGGTACGCCGGGTCGTGAGCGCGGAAGCGCGAGGCCTCGACGACGGCCAGGGTGGGCTGTAGGGACATGCGCTCCTCCGCTCGACCGGACTCCCCCATCCCACCAGCGCATCGCCGCGCACGCACCCCCGGCCGTAACAGGCCGAAACAGTGACACTGTCGGAGTGCACCAATAGACTCGGCTGGGTATCAGCCGGACCCGAGAGAGTGGGTGGATGCGCTTGCGACGTCTGCTGACCGGAGCCCTCCTGGCGCTCGGGCTCGTGGCGGGACCGATCGTGGTCGCCGCTCCCCCGGCTGCCGCTGCGGACCCCGTCGACCTGGGCCCGAGCCACGTGGTCGACCAGTCCCAGGTGCTGAGTGCGTCGGACGAGGCGCAGATCACCGCGGCGGCGAAGAAGCTGTACGACGACCACCGCATCGACCTCTACGTCGTGTACGTCGATAGGTTCACGAATCCAGCCGAGGCGGCCGACTGGGCCAACGAGACGGCCGCACGCAACGGTCTCGGCCAGCGCGACTACCTGCTCGCCGTCGCGACCCAGGCGCGCACCTATTACCTCTCGGGCGACGACGACGGCCCGGTGAGCGCCGACCAGCTCGACAGTATCGAGCAGAACGACATCGAGCCGAAGCTCCACGACAACGATTGGACGGGCGCGGCGGTCGCTGCCGCGAACGGCCTCGGCGACGCTGCCGGTGGGGGCGGCGGGGCCGGGTTCTTCTGGTTCTTCCTGATCGGCGTCCTGATCGTGGGCATCGTCATCTTCCTCCTGGTGCGCTCGCGCGGCTCGCGCAAGAAGCAGGCGGCGGCGGGGCCGGCCACGCCGCAGAGCGAGCTGCAGACCATCCCCCTGGCCGACCTGGAACGCCGTGCCGGCTCGGCCCTCGTGCAGACGGACGACGCGATCCGGACGAGCGAAGAGGAGCTCGGCTTCGCCACCGCGCAGTACGGCGCGGAGTCTGTCGTCCCCTTCCAGGCCGCTCTCGACGCCGCCAAGGGGCAGCTGCGAGAGGCGTTCACCCTCAAGCAGCGGCTCGACGACGCGGAGCCGGACACCGACGAGCAGCGACGCGAGTGGAACATCCACATCGTGCAGCTGTGCACAGCCGCCAACCAGACGCTCGACGCCCAGGCGGACGCGTTCGACGAACTGCGGGCGCTGGAGAAGCGCATCCCGGAGGCGAGTGCCGAGATCGCGAGCCAGGCCGCGGCCCTTCGGCAGCGGCTCACGACCACGCGGGCGACGCTGGACGGCTTCGCGCAGCGGTACACGGACGCATCGCTCGCGACGGTCCACGACAACATCGACCAGGCGACGCAGCGCCTCGACTTCACGGACACGGCCCTTGCGGGCGCCGCGCAGAAGGCGGCCGCCGGGGATGCGGGAGCCGCCGCGGTGGGCGTGCGCGCCGCCGAGGAGTCCGCCGACCAGGCCGGCCTGCTGCTCGACGCAGTCGACCGGCTCGGCGCCGACCTGGCCGCTGCGCAGCAGTCGCTCGACGGCACCCTGGCCGAGTTGCGCAGCGACCTGGCTGAGGCACACGCCCTCGCGGCGGCGAGCGATCCGGGAGGGACCATCGCCGCGACCGCGGCCGGCACCGAGCAGACGGTCGCCGACGTGCAGACCGCACTCGCAGGCGGCCTGGTGAACCCGCTGGAACTCGCACAGCGGCTGGATGCGGCCAACCGCTCCATCGACGGCGTGCTGCAGGGCGTGCGCGATGCCCGCGCTCAGGCCCAGCGCGCTCAGTCGGCGCTGCAGCAGACGCTGATGACCGCGAAGGCGCGCGTCTCGGCGTGCGAAGACTTCATCACCGCCCGGCGGGGCGCGGTCGGCGCCGAAGCCAGGACCAGGCTCGCGGAAGCCGGCCGGCTGGTCGTCCAGGCGGAGCAGACGGCGGCGACGGATGCGGTCTCCGCGCTCGCCATGGCCCAGAGGGCGGCGCAGCTCGCCGACGAGGCGACGCAGCTCGCGCAGCAGGACGTCGGCGGGTTCACGCCCGGCGGTATGGGCGGCGCCATGGGCGACGGCGGCTTCGGCGACATCTTCGGCGGAGGTACCAGCGGTCGTGGCGGCGGGAGCGGCGCGATGGGCGCCATCCTCGGCGGCATCCTGATCGACTCGGTGCTGCGTGGCGGGATGGGCGGCGGCGGCGGCTTCGGCGGCAACTGGGGCGGCGGCGGCGGCGGACGCAGCGGTGGAGGCGGCGGCTTCAGCGCAGGAAGCTTCGGCGGCGGCGGAACCCGCAGCCGGCGCGGCGGCGGACGATTCTGACCGCCGGACGACAGACCACAAGCGCCCATCGGGGGCGGGAGCGAAAGGAAGAGCACATGGCGAAACAGTCCATCTTCGGACGGATCTCGCAGCTGCTGCGAGCGAACATCAACGCCCTCCTCGACCAGGCGGAGGACCCGGAGAAGATGCTGGACCAGATGGTCCGCGACTTCACCAACAGCATCGCCGACGCCGAGAGCGCGATCGCGGAGACCATCGGCAACCTCCGGCTGCTCGAGGACGACCACCGCGAAGACGTCGAGGCCGCCTCCGAGTGGGGCGACAAGGCGCTGGCCGCCAGCCGCCAGGCCGACCAGTACCGGGGGTCCGGCGACACGGCCAACGCCGACAAGTTCGACAACCTCGCCAAGGTCGCCCTGCAGCGGCAGATCTCGTCCGAGAACGAGGCGAAGGCTGCGGAGCCGCAGATCGCCGCGCAGACGGAGGTGGTCGACAAGCTGAAGACCGGGCTGAACCAGATGAAGGAGAAGCTGGAGCAGCTGAAGAGCAAGCGGTCCGAGCTCATCGCCCGCGCCAAGAGCGCGCAGGCGCAGGCCCAAGTCATCGACGCGGTGAAGAGCGTCGACATCATGGACCCGACCAGCGAGGTCTCCCGCTTCGAGGAGAAGATCCGCCGCGAGGAGGCCAAGGTCCGCGGTGCGCAGGAGCTCGCCGCATCCAGTCTCGACTCGCAGTTCGAGCAGCTGGACGACCTCGGCGAGATGACCGAGGTCGACGCACGGCTGGCCGCCCTCAAGTCCGGAGGCGGCTCGCAGTCGTCCCTGACCTCGGGCGCCGAGTGAGCGGCGCATCCTTCCTTGTCATCCCCCAGTGGCAGGGATCGGGGTCGTCGCGGGCGATGCGCCTGATCGACGGTGCCGACGCCATCCGCGGCGACCTCCCGGCCGCGCGCACTCATCAGGTGCCGGTGCCCGCGGCCGCGGGTGAGTCGCTGGGAACGGGCGTCAACCGGTTCTCGTCGCTGGTGGCGGTGAAGGATGCGACCGAGGCCGAGCTGGCCCTGCTCGAGCCGCCCGTCGTGGCGGTCGGCGGCGACTGCGGTGCGGAGCTCGCGACGGTGCAGCACGCGCTCGCGGCGCATCCACCCGGCTCGGTCGCCGTCGTGTGGTTCGACGCGCACGGTGACCTCAACGACGACGTGTCGTCGCCCTCGGGTGCCTTCCACGGGATGGTGCTGCGCGCCCTGCTGGGCGACGGACCGGACGGCCTGGCGTCGTCCGGACCGAGCCGCCTCGACCCCGCGCAGCTCATCCTGGCGGGCACCCGAGCGCTCGATGACGGCGAGTCCGCTTTCGTGGAGCAGAAGGGCATCCGCGTGCTCGGCACCGACGAGTTGGACGACCCGGAGGCCATCGTGGAGGCGGTGGCCGCGACCGGTGCGACGGCGGTGTACCTGCACATCGACCTGGATGTGCTCGACCCCTCCGCCATCGACGGCATCGGCTATCCCGAGCCCTTCGGGGTCCAGCCGGAGCGGCTGACGGAGGCGATCCGGGCGCTGCGTCGGCGGTTCGAGCTAGCCGGCGCGGGGCTGATGGAGTTCGCGCCGGAGTCGACGGACGCCGCAACGCACGACCTCGCGGTGATCCTCCGCATCCTCGGTTCGCTCACGGGGCCGACCGCCTCGCAGGCGCCCGCGGACTCCGGGGGTGCGCGCTAGCGTGGGAGGCATGAGCGAGCCCAGAATCCTGACCGAGCGGCGCGGGCACGTGCTGCTGATCGGACTCAACCGGCCGGACAAGCGGAACGCCGCCGACTTCGAACTGCTGTCGGCACTCGCCCGGGCGTACGGGGAGCTGGAACGCGACCCCGAACTGCGTGTCGGGCTCGTCCATGCGGTCGGCGATCACTTCACCGCCGGACTCGACCTCGCCGACCTCGGTCCGCGGATCGGGGCCGACGGACTTGCTTTCGTGGACGAGGACAGCATCGACCCGTGGCAGGTGTCGGGCCGGCAGCTGACCAAGCCCGTCGTCATCGCCGTGCAGGGCACCTGCCTGACGCTCGGGATCGAGCTCATCCTCGCCTCCGACATCGCGGTGGCGGCGCGGGGCACGCGGTTCGGGCAGATCGAGGTCACACGCGGCATCCTGCCCTTCGGCGGTGCGACCCTGCGCTTCCCGCGTGCGGTCGGATGGGGCAACGCGATGCGCTACATCCTCACCGGCGACCTCTTCGACGCCGCCGAAGCGCACCGGATCGGGCTCGTCCAGGAGGTCGTGGAGGACGGCCAGCAGTTCGCGCGGGCGCTGGAACTGGCCGAGCGGATCGCCGCGCAGGCGCCGCTCGCGGTGCAGGCGGCGCTCGCGAACGCCAAGCGCGCGGTCCGCGACGGGGATGCGGCGGCGGAGGCGGAGCTCCAGCCCGCGCTGGTGCGGCTGGCTGGGAGTGAGGATGCGCGAATCGGCATGGAAGCGTTCCTCACGCGCACCGAGGCGACCTTCGTGGGCCGCTGACATCCGTTCCGCCCGGCACGACGAACACCACACGGACACCACGAAGGAGCATGCATGAGCGAGACCCGGGACTACGACGTCATCGTGATGGGCGCAGGCGCGGTCGGCGAGAACGTCGCGGACCGCGCAGCGCAGGGCGGCATGCGGACGGTCATCGTCGAATCCGAACTGGTCGGCGGCGAGTGCTCGTACTGGGCGTGCATGCCCTCGAAGACGCTGCTGCGCAGCGGAGCGCTGCTCCGGGCCGCGCAGAAGGTCGGCGGGACGCGGGAGGCGGTCACCGGTCCGCTCGACGTCGCCGCCGTTCTGAAGCGTCGCGACGACATGACGAGCAACTGGAAGGACGACGGCCAGGTCGAGTGGCTGAACGGCGCCGGGATCGACCTGGTGCGCGGATGGGGCGTCATCACCGCTCCGCGCGAGGTCACCGTCACCGCGGAGGACGGCACGGCCACGGTGCTGCGGGCGAAGCACGCCGTCGCAGTGTCGACCGGATCGGCGGCACTCATGCCCGACATCCTCGGCCTCCGCGAGAGCGAGCCGTGGTCGAGTCGTGAGGCGACCAGCGCGCAGCGCGTCCCGCTCTCGCTGGCTATCCTCGGCGGCGGTGTCGTCGCCACCGAGATGGCGACCGCGTACGCCGGCTTCGGGACGGATGTGCACCTCATCGCGCGCAGCGGACTACTCGGTGCCGAGGAGCCTTTCGCCGGCGAAATGGTGGCCGAATCCCTGAAGAAGCTCGGCGCCACCCTCCACCTCGACACCGAGCCCGAGCGGGTGGAGCGCACAGACGACGAGGGCTTCCGCATCCACCTCGATGACGGCACCGTGGTGGAGGCCGAGGAGTTCCTGGTCGCCACCGGCCGCCTCCCCCGCACCTTCGGCATCGGGCTCGACGCCTTCGGTCTGGAGGAGGGCGCCTGGCTCGACGTGGACGACAGCATGCGCGTGCTCGGCGCCGACAGCGAGCCGGTCGACGGCGGCTGGCTGTACGGCGTGGGAGACGTCAACCACCGCGCACTCCTCACCCACCAGGGCAAGTACCAGGCACGCGCCGCCGGCGACGCCATCGCCGCTCGCGCGATGGGACACGAGGTTTCGCTGGCCCCGTGGGGCACGTTCGTGGCGACCGCCGACCACCAAGCCGTTCCGCAGGTCACCTTCACCGACCCTGAGGTCGCGTCCGTCGGGCTCACCGCCCAAGCGGCCGAGAAAGCCGGATACCGCATCCGCGTCGTCGACTACCCGATCGGCAACGTCTCGGGCGCCCACATCGTCGCCGACGGCTATGAGGGGCAGGCGCGGATGGTGGTCGACGAGGAGCGCGGGGTCGTGCTCGGCGTCACCTTCGTCGGTCAGGATGTCGGCGAGCTGCTGCACTCGGCGACCGTCGCGGTCGTCGGCGAGGTGCCGCTCGACCGGCTGTGGCACGCCGTGCCCTCCTACCCGACCGTCAGCGAAGTGTGGCTGCGGCTGCTCGAGGCCTACGGGCGGCCCGAGCTGTGACCGGGCTCCGCTCGCTGATCGGCGCCTCCAGCCGCCTCGGCTACCTGTATGCGACTGCGGTCGGGCTGGTGTGGGGCTTCCTGTGGAGTACCGGGCGCATCGAGCGACGCGCGGGCCTCACGGTCTTCCGCGGGATGCCGAAGGCGACCTTCGGCCGCGGCGGATCGTGCGTCGGGGGCGTGTACCTCACCGACCACAACGTCACCGACGACGTGCTGGAGCACGAGGCGATCCACAAGCAGCAGTGGCAGAAGTACGGGATGCTGTTCCCGTTCCTCTACTTCCTGGCCGGGCGCGATCCGCTGCGCAACCGGTTCGAGATCGAGGCGGGCCTCGAGAAGGGCGGCTACCTGTGACGCGCACGGTCATCATCACCGGGGCGAGTTCGGGGATCGGCGCGGTCGCCGCGGAGCAGCTGGCCGCGGGCGGCGACCAGGTGGCGGTCGTCGGCCGCAACCCCGAGCGCACGCGTGCCGTCGCCGAGCGCATCGGCGCAACGCCGTTCCTCGCCGACTTCGAGCGGCTGGATGACGTGCGGGCGCTCGCTGCTGCGCTGCTCGACCGCTACGACACCATCGACGTGCTCGCCAACAACGCGGGTGGGCTGTACCACGAGCACCAGCTGACGGTGGATGGGCACGAGCGCACCATCCAGGCGAATCACCTGGCCCCGTTCCTCCTCACCGCGCTGCTTCGTCCGCGGCTGGTGGAGACCGCCGCCGCCGGCCGCGACGTCCGAGTCGTCTCGACCGCGAGCGTCGCCAACCGGTTCGGCAGCCTCCGCGTTGACGACCTCGATTGGGAGCGCCGGCCCTGGCAGGGCGGCTGGCGGGCGTACGGGACCGCGAAGCTCGCGACGATCCTGTTCGCCTCCGAGCTCGCCGAGCGGCTGACCGGGACGGGCGTCAGCGCGTACTCGTTCCACCCAGGGACCATCGCCACCAATTTCGGCAACCAATCCCCGCTCATCCGGTTCGGCCACCTGGTCACGCGGAGCTCGTTCGGCATCTCCGTCGCCGCAGGCGCCGCTCCTCTGCTTCTCCTGGCGGGCCCGGCTGCGGTCGGCGCGCCGAGCGGAACCTACTTCGACCGCCTCACGGCGAACGGACGCACGAACCCGCAGGCGGGGAACGCGCAGCTGGGCCGGGACCTGTGGGCCGCGAGCGAGCAGCTCGTCGGTCTCGACGTCGCGGCCTGAGTCAAGCGCGGGCGCGGGCGCGGGCGCGGGGTCAGGAGAACGCGGGAGCGGACACCGCGTCGAGCGACATCCCGACTCCGTCGAGGAGGTGATCGCGCACTTCGGACACGAGCGCGAATCCGCCGGTGAGGATGGCGCGGGTCTCGCCCGGTCCGTCGCACAGCATCTCATCGCTCCAGGCCCGGACAGCGCGTACACCGGCCTGGCCTGCGGCGCACCGCTCGCCGGTGCCCGGGCGGCCGCTGCGGTGCGAACGCACCAGCCAAGTGACCGTCATGCGCAGCGGCGTCGCGAGCGGCACGATCTGCGAATCGCGCTCCACCTCGACGAAGACGCGTCCGCGGGCGCACAGCGGCAGGAGGGCGAGTTCGGCCTCGAGCTCGGCGAGCGAGTTCTCGTCGGCGACGACCAGGAACTGGACGCGGTCGTCGAGGTGCGCGGTCGAGGCGGTATGAGTGGCGTGGTCCGGGCGGTACATATCGCCACCACTATAAGGGCAGCCTTACCTAACGGCCAGCCGCTCTGAGCGCATCCGCAGCGTGACCGCATCCCTTCCGCAAGGTCGGAGGTTCGCGGCATGATCGAAGCATGCGCCCCACCGCCTCGTCCCCGATCGCCCCGATGCTCGCGAAGGCCGTCCCCGCCGTGCCCGAGCCCGACAGCGTCACCGGCGGGCTCAGCTACGAACCCAAGTGGGACGGCTTCCGCGCCATCGTGTATGCCGAGGGCGACGGCGCCGTGGAGTCGGTGGAGATCGGCAGCCGCGGCTCCAAGATGCTCACCCGGTACTTCCCCGAACTCGTGGAGGCGTTCCGCAGCATCCTGCCCGGCCCGTGCGTGCTCGACGGCGAGATCGTCGTCCCCACCGGCGAACCGGGTCACCAGCGTCTCGACTGGGAAGCGCTGTCGCAGCGCATCCACCCCGCCGCCAGCCGCGTGACGAAGCTGTCGCAGGAGACTCCGGCGACCTTCGTCGCGTTCGACCTGCTCGCGATCGGCGACGAATCGTACGTCGACAAGCCGTTCTCCGAGCGGCGGGCGGCACTGGAGGAGTTCGCCGGCGGCCTTCCCGATCCGATCGAACTGACCCGGACGACGACCGATGTCGACCGCGCACGGCGCTGGCTGGTCGAGTTCGAGGGTGCCGGGCTGGATGGTGTCGTCGCCAAGCCGTTCGCAGGCGTCTACACGCCCAATAAGCGCACCATGCTGAAGATCAAGCACCACCGCACGGCCGATGTCGTCGCGCTCGGCTATCGCATCCACACCAGCGGCCGGGGTGTCGGATCGCTGCTCGTCGGGCTGTACGGCGACGACGGCGAGCTGCGCAACGTCGGGGGCGTGTCTGCCTTCAGCGACGCCAGGCGGCTGGAACTGATCGACGAACTGGAACCCCTGGTCGAGCGGGATCAGGAGGGCGCGGCGGTGAAGGGCGCCACGGACCGCAGTCGCTTCTCGTCCGCCAAGGATGTGTCGTTCGTCCGGTTGCGTCCCGAGCGCGTGCTCGAGGTGCGGTACGACCAGATGGAGGGCATGCGCTTCCGGCACACCGCCCAGTTCGAGCGGTGGCGGCCCGACCGCGAGGCACACTCGTGCACGTTCGAGCAGCTGGACCGGCCGATCGCGTACGACCTCGGAGACGTGCTGACCTGACGGCTGCAGCGTGACGGTTGGCGCGCGCCTGGGCGTTGCGCCGACCACCGAGCGGTGGTTGCGTGGCGTTATGGCCGACGAAGAGCGTCCGGGCGCCGAAGGGTTCCTGCCCGCCGAGCGGGATCTCGACAGCCTGCGCGCGGCCGCGACCGGCTGCCGCGGCTGCGAGCTGTACCGCGACGCCACCCAGGTCGTCTTTTCCGCCGGCCGCCCACGAGCAGCGCTCATGTTCGTCGGCGAGCAGCCCGGAGACCGTGAGGACGTCGAAGGCGAGCCGTTCGTCGGGCCGGCCGGGCGCATCCTCGACCAGGCACTGGACGACGCGGGCATCGACCGCGACGACGTGTACGTGACAAACGCGGTCAAGCATTTCCGGTTCCACCGCCAGGGCAAGCGCCGCATCCACGAGAAGCCGGCGGTCGGCAACATCGTCGCCTGTCACCCGTGGCTGGAGGCGGAACTGGCGGTCGTGCAGCCGCAGGTCGTCGTCTGCCTCGGCGCCACCGCGGGTCGCAGCGTGCTCGGGCGGACCACCCGCATCACCGAGGAGCGCGGTCGGGTGCAGCAGTCGCCGGACGGCCAGGCCGTCCTCGTCACGACACATCCGTCAGCGCTGCTGCGGCTTCGCGACGATCCGGGATGGGATGCCGCCTACGACGCGTTCGTCAGCGACCTGCAGGCGGCCGCGAAAGCCGCGGCGACCTGACGACCCCCGCGGCTACGGCTTCTTCGCGCGGCTCGGCTGGACGCGCGGCGGCTCGCCCGGCATCTTCGGGTAGTCCGGCGGGAAGGGCAGCTCGCCCAGACCGTTCTCGAGGTCCCGGTCCCACCATCCGAGCAGGGCGTCGATCGTGCCCGGCTCCGCAGCGAAGTCCTCCCACGGGTCGCCGACGGTTCGCAACCGCTCCGGCATCGTCAGCACCGTGAAGTCGCGCGGGTCGACCGTTTTTAGTTCGTCCCAGGTGATCGGCGCCGAGACCGACGCGTGCGCCAGCGCACGGGGGCTGTAGGCGCCCGCCATCGTTCGGTCGCGGTTGGCCTGGTTGAAGTCGACGAAGACGCGTTCGCCGCGCTCCTCCTTCCACCACGCCGTGGTCACCTGATCGGGCATCCGCCGCTCCAGCTCGCGCGCGGCCGCGATGACCGCGTGGCGGACGTCGAGGAACTCGCGCTGCGGAACGATCGGCGCGAACACGTGGAGTCCGCGGTTGCCGGAGGTCTTGATGAACGCGGTGAGCCCGGCCTCCTGGAGCACCTTCCGGAGCTCGATCGCCGCACGCACCGCCTCGGCGAAGCCCGTCCCCGGTTGCGGGTCGAGGTCGATGCGCAGCTGGTCGGGGTTGTCGGAGTCCTCGGCACGCGACGGCCACGGATGGAACACGACCGTGTTCATCTGCGCGGCCCAGACCGCCGCTGCCGGCTCATCGACGACGAGCTGCGGATGCGACCGGGCGCTGGGATAGGTCACGGTGACCGAGCGCACGTAGTCCGGCGTGCCGCGCGGAGGGTTCTTGGAGAAGAACTGCTCCCCGTCGATCCCCTCGGGGAAGCGCTGCAGCGACACCGGCCGGTCGCCGTTCGCGCGGACGAACGCGTCGCCGACCTCGACCAGATACTTCGCCAGATCGAGCTTCGTGATAGCCGGCTCGGGGAAGATCACACGCCCGGGACTGGAGATGCGCACCTCCCTGTCGCCACTCCGACCTGGGACGGTGAGCACAACCGCATCGCCTGCCATGGCACCACCGTACCGTCCGAACCGGCGGTGACGGCGATGTGAATTCCTTGTGGGATCACGCGGGGCCGCTTGAGCACCACCCGAAGTGAGACAGAATGGCTAAGCGGGCGCGCATCCGTGCCGACCGCGACGAGGTCCTTCGAGAAGAGGTGCATGACCCTGAGGATCGTGAGCTACAACCTCCGCAAGCACGCGGCCAGCGGTGAACTGCTGGGGATCGCTGAGACCTACGGCGTGGACGTGCTGTGCCTGCAGGAGTGCGACAGCGACGCCCTGCCCGAGCGACTGCACGACCTGGTGCTGGCCGACACCACCCGGGCCAACCGGCTGGGACTCGCCGTGTACGTGCGCGACGACCGCTACGAGGTCCTGCACAGCCAGGTGTTCGCGGTGCAGAAGTCCTTGCACGACCGGGTGCTGGCGCCCGCCAACGAGCGTCTTCTGGCCGTGCACCTGCGCGACCGCGACAACGGCGAGGACATCCTCGTGGGCTCGTTCCACGCGGCCCCGCTGACCGCGTTGAACTCGCTGCGGCGCAAGCAGATCGCCGCCGCCCACGACGCGATGCGCTCGCTCTCCCCCGACACCCCCGTCGTCATGGTCGGCGACTTCAACTACCCGTGGTTCATCAGCGGGCTGGAGCGCCACCTCACCACGTCCGGGTACACGCTGAAGCGGACGACCGAGCCGACCTACCTGCGCTACAAGTTCTTCTCGGGCTACTTCGACTTCGTCACCTCCACCGGCTTCGAGATCGAGCGAGTGGATGTGCTGCCCGCCGGCGCCTCGGATCACCGGCCGATCCGGCTCGACGCGGTGCTCGCCGCCTGAGGCCCCCGGCCGCCCTTCCTGGCAGGATGGCCTGGTGACCGACATCGTCCCCTCCGCCCTGCTCGTGATCGACCTGCAGAACGGAGTGCTGCCAGGCTGCTTCGACGCCGACGCGGTGCTCACCCGGGTCGTCGCCCTGGTCGAGCGCGCCCGCACGGCCGGAACGCCGATCGTGTGGGTGCAGCACGAGGAGGACGGCATGGAGGAGGGCACGGACGCCTGGCAGCTGGTCGACGGGCTGATGCCGGCGGACGGTGAGCCGCGCATCCACAAGCACTACCGTGATTCGTTCGCCGACACCGACCTGGACGAGGTGCTGGAACGCCTCGACGTCGGGCGTCTCGTCGTCACCGGCGCGCAGAGCGACTACTGCGTCCGCACCACCGCCCAGAGCGCGGCCGTCCGCGGCTACGACGTGGTCCTCGTCTCCGATGCGCACACGACGACGGACACCGAATGGGATGGCGTGGAGATCAGCGGGGAACAGATCGTCGCGCACACGAACCGCTACTTCGCTGGGCTGCGGTACCCGGGCCAGCTGTTCGGCGTTGAGCCCGCCGCATCCGTCGCGGTGTGACCCGGAATCCCGCTAGGCCTTCACCACCTGCGGCGGTTTCCATGACCCGTTGAGGGCGGCCGGTTCGGGAGCATACAAGCGCATCGTCACACCGAGCGGGCCGAGAGGCGCAGGCAGCCAGTTCGGCTGCCGCTCCGGCCCCGGGTTGTCGTGCTGGATGTAGATGTCCAGCGACCCGTCTTCGTTGTAGTGGAGGTCGTCCCGGTCGCCGAGGGCGAACCGGTCGAGTTCGTTGGCGGCCTGGAACCCTTCCTCGTCGTACATGGTGATGGACCAGAACGCTCCGACGGGAGGGATCGTGTCGGCGCTGAAGTGGATGCTGTAGTCGGTTTCGCCGGCCAACGGCTCGCCGTCGCTGTCCGTGAGCAGCACCGGGTAGATGGCGTCCTCGGCCGGGTTCGCGCCGAGGCCGGCCATCGTGACCAGGGCCCGCTTGAGGTAGAAGTTGCCGTAGACCCCCATCGTGTCGGTCTGATACGACCATCCGTTCGCCTGCGAACCCACGTGCGCGAGGAGCGCCGGGAGCGCCGCGAGGGCCTCCGTGAAGCCGGCCTGGATCTCTGCCATTTCGTCCGCTGTGAACCGGTCCGCATCCCAGTGCCCATCGCCGGTGATGCCCAGGTCGCGCAGCCGGAAGAGCTGGGAATGGTCTGTCGCGTGCGGCGGGTTCACGGACAGCAGGCGGGCGGCGATGTCGAGGAACTCGGGTGCGGTCAGGGCATTCACGAACGCCAGCGCTTCCGTGGCCGGTGTGACGCCGGCGATCCCCTCCGACTGCTCGGTGGTCTGCGCCGCCGCCTCGATGTGCAGGCCGTCCTGGAAACGGTTCGCTGCCTCGTAGTCGGCGGGCCCGTTCGTCTGCACCCGGCCGATGACCCACACGTACGGAGTGGGCGCCTCGATCACAGAGGCGTCGGCGGGCACCTCTCCCTCATAGCCGGACGGCACGATCAGGAAGCGCTGAGCACCGTTGCCGCTGGTTCGCGTGCCGGGATTGGCGAAGACGTCCGTCCACATGTCGAGCATCGGGAGCAGGTAGTACCGATCGCCGACATCCGGGACGCTGATCGACACTGGGCCGCCGGTCAGGTCGAGGAAGGCGAGCGAGTACAGCGTGTCGAAGTTGGGCCGCACAACAGCCCGGAAGTCAGCGTCCGGGTACCGGCGCAGGTGGAAGAACCGGTTGGACGGAGCGCCCGTCGCCCGCGCTCCGGACGGGTCCGGCATCGTCTGCTGGAGCCGCGTCACCTCCATCGTCACCAACGGGTAGAAGTACACGAATGCTTCCGCCGCCACCGTACGCAGATCCCTTGCCATCACGTTCATCGTCCACTCCGACCGCTCGATGCCTGGACGGTACCGCTCGATCGCTTCGCGGCGATAGTGAGGGTCGACCGCACCCGATCCCCCGGCGTACGGTGAACGCGTTCCGACGGCGAGGTGGTGTCGATGGAGTTCCCCGCGTGGCTGACCGGATGGCTGGCCGGCGACGACTACACGATCGCGCGCGAGATCCTGGAGCGGGGTGTCGCGGCGCTCTACCTGGTCGCCTTCGTGTCGGCAGTGAACCAGTTCCCGGCCCTGCTCGGCGAGCACGGCCTCCTGCCAGCGCCGCGGTTCCTCCGTCACCCGTATGCGCAAAAGCAGCCGACCTTGTTCCGTTGGGCGTACTCCGACATGCTGCTGCGGACGGTCGCCTGGACGGGCGCAGCACTGTCCGCCCTCATCCTGATCGGCGTCGTCCAACTGGCGCCGAGCTACGTGTTCGTGCCCGTGTTCCTGATCGTCTGGTTCCTCTACCTCTCGATCGTGAACATCGGGCAGACGTTCTACGGCTTCGGCTGGGAGAGCCTGCTGTGCGAGGCGGGCTTCGTCGTCGCGTTCCTCGGGGCGTGGGACACGGCTCCCCCGATCACGATCATCTTCTTCGTGCGCTGGCTGGTCTTCCGGCTGGAGTTCGGCGCCGGGATGATCAAGATGCGCGGCGACCGCTCCTGGCGCGACCTCACCGCGCTGTACTACCACCACGAGACGCAGCCGATGCCGAACCCCCTCAGCCGGACCGCGCACCTGCTGCCCAAGTGGTTCCACCGGGTGGAGGTGCTCGGCAACCATTTCGCCCAGTTGATCGTGCCGTGGTTCCTGTTCGCCCCGCAGCCTGTTGCGAGCGTCGCCGCCGTGATCATGATCCTGACGCAGCTGTGGCTCGTCGCCACCGGGAATTTCGCCTGGCTCAACTGGATCACCATCGTCCTCGCCTTCGCGGGCATCAGCGACTCGGTCTTCTCGTGGATGTTCGGCGGTCTTGAGGTGGGCGGCATCGGCGCCGCAGGGGTGCCGCTCTGGTTCGCCGTGGTCGCCGTCGCCGCGACGGTCTTCCTCGTCGTCCTCAGCTGGCCGCCCCTGCGGAACCTGTTCGCCCATCGTCAGCTGATGAACGCGAGCTTCAACCGCTGGCACCTGGTGAACGCCTACGGCGCTTTCGGCAGCGTGACGCAGGAACGGTACGAGGTCGTCGTCGAAGGCACGGCTGATGACCCTTCCGATCCCGGGGCACAGTGGCACGAATACGGATTCAAGGGCAAGCCGGGCGACGTGGACCGCCTGCCGCGGCAGTACGCGCCGTACCACCTGCGCCTGGACTGGCTGATGTGGTTCCTCGCGCTCGGCTCCCGCGACTCCCCCTGGTTCGAGGTGTTCCTGCTGCGGCTCCTGGAGGCTGACCGGCGGACCCTGAAGCTGCTGCGGCACGACCCGTTCGGCGGGGTCCCGCCGCGGGCGATCCGCGCGCGAATGTTCCTCTACCGCTTCGCGACGCACGCCGAGAAGCGCGCGACCGGCGACGTGTGGGTGCGGTCGGAAGTGGGCGACCTGGTGCCGCCGGTGAGCCTGCGCGGCGGTCAGTAGGAGTATTCCCCGATGAGAGGGTGATGCTGCGTGTGCTGTCCGCGTCATGACCCGTAGAAGGCAACGTCTACCTAAGTGAGCGTCGTTACGTGCGGCGCTCACGGGTAGCGGCTCGTTGTACGCGTGGTCGCGGACACATGCTCCTTCCCGTTCTGAGAAACGGAAGGGTTGCCGTGAATACAACGAGGAAGTTGAAGGCACTGTCGGTGTGCGTGGCGGTTGCCGGCATGAGCGTCATCGGAGGGACGCTGACGGGGTTCGTCCCCGCTGACGCAGACACGATCAATGCCGCTGACGCTGTCGCTGCCGTGCAGCAGGTCGCGCCGGAAGCGGTATCGGATGTCGCGAAGACGACCTCGGACACGGATACGGCGGCGCGGGCGTCCGTGTCGGGTCTGGATGTCTCAGTGCCGGTGGACCCATCGGACGGTGTGCAAGTATCGGGCGGAGCAGAGGTGGCGATCGGGCTTCCATTCGCAGACCTGGCAAGCAACGCGGCCAACTCGCCGAAGGCCGGCGTGGTCGTGTATGACAACAACAACGGCTCCTCGACGGTACCGGTTGCGCACGCGGACGGAACCGTACAGATCAGCACCGTCATCACGAGCGCAAACGCCCCGAAACGGTACGACTACCCAGTGGATATCCCGGGCGAGCAGGCCGTTCATCTCCTGGACGACGGTTCCGCTTACGTTGGCATTATCGACGGGAACACCATATCGGCTTACGTTCCGGCACCGTGGGCAAAGGATGCCAACGGCGCAGCGGTGGGCACGCACTTCGAAGTCAGCGGCGACGTACTGACGCAGATTGTTGACTTCACTGGCGATACCGCATTCCCGGTGATTGCTGATCCCACGTTTGAGTGGTACCGGGGTCTCCCCACCGTAAAGACGACGCGTGCTGAAACCCTGGCGCTCGCCACCCCGGTCTCGGCTGCAAAGATGTGCGGTCAGGTTGGAAAAGTTGCCGGAGGAGCCGGTGTAGCCCTCTGCGTACTGAATCTCGCGTCGATCAGTTACAACTCTCAGCGTGCTTATTGGGCGGGGCAGTGCGCACGCCTCATGTTTGGGCCGGGAGTCGTCTCGACCATCCCATATAAGGACAGCTATTGCCGCTGAAAATGAAATTCAGAGATCTACTCGGTCGCGAAGCCTGGGCGGCGCTCGATCGAACGCCCGCCAGGAAAGCAATCACGTGGCCGATTCCCCTCACGCTACTTGTACTCGGTTTGACGAGCCCGCTCCTTCTGCCGTGGTGGGGATGGACAATAGTCGGACTCCTGAGCTTGGGGTTGGGCTGTCTTGCGGGCTGCTACTGGGCCGCCAAGGATCGGGAGCGAGAGTGACCCGCCCGCGAAAGGGAGCATTGCAATGAGGTGGCGTATCCGAGGCTGGCTGCTAAGGCTCGTCGAGGTTGCGAACAGCTTCGCTTCGGGCTTTCTCGACCATCACCGCGGGTGACCGACGACGAACGCTAGGGAGTCCCACGACGATCTGATCAGTCCCCGAAAGCGAGGGAACCATCCCAGCGAGTCAGTAGCCCGTGCGCTGCTCCTCCAGCCGCGCCAGGTCGCGCCAGATCAGCAGCTTGAGCCGGGCCGGCTTCTCCCGCTCGTAGTCGTCCTTCAGCGCCTCCGCCCCCGAGAACGCGTCGAGGCCGGCCTCGATGGCGCGGCGCACGTCATCCCACGCGTCGACGCGGCCGCGCTCGACCAGAGTCTGCAGCTCCTCGTCCGAGTCGGCCTTCGCCCGTAGTGCAGCGGCTAGCGTGATCGCTGCATCCCTGCGCAGCCTCAGATTGTCGACATCCAGCTTCCGGTAGTCGTGCGGGTGCATCGCGTCGCCACCCAGGTTCTCTGCCGCCGCCAGCTCCTCCTCGATGCGGCCCGCGGCGACACCCTGCTCCGAGGCGAGTTCGCGGAGCATCGCCGCCGCCTCCATCGCATGCAGCGCCGGATCGTACGAGTTGCCGTACTGGATGGTGTCCACCACGATGTGGTTCTTCACCGCCATGCGGGTGGCGTATTCCGCGAGCAGCATGCCCTCCTCGACGGACTGCTCGAGCGTGGGCGCGACCGGCTCTGGAAGGGCGTGCTCGTCGAAGGGACGCGTGCGCGTCGTCTTCTCGACGCCCCTGCGGAACCACTTCGGCCAGCGCATGGAACTCCTCGAACCGGGGCGCCGGAGACGACGCCTCTCCCATTCTGTCCGATCGGCTCGTGCGGGTCAGCGACCTGTGAAGAATGCGTTCGCCCGGCGTGTGTAGAGCAGAACGATGATGAGCAGCGACCAGAGGATCTGGATGACTCCACCCGCGACCTGCGAGTTGAACAGCAAGAACAGGCCGTTGAACAGGTCGATGATCATGACGACGGTGACGACCGCGCGGGCTCCCGGGCTGCCGCGGAGCAGGCCGCGCGCCACGATGACGACCACGATGCCGAGCAGCAGCGAGATGATCGCGGCCGTCGTGATCCCGCCGAGCGTTGCGGAATTGCCCGCGGCCATCTGGTCGCGGGTCAGCAGGATGAGGACACCGCCGATGATGTTCAGGATGCCGTTGATGTAGGTGAGCACGGCCACGAACGTGACCGATCCGGGACGTGCGGCCATGTCGGCTCCTTCGATTCATGGGCGACCGGTTCACGCGGTGCCGCTTCTCCCGGTAGCTTGGCGGATATGGCCGGTTACCGCTATGAGTTCGAGACGGAACTCTTCCGCTGGGCGTCCCGACGGGAGCTGTGGGTGTTCGCCCGGCTGCCGCTGGAGGTCTCGGAGGAGATCCGTCTTCAGCCGCATCCACCCGCCGGCTTCGACTCCGTGAAGGTGTCCGTGACGCTGGGCGGATCACGCTGGTCGACGTCGATCTTCCCGGAGTCCGACGGCACTTACGTCGTCCCGATCAAGAGCGCGGTGCGGCGGGCCGAGGGCGTGGAGCTCGGCGACCGGGTCAGGATCGGCGTTGAGACCCTGCTCTGATCGCGGCCGCGACTACTTCGCCGCCGACATGATCGTGTTCAGCGCGAGCACGATGACGAGCCCGTTGAAGAAGTAGCTCAGCACCGAGTGCCACACGATCGTCCAGCGCATCCGGGTGGTCCGCACCTCGACATCGGAGGCGGCGAACGTCGTGCCGAGCGTGTAGGCGAAGTACACGAAGTCGATGAAGCGGGGATGCTCGGTGCCCGGGAAGCGCAGCATGGGCTCGTCGGTCGACCAGAACCGCTGGTAGTAGATCTGCGCGAATCCCCAGTGGAAGAATCCCCACGCCAGCAGCATCGCCCAGACCCCGACGACGTCCGTGAACGTCCCGACCTCCGGGTCGTTCTGCGGCCCGAGCACTTGGAAGGCGGCGGTGAAGCCGATGAGGCTGGCGAGGATCGTCGCCGTCATCGAAATCACGCGCGCCAGACGCCCGGTCTCCCAGCGCGCCGGGCGGTGACCCGCGACCGACGGCTGCTTCGCGATCCGGCCGAGCACGATCAGCACCACGACCTCGTACAGTGTGCCGATCACGCACCACAGCGCGAGCAGGCTTACCGTCGAGATGTCGTCCTCCGAGAAGACGACCACCCACACGCCGACGACCGTCATCACCAGCTGGGCGGTCACGCTCGCCACGAAACCGACGACCACCGACGGCCGCCGCACGGGCACGGTCTGCGACATACCTGGATGCTAGCGGCGCGCGGCCACCCCGTCAGGGAGGGCAGGATGGGAGTCGTGCAGCCACTCGTCGTCGTCGCCGCCGTCATCCGCGACGGCGGACGGGTCCTCGCCTGCCGCCGTGCGCCCGGGAAGGACGCTGCGGGCCGGTGGGAGTTCCCCGGCGGCAAGGTGGAGGCCGGGGAGACGCCCGAGGACGCCTTGGTGCGGGAGATCCGCGAGGAGCTCGGGGTGCGCATCCACGTCGGCAGGCTGCTCGATCGCACGGTGTCCGCGCGCGCAGAGGGTCGGGCGATCGACCTCGCCTGCTATGAGTGCCGGCTGGATGGCGGCGCTCCGGTCGCCAGCACCGACCACGACGAACTGCGCTGGGTGCCCGCCGGGCTGCTCAGCGAACTGGAGTGGGCCGACGCGGACCTGCCCATGGTCCGCGTTCTGCGCGCGACCGCGGCGGAGAATCCACGCACGGCGGAGAAGGAGGAAGCGTGAAAGCGCTGCACTACGAGCGTTTCGGCGGCCCGGTGACGGTGGCCGAACTCCCCGACCCCGTCGCGCCCGAGGGCGGTGCCGTGATCCGCGTCGAGGCGTCCGGCCTCTGCCGGAGCGACTGGCACGCCTGGGCGGGGCACGACGACTCCGTGCGGCTGCCGCACGTGCCGGGGCACGAGTTCGCCGGTGTCGTCGAGACGGTCGGTCCGGGCGTCACCCGCTGGCGTCCGGGCGACCGCGTGACGGCGCCGTTCGTCAACGGCTGCGGTGAGTGCGAGTGGTGCCGTTCCGGGCAGGCCCAGGTCTGCCCGCAACAGACGCAGCCCGGCTTCACGCACTGGGGCTCGCACGCCGAGCTCGTCGCCGTCCGCGCGGCGGATACCAATCTGGTCCGCATCCCCGACGGTTTGGATGCGGACGCCGCCGCGAGCCTCGGCTGCCGCTTCGCGACGGCGTTCCGCGCGGTCACGGCGCGGGCGCGCATCCAGCCCGGCGAGTGGCTCGCGGTGTACGGCGCAGGCGGCGTCGGACTGAGCGCCGTGATGATCGCCTCGGCTCTGGGCGCGCGGGTGGTGGCCGTCGACCGCTCCGCTGCCGCACTGGACCTCGCTGCGCGCCTCGGCGCCGAGCACACCGTCGTCGCGTCGGAGGACACGGCCGGCCGGGTGACCGCGCTGACCGGCGGTGGCGCGCACGCCACGATCGACGCGGTCGGCTCCCCCGAGACCGCAGCCGCCGCCGTACGCTCGCTCCGCCGGCGCGGCCGTCACGTGCAGGTCGGGCTGCTCTCGTCTGCCGTCCCCGAGCTGCCGCTCGACCGGGTGATCGGGTGGGAACTGGATGTGCTCGGCAGTCACGGCATGGCCGCCGCGGACTACCCGGCGATGCTCGACCTCGTCGCCGCGGGTCGGCTGAACCCGCAGCAGCTGGTCGGCGGCGCGGTCGGCTTCGCCGGGGCGGCGCGACTCCTGGAGACGGCCGACTCCGCGCCTCCGACGGGGATCGCGGTCCTGCATCCCGCCGGATGAGACTGCGATGATGAACCCATGCGCATCGCCGACTACTCCCGCCCCGACACGGCCGCCGCACGCGCGGCCCTCGAGATCGCGACGGAATACCACACGCCGTCGCTGCTGAACCATGTGCAGCGGTCGTGGCTGTGGGCAGAAGGTTTCGCGACTAGTCGCGGCCTCGACGCCGACCGCGAGCTGCTCTACGTCTCGGCGATCCTGCACGATCTGGGCATCGCAGCCGAGTTCGACAACCACACCCTCGCCTACGAGGATGCCGCGGGGCACGTCGCCATCGCGCTGACGGCGGGTGCGGGCTGGCCGGCCCCGCGCCGCGTGCGCGCCCACGAGGTGATCGTGCGGCACAACTGGCCCGAGGTCGATCCGGCGATGGATGCGGAGGGTCACCTGCTCGAGATCGCGACTGCGCTCGACATCGCGGGCGCGCGGGTCGACGAACTGCCGCTCGAGTTCCGGCGAGAAGTGGTCACCGCATACCCGCGGTTGGAGCTGGCGGCCGAGTTCGGCGCGTGCGTCGCCGATCAATCGGAGCGGAAGCCCGACACCTCCGCCCGGCGGCTGGTCAACGGCGGCGTGCAGCGCAAGCTCCGCGATAACCCGCTGGAACGTATCCTCGAAGGGTGAACATCACCTCCGTCCGGCTCGCCGAGAGCGACTGGCGCGCCCGCGAGCGCGCCCACGTCGCGCGCGCCGACGCTCTGACGGCCGAGCATCGCGAGCGGGCGGCGCGCGGCGAGAAGCACCCGGTGTGGGACTTCCTGTTCACCTACTACTCGTACGCCCCGGCCCAGTTGCGGCGGTGGCATCCCGGACCTGGAATCGAACTCGTGGGCGCCGCCGAGGATGCCCGGGCCGGCTGGCGCTGGTACGTCGCAGGCTCCGAGCCCGGGTCGCTCGTCGTCGACCGGGAGTCCCTCGAGACCGAGAAGGCGTCGCTGCTGCGGGGCGTGGAGCGCATCCTGAGATCCACGGCCGCGCGACCTGGACGCTTCGGCTGCTTCGGGCTGCACGAGTGGGCGATGGTCTACCGGCAGGACGAGCGTCGGCACGCCGTGCCCCTGCGTCTCGGCCGGGAGGCGACCGACGCCGTGGTCGAGACGCACGAGCTGCGCTGCACGCACATCGACGCTTTCCGCTTTTTCACGCCGGAGGCGGTTCCGCGCAACCACTACGCGCCGACCCGCGACACGCAGCCGGACCTCGAACAGCCCGGTTGCCTGCACGCCGGGATGGATGTGTACAAGTGGGCGATGAAGCTCGGCCCGCTCGTCCCCGGCGAACTGCTCCTCGACGCGTTCGAGCTGGCCCGCGACATCCGGCTGCTCGACATGCAGGCCTCCCCCTACGACATGCGCGACTGGGGCGCCGATCCGGTCGCCATCGAGACGCCGGAGGGCAAGGCAGAGTACGTGCGGCGGCAGCGGGCGTTCGCGGAACGGTCGAACCTGCTGCGTTCCCGCATCCTCGACGCCTGGCTCGGCCAGCCGGCCGCCGCGGCCTGAGCGCTCAGCCCGTCGGCTTGGGCGTCGGCGTGGCGCTGGAGGTCGAGCCGCCGGGGCTCGGTGTCGGGCTGCCCTTGGCCTTGGAGCCGTTGCTGACCGTCAACGTCACGGACTCGCCGTCACTGAGGGACGCCCCCGCCGCGGGGTCGCTCGCCGCCACCGTCCCGGCCGGCTGGTCGCTGTCGACCGGCGTCGGGTCGACGCTCACGTCGAGGCCGAGCCCGTCCAGCAGCTTCATGGACACATCCACCGCCTTGCCGGTCACATCCGGCATGGTGATCTGGTCGCCGTAGAGCACGGCATCCGTCGGTTCGGTGAAGTCGGTGCCGCCGTAGGCCGCGTTCAGCGCCTTCAGGATGGGCTTGGCGATCGAGAACTTGACGTTCCCGCCGCCGACGCCCTGGAAGTACAGCGACCGCAGCGGGGTCGACCCCGAGACGTTGCCCACCCAGGTCGCAGTCGCGACCTTCGTGGTCGAAGTGATCAGCCAGTTCTCCAGCGAGTTATCGGTCGTGCCTGTCTTCGCCATGATCGGGATGTCGTCGTACGGGTTGGCGCTCGCGGCGGTTCCGCCGCCCTTGATGACGCCCTCCAGCGCGTAGGTGACACCCGCCGCGATCTCCGGCTTGAGGCCCTGCGTGCAGGTCGTCTTGCTCACCTTGTGCTCGGTGCCGTCGGCGTTCACGACGCGGTCGATCGCGACGGGCGTGCACACCGTGCCGTTGTTCGCGATGCCCGCGTAGGCGGTCGCCATGGTCAACGGCGAGATGTAGTTCGTGCCGAGGATCATCGAGGGCGTCTGGACCCACGGGTTGGTGGACGAGGCGGGATGCACGCCCAGCCCCTTGGCCGCATCCAGGATCGAACAGAGGTCGACCTTCGTGCCCATCTCGGCGAAGGCTGTGTTGACGGACTCCGCCGTCGCGGACATCACCGACAGCCGGCTCGCCGACCCTTCGTCGTTAGTGACCGGCCACGCCGGACCGTCGATGTTCGCGCACGTGTTGGTGAAGTCGGAGGTCGGGAACAGGTGCTGCGACGCGTTCACCCTCTCGTACAGGCTGTGGCCCGCCTCCAGCCACGCGGCGAGGTCGAACGCCTTGAAGGTCGACCCGGTCTGGAAGCCCTGCGAGCCGCCGTAGTCCTCGTCCGTGTTGTAATTCACCGCGGTCGTGCCGTCGATGGGCGTGTCCGTGTTGTTGAAGGTGCGGTTCTGCACCATCGTGACGATTCGCCCGGTGCCCAGCTCCAGAGCGACGTTCGACGCCCCGAGGTCGATGCCGGGACGCGACGCGGGGATGTACTTGTTCAGTGAGGCCTGCGCGACCTGCTGCAGGTCGAGGTTGAGCGTCGTGTAGATCTTCAGACCGCCGCGGTTCAGGGTCTGCCAGCGCTCATCCGCAGTCGCGCCGTACGCGGGGTCGTTGAGGATGACGTCGCGCACGTAGTCGCAGAAGAACGCGGCGTTGACCGCCTGCGCGGCCGCGCATCCCTGGGTCGTCGGGGTGATCGTGGGCTGGATCGGCGTCGCGATCGCCGCATCCCGCTGCTGCTTCGTGATCGTGTGCGTGATGTACATGCGGCTCAGCACGTAGTCACGCCGCTCCTTGGTCAGCTTGTAGCCGTTCGCCGCGCCATTGTCCTTGTTGTCCGGCTCGTCGATGCGCAGGTTGGCCGGGTTGTTCAGGATGGCGGCGAGCGTCGCCGCCTGGGCCAGATCCAGCTTGTCGGCGGTGCTGCCGAAGTAGTACTGGGCGGCGGCCTGCACACCGTAGACCTGGCCGCCGAAACCGACGACGTTGAGGTAGCCGGTGAGGATGTCCTTCTTGCTGTACGTCTTCTCCACCTCGACCGCGTAGCGCATCTCCTGCACCTTGCGCTGCAGGGTGACGCCGGCCGCATCCGCGTAGCAGGCCTGTACCTTCTTCTGGCTGGTGAGGGCCTCGCACTTCTCGACCTCGACGTTCTTCACGTACTGCTGCGTGATCGACGAGCCCCCCTGCACATCCCCGCCCGCGACCGTGGACACGGCGCCGCGGAGGGTGCCCCAGATGTCGACGGCGCCCTCGGTGTAGAAGCGCGGGTCCTCGGCGGAGACGGTCGCATCCTTCATCGTCTGTGCGATCTGATCCCAGCTGACGTCCTGCCGGTTCTGGGCGAAGAAGGTCGCGATCGGCACATCCTGCCCGCCCTGCTTGGCGTACACGGTCGAATTCTGGGCGAACTGCTGGATGTGCAGGTTGGCCGGCAGCGCGTTGAAGTCGTTCACCCCGGCGGCCGCCGTGACGCCGACGCCGAGGAACCCGGGCAGCAGGAAAAGCGAGCTCAGGACGGCGGCGACCAGCGCCAGCCCGAAGAACTGGGCGAAGATGCCGCCGCGCGTGCGGGCGGGCTTCAGCTCGAAGCGCTTGACGGACTCCAGCCGCTCGTCGAGGGCGGCCAGGCGGGGATTGCGGGGTCGGTCGGAAGCGGGCACGCCCTCCAGGCAACCAGGGCACCCTGGGTGAGTCCAGGGGGTCTCGTGTGCGTCGGTGTGGAGATGTTCAGGATGCGTACGGCGGCGGGCAAGGCGGGCGTTGGGCTGGTGCGGGGATCCAGTGGTCGCAACACGCCGTTGCGCCAGGTGCCCTGACGGCGTGTTGCCACCACTGGATTCGTTCACCGCACATTCCGGCGCCGAGTATGCCCCCAGTTGGGGTGCAACGCCCGCCAGTCGACGGACGGGCAGGGGACTCCCGTCGCTACTCTCTGAATAACACTTGATCGGGGAGCATTAATGGAGTTTGCAGAAGTGCTCGCTGCTATGGCGCAAAAGGTCGCCAACCAGCGAGAGGCCATCCACACGGAGGAGGCGACCAAGAACGCCTTCGTCATGCCGTTCATCTCGAACGTTCTCGGCTACGACGTCTTCGACCCGCTGGAGGTGGTGCCGGAGTTCACAGCCGACGTCGGAATCAAGAAGGGGGAAAAGATCGACTACGCCATCGTTCGTGATGGTGAGGTTCAAATGCTCATCGAGACGAAGAAGTCGACGGAGCCCCTGACGATCGAGAACGCGTCCCAACTCTTCCGCTACTTCGCCGTCACCAACGCGCGAGTGGCTGTCCTCACGAACGGTCAGGTGTACCAGTTTTATACGGACCTGGATGCGCCGAACCGGATGGACGACAAGCCATTCCTGGTCCTGGATCTGCTGGACATCGACGAGATGCTGATTCCGGAACTGCGCAAGCTGACGAAAGATTCATTCGATCTGGAATCGGTCATCAACGCTGCTGGCGAGCTGAAATACATCGGCCAGATCAAGCGCGTGCTCGCAACGCAGTTCCGCGAGCCCGAGGACGAGTGGACGCGATTCTTCATCAGCCGGGTGTACGACGGTGCTATCACCCAGCGTGTTCGGGATCAGTTCGGCCCGCTGGTTGCGAAAGCGACCAAGCAGTTCCTGAATGACCAGGCCAACGACAGGCTGAAGACCGCCCTCGGCGGTTCAAGCTATGCCACAGTCGAAGCCGCCCCCGGTGAGAGCGTCAGCAGCCAGCCGGCCGCAGACGACGACCTCAACAGGGACACTGAGATCGAGACGACGCTCGAAGAACTCGAGGGCTACCAGATCGTCAAGGCGATTGCTTGCAGTGAGGTGAAGCCACAGCGCGTTGCCCAGCGCGACTCGAAGTCCTATTTCGCCGTGCTGATCGATGACAACAATCGCAAGCCGGTAGCCAGACTTCACTTCAACGGCAAATCGAAGAAGTATCTCGGCCTCTTCGATGAGGAAAAGATCGAGACTCGGCACGAAATCACGTCGCTTGACGAGATCTACCGCTTCGCCGACGACATCCGCGAGGCAGTTCGCCGATACGCCTAGAGGCATTACGCCGGATCTAGTGGTGGCAACACGCCGTTGCGCCAGGTGCCCCTGACGGCGTGTTGCGACCACTGGATGCAACGCCGGGATGCGCGAAGGCGCCGGTCCTGAAAACAGGACCGGCGCCTTACGGGACGGGACGGGTTAGGCCGCGAGAGGGACGGACAGGGCGGCGGCGGAGACCCGCAGCTCGCCGGCGTCGGCATCCACCACCACGCGGCCGCCCTCGGCGAGCTCGCCGCTCACCATCAGCTCCGCGATGCGGTCGTCCACCTCGCGCTGGATGACCCGGCGCAGCGGACGGGCGCCGTATTCCGGCTCGTAGCCGGTGTCCGCGACCCAGGCGACCGCGGCATCCGTCACCTCGAAGGCGATGTCGCGAGTGGCCAGCCGGGAGGCGGTCGCATTCAGCAGCAGGCGGACGATGTCGCGCAGTTGCTCCGCATCCAGCTTCCGGAACAGCACGATCTCGTCGATGCGGTTCAGGAACTCCGGACGCATCGCCTCACGCAGCTTGCCCATGACGCGGTCGCGGATGTCCTTCTCCGAGAAGAAGCCGTCCGAACCGGCCGGGACGAATCCCAGAGCGCCGCTGCGCGACGCCAGGAACTCGGACCCCAGGTTCGAGGTCATGATGACGACCGTGTTGCGGAAGTCGACCGTTCGACCCTGGCCGTCGGTCAGGCGCCCGTCGTCGAGCACCTGCAGCAGCAGGTTGAACACGTCGGGGTGCGCCTTCTCGATCTCGTCGAACAGGATCACCGAGTACGGGTTGCGGCGCACGCGCTCGGTCAGCTGGCCGGCCTCGTCGTAGCCGACGTATCCGGGAGGGGCACCGACCAGACGGGCGACCGTGTGGCGCTCGCCGAACTCGCTCATGTCGAACCGCAGCATGGCCTTCTCCGAGCCGAAGAGCGAGGTCGCGAGGGACTTCGCCAGCTCGGTCTTGCCCACGCCCGTCGGGCCGAGGAAGAGGAAGCTTCCGACCGGGCGACCCTCGTCGCCGAGGCCGGTGCGGTTGCGGCGGACGGCCTTCGCCACCGCGACGACCGCGTCGTCCTGGCCGATCACCCGCTGGTGCAGCTCCGACTCGAGACGCGCGAGGCGCTCACGGTCGGCCTGACCGACACGGGAGACCGGGATGCCGGTCGCACGCGACACGATCGCGGCGATCTCGGGCTCGCCGACCACCGCATCCACTCGGGGTGCGCTGCTCAGCTCGTCCAGCGAACGCTGCACACTCTCCATCTCGTCGCGGAGGCGTGACGCCTCCTCGTAGTGCTCGGCGGCCACGGCGGAGTTCTTCTCGGACTCCAGGGTCGCCAGGCGCTCCATGAGGGCGGAGGTGTCGACGCGCTTGCCGAGCGACAGGCGCAGGCGCGCGCCGGCCTGGTCGATCAGGTCGATGGCCTTGTCGGGCAGGAAGCGGTCCGAGATGTAGCGGTCGGACAGCTCGACGGCGGCGCGAATGGCGTCCTCCGTGTACTGCACGCCGTGGTGCTCCTCGTACGCGCCGCGGAGGCCGTCGAGGATGAGTACGGCGTCGTCCACGGACGGCTCGCCTACCGTCACCGGCTGGAAGCGGCGCTCCAGCGCCGGGTCCTTCTCGATGCGGCGGTACTCCTTGAGCGTCGTCGCGCCGACCAGGTGCAGGTCGCCGCGGGCAAGGCGCGGCTTGAGGATGTTGCCGGCGTCCATACCGCCGGACTCGCCGGACCCTCCGGCGCCGACCACGGTGTGCAGCTCGTCGATGAACACGATCAGCTCGTCCTTGCCGGCGCTGATCTCATCCATGAGCGAAGTGAGCCGCTCTTCGAAGTCGCCGCGGTACCGGGTCCCTGCGACCATCCCCGCGAGGTCGAGGGAGACGACCTTCTTGTCCTGCAACTGCTCGGGCACGTCGCCCGCCACGATCGCGCGGGCCAGGCCCTCGACGATCGCGGTCTTGCCGACGCCCGCCTCGCCCACCAGGACAGGGTTGTTCTTGGTGCGGCGGGAGAGGATCTCGACCGTCTGGTCGATCTCATCCAGTCGACCGATGACCGGGTCGAGTCGTCCCTCGCGGGCGAGCTCGGTCAGGTCGGTGCCGAACTGGTCGAGCATCGGGGTCTCGGAGGTGGATGCGGCCGGCTGGCCGGCGCTCTCGCTCCCACCCATGGTGGCGCTCTGGCGCATCGCGTCGGTGAGCGACTCCGGAGTAACGCCCGCGGCCTGCAGGACGCGCCCTGCGGGAGCGTCGCGGCCGATCACGAGCGCGAAGAAGAGGTGCTCGGGGTCGATGTAGGTCGAGCCGGACGCCTGCGCCACCTGGTACGCGTGGAACAGGGCGCGCTGCAGCGGTCCTGTGATGGATGCGCCGTCGGCGTGGATCTCGTCGCCCGCGGCAGGCAGACGCTGCTCGGCGGCCTCGGCGACCCGCTCGGGGTCGACGCCGATGCGGCGCATGGCGTCGGACGCCGGCTCCTGCACCGCCATCACGCGGAGGACGTGGAGCGCGTCGAGTTCGCTGTGGCCGTGCTCCAGGGCGAAGCGACCGGCCTCGGCCAGCAGCTCCTGGGTGCGCCGGCTGAGGAAGCGGCTGATGTCGATGGAACGCGCGTTACGTGCGCGCTCGCCCGCAAGGTACCGCGCGAGGAACTCGTCGAACGAGTTCGCGTTGTCACCGTCGGGAGTGAAGTTCTCAGGCACGTGTTCTCCTGTTTCTCAAAGTTGAGCCTTGTGCACTCAAGTCCAACGCAGGAGGGGCGTGAATATTCCGGGATGCGGGAGCGGTTTGTAGGCGACAGTTATCGAAGGAGAATGGCCCCCGAATCTCCTTCGGATGGCAGTAGTGAAGGAGATCCGGCAGCTCAGTGGCCGGATCTCCTTCGATAGCGAGGGTGCACCCTCGAGAACTGAGGGCGCCGCGCGCTACTCCCCCGCGTCGAGCGCGTCCAGCGCCGCCACATCCTCCGGCGACAGCTCGAAGTCCACGTCGGCGTTCTCGACGATGCGGTTCGGCGTGGTCGACTTCGGCAGAGGCAGGATGTCCTTCTGCAGCAGGTAGCGGATGCTCACCTGGGCGACCGACTTGCCGTACTTCTCGGCGATCGAAGCGATGTCCTCGTTCTCGAGCAGGCGACCGGTGGCGAGCGGCGAGTAGCCCTCCACGAGGATTCCGCGCTCGCGGCAGTATGCGGTGGTCTCCGGCTGGGTGTTGCCGACGAACCAGCGGATCTGGTTCGCGTGCGGCTCGACGTCGGTCGCGTCGATGAGCGAGTCGAGGTCGGCCACCTCGAAGTTGCTCACGCCGATCGCGCGGGTGCGTCCGGCCTCGTAGAGCTCCTCGAAGACCTTCCACACCTCGATGTTGCCGGCGCGGTGGTCGCTGCCGATCGCGTTCCACGGCCACGGCGCGTGGATGAGGTAGAGGTCGATCGGGCCGAGGTCGAGCAGCGCAGTCGACCGCTCGAAGGCGTGGCGGGCGCCGTCCGCATCCTTCACCTCGGCCGGGCACTTGGTCGTGATGAAGATCTCTTCGCGCGGGATGCCGCTGTCGCGCACCGCCCGCCCGACGCTCTCCTCGTTGCCGTACGCGCGCGCCGTGTCGATGTGACGGTACCCGGCGTCGAGTGCGGTGCGCACGGAGTCGTAGGTCTGCGGGCCGTCGGGGATCTGCCACGTCCCGAACCCGATCTTGGGGATCGTGACGCCGTTGGAGAGGGTGAACGTGTCGGTCAGTGCGGGCATGGGGACTCCTATCGAACGGATGCGGTGCCGCACACTGTAGTCCCGCTCCGTGTCAGTCAACCGGCTCGGGCCGCCCGTTCCTGAGGTGCTCGTAGACCACCGAGGTGCGCACGTCGGCGATCTCGCGGCGCTGCGTGAGCCGGTCGATCACGAAGGCGTACAGGCTCTCGTTGTCGGCGACGGCTACGTGGATGATGAAGTCCTCGTTGCCGCTGGTCACGAACACGCCGAGCGTCTCGGGAAGCGACGCGACCCAGTCGCGGAACCCCTCGATCACCGGACGGGACGGCGGCCGCACCCGCACGGCGATGAGCGCCTGCACAGGCCGGCCGATCGCTGCGAGGTCGACATCGAGCACGGCGCCGCGGATGATGCCGCGGCGACGAAGCGCCCGCGTGCGTTCGAGCGCCGTGCTCGGCGAGACGCCGACGGCGGCGGCGATGTCGCGATTGCTCCGCCGCGCATCCGACTGCAGTTCCCGCAGGATAGCCCGATCAAGTTCGTCCATGCGCCCCAGATTAGCCTCCGGACCGAACGATATTCGGAGGCAGCCCGAAAGACGAGCGAGTTCTGTAGATTCAGCGTCGATCAACCGAACGAAGGGACACGGTATGACCAGCAGCATCGGATTCCACCCGGACGAGATCGACACGGCTGCGCCGACTCGCGCCGCCCGCCTGAAGTGGGTGGTCGTGGTGGAGGAGACGCTGCCGGCGGGAATCGCCGCCAATGCCGCGATCTGCACGGCCGCAGCGACTACGGCACAGGTCGACGGCCTCCTCGGAGCGGAGGCGGTGGACGCGGACGGCCACGTGCATCCCGGACTGCCGTGGGCGGGATGCTCGGTGCTGCGCGCGACGGGCGAGCAGCTGGCCGCGATCCGCGCCAAGGCCGGCGCTGCGGAGGACGTGTTCGTCGCCGACATGCCGGCGGCCGCGCAGTCGACGCGCGTGTACGACGAGTACCTGGAGTCGGTCGCGGCCTCGCCCGCCGATGCGCTCGCCTACTACGCCGTCAGCGTGGTCGGCCCACGCAACCGCGTCGACAAGATCGTCGGACGGCTCGCGCTGCTCTGAGACGAGAGCACGCCGTCCACTCAGTGCTGCAGCGCACTCTTCAGCAGGATCACCACGACACCGAACGCCCCGGTGACGACGGCGCCGGTCAGGCAGATGAGTACGCGCCGGCCGCGCACGGCGAAGACGGTGTAGCCGAGGAGCGCGAGCATCAGCACCGCCAGCCACAGGGCCAAGTTGACGCCGAAGTCCGGCGGCAGCAGGCCGAGCGCAGCCAGCAGCAACGGGATGCTCGGGATGATCGCCGCCTCCAGCATCCCGCCGGACTCCCGCAGTGCATGCCGGATCGAATCCCGCAGGCGGTCCCCGAGCCGGTCCGCGTCACCGTGATAGCCGAGCGCGGTCGAGTAGACGTGCGCCATCCAGAACACGACGATGCTGACCAGGCTGAAGACCAGCAGCCGGATGGCGGAGGCCTGATCGTCGTCTGCGGCGGAGGCCGCCGCCACGACGCTCGCGTACACGATCGTGCCGTAGATGGCTGCCGGCGAGCCCCAGTGGCGCCACAAACCCCGGTGCGCAGCGAGTTCGCGCGTCGTGCCCGCGTCGTCGGGTTCGTTCAGTTCCATCAGCGGCGGTCGGGCCGGGACGAGGCACGCCCGGCGAGCGCCGCATCCAGATTGATGGCCGCACGGATGAGCGCCAGGTGGGTGAACGCCTGCGGGAAGTTGCCCAGCTGCAGGCCGGTCGGGTCGATCTCCTCCGCGTACAGCCCCACATGGTTGCCGTAGGTGAGCATCTTCTCGAACGCATACTGCGCTTCGTCCAGCCGACCCGCGTCCGTCAGAGCCATCACATAGAAGAAGGAGCAGAGCGAGAAAGTGCCCTCCTCACCGGGGAGGCCGTCGGGCGACGCTTCCGGGTTGTAGCGGTACACGAGGCTGTCTGTGACGAGCTCCTCGCCGATCGCATCCAAGGTGGACAGCCACATGGGATCCTGCGGCGCGATCATGCCGACCTGCGGCATGAGCAGGGTGATGGCATCCACCACATCCGTGCCGGGGTACTGGACGAAGGCTTTGCGCGCGGGGTTCCAGCAGCGGGTGAACACCTGCTCGTAGATGGCGTCCCGGGCCTCGGTCCAGCGATCGAGGGGCGCGGGGAGGCCGCGGTCGCGGGCGATGCGCAAGCCCCGGTCGAACGCGACCCAGCACATGATCCGGCCGTAGGTGAAGTCCTTACGGCCGCCGCGCGTCTCCCAGACCCCCTCATCCGGCTGATCCCAGTTGTCGACGAGCCAGTCGAGGATGCCGGCCAGCTTCTTCCAGCCGGGGTTGCCGATCGGGCGGAACCGCTCGCCGATCGCGAGGGACTCCAGCGCTTCGCCGTAGATATCGAGCTGCAGCTGGTCGGCCGCTCCGTTGCCGACGTTCACGGGCCGGGAGCCGGCGTAGCCCTGGAAGTGGTCGAGGACCAGCTCCTCGAGGTCGGAGGACCCGTCGATGCGGTACATGATCTTCAGCGGCCCGGAGGAGTCGCCGGCCTGCTCGACGACGCGGTCGCCCGCCCAGGTCATGAACGCGATCGCCTCCTCGGTGTAGCCCAGCGCGAGGAGCGAGTAGACGGAGAATGAGGCGTCGCGGATCCAGGTGTAGCGGTAGTCCCAGTTTCGCACGCCGCCGAGCTGCTCGGGCAGAGCCGCGGTCGGGGCCGCCACGAGCGCACCGGTCGGGGCGTACTGCAGCAGTTTCAGCACCATGGCCGAGCGCTCAACCGACTCCCGCCACCGCCCGCTGTACGAGCTGCGGGACAGCCACTCCCGCCAGAAGTCGACCGTGTCGCGGAACAGCCGGGTGCCCCTCGCACGTCCGAGCTCCCGCGGGTTGCCGGTCGGCTGCGTCTCGAAGGAGAAGAGGCGCAGGTCGCCGGCCGACAGCGTCACGGTCGTGTCGACGTCGTCGCCGTCGAGAGCGTCCGGCCCTACGCCATGCAGTGCGGCGCTGTTCTCGCCCGCGTTGAAGCGGATCCCGTGCGCCGAGGCGGTCGCGGTGTGCTCCTTCCTGCCGTAGTCGAAGCGCGGCCGGCACTGCAGCCGGAAGGTCACCTCCCCGCGCACGACGCGGATGCCTCGCACGATGATGCGGCTGGGCGTCGCGACGGTCGGCTCGTCGGCCACCGGCATGAAGTCGATGACCTCGCCGACACCGGCCGGAGACATGAAGCGCGTGATCAGCACCGCCGTCTGCGGGAAGTACATCTGCTTGACGCGCATATCGTCGCCGAGCGCGTGGATGCGGAAGAAGCCGCCCTTCTCCGGGTCGAGCAGGGCCGCGAAGATCGACGGCGAGTCGAAGCGCGGTGCGCAGAACCAGTCGATGGTTCCGTGCGTGGAGACGAGCGCGACCGACTGCAGGTCGCCGATCATGCCGTGGTCGTCGATTTCCGGGAAGCCGTCCTTCCCGTGAGGTTCCGGGTGCATGATCGCCCCTTCCGACGTTGTCGGCGCCGTGCGCGCATGCTAACTCCGCGCCGGCGACGACGGGTAGAGGGCACCGGTGAATTGCCCTCTAGCCGAGCACGACGGCGCAGATGCATCATTCGGCCGACAGATGAACATCTGCCGCAATCGAGAGTGGGGGCAGCTATGTCAGAGACAACAGCGACGGGATGGGTCGGTTGGGCGTTCTTCGCATCGATCATGTTGTTCATCGCAGCGGCGATCGACCTGTTCTACGGGATCATGGCGATCATCGGCCCGAATACGGCCTACTTCATCAGTTCGAGTGGCGCCGCCTCGTTCAACATCGCACTGTGGGGCTGGTGGTCGCTGATTCTCGGCGTCGTGCTCCTCCTCGCCGGGGTCGCATTGTTGCGCGGGGCGATGTGGGCGCGGATCTTCGCCGCGGTGGTCGCCGGCATCAGCGCGATCTCGCACCTGATGTCGCTGCCGGCGCAGCCGTGGTGGTCGATCGTGGTGGTCGCCATCGACCTCCTGATCATCTTCGCGGTGACGGTGCACGGCCGGGAACTCCGGTCGTAGCGGCGGCGGAACCCGAGCCATCGCCATGAGCACCCAGTCGACGTCGAGAGCCGCCGGCCCGGCGACCGTCGCCGGCTGGGTCCTCGCACCACTAGCCCTCGCCCAGTTCATCTGCTCGTTCGCGGGCTCGAACATGAACGTGATGCTCAACGACATGAGCGAGGACCTGAATACGACCGTTCCGGGCATCCAGATCTCGATCACCCTGTTCCTGCTCACCATGGCGGCGCTCATGGTGCCGTTCGGCAAGCTGACCGACCTCCTCGGGCGCAAGGTGTGCTTCCTGCTGGGGCTCGGTGTGTACGCGGTCGGGGCGATTCTGAGCGCGCTGGCGCCGGGACTCGGGCTGCTGATCCTGGGGAACTCGATCCTGGAGGGAGCGGGCACGGCCCTGCTCATCCCGCCGGTGTACATCCTGGTGACGCTGTACTGGAAAGATCTGCGTTCCCGGGCGCGCTCGTTCGGGATCGTCAGCGCAGCCGGCGGAGTCGGCGCCGCGACCGGTCCGCTGATCGGCGGGTGGATCTGCACCGCGATCAGCTGGCGCGCAGCGTTCGTGTTCCAGGCCCTGGTGATCGTGGTTATCATCCTGATGGCGATCCGGTTGAAGGATCCTGTACCCGCCGACCCGTCCCGGCCGTATGACGTGGTGGGCGCGATCCTCTCCGGCGGCGGTCTGGTCGTCTTCGTGATGGGCATCCTCGCGATCGACAACAGTGTCGCGCTGGGGCTGTCGCTCCTCCTCGCGGGCGCCATCGTCATCGCGGGGTTCTACTTGTGGATCCGGAGCCGGGAGAGGCGAAAGAAGGAGGCGCTGCTCTCGACCTCGCTGTTCCGGGTCCGCGTCTCCAACCTGGGGCTCGTCACCCAGAACTTCCAGTGGCTGCTGCTCATGGGCATCTCGTTCCTGGTGGCCAGTCACCTGCAGGTGATCCGGCACTACGACGCGGTGCAGTCCGGCGTGATCTTCAGCGCCGCCACGGTCGGCATCCTGGTGTCGTCGCTCGCGGCCGGCCGCCTGGTGAAGTCCATCGCCCAGCGCACCCTGATCGTCACAGGCTTCCTCGTCACCGGCGTCGGCACGGTGCTCCTGCTGCTGGTCGGCGCGGTGCCGGGGGCGTGGCCGTTCGCGCCGGGTCTCCTGGTGATCGGCTTGGGGCTCGGGGTCATGCTCACGCCGAGCGTCAACCTGGTCCAGTCCGCCTTCCCGGAGAACCTGCAGGGCGAGATCTCCGGCCTCTCGCGCAGTATCTCGAATCTCGGGTCCAGTTTCGGCACGGCGATCGTCGCCAGCATCCTCGGCATCAGCGCGGCCGGTAACGCCGACAACTACGTGGCGGCGATGGTGCCTCTGATCGTCGTCGCGATCGTGGGGGCCGTGGTCGCGGGATTCCTGCCCGGACGGCGTGCACTCGCGACCAGCGGCGCCATCCCGGCGACCGGCTGACACGACGAGACGGACGGACGGACGATGACGACAACACGACGCGGCAGCACGGGACGACTGGCCGCGCGGGCGTCCGCACTGAATCTGGAGGGCGCGGCGATCGTTGTCGGCGGCGTCGCGCTGGTGGTCGGGGTCCTCGTTTCGCTTCCGTTCTTCTGGGGGCGGTCGGTGCCGATCGCCGGTCCTTCCTCTCTGTCGCAGTTGCTCGCGATCGTCGCCGGTGTGGTGGGAGTGCTCGCGTACGTCGTCGGCCGGCTGTGGCACCGCACGGCGCTGTCACCCTTCGGCGGAACAGCCGACCGGGAGCCCGGTGCGACGAGAGCGCCGCGATCCATCGGCGGAGCCGGCGTCTTCGACACCGTGGTGATCGCGCTCGCCCACGGCATCATCGCCCTGCTGGGCTGGATCGTGCTGGGAGCGGTGCTCGCGGACAGCTTCACCGATGCAGTGGTCTACTTCGTCTCGGCGACGGTACTGACCGGCGTGGCCGTCGGAGTGACGGCCTACGCCGTGTTCCTGTCGGCGACGAGGATGGACCTGATGCGCATGTCGAGCGTGCTGGCGGTCTTCGCGATCGTCGGCCTCCTCGTGGCGATGCTGAGCGCTCCCGATCCGCACTGGTGGAAGCTCCACCTGAGCGCCCTCGGGATGTCGGACAGCATTTCCTCGCTGACGTTCAATGTGACGTTGATCCTGGCCGGCCTGATGTTGGCGGCGATCGCGCGCTACGCCACCGACCTCAGCGGGACGGCGGTCGGTCCCCGCTCGGCGATCCTTCGTGTGCGCGTCTGCCTCATCCTGATCGGCGTGTTCCTCGCCGGCGTCGGGCTCTTTCCCTTGGACGTGTCGCAGGTGCTGCACAACGTGTCGGCGGTCGGGATGCTGATCGCGTTCAGTCTGCTGATCTTCTGGGTGCCGAAGGCCCTGCCGGAGGCGCCGCGTTCGTTCCTCATCTTCGGCTACGCCTGTTTCGGCGCGGTGGCGCTCGCCGCCGTCTTCTTCGTCACCGGCTACTACGTGCTGACCGCGACGGAGCTCATCGCCGGTGTGATCGTGCTCGGCTGGCTCACCGTGTACCTGAGGGTGAGCGGGGCGGCCGAGCGCACGTGACCCGCGCGTCCGATGCCGCGTCGGTGGCGTCGGTGGCGTCGGGTACCGTTCCGGCATGGGGATCGTCACGCTGGACCGGGAGGAGGCGCGGCGCATCGCCGTGCGGGCGCAGTGGCTGGACGCGGTGCATCCGAGCGGCGGGGTCGTCCCGCTGGTCGAGCACCTGACCTTCCTCCAGCTCGATCCCACCGCCGCCGTCGCACCGAGCGCTGACCTCATCGCATTCACGCGGCTGGGGCCCTCCTACCGGCCGGAGCACCTCCAGCAGGCCATGGAGACGGACCGCGCCCTGTACGAACTGAAGGCGCAGGACGATCCGGTGCAGCCGCCGTTCGCAATGGTGCGCCCGGTGAGCGACCTGGCGCTGACCCTCGACCGGATGGCGCGGGGACCGATCCACGCGGGCTGGCGGGCCTGGCTGGAGGCGAATCCGCGATTCCGGCAGGACGTGCTCGACCGGCTGCGCGACGCCGGTCCGCTCCTGTCCAAGGACATCCCCGATACGGCCCAGGTGCCGTGGCAGTCGAGCGGGTGGACCCACGAGAAGAACGTCACCCACATGCTGGAGCTCCTCCAGGGGCGGGGCGAGGTCGCCGTCGCCGGGCGCATCGGGCGGCAGCGGACGTGGGATCTCGCCGAGCGGATCTACCCCTCGGACATCGAGGTGGTCCCCGAAGCGGAGGCCGCTCCGCTGCGGGATGCGCGCCGGCTCCGTGCGCTGGGAATCGCGCGACCGCAGCTGGTGGGCGACGCGGGCATCCCGGCCCGGATCGAGGGCAGCGATCGTGAGTGGCGGGTCGACCCTGCGGCCGTCGGCGCTCCTTTCGAGGGACGCACGGCACTCCTGTCGCCCTTCGACCGCCTGATCCACGACCGGGTTCGCACGCAGGAGCTCTTCGGTTTCGAGTACCTACTGGAGATGTACAAGCCGGCGGCGAAGCGTCGCTGGGGCTACTTCGCGTTGCCGATCCTGCACGACGACCGGCTGGTCGGAAAGCTGGATGCGACCGCCGACCGCACGGCAGGAGTCCTGCGGGTGGAGGCCGTCCACGAGGACGAACCGTTCGACCCGGGAGTCCGCGACGACGTGGATGCGGCGATCGCCCAACTGGCGGAATGGCAGGGGCTCACCGTCGAGCGGCCGTGAACCCCTGCGCGCGCAGTGCCTACGCCGCTTCCTTGCCGTGCGGGTCGGAGGCGTTGAGCACCTGCACCACCTGCTCGTAGTCGCCGCGCGCCTCGCCGTAGCGGAGGAACTTGACCCGCTCGACCTGCAGCTCCTTGGCGTCCGGCTGCGTCTCGAGGAGGTGCACGACTTCGGCCACGAACTCGTCGAGCGGCATGGCGAACTCGCTCTCCTCCTGCCCGGGCAGGAGGCCGGTGCGGACGGCCGGCGGCACCAGCTCGACGACCTTCACGCTGGTGTCGGCGAGTTGCAGCCTGATGCTCTCGCTGAGCATGTGGATCGCGGCCTTGCTCGCGTTGTAGCTCGGCGTCGCCTTCAGCGGCGTGAAGGCGAGGCCAGAGGACACCGTGACGATGGTCGAGTCGGGCCGGCTCTGCAGGTGGTCGACGAAGGCGGCGATGAGGCGGATGGGCCCGAGCACGTTGGTGCTGACGACCGCCTCGGCCGAGTCGAGGAACCCGGCGGGCGTGTGCCAGTCCTCGACCCGCATGATGCCGGCCATGGCGACGAGCACGTTGAGCTCGGGGTGCGTGGCCAGCACGTCGGCTGCCGCCGTCCGGATGCTCTCCGCGTCGGAGGTGTCGATGCGCACAGTGTCGATCCCGGGATGCTCGGCGGCGATCCGCTCGAGCAGCTCGGTGCGACGACCGCCGACGATGACGGTGTTCCCCCGCTCGTGGAGGGCGAGAGCGAGGGCGAGGCCGATGCCGCTGGTGGCACCGGGGATGAAGACGGTGTTCCCTGTGATGTTCATGCCTCCACGATGCGCGGCTTCGGAAGGCGGAGGAAGTGGAGCGTCCATCCAGGGATCGGCAGTCCCTGGTCCACGGACGCGAACGCATCCATCATGGAGGGATGGACCGTGCCGCTCTCGCAGACTTCCTGCGCCGTCACCGGGAGACCCTGCACCCGGAGGACGTCGGGCTGCCTCCGGGCGCCCGCCGACGGGCCCCCGGCCTTCGCCGCGAGGAGGTCGCCCAGCTGGCCGCGATGTCGACCGACTACTACACGCGGCTGGAGCAGCGCCGCGGCCCGCAGCCGAGCGACCAGATGCTCGCGTCGCTCGCCCGCGCCCTCCGCCTGACCGCCGACGAGCGCGACTATCTGTACCGCGTGGCCGGGCACAACACTCCCGACCGGTTCTCCGGCGGCGGTCACGTCTCCCCCGCCCTCCTGCGTGTGCTCGACCGGCTGGAGGACACCCCGGCCCTGGTGCTGTCCAATCTGGGCGAGACGCTGGTGCAGAACCGGATGGCGGAGGCGCTGTTCGGCGACCGCTCGGGATACTCGGGCCTTTCCCGTAGCGAGTTCTACCGCTGGTTCACCGATCCGGACAACGCCCGCGTGCAGTACCCGGAGGAGGACCGCGCGCGGCAGAGCCGGGCACAGGTCGCCTCGCTGCGCGACGCTTACGGCGCACTCGGGCCGCGCTCGCGCGCCGGCGAGCTGGTGCGGGCGCTGCTCGCCGAGAGTCCTGAGTTCGCAGAGCTGTGGGAGCGTCACGAGGTGGCGCGCCGGTTCGAGGACCACAAGACGCTCATCCATCCCGAACTCGGTGCCATCGAGCTGGACTGCCAGGCGCTGTTCACCGAGGACCAGTCGCAGTGCCTGCTGGTTCTGACGGCGCCCCCGCGGACGGAGGCGGCCGAGAAGCTGGCGCTGCTCTCGGTGCTGGGCACCCAGTCCTTCTCGGGGACCACGACCAGCGGGCGAACCGCTCCGTAGCGTCCGGAGTACCGTGGCGCGCGTGGACACGGGGCGATGGATGCGCGACGATCCGGTGGTCGGCTGGCTGCTGCGGGGCGATCCGGCGATCCGTTGGCAGACGCTTCGCGACCTCGTCGGCGCGCCCGATGAGGAGGTCGCGGCCGAACGCGCACGCGTCGAGTCGGAAGGCTGGGGCGTCCGGCTGCTCGACCTGCAGGACGACTCGGGCACCTGGGGCGGCACCGTCTGGAAGCCGGAGGACTGGGATGCGACCGACGACGTCGTCCTGCTGCTCGCGCTGCTGGGGGCCGCCGGGGAACGCACCGGGGCCGCCGTCGAGCGCGCCGCATCCGGCGTGGACTGGGGCGAGGAGTGGGGCCGCAGCCCGCTCTTCGACGGCGAAGTGGAACCCTGCATCAACGGGCGCGTGCTGACCGCCGCCGCGGCGTTCGGCCGCACCAGCGACGTGCTCGTCCGAAAGCTGCTCGACGGGCAGCAGAGCGACGGCGGGTGGAACTGCTACGCCGAGAGCCGGGATGATCCCGGCTCGTTCCACAGCACCATCTGCGTCGTGGAGGGGCTCGCCGCCGTGCAGGAGACGAGCGGGCGCGCCGACGTGGCGGAGCCGCTGCGACGCGGCCAGGAGTACCTGCTGGAGCGCGGGCTGATGCGCCGCCGGAGCACCGGGGAGCTGATCGATCAGGCATGGCTCTCGTTCTCGTTCCCGTACTACTGGCACTACGACGTTCTGCGCGGACTCGACCACCTGCGCGCCTCCGCCGTTCCGTACGACGACCGCGCCGCGGAGGCCGTCGCCGTGGTCCACGGTGCCCGAGGTGCGGACGGCCGCTGGTCGCTCGCCGCGCCCCTTCCCGGCCGGCCGGCCGTGGCCTTCGAGAGAGCCGGCGAAGCGAGCCGGTGGAACACCCTCCGGGCCTTGCGCGTGCTCGACTGGGCGGGCGTACAGTCCAGGGCATGACCGCTCGCACTCTGCTCCTGATCCGTCACGGCGAGAGCACCGCGAACGTGGCGGCGGCCGCCGCTGAGGCCGCCGGAGCCGACGTGATCGCCGTCGAGGCGAGGGACGCCGACGTGACGCTCTCCCCGCTGGGTGAGCTGCAGGCCGGCGCCCTCGGCGCACGGCTCCGCGACGCCCTGCCGCGAGACGTCGTGGTGTTCAGCTCGCCGTATCGGCGCGCCATCCAGACCGCACGTTTCGCCCTCGGCGAGGAGGTGCCGCTGCGGATCGACGAACGCCTGCGCGACCGCGAGCTCGGCATCCTGGACCGGCTCACCGCCCTGGGCGTAGAGCGCCGCGTGCCCCTCGAGGCGGAGCGGCGGCGCTGGTCGGGCAAGTTCTACTACCGGCCGCCGGGCGGAGAGTCGTGGACGGATGTGGCGCTGCGGATCCGCTCGTTCCTGCGCGAGCTCCCGGATGCGGACACCGTCGCCGTGTTCGCCCACGATGCCGTCGTGAGCCTCTTCCTCTACGTGCTGCTGCGCATGACCGAGGCGCAGCTCGCCGAGCACCTGCTGACGCATCCGGTGGCGAACGCGTCGGTCACCGAGCTCACCTTTGACGGCACCGAGTGGACACTGCAGGCCTTCGCCGAGGACGACCACCTTGCTGCGGCGGGCCTGCCCGCGACGCAGCACCCCGGCGAGGCGCGGACCGATGCGTGAGCGCGCCGGGGGCGCACCGACCGCTGTGCCGGTGACGCCGGAGCTGCTGCGTGGCCGGCCGCTGCCGGAGCCGTCCGGCTCGAAGCGGTCGCGGGGCCAGGTGATGGTCGTCGGCGGGGCGCTGCGGTCCCCCGGCGCGGCCCTGCTCGCCGGTCGGGCGGCCCTCCGGGTCGGCGCCGGGCGGTTGACCCTGGCGGTCGGCGCGTCCGTCGCCGCGCAGGTGGCGGTCGCTCTGCCGGAGTCCGGCGTCGTCCCGCTCGCCGAGACCGCGTCCGGCAGCGTGCGCGGCTCGGGCATCCGGGACGCTGCCGACGACCTGGCGGGTGCCGACGCGGTCCTGCTCGGTCCCGGCCTCGATGACGCCGACGAGACGGCCAAGATGCTGCCCCGAGCGGCCCGGTCCGCCGGCCGCGACACCGTGCTGGTGCTCGACGCGTACGCGCTGGGCGCTCTGGCCGGGCACCCACGCCTTGCAGGCAACGGTCCGCGCATCCTGACACCGAACACCGAGGAGGCGTCACGGCTGCTCGGGCGCGAGGCCCGGGACCTGGATGCGGACACGGTCGAGCTCGCGCACCGCTACCGCGCCGTCGTGTCGTGCTTCGGGCGCATCGCGTCGCCGGACGGCCGCCTCTACAGTGTCGGCGACGGCGATCCGGGCCTCGGCACCTCCGGGAGTGGGGATGCCCTCGCCGGCGCGATCGCAGGACTCGCTGCCCGCGGCGCCGACCCTCTCCAGGCCGCAGTCTGGGGAACGCAGCTCCACGCGTCGGCGGGCGATGCTCTCGCCGGAAGCGTCGGCCGCCTCGGCTATCTCGCCTCCGAGATCGTGGACCGTCTGACGGCGGAGCTCGACGCCCTGTCCTGACCGGACCGGACAGGGCAGAACCCGGCCGGTCCGCCCCAGATGATGACTAGACGCGCGAACGCGCGCGGCGTTACTCTCAGCCCACATCCAGGCTCGCCGAGCGGGAGTGAAGAGGGGAAATCGAAACATGGACTGGAGCAACTTCTGGAGCGTCATCTGGCTCTTCTTCTGGAGCTTCGCATTCGTGGCCTACCTGTTCGCGCTGTTCGCGATCATCAGCGACCTGTTCCGTGACCACAAGCTGAACGGCTGGTGGAAGGCACTGTGGATCATCTTCCTGATCTTCGTGCCCTTCCTGACCGCGCTGGTCTACCTGATCGCTCGCGGTCCGGGGATGGCGCAGCGGAGCCAGAAGGAGGCACGGCAGTACCAGGCCGCCACCGACGACTACATCCGCCAGGTCGCAAGCTCGAGCCCGGCGGACGAGATCGCCAAGGCCAAGGCGCTGCTTGACAGCGGGGCCATCACCCCTGAGGAGTTCGCGCACCTGAAGGCGCACGCGCTCTCCGTGCACCCGGGCGCCCCGGGTGGGGCACCCGCCGCCTCCACGGCCGCACCGACGGCACCCGCGGCACCGGCCGGTCCGGCCACGCCGCCGCCGGCGACGCCCGCAGTGTGACCCGGCCGGTCCGGCGTCCGTCGTGACCGGCCCCAGCCCCGCAGCGCCGCAGCCCACACGGGTTGCGGCGCCGCGGGGTGACTCCATGCGCCCACTGGCCGGGCTGAACCGGCAGAACGTGCTCCGCGAATCGCTCGCGGGCGTGACGCTGCTCGCCATCGCCGTCCCCCTCAATATCGGGTACGCGCAGATCGCCGGGCTTCCGGCGACGGCGGGGCTGTACGCGCTCATCCTGCCCGCGGTGCTGTACGCACTGACCGTTTCGTCGCGCCAGGTGGTCGCCTCCCCGGATGCGGCCGCGGCCGCGCTGGTCGCCGCCTCCCTGGGAGGCCTCGCCGTCGCCGGGCACAGCGACTACATCACCCTGGCGCTCGCGCAGGCGCTCATCGTCGGCGGGATGTTCGTGCTGGCGGCGTTCTTCCGGCTCGGGTTCCTGGCCGACTTCCTCTCGAAGCCCATCCTGGTCGGGTTCGTCGGCGGGCTGGCGCTCGACATCCTGGTGTCGCAGGTCGCCAAGATGCTGGGGGTGCACATCGACTCGGGTGCCGAGTTCGTGGACAAGCTGACCGGGCTGTTCGGCGGACTGGGCACCGTGAACGGGTGGGCGGTGCTCATCTCGCTGGGCTCCCTCGCCGTCCTGATCCTCGGTCGGCGACTTGCGCCGTCGGTGCCGTGGGCGCTGGTGGTGCTCATCGGCGCCACCCTGGTCGTCGTGCTCGCCGGGGCCGAGCGGCTGGGCGTCTCGGTGCTCGGACATGTGGATGCGGGACCGCCGACTCTGACCTGGCCGGTCATCGAGTGGACGCAGTGGCTGCAGTTGGTGCCGTCGGCCATCGCCCTCACGGTCGTGACCATGGGCGAGGGGCTGCTCGTCTCGCGTTCGTACGGCGAGAAGCGCGGCTACCGCACCCGCCCGGACCGCGACCTGCTCGCCTTCGGGGTGGCGAACCTGGGCGCGGGCGTGAGCGGCGGATTCGCCGTCGGCTCCTCGACATCACGCACCGCCGCCATGGACCAGGCCGGATCACGCACGCAGCTGCCTTCGCTGGTCGCCGCGGCGGGAACCCTGCTTCTTCTGGTCTTCGGCACGGCGCTGCTGGAGGACATCCCCTCTCCCGCGATCGGTGCGATCGTGGCGGTCGCCGTCTTCCCACTGCTGGGCATCCGGGAGTTCGTCGTCCTGTGGCGCCAGGACCGGTTCGAGTTCGCGGTGGGCGCGGTGTGCTTCCTCGGCTCGGTGCTCATCGGTCCGATCGCCGGAATCGTCATCGCGTTCGCGTTGGCCGTGGTGAACGTCGTGCGCCGGGCGGCCAACCCGGCCATCGACATCCTCGCGGCGGACGGCGACCCGCACGCCTCCCTGCTCCAAGCCGCACCAGAAGGCGAGGAGACGGCGCCGGGAGTGGTCGTCATCCGGCTCGCGGCCCCCCTGTTCTTCGCCAACAGCGGCACCTTCGAGAGCGCGGTCCACCGGGCGGTGGAGGCGTCCCGGCCGAGTCATGTCGTACTCGACCTGGAGGCCGTGACCGACGTCGATGTGACCGGTGCCGACTCCTGGCGCGCCGTCCAGACGTACGTCCACAGTCAGAGCGCCGACCTCTCCCTCACGCGCGTCCGGCCCGGCATCCGCGACCGGCTGGCCCATTTCGGGCTCCTCGACCGCGTCCGAATCTTCGACACCAACCGGGCCGCCATCGCGGCCCTCAGCAGGGATGGAGCAGCTCATGAGCGAGGATGACCTCACGCCAGGGCAACCGCCCGCGCAACCGCCCGCACCGAAGACCCGGCGGCGGTGGCCCCTCCGCCGGCGGCGCGCCCGTCCCGCGCCGCCGCCCGCGCCCACCGATCCGGACGCCGAAGCCGGCACCGGCGGAATCGGGCGGGGCCTGCGCATCCTGCTCGGCCTCGCCGCCGCCGTGGTGGTCTCGTTCGGGATGGGCGCGATCGGCGGCATCCTGGCGCCCACCCTCCTCGCCCTCATCCTCACCATCTGCGCCCAGCCGGTGCGTGTGTGGCTGGAGCGTCATGGCACGCCGCAGGGCGTGGCGACGGGCGCGGTCGGCCTCACCCTGTTCGCACTGCTGGCGGGGTTCATGGCCGTCCTCTGGGTCGCGACGGCCCAGTTCGTCGGCATGCTGCCCCAGTACAAGCCGCAGCTCGAGCAGCTGGGCGCCCAGTTCTCGACCTGGCTGCAGAGCATCGGCGTGGGTCCGCAGCAGGTGCAGGAGATCAAGTCCGGCTTCAACCCGACGGCCCTGCTGTCCTTCTTCTCCGGGCTGTTCGGCAACGCACTCGGACTCGTCACCCTGCTCGTGATCGTGCTGACGATGCTCATCCTGATGCCGGCCGACGCCGCCTACACACCTACGCTGCTGCGGCAGCTGAAGCCGGTCCGCCCCAACCTGGTTTTCGCGATGAGCGGCTTCGCGGTGTCGGTCCGCCGCTACATGGTGGTCACGACGCTGCTCGGGATAGCACAGGGCGTCATCAACGGGGTGGCCCTCTACCTGCTGGGCGTTCCGGCCGCCCTGTTGTGGGGGCTCCTATCGTTCCTGTGCAGCTTCATCCCGAACGTGGGCTACTTCATCGCGATCGTGCCGCCGCTCGTCTTCGGGTACCTGACCGGCGGCTGGCCCATCGTGATCTGGGTCATCATCGTCTACGGCATCATCAATGCGGTCATCCAGTCGGTCATCCAGCCGAAGGTGGTGGGTAACGCGGTGTCCCTCAGCCAGACGCTGACCTTCTTCTGCGTGTTGTTCTGGGCGGTCGTGCTCGGACCCATCGGCGCCATCCTTGCGGTGCCGATCACGTTGCTCGTGCGTGCGGTGCTCGTCGACTCGGACCCGCGGGCGCGGATGTGGCAACCGATCATCGGCGACCTCACGCACACGCGGGAGCTGATGAAGGTGGAGTCGGCCGAGCGGCGCGAGGAGCGCCACCCGTCCGGGAGCAGGGGCGGCCACGCCAGCTAGTGGCGGCCTCCGGGCTAGCGGCGGCGGCCGGGACTAGCGGGTCGCCGCGCTCTGCTCTGCCCGCTCCTCGACTGCGAGGTCGCCGCCGCCTTCGACCGTGAGGCGGCGGCCGATCCGCACCAGCTGCGGCTCCTCGGTGAACGCGCCGGCGAACAGGGCCTCGCCTTTGCGGAACCCGGGCGACTGCTCCAGCAGGTGGCGCGGTACGAAGCCGAAGACGTCGGCCAGTTCGGCGAGGTCGCGCGGCGAGTTCATGCGCATCAGCCCGAGGTTGTCGCACTGCGAGAGCACGTTCGGGTGGATCTTGCTGGGCCGCTGGGTCGACAGGAACAGCCACAGCCCGAACTTGCGGCCCTCTGCGGCGATCTGGATGAGCTGCTCGGTCAGCCGGGCTTCGACGTCCGACCGGGGCTGGGGTGGGCAGAAGTTGTGCGCTTCGTCGAGCACGATGAGGACCGGCCTCCGCTCCATCCGCCGCTGCCAGAGGTCCTCGAGCACGCCAAGGGCCGCGGCCTGCGGCTCCGCCTGGTGGGTGAACCCGCCGAGGTCGAGAACAGTGGCGCTGGGCCGCTCCGCGACCACGCTCGCTGCGGAATCCGCGCCGAACGCCCACAGCGGCCAGTCGAGGATGCCCAGGTTATCGATCCGCAGGCCGAGCCGCCTCCGTGCGTGATCCTCGGACTTCACCAGAGAGGCCAGGAACGTCGTCCGAAACGTCTCCCGGTCGTAGTCCGCCGGTGCGGGGTCCAGGTGCAACAGGGCGTTGTACTCCTCCTCGTCGGCGATGGGGTCGAGCCGGGCGACGGCCGCCTTCGACCGGACGCTGAGTTCGACGAACCGGATGTGCAGTTGCGGCTCGCGAGGGGTGCTGGAGTGGAGCACCCGGATGTCGAGCTCCCCCCAGCGTGCCGCGTCGGTGCCGCTGACGCCGCTGCGGGTGCGGCGCAACTCGACGTAGTCCGCATTCGGGTCGAGGACCGTGACCGGTAGCGCCGTCTCCAGCAGGAGCTGTTCGAGCACGACGCCCAGCGCATACGTTTTGCCGGATCCGCTCTGGCCGCACCAGAACGTATGCCGGTTGAAGCGGGACCCGTCGATCACAGCGGGGCGCTCGGGAGGGTCGACCGTGGTGCCGACCGTCAGCGGGATCATGGCCCCTCCTCTCCGTGGCGCCGATGCTAGCGCGCGGCCCAGCCCCGCGGACAGACCCCGGATGGGCGGCGGTGCCTCACGCCGGACGCAGAGACTCCGGGATGGGGAACGGCAGGGTGTAGACCACCTGCGGTACGTCGATGGCGCCGAAGTCGTCCTTCTTGACGACGATCCGCTGGGTCGACACCTCGGTGAGCCGAACCTGCAGCCATCGGCCGTCCTCGAGTCGGAGCTCGTAGCGGTCGGCCAGGTAGCCGATCCCGGCGGCCTCCAGGATCTCCTCGCCGGTCAACCAGTCGACCGGCCCGGTGAGGTCACGGCCCAACAGGTCCACGGGTACGAAGCCTTCGCCCTCCGAACGCAGCCAGCCCACCCTTTCGCCGTCGCCGCGCCGGTGCTCGATCCACTCCTCCATTCTGGATACCGTAGCGGCCATCCGCTCCCGCATTCTGCATACCGCAGCGGTCGCGAGGGACATACGATGAGCACGTCCGCGCCGCATGCGTCCCAGCCGGGTGAGCACGACGCCGCCAGGAGGTGCTGCATGAGCCTCGATGTCGCAGCGACCGGCGAACGCGCCGAGAGCCCGCTCACCGCCGCAGAACTGATCGAAGCAGGCCGCGCCGCGCGGGTGGAGCTCCCCCGTTCGGCGCATGGCGAGTACTCACCGCCGCCCGGGCGCGACCCGATCGGCATCCTGCGGTCGCAGCACGAAGCCCGGCTGCAGAACCTGGTCAACCTGCGGGTGGAGCGCATGAGCGCGAACCCGTTCGCCTTCTACCGCGGCACCGCCGCCATCCAGGCGGCAGACCTCGCGGGGGCGCCGACGACCGGCGCCGAGGTGGTGATCTGCGGGGATGCCCACTTGAGCAACTTCGGCATCTACCGCTCGCCTGAGAACGCGATGGTGTTCGACATCAACGACTTCGACGAGGCGACCGTCGGGCCCTGGGAGTGGGACGTCAAGCGGCTGCTGGCGAGCGTGGTGCTCGCCGGCCGCTCGCTCAACCTGCCGGCCGACCGGATCGACGAGATCGTCGGAGCCTCCGCCGAGGCGTACCGGGTCTGGTTGAACCGGGCGCTCGCCGCACCGCTGATGGCCCGGTACTTCGCGCCCACCTCGGTCGGCGCAGGGAAGCGGCGGCTGAGCAAAGACATGCTCCGCCTGGTCGACCAGACCCTCAAGGCGTCGGAGAAGCGCACGGCGCACGACGTGGCCCGGCGCACGCTGCAGACGCTCGACGACGGCACGCTGCGCTTCGTGGAGCGCCCGCCCGTCCTCACCCGCGTCGAGCCGGAGATCCAGGCCCTCGCCCAGGATGCCTACGAGGCCTACCGGCAGACCCTTGCACCGAACACCGCCCTTCTCGCCTCCCAGTTGCGCCTGGATGACGTAGCGCGCCGGGTCGTCGGTGTCGGCAGCGTCGGTACTCGCTGCTTCGTGATCGCGCTGCGCGGGCCTGCCGGCGAGACGATCATCCTGCAGCTGAAGGAGGCGGACCTCTCCGTGGTCGAGCGTTTCGGTGGGGTGGAGCCGCTGCCCGGCTACCTCGACCTCTCGCTGCTGCCCGACGAGCAGGGCTACCGCGTGATTTCGTGCCAGCGCATCCTGCAGGCCGTCTCGGACCCGTTCCTCGGCTTCCTTCGGGTGGAGGGGTTCGCGTTCTACATGCGGCTGTTCCGCAACCGGAACGCGTCGTTCGAGATCTCCACGATGAACCCGGCGCAGTTCTCCGACTATTCGCGCGTGTGCGCCGTGGTGCTCGCCCGAGCGCACGCACGTTCGCCGAAGGCGCCGTTCATCTCCGGCTACTTGGGAACCGGAGCCTCCTACGTCCGGGCCATGACCCGCTGGGCCGAGAGTTACGCCGACCAGGCCGAGGCCGACTACGCGACCTTCGTTCAGGCCGCGGCAGACGGGGCCTTCGCGGTCAGGTGACAGCCGGCGCCACCGCTCGCTGACCTTCGGGGAGCAGGAACGCGCGCACCGCATCCTCGACCGCGGGCGAGTCGAGGTGGAGGCCGTGGCGGGCGTCGAGCTCGAGGAGTTCCGCGTCCGGGATGCCCTCGGCGAGCAGCCGCGCGTGCCCCACCGGCGTGAGCGCGTCGCGCAGGCCGTGCACCACGAGGGTCCGGGCGCGGATGCGGCCGAGCAGCCCGGCGCCGTCGTGGTCGCGGCTGGCGGCGAAGTGGCCGCGCAGCGCGGGCCGGGTGGCGACCCGGGAGAAGAACCGCTCGACGTCGGCGTGATGCGCCCGCGCCCAGCCGTCGTCGAAGAAGAGCGGCACCATCCGGTCGGGGTCACCGCTCAGCAGGTCGGCCACGGCAGCGCGGTCGCGCCGCTCGGCGCTCCGGTCGCCCGCGGTCGTCGCGATCAGCACCAGCCGGCGCACGCGCTCGGGATGCTCGACGGCGAGCCACTGCGCGACGCGTCCGCCCATCGAATGCCCCACCACGTGCGCTGCGGCGACACCGGCCGCGTCCAGCACGGCGACCGCATCGGCCGCGAAGACCCGCGTCGAGTACGCGGCCGGGTCGCCGAGGCCGCTGTCGCCGATCCCGCGGTGGTCGAAGACGATGAGGCGGAAGTCGCGCGCCAGGGCGTCCGCGAACGGGCCCCAGCCATGCATCCCGGTCGCCTGCCCGGCGATCAGGAGCACCGGCACCCCGACCCCGCGCTCCTCGAAGGCGATGCGGGTGCCGTCGTCGGCGATCGCGTGCTCGGTCATCGAACGGCCCGCGCGCTCCAGCGCCCGTCCGCCTTCTCGACCCGGATGCGGTGCTCGAACGCCCGCGTCACCGTCTCGGTGGTGACGACCTCATCGATTTCGCCCTGGGCGACCGTCCGCCCGTGCGCGATCAGCAGCGCGTGCGTGGTCGACTCGGGCAGCTCCTCCAGGTGATGCGTAACCAGCACCGAGGCGAGGTCCGGCTGGGAATGCGAGAGTCCGTCGATCGTCTCCAGCAGTTGCTCGCGCGCCGCCACGTCGAGCCCGGTCGTCGGCTCGTCGAGCAGCAGCAGGCGCGGGTCGGAGACCAGCGCCCGCGCGATCAGGACGCGGCCGCGCTCGCCCTGCGACAGCGTGGGCCAGCGGGCATCCCGCCGGTCGTCGAGCCCGACGGAGTGGAGCAGGTCGCGGGCGCGCCGCACCTCGGCCTCGCTCGGCTCCCAGCGCATCGGCAGCTCTTGTGATCCGGTGATGCCGGTGAGCACCACTTCGGTCGAGGTCAGCGGCGACCGGACGGGATGGAGCGGATCGACATGCCCGATGTGGCGGCGCAGCTCCTGCAGTTCGACGCGACCGAGCCGGCGGCCCAGCACCTCCACGGTGCCGGAGGTCGGGAAGGTGAGGGCGCCGCAGAACCCGAGCACCGTCGACTTGCCCGCGCCGTTACGTCCCAGCAGCGCCCAGTGCTCCCCCGCGCGCACGGTCAGGTCGATGCCGTCGAGGATCTGCGTGCCGCTCCGGCGGAACGTCACGTCGCGGAGTTCGAGGACGGCAGGGGCGGTCGAAGTCACCGAATCACCCTATCCACGTGCGCGACGCGGTTTCATGCCCGGCGGGCAGCCACCCGGTCGACGGCGGCGAGGTAGGCCTCCTGGTCGAAGTCGTCGAACAGCGCCGTCTGGGTGACGTAGCCCTGCACGATGCCGATGTAGAAGTTGGCGTCCTCGGCCGCCTGGGTCGCGGCGACGCCGGGCTGCCCGGCGTACCAGTGGGTCAGATAGTCCGTGAACAGGTGGCGGATGCGGCCTCCGACCCGGTCGGCGAGAGCTGCGAGCCGGGGGTTGATGGGCACTTGGCCCCAGATCTGAAGCAACAGCCCGAAGTCGCCGATCTGCCTCTCCAGGGCACGGACGAGCAGGCGCACCACCTCACCCGGCGCGGGCAGCGGGTCGCGGTCGCGTGCTTCTGCGACCTCCACGAATCCGCTGTCGAGAACATTGGTGACGGCGAGTTCGACGAGCTCTTCCTTGCTCTTGTAATGACCGTAGATCGCGCCGGCGGAGAGCCCTGACTCGGCGATGATGTCGGCCATCGAGGTCTGCTGGAAGCCGGACCGGGCGAAGCAGCGCAGGGCCGCTTGCGCGATCTCCCGTCGACGGGCCTGACGGTGCTCTTCGCTGACCTTCGGCATGCACCCTCCCAAAAAGAATGTTCGTTCTTGACATTAGCGGATGCTCGATCCACTATAAAGAACGACTATTCGTTTTTTTGGAGGCATCATGACGATCACCGCTCCCGCCGAGGTCCTGCCCGTCGGCACGGCGACGCCCCCACCGCCCGTCCCGCACACCCCGTGGGGCCGCGCGGTCGCGCTCGCACTCGGCGCCGGTGTCGTCGTCGTGGCGATCCTCCTGGCCTTCCTCTGGCCCACCATCACGTCCTCCGTGAAGGACCTCCCCATCGCCGTAGCGGGCGACGCGGCATCCGTCTCAGCCGTGCGGACGCAGCTGCAGAAGAGCGCCGGGGAGTCGTTCGACATCACCACGGCCTCCTCCCGCGAGGACGCCGTCCACCTCATTGAGACCCGGCAGGTCGACGGAGCGATCGTGCTCGGGGAGCAGCCGGAAGTGCTCACCGCCTCCGCGAACGGCGCCGCCGTTAGTCAGCTGTTCGGTCAGCTCGCCGCACGGCTGCAGACCCAAGCGCAGCAGCAGGCGGACGCCGCCGTCGAGCAAGCCATCGTTGCGGGCAAGGCACCTGCCGGTACGAAAGCACCCACGGTAACCGTGGCCGTCACCGACGTCGTCCCCCTCGCCTCCACCGACGCCCGAGGGCTCGGGCTCACCGCCTCCGCCTTCCCACTCGTCCTGGGCGGCATGCTCGGCGGCATCCTGATCTCGATCCTCATCGCGGGCAGCTGGCGACGGCTGACGGCGGTCGCGGTGTACGCGGTGGCCGGCGGGCTCGCCGTCACCGGAATCCTCCAGGGCTGGTTCGGCATCCTTCAGGGCGATTTCTGGCTGAACGCTCTGGCGGTCTCGCTCTCGATGTTCGCGACCGCGGCCCTCATCGTCGGCATGAACGCGCTCCTCGGGAGGCCCGGCATCGCCATCGGTGCCATCATCACCGTGCTGATCGGCAATCCGCTCTCCTCTGCGGCCCAGCCGCTGCAGTTCATCGTGGCGCCGTGGGGCGCGATCGGGCAGTGGTTTGTCCCCGGAGCCTCCGTCACTCTGCTGCGCGACCTGTGCTATTTCCCGCAGGCGGACGCCGCCTTCCCCTGGCTGGTGCTCGTCGGATGGGCGGTCGCCGGAGGCGTCGCGATGGTCGCCGGCCACTTCCGCAACCAGGAAGTGACCGAAGCAGCGGCCTGACCCACCGAGGTTCGCGGGCGGTCACGGTTCGGTCACGTACGGCCTTCCTTCGACGTTCACCTAGGGGACGCACAGCCCCGGTCCCTACGCTCGCCCGGTATGACGACGCAGCCGCTGAGACTCGGACCGTTGGCTCGCCGCCGCCTGGCCCGGCTGGCGCAGCGCGACGCCGCCACCGTGCACGACACCGAGACGGCGCACGGTGAGACGACCACGCCCACCGTCGCCACCCTCCAGGCACGCGCCGACGCGTTCGCACGGCGGGAGGAGCAGCGGTTCTTCCGCGGGATGCGGCGCGAGCTGGCCGAGCACCGGGTGCTCACCGCGGGACTCCGCGCGGACCTCGACGCGTACGAAGAACGGCTCGAGCGCCTCCCCGCACCCGACCGGCTGCGCATCGCCGAAGGACAGGGAACGGCCTTCGAAGAGCTCCGCCGGCTGGAACGGCGCATCCGCCGGGCCCACCGTCGCAGCGACGAGCTGAGCGCACTCGTCACCATCCGGTTCACGGCGGCGCAGTTGCGGGCCGCGAGGATGTTCGACCGCACCGACGAGAAGACCGCCGTGTACTGGGGCGCCCTCCGCCAGGCGACTTCCGGCCGGGTCGCCGCACAGCCGCCGACGCTGCGTCGGTCGGACTGGCTGACCTCCCGCGGCGGAGCCATCGACGCACTGAACCCGATCGCCGTGCATCCCATCGCCGGCCCCGACGCCACCACCAGGAGGACCGATGCCCCGGCGTGACCGACTGAAGGACTACCGCGTTCCCCGCACCGGAGGGCTCCGCCGACGGCTGCTCTGGCGCCTGCGCCGGATGCGCCACGCCGTCGACGTGGAGACCCTCGAAGTGTTCGAGCACGAGCTGGCCGCCTTCGAGCGCGCCGGCGTCGCGGACCTCGAGCGGCAGCGCACCCGCAACGTCGCCGCCGCCTCCGCGCGCGTCGCCGAGGCGCAGGCCAGGCAGGAGCTCATCCGCCGGGCACTGGAACGGGCCGAGGCGGACATCCGCCGCGCCGACCTGGATGTCGAGCGCCTCGACGCCAAGCTCGCCGGCCACGACCTCGACTTCCACACCTACGCCTGAGAGGACGCCCATGGCACGCGACATCGTCACCCGCCCGCCGCGCCTGCGCCCCCGCGTCGGCCACGTCTCCCCCTTCGCCCACGCGATGGTCTACGTGCTGCTCGCCGCCATGATCGCGGTCGACTACATCCTGCTGTCGCAGGCGCTCACGCTGCTGCTGCGCAACGACAGCCAGTACGGCTCGATCGGCCTCCAGATGTACGTGATCACCCTCGGGATCTCGCTGGCCGTCGTCACGTTGCCGCACGTCATCGCCATCCTGCTGCGCCGAGTGCAGGCCGGAGTCATGTCGCGCCGGTGGGTCGCCACCTCGGTCGTGCTGGGCCTGGTCTGGGCCGCGATCCTCGCCGCCATCACCGTTGCGCGGATCAAAGCCGGGATCGACGCCCAGAGCGCCGGCGGCCTCACCGGTCTCGTCGGCGGCTCGCAGACTGCGGCGCCGGCCGGGTTCTCCTGGACGGCCCCTGACACGATCATGGCGTTCCTCATGCTCGGCGTGCTCGTGACCTCCGGAGCGCTCAGCTTCGTCGTCGCGTGGCTGACCACGAAACCGCTGCTCGCCGCCGCCGAGAAGGCCCAGGCGCACGCCACCCGGCTGCGCGTGCACCGCGACCGCCTGCTCGGGGAGGCCGTCGCCGCAGAAGAGCGCACGCGGCTCATCCTGCAGCTCGACGCCCACGACGCCGTCCGCTACACGGGCGCTCGGGTGACCTTCCACTCTCGGATGGATGTGGTGCGCGCCCGGCTCGCCACCCGCCTCGCTCAGCGCGAGCGCGACCCGGAGAGCACCAGCCAGATCATCCGCGAGCTTCGGGCACGCCGCAGCATCGGAGCAGCGGATGTCGCACCTCCGCTGCCGCCGGGAGGCACGGCGACCGGCACCACCGACCCGGCGGCGGGACTCCAGTGAGCGGGGTCCGCGTGTCCCGCTCCCGCCTCCTCGCGTCCGCCGCCGCGATCGTCGCGCTCTGCGCAGGACTCACCGCGTGCACCTCGGCCACGGCATCCGGCGAGGCCTGCGACCAGTCCCACAAGCGCAACCTCGGTGTCGTCGCGGGAAGCACGGCCAACGCCCCGGCCGTCACCCTCCCCGCGTCCGCCTCGTCGCAGCTCGCGGCCTCCGGCAAGACGAACGGGAGCGTTACCGTGGTCGTCCCGTCCGGCACGCCGCAGGTGATGGGGACGACGGCCCTCGGCTCGTCGGCGCAGGACGCCATCGTCTGCCAGAACGACCAGCGCACCAAGCTGACGCAGATCACGTCGTACATCGGCGGCCTGAAGGCGTCCGCCCCGGAGGTCGACTTCCTGGGCGCCATCGACGAGGCCGCGCGCAACCTCGGCGGCGACCCGCTCGGCGTGATCGTCGTCGGCAGCGGTCTGCAGACGACCGACCCGCTCAACTTCGCCGGTACGGGGCTCCTCTACGCCGACCCCGCGCAGGTCGTGTCCGACCTCACCTCCCGCGGACTGCTTCCGACCGACCTGAAAGGCGTCACCGTCTACTGGGCGGGGATGGGCGACACCGCGGGCGCGCAGCAACCGCTGACCGTGCCTGCGCGGAGCAATCTCGAGGCGATCTGGTCGGCGGTGGTGAAGGCCGCGGGCGGCACCCTGTCGCTCCTCCCCGAGCCGGCGTCCGGCAGTGCGGTGGCGAACCTCCCCGCTGTCACTCCGGTGACCATCGAGCCGGTCGCCACCAAGACGGACTGGTCGCATCCCGTCGTGATCCGCAACAGCGAGTTGCTGTTCACGAAGGACACGGCCGCGTTCTCCGACCCGGGCGCCGCGCAGAACGTGCTCGCGACCCTGGTGCCCGCGATCGAGCAGAACGGCAAGGTCGTCACGATCACCGGCACCGCCTCCAAAGACCAGGCGACCGACAACACCGCCGACACCGCGCTGTCCCTGAAACGTGCCGAGGCGGTGAAGGCCGCCCTGATCGGACTGGGCGTTCCCGCGTCGCTGCTGGCGACCGCCGGCGTCGGATTCGAGTGGTGCGGCTGGAAGGCCGAGAAGGATGCCGCCGGCACCTACTCGGACGCGCTCGCCGAGCAGAACCGCACGGTCATCCTCACCTCCGCCGGCGTCGGCCTGTGCGGATGATGAGGACTCCCGAAGACGGGGAATCATCATGACGTCGGCCCGGTTGCCGCAAGCATGACGACCATCGGATTCATCGGTTCAGGACACATCGGATCACAGCTCGCCCGTCTCGCCGTCGCCCGCGGCTACGACGTGGTGATGAGCAACTCGCGGGGCCCGCAGACGCTGCGGGGCCTGGCGGACGAGCTGGGCGAGCGCGCTCGCGCCGGGACACCCGTCGAGGCGGCTGCGGCGGGCGACATCGTGGTGGTCACGACTCCGCTCGCTGCCGAGGCAACGCTTCCCGTCGAGGAGCTCGCCGGGAAGATCGTGATCGACACCAACAACTACTACCCGCAGCGCGACGGCCGTATCCCGGAACTCGAAGACGACTCGACCACCGTGGCGGAGCGCCTGCAGAAGGTGCTTCCGACCTCCCGGGTCGTCAAAGCGTTCAACCACATCGGCTGGTCGGAGCTGACCAGCCAGAGCCTGCCGGCCGGATCACCCGACCGCCGTGCCCTCATCGTCGCAGGCGACGACCCTGAGGCGCGGGCCCGCGTCGCCGCCCTGATCGACGAGTTCGGGTTCGACGCCGTCGACGTCGGCGAGCTTGCCGAGGGATGGCGTGCGCAGCGCGACACCCCGGCCTACGTGCGCCGGTACGACGCTGCGGGCTTGCGTGAGGCCCTCGCCGCCGCCAAGCGCTACCGCGACATGTGACGTTCGGTGCCGGCTCAGATAGCGCGGGGGCCGCGGCTCAGGCCGCGGTCTCCGCAGGGACCAGCTCGACCGTCGGCTGCGCATCGACCGCCTCAGCGGCGGCCCGCGACGACAGGTAGCTGGCGCTGACGAACGCCACTGCTGCGAACGCCAGAGCAATGACCAGGTCGGCCAGTTCGCTCGGGGTCAGGTGCTGGAGCAGCCCCCCAGAGCCCTCGGTGGCATCGGCCGCGTCCGGTGCCAGCAGCAGCCAGAAGGCGATGGTGGACACCGCCCCTGCGAACCCGAGTATGTACCACGCAATTTCCTTCACATGCCTAGCTAACGCTCTCGCGAGAAGCGCGTGTAGAGGGTTGCGCGTTCGCTGGGGTGCGTGTTACAAGCACCGAGTCCCCGTGCCCTCTGTACATTTCCACAGGAACGCAACACAATGACGTTACATGAGCCAATCTCATGTAATTCGCACGCCGGATCAGCGGCTGCGGATCTTCGTCTCGTCCACGCTGCAGGAGCTCGCCGCTGAGCGCCGCGCAGCCCGGACCGCCATCGAGCGGCTGCACCTCGCGCCCGTCATGTTCGAACTGGGCGCGCGCCCGCATCCCCCTCGGGAGCTCTACCGCGCGTACCTGGAGCAGAGCGACGTCTTCCTCGGCCTCTACTGGGAGCGCTACGGCTGGGTCGCCCCGGACGAGGAGGTCTCAGGACTCGAAGACGAGTACAACCTCTGCCCGCCGGAGCTGCCGCGCCTCCTGTACGTGAAGAGCCCCGCCGACAAGAGGGAGCCGAAGCTCGCCACGCTGCTCGCGCGCATCCGCGACGACGACCGCGCCGCCTACAAATACTTCGAAAGCCCCAAAGAACTAGCTCAGCTGATCGAGAACGACCTCGCCACCCTGCTCGCCGAGCGCTTCGACCAGAGCCGGGCGCTCATCACGGCGGATGTCGCCAGCGACGCCGACCGTGTCGTGGAGCCGGTCCGGCTCCCGGTGCCGCTCACCGGTCTGGTCGGGCGCGACGCCGACATCGCCGCGATCGTCGACCGCCTCGAGCACGGCACGCGGTTCGTCACCCTCGCCGGTCCGGGAGGGATCGGCAAGAGCCGGCTCGCGATCGCCGCAGCACGCGCCGCTGCGCAGGACTTCGACGACGGGGCCGTGTTCGTCGACCTCTCCGCCGTCCACGACCCGCGGCGCGTGCCCAACCGCATCGCGCAGGCCCTCGGCGTGCGCGACACCGGCGACGCGCCCATCCTCGACAACCTCGTGACCGCACTCCGCGACCGCCGCATCCTGCTGGTCCTGGACAATTTCGAGCAGGTACTGGATGCGGCGCCGCTTCTCACCGGACTGCTCGCCGCCGTGCCTGGTCTGTCGATGCTCGTCACCAGCCGGGCGCTGCTGCGGGTGAGTGCCGAGCAGAGCTATGAGGTGGGGCCCCTGGCAGAGGACTCCTCGGTCAGCCTGTTCGTCGAGCGCGCCCACGCGGTCAAGCCGGACTTCGAGATCACGCCGGAGAACGCGGACGCCGTCGCCCGCGTCTGCACCGCGCTCGACGGCGTCCCGCTCGCGATCGAGCTCGCCGCCGCTCGCGTTCGGGTGCTCTCCCCCGCCGAGCTGCTCGACCGGCTCGACCGGCGGCTCTCCGTGCTGGTGGGCGGGTCGCGCGACCTGCCGGAGCGCCAGCAGACCATCCGTCGCACCATCGAGTGGAGCACGCAGTTGCTCGCCCCCGAACAGCAGCGGCTTTTGGCGCGCCTGGGCACCTTCGAGGGCGGCTTCACGCTCGACGCGGCCGAATTCGTCGGCGCCTCCGGAGAGGGGGAGGGCGACGGCGGCGATCCCGCGGACGTGATCAGCGACCTCGCCGTACTGGTCGACTCCAGCCTGGTCTCCCAGCACGACAGCGACGACCGGCCCCGGTTCGCCATGCAGGCGATCGTGCGCGAGTACGCGCGGGAGCAGCTGCAGAGCGGAGGCGAGCTCGACCGCGCCCGCGACGCGCACGCCCGCTACTTCATCGACCTCGGCGCGCGCGCCCGGCTGCCGCTGAAGGGCGGAGGTCAGCGTGAGTGGATGCAGCGGCTCGGTGACGAACGCGACAACCTGCGGGCCGCCGAACGCTACCTACTGGATGCCCGCGACTGGGACCGCGCCGCAGAGCTCGCGTTCAACCTGTTCCTGTACTTCTGGGTCATCGGCCTGCTCGGCGAGGTCCGCACCTGGATGGACGAACCCCTCGAGTCCGGCGACACGCTCCAGGACCGCACGCGCGCCATCGCGCTGTACTTCACCCGCACCATCCGCTTCTGGAAGGACCCCGACGGTCGCGTAGCCGCCGACCTGTCCGAGGCCGCCGACCTCTTCCGGGCCTGCGGCGACCGGTCCGGCGAGGCGATGGCCCAGATCTCGCTCTCGCTCGCCCTGATGGCCGGAGAGAAGCCGGATACGGTGCGTGCGGCCGAGGTGATGGAGCGCAGCCTCCGGCTGTTCCAGGACACCGGAGACGTCTGGGGAGAGTCCATGGCCCTCGTGCTGCTAGGCCGCGTGGCCCTGCTCGAGCAGAAGGTCCACACCGCGTTCGAGCGCTTCGACGAGTCCCTGGCGCTGACCCAGCGCAGTGGGGATGCCGTCGGCGGCCGGATCGCCGCCTACCACCTCGGCTGGGCCCATCTGCTGCTCGGAGCGCCGGAGGAGGCCAGAACGGACTTCGCCCTCAGCGTCACCCTCTCGACCTCGCTCGGTCACATCGAGGGCATCGCCTACGGGCTGGAAGGGCTGGCGGCCGTGGCTGCCCTCGCCGGCGATGTCGATCGCGCCGGAAGGCTGGCCGGCGCCGCGCACGCACTCCGCGAGCGTTCGGGCACGCACAACGGGCCGACCTTCACCTTCCACCAGCGCTATCTGGACCGGCTGGCCGCGGTCACGCCGGCAGGTCGGCTCGCGGCAGCGGTCGCGGAGGGGCGGGAGCTCACCGTCGAGCAGGCGGTCGCCGAGGCGCTGTCGGAGCCGCACCTCAACTAAGGCGGGTCGACCCGGCGCCATTAACAGATGGAACCCCGGCACCAGAACGGTGCCGGGGTTCTCCTGGTCCCGGTCGGCGCACCCGAAACGCCTGCCCGGGAGGGTCTGATGATCAGGCGATGAGCGCCTGCTCCTCGTGAGCGGGCGACACCCACGCACCGTACACCGCGACGCGCGCCGACTCCAGTGTGCCGTACACGCCCAGCTCGCGGCCGGTGCAGTCGGTGGCGACGAAACCGTCGTGGTTGCGGTCGACCATACCGACGTAGGCCGAAGGGGTCGAAGCCACCCAGAGCGACGACGCCGGCGAGTGCCAGGAGACGTACTCGGTGGGCAGATCGATGATGTCAGCGAGCGACTCGGCCATGATTCTTCCTTCTCGATGGGTGGTTCGAAGATCTAAGTAGATGATCGAACTCCCCCTCCGCGGACGCAAGAAAACCGGGGGGCCTTGCTTTGAAGGATCGAGTCAGCTATAAGCGCTGGCCCAGCGTCATCGACCGGTCGGCTGACGCGTCTCCGACTCCTCCATGACGATCATCCCGGAGGCGCGGCCACCGGTCTGGATCATGGTCTCGATCCAGTCCTTGTTCAGCGTCGGCACCTTGGAGCCGGAGAAGAAGATGTGCAGGGGGACGCCGTTGTCGACCCAGATGGTGTGACGGCCACTGCCGAGCTCGGCCGGGACCTGCCAGGTGAGGAAGAAGTTCTCGCCGCGACGGAGCTTGGTGCTGATCGCGATCTGCATGTGGAACAGGAGACGGTCGTCGAGCTCGTAGCTTTCGCCGTCGTAGCGGAGGGTGCCCACGGATGCCTTTCGTCTATCGGGTGGTGCGTCTGCGACGCTGCTGAGAGCTTACCCGCCGGAATTCAGGTGTATCGTGACCGCGCGATAGTGTTCTAGAACGTCTCAGCCGAAAGGATCGCCGCATGATCGTTCACCGCCTCACGGTCGATGGAAAGGACTACTTCCTGCCCGATCCGGTGGACGACCTGCGTGGCAAGATCCTCGAGGCCGTGCAGGCCGGCGGCGGCTACGTGACCATCCCGCCGCTCCGGGGCGGCCCGGGAGTGACAGTGCTCTTCTCCCCCGGTATGCCCGTCACCTGGGCGCAGATCGAGGTCGACCCGCCCGCACCGCGTCAGGACGAGCCGCGCGTCGACATCGACTCGTTCGACGCTCTCTGAGTCCTGTCGTCAGGACCTCGGTTCAGAACTCGCGCAGCCGAGCCCGGTACCAGGAGAAGATCGCCTTCGCGCCCTGCGGCTGAGAGATCAGGTAACCCTGGGCGCGGTCGCATCCCGCATCCGCCAACCGGTCGAGCTGGTCGCGTCGCTCCACGCCCTCGCCGACCACGCGGATGCCCCGGCGGTGCGCCTCCGTGATGATCTGCGCGACCTCGTGGACGCGGTCGTCCGCCTGCACCAGGCTCTTATCGAGTTTCAGCTCGCGGGCGTGCAGCGCCTCCACGCGGGCGAATGACGAGTGGCCGGTGCCGAAGTCGTCCACCGAGATGGTCACGCCTGCGGCGGCGAGCGCCCGCAGCGGTCCTGCGACCCGCTCGGGACGCGCGATCCTCTGACTCTCCGTCACCTCGACGGTCAGCGTCTTCGGGTCGCAGCGTCCCGTCGCGAACGCGCCCTCGAACATGTCGTACAGCGACGGGTCCTCGAGCTGGGTCGCGGAGACGTTCACCGCGACATCGATCGTGCAGCCCGGGATGTACTCCGTCGTCACGTCGGCGATGATCCGGGCCGTGAGCAGCGGCAGCAGGCCGGCCTTCTGCGCGATGTCGACGAAGACATCCGGCGCGACGACCCCGCGCCCCGGGTGGGTCCACCGCGCCAGCGCCTCCACCCCGACCATGGCACCATCCGTGACATCGATCTGGGGCTGATAGGCGGCCGTGACCTGGCGCTGCGCCAGCGCGATCTCCAGATCGCGGGCGAAGTCCTCGAGGGTTCCGTCCACCAACGTCACTCTGGTGATGATTCCCACGCCAGCCTGGGTTGTCAACTTCGAGGGGGACCCCTTGCGGAAATGACCCCTCTGGCGCTAGCGGCTGACGCCGACCTCTGACACTAGCGAGCGCGCCGGCGCCTGTGGCGCTGTCCTCCCGCGATGCCGAGGAAAGTCGCCGCTGCCACGCCGGCGACCACTGCGACCACGAGGTCGACCGCCTGGACCGTGGGGGCGATGCTCTCGCCGACCGGAGCCAGGAACAGCACGACCGCAGCGAACGCGATCGCTGCGGCGAACGCTCCCGCTGATGACAGACCCTGCATGATCGTCCCCCTCTGTACCCCCGAACGCTCCGAAGCATAGCCATCGCACAGCTTCACCGGCAGTCACTACGCGGCACGTTCACCGAATCGTCACCATCCGATCCGCCGGCCGCCCCTGGTACTCGGCGGACAGCAGCCGATACGAGCGGGTCAGGAAGGCTCCGAGGGCGAGCACGACGAGGGCGAGTCCGGAGAAGAGGAAGACCAGCGCAATGCCTCGGGCGCTGCCGTCCCCCAGCAACCAGCCCCAGGTCGCGCTCCCCGACTCCGACGCCATGTACGGGATGATGAGGAACTGCGCCAGGGGCGCGATCAGGAACGCGGTGATCGGCGCCGCCGCCGACTCCAGCGCCTGCCCGAAACCGAACACCCGCCCCTGCCGGGCGAACGGCACGATCTTCTGGATCACCGTCTGCTCGGACGCCTCCACCGCGGGGATCAGCGTCATGTACGCCCAGATCCCGGCGGCGTACAGCGGCCACCACTCCCGCAGGGTGAACGTCGCGCCCAGCAGGCCCATGATCGCGACGAGCACCAGCATGGTGCGGATGGGGTTCTTCCCCAGTCCGAACTTCGCGACGACGAGACCACCGATGATGAACCCGGAGGAGGCGACGCCGAGGACGATGCCCCACAGCTCGACGGCGAAGAGCTCGAGGCCGTACGGGTCCATCAGCGCGAGGTACACCCCGCCGATCAGGTTGTTGAAGGTCGAGAAGATGATCAGCGCGAAGAGGCCCGGCGCCTGACGGATCGCGGCGATGCTTCCGCGGATGTCCATGGCCGATGCCGAGCCGTCGCGTTCGGGAAGTTCCTCCGGGATGCGCAGGAACAGCAGGTGGAAGGCGGCGAGGCCCGTGACGACGATCGCGATGACGAGTGTCCACCCCATCCCGAGCAGTCCGATCGAGAGGCCGCTGAACACGCTGGTGACCAGGAACGCGAGGCCCTGCACCGTCCCGACGAGACCGTTCGCGTTGGCGTGCCGCTCGACCGGGACGAGCAGGGTCACGGTGGTCGACAGGGCGATGTTGCGCAGGTTCTCGACGACGGCGCCGAAGAGGATGATGCCGGCGAAGATCCAGAACATCGGGCCGCCCAGATCGAGCAGCGCATCCTCGGGGAAGATCAGGTAGAGCACCCCGCCGATCGAGAACGCGGCGAGGGTCACCAGCGAGGCGAACAGCATGACGTGCTGTTTGCGATGGCGGTCGACGATCGTGCCGAAGACGATCGAGAACACCGCGACGAGCAGCATGTAGGCGCCGCCGACGATGCCCGTGGCGAGCACGGACCTCGTCTCCAGGTACACCCAGAAGGTCAGTGCGAACCAGAGGAAGCTGGTGGTGACGTTCGCCACCGCCGTGTTGACGAGCACCTGCGCGAAAGTGCGCATGCCCTTCTCCTCTGACGCCGTCGTCATGGCCCAGACCCTACCGGTTCGCCCTCCAGCCCGGGAAGAGCGGGCGGGAGGGCGAACGGCCAGGTCTCACGCGGCGTCGGCGGGGAGGTCAGCGGGGAGGTCGACGGGGTACGGCTCTCCGATATCGGCGCTGCGGCTCACGGTCGCCCACGTCAGGTCGGAGTCGAGCAGGCGGCGGTCCTGCGCGACACTCATCTCGGTGGCGTTCACGCCGAGCGGGAGGTTCTGCGGGATGTCAGTGCGTTTCGCGACGCGCACCAGGATCTCGGCGGCGCGCACGGGATCGCCCGCCGGACCCTCACCCGACTGCCTCACCCGGCGGTTCATCGCGCCGACCGTGCTCTCGTAGCCTTCGGCGATCTCGCGCACCTCCATCGAGGAGCCGGCCCAGTCGGTCCGGAACCCGCTCGGCTCGACGAGGAGTACCTTCACCCCGAACGGTGCCGTCTCCGCGCGCAGCACGCGGCTGAAGCCGTCGATCGCGAACTTGGCCGCCTGGTACGACGCGATCCCGGGCGACCCGCCGACACGTCCACCGACGGACGAGAACTGAATGACCAGCCCACCGCCCTGCGCACGCAGCAGCGGGATCGCCGCTTTGGAGACGTTGTAGACGCCCCAGAAGTTGGTCTCGAACTGCGTGCGGAAGTCGGTGTCGTCGGTCGTCTCGATCGGCGACACGTTGGCGTAGCCGGCGTTGTTCACGATGACGTCGATTCGGCCGAACCGCTCGCTCGCCTCGCGTAGCGCCTCCGCGGCTCGCGAGGGATCGGTGACGTCGAGCGCCAGGGGAAGGATGCGGTCGCCGTATTCGGCGACGAGGTCGTCCAGCTGTTCGGGGCGGCGCGCCGTGGCGGCCACACGGTCGCCGGCCTGGAGGGCGGCGACGACGAGGGCGCGGCCGAAGCCACGCGAGGATCCGGTGATGAACCATGTCTGTTCCATGTCGTTAATGAAACATCGTTTCTTTAACTAATGCAACTGCGTTGCAGTAAACTGTCAGCATGACGCACAGCGCTGACCGCGAGACGGCCTTCCAGCGCGCGCGCTCGCCCGAGGCGAAGGCGGCGCGTGAGCAGGCGATCCTGGATGCTGCGCGCACCCTCGGTGCGGACCGCGGCATCCGCTCGGTCACGCTCACCGACATCGCGGATGCCGTCGGGATGCACAAGTCGGCGATGCTGCGGTACTTCGAAACCCGGGAGGAGATCTTCCTGCGGCTCACGGCCGACGGCTGGCGCGAGTGGACGCCCGCGCTGTGCGAGCGGATCGCAGCCGCCTCCACCGCGCAGGAGGTCGCGATGGCCTTCGCCTCGACCCTCGCCGCCCGCGGACCGTTCTGCGACCTGCTCGCGCAGGCTCCCCTCAATCTGGAGCGCAACGTGTCGGTCGACGCCGTCCGCTCCTTCAAGCTCACGACCGGCGCCTCCCTGGCCCGCATCGCGGAGGCCGTGCGTGCGGCGCTGCCCGCTCTCCCGCCGATCGCATGGACGGATGTGGTCGCTGTCGCGACGTCCCTCGCCGGCACCTTCTGGCAGATCTCAACGCCGCCGCCCGAGATCGCCGAGCTCTACCGATCGGACCCGCGGCTCGGACACGCGCTCGTCGACCTCGAGCCGCGGCTGCAGCGCATCCTCACCGCCTACCTCACGGGAGCGCTCGCCGACTGAGGCGTACGGTGTCGGCGTGACCGACGTCTCGCAGGCATCCAGGACCGAGAATCGCGGCCGCGCGCCCGCCTTCGCGGTGTCCATCGCCGTCGGCGCGTTGACCATTCTCGACCTGTCCGGCGTGAACGTCGCACTTCCGTCCATCCAGCGTTCCCTGCATGCCGACTCGACCCAGCTGCAGCTCATCGTTGCGGGGTACGCGCTGGCGTTCGGTCTGACGCTCATCCCGTCGGGGCGGCTCGGCGACACCCGCTCGCGTCGGGCCATGTTCGTCATCGGCCTCGTCGGCTTCAGCCTCGCCAGCGCGCTCTGCGCTCTGGCGCCGAACATCGTCTGGCTGACCGTCACCCGCTTCCTGCAGGGCGCCGCCGCGGGCGTGCAGATGCCGCAGGTGCTCGGGATGATCCAGCAGCTCTACCGGGGCGAGGAACGCGGGCGCGCGTTCGGCGTGTTCGGGGCGATGGTCGGCATCGCCACCGCGATCGGACCCAGCCTCGCAGGATCCCTCATCGCCCTCGGCGGAGCGGAGGAGGGATGGCGCCTGCTGTTCTGGTTCAACGTCCCCTGCGGGGCGATCGCCCTGTTCTTCGCCCTGCGATTCCTGCCGCGGACGCAGGAGCGCGGCTCCGGCACCGAGCTCGACCCGGTCGGGCTGGTGCTCCTCGCCGGAACCATCCTCGGACTGATGCTGCCGTTCCTCCTGACCACGGGATCCTCCACCGACGACCCGCTGCGCTGGCTGTGGCTCGTCGCGTTCGCCGCGTTCGGCACCGCGTTCTTGCTCTGGGAGCGCGCCTACGCCCGGCGCGGACTGTCGCCGATCATCCACCTCGACCTGTTCCGGCTGGCGTCGTACCGCAACGGCATCCTCATCGCCACGGTCTACTTCGGCGGTCTCCCGGCGAGCTTCCTCGTGACGACGCTGTTCCTGCAGGAGGGACTCCACGCCGAGCCGCTGGCTGCGGGCCTCGTGAGCGTCCCGTTCGCCCTGGGCGCCGCAGTCTCGGCGTTCGTCGGAGGGCGGCTGGTGCACCGGTTCGGGCGTGCGCTCGTCGTCGTCGGGCTCGTCATCGTGATCGTCGGCATCGGCGCTCTCCTTGCCTCGGCGACGCTTGCACCGCCCGGCTCGGCCGAGTGGTTCATGGCCGCATCGACCCTCATCGGCGGCATCGGCGGCGGGTTCGTCATCTCACCGAACCAGACGCTCACCCTCTCGGAGGTGCCGCCGGAGGAGGGCAGCGCCGCCGGCTCGATCGCGCAGCTCGGACAGCGGATCGGGACGGCCGTCGGCGTCGCCCTCGTGACAGCCGTGTTCTTCGCCATGGTCCCGGGCGGCGGCAACCACCCGGTCGACCAGTACCACGCGGCCGTCAGGGCCGGATACCTCGTGACCTTGGCTCTGCTCGCGGTCGCCCTGGTCGTCGGGCTGGTCGACCTCCGGGAGCGGCAGAAGGCGGGGAAGACGCCGGCTCAATCCACGTGACTACTGCGGGTATGGAGTCTCACCGCGCTCCAGCATCGCCACCAGCTTCGCGAGCCGGTTCGCGCGGCTGGTCGCGCTCGGAGCGGTGATGACGCGGTGGAGGACGGCATACCGGTTCTGGCCGTTCAGGCGCTCGAACTGCGTGGCCGCCTCGGGCGAGGCCGCGAGCGCCGCCGCGAGGTCGTCCGGCACAACGACCGACGATGCGCCGGCGTAGGCGCGCTCCCAGCGGCCGTCCGCCTTGGCGCGGTCGACTTCGGCTTCACCGCGCGGGCGCATCCGCCCCTCGGCGCGGAGCTCCGACACAAGGCCGATATTGCGCTCCGACCAGAGCGAGGCCGCGCGTCGCGGTGTATACCGCTGGAGGAATGTCGTCTCGTCGCGCGAGCGCCGCTGACCGTCGATCCATCCGCCGCACAGCGCCTCGGCCACCGCCTCGGCGTAGGTCAGCGAGGTCGGCTCCGTGGTGCCCTTCTTCGCGAGAACGAGCCAGACGCCGTCGGACGACTCTTCGTTGGCGGTGAGCCAGTCGCGCCACGCGCCGGCATCGGCGACGATCAAGAGGTCGGTGTCCGTCGGCGGCATGATTGCCACTATTGCGCATACCTCCGACGGCGCGCCAGGACCGTCGGGATGCGCCGCCGCCGCGAGGAACTAGCGGCGGACCTCCGACGTCGCACCCGGCTCCAGGTCGCGCGACGGGCCCGCGTGACGTTCGGCCTTGCGCCTCCGGCCGCGCACGTAACCGGTAACCAGCAGAAGCACTCCCACCCCGAGCAGGATGGCCGCACCCACGGTGAAGCCCACGTTCCAGGCGACGTATTGCCCGGTGTCGTTCGCTCCCGGCGTCTCGACGCCGTACCGGGTGAGACACAGCGCCCCCGCGATCACGAGTACCGCGCCGACGATGTAGAAGACGGTGGACTTGCCCGCGGTGAACATCCCCATGGTCACTCCTCCTCTGCTTCGTCGCCGTCGGCTGGGTCGTGGCCGCCCGCGAGATCGGGCGCGAACGGCTCCGCCAGAGCGTCCACCCGCTCCCGGAGGTAGTGAACGGCGCCGATGTTGTCCGGCTCGGTCGCGGTCGTGCTCGCCGTCTCGACCATGAGCACCACCGCAGGGCTCAGCAGAAAGGTCGCCTCCACGTCGTTCCCGTCGACCCCGATCGCCCGCAGGGTCACCGCATCCGTTCCCCCGGTCTGGCCGAGAGCCGTCGCGTAGCTCATCAGAAGGTCTGCCGCCTCGTCGCCCACCAGCAGCGACTTGTCCGCATAGGTCACGTGCTTCATGACCCGGACGGTAGCCCGGATTCGCGTGCGCGCATCCCGTTGACATCGTGAGAGGCGTGGGTCAGAGCGCACGCGGCGCTCTGCCGGGTGTGAAACGCGGGAAGAAAGCCCGGAGCGGCTCGGTTCGCAGAGGTGGAGGGGCGACAGTCGCCCCGGCGAAAGGCATCGACATGGCCACGATCTCGATCATCGGAGGGACCGGGTTCACCGGCTCCCACCTCGCTGCGGAGGCCGCCTCACGCGGTCACAGCGTGACCTCGCTGAGCCGTTCGGAGCCGAGCGACCCGGTGCAGGGCGTGACGTATCTGACCGGGTCGGCCGACGAGCCGGAGGGTGCGGTCGAGGGCGCAGACGTGATCGTGGCGACCGTGTCGCCGCGCGGCGACAGCGCGGGCACCCTCGGGCGACGTTACGGTCGTCTTGCCGAGCTCGCCGTCGCATCCGGTGCCCGGCTCGTGGTGATCGGCGGCTTCAGCTCGCTGCGTCCCGCCCCCGACGCCCCGCGCTTCGCCGAGGGCGACGACATCCCGCCGGCGTTCGCGGATGAGGCCCGCGAACTGAACGCCGTGCTCTCGGATCTGATCGAGAACGCCCCGGAGGGCCTCGACTGGCTGTTCGTCAGCCCGGCCGGCACCTACGGCTCGTACGCGCCCCAGCAGGAGCCGCGCGGGTCCTATCGCGTCGGCGACGACGTCGCGCTCTTCGACGACGAGGGCGTCTCCCTCATCGGCGGCGAGGACTTCGCGAAGGCCGTCCTCGACGAGATCGAGGCCCCGACGCGCAGCCGCGCGCAGATCCACTTCGCCTACTGATCGCGCAGACCCCGTCGAGTTGACGCAACACGCCGTCACGCCGAGTGCCGTGACGGCGTGTCGCATCAACCCCGTCACGGCTTCAGCGGGTCGTGACCGATCGACATGAGGCGATGCCGCCACTGGGCGTCGCCAGCTTCCGGGTCGCGATCGGGGCCACGCTCGGCGTCGACTTCGGCCACCACCGACCGCATCACCTGCACGTCGTCCGGCGTGAGATCTGTGCGGCGCTTGGACAGGATGTCGAGCACCGTGCGCGAGCGCTCGTCGCCGATCTGGTCCGAGGGCTCCTCCCCATCTGTCCCCGCCGCGTCGGTCGCCAACCACTCCCCGAGCTCACGGGAGGTCATGTTGACCGCTCGGTGGAAGTCGTCCCACAGCTCGTCATCGATTTCGGACTCCGCCATCACGGCCTCCTCAGATCTTGTATGTTCCGCTGGACGCTAGCCCCGGCTTCCCACCGATTCAACCGGTCGGATGCGCGATCTGGGCACTGCGTCTTGCCCGGGCGACGACCTCGTGGCACCGTTCAAGGGGAACCCCCTCGCACGACGAACGGGAGATGGCGTGGCGAAGCAGAAGAAGCTCGAGAAGGCAGCGGAGAAGGCCCTCAAGCGGGCCGAGGAAGCAGTCGCCGACGCGATCGATGCGGTCGACCGGCTGAACAAGAAGAAGGCGAAGAAGCGCGCCCACGCCCTGCGGGAACAGGTGGCGAAGCTGGGCGGCAAGGGCAGCGGCAAGAGCGGCGGCACGGGCAGCGCAGCGGGCGCCAGCAGCGGTTCCGCCGCGGACTCCGGCGCCGACACCTCCCTCGACCTCACGCCTCCCCTGCCCTCCGTCCGCGACGACCAGGTCGACACGGCCGCCGAGTTCGCCGGATCGGCCGCCACGTCGGCGCCGCACGATCCGGAGCTCGACCACCTCACCGTCCAGGCCCTCAGGGATGCCGCCCGCGCCCGCGGTCTCCGCAACGTCTCCCAGCTCAACAAAGGCCAGCTGATCGAGCGTCTCAGCGAGTGACCTCCCGAATCGGCCGCTCCGGGAGACGGGGCACCATTCCGGGTTTACGGTGGCAGTCACGGAAGGAGACCACGTGGACGACGAGGCACTCGAGGTGACGCAGCAGAACGCGGTGACTCAGCACGACGCGGGGCCGGCGGAAGACGCCCAGCCGCTCGATGAAGCGCAAGCCCTGCTGGAGGAAACGGCAGCCGAGACGGAGGAAGAAGCCGTCCCGGAGATGCAGGAGATCACCTACGACGAGCAGCTGTATCCGGCGCGCCCCCGCCGCCTCCGCCCGCGTGCGAACCTGCGCGGAGGAAGCATCCGCCGCACGTTCTCCGACCCGCGTGCCGCGAACGGCCAGAACCCCGCCTACGTCGAGTGGCTGGTCCGCCAGTCGATGCTGAAGGATGCGGATGTGCTCAGCCGTCAGCTCTCCGGCTCGCCGAGCATGTGGCGAAACCCGTACGCTCGGCCGGATGCTCGCCGCGCCGTCTCGACGTCCGACGTGTGGTTCACCGCGTATCCGATCTCGCTGATCACCCGCCCGCACGAGTCGTTCCTGACGGCGCTGGCCGACCCTGAGCTGTGGTCGGCGTTCGAGCGGATCGGGATCAATGGTGTGCACACCGGCCCGGTGAAGCGCGCGGGCGGCATCCGCGGCTGGCAGGAGACCCCGAGCGTCGACGGCCACTTCGACCGCATCGGCACGCAGATCGACCCCGCCTTCGGCGATGAGGAGACCTTCCGCCGAATGACGGATGTCGCCGAGGAGCACGGCGGCAGTGTCATCGACGACATCGTCCCGGGTCACACCGGCAAGGGCGCCGACTTCCGCCTGGCGGAGATGGCGTACAAGGACTACCCCGGCATCTACCACATGGTCGAGATCCCGCCGGACGAGTGGCACCTCCTCCCCGAGGTCCCGGAGGGCCGCGACTCCATCAACCTCGACGAGTCGACGGAGGCGGCGCTCGCGGCCCGCGGCTACATCATCGGCGAGCTGCAGCGCGTCATCTTCTTCTCGCCCGGCGTGAAGGAGACCAACTGGAGCGTTACGGCTCCCGTCATCGGCGTCGACGGTGTCACCCGCCGCTGGGTGTACCTGCACTACTTCAAGGAGGGCCAGCCGTCGGTCAACTGGCTGGACCCGACCTTCTCTGGCATGCGCCTGGTGATCGGCGACGCACTGCACTCGCTGGGGGACCTGGGCACGAGCGCACTGCGGCTGGATGCGAACGGCTTCCTCGGCGTCGAGAAGAGCGCCGAGGGGATGCCCGCCTGGTCGGAGGGTCACCCGCTGTCGCACGCGGCGAACCACATCATCGCGGGCATGGTCCGGAAGGTCGGCGGCTTCACGTTCCAAGAGCTGAACCTGACCGTCGAGGACATTCGCGACACCGGCGCCGTCGGGGCGGACCTGTCCTACGACTTCATCAACCGACCCGCCTACCACCACGCCCTCGCCACCGGCGACACGGAGTTCCTGCGGCTGACCCTGCGCACGTCGCTCGAGCTGGGCGTCGAGCCGGTCAGCCTGGTGCACGGGATGCAGAACCACGACGAGCTCACCTACGAGCTGGTGCACTGGGCGACGCTGCATCAGAACGACGTGTACACGTTCCGCGGCGAGGAGATCACCGGCGGGGAGCTGGCCCAGCGCATCCGCCAGGATCTGGTCGAGGCGATCACGCAGCCGACCGCCGACTACAACCTCGTGTTCACCACCAACGGGATCGCCTGCACGTCCGCGTCCCTCATCGCCGCCACCCAGGGGCACCTGACGCTCGATTCGATCACCGAGGCCGACATTCCAGCGATCCGGGACGCCCACCTGCTGCTCGCCGCCTTCAACGCGTGGCAGCCCGGAGTGTTCGCGCTCTCGGGATGGGACCTGCTCGGCTCGCTGACCATCCCCCGCTCCGAGGTGGAGGACCTGATCGCCCAGGGCGACACGCGTTGGGTGGAGCGCGGCGCCCACGACCTGCTCGGCGTCGCGCCCGAAGCGCAGCGGTCGTCCTCCGGGATGCCGCGGGCCCGCTCACTGTACGGGACGCTGCCCGAGCAGCTGCAGAGCCGCACGTCGTTCGCGAGCCGTCTGGGCGAGCTGCTGCGCATCCGGAACCGCTGGGGCATCGCAACCGCACGTCAGGTCGACGTGCCCGATGTGGCCCATCCCGGGATGCTCGTCATGGTGCACGAGCTGGAGTCGCTCGACGAACAGGACCTGCCGATCGTGCAGCTGACCGTGCTCAACATGACGGGCGAGCAGGTGGAGGGCACCGTCCGGTCGGAGGCGCTCCCCCACCGCGCCCTGGTGACGGATGCCGCCGACGGCAGCGAGGTGGGGACCGTCGACGACCTGGCGAGCTTCCCGGTGAGCGTCCCCGCGTACGGCGCCCGCTTCCTGGTGCTGCACCGGACGCCGGCCGAGTGAGTGCTCAGCCGAGCAGCTCGCGCACGCGCGGCACGACCTCGCCGCCGTAGAGCCGGATGCCGGTGAGCAGCGACTCGTCGGTCATGCCGGGGATGCCGTACTTGAGGTCGAAGCGGTTCGCCCCGACCATCGGCAGGTTCTTCGCGATCTTGGTCGCGACCGTCTCGGGCGAGCCGACGTAGAGGCTGCCGTCCGGGCCGATCTCGCGCAGGAAGGACGACTCGGTCGGGATGGCGAATCCGCGCGTGGCGCTGACCTTCGTGATCATGTCGCGGTAGTGCGGCCAGAACTCCTCACGCGCCTGCTCGTCGGTCGCCGCGACATGGCCAGGCGAGTGCAGGCCGATCGGCTGTGGTTCCTGCCCGAACTGCTCGAGCGCCTTGTGGAACAGCTCGGCGTAAGGCGCGAACCGCGACACCGGACCTCCGATGACGGCGAGCATCAGCGAGAAGCCGTAGTGGGCGGTGCGGATGACCGACTCCGGGCTGCCGCCCACACCGATCCAGGTCGGAAGGGGCGTGTCGAGGTGCGGGACCACATCCTGGTCGCGGAGGCCCCGCCGGGTCGTGCCCTCCCAGGTGACGGGGCCGCCGCGGAGCAGGTGGGCGAAGAGGTTGGTCTTCTCCTCGAACAGCGCTTCGTAGTCGTTCAGGTCGAAGCCGAACAGCGGGAACGAGTCGATGCTGGAGCCGCGGCCGAGGATGACCTCGGCGCGACCGTCGGAGAGCGCGTTGAGCGTGGAGTAGCGCTGGAAGACGCGGACCGGGTCGTCCGAGCTCAGCACGGTGACGGCGGACCCGAGGTGGATGCGCTCGGTGCGCGCGGCGATCGCGCCGAGCACCACGTCGGCGGCCGAGAGCGGCATGTCGTCGGTGTGGTGCTCGCCGATGCCGAAGTAGTCGAGACCCGCCTCCTCGGCGGCGACGGCGTGACCGACGAGGTCGCGGATGGTCTGGGCCTGGCTGATCGGTCGGCCGACGGCGTCGTTCGTCACGTCGCCGAACGTGTTCAGGCCGAAACTGAGCGGGAAGCGCTTCTCGGGGGTGGTGGGCTCGGTGGTGGGCTCGGTTGTGGTGGATTCGGGTGCGGTGTTCATTTGTGGGTTCTTTCCGGGTGGGATGTGGTTCAGGCGGCGGCGTCGGCGGGCATCAGCTCGGCGGCGACGGCCGTCCGGAATTCTCGTGAGTTCAGGCGCGCTCCGAACACGGGACCGCCCGGTTCGAAGGCGACGCCGTCGCGGAGGCGTTCGGCGATGACGACGTCGTACCCGACGTCGTCGATCAGGGAGGCGACCAGTGCTGCCGCTTCGGCGTCGTCAGAGGCGACGCCCAGCGCGCGGCGGTCGGGGTCGCCGGCCGGCCGGCGGTCCTCCTCCATCTCGTGGTAGCCGATGTGGTTGAAGGACTTCACGACGGTGGATGCGGCGAGCCGTTCCTGGACCACCTCGCTGCTGGTGAGCGAGGCATCCTCGAACAGCGGCTGCACGCCGTCGGTCGGCGCCCAGTAGTTCATGGAGTCGATGACGATCTTGCCGGCGAGCATCGCGTGGTCGAGCGTGGCGAACCGGTGAAGCGGGATAGCGAGGATCACCACGTCGGCGTCCGCGACGGCATCAGCGGCCCAACTGGCCTGCGCTCCGGGCATGACGACGGAGGCGATGAGCTGGATGCGCGCGGGGTCGCCGGAGGCGGCGACATCCACCGCGTATCCCGCGTCGAGCAGGATGCGCGCGAGCGCCGAGCCGACGTGCCCGACGCCGAGGATAGCGACGCGCGGTCGTGTTGTGCCGGCGTTCATGCTGCCTGTCCTTTCGTGCTTTCGAGTGGTGTTGCGTCGAGGTGCTGGCGGATGCTGCCGAGCACCTCGGCCAAGTTCTCGAGCTGCTGCGGTTCGAGCGCGTCGGCGAAGAGGCGCTTGACCGCGCGCAGGTGCGGGCCGGAGGCCCTGCGGATCGCGTCGTAGCCGTCGTCGGTGAGGACGACGAGTGCGCCGCGGTTGTCGCCGGGACATTCGGTGCGGAGGATGAGCCCCCGTCGCTCCATCCGCCCCAGGTGGTGGGAGACGCGGCTGCGCTCCCAGTCGATCGCGTCGGCGAGTTCGGACGAGCGCAGCGAGCGGCCCTCCGCCTCCGTCAACGCGAGCAGCACGGCGTAATCGCCGGGCGAGAGCTCGACCCGTTGGAGTTCCGCCGCGAGGAGACGGCGAAGGTCCGCGGTGGTGTCCTGCAGGGAACGCCAGACGGCCAGTTCGCGCTCCGTGAGCCGCTCGGCGAGCGGTTCGGCGGTGTCTGGTTCGGTCATCCCATCCTCGTTTTCCTCGTGCTCAGCCGGTGTAGCTGACATGTCAATCAACCGAGGGAGGCGTCGAATTGTTCCCGGCACGCGGGACGCCTTGTAGCGTTGCAGCATGACCGAGCTGCCGGACGCCCTCCCCGCCGACTACGACCCCGCGCACGTCTTCCGGGTGGTCGCGACACCGGTCGCGCAGGGCTGGGGAGTGTGGCTGCGCGCGGCCGACGACAGCATCATCCACAGCTTCGGCCTGGGCTTCCCGCCCGGCACCCCGTTCCAGCCGGACGTGCTGGATGTGCTCGGCCCGCTCCTCAACGTGCAGTACCGGCTCGCCTTCCACGGCCCCGAGTCGTGGGACGAACTCGAGGACCACTTCTCCGCCGTCGTCTACGAGTACACCCCGCGCTAGCCGCGGGCCCCTCTCCGCTGCGCTCTCCCCGCCCCTCTCCGCTGCCCGCTCCGCTCCCCTCTCCGCTGCGCTCTCGCCTCCCCTCTCCGATCGAAGGAGATTCGCACGGATTCCGGCCGAATCTCCTTCAGTACTGCCAATCGAAGGAGATTCAGGCCGGTTTCTCCTTCGTTAGCCGCGCCGCCTGCCACCGTCGGAGATCGGGAGGCCACCGTCGGGGATGTGGGCGATGGAGGCGCGAATCTCCATCCGCACCGCGGCCCGTCGGAGATTCGGGGCGGGTTGTCCTTCGTTAGCGGTCGGCGGTTTCGGGGGCTGGGTCGCGGCGCAGCGGTTGGAGTCGGGCGAGTTGGGTGACGTGGTGGGGGCCGAGTTCGGCGAGGGTGTTGACCTGGAGGAGTTTCATGGTGCGGGTGAGTTGGTCGGTGAGGATCTGGATGGTGCGGTCGACACCGGCTCGGCCGCCGGCCATCAGCCCGTAGAGGTAGGCGCGGCCGATGAGGGTGAACTTGGCGCCGAGGGCGTAGGCGGCGATGATGTCGGCGCCGTTCATGATGCCGGTATCGATCGCGATCTCGGTGTGCTGACCCACCTCACGGGCCACCGTAGGGAGGAGGTGGAAGGGGATGGGTGCCCGGTCGAGTTGGCGTCCGCCGTGGTTGGAGAGCACGATCCCATCCACCCCGTGATCGACCAGAGTCTTGGCGTCTTCCACGTTCTGCACGCCCTTGATCACCAGCTTCCCCGGCCACATCTCCCGGATGATGGCCAGGTCCTCGTAGTTGATGGACGGGTCCATCGCTGCGTTGAGCAGGTCACCGACGGTGCCGCCGGTGGCGGACAGGGACGCGAACTCCAACTTCGGGGTGGTCAAAAAGTCGTACCACCACCACGGCCGCGGGATCGCGTTCACGATCGTCCCCAACGTCAACTGGGGTGGGATGGAGAACCCGTTCCTTTTGTCCCGTAGCCGGGCCCCGGCGATCGGGGTGTCCACCGTGAAGAACAGGGTGTCGAACCCGGCGGCGGCGGCCCGCTCCACCAGCCCGTAGGAGATCTCCCGTTGCCGCATCACATACAACTGGAACCAGTTCCGGCCGTGCGGGTTCGCCGCCTTCACGTTCTCGATCGACGTGGTCCCCAAAGTGGACAGGGTGAACGGGATCCCCGCCGCCGCAGCAGCCCCCGCCCCGGCAGTCTCCCCCTCGGTCTGCATCAACCGGGTGAACCCCGTCGGCGCGATCCCGAACGGCAACGCCGACGGGCCACCCCAAATCTGGCACGACGTGTCCACCGTGGACACATCCCGCAGGAT